>NZ_JACAPR010000001.1 GCF_013385635.1 Pseudomonas gingeri
GGCTTCCTCGAATAGGCCTTATACATAGATGCAACCGGGCAGCAGTGTTTTAAAAGCGGGGTAGACAGTGGAGGCGAGTCCATACATAGGAGCCGGCTTGCCGGCGATGGCGTCCGGATGGGCGCCGCAAGGCTCGAAGGCCTCATCGCCGGCAACCTACAGGGGGCGTGTCAATCTCAGGGTTTGAGGCTGACCCTGGAGAAGTCCTGGCGTCCGAACGGGCTCACCTGATAACCGTGGACATCCTTGCGTACCAGGGCGAAGGCCGTCGGGTGGGCCAGTGGCAGCCAGAGTGCCTGCTGCTGGATCTGCGCCTGGGCCTGCTCGTAGAGCTTGCTGCGCACGCCCTGTTCGCTGGTGGTCTTGCCGGCGCTGATCAGTTTGTCCAGGCTGGCATCGCAATAGCGCGCGAAGTTGGTGCCGGACTTCACGGCGGCGCAGGAGAATTGCGGCGTCAGGAAGTTGTCCGGGTCACCGTTGTCGCCGGCCCAGCCCATGAACAGCAGGTCATGCTCGCCGGCCTTGGCGCGACGAATCAGCTCGCCCCACTCGATTACGCGGATTTCCGCCTGGATACCCACTTCCGCCAGGTCGGCCTGCAGCAACTGTGCGCCAAGGCTCGGGTTGGGATTGAGCAGACTGCCCGATGGCCGGGTCCAGATGGTGGTCTGGAAGCCATCCTTGAAGCCGGCCTTGGCCAGCAGCGCCTTGGCCTTCGCCGGGTCGTAGGCATAGCCGGGCAGGTCCTTGGCGTAGCTCCAGGTATTGGGCGGGTAAGGGCCGTTGGCGGCTTCGGCGGTGTCTTCGAAGACGGCCTTGAGGTAGCTGGTCTTGTCGAACGCAAGGTTGATCGCCTGGCGCACTTCCGGCTTGTCCAGCGGTGGATGCTGGCTATTGATGGCGAGGAAGGCGGTCATGAAGGCGGCGGTCTTCTCGACCTTGAGCGCCGGGTCCTTGCCTGCCGCACCAACGTCCAGGGGCTTGGGCGAGAGAGCGATCTGGCATTCGTTACGCCGCAGTTTCTGCAGGCGCACGTTGGCGTCCGGGGTGATCGCGAAGATCAGGTTATCCACCGCCGGCTTGCCGGCGAAGTAGTCCGGATTGGCGGTATAGCGGATCGATGCGTCCTTCTGGAATCGCCCGAAAACGAACGGACCGGTGCCGACCGGCTGGCTGTTGAGTTTCTCCGGCGTATTCGCGGCCATCAGCTTGTCGGCGTATTCCGACGAATAGATGGAGGCAAAGCCCATGCTCAGCGCCGCCAGGAAGGTCGAATCCGGATGATCCAGGGTAAAGCGCACGGTCAACGGATCGGTGGCCTCGATGCGCTTGATCAGCGCCGGCAGTTGCAGCGACTGGGCATGGGGGAAACCGCTCTGGGCGATCTTGTGCCAGGGGTTGGCCGGATCCAGCATGCGTTCGAAACTGAAGCGGACGTCGGCCGCGGTCAGGTCGCGGGTCGGCTTGAAGTAGTCGGTGTGGTGGAATTTCACTCCCGGGTGCAGCTTGAACTCATAGGTCAGGCCGTCATCCGAGACGCTCCAGCTGTCGGCCAGGCTCGGCACCAGCTTGCCGCTGGCGGCGTCGAAGTCCACCAGGCGGTTCATCAGCACATCCGCCGAGGCGTTGGTGGTGGTCAGCGAGTTGTACTGCACGACGTCGAAGCCTTCCGGGCTGGCTTCGGTGCAGACGCTCAGCGAGGTCGCGGCGAAGGCCAGCGGGCTGAGAAACGGGACGAGCAATAGCGGTAGGGCAGCGAAGCGCATATTCAGTTTCCTTTGCAGGTCGTTGTCCCATCTGCGAGTGCAGTCTGGAAAAACCTCTACCCTAGTGCGCCGGGCGACAATTGACTATCCCATTTTTACTCGGCGTGCCTTGGGCACTGTACAATCGGCCGCGCTTCCCCACACGGGGTTTCCGGGCTTTTCCCCGGTGGGCCAGGCTTTGTGCGACGAGCGGCATTTGTTGCCCAAGCCCCTGCACTGGCGTCTCGTACCCTGGTTTTCGGGCGCTCGACACGGTTTTAATCGCACTTGATGTTGTTGCACCGTAGTCTTTCTGGTATAAAGCAGCGCTCTTTTCTAGGGGCCCGGTTCCTTCGCTTGTAGGTGTAGCCGGTAAGACCCTTAAAGAAACGCGGCGCCTGGCGCCAAATGACTGAGAGATTAAGCGGCCAACCCATGCCGGGTTGGGCATGTGGTTTAGAGGGCTGAGGCATGTCTAGAGTCTGTCAAGTTACCGGTAAGGGTCCGGTGACTGGGAATAACATTTCCCACGCAAACAACAAAACCCGTCGTCGTTTCCTGCCGAACCTGCAGCATCACCGCTTCTGGGTTGAGTCGGAGAAGCGTTTTGTGCGTCTGCGCGTTTCCGCCAAGGGCATGCGTATCATCGACAAGCGCGGCATTGATGTCGTGCTGGCCGAACTCCGTCGCGATGGCAAGGTATAAGGGAGCTAAATCATGCGTGAATTGATTCGTTTGATCTCGAGCGCCGGTACTGGTCATTTCTACACGACTGACAAGAACAAGCGCACTACTCCGGACAAAATCGAGATCAAGAAATATGATCCGGTTGTTCGCAAGCACGTGATCTACAAGGAAGGCAAAATCAAGTAATTGATTTTGTTTTTCGAGAAAAACCCCGACTGGTTCGGGGTTTTTTTTCGCCTGTTTTTCGGCCATTTCCTTCATCTTGCGTGGCCTTTTCCTGCGTCTGTCCCGTTGTGCCTTTCCTAGACTGCCTGAACGGCGGGACAACACAGTCAAGGAGGGCGTGAATGATCATTGCAAGGATGTTTGCATTGCTGTTGCTGGTGTTCCTGGCGGCGGCCAGTGTCGCGGTTTCGGCGGCGCAGCTGGTCGATGATGAAACCGGCACCGACACTTACGTGCGCCGGATGATCGAGGCGACCCGGGTCGCCTGGCCGGCGCTGGCTGCATTCAACCAGGCCACCCGGGTGTTTGCCGATATCCAGCTGCTGACCAGTAACGGCCGACGCGCCTGGGTGATGGATGCCCGGGGCGGACACGAGGTGGAGATGGCGCAGGTTGCCGCGTTGGGGCTTTCCCATGAGTACCAGCGTTATCGGAAGATCCTCTGGCAGGGGCGTCCGGCCATCTTTGTCGGACTGGGTGACGCCTTGCCCGAGGCTGAGCGGCGGCGAATGGACGATCCGCTGGCGGTGCCCGATGTGTTCAGCCTGGCGACCCACGAGGCCTTTCATTTTTACGTCGAGCACGACTGGGTGCATATCCCCGGTGCGGAGCGCAGTATCCTGTATCCAGCGCTCGCCGAACCGAGGGTGTATCGCAACCTGATCATTCGCCACCTTCTGGCGGCGGCCCAGGGTCAGCCTGACGGGTTGGCGCGGGCCAGCTACTGGCATCGCCGCTGGTTGCGCGAGCATGCCGACGAGGCCAGGCGTATCGGCAATACGGATCGCTCCGAAGGCAGTGCGCGTTATGTGGAGTCGGTTGGTCGATTGCTGGCACAGGGGCTGCGACCGGGTGCTGCCGAATGGTCGGTGCGGATGCTGGATACGCTGACTCGGCAGGGGCGGGAGGACTACCTGAGCGCCGACCAGGAAAGTTATGTGCTGGGCGATCTGGCCGGGTATCTGCTTGAGCGCCAGGGAGTCGATTGGTTGTCGCGGGTCGCCCGGGGAGAAACGCCGGTGGCGATTCTGCTGGAGTCGCTGCCGCCGCTGGCCACGCCCGCTGACGAGGCGTTGGGCCAGCGCCTCGGCGAAGCCGTTGCCAAGGCCAATCGCCAGGCTGCGCAGGCCTTCGGGCCATTTTCGCAGCGCTTCAACGATCCCTCGGGTGGGCGCCTGCTGGTGTCGAACCGGGCCATGCAGGGTAGTTTCGAGATCGGCAACTCCTACCTTCTGGCCGCGCAGCCGGAAAAAATCGAAGTCGGGGTGCGTGCCGACTTCGTCTTCGGTGACGGCCGCATTGAGCTTATAGCCGCAACCGTCGCGACCCGGATACAGGAGGCGTGCGGCCGCGAGGATTTCTACTGGATTCTGGCCCTGACCGCCGACGAACTGGAAAAGAAGGCTGACGGCCGCCTGCGAATCGAGCGCGACGACCTCAAGGTCGATCTCCCTTATCCGGTGCGGGCCGTCGACGATCCGCGCAATTGGTGCGTCGAGGCCTGATCAGGCTTTCTGTTCGAACACCACGTAGATCTTGCGGCAATATTCCAGCACTTCCCAGGTGCCCTTGAAGCCCGCTGGAATGACGAAGCGATCGCCGGCGCGCAAGGTCTTGGCGTTGCCGTCGGCGTCACGCAGGACCGATACGCCCTGCACGATCTCGCAGTATTCGTGTTCGGTGTAGTTCACCGTCCACTGGCCGACCGCGCCTTCCCAGACACCGGCATTCAGCTGTCCGCAGGGGCTGGCGTAGTGATTGAAGATCGTCTGTTGCGGATCGCCCTTGAGCACCTTTTCCGGTGCCGGGCGAAAGCGTTCGGGCGTGGTGTTGGCTTCGCTGAAGTCGACGATGTCCTGGATGCTCATGCTGCTTTTCCTCGGCAGTGGTAAGGCGGGCGATCGGAAGCCCCGAGTCTATGTTTATTAAAACGAACATGGCAACGGCGTTTACCGACCTTGTGTCAAATATATTGAAACTTAAGGTGCCGCTGGTTTAGGGTGGTGGGTGCCGTGGGCCGAAAACAGGACCCGTCGGGCAGAATTCTGGACGGTGCTGGCGCAAGAGCGCGTGGCGCTGCTATTTCAAATAAGAGGAGGACACTCGCATGACCACCCTGACTCGTGCTGACTGGGAACAACGCGCCCGTGAGCTGAAGATTGAAGGCCGCGCCTACATCAACGGTGAATACACCGCTGCTGTTTCCAACGACACGTTCGAGTGCATCAGCCCGGTCGATGGCCGCCTGCTGACGCATGTTGCCAGCTGCGATGCCGCCGATGCCCAGCGCGCCGTGGAAAATGCCCGTGCCACTTTCAATTCCGGTGTCTGGTCGCGCCTGGCGCCGGCCAAGCGCAAGGCGGCGATGATCCGTTTCGCCGCGCTGCTGAAAACCAATGCCGAAGAGTTGGCCCTGCTTGAAACCCTCGACATGGGCAAGCCGATCACCGATTCGCTGTTCATCGACGTTCCGGGCGCTGCCCAGGCACTGAGCTGGAGCGGCGAAGCCATCGACAAGATCTACGACGAAGTCGCCGCGACGCCCCATGACCAACTGGGTCTGGTGACCCGTGAGCCGGTCGGTGTGGTCGGCGCCATCGTGCCGTGGAACTTCCCGCTGATGATGGCCTGCTGGAAACTCGGCCCGGCGTTGTCCACCGGTAACTCGGTGATTCTCAAGCCATCGGAAAAATCCCCGCTGACCGCTATCCGCATTGCGGCCCTGGCCGTCGAGGCCGGCATTCCGGCCGGTGTGCTGAACGTGCTGCCAGGTTACGGCCACACCGTCGGCAAGGCCCTGGCCCTGCACCTGGATGTCGATACCCTGGTGTTCACCGGTTCGACCAAGATCGCCAAGCAACTGCTGATCTACTCCGGCGAATCGAACATGAAGCGCGTCTGGCTGGAAGCCGGCGGCAAGAGCCCGAACATCGTCTTTGCCGACGCCCCTGACCTGCAGGCCGCCGCTGAAGCCGCGGCCGGCGCCATCGCCTTCAACCAGGGCGAAGTCTGTACCGCCGGTTCGCGCCTGCTGGTCGAGCGTTCGATCAAGGACAGTTTCCTGCCGCTGGTGATTGAAGCGCTGAAGGCCTGGAAGCCTGGCAACCCGCTGGACCCGGCGACCAATTTCGGCGCCCTGGTGGATACCCAGCAGATGAACACCGTGCTGTCCTACATTGATTCCGGCCATGCCGATGGCGCCAAGCTGGTGGCCGGCGGCAAGCGTACCCTTCAGGAAACGGGCGGGACCTACGTTGAGCCGACAATCTTCGATGGTGTGAGCAACGCGATGAAAATCGCCCAGGAAGAGATCTTCGGCCCGGTATTGTCGGTGATCGCCTTCGATAGCGTCGAAGAAGCCATCCAGATTGCCAACGACACGCCGTATGGCCTGGCTGCCGCTGTCTGGACCGCGAACATCTCCAAGGCGCACCAGACCGCCAAGGCCCTGCGGGCCGGTAGCGTGTGGGTCAACCAGTACGATGGCGGTGACATGACCGCGCCGTTCGGTGGTTTCAAGCAGTCGGGTAACGGCCGCGACAAGTCGCTGCATGCGTTCGACAAATACACCGAACTGAAGGCGACCTGGATCAAGCTCTAAGCCAGGCAGGTCTGGCGAACTACCTGATCGTTCCCACGCTCCTGCGTGGGAATGCCTCACTGGACGCTCTGCGTCCGCTTTGTGACGCGGAGCGTCACGGGCTGCATTCCCACGCGGAGCGTGGGAACGATCGACGTTATCAACAAGACACAGCCGGACTTTCCGCAAGGAGGTCCGGCTGCGTTGTCTCTAAGCAGAGTTATCCACAGGAGCGTGGAAATGCGTTGGGCGACTTATTTCGCCGTCCTGGCGGCCGTGCTGAGCGTCGGCCTGGCGCTGGGCGTGAGCATGCCGCTGGTGTCCCTGCGGCTGGAAGGCTGGGGTTATGGCTCGTTCGCCATCGGGGTCATGGCGGCGATGCCGGCCATTGGCGTACTGGTGGGGACGAGTGTGTCCAGTCGTCTGGCGGCACACTTCGGTACGGCGCGGCTGATGGCCCTGTGTCTGTGGGCCGGGGCGCTGTCCATCGGCCTGCTGGCGCTGTTGCCGAGTTATCCGGTCTGGCTGGTGCTGCGCCTGATGATCGGGGTGATCCTGACCATCGTCTTCATTCTTGGCGAAAGCTGGATCAACCAACTGGTGATCGAGCGTTGGCGCGGTCGCCTGGTGGCGCTCTACGGCAGCAGCTACGCCTTGAGCCAGCTGTCCGGGCCGTTGCTGCTGGCGGCGGTCGGCACGCAAGGCGACTACGGCTTCTGGGTCGGGGTAGCCCTGCTGGTGGCTTCGCCGTTCCTGTTGCTGGGTCGCAGTGGGGCGCCGACTTCGGAGTCCAGCCGCGTAACCCTGATGGATCTGCTGGGGTTCTGTCGGAATCTGCCGGCGATTGCCTGGGCGATCTCCTTGTTTGCCGCCTTCGAGGCGATGATCCTGACGTTGCTGCCGGTCTACTGTCTGCGCCAGGGCTTCACGGCGGATATCGCCCTGGCGATGGTCAGCACCGTGGTGGTGGGCGATGCGCTGCTGCAGTTGCCGATCGGCGCCTTGGCCGACCGGATATCGCGGCGGACGATGTTTACCGGCTGTGCGGTGGCACTGATGCTGTCGAGTCTGGCGGTACCGTTGCTGATCGACACCCTGCTGATCTGGCCGTTGTGGGTGCTGTTCGGGGCGAGTGCGGGCGGCCTGTTCACGCTGTCGTTGATCCTGATCGGCGAGCGTTACCGTGACGACGCGCTGGTTCGCGCCAACGCCCATGTGGCCCAGCTCTGGGGTATCGGTTGTCTGGTCGGGCCGCTGGCGGCGGGGGCGGGCAGCCAGTGGATCAGCGGGCATGCGTTGCCGCTGTTCATGGCGGCGGGTGCGCTGGGCCTGGTGATCCTGGTATTGCGTCAGGGTGCGTTTGGCCGGGCTGAGACGGTATCGGCCTAAAGCATGCGCTCCAGCCCGACGCTGGTGGCGAGCCAGGCATTGAAGCGGCGCCACCAGCTTCCGGGTTCGCGGTGCAGTATATGGATCTGCCCGTTGTCCTCGGTGACCCAGACCAGTTGTCCGGCCTCCAGCCGCGGCTCGTAGCTCAGCGCCGGGGCCATGCCCTGCAAGGCCAGGGCGCGCACGTGTTCGGCCAGTTCCGGGCTATCCACCAGCACGCCGACCTCGGTGTTCCACAACACCGAGCGGGGGTCGAAATTGAACGAGCCGATAAAGGATTTTTGCCGGTCGAAGATCATCGCCTTGCTGTGCAGGCTGGAATCCGAGCCCTTGGACGAGCCACTGTGGAACAGGTGCGGGCCGCTGCCGCCGCGGTCGCCGGGCTGGCGGCGCAGCTCGAAGAGTTTCACGCCATGGGCCAGCAGCGCCTTGCGATAGGGCGCATAACCACCGTGCACCGCCGGCACGTCGGTGGCCTCCAGCGAGTTGGTCAGCAGGCTGACGGCGACCCCGGCGTCCGCCCGTCCCGTCAGGTACACCAGTCCCGGCTGGCCGGGAACGAAGTACGCGGAAATCATCATCAGCTCGGTATGCACATTCTGCAGTTCGGGCGCCAGTTGGGTGGTCAGCAGCAGGCGCGGGTCGGGTTCGTTCCTGGCCAGCACCTTGCTCGGCGCATCCCACAAGGCCTGGTTCCAGGCCCAGATCAGCTCGCGGCGCCAGGTGTCCAGGTGGGGGCGGTGCTGGTAGTCGGCCAGGCGCTGGTACAGCGCGGGGTTCTGCTGGCGCCAGGCAGCGAGGGACTGTTCCAGGCGGTTGCGGGTATTCGCCAGGTCCCGGGCGGTGGGTTGGCGCGAGAGGAACTCACCGATGGGCTTGCTCAGGGCGCTGTTCCAGTACTGGTCGAAGCTATGGCCGAGTTGCTCGGCCACCGGCCCTATGCCGAGCATGTCGATATCGGTGAAGTTCAGGTCCGGTTGCGCGCCGAAGTACTCGTCGCCGAGGTTGCGCCCGCCGACGATGGCCGCGCTGTTGTCGGCCAGCCACAGCTTGTTGTGCATGCGTCGATGTTGCAGGGACAGGTTGAACAGCCGGCCCAGGGTTCGCGTGGCCACGGTGCTGCGCCCCAGGTCCAGCGGGTTGAACAGGCGGATCTGGATATTCGGGTGGGCGGCCAGGGTGGCGATGATGTCGTCGAGACCGTCGCTGGTCGTGTCGTCCAGCAGGATCCGCACGCGCACGCCGCGGTCGGCGGCCTTGAGCAGTTCATCCACCAGCAGTCGCGTGCTCAGGCCGTCGTGAACGATGTAGTACTGCAGGTCGAGGCTGCTCCGGGCATTGCGGATCAGTTCCGCCCGTGCCCTGAACGCCTCGCCGCCATTGGGCAGCAGGCGAAAGCCCGAGCGCCCCTGGTAGGGCGCGGCCTGGGCCTGGAGCGCGCGCCCGAAGGCCGAGTCCGCTGCCGGCAAGGCCTGGCTGGGAACACGGGGAACGTCCAGTGAGGCGCATCCGCTCAAGAGCAGGGCGATCAACAGAAAACAGGATTTCAAGCGCAGTCGCCCTGAGTCATGGCAGGTATTGGCATATGGACGCTGTCCGACGGATAAAGGTCAATCGCTGCCGCAGGGGTTTTCGGCGAGCAGTTTGCTCGCCGCGGCGCCAACCTTGCGCACGGCCTCCTCGACCTGTGCCGTTGGCTTGGCAGCGTAGTTCATCCTCAGGCAATTGCGGTATTTGCCCGAGGCCGAAAAGATGCTGCCCACGGCCACCTGGACGCCCTGGTCCACCAGTTCGCGATTGAGCCGCTGGGTGTCGAAGCCATCCGGCAGCTCGACCCACAGCATGAAACTGCCCTGGGGCCGGCTGGCGCGGGTCCCGGCGGGAAAGTAACGGCTGACCCAGTCGAGCATCAAGTCGCGATTGCGTTGGTATTGCGTACGCATCCGCCGTAAATGCGGTTCGAAATGTCCGTTGCGCAGGAAGTCGGCGATGGCCAGCTGCGGCTGTGGGGCGGTGGCGCCGGTGCTGATGTACTTCATGTGCAGCACCCGCTCCAGGTAACGCCCGGGCGCGACCCAGCC
The DNA here is from genome assembly GCF_013385635.1 of Pseudomonas gingeri. Lineage (GTDB taxonomy): Bacteria > Pseudomonadota > Gammaproteobacteria > Pseudomonadales > Pseudomonadaceae > Aquipseudomonas > Aquipseudomonas gingeri_A. The sequence goes on from NZ_JACAPR010000001.1 coordinate 9,708, forward strand.
TATGCGCAGGCCCGGCGCCAGGGTCTTGGAGAACGAACTGCAGAGCAGGACCCGGCCATCGTCGTCGAAGGACTTGATGGTGCGTGGGCGCGGGTAGGTGTAGGACAGTTCGCCATACACATCGTCCTCGATGATCGCCACGTCGAAACGTTGTGCCAGTTGCAACAGCGCGCGCTTGCGCGACTCCGGCATGATGTAGCCCAGCGGGTTGTTGCAGTTGGGAGTTAACTGTATGGCCTTGATCGGCCACTGTTCCAGCGCCAGTTCGAGGGCCTCGAGGCTGATCCCGGTGATCGGGTCGGTGGGGATTTCCAGGGCCTTCATGCCCAGGCCCTTGAGGGTCTGCATGGCGCCGTGGAAGCTCGGCGAGTCCACCGCGATGATGTCGCCATGGTCGCAGGTGGCGCGGATGCTGGCCGACAGCGCTTCATGGCAACCGGTGGTGACCACCAGGTCGTGGGGGCCGAGCTGGCAGCCGGAGTCGAGCATCAGTCGGGCAATTTGTTCGCGCAGGCCGAGGTTGCCGTAGATATTGTCGTAGCCCAGCCCTGGCAGGTCCTGGCGCCGGCTGATCTGCGCCAGACTGCGCAGCAGCGGTTTCATCGTCGGGCTGCCGACATCCGGTATGCCCCGCCCCAACTGTACGGTGTCTTTGCGCGGTACCGCGCGGATCAGTTCCAGCACCTGATCCCACTGGGATATCTCCACCGGCCGCTGGGCCGGGCGACCCACCACCGGCAAGGCTGGCAAATCCCGGCTGGTCGGCACGAAATAGCCGGACTTGGGCTTGGGCAAGGCCAGCCCGTTGTCCTCCAGCATCCGGTAGGCCTGCTGCACCGTGCTCAGGCTGACCCCATGTTCCACGCTCAGTGCCCGTACAGAGGGCAGGCGATCGCCTGGGCGATAGAAGCCTTGTTCTATGCGGGTTCCCAGCAGTTCGGCGAGGTTGACGTAGAGGGTCATGGTGGGTGCTCGATCAGGATGGAAACGGTTGACCAGTACAGATAGGGGGAAAATACAGGATTCAGCGACGATTTTGTCAATTCTGTATGGAAATAATACAGGTTGATTGAATCTGTAATGGTTTTTCCCGAATCGTCATGCTCTCTGCTCATGGCAACCGAGTAACAAAGGAGCAGCGGCAATGAACGGTTTGAGCGATGTGCGCCTGGCTTTGCGCAGTCAGGAACTGATGGTCGAGCAGGAGCGGGCAGGGACGGTTTCATCCGCCCGCCGATGCACGCCCGAGCTGGGTCGGATGGGACTGTTCTGGCATCGCCTGCATAGCCGCAAGGTGCTGCTCGGACTCACGCCCGACGAGTTGCGGGATATCGGGCTGAGTCGCGAGCAGGCACGGGCGGAAGGCTTGAAACCCTTCTGGCGGCCTTAACGCAATTCCTTCAGGCGATGCCAGAGCATGCCCAGGGCCAGCAGTGGCGAACGCAGGTACTTGCCGCCGGGGAAGGTGATGTGCGGCACCCGGGCGAACAGGTCGAAGCCGTCGCTCTGCTGGCCGCTGATGGCTTCGGCCAGCAGCTTGCCGGCCAGGTGGGTGGCGTTGAGGCCATGCCCGGCGTAGGCCTGGGCGTAGTACACGTTGGGCTGCTCCTTCAGGCGACCGATCTGTGGCAGGCGGTTGGCGCCGATGCCGATCATCCCGCCCCACTGGTAATCGATCCTTACCCCCGCCAATTGCGGAAACACTTCGAGCATTTTCGGCCGCATATAGGCGGCGATATCCTGCGGATCACGCCCGGAGTAATGGCAGGCGCCGCCGAACAGCAGGCGACGGTCGGCCGATAGCCGGTAGTAATCCAGCGCCACCCGTTGGTCGCAGACCGCCATGTTCTGGGGCAGCAGCGATCGGGCCTGGGCTTCGCTCAAGGGTTCGGTGGCGATGATATAGCTGCCGGCGGGCAGCACCTTGCCGCCGAGCTCGCCGTTGAGCCCGTTGAGGTAGGCGTTGCAGCCGAGGACCAGGGTCTTGGCGCGGACCGAGCCCTGGGCGCAGTGCACCTGTACTTGGGGGCCGTAGTCGATACGGGTGACCGCGGACTGTTCGAACAGCCGCACCCCCAGTTGCGCGGCGGCGGCGGCTTCACCCAGCGCCAGGTTCAACGGGTGCAGATGACCCGAGCCCATGTCGATCAGACCGCCGACATACCGCTCGGAGCCGACCACGCTGTGCATTTCATCGGCTTGCAGCAGGCGGGTTGCATGGCGATAGCCCAGTTGCCGGAGCTCCTCGGCGTCCTCGGCGAAACCTTCGAGGTCGCGGGGCTTGTTGGCCAGGTCGCAGTAGCCCCAGGTCAGGTCGCAGTCGATCCGGAAGTGCTCGATACGCCGGCGGACGATGTCCACGGCCTCCAGTCCCATCAGCTTCAACTGGCGCACGCCGTCCTGGCCGAGGACGTCGGTGAACTGCTCCAGCCCATGGCCGACGCCTCGGATCAGTTGCCCGCCGTTGCGTCCGCTGGCACCCCAGCCGATCCTGCGGGCTTCCAGCAGGACCACGCTCAGGCCGCGCTCGGCCAGTTCGATGGCGGTATTGAGCCCGGAGAAACCGCCGCCGACCACACAGATATCGGCCTGCACCTCACCTTGCAACAGCGGGTATTCCGGCTGCGGGTGGCTGCTGGCGGCGTAGTAGGAGGCGGTGTGCCGGGCAGGGGCGTTCATGTGCGTGATCCTGATTTTTGTGTTTGGAAAATTTTACGGAGGATAAGCCGGACCCTTGCGAACGGGCAACCGCGGGGCGGCTGGTGCTGTCTGGAGCCGGGCTTTTCAGGCAGAATCCCGGGCTATCCCTGTCCTCCGGTAATCCCATCGATGAGCTGCAACAGCCAGAAAATCCGCTTTCTCCGGCAGCAGATCCCGTCTTTCGAGTGCGTGCCGGGTTGCCACGACTGCTGTGGGCCGGTGACCACATCATCGGAGGAAATGGCCCGTCTGCCGCGCAAGACCGCGGCCGAACAGGAAGCGGCGCTGAGCGAGCTGAACTGCGTGCACCTGGGGCCGAACGGCTGCACGGTGTACGACGAGCGTCCGTTGATCTGTCGCCTGTTCGGCACCACGCCGCGCCTGCCGTGCCCCAATGGCCGGCGCCCGGTGGAAATGATTCATCCACGGGCCGAGAAGCAGGTCCACGACTATATCGCCAGTACCCGCCAGGTCCTGGTCTGAGTCCATGGATCGTTCCCCCGCTCCGCGTGGTAACGCCTCATAGGACGCTCCGCGTCCGTTTTTGCGACGCAGAGCGTCACGGGCTGCATTCCCACGCGGAGCGGGGGGAACGATCACTAATCAGGAATCGGCAGGTTCAGGCTCTCCTTCACCTCTTCCATCACGATATAGCTTTTGGACTCCCGCACATGGGGCAGCTTGAGCAGGATATCGCCCAGTAGCTTGCGATAGGACGCCATCTCGGAAATCCGCGCCTTGACCAGGTAATCGAAGTCGCCCGAAACCAGGTGACACTCCAGCACATGCGGCAGTTTCAGCACGGCGCGGCGGAATTCCTCGAAGGTGTCGCCGGACTTGTAGTCCAGGCTGATCTCGACGAACACCAGCAGGCTGCCCTTGAGGTGCTGCGGGTTGAGCCGGGCGTTGTAGCCCATGATGATCCCTTCGCGCTCCAGCCGCCGGACCCGCTCGGTGCAGGGCGTGGTGGACAGACCGACCTTCTCCCCCAGCTCGGTGAACGAGATGCGTCCGTCGGCCTGGAGGATGCGCAGGATGTTGCGATCGATCTTGTCCAGCTCACGTTTGGTCTGGTGATTGGTCCGCATAGGGAATGCGCCTCCGTGAAAAGCCATTTTGCCGAGAATTGTCGCCAAATATAGGCGTTTATATAGTGAAAAGCACTGGCTATTGTTTTTTACACTGCGCGCATCTTCGCTCTGAACAACAAACATCGGCAGCTGGCCGCGATTGAGGGACATACACATGCGAGTTCTGGTATTGGGCAGTGGCGTCATCGGTGTCGCCAGCGCTTATTATCTGGCCCGGGCCGGCTTTGAAGTGGTGGTGGTCGACCGTCAGCCGGCCGCCGCCATGGAAACCAGCTTCGCCAACGCCGGCCAGGTCTCGCCGGGTTATGCCTCGCCGTGGGCCGCCCCTGGCGTGCCGCTCAAGGCCATCAAGTGGTTGCTGCAACGCCACGCGCCGCTGGCGATCAAGGCCACCGCCGATGTCGACCAGTACCTGTGGATGGCGCAGATGCTGCGCAATTGCACCGCCAGCCGCTACGCCGTGAACAAGGAGCGCATGGTCCGCCTGTCCGAGTACAGCCGTGACTGCCTCGACGAGTTGCGCGCCGAAACGGGCATCGCCTACGAAGGGCGCAGCCTGGGCACCACCCAGTTGTTCCGGACTCAGGCGCAGCTGGATGGTGCGGCGAAAGATATCGCCGTGCTGAAAGAGTCCGGTGTGCCCTACGAGTTGCTCGACCGTGCCGGCATTGCCCGGGTCGAACCGGCGCTGGCCAGCGTTACCGATATCCTCGCCGGTGCCCTGCGCCTGCCGAACGACCAGACCGGCGACTGCCAGATCTTCACCACCCGCCTGGCCGAAATGGCCGTCAAGCTGGGTGTGGAATTCCGCTTCGAGCAGGATATCCAGCGTCTCGACTACGCCGGTGACCGGATCAACGGCGTGTGGATCGACGGCAAGCTGGAAACCGCTGATCGCTACGTGCTCGCCCTGGGCAGCTACTCGCCGCAGTTGCTCAAACCACTGGGCATCAAGGCCCCGGTCTACCCGCTCAAGGGTTACTCGCTGACCGTGCCGATCACCAACCCGGCGATGGCCCCGACCTCGACCATTCTCGACGAAACCTACAAGGTCGCGATCACCCGTTTCGACAACCGTATCCGCGTCGGCGGCATGGCGGAAATCGCCGGTTTTGACCTGTCGCTGAATCCGCGGCGGCGCGAAACACTGGAGATGATCGTCAACGATCTCTATCCTCAGGGCGGCGACCTCCAGGCAGCCAGCTTCTGGACCGGCCTGCGTCCGACCACCCCCGACGGTACCCCGATCGTGGGCGCCACGCCGTTGCGCAATCTGTTCCTGAACACCGGTCACGGTACGCTCGGCTGGACCATGGCCTGTGGCTCCGGTCGCCTGCTGGCCGACCTGATGGCGAAGAAAACCCCGCAGATCAGCGCCGAAGGCCTCGATATTTCCCGTTATGGCAATCACCAGGAGACTGCAAGACATGTCAATCCAGCGCCAGCTCACCAATGAGCGCATGAGCCAGATCGTCGTTCACAGCGGGACCGTGTATCTGGCCGGGCAAGTCGGCGACGACATGAATGCCGGGATTGAGACACAGACCCGTGAAGCCCTGGCCAATATCGAACGTTTGCTGGACCTGGCGGGCACCGACAAGACCAAGCTGCTGTCGGTGACCATCTACCTGAAAGACGTCGATGCCGATTTCGCCGGCATGAACTCGGTCTGGGACAAGTGGCTGCCCAAGGGCGTGGCCCCGGCCCGTGCCACGGTGCAGGCCAAGCTCTGCGAACCGGAAATCCTGGTCGAGCTGTCCGTCGTGGCCGCCCTGCCTTAACGCAAGATCCCTCTCCCGGCACGGCGTGTGGCAACACTGCTTGTCGTGCCGGTTTTTTCTTCCCAACCGACCGTCCAGAAGTCTGCCGCCATGCGTCCTGCCCGTGCCCTGATCGACCTCCATGCCCTGCGCCACAACTACCAGCTGGCCCGTGAAGTATCGGGGGCCAAGGCACTCGCCGTGATCAAGGCCGATGCCTATGGCCATGGTGCCGTGCGCTGTGCCCAGGCCCTGGAGGCCGAGGCCGACGGCTTTGCCGTGGCCTGCATCGAAGAAGCACTGGAACTGCGCGCCGCGGGTATCCGCGCGCCGATCCTGCTGCTGGAAGGCTTTTTCGAAGCCGACGAGCTGGCGTTGATCGTCGAGCACGATTTCTGGTGCGTGGTGCATTCGCTGTGGCAACTGGAAGCCATCGAGCAGACGACGGTCGGCGCGCCGATCACCGTCTGGCTGAAGCTGGATTCGGGCATGCATCGTGTCGGCCTGCACCCTGCGGATTACCAGGCGGCCTACCAGCGCCTGCTGACCAGCGGCAAGGTGACGAAGATCGTGCTGATGAGCCACTTCGCCCGTGCCGACGAGCTGGACAGCCAGCGCAGCGACGAGCAGGTCGCGGTATTCGAAGCGGCGCGCCAGGGCCTGGTGGCGGAAGTCAGCCTGCGTAACTCCCCGGCGGTGCTGGGCTGGCCGAAGATTCCCAGTGACTGGGTGCGGCCGGGAATCCTGTTGTTCGGCTCCACGCCGTTCGGCGAGGAGCATCCGGTGGCGGCGCGCTTGCAGCCGGTCATGACCCTCGAGTCGAAAATCATCAGCGTGCGCGAACTTCCGGCCGGCGAGCCGGTGGGCTATGGCGCCCGCTTCATCACACCCAAACCGATGCGTGTCGGTGTGGTCGCCATGGGCTACGCCGACGGCTACCCGCGCCATGCGCCGACCGGCACACCGGTGCTGGTGGCCGGGCAACGCAGCCAGTTGCTGGGTCGGGTGTCGATGGACATGCTGTGTGTCGACCTGACGGACGTACCCCAGGCCGGGCTCGGTTCGACCGTGGAGCTGTGGGGCAAAAACATCCTCGCCAGCGAGGTGGCCGCCTGCGCCGAGACCATTCCCTACCAGATATTCTGCAACCTGCGCCGGGTCCCGAGGCTCTACATCGGGGGCTAGCGCGCAGCGCAGCGCATTACGGGAGTTTGTGCCGAAGGGGATTCGGGCCAAAGTGTTGTAAATACTGAACGCTATGCCATGATATCGCTCAATTACAACAACTGCCTGAATCCCTGGGAGGCTGCCGCATTGGACGTCGGTGAACGACTGCAATCCATCCGCAAACTGAAAGGTCTGTCTCAGCGTGAACTCGCCAAGCGTGCGGGCGTCACCAATAGCACCATTTCAATGATCGAGAAAAACAGCGTCAGCCCTTCGATCAGTTCGCTGAGAAAGGTGCTTGGCGGCATTCCCATGTCGATGGTCGAGTTCTTTTCCGAAGAGATTCTCCAGGAAAAACCGACGCAGATCGTCTACAAAGCCAACGAACTGATCGACATCTCCGATGGCGCCGTGACCATGAAACTGGTCGGGCGAGCCCATCCGAGCCGCGCTATCGCGTTTCTCAACGAAATCTATCCGCCAGGCGCCGATACCGGCGAGGAAATGCTGACTCACGAAGGTGAGGAAACCGGCATTCTGGTCGAAGGGCGGCTGGAACTGGTGGTCGGCCTGGAAACCTTCGTGCTCGAAGCGGGCGACAGCTACTATTTCGAAAGTACCAAGCCGCACCGCTTTCGCAATCCGTTCGATATACCGGCGCGACTAATCAGCGCAGCGACACCCGCCAACTTCTGATAACCAGAGGCGCCAGGTCAGGGATTGCAAGGCGCCCGGCAGTACGGACAGGCGATTGCGGTAATACCCCTGTAACTACAGGGGTTGTTTCGCAGTGGCGGTCTTACCGCTATACTCACGCCCGCCTGCGAAACCGTGGTTCGGGGTGTGATTAGCCACCATTGAGGGTGTACGCGTGAATCCAATTATGAAAATGCTGGCCGTACCAGCAACCGTGTTGGCCCTATGGGCTGTCAGCGCTCAAGCTGCGACGAACGACGATATTGCCAAACGCCTGGAGCCGGTCGGCCAGGTCTGTGTCCAGGGCCAGGAATGCAAGGGGATGGAGGTCGCGGTCGCGGCCGGCGGCGGCGGGGCGAAGACGCCCGACGAGGTGATTGCCAAGCACTGTAATGCCTGCCATGGCACCGGTCTGCTGGGCGCGCCGAAAATCGGCGATGCGGCCGACTGGGGCAAGCGTGCCAAGGAACAGGGCGGCCTGGATGGCCTGCTGGCCAAGGCCATCACCGGGATCAACGCGATGCCGCCAAAAGGCACCTGCGCCGATTGCTCCGATGACGAGCTCAAAGGCGCCATCGGCAAGATGTCCGGCCTGAAATAACGCGGGTCCCGCGCTGAAAAAGCCGCTTTCGAGCGGCTTTTTCGTGTCTGGCGTTTACATCTTGTGGCTGTCATTTGCAGCAAAGACCGGGCAAGCTCGGTCCAACCTCAATTCAGGGAAAGGTGGGGAGGATCGGATGGTACGCAACTGTTCTATCGAGCAAGCGGTCGACGAGGTGCTGGTGCGGTTGCCGGCGCATATCCACCTGGGCATGCCCCTGGGGCTGGGCAAACCCAATCGTTTCGTCAACGCCTTGTACCGACGTGTCAGCCAATCGCCGGAGCGCCGGCTGACGATCTATACGGCCCTGAGCCTGGGCCGTCCGTCCCTTGGCGATGGTTTGCAACGGCGCTTTCTCGAGCCCTTCGTGGAGCGGGTGTTCGGCGATTACCCGGAACTGGATTTCCTCGCCGACCTGCACCGTGACACGTTGCCGTCGAATATCCATGTCGAGCAGTTCTTCATGCAGCCGGGCAGTCTGCTCAATAGTGCCGCGGCCCAGCAGGACTATGTCAGCAGCAACTACAGCCACGCGGCCCGGGATATCAATGCCAGCGGCCTGAATCTGGTGGCCCAGCTGGTTGCCGCCGATCCGCAGCAGCCGGATCGGCTGAGCCTGAGCTGCAACCCGGATATCACCCTCGACCTGTTGCCGATGATCGCCAGGCGCCGAGCGGCCGGGGAAACCATCCTGCTGCTGGGCCAGGTCCATGACGACTTGCCCTATATGCCGGGTGATTCGGAAATCGACCGTGAAGCCTTCGACCTGCTGATCGACGAGCAGGAGCAAAGTACCTTGTTTTCCACCCCGAACATGCCGGTGGACTGCCAGGATCACTTTATAGGCCTGCATGCCAGTACGTTGGTACGTGATGGCGGGACCCTGCAGATCGGCATCGGCTCCATGGGCGACGCGCTGACGGCGGCACTGCTGGCCCGTCACGCGGACAACGAAGGGTATCGGGCGCTGCTGGCCGATATCGACGTGTTGCCGTGGAAGTCGCTGATCGACCGGCAGGGCGGTACCGAGCCCTTTGCCCGTGGGCTCTACGGTTGCAGCGAGATGTTCGTCAACGGCCTGCTGGTGCTGGCGGATGCGGGGATCGTGCGGCGCAAGGTCTACGCCGATATCGCCCGGCAGCGCCAGGCCAATGCCGGGTTGCTCGACGAAACCACGGCGCTCGGCGGCATCGTTGTGCACGGCGGTTTCTTTCTCGGGCCGGAGAGCTTTTACCAGCGCCTGCGGGAGCTGCCCAAGGAACGGCTCGCCGAGTTCAACATGACCGCCATCAGCTACATTAACGAGTTGTACGGCCAGGAGGAGCTCAAGCGCCTGCAACGCCTCGATGCGCGATTTATCAACAGTGCCTTCACCATGACGCTGCTCGGGGCCGGCGTCGCCGACCAACTGGAAGACGGGCGGGTGCTCAGCGGGGTGGGCGGGCAGTACAACTTCGTCGCCCAGGGGCATGCACTGGAAGGTGCGCGTTCGGTACTGATCCTGCGCAGTTGGCGCGAGTCCGGCGGCGAGGTCAGTTCGAATATCGTCTGGGAGTATGGGCATTGCACCATCCCCCGGCACCTGCGCGATATCGTCGTGACCGAGTACGGGATTGCCGACCTGCGCGGCAAGAATGACGCGACGGTGATCGAGGCTTTGCTTAATATCAGTGATTCGCGGTTCCAGGCCGGGCTCATCGAGGAGGCGCAGAAGGTCGGCAAGCTGCCGAAGGATTTCCGCCTCGATCCACGTTTTGCCGATAACTGTCCGGAGCGCCTGCAGGCGATCCGGGCACGGCATCCGCAGCTGTTTCCGGAGTATCCGCTGGGCAGCAATTTCAGCGCCGAGGAACGTGACCTGCTACGGGCGCTGAATTGGCTCAAGAGCAAGTTCAAGCTGAGCGAGGTGTTCGAGTTGGGCAAGGCGACGCTGGAGGCGCCCGAGCCTTCGGCATTCCCGGAACACTTGCAGCGCATGGGCCTGACGCAACCGCAAGGCCTGCGCGAGGAGTTGTACCAGCGTCTGCTGCTGGCGGGGTTGCAGGCCACTGCCGGCTAGAGGGCCGTCAGTTGTAGCTGATGTTGACGGTCACGGTGCTGACCAGCGTGCCTTTGCTGACCGTGCCGGTGGTCTTGTGATAGGCCGCGCCCAGTGGCAGCACCGCGCGATTGCCGGAGACCGTCACGGTGCGCGAGCCGTTGTGGCTGAGGGTTGATTCGACGCCACCGATCCGCGAGTACAGCCACAGGCCGACACCGGTGGCGGTACCGGTGCTTCTGAACAGCGCTGCGTTGCCGGTGGCTGGTGTACCGGTGAACCTGAAGGTCACGTTGGAGGCATTGCGGCAGTCGGCACTGATATCGAAGGTCTTCTTGGCCAGCCAGGTGCCGGTGAAGTTCGAGAGCCGGATGGTGTCCAGGGGCACCGTGCGATTGACATCACCCGTCGCCAGGTCGCAGGTCGGCACCGGCGCGATAATGGTGCCCCGACCCAGCAGGATATTGTATTCACGGGGGTTGAAATGCGAGGGTGTCGGTTCCCACCAAGTCCTGGCAATCACCCGGGGAACAATGCTGCCGGAAGCGATGGTCCCGGTTTTTATCAGCCTGTAGTCGATTTCATAGGCATAGGTCTTGTTGCTCGCCGAAAGATTGGTCTGACTGTAGGTTCGCTGTGTGGTGTTACTCCGGATCCCGGTGATCGTATTGTGCGCACCGACCTGAGTGTTGCCATTGGTTCTGAAGACAATCCCGATGCCTGGCATGCCTGTTGGATAGACGCTGTAGGATCGGGAACCATCGTTGTAGGTCGATACCGCACCGGCAGCGCCTTGGGCACTGAATTTCACGTCGGTACGGCTATCGCAATACCAACTGACCCGCTTGGTTCCATGGCTGGCACTGGGGAAGTCCCGCCAGCCGGTCAGCGGGCTACCGACGGACGCATTGATATCCGTCACGGTGACCGTGCCAATATCACCGGAATATCCTCCGGGGTGATAGACCGAAGACGTGCACGCGGCAAATGCCTGCCCGGATAGGGACAAGAGCAGCGCCGCTCCGGATAGGGTCTTGTAAGGTTTGTTCATGTTTTCACTGCTTATGGTCTCTGGGGTTCCTGGGACCTGCAAACGCTGTCTACCCGAACCTGTTGTCGGTTTCAGTTGTAAGTGATTTCCACGATCGCCTGGCTTTCCAGCGTCCCTTCGCGCACCGCACCTGACTTCCAGTACGCCGCCCCCAACGGCAGCACCGCCTGACCGCCGCTTGGTGACAGGGTGCGGGTACTGTCGCTGCCATCGGCGCGGAGGGTCTGCTGCACGCCTCCCAGGCGCGAGTACAGCCACAGCCCCAGGCCGCCGGCATCGCCGGTGTTGAGGAACCGGGCGGGATCCGAGGGTGAGGGGATGCCGGAGAACGTGAACGTGACGCTGTTGATATCCGCGTCGCAGCGGGCGCTCAGCTCGAAGGGCTTGTGGCCCGCCGATTCGGCGTTGGCGAAGTCACCGACCCTGACTGGTGGCAGGGGGATGGAGCGCTCGATATCGTCGGCAATCAGGTTGCAGGTGCCACCCTCGACAGTGCCTTCGATCCGCAGGTTTCCCGGGTTCAGGACCTCGGTGGCCGAGGCTTGGGCAATGGCCACGACCGTCAGCGCCAGGGGTATCAGGTAGGTTTTCATGGGGTGTAGTCCGTTCGGGCCGACTGGAGGCTGCTCCCAGGTAGGGCTTGATGGCGTCAGTTGTAGGTAATGGTCACGGAGGCCGTGGTCAGCAGCGAGCCTTTGGAGACGGTGCCGATTTTTATGTAGTGGGCGCCCATGGGCAGTACCGCACGGCCAGAGCTTGCTGGAATGGTTCGCGAGCGGGCGGTGGCGTTGCCGTTGGCCGGGAAGTTGTAGACACTTCCGCCGATGCGCGACTGAATCACCGTGGCGATGCCGTTGGCGTTGCCGTCATTGGCGAAACGTGTGGGGGAGGTGGGTGCCGGCTTTCCGGAAAAGGTGAAGGTGACATTCCTGATATCCGAGTCGCAGTTGGCGGTCAGATTGAACTCCCGGAGCCCAGTCCACTCGACACTGTCGAAATCACTTACCTTGACATTGGGCAGGTTGATCGTGCGGTCGACGTCGCTGGTGGCCAGGTGGCAGGTGCCGCCCTCGATATTCCCGCGAAAGGTCAGGTTGCCGGTCGGGACCGCCTGGGCGGTGCCGGTGATGGTTGTGGCGGCGATCACCAGGGAGAGTGCAAAAAGAGGTGCTTTCATTGCCGGGGTCCTTGCTGGTCTGCTCAGTTGTAGGAAATGTTGACGGTGACGGTGCTCACCAACGTGCCCCTGGTCAGGGCGCCGGTGGTCTTGTGATACTCCGCCCCCAGTCGCAGCACGGCGCGGTTGGCTGATACCGCCACGGTGCGGGTGCTGTTGTGGCTGACGGTCTGGTTTGGTGTATGCAGCCATAGACCCACGCCGCCAGCCGATCCGGTGTTGGCAAAGAGCGCGGCGTTTCCGGACGCCGGCGTGCCGGTGAACCGGAAGGTGACGTTCGAGGCGTTGCTGCAGATGGCGGTCAGGTCGAAGTACTTGAGGCCGGTGGAGATGCCGGTGAAATTCGCGATTCGCACGGGGTCCAGCGTGATGGTACGGGTAACGTCGCTGGTGGCCAGGTCGCAGGTGGCGGTGGGGGCGACGAAGCTGACGGCGTTGTTCAGTACAACCGTATGGATGGTGCGCCCATCCCAGCTGTTCACCATGAGGTTGCCGCTGGGGACGGTACCGTTTGAGATGTTGCCTATCTTGTAGAACTGCGCCTCCAGCGTAACGACGGTGTGGTCATAGGTTGTGTGGCTCAGTGCAATAGAGCTGCTATGGAGGGGGAGTGAGTAGGGGACGCCTCCCCTGAGCGTCGCATGGACCCGTACGCCAATCCCGGGGACATTGGTTCGATAGACATTCGCCACCCCTGGAAGCGCCCCTCCGGCAGCGATCGTGTAGCGCCCGGTCGTTTGCTGCATGATGGGCGGGGTACAGGTGCTGGTGCCGCTGGGGTATGGGCCACTGAAGGATGCCTTGGTGATCATGGCGCCCACTGGCAGACTTGACGGCACACTGATGGTGGCGGGAAACGTCACGCTGCTGCGGGGGTTGTTCGGGTAATAGTTGCAAGCCGCCTGGGCCGCCACAGGCAGCAACAGGGCCAGCAATGCGAAAACCGACTGGATGGTGCCTTTCATTTTCCACCTCGCTTGAACAATGGCTGGAGTCTGTCGGACGGAGCGTTTCTGGAGCAGGTAGGCGTGACCATGATCAAGCCTCATCCGCAGTGGTATCAGTCGGAGTCTCCCGAGGTGTCTCGGGTATATCTGCCCGACACTCCCCATTCATTTGACGCAAGCCTTCCGCCTCGGCAAGCGTGCTCAGGTCATAGTCGATCCGGCAGGTGTCCGTGCCGGTCGGGCCCCACTTGACCGTCAACCGGCCGCTTTCGTGCGGCAAACGGACAAACGCCATGCTGTTCTGTCCGACCACGCCGACGTTGGCCTCGCTTTCGTCGAACACATCGGCACCGAAGGGCAGCGGGCTGCCATCGTCGCGGGTGGCCGTGATGATCACGGCCCGACCCGTGCTGGTCTCGTACTTCAGCACCACCACGGAACCGGCCCGGGGAGCGACGTTGTGCGAGGCGGACTTGAGTTCGATGTCATGGGACATGTCCCGCGGATCCAGCTCGACCACGTTCTGGCGGTACGGCGTGAGGTGCGGCACCACCGCGTAACCGTTGTCGTCCACCTGGGCATCGTTGTTGCTGCCGACCCAGGCGCCTTTGGCGCCGGGTGCGTTGACCAGGCCGATGGTGTCGCCCAGTTCCGGGGTCAGGGTCAGGCCGTCGGCGTGAGCCACGAGGCCACCGGACAAACCCACCGATTGCGAGTGATAGCCGTTGCCCTGGCTGAAACCGGTGGAGGCCACGGCATAGCGGCTGCGGTATTGCAGGTCGGCGTTGAAGCTGTTGCCGACGCCGTTGTCGGCATGGCCGGCCGAGACCCCGTAGTTGATCTCGCTGCGTTCGCCCCAGGTGCCGCTGAGACCGGCCTGGGCACTGCTTTGGCGGTCGCCGCGGCTGAGATTGCTCCACAGGTTCGGTGCGCGGTTCGAGTAGCCCAGCGGCAGGCTGACGGTGAGGTCGATCTGGTTGCTGCTGCGCTCGGTCAGCAGGTCGCGGCTGCGCTGCGCGCTGATGGTGTAGTTCACGCGTTGCCAGGAACTGCTGTAGCCGGCGGTGAAGCTCAGGGTGCCGCCCTTGCGGTTCCAGTAATTCTGCGACGAGCCGGTGAGAAAGACCGAGCCCTGTTCCAGGCTCTGGTTGAGGCTGATATCCAGGCGTTCGCGCACCCGGCTCACGCCTTCCAGGTCGCCGCCCTTGCTGGCGATCTCGCGCAGTTGCGCGGTGTCGCGGGCGCTGAGGAAGCCGTCGGTGGAGTAGCGGAAGGCACCCAGGGCGAAGTTGGTCCCGGTGTCGGCGAAGTTCTTGTTGTAGCGGGCTTGCAGGCTCTGGCCCTGGCGATTGGCAAGCCCCGGCAGTTCGGCCTGGGAGGCGGTCAGGTCAAGGGAAATCGCTCCCACCGGGGTGTTGAACGCCGCTCCCAGCAGTTGCGATTGATAGCCTTGCGAGACCAATGCGCCGACATAACCGGTGACCAGGTTGCTGAGACCGTACTGGAAGGTGCCCTGGGTCAGCCAGGGCTTGCTGTCGAGGCCGAGTTCGTCCATCTCGCCGAAGCTCAGGGAGTAGCGGCTATAACCCGGTCGGATCAGGTTCACATTGGAGGCGAATGGCACGATGAACTGCCGCTTGCGACCGTCGGCCTCGGTGACGGTGACCTCCAGGTCGCCGCCGTAGCCGGTGGGGAACAGGTCGTTGAGTACGAACGGGCCCGGCGGCACGCTGACTTCGTCCAGCAGTATGCCGCGCTGGCGCACGCTGACTCGGGCGTTGGTCTCGGCCACGCCCCGGACGATGGGGGCGTAGCCGGTCAACGAGTCGGGCAGCATGCGGTCGTCGGTGGACAAGGTCATACCGCGCAGGCGGATGCTGTCGAACAATTCGCCGGTGGTGTAGATCTCGCCGGTCATGAATTGCGATTGCAACTGCGGCAGTTCCCGTTGCACATAGGTGGCGCTGCTCTGGTAGCCGCTGCTGGCCGAGTTGCTGCTGTAGGCGCCGTTGTGCCGCAGGTGCCAACCGTTCAGGTTGAGTCCGGTGTGCAGCCCCAGGTAGTTGGAGAACGATGAGCGGCCCTGGTTGTTGTTCATGAAACCGTTGGCGTTGTAGCGGACGAATGCCGCATTCACGCCCGTGTCCCAGTGCTCCGGGCTGACGTAGCCGCGTGCCGTGCGGGAGAGGTAGAGCTGTGGCACTTGCAGGTCGAGCCGTCCTTCACCTGCATCGAAGTTGACGCTGGCGCCGGGTATGTAGGTGCCGATGTCGCCACAGGTCGGCAGGGTCGGTAACACCGGCGGAATGGTTTCACCGGCTTCGGCGGCCTTTTGTGCGATGCCATCGAGATCGATCCCCAGCCTTGTCAACTGGGGCCGCTCCAGGCAGAGCTGGGCATTGTTACGGCCCTCGACGGCGGCGAAGGTCAGTTCTTCCCGGCCGATCCAGTTGCCGTTGATGGAGACATCCGCGCGGTATTGGCCCGGCAGGACCACGTTGCCTTCGTTGAAGCGCGAGATATCGATCTGTCCGCCACCACCGGGAAAGAACGCCGGATTGAACTCCACCCGCTCGACCCCGTCCGCGGCCAGGGCATTGCCGGCTGCCAGCAGCAGGAGGCTGTGAATGGCGTGGGCCAGGCGGTTGCGCGGGGTGGGCAATACGCCGGGTACAGACTGGGTCTTCGATCTCATCGCTAACGTTCCAAACCTTGTGTGTTGCCGGATTCGGGCAAGCCGGGCCCGACCGTCGCGCGTTCTTGGTCGCGGACGGGGCGGGAATCTCTTTGCTGGTTGGTGTTCCTGGCGTGCCAGGCGCTGGTTCAGCCGGTCATGGCGTGACCTGGGCCTTGTGCGAGTGCCGGGCGCCGTAATCGTCGATGGTCTGGAACTCGATCCAGGCGCCGGCCTTCGGCATAGACTTGAGGCTCGGCAAGGGGAAACGGTTATCCGCCTTCGGGTCGACCATGTTTTCCGGCCCGGTCTGGCCGACCGGTTTGGCATGGCGCTGGCCGGCCGCGACCAGTTCCACCGAGTCGAAGTTCAGGTGGTAGGGTGTCGGGTTGTGCACTTGCAGGCTTTGTCCCTGTTCGCTGTTCACCAGGGTCCAGCGCAGTTTTTCCGCAGCCTGCGCGGATTCGTAGGGCAGGTCCTTAGGCCGGAAAAACACCTTGATGCGAGTGCGGAAAGCCAGCTGCAACTGGTTGCTCTCCGCCGAGTCCTGGGCCTTGGGCGGGACTTCCAGCATGTTGAGCCAGAACAGGCTCTCCTTGTCCGTGGGCAGCGGTTCGCCGGTATAGGCCAGCCGTACGACCTGCTGCTTGCCCGGCTCGATGCGAAAGATCGGGGGGGTGGCGAGGAACGGCACGCGAGCCTGCTCCGGGGCCACCTCCTCGTTACCGGTATCCAGCCAGACCTGTACCAGGGCCGGTTTCTGGTTCTTGTTCTCGAAGCGTATCGTCACTTCCTTCTGGTTCGCCGGATACACCACCCGGGTGCCGGTGATGATGACGCTGGCCTGCGTCATGAAGCTGGTGCTCAGTATCAGGGCCGCCAGGGAGAGCAGGATGACGAGGCGTGCGGTCGTGCCGCTGCGCTGGAGTGTGTTCATGAGTACGGGTCGGTCCGGTTCAAGAGGTGATGTCGGCGCTGTGGCTGACGCGCGCGCCGAAGTCGCTGATGGCGGTGAACTCGACCTTCAGGGCACCGCTGGGCGGGGTGCGCAGGGCGGGCAACGGGAAGCGCTTGATATCGCCGGATGGCAGCAACAGGCTGTCGTTGGCCTCCTTGTTCGGCGCCTTTGGATAACGTTCGTTGTGGCCTTTGCCCACCAGTTCGACCGAACCCAGCGAGACGTGATACGGCGTGGGATTGACGACTTCCAGGGCGTGGCCGCCTTCGTGCCGCACCAGCTTCCAGCTCAGCCTCGGTGCCGCGGCCCCCTTCGGATAGGGCAGCCCCTGCGGTCGGTAGAACACGCGCAGGCGGGAGCGGAATGACAGTTCCAGCAGGTTCCTGTCCATGGCATCGGTCACGGTGGGTTGTACTTCCAGCACATTGAGCCAGAACAGGCTTTCGCGGTCGGTGGGCAACGGCTCGCCGGTATAGCGCAGGCGCGGGGCCTGCTGCTTTTTCGGTTCGATGCGCAGGATCGGCGGTATCGCGGTAAAGGGCGCCTGCGCGGTCGCGGGTGTCGCGCGTTTGTCACCATCGTCGAGCCAGAGCTGGACCAGGGCCGGGCGTTCGCCCTTGTTCTCCAGCCGGACCACGACTTCCTGCTGTTCGGCGGGATAGATCACGCGTGTGCCATGGATGACCACGGCGGCAAACGAGGAAGTAGCGTGCAGCGATGCCGTCAGAAAGGCACAGGCGACCATGCCCGAACGAACCAGGTTGTTCATTGGCGAAGCTCTCGTGTTGAAGGCTGGACCCGCAAGGGCGCGCGGGTCCGTTGGATGACGCTTAGTCGGCGTACTCGACCATGAAGCCGACCCGGGTGGCGACCAGGCCTTCGCCCGCGGCACCGGTGGCGTAGTACTGGGCGGCCAGGGGAATGACCGCCTGGTTGTCGGCGATGACCACGCCTTCGGACTTCTCGGTGTAGACGTGGATCGGCGTGCCGTCGCGCTGGGTCACCTCGACCTGCACGTTGCTGGCGGCGTCTCCGGTGCTGTCGATGTTCAGGCGGCCGGTGGCGACGTCGATGGCCGGGCTGGTCGGGTCGAACGCGACCAGTGCGGTGCGGCCGTTGGTGCAAGCGGTTTCGCCCGGCGCGCCGACGCGAATCGAGAAACCGGTGAGGTTGGCGCGGTCGCCGGCGTTCGTCAGGCGGGCCGCGGATACGCCGCCCAGGTCGACGTTCTTGACCACGCTACCGCCGCCCGGCGCTTCACCTTCGATGGTGCAGGTCACGTCGGTTACCAGGCCGTTGAAGTTGATGATGCCGTCATTGGCGGCGGAAGCCGGCAGGGCGATGAGCGCGGCCAGGGCGAGAGACACGGCGGCAGAGACTTGGGAGATTTTCATGGAATTACCTTGAATGGTTTCAGTTGATTTCCCTTCCGGCAGCCCTCCGGGGGGAGGGTGGTAGCCTGTCGGATGAGGCCGCTACTCTCGCGTAGCCGGGCTCGGGGGAACATCGAGATAACTCGAAACGCGGCAGTTTCGTGATTTCTCGAAGGGCTTTCCGTTTGTGCTCTCGGCGCTGGGTGCTATAAGCCTGAAAGTTCTGTAGGTATTCGCCACGCCCCTTATCTGTTGGCTCGGCTCTTTCTCGGGAGGTCTAAAAAAAGATGACTAGCGCAGTCCCTGGTTCCTACACAGTCATGCTGCTGGACGATCACGAACTGATAAGGGTGGGTACTTCCCTGTGGTTGTCAAAGGAGCCTGACCTCGAGGTTGTCGGCTCCTTTTCCACGGGCAAGGAGCTGCTCGCCGCCCTGGCCATCAGGCAGCCGGATATCCTGGTGATCGATTTCATGCTCGGCCCGACGGAGATCGACGGGATCAACCTGATCCGCGCACTGCGGGTGCGTTATCCCGATTGCCGGCCGCTGGTGCTTTCGGCCCATTACACGCCGGCGACGGTGTCCCTGGCTCTGCGGGCCGGGAGCTGGGGGTTCTTTGGCAAGACCCAGCGCCTGGACGGGCTGGCGGCGGCGATCCGCACCGTGGCCCGGGGCAAGATCTATCTGCACCCGATCATGGCCAGGGAGGTTGCCACGGTATCGGAGAAGGAGGTGTACGAGGCAGCGAACGTCAACGAGCTGGCGCCCGTTTGTGCCCATGACATCCTCTCGCCCAGGGAGCGGGAAGTGCTGCGCTGTTTTCTCGATGGCATGTCGGTGAACGGGATTGCCGAGAAGTTCTCGCGCAGTGCCAATACCATCAGCACACAGAAACAGTCGGCCTACCGCAAGCTGGGGATCAAGACCGACAGCGAACTGTTCAAGCTGTCCAGTTCGCTACGGGATTCGAGCGCGATGGGCTTCTGATTGCGGGCCCGCGCCGCCTGGTCGCGGTTATCAGATAAAGGTCACCACGCCACCGGCGAGGGATTTCACCCTGGCCAACGATTCCACGCGATAGCCCTGGGCGTCCAGTTCGGCGCGGCCGCCCTGGAACGACTTCTCGATCACGATGCCCAGGCCCGCCACGGTCGCGCCGGCCTGCTTGATGATCGAGATCAGCGCCTGGGACGCCTTGCCGTTGGCCAGGAAGTCATCAATGATCAGCACGCGGTCGCTGCTGGTCAGGTGGCGCGGGGAGATCGCCACGGTGCTTTCCACCTGTTTGGTGAAGGAGTAGACGGTCGCCGACAGCAGGTTCTCCGTCAGGGTCAGGGACTGGTGCTTGCGGGCGAAAATCACCGGCACGCCGAGGTTCAGTCCGGTCATGATCGCCGGGGCAATGCCCGAGGCTTCGATGGTGACGATCTTGGTGATGCCCGAGTCGGCGAACAGCGTGGCGAATTCGTCACCGATCAGTTTCATCAACTGCGGGTCGATCTGGTGGTTCAGGAAGGCGTCGACCTTCAGGACCTGATCGGAAAGCACGATGCCTTCTTCGCGAATTTTCTTATGCAGTGCTTCCACGGAACGTCCTCAAGTAGCGCATTTACGCTGAAAATAGAAAAAATAATAATATCCGATCGTTCCCACGCTCCGCGTGGTAACGCCGCGATGGACGCTCTGCGTCCGCTTCAAAAGCTTCGCGGGCAAGCCCGCTCCCACAGCGTCACGGGCTGCATTCCCACGCTCGAGCGTGGGAACGATCATACCTGTCAGTTAAGGCAAGCCCGCTCCTACGCAAACCCGCTCCCACAAGAAGGAATCGTTTAAAAAGTAGTCAATTCTAGCGCTTTAACATGGCGCGTATATCCGCCAGCGCGGAGTTGCCGCGCACGGCTTTCACTTCGGTCGGGGTGTCATCGTTGCCTTCCCAGGCCAGGTCGTCGGGCGGCAGTTCATCGAGGAAACGGCTCGGCGCGCAATCGATGACCTCGCCGTACTGCTTGCGCTTGGCGGCGAAGGTGAAGGCCAGGGTCTGGCGCGCGCGGGTGATCCCGACATAGGCCAGGCGCCGTTCTTCCTCGATGGTGTCGGCCTCGATGCTGGAGCGGTGGGGGAGAATCTCCTCCTCCATGCCCATGATGAACACATAGGGGAACTCCAGCCCCTTGGACGCGTGCAGCGTCATCATCTGCACGCCTTCGGCACCGTCTTCCTCCTCCTGCTGACGTTCGAGCATGTCGCGCAGGACCAGCTTGCCGATGGCGTCCTCGACGGTCATATCGCCATCTTCGTCTTTTTCCAGGGTGTTCTTCAGCGCCTCGATCAGAAACCAGACGTTGCTCATCCGGTAGTCGGCGGCCTTGTCGCTGGAGCTGTTGGTGCGCAGCCAGTTCTCATAGTCGATGTCCATGACCATGCTGCGCAGGGCGGCAATCGGGTCTTCGCCGGCACACTGCTCGCGGACCTTGTCCATGAAGCGCTTGAACCGCGCCAGGCGGTCGGTGAAGCGGCTGTCCAGGTGTTCGCCCAGGCCGATCTCGTCGGTGGCGGCGTACATCGAGATCTTGCGTTCGGTGGCGTAGTTGCCGAGCTTTTCCAGGGTGGTCGAGCCGATTTCCCGGCGCGGCACGTTGATCACCCGCAGGAAGGCGTTGTCGTCGTCCGGGTTCACGATCAGGCGGAAGTAGGCCATCAGGTCCTTGACTTCCTGACGTCCGAAAAAGCTGTTGCCGCCTGACAGGCGATAGGGGATCTGGTGGTGCTGCAGCTTCAGCTCGATCAGCTTGGCCTGGTAGTTACCGCGATAGAGGATGGCGAAATCGCTGTAGGGGCGGTCGGTGCGCAGGTGCAGGCTGAGGATTTCCATGGCCACGCGCTCGGCCTCGGCGTCCTCGTTACGGCAGCGGATCACGCGGATCTCGTCACCGTGGCCCATCTCGCTCCAGAGTTGTTTTTCGAACTCGTGGGGATTGTTCGAGATCAGCACGTTGGCGCAGCGCAGAATACGGCTGGTGGAGCGGTAGTTCTGTTCGAGCATCACCACTTTCAGGGACGGGTAGTCGTCCTTGAGCAGCATCAGGTTTTCCGGGCGCGCACCACGCCAGGCATAGATCGACTGGTCGTCGTCGCCGACCACGGTGAATTGGTTGCGCGTGCCGATGAGCATCTTAACCAGCAGATACTGGCTGGCGTTGGTGTCCTGGTATTCGTCCACCAGCAGGTAGCGGACCTTGTTCTGCCACTTCTCGAGGATATCGGCATGTTCCTCGAACAGCTTCACCGGCAGCAGGATCAGGTCGTCGAAGTCCACCGCGTTGAACGCCTTGAGCGTGCGCTGGTAGTGGGTGTAGACGATGGCGGCGGTCTGCTCCTTGGGGTTGCGCGCGTTTTCCAGGGCCTGGGGCGGCAGGATCAGGTCGTTCTTCCACGAGCCGATCATGTTCTTGATCTCGTCGACGCCGTCGTCGCCCGAGTATTCCTTCTGCATGATGTCGGTCATCAGGGCCTTGACGTCGGCCTCGTCGAAAATCGAGAAGCCCGGCTTGTAGCCCAGCCGCACGTGCTCCTTGCGGATGATGTTCAACCCCAGGTTGTGGAAGGTCGAGACCGTCAGGCCACGGCCTTCGCCCCCCTTGAGCAGGGTGCCGACGCGCTCCTTCATTTCCCGCGCGGCCTTGTTGGTAAAGGTCATGGCGACGATGTACTGGGCGCGGATGCCACAGTTCTGGATCAGGTGGGCGATCTTGCGGGTGATCACGCTGGTCTTGCCGGAGCCGGCACCGGCGAGCACCAAAAGAGGGCCGCCGACGTAGTTCACGGCTTCTTGCTGCCGGGGGTTGAGTCGGGACATGGCGAAGTCAGTGGTCTGTTACGAAAAAGGGCGGGCATTTTAACAGGCTGGACAGATTCTGCCGCGACTCTGCGACACTGTGACGTACCACGCGATCTAAATTTGCCGGTTTTGTTACTTTCCCGCAGGATGCGCGAAGAATTTAAGGCTATCGTTCAAGTTTGCACGGTACAAAGCTGCGGTTGAGAATCAATTGCGTTTGTGGTCGCTGCACGGCGCGTCATAATGCCTTTCGCCACTATCTTTTTGCAGAGTCTAGGGAGCTAGCTTGTCCAAGCCTGTCGAACCCTTGCGTTTGCTGCTTCTGGCCGAAGAGCCGGCGTGGGCAGCGTTGTTGCGCGAGTGTCTCGCTCCTATGGGAGGCGCGGCCGTATTGGTCAGTGCGACATCCTGGGAGTTGGTCAGTGGCCTCTTCGATGATGAACGCACGGCGGTATTGCTGACCGTGCCCGGTCTGCAGCCGGCGCCGGGGCGTTGCAGCCTGCCGACCGTACTATTGCTTGACAGCGAGCCCGACGTGGCGCCGCTGGGCGTCAGTGACTGGCTGGTCCGCGCGGACCTGGACGCCTCGACCCTGCGTCGCTGTCTGCGCCACGTGCGTGAGCGCGGGGTGCTGGAAAATACCCTGCAACGTCTCGCCGAACAGGACCCGCTGACCGGCATCGCCAATCGCCAGGGCTTCCAGACGCTGCTGGCGGCACGCCTGGCCGAGAATGAAGGGCGCGGCCTGGCCCTCGGCCACCTCGACCTGGACAACTTCCGTCACGCCAACGACGCCCTCGGCCACCAGGCCGGCGACCGGCTGATCCTGCAAGTGGTCGCACGCCTCAAGAGCCAGCTCGAAGCCGGCGATCAGCTGGCGCGCCTGGGCAGCGACGAGTTCGCCCTGTTGATCGACACCCGGCGGGCACCGCAGCGGGCGGAGTGGATGGCGGAGCGAATCATCGAAGTCATGGCCGAACCCTACTGGGTCGACGGTGAAAGCCTGCTGATCGGCTGTAGCCTGGGCATCGCCCACGCCCGTGCCAACGCCGGTGCCGACCCGCTGATGTGGCACGCGCACATTGCCATGCAACAGGCCAAGAGCACCCAGGGTTGCACCTTCCATATTTTCAATGAACGTATCAATCGCAATGCCCGCAGCCTCGCCGACCTTGAAAGCGAGCTGCGCCGGGCGTTGCGTCGTGACGAACTGGAGCTGCACTACCAGCCACGGCTTGACCTGGGCACCGGGCAGATCGTCGGTCTCGAAGCCCTGGTGCGCTGGCGCCACGGCGAACGCGGACTGTTGCCGCCCAGCGAGTTCGTGCCGCTGGCCGAGCAGAGCGGGCTGATCGTGCCACTGGGCTACTGGGTGATTTCCCGGGCTCTGCGGGATATGCAGGACCTGCGCGAGCGCGGCCTGGGGCCGTTGCACATGGCGGTCAATCTGTCGTTCCGGCAGTTCCAGGACAGCCAGTTGCTGTCGACCTTGAGCCGGCTGATTGCCGAGCGCGGTGTCGAGGCGCAATGGCTGGAGTTCGAGCTCACGGAAACCGCGGTGATGCGGCGCAGCGACCTGGTCAAGCAGACCATGGATGCCCTGGGACGGCTGGGGGTGCGCTTTTCCCTGGACGACTTCGGCACCGGCTTCTCCTCCTTCGTGCACCTCAACAGTCTGCCGATTGCCTTGCTCAAGGTGGACAAGAGCTTCGTCGGCGGCATGGAGTTGCGCGAAGAGAACCGCAAGCTGGTTCACGCCATGATCAACCTGGCCCACAACCTCAACCTGGAAGTGGTGGCCGAAGGTGTCGAAACGCCGGAGCAACTGGCACTGTTGCGCGGCTTTGGCTGCGACCAGGCCCAGGGTTACCTGATCAGCCGGCCGCTGCCGCTGGTGGAGCTGGTCGAGTACCTGACGTTCGGTGCCAGCCAGCAGGCGGTGCAAGAGGTTTGCTGACCCCCCTGTAGGAGCCGGCAAGCAGGCTCCTACAAGATCATGCCTCACCACAAAATATCGTTACTGCTACGACCCTTGTAGGAGCTGGCTTGCCAGCGATGAGGCCTTTGAGTCTCGCGGTGCTTGTCCAGGCGCCATCGCCGGCAAGCCGGTTCCTACAAGGGTTCCAGGGTGAGTTCACGGCGGCGATCACGGCGGCCTAGCATTCGCTTCATCCGCCATTCGAACGCCAGGGTCAGGCCCACCGCCGCGAACGCCAGCCCCAGGGCCAGGCCCCACCAGACGCCGGTCGGCCCCCAGCCGATATTGAACGCCAGCAGCCACGCCGCCGGCGCCCCGATCAGCCAGTAGCAGCCGAGCCCGACCAGGAAGGTGGTCTTGGCATCCTTGAGCCCGCGAATCGCGCCCATGGCAATGGTCTGTGTGCCGTCGAACAATTCGAACCAGGCGGCCACGGCCAGCAGGCTGACGGCCAGGTCGATCACCGGGCGGAACGCCGGGTCGTTCTGGTCCAGGAACAGTCCTATCAACTGATGCGGAGCGAGCCAGAAGAGCATGCCGAACGCCAGCATGGTCGCCGCGCCGAAGGCGATACCGACCCGTCCCGCGCGCCGCGCATCCAGCAACTGCCCGGCACCGTAGTGCTGGCCGATGCGCAGGGTGATGGCATAGGAAATCCCCGCCGGAATCATGAACGCCACCGAGACGATCTGCAGGGCGATCTGGTGCGCCGCCAGCTGCGTGCTGCCCATGGTGCCCATGCACAGGGCGGCGAACGCGAACAGCCCGACTTCCACCGCGTAGGTGCCGCCGATGGGCAGGCCCAGCCGCCAGAGCTCGCGCAGGTACTGCCAGTTCGGTCGTGACAGGCCCCGGCGCAAGGGGTAGTCGCGATAGGCGGCATGTCGCCGGATATGCCAGGCCATGGCCAGCGCCATGCAGTTGGCGACGATGGCGGTGACCAGGCCGATACCGGTCAGTCCCAGCCGGGGCAGGCCGAACATACCGGTGATGAACGCATAGTTGAGCGCAAAGTTGGCCACGGTGCCGCACAGGCTGATCACCATCACCGGGGTGGCGCGTCCCAGGGCGCTGGTAAAGCCGCGCAGGGCCATGAAGCTCAGGTAGCCGGGCAGGGCGAACGGCAGCGCCAACAGGAACTGGCCGGCCGCGTGGACATTGCTCGGCGTCTGGCCGAACAGCAGCAGGACCGGCTTGAGGTTCCACAGCAGCAGGCCGGCGACCAGCGCCATGGCCCAGGCCAGCCAGAGCCCGGCCTGGGTCAGGCGGGTGGCGCCCTCGACATCGCCGGCGCCGTGACGAATCGCCACCAGGGTGCCGACCGCGGCAATCACGCCAAGGCAGAAAATCGACACGAACGAATAGCTTGCAGCGCCCAGGCCCCCGCCGGCCAGGGCCTCGGGACTGAGGCGGGCCATCATCAGGGTGTCGGTCAGCACCATCAGCATGTGCGCCAACTGCGAGGCGATCAACGGCCCCGACAGCCGCAGGATGGCCCAGAGTTCGGTACGTGCAGGATGCTGCATGATCATCAGGCTCGAAAAGTGGCAGGCTAAGGAAAAGATTGATTCTCGGTGCCCGCGCGGGTTTGCACAAAGGGATAAAAACGATTGCTCGCATGATAAAAACTCATGCAGGAGCATTTCTGGTAAGTTCTTCGCTACCCAGTCATCGGAAGGTTCAGCATGTCCCGTCGCCTGCCGCCTCTCTATGCCCTGCGCGCCTTTGAAGCCGCGGCGCGACACAGCTCGTTCACCCGTGCTGCCGAAGAGCTGTCGATCACCCAGAGTGCGGTCAGCCGGCATATCCGCACGCTCGAAGAGCACTTCGCCTGCCGCCTGTTCCAGCGCAATGGGCGCAACCTGCAATTGACCGAAGCCGCGCGCCTGCTGCTACCGGGTATTCGCGAAGGCTTCGGCGCCCTTGAACGTGCCTGCAATACCTTGCGCGCCGAAGACGACATCCTGCGCATGAAGGCGCCCTCGACCCTGACCATGCGCTGGCTGCTGGCCCGGCTCAGCCGTTTCCGGCATTTGCAGAAAGGCAACGAGGTGCAGCTCACCAGCGCCTGGATGGATATCGACAGTGTGGATTTCAATCAGGAACCTTTCGATTGCGCGGTGTTGCTCAGTAACGGGAATTTCCCTCCGGACTGGGAGGCCAGCTACCTGTTTGCCGAATGGCTGATCCCGGTGGGGGCGCCGACGCTGCTCAACGACCAACCCTGGGACGTCGAGCGGCTGGCCGGCGCCGAGCTGTTGCACCCGACGCCGGATCGGCGTGACTGGCGCAGTTGGTTGGAGTGCATGGGGCTGTCCGAGCGGATCTCCCTCAAGGGTGGCCAGGTGTTCGATACCCTGGAGCTTGGCATGATCGCCGCGGCCCGTGGTTATGGTGTGTCCATGGGCGATCTGCTGATGGTGGCCGAGGATGTCGCCCAGGGCCGCCTGAGCCTGCCGTGGCCGACCGCGGTGGCCAGCGGCGAGAAATATTACCTGGTCTGGCCGAAAACCCGTCCCGGCGGCGAGCGTCTGCGGCGCCTGAGTGACTTCCTGCAAGGCGAGGTCGCCGCGATGGAGCTGCCCCCGGTCGAACGCCTGGGCTGAATCGAAACAGCCCGTCAGTCCGGGATTTGGCCGATATCCACCCGATTTACTCAAGTATTGCGGTAGGCCGCCGAATCTACCCACATGGAACCTTCGTTCAGAAAGCCCCACTCACGACTCAACTTTTAGAATTATTACCGGGTAGCGCTACGAGATCAGGATGATCCGGCCGCTCGGCCAGGAGCTGTTCATGTCTCAACCCCGTGCTCGAATCGCCACGCAACTGGGTCTTGCGCTCGCTGCCATCCTGGCAGTGGTCATCAGTGGCAGTACTGTTTTTGCCCTGCGTTCGCTCGACTCCGCCAACCTCGACACCCGTGAAGAGCACCTGGCCAGCGAGGCTCGATTGCTGGCCGACCAGTTGAACACCTTCCACAGTACCTTGCGCGAAAGCACCCAGCGTCTGAGCGGGTTGTTCGAAAAACGCTTCAGCAGTGGCCTGAGCGTGCGCCCCGAGACCCCGGTGCCTGTCGCCGGCACCCAGGCTCCCGGGCTTTACCTGGGCGATCACCTGCTCAACAACGATTTCAGCGAAGTCGACGAGTTCAAGCAGATGTCCGCCGGTGTCGCGACCTTGTTCGTGCGCAGCGGCGAAGACTTTATCCGCGTCAGCACCTCCCTGACCAAGCAGGACGGCAGCCGGGCCATCGGCACCCTGCTTGACCACCAGCACCCGGCCTACGCCAAGCTGATGGCCGGCCAGGGCTATGTCGGCCGGGCCTTGCTGTTCGATCGCTCCTATATGACCCAGTACACTCCGGTGCGTGATGGCAGCGGCAAGGTGTTCGCCGTGCTGTTTGTCGGCTTCGACTACACCGAGGCGCAGAACGCCCAGTTCGACAATCTCAAGCGCTTCCGCATCGGCACCACCGGCTCGCTGTCGTTGCTCGACGAGCAGAAACACTGGCTGGTACCACCGGCCGGGGTGAAGGATCTCGACCAGGCAGTGCCGGTGATCGTCGACCTGGCCAAACAACCGGGCCAGGGCCGTTTCTGGAGCGACAAGGGCGACGATCTCTACAGCGTCGCCGTGCCGTTCGAAGGCGGGCCATGGACGGTAGTGGCGAGCATGCCCAAGGCCGAGATTCGCGAAGTGACCTGGAGCGTCGGCATTCGCCTGGTGCTGGGCAGCGTACTGGCGATGTTGCTGGCGGTTGGCGCGGCGGTCTGGCTGTTGCGCAGCAAGCTGCAACCGCTGGGGGACCTGGTGCGCCAGGCGCAGGCCCTGGGTGCCGGCGACCTGAGCGTACGACTGAATGTCTCGAGCCATGACGAAATCGGCCAGTTGGCCGCCAGCTTCAACCAGATGGGGCAGGCGCTGTCGACCATGGTCGAGCACATCCGCAAGGCGGCCGGTGAGGTCAACAGCCGCGCCAAGGCCTTGTCCGGTTTGTCCGGCGGGGCCTATGAGGGCATGGAGCAGCAGTCGGGCGAAATCACCAGCATGGCGGGGGCGGTGGAGGAGTTCAGCGCGACTTCGCTGAACATTGCCGACAACATGGGCAGTACCGAGCGCCTGGCCCAGGAAAATGCCCAGCAGACGCGGATCGGCCGGACCTCCATGGACGAAGCGTCCTCCTCCCTGGAACAGATCGCCGCCGCGCTCAACAGCACCGCGACGGTGATCAACACCCTGGGCCAGCGTTCCCAGGAAATCGGTGGCATCGTCGGAGTGATCACCTCGATTGCCGACCAGACCAACCTGCTGGCGTTGAACGCCGCCATCGAAGCCGCCCGCGCCGGCGAGCAGGGCCGTGGTTTTGCCGTGGTGGCGGATGAAGTGCGCAGCCTGGCGGGTCGTACCCGCGAGGCGACCGACGAGATTTCCGGGATGATCCACAGCATCCAGCAGGAAACCAGCCATGCCATCCAGACCATGGAGCAGGGCAACGCGCTGATGCAGGAAGGTCTGTCACGCAATGCCAATGTCGCCTCGGCGCTGGCGCGGATCGACGAACAGAGCCGCTCGGCGGGCCAGCAGTTCGCCGCCATCACCACCGCGACCCAGGAACAAAGCAGCACCGCGACCCTGCTCAGCAGCAACCTGCAAAGCATCGCCCTGGCCAACAGCGAACAGCGCGAAGTTGTCTCCAACCTGGCACTGACCGCCAAGGAACTGGAAGGCCTGGCGGCGGACCTGCGTCAGGAGGTTGATCGGTTTCGTTGAACTGAAGTAGTCCTTTCAGGATGTCGATCCAGATGCCAAGCGGAGTTGTCGCGGTTGGCCGCTCAATAGGAAGGACGTACGAAAGTTTTGAAACAACCTACTGATGATTTTGGTTTGACTGCTTCGTCAAGCCTGAATAAAATTTGATCAACAGCCCAGTACAGCGCGCAGGCAATCGTTAGAACCTGCCCAGCGGTCCTGGGCTTTTTTTTGCCTGGAGAAAAGCTCATGAAACGAACAGCCGTCCTGATTGACGGGGGATTTTTCTTCCAGCGGTTTCTTTTTTTCTCGCGCAAGTACTTCCGAAAAGACTTCATTGTGACGTCCGAGCAGCTGGCGACAATCATCAAAAAAATTGTCCGGCTGCATATCGAAGATGAACGAACTGCAGCCAGAGAGCTATATCGGATTTACTACTATGACTGTCCCCCGCCCTCAAATCAGGTGCGTTTGCCAATTGTGCCCTCGGGCCATACGTCATCCGGCCACTTGAACTTCAACAAGCATCCTCCCTACCAGCTTCGACGAGAGTTGCATGACCATCTCAGGGCTAGCCGAAAGACTGCCCTGCGTTTGGGAGAACTGTCGAGAAATGGGGAGTGGCAACTCAATACTCATACGCTGAAGGAGTTGCTCAAGGGGGCAAGGCAATGGCATGCGCTGACCAATGAAGATTTCCATTACAAGGTCGAACAGAAAGCCGTCGATACAAAGCTGGGAATGGACATCACCACGCTAGCCCTCGACAAGCTGGTCGACGTGATCGTTCTGGTCGCTGGGGATTCCGATTTTGTGCCTGCGGCAAAGCTGGCACGCATGAAAGGTATCGACTTCGTCCTGGATCCTATGTGGGCTAACACGAGTGGTAGCTTGAGCGAACACGTCGATGGGCTTCGATCGTTTGATCTGGTTCGAATCATTCGCGACGTAACGGGCGAAACAGTATCTAGCCTGCCTGATTGGTGGCAAAAAACCTGCGCTGATATAGCGATCACCGGAAATATGGAGACTGATCCGGGGATTGATGTTCAGGGTTGAGCTTTTGCCATCGATCCAACGCCATCAACTGGCACTGGGCCGATACTGCAGCGCCTCGGCCAGATGGTCGCGGCTGATGGTTTCCAACTGCTCCAGGTCCGCCAGGGTCCGCGCGACCTTCAGCAATCGATGGGCCGCCCGCAACGACAGGGTCAATCGCTCGCAAGCCGTTTCCAGCCAGTGTTCGTCGGCTGTGGATAACTTGCAGTGCTGTCGCAGTCCTTCCAGATCGAGAAAGGCATTGGCGCAGCCCTGGCGCTGTTGCTGGCAGTGGCGGGCTTCTGCCACCTGTGTCGCGGCCTTGGCCGTGTTGTTTCCCGGCTCCCTGGCGGGGCTCAAGGCCGTGGCTTCGCGGGCTACGGTCAGGTGCAGGTCGATGCGATCGAGCAGGGGGCCGGAGAGTTTGTTGCGATAGCGCTGGACCTGCTCCGGCGTGCAGCGGCAGCGGTTGGCGGGGTCGCCAAGATATCCACAGGGGCAGGGATTCATCGCCGCCACCAGTTGGAAGCGCGCCGGGAACCGTACCCGATCCCGGGCCCGGGAAATGATGATCTGGCCCGACTCCAGCGGCTCGCGTAAAACCTCCAGTACCTTGCGGTCGAACTCCGGCAACTCGTCGAGAAACAGCACGCCATGGTGGGCGAGGGTGATCTCGCCAGGCTGCGGCCTGGACCCGCCGCCCACCAGCGCCGGCCCGGAAGCGGAGTGATGGGGCTGGCGAAACGGTCGCTGCGGCCAACTGCTGAGGGGCACATGGCTGGCGACCGACCGGATCGCCGCCACTTCCAGCGCTTCCTGTTCATCCAGCGGCGGCAACAGGCCGGGCAGACGGCTTGCCAGCAGCGTCTTGCCAGTACCCGGCGGCCCGCTGAACAGCAGGTTGTGGGCGCCGGCGGCGGCGATCAGCAGGGCGCGTTTGGCGGCGAGCTGGCCTTGCACTTCGCTCAGGTCCGGATAGGGCTTGCCCAGGTGCAGCAGGCCATCGGACTCGAAGGGGCTGATCGGTGCATGGCCGTTGAGATGGGCGACCAGTTGCAGCAGATGATCGACCGCGATCACCGTCAGCCCGGAAGCCAGCGAAGCCTCTTCGGCATTGGCCTGCGGCACCACCAGCGTACGTCCGGCGGCGCGTGCCGCGAGTGCCGCCGGCAACACGCCCTGCACCGGGCGAATGGCGCCGGACAAGGCCAGTTCACCCAGGCACTCCAGGTTTTCCAGCGTCAGGGTCGGCACCTGCACGCTGGCGGCGAGGATGCCGAGGGCAATCGCCAGGTCGAAGCGCCCACCGTCCTTGGGCAGGTCCGCCGGAGCGAGGTTGAGGGTGATGCGCCGAGCGGGAAAGTCGAGGGCCGAATTGAGGATCGCGCTGCGCACCCGGTCCTTGCTTTCCTTGACGGCGGTTTCGGGCAGTCCGACCAGGGTAAGGGAGGGCAAGCCGTTGGCCATATGGGTTTCAACGGTAACGGCGGGGGCTTCCACGCCCACCTGGGCGCGAGTGTGGACGATGGCCAGGGACATGTTCTTTCCTTGAACGCGAAGCGGATTTGCTGCGGTTCTGCAAGGCTAGTCGAGCGGGGGAAGGGCTTGGGGGCTTTTATGTGTCCAGACGATTCGATGTCTGTTCGTGGGGGCGTGATGCAAGGTTAACGCTGAGTAGACCGTGCTCTCACTGTGCCTGATACGTGGCTCCTAGGGGCGGCTCAATGATGCTCAACTGCGCACAAAGACCATAAGTGAGGCGTAATCGCCGGCATCAGCCTCACGGAGAGACTGGATGTAGCGATCACGTACCTCATTGGTTGAAACCAGATTCCCGTTACCCCAGGAGAAATCAGGGCAGCCGCACTGCCTGAGAAGAGCATCGGTCATGTAACGAGCATGCCTGCCATTTCCGTTTGGGAAGGGGTGTATCGACACGAGCTGGTGATGAAAACGAGCCGCTATCTCATCAGGTGTGAACGTCTTGTTCTCTACCCAGTACGCCACATTGCCTAGGAGCTGATTCAGCTTGATCGAGATCTGTATCGGATCGCAGCCGATATTTTTTTCAGTTCTGCGGAATGTGCCAGCCCAGTTCCATGTGTCGCTGAACATCTTCTTGTGAAGGTCGCGGCAGAAGTGTTCGTTCAGTACCTCAAGCTTTTTCTGGCGATTCAGCCATTGCTTGGCCTTGAGCAGGTTTTCCGCTTCCCACTCGTCAAGCTCGCCCTGGGTACTGATATGTTTTGGCTTGAGATCTGCGGCTTCGTCATGGTCGAGAGGGGTTTGCCCGGGTTTCAGTTCGAGTTCTACCGCCATAGTCGAGCCCACGCTCCTGCCAGCAGTTCCTGGCGCCGTTCAGTTACCTTGCGTTCTATAAATGAGTCGGACGGACGTTGGCCTTCAAGAGCCATCATGTGCGAAACCCCCATGACCTCCTTCCTGGCCAGCGATTCCGCGCGCTCTTCGACCATGTCATGCAAGGGCTTTTTGGGTATCAGTACATAGACCAGCTCGCAGTCCAGCCCGTTGGCCAGTTTTCTCAGTTGACCGAGGGTGATTCGATCATCTGCCTCCGATTGCTCGGACTTCTGAAGCGTTGCGGGCGCCACGCCGAGCAGAGCGGCCTGACTACGTACCGTTCTACCCAGAGATTCTCGAATCGAGCGCAGCCAACCACCACGAGGAGTGGTTTTCCCTTTGAGGGTTACGAACGGCTCGAGGGCCCGTTCCACCTGGGTCAGACGCAGGTGGCTGAGTGAGGAATTGCGCATAAAATCTCCTTTTTGACAGCCTATAAGCTGTCAAAATAGGCATTTATGTATGCCTATAGGCTAACAAGTTATCACTTTTGTTAGCCTATAGGCTAACAAAATAATGCTTTTGACAGCCCATAGGTGTACAAAAATAAAGGATCTGTATGCGTATAGGTATACATCTTTATGATTTTGTATGCCTATAGGCTAACAACTTTGGCGATGGCTTGGGCGTGGAAGCTGGTGCCGGTGGCTCTGTGCAGTCCTCCGGCGCGTCGAGGAGGTCCCAGAGCCCCCAACTTACGAAAACGATGGAAGCAAGCGTGACGCTCGTTTCCACCACGGTGCGTTTCGCGCGCTGCGTGGCTGTTCTCCCTCCGGCAGCATATGAGGAACATCTTGCAGCCTGAACCAGGCCTGGTTTTCCAGCAGGAGCGCGTGGAGATTGAGCTTGTGACGAGTAAAGACGTGAGGCACCAGATACGTTTCAGCGTTATTCATCAAGACAGCTCCTTTTGCTTGAAAGGACTGCCGGCAATCGTCGCCAAACAATTGGGTGGCAGCTGTACGCGGGTTGGCGAACCGGAGCAAAAGGAACCCGGCAGACCCGAAGGTCTCCCACGCACAGCCGCCATGACACGAATCGACGAGCATGAAAAAACGCCCGCTATCGGATGGTGGGCGTCGTGCGCCTTAAGCTTTCCGGGTCGCCAAACCCAGTGCCGAGGTGGTCGGCAGTTGTGAGGTTAGAGCGGCGGATTGGGCCAGGACGGGGGCTCCGATGCGCCGACATAAAGCTGCGGTGAAGAAGACTGTAAGAGGGGAGCCGGGCGTGCGAAACGGCGGCAGATTGCTCCCTTTGCAAGCGGAGAATTCAACATCTGCAGTCGGTCGAAGATGTGCACTAGCTGGGGGTGTGGGGGATGGGCGGGAGATACGGGGAGTGATTCAGGGCGGATGTCGCGTTGCGGCTGGATGCGTGTCGAGAGCCATTGGGTACCGGCCCTTTGCTCCCGCATGAAGCGGGAGCGAATGGAGAGCTGTTACTCCACTGGCGGACTGAGCCTTGCTTCCAACTCCGCCACCTTCGCCTCCAGGCTTTCCAGGCGCGCGCGAGTGCGGGCCAGGACCACCATCTGGCTGTCGAATTCTTCCCGGCTGACCAGGTCCAGCTTGCTGAAGCCACTCTGCAACAGGGCCTTGAACTGGCTTTCGAGTTCATTGCGCGGCAACGGGGTTTCGCCGCTGAACAGGCGGGAGGCGTGGCCGCTCAGGGCGTCGAGGAAGGCTTTGGGCGCGAGCATGGTCTGGGTTCCGGATACAGGGTCGTCCCAGTGTACCACGCAGTGTCTATAGTGATTTCCGAGGGCGGCGATGCACGCTTTTCGCGCAACACGCCGGGCGGTCGCGCACCGTTGTTGTGCGTGTTGCCCGCGAGCTGGCGGTTTTTTTGCCCTTCACAGCGACCAAGGGATTGAAATCAGTGGGTTTTGTAGAGATGGCAAGGTTTCTGCTTAGTCGCTTGTGACCCATGCACTGATGCAGTCGCTGTGACGAAGCAGTGCGGCAGGCGGAGCTGGGAAGCTTCGCCGGCAGCGGTTAGCTGGCGTCGACAGGCTGATCAGGGCCAACGATGCGTTACAAAGCCAGGCACTGCGCTTAGACTTGAGTCGGGTTTGTTTTCCTGGGGCAAGTCCACCAATTCGGGAGAAAGTTTCATGAAGCTAGTCACTGCCATCATCAAGCCGTTCAAGCTGGACGACGTGCGCGAGTCGTTGTCCGAAATCGGCGTGCAGGGCATTACCGTTACTGAGGTCAAAGGCTTCGGTCGGCAGAAGGGTCACACCGAGCTGTATCGCGGCGCGGAATACGTGGTCGACTTCCTGCCCAAGGTGAAGATTGATGTCGCCATCGACGACAAGGATCTTGACCGGGTTATCGAGGCGATAACCAAGGCCGCCAACACCGGCAAGATCGGTGACGGCAAGATCTTTGTGGTCAATCTGGAACAG
The DNA here is from genome assembly GCF_013385635.1 of Pseudomonas gingeri. Taxonomy (GTDB): domain Bacteria; phylum Pseudomonadota; class Gammaproteobacteria; order Pseudomonadales; family Pseudomonadaceae; genus Aquipseudomonas; species Aquipseudomonas gingeri_A. The sequence goes on from NZ_JACAPR010000001.1 coordinate 44,317, forward strand.
GCTATTCGCATCCGTACCGGCGAAACCGATACCGACGCAATCTAAGCCGCCAAACCCAACGCCCCAGGAGAAAACAATATGACTCTGCGTAAATTCGCAGGGCTAGGAGCCCTGTTGTCCCTCGTAATGCCGGCCCTGGCCATGGCGGCGGACCCGGTACCGGCTCCAGTCCTCAATTCCGGCGATACCAGCTGGATGCTGACCTCCACAGCCCTCGTGCTGTTCATGACCATTCCAGGCCTCGCGCTGTTCTACGGCGGCATGGTGCGGTCGAAAAACATTCTTTCCGTGATGATGCAGTGCTTCGCCATTACCGGTCTGATCACCATCCTGTGGTTCATCTATGGCTACAGCATGGCGTTCGATACCACCGGGATGGAAGCCGGCGTCGTCAACTACAACTCCTTTGTCGGCAGCCTGGCCAAGGCCTTCCTCGCCGGTATCACGCCAGCGAGCATTACCGGCCCGGCGGCGTTGTTCCCTGAGGCGGTGTTCGTCACCTTCCAGATGACCTTCGCGATCATCACCCCGGCGCTGATCGTCGGTGCCTTCGCCGAGCGGATGAAGTTCTCCGCGATGCTGATCTTCATGGGCGTGTGGTTCACCCTGGTCTATGCACCGATCGCGCACATGGTCTGGAGCGGTCCGGGTTCCCTGCTGGGCGACTGGGGCGTGCTCGACTTCGCGGGCGGCACCGTGGTGCACATCAACGCCGGTATCGCCGGTCTGGTGGCTTGCCTGGTGCTGGGCAAGCGCAAAGGCTTCCCGACCACCCCGATGGCACCGCACAACCTCGGCTACACCCTGATCGGCGCGGCCATGCTGTGGGTCGGCTGGTTCGGTTTCAACGCCGGTTCCGCCGCCGCGGCCAACGGTACCGCCGGCATGGCGATGCTGGTGACCCAGATCGCTACCGCCGCCGCTGCACTGGGCTGGATGTTCGCCGAGTGGCTGACCCACGGTAAGCCAAGCGCACTGGGCATCGCCTCGGGCGTGGTGGCTGGCCTGGTTGCCATTACCCCGGCTGCCGGTACCGTCGGCCCGATGGGCTCGCTGATCATCGGCCTGGCGGCCGGTGTGGTGTGCTTCTTCTGCGCCACTACCCTGAAACGCAAGCTGGGCTACGACGACTCCCTGGACGCCTTCGGCGTGCATGGTATCGGCGGTATCCTCGGTGCAATCCTGACCGGTGTGTTCGCGGCACCGTCGATGGGCGGCTTCAACGCTGCGACCACCGACATCGCGGCCCAGGTCTGGATCCAGTGCAAAGGCGTCGGCTTCACCGTCATCTACACCGCGGTCGTGACCTATATCATCCTCAAGGTACTGGATGTGGTGATGGGCCTGCGTGTGACCGACGAAGAAGAATCGGTCGGCCTCGACCTGGCACAACACAACGAGCGCGGCTATAACCTGTAAGCGCGTTTAAAAAATTTGCCCGGCTTGCCGGGCATTTTTTTGCCTGGATTTTGTCAGTGCAAGGAAGGCTGAAAGGATTTATCCAGAAGCATTGCAGCCAAAACGACGGGACTATCCCTCGCGGGACGATGGCTTACAGCATGGCTGGCGTATTAGGCGCTTTGCTTTTTTCCTGAGCGCGCTAGAATGCGCGCCGATGGGCGGAGAACTGTATGTGGCAACAGACACTGATTACCTTGCGGGCCAGGCCCCGGGGTTTTCATTTGGTGACCCAGGAGTTGCTCGATGGCTTGCCTGAACTGAAGGCATGTCGAGTCGGTCTGTTGCATTTGTGGCTACAGCATACCTCGGCCTCGTTGACCATCAACGAGAATGCCGATCCGGCGGTTCGCCGTGACTTCGAACGTTTTTTCAACCGACTGGCGCCGCAAGGCGGGCTCGAGTATGAACATAACGACGAAGGCGCGGATGACCTGCCGGCGCACTTCAAGGCCAGTTTGCTAGGCTGTCAGCTGACTTTGCCGATAACGGCGGGACGGTTGGCTCTGGGTAGCTGGCAAGGTGTCTATCTGGGCGAGCACCGTGATCATGGCGGTGCTCGTAAAGTCCTCGCCACCCTCCAGGGTGATGGGGCATAAGCCGCTGGGGTTCAGCGGATGTTGATTTTTTTCCGGCGGCCTTCGACAGTCGGCGCAGCTGGGCTATAACTAATCTGCTTTTCGCAAGTCATGAGGTAGAACATGAGCGACGATGATCTGGAAAACGATGACCTCGAAGTAGGCGACGAAGACGAAACCGAAGAAGGTCTGGAAGCGGCGGCTGAAGACGTAGACGTTGCCGATGACGACGGTGGCGATGCCCCCGCACCGACTGCCAAGGGTAAGGCCAAGGCCGCCGTGTCGGTGGATGAGCTGCCCAGCGTGGAAGCCAAGAACAAGGAGCGTGATGCTCTGGCTCGCGCGATGGAAGAGTTCCTCGCGCGCGGTGGCAAGGTGCAGGAAGTCGAGGCCAATGTGGTGGCTGATCCACCCAAGAAGCCGGATAACAAGTACGGTAGCCGACCTATCTGAGTGTCAGCTTCCTCGCTTGTCGAAAAAGCCCGCCGTCGCTGCGGGCTTTTTCATGCCCGGCATTCGACGATCGGTGGGCAGGCAGCCCGTGACGCTCCGCGTCACACAGCGGACGCAGAGCGTCCAGTGAGGCATTCCCACGCGGGAGCGTGGGAACGATCATGCGATCAGGCCCTGGTGTTCCAGCCGGCCAGCAGTGCCGGCAGTTCGGTCAGGCTGCGGACCTCGGCATCCGGTTGCTTGTCCGCTTCCCAGGCCTTGCCCGTCGGGTTGTACCAGATCGCCCGCAGGCCCGCTTGTTGCGCCCCGGCGATATCGTCGCCCGGATGGTCGCCGATGTGCACCGCCGCCTCGGCCGGAATGTTCCCGCCACGTACCAGTGCTTCGTGAAACAACCGTGAGTCGGGCTTGGCGATGCCGATGTCTTCGGCGCACAGGGCAAAGCGGAAGTAGTCGGCAAGGCCCAGGCGGCGCACGTCGGCATTGCCATTGGTGACCACGCCCAGGGCAAAGGAGCGGCCGAGGGTCTCCAGGGTCGGCTCGACCTCGGGAAACACCTCGATCTGGTGCCGGGCGTGAATGAATACTTCGAACGCTTCCGCTGCCAGTGTCTCGGCCTGCCCGTGGGCGTAGCCGGCTTCCTCCAGCGCATGGAACAGCACCCGGCGGCGCAAGGCGCTGATGCGATGCTTGAGCGTCGGGTCCTTGAGCAGCACCCGTTCGCGGATCGCCCACAGGTGTTCGATCGGTACGCCGCCCAGGTCCGGAGCGTGCCCGGCCAGCCATTCGCGCAACACGTTCTCGGCGCTGTGGATCACCGGCGCGGTATCCCACAAGGTGTCGTCGAGGTCGAAGGTGATCAGCTGAATCGTCATTACTCACTATCCTTGCTGCGCTTGGCCCGGGGGTGGGCGCTGTCATAGACGGTTGCCAGATGCTGGAAGTCCAGGTGGGTGTAGATCTGCGTGGTCTTGATGTCCGAGTGGCCGAGCAGCTCCTGCACCGCGCGCAGGTCCTGGGAGGACTCCAGCAGGTGGCTGGCAAAGGAGTGCCGGAGCATGTGCGGGTGCAGGTTCTGTCCCAGTTCACGCTCGCCGGCAGCCTTGACCCGTAGCTGGATGGCCCGCGGCCCGAGGCGCCGGCCTTGCTGGCTGACGAATACCGCATCGTCCGCCGGATTGCTCAGGACGCGCAATGGCAGCCAGGTCAGCAGGGCTTCGCGGGCCTTGCGGCCGACCGGCAGGACGCGGGTCTTGCTGCCCTTGCCGTGGACCTGCACCAGGCCGTCGGCCAGGTCCAACTGATCGAGGTTGAGCCCGGTCAGCTCCGACAGGCGCAGGCCCGAGGAATAGAACAGTTCGAGAATGGCCTGGTCGCGGTGGGCGAGGAAGTCATCCTCGACGGCGCCGTCGAGCAGTTGCAGGGCGCGGTCGGTGTCGAGGGTCTTGGGCAGCCGGCGTTCGCCCTTGGGCGGCGCCAGGCCGGTGGCCGGATCGTGGCTGCACAGGCCTTCGCGGTTCAGGTACTGGTACAGCCCGCGGACCGCCGACAGCAGCCGTGCCAGGCTGCGCGAGGATTGTCCCTGCTGGTGCAGGCGCGCCACCAGTCGCCGCAGCCGCTGGATATCCAGGGCCGCCCAGCTGGTGATCTGTTCCTTTGCGCAGAAGGCCAGGACTTTGTTCAGGTCGCGGCGGTAGGCTTCGAGGGTATGGGGCGACACCTGGCGCTCACTGCGCAGGTGCTCGCAGTAGGCGTCCAGTTGCCGTTCCATGACTAGCGCACCGAGCGCAGGGAGTGGGTGAAGCGCGGGACGACACGGCCCAGGACTTCGGCTATGTAGCTGAGGAACAGCGTGCCGACCGAGCTCTTGTAGTGCTGCGGGTCGCGGCTGGCGACGGCGAGCACGCCGTGCAGACCCAGATGGCTGATGGCGACCACGGCGGTGGAGCCGATCTGCTTGCGTTGCTCTTCACCGAACAGGAAGTCCAGTTCGTGCTCGCGCAGGCTGCCGCTGATGCTCTTGCCTTCCGAGAGCAGTCCGCCGATCGCCTGCTGGGCGTCGGTGCCGCTGACCCAGCGGCCCACCGGCATGGCGTTGTCGCTGAACAGGATCAGGCTGACGAAGGGCACCTGGAAATCCTGGCGCAGGCTGTCCTCGACGGCCATCACCAGGTCTTCCAGGCTGGCCGCGTCCATCAGTGCAAGGATCAGCCGGCGGGTCTTGTCGAACAGCCGGTCGTTGTCCCGGGCGACGTCCATCAGCTGTGAAAGCCGGTGGCGCATCTCGATATTACGTTCGCGCAGGATCTTCATCTGCCGTTCGACCAGCGATACCGTGTCACCCCGCTGGTGTGGAATGCGCAGCGCCGGCAGCAGCTCTTCGTGCTCGACGAAGAAGTCCGGGTGGGCCTCCAGGTAGGCGGCGACGGTCGCCGCCTCCAGGCTTTGCGCAGGCAGTTCGTTGGGCTGTTCGGCTGGAGCCTGAGGCTGATCGGTCATGACGTTCGCTCGCTTATAGACGCACTTGTCCTTCATACACCCGTACGGCCGGCCCGGTCATCATCACCGGCTCGCCGTCGCCGGCCCATTCGATGGACAGGCGTCCGCCGGGCAGGTCGATGGTCACCGGCGAATCCATCCAGCCCTGGCTGATGGCCGCGACCGCCGCCGCGCAAGCGCCGGTGCCGCAGGCCTGGGTTTCCCCGGCGCCACGCTCCCAGACGCGCAGTTGCGCGCGCTGGCGATCGATCACCTGCAGGAAGCCGACATTGACCCGCGCCGGGAAGCGCGGATGATGTTCGATCTTCGGTCCCAGCTCGTGCACCGGGGCGCTGTTGATGTCCGTGACGCGCAGCACCGCATGGGGGTTGCCCATGGACACGGCGGCCAGGTCGACGCTCTGGCCGTCGACGTCGACCTGATAGCTCAGGGCCTGGGTCGGGGCCTGGAACGGAATATCCGCCGGCACCCGGCGCGGGGCGCCCATGTTCACGCTGATCTGGCCGTCCTGACGGACGTCCAGTTCGATGACGCCGCTCTTGGTCTCGACGCGGATCTGCCGCTTGGCGGTCAGGCGCTTGTCCAGCACGAAGCGCGCGAAGCAGCGGGCACCGTTGCCGCATTGCTCCACTTCCGAGCCGTCGGAGTTGAAGATCCGATAACGGAAATCCACCTCGGGATTGCTCGGCGCTTCGACGATCAGCAACTGGTCGAAGCCGATGCCGGTGTGCCGGTCACCCCATTGCTTGGCGTGCTTGGGCAGGATGTGCGCGTGCTGGCTGACCAGGTCGAGGACCATGAAGTCGTTGCCCAGGCCGTGCATCTTGGTAAAACGCAGCAGCATGGTCTTACTCCGGCAACAGGCTTTCGCCGGCGTACAACTCGGCCAATGTCTCGCGACGGCGGATTTCGATCATCTGCTCGCCATCCACCAGCACTTCGGCGGCACGGCCGCGCGTGTTGTAGTTGGAACTCATGACAAAACCATAGGCGCCGGCCGAATGGACGGCCAGCAGGTCGCCTTCCTCCAGCGCGAGCTGGCGATCCTTGGCCAGGAAGTCGCCGGTTTCGCAGATCGGTCCGACGATGTCGTAGGCCCGTGGCGCGCTGTCACGCGGGCGCACGGCGGTGACGTTCATCCAGGCCTGGTACAGCGCCGGGCGGATCAGGTCGTTCATCGCCGCGTCGACGATGGCGAAGTCCTTGTATTCGGTGTGCTTGAGGTACTCGACCCGGGTCAGCAGCACGCCGGCGTTGGCAACGATAAAGCGGCCCGGTTCGAACATCAGGGTCAGGTCGCGACCGGCGGTGCGCTCGCGCACGGCCTTGATGTAGTCGGCCACCAGCGGCGGCTCTTCATCGCGATAACGCACGCCGACGCCGCCACCGAGGTCGATGTGGTGCAGGTAGATACCGCATTCGCCGAGGCGGTCGATCAGCGCCAGCAGGCGGTCGAGGGCATCGAGGAACGGCGGCAGGCTGGTCAGTTGCGAGCCGATATGGCAATCGACGCCCAGGACTTCCAGGTTCGGCAGCTGTGCGGCGCGGACATACACCTCTTCCGCGTCGGCGATGGCGATGCCGAACTTGTTTTCCTTCAGGCCGGTGGAGATGTACGGGTGTGTGCCGGCATCCACGTCCGGGTTGACCCGCAGCGAGATCGGCGCGCGTACGCCCATCTCGGCCGCCACCACTTGCAGGCGCTCCAGCTCGTCGGTGGACTCGACGTTGAAGCAGTGCACGCCGACTTCCAGGGCGCGACGCATGTCGTCACGGCTCTTGCCGACGCCGGAGAAGACGATCTTGTCCGCCGTGCCGCCGGCGGCCAGGACACGCTCCAGTTCGCCACGGGAAACGATGTCGAAACCGGCACCCAGGCGCGCCAGGACATTCAGCACGCCGAGGTTGGAGTTGGCCTTGACCGCATAGCAGACCAGGTGCGGCGCACCCTGCAGGGCATCGGCATAAGCGTGGTACTGCGCCTCGATATGGGCGCGGGAGTAGACATAAGTCGGTGTGCCAAAGCGCTCGGCGATGGCGGACAAAGCTACACCTTCCGCGAACAGTTCACCGTCGCGGTAGTTAAAAGCGTCCATGGTGATCCCTTAGTAGGTGTCGTGCTTGTGCGCTTTGGACTGCGAGGACTTGGCCTGGTCGTCCGGGTTCTGGCTGTCATCGGGAAGATACAGCGGACCTTTTTGCCCACAGGCAGAGACCAGGCAAGCGATCGCGAGGAGCGCAGCAAGGGAAGAGATCAGGCGCTTCATGGCGAAATCCTTTGTAAAAGCATTAATTGCGCCCGAGTATACCGGCCACCCGGCGGCTTGCCTATGCGGGCCGCCAGCCGGACTCCGGCGGGTCGATCGGGACCCGGTGGATTATTGATGCCACTGTCGCTCCAGGGTGGTTATGCTTTGCAATCATCCGCGAGCGCCCGTATCTTCAGGCGCCTGGAGTGACCAGTATTTTTCGAGGTTTGCGCAATGAGTTTGACTGAAGCCCGTTTTCACGATCTGGTCGATAGCACGCTGGAAAACCTGGAAGAAGTATTCGACGAGAGTGGCCTGGATCTGGACCAGGAAAACTCCAGCGGTATGCTCACCGTGAAGTTCGAAGGTGGCAGCCAGCTGATTTTCAGTCGCCAGGAGCCTCTGCTTCAGCTCTGGCTGGCGACGTCCAAGCCCTCTGGCGCTTATCACTTCGAGTACAAGGAAAGCAGCAGTGAAGATGAAGATGGCAGTTATTGGTTCTGCGTGAAGAGCGAAGAGAAGCTCAACGAGATCCTCGCGCGCTTTACCCTGGAACAGTCCGGTGCCGATCTGGACTTCGACGAGATCTGATCGTGACGCAGCAAGCCACACCGGCAAGACCCGCCAAACCGCTGTACAGCAACATCAGCCAGGCTGTGCCTTCGCCTTGCGTGAGCCTGTGCCGGCTCGATGAGCAAAAAGTGTGTATCGGCTGTTTTCGGCATGTCGAGGACATTCGCGAGTGGCGCTCGGCCGACGACCAGCGCCGTCGGGTGATCTGCGAGCAGGCGCGGCAGCGCCAGGCGTGTGCCTGAGCCTTACGGTCCCTTGTAGGAGCCGGCTTGCCGGCGATGGCGTCCGGTCGGCCGATGCCAGCTTCAAGGGCCTCATCGCTGGCAAGCCAGCTCCCACAGGGGCATTGATCGTTCCCACGCTCTAGCATGGGAACGATCGGAGCCGCATTGCCCGGTTTATGTCCATCATCAGGGCCGACCCGCTTCTGCGGCTTGTGTATTTGCGCTGCTGTGATAGTGTCAAGCCACGCCTCGGGTTGACGAGGCACGTGAAAACCCCGCCTTTCGTGGCGGGGTTTTGCTTTTATCGTGCAGAAAAAAGGAGTCTGCCTGGATCATGAGCACCGCACCTTCCATCATCCTCACCCGCCTCGATGTGCAGCGTCTCGAGCGCCTGATCGACAGCCTGGACGATTCGCTGCCGGGCGTCGTCGCGTTGCAGGCCGAACTGGATCGCGCTGAAAGCGTCGTGGGGCACGAAGAAGTGCCCGCCGGTGTCGTGACCATGAACTCCCGGGTCCATTGTCGCGAAGAAGGCAGTGGCAAGGACTATCACCTGACCCTGGTCTACCCCCAGGATGCCAATGCCGACGAAGGCAAGATCTCGATTCTCGCGCCGGTCGGCAGCGCCTTGCTCGGCTTGCAGGTCGGACAGCACATCGACTGGCCGGCTCCGGGCGGCAAGACCCTGAAGCTGACCCTGCTGGAAGTCGAATACCAGCCGGAAGCGGCCGGTGACTTTCACCTCTGAGCCCTCACCCCCCTGAACCCTCTCAGGCCTGTTCCAGGGCGATATTCAGCGAGCTTTCCAGGTCGGCCTTGTAGCGCAGGTACAGGTTGGTCGAGCCCGTGCCTTCGCCGACCAGGCCGCTGAGGTCCAGGTCGGTGATGTAGCAGCGATAGCGCTCGACCTCGCGGCGCTGGCCGATAATTTCCTGGGCAACCGCGATAAACAGCTGGTCGCCGTATTCCAGTTCGGAAAACTCCCGCTGATTGCAGTACAGGGTGACCTGGACTTCGTTCGGCCCGGCTTTGCCGACGATCGCCTGGACGTCGTAGAACGGCTTGTTGACCGGTGTCTGCGGTGCCGGCCGGGCCTCGACCCGTCGTGCCCGGCCCGGTGCGGAGGGCAATAGCTGGTAATACAGGGTTTCCAGCACGGTCGCGGGCAATGTCGAGTCCATCGGCATCAAGGCTTCGCGACGGTACAGGATCGACTGCAGGAAGCGTTGCAACGGCACCAGCAGGCTTTGCTCGTCATGGAACGGCACGCGCTGTTGCCACAGGGCATTGAACTCATCCAGCACATACAACTCGGCCTGGTGCTCGTTGATCCGGAAGAACACCTGTATGCACTCGGGCTGGCCCATCGGCAGCACCAGTGCCAGGTCGTGTTCCTCCATGGCCCGCAGGTCCAGGTGCAGTGGGCTGTAGCTCGACAGGTCGGCGCTCAGGTAGTCGAGCAGCGTCGACAGGTTGTCCAGGGCGATATGGCGGACCTGGCCGGGCACCAGCTCCAGCACGTGGTAGTGCTGCTGGACCTGCACCAGGTAGCGATGATTGAGGTCGCCGATCAACAGTTCCTGGGCGGTGTTGAGCACTTCCTCGACGCGCTGGGCGATGAATTGCGCGCGGTTGTGGCAGAAGCAGCGCACCCGCAGCCTTGGCAACTCGCGCCCCAGGGGCAGGTTGTTGAGGTAGTCGCGCAGGCAGTCGAGCAGGGCATGGGGGCCGTCGTAACGGCTGATCAGCACCTCGTTCCAACTGTTGAGGGTGACCTGGTCGAGGGTCAGCACCAGGTTTTCCCGGACACCGGCGTAACTCAGGGAGTCGGTGCGCTCGGTGGTCATCAGGATATTCAGGTCGCGGTGGTGCTTGAGCGGGTCGACGCCGACATTGACCAGCAACAGCACCTCGCCGGGGATGCTCGGGCGCAGCAGCTGTTCTTCGCTGACGGTGCTCAGCGGCAGGGCGATCACCTGCTGCAGGCTGCCGAGCAGGTTGAACAGCTCGAACTCGGTCAGGTCGCTGCTGCCGGGGTGCAGCGCCAGGCGGGTGCTGCTGTCGATCACGCCGTTGCGGTGGCACCAGGTCAGCAGTTCGAGCAGCTCGCGGCTGCGCTTGATCGGCGCGAAGTGTTCCCACTCCTGGGCGCCCAGGCTGCCGTTGTAGAGGCCCCAGTGGGTCTGTCCCGGTTCCTTGCGGTTGGGCGACTGGACCAGAGTCAGGGTGTCTTCGGCCAGGTCCGGGGCAATGCCGGGGTTGATGAACTCGATCTTGCCGGCCTTGCGCTCGAACGCCGCGTACAACCGGCGCCCGAGAACATTGAGGTCACGCTTGTTGATCAGGCTGACCGCCTGTTCGGTACGAGCGAACTGGGTCAGGAAGCGATAGCTGTAGTTGAGCTCGTTGACCAGCGCGCGACGTTCGGCGCTGACCTGGCGGACTTTCCACTGGCTGCGGCTGTCGAGCAGTGCCAGTTGCCGGCGATCCCAGCCCCATTCGCCGGCCAGGCGCTCGAGCAACCGGCGTTGCCAACTGGTGTTTCGCGAGTTGTTGCCGGTGAGCTTGCGGTTGACCTTCAGGTACAGGCTGCGCCGTACCAGTTCCAGGCGTTCCGGTTCGTTGCGGGCCTTGAGGTATTCCTCGATCCGCCGGTAGACCACGATATAGGGGTCCAGCTCGTCGAGGTCCAGCTGGTTGGCGAACACCGCCTGCTTGAAGCGCAGGCTCAGGCACTCGACCTGCGGGTGCTCGCTGGCATAGACCTCGGTCAGCAGCAGCTTGAGCACCGACTTATAGGGCGACTCGATCCCCTTGAACAGCTGCCAGAGCCCGGCACCGATGAACTCGCCCGGCGGGATCTGCGCCAGATGGCCGAGGTCCAGGCCTTCGTCCGCGCGAATAAAGCGCTTGGACAGCAGCGTATGGGTGTATTGGTCGTAGCGCGCCTCTTCGTACACCGGCACCAGCCACCACAGCGGCGTACGCCCGGCGAGCCAGATGGCGGTGCGATAGAACTCGTCCAGCAACAGGTAGTGCTGGGTGGTGCCGCAGTCTTCCGAACTCAGCTGGGCGTCCCGTTCGCCACGGACGAAACGCGCCGGGTCGATCAGGAAGAAATGCGCCTCGGCGCCCTGGCTGGCCGCCCAGGTTTCCAGCAACTGGCATTTCTTGCGCAGTTCCGCCAGTTCGCCCTGGCTGAGGTCGCTGGCGTGGCAGACCCAGAAGTCCATGTCGCTCTGGTCGGCCTGGGCCAGGGTGCCCAGGCTGCCCATCAGGAACAGCCCGTGGATCGGTCGTGGCGGGTTGCCGTGGCGAGCCTTGTAGGAGAAGGAGCGGGTCAGGCGCTGGGCTTCGGCCAGGGCCGAATCGTCCGGCTCATAGCTCGACAGGCCGGCCGGCGTGCTGCCCGAGACATAGCCGGGCAACAGTGGATGATTGACATGGAAAAACAGCGGCAGCACGTTCAGTACCACCTGTTGTCGCGGTGACAGCCCCTCCATGGCACGGTCGAGCCGACCCTGATTGAGCTTCAGAAAGCGCGAACGCAACTGGCTGAGCACCTTGCGGTCGATGCCCTCGTCCAGGTTTGGGCGAATTTCATGGGTGCGCGTCATTTCAAACTCAAACCGGCTCAGCGGCGCTCGACAGTAGGAAATCTCTGAAGGGTGGCAGTTTACAGGCTAAGCGGGCCGCGCTTTAAGCTGAATTTGTCGAAGGATGTCAGATTGCCAGATGAGCGGCCGCGGTTTGCCCGCGCAATCCATGAAAAAAGGCGATTGCGTGGGCTGCGGGCGGATTCAGGCGGCTTCTTTGACGCTCAGGATGGTCAGCAGGCCTTGGGCATGTTCGGCGGCGTCACGGCCCAGGCTGGTCAGGTAACCGCCGTCTCTCTGGGTGATCAGCTCTTTATCGAACAGGCGTTTGGCGGCGGCGATGGCAGTCGGGGCAGCGGTCTGATGAATTTTCAGACCCTCCTGGGAACTCCCCAGGTTGAACAGTGCAAGGATTTCCAGTTCGGCAACCAACTCAGGGGTATACGACATAAGGACTCCAGACTTTCTAGGAATTATTGGACGACAGCGCCCCTAAGGTGATCCCACTTGCGCGGGCTGTCCAGTGCTGGATGCGCGCGCGGCCGGATGGCGTGCTGGAGGCGTGGGATCAGTTGTTACAGGGTTTTTCCAGTGTAGACAGTCCTTGATAAAGCGCTCACTGCTTTTCCGGCGGCAGCTCCGGCAAGGCGCGCAGGGCGGCTTCATACCAATCGGTATTGAACGCGCGGTCATCGTCGAGCATCGCGTCGATTTCCACCGCCAGTACATGGGCCATGAGGTTGAGGATTTCGTCGCGCTCGTAGCCGACCAGCGTCAGCTTGTTGAACGTGGCCTTGGCGGCTGGCGGGTTGTCGCTTTCGATCTGGTTTTCGATGGCCTGGACCAGGGTGCTCTCGGCGAACTCTTCGTCGTCGTTGTCGATATCGGTGGGCTCGCTCATGGCAGGCTCCTCAAGGAAAGGTCGCCAGTTTACCCGTATTCAGCGGGCTGATGCTGCTGGCCGGTTGCCGTACGGTGTTCTATAACTGCCTGCGCCAACCCCGCGCACGGCCTGGAGGCTTTGTGATGCTCAAGCTTTATGGATTCCCCGTCAGCAACTACTACAACATGGTCAAGCTGGCATTGCTCGAGAAGGACCTGTCCTTCGAGGAGGTGCCGTTCTACGCCGGACAGAGTCCGGAGGCCCTGGCGATCAGCCCGCGTGGGAAAGTCCCGGTGCTGGGCGTTGAGCAGGGCTATATCAACGAAACCAGCGTGATTCTCGAATACCTCGATGACACCCAGGGCGGCAAGGTCTTGCTGCCCAGGGATCCGTTCCGACGTTCTCAGGTATTGGCGCTGGCCAAGGAGATCGAACTGTATATCGAGCTACCGGCGCGGGCGTCGTTTGCCGAAGCGTTCTTTGGCATGCCGGTGCCGGAGGCGATCAAGGAAAAGACCCGCACCGAGCTGTTGCTGGGCTTTGCCTCGCTCAAGCGCCATGGCAAGTTCGCCCCTTATGTGGCGGGCAACGAGTTGAGCGTGGCGGACCTGTATTTTCTCTACAGCGTCGACCTGGCCTGTGCGGTGGGCCAGAAGCTGTTCGGGATTGATCTGTTGGCCGGGATGCCGGAGGCTAAGGCCTTGCTGGAGCGTCTGCAGCAGACAGAGCATGCGCGGCGGATCGCGGCGGACAAGGAGGCCGCGATGCCCGCGTTCCTGGCGATGATTGCCGCCAAGAAGTAGATTCTGTAGCGGTCTTCAGTGCCTATTCGCGGGCAAGCCCGCTCTCACATCCCCTGTGGGAGCGGGCTTGCCCGCGAAGCTTTTTTGCCTTTTAGCGGCTGGCGAGCAATGCTTGGCCGCGGGCGACCGCCGCCTTCACCTGTGCCGGTGCGGTACCGCCGATATGATTGCGGGCATTGACCGAGCCTTCCAGGGTCAAGACGGCAAACACATCCTGGTCGATCTGGTCGCTGAACTTGCGCAGTTCTTCCAGGCTCATTTCCGCCAGGTCCTTGCCGCTTTCCACGCCGTACTTCACCGCATGGCCGACGATCTCGTGGCAATCACGGAACGGCAGGCCACGGCGTACCAGGTAGTCCGCCAGGTCGGTCGCGGTGGAGAAGCCGCGCAGTGCCGCCTCGCGCATCATCGCGTGCTTGGGCTTGATCGCCGGAATCATGTCGGCGAAGGCCCGCAGCGAATCGCGCAGGGTGTCGGCGGCGTCGAACAGCGGCTCCTTGTCTTCCTGGTTGTCCTTGTTGTAGGCCAGCGGCTGGCCTTTCATCAGGGTCAGCAGGCCCATCAGCGCGCCGAAGACACGGCCGGTCTTGCCGCGCACCAGTTCCGGCACGTCCGGGTTTTTCTTCTGGGGCATGATCGAGCTGCCGGTGCAGAAGCGGTCCGGCAGGTCGATGAACTGGAACTGCGCGCTGGTCCACAGCACCAGCTCTTCGGAGAAGCGCGACAGGTGCATCATCGCGATGCTGGCCGCCGAGCAGAACTCGATGGCGAAGTCACGATCCGAAACGTTGTCCAGGGAGTTGCCGCCGACCGCGTCGAAACCCAGCAACTGGGCGGTGTATTCGCGGTCGATCGGGTAGGTGGTGCCGGCCAGCGCCGCGCTGCCCAGGGGCATGCGGTTGGTACGCTTGCGGCAGTCGACCAGGCGCTCGTAGTCGCGGCTGAGCATTTCGAACCAGGCCAGCATGTGGTGGCCGAAGGTCACCGGCTGCGCGGTCTGCAGGTGGGTGAAGCCGGGCATGATGCTGCCGGCTTCACGCTCGGCCTGTTCCAGCAGGCCTTTTTGCAGGCGGGTGATTTCCGCCAGGATCAGGTCGATTTCGTCCCGCAGCCACAGGCGGATATCGGTGGCGACCTGGTCGTTGCGGCTGCGCCCGGTGTGCAGCTTCTTGCCGGTGACGCCGATGCGGTCGGTCAGACGCGCCTCGATGTTCATGTGCACGTCTTCCAGGTCCACGCGCCAGTCAAAGTTGCCGGCCTCGATTTCGCCCTGGAGGGTGGTCAGTCCGTCGACGATGCTGTCGCGCTCGGCATCGGTCAGCACGCCGACCTTGGCCAGCATCCTGGCGTGGGCGATGGAGCCCATGATGTCGTGACGATAGAGGCGTTGGTCGAACGTGACGGAGGCGGTGAAGCGTGCGACGAAGGCGTCGACGGGTTCACTGAAGCGGCCGCCCCAGGACTGATTGGTCTTGTCGGTGCTCATGGATTCGCTCGTGATCTACTGAAGGTGGGTTGCCGGAAAAGTCGTTGCCGATCATAACAGGGTTGCCCCGGCTGGGGCTGACACTGGTCGCGCGGTTTTTATTTTGACCGAATCGGTCGGGTGGCTTGTCGGCGACGGCGCAGGCGCGGAGACTGGGCGTATCGTTTCGGGAATACGCCCGTATGCCAGTCTCACGAACGAAGGTGGTGCGTGATGCGCCCGCCACACCGGAATTCTTCCTGCCGGAGCTGTGCCTGCCAGAAGCGCTGCTGGTGCTGGTGGTATTGGCCGAGCTGCTGGTGATGGTGCTGGTGTTGTCCGAGCCGATGCCCGCCGGTTTCGACTGGGTGCGCCTGGCGCTGACTTCGCTGTACGTGCAGTGGATCGTGCTGCTGTCGGCGGCGGTGCTGTGTGGCGCGCGGTCCTGGCTGGCTCGCCTGCGTCCCGGGGTGGCGGGCGCCTTGTGCTGTGCCCTGGTGGTCGGCCTGACGCTGATCTGCACCGCCCTCACCGAATACCTTTCCCTTGTCGAGCGGCAGGTCGATGCCGGCAGTTTCGGTCGTTATCTGCGCCATGGCTTGATCAGCCTCATCATGTCGGCGCTGATGTTGCGCTACTTTTATCTGCAGAGTCAGTGGCGGCGCCAGCAGCAGGCGGAGTTGCAGGCGCGACTCGAGGCGTTGCAGGCGCGGATCAGGCCGCACTTCCTGTTCAACAGCCTGAACAGCATTGCCAGCCTGGTGGCGACCGACCCGAAGCAGGCCGAGCAGGCGGTGCTGGATCTGTCCGACCTGTTCCGGGCCAGCCTCGCCAAGCCGGGGAACCTGGTGTCCTGGCGCGACGAACTGGAATTAGCGCAACGATATTTGTCGATCGAACACTATCGTCTTGGCAACCGTCTACAGTTGGACTGGAGGGTAGGGACAATTCCGGATGATTTGCCGATCCCGCAACTAACCTTGCAACCATTGCTGGAAAACGCTCTGATCTATGGAATCGCACCGCGGGTCGAAGGCGGGGTGGTCAGAGTCGAAGCCGACTATAAAGAGGGAGAGTTCATATTGTGTATCAGCAATCCCTACGACGATGCTGCGCGGCAGCAGGTGTCGAGCGGTACTCAACTGGCGCTGGTGAACATTGGTGCCCGACTTACGGCACTTTTTGGGCCTCGCGCTAGTCTTAGCGTGGATCGCCGTGACGGACGTCACTTCACCTGTCTACGCTATCCTTGTGCGAGACTCACGCAGGAATCCAGCGCAATATGAATGTCCTGATCGTTGATGACGAACCCCTGGCCCGCGAGCGCCTGAGCCGTTTGGTTGGCGAACTCGAGGGTTACAGTGTCCTGGAGCCCAGCGCCACCAATGGCGAAGAGGCATTGGCCCTGATCGACAGCCTCAAGCCGGATGTCGTCTTGCTCGATATCCGCATGCCGGGCCTGGATGGCCTGCAGGTGGCCGCGCGCCTGTGCGAGCGCGAAACGCCGCCGGCGGTGGTGTTCTGCACCGCCCATGACGAGTTTGCCCTGGAGGCGTTCCAGGTCAGCGCCGTGGGTTACCTGGTCAAGCCGGTGCGTTCCGAACACCTGCTCGAAGCCTTGAAGAAGGCCGAGCGGCCCAACCGCGTGCAGCTGGCCGCGCTGACCCGGCCGGCTGCGGAAACCGGTGCCGGCCCGCGCACCCATATCAGCGCGCGGACCCGCAAGGGAATCGAGCTGATTCCCCTCGACCAGGTGATCTATTTTATCGCCGACCACAAGTACGTGACCTTGCGCCACGAAGGTGGCGAAGTCCTGCTCGACGAGCCGCTGAAGGCCCTGGAAGACGAGTTCGGCGACCGCTTCGTGCGCATCCACCGCAATGCGCTGGTGGCCCGCGAACGCATCGAACGCCTGCAACGCACGCCCCTGGGGCACTTCCAGTTGTTCCTCAAGGGCCTCAACGGCGACGCGTTGATCGTCAGCCGGCGCCATGTCGCCGGCGTGCGCAAGATGATGCAGCAGCTTTAATCCGGGGCTTGTCGCAGGCCCCGGGGTTCGCCCGTCCGCTGTTCCAGGCCAGGGAGGCTGCGGACTTTCTGATACAAGTCAAAGCTGGCCGGGCTGAACTGTTATTATCTGCCGTATCTATTCAGTACGGATCGATCCATGTCTTCTCGCGAAATCCGCATCGCTACCCGTAAGAGCGCACTGGCCCTGTGGCAGGCCGAATACGTCAAGGCCCGACTGGAACAGGCTCACCCGGGGTTGCAGGTGACCCTGGTGCCGATGGTCAGTCGCGGCGACAAGCTGCTGGACTCGCCGCTGTCGAAGATCGGCGGCAAGGGATTGTTCGTCAAGGAACTGGAAACCGCACTGCTCGAGAACGAGGCGGATATCGCCGTGCACTCGATGAAGGACGTGCCGATGGATTTCCCCGAGGGGCTCGGCCTGTTCTGCATCTGCGAGCGTGAAGATCCCCGCGATGCCTTCGTTTCCAATACCCATGCCAGTCTCGATGCGTTGCCGCCGGGTGCGGTGGTCGGCACGTCGAGCCTGCGTCGCCAGGCGCAGTTGCTGACCCGCCGTCCCGACCTGCAGATCCGCTTCCTGCGTGGCAACGTCAACACGCGCCTGGCCAAGCTCGACGCCGGCGAGTACGACGCGATCATCCTGGCGGCGGCGGGGCTGATCCGCCTCGGTTTCGAAGCCCGTATCACCTCGGCCATCAGCGTCGAAGACAGCCTGCCGGCCGGTGGCCAGGGCGCGGTCGGCATCGAGTGCCGTAGCGCCGACAGCGAGATTCATACCCTGCTCGCCCCCCTGCATCACGCCGACACCGCCGTACGGGTCACCGCCGAGCGGGCCTTGAACAAGCACCTCAACGGTGGCTGCCAGGTGCCGATCGCCTGTTATGCCGTGCTCGAAGGCGAGCAGGTCTGGCTGCGTGGCCTGGTCGGCCAGCCCAGCGGCGGCCTGCTGCTGAGCGCCGAAGCGCGCGCGCCGCAAGCGGATGCCCGGGCACTGGGCGTGCGGGTGGCCGAGGACCTGCTGGAGCAGGGCGCGGATGTCATTCTCAAGGCCGTCTATGGCGAGGCCGGCGAGGAATGACCGGTTGGCGTCTGCTGCTGACGCGGCCGACGGATGAGTCGACCGCGCTGGCGGCGGTACTGGCCGAGGCCGGGATCTTCAGCAGTGCCTTGCCGTTGCTGGAAATCGAGCCGCTGGCGGTCGATGGCGCCGGGCTGACGAAGATTCTCAACCTGCCTTTCTATGCAGCGGCGATTGTCGTCAGCAAGCCGGCCGCGCGCCTGGGGCTGGACCTGGTGGATCAGTACTGGCCGCAGCCGCCGCTGCTGCCCTGGTTCACCGTCGGTGCCGCGACGGCTCAACTGCTGGACGACTATGGCCTGCGGGTGGACTACCCGGCGGACGGCGATGACAGCGAGGCCTTGCTCGATCTGCCGGCCTTGCAGGAGGCTCTGGCGCAGCCCGACCCCCGTGTGCTGATCCTGCGCGGAGAGGGTGGTCGCGAACTCCTGGCTGAGCGTTTACGCGGCCAAGGTGCTAGTGTCGACTATCTGGAACTCTATCGTCGCTGCCTGCCGGCGTATGCCGAGGGCACCCTGGTCCGGCGGATTCGCGCGGAACGCCTGAACGGGCTGGTGGTCAGCAG
This sequence comes from Pseudomonas gingeri, assembly GCF_013385635.1. Lineage (GTDB taxonomy): Bacteria > Pseudomonadota > Gammaproteobacteria > Pseudomonadales > Pseudomonadaceae > Aquipseudomonas > Aquipseudomonas gingeri_A. The sequence continues at coordinate 62,772 of NZ_JACAPR010000001.1, forward strand.
TGGGCAGGGTTTCGAACACCTGCAGCAGTTGGCGCGTGCGGATTGGCCGGAAGTGGCCCGGCTGCCGTTGTTTGTTCCAAGCCCCCGGGTGGCGCAGATGGCCCGTGCCGCCGGGGCACAACATGTTGTGGATTGTCGTGGTGCCAACGCCACGGCTTTGCTGGCGGCGCTACGGGAGTCCCCCGTACCCGCTTTCTGAATGCAAAGGATGGATACGTGAGCGAAACAGCCTTGCCAAAAGAACAAGCTCAACCGGTGCCCGAGGCGCCGGTCAAACCGCCGGTGGCGCCTGTCGAGCGCCGTGGCAATGGTCTGGCGATCCTGGCGTTGCTGCTGGGCGCCGCTGGTGTGGCCGCGGGCGGCTGGGGTGTCTGGCAGGTGCGCAACCTGCAGGCCAATCACCAGCAGCAGGGCGGGCAACTGCAGGACCTGGGCAACCAGGCGCAGTCGCTCAAGCTCAGCGAGCAGCAGTTGGCCACGCGCCTGGATCAGTTGCCGGGTGCCGCCGAACTGGAGGACCGCCGGCGTCTGGTAGCGCAGTTGCAGGGCGATCAGCAACGCCTGAGCCAGCGTCTGGAAAGCGTACTGGGGGCCAGCCGCAAGGACTGGCGCCTGGCCGAGGCCGAGCACTTGCTGCGCCTGGCCACGCTGCGCCTGTCGGCGTTGCAGGACATCACCAGCGCCCTGGCGCTGGTGCAGGGTGCCGACGATATCCTGCGGGAACAGAACGACCCGGGCTCGTTTGCCGCCCGCGAACAGTTGGCCAAGAGCCTGGCGGCGCTGCGCAGTACCGAGCAGCCGGATCGCACCGGGCTGTTCCTGCAACTGGGCGCGTTGCGTGACCAGGTCGCACAGCTCAACGAGCTGGCACCGGAATACAAGGACCGCGGTGATTCCCTGCTGGGCCTGACCTCCGATGGCGACGGCGCCAGTCGCTGGGCGCAGTGGTGGGACGAGATCTCGCGCTATATCCGTATCGACTTCAACGCCAACAAGAACATTCGGCCACTGCTGGCCGGGCAGAGCCTGGCCCAGGTCCGCCTGGCGTTGAGCCTGGCGCTGGAGCAGGCGCAGTGGGCGGCCTTGAACGGCCAGGCCGGGGTGTACACCCAGGCATTGACGGAAGCCCGTGACGTCTTGACCGGCAGCTTCAATCCCGACAACCCGCAGAGCAAGGTCATGGTCGAGCAGCTCAGCGAGCTGAGCAAAAAGCCGGTGACGGTGTTGACCCCGGATCTCGCCGCGACCCTCGGTGCCGTCCAGGCCTATCTCGAACGTCGGCACGTGGAAGCCGATACGCCGGTCAGCGGTAGCGCCAATCCGGCGCAGGAGACCAGCCCATGAAACGGTTTATCGCGATTGCACTGCTGGTCATCGTCGCGGCAGGTCTGTTGGGCTTCGCGATTTCCAGGCATGCCGGCTACGTCCTGATCGCCTATGACAGCTTCCGTTACGAATCCAGCCTGTGGGCATTCCTGGCCGTGCTGCTGGTGTTGTGGCTGGTCTATCGGCTGGTCAGATTCCTTGTCGGGCTGGTCACGGCGTCGAGTTCGGCGGCCAATCCCTGGTCCCGGCGCAACCGCAGCCGGCGCATCCAGCTGGCCATCGAGCAAGGCCAGATGGACCTTGCCGAAGGCCGCTGGGCCAGTGCCCAGAAGCACCTGCACCGGGCTGCCGAGGCAGAACGTCAGCCGCTGCTGTATTACCTCGGTGCGGCGCGCGCGGCCAACGAACAGGGCAAATATGAAGAGTGCGACAGCCTGCTGGAGCGCGCACTGATGCGCCAGCCGCAGGCCGAACTGGCGATTGCGCTGAGTCACGCGCAGTTGCAAGTGGACCGTGGCGACACCGAGGGTGCTTTGGGTACGCTGCAGGCCATGCACGAGTTGCATCCCCACAGTGTCCAGGTGCTGCGCCAGTTGCAGCGCCTGCATCAGCAGCGTGGCGACTGGTCGGCGGTGGTCCGGCTGCTACCTGAACTGCGCAAGGACAAGGCGCTGCCGCAAGCCGAACTGATCGAGCTGGAGCGGCGTGCCTGGGGTGAAAACCTCGGCCTGGCGGCGCGCCGTGAAGAGAACGGTGAAGCCGGCCTGCAATCGCTTGAGCGGGCCTGGCAGCAACTGTCCGCGGCCCAGCGCCAGGAGCCGCAACTGGTGCTGGCCTATGCCGAGCAACTGCGCCAGCTGGGGGCCGAGGTGCAGGCCGAGGAAGTCTTGCGCACGGCGCTCAAGCGTCAGTACGACAGCCATCTGGCTCGTCTGTATGGACTGCTGCGCGGGCGCGATCCGGCTCGCCAGTTGCAGACCGCCGAGGGCTGGCTCAAGGACCACCCGGCCGATGCCAGCCTGTTGCTGACCCTGGGACGCCTGTGTCTGCAGAACAGCCTGTGGGGCAAGGCCCGCGATTACCTGGAAGGCAGCCTGCGGGTGCAACGCAATCCGGAAGCCTGTGCCGAACTGGCCCGGCTCCTGGCCCAGTTGGGAGATACCGAGCGTAGCAACCAGCTGTTCCAGGAAGGCCTTGGCCTGCTGGATGAGCGTTTGCTCGCACTACCTCTGCCGGTGCCGGTCAGCGCCTAGACGAAGTCGCAGGCGGGTGGTCCACGATGGGCGACCCGTCTCAGGCTCCCAGCCTATTTCCCTGTAATGCACTGATACCGAAATCCTACCCTCTACTTAATGGTTTCATAGGATGTCTGTCGGTAATTCCCTACAGGCTTGAGGAATTATCTGCTGCGGCCCGCCTTGAAAGGGCCAAGGCCTTTCCTCTACCGTAACTGCCTGTCTCTCCTGTTACGGAAAAGCCATGTTCTTGGCCCGCTCACGTTCTCTGTTCTCCCTGGCTTTTCTGGCAGCGGCCCTGGTCATGGGGGCATCGTTGTACCTGGAGTATGGAGTCGGGCTGGAGCCGTGCTCGCTGTGCGTGATGCAACGCCTGTTTCTCGGCGGTTTCTGCCTGGTCAGCCTGGTGGGGGCGCTGCATGGCCCCGCGCGCATCGGCCGCTGGGCCTATGGTGCGCTGGGGCTGCTGTTCGCCCTGGCGGGGGCGGCGACCGCGGCCCGGCAGGTGCTGTTGCAGCGGGTGCCGATCGAGGAATTGATGATCTGCCAACCCGGACTGCACTGTCTGATGCAGCAGGTTTCCCCTTTCAAGGCGCTGGTCCTGATGTTCCGGGCCACCGCCGAGTGCGCGCAGATCCACTGGACCCTGTTCGACCTGAGTCTGCCCGAGTGGAGCCTGTTGGCCTTTGTCGGCATGAGTATTCTGGCGATCTATCAGATAGTTGGCCCGGCCACCGGTGCTGAGCGCCGCGCCTGAAGCAACCGGTAGTCGCCCTTCGGATTAAACACTTGTATGAACTTTATCTCCTGCGTACCTTGAAGCGGGTGTCGTGCGGGCATAATCTGGCCCGCACGTGTTATCGCAATTAGGTTGTTCTGTTTGGCCAAGTCAGGATCCTCGGCTTGTACGAGGTGTCGGGCGGCATGACCCAGAAGGGAAGAGATCACCATGCTCGAAAGTTGTCAGAATGCTCAGGAACGCTGGGGTGGAGTGCATCTGCTGATCGACCGCTGGTTGCAGGCGCGTCACGAACTCGTACGGGCCTATGATGCTCTCGGTGCCGAGCCCGGAGCCCTGGCGGACAATCGCCAGCGGTTGCAGGAGTTCTGCGGAGTCCTGGTGGACTACGTGTCGGCCGGTCACTTCGAAATCTACGAACAGCTGACCGGCGAGGCCAAGGCGTTCGGCGACAAGCGCGGGCTGGAACTGGCCGAGACGATCTACCCACGCATCGACGTGATCACCGAGAAACTGCTGGCCTTCAACGACCTGTGCGACGCCGGCAAATGCGTGGCGGAGAAGTTCAAGGAACTCGGTGGCCTGTTGCACGAACGCTTCGAACTTGAGGACTGCCTGATCGAAGTGTTGCACACCGCGCACAAGGATGAAGAGGCGGTCGCCCAGGCCTGAGGTGTAGCGATTCTCCACTGAAAACGGTGCGCATGGCGCGCCGTTTTTCGTTTGTGCGGCAGGCTCAGCTGGCGACGCCCAGCAACTCGATATCGAACACCAGAGGCGTATACGGGGCGATCAGGTCACCCGCGCCATCCGCGCCATAGGCTTGTGCCGAAGGCAGCACCAGACGCCACTTCGCCCCGACCGGCATCTGCGGCAACGCGCTACGCCAGCCATCGATCACACTGTCCAGGCGAAACCATTGCGGTTGGCTGTTCTGGTCGAACACCGTGCCATTGGGCAAGTGCCCGACATAACGCACTTGCACCCGGCCATTGGTTGCCACCTTTGCCCCGGTGCCCTGCGTCAGTTCAGTCACCAGGATGCCGTCGGCCAGCTCGCGAACACCCGGTTTGGCTTTCTCTTCGGCGAGGAATTTTTTCTCGGCTTCGAGGGCGGTTTCGCTTTGCGGTTTCGCCGACTCACCGGCGGTCTGGGCTTCGTGAGCGGCGAGGACCTGCTCGATGCGCTCGTCCTTCAGGGCCAGTGGCTTGCCCTGGTAAGCCTGCTGCAAACCTTCTACCAGTGCCTTGAGCTGCAGGTCCGGAACTTCCTGGCGCAAGCGTTCGCCGAGGCTGGCGCCGAGGCTGTAGGCGAGGTCATGGGCATCGTCGGTTTTTTCTTCTGGCGCGCCATGGGCCAGTGGCAAGACAAGACACAACGACAGCAGTAGATAACGCGACATGGGGACTCTCCGACCTGAGATGCGAAGGATTATGCCAGTGCTGCACGACGGTTGTTGGAGAACCCGCGGCGTCATGAAAAATTGTCGATTGCGGTGTGCTCGACGCCGGTGATGGAGCGCGAAAAAGAGTGGGCGTGCGGTCCGAAAAAACATGACGAAATATCGCCTGTGCGGAAGGAATTTTATCGGCGATTGTCTGGCTCGTCCGAGGATCCCGAAGAACATTTTTTGCAGCATGCAACGCCAGGCATTCGATACTGTCAACATGCCCTAGCGGCGGTAGTCACAGAGGGCTAGTATGAGCCGCACTCACGTCAGCCAGGAGGTAAACCATGTCGGCCACCAAGAAGCCTGTAAATACTCCGTTGCACTTACTCCAACAGTTGTCGGGCAGCCTGCTCGAGCATTTGGAAAACGCTTGTTCCCAAGCCTTGGCTGATGCTGAAAAACTGCTCGCCAAACTGGAAAAGCAACGCGGTAAAGCACAGGAAAAACTGCACAAGTCCCGCACCAAATTGCAGGAAGCCGCTACTGCCGGAAAAGCCAAGGCACAAGCCAAGGCCAAGGCCGCAGTCGGTGAACTGGAAGACCTGCTCGACAAGCTGAAAACCAGCCAATCCGAAACCCGTACCTACATCCTGCAACTCAAGCGCGATGCGCAAGAAAGCCTGAAACTGGCACAAGGTGTTGGTCGTGTGAAAGAAGCGGTGACCAAGGCTCTGTCCACCCGCGCCGCCAAACCTGCCGCACCGGCCAAGGTTGCTGCTGCCAAACCTGCCGCTGCCAAAGCCGCTGCCGCCAAGCCTGCTGCAAAGCCAGTCGCTGCTAAAACTGCTGCCGTCAAGCCTGCTGCAAAGCCAGTCGCTGCTAAAACTGCTGCCGTCAAGCCAGCCGCGAAACCGGCCGCCGCTAAAACCGCTGCTGCCAAACCAGCTGCGAAACCAGTTGCTGCCAAACCTGTTGCCGCCAAGCCAGCCGCGAAACCGGCCGCTGCCAAAATCGCTGCCGCCAAGCCTGCGGCGAAACCAGCCGCCGCCAAACCTGCTGCGGCCAAGCCAGCCGCGAAACCAGTTGCTGCCAAAACCGCTGCGGCCAAGCCAGCGGCGAAACCAGCCGCTGCCAAACCTGCTGCGGCCAAGCCAGCCGCGAAACCAGCTGCTGCTAAAACCGCTGCTGCCAAGCCTGCGGCGAAACCAGCCGCTGCCAAACCTGCTGCGGCCAAGCCAGCCGCGAAACCAGTTGCTGCCAAAACCGCTGCTGCCAAGCCTGCGGCGAAACCAGCCGCTGCCAAACCTGCTGCGGCCAAGCCAGCCGCAAAACCAGCCGTTGCTAAAACCGCCGCTGCCAAGCCGGCGGCAAAGCCCGCTGTAGCCAAACCGGCTGCTGCCAAACCAGCCGTAGCCAAGCCCGCTGCTGCCAAGCCTGCAACTCCGGCACATGCTCCAGCAGCACCGGCACCGACTACAGTCGCTGCACCGGCTCCTGCCGCTACTGCTCCAGCGCCGACTCCGGTCGCCAGCAGCACCCCAACCAGCGCTTCCTAAGCCTGGCTCACCGCGACGCGCAGCTGCTGCAGCGCGTCGCGGTTCAGGTGGGCCGTTTGTGCGGTACTGCCGTCCAGCCACGCCGCGAGGTCGTCGGCAATTCCCTGCGGCCAGTCCCGGCTCAACCTTTCCAGGCGCAACAGCAACTGGCGCTCTGCTTCCAGTTCAAGTGCCTTGACCTGATCCCTCAGCACCTTCAACTCGCTGTCCTGCAGCGCCATGGCCCGCCATTGTCCGCGTAATTGCCTGAGCGGCTGAACCACCTCCACCTGCCAAGGGTGTGCGACCCGGCACAACTGCGCCAATCGCTCAGGCTCGCAACTGACGCCACGCACCCCCAGCCAGGCCGCGCAGAGCAGCAGGCAGACATTGGCCCCCTGCGCTTGCAGCGCCAGGCAAGCCTCTTCCACGCCGGGCCGGGTATAAGTCTCAAGAGAAAACGTCCACAAGTCAGCATGCATGGTTCGATCCGCGCCAGTTGCGAGGGAAGCTGGTAGACTCCGCCGCCATTATGATTCGACTTCAGAACCTGACTTTACAGCGTGGCCCGCAACGTCTGCTAGAAGACGCCGAGCTGACCCTGCACGCCGGCCATAAAGCCGGCCTCATCGGTGCCAACGGCGCCGGCAAATCCAGTTTGTTCGCCCTGCTGCGGGGTGAGCTGCACCCGGACTCGGGTGACTGCTTCCTGCCGGCCGATTGGCGTATCGCCCACATGCGCCAGGAGGTCGATACCCTCGAACGCCTGGCGGTCGACTATGTGCTCGATGGCGACATACGCCTGCGCCAGGTGCAACACGACCTGGCGGCGGCCGAGGCGGCCCACGATGGCGCCGCCCAGGCGCGCCTGCACGCGGAGCTCGACAGTGCCGACGGCTACACCGCCGACGCGCGCGCGCGCAAGCTGTTGGCCGGACTGGGCTTCACCAACGAGCAGATGGATCGCCAGGTCGGCGATTTCTCCGGTGGCTGGCGGATGCGCCTGAACCTGGCGCAGGCGCTGATGTGCCCGTCGGACCTGTTGCTGCTCGACGAGCCGACCAACCACCTCGACCTCGACGCGATCATCTGGCTGGAAGAGTGGCTCAAGAGCTACCCCGGCACCTTGCTGCTGATCTCCCACGACCGCGACTTCCTCGATGAAGTGGTCGATCATGTCGCCCATGTCGACCAGCGCAAGATCACCCTCTACCGTGGCGGCTACACCGCGTTCGAGCGCGCCCGTGCGGAACGTCTGGCCCAGCAGCAACAGGCCTACGAGAAGCAGCAGGCGCAGCGTGCGCACATGGAAAGTTATATCGCCCGCTTCAAGGCCCAGGCTACCAAGGCCCGTCAGGCCCAGAGCCGGATCAAGGCCCTGGAGCGGATGGAAGAACTGTCGGCGGCCCACGTCGATTCGCCGTTCGACTTCACCTTCCGCGAGTCGCACAAGATCTCCAGCCCGTTGCTGGATTTGTCCGATGCCCGTCTGGGTTATGGTGAAAAAACCATCCTGGAGAAGGTCAAGCTGCAGCTGACCCCGGGTGCCCGGATCGGTCTGCTCGGCCCCAACGGCGCGGGCAAGTCGACGCTGATCAAGAACCTTGCCGGCGAGCTGTCACCATTGGCGGGGCGTATGACCCGCGGTGAAAACACCGTGGTCGGCTACTTTGCCCAGCACCAGCTCGACTCGCTGGACGCCAAGGCCAGCCCGCTGCTGCATCTGCAACGCCTGGCACCGGCCGAGCGCGAACAGACCCTGCGCGACTTCCTCGGTGGATTCGACTTCCGTGGCGCACGCATCGACGAGCCGGTGCTGAACTTCTCCGGCGGTGAAAAAGCCCGCCTGGCGCTGGCCCTGATCGCCTGGGAACGGCCGAACCTGCTACTGCTCGACGAACCGACCAACCACCTGGACCTGGAAATGCGCCTGGCGCTGACCATGGCCTTGCAGGAGTTCAGCGGTGCGGTGCTGGTGGTTTCCCACGATCGCCATCTGCTCAAGAGCACCACCGACAATTTCTACCTGGTGGCCGACGGCAAGGTCGAGGAATTCGACGGCGACCTGGAAGACTATGCCCGCTGGCTGGTCGAGTATCGCCAGCGCAACGCCCCGGTCAGCAACACGCCGGTGAATGCCGACAAGACCGACAAGAAGGCCCAGCGCCAGGCCGCTGCCGCGTTGCGTCAGCAACTGGCCCCGCACAAGCGTGAGGCCGACAAGCTCGAAGCCGAGCTGGGCAAGTTGCACGAGCGGCTGGCGAAGATCGAAGTGAGCCTCGGTGACAGCGCGGTCTACGAAGCGGCCCGCAAGGACGAGTTGCGTGACCTGCTGGCCGATCAGGCCAAGCTCAAGGTGCGTGAGGCGGAACTCGAAGAGGCCTGGATGGAAGCCCTGGAACTGCTGGAAAGCATGCAGGCGGAGCTTGAAGCGCTGTCCTGACCGATGTTTGTCCGACAAAAAACGATGGTCAATTTCACGCCCGCGGATTAGCTTAGAGGTTTGTTGAAACTCTATATCCGAGGTGCGTGATGCTGATTGAGACGTGGCTGGCCTTTTTCGCGGCATGCTGGGTGATCAGCCTGTCTCCCGGTGCCGGCGCGATTGCCTCGATGTCCAGCGGCCTGCAATACGGTTTCCTGCGTGGTTACTGGAACGCCCTTGGCCTGCAACTGGGCCTGGCGGCACAGATCGCAGTGATCGCCGCCGGTGTCGGCGCGGTCCTGACCGCCTCGGCAACAGCCTTCTATGCCATCAAGTGGTTCGGCGTTGTGTACCTGGTGTACCTGGCGGTCAAGCAGTGGCGTGCGTTGCCCAGCGACATGACCGAGGAAGCCACGATCCGCCCGGTCGGCAAGCCGCTGACCCTGATGTTCCGCGGTTTCCTGGTTAACGTCAGCAACCCCAAGGCCCTGGTGTTCATGCTCGCGGTGCTGCCGCAGTTCATCGATCCCCACGCGCCGCTGCTGCATCAGTACCTGATCCTGGGCGTGACCATGATCGGCGTCGACATGATTGTCATGGCCGGTTACACCGGCCTGGCGGCCAAGGTCCTGCGCCTGCTGCGCACGCCCAAGCAACAGCGCCGGATGAACCGGACCTTTGCCGGATTGTTCGTGGGTGCGGCGGGATTCCTGGCGACTCTGCACAAGGCCACGACCTGAGGTTCATCTTCGCCTGGGCGGACGTTTTCGCCGGCAAGCCGGCTCCTACAAGTCCGCGTCCGACGCAAATCCTGTAGGAGCCGGCTTGCCGGCGATGAACGATAACGCGGTCGCGGATCAGTTCAGAATCCGTGGCGCCTCATCCGGTGGCAGGTTGTTGCGTTGCAGCGGCTGGCGTGCGTCGGGGTACACATCCGGGCCGCCCAGTTGCATGCTCAACTGCCGCGCGACATCCTCGCCCAGGGACTTGGATACATCGCGTACCACCCGTGGACGGTTCAGCGAAACGCGGACATCCCGGCTGTTGACCAGCTTGGTATCCTGGCCTTCGCCCATGGCGGTGAACGCCGAGGTGATCTCGTAGGTACGGGTGTTGATCAGGCTGAAATCGCCCACCAGCGTCAGCCCCAGTACCGCGGAATAACTGTTGGTGTTGGCCAGTTCATTGATGTCCTGGGTGAAGTCGATATCCGAGACGGTGCCGAACAGCACATAGTCGGCACCCTTGAAGCTGCCGCCCTTGATCCGCTTGATCACGTCGTAGACATCGCCCTTGGAGCTGGCGGTGTAGGGCGTGCTCTGGATCAGCTGGAACATGCCGCTGCGCAGGATCTCGCCCTTGATATCGCCGGTGAACTTGCGCAGTTCGCCTTGCTCGATATAGCTGCTTCGGCTCTCGTACTCGTCGTAGCTCGACGAGCCGGAGGCGCCGTAATAGCTCTGCTGGTAGTTGTTGCGCGCCGAGACGCTGCGGATGTACTGCTCCACTTGCGCCTGATACGCCAGGTCAGCCACCGCGACCTTCGGCGCGGCCTGCACGCCAAAGGCGCAGGCCAGGCCGATAATGCCAATCCATGCTCGCATCGTTCAACGCTCCGTGGTTTTGCGAATCTCTTTCTCGTCCATCCATTCGGCCAGGCCGCTTTCAACGTCGATCAGCTGCAGGCTGAACTTGTAGAACACGTCCTTGTAGTCGCTGCTGCGCTTGACGATCGAGCTGATCGAGCCTTCCAGGCGGTACTTGGCGGCGATCATGTTGCCAGTCTTGCTGACGGTGCTCTTCTTGTACAGGCCGCTCTGGTTCTGCAGCTTGAGCTGGTCGACCTGGCTCTGCATCTCGGTATTGTCGCTGGCGAAGCGGGCGGTGCCGGACTTCATCAGCTGGGTCTTGATCGAGGTGGTGATCTCGCGGGTGTCGATGTATTCGCTGGTCTTGTTCTTCACGTCATACACCTGCACCACCGGGCGCCCTTGCAGGATGCCGGACTGGGCCAGGGAGCGGGTCATGGACTCGGCGATCATCTGCAGGTCGGTGGAGCCGAACTCGTTGGTGACCAGTTCGACGGCCTTGGTGTCACCGTAGCTGATGTTCTTCCCGCCCAGGACCGGCGAGGTGTTCTGGGCACAACCGCTGGCCAGCAGGGCGACAACGGCGAGGAGTGAAAAGCGTGCAAACATGGAGAGGCTCTCTTCAAAGGGGCGCAAAGGGCGGCGGCGCATCAAGGGGTTTTGACTTCCAGGCGGAAGTCGGTGGCCTTCGGTGTCGGGGCGATACCCGGCAGGAAGGTGCTCTGGGCGCCATACAGGCCCAGGGTCTTCCAGGTTTCCTCGTCGGCGACCGGGAAGCCGTCGTTGCCCAGCCAGGCAAAGCGGTAGTACATCATCTTGTTCTTGGTGCGGGTGTTGCTCAGTTGCACCTTGACGGTCAGGAAGCCGTTTTCCCGGGCGACGCGAATGGCACCGACCTGGATATCTTCCATATCACCCATGGCGACGATCTTGCTCGCGGCACTCCCCGGCGCCGGGGGTGGTGGTGGGGTGGCACAACCGGCCAGCAGGGCCAGGGCAACGACAGCTGTCAGTTTGAAGCGCATGCGAAAGACTCCGTTCTCAAGGTTGTTTGATGCTGGCCACGGCCGTTGGGTTGGCGCTCGGGATCACCTGGGCCGCCAGGCCGCTGGTGAACACCTGGTTGCCGACGGCGCGCAGGCTGATGACCTGGTAGCGGCGGTCGATGGTGACCTTGACCAGTGAGCCGCCGACGGCACTTGGCAGCGACACCTGGTGTTCGCCTTTCTTCAACCGCAGGCGCACCACCTGGGTGGTGTCCGGCAGGGTACGCCAGGTGCGGGTATCGGCGCCTTCCAGGACGGCTGAGGTGATGCCCACGGCCAGGGCTGCCATCGGGTTGACCTTGTTCAGGTTCTTCTGGGCGATGCCGCGGCTGATGGCCCGCACGCTGGTACGCAGGATGATGCCCGGCATGTCGTCGCGCAGGGCGCGGCGGGACATGGCGTCGGTGCTGTTGAGCGCGGTCAGGTTGACGGGCTGGCCGTCGACGCCGATTTGCGTGAAGCCCTGGGTCGAGGTGTCGGACTTGATGATCGGGAACGACAGCGGGGTGATGACGATGCCGTTGTCGATCGGCAGTGGCAGTGGAATGCGTATCGAGTCGCGGGCCGGCGCCAGGCCGCTCTGCACGACGATCAGGATGTCGCTGTCCTCATCCTTGCCGGCGGGTTTGTCGAGGTTGACCAGGGCCTGTTCCAGCAGCGGGGTGTTGGGGCGTAGCTCGGCCGCCTGGCGATAGCCCGGCGCGGCCAGGTCCTTTTCGCCGAGGGCTTCGTAGACATACCCGGCCAGGTAATGGCTGAACGCGCTCTGGTAGCTGTTCTTCAGGCCGACCACTTCCGGGGCGTTGAGGCTGGCCACCGGATAGCCCTGGAGATCCTTGTATTGGGTCTTGATCCCCTGCTGGTCAGCCTCTTCCTCGCTCTTGAGGTACTGCTTGTCACGCAGGTCGGCGATCACCGCTTCCCGTTCGTGGGTCTTCTTGATGGCGGTGCGAGCATTCTCGAAGTCGTTGACGGCGAGGAAGTTCAGCGCCATCTGCGTGGTCAGCATGACCTTCTCGTAGTCGTAGCCTTCGTACTTGCGCACCTTGTCATTGACCAGGAAGCTGCCGAACTGGGCGACGTACTTGGCGGTGTCCAGCTTGACGTCATCTTCCCAGTGGCCGACCTCCTGGTCGGCATGGCCCCAGGCCTGCTGGCTGCCGGGCAGATCGCCCCTGGCACGCAGCAGCTCGCCTTTCTCGAAGTAATAGAGCAGGTCGCGGTCTTCGCTGCTGTTGTTCTTGTCGAGCATGGCCAATGCCGCGTCGACATTGCCCGAGGCCAGTTGCTGGCTGGTTTGCGTCAGCTCGCTGTCGTAGTTGCGAAATACCGAGCAGCCGGAGAGCAAGGTAACCGCGCCCAGGGCAATTAAAAGGCGAGTGCAGGATGTCATGACGATATCTTCCCTGATGAAAAGCAGCCGGGAATGCGGGTCAGGCTGAAGGGGACCCATTGGCAGGTCAGATCGCTTTCCTGCCAATTCCTCATAAAAAGAGGCGCTTTAATTTCTTATGGCCATAACATCGGCGCGGCATTATAGGCTCCAGTGCTGGCGATGTAATGGCTTTTTTGTGCCGGGTTTGTGATGCGGTTCGGCTTGTGACGTGGATCTGTTCGCCGGGCTGCACACGTCCTTTCATGGCTTTCGGTACGAAGCCGAAACCCGGTTTTGTTGTCGCTGCATCACGTTAAGTGGGGCGATGTGAGCTGTCGACGTGCAGGGGGAGGCAGATGCTGTGGGAAGCGGCTGACGCTAGCGAGGAAATGTCCGGTTTCCGATGACGCGCAGGCTGATGACCTGGAATGGCCGGTCGATGGTGAAGCTCACCGGCGGGCTTGCGGAGGCCAGGGGCAGGCTCAACCGGTGCTGGCCCGGCTTGAGTCGCAGGCGTACGACATAGGTGTTGTCCGGCAGGGTGCGCCAGGTTCGGGTGTCGGCTTGCTCGAAAGGCGCTTCGACGATGTATTTCGCTTTCTCCGGGTGTTTTTTATTGTCCAGGGCCTGTGCCTGCGCGTTGAGGGTGGCGCGCCAGCGGGTGCGCTGGATGATTCCCGGCATGTCGTCACGCAGGGTGCGCAGGGACATGTCGGTAATGCTGTTGAGCAGGGTCAGGGGCTGTTTACGCCCATCGACGCTGATTGAGCCGGGCTTGGGCGTCGAGGTATCCGGCACCAGTATGGGAAAGGACACGATGGAGGTAATGGCCTGGCCGTCCTGCATCTGCACCGCAAAGGGCAGGCGTACTGAACTGCGTGCCGGTGCCAGGCCGCTCTGGACAATGATCAGTACATCGCTGCCACGGGCCGACTCCGGGGGCTTGCCGAGGTTCGACAGGGCTTGTTCGAGAAAGGGTGTGTTCGGGCGCAGTTCGATGGCCTGTCGATAACCGGGGGCCGCGAGATCGCGTTCGCCCAGTGCCTCGTAGACAAAACCGGCCAGATAGTGACTGAACGCACTCTGGTAGCCGTTTTTCAGCGCGAGCACTTCGGGCGCGTCGAGGATCGCCACCGGATAGCCTTGCAGATCCTTGTAGCGCAGGCTGATGCCTTGCTCCCGGGCTTCGGTTTCCAGCCGCAGGTATTCCTTGTCGCGCAATTGGGCGATCTGCGCTTCGCGCTCATGGGTTTTCCTGATATCGACCCGGGCACCATCGAAGTCGTGCAGGGCCAGCAGGTTGAGGGCCATCTGGGTGGTCAGCATGACCTTTTCGTAGTCGTAACCGTCGTAGCGGCGGACCTTGTCGTTGATCGACATCGTGCCCAGCTCGGCCAGGAGCTTGATGTAATCGAAGTCCGTCGAGTCCTCGCGCTGGAACACGGCGCGGTCCGCGGTCCGCCAGGCGCCCTGGCTGGCGAGCAGGTCGCCCTTGGCCCGCAGCAACTCGCCTTTCTCCAGGTAATACAGCAGGTCCTTGGCGTCCCAGGGGTTATGGCGTTCGAGCAGGTACAACGCCTCGTCGACATTGCCGGCGGCCAGCTGCTCGTTGGTCATCTGCAGTTCGTCGTTGTAATTGCGGTAGGCGGCACAGCTACCCAGCAGGCAGCAGAGCAACAAGCAAGTGAAGAGGCGCAAACCCATTTGCGTATGGCTTCCCTCGAGTCCGGAAGTGGTTCGATTGTGCATTGCCAGCACAGGACAGGTCGCAGAAGCGGCGTGTTGGTGCCCGGGCGCGTCCATGGACTTTCCGCCAGATGTTTTACTTTCTTCCTTGCCGAAGTGCCACGGCTGTTTGCGTTCCGCTCGAAATTTGCGCCGCTGATGCGCACAGCGCTTGAGTGAAGGGCAGTGAGAGGGAACAATGTGTTACTTCGCATTTCCATTTAGGTTGTTTCAATGATTGTTCCCACGCGTTTCCTGGCCTGGCTGATGCTGCCGATGTTCGCCCTATGCAGCTCCAACCTGCTGGCGAACACGGTGGAAGGCGCTCCTCAGGCCCTGCACCTGATCGATTACATCGGCGCGGACTATCCGGCCACGGTGGCGGATGGCAAGGTCATCGACGAAACCGAATACCACGAACAACTGGAATTCCTCACCGCGCTGCAAAAGCTGATCGTCGCGCTGCCGGCCCGTGCCGAGCGGGCGGAGCTGGAGCAGGGCGTGGTCGACCTGCGCACGGCCATCAGCCAGCGCCAGGACGGTCCGCTGGTCGCGCGCCAGGCCCGGCAACTGGGGGCAAGGCTGGCGGTGACCTATGAGGTCAGCCAGGCCCCGGCCATTACCCCTGATCCAAGCCGTGGCGCTCCGCTCTACGCCCAGCAGTGCTCGGTCTGCCACGGCGACACGGGGGCCGGCGACGGTCCGGCGGGTGTCGGCCTGACGCCGTCACCGGCCAACCTGCGGGACGCGGCGCGCCTGGATCGCCTGAGCCTCTATGGCATCTACAACACCCTGACCCTGGGCGTCGAAGGCACGGACATGCCGTCGTTCGCCGACCAGCTCGATGAGCGTCAGCGCTGGGACCTGGCCACCTATATCGCCGGCTTCAGTGCCGCGCCGGTGGCGAAGACCGACAAGATCTACAACCTGGCCGACCTGGCCCGCCAGACCCCGGGTGAAGTGCAGGCTGGTGAAGGCAACGAGGCCGCCGCGCTGTTCCGCGCCCAGCGTGCCCAGCCGCCGCAGGTCAAGCGTGGCCCGGCGCAGTTGCTCGACTACACCGGCGCGACCCTCGACAAGAGCCTGGCGGCCTACCGCGCCGGTGACCATGAGCAGGCCTACGACCTGTCCGTGGCGGCCTACCTGGAAGGCTTCGAACTGGTCGAAAGCTCCCTGGACAATGTCGACGCCACCGTGCGCAAGGACACCGAGAAGTCACTGATGGCCTATCGGCAATCCCTGCAGGACGGCTTGCCGGTCGAGCAGGCCGAACAGCGCCTGGCGTTTGCCAGGGACAAGCTCAAGGAGTCCGCCGGCTTGCTCGGCAACGACGGCCTGAGCCAATCCCTGAGCTTTATCTCGGGCCTGCTGATCCTGCTGCGCGAGGGCCTGGAAGCGATCCTGGTGCTGGCGGCGATCCTCGCTTTCCTGCGCAACACCGGCCAGCAGTCGGCGGTACGCAGCGTCAATATCGGCTGGGGCCTGGCCTTGCTGGCGGGGCTCGGGACCTGGGCGCTGGCGGCCTATGTGATCGATGTCAGCGGCGCCCAGCGTGAGTTGCTGGAAGGTTGTACGGCGCTGTTCGCCAGTGTGATGGTGCTCTGGCTCGGCGTGTGGATGCACGATCGCCGACACGCCGCGGCCTGGCAGGATTACATCAAGAGCAGCCTGGTCAGCGGTGGCGGCCGTTTCGGTTTCGCGATCCTGGCGTTCTTCTCGGTGTACCGCGAGTTGTTCGAAGTGATCCTGTTCTATGAAACCCTCTGGCTGCAGGCCGGCCCGGCCGGGCACAACGCGGTGCTGGCGGGCGGTGCGACGGCGCTGGTGCTGTTGATCGGCCTGGCCTGGGTGATCCTGCGCGGCTCGGCGAAGCTGCCGCTGGCGCTGTTCTTCGGCATCAATGCCGGGTTGCTGTGCGCACTGTCGGTGGTGTTTGCCGGCCATGGCGTCAAGGCCTTGCAGGAAGCCGGGATCTTCGGCACGCGGCCGGTGGCGTTCTTCGACTTCGATTGGCTGGGGATCCATGCCGACGCCTACTCCCTGGGCGCCCAGGCAGTGGCCTTGCTGGCGATCATCGTGCTCTACAGCCGCAGCAAGCTGGCGGAGAAGCGCCGGTTGCAGGCTTCCTGAGCATGCGCGTCTGGATCGACGCCGACGCCTGCCCCAAGGCGGCCAAGGACTTGGTGGTGAAGTTCGCCCTCAAGCGCCGCTTCGAAGTGGTGCTGGTGGCGGGCCAGCCGCAGATCAAGCCGGCGTTCGCCTTCGTCAAGCTGATCGTGGTGCCCAGCGGGCCGGACGCCGCCGATGATTACCTGGTGGAGCATGCTGTGCCGGGGGAACTGGTGATCTGCAGCGACGTGCCCCTGGCCGACCGCTTGGTGAAAAAGGGCGTGGCGGCCCTCGATCCGCGGGGCAAGGAGTTCGACGCGCAGAACATGGGCGAGCGGCTGGCGGTGCGCAACCTGTTCACCGACCTGCGCGAGCAGGGGCAGGTGGGCGGCGGTCAGCCACCCTATGGCGAACGGGACAAGCAGGCTTTCGCCAATGCCTTCGACCGTATCCTGACCCGGCTTTCCCGCGCTTCCTGAACCCAGGGTCCGTGATCATCAGGCCTGCTGGGCCAGTTCCAGCACCCGGTCCACCAGCTTGTTGATCCCGGACGCCGCCTCGCCGATGGACTGTGCGAGCATATAGGCCGGGGTCGTTACCAGCTTGCGCGCCTTGTCTTCGACGATATCGCCTACCGCGCATTCCTTGTGGGTGGCGCCCATCTTGTCCAGCGCCGCGGCGGTATCGGCGTCGTTGCCGATGGTGCAGGTCACGCCGGGCCCGTAGATCTTCGCCGCCAGCGCCGGGGTGATGCAGATCAGCCCCACCGGCTTGCCGGCTTCGGCAAAGGCTTCGGCCAAAGCCAGGACTTCGGCCTGCACGCTGCAGTTGGCGCCTTCCAGGGCAAAGTTGGAGAGGTTCTTCGCCGCGCCGAAGCCACCGGGCACGATCAGCGCGTCGAACTCGCGCACATCGGCTTCGCGCAGGTCCTTGACCTCGCCCCGGGCGATACGCGCCGATTCCACCAGGACATTGCGCGACTCGGGCATTTCTTCTCCGGTCAGATGGTTGATCACATGCAACTGGGCAATGTTCGGCGCAAAGCACTGCACCTTCGCACCGCGCTGGTCCAGGCGCAGCAGCGTGAGCACGCTTTCCTGGATCTCGGCGCCGTCGTACACGCCACAGCCGGAAAGGATTACCGCGATTTTCTTGGTCATGTTCGATCTCCCGATGCCTGGCGTTAAATGTCTACCAATCTGGCGTTCATTGTCAGCGGAATTTTTCCCGACTACACCTAATCTTGGACCCATCGTTCCTTTCGGGTGGCGCCATGGACCTTATTGCTCTTGCGGTTCCGTTTTTCGTCGTGCTGATCGTGGTCGAACTGCTGGCCGACTATTGGCGTGGTACCCGCAATTATCGCGTGGCCGACGCGATCAACAGCCTCAGTACCGGCGTGCTCTCGACCACCACCGGCCTGCTGACCAAGGGCGTCGGCCTGGTGACCTACGCCGTCGCCCTGGAGCACCTGGCGTTGTTCGACCTCGTGGCCGACAACCCCTGGGTCTGGGTCATGGCCTTCGTGGTCTATGACTTCTGCTACTACTGGCTGCATCGCCTGGGGCATGAGCGCAATATCCTCTGGGCCGCGCACTCGGTGCATCACCAGAGCGAGGACTACAACCTGTCCACGGCCCTGCGCCAGACCAGCACCGGCTTTCTGCTGAGCTGGATCTTCTACCTGCCGCTGGCCGTCCTCGGCGTACCATTGACGGTATTCGTGACGGTGGCGGCGCTGAACCTGCTGTATCAGTTCTGGGTGCATACCCGGCACATTCCCAAGCTTGGCTGGTACGAATGGTTTTTCGTCACCCCCTCCAATCACCGCGCGCACCATGCGCAGAACCCTCTTTATATGGATCGCAACTACGGCGGTGTGTTCATTCTCTGGGACCGCCTGTTCGGCACCTTCCAGGAGGAGGATGACGCCGAGCCGGTGGTGTTCGGCGTGACCACGCCGCTGGCCAGCTGGAACCCACTCTGGGCCAACCTGCAGTTCTATGCGCAGCTGGCGGCCGACGCCCGACGTGCCGGGAGCTACCGGGACAAGTTGCGGATCTGGTTCATGCGCACCGGCTGGCGTCCGGCGGATGTGGCGGCTAAGTATCCGCTGGCAAAACACGACCTGGCGAAGTTCCGCAAGTTCGAGGTGCCGCTGGAGCCGCGCCAGCAGGTCTATATCGCCTTGCAGTTCGGGGTGTACGTGGCCCTGGGCAGCTACCTGATGAACTTCGCCGCCAGCCTGTCGCCAATCGCCCTGGTCCTGGGCTGGGGGGCCATGCTGCTGGGGCTGTTCGTGCTGGGGGCGGCGCTGGAGAACCGGCCGTGGGCGTTGAAGCTGGAAGTGGCGCGGCTGCTGTCGAACGTGCCGCTGGTCTGGCTGGCGCCGCTGGTGGGGCTGTGGCCGGCCAGCCCGCTGGGCTGGATCGGCCTGCTCAGCTACAGCCTGCTGAGCGTGATCGGGTTGTACTGCTGCCGCAGCCGGCTCATTCGCCTGGCGGGGTCTTAGGTCCGGCCAGGGAGGCTTCTGCCTCGGCCTTGCGCGCGAGGCGGGCACTCTTGATACGGCGCCAGCTCCAGAGGATCAGGCCGACCACCAGCAGGCCGCCGAGTACCCACAGTTCGTATTTCTTCACGCTGCCCAGCAAGCCTTCGAGGATCGCGCCGAAGTGATAGGCGGCGGCGGCCAGGGCGGCGGCCCAGATCGCCGCGCCGATGCCATTGAGCAGCAGGTAGCGTCCCGGTGGATAACCCGACAGGCCGATCGCCACCGGCATAACCGTGCGCAGGCCGTAGACGAAACGGAAGCTCAGCACCCAGATGTCCGGATGACGGCGGATATGCTCCAGCGCCCGGTCGCCCATCATCTGCCAGCGTGGCTTGCGCGCCAGCAACTTGCGGCCATGGCGGCGCCCCAGGAAATACCACAGCTGATCGCCGGCATAGCTGCCGAAGAAGGCCACGATAACCACCAGATTGATGTCCATGTATCCGCGGAACGCGAGGAAGCCCGCGAGTACCAGAATGGTCTCGCCTTCGAAAAACGTGCCGAGAAACAGGGCGAAATAGCCGAAATCCTGCAGAAATTGTTGGAGCATTGTCTGGATGCTGGCGAAATGAACGCGCAGCCTAACCCTTCGAGGACAGAGAGGAAAGTGTCCAAATGTGTCTCGACGTTAACATTTCCTACAAGGACGGCGCGTGCGGCGCCCGGTCGCAGGAGTAAGCACAACTGTCATTCCTTCGTCATAATGGCCGCTTATAACTGCCATGCTCGCCCGCCTGCGCGGGCTCAGGAGTCTGCCGTGAGCTTTACCCCCGCCCATCGCCTGTTTCCCGCTACCCGCCTGCGACGCAATCGTCGTGATGATTTTTCTCGGCGCCTGGTGCGTGAGAATGTTCTGACTGTCGACGATCTGATTTTGCCAGTGTTCGTGCTGGACGGCGAAAACCATCGCGAAGCCGTGGCTTCGATGCCGGGCGTCGAGCGCCTGACCATCGATCTGTTGCTGGAAGAAGCGGCGAAGTGGGTCGAGCTGGGGATTCCCGCGCTGGCCCTGTTTCCGGTCACGCCGGCCGGGCTGAAGTCCCTGGACGCCGCCGAAGCCTGGAACCCGCAGGGTATTGCCCAGCGTGCCACCCGTGCGTTGCGTGCGCGTTTCCCGGAACTGGGGGTGATTACCGATGTGGCCCTGGACCCGTTCACCACCCACGGTCAGGACGGCATTCTCGATGAAGAAGGCTACGTCCAGAACGATATTACCGTCGATGCGCTGGTCAAGCAGGCCTTGTCCCATGCCGAAGCCGGTGCCCAGGTGGTCGCGCCGTCCGACATGATGGACGGCCGGATCCAGGCGGTTCGCGAAGCCCTGGAACTGGCCGGCCACGTCAACGTGCGGATCATGGCCTACTCGGCAAAATACGCCAGCGCCTACTACGGCCCGTTCCGCGATGCGGTCGGCTCGGCGCTGAACCTGGGCAAGGCGAACAAGGCCTCGTACCAGATGGACCCGGCCAACGGCAACGAAGCCCTGCATGAAGTGGCTGCCGACCTGGCCGAAGGTGCCGATATGGTCATGGTCAAGCCGGGCATGCCGTACCTGGATATCCTTTACCGGGTCAAAGATGAATTCAAGGTGCCGACCTTTGTCTATCAGGTCAGCGGTGAATACGCCATGCACATGGCGGCGATCCAGAATGGTTGGTTGAGTGAAGGGGTTATTCTCGAATCCCTGACCGCTTTTAAACGTGCCGGCGCTGATGGCATCCTGACTTACTTTGCCGTTCGTGCCGCTCAATTGCTACGAGAGCAAAAATAGCCCTCACAGGAACACTCGATGAATACCGAAGGACTCAGCGAAGTTGAAGTAAAAGACGCTCAACCGGTGGTCGAGCAGATCGTCGAAACCCCGCCGGAGCTGGAACCCGTGCCGGTGGTTGCCGAGGCGCCGCATGTGGCGGTGCCGTCGGCGGTGGCGATTCCGAGCCTGGATGACAGCAGCCTGTACATCCACCGCGAGCTGTCGCAGCTGCAGTTCAATATCCGCGTGCTGGAACAGGCGCTGGATGAGTCCTATCCGTTGCTGGAACGGCTCAAGTTCCTGCTGATCTTCTCCAGCAACCTGGATGAGTTCTTCGAGATTCGCGTCGCTGGGCTGAAGAAGCAGATCACCTTCGCCCGCGAACAGGCCGGCGCCGACGGCTTGCAGCCGCACCAGGCCCTGGCGCGCATCAGCGAGCTGGTCCACGGCCAGGTCGACCGCCAGTACGCGATCCTCAACGACATCCTGTTGCCGGAGCTGGAAAAGCACCAGGTGCGCTTTATCCGTCGCCGCTACTGGACCACCAAGCTCAAGACTTGGGTGCGCCGCTATTTCCGCGACGAGATCGCGCCGATCATCACGCCCATCGGCCTCGACCCGACGCACCCGTTCCCGTTGCTGGTGAACAAAAGCCTGAACTTCATCGTCGAGCTCGAGGGTATCGACGCCTTCGGCCGCGACTCCGGCCTGGCGATCATCCCGGCGCCGCGCCTGCTGCCGAGGATCATCAAGGTACCCGAGGAGGTAGGGGGGGCTGGCGATAACTATGTATTCCTCTCATCGATGATCCACGCGCACGCCGACGACCTGTTCCAGGGCATGAAGGTCAAGGGCTGCTACCAGTTCCGCCTGACCCGCAACGCCGACCTGGCACTGGATTCCGAGGATGTCGAAGACCTGGCCCGCGCCCTGCGCGGCGAACTGTTCTCCCGTCGCTACGGCGATGCGGTGCGCCTGGAAGTCGCCGACACCTGCCCGAAACACCTGTCGGACTACCTGCTCAAGCAGTTCAACCTGGCCGAGACCGAGCTGTACCAGGTCAATGGCCCGGTGAACCTGACCCGGCTGTTCAGCATCACCGGCCTGGACAGTCATCCGGAGCTGCAATACACGCCGTTCACCCCGCAGATCCCCAAGCTGCTGCAGAACAGCGAGAACATCTTCAGTGTGATCAGCAAGCAGGACATTCTGCTGTTGCACCCGTTCGAATCCTTTACCCCGGTGGTCGACCTGCTGCGCCAGGCCGCCAAGGACCCGCATGTCCTGGCCGTACGCCAGACCCTGTACCGCAGCGGCGCCAACTCGGAAATCGTCGATGCCCTGGTGGATGCCGCGCGCAATGGCAAGGAAGTCACCGCGGTGATCGAATTGCGCGCGCGCTTCGACGAGGAGTCCAACCTGCAACTGGCCAGCCGCCTGCAAGCGGCCGGAGCGGTAGTGATCTACGGTGTGGTCGGCTTCAAGACCCACGCCAAGATGATGCTGATCCTGCGTCGCGAAGCCGGCGAGATCGTCCGCTATGCGCACCTCGGCACCGGTAACTACCACGCCGGCAACGCCCGCTTGTACACCGACTACAGCCTGCTGACTTCCGACGATGCGCTGTGCGAGGACGTCGGCAAGCTGTTCAGCCAGTTGATCGGCATGGGCAAGACCCTGCGCATGAAGAAACTGCTGCACGCGCCGTTCACCCTGAAGAAGGGCATGCTCGACATGATTGCCCGGGAAACCCAGTTCGCCGTCGACGGCAAGCCGGCGCACATCATCGCCAAGTTCAACTCGCTGACCGATCCGAAGATCATCCGCGCGCTGTACAAGGCCAGCCAGTGCGGCGTGCGTATCGACCTGGTGGTGCGTGGCATGTGCTGCCTGCGTCCGGGTATTGCCGGGGTCTCGCACAATATCCACGTGCGCTCGATCATCGGCCGCTTCCTGGAGCACACCCGGGTGTTCTACTTCCTCAACGGCGGCGAGGAGCAGATGTTCCTGTCCAGTGCCGACTGGATGGAGCGCAACCTCGACAAGCGCGTCGAGACCTGCTTCCCGGTAGAGGGCAAGAAGTTGATCATGCGGGTCAAGAAAGAGTTGGAAAGTTATCTCACCGATAACACCCACAGCTGGAGCCTGCAGTCGGACGGTCGCTACATCCGCAACACGCCGACCGGCAACCAGAACGCCCGCAGCGCCCAGGCAACCCTGCTGGATCGCCTGAGCAATCCGCTCCTCAGCGTACGTTGAGGGTAATACTGACTCGGGTCAGCCACTCCGCTTCCAGCGCGAAGTCGGCCTGAGTCAGCTGGTTCTGCTCCAGCCAGTCCTTGGGAAACACCACATCCAGGCTATCGCCGTCGGCACGCAAGGTGACCTGCGGCATTTCCTGGGTGCCACGGATGTGATGGAACAGGATCGCGAAGCGCAGCAGTACGCACAGGCGAATCAGCTTGATGCCTTCATCACCGAATTCGGCGAACTTGTCCTTGGGGATGTTGCGGCGATGGCCGCGCACCAGCAGTGCCAGCATCTGCTGGTCTTCCCGGGAGAAACCGGCCAGGTCGGAGTGCTCGATCAGGTAGGCGCCATGCTTGTGGTACTGGTAGTGGGCGATATCCAGGCCGACTTCATGGACCTTCGCCGCCCAGCCCAGCAGTTCCCGCCAGACGCCGTCCTCCAGTTCCCAGTCCTTGGCCACCTGGTCGAAGGCATGGAGGGCCTTGCGCTCGACCCGAACCGCCTGTTCCTGGTCGACGTGATAACGCTCCATCAGCGAGGTGAGGGTGCGTTCACGGACGTCTTCGTGATGATGGCGACCCAGCAGGTCGTAGAGTACGCCTTCGCGCAGGGCGCCGTCGCAGTGGTCCATGCGTTGCAGGTCGAGGGCGTCGAAGATCGCTTCGAGAATCGCCAGGCCGGCCGGGAAGATGGTCCGGCGGTCGGGCTTGATGCCCTCGAAGTCGATTTTCTCGGCATCGCCGAGCTTGAACAGCTTGCGCTTGAGCCAGGCCAGGCCTTCGGCATTGACCTCGCCGCTGCCGTGGCCGCCGGCCTTCAGGGCCAGGCCGATGGCGCGGATGGTCCCGGAGGAACCGATGGCTTCGTCCCAGGTCAGGCGATGCAGGGCATGCTCGATGCTCATGATTTCCAGGCGCGCCGCCGTGTAGGCCTGGGCATAGCGCGCCGGGGTGATCTTGCCGTCGCGGAAATACCGCTGGGTGTAGCTGACGCAACCCATCTGCAGGCTTTCGCGCAGCAGCGGTTCGAAGCGCTGGCCGATGATGAATTCGGTACTGCCGCCGCCGATATCGGCGACCAGGCGCTTGCCCGGAGTGTCGGCGAGGGTGTGGGAAACACCGAGGTAGATCAGTCGGGCCTCTTCACGGCCGGAAATGACTTCTACCGGGTGGCCGAGGATTTCCTCGGCGCGGTGGATGAACTCGGCCCGGTTGCGCGCTTCGCGCAAGGCGTTGGTGCCGACGATCCGCACGGCGCCCAGGGGCATGCCGTTGATCAGTTGGGCAAAACGTTTCAGGCAATCGAGCCCGCGCTGCATCGATTCTTCGCTGAGCTTGCGCTCTTCATCGATACCGGCGGCCAGCTGAACCTTTTCGCCGAGCCGCTCCAGAATGCGGATTTCACCGTTCTGGGCCTTGGCCACGACCATGTGGAAGCTGTTCGAGCCCAGGTCGATAGCGGCGATCAGGGAAAGATTCTTGGCTTGGGAATGCGGCATGGTTGAAGGATCTCGGTCGATAACCCGGCCATCGTGCCACGATCGATCGTCGCCGCCAACGGATGGTGCTTGAGGCGCGGTAGACCGCCGGGCTTTTTACCCGTGTAGACAGGAGGGATCAGGGCGATGAGTGGGACTGCTTTTGAAAGGGCTTGGCGTATCTGGAAATTTTTATCAACGGGACGATATTAGGTGATTTTTCCTACTGAAATATGACACTTCAGTGACGCAGACAGCGGCAGGAGGGGCGTGCGATGGGGTGTCGCCACGCGGGCGCGTGGCGACACCATGGGGATCGGCGGGGAGTCTCTGGCGGTCGGGATTCAGGCTTCCGGTTCCACGGTGCCGATGAAGTTGGCCAGCTCGGCGGTCTGCGGGTTGGCGAACAGCACCTTCGGATCGCCGATTTCATGGACCTTGCCCTGGTGCATGAACACCAGCTTGTCGCCCACTTCCCGGGCAAAGCGCATTTCGTGGGTGACCATGATCAGGGTCATGCCTTCCTTCGCCAACTGGCGCACCACGCTGAGCACCTCATTGACCAGTTCCGGGTCCAGGGCCGAGGTGATCTCGTCGCAGAGCAGGACTTTCGGCGACATCGCCAGGGCCCGGGCGATGGCTACGCGCTGCTGCTGGCCGCCGGACAGACGATCCGGAAAGGCGTCGAACTTCTCGCCCAGGCCGACCCGCTCGAGCATTTGTCGCGCCAGGGCGGCGGCCCTGGCCTTGGGCACTTTCTGCACCACCTGGGGCGCGAGCATGACGTTTTCACCGACCGTCAGGTGCGGGAACAGGTTGAACTGCTGGAACACCATGCCGACCTTCTGGCGCAGGCTGCGCAAGTCGGCGCGGGCGGCGTCGAGGTATTCGCCATCGACCTCGATCACCCCGTCGTTGATCGACTCCAGGCCGTTGAGGGTGCGCAGCAGGGTACTTTTGCCCGACCCGCTGCGGCCGATGATCGCGACCACCTGGCCTTCCTCGACGCTCAGGTCGATGCCTTTGAGCACATGATGGTCGCCGTAGTATTTATGCAGGGCGGAAATTCTAAGAAGCGGCATGCAGTCTCCTTTCCAGGTAGCGCGCGCTGAGGGACAGGGGGTAGCACAGCAGGAAGTAGCCGGCGGCTACCAGGCCGTAGACCATGAAGGGTTCGAAGGTGGCGTTGGCGAGCATGCCGCCGGTCTTGGTCAGTTCGGTGAAGCCGATGATCGAGGTCACGGCCGTGCCCTTGACCACCTGCACCGAAAAGCCCACGGTCGGCGCCACGGCAATACGCAGGGCCTGCGGCAGGATCACGTAGCGCAGTTGTTCGTACGGATTGAGTGCCAGGCTCGACGAGGCTTCCCACTGGCCGTGGGGAATCGACTCGACGCAGCCGCGCCAGATCTCCGCCAGGTAGGCGCTGGTGAACAACGTCAGGGCTATCGCCGCCGCCAGCCAGGGCGAGATATCCACCCCGAGCAGGGCCACGCCGAAAAACACCATGAACAATTGCATCAGCAGCGGCGTGCCCTGGAACAGTTCGATATAGGCGCGGGCAAAACCGCGGGCCACGGACTTGTCGGAAATGCGCATGACCATGATCAGCAGGCCGATCAGGGCACCGCCGACAAAGGCCACCAGCGACAGCACCAGGGTCCATTGCAGGCCGGCCAGCAGGTTGTTGACGATATCCCGGAAGGTGAAATCCATCAGCGGTTCCTCGCCAGGTAACGGCGCCCGAGCCAGTTCAGCAACTGGCGGATCAACAGGGCCATACACAGGTAGATCAGGGTGGTCAGGGTGTAGGTCTCAAACGCGCGAAAATTGCGCGACTGAATGAAGTTGGCGGCGAAGCTCAGTTCCTCGGTGGCGATCTGCGAGCAGACCGCCGAGCCGAGCATGACGATGATGATCTGGCTGCTCAGCGCCGGCCAGACCTTGCCCAGCGCCGGCAGCAGGACCACGTGGCGAAAGGCTTCGAAACGGCTCATCGCCAGGGCGGCCGCGGCTTCCAGCTGCCCGCGCGGGATCGCCTGGATGCCGGCGCGGATAATCTCCGTGGAATAGGCTCCCAGGTTGATCACCATCGCCAGTACCGCCGCCTGCCATTCGGAAATCTGCAGCCCCAGGGACGGCAGGCCGAAGAAGATGAAGAACAATTGCACCAGGAACGGCGTGTTGCGGATCAGTTCGACATACACGCCGAAGATCGCCGCGAAGGGCTGGATCCGCCAGGCCCTTACCGCTGCGCCGACGATCCCCAGGCTGACCCCGAGCAGGGTGCCGATGGCCGTCAGCTCCAGGGTGAACAGGGCGCCGCGCAACAGCAGGTCGGCGTTGTGCAGCACCGGCAGGAAGTCGAACTGATAAGCCATGGAGCGAACCTCGGGAAAACCGGATCAAAGATCGGCGGGCAGGGGTTGCTTGAGCCAGAGTTGGGCGTTCTTCTCCAGGCTGCCGTCGGCCTTGGCCGCGGCGAGGATCTGGTTCACTTTTTCCAGCAGGGCCGGCTCGTTCTTGTTCACGCCGACGTAGACCGGGGAATCCTTGAGCTTCACTTTCATCGCCGGAATGCGTTTCGGGTTGCGTTCGGCGATAGCGACCATCACCACGTTGCCGCTGGCAATCAGGTCGACCTGCTTGGCCAGGTAGGCGGCGATGGTGGTGTTGTTGTCCTCGAAGCGCTTGATGGTCACGCCCTCGGGGGCCACGGCGGTCAGCTCGATATCCTCGATGGCGCCGCGGGTGACGCTGATGGTCTTGCCCTTGAGGTCATCCACGCCGTTGATCGACGCCTCGGGCGGGCCGAATACCGCGAGGTAGAAGGGCGCGTAGGCGCGGGAAAAGTCGATGACCTTCTCCCGTTCGGCGTTCTTGCCGAGGCTGGAGATCACCAGGTCGACCTTGCCGGTGGTGAGGAACGGAATACGGTTGGTGCTGTTGACCGGGATCAGTTCCAGCTTGACCTTGAGCTGGTCGGCCAGCAGTTTCGCGGTGTCGATATCCAGGCCGCGGGGCTTCATGTCCGGGCCGACCGAGCCGAAGGGCGGGAAGTCCTGGGGGACGGCGACCTTGAGCGTGCCACGGGCAACGACATCGTCCAGGCCGTTGGCATGGGCGGCTGCCTGGCCCAGCATCAGGCTGGCGAACAGGGCGGTGAGCAGGGCGCTGAAGCCTTTGGTCATGGCAGATCTCCGAATTGAAAAAGGGGATGATTTCTGTCGATCGGTATTGCACAGCTCATGCCAGACTGGCCTGGAACCGCGTTCGCCATGGCTTCAAGGCGCTTTTAATGGTCTTACTGGTCTGAACAGTTGGCCGGCTTTTCGCACCGTTATCGAGCATTCGTCGCGGTGACCGAACCACCGCTGGGCGTGACTTGCCGCCCGCCCGCAATAGCTTTACAACTAGCGCTCCACCGGACCGATCAGCCTGAAAACAATGAATTCGATTTCCCGCGCCGTACCTGAAGTGGCGCTGCAAGCCATCCGTAAACTGATCAGCGACGAGGGCTTTGGCCCGGGCGATGCGCTGCCCTCGCAACGCGACCTGGCGGTGCAACTGGGGGTGAGCCGCGCTTCCCTGCGCGAGGCGCTGTCGTCCCTGAGTGCGCTGGGGGTGATCAGCGTGCAACCGGGCAAGGGCGTGTTTGTCCAGGCGGCGGTAGAGCCGGTGCCGGTGGCCGGCGGCCTGGCCTGGCCGTTCGCGGCCCAGGCTTCGGCGGAGGACATCTTCCAACTGCGTTATGCCCTCGAAGGGTTCGCGGCGGGACTGGCGGCGGTGACGCTGACGGCAGACGAGCTGGATGCCCTGCAGGACAATGTCGACGCCATGCGCGCGCAATTGCGCGCTGGGGATTTCGAGGCCGCGGCGCGCCTGGACTTCGATTTCCACCGGCGGATCCTGCTGGCCAGCGGCAATCAGGCGATGGCCGGCATTCTCAGTGCCAGTGCCGAGCTGTTCCTGGAGAGCCAGAAGCTACCGTTCATCCGGGCGGAACGGGCGATGGAAACCTGGCAGGAGCACCGCAAGATCCTCCGTGCCCTGGCCCGGCGGGCCTGCGGTCCGGCGCAGAAGGCCATGCAGGAGCATGTGCGCAATGCCGCGTTGCGCACCGGCATCGCCTTTGTCACCCCCGGCTGATCGGCGCTCTCACTGCTGAATGCGATCCTTGCAGGCGCCCGGCTTGCCAGCGATGAGGCCCGTGAGACCGCCAAAAGCTTTGCGGGCAAGCCGGGACGCCTGCTCCTGCAGGAGCCACGTGCTATACCCTGAGTCATGGAACACCATAGTTAGACTCAATCATCTGCGGCTTCCTGTACGTAGGAAGGACGGCTATGATGGGCAACGTTTTTTTTGGCTCACAACTCCGGAGACATCCATGAGCAGCGATCTTATCAAGCACGTCACCGACGCGAGCTTTGAAGCAGAAGTCCTGAAGGCTGAAGGCCCTGTACTGGTCGACTACTGGGCTGAGTGGTGCGGTCCGTGCAAAATGATCGCACCTGTCCTGGACGATATCGCCAGCACCTACGAAGGCAAGCTGACCATCGCCAAGCTGAACATCGACGACAACCAGGAAACCCCGGCCAAGCACGGCGTGCGTGGTATCCCGACGCTGATGCTGTTCAAGAACGGCAACGTCGAGGCGACCAAGGTCGGCGCCCTGTCGAAGTCGCAGCTGCAAGCTTTCCTCGACGCCAACATCTGAGCATCGTTTGGCTGTCATGAAAAAGCCCCGCAAATTGCGGGGCTTTTTCGTAAAAAGGGGCTAGACGCTCCGAAACCCAGGTGTTACATTCGGCCCCGCACTGGTTTCTCCACTGCCCCCTGCAAGCCGTCGCCGACGCTCTCCTTTTCGAACAAGTACGCGATCCTGTCGCCTTCTCCGCGGCGCGGCCTCATTAAGCCAAAAGCTTAATTTCCCCCCTCCATAAATGATTACGTCATTCCTATATGAATCTGACTGAACTCAAGCAAAAGCCGATTACCGAACTGCTCGAATTGGCCGAACAGATGGGCATAGAAAATATGGCCCGTTCGCGCAAGCAGGATGTGATTTTCTCCCTGCTGAAAAAGCACGCGAAAAGCGGCGAGGAAATCTCCGGTGATGGCGTGCTGGAGATCCTCCAGGACGGCTTCGGCTTCCTCCGTTCTTCCGACGCATCCTACCTGGCCGGCCCGGACGACATCTACGTCTCGCCAAGCCAGATCCGTCGCTTCAACTTGCGCACCGGTGACACCATCGTCGGCAAGATCCGCCCTCCGAAGGAAGGCGAGCGTTATTTCGCCCTGCTCAAGGTCGACACGATCAACTACGATCGTCCGGAAAACGCGAAGAACAAGATTCTCTTCGAGAACCTGACCCCGCTGTTCCCGACCGTGCGCATGAAGATGGAAGCCGGCAACGGTTCCACCGAAGACCTGACCGGTCGCGTGATCGACCTTTGCGCACCGATCGGCAAGGGCCAGCGTGGCCTGATCGTGGCGCCGCCGAAAGCGGGCAAGACGATCATGCTGCAGAATATCGCGGCGAACATCACCCGCAACAACCCGGAAGTGCATCTGATCGTACTGCTGATCGACGAGCGTCCGGAAGAAGTGACCGAAATGCAGCGCACCGTGCGTGGCGAAGTGGTTGCCTCGACGTTCGACGAGCCGCCAACCCGCCACGTACAGGTTGCCGAAATGGTGATCGAGAAGGCCAAGCGCCTGGTTGAGCACAAGAAGGACGTGGTGATCCTGCTCGACTCCATCACCCGTCTGGCCCGTGCCTACAACACCGTGATCCCGAGCTCCGGCAAGGTCCTGACCGGCGGTGTCGATGCCCACGCCCTGGAGAAACCGAAGCGTTTCTTCGGTGCCGCGCGGAACATCGAGGAAGGCGGTTCGTTGACCATTATCGCCACCGCGCTGGTTGAAACCGGCTCGAAGATGGATGAAGTGATCTACGAGGAGTTCAAGGGTACCGGCAACATGGAACTGCCCCTGGACCGCAAGATCGCTGAAAAGCGCGTCTTCCCGGCGATCAACATCAACCGTTCCGGCACTCGCCGTGAAGAGTTGCTGACGGCCGACGACGAGCTGCAGCGCATGTGGATCCTGCGCAAGCTGCTGCATCCGATGGATGAAGTGGCGGCCATCGAGTTCCTGGTCGACAAGCTGAAGCAGACCAAGACCAACGATGAGTTCTTCCTGTCGATGAAGCGCAAGTAAGACTGCGTTTCAGATCAGAGAAAGCGCCCCGACGGGGCGCTTTTTTTTGAGGGCGCGTCCGGCATGGGCGCAATCTTGTAGATGAAAGTCTCGCCACAGGCTGACAATAACGAGCGCCAGGACAGCAAAAGCGGTTTGTGATCGGCGAGTGCAGGATTCGAAAACTCGACTACGCTGGGCGTCACCGTATTTTCTATCTGAATGGGTCTCTTGGGTTGATGAGCTCTCTTGCCTATCGAAAGGATATCGACGGCTTGCGTGCTGTAGCAGTAATCGCAGTTGTGCTGTTTCATTTTGATGTCCCAGGGTTCACCGGCGGTTTTGTCGGTGTCGATGTGTTTTTCGTGATCTCCGGCTACCTCATTGCCTCGATCATCTGGCGCGAGCGCCTGGGTGGACGTTTCAGCCTTGCCGAATTCTGGGCCCGGCGTGCCCGGCGAATCTTGCCAGCATTGTTCGTCATGATTCTGGCGACCCTGGTGGCGGGGTGGTTTCTGCTGACCCCCAGGGACTACGACGAGCTGGGGCGTTCAATTCATTACCAGGTGGTTTTCACTTCCAACCTGCTGTTCGCGCGCCAGGATGGCTATTTCGAGACGTCGTCTGATCTCACCCCCCTGCTGCATACTTGGTCGTTATCGATCGAAGAGCAGTTCTACGTTATTTTCCCGCTCCTGCTGATGCTGCTGTCGAGTCGGTTGAAGCATTGGCGCACGGCCTTGTTCCTGTTGCTGCTGATGTCTTTTGCCATGAGTCAGTGGGCGGTGATTCATGCTCCGCAAAAAGCCTTCTACCTGTTACCCATGCGCGCCTGGGAGTTGCTGGCGGGTGTGATGCTGGCGGTCATGCCTGCCGGGCAACCGACCAGCCCGATAAAGGCACAGGCGGTCAGCTTGCTGAGCCTGGGGCTGATCCTGTTGGCGGTGTGTGGTTATGATTCGAGCACCCCCTTCCCCGGGGTTGCTGCCTTGTTACCTGTAGTGGGCGTGATTGGCCTGATCTGGGCCAACGGCCAGCAGGCAACCCTTGCGGGCCAGGTGCTGAGCAATCGCTGGCTGGTGGGCGTCGGGTTGATTTCCTACTCCTGGTACCTGTGGCATTGGCCGGTGCTGGTATTTGGCAAGTACGCCAGTGTCTACGGCCTGGACGCCTGGGAGCTTGCCGGCTTGTTCATCTTGAGTCTGGTGCTGAGTTATGGATCGTGGCGGTTTGTCGAGATGCCGTTTCGTGAGCGACGGTTGCTGGCCGCGCGTCGGCAGATTCTTGTTGCGGCGGGTATGGCCATCATCGGCTTGGGCCTGGTGGGAAAAAGCCTGGGTTGGGCGCAAGGCATTCCTTGGCGGCTGTCACCTCAGGCGCTGCAATATGCTGAGGCGCGCACCTGGCGTCCTGAGCTGATGAGCTGTCTCTCGGATGACAAGAAAAGCGATCGCCAGTTCTGTCACTTTGGTCCACGACCTCAGGCTGCGCGTGCACTGGTCTGGGGGGACAGCCATGCCGCGGCCTTGATTCCCGCCCTTGAAGATGAGGCTCGCAAGCACGGCGTCAATATTACCCTCGCCGCCTATTCCGGGTGCCTGCCTTTCAACAGGAACGAAAACACCCCGGGTTGTGTGCGTTTCAATCAGCGTGTAGTCCAGGCGCTGGATCAGGAAAAGTACAGCGACGTGGTGTTGGCCGGGCGTTGGAGCCTGTACGTCTATGGGCAACGTTCGGGTGATACCGGGGCTGCCCTGATGGACCCGGCAACCGGAAAATACGACCGCGCTATCGCCGAGCGGCGTTTCGCCGAAGGCATGGGG
This sequence comes from Pseudomonas gingeri, assembly GCF_013385635.1. Classification (GTDB taxonomy): domain Bacteria; phylum Pseudomonadota; class Gammaproteobacteria; order Pseudomonadales; family Pseudomonadaceae; genus Aquipseudomonas; species Aquipseudomonas gingeri_A. The sequence continues at coordinate 95,321 of NZ_JACAPR010000001.1, forward strand.
TCCCTGGTGCGGCAGCTACGCACCACGGGTCATAGGGTCTGGTTGGTCAAGGAGGTCCCCCTGCAGGACTTCAGCGTGCCTTATCGTCTCAGTCGCCTGGCGATGGTGGGGTTGCCTATCAAAGGGGAAGGCATACCTCTGACGGAGCATCTCAAGCGCCAGGCCTATATCGATGCGTTGTTCGTACGGCTGGCTGATGTCGATCCTGACGTGAGATTGCTGGATCCTGCTCCGCAGTTGTGTGACGCAATCGGTGGGTGTCGTGTCGAGCTTGGTGGCCGTTCGTTGTACTCCGATGATAACCATCTCTCCGACGTGGGATCGCGGTATGTCGAGGCGTTCCTTGAGCCCTTGTTCACCACCTTGCGCAATCAAACCGTGACGGGACGTCTTTAGCGCGCAATGGTTGGCAAGGGCGTGCAATAAGCTGCCAGCGGTCGTAAGAGCAGGTAGGATGTACGCCTATTTTACGGGTGGCATGGTTAATGAAATTCAAGGATCTTCGGGATTTCGTGCAGCAACTTGAGCAGCGCGGAGAGTTGAAACGTATCCAGGTGCCGGTTTCACCAGTCCTGGAGATGACTGAAATTTGTGACCGTACCCTGCGTAAGAAGGGCCCGGCCCTGTTGTTCGAAAAGCCCACCGGCTTCGATATCCCCGTGCTCGGCAACCTGTTCGGCACGCCGGAGCGTGTGGCGCTGGGCATGGGCGCCGAGGCGGTCAGCGAGCTGCGGGAAATCGGCAAGCTGCTGGCTTTTCTCAAGGAACCCGAGCCGCCGAAGGGGTTGAAGGATGCCTGGTCCAAGCTGCCGATCTTTCGCAAGATCATCGCCATGGCGCCCAAGGTGGTCAAGGACGCGGTCTGCCAGGAAGTGGTCATCGAAGGCGATGATGTCGACCTGGGCATGTTGCCGGTCCAGCATTGCTGGCCGGGCGACGTCGCGCCGCTGATCACCTGGGGCCTGACGGTCACCAAGGGGCCGAACAAGGATCGCCAGAACCTCGGTATCTACCGCCAGCAGGTGATCGCCCGCAACAAGGTGATCATGCGCTGGCTCAGCCACCGTGGCGGCGCGCTGGATTACCGCGAGTGGTGCGAAAAGCACCCGGGCCAGCCGTTCCCGGTGTCCGTGGCCCTGGGCGCGGACCCGGCGACCATCCTCGGCGCGGTCACGCCGGTGCCGGACAGCCTTTCCGAGTACGCCTTTGCCGGCCTGCTGCGAGGCAATCGTACCGAGCTGGTGAAATGCCGTGGCAATGACCTGCAGGTCCCGGCTACCGCGGAGATCATCCTCGAAGGCGTGATCCATCCGGGCGAAATGGCCCCGGAAGGCCCGTATGGCGACCACACCGGCTACTACAACGAAGTCGACAGCTTCCCGGTGTTCACCGTCGAGCGTATCACCCACCGGATCAAGCCGATCTACCACAGCACCTACACCGGGCGACCACCGGATGAGCCGGCGATCCTCGGCGTGGCGCTGAACGAGGTGTTCGTACCGATCCTGCAGAAGCAGTTCCCGGAAATCACCGACTTCTACCTGCCACCCGAAGGCTGCTCGTACCGCATGGCCGTCGTGACCATGAAGAAGTCGTATCCGGGCCATGCCAAGCGCGTGATGCTGGGTGTCTGGTCGTTTTTGCGACAGTTCATGTACACCAAGTTCGTTATCGTCACCGACGACGATATCAATGCCCGGGACTGGAACGATGTGATCTGGGCCATTACCACGCGCATGGACCCCAAGCGCGACACGGTGATGATCGACAACACACCGATCGACTACCTCGACTTCGCCTCGCCGGTGTCCGGCCTGGGGTCGAAGATGGGACTGGATGCCACCCACAAGTGGCCCGGCGAAACCACGCGTGAGTGGGGCCGGGTGATCGTCAAGGATGAGGCCGTGACCCGGCGGATCGATGCCATCTGGAATCAGTTAGGAATAGATTGATGCGTGTGACCTTGCAGCCCTCCGGAGCCGTGCTCGAGATACGGCCCGGCGAGCGGATTCTCGATGGTGCCCGGCGACTGGGCTATGACTGCCCGCAGAGCTGTCGCAATGGCAACTGCCATGTCTGCGCGGCATTGTTGGTGGAAGGGCGCGTCGAGCAGGCGGGCGATGTGCGTGACCATGGCGAGTTCTACACTTGTATTGCCGAGCCCCTGGAAGATTGCGTGGTGCTCTGGGATGGTGTTCTCGCCCTGGGAGAGCTGCCGGTGCGTAGCCTTGCGTGTCAGTTGACCGAATGCGCGGAAATCGGTGGCGATGTCTGGCGGGTGCGCCTGCGGGCCCCGGCGGGCAAGCCGCCGCGTTATCACGCCGGGCAGTACCTGATGATCGAGCGCGACAGCGGCGAGAAATCGGCGTTTTCCCTGGCCTCGGCGCCCCACGCCGGGCGTGACCTGGAACTGCATGTACTGGTGCGCGAAGTCAGTGCGCAGAACCTGATCGAGCAGTTGCAGCGCAACCGGATGGCACGGGTCGAGCTGCCGTTCGGTGATACCCACCTGGCGGAACTGCCGGACGGCCCGCTGGTGCTGATCGCCGCGGGCACCGGCATGGCGCAGATGCACAGCCTGATCGAGCATTGCCGCTCCACCGGCTTCGCGCATCCGGTGCACCTGTACTGGGGCGTGCGCCGGCCCGAGGACTTCTACGAGCTGGAACACTGGGAAGAGTGGAAGACGCTGCCCAACCTGTTCCTGCACAAGGTGGTCAGCGACCTGTGCGGCTGGGAAGGTCGTTGCGGCATGCTGCATGAGGCGGTCTGCGAGGACATCGCCGACTTGTCGAGCGTGCGGGTCTATGCCAGCGGCTCTCCTGCGATGATCTACGCGACGCTGGACGCGCTGGTGAATGCCGGAATGGATGCCCACCAGATGCGTGCCGACGTCTTCGCCTACGCGCCGAGGCCATAGCGCCAGGCGCCTGGTTTTCTGTGCTTGTTCCATCGCGTTCGCGGGCAAGTCCTGCTCCTATGGGGGATGGGGCCACAACAATCATAGCTGTTGCACCGGCGAACTGTAGGAGCCGGCTTGCCGGCGATGGCGTCCGTTCAGGCGATGCATGGCTCATGGGCCACATCGCTGGCAAGCCAGCTCCTACAGTTCGGTGTCGATTAGAGATTTTGTGGTCGACGCAAACCTGTAGGCGTGGGGCTTGCCCGCGAATAGGTCCTCAAGATCACTACAGACTCTTCAGAACCGCACCCCCGTGGTAATCATCGCCGCATTGAAACCCAGAAATACCAGTTCGGTCGCCAGCGGCCCGTAATGGGCGCCGACCGACGGAATGATCACGGGCGCCACGCCCAGGCGATTCAACGGGATCTTGTCGCGGTACTCACCGCGATATCCCTGTAGCAACCCTCCCGTCACCTTCGCATACAGCGGATACCGCGAGCTGTCGAAACGCTGGCCGACGTAGCCGTAGTACGACCGCTGGCTGAACGAGTTGCGAAAGGTCGCCGCGCCATACACCCATCCGGACGCTTCATGGCGCTCCAGGCCGATCAGGTCCTGGCGATTGTTATGCTCGGGGTCCGGCGAGTAGTGCCGGGTGTACAGGCTGGTCTGGGCATACCAGAAGCCTTTTTCCTGCGCTGCTTCCTGTGCGGCCTGTGCCAGGCCGGTCGATCCCAGCAGCAGGACGAGAACCTTGAGGGTGGTCGATGTGTTCATGAGGGTTGGCCTTTCGTGGTGCACGGCGATTGAAGAGGTGGCCGTTATACGAAGCCGGACAAGGGGTTGTCAGACCCAGGAGTCTGAAAAGGTTGTAGGGATTTTTACTGATAGCGTGTTTAGCTTATATATATTCGATTCCGATATTTAATTTCTTTTTTACATATCATTAAGCTATATGTCATCGGACTACCGGCTGTGTATCTGCCAATCATCAACACAATGACCGACACCGTTCGCCACACGGACCGATCGTGCGAACTCGGGGCAAGACGCCTCGACTTTGGATTCCAAGGGGAGCGGTATGGGGAGCAACACGCAACACCGGCTGTACTCGGCGATTTTGTCGGCACATTTGCTGACCGCCGCAGGCGCAATAATCTTCAGCCCGGCGGCTGTCGCCGAAGCGGACAACACCACGGCCGACGCGCCGAAACTCGACACTGTGATTGTCACCGGCACCCGCGCCCAGGAGCGTACGGCCAGCGCCTCGCTGTCGCCGATCGATGTGATCAGCGGCGACAGCCTGCGCAGCAGCGGTTCGGATGAACTGGGCACGGTGCTGGCACGGCTGATTCCATCGATCAACTTTCCTCGCCCGAGCCTGGTGGACGGCGCCGAGCTGGTGCGTCCGGCGCAGCTGCGCGGGCTGTCGCCGGACCAGGTGCTGGTGCTGGTGAACGGCAAGCGGCGCCATACCAGCGCCTTCGTCAACCTGGGCGGCGCGGTGGGCCGGGGTTCGGCCCCGGCGGACCTGAATGCGATCCCGCTGTCGGCGGTCGACCATATCGAGGTGCTGCGTGACGGTGCGTCCGCCCGCTATGGTTCCGACGCCATTGCCGGGGTGATCAACGTGATCCTCAAGAGCAGCGACCACGGCGGCTCGATCTCCAGCAAGTTCGGCGAATACAAGAAGGGCGACGGCATCCAGCGCCAGATCGGCGGCAACAGCGGCTTTGCCCTGGGTGACAACGGCTTCTTCAACCTCTCCGGCGAAGGTGCCGACAACGACTACACCAATCGCGCCGGCAAGGATTACCGTCCGGCCAGCGTCGGCTCGACAACCTACGGCCAGCAGGTATTCCGCCAGGGCGAGCCGTCGACCAACGAAGGCAAGCTGCAGTTCAACTCTGCCTACAGCTTCAATGACGCCGCCGAACTCTACAGCTTTGGCGGCTACAGCAAGCGCCGGGGCGAAACCGCGGCGTTCTACCGGGCCAGCAATGCCCCGAACAACAATCCGGCGATTTTCCCCAATGGCTACCTGCCGCTGATTCGCGGCAATCTCGAGGACACCTCGCTGGTGGTCGGCCTGCGCGGCCTGCTGGCGGACGACTGGCACTATGACCTGTCGGCCAACTACGGCAAGAACCAGTACGAGTTGAGCACCGAGACCATCAACACCTCGCTGGGCCTGAACAGCCCGCGCAAGTTCGACAACGGCACCCTGAGCAACGACCAGCGCCAGTTGAACTTCGACCTGTCGCGGGAATTCAATCCCGGCTGGCTGCCGTATCCGGTATCGGTGGCGGTGGGCGCCGAGTACTTGCGCCAGGGCTACCAGATCAGCGCCGGCCAGCCGGAATCCTATTACCAGAGCGGCAGCTCCGGCCTTGGCGGTTTTCGCGCGGCCGACGCCGGCAGCTATTCGCGGCACAACTTCGCCCAGTACCTGGACCTGGAAACCAACTTCACCGAGAAACTCAGCGCTTCGGCGGCGGTGCGGCATGAGGACTACAGCGACTTCGGTTCGAACGTCAGCGGTTCGTTGTCGGCGCGCTACGACTTCACCCCTAGGGTGGCCGTTCGCGGCAGTATTTCCAACGGTTTCCGCGCGCCGTCCCTGGCCCAGCAGAACTTTACCTACACCTCGTCGCAGTTGATCGGCCCGACCATCCAGGAAGCCGGCACCTTCGCGGCCAACAGCCAGGTGGCGCGCCTGCTCGGGGCAGAAGACCTGAAGGCGGAGAAATCGCGCAACTACAGCCTCGGCCTGGTGCTGGAGCCGACGGACAACCTGACGGTCACCGCCGATGTCTACCGGATCGACATCCGCGACCGCATCAGCCTGTCATCCAACCTGGTGCTGAACAACGCGGCGATCAACTACCTGCAGGCCAACGGTGTGGGCAATATCAACTACACCACCGCCCGTTACTTCACCAACGCCACCAATACCAGCACCAATGGCATCGACCTGGTCGCCAACTATCGCTACCAGCTGGATAACGGCGTGCGCTGGAACAGCACCCTGGGCTACAACTACAACCACACCAAGGTCACCGATGTGAAGGACAACCCGGCGATCCTCAACCAGCTGGGGGTCAACCTGGTGCGGGTGGACCGTCGGGAAAAGCTCGGCCTGCTGGGTGATACCACGCCACAGCACAAGCTGACCCTGGGGAACGACCTGAGCTTCGGCAACTGGGTGCTGCACAGCAATCTGGTGCGTTACGGCGAATTCACCAGCTACCAGGCCGATGCGATCAACGACCAGACCTTCAAGGCGGCCTGGCTGTTGGACCTGGCCGCGGACTACAAGCTCAAGCAGTGGACCTTCACCCTGGGCGGCGACAACGTCACTGACAAATACCCGGAAAAACTCAGCGCCTACGCCAACAGCGGCGGCAACCTGGCCTATAGCACTTATTCGCCGTACGGTTACAGCGGCGCGTTTTATTACGGTAAAGTGACTTACAACTGGTAACTATTCAGGAGTTCCGCGCGATTCGTCATGGCTGTCACAGAACCTGCGTTGTTGAGTTTGGCCTATCCGCCGCGCCTTGAGCTGGGGGCGCAGCTGACCCACGAACAATTGCTCAGCTCGATGCAAGCCACCATGGCCCGGCACAAGGGCGGTCCGGTCTGGTTGTTCGCCTACGGTTCGCTGATCTGGCGGCCGGAGTGTTCGGCGGCGGAGCGGGTGCGCGGTCGGGTCCACGGTTATCACCGTGGCCTGTACCTGTGGTCCCATGAGCATCGCGGTACGCCGGAACTGCCGGGGCTGGTGTTCGGGCTGGATCGCGGCGGCTCCTGCAGCGGCTTTGCCTATCGGCTGCCGGAGGAGCAGTTGGAGGCGTCGCTCTATGCCTTGTGGCAGCGCGAGATGCCCGTGCCGTCCTACCGCCCGCACTGGCTCAATTGCCGTCTGGAAAATGGCCAGACGGTCCAGGCTTTGGGTTTTGTATTGGAGCGGCACCTGCCCAGCTACGCCGGCAACCTGCCCGACAGTGTGCTGACCCAGGTGCTGCAAAGTGCCTGCGGGCGTTATGGCACCACCCGTGACTATGTCGAACAGACCGCCAGTGCCCTGCGCAGCCACGCCATGCCGGATCGTAATCTGGAGGCGCGGCTCAAGCGCTGTCGTTCAGGCGCTCACTGATCATTGCAGGTCGGGACGCGGAGCGTCCGCTGAGGCATTCCCACGCGGGGCATGGGAACGATCATGCGGGCTGTTCGGCGTCTCTGCTGGCTGTCAGGCAATGGCTTCGCGACTCTGGCTGGCGACCTGCTTGTGCCACAGGGTCGGGGCCAGGAACGCCATGGACAGCAGGCAGGCAGCGACCAGCAGGACAAAACCGCCGTCCCAGCCGAAGTGATCCACGGTGTAGCCCATGGCCGCGCTCGCCGCGACCGAACCCCCCAGGTAGCCGAACAGGCCGGTGAAGCCGGCGGCGGTGCCCGCGGCCTTTTTCGGTGCCAGTTCCAGGGCCTGCAAACCGATCAGCATCACCGGACCGTAGATCAGGAAACCGATGGAGAACAGCGCGATCATGTCGATGGTCGGGTTGCCGGCCGGGTTGAGCCAGTACACCAGTGTCGCCACGGTCACCAGCCCCATGAACACCATGCCGGTCAGGCCACGGTTGCCACGGAAAATCTTGTCCGACATCCAGCCGCACAGCAGGGTGCCCGGGATTCCCGCCCACTCGTAGAAGAAATACGCCCACGAGGTCTTGTCGACGTCGAAGTGCTTGGCTTCCTTGAGGTAGGTTGGCGCCCAGTCCAGCACGCCGTAGCGCAGCAGGTAGACAAAGACGTTGGCCATGGCGATGTACCAGAGCATCTTGTTGCGCAGCACGTACTTGACGAAGATTTCCTTGGCGCTGAATTCGTCTTCGTGGCTGGCGTTGTAGCCTTCCGGGTAGTCGTTCTTGTACTTCTCGATCGGCGGCAGGCCGACTGACTGCGGGGTATCGCGCATGGTGATGAAGGCGAAGGCCGCGACGGCCAGGGCCACGGCCGCGGGGACGTAGAACGCCGCGTGCCAGTCATTGAACAGACCCATGCCGAGCAGGAACAGCGGGCCGATCAGGCCGCCGCCGACGTTGTGCGCCACGTTCCACACCGAAACCACGCCGCCACGTTCCTTCTGTGACCACCAGTGCACCATGGTCCGCCCGCTTGGCGGCCAGCCCATGCCCTGGGCCCAGCCGTTGATAAACAGCAGGATAAACATCATGGTCACGCTGGAGGTCGCCCAGGGCGCGAAACCGAAAACGAACATCACCCCGGCGGACACCAGCAGGCCGAAGGGCAGGAAGTAGCGTGGGTTGGAACGGTCGGACACCAGGCCCATGAGGAACTTCGACAGGCCGTAGGCGATGGCGATCGCCGACATCGCCAGACCCAGTTCGCCGCGGCTGTAGCCTTCGTCGATCAGGTACGGCATGGCCAGGGAGAAGTTCTTGCGCAGCAGGTAGTAGCCGGCGTAACCGAAGAAGATACCGGCGAAGATCTGCCAGCGCAGACGGCGGTAGGTACTGTCTATTTTTTCCTCAGGCAGGGGCGCCTGGTGTGCGGCAGGTCGAAAGAAGGCAAACATTCAAGAGCTCCAGATTTCTTGTTTTGACTGCGGATGCGAATGTTACATTTTCGTTACCGAAAATAGCAGGCTTTCGCATTCACAAAAGTCAGAAATGGATGACTCTTGATGTTGTTTTATGAACATGTCGCACAGGGGCAGGTGGGCGGCGTTTCCAGACTCAGGGCGTGGCGCCATCGCCCGGCAGCAGATGTTCCTGGATCTTCTCGCTGCGGGACTCGATCAGTTGCCCCTTGTCATCGAAGCGCAGCACCAGCAGCCAGTCGTAGACATTCTCCGGCCAGTGCTTCTGACCGATGAGCTTTTTCGTGTCGCCACCAAAAGCTTCGATCAGGTTGTCGATATGGCCGTGGTGCCAGGCAATCAGCAACACCGGTACTGGGTTGTTCTTGCCCAGGGACTTGACCAGCTTGTCCACCTGGTCGTCGGCATAGGGCTGTTCGACCGGCAGTTGCAGGCGCTGCGAAAGTGGCGTGAGGGTCAGGCGCGGGCGATCGCTTTCCTTACTGTCGCTGGTGGCGATCAGGCGTTGCGGGAGCAAGCCCTGGCCCTTGAGCTGCAAGGGGTCGAAGTAGCTGGCATAGGCTTCGGCACGTTGTTCGCCCTGGGGGCTGAGGCCGCGTCCCTGATCGGGTTTTTCCGCGTGCCGGACGATCAGTACCGTGACGTTGCGCAAACCCATGGCCGCTTTGTCGTCCTTGTGTGCCAGCGCGGTGGCGGGCAGCACCAGGGCCGAAAGCAGCAATGCGCCGGGCAGCAGTTTGTGCAGCAGTGGGATCATGGATTTGCCTCGATGGGGGAGAGCGGACACGCTCGCGGTGAGCGCGTCCCGGCCATGGGGCAGAATATAGCCTTGTTTTGCCGTGGCGCCGGATGAAACCGGCGTCAGCAAACAGCGGGCTCAGCGCACCTGCACCACCACCTTGCCCACGGCCTTGCGCTGGCCGAGGTCGTTGATGGCCTGGGCCGCCTGGGCCAGCGGATAGGTCTGGGACACCAGCGGCTTGAGCTTGCCCTCGGCGAACCAGGCGAACAATTGCTGGAAGTTCGCCGCGTTGTCCTGGGGCTGGCGCTGGGCGAACGAACCCCAGAACACCCCGACCACCGCCGCGCCCTTGAGCAGTGCGAGGTTGACCGGCAACTCGGGGATGCGTCCGCTGGCAAAGCCGACCACCAGCAACCGGCCATTCCAGGCGATGGCACGCACGGCCTGGTCGAACAGGTCGCCGCCGACCGGATCGTAGATCACATCGGCACCGTTGCCGTCGGTCAGGCGCTTGATCTCGTCCTTCAGGCTGGTTTCGCTGTAGTTGATCAGCTCATCGGCCCCGGCGGCCTTGGCCACCGCCAGTTTCTCCGCGCTGCTGGCCGCGGCGATGACCCGTGCGCCCATCGCCTTGCCGATTTCCACGGCGGCCAGGCCCACGCCGCCGGAGGCTCCGAGTACCAGCAGGGTTTCGCCGGGCTGCAATTGCGCGCGTTGTTTCAGCGCGTGCATCGAGGTGCCGTAGGTCATGCTGAAGGCCGCGGCGCTGGTGAAGTCCATCGCGGCGGGAATCGGCAGCACGTTGTAGCCCGCCACCGCGACTTCCTCGGCGAAGCTGCCCCAGCCGGTCAGGGCCATGACCCGGTCGCCGACCTTGAGGTGGCTGATCTTTTCCCCCACGGCCGCGACCACGCCGGCGGCCTCACCGCCCGGCGAGAACGGAAACGGCGGCTTGAACTGGTATTTGCCCTCGATGATCAGCGTGTCCGGGAAATTCACCCCGGCGGCGTGCACCTGCAGGAGGATTTCGTTCTTCTTGGGCAGAGGACTCGCGACCTCTTCCAGCACCAGCGTTTCGGCGGAGCCGAAGGCTTTGCACAGCACGGCTTTCATCGGGCTATTCCTTTGGGAGTGATGGCCGATAAGTGTAGGTGTGTGAGTCAACGGGTCAACGAGCATGCCCTGGCCTGATAGTCGGTTATAAGCTTTGTGCTTGGGCTCGACGGCGGGGATCGATATGCTAGGCCGCAAACCGGATAAGGAGCGAATTGTGAAAGCGTGGATCATGTTGATGTTGGCCTTGTCGCTACCGATGGCGGCAATGGCGGAAGAGGCCAAGGAAGGTGAAGCGGCGGGCCCCAAGGTCAGCTATATCAGCCTGACGCCACCGTTCGTCGGTAACTATGGCCTGGATGGCAGCCCCAAGCTCAAGGTCTACAAGGCCGATGTCGCCTTGCGCGTGACCGGCGATGCCGCGGCCCAGGCGGTCAAGGCCAACGAGCCGTTGATCCGCAACCAGCTGGTGGCGCTGTTTGCCCAGCAGAGCACGGAGTCGATGAGCAATGTCGACGCCAAGGAAAAGATGCGTCAGGAAGCCCTGAAGCAGGTCCAGCAGGTGTTGAACGACGAGACGGGCAAGCCGCAGGTGGAAGACCTGCTGTTCAATAACCTGATCGTGCAGTAGCCCGGACCTGTAGGAGCCGGCTCCGACAGTGGCCGGGTATTTTCAGGACGCCAGGCTCTTGCGAAACCGCGCCAGCGCAATCGCGAAGAACACCAGCCCGATGCCTGCCAGCGCCAGCACATCGGGCCACACCACGCCGACTCCCGCATCGCGAAACAGGATCGCCGCACCGAGGCTGACGAAGTGCGTCGACGGCGAGCCCTGCATTACCCATTGCAGCCATTCGGGCATGCTGTCCAGTGGTGTGCTGCCACCGGACAGCAACAGCATCGGGATGATCACCGGGATCGCCAGCAAGCCGAATTGCGGTGTCGAACGCGCCAGGGTCGCGAGGAAAATGCCCAGCGCCGTGCTGGCGAACAGGTACAGCGCCGTCACCCCGAGGAACAACCCCAGCGAGCCGGCCAACGGCACGCCGAGGGCGCCCTTGACGATCACCTCCAGGGAAATCCAGGTACAGATCACCACCAGCAGCAGGTTGCTCCAGATCTTCGCCAGCATGATTTCCAGGGCGGTCAGCGGTAGCACCAGCAGGTGGTCGAGGGTGCCGTGCTCGCGTTCGCGCAACAGCGCGGTGCCGGTGAGGATGATCGCCAGGATGGTGATGTTGTTGACGATCTGGATCACCGCCAGGAACCAGCCGCCTTCCAGGTTCGGGTTGAACAGCGCCCGGCTGGCAAGCAGCGCTGGCGCCTTGCCGGCGGTGTCGGCCCGGCCGCTGTAGCCCAGCAGTTCGCGCTGGAAGATCCGCCCGATATAGCCGGCGCCCATGAAGGCCTGGCTCATGGCAGTCGCATCGACATTGACCTGCAGCGCGGGCTGTCGCCCGGCCAGCAGGTCGGCCTGGAAATTCGCCGGCACATTGATCACGAAGGTGTACCGGCCGCTGTCCAGGGCCTGGTCCAGCCGGTCGTAGGCCAGTGGCGCGGGGCGCTGGAATTCCGGCGGCTGCAAGGCTTCGCCGAGCTGGCGCGAGAGGGCGCTGTGGTCCTCGTCCACCAGGGCGACGCTGGCGTTGTGCACGCCGATCACCGAGCCGGCGGCCGGCATGTAGATCGCCACGCTGAAGGCGTACAGCAGGAACAGCAACAGCACGCTGTCATGACGCAGGCTGGTCAGTTCCTTCAGGCCGAGGCGCAGGATATGGGCAAGCTTGTGCATCAGGCCTCCTGCTTCTTGAGCATGATCAGGCTCAGGCCGGTGAAGGCCACGAAGAAACCGGCCAATGCCAGGCACTGCGGCCAGAGCTGGCGCAGGTCCAGGGCCTTGGTGAAGGTGCCGACGGCGATATCGAGGAAGTGTCCGGCGGGAAACAGCATGCCCATCAGCGCCGCGGCACCTTCCAGGGACGAGCGTGGCACGATCAGCCCGGAAAACTGGATGGTCGGCAGGCTGGTGATGATCATGGTGCCGAGGATCGCGGCGATCTGAGTGCGGGTAAACGCCGAGATCAGCAGGCCCATGCTGGTGGTCGCGAGTACGTAGAGCAGGCCGCCGAACGCCAGGGCCAGGCCGCTGCCCTTGAACGGCACACCGAACAGCCAGCGATTCATCGCCACCAGCAGGCCCAGGTTGACCAGACTCACCGCCAGGTACGGTGTCTGCTTGCCGAGCAGGAACTCCAGGCGGGTCAGCGGCGTGGCGTAGAAGTTGGTGATCGAGCCCAGTTCCTTCTCGCGGACGATGCCCAGGGCGGTGAGCATGGCCGGGATAAAGGCCAGGATCAGCGCCATGACCCCGGGGCCTATGGCGTTCACGCTGACCACGTCCTGGTTGTAGCGAAAGCGGGTTTCCAGGCGGGCGGGCGGGCGACTGCCCAGGGCCGGGCTGCCTTGCGCGACCAACTGTTCGATATTGGCCTGGTGCACCGCCTCGACATAGTTGCGACTGGTCTCGGCCCGGAACGGCATGCCGCCGTCGAGCCAGGCGGCGACGGTCGGCTGGCGCCCGGCGTACAGGTCGCGGCCGAAGCCCGGCGGGATCTCCAGGGCCAGCTTGATCTCCGAGCGTTGCAGGCGTTTGTGCAATTGCACGGCATCGCGGATCGGTGCCTGCTCGGCGAAGTAGCGGGAACTGCGAAAGGCTTCCAGGTAGGCACGGCTTTGCGGTGTCTGGTCCTGGTCATAGACCGCGAAGGCGAGCTTTTCCACGTCCAGGGAAATCCCGTAGCCGAAGATCACCATCATGAACAGCGCGCCGAGCAGGGCAAAGGCCAGGCGCACCTTGTCGCGCAACAGTTCCTTGCCTTCACGGCTGGCGACCGCCAGCAGGCGCGCGACACTGAAACCGCTGCTGTTCGACGGCGCGGCAGTCGGCACCGCCTGTGTTGCTGTCGCGGGGGGCGCCGGTTCAGGCGTGGCGCTGTCCTGTGCCTGTTCCAGGCAGCGGACAAACGCCGCTTCCAGGGTGTCGCCCTGGAACTGCCGCTGCAGGGCGTCCGGGGTATCGCAGGCCAGGACCCGTCCGGCATGCATCAGCGAGATCCGGTCGCAGCGCCGGGCTTCGTTCATGAAATGGGTCGAGAGGAAGATCGTCACCCCCTGTTCCCGGGACAACTCGACCAGCAGCCGCCAGAAGTCGTCCCGTGCCGCCGGATCGACGCCGGAGGTCGGCTCGTCGAGGATCAGCACTTCCGGGCGATGCAGTACCGCCACCGCCAGGGACAGGCGTTGCCGCAATCCCAGCGGCAGGGCGGCGGAGGGCTGGTCGGCGATTGCGCCGAGGTCGAAGCGCTGAATCAGTTCGTGGATGCGCGCCGCGCTGTCGGTCTTGGGCAGGTCGAACAGGCGGGCATGCAGTTCGAGGTTTTGCCGGCTGCTCAGTTCGCCATACAGCGAGAAGCTCTGGGACATGAAACCGACGCGCTTGCGGGTCGCCAGGTCCCTGGCATCCACGGGCTTGCCGAGCAGCCGGGCGCTGCCTTCACTGGCCGGCATCAGGCCGGTCAGGACCTTCATGGTGGTGGTCTTGCCGCAGCCGTTGGAACCAAGGAAACCGAAGATTTCGCCCCGGCCGATGGCAAAGCTGACCTTGTTCACCGCGGTGAAGTCGCCGAAGCGCAGGGTCAGGTCATGTGCCTCGATGGCGATTTCGGCCTGGCTGCTGTCCCGGGGTGCGATGACCAGGGGTTGGTTGTCGTGGCTGCTGTCGCCCTGGAAATGGGTGAAGGCGTCGTCGAGCTTGCCGCTGGCGGTGCTGCCGGCCAGGGTCCGGCTCGGTCCGGCGGCGATCAGCTTGCCACGGTCGAGCATCAGGCAGTGTTCGAACTGTTCGGCTTCCTCCATATAGGCGGTCGCCACCAGCAGCGTCAGTTGCGGGCGTTGGCGGCGCACCTCGTCCACCAACTCCCAGAAGCGTCGACGTGACAGCGGGTCGACGCCAGTGGTCGGTTCGTCGAGGATCAGCAGGTCCGGTTCGTGGATCAGTGCGCAGCAGAGGCCGAGCTTCTGTTTCATGCCGCCGGAAAGTTTGCCCGCCGGTCGTTCGGCAAAGCGTTCGAGGTCGGTGGCGCGCAGCAGGGTCTGCATGCGCTGGTCGCAGTCGGCTTTCGACAGACCGAACAATGTGCCGAAGAAGCGGATGTTTTCGCTGATGGACAGTTCCGGATAGAGGTTGCCACCCAGGCCCTGGGGCATGAAGGCGATGCGCGGATAGAGGCTGTTGCGGTGACGTCGGTCGTCGATGTCGCCGCCGAGCACTTCGAGCCGGCCTTGCTGGAGTTTCTTGACCCCGGCGATCAGCCCGAGCAGGCTCGATTTACCCGCGCCGTCCGGGCCGATCAGTCCGCAGCGGGTGCCGGCCGGCAGGCTGAAAGCGATCTCCAGTAACGCCGCCTGCTTGCCGTAGCGATGGCTGATGCCACTGGCTTGCAGCGCCAGGCCGCTCATTGCAGGTTGGCCGGCCAGTCCATGGGCGCCGTACGCACGTAGCCGGCGCCGGGCATGCCGGGTTTGGCCTGGGGTACGGCGGCGGGCTCGGTCAGGCGCAGCTTGACCCGGAACACCAGTTTCTGGCGCTCGTCGCGGGTTTCCACTTCCTTGGGGGTGAACTGCGACTTGGCGGCGACGAAGGCAATTTTCGCCGGCAGGGGCTGTTCTGGCAGGGCATCGAGCAGCACGCGCGCTTCGTCGCCCTGGGTCAGGCGGCCGACGACGGAGGCGGGCAGGTAGAGGTTCATGTACTGGTCGCCGGGGTCGATCAGCAGCAGCACGCGCCCGCCGGCACCGAGGACTTCGCCCGGCTCGGCCAGGCGCAGCTGGATGATGCCGTCGATGGGCGCGAGCAGGCTGCTGTCGTCGATTTCGCTGGTCAGTTGGGCCACCTGGGCCTGGGCCGCGCCAATGGACGCGCTCAGCGCCGCGACCTGGGCCTTGGCGGCCAGTACGGCGGCGTTGCTGGTGTCGTAGCGTGCCTGCTGCTGGTCGAGCAGTTGGCCGCTGGCGAACCCGCGCTGGGACAGTTCGCGAAAGCGCTTGAGCTCCTGGCCGGCCAGCAGCAGTTCGCTCTGGCGCAGTTGCACGTTGGCCTGGGCCGCGGCGAAGGTTTCCCGGGCCCGCAGCACTTCGGCCTCGGCCTGGACCCGCTGGGCTTCGAGGGTTCGGGTGTCGATGCGCGCCAGCAGTTGGCCCTTGGCAACCTTGTCGCCCTCGTTGACCAGAACTTCGGCCAGCCGACCGGGGATCTTGCTGGCAATCTGTACTTCGGTCGCTTCGAGGCGACCGTTGCCCATGCTCAGGCCTTCGGGCAGGCGGTCATGGACGGATTTCCAGTAGCCGAAGCCGCCGGCGGCCAACAGCACCACCAGCAGGGAACCGGCGAAAAGGCGGGAGCGACGGTGATTCATCGACATTGCTGCATCCTGCATCAGTAGCGTCCTAGTCTGACCGGATCCGCGCGGTGGCGGCTTGATGTCGGTCAAATGAACGGCAAGCCTAACCTGATTGACGGGGCACTGGCAGAGAGAATGCCGTGACCGGGCAGTTCCGCTCGTTTCAGCGCAAGGCCAGGACGGCGGCCCACTGCTCCGGCGTGACCGGCATCACCGACAGCCGGCTGCCTTTCTGTACCAGCGGCATCTGTTCGAGCGCCGCCTGCTGTTTCAGATAGCCGAGACCGAGGACCTTGGCGAAGGTTTCCACGTGGCCGACCTGCAGCGCGCTCCAGGGATTCTTTTCAGCGCTGGCTTTCGGGTCGTGGTAATGGCTCTGCGAATCCAGCGCCGTCGGGTCCGGGTAGGCCGCCGCGACGATCTTGCCGATGCCGGCGATCCCCGGTTCCGGGCAACTGGAGTGATAGAAGAAGAACTGGTCGCCGACCGCCATCGACCGCAGGAAATTGCGTGCCTGATAGTTGCGTACGCCGTCCCAGCGGGTCTCGCCGAGTTTCGCCAGACCTTCGATCGAGAGTTCGTCCGGCTCGGACTTCATCAGCCAGTAGGCCATGGTTTTGCTCCTTGGGCAGTTTGTCGGGCAATTTCTTGCACAAACCGACAGTCGGTTGACGTCAGCGTTTGCGTAGCGGTTCACGTTATCGCAAAATGCCGGGATTTTAAGCTTGACGCTGCTGCACGGCCTATAAGAGAAACCGCTGCTGTCATCGTATGTGATTTGCCTAGGGGGGCAATCGATGAAACGCAAACCGGATTTACTATGGATTTTGGTTATTTTGTTCGGTTTGGGTGTGGTAACCACGGGTTACGCCCAGGGCCTGTGGTCCGGCAAGAAAGACGTTCCGGTCGAGATCGTCCAGCACCAGCAGCCTCAGCAGTCGACCCTGTTCAAGCGCTGATCCCGCCAAAAAGGCGTCGCCATCTTTGGTGATTCCCTAGCGTATCCAGCTTATTGCGCGATATACCAGGCACGGTCGCTGACCGTTCCCTGCAGCGGCACGTCCCAACTGGCCTGGTCCAGCCTCCCGACTTTCTGACATTCATGGGCCAGTCCCAGCAGGATCGGTTTGCGCCAGCTCTGGCGGCGGGACTGATAGGCCAGGCTGCGATCGTAGAAACCGCCGCCCATGCCCAATCGCCCGCCCAGCGCATCGAAACCGACCAGCGGCAACAGCACCAGGTCGAGTGCCCAGACCTTGCGCTGTGCGGACGGATTGATCCGTGGTTCGAGGATGCGGAAGCGGTTGGGGTGGAGCTTTTCACCCGGGCGAATGCGCTGGAACACCATCTTGGTCCGTGGCCAGGCACTCAATACCGGCAGGTAGGTGTGCTTGCCGCGTCGCTGGGCTTCACGCAGCAGCAGGCGCGGATCGATTTCACCGTCGGTGGGCAGGTACAGGGAGACATGGCGAGCGCGACGGAACAGCGGGTGTTGCGCCAGTTGCCGATACAGGCCGCGTGCGGCCTGGCGTTGTTCGTCGGGCGTCAGGGCGCGACGGGCCTTGCGCAGCAGTCGTCGAAGTTGCGGGCGGGAAAGCGGCGCAGGTTCGGTCATGGGATCGGGCTGTGGGCAATGGAGTGGCCGGGGCGGCTGCCCGTGAAAGCCAATGTCGGCATTGACCGACATTGGCCCGGAACTCAGGCTCCCCGAATGAACCGCTGTCGACTTAGCCCTTGAACCCGAAAGTTCAAGGTGGAAGGTGCAGTAGGCGTTAAGGCTTTCCGTCTAGCGGACATGCACACCGGCCCAACGTGCAAATTCCAGGGTAGTGCAAATCGGCTCAGGGACATCGTCAACTGGCAAGCACCCCAGGGAGTGATGCCAGTATACCTGAAAGCGTCCGTGGGAATCAGCCTTTGGTGGTGTCCGAATCAGACGACAGCACCAGATCCACCCGATCCAGCAGGTCGCGCACCTGTTCGCGCGTCGAGCCGCTGGCCTGCACGTCAGGGCGTTCCTGCTTGTGCAGCAGGTCATGGGTAATGTTCAGCGCGGCCATCACGGCGATGCGGTCGGCACCGATGACTTTGCCGCTGCTGCGGATTTCGCGCATCTTGCCGTCCAGGTAACGGGCGGCGCTGACCAGGTTGCTGCGTTCTTCCTGGGGGCAGATGATCGAATACTCTTTGTCGAGGATCTGCACGGTAACGTTATTGCTTGAACTCATGAGTCTTGCTCCAGGGCCTTGAGGCGCGAAATCATCGATTCGACCTTACGCCGGGCGATTTCGTTCTTTTCAATAAGGTGTGCGCGCTCCTCGCGCCAGGTCTTTTCCTGAGCTAATAGGAGTCCGTTTTGGCTTTTAAGTTGCTCGACCCGGGTAATCAGCAGTTCGAGTCTGGCCATCAGCGCGTGCAGGTCGGTGTCTTCCATTCGTTATCTACTTTGGTGTCCACTGAATATGACGAGCGGTATGCAGGTCGTCGCTGGAGCGCTTGGCAAACGAGTTGTCCGCCTTGATGGTCTTGGCGTGTTCCCGAATGCTAGGATACAAGGCCTTCATTCTAGACATTGCGCCGTTCGGCGCCTAGCCGCCCATGCCTATTCAGAATTCCCCGTACAACGCCTTTGCCACCCTGCTGAGCACCAGCGGTCATCCGGTCTCTCCCGCCGAACTGCACGGGCTGTTGCTCGGCCGCAGTTGTGCCGGTGCCGGCTTCGAAGCCGACAGCTGGCTGGTGGATGCCGCCGAACTGCTCGAAGGCGAACCGCAGGACAACGTGCGCAACGCCCTGGTCGGCTTGCAGGAGATGGTCAAGGGCGAGCTTACCAGCGACGACATGACCGTTGTCCTGCTGTTGCCGAGCGACGATGCGCCGCTCACCGAGCGGGCGATTGCCCTGGGCCAGTGGTGCCAGGGTTTCCTCGCCGGTTTCGGCCTGACCTACCGCGCCAACGCCCTGAGCATCGAGGCCACCGAGGTGCTGCAGGACCTCGCGGCCATCGCTCAGGTCCAGGACGCGCTGGAAGAGTCCGACGACGGCGAGAACGACTACATGGAAGTCATGGAGTACCTGCGCGTCGCACCGCTGCTGCTGTTCACCGAGGTCAACAAAGCGGTTGAGCCGGCTGCCAAGCCTTCGTTGCACTGAGCCAGGACAGGGAGCTCCATCTGCCCATGATTCATATCCCCAAAGCGGAATACGCCCGGCGCCGCAAGGCGTTGATGGCGCAGATGGAACCCAACAGCATCGCGATCCTGCCGGCCGCCGCCGTGGCGATCCGCAATCGCGATGTCGAGTATGTCTACCGCCAGGACAGCGATTTCCAGTACCTCAGCGGTTTCCCCGAGCCCCAGGCGGTGATCGTGCTGATCCCCGGCCGGGCCCACGGCGAATACGTGCTGTTCTGCCGCGAGCGCAATGTCGAGCGTGAACTCTGGGACGGCCTGCGCGCCGGCCAGGAGGGCGCGATCCGCGATTTCGGCGCGGACGACGCGTTCCCCATCAATGATATCGACGACATCCTGCCGGGCCTGATCGAAGGGCGCGACCGGGTCTATTCGGCGATGGGCAGCAACCCGGAGTTTGACCGCCACCTGATGGACTGGATCAATGTGATCCGCTCCAAGGCGCACCTCGGCGCGCAGCCGCCGAACGAATTCGTTGCCCTGGATCATCTGCTGCACGACATGCGCCTGTATAAATCGGCGGCGGAAGTGAAGGTGATGCGCGAGGCCGCGGCGATTTCCGCCCGCGCCCATGTGCGCGCCATGCAGGCCAGCCGTGCCGGCCTGCACGAGTTCAGCCTGGAAGCCGAGCTGGACTACGAGTTCCGCAAGGGCGGGGCGAAGATGCCGGCCTACGGCTCCATCGTCGCCGCCGGACGCAACAGCTGCATCCTGCACTACCAGCAGAATGACGCATTGCTCAAGGATGGCGACCTGGTGCTGATCGACGCCGGTTGCGAGATCGACTGCTATGCCAGCGACATCACCCGTACCTGGCCGGTCAGCGGCAAGTTCTCGCCCGAACAGAAGGCGATCTATGAGCTGGTGCTGGCTGCCCAGGAAGCGGCGTTCGCCGAGATCGCGCCGAACAAGCACTGGAACCAGGCGCACGAGGCCACGGTGCGGGTGATTACCAGCGGGCTGGTGGCGCTGGGACTGTTGCACGGCGATGTCGACGAGCTGATCGACGGCGAGGCCTACAAGGCCTTCTACATGCACCGCGCCGGCCACTGGCTGGGGATGGATGTGCATGATGTCGGCGAGTACAAGGTCGGCGGCGAATGGCGCGTGCTGGAAGTTGGCATGGCGCTGACGGTGGAGCCGGGGATCTACATTTCCCCGGACAACCAGGACGTGGCGAAGAAATGGCGCGGCATTGGCGTGCGCATCGAGGACGACGTGGTGGTGACCAAGCAAGGTTGTGAAATCCTGACCGGCGGCGTGCCCAAGACCGTTGCCGAGATCGAGGCCCTGATGGCTGCGGCCCGGACCGAAGCGGCATGAGCCGGGTCAATCTGGCGATCATCGGCGGCGGCCTGGTCGGTGCCAGCCTGGCGCTGGCGTTGCAGGCCGGGGCCAGGGCACGGGGCTGGAAGATCGTGCTGATCGAGCCCTTCGCCCCCGGCGACAGTTACCAGCCGAGCTACGACGCCCGCTCCTCGGCGCTGTCCTTCGGCGCTCGGCAGATCTACGAACGCCTTGGCCTGTGGCAAGCGATTGCCCGGCGGGCCGAGCCGATCAAGCAGATTCACGTGTCCGATCGCGGACGTTTCTCCACGGCGCGGCTGTCGGCCATCGAAGAAGGGGTTCCGGCCCTGGGCTACGTGGTCGAGAACGCCTGGCTCGGCCAGTGCCTGTGGCAGGGGCTGGACCAGGACGTGGTCAGTTGGCGTTGCCCGGCCGAGGTCACTCGCCTGCAACCGCTGGAAGACGGTTACCGCCTGACCCTCAACGATGAAACCCTGCTCGATTGCGATCTGGCGGTGCTGGCCGATGGCGGTCGCTCCGGCCTGCGCGAGCAACTGGGTATCGGTGTGCGCAAGCGGCCATACAACCAGAGCGCGCTGATCGCCAATATTTCGCCGAGCGAGGCCCATCATGGCATGGCCTTCGAGCGGTTTACCGATGAAGGGCCGATGGCATTGCTGCCATTGCCGGACAATCGCTGTGCGCTGGTCTGGACCCGGCTCGGGATGGACGCCCAACGGCTGGCGGAACTGGATGAACGCAGCTTCCTCAGTGAACTGCAGGGCGTGTTCGGTTATCGCCTCGGCACCTTGAAGCAGGTCGGCGCACGGCACCTGTATCCGCTGACGCTGGTGGAGGCCGAGGAACAGGTACGCCCGCACCTGGCGGTACTGGGCAACGCGGCCCACAGCCTGCACCCGATTGCCGGGCAGGGCTTCAACCTGTCCCTGCGCGATGCCCAGGCGCTGGCGGATGCCCTGCTGGCCAGTGAGACGGCGCCGGGTGATTTCGCCACCTTGCGCGGCTACCAGGAGCGCCAGCGGCTGGACCAGACGCTGACCGTCGGCTTCTCCGACCAGGTCACCCGGCTGTTCGGTACGGCCCGGCCGCTGGTGGCCCTGGGGCGTAACCTCGGCCTGCTCGGCCTCGACCTGCTGCCGCCGGCCAAGCGCTGGTTTGCCCGCCAGGCCATGGGCCTGGGTACCCGTTCCGATGTCTAGAACCCCGAGCCCTGTAGGAGCCGGCTTGCCGGCGATGAACGATAACGCGTTGCAACAGATGCACCGCGCCGTCTGCCATCGCCGGCAAGCCGGCTCCTACAAGGTTTGCCTAACGTTGACTAAGGCTTAAAGCATGGAAATGCGCGCAGATGTGCTGATTGTCGGGGCCGGGATGGTCGGCAGTGCCCTGGCCCTGGCCCTGAAAGACAGCGGGCTGGAGGTGCTGTTGCTCGACGGCAGCCCGATGAGCGTCAAGCCGTTCGACCCGCGGGCCGCGTTCGAGCCCCGGGTGAGCGCCTTGTCGGCCGCCAGCCAGCGCATCCTCGAACGCCTTGGCGTGTGGTCGGGCATTGCCGGCCGGCGCGCCAGCCCCTACCGCGACATGCAGGTCTGGGACGGCAGCGGCACCGGACAGATCCACTTCTCGGCGGCCAGCGTGCATGCCGATGTGCTCGGGCATATCGTCGAGAACCGGGTGGTCCAGGACGCCTTGCTCGACCGCTTGCACGATTGCGACATGGGCCTGCTGGCCAATGCGCGGCTGGAGCAGATGCGCCGCTCCGGTGATGACTGGCTGCTGACCCTGGCCGGCGGGCGCAAGCTGCGCTCGCCGCTGGTGATCGCCGCCGACGGCGCGAACTCGGCGGTGCGCCGCCTGACCGGCTGCGCGACCCGCGAGTGGGATTACCTGCACCACGCCATCGTCACCAGCGTGCGCAGCTCGAAGCCGCACCAGATGACCGCCTGGCAGCGCTTTACCGATGACGGCCCGCTGGCCTTCCTGCCGCTGGAACGCGATGGCGGCCAGGACTGGTGTTCGATTGTCTGGTCGACCACGCCGGGTGAAGCCGAGCGCCTGATGGCACTGGACGAGGCGACTTTCTGCCGCGAGCTGGAGCGGGCCTTCGAAGGTCGACTCGGCACGGTACTGTCCGTCGACCCACGCCTGTGCGTGCCGCTGCGCCAGCGCCATGCCAAGCGTTATGTCGCCGAAGGGCTGGCGCTGATCGGCGACGCGGCCCATACCATTCACCCATTGGCCGGGCAGGGCGTGAACCTGGGGTTCCTCGATGCGGCGGTACTGGCCGAGGTGCTGTTGCACGCGGTCGAGCGTGGCGAGCGGCTGGCGGATGTACAGGTGCTCAGTCGCTTCGAGCGTCGGCGCATGCCCCACAACCTTGGCCTGATGGCGGCGATGGAGGGTTTCGAACGACTGTTCCAGGCCGATCGCCTGCCGCTGCGCTGGCTGCGCAACACCGGCCTGAAGATGGTCAACCAGATGCCGGAGGCCAAGTCCCTGTTTGTCCGCCAGGCGCTAGGCCTGAGTGGCGACCTGCCGGAGCTGGCCAGGGCCTGACAGTGCGCGGCAACATCTGGTAACGCCTCCGCGCCGACTTCGGTTGAGGTGCCAAATGTGAGTCACTATCATTTCGCGTTCATTTCGAATTCGAGAGATCGCTCCCATGTCGGCACCGAAGCGTCTACTGACGGCCCTGGCCCTAACCTTCGTGGCGGGCGCGGCCCATGCCGCCGACGAAGTGGTAGTGTACTCCTCGCGTATCGATGAGCTGATCAAGCCGGTGTTCGATGCCTACACCCAGAAGACCGGGGTGAAGGTGAAGTTCATCACCGACAAGGAAGCGCCGCTGATGCAGCGGATCAAGGCCGAGGGCGAGAACGCCACCGCCGACCTGCTGCTGACCGTCGATGCCGGCAACCTCTGGCAGGCCGAGCAGATGGGCATCCTGCAGCCGTTCACCTCCAAGGTGATCGACGCCAATATCCCGCTGCAATATCGCTCGTCGGCCCACCAATGGACCGGCCTGAGCCTGCGGGCACGGACCCTGGCCTATTCCACCGAGCGGGTGCAACCCGCCGACCTGACCACCTACGAGGCCCTGGCCGACAAGCAGTGGGAAGGTCGCCTGTGCCTGCGCACGGCGAAGAAGGTCTACAACCAGTCGCTGACCGCCACCCTGATCGAAACCCATGGTGCCGCCAGGACCGAGCAGATCCTCAAGGGCTGGGTGAACAACCTGTCCACCGACGTCTTCTCGGATGACATCGCGGTGCTCGAGGCGATCAACGCCGGGCAGTGCGACGTCGGCATCGTCAATACCTACTACTACGGTCGCCTGCACAAGCAGAACCCGAACCTGGCGGTGAAACTGTTCTGGCCGAACCAGGGCGACCGAGGCGTGCATGTGAACCTGTCGGGGATCGGCCTGACCCGGCATGCACCGCACCCGGAAGCGGCCAAGGCGCTGGTGGAATGGATGACCACACCTGAAGCCCAGCGGATCTTTGCCGACGTGAACCAGGAGTTCCCGGCCAACCCGGCGGTGCCGCCGTCGGCGGAAGTGGCGAGCTGGGGCAAGTTCGTGCCCGATGCCCTGCCGGTGGAAATCGCCGGCAAGCGCCAGGCCGAGGCAATCCGCCTGATGGACCGCGTCGGCTGGAACTGACAGGGGCGCCACACAAAGCCCGGTCGCGACACAAAACCCTGTGGGAGCCGGCTTGCCGGCGATAGTATCGATGCGTTCTCCTGCCCGACCCTGTCGCCTGGATCGCCAGCAAGCCGGCCCCCACAGGGGGCCGGCGTGTAAACACCTGTTCTGAGAGCTCCCTTGGCCCATCCCGCCCAACGCCGCTGGTATCCCCTGGTTCTCGCCGTCGCCGCCCTGGTGCTGTTGCCGCTGAGCGTGCTGTTGCTGTCCTGGCAGTCGATCGACCTGCAGATCTGGTCCCACCTCTGGGAAACCCAGATGCCCCGCCTGCTGGGCAATACCCTGACCCTGGTGGTCGGCGTCGGCGTCGGCGTCACCCTGCTTGGCGTCAGTCTCGCCTGGCTCACCAGCCTCTGCGAGTTTCCCGGCCGTCGCTGGCTCGATTGGGCGTTGATGCTGCCCTTTGCCATTCCGGCCTATGTCCTGGCGTTTGTCTTCGTCGGCCTGCTGGACTTCGCCGGCCCGGTGCAAAGCCTGTTGCGCGAAGTCTTCGGCAGCGGCTTGCGGCTGCCACGGGTACGTTCCACCGGCGGCGTGATCCTGGTGCTGGTGCTGGTCTTCTATCCCTATGTCTACCTGCTGGCGCGCAACGCGTTCCTGGCCCAGGGCAAGGGCTTGATGGAGGCGGCCCGGGTCCTCGGCCAATCGCCCTGGCAGGCGTTCTGGCGCGTGGCCCTGCCCATGGCGCGTCCGGCCATCGGTGCCGGCGTGGCGTTGGCACTGATGGAAACCCTGGCGGATTTCGGCGCGGTCTCGGTGTTCAACTTCGACACCTTCACCACCGCGATCTACAAGACCTGGTACGGCTTCTTCAGCCTCTCCAGCGCGGCCCAGTTGGCCAGCCTGTTGTTGCTCGCGGTGATGCTGGTGCTCTACGGCGAGCGGCGGGCCCGGGGCGCCAGTCGTGCCGGCAACGAACGGCCACGGGGCAAGGCGTTGTATCACCTGCACGGGGTCAAGGCCTGGGCCGCCAGCGGCTGGTGCCTGCTGGTGTTCGCCTGCGCCTTTGTCATCCCATTGCTGCAACTGCTGGTGTGGTTCTGGCAACGCGGTCGCTTCGACCTCGATGAGCGCTACACCGGGCTGATCCTGCACACGCTGTACCTGGGCGGCATGGCCGCGCTGATCACCGTCGCCGTGGCGCTGGTGCTGGCGTTCGCGCGGCGCCTGGCTCCGACCCGGGCCATCCGCGCCGGAGTCAGCCTGGCGAACCTCGGCTATGCGCTGCCCGGCTCGGTGCTGGCGGTGTCGATCATGCTCGCCTTCAGCTACCTGGACCGGGAACTGGTGATCCCGCTGTCGAGCTGGCTCGGCGGTGCCGGCAAGCCGTTGCTGCTGGGCAGCCTGTCTGCCTTGTTGCTGGCGTACCTGGTGCGTTTTATCGCAGTGGCCTATGGGCCGCTGGAAAACAGCCTGGCACGGATTCGCCCGTCGTTGCCGGAAGCTGCTCGCAGCCTGGGTGTCAGTGGGCCACGACTGTTTTTCAAAGTGTATCTGCCGTTGCTGCTGCCGGGCACCTTGAGCGCGGCCTTGCTGGTGTTTGTCGACGTGCTCAAGGAAATGCCCGCGACCCTGCTGATGCGCCCGTTCGGCTGGGACACGCTGGCGGTGCGGATCTTCGAGATGACCAGTGAAGGCGAGTGGGCGCGGGCATCACTGCCGGCGCTGACCCTGGTGCTGGTCGGCCTGTTGCCGGTGATTGGCCTGATCCGTCGCTCGGCTCGGCAAATCGGTTAGGTGCCAGGTCGGTCCCTTGCGGCTACAATGCGCGGCATTCGGTGCGGTCCGTCTGACAGACCGGGTGCTGGAACATGGCTCAAGGCCCCATCCATAAAGGGCTCAAGCCAATCCGACGCCTGTCCGCACCTTCGCCACGCCCGGAAGGAGAAACCCATGGGACAGCGTACGCCTCTGTATGACCTGCACCTCGCCCTTGGCGCGAAGATGGTCGATTTTGGCGGTTGGGATATGCCTCTGCATTATGGCTCGCAAGTCGAGGAGCACCATCAGGTGCGGCGCGATTGCGGGGTCTTCGATGTTTCGCACATGACCGTGATCGATATCGCCGGCAGCCAGGCCAAGTCCTGGCTGCAGTATCTGCTGGCCAATGATGTCGAGCGTCTCGACAGCCCCGGCCGCGCCTTGTACAGCGCCATGCTCGACGAGCAGGGCGGGGTGATCGACGATATGATCGTCTATCGCACCGACGACGGTTATCGCCTGGTGGTCAACGCGGCCACCCGCGACCAGGACCTGGCGTGGATGAACGCCCGGATCGGCCAGTTCGACGTGCAATTGCTGGAGCGCCCAGAACTGGCGATGCTGGCGATCCAGGGGCCGCAGGCCCGGCACAAGATCAGCGAACTGGTGACCCAGTCCCGCGGCCAGTTGATCCAGCAACTCAAACCCTTCGAAGGCCGCAGTGACGGCGACTGGTTCATCGCCCGCACCGGCTATACCGGTGAAGATGGCCTGGAAATCGTGTTGCCGGCGCAGCAGGCGCCCGGTTTCTTCAACGACCTGGTCGGCGCCGGCATTTCCCCTATCGGCCTCGGTGCCCGCGATACCTTGCGGCTCGAAGCCGGGATGAACCTCTACGGTCAGGATATCCACCTGGATGTCTCGCCCCTGGCTGCCAATATGGCCTGGACCATTGCCTGGGAACCGGCGTCCCGTGACTTCATCGGGCGCGCCGCCCTCGAAGCGGAAAAGGCGAGTGGGCCGAAGCTCAAGCTGGTCGGCCTGGTGCTGGAAGAACGGGGTGTCTTGCGTGCCCACCAGGTGGTTCGTATCGCTGATATTGGCGAAGGAGAGATCACCAGTGGTAGTTTCTCTCCTACGCTAAGCAAGTCGATTGCGCTGGCGCGTGTTCCCTCGGCGACAGCTGATCGCGCCGAAGTGGAAATTCGCGGCAAATGGTACCCGGTTCGCGTGGTTAGGCCGACGTTCGTGCGTCATGGCAAAACCCTGGTCTGATTTTATCTGGCGAGCCCGCGTGGCGGGCCGCCGACACTTTTTTCGAGGACACTGAATATGAGCCAAATCCCTGCCGATCTGCGTTTTGCCGAAAGCCACGAATGGGCCCGCCTGGAAGCCGACGGTACGGTGACCGTGGGCATCAGCGACCACGCTCAGGAAGCCTTGGGCGATGTGGTGTTCGTTGAGCTGACGGAAGTCGGCAATGAGTTCAAGGCCGGTGATCAGGCGGGTGTGGTGGAGTCGGTGAAGGCCGCCTCCGATATCTACGCGCCGGTTTCCGGTGAAGTGATCGCGGTCAACGACGCCCTGTCCGGGGAGCCGGAGCTGTTGAACAGCGACCCTTACGGGGCGTGGATCTTCAAGCTCAAGCCGAACGACGAGGCTGACCTGGGCAAGCTGCTGGATGCGGCGGGCTACAAGGCCGCCATCGGCGAGTAATAGGTACACTGAATTGTGGGAGCCGGCTTGCCGGCGATGAGGTCCTCAAGCCTTGTACTGTCCTCAGGGACGCCATCGCCGGCAAGCCGGCTCCTACAGTTTTTCATGCGGTATCAGCGTTTCAATGCTGTCTTGACCGCCGCCACCGAGCGCTCGACATCGGCCCGGGTGATCATGTTGAACATCGGCAGCGAGACGATCAGGCGTCCGACGCGTTCGGCGACCGGGAACATGCCTTCCTTGAAACCGCGTTCGCGGTACAGGCTCAGCAAGTGGATCGCCGGATAGTGGTAGCCGATGCCGACGCCCTGCTGCTTCATGTCTTCCATGAAGGTCGCCCGTGCCGGCTGGCCATCGCTACGCTCCGGCAGGACCAGTTGGAACATGTGCCAGTTGCTGTGGGTGAAATCCTTCACCGGTAGCTGCGCACCGTACTGTTCCTCGAAATCGCTGCCGAACAGTTCGAAATAGTACTGGGCCATCTCCCGCCGATGAGCGGTGATGGCATCGATATGGGCGAACTGGCCCAGGCCGATGGCCGCGGCGACGTCGGTCATGTTGAACTTGCCGCCGAGCACATCCACGTCCAGACCATCGTGGCCGGTGCGGGTCACGCCCTGCAGGCGATACTTCTCCGCCAGGCGCGCTTCCTCGGCGTTGTTCAACACCAGGCAACCGCCTTCCGACGAGGTGATGTTCTTGTTCGCCTGGAAGCTGAACGAGACGAAGTCACCGAGGGCGCCGATCTTCTGCCCGCGCCACTCGGACCCGAGGGCCTGGGCGGCGTCTTCGACGATACGCAGGTTGTGTTTCTTGGCGATGGCGTAGAGGCGGTCCATGTCCACCGGCAGGCCGGACAGGTACACCGGGATGATCGCGCGGGTGCGTGGAGTGATCGCGGCCTCGACCTGGTCCAGGTCGATATTGCGGGTCACCGGGTCGATATCGGCGAACACCGGGGTGGCGCCGACTTCGATGATCACGTTGGCGGTGGCGACCCAGGAAATCGGCGTGGTGATGACTTCGTCACCCGGGCCGATGCCGGCGATGCGCAGGGCGATCTCCATGGTGCAGGTGCCGGAGTTGAACGTCCGCACCGGACGCCCGCCGAAGTATTCCGATAACTGGGCTTCAAAGGCCGCCACCTTGGGACCGCTGGTGATCCAGCCGGACCGCAGGACTTCGGCGACCGACGAAATGGTCGCTTCGTCGATGGTGGGTTTGGAGAAAGGCAGGAAAGGCAGTTGGCTCATGGGGTCGTGACGTCCGATGTGAAGGCCGGGAAATGGTCCGCAGGCGCTAAAGGATAGACAGCTATGCCGCGATGCTGTCGATGATACTGATTTGATGTGAAATTTCGGTTCTTTTTACTGTCCTGATGCTGAACGGACGCTTCGCGGCGGCTCGGGAAGCGGGCTGCTATGCTGCTTGCACAGTGGCCGAAACGACTTCTGCGCCAGTCGTCGTCTCGGTGATTCCCGTGTTGCCTCGACGCCGTGCGCCGCCAGGAGAGAGCCCGTCATGTCCTCATCGCCGTCCTTGAGCCAGTTGCGAGATCCCCAGGCGTTCCTGCGTCGTCACCTCGGGCCGGATGCCGCCGAACAGCAGGCGATGCTCGATGTCCTCGGGCTCAAGAGTCGCGTCGAACTGATCGAGCAGACGGTGCCGCCGGGCATTCGCCTGAACCGCGAGCTAGAGCTGCCCGCGGCACTGGACGAACAGGCGGCCCTGGACAAGCTGCGCGGTTACGCCGAGCAGAACCAGCTCTGGACCAGCCTGATCGGCATGGGCTACCACGGCACGCTGATACCGACGGTGATCCTGCGTAATGTCCTGGAGAACCCCGGTTGGTACACCGCCTATACCCCTTATCAACCGGAAATCGCCCAGGGTCGCCTGGAAGCCCTGCTCAATTTCCAGCAACTGACCATCGACCTGACTGGCCTGGAACTGGCCAATGCCTCGTTGCTCGACGAAGCCACCGCGGCGGCGGAAGCCATGGCCCTGGCCAAGCGGGTGGCGAAGTCGAAAAGCAACCTGTTCTTTGTCGATGAGCAGTGTCATCCGCAGACGATCTCCGTGGTGCGCACCCGTGCCGAAGGTTTCGGTTTCGAGTTGCTGGTCGGCCCTGTGGATAACCTGAGCCGGCACTCGGTATTCGGGGCCTTGCTGCAGTACCCCGACAGCCATGGCGAGATCCGCGACCTGCGACCGCTGATCGAGCAACTGCACGCCCAGCAGGCGTTGGCCTGCGTGGCGGCCGACCTGTTGAGCCTGCTGCTGCTGACCCCGCCCGGCGAGTTGGGCGCGGACGTGGTGTTCGGTTCATCCCAGCGTTTTGGTGTGCCGATGGGCTACGGTGGGCCGCACGCGGCGTATTTCGCTACCCGCGATGAGTACAAGCGGGCGATTCCCGGGCGGATCATCGGTGTGTCCCGGGATGCCCGGGGCAATATGGCGCTGCGCATGGCCCTGCAGACCCGCGAGCAACATATCCGTCGGGAAAAGGCCAACTCGAATATCTGCACGGCCCAGGTGCTGCTGGCCAATATCGCCGGTTTCTATGCGGTCTACCATGGGCCCGAGGGGCTCAGACGCATCGCCCAGCGGGTGCATCGACTGACCTGCATCCTCGCCAGCGGCCTTGAGCGCAAGGGCATCGCGCGGCTCAACCGACACTTTTTCGACACCCTGACCCTGGAGGTCGGCGGCAGCCAGACAGCCATCCTCGACAGTGCCCGGGCGGCCCGGATCAACCTGCGGATTCTCGGGCGCGGCCAACTGGGCCTGAGCCTGGACGAGACCTGCGACGAAACCACGGTGCTGCGTTTGCTGGATATCTTCCTCGGTGCCGATCATGGACTGGTGGTTGCCGAACTGGATGCGCAAGCCCTGGACAGCGGTATTCCGGATGAGCTGCAACGCCGCTCCGCCTACCTGACCCATCCGGTGTTCAATGCCCACCACAGCGAAACCGAGATGTTGCGTTACCTCAAGCAACTGGAGAACAAGGACCTGGCCCTCAACCAGTCGATGATCCCACTGGGCTCTTGCACGATGAAGCTCAATGCCAGCAGCGAGATGATCCCCATCACCTGGCCGGGTTTTGCCAACCTGCACCCGTTCGCCCCGCGCGAACAGGTCGAGGGCTACACGGCGATGATCGACGAGCTGGAACACTGGCTGTGCGCGATTACCGGTTTCGACGCCATCTGCATGCAGCCCAACTCCGGTGCCCAGGGTGAATATGCCGGGCTGCTGGCGATCCGCAAATATCACGAAAGCCGTCAGCAGGGCGGACGCCATATCTGCCTGATCCCGTCATCGGCCCACGGCACCAACCCGGCCTCGGCGCAGATGGCCGGCATGCAGGTGGTGATCGTCGAGTGCGACGAGGACGGTAATGTCGAACTCGAAGACCTCAAGGCCAAGGCCCTGGCCGCCGGCGACCAGCTGTCCTGCCTGATGGCGACCTATCCTTCGACCCACGGTGTGTATGAAGAAGGCATCAGCGAGATCTGTGAAGTTATCCACAGCCATGGCGGCCAGGTGTACATGGACGGGGCCAACCTCAATGCCCAGGTCGGCCTGGCGCGGCCGGCGGATATCGGTGCCGATGTTTCCCACATGAACCTGCACAAGACCTTCTGCATTCCCCATGGCGGCGGCGGGCCGGGCATGGGGCCGATCGGCGTGCGCGCGCACCTGGCGCCTTTTGTCGCCAACCATCCGGTGGTGCCCATCGACGGCCCGTTGCCGCAGAACGGCGCGGTCAGTGCCGCGCCCTGGGGCAGCGCGAGCATCCTGCCCATCAGTTGGATGTACATCGCGATGATGGGGCCGCAACTGGCCGACGCCAGCGAGGTGGCGATTCTCGCCGCGAACTACCTGGCACAGCAGCTCGGGGGTGCTTTTCCGGTGCTCTACAGCGGACGCAATGGCCGTGTCGCCCATGAATGCATTCTCGACCTGCGCCCGCTCAAGGCCCAGACCGGGATCAGCGAAGAGGATGTTGCCAAGCGGCTGATGGACTACGGTTTCCATGCCCCGACCATGTCATTCCCGGTGCCGGGGACGTTGATGGTCGAGCCCACCGAAAGCGAATCGAAGGCGGAGCTGGATCGTTTCGTCGAGGCCATGCTGCGCATCCGCGCGGAGATTGCCGAGGTGCAGAACGGCAACTGGTCCGCCGAAGACAACCCGCTCAAGCGCGCCCCGCATACGCTGGCGGATATCACCGGGGTCTGGGAGCGCCCCTACAGCATCGAACAGGCGGTGACCCCGACGGCGCACACCCGGGTACACAAATACTGGCCGACGGTGAACCGCGTGGACAATGTCTACGGCGACCGCAACCTGTTCTGCGCCTGCGTGCCGGTGGACGACTATCGCTGAGCGCCGTGTCGTTGGTGCAGAGCCGCAGCCCGCGCCGACAGGTCGCTATCGACCAGGCGTTTGCCGAGCGGGTACAGGTGCAGCAGTTCTTCTTCGACGATGCGATTGCTCATGCCCAGTTCCAGCTCCGGACAATCGAGGTCGAGCCAGTCGCCGTGTTGCAGGGGGGGCGGGTTGTCCCGGCGCTCCAGGCCATGAAACACGTAGTGCACCATACCGGGCTGGAGGAACTGCTCATGCTGTTCGAGAAAGGCCTGGGTGTATCGGCGCAGCGCCTGCCACTCCTTCAACTCGATCACGTATTCACGCGAGGAAATCTGCGCGTCCTGGCGCTCGATACGGGCGTTGATGGACAGCCGGCACTGCATTTCCCCGAGAATCATGGCCGGGGCAATCGCGCATTCGCGCAAGCTGGCCTGCTGGGCATCCGGTGAGTCGAGGTTGCCGAGAAGAGGGTCCTGTACTTCGTTGCCGAGGGTGAAGCCGACGAAACGCAGTTTGCCAAAAGGGTCGACCATATAGACACAGACGATCCCCGGTTCGCTGGCGATGCTCAGGGCATGATAGGGGATGTTCAGTGCTTCGCCATCGGTCTTGAGCAGGCTGCCATTGCCTTTGTAGAACCAGGCCTGGTTGCGCTTCGGGGTCGCCAGGCTGACCGCGCTGACCTGGGCCAGCAGGTTGTTGCCAGGCTTGAGCGGTGGCCGCAGGCTGATGTCGCGGGTGCTGGTGCTGGCCGGCAGGGACTTGAGGTGGTCGGCCCAGCCCAGGTGCCAGCGGCTGCAATGCTGCAGCGTTTCATATAACCCTCCCTGCTCGGGAAACAACCGGGCGTTGTGGCCCGTGCGGAAATCGAACAGCCCGATGCCACGGTGCTCGTGCTGGCAAAGGTCGAGCAACATCAAATAGTGTCCCATGATTCTCTACTCCTTCAGGGTCAGGCTCGCCGGCAACGCTTCCATGGGTTGCAGGGCGGGTTCGGGGGCGCGTTGCGCGAGGCTGTCGCGCAGGCACAGCGATAACAGCAGGCCGGAGACACTCCCGGCCAGGGCGACGTACAGAATGGATGGCAGGCCGAAATGCGTGGCGGCATAACCGGCGACGGCGGGGGATACGCCACCGCCGAGGATTTCACCGAAACCGACGACGATGCCGGTGGCCGTGGGCAATAGCGCCGCCGGTACCGACTCGCTGGTCAGCGGGCCGACGGTCATGCAGATCAGGCTGAAATTGAAGAACGACAGCAGGAACAACAACAGGAACAGCAGGCTGGTGATCGCCGGGCAGATGATCAACAGGCCCACCAGTGTCGCGCTGGTCATGAACGACACCATCACCACCGGCTTGCGCCCCAGCCGGTCCGACATCGCCGGAATGATCAACTGGCCGATAAAGCCACCCACGCCGATGGCGGAAATCACCACGGCCATGGACAGGGTTTCCAGGTGCAGGTAGTCCGTCAGGTAGCTGGGCAGCATGGCGCAGAGGACGAACTGGCAGGTGAGGATGCAGAACATGATCAGGATGTTCAGGCTGACATTGCCGCTTCTGAAGGCTGCCAGCCAGTTTGTCCGGAGGTTGCCGCGGGCTTGCCGCTGCCGATCGGCGAGCGGCGCCGGCCGATAGACCTTCCACAGGTAGGCCGCCAGCAGCAGGCCGGGCAGAGAAATGATCGCGAACACGGTGCGCCAGGAGTCGAACAGCTCCAGCAGGCTGGCCGCCAGCAGCGGCCCCAGGCACAGGCCGAGAATCGGAAACAGCGCCTGCTGGAAACCCAGGTTCTGCCCGCGTCGGTCAGGGTGCGAGACCTCATCGGTGACGATGATGCTGGTCGGCGTGAACGCGCCTTCGCAAAGCCCCATCAGCGCCCGCAGGAGTACCAGCCCGAACAATCCGCTGGCCAGGGCCGAAAGCCCCGACAGCAGGGACAGCACGGCAATCGACAGCACCAGGGCAGTCTTGCGGCCCAGGCGATCGATCACATAGCCCGCGCCGAGGGCGGAAAAACCCCAGGTGAAGGCCAGTGCGGCGGAGAGAAAACCGAGGTCCTGATAGTCCAGTTGCAGGTCGTGCATGATCACCGGAAACAGCGGCAGGATGATAAATCGATCCAGCCCGACCAGGCCGAAACTCAGGGACAGCAGCAGTACCATGCGTCGTTCGTAACGCCGCCTGGGCAGCGTCGTGTGATTGTCTGTGTTCATCGCTCATCTTCCGTGTGAAACCATGAACCAGGCGCAGTGCAGGACTGCGCCGTCTTCCGGGAGGTTCGAAGGGCGTGCGGGAAGTCTTGGCGTCCATCAGACGCTCAAGGCTTCCCGCACCGGCTCCCCGTTGCCCGAGCGAACACTCGGCCGGTCAGGCCGCCCATTCACCCACGGACATTTCGGCGGTGAAGCCCGGGCCGAACGCCGCCAGCATGCCGACATCGCCCGGATTCAGGCCGGCCTCGAACTGCCGCTTGAGTACGTCGAACACCACCACGCTGGCGATATTGCCGGCTTCGGAAAGGCTGGTGCGCGACTGCGAGACACGGTTCGAGGCGAGGTCCAGTTGCAGGACCAGTTCGTCGAGGATCTTGCGACCGCCGGTGTGGAAGATGAAGAAGTCGTTCTGCGCACAGTTCTGTTCGAACGTGTCGTAGTTGAGTTTCTCCATGATCGGCGCGACGTCCTTGATGGAGTTCATCACGGCTTTATCCAGGGTAAAGTGGAAGCCGGTGTCCTTTACATCGTATTTGATGTAGTGCTCGCTTTTCGGCAGGAAGAACGAGTTGGTCGAGTGGATCTTGAAACCCGCTGCCTGATCGTCCGCGCGCAATACACAGGCGGAAACGGCATCACCAAACAGTGCGGCGGAAATAAAAGCGTGCAACTTGGTGTCGTTGGGCTGATAACACAGCGAAGAGAACTCCAGGGACACGATCAATACATGATTGCGCGCATCCAGCTTGGCGAAATCGTTGGCCCGGTTGATGGCGGCGGCACCGGCGACACAGCCGAGCTGGGCGATCGGCAACTGCACGGTGGACGTCGGCAGGTCGAGGTCGTTGATCAGGTGCGCGGTCAGCGACGGCATCATGAAACCGGTGCAGGAGGTGACCACCACCATGCGAATGTCATTGACCGTCAGACCCGCGTTTTCAATGGCCTGGCGAGCAGCGGCGGAAGACATCTGGCGGGCTTCGCGTTCATAGACGATGCTGCGGTGGGTGAAGCCGGTGTGCACCGCCAGCTCGTCGATCGGCAGGATCAGGTGCCGCTCGTTGACCTCGGTGTTCTGGATCATGCGCTTGGCCACCGCCATGCGCGGATGGTCGGCGTGCAGGCCTTCCAGATGGTCGATCATCTGTTGCTGGGTAATCTTGTTTTTCGGGAACAGTACGTGGGGGAGACAAAGAGTCGACATGATGAATCCTCGGCTATATATAGGCCAATAATGAGTATGGGGAGTCATTCCCCGCTTTTAAGACGAAGGCAGTCCGTAGCCCCTGAAGCAACAGGGTCTTAAAGGCTTCTGCAATATATGTAGAGGCCGTTGTTATAAAGCTGACGCACAGTTCTTGTTTTGATATCGGGAGAGCGGGGTGTCAATAGTTAATTGACTCCCCGCAAGTTACTTATATATCCAGGACAAACTTGTAGGCGTATTGCCAGGCCAGGTTGCTTTCACGGACATGCTTGCGCACGACCATGCGTACCGGCGCGCCGGCCTTGAGTTGTTCCGGATGGGTGACGTCGACGATTTCCGAGGCGATGACCAGGCCATCGTCCAGGCGCACCATCGCCATGCAGCGCGGTACGGTTTCGCCGTAACCCATGGCCGCGAGGATCGGGTTCTCGGCGTGGGCCATGACTTCGATCTTGCCGTTGCGGGCACAGCGGTAGGGCTTGACGCTCAGCGAGTTGCAGGCGCCGCAGACCGTCCGGCGCGGGAAGAAAATTTCATTGCACTCTTCACATTGAGTGCCTTCCAGACGGTATTTGCCGCCATGTTCGCGCCATTCGCGAAGCATGCTGGCGGTGGTCATGCGGTGGATCTGTTCGGGGTACATGGACATGGTCCGGCTCCTTAGTCGTTGGAAAGAACGATCACTGAGTTGTGGGCGGCGTAACCCCCCAGGTTCTGCGACACGCCGATGCGTGCGCCTTTGACCTGGTTGTCGGATTCGCCGCGCAACTGGCGGAACAGCTCGGTGATATGCAGGATGCCGTCGCAGCCGGAGGCGTGGCCGCGGCCGATATTGCCGCCGTCGGTGTTCAGTGGCAGTTGGCCGTCGATGGCGATGCCGCCTTCGAGGACAAAGTCGCCGGCCTGACCCTTGCCGCAGATGCCCATGGATTCCATCTGGATCAAGCCGGCGCCGAGCAGGTCGTAGACCTGTGCCACGTCGATGTCCTTGGCCGTGATTCCGGCTTTCTTGTAGGCGATCTCCGCACAGGCGATCGAGTTGGCCGAGACCGCCATGCCGACATCCTTGGGCAGGCCGGGGTGGTGCAGGGTCGGATTGTGGAAGCGCGTGCCGAAGTAGTGGGACACACCGGTGTAGGCGCAACCCCGGACGAACACCGGTTTGTCGGTGTACTTGTGGGCCAGGTGTTCGGCGACCAGGATGGCGCAGCCGCTGGCCTCACCCCAGGCCAGCATCGAGCCGAAGGCTTCGCTGTTCTTCAACGCCTCCAGGGACGGAATCGGCAGGCCGTAGCGGGTGGCATTCGGGGTGTTCTGCGCATAGATGCGCATCTGCCGGCCGAAGGTCGCCAGCACATCGGCTTCACGTCCGGCGTAGCCGAACTTCTGGAAGTACTCCGCCGTCGCCAGGGCGAAGGCGTCGGTGTGGGAAATACCAAGGAAGTAGTCGTACTCGCATTCGGTACTGGAACCGATGTACTCGGCGTAGTTGAAGTGGTCGGTCATCTTCTCGAAGCCGCCGACCAGGACGATGTCGTATTCCCCGGAGGCGATCATCTGGTGACCCATCTGGAACGACACCGAACTGCTGGTGCAGTTGGCCGTGCTCATGAAGGTCGGTGCCGGGCTGATGCCCAGGGCGTCGGAGATCGTCGGCCCGAGGCCACCGTATTCCGAAATGCCCTCACCGTGATAACCGTAGGCCACACCCTGGATTTCCCGCGGGTGCATCCTGGCGTCCTTGATGGCTTTGTAGGCCGACTCGACGATCATTTCCTTGAACGTCTGCCGAACCCGCGAACTTCCCGGTTTCGGCGTGTAAGCGGCCGAAACGATTGCAACACGACGTGCGCACATGTTCATGCTCCTTGCGTAGACAGGCGAAATCAGAGGTAGGCGGTCAGGGCGTAATCGGCCCGCAAATACTTGAACTCGTATTTGATGGAGGTGCCGTAATCGACGTACAGCTTGTTTTCGAGCAGGTCGCGCAGCGGTTTGTTGTGCTTCTGATAGGCCTCGATGGCCGGCGTGACCGTCAGGGCGATGGCGTCGCTGCCGGCGCCGAAACCGTAGGACACCAGCAGGATTTTCTGCCCCGGACGCGCCTGGTCGAGCACATTGATCAGGCCGAGCAGGGGACTGGCGGCCCCGGCGTCGCCGACGTTGCCGGCGTAGATACCGGGCTCGACCTGCTTGGGCTCGAAGCCCAGGTGTTTGGCCAGCGAGTAGGGCGTGGACACCAGGTTCTGCTGGAACACCACGTAGTCGTAGTCCTTTGGACGGGTATGCAGTTTGTCCATCAGGCCTTCGGCCGCCCGGCGGGTCTGGTCTTCCAGGCCGATGCTGTTCTTGTCCGAGCCCAGGCCCATCCCGGAGCGGATGTAGCGGTCGCCTTGCGGACGGATGTTGTCGGCGACGTCCGCCGCGCAGGAGAAGCTGCCATCGAATTCGGCGATGACATTCTGCGTCCCCACCAGCAGGGCTGCCGCACCGGCACCGGCATAGGATTCCGTGAGGTCACCGGGGGCGGTGTTGCGGTTGATGGTATCGGCGCCAATCGCGAGGGCGCTGCCGGTCATGCCGGACGCGACCAGCGCCTGGCAGATCTGCAGGGCCGAAGTGCCTGACTTGCCGGCGAACTGCACGTCGGCGCAGTAGGCATCGTAGCCGCAACCGAGCATTTCGAGGATGACCGAGGCCGACGCGCGGGAGTCATAGGGGTTGGTGCAAGTGCCCAGGTACAGGGCTTCGACGCTGCTGCCGGGGACCTTGTCGAGTGCCCGCTGGGCAGCCAGGACCCCGAGGGTGATGACATCTTCATCCGGTTGCAGGACCGCTCGTTCGGTCACCCCGAGCTGGTTTTGCACCAGATGCAAATCGGTGTTCTTCCAGACGTTGATGACGTCTTCGACCTTCAGGCGGCAAACGGGGACGCCGGTGCCGTAGCTCACTATCCCTACTTTTT
The DNA here is from genome assembly GCF_013385635.1 of Pseudomonas gingeri. Lineage (GTDB taxonomy): Bacteria > Pseudomonadota > Gammaproteobacteria > Pseudomonadales > Pseudomonadaceae > Aquipseudomonas > Aquipseudomonas gingeri_A. The sequence continues at coordinate 133,499 of NZ_JACAPR010000001.1, forward strand.
TCACGTTCATTTTCCTCTTGATTCCATTCTGTGTCAGAAAACCCTGGTGGCGTCTTGCCAGACGCCTTGAAACATACGGAAAACAGTTTGTAGAGCCCGGAGTCTTGGGAGCGCCGTTTTATCCAGTGATTTCAACTACTTGGCGTTTCCGACCGGCGGGTCTGAAAAAGTGCCAAATATTGCCTATTTACCTCTCAAGCTGTTATGATACGAAACGTATCGTTTGATTCATAAAACAAATGACTTGATTTCATAGGTGGAAAAAACAGCTGCCGACTGATGGGGGATGCCCTGAGCAGAAGGCTTTGTTTCCTGCACGCTAATGAAAAAATCGGAAAACAGATTGATCGAAGTCAGTCATTCATAGTTTCATCGAAATGAAACGAAACGGACCGTTTCATTTCATTTCGAGGGAATCCTATACCTTGCGTTGCTTTTGTCAAGCACCCTGCCTGGAGATTTCACCGTGGCTCGTACACCCTCTCGCAGCTCCATCGGTTCCCTACGAAGCCCCCACACCCACAAGGCCATCCTCAGTTCGACGATCGAAATTCTCAAGGAATGCGGTTATTCGGGACTCAGTATCGAGTCGGTCGCCCGACGGGCGGGTGCCAGCAAGCCGACGATCTACCGTTGGTGGAACAACAAGGCGGCGTTGATCGCCGAGGTTTACGAGAATGAAAGCGAGCAGGTGAGGAAGTTTCCTGATCTCGGATCTTTCAAGGCAGATCTCGACTTTTTGCTGCACAATCTCTGGAAAGTCTGGCGTGAGACGATTTGTGGCGAGGCTTTTCGCTGTGTCATCGCGGAGGCCCAGCTGGATCCGGTCACTCTGGTCCAGCTCAAGGACCAGTTCATGGAACGGCGACGGGAGATGCCGAAGAAGCTGGTGGAAAATGCCATCAGCAATGGTGAGTTGCCCAAGGACACCAATCGCGAATTGCTGCTCGATATGATCTTCGGCTTTTGCTGGTATCGCCTGCTGACCGAGCAACTGACGGCGGAACAGGATATCGGTGAATTCACGACGCTTCTGATAAACGGTGTGTGCCCGGCGGGGCAACGCTGAGGCTTCGAGGTCATTGCGCCCGATGGGCGCAATGACTTGCCAGGGGAACTCAGGCGGCGCTGAACTCCCGGTACAGGTCCGGCAGGAAGCTGGCCAGGTGGTTGAACTCGCACAGGTCGTGGACGGCGAATTCGTAGGCCAGGGTTTCCAGTTCCGCCTCGCCGAAGCCGTTGGCCTGCATCAGTTGCGCCGCACGTTCGGCACCGGGGAAGCGCGCCATCGACGGATGGCTGCCGACCCAGTAGCGGCTGGTCAGGTACAGGCCATCCGGGGTCTGCTTGAACAGGTGGACCATCAGTGACACCGGCACATCCGGTTGTTCGGCGAGGCTCATCAGCGCGCTGACGCTGCCGTCGATCTTCGCATCCCAGTACAGCTCGGTGCGCAGGCCCAGTTTCTCCGGTTCCTGGAAGTGGATATGCAGGTGCATCAGGCGATCGCCGACATATTCCGAGGCGCAGAAGGTGTTGCCGTACAAGCGCTGTTCGAAACTCAGGGACGTGTCCTTGAGCCGTTCATGGTTGACGCAGGGATTGCTGACATGGGCATAGGGAAACCACAGGGTGTAGCGCTCGGCCTCCAGCGGATGCCACATGAACCACCACTTGAACATTTCTGCGGTGCAGCCGGGAAAGAATTTGCGGCTCTGCACGTAGGCCATGGGTCCGGGAAGCAGGGCATAACCCGATTCTTCGCTGACGAAATCCGCTTCCAGCAGGCGATTGATGTCCTCGACGCTCGGGGTCAGGGTCTGTTCCGGGGCCAGCGGTCCTTGCTGGATCCCGCGCACGGCAGACAGCGGAACCTGCATGTGCCCGCTGAAGTATTTGGCGTAGGGCTTGTCCTTGATCGCCTCGCGATTGCGCAGGAACAGCTTTTGCATCGGCAGGGAGAAGTAGGTGAACGGGGTCATGACGCGCGCATCCATTGCGGTAATTTCCTTTGGCTAAACGGCTGTGGACCTGACAGCATCTGTCGGCAGCGTCCACGCCTGTCGAGGGGAGTGGTTGATTTGAAACTAAGCCGTGTATAAATAAAAGTCAAATTTGAATTTGATCTAGTGAGGAATCCCATGCCCGTGTCCGGTCCCAACCAGACCGCCTCTCAACGAGCCCAGCGCCAGGATGGCCAGGCGACCCGCCAGCAGATCCTGGAAACGGCGGGTCAGTTGTTCGCGCAGCTGGGATACGCCAATACAACCAGCAAGCAGGTCTGTGAAAACTCCAGGTCGAATGCCGCCTCGGTCAATTATCATTTCGAGAACAAGGACGGTTTGTACCGGGCCGTGCTGCTCGAAGCCCATGACCGCCTGCTGCGCATCGATACCCTGCTCAGCCTGAGCCAGAGCCCGGCGGCCCCCGAGGACAAGTTGCGGTTGATCATCACGGTGCTGGTGGAGCGCCTGCAGGATCATCGCGAAGCCTGGGCCCTCAAGGTCCTCAGTCGGGAATTGCTGTCGCCCTCGAGCGTGCTGCCTTCGGTGCTGGAGCAACAGGCGTATCCCAAAGCGAAGATCTTCCGCGGCATCCTTGGGCAGATCATGAACCTGCCGGACGATCACCCGACCACGTTGCGCTGTGCGCTGGGCGTGTTTGCACCGTGCCTGTTCCTGTTGCTGGCCCATGAGACCCTGAGCAGGAACGTGCTGCCGGGCCTGGATATCGCGCCCCAGGCGCTGATCGAACACATGATGACCTACGCCCTGGCGGGGCTGAAGGCGGTAGCGGCGCAATAGCGGTGCGGTAGAAACGAAAAACGCCGACAGACTGTCGGCGTTTCATCGTTCAATTCGAGGGACTGCCGATCATTCGTCGGCCAGTGCGTTCTTCGCCAGGATCGCGTTGGCCAGTTCCATGTCGCTCGCCTTCAGGTCCGGATTATCGGCGCGCACTTTCTGCATGGCTGCTTCGAGATAAGGGCCGCGAATATTGCCGTCGCTGGCAACAAAGCTGCCGGCATCATCCTGGGCGGCGACGATAAGCTTGTGGTCCTTGAAGGTCAGGTAGGTCGAGCCGGTGGTCGCACCGGAGGAAATGACGTTGCGCCAGAAACCGTCGGCCATGGCCGAGCCAACGGGAAGGGACAGTAACGCCAGGGTGGCGACAGCATACTTGAGACGCATGGTGGTGACTCCGCATGGGGGTATATGAACCGTTGGATCGCGGTTAGCGATGCGGAGTTCCATTGTCTTCATTCAAGAGGTTCGACCTGCAGGATCGTGCCGTTCTGGCCGACTACCCGGACCCGCGCGCCGACCTCGGCGTCGGGCCCGGTGACCATCCATACTCCATCGCCGACCTTGACCTTGCCGCGGCCGTTGCTGATCGCCGCGTGCACCACGAAGGTCTTGCCGATCAGTTCATGTCCACGCTCGTTGAGGCCCGGCTGGTCGCTGACGCTGGCAGAGCTGCGCTGGCGTTTCCACCAATACACCGCCGTCAGCACCGAGAGCAGGCCGAACAACAGGAATTGCACGGTCCACGGCAGGCCGGGGATGACGAAGGTCAGCACGCCGACCGCCGCGGCCGCGATACCGACCCACAGCAGGTAGCCGCCGGCACCGAACACCTCGAGAATCAGCAGGATCGTACCGAGGGCCAGCCAGTCCCAGAAGGACAGGTGTTGCAGGAATTCCCACATGGCGCTGCCTCAGGCCTTCTTGCCGTCGAAGGTGGCCTTGACGATTTCGCTGATGCCGCCGATCGAGCCGATGACCTGGCTGGCTTCGAGCGGCATCAGGATCACCTTGCTGTTGTTGGCCGAGGCCAGCTTGCCGAGGGCTTCGACGTATTTCTGCGCGACGAAGTAGTTGACCGCCTGCACGTTGCCGTTGGCGATCGCCTCGGACACCACCTGGGTCGCCCGGGCCTCGGCCTCGGCTTCCCGCTCGCGGGCTTCGGATTCGAGGAAGGCGGCCTGGCGATTACCCTCGGCTTCGAGGATCTGCGCCTGCTTCTTGCCTTCGGCGGTCAGGATCGCCGAGGCCCGCAGGCCTTCGGCCTCGAGGATCTGCGCACGCTTGACGCGCTCGGCCTTCATCTGCCCGGACATGGCCGCCATCAGGTCGGCCGGCGGGCTGATGTCCTTGATTTCGATCCGGGTGATCTTGATTCCCCACGGCGCGGTGGCTTCATCGACGGTGCGCAGCAGTTTTTCGTTGATGGTGTCGCGTTGGCCAAGCATGGCATCGAGCTCCATGGAGCCGAGCACGGTGCGGATGTTGGTCTGCAGCAGATTGCGGATGGCGTGTTCGAGGTTGTTCACCTCGTAGGCCGCCTGGGCCGTATTGACCACCTGGAAGAAACACACGGCGTCGATCTGCACGGTGGCGTTGTCGGACGTGATGACTTCCTGGGGCGGGATATCCAGCACGCTTTCCATCACGTTGATCTTGCGCCCGATACGGTCCATGACCGGGACGATGATATTCAGGCCGGGCTTGAGGGTGGTGGTGTAGCGGCCGAAGCGCTCCACCGTCCACTGATAACCCTGGGGCACGACCTTGAAACCCATGAAGACGATGGCAATGGCCAGGCCGACGAAAAGCAGAAGCACGCTACCGATTTGCATGACGGTTCCCTGTGTTCAAGTGTTTATCGAAAGGTATGGTTCCTTAAGTGTAACGGGCTACTGCTGGATAAGAGGTGTTTACTTTGTGATCAGGCATGTCTTGATCAGGTCCGCCTGTGAAGCGGACCCGCACGCTCATTTCTGTTCGCTCTGGGGCGTCACCCGCAGCACTTCCTCGATGGTGGTCAGCCCCGCCGCGACCTTCTGCGCGCCGGACAGGCGCAAGCTGCGCATGCCTTCCATGAATGCCTGGCGGCGCACGGCCAGCAGGTCGGTATCGGCATGGATCAGCGCCTTCACGCTGTCGCTGAGCAACATGATCTCGTAGACCCCGGCGCGCCCGCGATAGCCGGTGTCGCGGCATTCCAGGCAGCCGATGGCCTGCTGGGCACCAGTGGGCATCGGCGCCTGCCAGGGCCGGGTCAGGGTCTGCCAGTCTTCTTCGGACAGGCTCTGCGGTGCCTTGCAGTGCGGGCACAGGGTACGTACCAGGCGCTGGGCCATGACCCCGAGCACCGTGGCCTTGATCAGGTAATGCGGTACGCCCAGCTCCAGCAGGCGGCTGATGGCGCTCGGCGCGTCGTTGGTGTGCAGGGTCGAGAGCACCAGGTGCCCGGTGAGTGCGGCCTGGATCGCCATCTCGGCGGTTTCCAGGTCGCGGATCTCGCCGATCATGATGATGTCCGGGTCCTGGCGCATCAGCGCGCGCACGCCGCTGGCGAAGGTCAGGTCGATATTGTGCTGGACCTGCATCTGGTTGAAGGACGGCTCGACCATCTCGATCGGGTCTTCGATGGTGCAGAGATTGACCTCCGGGGTCGCCAGCTTTTTCAACGTGGTGTACAGCGTGGTGGTCTTGCCCGAACCGGTGGGTCCGGTCACCAGGATGATGCCGTTGGGCTGGCGCGTCATGTCCTGCCAGCGGCGCAGGTCTTCGGCGGAGAAGCCGAGCTGGTCGAAATCCTTGAGCAGCACTTCAGGGTCGAAGATCCGCATCACCATCTTCTCGCCGAACGCGGTCGGCAGGGTCGACAGGCGCAATTCCACTTCGCCGCCGTCCGGGGTCTTGGTTTTGACCCGGCCGTCCTGGGGTTTGCGTTTTTCCGCGACATTCATCCGGCCCAGGCTCTTGAGGCGGCTGACAATCGCCATGGTCACCTGGGGCGGGAACTGGTAGACGTTGTGCAGTACGCCGTCGATGCGAAAACGCACCGTGCCCTGTTCGCGTCGCGGTTCGATATGGATATCGCTGGCCCGTTGCTGGAACGCGTACTGGAACAGCCAGTCGACGATGTTGACGATATGCGCGTCGTTGGCGTCCGGCTCCTGGTCGCTGGCGCCGAGGTTCAGCAGTTGTTCGAAGTTGCCCAGGTTATGACCTTTCTGATCGACCATGTTGGCGCCGCTGACCGATTTCGCCAGGCGGAAGAACTCCACGGTGTAGCGCTGGATATCCACCGGGTTGGCCACTACCCGCTTGATCGGCAGCTTGAGCACATGGCTCAGGTCGGCTTCCCAGGCCTTGACGTGGGGCTGGGCGCTGGCGATGGTCACGCCGTCGCGATCCACCGCGACGGCGAGGATCTTGTGGCGCTGGGCAAAGGCATAGGACATCAGCGGCATGATCGCGGCGACGTTGATCTTCAGCGGATCGATGCGCAGGTACGGCTGGCCGACCTGTTGCGCCAGCCACAGGGTCAGGTTTTCGAGGTCCAGCGGCTTGCCGGGGCGGCTCTGGTCGGGCAGGTGCTGGCTGGCAATGAATTCCAGCGGATGCAACTGGCTGTTCTGCGAGTTGCGCCGGGTGGTCAGGGCATGTTCGGCCGTGTCCTGACTGATAAAGCCCTGGGCGACGAGTTCGCGCAGCAGCTCGTTGAGATCCAGCCAGCGGTCCTGGGAGAGTGAGGCGACGGGCATGCGGGCTCCTATTCAGGCGGTCTTGCAACCATTGATTCAGACGTAGTCCCTGTCTGACCCTGGATTGCAAAGAATAGTCGCGAGGCTGCCTGACGTTTGGTCCGATACCAAGACAAAGATTGCGATTTTTTTCCGCGGGTGCCTGGCTTGCTGGCGAAGCGGGTCACAAGACCGCCAAAAGCTTCGAGTGTCATGATCGTTCCCACACTCCAGCGTGGGAATGCAGCCCGTGACGCTCTGCGTCACAGAAGCGGACGCAGAGCGTCCATAACGGCGTTACCACGCGGAGCGTGGGAACGATCGGGGTTTTTTCCGCGGGCGCGGCCGCATTGCAGTCACCGGCGCCCGCGGCGAGGGGTTACAGACGCAGCAAGGTCTTCCAGGCGCGGCTCTGGAACACCGTCAATGCCTGCTGGACCCGTGCCTCCAGCACTTCTTCGCTGATATCCAGTTCCGCCAGTTGCGCCAGCTTGTTCAGCTCGCCGAACAGGCGATCCAGGTCCGGCAGGTCCAGTACGCCACGGGCCAGGTGCAACCAGGCCTGGATTCGCTCGATACGCGGCAGTTGCTCGGCGAGGTCTTCCGGTTGCTGCTGGTAGCGGCCCAGTTGCAACGAGGTCGCTTCTTCGGCCAGCAGGCGTGGCAGCCAGTTCTGCAACTGCGCCGCCCCCTGGCGGTTGCCACGGGTGGTACGGTCGGCCGCCCAGCTCCGGGCCAGCAGCCAGCGCGAGGTGTTCAGGGAGAACAGGCCCCAGCGCACGTCTTCCAGTTCTTCGAGGAATTGTTCCGGCGCGGCCTTGCGCACATCTTCGTCTTCCGCGCCGGCGTTGAGCAACGGACGCCAGTCTTCCAGCAGGGCATCCAGGGCGCTGCGCAGTTCGCTGGTCGATTGCCGTGGCGCGGCCTGGCCGAGGCTGCCGACCAGGGCGCGCAATTCGATCAACTGCGCGACCCAGTCCTGCAACAGGCGCCAGTGGCCGTTGAAACGGTATTGTTCGGCCAGGCGCTGGCTGCTGCCGAGCAAATGCCAGCCCAGGGCGGCGAAGGCGTCATCCAGCGGCATTTCGGCGGTCAGTTGCGGAGCCGGCAGGCTCAGGGAGTAACTGTTGGCGTCGAACAGGCGATAGCCGCGCTCGGCCTTGCTGATGTCGCAGGGCATCAGTGCCAGCTTTTCGGCCAGTTCGGCGGCCAGTTCCAGCAGGGCGGCCGGTTCGCCTTCGCGCAATTCCAGCTCCAGCTCGCAGATTTCTTCCTGTCGCGCGCCGGCGATCACGAAGCCCAGGTCCAGCGCGGCTTCGATCACCACCTTGGACTTGCCGCGACCCCAGGCGATTTCCGCGCGTTCGCGGACGAAATCGGTGGTGAAGATCGGCTTCAGGGTTTTCTTGTCCAGCTCGGCCAGCGCTTCTGGCCAGCATTCGCCGTCGAGCTTCTTCACATCGAGCTTGGCCTTGGGCAGATGCCAGTCGTACTCGTTGCGTTCCGACAAGCCGGCAACGCTCTGGCCGCGGGTCTTGAGGGTCTGGATCACGTCTTCGCCGTCACGGCGCAGGCGCAGGGCGACCTTGGCCTTGGCCAGGTCGCGTTCGGGGGTGTCGAAATACTGATTGGTCAGCTCACGACGTTCCCAGCCACTTTTGTTGCGCTTTTTCAAAAGCGGGTGCTCGCGCAGGGCGGCGAGGGTTTCGCGGCTGACGCGGAGTTTGATTTCGGTTTCTTTCTGCATGGCCGGAAAATCCAGGATCGGGAGCGCAGCCGGGGAAAAGGGTGGCTGCCTAGGCCGTGCAGTGTACAGGACAAGCGGGCCGCACGCGTCGCGGCGGTTTATTCCAGGCGTTGGATGGCTCTATGATGGGCTTCGTCTTGGAGTCCGGGAGTCAGCGCAATGCCTTTGCCGTCGATGAAAGATCAATTCGCTGCCCTGATCGCAGTTCCGTCTGTCAGTTGTACCCAGCCCAACCTGGACCAGAGCAACCGGCCGGTGATCGACCTGCTGGCGGGATGGCTGAGCGACCTCGGCTTCAGCTGCGATATCCAGCCGGTCAGCCCCGGCAAGTTCAACCTGCTGGCCAGCTTCGGCAGCGGTCCCGGCGGCCTGGTGCTGGCCGGGCACAGTGACACCGTGCCGTTCGACGAGGCGCTGTGGCAGACCGACCCGCTGAAACTGACCGAGGCCGACGGGCGCTGGATCGGCCTGGGCAGTTGTGACATGAAGGGTTTCTTTGCCCTGGCCATCGAGGCCGTCAAGCCGCTGCTCGACCAGCCGTTCAAGCAGCCGCTGCTGATCCTGGCCACCTGCGACGAAGAAAGCTCGATGTCCGGCGCCCGCGCCCTGGCCGAGGCCGGGCGACCGCTGGGGCGCGCGGCGGTGATCGGCGAACCGACGGGGCTCAAGCCGATTCGCCTGCACAAAGGGGTGATGATGGAGCGCATCGATATCCTCGGGCGCAGTGGTCATTCGTCCGATCCGAGCCTGGGACACAGCGCCCTCGAAGCCATGCACGACGCGATCGGCGAACTCAAGGGCCTGCGTTGGCAGTGGCAGCGCGAGTACAACAACCCGCAGTTCAGCGTGCCCCAGCCGACCCTGAATTTCGGTTGCATCCATGGCGGCGACAACCCCAATCGCATCTGCGGGCAATGTTCCCTGGAGTTCGATCTGCGGCCGCTGCCCGGCATGGATCCGAGCGTGCTGCGCGCGGCGATCCGCGCCAAGCTCGAACCGCTGGCGGAACTGCATCAGGTCAGGATCGACTATGCGCCTCTGTTCCCCGAGGTGCCGCCTTTCGAACAGGTGGCGGATGCCGAGTTGGTGCGTATCGCCGAAAAACTCACCGGACACCGTGCACAAGCAGTGGCGTTCGGCACCGAAGCACCTTATCTTCAGCGCCTTGGCTGCGAGACCCTGGTGCTCGGCCCCGGCGATATCGCCTGTGCGCATCAGCCAGGGGAATACCTCGAAATGTCACGTTTGCAGCCTACCGTAGCGTTACTGCGTGAACTGATTGAACATTATTGCTTGAGCCCGGCCCCGACCTTGCGTTAAATGCCAGGCCAGAACCTCTATTACCGATAAGGAGAGCGCGCGTGTCGCCAAGCCTGTTCCGACGATAACCAACAGCCCGTTGTGCGTTTTCATGTTGCACCCACTTTTTATTGGCTGTTTTTTATACAGGTTCAGGTCATGCCCGAATACGTCAACTGGCTTCGCCATGCGTCTCCCTATATCAATGCCCACCGCGATTGCACTTTTGTCGTCATGCTGCCCGGCGACGGTGTCGAGCACCCCAACTTCGGCAATATCGTCCATGACCTGGTGCTGCTCCACAGCCTGGGCGTGCGTCTGGTGCTGGTCCACGGTTCGCGTCCGCAGATCGAAAGCCGTCTGGCGGCCCGTGGCCTGACCCCGCATTACCATCACGGCATGCGCATTACCGATGCCGCCACCCTGGAGTGCGTGATCGACGCGGTCGGCTATCTGCGGATCGCCATTGAAGCGCGCCTGTCCATGGACATGGCGGCCTCGCCGATGCAGGGCTCGCGGTTGCGGGTCGCCAGCGGCAACCTGGTGACGGCCCGGCCGATCGGTGTACTGGAAGGCGTCGACTATCACCACACCGGCGAAGTGCGCCGGGTCGACCGCAGGGGTATCAACCGTCTGCTGGACGAGCGCTCCATCGTGCTGTTGTCGCCGCTGGGTTACTCGCCGACCGGGGAAATCTTCAACCTGGCCTGCGAAGATGTCGCGACCCGAGCCGCCATCGACCTCGGGGCGGAAAAGCTCCTGCTGTTCGGCGCCGATCACGGCCTGATCGATGAACATGGCCGCCTGGTCCGCGAATTGCGCCCACAACAGGTGCCGGCGCACCTGCAGCGCCTGGGCAGCGATTACCAGGCCGAGTTGCTCGACGCGGCGGCCGAGGCCTGCCGTGGCGGCGTGGCCCGCAGTCATATCGTCAGTTATGCCGAAGACGGCGCGCTGCTGACCGAGCTGTTCACCCGTGATGGCGGCGGCACGCTGGTGGCCCAGGAGCAATTCGAGCTGGTGCGCGAGGCGGCGATCGAAGATGTTGGCGGCCTGCTCGACCTGATCAGCCCGCTGGAAGAACAGGGCATCCTGGTGCGGCGTTCGCGGGAAGTGCTGGAGCGCGAGATCGAGCAATTCAGCGTGGTCGAGCGCGAAGGGATGATCATCGCCTGTGCGGCGCTGTACCAGATTGCCGATTCGGATGCCGGTGAGCTGGCGTGCCTGGCGGTGAACCCGGAGTACCGTCATGGCGGGCGTGGCGATGAATTGCTCGAGCGCATCGAGACCCGGGCCCGGGCCCAGGGCCTGAAGACCCTGTTTGTCCTGACGACCCGTACCGCCCACTGGTTCCGTGAGCGCGGGTTTGTGCCGAGCAGCGTCGAGCGCCTGCCGAGCGCACGGGCATCGCTGTACAACTACCAGCGTAATTCGAAGATCTTCGAAAAGGCCCTGTGATCGTCAGGCGAGGGGCTGGCCCGCGAGGTTTTTGGTAGCCTCGTGGGCCTCTTCGCGGGCAAGCCCGCTCCCACAAGGATCCAAGTCCGGCCACCAATCGATGGCCGGCTGAAGTCCCCTGTGGGAGCCGGCTTGCCGGCGATGGCGTGCGGATGTGCGCCGCCAGGCTTGAGGGCCCCTTCGCGGGCAAGCCCGCTCCCACAAGGATCCAAGTCCGGCCACCAATCGATGGCCGGCTGAAGTCCCCTGTGGGAGCCGGCTTGCCGGCGATGGCGTGCGGATGTGCGCCGCCAGGCTTGAGGGCCTCTTCGCGGGCAAGCAGGCTCCTACAGTGAGAATGTCAAATCAGTTACTGATCGACAGGATGCTCGCCTGGTACGACCCGACAAACACGTCGAAATCGCCCACTTCGTTCTGCTCCAGCTCCAGTTGCTGGACCAGCGACTTGCGCGCGCTTTCTTCGAAAGCGGCCTGCTCTGCCTTGGGCAACGGCTGACTGCGGAAGTACTCGGCATGGGCCAGGCTCTGGCGCATGGAGAACTGCGCGAAGCTTTCCTTGTGCTGGACCATGCTCGCCAGCACCTGGGCCGACGGCGTCAGGGACGAATCGCGGACCTTCGCCAACTGCTCGTCCAGGGCCTTGCTGTGGCCTTCGCCGCCATGGCTCTGGTCGAGCAGTGCCGATATCGGGGCAATCCGTTCGAGCAATTCGGTAGCCCATTCCTTCATGTCCACCGCCTGGCCCTGGCGCTGCAATTGCAGGCCCGGACGCCGGCCTTCCTTGACCACGGTGAGGAAGTTCGAGGTAGCATTGCCGCATTCGTTGCTTTCGAACAGCGGACTGTCGTTCAGCGCGCAATACAGCAGGAACGCATCGAGGAAACGCGCCTCGGTCAGGTCGATGCCGGTGGGCAGGAACGGGTTGATGTCCAGGCAGCGCGCCTCGACATACTGCACGCCACGGGCCATCAGCGCCTGGATCGGCCGCTCGCCGGTGTAGGTCACGCGTTTCGGGCGGATGTTGGAGTAGTACTCGTTTTCGATCTGCAGGATGTTGGTGTTGAGCTGGACCCACTCACCGTCCTTGTGCGTGCCGATCTCGACATACGGCGCATAGGGTGTCGCCACCGCCTTGCGCAGGCTGTCGGTGTAGCTGCTCAGGTCGTTGTAGCACGGTGTCAGGCCGGCCTGGGCGTTGCTCTGGTAACCCAGGTCGCTCATGCGCAGGCTGGTGGCGTAGGGCAGGTACAGCGTGTCGGCGTCGAACTGTTCCAGCGAGTGCGAGCGACCGCGCAGGAAACCTGCGTCCAGGGCCGGTGAAGCACCGAACAGGTACATCAGCAGCCAGCTGTAGCGGCGGAAGTTGCGGATCAGCGCGATATAGGCCAGTGACTGGTAGTCGCGGTCCGTGCCGACAAAACCTTCGGCCTGCTTGAGCACCGGCCAGAGCTTTTCCGGCAACGAGAAGTTGTAGTGGATTCCGGCGATGCACTGCATGGTCTTGCCGTAGCGCAGGGCCAGGCCCTGGCGGTACACATACTTGAGCTTGCCGATATTCGAGGTGCCGTAGTAGGCGATCGGAATATCTTCCTCGGCCGGCAGCGGGCAGGGCATCGACGGGCTCCACAGGTACTCGTTGCCGAGTTTGCCGTAGGCAAAGCGATGGATCTTGTCCAGGCTGTCCAGGGTCTCGGCCGGGTCGGGCAGGGCGGGAGTGATGAACTCCAGCAGCGACTCGGAGTAGTCCGTGGTGATTTGCTCGTTGGTCAGTGCGGCACCCAGCTCTTCCGGATGCGGTGTCTGCGCCAGGCGGGCTTCGCCGGTGACGCGCAGGCATTCGCGCTCGATGCCGTGCAGGCACTCTTCGAGCAGGGAGAGGTGGGCGCGCTCGCCGAGCAGAGCCAGGCGGCGGTTGAGAAGTTCGCTCAAGTTGGATTCCTTCACGCGTCAGTCGCCCCAATATGGGGGTGGGCAAGACGGTCTACAAGGGTGAAGTTGAGAACTGGCGTTGTCGCCTGGTAAATGTCAGAAAACGCCGATACTTCGTCCCTGAGTCGAGCGCGCTGTCGACGGAAAATTCCGACACCGCATTCGCAGTGCCGAAATTAACCCAAATCGAGACGGGACAGCTAGAGAACAGCGAACGTGCCTTGTGCTTTCGCGACAAGTTTGTCGCCCTGACGCACTTCGGCCTCGACCACCAGGGTGCGACGGCCGGGGTGGATGACCGTGGCGACGCACAGTACATCGCCTTCGGCCACCGCCCGCATGTAGTTGATCTTGCACTCGATGGTCACGCTGCGCTGGTCGAAGCCATGGGTCGCCGAACAGGCCAGGCCCATGGTGATATCCACCAGGCTGAACAGCGCGCCGCCATGCAACACGTTGCCGCGATTGCGCAGTTGCGGAGTCAGCGACAGGGCCACCTCCGCAACGCCGCTGTCGAGGCGTTGCAGGCGGCAGCCGATCAGCTCGCTGAAGGCGCTCTGGGTAAGGCCGTCAGGAATTTCCATCAGCGTTTCTTCAGCTGCTTGGCGTTGGCGAACAGCGAGGCCATGGCATTGTTGCTCGGTGCCGGGGCCACGGTTTCCTTGCGCGGGGCGTTGTTCTGCGACTGGCGCGGGGCCGAGCCCGGACGCGAACCGCGGGCGCCGTCGATCTTCTCGCCAGGGGTGTCGCCCATGCGCATCGACAGGCCGACGCGTTTGCGCGGGATATCGACTTCCATGACTTTCACCTTGACCACGTCACCGGCCTTTACCGCTTCGCGCGGGTCCTTGATGAACTTCTCGGACAGCGCCGAAATGTGTACCAGGCCGTCCTGGTGGACGCCGATATCGACGAACGCACCGAAGTTGGTCACGTTGGTCACCACGCCTTCGAGGATCATCCCCAGTTCAAGGTCCTTGAGGTCTTCGACACCGTCCTGGAACTCGGCGGTCTTGAACTCGGGACGTGGGTCGCGACCCGGTTTCTCCAGTTCCTGGAGAATGTCGGTGACGGTCGGCAGGCCGAAGGTCTCGTCGGTGAACTTCTTCGGGTCCAGGCGCTTGAGGAAACCGGCATCGCCGATCAGCGAACGGATATCACGGTCGGTTTCGGCGGCGATGCGCTGTACCAGCGGATAGGCTTCCGGGTGCACCGCGGACGAGTCCAGCGGGTTGTCGCCGTTCATCACCCGGAGGAAACCGGCGGCCTGCTCGAAGGTTTTCTCGCCCAGGCGCGCGACTTTCTTCAGCGCGGCGCGGGTCTTGAAGGCGCCGTTCTCATCGCGATGGTTGACGATGTTCTGCGCCAGGGTCGCGTTCAGGCCGGAGATCCGTGCCAGCAGCGCCACCGAGGCGGTATTGACGTCGACGCCGACGGCGTTCACGCAGTCTTCCACCACCGCATCCAGGCCACGCGCCAGTTTCAGTTGCGACACGTCGTGCTGGTACTGGCCGACACCGATGGATTTCGGATCGATCTTCACCAGTTCGGCCAGCGGGTCCTGCAGGCGGCGGGCGATAGACACCGCGCCACGGATCGAGACATCGAGGTCGGGGAATTCCTTGGAAGCCAGTTCCGATGCCGAGTACACCGAGGCGCCGGCTTCGGAAACCATGACCTTGGTCATTTTCATGGCCGGGTATTTCTTGATCAGTTCGGCGGCCAGCTTGTCGGTTTCACGGCTGGCGGTGCCGTTGCCGATGGCGATCAGGTCCACCGCGTGCTTGGCGCACAGCGCGGCGAGGACGGCCAGGGTCTGGTCCCACTTGTTGTGCGGCACGTGCGGGTAGACCGTGGCGTGGTCCAGCAGCTTGCCGGTGGAGTCGACCACCGCGACCTTGCAGCCGGTACGCAGGCCCGGGTCGAGGCCCAGGGTTGCGCGCGGTCCGGCCGGAGCGGCCAGCAACAGGTCGTGCAGGTTATGGGCGAAGACGTTGATCGCCTCGGTTTCCGCGCCGTCGCGCAACTCGCCCAGCAGGTCGGTTTCCAGGTGGGTGTAGAGCTTGACCTTCCAGGTCCAGCGCACCACTTCGCCGAGCCATTTATCGGCGGCACGGTTCTGGTTCTGGATGCCGAACTGCTGACCGATCATGCCTTCGCACGGGTGCATGGTGCCGGGCAGTTCGTCGCCGACTTTCAGCGCCGAGCTGAGAATGCCTTCGTTGCGACCGCGGAAAATCGCCAGGGCGCGGTGCGACGGCATGCTTTTCAGCGGCTCGTCGTGTTCGAAGTAGTCGCGGAACTTGGCGCCGTCCTCTTCCTTGCCGGCGATCACGCGGGCACTGAGGGTGGCTTCCTGCTTGAGGTAGTTGCGCAGCTTGTCGAGCAGGCTGGCGTCTTCGGCGAAGCGCTCCATCAGGACGTACTTGGCGCCTTCGAGGGCCGCCTTGGTGTCGGCGACGCCTTTTTCCGCGTTGACGAAGCGCGCGGCTTCGCTTTCCGGGGGCAGCGACGGATCGTTGAACAGGCCGTCCGCCAGCTCGCCGAGGCCGGCTTCCAGGGCAATCTGGCCCTTGGTGCGGCGCTTCTGCTTATAAGGCAGGTACAAGTCTTCGAGGCGGGTCTTGGTGTCGGCGAGCTTGATGTCGCGAGCGAGTTCCGGGGTCAGCTTGCCCTGCTCCTCGATGCTGGCGAGGATGCTGATGCGCCGCTCGTCGAGTTCTCGCAGGTAGCGCAGGCGCTCTTCCAGGTGCCGCAGCTGGGTGTCATCCAGGCTGCCGGTCACTTCCTTACGGTAGCGCGCGATGAAAGGTACGGTAGAACCTTCATCCAGTAGAGCGACGGCCGCTTCGACCTGTTGTGGGCGTACGCCGAGTTCTTCGGCGATGCGGCTGTTGATGCTGTCCATAAAACCACCTGACAAAGTGTGAAATCAGGCACGCCGGGCCTTTGGGCCTGTCGGGCGAGCCTGGTTTGGGATCAAAAGGCGCACCTTGTGACCCGTGAAATCAGCACATTGCTGTGAGCCTTTGAAAAAAAGATGGCATCGAACAGCAATGATCAGACGTTGCCTGACGCAGAAGGCGGGGCATTATAACCAGCGTTCCGGGCTTGGGGGGATTGTGCGCGTGTAGGCATAAAACAGCGTTTGCTGGTAGTCGAGGAAAAATCTGCTAACAATGCACAGGATACGTATAACGGTCGCTGGCCCCATAATGCGCGCCGAGATCAAAGGAGCAACCCATGAGCAGCACTGCACAAACTGCTGAAGGCGAAAAAATTCTCATCGTGGATGACGATCCGGGGCTGAGCAGCCTGCTGGAACGTTTTTTCACCAGCAAGGGCTATCGTGCCCGCGC
The DNA here is from genome assembly GCF_013385635.1 of Pseudomonas gingeri. Classification (GTDB taxonomy): domain Bacteria; phylum Pseudomonadota; class Gammaproteobacteria; order Pseudomonadales; family Pseudomonadaceae; genus Aquipseudomonas; species Aquipseudomonas gingeri_A. The sequence continues at coordinate 149,826 of NZ_JACAPR010000001.1, forward strand.
GGTGGCCAACACCGAGCAAATGGACCGTCTGCTGGCGCGTGAAGTGTTCAACCTGGTGGTCCTCGACCTGATGCTGCCTGGCGAAGACGGCCTGACGGCCTGCCGCCGCTTGCGTGCGGCGAACAACCAGGTGCCGATCATCATGCTGACCGCCAAGGGCGACGAGCTGAGCCGGATCAAGGGCCTGGAACTGGGCGCCGACGATTATCTGGCCAAGCCGTTCAACCCCGACGAGCTGATGGCCCGGGTCAAGGCCGTGCTGCGGCGTCAGGCGGCTCCGGTGCCGGGTGCTCCGGGCAGCGAAGACGAGAGCGTTACCTTCGGCGACTATGAACTGTCCCTCGCCACCCGCGAACTCAAGCGTGGCGACGAAGTGCACATGCTCACCACCGGCGAATTCGCCGTGCTCAAGGCCCTGGTGATGCATGCCCGCGAGCCGTTGACCCGCGACAAGCTGATGAACCTCGCCCGTGGTCGGGAATGGGATGCGCTGGAGCGTTCCATCGACGTGCAGATTTCCCGTCTGCGCCGCATGATCGAACCGGATCCGTCGAAGCCGCGCTATATCCAGACCGTCTGGGGCGTGGGTTACGTGTTCGTGCCGGATGGCGCTGCAACCAAGTGACCGGTGATTTGTAGGAGCGAGTTGCCCGGGTGCGCGAAAGCCGCCCGGGCGAGTCGCGATCCACAATTGTGCGAGCCCGTCTGCTCGCTCCTGCAAAGTATGTAGCGGCTGTCTATGAAAACCCCTCTCTGGTTTCCCCAAAGTTTCTTCTCGCGCACCCTTTGGCTGGTGCTCATCGTGGTGTTGTTCTCCAAGGCGCTGACCCTGGTCTACCTGCTGATGAACGAGGACGTCCTGGTGGATCGCCAGTACAGTCACGGCGTGGCGCTGACCCTGCGGGCCTACTGGGCCGCGGACGAGGACGACCGCGACAAGATCGCCGACGCCGCGGGCCTGATCCGCGTGGTCAGTGGTGGCGTGCCGGAAGGCGAGCAGCACTGGCCGTACAGTGAAATCTACCAACGCCAGATGCAGGCCGAGCTGGGCGCCGATACCGAGGTCCGCCTGCGCATGCATGCGCCGCCGGCCTTGTGGGTCCGGGCGCCGAGCCTGGGTGCGGGCTGGTTGAAGGTGCCGCTGTACCCGCATCCGTTGCGTGGGCAGAAGATCTGGAGTGTGCTCGGCTGGTTCCTGGCCATCGGCCTGTTGTCCACGGCGTCGGCCTGGATCTTCGTCAGCCAGCTCAACCAGCCCTTGAAGCGCCTGGTCTTTGCCGCCCGGCAACTGGGCCAGGGACGCAGCGTGCGCCTGCCCATCAGTGACACGCCGAGCGAAATGACCGAGGTGTACAGCGCCTTCAACCAGATGGCCGAGGACGTCGAGCAGGCGGGACGAGAACGGGAGCTGATGCTGGCCGGGGTTTCCCACGACCTGCGCACGCCGCTGACGCGCTTGCGCCTGTCCCTGGAGTTGATGGGTGACCACAGCGACCTCAGCGAGGACATGGTGCGGGATATCGAGGACATGGACGCCATTCTCGACCAGTTCCTCGCGTTCATCCGCGATGGCCGCGACGAGTCGGTGGAAGAAGTGGACCTCAGCGACCTCGTGCGCGAGGTGGTGATGCCCTACAACCAGAATGAAGAGCGGGTGCGCATGCGCCTGCAGCCGATCCAGCCGTTCCCCCTGCGGCGGGTATCGATGAAGCGGCTGCTGAACAACCTGATCGGCAACGCCCTCAACCATGCCGGAGAGGGGGTGGAAGTGGCGGCCTATGTGTCGGGAGACACCAGTGCGCCCTACGTGGTGTTGAGTGTCATGGACCGTGGTGCGGGTATCGATCCGGCCGAACTGGAAGGGATCTTCAACCCGTTCACCCGGGGCGACAAGGCCCGGGGCGGCAAGGGCACCGGCCTGGGGTTGGCGATCGTCAAGCGCATCGCCTCGATGCACGGCGGCAATGTCGAGTTGCGCAATCGCTCCGGCGGTGGCCTGGAAGCGCGGGTGCGCCTGCCATTGGGGTTGATGCTGCCGCGCGATGCGGTCTAGCAGGCCTTGGCCTGCCAGCCGTGCGGCGCGCGGCTGAGCGGACGGTCAGCCCTTGCCCTTGGTCCGGGTCATGTTCGGCCCGCCATTTTTCTCGATGTGCTCGATGATGATCCCGGCCACATCCTTGCTGGTGGTGACTTCGATCCCTTCCAGGCCCGGTGACGAGTTCACCTCCATCACCAGCGGCCCGTGATTGGAGCGCAGGATATCCACCCCGGCCACGCTCAACCCCATCACCTTGGCCGCACGTATCGCGGTCATACGTTCTTCCGGGGTGATCTTGATCAGGCTGGCGCTGCCGCCACGGTGCAGGTTGGAGCGGAATTCACCCGGCTTGGCCTGGCGCTTCATCGCCGCGATGACCTTGTCGCCGACCACGAAGCAGCGGATGTCCGCACCGCCGGCTTCCTTGATGTATTCCTGGACCATGATGTTCTGCTTCAGGCCCATGAACGCCTCGATCACCGACTCCGCCGCCGTCGCCGTCTCGCACAGCACCACGCCGATGCCCTGGGTGCCCTCCAGCACCTTGATCACCAGCGGGGCGCCGTTGACCATCTCGATCAGGTCGGGGATATCGTCCGGCGAGTGGGCGAAGCCGGTGACCGGCAGGCCGATCCCACGGCGCGACAGCAATTGCAGCGAGCGCAGCTTGTCCCGTGAGCGGGCGATCGCCACCGATTCGTTGAGGGGGAAGACCCCCATCATTTCGAACTGGCGCAACACCGCGCACCCATAGAAGGTCACCGACGCACCGATCCGCGGGATCACCGCGTCGAAGCCCTCCAGCGGCTTGCCACGATAGTGGATCTGCGGCTTGTGACTGGCAATGTTCATATAGGCGCGCAGGGTATCGACCACTACCATCTCATGGCCACGCTCGACGCCGGCCTCGACCAGGCGACGAGTGGAATACAGACGCGGGTTACGCGACAGCACAGCGATCTTCATGCAACACCTGTGGCAGAGGTAGTAGTGACCGGGAAAACCGGCTTGTCTTGAACGTATTTCTGGCCCGGATTGACCACCAGTTGGCCGTCGATCAGGGCTTTGGAACCGAGCAACAGGCGGTAACGCATGGCCTTGCGGCAGGCGAGGGTGAACTGCACCTGCCAGACCCGGTCGCCCAGGGCCAGGGTGGTGGCGATCACATACCGCACCTGGGCATGACCGTTGGAGCTTTTGATGGTCTTCATCGCCAGCAACGGGGCTTCGCAACGCCTATGGCGCAATTGCACCACGCTGCCCAGATGGGCGGTGAAACGCACCCACTTCGCCCCGTCGCGCTCAAATGGCTCGATCTCGGTGGCGTGCAGGCTGGAGGTACTGGCGCCGGTGTCGATCTTCGCCCGCAGGCCCGCGACTCCCAGATCCGGGAGCGCCACCCACTCGCGCAGACCCACAACAGTCAAATGGTCAAATGTCTTCAAAATGCTCAACCGGTGAGAAACCCGCTCGGGCCGCGAGGCGGCCATAATCGCGGTATTCACGCAGAATAATGGGTAAATGGCGACAGATATCTGTGCGACTTGTTTCAGGCCGTGAAATCGACCCGGTTACCCCGGCATTCTAGACGGGCCGGGGACATTCAGCTTCGACGGCAACGGTAGTACAGTTGAGCAATATTTCAGTTTGAGGAATCCCCGTGGCGCAGAAACCGGAAGCGGACGACAAGGTTCGACTCGACAAGTGGTTGTGGGCAGCGCGCTTCTACAAGACCCGTGCCCTGGCCAAGGAGGCGATCGAGAGCGGCAAGGTGCATTGTCGCGGCGAGCGCTGCAAACCGTCCAGGGAGCCGCATGTGGGCGACGAGTTGCTGATTCGCGCCGGCTTCGACGAGCGTACCGTGGTGGTGCAGGCGCTGTCGGTGGTCAGGCGCGGCGCACCGGAGGCGCAAGCGCTCTACACTGAGACCGAAGCCAGCGTCGTCCGGCGCGAAGCCGCCGCGGCCCAGCGCAAGGCCGGCGCCCTGGGACTGACCACCGATGGCAAGCCGAGCAAGAAGCAGCGGCGTGACCTGTTCAAGTTCCGCGGCAGCGGCGCCGACTGAGCACGGGTTAGAAGGCCGCATGTCCTTGACTGGCCGACATTCGCCCCCATGTTGCTTGGCTCGAACCCTGTTTGTTCATAAAATGCTCATATTCCCTGAGTCGAACACCTTTATTCCTACTTCCAGAATTGAACCTTATGTCAGATCTACCGGACACCGATTACACCCAACGCTTCATCTTCGATGACAGCGACACCCGTGGCGAACTGGTGTCTCTGGAGCGCAGCTACGCCGAAGTCCTGGCCAAGCACCCCTATCCCGAGCCGGTTGCGCAATTGCTCGGCGAACTGATGGCCGCCGCCGCGCTGCTGGTCGGCACCTTGAAGTTCGACGGCCTGCTGATTCTCCAGGCCCGTTCCGAAGGCGCGGTGCCGCTGCTGATGGTCGAGTGTTCCAGCGAGCGCGAAATCCGTGGTCTGGCGCGCTACGAAGCGGACCAGATCGCCCCTGACGCCAGCCTGGCCGACCTGATGCCCAATGGCGTCCTGGCCCTGACCGTCGACCCGATCCAGGGCCAGCGCTACCAGGGTATCGTCGATCTTGATGGCGCCACCTTGTCGGAATGCTTCACCAACTACTTCGTCATGTCCCAGCAGGTCGGCACCCGTTTCTGGCTCAACGCCGATGGCCAGCGTGCCCGTGGCCTGCTGTTGCAGCAATTGCCGGCCGACCGCCTCAAGGACGAAGAAGACCGAGCCGCCAGTTGGCAGCACATCACCGCCCTGGCCACCACCCTGAAAGCCGAAGAACTGCTCGGCCTCGACAACGAAACCGTGCTGCATCGTCTCTACCACGAAGAAGCGGTGCGCCTGTTCGACATCCAGCCGCTGAGCTTCCGCTGCAGTTGCTCGCGCGAGCGTTCGGGTAATGCCTTGGTCAGCCTGGGGCTGGAAGATGCCCAGGACCTGGTGGTCGAGCGTGGCGGCGTGGTGGAGATCGATTGCCAGTTCTGCAACCAGCGTTATCTGTTCGACGCGACCGACATTGCGCAATTGTTTGCCGGTGCCGGGGTCGACACCCCGTCAGATACTCGTCACTAAAACGCTTCAGCACAGGTAAATCTCCTGTCAAACGACAGAAAATGGGCGTTCTGACAGGAGGACCCTACTCTTTTTGGGCTTTTCTGGCATAATCCCGCCCACTTTTTTCGCGGTAGTAGTGCACGACTTTCTACTACAAAACGTTTGGAGCACTCGGCCACTGGCCGACGGGGAATCTCATGACGCAAGCAAACAATGCCGTGTACACCGATCTGAGTGTCGATGATCTGGTCAAGGAAGCCCTGGCTCGTGGTGAAGGCGAACTCGCCGATACCGGCGCGCTGGTCGTGCGGACCGGTCACCGCACCGGTCGTTCGCCGGTAGACCGTTTCATCGTAGAAGAGCCTTCCACCCAGGACGCCATTGCCTGGGGCCCGATCAACCGCAAGTTCCCGGCCGACAAGTTCGATGCCCTGTGGAACCGTGTCGAAGCCTTTATCGGCGAGCGCGAGCGTTTTGTTTCCCACGTGCACGTAGGTTCCGATCCTGCGCACTACCTGCCGGTCAAGATGACCACCGGTACTGCCTGGCACAACCTGTTCGGCCGTTGCCTGTTCATCAACCCTGAAGCCGGCCAGTACAACGCCGGTGGCAAGGACGAGTGGCAGATCCTCAACGTCCCGGGTTTCGAGTGCGTGCCAGAGCGTGACGGCACCAACTCCGACGGCACCGTGATCATCAACTTCGCGGCCAAGAAAGTCCTGATCGCCGGTATGCGTTACGCCGGTGAGATGAAAAAAGCCCTGTTCTCGGTGCAGAACTTCCTGCTGCCTGCTGCCGACGTGCTGCCTATGCATTGCGCGGCGAACATGGGCGAAGAAGGCGACGTGACCCTGTTCTTCGGTCTGTCGGGCACCGGCAAGACCACCCTGTCGGCTGACGAAAGCCGCTACCTGATCGGCGACGACGAACACGGCTGGGGCGTGGGCGTGGTGTTCAACATCGAAGGCGGTTGCTATGCCAAGTGCATTGACCTGTCCGAGAAGAACGAGCCGGTGATCTGGAAAGCCATCCAGCACGGTGCCGTGCTGGAAAACGTCGTGCTCGATGCCGACAAGAAAGCCGACTACGCCGACGACAGCCTGACCCAGAACAGCCGTGCGGCCTACCCGCGCGAACTGATCGAAAAACGCGCACCGAAAAACCTCGGTGGCGAGCCGAACGCCGTGATCTTCCTGACCTGCGACCTGACCGGAGTCCTGCCACCGGTGTCGATCCTCAGCGAAGAACAGGCCGCTTACCACTTCCTGTCCGGTTACACCGCTCTGGTGGGTTCGACTGAAATGGGTTCGGGCGCCGGCATCAAGTCGACCTTCTCCACCTGCTTCGGCGCACCGTTCTTCCCGCGTCCGGCTGGCGAATACGCTGAACTGCTGATCAAGCGTATCCGCGGTTTCGGTTCCAAGGTCTACCTGGTCAACACCGGCTGGACCGGCGGCGGCTACGGCGTTGGCAAGCGCTTCAACATCCCGACCACCCGTGGCGTGATTGCCGCCATCCAGAGCGGCGCGTTGATCGGTGCTGAAACCGAGCACCTCGACACCATCAACCTGGACGTGCCATTGGCCGTACCGGGCGTCGAAACCGGCCTGTTGAACCCACGCAACACCTGGGCCGACAAGGCAGCCTACGACGAAGCGGCGAAAGCGCTGGCGGGTCTGTTCATCGAGAACTTCAAGAAGTTCGACGTGAGCGACGCGATCAAGGCGGCGGGTCCGAAGCTGTAAGCATCGGTTGCCGGCTGTTTGAAAAGCCGCCCTTCGGGGCGGCTTTTTTATACCCGTTTTTCGACGAGGCGTTCCAGTTCGGCTGTGTTCCAGTGTTTCTGTCGGATGGCCTGATAGAGCATGCCGATGGTCAGGGCGACCTTGCGGCTGCGGACCTTGGTGCGACGTTTGGCGAAAACATCGAAACCTTCGGGTTCGAAATAGCGATAGGGATCGAAGTCGACGAGATCCAGGATGAATCGCTCTTCCAGTGCCTCCATCAACTCACTGGCGTCCTTGCCGTCGCAGCCCAGGTCGAGATTGATGGCTGTGTGCAGGCCAACGGACTTGTGCTCCGGCAAGCCGATCTCGTCGTCCAGCAATTCGATCAGTTGTTTCATCAGTTCAGTGTCTGGAAGGCTGCTGGCCAATATCATTGGGCAAGTGTCTCGGTGGAAGCCCGAAAGCACGAAGGCCCGCTAGACGAATCGGTGCGGGCCTTGGAAGTTGGGCAAATGTTCAACGCAGATGCGTTGCGGAAATTTTATCAATCGGCCTGACCCTGCACAACAAACCTGGCGGGTAATACCTCAGTGAACCCAGTCTTCGTATTCGAGCCCTGTAACACGGCTGAACTCACGTAGATTGTTGGTGATCAGCTTGCATCCCGTGGCTATGGCGTGGCCCGCGATGGCCGTGTCATTACCGCCAATGAGCGAGCCGATATCCGTCAGTTGGCGTCTCACTTCGACTGTCGCGTCCACGGCGTTCTGATCCCACGGCAGGATCGCATCCAGGCGCTTCACAAATTCATCGATCATTATTTTGTGTCTGGAGGAAGCTTTTTTGCCGATCTGTCCGTAGCGCATTTCTGAATAAGTGATCGCAGAAATTACGATCCGGTTATTTCGACCCACTTCTGCTGCCAATCGCTTCAATACAGATTCTGGGCGCTCACGCATGATGAACGAGCAAGTACAGGTATCGAGCATATAGGTGGTCACAGACTGAACCTGCCTTCATCGCCGATGATGTCCGGGCGTTCTTGTAGAAAGTCAGCATCAGCCGCAGGTAGCTCTGCCAGCGATTGCCAGCTGGGGCGCACAGGGCGCAGGGTGATCACATCGCCATTGCGCGTGATCTCCAGTTCTCCTACGCCTTCATAAGCCATGTCATTTGGCAGGCGTATCGCCTGATTTTTGCCGTTCTTGAAAATTGAGACTGTGCGCATGATATCGCCCCTGCATATGTCTGGCATATGCAGTGTAGCGTCGGTTCTTTGCATAGGCAAGGCATATGCCAGCTCGGGCATCGTCTGAATTATCACCGGGTTACCTCCAGAAGGGATTTCCTCCGGGCTATGAAAGTCAGCGTCAGAAGGTCGAATGCAATAATGACGGTGTTGACACCAGCTGTGGATCAGCTTTTACCTTCAATCTCGTAGCCAGACTCTCAAAATGGGCTGTGAACTCCTCAAGATCAGTAGGCCATTTCCTATTGCGAAATGGCCTGTTTGTCGTGATGTTACTGGGCGACTTGCCTGCTCAATGCCATCGTTCGCTGCTGAACCAACTGCAACAGGTCACAACCTTCGCGCACCAACAGGTAGGCGGCATTGGTGATATGGGGGAGGTCTTTGTCGCAGGTGGTGTTGAGGCTGACGCAGGTCATGGTCTCCAGCAGGTCGCTGGCGGCCTGGAGGCTTCGGCGGGGCAGCGCAAGGCGCGGCGTTTTGGTTGCTGAGGATGGTTCGCAGAACCCTTTGGCTCACATCAGCCTCGACTGTTCGATAGACAGGAGGCACTTGTCTGTTTTATACAGAATTTTGTATAGTCTGGCGTATGAAGCGAAACCATAAGCCCATTGCGTTCTGCGGCAGCTCTCTTGGTGACCTGCGCGCTTTTCCAGAAGATGCCCGCCGGGAGGCCGGGCACCAACTGGATCAGGTCCAGCAAGGCCGTGAGCCGGACGATTGGAAAGCCATGGCGAGCATCGGCGCTGGCGTTCGTGAGATACGTATCCGAGAAGCTTCTGGAGCTTTCCAAGTGATCTATGTTGCGAAGTTCGAAGACGCTATTTTCGTGTTGCACTGCTTCCAGAAGAAAACCCAGAAAACCAGCCGCTCCGACATCGTGCTGGCCACCCAACGACTGAAAGACTTGATAAAGGAGTCTGGCTCATGAGCCAACATTTCGAAAGCGTCTGGGATGCCATTGAGGACACTCCAGCCCAAGCCGAAAACATGAAGGTGCGTTCCGCTTTGATGATCGCTTTGAAGGGGCGCATCGAGGTGGAGGGTTTGTCGCAGGCGAAGGCTGCCAAACTGTTCGGGGTTACTCAACCGCGCATTTCCGATCTGCTTCGCGGCAAGATCACGCTGTTCAGCATCGATACGCTGATCAACATGCTGGCCACCGCCGGACTGCATGTAGAACTGCAAATCTCCCAGGCGGCCTAAACATCAGCGTTGACCGAACCTGGCAGCGACGAGGGCATGGAGGCGAACGATATCCGCCCCTGATCAGTCCGCCGGTTCATACGTCTGCATCGCCGTGCAATACCGCGCCTGCATCCCCTTGCTCTGCTCGTCCTTGTCGCGGTTCGAGCGTTTGCCCCATTCCGCGCACTGTTCCTTGAAAAATACCTCGGCGGCCTTGCGGCACTCGCGATGTTCCGTGGAGGTGGTCGGGAAGTTTGCGCAGACGCTGGCATTGTCGATGACGTTGTTGAAGATGCGCCATTTCGCGGCGTAGCGATTACGCCCGTCCCACTCGCGGATGAGTACGGTGGCGACTTCGCCCCGGCGCGTATGGGTGGCTTCGGGCGCCTTCAGGTCGGCCTTGTACTCGGCCAGGTAGCTGGCGGATACCAGTCCCTGGGCCTTGGGCGGCGGTGCCTGGATTTGCGCGGCGACGGGCTCCGCCGGCAGTGGCGCGAGGTTGGCGCTGGGTTCGGTCCGCAGTTGCAGCGGCTCTGCCGGTGCTTCGGGCTGGACGCCAGGCTCGGTCGTCAGCGGTTCGGCAGCAGGCTGTGGTATCGGTTCATTCTGTGGCGGGCGATGACTGCTGTTCCGGCTGTGCACCATGTAGCCAAGCATGCCCAACAGGATCAGCAGCAGTAGCCACAGACCGTAGGATCTGGGCCGAACCGGGCGTGGTGGCTTTTGCCGGGTCGGGTGCGATCCCAGAACCACGTCGAAATGCTCGGGGTGCAGGCGCTTGAAATGAATGACGCCGTCGTCTTCAGGGGGTTGTTGCATGGTTAGCCGCTGCCTTCCTTGGTGAGTCAGCGGGTTATCGGCGCTTTCTCATGGGCTTTGAGGAGAATTGCAGATTAAATCGCGAAATGGCCGATTGCCAGTAACGACCGCTCCACAAAAATGAAATTTCCTTCATGAAAGTCAGACGGTTTAGGCAAAAAATCGGTATGTTTCCCTGCAATTTTTAGGGCGTCATTCGACGTTCGAACGTGCACTTAAAGGGAGTTAAGTATGTCTCTGCTTCGCGTGGCCTCGGTGTTGTCGTTGTGTGCCGCGGCATGGACGGTCCAGGCCGAATCATTGCCCATCGAAGTGCTCAGTGCCGTGGTCAAGGACCAGAAGATCGCCGACGCCGAGGTGCTGTTGCAGCGCAACGGTGAGCAGAACGTGGTTGGCAAGACCAACGCTCAGGGCCAGGTCACCCTCTCGGCCAACTTCGCCGATGACGCCAGCAACCTGCTGATCATCAAGAAGGCCGGTTACTCCAACCTGGTGGTCAAGTGCCCCTGCAAGGATATGACCTACGCCATCAGTCCGGTGATGCAGAGCCTCGACGGCCTGCGCGTAGTGCTGACCTGGGGCAAGACCCCGGCGGACCTCGACTCCCACATGATTTTCCCCGGTAACAACATCTACTTCGAACAGCAGAAGGGCGACGATGCCGAGCTGGATGTGGATGACACCGACAGCTACGGTCCGGAAACCATCACCCTGCAGAAGAAGCACTACGGCGAAAGTTATGTGTACGCGGTGCATGACTTCACCAACGGTGGCAATCCGGCCTCGCGCCAGTTGTCCAACAGTCAGGCCAAGGTGTTTGTCTACATGGGCCAGTCGCTGGTGCGTACCTACTACGTGCCGGCCAATCGCAGTGGCAACCTGTGGACCGTGTTCCGCATGACCGGCAATGGCGACTTCCAGGACATCAATACCTTCAGCGGCGTGACCGTGGAAGCCAAGGATGTGCTGAACGAAGTTTCGCCATTGCTGGACGATAAGGTCGCGGTCGCCGAAGTGGCGGTCAGCTCCACGGCCCAGGCCGATGCGAAGGCGCTGAATGTCAAAGGCGAAGCAGCTTACAAGGCCGGCAATCTGGAGCAGGCGATAGCCTTCTTCCGCCAGGCTATCGATCTGAATAACAGCTTCGGTCAGGCCTACAGCAACCTCGGTCTGGCGTATCAGAAAGCGGGCAACACCGCCGAAGCCATCTGGGCCAACCGCAAAGCCGTTGCCCTGGCCTCCGGCAACTCGGCGAATACCGTGCGCGCCAGTTCCTACTACAACATTGCCCGTATCTACGAAGACGCCGGGCAGTTCTCCGACGCCCTGCGTCACTATGAACTGGCCAAGGAGCAGAAGGCCAACCCGGTGTATGACACGGCGATCGAGCGGGTCAAGAATCGCTGAATAGCGAACTGATCCAAACCCACAACGCGCCCTGTCTGGCGCGTTGTTCGTTTCCGGAGGTTGTGGGCCCGGGCGCCTCGTGGATGTGTATCCGGGTATTGGTCGCTATCGCGCAACCGCGGCCCGCTTTGCGCTAGGCTGGCGCGTTGTAGTGGTTTGTAATGCTTGCCTCGGCCCTTTTCTCGCCTGACCGCCTAGGGTTTGTTTTATCCACAGCGGTCAACGGAGTGACAGCTTATGCACGACACCCTCCAGCGGGTTTTTGGTTATCCACGGTTTCGCGACGGCCAGGAAGCGGCGATCAGCGCGGTGTTGGCCGGGCGTTCGGCGGCGGCGATCTTTCCCACCGGCTCCGGCAAGTCCCTGTGTTATCAACTGCCGGCGCTGCTTTTGCCGCACCTGACGTTGGTGGTGTCGCCACTGCTGGCGCTGATGCAGGACCAGTTGGCCTTTCTGCAACGCCACGGCATTGCAGCGGCGAGCATCGACTCGGTACAGAGTCGCGATGAGGCCAATGCGGTGATGGCCCGGGCGCGCTCCGGCGAATTGAAGATCCTGATGATTTCCGTGGAGCGCCTGAAGAACGAGCGTTTCCGCCATTTCCTCCAGCAGGTGCAGATTTCCCTGCTGGTGGTGGACGAGGCCCACTGTATCTCCGAATGGGGGCATAACTTCCGTCCGGATTACCTCAAGCTGCCGGACTATCAGCGCCAGTTCCGCATTCCCCAGGCCTTGTTGCTGACCGCCACCGCGACGCCGAAAGTGATCGCCGACATGCAGGCCAAGTTCGCCATTGCGCCGGGCGATGTGGTCACCACCGGTTTCTACCGGCCCAACCTGAACCTGCTGGTGGAGCCGGTCAGCGGCGCGGACAAGCGCCGTCGCCTGGTGGAGTGGCTGGGAGAGCGCAGCGGGCAACCGAGCATCGTCTACGTCACCCTGCAGAAAACCGCCGAGCAGATTGCCGAACACCTGAGCCAGCGCGGTATTGCGGCGAGCGCTTATCACGCCGGCCTGCCCCATGAGCAGCGCGAGGCGATCCAGAAGCAGTTCATGGCCGGGCAGTTGAACTGCATCGTCGCCACCATCGCCTTCGGCATGGGTATCGACAAGAGCGATATCCGCAACGTGGTGCACTTCGACCTGCCCAAGTCCATCGAGAACTACAGCCAGGAAATCGGTCGGGCCGGGCGCGACGGCCAGCCTTCCGATTGCCTGGTACTGGCCAACCGCGACAGCCTCAATGTCCTGGAGAACTTCGTCTACGGCGATACGCCGGAACTGGAGGGGATTCGACGGGTGCTGGATGAGTTGCAGGGCGCGGGCCCGGACGGCCAGTGGGAGTTTCTGCTCGGGCCCTTGGCGGACCAGAGCAATATTCGCCAGCTGCCACTCAAGACCCTGCTGGTCCAGCTGGAATTGCGTGGCTTGATCGCACCGCGTTATGCCTATTTTGCCGAGTACCGTTTCAAGTTCCTCGTGGAGCCGGAGGTGCTGCTGGCGAAGTTCGAGGGCGAGCGGCGCGATTTTGTCGCGGCGATCATCCAGACCTCCAGTCGTGCCCGGACCTGGGCCACGGTGAATTTCGACGCCTTGTACCAGCAGCACCAGGCCGAGCGCGGGCGGGTGGTGAAGGCCCTGGACTTCTTCCAGGAGCGGCGCTGGATCGAGTTGGAGAGCAAGCAGATGACCGAGGTCTACAGCCTGCTGGTCAGCGACTTCGATCCCCATGCCTTGAGCCTGGAGCTGTATGCCTGTTTCGCCCAGCATGAGGTCAGCGAGATTGCGCGGATTCACGCGATGCTGGCGTTGTTTGCGACCGAACAATGTCTGGGTTATCGGCTGGCCCGCTATTTCGGCGACGAGCAGGCGCCTGAGCGCTGTGGGCATTGTTCGGTGTGTCACGGGCAAGTGGCCCGGCTACCGGAGCCGCCGGCACTGACTGCGCTCGATCAGCGCGATTTCCCGGCGCTTTGCAGTGGATTTATCCACAGGCACCAGGAGCACAGCGGGCATGCACCGAGTGCCGAGTGCCTGACGCGCTTCCTGTGCGGTATCAGCGTGCCGTTGTTCACGAAGTTGAAGGCGAGGGCGCTACCGGGTTTTTCGGCGCTGGAGGCCTATCCCTATGCGGAAGTACGGGAGTGGGTCGCGGCCCGGTCCCATGCAGGGCAGGCACAAAGCGCCTAGGTGCTACAGAGGCAGAGTCTGCCTCGGACCTGTAAGAGCCGGCTTGCCGGCGATGGCGTCCGCAAAATCGATGCAAGGCTCACCGGCCTCATCGCTGGCAAGCCAGGCTCCTACAGGTTCGCGGTGTTTCAGGTGCCCTGATTTATCGTTGAGCTGCGTCTTATTCCGCGGCAGCCGGTCTGTCGCTGAGCACGGCGTACTCGTCACCTTCCAGGGTAAAACCGGCTACTTCGCGCATGCCCAGGCGCTCATGGGCGCGCAGTGAGGCGGCATTGTCCCGACGGATAAAAAGAATCGCTTCACGACCCGGGTAATGCTGTTGGAGCTGTGCATAAAGCCGGGGCAGCAAGCCCTGGCCTCTTTCCGTGCTGGCTATGCAGGCGGGGCCATAGACGTAGGCGTCAGGTGTACCCGGCCATGCGTGCAGCATGGCCTGGATCGATGGCGGGGCGGGATGCATGTCCTTTGCCGCGCTGAACAGCACGCCAACGATCCTGCCATCGCGGGAAGCGACCACTACGGGCGAGGCACCAAGGGCCATCTGCCTGACCTTGTCGAGTGGGAACTCCCCGGTCAGCGATCCGCCCTGGGAGGGCGAGTTGGCCTGGAGCAGTTGGGCGATGCCCTCGATGTCTGCGGCGGTAGCGAGGTTGACCTTGTACATGAGTAGTCTCCTGAGGGGAGGCGAGCCTACTGCACGGATGGCACCCGGACTTGCATATTGCGCCCGGATTATAGACCCGTTGCAGGCGTGACCATGTTGCAGTCAGTTTCCAGGCTGCGCCGGCGCCAGGTTCTGGCCCACGGCCAGCCCGGCGCGGATCGCCGCCAGGGCAGCCTGGTAGTACGCCTTGCCTTCGGTCGATTCGGCAAAGGTCGAGAACTCTTCCAGCTCCGGGTCGGACAGGTCGCGATAGACGTACAGCAAGGTGTTGTCCAGGTCGTTGCCGATTTGCTGCATCAGCCGCTCGCGCTGGCCGTTGAGCAGGCCCTGGGCCGATCCCGCGCCCAGCAGGCCGGGAATCATCGAACTCAGGCTGTCGGCCGCGACGCCGGCGATGGCGAGGCTGACTTCGGCGCCGGCTTCACGGGCCGGCAAGGCATTGGCCAGGTGGTTGATCAGCAGGCGACGCGTCGCGCTGGCTTCGATATGCGGCAGGCCCTGGGCATTCTTGGCCAACTGGTCGCGACGGGTGGCCAGCAGTTCGGCGGCGACGATCTTGCGGCCCAGCGGGGACTGGAAGAACGTCAGGGCCGGCTTTGGATTGTTCAGGTTCTGGCGCAACTGGGCCTCGGCCCGCTGGTCCATGGCCTGTGGCGCAAAGCGCTGGTTGCTGTTGTTGACCAGGGCCTGGTAGACGGCCGGCGGCAAACTGTTGCGATACTTCTGCTGGGCGGCGCTCAGGGCATCGTTGAAATGCGCGCGTTGTTCCGGCCAACCGGCGACCTTGTACAACTGGTCGTGGCTGTCTGCCCAGGCGGGCAAGGTGCAGAACATCAACAGCGAAAAAAGCAAACGGCGCATAGGGACTCCTGTCTACAGCCGACTATTCTCCCGACGAGCGCGGGACTTGTCGAGAATTCGTATTGTCATGCCAGGCGGCTCTGTCGGATTTCCAGGCGTATGGATACTATGCGCGCCATGCAAATACCCTCTGATCATCCGCTGCTGTTACGTATCGTCGACGACCTGGCCGAGCGCGGCTGGTCGCAGCAGCCTGTTTTCCTGCCTGCTGCTCTGACCCTGGAGTTGGCCGCCGAGTGCCGTAAACGTGCGGCCGAAGGCGAACTGGCACCGGCAGCGGTCGGCCGTGGACCGGCGCAGCAGGTGCGCGAAGGCATCCGCGGCGACCATATCCAGTGGCTGGAACCGGGCCAGGCAAAGTCTTGCGACCAGTATCTGGGGATGATGGACAGCCTGCGCGAAGCGCTGAATCGCGGGCTGTTCCTCGGTCTTGAGGATTTCGAGAGCCATTTTGCGCTATACCCGCCCGGGGCTTTCTATCTCAAACATGTGGATCGCTTTCGCGATGACGACCGGCGGATGGTATCGGCGGTGATCTACCTGAACGACGCCTGGTTGCCCGAGCAGGGTGGTCAGTTGCGCATGTACCTGGAGGGTGGCGTGGAGCATGACGTGGATCCGACCGGCGGCAGCTTGGTGGTCTTCCTTTCGGGAGAGGTGCCCCATGAGGTACTGCCGGCGATGCGCGAGCGCCTGTCGCTGACCGGCTGGTTCCGTCGTCGTGGCGATGAGCCGTTCTGATGCCGCAGAAAATCATGGTCAGTCGCTGCCTGCTGGGGCATCTGGTCCGTTATGACGGCGGTGCCAGCGGTCCCTACGCGCAACTGGCGGCCTGGCAGGCCGAGGGCCGGGTCGTGGCCTTGTGCCCTGAAGTCGCCGGTGGCCTGCCGACCCCACGTGCGGCGGCGGAGATTCCTGGTGGGCAGGGTGCGCAGGTGCTGGAGGGGCTGGCCCGGGTCATCACCACCGAGGGCGAGGACGTCAGCGCCGCCTTTCTCGACGGTGCCCGACAGGCACTTGAACTGGTGCGACGACACGGTATCCGCATCGCCGTGCTCAAGGCCAACAGCCCGTCCTGCGGTAACCTGCTGACCTACGACGGCACCTTCAGCGGGGTGAAAGTGCCGGGAGAGGGGGTGACCGCGGCTTTGCTGAAGCAGGCCGGCGTCCGGGTGTTCAGCGAGTTGGAACTGTCCGAGGCGGCCCTCGCCCTGGCTGCGCTGGATTCGCATCAGCCCTGACGATCGTTCCCACGCGCAGCAAAGGAGTGCCTTCCTGGACGCTCCGCGTCCTCTTGCTTCAGGGCTTCGGCGGCTCGCTCGCATCCATGCCGAACCATTTTTCCGACAATGCCATTAACCGGCCATCAGCCTTGATCCGCTGCAAGGCGCGGTCGATGCTGGCCTGGAACGCCGGGTTGCCCTTCTGGAACGGAATGGCCAGGGTCACGGTCGGCCCCACGGGCGCGCCTTCCTTGACCGGCAGGCGGCTGTCGCGAATGGCGAAAGGGATCAGCAGGCGATCGCTGATCGCCGCGTCGATCTGCTTGTCGGCGACATCCTTGAGCGGTTGCTGTGCGTTCGGGTAACTGCGCAGGTCCACCCCTTCGACCGTCCGCGCTTCGTCGACGAACTGGCTGCCTTGAGCTACACCCAAGGCATGGCCTTTCAACGCTTCCAGTGTGCCCAGCGGTCGTTGTTCTTCCTTGCGCACGATCAACTGCGCGCTGGTGTAGCTATAAGGCTCGCTGAAGTCGAAACGATCCTTGAGTTCCGGGGTCAGTGCTATGTGGTTGATGGCAATGTCGTACTTGCCGCTTTCGACGCCTTGCAGAAGGTCGGCGGCGTCGGTGGTGATAAACGACGGGTTGACCTCCAGTTCCCTGGCCAGCAGTTCGCCCAGTTCGACTTCGAAGCCGGTCAGGCGACCGTCTTCCTTGAAGCTGAAGGGGCGCATGTCACCTTCCAGGGCAATGCGCAGTTCGCCCCGGTCGTTGACGTCGTCGATCAGTTCGGCTTGGGCGAAAGGGCTTGCAAGGGGCAGTAACAGCAACAGGCCAGGCAAAAAACGCATGGTCACTCCTAGATGAATTCGTAACGGGCGATGCGCAACTGCTGCTCGCTTTGCTTTATGTTGATTGGCAGGTTTGGACAACGATTTGTCCCGAAGTTGTCATGACTGCCCAAATTTTGTGGAAAAACCGGAGAAGTTAATGAAAACCTTAGTGTCTCGCGTCGCTTTAGCCACTGTTTTGTTGAGTTCCAGTCTGCTCGCCGTCGCGGCCGACGGTATCCCGCGCTCGGCTCCTCCCGAGGGTGCCAAAGTCTTTATCGTGTCGCCGAAGGACGGCGCCACCGTCGACAAGACCTTCAAGGTCGAATTCGGCATGGAAGGTCTCAAGCTGGCCCCGGCTACTGACCAGACCCCGGGCACCGGCCACCATCACCTGCTGGTCGACCAGAAAGCGCTGCCGGACGCCAGCGTGCCGATTCCGGCCACCGACACCGTGATCCACTACGGCAAGGCCCAGACCGAAACCGAGTTGACCCTCACCCCCGGCAAGCACACCTTGCAACTGGTGGCCGGCGACAAACTGCACATGCAGTTCAACCCGACTGTAGCGTCGAAAGTCATCACGGTTAACGTCAAGTAAGATTTGTTCAGAATGAAAAAGGGAGACCCGAGGGTCTCCCTTTTTCTTGAGCGCTGCTAAAGCTTAGAACAACACGCGGGACCGGATGGTGCCGTTGATGTGTTGCAGCTTCTCTTGCGCCAGGTCCGAGTAATCGGCGTCGACGTCGATGACCACGTAGCCGACCTTCTCGTTGGTCTGCAGGAACTGACCGGAGATGTTGATGCCGTTTTCCGCGAAGACCTTGTTGATCTCGCTCATCACACCCGGGATGTTCTCGTGGATGTGCAGCAGGCGGTGCTTGCCAGGGTGAGCCGGCAGCGCCACTTCCGGGAAGTTCACGGACGATACCGAGGTACCGTTGTCGCTGTACTTGACCAGCTTCTCCGCCACTTCCAGGCCGATGTTGGCCTGGGCTTCGGCGGTGGAGCCACCGATGTGCGGGGTCAGGATCACGTTGTCCAGGCCACGCAGCGGGCTTTCGAAGACGTCGTCGTTGGAGCGTGGCTCCACCGGGAACACGTCGATGGCCGCGCCGATCAGGTGCTTGTCCTTGATCGCGGCCGCCAGGGCGTCCAGCTCGACCACGGTACCGCGTGCGGCGTTGATCAGGATCCCGCCCTTCTTGATGGCGCGGATTTCCTTCTCGCCCATCATCCACTGGGTTTCAGCGGTTTCCGGCACGTGCAGGGTGACGATGTCGGACATGCCCAGCAGGTCGGTCAGGCTGGCGACCTGGGTCGCGTTGCCCAGCGGCAGCTTGGTCAGGGTGTCGTAGAAGAACACCTGCATGCCCAGGCCTTCGGCCAGGACCGACAACTGCGTACCGATCGAGCCGTAACCGATGATCCCCAGCTTCTTGCCACGGATTTCAAAGGAATTGGCCGCGCTCTTGATCCAGCCACCGCGATGGCAGGAAGCGTTCTTCTCGGGAATGCCGCGCAGCAACAGGATCGCTTCGGCCAGCACCAGCTCGGCAACGGAGCGGGTGTTGGAGTACGGTGCGTTGAACACGGCAATGCCGCGTTGACGGGCCGCGTCGAGGTCGACCTGGTTGGTGCCGATACAGAAGCAGCCCACGGCGACGAGTTTCTTCGCGTGATCGAAGAGTTCCTCGGTCAGTTGGGTGCGGGAGCGAATGCCGATGAAGTGAGCATCGGCGATCTTTTCCTTCAACTCGGAATCCGGCAGGGATTTGGTGTGGTACTCGATGTTGACGTACCCGGCGGCCTTGAGGACGTCGACTGCGGATTGGTGGACGCCTTCGAGAAGAAGGAACTTGATCTTGCTCTTATCGAGAGAAGTCTTGCTCATCTGCGTAAACCTGTGTCCCGGAGAAAAATGGCAGGGAAATGGACAGCTTGAGCTGACCCCACGGCGTGATCGCCGGCACCGCAGATCGGCCTGATAGCACGCTTCTGCGGGGTGCGTATGCTAGCATATGCGACCCGCAAACACTCATTCTGCGACGTGAAGCGTTCTCAGGGTGACCATGAAATGTTCGAGAGTTCTGTCGATGACCAATCCTGCCCTGATTGATGAGCTGAAGACCCTGGTTGAGCCTGGCAAGGTGCTGACCGATGCTGACTCCCTGAATGCTTACGGCAAGGATTGGACGAAACATTTCGCGCCGGCGCCGACGGCCATTGTGTTTCCGAAGACCATCGAGCAGGTCCAGGCCATCGTCCGCTGGGCCAACCAGCACCGTGTCGCCCTGGTCCCGTCGGGCGGGCGTACCGGTCTGTCCGCCGCCGCCGTGGCCGCCAATGGCGAAGTGGTGGTGTCGTTCGACTACATGAACCAGATCCTCGACATCAATCTGACCGACCGCACTGCGGTCTGCCAGCCGGGCGTGGTCACCGAGCAGTTGCAGAACCAGGCCGAGGAACATGGCCTGTACTACCCGGTGGATTTCGCTTCGGCCGGTTCCAGTCAGATCGGCGGCAATATCGGCACCAATGCCGGTGGGATCAAGGTGATTCGCTATGGCATGACCCGTAACTGGGTGGCCGGCATGAAGGTGGTCACCGGCAAGGGCGATGTGCTGGAACTGAACAAGGACCTGATCAAGAACGCCACCGGCTATGACCTGCGCCAGTTGTTCATCGGTGCCGAGGGCACCCTGGGCTTCGTGGTCGAGGCGACCATGCGCCTGGACCGCGCACCGAAGAACCTGACCTGCATGGTCCTCGGCGCGCCGGATTTCGATTCGATCATGCCGGTGCTGCACGCCTTCCAGAGCAAGCTGGACCTGACCGCCTTCGAGTTCTTCTCCGACAAGGCCCTGGCCAAGGTCCTCGGCCGTGGCGACGTGCCGGCGCCGTTCGAAACCGACTGCCCGTTCTACGCCCTGCTGGAATTCGAAGCGACCACCGAAGAAGTGGCCAATGATGCCCTGGCGACCTTCGAGCACTGCGTGGAGCAGGGCTGGGTGGTCGATGGCGTGATGAGCCAGAGCGAGCAGCAGCTGCAGAACCTCTGGAAGCTGCGCGAGTACATCTCCGAAACCATCTCCCACTGGACGCCCTACAAGAACGACATCTCGGTCACCGTGTCGAAAGTGCCGGGTTTCCTCAAGGAAATCGATGCGATCGTCGGCGAATATTACCCGGACTTCGAAATCGTCTGGTTCGGCCACATCGGTGACGGCAACCTGCACCTGAACATCCTCAAGCCGGAAAACCTGAGCAAGGACGAGTTCTTCGCCAAGTGCGCCACCGTCAACAAGTGGGTGTTCGAGACCGTCGAGAAGTACAACGGCTCGATTTCCGCCGAGCACGGGGTAGGCATGACCAAACGCGATTACCTGACCTACAGCCGTTCCCCGGCTGAAATCGAATACATGAAGGCGATCAAGGCGGTGTTCGATCCGAACGGGATCATGAACCCTGGCAAGATTTTCGCGGTTTGAACCTCGCGTCACGACGATAAAACAGATCAGGAGTCGGTCAATGAGCTATCAGCACCAGTATGTCGACGGTACCCGCATTCACTTTCCGCTGGGCAAGGTGGTCTGCATCGGTCGTAACTACGCCGAACACGCCAAGGAACTGGACAATCCGGTGCCTACCGAGCCCCTGCTGTTCATCAAGCCGGGCAGTTGCGTCGTGCCGATCGAGGGGGGCTTCAGTATCCCGGCCGATCGTGGTTCGGTGCATTACGAGGCGGAAATTGCCGTGCTGATCGGCAAGCCGTTGTCGACCAAACCGAGCAAGGAAGAAGTGCTCGACGCGATTTCCGGTTTTGCCCCGGCGCTGGACCTGACCCTGCGCGACAAGCAGGCGGAACTGAAGGCCAAGGGCCTGCCGTGGGAAATCGCCAAGTCGTTCGACGGCGCGGCGGTGATCGCTCCGTTCGTGGTCGGTAGCACCTTTCCTGACCTGACCCGGATCGGTATCCGCCTGACCATCAACGGCCAGGTGCGCCAGGACGGGATCAGCAGCGATATGCTCAACCCGATCGTGCCGATGATCCAGCACATGGCCGCGTGCTTCTCGTTGCAGGCCGGTGACGTGATCCTGACCGGCACGCCGGTGGGTGTCGGTCCGCTCAACGCTGGTGATGAACTGGTACTGGAATTGCCGGGTGTCAGCAGCTTCAGCAGCAGCGTTCGCTAGACAGAACTGTAGGAGCGGTCTCGCCCGCGAAGCTTTCAGCGGTCTCAGGGCCCTCTTCGCTGGCAAGCCAGGCTCCTACAAGAGACCCTGTGCAGTCTGAATGACCCTTCCCACGCTTCATGTGTGACTGCTGCCCATGATCGTTCCCACGCTCTGCGTGGGAACGCCTCCCTGGACGCTCTGCGTCCGCTGGTGATTTGTCCCCCCATTTCCTGTCTTTTGCCGTTTTTTTCACATCCTGTCTGGATAATTTCCCGGCTGGTCGTCGTGCCTGGCCTACAGTGTGTTGCCCAAACGTCATAAAAATCAGGAAAGAGCCCTTACATGGCCCCCCAATCGTTCCCCGCTTCGCCTTCTGCTCGTCGGTCCCGTTTCGCGTTGCGTTGGTATTACTGGCTGTTGCTGGTGGTCGTGATCGGGGCTGGCGTGTCTGTACCGATGCACTGGGATGATCGCGGCGTGTTGTGGGTCAAGGAGCGTTTCGAAACCCCGGCCGAGCGCAAGGACAGCATCTGGCTGCCGGGCTATCGTGCGGTGATCGATGCCAAGCGGTTGCCGGGCATGGAGAAGGATGAAGCGTCCGATGTCAGCTACAACCCGCGTACCAAGACGCTGTTTTCGGTCATGGGCAAGAATCCGTTCCTCGCCGAGTTGACCCTGCAAGGCGATGTCCTGCGCAAGATTCCCCTGGTCGGCTGGACCAATCCCGAGGCCGTGACGGTCCTCGAAGGCGACCGCATGGCGATCGTTGACGAGCGCATGCATACCCTGACCATCGTCACCGTGGATGCCAGCACCCGTGAACTGAACCTCAAGGATTTCCAGCAGCACGACCTGGGTCCGTCGAAGAACCAGAACAAGGCTTTCGAGGCGGCGGTCTGGGACTCCCGTAACCAGCAGATACTATTGGGCGAAGAGCGTCCGCCGGCCTTGTTCAGCCTGAAAAGCGACGGCACCCAGGTGTTTGGCGAGAAGCGCAAGCTGGCGAGCGATCAGCTGGACATGCGCAATCTTTCCGCACTGGCGATCGACCCGCGGACCCGGCATGTGCTGGCGTTGTCGGCGGATTCGCATCTGTTGCTGGAGCTGGACGAGAAGGGCGATCAGGTCAGCTTCATGACCTTGCTGGGCGGTTTCAACGGTCTGAAAAACACTATTCCCCGCGCCGAGGGCGTGACCATGGACGAGGAAGGGACCTTGTACATGGTCAGCGAGCCGAACCTGTTCTACGTCTTCAAGCGCACGCAGGACTAAGTCCGGGTTGATCGTTCTTACGCTCCAGCGTGGGAACGATCAGCGATCAACGCCACAACCTTGTGGGAGCCGGCAAGCCAGGCTCCTACACGGGGATCGGGTTGGCCGCCCGGATCGGTGCGGTCTCTCAGGCCTTGAGGGTTTTCACGCCTTCGCTGGTGCCCAACAGCAGCAGATCGGCCGGGCGCGCGGCGAACAGGCCGTTGGTGACCACGCCGACAATCGCATTGATCTGCGCTTCCAGTTCCACCGGGTGGGTGATCTGCAGGTTGTGCACGTCGAGGATGATGTTGCCATTGTCGGTCAGCACCCCTTCGCGATACACCGGGTCGCCGCCCAGCTTTACCAACTGGCGCGCCACGTGGCTGCGTGCCATCGGAATCACCTCCACCGGCAGCGGGAAGGCCCCGAGCACCGGCACCAGCTTGCTGCCGTCGGCGATGCAGATAAAGGTCTTGGCCACGGCCGCGACGATCTTCTCGCGGGTCAGGGCCGCACCGCCGCCCTTGATCAGATTCAGGTGCGCATCGCTTTCGTCGGCGCCGTCGACGTAGAACTCCAGGTCGCTGACGGTATTGAGCTCGTACACCGGAATCCCGTGGCCCTTGAGACGCGCGGCGGTGGCTTCGGAGCTGGCGACCGCGCCGTCGAAGGCGCCCTTGTGTTGCGCCAGGGCATCGATAAAGCAGTTGGCGGTGGAGCCGGTGCCGACGCCGACGACGCTTTTGTCATCGAGCTTGGGCAGGATGAAGTCGACAGCGGCTTGGGCCACGGCCTGTTTGAGTTGATCCTGGGTCATGCGGGCTCCGGAAGCGGGCAGGGGGTAGGAGAAAGGCCGGCATTATAAGCGCGAGCCCTGCAAAGGGGCGATCAAAACCGCAGGATCCCTGTGGTCGTTGTCGCAAGCGCTGGGTTAGACTCGTCGGTCCCTGCCCAACCCGCCAGCGATGCTTTCCGATGCTCGAACAGTACGTCAAGAAGATCCTCACCTCGCGCGTTTACGACGTTGCCGTGGAAACCCCGTTGCAGACCGCCCGCCAGCTCTCCGAGCGGCTGGGCAACCAGGTCTGGCTCAAGCGTGAAGACCTGCAGCCGGTGTTCTCCTTCAAGATTCGTGGTGCCTACAACAAGCTGACCCAGCTCAGCGATGAAGAGCGCGCGCGCGGCGTGGTCACCGCATCGGCCGGCAACCATGCCCAGGGCCTGGCCCTGGCGGCCAAGGTCTTGGGGGTCAAGGCGACCATCGTGATGCCCAAGACCACCCCGGAAATCAAGGTCGAAGGCGTGCGTTCCCGCGGCGGCAAGGTGGTGCTGCACGGCGACTCCTTCCCGGAAGCGCTGGCTTATTCACTGAGGCTGGTCGAGGAAAAGGGCTACGTCTATATCCACCCTTACGATGATCCGCACACCATTGCCGGGCAGGGCACCGTGGCGATGGAAATCCTGCGCCAGCATCCGGGTCCGCTGGACGCGATTTTCGTTCCGGTCGGCGGCGGCGGCCTGATTGCCGGTATCGCGGCCTATGTGAAATACCTGCGCCCGGAGATCAAGGTGATCGGTGTCGAGCCGGATGACTCCAACTGCCTGCAGCAGGCCATGGCGGCCGGGGAGCGGGTGGTGCTGTCTTCGGTGGGCATTTTCGCCGACGGCGTGGCGGTGGCGCAGATCGGCCAGCATACCTTTGATATCTGCAAGGACTACGTCGACGAGGTGATCACCGTCAGTACCGACGAAATCTGCGCGGCGATCAAGGATATCTACGACGATACCCGCTCGATCACCGAGCCGGCCGGTGCCCTGGGCGTGGCCGGGATCAAGAAGTACGTCGAGCTGCGCAAGGTCAGCGGGCAGACCCTGGTTGCCATCGACTCCGGGGCCAACGTCAATTTCGACCGCCTGCGCCATGTCGCCGAACGCGCTGAACTGGGCGAGGGCCGTGAAGCGATCATCGCCGTGACCATCCCCGAGCAGCCGGGCAGTTTCAAGGCTTTCTGCGAGGCCATCGGCAAGCGCCAGATCACCGAATTCAACTACCGTTATCACACCGGTCGCGAAGCGCATATTTTTGTCGGCGTGCAGACCCATCCGGACAACGATCCGCGCAGCGCCCTGATCGAGAGCCTGACCGGGCAGGGCTTCCCCGTTCTCGACCTGACCGACAACGAGCTGGCGAAGCTGCATATCCGCCATATGGTTGGCGGTCACGCGGCGCGGGTCAGCGATGAAATCGTCCTGCGCTTCGAGTTCCCCGAGCGTCCGGGCGCGCTGTTCAACTTTCTCAACAAGCTCGGCGGGCGCTGGAATATCTCGATGTTCCACTACCGCAACCACGGCGCCGCCGATGGACGGGTGGTCGCGGGATTGCAGGTGCCGGCCGAAGAACGCCACCTGGTGCCTGCCGCCCTGGCGGAAATCGGCTACCCGTACTGGGACGAAAGTGATAACCCGGCCTACCAGTTGTTTCTCGGCTGAAACCCGACGGATGGCTGCTACGCTGATGGGCAGGATGTGTGAGCTGGCTTGCCGGCGAAGGCGTCCGTGAGGGCAACGCAGGGCTTGCTGGCCTCATCGCCGGCAAGCCGGCTCCTACAGGGTTGTCTGGTCGCTGCTCGACAGTTGATCGTAAAAACCAAGGAAACGATGAAATGGAAACCTTCACTGCCTTGAAACTGCTACACGGTGTGGCGCTCGTGCTTTTGCTGGGCGGCGCGCTGGCAGTGACGATCAGGCTCTGGCGCGGACGCCGTGCCGGCGATACGACGATTCAGCATCACACCTTGCGCTACCCCTGGTTTTTCGCCTGGATGCTTATGGCGCTGTGTCTCGCCGTGCTGCCGGTCAGCGGCTGGTGGCTGGTGCACCTGGGCGGTTTCCCGCTGGGCCAGACCTGGCTGCTGGGCTCCAGCGTGCTCTACACCTTTGGCTGCCTGGCCTGGGCGTGGCTGGTGGTACGGCTCAACCGCCTGCGTCGGGGTGAGGTTGCCGGCAGTGGGAAATTCACTCTGGCGCTGGCGATCTTCGGTGCCCTGTGTTTTGTCGCGATCGCCGCCCTGATGGGCGCCAAACCGGCCTGACGCGGGACCTGTGGGAGCTGGCTGAGCACAGCAGAACTTGTGGGAGCTGGCTTGCCAGCGAAGGCGTCCTCGAGGGCGGCGCGGGCCTTGCTGGCCTCATTCGCGGGCAAGCCCGCTCCCACATCGGACTCGGGCTGTGCGCAATCGTTATGCGTTGCGCAGAACTTGTGGGGGCGGGCTTGCCCGCGAAAGCAATATCAGTCGCGCAGACTGATCACCGGCCAGCCACGTTTCTCGGCTTCGGCCCGCAGGTTCGGGTCCGGATCCACCGCCACCGGATGGCTCACCTGCTCCAGCAGCGGCAGGTCATTCATCGAGTCGCTATAGAAGTAGCTGCCTTCCAGGCTGTGCCCGGTCTCTTCCAGCCAGCGGTTCAGGCGGGTCACCTTGCCTTCGCGGAAGCACGGTACGTCGGTGCTGCGCCCGGTGTAGCGGCCTTCGGCCATCTCGCACTCGGTAGCGATCAGGGTCTCGACCGCCAGGCGTGCGGCAATCGGTCCGGTCACGAAACGGTTGGTCGCGGTGATAATGACCAGCTTGTCCCCGGCATCACGGTGCCGGGCCAGCAGTTCCAGAGCCTTGGGCAAGACGATGGGTTCGATGCAGTCGCGCATGTAGTCGCGATGCCATTCGTCCAGCTGGGCCATCTCGGTGCGGCCGAGGATTTCCAGGCAGAAGTTCAGGTACTCGGCGTTGTCCAGCCTGCCGGCCAGGTAGTCCTGGTAGAACTCGTCGTTGCGCGCCTTGTAGGCCACCGGGTCGAGAATTCCCCGTTCGCACAGGTAATCGCCCCAGGCGTGGTCGCTGTCGCCGCCCAAAAGTGTGTTGTCCAAGTCGAATAAAGCCAGACGCATTGCAGTTACTCGCTGAAAAGCCTGTAAAAAGGCCCACAGAATACGGTCTTTTCACAAGAGTGCACATAAGGTAGGAAGGCTCGTTGCTGCTTTCACAACCTTTGTGGAACAATGCGGCGACATGCGTTTGCGAGGTGGTTGCCGTGATCGACCCCGATGGTTTCCGTCCTAATGTCGGGATAATTCTGACGAATGATGCTGGTCAGGTCCTGTGGGCTCGCCGGATCAATCAAGATGCATGGCAGTTTCCGCAAGGCGGGATCAATCCGGACGAAACGCCGGAAGACGCTTTGTACCGCGAATTGAACGAAGAAGTCGGCCTGGAACGCGAGGACGTGCAAATTCTGGCCTGTACCCGGGGCTGGTTGCGCTATCGTTTGCCGCAACGTCTGGTGCGTACCCACAGCCAACCGCTGTGCATCGGCCAGAAACAGAAATGGTTTCTCCTGCGCCTGCTTTCCAACGAGCAGCGGGTGCGGATGGATTTGACCGGTAAACCGGAGTTCGATGGCTGGCGTTGGGTCAGCTATTGGTACCCGTTGGGCCAGGTGGTGACATTCAAGCGCGAGGTTTATCGTCGCGCGCTCAAAGAGCTTGCCCCGCGCCTTTTAGCGCGCGACTGACACGGAGTTCGACCCCGAGCCATGCTCAATACGCTGCGCAAGATCGTCCAGGAAGTTAACTCCGCCAAGGATCTCAAGGCGGCGTTGGGGATTATTGTATTGCGCGTCAAAGAGGCCATGGGCAGCCAGGTCTGCTCGGTCTACCTGCTGGATCCCGAGACCAATCGCTTCGTGCTGATGGCCACCGAGGGCTTGAACAAGCGCTCGATCGGCAAGGTCAGCATGGCGCCGAACGAAGGCCTGGTCGGTCTGGTGGGGACGCGCGAAGAACCGCTGAACCTGGAAAACGCCGCCGACCACCCGCGCTACCGTTACTTTGCCGAAACCGGTGAGGAGCGCTACGCCTCCTTCCTCGGCGCGCCGATCATTCACCACCGCCGCGTCGTTGGCGTGTTGGTCATCCAGCAGAAAGAGCGTCGCCAGTTCGACGAGGGCGAAGAAGCCTTCCTGGTGACCATGAGCGCCCAGCTGGCCGGTGTTATCGCCCATGCCGAGGCCACCGGTTCGATCCGTGGCCTGGGGCGCGAAGGCAAGGGCATCCAGGAAGCCAAGTTCATCGGTGTGCCGGGCTCGCCCGGTGCCGCGGTGGGTACGGCGGTGGTCATGCTGCCGCCGGCCGATCTCGATGTGGTGCCGGACAAGGCCATCAGCGATATCGACGCCGAGCTGGCACTGTTCAAGACCGCCATCGAAGGCGTGCGCAGTGACATGCGCACCCTGTCGGCCAAGCTGGCGACCCAGTTGCGGCCGGAAGAGCGCGCGTTGTTCGACGTCTACCTGATGATGCTCGACGATGCGTCCCTGGGCAGTGAAGTCACCAATATCATCAAGACCGGCCAGTGGGCCCAGGGCGCGTTGCGCCAGGTGGTCACCGACCACGTCAACCGCTTCGAACTGATGGATGACGCCTACCTGCGCGAGCGGGCCTCGGACGTCAAGGACCTGGGGCGCCGGCTGCTGGCCTACCTGCAGTCGGAACGCCAGCAGGCGATGGTCTATCCGGACAACACCATCATGGTCAGCGAGGAACTGACGGCGGCCATGCTCGGCGAGGTGCCGGAAGGCAAGCTCAAGGGCCTGGTGTCGGTGCTCGGTTCCGGCAACTCCCACGTCGCGATCCTGGCTCGGGCCATGGGCATCCCGACGGTGATGGGCCTGGTGGACCTGCCGTATTCCAAGGTCGACGGTATCGAAATGATCGTCGACGGTGCCCGCGGCGAGGTGTTTACCAACCCGAGCGAGCTGCTGCGCAAGCAATACGCCAGTGTCGTCGAAGAGGAACGCCAGCTGTCCCAGGGGCTCGATGCCCTGCGCGAGCTGCCTTGCGTGACCCTCGACGGTCACCGCATGCCCTTGTGGGTCAACACCGGCCTCCTGGCGGACGTGGCCCGCGCGCAACAGCGTGGCGCCGAAGGTGTCGGGCTGTATCGCACCGAAGTGCCGTTCATGATCAACCAGCGCTTCCCGAGCGAGAAGGAGCAGTTGGCGATCTATCGCGAACAGCTCTCGGCGTTCCACCCGCAACCGGTGACCATGCGCAGCCTGGACATCGGTGGCGACAAGTCGCTGTCGTACTTCCCGATCGTCGAGGACAACCCGTTCCTCGGCTGGCGGGGTATCCGCGTAACCCTCGACCACCCGGAAATCTTCCTGGTGCAGACCCGGGCGATGCTCAAGGCCAGCGAAGGCCTGAACAACCTGCGGATCCTGCTGCCGATGATCTCCGGCACCCATGAAGTGGAAGAGGCCCTGCACCTGATCCACCGCGCCTGGGGCGAAGTCCGCGACGAAGGCACCGATGTGCCGATGCCGCCGGTGGGGGTGATGGTCGAGATTCCGGCAGCGGTTTACCAGACCCGCGAGCTGGCCCGGCAAGTGGATTTCCTCTCGGTCGGCTCCAACGACCTGACCCAGTACCTGCTGGCCGTTGACCGTAACAACCCGCGGGTTGCCGACCTGTACGACTACATGCACCCGGCGGTGCTGCAGGCCTTGCAGAACGTGGTGCGTGATGCCCACGCCGAAGGCAAGCCGGTGAGCATCTGCGGCGAAATGGCCGGTGATCCGGCGGCAGCGGTGCTGCTGATGGCGATGGGCTTCGACAGCCTGTCGATGAACGCCACCAACTTGCCGAAAGTGAAGTGGATGCTGCGCCAGATCAGCCTGAGCAAGTCCCAGGAACTGCTGGCCCAGGTGATGACCATCGACAACCCGCAAGTTATCCACAGTACCTTGCAGTTGGCACTGAAAAACCTCGGCCTGGCGCGGATGGCCAATCCGGTGGTCAAGCACTGACTGACCCCGCGTCCTTTGTAGGAGCCGGCTTGCCGGCGATGAGGCCTGTAAGTCTTGCATTGCCGACCCGGCCGCAATCGCCGGCAAGCCGGCGCCTACAGGGAGGCGTCAGACCTTCCATACACGATCGTTCCCACGCTCCGCGTGGGCACGATCAGTCAATCCCGTGATGTGTTTCAGACCTTCAGTTCCACCTCTCCCAGATGCCCGCCATAGGGCCCGAAACTGCGTTCGACCAGATGCCGCGTACCATCGGCATTGACGATCAGTGCCGTGCTGGCCCGTGTGCCATAGCTCGGGCTGGCGATAAACACACTCGACAGCAGGCTCTCTGTCGCCAGTCCGACACCGGTGTCCGGCAGTTCGGCAAAGGGCGCGGTCGCCGGATCGCCGAGCAGGGCCAGCAGGCTTTCCGGCCGGGGATCGTGCAACGTCTGCGCCAGCGCCGCCCTGGCCTTCAGCAGCTTGGGCCATGGCGTATCGAGTCCCGCGTTGGACAGGCCGTAGACACCTTCTGCCAATCGGCGCGGCTGCGCCTCGTGGGAGTTGAAATGCCACAACTCGTCAGCCGTACCTAGCAACAGGTTAAAACCGGCGTACTCCGGTGATCGTGCGGCGATCTCGGCAAGATAGTCGTGAGCCGATGTTTCTCCCGTCAGGAACCGCGCCACCAGTTCGCCCCGGGAGCGCCGGGCCGGCGGTTGATGGGGATTGCGGATATTGGTCAGCGCGGCAAAGCGTTGATGCGCGCCGACGCCCAGCCAGGTACCGCCGGCTTCCAGGTCGCGCCCGGCATGCACCTGCGGTGTTTCCGGCCATCGCGCCAGCGGCAGGCTGGGGCGGGCATAGAATTCATCACGGTTGGCCGCGACGATCAGCGGCTGGGCATGGCCCGGGCGCCAGGCGAAGACAATCAGGCACATCAGGTGGTCCCTCTGTGTTTTTGCCCACTCTACGCAGGGTGTCCGTCGTCATCCAGTAGAGACGAGCGGCATGCTTCCGTTACCATGCCGGTCTTGTTTCGGGGGCACCCATGGAATTTCTGCTCTATCTGCTACTGGGCGCATGCGCGGGCGTGCTGGCCGGGCTGTTTGGCGTCGGCGGCGGGATCATCATCGTGCCGGTGCTGGTGTTCAGTTTCACCTTGCAGGGGTTCGATACCTCGATCCTCACGCACCTGGCGGTCGGCACTTCCCTGGCGACCATCATCTTCACCTCGTTCAATACCATCCGCGGCCATCATCGCCGCGGCGCGGTGCGCTGGCCGATCTTCGCCTGGATGACCCTGGGCATCCTGCTCGGCTCGGGTCTCGGCGCGCTGACGGCGAAGGCGATTGCCGGGCCGAACCTGCAGAAGATCATCGGTGTGTTCGCACTGATCGTGTCCGCGCAGATGGCGCTGGATCTCAAGCCCAAGGGCAGTCGCGGCATTCCCGGCAAGCTCGGGTTGGGGGTTGCCGGTGGTTTTATCGGCTGGGCCTCGGCGATTTTTGGTATCGGCGGTGGTTCATTGACCGTGCCGTTCCTGACCTGGCGTAGCCTGCCGATGCAGCAGGCGGTGGCGACCTCGTCGGCCTGTGGCCTGCCGATTGCGCTCGCCAGTGCCCTGAGTTTCATGATCCTGGGTTGGCACGATCCGTTGCTGCCGCCCCACAGCCTGGGCTTTATCTATCTGCCGGCCTTGCTCGGCATCGCCCTGACCAGTATGTTTTTCGCCCGTTTCGGCGTGCAACTGGCGCACAAGTTGTCGCCGTTGCTGCTCAAGCGGTTGTTTGCCGGGCTATTGTTCTGTGTCGGGGTAAAATTCCTGATCTGAATCTCAGGTCCGGTTCAGTCTTCCGGGCGCAATATTGACTTAATGCGCGAGCCGCAACATGGCCCGCCGGTCCGGCCGCTGATACAGCGTCGGGGCCCTGAATTTTCTACTCTATCGAGGAGTCGCAATGCTGCCTTACCCGCAGATTGACCCGGTGGCCCTGGCTATCGGTCCGCTGAAAATCCACTGGTACGGCCTGATGTACCTGGTCGGCATCGGCGGTGCGTGGCTGCTGGCCTCCCGGCGCCTGAACCGTTTCGACCCGACCTGGACCAAGGAGAAGCTCTCCGACATGGTGTTCTGGTTGGCCATGGGGGTGATCGTCGGCGGGCGCCTGGGTTACGTGCTGTTCTACGACCTGCCGGCCTATATCGCCAACCCGACGCTGATCTTCGAGGTCTGGAAGGGCGGCATGGCGTTCCATGGTGGTTTTATCGGGGTGATGCTGGCCGCCTGGTGGTTCGGTCGGCGCAACGGCAAGTCGTTTTTCGAGCTGATGGACTTTGTCGCGCCGATGGTGCCGATCGGCCTGGGGGCCGGGCGTA
The DNA here is from genome assembly GCF_013385635.1 of Pseudomonas gingeri. Classification (GTDB taxonomy): domain Bacteria; phylum Pseudomonadota; class Gammaproteobacteria; order Pseudomonadales; family Pseudomonadaceae; genus Aquipseudomonas; species Aquipseudomonas gingeri_A. The sequence goes on from NZ_JACAPR010000001.1 coordinate 181,766, forward strand.
TCGGCAACTTCATCAACGCCGAACTGTGGGGCAAGCCGAGCGATGTACCGTGGGCGATGGTCTTCCCACCGTTCAGCGATCCGGCCCAACTGCCGCGCCATCCGTCGCAGTTGTACCAGTTCGCCCTTGAAGGCGTGGCGCTGTTCGTGATCCTCTGGCTGTTCTCGCGCAAGCCGCGGCCGACCATGGCGGTTTCCGGCATGTTCGCGTTGTTCTACGGGATCTTCCGTTTTATCGTCGAGTTCGTCCGGGTTCCGGATGCGCAGCTCGGCTATCTGGCGTTCGGCTGGGTGACCATGGGGCAGATTCTCAGCCTGCCGATGATCATCGGCGGCCTGGCGCTGCTGTGGTTCGCCTATCACCGCGCCTCGACCACTCCGGCGACGAAAGACGCCGCGCTTTAAATTCGGATCGGGGCCCGCGGGCCCCGTATTCAAGGATGCAGGTAATTCATGAAGCAATATCTCGATCTGGTTTCCCACGTCATCAAGAACGGCACCAAGCAGGCCAACCGCACTGGCGTGAACACCATCAGCTTTCCGGGCGCGATGCTGCGGTATGACCTGAAGGACGGTTTTCCGGCGATCACCACGCGCAAGATGGCCTTCAAGTCCGCCATCGGCGAGATGTGCGGCTTCCTCCGTGGCGTCAACAACGCCGCCGAGTTCCGCGAGCTGGGCTGCAAGGTCTGGGACCAGAACGCCAACGAAAACGCGCAGTGGCTGGCCAACCCGTTCCGCCAGGGCGAAGACGACCTGGGCGAGATCTACGGCGTGCAATGGCGCAAGTGGCCGGCGTACAAACAGATCCCCGTCGGCAATCGCGCGGCCATCGAGCAGACCCTGAACCAGGGCTACCGGCAGATCGCCGAGGGCGAGGAAAACGGCCAGGCCTATGTGGTGCTGTACAAGGCCATCGACCAGGTGCGCCAGTGCGTCGACACCATCATCAAGGACCCGGGCAGCCGGCGGATCCTGTTCCATGGCTGGAACTGTGCACAACTGGATGAAATGGCCTTGCCGCCGTGCCATCTGCTGTATCAGTTCCACCCGAACGTGGAGACCCGGGAAATTTCCCTGACCCTCTATATCCGCTCGAACGACCTGGGCCTGGGCACGCCGTTCAACCTGACCGAAGGCGCGGCGCTGCTGAGCCTGATCGGACGCCTGACCGGTTATACGCCGCGCTGGTTCACCTACTTCATTGGTGATGCCCATGTGTATGAAAACCACCTGGACATGCTCAACGAACAGCTCACCCGCGAGCCGTTCCCTATGCCTAAACTAGTGATTTCCGAGCGCGTGCCGGAGTTCGCCAAGACCGGTGTATACCAGCCGGAGTGGCTGGAGCTGGTGGAACCGGGGGATTTCTCCCTGGAAGGCTACCAGCACCATGCGCCGATGACCGCGCCGATGGCGGTCTGAGCCAGACTCCGGACCGCGTTATCGTTCTTCGCTGGCAAGCCAGCTCCCACAAGGGGCCGCGTACGGCTCAAGACCTGTGGGAGCGGGCTTGCCCGCGAAGAGGCCCTCAATGTCCGTGACTCCTCGCGACATGTGAATGCTCTTCAGCCGGCAGCACGCTGCCGCTGACTTCCAGCCGCTGCAAAATCCCGCACTGATCGACATCCGGCCCTTCGCCACAGCGCTGGCGCAGGTCGAGCAGTTGCGCCTGCAACGCCAGCAGCCCGTCGATACGTGCCTTGACGTGATGGATATGCTCGTCGATCAGCGCATTCACGCTTTCGCATTGATCCTGGGGACTGTCGCGCAGGCCCAGCAGGCTGCGGATCTCCTCCAGCGTCATGTCGAGGCTGCGGCAGTTGCGGATAAAGGTCAGGCGCTCCACATGGGCCTGGGTATACAGGCGGTAGTTGCCCTCGCTGCGCGCCGGCTCCGGCAGCAGGTTTTCCTTCTCGTAATAGCGGATGGTTTCCACCTGGCAGTCGGTGAGTTTCGCCAGTTCGCCAATTTTCATCGTTCGATCTCCGAAAAGGGTGCTTGACCCTATAGTGGCTACAGGGTGTTCACTTGGCAACAAGCACCTTCAGGGACGCACCCATGAGCGACTCCATTCATACCCATCGCAAGACCGACACCGACCACGAGCATGTCCATGGCTCGGTGAAAACCGTGCAACCGCAGGGCTCCTGCTGCTCGGGCAAAGCGGCTGCGCCGACTGATGCCGATCACGCGCACAAGCATGGCGACAGCCACGATCACGCCCATGACCACTCGTCGGTAAAGGTCGTGCACCAGCAGGACTCCTGCTGCTCGGGCAAAGCGGCTGCGCCGGCTGATGCCGGTCACGCGCACAAGCATGGCGACAGCCACGATCATGCTCATGACCACTCGTCGGCGAAGGCCGTGCATCAGCACAGCTGCTGTTCGGGCGCTGCCGAGGTGTCGGCGCTGATCAGGCTCAGTGCCACCACCAGCGCCACGGCCCGGCTCAGTCGTTTCCGCATCGAGGCGATGGACTGCCCGACCGAGCAGACACTGATCCAGAACAAGCTCGGCAAGCTGGCGGGTGTGCAGCAGCTGGAGTTCAACCTGATCAACCGGATCCTCGGCGTGACCCACGACCTGGGGTCGACCGCGCCGATTGTCGAGGCCATCAAGTCGCTGGGGATGCAGGCCGACCCGCTGGAGGAGGGCAGCGAAACCGCCAGCGCGCCTGCGGTGAGGAAATCCTGGTGGCCGCTGGCCGTTTCCGGGTTGGGGGCGCTGGGTGCCGAAGTGATCCACTTCACTGCTGCCGCGCCGAACTGGGTGGTGGCCATCATCGCCCTGGTGTCGATCCTCAGCGGTGGCCTGACCACCTACAAGAAGGGCTGGATCGCCCTGAAGAACCGCAACCTGAATATCAATGCCTTGATGAGCATCGCCGTCACCGGCGCCTTGCTGATCGGCCAGTGGCCGGAAGCTGCCATGGTGATGTTCCTGTTCACCATCGCCGAATTGATCGAAGCGCGGTCGCTGGACCGGGCGCGCAATGCCATCGGCGGCCTGATGCAGATGACCCCGGAGCGGGCCACGGTCCGTGAAGAGGACGGTAGCTGGGTAGAGCGTGAGGTCAAAAGCATTGAGCTGGGCGCTCTGGTGCGGGTACGGCCGGGCGAGCGCATCGGCCTGGATGGCGAGGTGGTCTATGGCAATTCGAGCGTCGATCAGGCGCCGATCACCGGTGAAAGCCTGCCCATCGAGAAGAATCCTGGTGACAAGGTGTTCGCCGGTACCATCAACCAGGCCGGTTCCCTGGACTATCGGGTAACGGCGGTCTCGGGCAATTCGACCCTGGCGCGGATTATCCATGCGGTCGAGCAGGCCCAGGGCGCGCGCGCGCCGACCCAGCGTTTCGTCGACAGCTTCTCGAAGATCTACACCCCGGCGGTATTCGCCTTCGCCCTGGCCGTGGCGGTGATTCCACCGCTGTTCCTCGGTGGCCTGTGGTTCGACTGGATCTACCGGGCGCTGGTGTTGCTGGTGGTCGCCTGTCCGTGTGCGCTGGTGATCTCGACGCCGGTGACCATCGTCAGCGGCCTGGCCGCGGCGGCCCGCAAGGGCATCCTGGTCAAGGGCGGGGTGTACCTGGAAAGCGGCCACAAGCTGGATTACCTGGCCCTGGACAAGACCGGTACGATCACCCACGGCAAGCCGGTGCTGACCGATTTCCTGCCGCTGGACCCGTTGCTGAGCGAGTCGGCCCCGGCCATTGCCGCCAGCCTGGCGGCCCGTTCCGACCACCCGGTGTCCCAGGCGATTGCCCGGGATGCCGAGGACAAGCAGTTGCTGTTGCAGGAAGTCGAGGCCTTCGAAGCCCTGGCCGGACGTGGTGTGCGCGGTGAAATCGGCGGCCAGCGCTACCATCTGGGCAATCACCGCCTGGTGGAAGACCTGGGCCTGTGTTCGCCTGCGCTGGAAGAGAAACTCTTCGCCCTGGAAAAACAGGGCAAGACCGTCGTGTTGCTGCTCGACAGTTCCGGCCCGCTGGCGCTGTTCGCGGTCGCCGATACGGTCAAGGCTTCCAGCCGCGAGGCCATCCGCCAACTGCATGAAATGGGCATCAAGACCCTGATGCTGACCGGTGACAACCCGCACACCGCCAATGCGATTGCCGCCCAGGTGGGCATCGACGAGGCGCGCGGCGACTTGCTGCCGACCGACAAGCTGCAAGCCATCGAAGACCTGTACGCCAAGGGCCATCAAGTCGGCATGGTCGGCGACGGTATCAACGACGCGCCGGCCCTGGCCCGTGCCGAGATCGGCTTCGCCATGGCGGCGGCCGGTACCGACACCGCCATCGAGACCGCCGATGTCGCCCTGATGGACGACGATCTGCGCAAGATCCCCGCTTTCATTGGCCTTTCACGCCAGACTGCGGCTATCCTCAAGCAGAATATCGCCCTGGCCCTGGTCATCAAGGCGATCTTTCTTGCGGTAACCTTCCTCGGCATGGCGACCATGTGGATGGCGGTGTTCGCCGATATGGGCGTCAGCCTGCTGGTGGTGTTCAATGGGTTGCGCCTGTTGCGTAAATAGACGATGAGAGGGTGACGTGCTGAGTGCGGAGCTGAAGGCGTTTTACATGGTCGCCCGCCTGGGCAGTATTACCCTGGCGGCGAAAAAGCTCGGTCTCAGCCAGCCCACGGTCACCACCCAGATCCGCCACCTGGAAAGCCAGTACTCGGTCGAGTTGTTCTATCGTGGCGGTCGGCGCCTGAGTGTCAGCGAAGAAGGCGCGCGGCTGCTGCCGATGGTCAAGGTGCTGCTGCAGCAGGAAGCCGATATCGAGTTTTTCCTGCGTAACAGCGGCCAGGTCCAGGGCACCCTGCGGATTGCCGCCACCGCGCCGTACTACATCCTCGATCTGGTCAAGGCGTTCCGCGAGCGCCTGCCCCAGGTCGAAGTGTCGATGGAAATCGGCAACTCCCAGCAGGTGCTGGAGGCCCTGGAGGACTATCGGGTCGATGTCGCGGCATCGTCGCAGTTATTGGAGGACCCACGCCTGATCCGCCGAGTGCTGGGCAGCGACCCGCTGGTGCTGGCGGTGCATCGCAACCATCCGTTGGCGGTATATGATCATGTGCCGTTGAGTGCGCTGGCCGGGCATTGCTTGCTGATGCGCGAGCCGGGGTCGACCACCCGGCAACTGACGGAAGAGTTATTGCGTAATGCACAGGTCGGTCATGGCCCGCTGCTGGAAATCGGCAGCCGTGAGTCGATCCGCGAAGCGGTGCTGCGTAATATCGGCATCAGCATCATTGCCCGCCAGGAAGTGCCCCACGATCCGCAACTGCGGGTGCTGAGCATCGAGAATGCGCCGCAGATCCCCGAGTACCTGTATTGCCTCAAGGAGCGCAAGTCGGCGCGCCTGCCCGCCGCGTTCATGGGCCTGGCTCAGGAAATGGCGCCGGCCTGAACCCAAATCCGCCAATACCACTATCGGCAACTTTGGCCTTGTTGCCACATAGCCTACGCATTCCCTCCCTAGCATGACCCTCATCCGCTAGATGAGGTCCGTCCATGAACAACTCGATCGCCATCGCCCTGGCCAACCCAGGCGCACCGATGAAAGTACGCGGTGTACAGAAGCGTTTCGGTGCCTTCACCGCACTGGACAACGTTTCCCTCGACGTCGCCGCCGGCGAACTGGTGTGTCTGCTGGGGCCGTCGGGCTGCGGCAAGACCACCCTGCTGCGCTGTATCGCCGGCCTCGAACGTCAGGACGATGGCGAGCTGTTCCTCGGCGATCGCAATGTCTCCGAGCTGCCGCCCCAGGCCCGCGACTACGGCATCCTGTTCCAGTCCTACGCCTTGTTCCCCAACCTCACGGTGGAGGCGAATATCGCCTACGGCCTGGCCGGTAGCGGGCGTGATGAGGTGCGCAAGCGCGTTGCCCAGATGCTCGAACTGGTGGGGCTGGTCGGTAGTGAAAAAAAGTATCCCGGCCAGCTTTCCGGTGGTCAGCAGCAACGGGTCGCCCTGGCTCGGGCCCTGGCACCGGCACCCTCGTTGCTGCTGTTGGACGAACCGATGTCGGCTCTCGATGCGCGGGTCCGCGAACACCTGTGCACCGAACTGCGCCAACTGCAACGCAGCCTCGGCGTCACCACCCTGATGGTCACTCACAACCAGGACGAGGCCATGTTGATGGCCGATCGCATTGCCGTGATGAACAACGGCAAGGTCGAGCAGTACGCTACGCCCCAGGAAATCTACGACAAGCCGGCCACGCCGTTTGTCGCCGAGTTTGTCGGCCAGGGCAACTGGCTGCCGTTCCAGCACCGCAGCGCCCATCATGCACGGGTCGGTAATATGGATGTGCGGCTGGCCGAAGGTGCTTCGCGTGCCGGTTCCGGCCGGCTGTTCTGCCGCCCGGAGTCGATCAGCGTCAATCCACCGGTGCACGAGGAAAACCTGTTTCCGGCGCGGGTGCGCGAAATCACCTTCCTCGGCAACCGCTGCCGCATGAGTTTCGAGCTCAACGAATTGCCCGGCCATCCGCTGCTGGCCGAAGTCGCTCCGCAGGACATGCCACGCCTGGGCTCGCCGGATATCTGGGTCGCGCTGCCACCGCGCAGTCTCCAGGTGTTTGCCTGAGATGGCCGGCGAAATCAGCCTGCCGCTGGCGCGCAAGTCGAGCGTGAACACCTCGCGCGGCGATCTGGGCGACCGTCTGTTCGTGGTCGGCGGCAAGCTGCTCTGGCTCTGCCTGCTGGGTATTGCGGTGTTGCTGCCGCTGCTGGCGATCTTCTGGCGTGGCTTCAGCAGCGAGGCCGGGCAGGGCGGTGGCTGGCTCGCCGCGAAGGAACTGGTGAACAGCGACAACTTTCACTGGCTGCTGGGCAACAGCCTGAAGGTGTCCATGAGCGTGGCGGCGATTGTCGTGCCCCTGGCCTACCTGTTTGCCTACGCCCTGCAGCGCACCCTGATTCCCGGCAAGCCCCTGTGGCGCGCCCTGTCGCTGTTGCCGCTGATGGCGCCATCGATGCTGCCGGGCATTGCCCTGGTCTACCTGTTCGGCAACCAGGGCCTGTTGCGCGGCCTGCTCTGGGATAACGTCTACGGCTTCTGGGGCATTGTCCTCGGTGAGGTCATTTACACCTTTCCCCATGCCCTGATGATCCTGCTGTCGGCCCTCTCCCTGGCCGATGCCCGCCTGTTCGACGCCGCGTCGAGCATGGGCGCCGGTCCCTGGAAAGCCTTTCGCAGCATTACCTGGCCGGCGACCCGGCAAGCGCTGTTCGCCGCCTTGTGCCTGGTGTTCACCCTGACCATTACCGACTTCGGCGTGCCCGTGGTGGTCGGCGGCGATTACCAGGTCCTGGCCATGGAAGCCTACAAGGCGGTGGTCGGCCAGCAGCAGTTCGGGCGGGGGGCGCTGATCGGCATGATCCTGTTGTTGCCCGCGCTGTTCAGCTTTGCGGTGGATGCCTGGCTGCGTCGGCGCCACGGCGACACCATGAGCGGGCGGGCCCAGGTGTTCCAGCCGGCCCGTTCGTCACTGCGCGATGGCTGCTACCTGGCGATTGTCCTGCTGATCTGCGCCGCGCTGCTGCTGGTGTTCGGCATGGCGGTGTATTCGTCGCTGGTGAAGTTCTGGCCGTACAACCTGTCGCTGTCCCTCAATCACTATCAATTCAACGAAACGGCGGGCGGTGGCTGGCTGGCCTATCGCAACAGCCTGGCCATGGCCCTGAGCACGGCGCTGATCGGCAGCGCGCTGATTTTCACCGGTGCCTACCTGATGGAGAAAACCCGCGCCCAGCGTGGCCTGAACCTGGTGTTGCGCATGCTCAGCTTCGTGCCGATGGCCGTGCCGGGGTTGGTCCTGGGCCTTGGCTACGTGTTCTTCTTCAACCTCAACGGCAACCCGTTGCATGTGTTCTACGGGAGCATGACGCTGCTGGTGGTCTGCACCATCGCGCACTACCTGACCACAGCGCAGATGACCGCCACCACCGCCCTGCGCCAGCTCGACAGCGAGTTCGAGGCGGCCGCGCTGTCGCTCAAGGCGCCGCTGTACCGGCATTACCTGAAGGTAACGGTACCGATCTGCCTGCCGGCGCTGCTGGACATCATCCGCTACCTGTTCGTCTCGGCCATGACCACCGTATCGGCGGCGATCTTCCTCTACAGCCCCGACACCATCCTCGCGGCGGTGGCCGTGCTGAATATGGATGACGCCGGCAACGTCGGCGGCGCAGCAGCCATGTCGACCCTGATCCTCTTTACCTCGGCGGGCGTGTCCCTGCTGCTGGCCTGGGCCTCGCGCGGTTTGCTGCGGCGCTCCCAGGCCTGGCGGCAGACTGCGCCCGGTCATTGATTCGCCCACCCGATCACTCGTACTCACTCAAGGAACCGCGCCATGCCCAAGTCACGCCTGCTCAAACCACTGGCTCTTACCGCTGCCGTGCTCTCGGCATTCAGCCTGAATGCCTTTGCCGCGAAAACCGAGCTGACCGTCTACACCGCCCTCGAAGCCGAACAATTGAAGAGCTACAAGGACGCCTTCGAGAAGGCCAACCCGGACGTCGAAATCAAGTGGGTGCGCGACTCCACCGGCATCATCACCGCCAAGCTGCTGGCCGAGAAAGCCCGGCCGCAGGCTGACGTGGTCTGGGGCCTGGCGGCTTCGAGCCTGGCGATCCTCGACCAGCAAGGCATGCTGCAGAGCTATGCACCGAAGGACCTGGGCAAGATTGGCGGCAACTATCGCGATGCCGCCAACCCGCCATCCTGGGTGGGCATGGACGTCTGGGCCGCGACCATCTGCTTCAACACCGTCGAGGCCGAGAAGCAGCACTTGAGCAAACCGGTGAGCTGGCAGGACCTGACCAAGCCCGAGTACAAGGGCAAGATCGTGATGCCCAACCCGGCTTCGTCCGGCACCGGTTTCCTCGATGTCAGCGCCTGGTTGCAGACCTTCGGCGAGAAGCAGGGCTGGAAGTACATGGATGACCTGCACCAGAACATCGGCCAGTACGTTCACTCCGGCTCCAAGCCGTGCAAGCTGGCGGCCGCCGGTGAGTTCCCGATCGGCATCTCCTTCGAGTACCCGGCCGTGCAGCTCAAGCGCCAGGGCGCGCCACTGGACATCATCCTGCCGAAGGAAGGCCTGGGCTGGGAAATCGAGGCCACCGCGGTGATCAAGGGCACACCCCATGAGGAAGCGGCAAAGAAACTCGCCGACTTCTCCGCCAGCCCGGCGGCCATGGAGCTGTACAAGGAAAACTTCGCCGTGCTGGCCCAGCCGGGGATCGCCAAGCCGCAGACCGAACTGCCGGCCGACTACGAACAGCGCCTGATCAGGAACGACTTCGCCTGGGCCTCGAAGAACCGCGACGAGATCCTTACCGAGTGGCGCAAGCGCTATGACGGCAAGTCGGAAAAAGTCGCCCAATAACCCCTGGACCACTATCGCGGGCCAGCCGGCTCCCACAAGGTGTTGTGTCGATCCCTGTTTTTGTGAACGACGCGAGTCCTGTGGGAGTCGGGCTTGCCCGCGAACCGCGTAGCGGCCATTCCCCACGGAATACCCATGGAAACTCACAACGATATTCTCATCGTCGGCGCCGGCATCCTGGGCCTGTCCCATGCCTACGCCGCCGCCCGCCGTGGCCTGCGGGTCAAGGTCTTCGAGCGCAGCGCGACGCCCCTGGGCGCGTCGGTGCGAAATTTTGGCCAGGCCCTGGTCACCGGCCAGCCGCCGGGTGTGATGCTCGACCTGGCGCGTGCCAGCCGGGACATCTGGGGCCACTGGTCACGGCAGGCCGGTTTTCAGCTCAAGCGCAACGGCTCGCTGCTCTTCGCCCGTACCGAGGCGGAAGAACAGCTGCTGGAGGCGTTCTGCGCCAGCCGTGCCGAGAAGCACGGCTATCGGGTGAGGTTGTTGCGGGGCCAGGACCTGCACGCTTTGCACGACGGTCAGTTCAGCCATCACCGTGCCGCCCTGCACGGCCTGGACGACCAGCAACTGTATTCCCGCGAGGCGATCCCGGCGCTGATCGACTATCTGCGTCGCGAACTGGGCGTGGAATTCCACTTTTCGACGCTGGTGCGCGAGGTCGAGCCCGGCCGTTTGCACAGCACTGCCGGGAGCTTTCGCGGTGGGCAGATCGTTGTCTGTTCCGGTCACGATTATCAGACGCTGCTGGCCGAATCGATGGCCCGGTTGCAGCCGGGCATCTGTCGTTTGCAAATGCTTCGCGCGCGCCCGCTGTCGAACAGCCTGAACCTGCAACACGCGGTGCTGACCGGCCTCAGTTGCGTGCACTACGGTGCGTTCTCCGACTTGCCGGAAGCCGCAGCGGTGCGGGAACAGATCCTGCGCGAAAGCCCCCACCTGCAGGAGCACGGCATCCATCTGCTGATCAGCCCGACGCCCCACGGCGAGCTGATCATCGGCGACTCCCATCATTACGGCAGCGATGCTTCGCCGTTCAACGCCGAACAGGTGGACACCTGGATGCTGGAGCTGGCCGAGCACACCCTGGGCTGCAAGGTCCAGGTGCTGGAGCGTTGGCAGGGGGTCTACGGTTCGAAGGGGCCGGGCCCGTTCTCGTTCCTGCGGGCGGCGCCGGGTGTCAGTGCCGTGCTGATGCACACCGGGGTCGGTATGAGTGTCGGTCCGCAGATGGCCGAAAACAACATTGCCGCGTTGCTGGGAGAGTCCGCATGAACCCGATCGCACAGGTGTTGGATGAGGTCTTCGGCCTCTATGAACAGTTTGGTAGTGCCGACTATATCGGTGAGCCGGTCTCGCAACTGGAGCATATGTCCCAGGCCGCGCAACTGGCGCTGGCCGAAGGCTTCGACGATGAAGTGGTGCTGGCGGCGTTCTTTCACGATATCGGGCATATCTGCCCGGCCGGTGAGCAGCCCGTGGGGGATATGGGCGGCTATGGTGTTGTTAGTCATGAACGCCTGGGCGCGGACTATCTGCGCCGGGTTGGTTTCAGCGAGCGGCTGGCCCGGCTGGTGGAGTATCACGTGCAGGCCAAGCGTTATCTGACATTGACCGATCCCGGGTACTACGAGCGCCTGAGCGAGGCCAGTCGGCGTACGCTGGAGTACCAGGGTGGTGTCATGAGCCCGGAGGAGGCTCGGGCCTTCGAGCTGGACCCCTTGTGCGGCGTGAGTTTGCGGATGCGTCATTGGGACGAGCAGGCCAAGCAGCGCCACACTCCGCTCATCGACTTGCAGCTTTTGAGAGACAAGGCGCAACACCTGCTGAGTAAACCTGTGATTGATACTACAGCTCGCGAGGCATAGTTCTGGTTTGGCTGGTGCCGATTCAGGCACGGGATACTCGCCGGTCTTATAGTTCCCTTCCTGGCTGCTTGGGAGAATGATCGCGCACTCCGGCAATGCCCCCGGGCCCGTGGAGTGCGATGAAATTCAAGCCGGACAGTGTGTCCGGCCTGATGTGTTTTTCATAACTCGATCAGTGAGGTATCCCGATGGAAGATGTTAAGCAGCAAGACAATGCCCCGCAGGAAATGACCCTCGATGAAACCATGGATATCCGCGGGGCCGGTTGGGGAGCCGATGCGGGCGCGGTATTCGCCGACTTCTTCAACAACCTGGGCGATTTTTTCAGTACTCCGCTCAAACCATGGAGCTGAAGCAATAGCATCAGACGGGGCAGGTCGATGACCTCGCCCCGTTTGTCCGATGCCTGATTCACGGCGAACTTCCTCTGTACGGATTTACTTATGCTCGAATGGGGGACGGTCACCCCGAGATCGGCGTTGCGACCCTTGCTGTTGGGCGCGGTGCTCGGTCTTTTTGTCGTGGCGGTGATGGTGCTGCTGTCGACGGGAAGCTATCTCAGGAAGGAAGAGGCCCAGGGGCGGGTAATGACCCACGATGTGGTGCGTGTCGCCAATGAGAAGGCGGCCCATGTCGACGAGGTGCTGGTGGGTGCTGGCTCTCCGGTCAAGCGCGGCCAGCCGTTGATTCGCCTGCGCACGGTGGCTCCGGAAAATATCGAGGCCGACAGTGATCAAGCCCTCTCGGTCAGCAATATCGAGCGCTTGCACAACCTGCTCGATGAGCTGGCAGCGGAGGAGAATCTGGCCCGATCCGCCCACGCCGCCCATCAAGATCTCCTGCAACGCCAACTGCGCCAGCTGGAACAGGACCTGGCGCTCAACAGCCGGATCGGACAATCGATCCAGCGGCGCGTCGGTGTTGCCCTGGACGAGCGACAGCGCCATGAGCAACTGGCGGGCGAGGGCGCGGTTTCCGGCTCGGCCAGGGACCAGGCGGTGGTGGTGCATGAGTCCGCCCTGGAAGACCAGGCCAGTAACGAGCTGGCACGGGCCAGCACCCAGCAGCGCAGCCTGGAGTTGCAACAGCGCGTCAGCCAGGCGGACCAGGACCTGGCGGCTCGCCTGGGGCAGTTCGCCCGCCAGCGCAACGAGTGGCTGGAACGCCTGGAATCCCTGGGCAAGAACCAGGGATATGTACTGCTTTCTCCCGTGGATGGCGTCGTGGACACCGTGGCGGTATTTGCCGGCGGCAGGGTCGAGGCGGGCCATCCGATGTTGCTGCTGCGGGCCGCCCGGGCCGAGGATCCGCAGTTGCGGATCATGCTGGACGTCAGCCCGTCGGCCATTGGTTTCGCTACACCCGGTACCGAGGTGATCTTGCGTTTCGATGCTTTTCCCTATGAGCGTCATGGTGTTGTCAAAGGCGCCATCGTGCACAGTTCCGCCAGCACCTACAGGGCGGCGATCCCCGGCGAGACCGGCGATGAAGCGCGGGAGGCGCCCACCTACCTGGTCGAGGTGCAGCCGGATTTCAGTGCCCCTCACACCCGTATTCGCCAGGACTGGCTCAAGGACGGCATGACCCTCAGGGGCTCCTTGAGCCTGGAGCGCCTGAGCCTGATGGAGTGGCTGTTCCTGCCCGTGCTCAAGGGGCTGGAACGTAATCCCGGCGTGTGGCCGGCGGCCCGGCCTGCACCGGCGGCGACGGACGAGCCGACATGAGTGGGCTCAAGGCAGTATTGCGCGATGCCCTGGCGCGCTCCGGGCAGAGGCTGCGCAAGCGCGTGCCGGTGATCCTGCAGGACGAAATGTCCGAGTGCGGCCTGACCTCCCTTGCCATGGTCGCCGGTTACCACGGCAAGCACCTGGCCCTGCGTCAACTGCGACGGGACTACCGCGTGGCGCGGGACGGCATGTCATTGTTCCAGCTCATCAAGGTGGCCGACGAGCTGGGGTTTACCTGTCGCCCCTTGAAAACCCTGCTGGACGGACTCGGGCAACTGCGTACGCCATCGATCCTGTTCTGGAACAACCGGCATTTCGTGGTACTGGAGGCGGTGGGCAGAACCGGCCTGCACCTGGTCGACCCGGCGGTGGGGCGGCGGTTCTACACTTGGGAAGAAGCGTTGCCGATGTTCAGCGGGGTCGCCCTGGAAATGCTCCCGGGCCTGGCCTTTACCCTGCAGGCCGGCGTCCGGGTCCAGGCGTCGCTGGGCTTTGCCAGCCTGCTGCGCAAGAACCCGTGGATCTTGCGCTACCTGATTCCCATGGGCTTGCTGTCGGTGGTCGGATACCTGGGAGGGATCGCCGCGCCGAAGCTGTTCTCCTTGACCATCGATGAAGTCGTGGCCAAGAACGACGAGGATTTCCTCTACCTGATCCTGTACGTCTTCGGCGCGATCTTTCTGTTCAAGACCGTGGCCGCCTGGCTGCGGGCGTTGCTGGATTGCCAACTGCGGATCGCCTTGACACAGGATCTCTCGACCGGCGTCATCGCCCGCCTGCTGCGCTTGCCGCTGAGCTATTTCGAGCGGCGTGCCCCGGGGGATATCCTGCGTCGCACCCAGGCGGCGGACAAGGTGTTCCTGCCGTTCACCTCGGGGTGGATGGACATCGCCATCGACAGCCTGTTCGCCCTGGTCTTCCTGCTGCTGATGGCGCTGATCAATCTCAAGCTGGCGGGTTTGTCCCTGGCGTTGTGCCTGCTGTTTTTTCTCTTTCGGGGTCTGACCCTGCCGGCGATGGAAAAGCGCCACAAGTCTTCGATCGAGGCCGAGACATTGCGCAATGTCTCGCTGTTGGGTGTGCTGGGTGGCATCGAGTCGATGAAGCTCTATCACTATGAAGCGGCGAAACTGGCGTCCTGGAGCAATCGGCAGGCGGACACCGAAACGGCCCGCGCCGGAGTCCAGCGCATGCAGGCGATGAACCAGGTGGTGCATGACGGCCTGTCCCACGGTCACTCCCTGCTGGTCAGCGCGCTCGGGGCCCTGGCGGTATTGAACGGTGAGAACAGCGTCGGCGATCTGTTCGCCTTTGTGCTGTACAAGGATATGTTCATGGCGTGCGCCTTCAAGCTGGTGGATGGCTACATGAACCTGCGGCTGGTGAGGGTTGAGCTGGGCCGGCTGGATGACATCGTCGATGAGCAACCGGAGCCGTTCGAGTCCTGTGTCTACAGCAGCAGCCCGCTTGGGCAGCGCGAGTCCATCGGCTCCATTCGCATGCAGGACGCGCGGTTCTGCTACAGCTCGTTCGAGCGCCCGACCTTCGACAAGCTGGATTTCAGCCTTGAGGGGCAGGGCGCGAAGATCGCCATCCTGGGCCCTTCCGGCTGTGGCAAGAGCACCTTCCTCAAGGTCCTGGCCGGCTTTTATCCGCTGGATACAGGCTTGTTCCGCATCAACGGCCAGGCGCTGCGACATTTCGGCCTGCGCCGCTATCGCCAGAGCGTGGCTTATGTCATGGCCCAGGGTGAGATCGTCGACGGTACCCTGGTCGACAATATCGTGATGGACGACGAGCTGGACGGCCCGTGGCTACAGGCTTGTGTCGAGCAGGTGGGCCTGTTCCAGTGCGTGTTGCAACTGACCAATGGTTTCAACACGCAACTGGGCTCGGTGGGCATTCAGCTGTCGTCCGGGCAGCGGCAACGCTTGCTGATCGCCCGGGCGCTGTATCGTCGACCGCAGTTGTTGTTGCTCGACGAGCCGACGGCGCATCTGGATCGGGCGTCGCGCGATGTGGTGATCGAGACGATTCGCCGGCTGCCCCTGACCTGTGTCGTGGTCACCCATGACCGGGACGTGGCGGATGCCTGTACGACGGTCTTGCAGATGTCCGAAGGCCGTCTGGTGCCGGTTGACAGCCAAAGCCTGGCGACAGCGAAGCCATGATGCCCCGTGGCTTGAGTGGCCGGATGCAGCGCTGGTTATGGCTGGCCAGGTTCAAGGCCAGGCTGCGCAGGCAGTTGCTGGCGATCACGGCCGTGCTTTTGCGGATCAATGCCCTGCACGGTTTACTGGCCCTGTTGCCGACGATCCTGCTCCACTTGCCCCGGGGGTTGCGAGGCGTGGAATACCGGCGCAGTCGCCAGAACCTGGAGCTCTTCGATTTTTCTCCCGGGCATTGCCGGGTCCTGGCCTGTCAATACAGCGCGATCCAGTTCCAGCGGGGGATTTATCAACACCTTTACCAGAGCCATCGGCCCGCATATCTGCGGGCCTGGATCGGATCCATCCCGTGGCGCGATCCCGACGGGCACTGGCAACGCGGGGCCAGGCGCCAGACCATCATGGCGCTGCCCCATTGTGGCGAGTACTGGATGGCCGTGGCCTGTGTGGTCGAGCGCAGGACCGCGCCCACGCGGTTCATTATTCCGATCTGGAACTTCGGCGATCCGTTTACCCATGGCTCGCTCAAGAACCTCGAAGGCCTCGGGCATGTGATCGAGGTCCTGGACAGCAATGACCCGAGGACGGCGCTGGCGATTGCCCGAGGGGTGAAGCGGGGCGATCTGGTGATCATCTTCTGCGACCTGCCGGTAAGCCTTGACGGTATTCGGTTTGGTGAGCCGATGGCGGGACGGTTCTTCGGCCGGGATGCGCAGTTTGTCAAAGGTCCGCTGTTCCTGGCGTCGAAGCTGGGTTGCGATCTTTTACTGGTGGGGCATCGTGCCTGCTTGGGGCAGCGCGGGGAGTTGCAGGTGATCGACCGCGTCCTCCACGGTCCTCTCGAGCGGATGCTGCCGCACTGGATCGAGGCGTTGGAAGGTTTCATTCGCGAGGCGCCGCAGAACTGGTTGTACCTGCCCAGGATGGAGGCTTTTCATCATCGGCAATGGTCATCGGGCGAGAGGCGGCAGGCAGGTCGCTCTGCTTCTGCTGCTTACCTGGATTGAATTCGTTTTTCAGCTTTCATCGAGCTTGTGCAGAAGCTTTTCCAATTGCTCCTGGCGTTCGGTCTGGCTCAGCTTCGGTTGCGGGTTGAGCGACGACCATTGCGGATGGGCCCGGGCTTTGCCCAGGGCATCAGGCAGCTTGCCCTCGCGCCAGGACTTGTCCACGGGCGTTGCGACGGTGATGCTGTCCATCGCCGCATGACCCCGTGCCTCCAGGGCTTGTAGCAGTTGTCGTTGGCGTAGCGCCAGCAGGCGTAGCACGCTGTCGTCGACCGTCAGTTCACGTTGCCCCCTGAGCTTGCCGAGCAGGCGACTGCCGTAGCCGCGCGCGGTCTGCAACGCACCACCGGCAATGGCTCCGGCCAGGGCGGCGGCACCCAGGGTCAGGCCGCCCACCAGCAGATCGACTCCGGCTCCCGCCGCGGCCCCGGCGGCGATGCCTCCGCCGACCTTCACCCCCAGTTGCTTGAGGGTTTCCGGATTGAACAGATCATCGCCCCAGCGCCCGTCGAGCAGCGGCAGGTCGGCCGCCGCCGCGTCGCTGGCGCGAAAGGCGTAGAGTTTGAGCAAGGCTTCGACGCAACGTTGTTCACGCTGACGGACAGCCTGGCGCAGCTCGGTGATGGCACGGCTTTCGGCATCGGCTTCGCTGACTACCTGGCGACGGCAGGCGGCGCAGTCGATCAGCAGCTCGGCGATCAACCGGTTGGCGCTTTGCCGGCGGGCCTGGCGCTGCGCCTCCTGGTCGAGGATCAGTCGCTCAAGCTGGGCACGGGAACCTTCCAGCAACAGGGCCAGGCTCTCATAGAGTCGCCGTTCGCCGTCCTGCGGCGGGGCGACGCTGTCGAAGCGCACCAGGGCATGCAGCCCCAGGCGGGCCAGGGCTTCACGCCAGTCGGGCTCGCGCTGGGCGGCGCTGCTGACGAAGTTGAGCACCGGCAGCAACGGCTTGCCGCAACTGGCGAGCACCGACAGTTCATCACGGTATTTGGCCAGGACCGGTTCGCGGGCATCGATCACATACAGCCCGGCATCCGACGCCAGCAACTGGCGCAGGACCTTGGCCTCCTGTTCGAAACGCTGTCGGGCTTCGCTGCCGTCAAGGAAACGCGCCACCCGCGCCGGACCGTCCAGGCGCTCACCGGGGCGATCCAGGCGTTCGAGGTAGTCGAGCAGGGCGATGGCGTCTTCCAGGCCGGGCGTGTCGTACAGCTCCAGCAGGGCATCGCCGTCCACCGACAGCCGCGCCCCTTCGACATGGCGGGTGGTGCTGGGCCGGTGGGACACCTCGCCAAAGCCCACGTCGCGGGTCAGGGTGCGCAGCAGCGAGGTCTTGCCGACATTGGTGTGGCCGACCACGGCCAGTTTCAGCGGCTTAGTCATGGCCGGTCTCCAGCCAGGTGAGCGGGGCGCAATCGGCGAACGGCAGGTCGAGCTGTAGCAGGGCGCTGTGCCAGTCGCCGAGGCGGTCGGCGTCCAGGGCCTGGCCAAGCGGCGCCTGCACCAGCCAGATGCGGGTGTCGGCGGCACTGCGGGCCAGCTCGGCAATCAAGCCGAGGCTACCGCGGTCCGGCGAGCGGCGCGGATCGCAGGCAATCGCCAGGCGTGCCGGTGGGAAGCGGGTCAGTTGTTCCAGGAGTTTTTGCCGCGACTCGCGACTGTCGAGAATACCGGCGTCCCTCACGCCCTTGGGCAGCGCGGGAG
Organism: Pseudomonas gingeri; assembly: GCF_013385635.1. GTDB lineage: Bacteria > Pseudomonadota > Gammaproteobacteria > Pseudomonadales > Pseudomonadaceae > Aquipseudomonas > Aquipseudomonas gingeri_A. The sequence continues at coordinate 199,648 of NZ_JACAPR010000001.1, forward strand.
GCCAGGTGTGCTGGTCGTCCAGCTCGATGGCCACCAGCAGCGCGCCGTCGCTGTCCAGGGTGGTGACTCCGGCCGTGGCGTTGTGCAGGTGTTCGGGGGCGGCATCGCTGACGCCGAGGCGTTCGCTGCTGGGCATCAGGCGTTCGCGCAGGTGGGCGTAGCCGGGCAGGTTCGGATCCAGTCGCAGCGTGCGGCTGCCGCTGTTCCAGCGCCATAGACAGAACAGCGCCAGCAGCAGGCGCGGCAGCACGCCGTAGACCACCAGCACCCCGATCAGCCAGGCGGCCCAGGCCTGACGCGCGCCTTCCAGATCGAGGGCGCTGTTGCCGCTGGCGCGGATCATCGTTTCGCTGGGCACGTTGAAGCCGAGCAGGGCCGGCAGGGCACCGAGGCCCTGGGTCAGGCTGACGAAGGTGTCGCCACCGAGAATGGTGGTTTCCCAGACAAAACCGTAGCGCCGGGTCGCCATCAACATCAGCAGGATCACCAGCGCGCAGAGCAGGGCCAGCAGCCACAGGCCATGCACGACCATGCCGATGGCCCAGCGGCTCAGGCGCTGGCGTTGCAGCAGCAGCGCCAGTGCCGGCACCAGTTGCACGGCCTGGGCGTCGCGGGCGAATTTTTCGCTGAGCCAGAGCCACAGTCGCCCCAGGCTGGCGCCGTGTCCGCCGGCCAGGAACAGGCCCGCGGCCCAACTCGCCAACAGCAGCAGGTTCAAGCCGAGCAGGCTGCCCAGGGCCCAGAACACATTGACCGCGACCTGCCCGTTGCCCAGCGCCGCGAAGGCCAGGCCGGCACCGCTGAGCATCACCAGCACGGCGAGCAGCAGCAGGGCCAGGCGCGCGCCTTGCAACCAGTGTCGCAGGGCACTGAGCTGACCATCCCGCTCGGCGAGCCAGAGCGCGCGGTGCTGGATGCGGGTCGCCAGGTCACCGCCGGCCGCCCGGGCGCGGCGGTTGGCTTCGAGGTCGTCCAAGGGGCCGGCCTGCTCTTCGCGCAGGCGCACGGTCTCGGTCAGCCAGAGGCGTTGCAGCGGAGTCGGTTCAGTCACGCGCCATCCTGTTGCGGAGTTGAGCCAGAAGCATAACCGCTGTGGCTAGTGCCTGCACCAGGGTGTCAGGTATCCTCGTCTCCATGAAAAATACACTCCCCCTCAGCCTGATCGCAGCCCTTGGTGAAAACCGCGTGATCGGCGTCGATAACAGCATGCCCTGGCATTTGCCGGCGGATTTCAAGTATTTCAAGGCCACCACCCTGGGCAAGCCGATCATCATGGGGCGCAAGACCTGGGACTCCCTCGGCCGGCCATTGCCCGGCCGGCTGAACCTGGTGGTCAGTCGCCAGGCCGGCCTGCAACTGGAAGGCGCGGAGGTTTTCCCGTCGCTGGAAGAGGCCGTGGCGCGAGCGGAGGAATGGGCGTTGGCACAGGGCGCCAGCGAGCTGATGCTGATTGGCGGCGCGCAACTGTACAGCCAAGGCCTGGAACAGGCGGACCGCTTGTACCTGACCCGGATAGAGCTGAGCCCTGACGGCGATGCGTGGTTTCCAGCGTTCGATCCGGACCAGTGGAAGCGGGTGTCGAACGAGCCGCACCCGGCGCTGGACGACAAGCCGGCATTCAGCTTCGAGGTCTGGGAAAGGACCTGAAAGCTTCGGGGGCAAGCCCCCTCCCACAATGTCTTTCACACCTGTGGGAGGGGCTTGCCCCCGAAGCTGATCCAGCGAGCGCCGGGAGGCTCAGGCCTGGGCCAGTTCCGCATGCTCGTCGGCATCCAGCAGGGTCTTGTCGGTCTGCTGCATGATCTGGCTGGTGATCGTGCCGGCGGTCATCGAACCGCTGACGTTGAGTGCCGTGCGGCCCATGTCGATCAGCGGTTCCACCGAAATCAACAACGCCACCAAAGACACCGGCAATCCCATGGCCGGCAGCACGATCAGCGCGGCAAAGGTCGCGCCACCACCGACACCGGCCACGCCGGCCGAGCTCAGGGTCACGATCGCTACCAGGGTCGCGATCCACAGAGGATCCAGCGGGTTGATGCCCACGGTCGGCGCCACCATGACCGCCAGCATGGCCGGGTACAGGCCCGCGCAGCCATTCTGTCCGATCGTCGCCCCGAACGAAGCGGCAAAGCTGGCGATGGACTGGGGAATCCCCAGGCGACGGGTCTGCGCCTCGATGCTCAGGGGAATGCTCGCCGCGCTGGAGCGGCTGGTGAAGGCAAAGGTCAGCACCGGCCAGATCTTGCGAAAGAACCGCAGCGGGTTGATCCCGGCCAGCGAAACCAGCAGGCCGTGGACCACGAACATCAGCCCCAGGCCGATATAGGACACCACGACGAAGCTGCCCAGCTTGATGATGTCCTGCAGGTTGGAACCTGCCACCACCTTGGTCATCAGCGCCAGCACGCCATAAGGCGTCAGCTTCATCACCAGGCGTACCAGGCGCATCACCCAGGCTTGCAGGGTGTCGATGGCATTGACCACCTTCTGGCCCTTTTCGGCATCGTCCTTGAGCAGTTGCAGCGCGGCAACGCCCATGAAGGCGGCGAAGATCACCACGCTGATGATCGAGGTCGGCTTGGCCCGGGCCAGGTCGGCGAACGGGTTCTGCGGAATGAACGACAGCAGCAGTTGCGGGATATTCAGGTCGGCGACCTTGCCCGCGTAGTCGGTCTGGATGGTCTGCAGCCGGGCCAGTTCCTGGGTGCCGGCGACCAGGCCCTCGGCGGTCAGGCCGAACAGGTTGGTCAGGCCGATCCCGATCAGCGCGGCGATGGCGGTGGTGAACAGCAGCGTGCCAATGGTCAGGAAGCTGATCTTGCCCAGGGACGAGGCATTGTGCAGGCGGGCCACGGCGCTGAGGATCGAGGCGAACACCAGCGGGATCACAATCATCTGCAGCAACTGCACATAACCGTTGCCCACCAGGTCGAACCAGCCGATGGAGGCCTTGAGCACCGGGTTGCCGTCACCGTAGAGGGCATGCAGGCTCGCGCCGAAAATGACCCCCAGCACCAGGGCGAACAGGACCTTCTTCGCCAGGCTCCAGGCGGTGTGGCGGGTTTGTGCCAGGCCCAGCAGCAGGGCGAGGAACACCAGCAGATTGAGAATCAGCGGCAGGTTCATGAAGACTCCGAAATAATAGATGCCCATCAATCTAGCCGTTGATGGTGAACCGGCAAGCCTAACAGCTTGATATATATGAATTTAATATCTAAATAGAATGATGGCTGTCGTTTTTGGAATAAGCCGGTGACGCTGGCGCGAATGCCGGTGACGTGATCAGGATGCAGGCGGTCGTGCTCGGATGAGGACTGTCATACAGATTTGTTAGCGTCGATGACTTTCAGTCAGGGAGATACCGCCAATGAAATTCGTCCCCAAACTTCTCGCCGCCGCACTCTGCCTGGGCCTTGCCGGTCAGGCGTTCGCCACCGAGCTGAAGCACTGGCCCGAGGCCCAGGCCAAGCAACTGGATGCGATGATCGCCGCCAATGCCAACAAGGGCAATTTCGCGGTGTTCGACATGGACAACACCAGCTATCGCTATGACCTGGAAGAATCGCTGCTGCCGTTCATGGAGAACAAGGGGCTGATTACCCGCGAGACCCTGGACCCGTCCCTGAAGCTGATCCCGTTCAAGGACACCGCCGACCACAAGGAAAGCCTGTTCAGCTACTACTACCGTCTCTGTGAAATCGACGACATGGTCTGCTATCCGTGGGTGGCCCAAGTGTTCTCCGGTTTCACCCTCAAGGAGCTCAAGGGCTACGTCGACGAGCTGATGGCGTCCGGCAAGCCGGTGCCGAGCACCTACTACGATGGCGACGTGGTGAAGAACATCGACGTCCAGCCGCCCAAGGTCTTCACCGGCCAGGCCGAGCTGTACAACAAGTTGATGGAAAACGGCATCGAGGTCTATGTGATGACCGCCGCTTCGGAAGAGCTGGTGCGCATGGTCGCGGCGGATCCGAAGTACGGCTACAACGTCAAGCCGCAGAACGTGATCGGCGTGACGACGTTACTCAAGGACCGCAAGACCGGCGAGCTGACCACCGCGCGCAAGCAGATCAGCGCCGGCAAGTATGACGAGAAGGCCAACCTCGGCCTGGAACTGACCCCGTACCTGTGGACCCCGGCGACCTGGATGGCCGGCAAGCAGGCGGCGATTCTGACCTATATCGACCAGTGGAAAAAACCGGTGCTGGTGGGCGGCGACACGCCTTCGAGCGATGGCTACATGCTGTTCCACAGCGTCGACGTGGCCAAGGGTGGCGTGCACTTGTGGGTCAACCGCAAGGACAAGTACATGACCCAGCTCAACGGCATGATGAAGACCTACGCCGAGGCCCAGGCCAAGGAAGGCCTGCCGGTGACGGCGGACAAGAACTGGGTGATCGTCAAGCCTGAAGATATCCAGTAATAGGCAATGATCGTTCCCACGCTCTGCGTGGGAATGCAGCCCGTGACGCTGCGCGTCACAACAGCGGACGCAGAGCGTCCAGTGAAGCATTCCCACGGGGACCGTGGGAACGATCGATACCGCATCACCTGTAGGAGCCGGCTTGCCGGCGATGAGGCCCTTGAGGCTTGCATCGATCTTTAAGGCCTCATCGCTGGCAAGCCAGTTCCTACAGGGATCGTGAGTATTACGGCACCAGCTTGTCCAGCATCGCCTTGTCGCGGACCGCACCCTTGTCGGCGCTGGTGGCGAGCAATGCATAGGCCTTCAACGCGGTAGTCACCTTGCGTGGACGGGCTTCCACCGGCTTCCAGCCTTTCTTGTCCTGCTCGGCACGACGGGCGGCCATTTCCTCGTCGCTGATCAACAGGTTGATCGAGCGGTTCGGAATGTCGATCAATACCTTGTCGCCATCCTGCACCAGGCCGATGGCGCCACCAGCGGCGGCTTCCGGAGAAGCGTGACCGATGGACAGACCTGACGTACCGCCGGAGAAGCGACCGTCGGTCAACAAGGCGCAGGCTTTGCCCAGGCCCTTGGATTTCAGGTAGGAAGTCGGGTAGAGCATTTCCTGCATGCCCGGACCGCCTTTCGGACCTTCGTAGCGAATGATCACGATGTCGCCGGCCTTCACTTCGTCGGCGAGGATGCCGCGCACGGCGCTGTCCTGGCTTTCGAAGATCTTCGCGTTGCCTTCGAACACATGGATCGACTCGTCGACACCGGCGGTTTTCACCACGCAGCCGTCCAGGGCGATGTTGCCGTACAGCACGGCCAGGCCGCCTTCTTTCGAATAGGCGTGCTCGACACTGCGGATGCAGCCGTTTTCACGGTCGTCGTCCAGGGTTTCCCAACGGGTCGACTGGCTGAACGCGGTCTGGGTCGGGATACCGGCCGGGCCGGCCTTGAAGAAGGTGTGCACCGCTTCGTCGTCGGTCTGGGTGATGTCCCACCTGGCGATGCCGTCGGCCAGGGTCTTGCTGTGCACGGTCGGCAGGTCGGTGTGCAGCAGGCCGCCACGAGCCAGCTCGCCGAGGATGCTGAAGATCCCGCCGGCGCGGTGCACGTCTTCCATGTGGTACTTCTGGATGTTCGGCGCGACCTTGCACAGTTGCGGCACATGACGGGACAGGCGGTCGATATCGCGCAGGTCGAAATCGATCTCGGCTTCCTGGGCGGCGGCCAGCAGGTGCAGGATGGTGTTGGTGGAACCGCCCATGGCGATATCCAGGGTCATGGCGTTTTCGAACGCCTTGAAGTTGGCGATGTTGCGCGGCAGCACCGAGTCATCGTTGTCGCCGTAGTAACGCTGGCACAGCTCGACGATGGTCCGGCCGGCCTGCAGGAACAGCTGCTCGCGGTCGGAGTGGGTCGCCAGGGCCGAACCGTTGCCCGGCAGCGCCAGGCCCAGGGCTTCGGTGAGGCAGTTCATCGAGTTGGCGGTGAACATGCCGGAGCATGAGCCGCAGGTCGGGCAGGCGCTGCGCTCGTACTCGGCAACCTTCTCGTCAGAAGCGCTGGAGTCGGCGGCGATGACCATGGCGTCTACCAGGTCCAGGCCGTGGGCGGCGAGCTTGGTCTTGCCGGCTTCCATCGGGCCGCCGGAGACGAAGATCACCGGGATGTTCAGGCGCAGGGCGGCCATCAGCATGCCGGGAGTGATCTTGTCGCAGTTGGAAATGCAGACGATGGCGTCGGCGCAGTGGGCGTTGACCATGTATTCGACGGAGTCGGCGATGATCTCGCGGCTCGGCAGCGAATAGAGCATGCCGTCGTGGCCCATGGCGATACCGTCATCCACGGCGATGGTATTGAATTCCTTGGCGACGCCGCCGGCACGTTCGATCTCGCGGGCAACCAGCTGGCCCATGTCCTTGAGGTGGACGTGGCCGGGCACGAACTGGGTGAACGAGTTGGCGACGGCGATGATCGGCTTCTTGAAGTCGGCGTCTTTCATCCCCGTGGCGCGCCACAGGGCGCGGGCACCGGCCATGTTGCGGCCGTGGGTGGATGTTTTCGAGCGGTAATCAGGCATGGAGCACTCCGGGCGGCTAATCAGGTATCAAATGGGGAGTGAGCTTCTATTGACCTCGGGAACACTCAGAAATGGCCGTGTGTCCGAAAGCTGCCGATAACCGCACGGGATCGCCGTGCATTTCAGCTTGAGCTCATAAACCCGCCGGGGGATGACTGGCGATGAATAGAGCGATTCTACACCGCTGGCGCGTGGAAGGAATGGGCCGGGCGCTCAAGGGTGTGAAGCCTGGGTCCAGCGGGCGGCTATGGATTCCCGGAGCTGCCTGTGCGCAGGGCCGCTCAGCGGCTCACCCTGGCACTGCTGAGCAGGCCCGCGAGGCTGAAGGCGATCAGGCCCGCGGCGATGGCCGGCAGCACATGGGCCCCTGTCATGGCCAGCACCGCACTGGTACCGGCCGCTGTGAGGAACATGATGGTATTGCCCGCCGAAGCCGCAGTGCCCGCGTGGGTGGAGAACAGCAGCATCGCCGCCGAGATTGCCGCCGACCGTGAGGTCAGCACCCGCAACGCCAGCAGGAAGATGCCCGCCGCTATCAGGGCAAAGGCATGGAAACTGCTTTTCCAGCCGAAGGACTCCAGCAACCAGGAACCCAGTAGGGGCGACAGTGCAACGAACAACCCGCTGAAACTCATGTAGTAGATGCGGATGAGGGCACGGTCTTCCTTGTCGAACAGGTCTTCCACCAGCGCCAGCCCCAGGACAAAGAATCCGCAGCCCAGCGCCCGGACACCGCGGAAGAAGAGAAAGGCCGCGAAGTCTGTGGCAAGGGTGCAGCCGAGGGCGCCGACAAAGGATATGGCCAGGCACCCCAGCAGGACCTCCTTGCGTCCGAACCTGTCGGAGAGAGGCCCGGCCACCAACTGCGAGAAAGCGAAGATCAGCGTGAACAGGCTGATGGCCAGGGCGATATCCACTGTTGATGTATTGAACTGCTCTGCCAGGGCCGGAAAGGCCGGCAACAGTACATTGAGCGGGAAAAAGCTGATGAGTGAGATGCACGTGACCAGCAGGAGGCAGGAGCGTTTGTAGTGGCGTGATTGCAGAGCGGGTGTGGGCGCGAAACCTTGCATCGATGGACTCCTGTTGGTGGTGCAATGCGCGGGGAAGGGGCTCACGTCTGGATGAGCAATTCCCTGAGTTCGTCGCAGAGTGCTTCTCCATTGCTGTAGCCGGCACCGACAAACAGTAGTGGCTGTTCGCACAAATCGCTCAGATTCAACGCTTGTTCGATTTTCCGCTCGGTCAATGCGGCTGTTATCCAAGTCTTGAAACCCAGGGCGGTGGCGGTCAGTTGAAATGTCTGGGAAACATGGCCTGCTTCGAGCAATGCCACCCGATAACCCTGGGAGTGTGGATATTTCCACCACATTTTGTCGAAGCGGGAAGTAATGAATATGCCAAAAGGCAAGTTTCCAATGAAATGCTGTTCTTGCAAAAGTGTCGCCAAGGGATCGTCGATGCATTTTATAAAAATTAGAGCGTGCTTGTCCGGGTGGTAATAATAAAATCCAGAACCAATACCTTCTACATTGCGAATGTAGACATAACCTTCGGTGCAATTCAGGCCGCCTCCCGATGGACTACTGCGACGGTCCTTGAATGCCTGCGGTGTTGTTGGCGCACAATCACCTTCACGCTCTTTCAGATAACCCAGCGACAGATAAAGAAGGGTGCCAAGATCCTTTCGCGAAATACTCTGGCCGAGAAATTTTCGGCAGGTCTTTCGTTTTGTTTGTCTATCGAGTACTGCTCATGTGATTTGTAGTTCCAGATCACGAGGGCAGGTGGTTTTATCAGGATAAGCAGATCTGGATTGATATGCATGAATGTGCACCCCTTGCCTGAGGTTGGGCCGAAGATGGGGGGGGGCGACCCAACCTGTCTCGGGGTTTATTTAAAGTTTCCGAGCATCGCGTGATGGCCGGCACTTACTTTTAACTCAAGGTTGATTTTTTTCATTTTCATCTCTCCTGCTTGAGGTCCTATTATTGAGGTTCTATTTGAAGAGCAACTGCATCATCTCGATGTCGAGGTGATGTAATTGATAATAGGCTTGTGAGATGAGTTGGCAATTAATAGATGTGTAGGGTATGTCCGAGTTATATGTCGGTCATGTCCAGTCATTGACGGCGAGTGAGGGCCTGCGTTGCTGGGCACCGCAGGGCGTTACTCGCCCCACCCTGATCCGGGGCGGGGCGATGACCACTTAGCTGTTAGGCAGCAGTCGGCAGGTAATGCTCTTGATATAACGGGTTTCCGGGATCGCCGGGTGTACTGGGTGATCCGGGCCCTGGCCGCCGCGTTCCAGCAACTGGATATTGCGGTCCAGGTGGCGGGCGCTGGTCAGCAGGATGTTCTGCAGGTCATCTTCCGGCAGGTGCATCGAGCACGAGGCGCTGACCAGAATGCCGTCCTTGCTGAGCAGGCGCATGGCCTGTTCGTTCAGGCGGCGGTAGGCTCCTTCGCCATTCTTCAGGTCTTTCTTGCGCTTGATGAACGCCGGCGGGTCGGCGACGATCACGTCGAAACGCTCTTCGGCGGACTTCAGTTCCTTCAGCGCTTCGAAGACGTCACCCTCGATGCAGGTCAGCTTCTCGGCAAAGCCGTTCAGCGCGGCATTGCGCTCCACGCCGTCGAGGGCGAAGGCCGAGGCGTCGACACAGAACACTTCGCTGGCACCGAAAGCCGCGGCCTGTACGCCCCAGCCGCCGATGTAGCTGAACAGGTCGAGGACCCGCTTGCCCTTGGCATACGGGGCCAGGCGCGCGCGGTTCATGCGGTGGTCGTAGAACCAGCCCGTCTTCTGGCCTTCCATCACCGGCGCTTCGAACTTCACGCCGTTCTCTTCCAGCGCGACCCACTCCGGCACCAGGCCGAACACGGTCTCGACATAACGCTCGAGGCCTTCGGCATCACGTGCCGCCGAATCGTTCTTGAACAGGATGCCGCTCGGTTTCAGGACCTGGACCAGCGCCGCGATCACGTCATCCTTGTGCTGCTCCATGGTCGCCGAGGCGAGCTGGACCACCAGGATGTCGCCGAAACGATCCACCACCAGGCCTGGCAGCAGGTCGGAATCACCGTAGACCAGGCGATAGAATGGTTTGTCGAACAGCCGCTCGCGCAGGGACAGGGCCACGTTCAGGCGGTGCACCAGCAGCGACTTGTCCAGTGGCAACTTGATGTCGCGCGACAGCAGGCGTGCGCAGATCAGGTTGTTCGGGCTCATGGCGACAATACCCAGGGCCTTGCCGCCGGCGGCTTCGAGGAGCGCCTGGTCGCCGGCCTTGAAGCCATGGAGTGGAGTCGCCGCCACGTCGATTTCGTTGCTGTAGACCCACAGGTGACCGGCGCGCAGGCGGCGGTCGGCGTTGGCTTTGAGGCGTAGGCTAGGCAGGGACATGACGTCGCTCCGGGAAAAAGAGCGGAATTATAGCGGGAGTTGCCGGCCGCCGGGTCGTCATGTTTCATGTGATTACACTGTACAGGCCGCCCATCCGGTATGACTTTTCCGCTAGAATCGCCCACTCGCCCGGAGTGTGTACTCATGTCCCAAGAACTATCAGCCGAACAGATCCAGCAGGCCCTGCAAGGCATCAGCGTGCCGCCTCAACCGCAAATCATGGTGGATTTGCAGATGGAGCAGTACATGCCCGACCCGGACCTGGAGGTGATTGCCCGGTTGATCAGTCAGGACCCGGGGCTTTCCGGTGCGCTGCTGAAAATCGTCAACTCGCCCTATTACGGCCTGGCGAACAAGATCGCCTCGATCCAGCGGGCAGTGAACCTGCTGGGCAGCCGTTCGATCATCAACCTGATCAACGCGCAGTCGATCAAGGGCGAAATGGCCGATGAAACCATCGTCACCCTGAACCGCTTCTGGGACACCGCCCAGGACGTGGCGATGACCAGCCTGACCCTGGCCAAGCGTACCGGCTCCCAGGCCATCGATGAAGCCTATGCGCTGGGCCTGTTCCACGATTGCGGGATTCCGCTGATGCTCAAGCGCTTCCCCGACTATATGACGGTGCTGGAACAGGCCTACGCCAAGGCCGGTCCGGAGCAGCGGGTGGTGGACACGGAAAATCATGCGTTCAACACCAACCATGCCGTGGTCGGCTACTACACGGCCAAGTCCTGGCGCCTGCCTGAGCACGTGACCAACGCCATCGCCAACCATCACAACGCCCTGGCGATCTTCAGCGACGAGACCACGCGCAACAGCCAGTTGAAGAATCTGCTGGCGATCCTGAAAATGGCCGAGCACATCTGCGCGTCCCATCGGGTGCTGGGCAACCAGACCGAGGATCACGAGTGGAATGCCATCGGCCACCTGGTGCTCGATTACGTCGGCCTGTCCGACTACGACTTCGAGACGCTCAGAGAAAACATCCGCGAGTTGGGTGCTCATTAGTTCAGAGCACGCTACTTCCTGACCTGGAACCACCATGCCTGAATTACCCGAAGTCGAAACCACCCGGCGCGGTATCGCGCCTCACCTGGAGGGGCAGCGGGTCAGTCGCGTGATCGTCCGCGACCGGCGCCTGCGCTGGCCGATTCCGGAAGATCTCGATGTGCGCCTGTCCGGGCAGCGCATCGTGCAGGTCGAGAGACGGGCCAAGTACCTGTTGATCAATGCCGAGGTCGGCACGCTGATCAGCCACCTGGGGATGTCGGGCAACCTGCGCCTGGTGGAAGTCGGCATGCCGGCGGCCAAGCATGAGCATGTGGATATCGAGTTGGAGTCGGGCCTGGCCCTGCGTTATACCGACCCGCGTCGCTTCGGCGCGATGCTCTGGAGTCTCGACCCGCTCAATCACGAGCTGCTGATTCGCCTGGGGCCCGAGCCGCTGACCGACCTGTTCGATGGCGAACGTCTGTTCCAGCTGTCCCGTGGCCGCTCGATGGCGGTCAAGCCGTTCATCATGGACAACGCTGTGGTGGTGGGCGTGGGCAATATCTACGCGACCGAAGCGCTGTTCGCCGCCGGGATCGACCCGCGCCGCGAGGCAGGAGGGATTTCCCGGGCGCGTTACCTGAAGCTGGCAATCGAGATCAAGCGGATCCTGGCCCATGCCATCGAGCGTGGCGGTACCACCTTGCGCGACTTTATCGGTGGTGATGGCCAGCCCGGCTACTTCCAGCAGGAGCTGTTCGTCTATGGGCGCGGCGGCGAGCACTGCAAGGTCTGTGGCAGCGGTTTGCGCGAGGTCAAGCTCGGCCAGCGCGCCAGTGTCTATTGCCCGAAATGTCAGGGCTGACCTGAGCCGTGCGCAGACGCTATAGTAAGTCTTTGCCCTCCCGTTGCTTAGCCGAAGGATAGCGCCATGACCCCGTTTCGTACCCTGGCCTTGTTGCTGGCCCTGAGTTCTGGCCTGCAGGCACTGCCGGCCCTGGCCGATGACGGGACCAGCGGCGACCCGACCTATCAGATCCAGAACCCGCCGGCCTACGCGATGATCGGCGACCTGCTGGTGGCGCGTCCGCTGCTGGTGGGCGCGACCCTGATCGGCACGGCGGCCTTCGTGGTGTCACTGCCGTTTACCGTGTTCGGTGGCTTCAAGGGTGTCGGCAAGGCCGGCAAGGCGCTGGTGGTAGACCCGGGCAAGGCGGCGTTTGCCCGTTGCCTGGGTTGCACTGCGGAAGGGTTTGACGGCAACGAACAATAGCGCCCCCTGTAGGCGCCGGCTTGCTGGCGATAGCGATCGATGGGGCGATACAAGGCCCACAGGCCTCATCGCCGGCAAGCTGGCTCCCAGCGTCAGGCTTTGCCGGTGATCTTCCGGTATTTGGTCATCAATTCTTCTTCGGTTTCCGGATGGGCTTCATCCAGCGGGATGCAATCCACCGGGCAGACCTGCTGGCACTGCGGTTCGTCGTAGTGGCCGACGCACTGAGTGCAGAGGTTCGGGTCGATCACGTAGATCTCTTCGCCCTGGGAGATGGCGGCGTTCGGGCACTCGGGTTCGCAGACGTCGCAGTTGATGCAATCGTCGGTGATGATCAGGGACATGGGCACTCCGGCCAGGGCGGCAAGCCCGGGCAACGTTAAAACTGATAGGCCAATTGTGCCGCATTGGCGCGCGCAGTGCACGCGGGCACGACAAGACCGGCGTCAGGATCGCCGTTCAAGACGGCGGCACGCAGCCGCCATCCGGGTTACTTCTTGAAGCGCAGGTTCAGGGCCTCGGCTACCGCCGGGTGGACGAACTTGGTGATATCTCCGCCCAAAGCGGCGATTTCCCGCACCAGCGTCGAGGAAATGAACGAATAGCGTTCCGATGGCGTGAGGAACAGGCTCTCCACTTCCGGGGCCAACTGGCGGTTCATGTTCGCCAACTGGAACTCGTACTCGAAATCCGACACGGCACGCAGCCCGCGCAGGAAAACGTTGGCGTTCTGTTCCTTGGCAAAGTGCGCCAGCAACGTGGAAAAACCCATGACTTCAACGTTGGGCAGGTGCTTGGTGACCTCGCGGGCCAGTTCCACACGCTGTTCCAGCGGGAAAAGCGGGTTTTTCTTCGGGCTGGCGGCCACGGCAATGATGACGTGGTCGAACAGGCGCGCGGCGCGTTCGACCAGATCGCCATGGCCCTTGGTAATCGGGTCGAAGGTACCTGGGTACAACACTCGGTTCATCGCGTCGTCCTGGCGGGAGTCCGTTGGGGAATCGGATGGTATCGCAGCCTATCCTGTCGGCCAAGTCAGGACGTGCGGAAGAAAGCCCTATAGACGTCGTGAATAATCCTCTTTCTCAGGGGTTTTTCAAGCGTTCGGCCAGGGCCGTGGCCAATTGGGCGGTCAGCCCGTAGACCGACAATTGCGGGTTGGCGCCGATGCTGGTGGGGAACAGCGAGCCATCGTGGATCGACAGGTTGCGCAGTTGATGATGGCGGCCGAGGCTGTCGGCGACCGCGGTTTTCGGATCCTCGCCCATGGCGCAGCCGCCCATCACGTGGGCGCTGCCCAGGCGCGTGCGGTACAGTTCCAGGCTCAAGCCGTCGATCAGTTCGCGGGCCTTGGCCAGGGAGTTCACGTAATCGGCATCGGCATGCAGTGGCAGCACCGACTTCGCGCCTGCCGCGAACTGGATCTCGGCCATGCTGTGGAAAGCCCGGCGCAGGCCGTCCCAGGCATACGGCGAGACCCGGTAATCGAGGACAGGGGTGTCGTCGCCGCGTAATTCCACGTTGCCGCCCGGGCTGTCCGGATGGAAGCCGTCGCGCATCAGCGCCAGCATCACGTGGGTGTGCGGCAGTTGTTCCATGCGCAGCGCGCTTTGCGGGCCGAAGCCGCCCAGCAGCGTGCTGGCGAGCGCCGGTTGCAGGGGCGGCACTTCCAGCTTGTAGGACATATGCCCGGTGGTGCCATCCAGCCATTGGAAATGATCGGAATAGATGGACTGGGGGGCGCCGTAGAAGGGGTTGATCACTTCGGAAAACTGCCCGGCGGAGAAATTCACCAGGTGCAGGAAGGTACGCTTGCCCAGGCGCTCGTGCGGATCGGGCGCCTTGGAGCGCAACAGCAGCGCCGGGCTGTTGATTCCGCCGCCGGCCAGCACGTAGTGCCGGGCCCTGACATTGATCTTGCGCCCGTTGGGGGTGACGCAGCGGGCATCCATGCCCAGGCATTGCAGGCCGGTGATCCTGTCGCCGTCGAGCAGCAAGCGGTCGGCGCGTGCCAGATAGAGCAGTTCACCACCTTTTTCCAGGGTCGCGGGAATGGTGGTGACCATCATCGATTGCTTGGCGTTGGTCGGGCAGCCCATGCCGCAGTAGCCCAGGTTCCAGCAGCCGCGGACGTTGCGCGGGATGACTTTCCAGCTGTAGTCGAGTTTTTCGCAGCCGTTGCGCAGCACGTCGTTGTTGGCATTGGGCGGCACCAGCCAGGGGGTGACGCCGAGGCGTTGTTCCATTTTCTCGAACCAGGGCGCCATCTCGGCCGTGCTGTGGCCTTTGACGTTGTGTTCCCGGGCCCAGTGTTCGAGGGTCGGTTCCGGGGTACGGAAGCTCGAAGTCCAGTTGATCAGGGTGGTGCCGCCGACGGCGCGGCCCTGGAGGATGGTGATGGCACCATCCTTGCTCATGCGGCCGATACCTTCCTGGTAGAGGCTGGCGTAGGCCTCGTCTTCGAGCATCTTGAAGTCGCTGCTGGTCTTCAGCGGGCCTTCCTCGATCAGCAGGACCTTGTAGCCGGCGGCGCTGAGGATTTCGGCCGTGGTTCCGCCACCGGCGCCGCTGCCGATAATGGCGACGTCGGCTTCCAGGTTCAGGTCGTGGTCCAGTTGCGCGCCGTTGTAGGTTTTCCAGCCACGGGCGAGGCCTTCGCGGAACAGATCGGGTACGGGCATATGACGCCTCTTTTATTATTGGGTGTTCAACACGAACCCTGTGGGAGTCGGCTTGCCGGCGATGATATCGACGCGGTTCCCTTTCGAAGCGCATCGCCTGGATCGCCGGCAAGCAGGCTCCTGCAGGTCTAGACCTTCGGCGGCCCCGGATAACCGCAACGGGCCCAGGACTCGGAGCGGTTGTACCAGGCCATCATCACCAGTTGCAGCAGTGAGGCGTGGCCCATGCGCAGCAGGCTCAGGTAGCTGTTTTCCCAGCGCTTGAGAAAGGCCTGGATCTGTTCGCTACCGGCATTTTCCCAGCGGCCCCAGATGCCGGTCAGCGGGCCACGGGTAAGCCCCATGCCCAGCACATCGAACAGTTGGCGGGTCAGTTTGAGCATTTCCGGGGACAGGTGGTCGAGGCTCTTGTCCAGGCTGGCCAGGGTCTGTTCGACGGCAGTGGGCAGCTTGTCGTTGCTGACGGCTCCTTCGAGCATCACCGGGATCAGCGCCCGCAGGAACGGCAGGTCAGCCGCCTGCAGCACGGCAAAACCGCTGGCCGGCCCGCTCGCCGAGCAGCCGCTCAGGCTGGCGGCGAGCCCGGCGGTGGTGAGGAAGGCGCTGGCGCAGAGACCGATTTTCAGCAGGCCGCGCCGTGACAGCGCGGGAGACTCGGACAGGCTTGGGATCATTATTGTTATTCACCTGAGTGGTTGTTTTTGCGGCAAGACGCGTGGATCAGCGGACAAACAGCTTCTGGATCAGTTTCTGGATCGATTTTCCATAAGGCGGGTAGATCAGCCGTGCGGCGTTGAAGCGCTGCTTGGTCAGCACGCCCTTGGCCTTGCTGAAGGTCAGGAAACCATCATGGCCGTGGTAATGGCCCATGCCCGAGGGCCCGATACCGCCGAACGGCAGGTCTTCCTGCGGTACATGCAACAAGGTGTCGTTGAGGCAGACACCGCCGGAATGGGTTTCCTGGAGAACGCGCTCCTGCTCGGCCTTGTTGTAGCCGAAGTAGTAGAGTGCTAGCGGGCGAGGGCGTCGATTGATGTAGGCAAAAGCTTCGTCGAGGCCCTTGTACGGGACGATCGGCAGCAGTGGGCCGAAGATTTCATCCTGCATCAGGGTCATGTCGTCGCTGACGTTCAGCAGCAGGCTATGGCCCATGCGGCGTTGCTGGCCCTGCTCGAACATCGAGATCAGCAAGGCACCCTTGCTGGTGGCGTCGCTGAGGTAGCCATTGAGCCGTGCCAGTTGTCGCTCGTTGATGATGCTGGTGTAGTCCGGGTTGTCCGCCAGGCTTGGATAGAAGCTGCGCACCGCCTGGCGGTAGGCCTCGACAAAGGAACCGACGCGCTCTTCGGGCACCAGCACGTAGTCCGGGGCCACGCAGGTCTGGCCGGCATTGAGGGTCTTGCCGAAGGCGATGCGTTCGGCGGCGTCCTTGAGCGGTACATCGCTGGAGACGATCGCCGGCGACTTGCCGCCCAGCTCCAGGGTCACCGGGGTCAGGTTCTCGGCGGCGGCGCGCATGACATGCCTGCCGATGCTGGTAGCACCGGTGAACAGCAGGTGGTCGAACGGCAGCCTGGAGAACGCCATGCCGACTTCCGCCTCGCCCAGCACCACGCACACCAGGTCCTGTGGAAACACCCGGCCGAGCAGCTCCTTGAGCAGCAGGCCGGTGGCCGGTGTCGACTCGCTGAGCTTGAGCATCACCCGATTGCCCGCCGAGAGTGCCCCGACCAACGGGCCGATGGCGAGGAACAGGGGATAGTTCCACGGCACGATCACCCCGACCACGCCCAGCGGCTGGTAGACCACCTTGGCCGAAGCCGGCTGGAAGGCCAGGCCGACCTTGCGCCGCGCCGGCTGCATCCAGCCCTTGAGGTGTTTGCGGGCGTAATGGATGCCGTGCAGGCTGGGCATCAACTCGGCGAGCAGGGTTTCGTCGGCGCTGCGGTTGCCGAAGTCCTGGCTGATGGCCTCGACCAGGGCCTGCCGTTCGTCGCTCAGCAACTGGCGCAGACTGTCGAGCCATTGCCGGCGTTGTTCGACGCGCGGCATCGGGTGCGCGGCGTAGGCGTGGCGTTGGGCCTGGAACAGGCGCTGGAGCTCACCCAGTTGCTGCTGTGACTCCTGCAGGTAGGCAATTTCGGCAGGCATGGCGCGCTCCATGAGGTGTGTTTTTATTTTTAAACAAATGTTTAGAGCTTATACTCCAAAAAGTCAACAGCCGTGTTCGCTGCCGACCGTTTATCCGCTGCCGGATAGGTCGTAAGATGCCTGGCACCGCACTCTTGAAGTAAAGCTGAAGTCATGGCCCCACGAATAAAAACCAGTGAGCGCATCGTCCAGAACAGCCTGGATCTGTTCAACCAGCAGGGCGAGCGCAGTGTCAGTACCAATCACATCGCGGCGCACATGGATATTTCGCCGGGCAACCTCTACTACCACTTCCCCAACAAGCAGGCGATCATCGCCGTGCTGTTCGCCGAATACGAGGCGCTGGTGGACAGCTTCCTGCGCCCGCCCCAGGGCCGCGCCGCGACCATCGACGACAAGCGCTTCTATCTCAAGGCGCTACTGGCGGCGATGTGGCGCTATCGCTTTCTACACCGCGATCTCGAGCATCTGCTGGAGAGCGATGCCGAACTGGCGGCCCGCTATCGGCGGTTTTCCCAGCGTTGCCTGATCCAGGGGCAGGCGATCTATGGTGGCTTCGTCGAGGCCGGGATCCTGGCCATGGATGCGGTGCAGACCGAGTCGCTGACCCTCAATGCCTGGATTATCCTGACCTCCTGGGTACGGTTCCTGAGCACCACCCGGGAAAACGCCAATCACTTGAGCGAAGAATCGATCAAGCGTGGCGTATATCAGGTGCTGGTGCTGGAGTCGGGGTTTGTCACGCCCCAGGCCCGGGCGGCGGTGGACAAGCTGCTGAACGAGTTTTACGTGCCGCTGACCCAGGCACTGGAGGATGTGCGGATATCGTCCTGATCCGCGATTTGATCGTTCCCTCGCGCAGCAAAGGCATGCAGCCCGTGACGCCGTGGGAGCGGGCTTGCCCGCGAAGCTTTTGAAGCGGACGCAGAGCGTCCAGTGAGGTGTTCCCACGCAGAGCATGGGAACGATCATGTTACTGATCTTTATCCACTTACGAGGAATGAGTCATGCCCCTTGCGCAACTGATCAGCCCGCAGCAACTGGCCGAGCGCCAGGCCCTGCCGGGTTTGGTGATCCTGGATTGTCGTTTCGCCCTGGAAGACCCGGACTACGGACAGCGCAGCTATGCCCAGGGGCATATCGAAGGCGCGCACTTCGCCGACCTGGAGCGCGACCTCAGCGGCCCGGTGACCAAGGGCGTGACCGGGCGCCATCCATTGCCCGAGCCGGCGGTGCTGGTGCAGCGACTGCAAGCCTGGGGTATCAGCGCCGACAACGAGATCGTGCTGTACGACGACGGTCCCGGCATGTACGCGGCGCGTGCCTGGTGGCTGCTGGCCTGGCTGGGCAAGCGCGACGGGGTCTTCATCCTCGATGGTGGCCTGAAGGCCTGGCATGGCGCGGGCCAGCCTCTGAGCCTGAACCCGCCGCCGGCTGCGCGTGGGACCTTCAGCGGCACGGCGGACCCCTCGTTGCAGATCAGCGCGCAGCAACTGCAAGAGCGTCTCGGCCAGGCCTCCCTGACCTTGCTCGATGCTCGCGCGCAGCCGCGTTTTCGTGGCGAGGTCGAGCCGATCGACCCGGTTGCCGGGCATATCCCCGGCGCCCAGTGCGCGGCGTTCAGCGACAACCTCGGTGCCGATGGGCGTTTTCTGCCAGCCGAGCAGCTCAGGCAGCGATTTGCCGGGCAACTGGGCGACCGTTCGCCGCGGGAGCTGGTGGCGTACTGCGGCTCCGGGGTGACGGCCTGCCACAACCTGTTCGCCTTGAGCCTGGCGGGTTATCCGTTGGGGACGCTGTATGCCGGCTCGTGGAGCGAGTGGATCACCGATCCTAAGCGTGGCGTTGCCACCGGCGACTGAACGCTCAGTCAAACACACTGATCGTTCCCACGCTCTGCGTGGGCATGCAGCCCCCGACGCTCCGCGTCGACGCCGGGAAAAAGCTGGACGCGAAGCGTCCGGTGAGGTATTCCCACGCTGGAGCGTGGGACCGATCGGATCAACATCCTCTACCGGCCAGCCACTGCGGAATCCGGCGCTCCAGGTAGTAAGCCGGCTTGCGCAGGGTGCCGTCGACAAACCCGACATGCCCGCCTTTGCGCTGCAGTTCGAACTCGGTGCCCGGCGCCAGCTCGCCGGGTTCCGGCAGGCTGTGGGGAAACACGAAGGGATCGTCCGCCGCCTGGATGATCAGGGTCGGCGTGCGGATCGCGCCGAGAAAGTAGCGGCTGGACGCGCGGCGGTAATAGTCCTCGGCATCCAGGTAACCGTGCAGCGGCGCGGTTACCCGACCGTCGAAATCCCAGAAGGTGCGCATTCCCGTCAGCGGCCCCAGGTTGCTCAAGGTCGCCAGGCCGTCGATCCGCCCGTCATGCTGGAACCGGCGCTGCTTGTCCCTGATGTAGGTGAGCATCTCGCGCATGAAATGCGCCTGGTAGACCTTGGAGAAGCCCTGGCCGATGCGGTCCGCGCACTGATCGAGACGAAACGGCACCGACACCGCGACAGCCGCCTGCAGGCCGCTGTTGCCGGCGCTTTCCCCCAGGTGCTTGAGCAACACATTGCCGCCCAGCGAATAACCCACGGCGTACAGCGCCGCCAACGGTCGCCTGGCCTTCAGGTGGGTTATGGTCGCGGCCAGGTCCTCGCTGGCGCCGGAGTGGTAGCTGCGGGCCAACAGGTTGGGTTCCCCCGAGCAGCCGCGCCAGTTCAGCGCCACGCTGGCCCAGCCCTGGTTGGCCAGGGCCTGTTGCAAGCCGACGATATAAGGTGAGTTCGAGGACCCGGTGAGCCCGTGCAGGAGCAGCACCAGGGGCGTCGTCGCCTCATGGGGACCGAACCAGTCGAGGTCGAGAAAGTCGCCATCGTCCAGCCAGAACCGTTCACGCTGGCGCTCGATAACGATTTTTCCGCGCCAGAGCGGGCCCCACAAGGTTTGCAGGTGCGGGTTGCCCAGGCCGGGGGCCGGGGTGAAGTCCTGAAAGGCGAATGACGGCGACACAGCGAATCTCGGAATAAAAATGCCAGGCAGCGCCGTAGACCAACGGCCACGGCAACTGCGCTACAGGACGCGATACCCCTAAATTGCCACAGTCATGTCGGTTGCCGCAGCTTTATTATCCGCGCGGGAGCGGGCCGGGCTGGCAACTTGTCGCCTGTGGCCGGGCCTCGGGCAGCGGCTGTTGGGTGACTGTCGGGCCGGCACTCGTCACCACCCAGCCTTGGGCATCGAAGTGGCTGTTCAGGGCAGCCTTGATCCGTTCACGGGTCAACCTCTGTGCCTGTTCGGCGAAGTCGGTCAGGCTCAGCGGCAAGTCATGGCGGCCGATCAGTATCAGCGCCTGCAGGATGTCCGCGTTGCTGGCGCCCCTCAATGCCATCTCTCCGCGCATGCTCTGCTTGATGCTTTGCAGTTCCTGTTCCGTCGGGCCATCCCTGAGAAATGCCGCGAACATCTGCCTGACCCGCTGGAGCACGGCGTCGCTGTACTGCGGTGGGATCGCGAGACTGATGTGAAAAGGGCCATGGGCTTGCCAGTCGGTCAGTTGCGACGATACCGAGTAGGTGATGCCGTGCTGCTCGCGCAGCTCCTTCATCAGTCGATTGTCGAAGCCGCCGCCAAAGATCAGGCTGGCGACATGCAGGGCGACGTAGTCCGGATGCCGCCGGGGCGGGGCGATCTGCGCCAGATCCAGCTGCACCAG
Source organism: Pseudomonas gingeri (assembly GCF_013385635.1). Classification (GTDB taxonomy): domain Bacteria; phylum Pseudomonadota; class Gammaproteobacteria; order Pseudomonadales; family Pseudomonadaceae; genus Aquipseudomonas; species Aquipseudomonas gingeri_A. Next base: position 220,358 of record NZ_JACAPR010000001.1, read on the forward strand.
GGTGGTGGGGCGTTCCAGATGGGTTTTACCGACGATACTGTCACGCCGCTCTGCGCTGGCGGTGGGTGGCAATGCCGGACCCTTGGGCAGGGCGTCGGAAATCTGCACGCTGAGGCGCTGGGCCTGCTCCTCCGAGAGATCGCCGACCAGCAGGATAACGGCGTTGCCTGCGCTGTAGGTCTTCTGGTGGAAGGCGCGCAACTGCTCGACGGTGATCTGCGCGATGCTGTCCCGGGTGCCGTAGAGGGGCTGACCATAGGGGTGTCGTGGGTAGAGCGAGGGCGGAAACCGGTGGCTGATCCCGCTGCTCAATGCTGAATCCTGGCGCAGTTGCTGGTCGAGGAGCTCGCTCTTGACCCGGCGGATGGCATCCATGGTGAAGCTGGGCTTGCTCAGGATCTCACTCAATAACTGCAGGGCCGGTAGGCGGACGGCTTCGTCGCTGAGGCTGCGCAGGGTGAAATACGCGTGGTCCCGGTCGATGCCATTGGTGATCTGCGCGCCCAGGCTGTCGAACGCGCTCATGATCGTATCGACGTCCTTGTCCTGTGTACCTTCGTTGAGCAGGCTCAAGGTCATGGCCGCGAGGCCATGGTGGTCGCCATCATGCCGGCTTCCCGCGGCAAAGCTCACGGCCACGTCGATCAATGGCAGGCCATGGGTTTCAACAAAGAGTACCTTGGTGCCGTTGAGGGTTTTCCAGCCACGGACCGGCAGCGGGGAGGGCACCGGTACCAGGTCACGAACGTCGCCCAGCGATTGCAGGGGATCGACAGTGGTGGAAGCCTGTGCGTCGGGGATTGCAAGGCCGGCGAACAGCGCCAGCACGATGCTCGATAAAACGGGGGGGCGCTTACTCATGATGGTTTCCCCCTGGGATGGCCAGGGCAACGCTGAGCCGCTCACGAACAAAATAAGTCTGTGCGGCCTTTTGGATGTCCAGGGGGGTGACGGCCTTCAGGTGGTCCTGTTCCTGTGTGTCCAGTTTCCACGACAGGCCGACGCTCTCCAGCAGGCCGATCTTCTGCGCCTGGGCTTCCACCGAGTCGCGGGCGAAAACCCCTTTTGCCAGCACTCGGGTGCGCGCACGGTCAAGTTCCTGCGCGCTGACGGGGGTTTTCTGCAGCGCTTCGAGCAGTGCCCACAGGCGTGCCTGGACATCGTCCGGATCGGGGTTGCCCTGGATATCCAGGTCGACGGCAATCTTCAACAGGCCGTCCCCTCGATTGAACGCCTCGTAGCTGGAGTGGGCCCGGGTGATCAGTTCTTCATGGAATTTCAACTGACTGAAGATCCGCGAGCCGGCACCGACGCCCAGCAACTCGTTGAGCAGGCGCAGGGAGTGTGCGCTCCGTGGGTCGGCAGCGGTTGCCAGGCTGGGGACGTTGAAGGCCATGAGGAGACTGGGAAACTCATTGTGGGTTCGTAGGGTGATGCGCCGTTCCCCCTGCTCGTTCAGCTCCAGCGGTTGTCGGATCTCGGGAAGCTTGCGCCCGGGCAGGTCGGCGAAGTAGCGACGGGCCAGGGTTTCGACCTCCTCGGCTGTCACATCGCCGACCACCACCAGGGTGGCGTTGTTCGGTGCATACCAGGCGGTGTACCAGCGGTGCAGCTGTTGCACGCTCATGCGTTCCAGGTCGTGTTGCCAGCCGACGGTCGAGGTGCGATAGCCGCTGGTGCCAAAGGCAATAGCGCGCATTCTCTCGTCGAGCAGTTCACCGGGGCTATCGTCGACGTTCTGCCATCGCTCGTTCTTGATGACCTCGATTTCACGCTGGAAGGCGGCCGGCGACAGTTGGGCGGTGCTCATCTGGTCAGCCATGATTTCCAGCGCGACCCCCAGGGCATGGCGCGGCATAAGGTATTCATAGGTGGTGGTGTCGTGGTTGGTGAAGGCGTTGATCCTGGCGCCGAGGCGTTCCATGATCGGGAAAGCATGGCCTGGGCAGACTTTGCTGCTGCCCTGGAACAGCATGTGCTCCAGCGCGTGGGAAAGACCGGATTCACCCGGCGGTTCGTGGCTGGAACCGACCTTGTACCAGAGCTGGGCGGCCACGACGGGGGCGCGATGATCTTCGCGGACGATGATTTTCAGGCCGTTGTCCAGCCGGAGTTCGTGGGTGTCGGGTGTAGGCGCTGCGAGGGCGACGGCCGGCAGCAGGAGCAAGCCGAACGCGAAGCGTAAGGTGGGGCGTTTCATCGGTAGGGGATCCTTGTGTCCTTGCGATTTTCGAAGGAACACAGTGATCCGGCTGGCGGCTGCGATGGCGGTACAGGAATAGTGATGACGGCCGGCGGATCACCTGGCCGTCATCAGGGATCGCTCTACAGGTCGGCTACGCTACGTTGCCACAGCGCATAGTAGACCCGTCCCGACTTCTGCTCGCGGTGCAGGCGCCAGTTGCCCGGCAGACCAAGGGTCGAGGGCGCGGTTTCGCTTTCGGTGTAGACCCAGGCGTCGTCCGCCAGCCACTGGCGTTCTTCCAGCAGGGCACAGACACCGGGCAGCAGGTTCTGGTTGAACGGCGGGTCGAGGAACACCAGGTCGAACGCCGTGGCCGTCTGGGTTTCCAGGTAGCGCAGGGCGTCGGCGGTCTGCACCTGACCGACGCTGCAACGCAGGGTGCCGAGGTGTTCGTGCAGGCTCGATACCGCCACATTGCTGGCGTCCAGCGCCTGGCCCATGGCGGCGCCACGGGACAAGGCTTCGAGAAACAGGGCACCGCTGCCGGCGAACGGGTCGAGCACCTTGGCCCCGGCGACATAGGGCGCCAGCCAGTTGAACAGGGTTTCGCGCACACGGTCCGGGGTTGGGCGCAGGCCCAGGACATCGGGAAAGCTCAGGCGTCGGCTGCGCCATTCGCCGCCGATGATACGCAACTGGTTCACGCCGTTATGCGTGTGTGCGGGTTTCTTGCTGGGACGGGATGAACTGGCCATTAATGCTCCGGAACCCCGAGTGGCTGCTCGGCGGGTTTGTCAGTCGGCGGCGGCAACGGCTTTTGCGGCACCGTGGGACCTGCGGTGACGACGATCATCTTGTCGACATCCAGGTGTTTGTTCATGGCCGCCTTGACCTGCTCGACGGTCAGCGCCTGGGTCTGCTGCATGAAATCTTCCAGGTAGTTCAGCGGCAGGTCATAGAAGCCCATGGAACCCAACTGGCCGACGATATCGCTGTTGCTGGCGTTGGACAGCGGGAAGCTGCCGGCCATTTCGCGCTTGGCATCGTCGAGTTCCTTCTGGGTCGGGCCGGACTTCAGGTAGTCGGCCAGGACTTCTTCAACCAGTTTGCGCGTGCCTTCGCTCATCTCGGCACGGGTCTGCAGATTGATCATGAAGGGGCCGCGGGCCTGCATCGGGCTGAACCCGGAGTAGATGCCGTAGGTCAGGCCGCGTTTTTCCCGCACTTCACTCATCAGGCGCGTACCGAAGCCACCGCCGCCGAGGATCTGGTTACCCAGGGACAAGGCCGCGTAGTCGGGATCGGCACGGTCGATGCCCATCTGCGCGAGCAGGATGGTGGTCTGCTTGGACGGGAACTCGATATGCCCGGTGCTGGGCTGCGGGTCCTTGGCCGGGGCGATTTTCGCCAGGGCCGGGCCTTTTGGCAGCGCGGCCGAGACCTGGGCGGTGAGGGCTTCGGCTTCGCCGCGCGAGAGGTCGCCGACCAGGGCGATCACCACGTTGCCGGCGGCATAGGCCTTGGCATGGAACGCCCGCAGCTGCGCGAGGGTGATCGGCGGGATGCTTTTTGCGGTGCCATCGCTGGAATGAGCATAAGGATGATCGCCATAAAGACGCTGGGACAGGTCCTGGCTCGCCAGTTTGCCGGGGTTCTGCTTCTGGAACTCGAAGCCGGCCAGCAACTGGTTCTTGATCCGGGCCAGGGAACCGGCCGGGAAGGTCGGCTTGCCGACGACTTCGGCGAACAGCTTCAGCGCCGGTTCGCGTTTGTCGGCAGCGCTGAGGCTGCGCAACGAGGCAATCGCCATGTCCTTGTAGGCACCGTTGCCGAAGTCCGCGCCGAGCCCTTCGAAGCCCTGGGCGATGGCACCGACGTCCTTGCCGGCCACTCCCTCATTGAGCATGGCGTTGGTCAGCACGGCCAGGCCGGGGACCTTGCCATCCTGGCTGCTGCCGGCGGCGAAGGTCAGGCGCAGGTTGAACATCGGCAGCTCGTGGGCCTCGACGAACAGCACCTTGGCGCCTTCGGCGGTGTTCCAGGTCTGCACGTTCAAGGTCCGGCGCGCCGGGGCCTTGTCGTCGAGTTCGGCCAGCGATTGCAGCTTGTGGCTCGACTTGGCGTCTTCCAGCACCTCGCTGGCCCGGGCGCTGCGGGTGTCGAGCAGGGACAAGCCCAGACTGCCCGTGGCAATGATCAGGGCCAGGCCGAGCAGCGTGAAACGGGAACCCTTGGGCGTGCTCATGGGCGGGTCTCCTCGGGCAATACATGGGCGACGCTGAGACGTTCGCGGATAAAGTAGGTGCGGGCGGCCTTCTGGATATCTTCCGGCGTCACGCTCTGCAGCTCGGCCAGTTCGCTGTCCATCAGTTTCCAGGAGAGGCCGACGGTTTCCAGCTGGCCGATGGCACTGGCCTGGCTGGTGATGGAATCACGCTCGTAGACCAGCCCGGCGATGACCTGGGCGCGCACGCGTTCGAGTTCCTCGGCGGTGGGCGGCTTGGTCTTCAACTGGTCCAGCAGGCGCCAGAGGCCGGCTTCGGTATCGGCCAGGGTTTTCTTCTTCTGCGTGTTCGGTGTCGCCGACAGGGTAAAGAGGCTGTCGCCACGGGTGTAGGCGTCGTAGCTGGCCGAGCCGCCGGAGATCAGCTCTTCGCCGCGTTCCAGCTGGGAGGACAGGCGGGCACTGTAGCCGCCGTCGAGCAGGGCGGCGATCAGGCGCAGCGCGTTGACCGCGCGCGGGTCCTGGGCGGTGGCGATGCTCGGCACGTTGAACCCGAGCATCAGGCTCGGCAGTTGGGTCTTCACGTGCAGGGTGATCAGCCGCTCGCCGGGTTCGTCCAGCTCGCGCGGGATCTTCGCCGGCGGCGTGTCCCGCCGCGGGATCGTGCCGAAATAGCGCTGGGCCAGGTTTTTCACCTCATCCGGGGTCACGTCGCCGACCACCACCAGGGTGGCGTTGTTCGGCACGTACCAGGACTGGTACCAGTGGCGCAGTTCCTCGACCTTCATGCGGTCGAGGTCGGCCATCCAGCCGATGGTCGGCGTGTGGTAGCCGCTGGCCGGGTAGGCCATGGCCTTGAAGCGCTCGTAGGCCTTGCCCATCGGCTTGTCGTCGGTGCGCAGGCGGCGTTCTTCCTTGATCACTTCGATCTCGCGGCTGAACTCGTCGGCCGGCAGGCGCAGGCTGGCCATGCGGTCGGCTTCGAGTTCGAAGGCAACACCCAGGCGATCGCGGGCCAGGACCTGGTAATAGGCCGTGTAGTCGTCGCTGGTGAAGGCGTTTTCCTCGGCCCCCAGGTCCCGCAGGATCAGCGAGGCTTCGCCGGGGCCGACTTTCTCGCTGCCCTTGAACATCATGTGTTCCAGGGCATGGGAAAGACCGGTCTGGCCCGGTGTCTCATAGCTCGAGCCGACCTTGTACCAGATCTGCGAAACCACCACGGGCGCGCGGTGATCTTCACGGACGACGACCTTCAAGCCGTTGTCGAGGGTGAACTCATGGGTCGGTTGTGGATCGGCAGCCAGGGCTGCAAGCGGCAGACAAAGCGTGCTGAGCAACAGGCCAGCGGCGCGGCGGGCTAGAGCATTCATTCGTTTTTAAACCTGTAGGACGGCCCGCTTGGTCTTAGCGTCGGCGGGCGAGGAGGTGCTAGGATACTGTGTTGCGCGCGAACAATCTGGTCAAAAAGCAGTCTGTTACGCATCAGAATATTATTTGCCGAAGCGCCCCCTTGGCGCGTCGCTACCTTGAGATAGCCGTCCTCCATGTTTGGTTCCAACGACGACAAGAAGACCCCAGCTGCGGCTGGCGAGAAAAAAAGCCTGTTCGGATGGCTGCGCAAAAAGCCGCAGGAAGCCGTCGTCGAACAGCCACAAGCCCAAGCTGAAGCCGCACCGGCCCCGTTGGTCGAAACCGCCCCGGTCGCCGTCGAGCCGTTGCCGCGGGTTGCGCCGCTGATCGAACCCGCGCGGGTCGAAGTCGCTGCGGCGCCCGAGCCATGGCTGACCCTGCCAGTGGCCGAAGAGCCGGTGGCACTGGTTGAAGATGTGCGGGCCGAACATCTCGTGCCGCCGATTCCACCGGTGGCTGAAGTCGTCGCGCCCACACCGTTCGTCGTGGCGCCGGAGCCGACGGTGGTGTCCGTGGTGCAGCCGGCGGTTGTCGAGGCACCTGCGCCGGTTATCGTTCCTGTAGTCGCCCCCGCCCCGGTAGCGTTTCCCGAGCCCGAGCCCGAGCCAACGGCCACGCCGGTTGCCGAGGAAGCCAGGGCCGGCTTCTTTGCCCGCCTCAAACAGGGCCTGTCGAAGACCAGCGCCAGCCTTGGCGAAGGCATGGCCAGCCTGTTCCTCGGCAAGAAGGCCATCGACGATGACCTGCTCGAAGAACTCGAAACCCGCCTGCTGACCGCCGACGTCGGCGTCGAAGCCACCGGCGTGATCATCCAGAGCCTGACCCAGAAGGTCGCGCGCAAGCAGTTGACCGACAGCGATGCGCTCTACAAGTCGCTGCAGGCCGAGCTGGCCGCCATGCTCAAGCCCGTCGAGCAGCCGCTGCGGATCGACACGCGGCACAAGCCTTTCGTGATCCTGGTCGTCGGTGTCAACGGCGCGGGCAAGACCACCACCATCGGCAAGCTGGCCAAGAAGCTGCAACTGGAAGGCAAGAAGGTCATGCTGGCGGCGGGCGATACCTTCCGCGCCGCCGCGGTGGAGCAATTGCAGGTCTGGGGCGAGCGCAACAGTATTCCGGTGATCGCCCAGCACACCGGCGCCGACTCGGCTTCGGTGATCTTCGATGCGGTGCAGGCGGCCAAGGCCCGTGGCATCGATGTGCTGATCGCCGATACCGCCGGACGCCTGCACACCAAAGACAACCTGATGGAAGAGTTGAAGAAGGTCCGTCGGGTCATTGGCAAGCTCGACGCCGACGCGCCGCACGAAGTGCTGCTGGTGCTCGATGCCGGTACTGGGCAGAACGCCATCAACCAGGCCAAGCAATTCAACCAGACGGTCCAACTGACCGGCCTGGCATTGACTAAGCTCGATGGCACCGCCAAGGGTGGGGTGATCTTCGCCCTGGCCAAGCAGTTTGGCCTGCCGATCCGCTACATCGGTGTCGGTGAAGGCATCGACGATCTGCGTACCTTTGAAGCCGAGCCCTTTGTCCAAGCCCTTTTCGCCGAGCGGGAGCGTTCATGATTCGTTTCGAACAGGTCGGTAAACGCTATCCGAACGGTCACGTCGGCTTGCATGAGCTGAGCTTTCGGGTGCGTCGTGGTGAATTCCTGTTTGTGACCGGGCACTCCGGCGCGGGTAAAAGTACTTTGCTGCGGCTGCTGCTGGCGATGGAACGTCCGACCACCGGCAAGTTGCTGCTGGCCGGTCAGGACCTGGGCCAGATCAGCAATGCGCAGATTCCCTTCCTGCGTCGGCAGATCGGCGTGGTGTTCCAGAATCACCAGCTGCTGTTCGATCGCACGGTGTTCAATAATGTCGCCTTGCCGTTGCAGATCCTCGGCCTGTCCAAGGCCGAAGTCGCCAAGCGCGTGGATTCTGCCCTGGAGCGTGTGGCGCTGTCGGACAAGACCGACCTGTATCCCGGCGACCTGTCCACCGGCCAGCAACAGCGCGTGGGTATTGCCCGGGCCATCGTCCACCGCCCGGCATTGCTGCTGGCGGACGAGCCGACCGGTAACCTCGACCCGCGCCTGGCCGCGGAAATCATGGGGGTGTTCGAGGATATCAACCGCCTCGGCACCAGCGTGCTGATCGCCAGTCACGACCTGGCGCTGATCGCCCGCATGCGCCATCGCATGCTGACCCTGCAGCGTGGTCGATTGATCGGCGACGGGGAGGCCGGCGTATGAGTGCGACCCGCAGCCCGAAAGTGGCCGAACGCGTGGCTCCGAAAGCCTCCGATCAGCAGCCGCCGAAGAAGAAACGCGACGAAGACGACGGCCCGGACTTCAGCACCCTGCTGCACGCCTGGATCGAAAGCCATCGTGCCAGCCTGCTGGACAGCCTGCGCCGCCTGGGCAAACAGCCGATCGGCAGCTTCTTTACCTGCCTGGTGATGGCCGTGGCCCTGAGCCTGCCGATGGGCTTGTCGCTGCTGCTCAACAACGTCGAGCGCCTGGGCGGCTCCTGGCAGCGCGCGGCACAGATTTCGCTGTACCTGCAACTGGACGCCAGCGCAACGGAAGGCGAGAGCCTGAGCGAGCAGATCAAGGCCATACCGGGCGTGGCGGATGCCGAGTTCATCAGCAAGGAAAAAGCCCTGGACGAGTTCCAGCAGCAGTCCGGGCTGGGCGAGGCGCTCAAGGAACTGCCGCAGAACCCGCTGCCGGGCGTGGTCCTGGTGACGCCGAACGAGGTCGACAAGGCGACACTGGAAGCCTTGCGCCAGCGCCTGTCCGAGTTGCCCAAGGTGCAACAGGCCCAGTTGGACCTGGTCTGGGTAGAGCGTCTGGCGGCAATTCTCAAGCTGGGCGACCGGTTTGTCTTCGGCCTGACGGTGCTGCTGGTTTCTGCATTACTTTTGGTGATAGGCAATACCATTCGTCTTCATATTGAAAACCGCCGCACCGAGATCGAAGTGATTAAACTGGTGGGCGGAACGGATAGTTATGTGCGTAGGCCGTTTCTGTACATGGGCGCGCTTTATGGCTTCGGTGCAGGAATTCTTTCCTGGGGCGTCCTGGCTTTCGGCCTCAACTGGCTGAACGAGGCGGTTGTCGGGCTGGCCGGCCTGTATGGCAGCGATTTCGCTCTGGCGGGCGTGCCGTCTGCCGATGGTCTGTCGCTCTTGCTTGGCGCCGTGCTGTTGGGGTATATCGGTGCTTGGATTGCGGTCGCACGGCATCTTCGCGAGCTGGCGCCGAAATAGTTAATGTCAAATTAATGTGTTTTTGTTGGTATTGACCGTAATGGCTGCTCTTGGAACTTGTTCTGCGGTTCCCGGTCAATTTTCGCAGTGCTTCACTGCACGAGTCATGTGAGTCGGAGGTTTTTTCGTATGACCACTTCTTTGCAACCTGCCTATGCGCTGGTCCCGGGTGCGAACCTGGAGGCCTACGTCAATACGGTGAACAGCATTCCACTGCTGACGCCGGAGCAGGAGCGTGAACTGGCCGAGAGTCTCTATTATGAGCAGGATCTGGGGGCGGCTCGGCAGATGGTGCTCGCCCACCTGCGTTTTGTCGTCCATATCGCCCGTAGCTATTCCGGCTACGGCCTGGCCCAGGCTGACCTGATCCAGGAAGGCAATGTCGGCCTGATGAAGGCCGTGAAACGCTTCAACCCGGAAATGGGTGTGCGCCTGGTGTCGTTCGCCGTGCACTGGATCAAGGCGGAAATCCACGAATTCATCCTGCGCAACTGGCGGATCGTCAAAGTGGCGACCACCAAGGCCCAGCGCAAGCTGTTCTTCAACCTGCGCAGCCAGAAGAAACGTTTGGCCTGGCTGAACAACGAGGAAGTCCATCGCGTGGCGGAAAGCCTTGGCGTGGAGCCACGTGAAGTGCGCGAGATGGAAAGCCGGCTGACCGGCCAGGACATGGCGTTCGATCCGGCGGCGGAAGCCGACGATGACAGTGCGTTCCAGTCTCCGGCCAACTACCTGGAAGACCACCGCTACGATCCGGCACGCCAGCTGGAGGATGCCGACTGGAGCGAAAACTCCAACAGCAACCTGCACGAGGCCCTGGAAGTTCTGGACGAGCGCAGCCGTGACATCCTCTACCAACGCTGGTTGGCGGAAGACAAAGCCACGCTGCACGACCTGGCGCAGAAGTACAACGTCTCCGCCGAGCGTATCCGTCAGTTGGAAAAGAGCGCGATGAACAAGCTCAAGCTGTCGATTGCCGCGTAAGCACTCAAGGCAATAAAAAACGCCCCGATCTGATCGGGGCGTTTTTGTATGCAAGGGTCAAGTCTTGTGGTGCGGCTGAAGGCCCATTCGCGGGCAAGCCCGCTCCCGCAATGGGGAGCGTCGAACGCAGGTTTTGTGTACGCCCACGCCCCGTGGGAGCGGGCTTGCCCGCGAAGGCGTCCTTCCAGTCACCGCCATATCCGGGCTTATAGCGCCCACGGCGCCTTGCGTGAATTGTTCAGCCCCACCAGGTACTCATCGCCGCCCAGCTGGCTCATCTGCTGGCGAATCCAGCCGGCGCGACGGGCGACGTAGGTGCTCGGATGGCTGGCACTCCATTCCCGGGGATTGGGCAGCACCGCCGCCAGCAGGCTGGCCTGCTGACGCGACAAGGCCGCGGCACTGACGCCAAAGTGATGCCGCGCGGCGGCTTCGGCGCCAAACACCCCTTCGTCCCACTCGACGCTGTTGAGGTATACCTCGAGAATTCGTTGCTTGGGCCACATCACTTCGATCAGCGCGGTAAACCAGGCTTCCAGCCCCTTGCGCAGGTAACTGCGGCCGGACCAGAGGAACAGGTTCTTCGACACCTGCTGGCTGAGGGTGCTGGCGCCGCGGATCGAGCCGCCGCGCTCGTTATGGGCAAAAGCAGCCTGGATCGCACCGAAATCGAAGCCCCAGTGCTCGGGAAACTTCTGGTCCTCGCCGGCCATCACCGCCACCTTGAGGTCGTCGGAGATCTGGTCCCAGGATTTCCAGGTGCGTTGCAGGTCGATCGGCTCACCGTCGCTCCATGACTCGATCTTGCGCTCGACCATCAGCGCGGTGCCCGGTGGCGGCACCCAGCGGAACAGCAGCACCAGCAGTACGCTGGCGATGGCGAACCACTTCAGGGCGGTAGTGAGGCGACGGAAAAGAAAACGCAGCATAGAGATGGCTTGGCCGGGGCGTGGGAGCGGGCCATTATACAGACCCTGTGCCCCCTGAATGGAGTTCGTCATGCTGCGTGGTTTTCTGCTGCTCGCCGCGTTTTTCGGTTTCACCGGTGTCGCCCTCGGCGCCTTCGCTGCCCACGGCCTGAAGAACCGCCTGAGCGCGGACTACCTGGCGATCTTTCATACCGGCGTGACCTATCAATTGGTACATACCCTGGCGTTGTTCGGCGTCGCCTTGCTGGCGGCGCATATTCCCGGACGCCTGGTCACCTGGGCCGGTGTTTCATTCGCCATCGGGATTATCCTGTTCTCCGGCAGCCTGTACCTGTTGACCCTGACCGGTATCAGCAAGCTGGGGATCATCACCCCGTTGGGTGGGCTGGGCTTCCTGATCGGCTGGTTCTGCCTCGGTCTGGCCGCCTGGCGCTTGCAAGCGGCAGCTTGAGCGGATCGCCAGGTCGACGAATGGCTTGGGTCACCCGGACTGATCGGGCTAGAATGCTGGCCCCTAAAAATGATGGCAGCCCGGCGCATGCGCATTCAATTGAACGGTGAATCCTTTGAACTGCCCGACGGCGAAACCGTCGCGGCATTGCTGACCCGGCTCGACCTGACCGGGCGGCGGGTAGCGGTGGAGCTGAACCTGGATATCGTCCCGCGCAGCCAGCATGCCGGGACCGCCCTGCGTGAAGGCGATCAGGTCGAAGTGGTGCACGCCATCGGCGGCGGTTGAGCCAAACCCCGTGAAAACTACTGTGCTCGGTAATACTGCGTTAAAAACAGGCTCGGACTGCTCATTTACAGCCAGTAAACTCCGCGTCCTCGCCTGTTTTTGCCTTGTCTTCCCTTCGCTCGCTACGTTTTCACGCGGTTTTTTTGATCCACTCTGCAAGCCCTCAAACCTTTCAAGAGGATTTCCGAATGAGCACTGTTCGCAGCGACAAGCCCTTCGTGCTGGCCGGCCGTACCTTCCAGTCCCGCCTGCTGGTCGGTACCGGTAAATACCGCGATATGGAAGAAACCCGCCTGGCCATCGAGGCCTCGGGTGCCGAGATCGTCACCGTGGCCGTGCGCCGCACCAACCTGGGCCAGAACCCGGGTGAGCCGAACCTGCTGGATATCCTGCCGCCGGATCGCTACACCATCCTGCCGAACACCGCCGGCTGCTACGACGCCATCGAGGCCGTGCGCACCTGCCGCCTGGCCCGTGAGTTGCTGGACGGCCACAACCTGGTGAAGCTGGAAGTCCTGGCCGACCAGAAGACCCTGTTCCCCAACGTGATCGAAACCCTCAAGGCCGCTGAAGTGCTGGTCAAGGAAGGTTTCGACGTGATGGTCTACACCAGCGATGATCCGATCATCGCCCGCCAGCTGGCGGAAATCGGCTGTATCGCGGTCATGCCGCTGGCCGGCCTGATCGGCACCGGCCTGGGGATCTGCAACCCGTACAACCTGCAGATCATCCTGGAAGAAGCGAAGATCCCGGTGCTGGTGGACGCCGGTGTCGGTACCGCCTCCGACGCCACCATCGCCATGGAACTGGGTTGCGAAGCGGTGCTGATGAACTCGGCCATCGCCCATGCCCAGCAACCGATCCTGATGGCCGAAGCGATGAAGCACGCCATCGTTGCCGGCCGCCTGGCCTACCTCGCCGGCCGTATGCCGAAAAAACTCTATGCCAGCGCTTCCTCGCCGCTGGATGGTCTGATCAAGTAAGAGCCTTTGATGACTGAATCGAACGACACGCCCATTTCCACGGAAGACGGCGAAGAGCGCCAACACCGCCGCATCAAGAGTTTCGTGATGCGCGCCGGGCGCATGACCGAAGGCCAGCAGAAGGGCCTGGAGCAGGGTACGCCGCTGTTCGTCCTGCCGCTGGCCGATGCGCCGGTGGATTTCGACCAGGTGTTCGGCCGTTCCGCGCCGCGCTCCCTGGAAATCGGCTTCGGCATGGGCCATTCCCTGCTGGAAATGGCGGCTGCTGCGCCGGAGCAGGACTTTATCGGCGTTGAAGTGCATCGTCCGGGTGTTGGCGCGCTGCTTAACGGCGTGCTGACCCAGGGCCTGAAAAACCTGCGGGTCTACGACTGCGACGCCATCGAAGTGCTCAACCGCTGCGTGGCGGACAACAGCCTGGACCGGCTGATGCTGTTTTTCCCGGATCCCTGGCACAAGAGCCGCCATCACAAGCGCCGTATCGTCCAGGCTTCCTTCGCCGAACTGGTGCGCAGCAAGCTGAAGGTTGGCGGGATCCTGCACATGGCCACCGACTGGGAGCCCTATGCCGAATACATGCTGGAAGTGATGAACGTCGCGCCGGGTTATCGCAATCTGGCCGAAGACGGCCAATGCGTACCGCGCCCGGCGGAACGCCCGATCACCAAGTTCGAACGCCGCGGCGAGCGACTGGGGCACGGGGTCTGGGACCTGAAGTTCGAGAAGCTGGCCTGACGCCTATGGCTCACACCGCAACCCCTGTAGGAGCCGGCTTGCCGGCGATGGCGTCCGTCAGGTTGATGCAAGGCTTGCGGGCCTCATCGCCGGCAAGCCGGCTCCTACACTGAGCGCGTTAACCTTCTGAGTCAGCGCCGATCCGCCACCACCCCGATCAGCACCAGAACCACCAAAAGCACCGGCGCCAGGCTGTAGTTGTTGAACTGGCTCAGGCCCCGCACCACCCAGGGCGTGGCATAGATCAATGCCAGGCCGCTGCCGATCATGCACAGCAGGGCCAGCAGCGGCACGCGCAGGGCGCCGGCGATGCTGCCCAGGCGCTGATCGATCCAACCCTTGATATCCGCGCCAAACAGCACCAGCAGGCAGCCCACCAGCGCCAGGGAGATTTCCGATAGGTTGCTGCGGCTCCAGCGTGACACCGTGGCGAGCAGGTCGAGTACCAGGTCCATGGGGTTTCCTTAGGTCAAGAAGTATTGCAGCAGGTCATTGAGAAACAGCTGGCCGCGGGCGGTCGCCGCCAGGCGTGTGGGTTCGACCTGCAACAGGCCGCTTTGTTCTGCCTCGGCCCGCCCTTCGTTCAAGCTGTCGAGACCCAGCCCGGTGCGTTGCGCAAACAAGGCCGCATCGACACCCTCGGTCAGCCGCAGGGCATTCATCAGGAACTCGAACGGCAGCTCGTCGTTGCCCAGGGTTTTCTCCCCGGCCTTGAAGCTTTTGGCCGGGTTCAGGTAGTCCTTGGGCAGGCGGGTTTTCCAGGTGCGGATGATGCGTCCGTCCGGGTGGCTGAGCTTGCCGTGGGCCCCGGCACCTATGCCGATAAAGTCACCGAAGCTCCAGTAATTGAGGTTGTGCCGCGCCGGACGCCCGGGCTGGGCATAGGCCGAGACTTCGTACTGGACGTAGCCGTGGTCGGCCAGCAGGGCCTGTCCGGCTTCCTGGATATCCCACAGGGTGTCGTCTTCGGGCAGCGTCGGCGGTTGGTTCCAGAACACGGTGTTGGGTTCCAGGGTCAACTGGTACCAGGACAGATGCGTCGGCTTCAGCGCGATGGCCTGGCGCAGGTCGCCGAGGGCGTCTTCCAGGGATTGGTCGGGCAAACCATGCATCAGGTCCAGGTTGAAGTTGTCGAAGCCGGCCTGGCGCGCCATGTCCGCTGCCCGCACGGCTTCGCCGCCGGTGTGGATGCGACCCAGGGCCTTGAGTTTTTCTTCCTGGAAACTCTGGATGCCGATCGACAGCCGGTTGATCCCCAACTGCCGGTAGGCGACGAATTTTTCCTGTTCGAAGGTCCCGGGATTGGCTTCCAGGGTGATTTCGATATCGCTGGCGAACGGGATGCGCGCCTCGACACCCTTGAGCAGGCGGCCCAGCGCCTCGGCGCTGAACAGGCTCGGCGTACCGCCGCCGAAGAAAATCGAACTCAGTTCACGGCCATAAACGGCGTGCAGGTCCTGGTCGAGGTCGGCCAGCAGCGCGTCGACATACTCCTGCTCCGGCAGCACCGGGCTGGCGGCGTGGGAGTTGAAGTCGCAATATGGGCATTTGCGCACGCACCAGGGGATATGGACGTACAGCGCCAGGGGCGGCAATTGTGGCAAGGCCGCCCGAGGAGGTTGCGCACCGCCATGGATCAGCGGCTGCGCGGAAGAAGTCCGGGTCATTTCAGGCCCAGGCGTTGCCGCAGCAGGACCATGGCGCGGGCGCGATGGCTGAGCTGGTTCTTTTCCACGGGGTTCAGTTCGGCACTGGAGCAGTCGCGTTCCGGTACCCAGAACAGCGGGTCGTAGCCGAAGCCGTGGTCGCCGCTGGCGGCGGTCAGGATACGGCCGTGCCACAGGCCTTCACAGAGGATCGGCAACGGGTCGTCGGCATGCCGCACCAGGGCCAGGACGCAGACGAACTGGGCGCCGCGCTCGGCCTGCGGGACATCCTTGAGGGCGTCCAGCAGCTTGGCGTTGTTCGCCGCATCGCCCTGGCCGTCGGCGTAGCGGGCCGAGTAGATGCCTGGCGCACCGCCAAGGAAGTCCACGGCCAGGCCGGAGTCGTCGGCCAGCGCCGGCAAGCCGGAAATGCGTGCGGCATTGCGGGCCTTGAGGATGGCGTTCTCGACGAACGACAGGCCGGTCTCTTCCGGCTCGACGCTGCTGAACTCGCCGATCGAGCGCAGTTGCACCGAGTCGCCGAGCATGGCCTGGAGTTCTTTGAGTTTGCCAGCGTTATGGCTGGCCAGTACCAGTTGGGTGAAGTTCATCATTCGCTTGGGAAAAGCTCTTGGTTGAAGCTGAATTTATGGGTCTGGCCGCCAGCGGTGACCGCGATCTCGAAAGTCCGGATTTCCTGCTGGGGAACCGGATACTGGGCGATATAGTAGACCGCGCCCTGCTCGGTGATCTGCTTGAAAGTCAGCGGCAGGCTGTTGCTGGTCAGGTCCTTGATGGTGCCGCTGACCTGGGCAACCAGCGGTTTGTCGCCCTTGAGCACGGAAATATTGATCACGCCCTGATTCTTGCTGCGGATCAGCTCGGCAGCCTTGGCGATATCCGGTTGCAGGTAGGTGGAGTTGAAGGTGTTGTAGTGCACGGTGGTGTCACCGAACACTTCCTGACGCTCGCCCTTGATGATGTCGGCGGCCATGGCCGAGACACCCAGGCAGGCAGTCAGCAGGAAAATTGCCAGACGACCCATGATCATGCTCCTTGAAGTCACGTGATTCATACCGCGATCTGGTGTTCCAGCAGGCCGGGGCTGCTGACGCGGTAGATGCCGATCTCACCTAACAGATTAGGCCATAGCTTGCTTGCCCACCCATGGCGGTGCTGTTGATCCACGGCCAGCCGATCAATGACCTTGGCTTCACGTTCGCGACACAGCGCTTCGAAGTCTTCGAAGGTGCAGAAGTGGATGTTCGGCGTGTTGTACCAGGTGTACGGCAGGAATTCCGAAACCGGCATCCGGCCCTTGCTCGCCAGGTACCAACGGCAGCGCCAGTGACCGAAGTTGGGGAAGGTGATGATGCACTGGCGTCCGACCCGGAGCATTTCGTCGAGGATCTTGTCCGGGTAATGCACGGCCTGCAGGGCCTGGGTCATGACCACGACGTCGAAGCTGTTGCTGGCGAAGTTGCCCAGGCCCTTGTCCAGGTCCTGCTCGATAACGTTGATGCCCTTGGCCACGCACTCGGCGATGTTGTCCGGGTCGTTTTCCAGGCCGTAGCCGGTGACCTGCTTGTTGTCGCGCAGCCAGGTCAGCAGTTCGCCATCACCGCAACCGAGGTCGAGCACGCGGCTGCCGGCGGGGATCCACTCTTGGATGATTTCCAGGTCGGCTCTCATGGCGTTCTCACACTTCAACTCGGTTCATGTAGTTACCGAATGCCTGCAGATAACGCGGGATCGGAATCAGGAAGGCGTCATGGCCTTGCGGAGCATCGATTTCCAGGTAGCAGACATCCTTGCGGGCCGCCATCAGCGCGTCGACCAGTTCCCGCGAACGGGCCGGGGAGAAGCGCCAGTCGGTGGTGAAGGACATCACGCAGAACTTGGCCCGGGCGTTGGCGAAGGTCTTCGCCAGGTCGTCGTCGAAGTTCGCCGCCGGATCGAAATAATCCAGGGCCTTGGTCATCAGCAGGTAGGTGTTGGCGTCGAAGCGCCCGGAAAACTCTTCACCCTGGTAACGCAGGTAGCTTTCGACCTGGAACTCCACGCTGTGGAAGTCGTAATTGAGCTTTTCACTCTTGAGCCCACGGCCGAATTTCTCGCCCATGGAGTCGTCGGACAGGTAGGTGATGTGCCCGACCATCCGTGCCAGCATCAGGCCGCGCTTGGGGATCACGCCGCGTTCCTGGAAGGAGCCGCCATGGAACTCCGGATCGGTGAGGATCGCCTGGCGTGCCACTTCGTTGAAGGCGATGTTCTGCGCCGACAATTTCGGCGCCGAGGCGATAGCCAGGCAATGGCGCACGCGATCCGGGTAGGTGATGGTCCATTGCAGGGCCTGCATGCCGCCCAGGCTGCCGCCGATCACCGCGGCCCATTGGCCGATGCCCAGGCGGTCGGCGAGACGGGCCTGGCTGTGGACCCAGTCTTCCACGGTCAGCACCGGGAAGTCGGCGCCGAAGGGTTTGCCGGTCTCGGGGTTGATGCTGCTCGGGCCAGTGGAGCCGTTGCAGCCGCCGAGGTTGTTCAGGCTGACGACGAAGAATTTGTTGGTGTCGATAGGCTTGCCGGGGCCTATGCAACTGTCCCACCAGCCGGGCTTGCGCTCGTCGGCGCTGTGATAGCCCGCCGCGTGATGATGGCCGGACAGGGCATGACAGATCAGCACGGCGTTGTTCGCCGTGGCGTTGAGGCTGCCGTAGGTTTCGTAGATCAGGTCGTAGGCGGGCAGGGAGCGACCGCAGGCCAGGGCCAGGGGTTCGCTGAAATGTGCCGTTTGCGGCACGACCAGCCCGACGGAATCGTGGGGAAAGACAGTGGACATCAACCCTGCTCACGCTTGAATGAGGCGTAAGTCTAATGAGCGGGGGGGTTAGCGGCAAGCAGGGAGACCGCAGTGTGTACTGCTGGCGGCTGTATGAACATCGTGGGAGCCGGCTTGCTGGCGATAGCGGCGCGTCAGGCGACAATGATGTCGGCTGTCAGACCGCAATCGCCAGCAAGCCGGCTCCCACGAGGCAGGGTGGGATCAGATCAACCGGAACAACACCTCAGGCATGCCGCTCATCACCGCCAGCGGTGGAATCACGTAGCTCTGCAGCAACTGGATGACCAGGAACGCGAGGATCGGCGAGATATCCAGCCCACCGAGGTTCGGCACGATCTTGCGGAACGGCGCCAGGGCCGGCTCGCTGATCTGGAACACCAGCTCGGCCGCCGGACTGTGGCTGCCCGGGGCGACCCAGGAAAGGATCACGCTGATGATCATGGCGAAGAAGAACACCTTGAGGAACAGCGAGGTGACGCCGATGATCGCCCAGATCAGCAGGTAGCCGATATTGCCGGTCACGCCGTAGCTCAGCAGCAGGATCACCGCCATCAGCAGCATCTGCACGATGATCGCCAGCACCAGCGAGGACATGTCCAGGCCGAACAGGCTTGGAATGATCCGGCGCAGCGGCTTGAGCAGCGGCTGGGTGGCCTTGACGGTGAACTGGCAGAGCGGGTTGTAGAAGTTCGCCCGCACCAGTTGCAGGATGAAGCGCAGCAGAACCACCAACAGGTACAGGCTGCCCAGGGTCTGGATGACAAAAATGGCAGCGCTATTGAGTGCAAACATTAAGTGTTCCCTCGAGGATTACTGGCCGAGTTGCTCGGCCATTTCAGCCGAACGCCGGGCGGCGGCGCCAAGCGCCTGTTCTACCAGGGCTTCGAAGCCGCCGGCCTGGAAGGTCTTGATCGCGGCTTCGGTGGTGCCGGCCGGCGAGGTCACCCGACGGCGCAGTTCGGCGGCGTCGACGTCGCTGGTGACGGCCATGCGGGCCGCACCGAGGGCGGTCTGCTGGCTCAGCTGGATGGCGACTTCACGCGACAGGCCGAGTTTCTCGCCGGCGGCGGTCATGGCCTCGATCAGCAGGAAGAAATACGCCGGGCCGCTACCGGAGACCGCGGTGACCGCGTCCAGTTGTTGTTCTTCGTCCAGCCACAGGGCGGTGCCGACGGCCGACAGCAGGGTCTGCGCCTGCTGGCGTTGCTCGGCGGAGACCTGCCCGGTGGCGAACAGGCCGCTCACGCCCTGGCGCAGCAGCGCCGGGGTGTTGGGCATGCAGCGCACGATCGGCTGGGCGCCGAGCCAGTTGTTCATGCTCGCGCAGGTGATACCGGCGGCGATGGACACTACCAGTTGATGGGGCTTGAGGTGCGGGCGCAAGGCCTCGCACACGGCTTTCATGGCCTGCGGCTTGACCGCCAGTACCACCACGTCGGCCCCTTCGATGGCTTGGGCGTTGTCGGCGAACACTTCGATACCGTGTTCGGTCTGGACCCGAGCACGGGTCTCGGCGCCCGGATCGCTGGCGCGAATCAGCGCGGCGTCCAGGCCTTCGGCGCGCAGGCCGCCGATCAGGCTGGCCGCCATGTTGCCGGCACCGATGAAAGTGATTCGATTATTGCTCATGACGGATCCTTTGAACGAGTGTGTATGGCCATTTCAGGCCTGGCCGTAGTCGCGGGCGCCAAACAGTGCGGTACCGATCCGCACCCAGGTGGCGCCCTGGGCAATGGCCGATTCGAGATCGTGGCTCATGCCCATGGAAAGTGTGTCAAGCGGCAGGTGCAGGCTGTCTTGCAAAGTCCGCACGGTGGCGAACGCGGCGTCTTGTGCGGCACGCTCTTCGGTGGGTTCGGGAATCGCCATCAGGCCGCGCAGGACCAGGTTCGGCAAGGCGCCGATGGCCGCGACCAGGGCCGGCAGGTCGGCCGGTGTGCAGCCGGATTTGCTGGCTTCGCCGCTGACATTGACCTGGATGCAGATGTTCAGCGGCGGCAGGTCGGCCGGACGCTGTTCGGACAGGCGTTGTGCTATTTTCAGGCGGTCCACGGAGTGCACCCAGTCGAAATGCTCGGCGATGGCTCGAGTCTTGTTCGATTGAATGGGGCCGATAAAGTGCCAACACAAGGGCAGGTCGGTCAATTGCGCCTGTTTGCCGAGGGCTTCCTGCAGGTAGTTCTCGCCGAAATCCCGCAGGCCGGCGGCATGGGCTTCACGCACGGCCTCGGCGGGCTTGGTCTTGCTCACGGCGAGCAGGCGGATGTCGGCGGCGTCGCGGCCGCAGGCTTGAGCGGCGGCGCTGATACGGGCTGCAACGGAGGCAATGTTGTCTGCTATCGTGGTCATTCAATTTCGCCAGCAGGTCAAAAGTCTGCGGCATTCTACCTGTATTGGGGAGTCTCATGGATATCACCGAGCTGCTGGCCTTTAGCGCCAAACAGGGCGCGTCGGACTTGCACCTCTCGGCCGGGCTGCCGCCGATGATCCGTGTCGATGGTGACGTGCGCCGGATCAACCTGCCGGCGCTGGACCACAAGCAGGTCCACGACCTGATCTACGACATCATGAATGACCGCCAGCGCAAGGATTTCGAGGAGTTCCTGGAAACCGACTTCTCCTTCGAGGTGCCGGGCGTGGCGCGCTTCCGGGTCAACGCCTTCAACCAGAACCGCGGCGCGGGAGCGGTCTTCCGGACCATTCCGTCGAAAGTCCTGACCATGAACGACCTGGGCATGGGCGAGGTGTTCCGCAAGATCACCGAGGTGCCCCGTGGACTGGTGCTGGTGACCGGGCCCACTGGCTCGGGCAAGTCGACCACCCTGGCGGCGATGATCGACTACCTGAACAACAACAAGCATCACCATATCCTGACCATCGAGGACCCGATCGAATTCGTCCACGAGTCGAAGAAGTGCCTGGTCAACCAGCGCGAAGTGCACCGCGACACCCAGAGTTTCTCCGCCGCCCTGCGTTCGGCCCTGCGCGAAGACCCGGATGTCATCCTGGTGGGCGAGATGCGCGACCTGGAAACCATCCGCCTGGCCCTCACCGCCGCCGAAACCGGCCACCTGGTGTTCGGTACGCTGCACACCACTTCCGCGGCGAAGACCATCGACCGGGTGGTCGACGTGTTCCCGGCGGAGGAGAAATCCATGGTCCGCTCGATGCTCTCCGAATCCCTGCAGGCGGTGATTTCCCAGAGTCTGCTGAAAAAGGTCGGCGGTGGACGGGTCGCGGCCCATGAGATCATGCTCGGCACCCCGGCGATCCGTAACCTGATCCGCGAGGACAAGGTGGCGCAGATGTATTCGTCGATCCAGACCGGCGGCTCCCTCGGTATGCAGACCCTGGATATGTGCCTCAAGGATCTGTTGGCCAAGGGCCTGATCACCCGTGATAACGCCCGCGAGAAGGCGAAGATTCCCGACAACTTCTAGGGCCCAAAGACGCTGGAGCTTCTACGCTGTCACACAGGTAATGCCTGAACTGACGCGGAGAAGCTCATGGAGTTCGAGAAACTGCTGCGCCTGATGGTGGAGAAGGGCGGTTCCGACCTGTTCATCACCCCGGGTCTGCCGCCGTCGCTGAAGGTCAACGGCCAGATCCTGCCGGTGACCCGCACCCCGCTGACCCAGGAACAGACCCACGACGCGGTGTTCGGACTGATGAGCGAGCGCCAGAAGCTCGACTTCACCCACCTGCACGAATGCAACTTCGCCATTCATCCCAAGGGCATCGGCCGCTTCCGCGTCAGTGCCTTCTATCAGCGCAACCAGCCGGGCATGGTGCTGCGGCGTATCGAGACACAGATTCCGCAGCTGGCCGACCTGAAGTTGCCGGAGATCATCGAGCAACTGGCACTGCTCAAGCGCGGGCTGGTGATGTTCGTCGGGGCCACCGGTACCGGCAAGTCGACGTCCCTGGCGGCGATGATCGGCCACCGCAACCAGCAGGGCAGCGGGCATATCGTCACGGTGGAGGACCCGATCGAGTTTATCCATGAGCACCAGAACTGCATCATTACCCAGCGCGAAGTGGGCATCGATACCGATTCCTACGAAGTGGCGCTGAAAAACACCCTGCGCCAGGCGCCGGACCTGATCATGATCGGTGAAGTGCGCAGCCGCGAAACCATGGGCCATGCCCTGGCCTTCGCGGAAACCGGGCATCTGTGCCTGGCAACCCTGCACGCCCCGAATGCCGACCAGGCGCTGGAGCGGATCATCAACTTCTTCCCGGTGGACCGGCATCCGCAGATCTGGATGGAGTTGTCACTCAATCTGCGCGCAATCGTCGCCCAGCAGTTGATCCCGACCCGGGATGGCAGCGGAAGGCGGGCGGTGGTGGAAGTGCTGCTGAATACGCCGCTGATGGCCGACCTGATTCGCAAGGGCGAGATCAAGGAACTCAAGTCGCTGATGAAGCGCTCCACCGAGCAGGGCATGCAGACCCTGGACCAGGCGTTGTACGTGTTGTACCAGGAAGGCGCGATCAGCTACCGCGATGCCCTGGCCTATGCCGATTCGGCCAATGACCTGCGGTTGATGATCAAGCTGGAGAAGGGGGCTGGCGCGGAAGGGGCGGCTGACTTGAGCCTGAATCCGGAGTAAACGGGAGGGTGAAGGACTCTACTTGTGGCGAGCGGGCTTGCCCGCGCTGGGTTGCGAAGCAACCCTGAAATCTGTGCCCGCGGAGTATCCGACGTATCTCGATGGCTGGTTTACGACTGCTTCGCAGCCGAGCGCGGGCAAGTCCGCTCGCCACAACAAGCCCGCTCGGCAACCTCAGCGGTCAGATCAGCGCTGAACAACCCGCAGGTGGCTGTTCTGTTCTTTCGGAATCACCCGCTTGGCGATTGCGTAGTGGCTGTCCCAGTAGGGTTTCTTCAGGGTGTCGATGGTCACGGCCTTGCCGCGACGCGGGGCATGGATAAACCGGTCATTGCCCAGGTAGATGGCGACGTGGTTGACCTTGCGGCTCTTGATGTTGAAGAACAGCAGATCGCCCGGTTTCAGGTCCTTGCGGTCGACTTTCTGCCCGTGGCCGGCGGCCATGGCGTTGGATGTACGCGGCAGATCGCCGGCGGCGACGCCGTTGAAGGCATACTTGACCAGGCCACTGCAGTCGAAGCCCTTGCTCGGGCTGCTGCCGCCCCAGCGATAAGGCGTGCCCAGCACGTTCACCGCGCGGCTCAGCACGGCGCTGCTCTGCTTGGCGTTCGGTGCACCGGCGACAGCCGTGGTGACCACGCTGTGCTTCACTTTGAGCGAGCTGTTGTGCTTGCCTGGGTGCTTGCTGGTTGGAACGGTGATCTCGGACAGTTTGGCAACGGTTGCAGGTGACTTTGCGGTATGACCGTTGATGGATGGAAGACGTTGCTCACGATTGGTGGCGTGGGCGGCCAGTGGCATCAGAAGGCAAATGGTCAGCCATGTCTTGAAAAATGGTCGCATTAGGCAAGGCTCATATGGGTTAGCGCGCAACTTTATAACAGCTTTTTGGTCATTTCCGAGGCCGTTTGTCGATTCTATACAGGGGTCAAAACCGCTCCGGGACAGCGAAAAGAGACTCATGGGTCACGTGCAGGTCAGGCCCCACAAGGCTTTCAGCGATTTTCGGCAAGAGTTTGTTACATGTTTTGAGACAGTAAAAAAGTCACACGAAATGACGAAAAATTTATCTATCGGGCTCAGAGAGGTCGTTCATGAACAGCTATCGGCAAGATGGCACACCGGCTAGTACCCATAATGTTTTACTCGGGTATTTGCTGTGGATTTTCGGTTTTACCGGTTCTCACCGCTTCTATTACGGCAAGCCGATCACCGGCACGATCTGGTTTTGTACCCTGGGGCTCCTCGGGATCGGCTGGCTGATCGACGTGTTCCTGATTCCGGGCATGGATCGTGAAGCCGACCTGCGGTTTACCCCGGGGCCACTCGACTACAACGTCGCCTGGTTGCTGCTGACCTTCCTCGGCCTCCTGGGCGTGCACCGGATGTACCAGGGCAAATGGCTGACCGGGCTGCTTTATCTGGTGACGGGTGGGCTGCTGGGGTTGGGCGTGCTGTATGACTTCTGGACGTTGAATGACCAGATATCGCTGAAGAACAGCGGGCGGGGCTGAGACCGCCGCACAGATCGTTCCCACGCCGAGCGTGGGAACGATCGACCTTTGTGCCGCAGCGCTGCTGCGGTGTCAGGCCTGGTGGGTGATCCGTCCGTCCATCAGCGTGTAGCGCACTGTTCCCGGCAACGCGTGGCCGATGAACGGGCAGTTCTCGCCACGGGACAGCCAGTGCTCGCCGGCCACGGTCGACGTACTTGGGTCGAACAGCACCAGGTCCGCCGCCGCCCCCACCGCCAGCTTGCCCGCCGGCAGGCGCAGGGCGTCGGCCGGGCCGGCGCTCAGGCGCGCGAGCAGGGTCGGCAGGTCCAGCAGGCCATCCTCAACCAGGGTCAACGCCAGCGGCAGCAGCAGCTCGACGCTGCTGATCCCCGGCTCGGTCGCGCCGAACGGTGCCAGCTTGGCGTCGCGCTCATGGGGCTGGTGATGGCTGGAAATCGCCTGGACCACCCCGGATTTCACCGCTTCACGCAGGCCGTCGCGGTCGGCGCGGGTGCGCAGCGGCGGTTGCACGTGATAGAGGCTGGAGAAATCGATCAGCGCTTCGTCGGTCAGGATCAACTGGTACAGCGCCACATCGGCGGTGACCCGCAGGCCTCGTGCCTGTGCCTGGGCGATCAGCGCCACGCCGCGGGCGCTGGTCAGCTGGCTGAAGTGCGCGCGTACGCCGGTCTGTTCCACCAGTAGCAGGTCGCGGGCCAGGGCCACGGTTTCCGCGGTTTCCGGGATGCCCGGCAAGCCGAGGAAGCTGGCGGTCGCGCCTTCGTGGGCCAGGCCGCCTTCGGCCAGGTCATGGTCCTGGGAGTGGAATACCACCGTCAGGTCGAAGGTTGCCGCGTAATCCAGCGCGCGGCACAGGGTGCGGCTGTTGCGGAAACTGTCCAGGCCGTTGCCGAAGGCCACGCAACCGGCGTCACGCAGGGCAACCAGTTCGGCCAGTTGCTCGCCGTCGAGGCCCTTGCTCAGCGCGCCGATCGGGAACACCTTGGTGTTGCCGGCCTCGCGGGCGCGGTCGAGGATCAACTCGGCCACCGCCGAGGTGTCCAGCACCGGTCTGGTCCGTGGCGGACAGCACAGGCTGGTGACACCGCCGGCGGCGGCGGCGCGGGTTTCGCTGGCGATGCTACCTTTGCGGCTGTAGCCCGGCTCGCGCAGGGCGACGTTGAGGTCCACCAGCCCGGGGGCGGCGACCAGGCCGTTGGCGTCGATGGTTTCACTGGCGGCGAAACCCGCCGGGGCGGCGCCGATGGCAATGATCTTGCCGGCTTCCAGGTGCAGATCGATAACTTGATCCAGGCCACTGCTTGGATCGATGACGCGGGCGCCGAGAATGCTGAGCTTCACTGGGCGTTCTCCTGCTCGAATTGGCGCTGGGCGGTTTGCCCGCTCATGGCCATGGACAGCACGGCCATGCGCACGGCGATACCGTAGGTGACTTGATTGAGGATGACCGAGCGCGGGCCGTCGGCCACCGCCGACTCGATTTCCACGCCGCGGTTGATCGGGCCAGGGTGCATCACGATGGCATCCGGCTTGGCCCCGGCGAGGCGCGCGGTGGTCAGGCCGAACAGGCGGTAGAACTCGCCTTCACTGGGTAGCAGGCCGCCGGTCATGCGTTCACGCTGCAGGCGCAGCATGATCACCACGTCGACATCCTTCAGGCCTTCGGCCAGGTCGGTGTAGACCTTCACACCGTATTGCTCGATACCGATCGGCAGCAGGGTTTTCGGCGCGATCACGCGGATATCCGGACAGCCCAGGGTCTTCAGCGCGAGCATGTTCGAGCGCGCGACCCGCGAGTGCAGGATGTCGCCGACAATCGCCACGGAGAGGTTTTCGAAGCCGCCCTTGTGGCGACGGATGGTCAGCATGTCGAGCATGCCCTGGGTCGGGTGGGCATGGCGGCCGTCGCCGCCGTTGATGATCGCCACCTGCGGGCAGACGTGCTCGGCGATGAAGTGCGCGGCGCCGGAGTCGCCGTGGCGCACCACGAACATGTCGGCGGCCATGGCTTCGAGGTTGCGCAGCGTGTCGAGCAGGGTTTCGCCCTTGCTCGCCGACGAGGTCGACACGTTCAGGGTGATCACGTCCGCCGACAGCCGCTGGGCCGCCAGTTCGAAGGTGGTGCGGGTGCGGGTGGAGTTCTCGAAGAACACGTTGCACACGGTCTTGCCGCGCAGCAGCGGGACTTTCTTCACCGCCCGGGCGCCGACCTCGAGGAAGGAATCGGCGGTATCGAGGATCTCGGTCAGCAGCTCGCGGCGCAAACCGTCAAGCGACAGGAAGTGGCGCAGCTGGCCCTGATCATTGAGCTGCAGGGGGCGCTTGGCGTCTGGAGGCGTCATCGCAAGGGACTCTTTTTAAGTGCTTAAAGGGCCAGGTCTTGAAGTTCAAGTTGGAGCGGTGCGGGGCCGGACAATTTTACCCGTTCCGTGGGCGCCAGTGACAGGGTCGCGCCCACCACATTCGGCCGGATCGGCAGCTCGGCGGCGTCCAGGTCCAGCAGGCAGACCAGGGTCACGCTGGCCGGGCGGCCATAGTCGAACAGTTCGTTGAGGGCGGCGCGGATGGTGCGGCCGCTCATCAATACGTCGTCGATCAGCACCAGGTGCTGGCCTTCGATCTCGAACGGCAGCTCGGAAGGACGCACCTGCGGATGCAGGCCGTTCTGGCTGAAGTCGTCGCGGTAGAAGGAGACGTCCAGGGTGCCCAGCGGCGAATCGCTGTCCAGCGCCTTGAGCAACGCCTGCGCGACCCACACGCCGCCGGTGCGGATGCCGATATAGCGCGGGGTGTCTATGCCACGCTGTTGCAGGTGGGCCTTGAGGCGGATGGCCATCTGGTCGATCAGTTCGGCGGGATTGGGCAGGCTCATGGTGGCTCCTTCAAGGGCCCCGCCCGGCAAGCGCGGCGGGGGCTGAAACGGTGGGGCGTGAAACGCCTTCAGGATTCGGGGGGTGCAGGGTTTTCTTCGATCCAGCTTTGCAGCAGCAGCCTGGCGGCGATGGCGTCCACCGGGTTGTCGCGATAGGTGCCTTTCTGCCCGCCCCTGGCCATGCGTTCGCCCTTGGCCTCGAAGGTGGTCAGGCGTTCATCCTGGGTGAAGAACGGCACGTTGTAGCGACCGTTGAGCCGGCGGGCGAATTTTTCCGCCCGGGCGCACATCTCGCTGGGGGTGCCGTCCATGTTCAGGGGCAGGCCGACCACCACGGCGTCGGGTTTCCACTCCTTGATCAGGGCTTCGACCTGATTCCAGTCGGGAATGCCGTTCTGCGCCTTGAGGGTACACAGCTCGCGGGCCTGGCCGGTGATCATCTGGCCGACGGCGACGCCGATCTGCCGGGTCCCGTAGTCGAAGCCCAGCAGCAGGCGGATAGTGGCCATCAGGCGTGGCCCGCCTGGCTGGTGAGCAGGCTGAGGTTGACGCCCAGCTGGGCGGCGGCGGCGGCCAGGCGGGCATCGCTGTCGGTTTCGAAGAGGATGTCCGGCGAGAACGGGCAGGTCAGCCAGGCGTTGTCGGCCAGTTCGGCTTCCAGTTGCCCGGCCTCCCAGCCGGCGTAGCCGAGGGCGATCAGGCTGCGTTCCGGGCCGATGCCGTCGGCGATGGCGAACAGCACGTCCTGGGACGTCGACAGCGCCAGGCCTTCGAGTTCGACGGTGGCCTGGTAGGTCTTGCCGATCGGATGCAGGACAAAGCCGCGATCGGTCTGCACCGGGCCGCCGGAGTAGATCGGCACATGCTGGCAGAGTCCGGGCGGATCGATGTCCGGGCGCAACTGTTCGAGGATATCGGCCAGGTTCAGCGATTGCGGGCGGTTGATAACCAGTCCCATGGCACCGTTCGCGGTGTGCTCGACGATATAGGTCAAGGTCTGCGCGAAATTCGGGTCGGCCATATGCGGCATGGCGATCAGGAAGTGATGCTTGAGGTAAGTCGGGGTGAGGTTTTTCATGAGCCCTAGTGTGGCGTTGGGCGGGCAAGCTGACAAGCTGAGGATGATGCAGGCGTCTCAATGTGTGACACGCGTTGTGGGGACGGGGCTGTGTGGGAGGACTTGTGTGGATAGGGGCTGCTTGGGAGGGGCTGTGTAGGAGGGTCTGGGTGGGAGGGGGCTTGCCCCCGAAGGCGTCCTTGAGGGCGGCAAGAGCTTCGGGGGCAAGCCCCCTCCCACAGGTTCTCCTGCAAGCTCTCCACAGGCTCTCCTGCAGGTTCTCCTGCAAGCTCTCCCACAGGTTCTCCTGCAAACTCTCCCACAAGTTCTCCTGCAAGTTTCCTCACAGGGTTTCAGTTGCTGGACAGCTTGTCTCCCCGGGCAAAACGCCAGGTGCGGATGATTTCCAGGCGGTCGATGTCCGACAGGTCGCCGGTAAAGGGCGCGAAGGGCGCCGCCAGGCGCACGATGCGCTGGGCCGCCTGGTCCAGCAGGGGTTGCCCGGACGACTCCAGCACCAGCACCTCATACAGCGAACCGTCGTGGTTGATCGAGACCATCAGCCGCAGGTTGCCGTAGATCTGCTGGCGCCGGGCTTCCTCGGGATAGTTGAGGTTGCCGATCCGCTCGACCTTCTTGCGCCACTCGTCCTTGTACCAGGCGCCCTTGTCGCGCATGGTCGAGGCCGCGCTGAGGCGATGGATGCGCGGGCGTTTGGCGTACAGTTGCTGCTCCTTGGCCAGTTCCGCTTCCAGGCTGGCGATATCGCTGGACAGCTGCGAGCTGTCGAACGTCGGCACCTCGGCCTTGGGCACGACTTCGGCCTTGGTTTCCTCGCGCCGGGTGACGGTTTTCTTCGGCTTTGACGCCACGGTGGCGACCGCGGCCTTGGGCGCCGCTTCCTTGACTTCCTGCTTGACCGGTGGGGGCGGGGTCACTTTATTGACGATGTTGTCCTGGAAGGGCGCGACCTCGGTGGTGGTGGGGATCGCCTTTTTATCCAGGGTGCCGCTGCCCTGCTGGTTCTCCTGGGCGATGAAGTCGGCCTTGGCCGGCTTGGTTTCGCTCTTGAAGGTGGCCAGGGTGATTTCCAGGGTCCTGCTGATCTGCTTGGGTTCGACGAAGCTGAAGCCGATGCCGAGAATCAGTGCCAGGTGGATCAGGGCGGCGAGAAACAGGGTAAAACCGAGCCGATCGGCCGGGCGCACGCCGGTGCGGGAGAGTTCGGGGGGCAGATCGGCGGGGAGTGTCATGACCAGAAAACCAACATCACGCGTATCAGAGGCGATGCATGATAACGCAATGTTGGTTTCATCTCGGCTGTTCTACATCAACGGCTTTTGAGCTTCTGCTCGATGGCATCCATCAACAGGCCGCCGATATTGGTGCCGAAGGCGTTGTCGATTTCGCGGATGCAGGTGGGGCTGGTGACGTTGATTTCCGTCAGGTGCTCGCCGATCACGTCGAGGCCGACGAACAGCAGGCCTTTTTCGCGCAAGGTCGGGCCGACCTGGGCGGCGATCCAGCGATCGCGGTCGGTCAGCGGACGGGCTTCGCCACGGCCACCGGCGGCCAGGTTGCCGCGGGTTTCGCCGGCCGCCGGGATCCGCGCCAGGCAGTACGGCACCGGCTCGCCGTCGATCATCAAGATGCGTTTGTCGCCGTCCTTGATCCCCGGCAGGTAGGCCTGGGCCATGATCTGCTGGGTGCCGAGGGCGGTCAGGGTCTCGAGGATCACCGACAGGTTCGGATCGCCGACGCGGTGACGGAAGATCGAGGTGCCGCCCATGCCGTCCAGCGGCTTGAGGATCACATCGCCGTGCTTGGCGGCGAATTCACGCAGGACATCGGCCCGGCGGCTGACCAGGGTCGGCGGCGTGCAGTGCGGGAACTGGGTGGCGAACAGCTTTTCGTTGCAGTCGCGCAGGCTCTGGGGCTTGTTCACCACCAGTACGCCGGCACGCTCGGCCTGTTCCAGCAGGTAGGTGGAGTAGACGAACTCCATGTCGAACGGCGGATCCTTGCGCATCAGGATCACGTCCAGCTCGCTCAGGGCCGCGTCGGTCTCGGCTTCCAGCTCGAACCAGTGCTCGGGGTTGGCGAACACCTTCAAGGGCTTCATCCGCGCCCGGGCCACGCCGGCATCCTGGTAAAGGTCCTGCTGCTCCATATAGAACAGCGTCCAGCCGCGCTCCTGGGCGGCCAGCAACATGGCCAGCGAGCTGTCCTTCTTATAGGAAATGCTGGCGATGGGGTCCATGACAATCCCGAGACGAACGCTCATGGGCTATATCCTCTGTTGGCCGTGAAGGCCGCAATGGCTTGAAAAAGTGGCGTCAGAGTGGCGCTACACCGATTCCCGGTCAAGGAAAAACCGCCTCTGGCACGCGCGCCGAGGCCGCTCATGGATTGCGTGGGGAGACTGTGCTAAAAAGGTTCGCATCCTGTACGAAATCCTTCCACATCAAGGGTTTCGCGCCCGGAAACCGGGTACCCGTAGAAAACGACTCGCTGTGGCGATGGTAGAGCAGATATGGAACAGCATTCCACCGCCTTGAAAGTCATGGTCATCGATGACTCCAAGACGATTCGTCGCACCGCCGAAACGCTGCTCAAGCATGTCGGTTGTGAAGTCATCACCGCCATCGACGGTTTCGACGCGCTGGCCAAGATTGCCGATCATCATCCGGGCATCATCTTTGTCGACATCATGATGCCGCGCCTGGATGGTTATCAGACCTGCGCCCTGATCAAGAACAACAGTGCGTTCAAGTCGACGCCGGTGATCATGCTGTCGTCCAAGGACGGCCTGTTCGACAAGGCCAAGGGACGCATCGTCGGTTCTGACCGGTTTTTGACCAAGCCCTTTAGCAAGGAAGAGCTGCTGGATGCGATCAAGGCCCATGTACCGGGGTTCGCGGCAGTGGAACAAGCACATTGACGGGCGGCCGGTGGGCCGCCCGCTTTATAAGAAATGGGGAACACCATGGCACGCATCCTGATCGTCGATGATTCGCCGACTGAAATGTACAAACTGACCGGCATGCTGGAAAAGCATGGTCATGAAGTCCTCAAGGCCGAGAACGGCGCCGACGGCGTGGCCCTGGCCCGCCAGGAAAAGCCCGACGCGGTGCTGATGGACATCGTCATGCCCGGCCTCAACGGTTTCCAGGCGACCCGCCAGTTGACCAAGGACCCGGAAACCGCGGCGATCCCGGTGATCATCATTACCACCAAGGATCAGGAAACCGACAAGGTCTGGGGCACGCGCCAGGGCGCCAGGGACTACCTGACCAAGCCGGTCGACGAAGAGACCCTGCTCAAGACCCTGAACAACGTCCTGGCCGGTTGACGGCCGGCGCCCATGGCTGAGTCGCAGACCGCCTTCCAGCTGCTGCTGGAAATCGACCAGCGCTGCCGGTTGCTGGCGGCGGACCTGCCGTCCCAGGAAGCCCGCCAGGACACCTGGAGCGGTATCGGCTTCCGGCTCGGCGAGCAATGGTACGTGGCGCCGATGGGTGAAGTGGCCGAGGTCCTCCATGAGCCGCGCTACACCCTGTTGCCGGGGGTGAAGCCCTGGGTCAGGGGCGTCGCCAACCTGCGCGGGCGGTTGTTGCCGATCATGGACCTGTGCGGTTTCTTCGGCCATGAGTTGTCGGTATTGCGTAAACAGCGGCGGGTGCTGGTGCTGGAATACAAGGAAGTGTTCGCCGGCCTGCTGGTGGATGAGGTGGCGGGCATGCAGCACTTTCCCCAGGGCAGCCGGCAGATGCATTCGGTCGAGCGCCCGGAACTGGTGGTGGCGCCCTTTGTCCAGGGCTGTTTCGAGCGTGGGCGCAGCTGGTGGGTGTTCAGCCCGTTTGTCCTGGCCCAGGCGCCGGGTTTTCTCGATGTGGCGGTCTGATCGATGATTAAAGCCAAAACCAGCAAGCCCGAAGAGGCTTCGCGCAGCCGTTCGCAGATCATCGTGCTGTTTATCGCGCTGATCGTGTTCATCATGCTGCTGTTCGCCAACTTCGCGTACCTGAACACCCAGTCCAACTACGACAAGCAATACATCAGCCACGCCGGCGAGCTGCGGGTGCTGTCCCAGCGCATCGCCAAGAACGCCAGCGAGGCCGCCTCCGGCAAGGCCGCGGCGTTCAAGTTGCTCAGCGACGCGCGCAACGATTTCGCCCAGCGCTGGGGCTATCTGAAGAAAGGCGACCCGGCCACTGGCCTGCCTGCCGCGCCGCCGGTGGTGCGCACGGAGATGCACGCGGTGCAGCAGGACTGGGAAAGCCTGCTGAAGAATACCGACGCGATCCTGGCCAGCGAACAGACCGTGTTGTCCCTGCATCAGGTGGCCGCGACCCTGGCCGAAACCGTGCCGCAGTTGCAGGTCGAATACGAAAAGGTCGTGGAAATCCTCCTGCAACGCGGCGCCCCGGCGGCCCAGGTGGCCATGGCCCAGCGCCAGTCGTTGCTTGCCGAGCGCATTCTCGGTGCGGTGAACACCGTGCTGGCCGGCGATGAAACCGCATCCCAGGCCGCCGACGCCTTCGGGCGTGACGCGGCGCGCTTCGGCCAGGTGCTCAACGGCATGTTGCAGGGCAATGCGGCGCTGAAGATTTCCCAGGTCGAGGACAAGGACGCCCGCGCCCGGCTCGGCGATATCGCCGAACTCTTCGAGTTCGTCTCCGGCTCCGTCGACGAGATTCTCGAAACCTCGCCGGAACTGTTCCAGGTCCGTGAGTCCGCCAGCAATATCTTCAGCCTGTCGCAAACCCTGCTGGACGAAGCCTCGCACCTGGCCAACGGTTTCGAAAACCTGGCGGGCGGACGCTCCCTCGATACCATCGGCGGTTACGTCCTGGGCCTGCTGGCGTTGGCCTCGATCATCCTGATCGGCCTGGTGATGGTGCGCGAGACCAACCGGCAACTGCACGAAACCGCAGAGAAGAACGAGCGCAACCAGCACGCGATCATGCGTCTGCTGGATGAAATAGAGGATTTGGCCGACGGTGACCTGACCGTGACCGCCTCGGTGACCGAAGACTTCACCGGGACCATCGCCGACTCGATCAACTATTCGGTGGACCAGTTGCGCGACCTGGTCGCGACCATCAACCTCACCGCCGGCCAGGTCGCCGCCGCCGTGCAGGAAACCCAGGCTACCGCGATGCAATTGGCCGAGGCCTCCGAGCATCAGGCCCAGCAGATCAGCGAGGCGTCCGCCGCCATCAGCGACATGGCCGAGTCCATCGACCAGGTGTCGGCCAATGCCGCCGAATCCTCGGCGGTGGCCGAGCGCTCGGTGGAAATCGCCAACAAGGGTAACGAGGTGGTGCACAACACCATCCACGGCATGGACAATATCCGCGAGCAGATCCAGGACACCGCCAAGCGCATCAAGCGTCTGGGCGAGTCGTCCCAGGAAATCGGCGATATCGTCAGCCTGATCGACGATATTGCCGACCAGACCAACATCCTCGCCCTCAATGCGGCGATCCAGGCGTCCATGGCCGGCGATGCCGGGCGGGGCTTCGCGGTGGTCGCCGACGAAGTCCAGCGCCTGGCCGAGCGGTCCTCAGCCGCGACCCGGCAGATCGAGACCCTGGTGCGGGCGATCCAGGCCGACACCAACGAAGCGGTGATTTCCATGGAACAGACCACCACCGAAGTGGTGCGCGGTGCCCGGCTGGCGCAGGATGCCGGTGTCGCCCTGGAGGAAATCGAAGGCGTGTCGAAGACCCTGGCGGCACTGATCCAGAGCATCTCCAACGCGGCCCAGCAACAGACCTCGTCGGCGGGGCAGATTTCACTGACCATGAACGTGATCCAGCAGATCACCACCCAGACCTCATCCGGCTCGACCGCCACCGCCGACAGCATTGGCAACCTGGCGAAAATGGCCAGCCAGCTGCGGCGTTCGGTCTCCGGCTTCACCTTGCCCCAGGCGCAAGATGCGCGTGAAACCCGGTAGTGCAAGCATGAGCGACCAGCACGATTATGTGGCCCTGGAATGGGTCAAGGGCGAAATCGCCGACACCTTGAAGCAGGCCCGCCAGGCCCTGGATGCCTTCGACGAGCCGGGGCATTCGAGCCAGGACATCGCCGAGTGCCTGGCCTGCATCCACCAGGTGCACGGCAGCTTGCAGATGGTCGAGTTCTACGGCGCGGCGCTGCTGGCCGAAGAAATGGAACAGTTGGTACTGGCCATGCAACAGGGCCGGGTCGGTGAGCAGGAAGAGGCCATCAGCCTGTTGCACCAGGCTTTCGGTCAACTGCCGTTGTACCTGGACCGGGTGCACAGCGCCCGGCGCGACCTGCCGCTGGTGGTGCTGCCATTGCTCAACGACCTGCGCAGCGCCCGCGGCGAAAGCCTGCTTTCGGAAACCAGCCTGTTCAGTCCGACCCTGCTGGAGCTGCCGCCCCTCGACGCCGCGACGCTGGCCCGCCTGGCCCCGGCAGAGCTGCCGAACCTGCTGCGCAAGCTGCGGCAGATGCTGCAGACGGCGTTGGTCGGGTTGCTGCGTGAGCAGGACGACGCGACCAACCTCGGTTATATGGCCAAGGTCTTCGCCCGTCTCGAAAACCTGTGCCAGAACGCCCCGCTGGGCCAGCTCTGGCAGGTCGGCTCGGCGCTGGTCGAAGGCATGCTCGGCGGGGCCATCGGCAACAGCCCGGCCTTGCGCAGTCTGCTCAAGGACTCCGACAAGGAGCTCAAGCGCCTGCTGGAACAGGGCATTGCCGGCATCAACCAGGCCGCGCCGGAGGAATTGCTCAAGAGCCTGCTGTTCTATATCGCCAAGGCCGAGCGGCCCACTGCGCAGATGCTTGCTCTCAAGGCGCGCTACGGCCTGGACGAGGCCTTGCCGACCACCTCGGTGGTCGACGAAGAGCGGGCGCGCCTGGCCGGCCCCGACCGCGATGCCATGCGCTCGGTGGTCTCGGCGCTCTGCGAGGAACTGGTGCGGGTCAAGGAGCGACTCGACCTGTTCGTGCGCAGCGATCGCCAGCACACCGATGACCTGGCCAGCCTGCTGGCGCCGTTGCGGCAGATCGCCGATACCCTGGCGGTGCTCGGTTTCGGCCAGCCGCGCAAGGTCATCATCGACCAGTTGGCGGTGGTCCAGGGCCTGGCGCAGGGCCAACGCGAACCCAATGACGCGGTGCTGATGGATGTCGCCGGGGCCCTGCTCTATGTCGAGGCGACGCTGGCCGGGATGATCGGCACGGTGGAGCCGGAAAGCCGCGAAGAAAGTCGCTTGCCGACCACCGACCTGACCCAGATCCACCAGATCGTGATCAAGGAGGCGCGGATCTGCCTGCAACAGGCCAAGGACCTGATCGTCGACTACATCGATGCCGACTGGGACCGCGAGCGCCTGGCAGCGCTGCCCGAGCTGCTGACCCAGGTCCGCGGCGCCTTGTCGATGATTCCCCTGAGCCGCGCGGCGAGCCTGCTGGAAACCTGCAACCGTTATATCCGCGAGCACTTGCTGGCGGACCCGGCACCGCCGTCCTGGCAACAGCTCGACCGCCTTGCCGATGCGTTGACCAGCATCGAGTACTACCTCGAACGCCTCGCCGAAGACCACGAGGCGCCCGGCGAGCGGGTCCTGGACAAGGCCGAGGAAAGCCTCGATGTGCTGGGTTATGTGCCGGTTGAACTGGATGTGCCATTGCTCGAAGAAGTGCTGAGCCCCAGTGAAGCCCAGGTCATGCACGATTTGCAGGCGCTGGACGACCCACAGGTGGTGCAGTCCCTGGCCGATGTACTGGCCAGCCCGGTCTCGGCACTCAACCCGCCGGCCCGGCAGATGCCGGGGAGCCTGCTGCCGCCACCGGCCGACGAAGCGCCGGTCGACGATGAGTTGCGCGAAGTGTTCCTCGAGGAAACCGAGGAAGTCCTCGATGCGCTGCGCGATTATCTGCCGCGCTGGCTCGCCGATCTTGAGAGCAAATCGGCCCTGGCCGAGTTGCGCCGGGCCTTCCATACCTTGAAGGGCAGCGGGCGGATGGTGCGTGCGCTGGTGCTGGCCGAACTGGCCTGGGCGGTGGAGAACCTGCTCAACCGGGTGCTGGAGCGCAGCGTCGAGCCGGGGCCGGCGGTGCAGCAACTGATCGCCGACGTGCTGGCGTTACTGCCGGAACTGATCGACGAGTTTGCCGCCAATGCCCAGCGCCAGCGTGACGATGTCGACTGGATAGCGGCCCGGGCCCATGAACTGGCGAGCTCGGATGACGACGAGGCTGACGCCGCTGACGAAATCGAGGGCCTCGATCCACAATTGCTGGAGATCTTCCGCAACGAGGCCGAAACCCACCTCGACAGCCTCAACCGTTTTCTCGAGCAGGCTGCCGAGCACCTGCCGCTGCAGGCCAGCGACGAGTTGCAACGGGCCCTGCACACCCTCAAGGGCAGTGCCTATATGGCCGGGGTCCTGCCGATGGCCGAACTGGCCGCGCCGCTCGATCATCTGGCACGGGAGTTCAAGGCCCATCTGCTGGCGCTGGACCTGGACGAGGTCGAGCTGCTGTTCGAGGCCGAAGGGCTGTTTCGCCGTGGCCTGAAGCAATTGACCGACGATCCGCTGGCCGCCATCAGCGGCGCGGCGCAATTGATCCAACGCACCGAGACGCTGCTGGCCACGCGGCTTGAAGCGTTACTGAGCCAGCCCAGCAGCACCCTGCGGACCAAGCGCGACCCGCAACTGATCAACAACTTCCTCGCCCAGGGCATGGATATCCTGCTGGACGCCGAGAACCTGTTGCTGCGTTGGCAGCAGCATCCCGGCGAGCGCCAGGAACTCAACGACCTGCTGGACGAACTGACCACCCTCGGACAGGGCGCGCATATCGCCGACCTGGAACCGGTGGATGAATTGTGCGAAGCCCTGCTGGATCTCTACGGTTCCGTCGAAGAGAGCAGCCTGGCGGCCAGCGAGCGGTTTTTCCATGAGGCCCAGCAGGCCCATGAAGCGCTGATCAACATGCTCGACGAACTGGCCGCCGGCCAGGAAATCAACCCGCAACCGGAGCGTGTCCGGGCCTTGCGCGAGTTGCTCGACGAGGCTCTCGACCCGTCCGCCACCGGCCTGATCAAGACCGACGGCAGCCGCACCCTGAGCATTACCGAGCTGGCCACGGCCACCGCTGCTGCCGATCAGGTTGCAGACGCAGTGGGTCTGGATGACGAGATCGTCACGATCTTTCTCGAAGAGGCGGCGGATATTCTCGACAGCGCCGGCCTGGCCTTGCAGCGCTGGCTCGACGAGCCGGACAACGCCGCGCCGCTGCTGTCCCTGCAACGTGACCTGCATACCCTCAAGGGCGGCGCGCGGATGGCCGAGATCGGCCCGGTCGGCGACCTGGCCCATGAGCTGGAAAACCTTTACGAAGGCCTGGTGGACCGGCGCTTCAGCCACTCCACGGCCTTGGCGCTGTTGTTGCAGAAGAGCCATGACCACCTCGCCGTGTTGCTGGAGCAATTGCAGGATCAACGACCCCTGAGCGATCCGGCGGCCCTGATCGATGGCATCCGTGCGTTTCGCCAGCAGGCGGTGGAGGTGGAGCCGTTCGAATCGAATGAGCCCGCCGAATTACCGGCGGTGGTCAGCGACCCGGAGTTGCTGGAGGTCTTTCTCGAAGAAGGCTTCGACATCATTGAAAGCTCCGGTGCGGCGTTGCAGCGCTGGCAGGCCGAACCGTCGAGCCGCCAGGAAGTGGAAACCCTGCTGCGCGACCTGCACACCCTCAAGGGCGGCGCGCGGATGGTCGAAATTGCGCCCATCGGCGACCTGGCCCATGAGCTGGAGTTTCTCTACGAAGGCGTGTCGACCCTGCTGCTGCAGCCTGGTGAGGCGTTGTTCGAGCTGTTGCAGAGCGGCCAGGACCGTCTGGCGCAGATGCTCGACGCGGTGCGCGACGGACAGCCGGTGGTCCCGGCCGATGCCCTGATCGCCGAGATCCAGGCCTTCGGTCGCCAGCCGCTGGTCGAGTTGCCGGTGACGCCGGAGCCTGCGCCGCTGCTGCAGCCAAAGAGTGACGCGGCGGTGCTGGCCGAAGCCGAGCGTCCGCCCCAGGACATGGTCAAGGTCTCGGCGGATGTGCTGGAAGACCTGGTCAATCTGGCGGGGGAAACCTCGATCTTCCGCGGTCGTATCGAGCAGCAGGTGAATGACGCCACGGTCGCGCTCAACGAAATGGAGACCACCCTCTCGCGGATGCGCGACCAACTGCGGCGGATGGACATCGAAACCCAGGGGCGGATCCTCAGCCGCCAGCAGGTCGAGGCCGAACGTCTGGGCTACGAAGAATTCGATCCGCTGGAAATGGATCGCCACTCGCAGTTGCAGCAACTGTCGCGGGCCTTGTTCGAGTCGGCCTCCGACCTGCTGGACCTCAAGGAAACCCTGGCCGGACGCAACCAGGATGCGCAGAACCTGCTGCTGCAACAGGCACGGGTCAATACCGAGTTGCAGGAAGGCCTGATGCGCACGCGCATGGTGCCGTTCGAACGCCTGGTGCCACGGTTGAAGCGCATCGTCCGGCAGGTGGCCGGAGAGTTGGGCAAGGACGTCGATTTCATTGTCGGCAATGCCGAAGGCGAGATGGACCGTAATGTCCTCGAACGCATGGTCGCCCCCCTGGAGCACATGCTGCGCAACGCCGTCGATCACGGCCTGGAAAGCGCGCCGGTGCGGTTGGCCGCCGGCAAGCCGGAACAGGGTCGGATCACCCTGGACCTGTCCCACGAAGGCGGCGACATCGTCTTCGATATCCGCGACGACGGTGCCGGGGTGCCGCTGGATGCGGTGCGGCGCAAGGCGATCAAGCGCGGAATGATCGAGGAAGACATGCTGATCAGCGACCGCGATGTGTTGCAGTTCATCCTCCAGCCGGGCTTCTCCACCGCCGAGCGCATCACCCAGATTTCCGGACGCGGCGTCGGCATGGACGTGGTTCACGAGGAGGTGCGGCAACTGGGCGGGACCATGACCATCGACTCGATCAAGGGGCAGGGCGTGCACTTCCAGATCCGCCTGCCGTTCAGCGTCTCGGTGAATCGTGCATTGATGGTGCAGTGTGGCGATGAGCAGTATGCGATCCCGTTGAATACTGTCGAAGGCATCGTGCGGGTGTTGCCCAACGAGCTGGAAGGTTATTACCAGATGAACCCGCCGCGTTACGAATACGCCGGGCAGACCTACGAATTGCGCTACCTGGGCGAATTGCTGCAAACCGTCAGCAAGCCCAAGCTGCTTGGCCTGGGCGAGGCGTTGCCGGTGTTGCTGGTGCACTGCAACGAGCAGCGGGTGGCATTGCAGGTGGATACCCTGGTCGGCACCCGGGAAATCGTGGTCAAGAGTCTGGGACCGCAGTTTGCCGCGGTATCGGGATTGTCCGGCGCGACGATTCTCGGCGATGGCCGGGTGGTGCTGATTCTCGACTTGCTGGCCCATGTGCGTACCTCCCAGGCCTGGGTACCGGTGCCGCGTGCGTTGAGCGACCTGGCGGTGGACTTCACGCCGATGCGCCCGACGCTGGTCATGGTGGTCGACGACTCGGTCACGGTGCGCAAGGTCACCAGCCGGCTGCTGGAGCGCAACGGCATGAACGTGATCACCGCGAAAGACGGTGTGGATGCGATGACCCTGTTGCAGGAACACACCCCGGACCTGATGCTGCTGGATATCGAAATGCCGCGCATGGACGGTTTCGAAGTGGCGACCCAGGTCCGCAACGATCCGCGCCTGAAGGACTTGCCGATCATCATGATCACTTCCCGTACCGGCCAGAAACACCGCGACCGGGCCATGGCCATCGGCGTCAACGACTACCTGGGCAAGCCGTACCAGGAGTCGGTGCTGCTGGAGAGCATCGCCCACTGGAGCCATGTTCATGCATGAGCATCGCGCGAGCAGCCTGACTGGACTGATGCTGCCGTTGGCCGACCGTTACCTGTTGCTGCCGAACGTGGCGGTGGCGGAGCTGATCGACTACCAGCGCGGCGAACCGGCCAGCGACGCGCCGCCGTGGTACCTGCGACAAATCACCTGGCGTGACTGGCAACTGCCGCTGATCAGCTTCGAGGCCGCGTGTGGCGGGGCGATTGCCGTCGGCGACCGCTCGCGGATCGTCGTCCTCAATGCCTTGGGCGGCCGGCCGGAACTGAAGTTTATCGCGCTGGTGATCCAGGGTATTCCACGCTCGTACAAACTCGACAGCCAGTTGAGCTTTGTCGACGTGCCGTTGTGCCACCTGGAAAAAGCCGCCGTGCAGGTCGCCGACCTGGTGGCAAAAGTGCCGGACCTGCTGGGGCTGGAGCGCCTGGTGCTGGAGTCGGGGCTGGCCTGAGCACTGGTGTCGTGACGGCCGGCCTCTTCGCCGGCAAGCCAGCTCCCACAGGTTCCAGGCTGTCTCGCAAGCTTGTGAGCGACACCCACACTGTAGGAGCCGGCAAGCCAACTCCCACAGGTTCCAGGCTGTCTCGCAAGCTTGTGAGCGACACCCACACTGTAGGAGCCGGCAAGCCAGCTCCCACAGGTTCCAGGCTGTCTCGCAAACCTGTCAACGACTCGGACATTGTGGGAGCCGGCTTGCCGGCGAAGAGGCCAGATCAGGCGCAGCGATTGTGTTCGCAAGTAAAAGAGGAAAATCTTATACGGCCCGTTTCGAACGGTCCCGATAAGGAACTGATCAGTCCCTTGTCGGGATCGGTAATCATTACCCTGAGCGTAACGATCCACCGCCGGGCTTGATTGATGCCCCGGCGATTCACTCCTACTGTCTACTCCACGAAAGCGAACCCGTGGAGTGAGCATGACAACCCCCAATTCCCCCGACTCGCGCTGGACACGGCGGCGTACCGAGAAGCAGCGCCGTCTTGAGCAGGTGCGGGCCCTCGCCGATGGCGTGGTGTTGCCGACCGACAAGATCGTCGCCGCCCTCGAA
This sequence comes from Pseudomonas gingeri, assembly GCF_013385635.1. Lineage (GTDB taxonomy): Bacteria > Pseudomonadota > Gammaproteobacteria > Pseudomonadales > Pseudomonadaceae > Aquipseudomonas > Aquipseudomonas gingeri_A. Next base: position 261,291 of record NZ_JACAPR010000001.1, read on the forward strand.
GCCCTGATCATGCCCGGCGACCGGGTGGTGCTGGAGGGCAATAACCAGAAGCAGGCGGATTTTCTCTCGCGCTCCCTGGTGAAAGCCGACCCGGCCAAGCTCCACGATTTGCACATGATCATGCCCAGCGTCGGGCGTGCCGAACACCTGGACCTGTTCGAACGCGGCATTGCCCGCAAGCTGGACTTCTCCTTCGCCGGCACCCAGAGCCTGCGCATCAGCCAGTTGCTGGAAGACGGCCTGCTGGAAATCGGCGCCATTCACACCTACATCGAACTCTATGCCCGGCTGGTGGTGGACCTGATCCCCAACGTGGTGCTCAGCGCCGGCTTCATGGCCGACCGCGCCGGCAATATCTACACCGGCGCCAGCACCGAGGACACTCCGGCGCTGATCGAACCGGCGGCGTTCAGCGATGGCATCGTGATCGTCCAGGTCAATCAACTGGTCGATGACGTCAGTGAGCTGCCGCGGGTGGATATCCCGGCCTCCTGGGTCGACTTCGTGGTGGTCGCCGACAAGCCTTTCTATATCGAGCCGCTGTTTACCCGCGACCCGCGCCATATCAAGCCGGTGCATGTGTTGATGGCGATGATGGCGATCCGCGGGATCTACGAGAAACACAATGTGCAGTCCCTCAACCACGGGATCGGCTTCAACACCGCCGCCATCGAGCTGATCCTGCCGACCTATGGTGAATCCCTTGGTCTCAAGGGCAAGATCTGCCGCAACTGGACCCTCAACCCGCACCCGACCCTGATTCCCGCCATCGAGAGCGGCTGGGTCGAAAGCGTGCATTGCTTCGGCACCGAACTGGGCATGGAAAACTACATCGCCGCCCGGCCGGATGTGTTCTTCACCGGACGCGACGGCTCGATGCGTTCGAACCGGATGTTCTGCCAATTGGCCGGGCAGTATGCGGTGGACCTGTTTATCGGTGCGACGTTGCAGGTCGACGGCGACGGTCATTCCTCCACCGTGACCCGTGGTCGCCTGGCCGGTTTCGGTGGGGCGCCGAACATGGGGCATGACCCACGCGGTCGTCGCCACGGCACGCCGGCCTGGCTCGATATGCGCCTCGATACCGGCGATGCGCCCGAAGCCTTGCTCGAACGCGGCAAGAAGCTGGTGGTACAGATGGTCGAGACCTTCCAGGAAGGCGGTAAGCCGACCTTCGTCGAAACCCTCGATGCCGTGGAAGTGGCGCGAAAAAGCGGGATGCCGCTGGCGCCGATCATGATCTACGGCGACGACGTCACCCATCTGCTGACCGAAGAAGGCATCGCCTACCTGTACAAAGCCCGTTCCCTGGAAGAGCGCCAGGCGATGATCGCCGCCGTGGCCGGTGTCACTGCCATCGGCTTGCGGCATAACCCCAAGGACACGGCGCGGATGCGTCGCGAAGGTTTGATCGCCTTGCCCGAAGACCTGGGGATTCGTCGCACCGACGCCAGCCGCGAACTGCTGGCGGCCAAGAGCGTGGCCGATCTGGTGGAGTGGTCGGGTGGTCTCTACAACCCGCCCGCCAAATTCAGGAGCTGGTAAATGCACGCCTTCAATCTGCACGCTCAACCCCTGCCACTGGCCGAGCGCCTGGCGGACTTCGCGGTGGAAGCGCTGATCGACGAAGCCGACCTGTCGCCCAAACCGGCGTTGGTCGATCGCCGTGGTAACGGCGCACACAGCGATCTGCACCTGGGCCTGATGCACGCCTCGGCCTTGTCGCTGTGGCCGATGTTCAAGGAGATGGCCGAAGCCGCTATAGCGAGCCAAGCGACCAATGTGTGGCGCAAAGAGATGTTGTGCCCAGAGGAGACATTGTGGCGAGCGGGCTTGCCCGCGTTCGACGGCGAAGCCGTCGCAAACCCAGGCAGCCCGGTCTGTCTGATGCCCCGCGTTATCAGGTTTTGGGGGCGCTTCGCACCCCAGCGCGGGCAAGCCCGCTCGCCACAATATGGTGGTCTGCCACAACACCCTTGCCTGCCACAGCAAGATTGTTCACCACAACAAGCAGCTTCGCCGCATTCGGAAATTATAATCAATCTGTCGCTACGCGAAGCCCTGGGCCGGATCGGTCGTGAAGGCGAGCAGGCGATGCTGCAGACCACCGGCGGGGTGAATACTCATCGCGGCGCGATCTGGGCCCTGGGGCTGTTGGTCGCCGCCGCCGCGCTGGACCCAAACGCCGTCAGCGCCAACGCCCTGACCCTGCGCGCCGCGCGCCTGGCCTTGCTGGAAGACCGTTACGCGCCCCACGGCAGCAGCCACGGCAGTCAAGTCGCCCAGCGCTATGGCGCTCGTGGTGCCCGGGAAGAAGCGCAGTTGGGCTTCCCGGCGGTGACCCGCCTCGGTCTGCCGCAACTCAAGCGCAGCCGGCTTGCCGGTCACGGCGAACAGAACGCCCGGCTGGATGCCTTGCTCGCGATCATGACCAGCCTGGCTGACACCTGCGTGCTCTATCGCGCTGGTGTGCCGGGCCTACAGGCCATGCAACAGGGCGCCCGCGCGGTGCTGGAGGCGGGCGGCAGCGCCAGCCTGGCCGGACGGCGCAGCCTGCATGAATTGGATCAACAACTGTTGGCGATGAACGCTTCACCGGGTGGCGCGGCGGATCTGCTCGCCGCCTGCCTGCTGATCGACCGCCTCGAACAGGAAGCCTTGTGATGGAAAAATTGTCCTTTGAATTTCCCGCCGGGCAACCGCCAAAAGGCCGTGCGCTGGTGGGCTGTGTCGGCTCGGGTGATCTGGAAGTGTTGCTGGAGCCTGGTCATCCGGGTCGGTTGTCGATCGAGGTGACGACGTCGGTGAACGGCAGTTCGGCGCGCTGGCAGCATCTGTTCGAGCGGCTGTTCGAGGGGCAACTGCCGCCCGCGCTGAGCATCGATATCCACGACTTCGGGGCGACTCCCGGTGTGGTCCGCCTGCGTCTGGAACAAGGCTTCGAGGAGATCGGTCATGACTGATAGCGAGCGTTTGCTGCACAAGCACAGCTTCGTCGAACTCGGTGCCCGCCAGCGCGCCCGGGCCTTGCTCGACAGCGGCAGTTTTCGCGAACTGCTCGATCCCTTTGCCCGGATCATGTCGCCCTGGCTCGAACGCCAGGGCGTGGTACCCCAGGCCGATGACGGCGTGGTGATCGCCAAGGGCAGTATCGACGGCCTGCCGGTGGTGGTCGCGGCTATCGAGGGCGCCTTCCAGGGTGGTAGCCTCGGCGAAGTGGGCGGGGCGAAAATCGCCGGTGCCCTGGAGCTGGCTGCCGAAGACAACCGCAAGGGTATCCCGACCCGCGCCGTGTTGTTGCTGGAAACCGGCGGCGTGCGCTTGCAGGAAGCCAATCTGGGCTTGGCGGCCATCGCCGATATCCATGCGGCGATTGTCGACCTGCGCCGCTATCAGCCGGTGATCGGCGTAGTGGTCGGCAGCGTCGGCTGTTTTGGCGGCATGTCCATCGCGGCGGCACTGTGCAGTTATCTGCTGGTGACCCAGGAGGCCCGGCTGGGTCTCAACGGTCCGCAAGTGATCGAACAGGAAGCCGGGCTGGAGGAGTACGACTCCCGTGACCGGCCGTTTATCTGGAGCCTGACCGGCGGCGAACAGCGTTTTGCCAGCGGCCTGGTGGATCGTTACGTGGCCGATGATGTGGCGCTGGTCCGCGAGCAGATCGCGGCCTTGCTGGAGGCCGGTGTGCCCGAAGTGCAGCGCAGCCGGCAGGCGGACTGGTACCTGCAACGGTTGGCTGAACTGGATGCCGAACCGCAGATCGACCCGGCCACGGTGCGCCGTCTTTTCCAAGGAGATCGTTCATGAGCGCCTATTCCCTGCGCGGTTTGCACTGGTTCCAGGCGCTGGCGGCGCAGGCCGTTGAAGTGTCCGGCCTGCCACCTTCATTGAAAGTCGCCGACGGCCGGCTCGGCGACCAGCCGGTACGTTTTCTGGCGGTCGTGGCCGACCCGGCCAATCGATTTGCCCGCGCCCGCAATGGCGAGGTCGGATTGCTGGAAGGTTGGGGCCTGGCCAAGGCCGTGGACGAAGTGATCGAGGCCGACAGCGGCCGTGCGGACAAGCGTGCCCTGATCGCCATTGTCGATGTGCCGAGCCAGGCTTACGGGCGTCGTGAAGAAGCCCTGGGTATTCACCAGGCCCTGGCCGGAGCGGCGGACAGTTATGCCCGCGCCCGTCTGGCCGGGCATGCGGTGATCGCGCTGCTGGTGGGCAAGGCGATGTCCGGGGCATTTCTCGCCCACGGCTACCAGGCCAACCGGCTGATCGCCCTGCGTGATCCGGGTGTGATGGTGCATGCCATGGGCAAGGCGTCGGCGGCACGGGTAACCCTGCGCAGCGTCGAGGAACTGGAAGCCCTGGCCGCCAGTGTGCCGCCGATGGCCTATGACATCGACAGCTACGCCAGCCTCGGACTGCTGTGGAAAACCCTCGGTGTTGAGCAGATCGAACAGCCTGGCGCGGCCGACCTGGCGCAGGTCGAGGATTGCCTGGTCGAAGCTATCCATGATGTGGCGGCCAGGGGCACTGATTTGAGTGGTCGTCTGGGGGCGGGCAATCGGGCGGCGTCCAGTCGGGTCCGGCAGCTGTTGCGCGAGCAGTGGTGAACGGCGATGCGCGCTGACGACGACTTTCTCCCCCACGACCTGCTCTGGGGGCTGACCCCGGCGCAGTTGCCGGACGATGCGCCGGCCTGGGTGAGCGAGGCGCTGAGTCTCGGCCAGCCGGTGGTGGTGCGCCGGGCACTGACGGCAGCGGAGCAACTGCCGGTGGGCATACGCGGGGCTTTGCGTGAGCAACGTTTCGCCACGCTGATGCCGCGGGCGCTGGTCGAGCGTCGTGTCTCGCCCGAAGCGCTTATCGATATTGAAATCGGCGTGCAAGGCTGGCCGGCCTTGCAGGCACTGCATTACCTGCGGCCCTTGCTGAACGCTTCGGGCCTGGCCTGGGGTGTCAGCGGCAGTGCCGGTTTCGAATTGGCCACCGGTTTGCCGACCCTGCATCAATACAGCGACCTGGATCTGATCCTGCGTGCACCGCAAGCGCTGCCGCGCCGGCAGGCCGCTGGCCTGTTGCGGCAACTCGACAATCCGTTCTGCCGCGTCGACCTGCAAGTGCAGACGCCACACGGCGCGGTGGCACTGGCGGAGTGGGCGGGCACGGCACGCCGGGTCCTGCTCAAGCGGGCCGAGGGTGCGCTATTGGTACTCGATCCCTGGACTGTCCAGGAGTGGGCGGCATGAGCAGCCTGCTGGTGTTTCCCGGCCAGGGCGCACAACAGCCCGGCATGTTGCAGCGTCTGCCCGACGCGGCTGTCGTCCACGATTGCTTGCGCGAAGCCGGCGATGTATTGGGCGAGGATGTCCGCGCGTTGGATACACCACAGGCCCTGGCGTCGACCCGTGCGGTCCAGCTCTGCCTGCTGGTCGCCGGGGTGGCCGCTGCCCGGTTGTTGCTGGAGAACACCGCGCCGCCGATCCATGTCGCCGGCCTGTCCATCGGCGCTTACCCGGCGGCGGTAGTGGCCGGGTCGCTGGATTTCGACGATGCCGTGCGGCTGGTGAGCCTGCGTGGCGAGCTGATGCAACAGGCTTATCCACAGGGCTATGGCATGACCGCCTTGATCGGGTTGGAACTGGCGGCTGTGGATAAGTTATTGGCCCGGGTACACAGCGAGCGCACGCCGGTCTACCTGGCGAATATCAACGCCGATAACCAATGCGTGATCGCCGGCAGCGAAGCGGGCATGACCGCGTTGGTCGCATTGATGAGAAAGGACGGCGCGGCGCGGCGCCTGGCGGTCAGCGTGCCCTCCCATTGCCCGTTGCTGGACGAACCGGCCCGGGTATTGGCCGCCGCGTTCGCCAGGGTGTCGCTGCGGGCACCGCGCCTGGGTTACCTCAGTGGCAGCAGCGCGCGGTTGCTGCGCACTGCCGAACAGCTTCGCGATGACCTGGCGTTCAACATGTGCCGGGTCGTCGACTGGCGCGGGACCGTGCAAAGCGCCTATGAGCGCGGCGCCCGCCTGCAGATCGAACTGCCACCGGGTTCGGTGCTCACCGGTCTGGCGCGCCGGGTGTTTGAGCAAGGCACCGTTATTGCCTTCGACGGTGCCCGGCTGGACAGCCTCAAGGCGCTGATGGATGAGGAGGGACGCCGTCACCGATAAACACCGGCTGCTGCTTCGAAGGACAAAAACAACAACTTCGACAACGCGATGCGAGGACAACAAGAATGATTATTTACGGTGTGGCGCTGTTGGCGATCTGTACGCTGGCAGGGGTGATTCTGGGTGACATGCTGGGCGTGTTGCTGGGGGTGAAATCCAATGTCGGCGGGGTCGGGATCGCGATGATCCTGCTGATCTGCGCGCGGCTGTGGATGCACAAGCGCGGCGGCATGACCAGGGACTGCGAGATGGGCGTGGGTTTCTGGGGCGCCATGTACATTCCGGTGGTGGTCGCCATGGCCGCCAACCAGAACGTGGTCACGGCGCTGCACGGCGGGCCGGTGGCGGTGTTGGCGGCGATCGGTTCGGTGGTGCTCTGCGGTTGCACCATTGCCCTGATCAGCCGGACCCACAAGGGCGAGCCGCTGCCGGATGAACCGGCGGATATCGTGCCGGCCGCTCCTGTCGCGGGAGGTCGCTGATATGTGGGATCTCATCGAGAAGGGCCTGGAACACAATGGCTTGATCACCGCGTTTGCCTTTGTCGGCGTGGTGATGTGGGTGTCGGTGGTGCTGTCCAAGCGCCTGACCTTTGGCCGGATCCACGGCTCGGCGATTGCCATCGTGATCGGCCTGGTGCTGGCCTGGGTCGGCGGTACGCTGACCGGCGGGCAGAAAGGCCTGGCGGATCTGACGCTGTTCTCCGGCATTGGTCTGATGGGCGGGGCGATGCTGCGGGACTTCGCCATCGTTGCCACGGCCTTTGAAGTGCAGGCCACCGAGGCCAGGAAGGCCGGGTTGATCGGTGCGCTGGCGCTGCTGCTGGGCACGGTGCTGCCGTTTATCGTCGGGGCGAGCATGGCCTGGGCCTTCGGTTATCGCGATGCGGTGAGCATGACCACCATCGGTGCCGGGGCGGTGACCTATATCGTCGGGCCGGTGACCGGTGCGGCGATTGGCGCGAGTTCCGATGTGGTGGCGCTGTCGATCGCGACGGGGTTGATCAAGGCGATCATGGTGATGGTCGGCACGCCGGTGGCGGCGCGCTGGATGGGTCTCGACAACCCGCGCTCGGCGATGGTCTTCGGTGGCCTGGCCGGTACGGTCAGTGGCGTGACCGCAGGCCTGGCGGCGACGGATCGGCGGCTGGTGCCCTATGGCGCGCTGACGGCGACCTTCCACACCGGGCTGGGCTGCCTGCTCGGGCCTTCGGTGCTGTTCTTCATCGTGCGCGGCCTGGTGGGCTGAGCCGTCAATTCAACCTGTTGGCATACATGCGGCATTCCGCGAGGAGTGCCAGCAGGTTGGGATCACGCTCCTTGGCCTTGAGAAACACCACGCCGATATGCTGTTGCAGGTGATAACGCGCCTGCAGCGGGATCAGCTTCACCCGGTTCTCGTACACCGCGGCGATCCGCCCCGGCAGCAGGGCGTAACCGACGCCGGAGCTGACCATGCTCAGCAGGGTGAAGATATCGTTGACCTGCATCGCCACCTTCGGCTCGAACCCCGCCTGCTCGAATACCCGATTGCCGTCGCGGTGGGTGGCGAAGCCCTGGGTCAGGGTGATGAAGGTCATGTCCTTCAGGTCGGCCAGGTCGACCTCGTCCTGCTGGGCGAAGGGCGAGTCGGCGGGTGTCGCGAGGAAAATATCGTCGGCGAACAGCGGCAGGTGCTCGCAGTCCGGATCGTTGGTGGTGTCGTCCAGCGACACCAGGATCGCGTCCACTTCCATGTTCTTGAGCTTGTACAGCAGGTCGAAGTTCGAGCCCAGGATCAGGTCGATATTCAGCTCGCTGCGGCGGATCTTCAGGCCCATGATCAGTTGCGGTACGGTTTTCACCGTCAGCGAATAGAGCGAGCCGAGCTTGAAGCGTTCGGCGGAGAACCCGGCGGCCTCCCGGGTCATGCGCACGCTTTCGACCACGTCCTGGATCAGCTTCTGCGCGCGTTCTTCCAGCACATAGGCGCTCTCCAGCGGTGTCAGGTTGCGCCCCTCATGCTTGAACAACGGGCAACGCAGGGCGCTTTCCAGGGAGTGGATGGCCCGGTGCACGCTGACGTTGCTGGTCTGCAACTCGGCCGCCGCCCGCGCCAGGTTGCCGGTGCGCATGAAGGCCAGGAACACTTCCAGCTTTTTCAGGGTCAGCTCTTCGTCGATCAGCATGGCGCGGGCTCTTTTTCGAATGCCTCGATTGTGCCCAAGTCCCGGGGTTTTGGCTGGAGCTTTTTCAGAACCAGTTGGCTCCCAGGGTACTGCTCAGCAAGCCAAGGGCGACGCCGGCGATGATCAGCCAGATGGCATTGACCCGGCTGAAATACACCACGGCGGCGCTGACCAGTGTCAGCAGCAGGCTCAAGGTGCTGGTTTCCATGCTGCGGATCAGGATGTAGCTGGCGGCGAGGATCAGCCCCACCGAGATCGGCAGCAGGGCGCGCTTGATCCGCTGCACCCACGCTGTCCCGGTGTGTTTTTCCAGCCAGCCGGCACCGAACCAGGTCAGCATCGAGCACGGCAGCAGCTTGGCCGCCAGGGCGACCATGGCCCCGGGCAGGCCGGCCGCCTGCTGGCCGATAAACACCAGGAACATGCCGTTGGGCCCGGGCAATGCCTGGGACAGGGCGAAGAAGGCGACGAACTGGGCGTCGCTGATCCAGTTCATCTGGGTCACGGTGTAGCGGTGGATGTCGCCCAGGGCCACGGTGTTGCCGCCGATGGCCATCAACGACCAGAGCGCGCATTGGATCATCAGGTGGAACAGTACGGTCTGCATGGCTCAGGCTCGCTTGTCGACAAAACGCAGGGCAATCGACAGCGGGATGCAGATCAGCAGGACGCTCCACAACGGCAGCACCAGCACGCCCATCAGGATAAAGGTCAGGCCGAAGGCGCAGTAGTTGGCGAGGTTGCGCGGCATCGCCTTGAGCAGGCGCAGGGTGCTGCCGAGCATCAGCCCGGTGGCGATCGGCATGATGGCGCCGAACACCTGTTGCACCGCGTCGTTGCTCCACCAGCGGGCATAGGCAAAGCCCGCGAGCACGGTGATGATCGAGGGGAACAGATAGAGCCCGAGCAGCGCCACGCAGGCCCCCGGCAGGCCCTGCTGGCGCCGGCCATAGATGATGCTGACGTTGCCGATATTCGGTCCCGGGAAAAACTGGCCGGTGGTCAGCAGTTCGTTGAAGCCCTGTTCGTCGACCCAGCGTCGCCGGTCGACCATCATCTGCCGGGCCCAGGGCATCACGCCGCCGAAACCGAACAGGCCGACCATGGCGAAGTTGTAGAAGAGTTGCCAGAGGTTGGGCGAAGGGGCGAGGGCGGTGGTGGGCGCCGTGGCGGACATCGATGGGCTCCTTGGAACAGGTGGGGGCCGTTGCGGGTTTGGCAGTGGGCCATCAGTAAAACCGGTTCGGGCCCGGCACACCAGATACCCGTGGAGAAATTGCCGGTCGCCGGGCATTGCATTCCGCGCCGCGAGGCGTGAGCCTAGTGGGCGATGTCCTGATCAACGGAGGTAGGCGGCAGATGTATCACGGGGAACGATTCAACGCCTGGACCCACCTGGTGGGGGCGGTGCTGGCGTGCATCGGCGCAATCTGGCTGCTGGTGATGGCGAGCCTGGATGGCAGCCCGTGGAAGATTGTCAGCGTGGCGATCTACGGTGTCACGCTGCTGGCCTTGTACAGTGTGTCGACGGTTTATCACAGTGTGCGCGGGCGGGCGAAGGTGATCATGCAGAAGGTCGATCACTTGTCGATCTATCTGTTGATTGCCGGCAGTTACACGCCGTTCTGCCTGGTGACCCTGCGCGGCCCTTGGGGCTGGACCCTGTTCGGTATCGTCTGGGGGCTGGCGGTGATCGGCATGTTGCAGGAGATCAAGCCGCGCTCCGAGGCGCGGGTCCTGTCGATCGTGATCTATGCGGTGATGGGCTGGATCGTGCTGGTGGCCATCAAGCCCTTGCTGGCGGCGTTGGGCATGGCCGGTTTTATCTGGCTGGCCACGGGCGGCGCGCTGTATACGCTGGGGATCATCTTTTTTGCCCTGGATCACCGGCTGCGCCATTCCCATGGGATCTGGCACCTGTTCGTGATCGCCGGCAGTGTCCTGCATTTCGTGGCGATCTCGTGGTTTGTGATCTGACTTCAAGGTCGAGCACAGATCCCTGTGGGAGCCGGCTTGCCGGCGATGGCGGCCGCCCGGGCGATGCAGGGCTCAGGGGCCTCATCGCCGGCAAGCCGGCTCCTACAGGTTTTGCGGTGTCTGTCAGAAATCGCCCCACAGCTGTTGGGCCACGGCCAGGGCCACCACCGGCGCGGTTTCGGTGCGCAGGACCCGCGGGCCGAGGCGCGCCGGCAGGTAGCCGGCCTTTGCCGCCTGCTCGACTTCGCTGTCGGACAGGCCACCTTCCGGACCGATCAGAAACGCCAGGGTGCCCGGTTTCGGGTGGCTGGTCAGCGGTTCGGCCACCGGGTGCAGGACCAGTTTCAGGTCGGCTTCGGTCTGTTTCAGCCACTCGCCCAGCAACAGTGGCGGATGGATCACCGGCAGCGTGGAGCGACCGCACTGTTCACAGGCGCTGATCGCGATCTGCCGCCAGTGGGCCAGGCGCTTGTCGGCGCGTTCATCCTTGAGGCGCACTTCGCAACGCTCGCTGACGATCGGGGTGATGGCGTTGACGCCCAGTTCGGTGGCCTTCTGGATCGCCCAGTCCATCCGCTCGCCACGGGACAGGCCCTGACCGAGATGGATGTGCAGCGACGAATCGGCTTGGCCGACGAAGCTTTCGTGCAGTTGGATGCGCACGCGCTTCTTGCCGACTTCCAGCAGGGTGCCGAGGAATTCGCTGCCCGAGCCGTCGAACACTTGCAGCGCGTCGCCTTCGCTCATGCGCAGCACGCGGCCGATGTAGTGCGCCTGGGCCTCCGGCAGTTCGTGTTCGCCGAGGCTCAGGGGAGTGTCGATAAAGAAGCGGGACAGGCGCATGGTGAGTCTCTGAATAACTGAATGATGTTTTGTCTGGGAGGGGCTTTCGCGGGCAAGCCCGCTCCCACAGTGTTCGTGCCTGGCCAAGCGTCCGTGGCACGACCTCGGACCCGTGGGAGCGGGCTTGCCCGCGAAGGCGTCATGGCCGGCCCCGCTGACGTCAAGGCAACACCTTAGCCCGGGTCACGAAAATCCGGATGGAAGTTGGCCGGTACCGCCACGCTGACAGTGCTGCGAGTGGCGATGTCGATGCCTTCGCTGGCGACTTCGGCGAGGAAGTCGATCTGTTCCGGGGTGATCACATAGGGCGGCAGGAAATACACCACGCTGCCCAGGGGACGCAGCAGGGCGCCGCGTTCCAGCGCGTGCTGGAAGACCTTCAGGCCACGGCGCTCCTGCCACGGATAGGCGGTCTTGCTCGCCTTGTCCTGGACCATCTCGATGGCCAGGGCCATGCCGGTCTGCCGTACTTCGGCCACATGGGTATGGTCCGCCAGGTGTGCGGTGGCACTGCCCATGCGCCGGGCCAGGGCCTTGTTGTTCTCGATGACGTTGTCCTGCTCGAAGATATCCAGGGTCGCCAGGGCCGCCGCGCAGGCCAGGGGATTGCCGGTGTAGCTGTGGGAGTGGAGGAACGCGCGCAGGGTCGGGTAGTCGTCGTAGAAGGCGCTGTACACCTCTTCGGTGGTCAGGCAGGCCGCCAGCGGCAGGTAGCCGCCGGTCAGGGCTTTCGACAGGCACAGGAAATCCGGGCGGATGCCGGCCTGTTCGCAGGCGAACATGGTTCCGGTACGGCCGAAGCCCACGGCGATTTCATCGTGGATCAGGTGCACGCCGTAGCGGTCGCAGGCCTCGCGCAGCAGCTTGAGGTAGACCGGATGGTACATGCGCATGCCACCGGCGCCCTGGATCAGCGGCTCGACGATCACGGCGGCGACGCTGTCGTGATTTTCCGCGAGGGTCTGTTCCATGACCAGGAACATATTGCGCGAATGCTCCTCCCAGCTCATGCCTTCCGGACGCAGGTAGCAATCCGGGCTCGGCACCTTGATGGTGTCCAGCAGCAGCGCCTTGTAGGTCTCGGTGAACAACGGCACATCGCCCACCGACATCGCCGCCACGGTCTCGCCGTGATAGCTGTTGGTCAGGGTGACATAGCGCTTCTTTTCCGGCCGGCCGCGGTTGAGCCAGTAGTGAAAGCTCATCTTCAATGCGACTTCGATGCAGGACGAACCGTTGTCGGCGTAGAAGCAGCGGGTCAGGCCTTCGGGCGTCATCTTCACCAGGCGCTCGGACAACTCGATCACCGGCTGGTGGCTGAAGCCGGCGAGGATCACGTGCTCCAGTTGATCGACCTGGTCCTTGATGCGCTGGTTGATCCGCGGGTTGCAGTGGCCGAACACGTTGACCCACCACGAGCTCACGGCGTCGAGATAGCGTTTGCCGTCGAAGTCTTCCAGCCAGACGCCTTCACCGCGTCTGATCGGGATCAGCGGCAGCAGTTCGTGATCTTTCATCTGGGTGCAGGGGTGCCACACGACCTCGAGGTCGCGTTTCATCCACTGGTTGTTCAGGCTCATTTCCACTCTCCCACGGGCGGCTCGCGACAGGCGCGGGCAAACAATCCGCAAGCCTATGCAATGCGTGGCCGCGGGACAACCCATTGGGGCATTTACCCGACCCGGAATCCATCGGTGAGGCCATCCTGTGGGGGACAGGAGTGATTTCTGCGATTGTGGCCTTGGCGGTTCGAATAAAACCGCTTCCCGGGCTGTTCTATCTAAGCGACGACCTTAATATTTTCTTAACCCGCTCGTCTCAGACTCATGATCGTATTTCTCGATATTTCAAAGCGAAATTTTCCGCTTTAATTCGATAGGTAAACCATTAGTCTTGGACGCAATACTTACAGGATCCGGCCATGCAGCTACGTAATTCATCTTCTCGCTACGGTGCAGTCAGCATGTTCCTGCACTGGGGTGTGGCGCTGGTGGTCTTCGGTCTGTTTGCGCTGGGCTTGTGGATGGTCGGTCTCGACTACTACAGCGAATGGCGCAAGTCTGCTCCGGACCTGCATAAAAGTATCGGCTTGACCCTGTTCGCGGTGATGGTTCTGCGGCTGCTCTGGCGCTTTGTCAGCCCGCCGCCGCCGGCACCGTCCAATCATGGCCGCCTGACCCGCGTTGCCGCCAAGCTCGGCCATGGCTTTCTCTATCTCGGCCTGTTCGCCCTGATGTTTTCCGGGTACCTGATTTCCACCGCAGAAGGTGTCGGGATTCCGGTGTTCAACCTGTTCGACGTACCTGCCTGGATTTCCAGCATCCCCGACCAGGCGGATGTAGCGGGCACGGTGCACCTGTACCTGGCCTGGACGGTGGTGATCTTTGCCGTGCTCCATGGTCTGGCAGCCCTCAAGCACCATTTTATCGACCGTGATGCGACGCTGACCCGCATGCTGGGTCGCAAAGCCTGATGTTCAACCTCGACTCAAAAGGAATAGAAGTATGTTGAAAAAGACTCTCGCCGCTCTGGCAATCGGTACCGCTCTTCTGTCTGCCGGTCAGGCGATGGCCGCTGAGTACACGATCGACAAGGAAGGCCAGCACGCCTTCGTTGACTGGAAAATCAGCCACCTGGGCTACAGCTTCGTACACGGTACCTTCAAGGACTGGAGCGGCAAGTTCAGCTTCGACGCCAAGACCCCTGAAGCGAGCAAGATCGAAGTCGAACTGAAAACCGCCAGCGTGTTCTCCAACCACGCCGAACGTGACAAGCACATCTCCAGCAAAGATTTCCTGGACGTGGCCAAGTACCCGGAAGCCAAGTTCGTCTCCACCGCGGTCAAGTCCACCGGCGAGAAAACAGCTGACGTGACCGGTGACCTGACCCTGCACGGCGTGACCAAGCCGGTCACCTTCAAGGCCACGTTCAACGGCGAAGGCAAGGATCCATGGGGCGGTTACCGTGCCGGCTTCAATGGCACCACTACCCTCAACCTGAACGATTTCGGCATCAAGGGCCCAGGTCCGACTTCCCAGACCCTGGACCTGGATATCTCGTTTGAAGGTGTGCAGGCGAAATAACGTGTAGGTGTTTCGGCTCTTTGCACCAAACAAAAAAACGCCCCCGGCTCTCATGAACCGGGGGCGTTTTTTATCGCTGTTGAAAACTCAGCGATTGCGCGTCAGCAGCGCCGGTTTCTCGCCGCGAGGGCGGTTCGGCAACTGATCCAGCTGCTCAGGTGTCAGCGAGCGATCACTCTTCGATTCCTTGTGAATGATCTTCGGTGCCGGACCGCGCGGGTTCTGCACGGCCGGTTCTTCACGTGGTTGATCATCACGGGACGGGCGACGGTTGCGCGACTCTTCGCGACGGGCCTGGCCGTCACGTGGCGCACCATTGCGTGGACCGTTGCGCTTGGCCGGCGGGGTGCCAGTGGTTGCGCCATTGCTGTTGCGCGGACCGTTCTGGCGACCTTGTGGCTGGCCTGTACGCCCGGCGCCTGCGCCCGCACCCTGTGCCGGAGCGCCAGGACGACGACCACGACCCTGGGCCGGCTTGGCCTGGGGCACGTAGTCGACGCGGTTACCGAAGTTATCCACATCGTCGTCGAGGAACTCGTCCGGAGCGCGATCCGCGGCTGGGCGAGGCACTGGACGTTGCTGTTCGCGAGGCGTGCCTTCACGGGGTTTCTGCTCGCGGGCCGGGCGCTCACCACGACCGTTGGCGTTGGCGGCCGGTTTTTCCTTGCCGCCCTTGTCCTTGCCCTTGTCTTTACGACCGCCACCACCGCCGCCGCCATTCGGACCGTCGCCGCGCGGACCACGTGGGTTGCGCGGATTACGTACATCCGGACGCTCGCGGACTTCCGGTTTCTCGGCTTCCACGGCACTGGCATCAAAGCCCATCAGGTCGCCGTCGGCGATTTTCTGCTTGGTCATGCGCTCGATGCTTTTCAGCAGTTTTTCTTCATCCGGCGCAACCAGGGAGATCGCCTCGCCCGAACGGCCGGCACGGCCGGTACGGCCGATACGGTGCACGTAGTCTTCATCGACGTTCGGCAGTTCGAAGTTGACCACGTGAGGCAACTGGTCGATATCGAGGCCGCGGGCGGCGATATCGGTGGCGACCAGGATCCGCACGTCACCGGCCTTGAAGTCGGCCAGGGCTTTGGTGCGGGCGTTCTGGCTCTTGTTACCGTGGATCGCGACAGCGCTCAGGCCGTGTTTGTCCAGGTACTCGGCCAGGCGGTTGGCGCCGTGCTTGGTACGGGTGAACACCAGGACCTGTTCCCAGGCGCCGGCGGTGATCAGGTGCGCCAGCAGCGAACGCTTGTGGCTGGCCGCCAGGCGGAACACGCGTTGTTCGATACGCTCGACCGTGGTGTTCGGCGGCGTGACTTCGATGCGCTCCGGGTTGTGCAGCAGCTTGCCGGCCAGGTCGGTGATGTCCTTGGAGAAGGTCGCCGAGAACAGCAGGTTCTGCCGTTTGGCCGGCAACCGCGCCAGGACCTTCTTCACGTCATGGACAAAGCCCATGTCGAGCATGCGGTCGGCTTCGTCCAGCACGAGGATTTCCACGTGGGACAGGTCGACGCTGCCTTGGCCGCACAGGTCGAGCAAACGACCCGGGCAGGCCACCAGTACGTCAACGCCACGGGACATGGCCTGGACCTGCGGGTTCATGCCGACACCGCCGAAGATGCAGGCGCTGACGAATTTCAGGTCGCGAGCGTAGACCTTGAAGCTCTCGTGTACCTGGGCGGCCAGTTCGCGGGTTGGGGTCAGGACCAGCACGCGGGGTTGGCGCGGGCCGTGACGTTGGGACTTGTCCGGGTGACCGTTGGGGAACAACCGCTCCAGAATCGGGAGGGCGAAGCCGCCGGTTTTACCCGTACCTGTCTGTGCCGCGACCATCAGGTCGCGACCTTGCAACACGGCGGGAATGGCCCGCTGTTGCACCGGAGTAGGCTCGGTATAGCCCGCTGCCTCGATGGCGCGGACTAAAGCCTCGGAGAGACCGAGGGAAGCAAAGGACATGAGTAATCCTGTTCAGTTAGGGCAAAGCCCGATGGGAATCTTGCCTGGCGCGAATGGCGCTTGGGGGCTGGACGAGAGCGGCCGGCGTATCGCACGGCGATGTTTCGTTCAGTCCTGGAGGACGCAATCCCGTCCGGTCCTGCTGGATCTTGAGGCTCTACGCACGGCGCGCGCGGGCCATTGGGCGGCGCTGGTCACAGTGTCGGAATACCTGATGCAAGGTCGAGCGTCCGGGCGTAAGCCTGGCGGGAACGCCGGAGTATAACAGAGCAATCGCTGCGTGCCGCTTTCCTGCTGCTCAACGGTTTATTGCTTTTGCTTTCCCGGAGCGGCGAGCAGGGTCGTTCCGCCATAGCGGGCAACGAGTTCGGCGTAGGCCGGTTCCTGCTTGAAACGCTTGAGTTCGGCGTTGAAGCGCTGCACCAGCAGGTCCATGCCGGCGTTGCGGCGCAGGGCCAGGTACTGGCTGCCCTGGCGGATCACCGTCGGGTACTGGCCAATCCGTTCTTGCAGGTGCAGTTCCTCGAGCATGCGCTGGCCGACGCGGCGGTCGGTGATCAGCAAGTCGATGCGTCCCAGGTCCAGCTTGCCGAAGTTGGCTTCATGGGTGGGCGCGGGTTCGCGCTTGAACTGGGGCGAGTCGCTGAACTGTGCGCCATAGAAATACCCCGGAGAGGTGCCGACGGTCAGCCCCTTGAGGTCATCGAGGGTGCTGAAGGGGTGCGGGCGGGCCTTGGCATAGAAGAGCACGAACTGCACTTCGGAGAGGGGCTCTTCGGGATACAGCAGCGTCGCGTCGCGCTCACTGTTGTGAAAGATGTCCAGGGCACCGTCGGCCTGGCCCTGTTCGAGCATTGCCAGGCAGCGCTTCCATGGCAGGAACTGCCACTCCACTTCAATGCCCAGGCGCTGGAAGACGATCGCCGTGGTTTCGTAATCGAGCCCCACCGCCCGACCGTTCTCTTCGTAGACGTAGGGCGCCCAGGGTTCGGTGACAATACGCAGCTTTTCGCCTCGAGCCGCAAAGCTCAGGCAAGCAAAGAGAACGGCTGTCAGAAGCTGGGCAATGACTGGCATCGTTGGAGATTACGACGAGAACCCGGGCAATAGCTAGATCGTAAAGGCTCTGGCTCAAGGTTTTGCCTATAAAAAAGGTCCTGGCTTGCGCGAGGACCTTTGTCGCTGTCTCTGCTGGAAATCAGCGCGGCAGCTTCAGGTTGTTCCAGATCGCCAGGCTCGGCTCGGCCTGGTTCAGGGTATAGAAGTGCAACCCCGGGGCGCCGCCTTGCAGCAGACGTTCGCACATTTCGCTGATCACCTGCTCACCGAACGCCTGGATGCTCTGGCTGTCATCGCCGTAGGCTTCCAGTTGCTTGCGGATCCAGCGTGGGATTTCCGCGCCGCAGGCGTCGGAGAAACGCGCCAGCTTGCTGTAGTTGGTGATCGGCATGATGCCCGGCACGATCGGGATGTTCACACCCATCGCCCGTACCCGCTCGACGAAGTAGAAGTAGCTGTCGGCGTTGAAGAAGTACTGGGTGATCGCGCTGTCGGCACCGGCATTGGCCTTGCGCACGAAGTGCTGGATGTCATCTTCGAAATTGCGCGCCTGCGGGTGCATTTCCGGGTAGGCGGCGACTTCGATATGGAAGTGCGCGCCGGTCTCTTCACGGATGAAGCTGACCAGATCATTGGCGTGACGCAGCTCGCCGCTGGCCATGCCCATGCCGGACGGCAGGTCGCCACGCAGGGCGACGATGCGCTGGATGCCGGCGCTCTTGTACTGTTCCAGCAGGCCACGCAGATCGGCTTTGCTGTCGCCGACGCAGGACAGATGCGGTGCGGCGGGAATCTTTACTTCGCTCTCGAGCTGCAGCACGGTGTTGATCGTGCGGTCGCGGGTCGAGCCGCCGGCACCGTAGGTGCAGGAGAAGAAGTCGGGATTGTAGCTGGCCAGCTGACGGGCAGTGGCAAGCAGTTTTTCATGCCCAGCGTCGGTCTTGGTCGGAAAGAACTCGAAGCTGTAGCGACGATCTTGGGACATGGTAATACCTATGGAAGCTCAGGATACCGGTGCAGAAGCTGATTTGCCCGCGATGCAGGCACCTTGGTCGTTCAGCAATACCGAGGCGATGCTATCGCCGGCAAGCCAGCTCCCACAAAAGCCTGCCCTCACCGGGAGAGCAGGCAACCAGGCCGATCAGTAGCGATAGGCGTGCGGCTTGAACGGACCTTCGACAGTCACGCCGATGTAGTCGGCCTGGGTCTTGGTCAGTTGGGTGACCACGCCGCCGAAGCCGCGAACCATTTCCAGGGCCACTTCTTCGTCGAGTTTCTTCGGCAGTACTTCAACGGTCAGGCGCTCGGCTTTCTGGGCTGGCGACAGGTTGGCGTACTTCTGGCCGAACAGGAAGATCTGGGCCAGGACCTGGTTGGCGAACGAACCGTCCATGATACGGCTCGGGTGACCGGTGGCGTTGCCCAGGTTCACCAGGCGGCCTTCGGCCAGCAGGATCAGGTAGTCATCGTTCTGCGGATCGAAATCGCCGTGGCCGGTGCGGTGGATCTTGTGCACCTGTGGCTTCACTTCTTCCCATGCCCAGTTCTTGCGCATGAAAGCGGTGTCGATTTCGTTGTCGAAGTGACCGATGTTGCAGACAACGGCGCGCTTCTTCAGGGCCTTGAGCATGTTCGCATCGCAGACGTTGACGTTACCGGTGGTGGTCACGATCAGGTCGATCTTGCCCAGCAGGGCCTTGTCGATGCTGGCCTCGGTGCCGTTGTTGATACCGTCGATGAACGGCGAAACCAGTTCGAAACCGTCCATGCAGGCTTGCATGGCGCAGATCGGATCGACTTCGGAAACCTTGACGATCATGCCTTCCTGACGCAGGGACTGGGCCGAACCCTTGCCCACGTCACCGTAGCCGATGACCAGCGCTTGCTTGCCGGACAGCAGGTGGTCGGTACCGCGCTTGATGGCATCGTTCAGGCTGTGACGGCAGCCGTACTTGTTGTCGTTCTTGCTCTTGGTCACCGAGTCGTTGACGTTGATGGCCGGGATCTTCAGCTCGCCCTTGGCCAGCATGTCCAGCAGGCGGTGTACGCCAGTGGTGGTTTCTTCGGTGACGCCGTGGACTTTTTCCAGGACGGCCGGGTATTTCTTGTGCAGCAGCTCGGTCAGGTCGCCGCCGTCGTCGAGGATCATGTTGGCATCCCAAGGCGCGCCGTCCTTCAGGATGGTCTGCTCCAGGCACCACTCGTACTCCTGCTCGGTTTCACCTTTCCAGGCGAAAACCGGGATACCGGCGGCGGCGATGGCGGCAGCGGCCTGGTCCTGAGTCGAGAAAATGTTGCAGGACGACCAGCGAACTTCGGCACCCAGGGCTACCAGGGTTTCGATCAGCACGGCGGTCTGGATGGTCATGTGGATGCAGCCGAGGATCTTGGCACCCTTGAGCGGTTGCTCGGTCAGGTACTTGCGACGCAGCCCCATCAGGGCCGGCATTTCCGATTCGGCGATGATGGTTTCACGACGGCCCCAGGCAGCCAGGGACATGTCGGCGACTTTATAGTCGGTGAAATCTGCAGGCGTGTTGACAGCGCTCATAGAGAGCCTCCATTCGTAGTATGCGAATGGGCGCCGTTGTGCGTTTAGTGTCCGTGCAGGTGAACCTGATCGAACAACGCCCCATCCGAGCCTGACAGGTCGAACCTGCTGCAGCGCCCCTCGGACAGGTGGCGGGAAAACGGTATCAAGAGAAGATGACCGTTTGAAACGGCGGTGATTATAGCGGGCCGGGACCGACTTCCCAAGGGTTTCTGTCGGTTCGATGAAGATTGCCCATGATGACCATAGCCCGGCGCTCATAGAGCTTGACCGTGCGGTCTGCCATGATAGGTGGCATCAATGGCAAGACGGTCAGGAGAACACATGAATTTCCACACCCGCAAATGGGTCAAACCCGAAGACCTCAACCCCAATGGCACCCTGTTCGGCGGCAGCCTGCTGCGCTGGATCGACGAGGAAGCGGCGATCTATGCCATCGTCCAGCTGGGCAACCAGCGTGTGGTGACCAAGTACATCTCCGAGATCAATTTTGTCAGCGCCTCGCGCCAGGGCGACATCATCGAGCTGGGGATCACCGCAACCGAATTCGGCCGCACCTCCATCACCCTGACCTGTGAAGTGCGCAACAAGATCACCCGCAAAAGCATCCTCACCGTGGAAAAGATGGTCTTCGTCAACCTCGGTGAAGACGGCCTGCCGGCTCCTCACGGACGCACCGAGATCCGCTACGTGAAAGACCAGTTCAAGGATGACGGGGCCGACGAGAACTGATCGACGGGCGTACTGAACAGCCCTGACCCCTGAGTGTCGTAATGACATACGCCTCGGGTTCGGGAGTTTCATGGACACGCACAAAGACGGCAAGACTCCGGACCTGTCCCCTGAAGAACGGCAGGATGTCACGCGCAACCAGCCGCCCCGGGCCGCCGTGCTGCACGAGATCATCCGTCTCCAGGGGGACCAGGAACTGGAGCGCAGTGTCGCCGCGCTCTGGTGGTCGGCACTGGCCGCCGGCCTGACCATGGGCCTGTCGCTGATGGCGATGGGGCTGCTCAACTCCCGGCTGCCGGAGGGCGAGGCCTTCAAGGTGATCGCCAGCTTCGGCTACTGCGCGGGGTTTCTCGCGGTCATCCTGGCCCGCCAGCAGTTGTTCACCGAAAACACCCTGACCGCCGTGCTGCCGGTCATGAGCAAGCCGACCCTCGGCAATTTCGGCCGGCTGTTGCGGCTATGGGGCGTGGTGCTGCTGGGCAACCTCTGCGGCACCCTGCTGGTGGCGTATGTGATGCTGCATCTGCCGATCTTCGACAGCAAGACCGACCTGGCCTTTCTGGATATCGGGCGCAAGGTGATGGAAAACCAGCCGCCGCAGATGTTTGCCAAGGGCATCGTCTCCGGCTGGATGATCGCCACCATGGTCTGGATGATCCCCTCCATGGAGAGCGCCAAGATGTGGATCATTATCCTGATCACCTACCTGATGGCGCTGGGGGACTTCACCCATATCGTCGTCGGCTCGGCCGAGGTGTCTTACCTGGTGTTTGCCGGAGAACTGTCCTGGGGCGAATTCTGGCTGCACTTCGCCGGGCCGACGCTGGGCGGCAATATCATTGGCGGCAGTTTTATCTTCGCCTTGATCAGCCATGCGCAGATTCGCAGCGAGAGCGGGTTGCCCAAGGGCCAGGTCGCGCGCACGCCTAGCCGGAAACCCCGACCGCCTGGCTCCGACGGCGCTGCAGGCAAATAAACAGCAATGCCGCCAGCAGGGTGACGCAACCGCTCAGGGCTCCGGTCCATGGCAGGTCCGCCAGGTCGATCCCGCTGCCGACCACCAGTCCGCCGATCCACGCCCCGCTGGCATTGCCCAGGTTGAAGGCGCTCTGATTGAGGGTCGAACCGAGGTTCGGTGCTTCGTGGGCCTGGTCGATGATCAGCAGTTGCAGGATCGGGCACAGGGCAAAGGCGAAGATCCCCCACAGGACCAAGGTGATCGCCGCCGGAATCAGCGAGCGGCTGGTCTGGCTGAATGCCGCGAGCACCAGCACCACTGCCAGGGCCATGCCCACCAGCGACGGCAACAGGCGGCTGTCGGCCAGGCGCCCGCCGAGCATGCTGCCCGCCGTCAGGCCGACGCCGAACAGCAGCAACATGATCGTCACGCCGTGGGGGCTGACGCCGGTGACGTCCTGCAGGATCGGCGCAATATAGGTGAAAACGCTGAACAGGCTGGTGGACGCCAGCACGCTCATGGCCAGCGCCAGCAACACGTTGGTCTTGCCCAGCACGCGGAACTCGCTGGCGAGGTTGGCCTTGTCCATGGCGATATGTTTCGGCAGCCAGATCCACTGGGCGATGGCCGCAATCACACCGATCACCGACACCGCCCAGAACGTCGAGCGCCAGCCGGCGTATTGCCCCAGCGCCGTGCCCAGCGGGACACCCAGGACGTTGGCCAGGGTCAGCCCGGTGAACATCATCGCAATCGCCTGGGCCCGCTTGTTGGGTGCGACCAGCCCGGCCGCCACCACCGAGCCGATGCCAAAGAATGCCCCGTGGCACAACGCGGTGACCACCCGTGCCGCCATCAGCGTGGCGTAGTTCGGTGCCAGCGCGCAGAGCACGTTGCCCAGGATGAACATCATGGTCATGCCCAGCAGCGTGGCCTTGCGCGGCATGTTGGCGGTGCCGATGGCGAGGATCGGTGCACCGAAGACCACGCCCAGGGCATAGCCGGTGATCAGCAGGCCGGCGTGGGGGATACTGACGGCGAGGTCGCGGGCGACATCGGGCAGCAGGCCCATGATGACGAACTCGGTGGTGCCGATGCCGAAGGCGGCTACGGCGAGGGCAAGCAAGGCAAGTGGCATGCGCTTTGATCTCGAATCTGGGCAGTGGGTTCGGGCATGCGCATGCCACTGTCCGGGCCGTGACCGATCAGGCAGAAGCGAATAGTTATTGGAATGGGTAATTGCGCATTGAGTGCGGCGTGGTGGCTTTAGTATAAACAGCTGTTGAAATATGGCGAATCAATTCTCTTCATTCGAACAAGGAGCATGCCGTGCTGGCGACGGCTCTGGTGCTGGTCGCGGCAGTCCTGCATGCGGCATGGAATACCCTGATCAAGTTCAGTGGCGAGCGCCTGTTGGTGGTGGCCTGCATGGACAGCGTGGCGCTGCTGTTCGTCCTGCTGCTGCTGGGATTTGTCACCCTGCCACCGACTGAGATCTGGCCCTGGATCATCGCCTCGGCCCTGTTCGAACTGCTGTATCGCTACTTGCTGATCCAGGCGTATCGGGTCGGAGACCTGGGCCTGGTCTATCCGCTGATGCGCGGACTGTCACCCCTGGTGGTACTGGGCTTGACCCTGGTGTTTGCCGGTGAAGCCCTGACCACGCAGCAGGTCCTGGGCATCCTGTTGATTCCCTGCGGCATGCTCTGCCTGCTCTGGCAGGGCGGCGGCGGTGAGCGCCTGCCCTGGTCGATATTGCCGGTGGTGCTGCTGATCGGCCTGTGCATCGGCTGTTACACCTTTATCGATGGCCAGGCGTTGCGACGCTGGTCGCACCCGCTGGATTACCTGGTGTGGATGAGCCTGCTCAGTGCCTGGCCCTATCCGCTGCTGGCGCTGACCCGTCGTCGCGTCGCCTTTGCCCGGTTCTGGCGCGAGCAATGGCGCCTGGGCCTGGGCGTCGGTTTCTGTGTGTTGTTCAGTTATGCGCTAGTGTTGTGGGCGATGCGGTTGGGCTCGATTGCCGAGGCGGCGGCCTTGCGCGAAATCAGTGTGATCCTGGTGGTGCTGTTCGGCATGCGCTATCTGAAGGAACCGTTCGGCCGGCCCCGACTCCTGGCCTGCGGGCTGGTGTTGGCCGGCATGCTCATCATGAAAATCCAATAGGAAGGACTGTGTTATGACCCCAGCGTTCTGGTGTGTATTGATCGCGATTTTCCTGCCGTACCTGTGCACCGGTATCGCCAAGTTCAGCGGCGGCAAGTTCGGCCCCCGGCAGAACCATGATCCACGGAGTTTCCTGGATACCCTCGAAGGTTTTGCCCGGCGGGCGAACGCGGCGCAGTTGAACAGTTTCGAAGTGACCCCGGCTTTTGCCGCGGCGGTGATCATTGCGCATATCGCCGGCAATGCCTCGCTGGTGACGATCAATGTGCTGGCGGTGCTGTTTATCACCAGCCGCCTGCTGTACATCATCTGCTACCTGGCGGACTGGGCGGCGCTGCGCTCGCTGGTGTGGTTTGTCGGGATGGCGCTGATTGCGAGCTTCTTTTTCGTCTCTATCTAAGATGGGCGGCCTTCGGGTCATGTGGCGTCTGTTCAATCGTTATCGCCGGCAAGCCGGCTCCTACACGGGTTTGTGGCGTACGCAAAATCTGTGAGCGACGCTGTACTGTAGGAGCCGGCTTGCCGGCGATGGCGTCCGTACAGGCGCCACAACAATCAGCTGCCGATATCCGCCGTCTTGGGCAACGCCATGCCTTTAGGCCACAGCATCCAGATATTGCCCTTCTGCTTCATGTCCCCGGCCAGTTGCCCGGCGGCGTCACCGGTGCCCCAGAACAGATCGGCGCGCACTTCACCGGCAATTGCCCCGCCCGTATCCTGGGCGGCCACCGGACGGACCAGGGCGCTGCCATCCGGCCTGGTGGTCGACAGCCACAGCAGGCTGCCCAGCGGAATCACCTTGCGATCCACCGCCACGCTGTAGCCGGCGGTCAGCGGCACGTTCAGCGAGCCGCGCGGGCCCTCGTTGCTGTCCGGGTTGCGGGCAAAGAACACATAGCTCGGGTTGCTGCCCAGCAGCTCCGGGATGCGGGTCGGATGCGCCTTGGCCCAGGCACTGATGCTGCCCATGGTGACGTCTTCCTTCTTCAGTTCGCCCTGTTCCACCAGCCAGCGACCGATGGCGCGATAGGGATAGCCGTTCTGGTCGGCGTAACCGATCCGCAGTTGCCGGCCGTCATCCAGGCGGATCCGCCCCGAGCCCTGGATCTGCAGGAACTGCAGGTCCATCGGATCGGTCAGCCAGGCCAGCACCGGTGCCTTGACACCCTGGGTGGCGATCAGCGCGGCGTCGTCATAGGGCTTGATGAACCGGCCTTCCAGGCGTCCGCGCAGACGCTTGCCCTTCAGTTCAGGGTAGAGGCTTTCCAGTTGGACGATGATCAGGTCGTCGGGCACGCCATAGACCGGCACTGTGGCTTGGGCGGTGCGGGTCAGGCTGCCGGGATAGACCGGTTCGTAGTAACCGGTGATGAGTCCATCGGCACTGTTTTCGGCGGAACGCAGCCCGTAGACCTCGAGGTTCTGCTGGAGGAAGGCGCGAACGGCGGTGGGTGTATTCGGTACATTGGCAGCAGCGGCGCAGGTCGCCGCCCAGTTGGCATCGTTCTTCAGCCGGGTACAGGCGCTGCGCCATGAGGCAAAACCGGCCTGCAGGTCGGTATCGGAAACATTCGGCAAGGCTTTCCAGTCCGCCTTGACGTAGGTGGTCACCGGTACAGGGGGCTGGTGGTCCTTGCCATTGCAGCCGGCGAGCAGGGCCAGGGCAAAAATGCCCCAACCAAGACGTTTGAAAGTGGTGTTCATCAACAAGCGTATTCCTTGAGTCGCTACCCGTTCAGTCTCTGTTCAGGTAGTCCATTCAATTAGTAAGGGTATTGGCCCTTGGGCCTATTGGTCTTTGATGTCGAGGCGAGGATACTGGCCGCCGTCTCCCGTGACCTGAAATCATCATGACTCTTAAAAGACTTTCCGTTGTAGTACTGGCCTGCCTGACCCTCGCTGCCTGTGGCGGCATTGACCCGAACTCGCCCCTGGGCCAGCGCAAGGCCATTTTCAAGCAGATGCTCAAGACCAGCGAAGACCTGGGTGGCATGCTGCGCGGCCGTATCCCATTCGACGGTCCGCGGTTTGCCGAAGGCGCGAGCAAGCTTGACGGTCTGTCCCATGAGCCGTGGCAGCATTTCCCGCAGGTCAAGGAAACCGAGCATACCAGTGCCAAGGCCGATGTCTGGCAGAAGCAGGCGCGGTTCCAGAAGCAGGCGCGGTTCCAGGAGCTGGCGCGTTCGCTGGAAGGGGCCACCGGCCAACTGGTGATCGCCAGCCAGCTCCAGCCCTACCAGGCGAGCGTCCTCAGGCCGGCGGTAGAGAAAGTCGAAGATGCCTGTGATGCCTGTCACAAGGAGTTTCGCGATCACTGATCGGTAACAGGTGCTGCCGGCTGCACAGGCTGGCGGCGAATCACTTGTCCAACTCATCCAGCGCGTCCTGCAATTCCTTGCGGGACTCGGCCAGCTTGTCCTTGCGCTTGTTGATCTTGTCCGGATCGCCTTTTTTCATCGCCTTGTCGAGGTCGGCCTGACGCTGGCTGACTTCATGCCTGGCGTCGAGCACCTTGTTCTCCCGTTCCTTTTTCAGCGAGGCATCGGTGCAGTGGGTGGTCACTTCGTCCAGGGCTTTTTCCAGGCCGGCCTGCTGGTCGCTGTTGCCCTGGGCCCTGGCGATTTCGAGCTGGCTGCTGATCGCCTGGCGCTTGGCGGCGCAGCCGGTCAGTTCGGGTTGTTCTTCGGCGGCCAGGAGCGGGGCGGCCATGACGCTGCACAAGGTGAAAAGAGCCAGCGGTGAGAGAAATTTCATGAAAAGCTCCGTGTTGAAAAAATACTGAAAATGACAATGAATGAATAAAGCCAATCCGCCTTTATGACCGATCCGGATTAGCGGGCAATTATGTCCTCAAAATCCATCGACCCCGGCGGTACGTAATGATTCAGCCAGCGCCACTACCTGCGGGTCGCGGAAGAAAGCGCGCAGTTGCGCGGCCCGCCCGGGTCCGATCCCCGGTTCCGCCTGCCAGTCCTCGGCGGTGCGACTGGCCAGGACGTGCCAGGGGCCGGCCAGCCTGACGCCGGTGGTCGCCGGCAAACCCAGCGCCTTTAGCCAGCGCTCGAAGGGTCGTTGCCGCGCCACTTGTACCGTGTCGAGCCATTGTCGGCTGCGGCTCGGGCCGAATCCGGCAATGTTAGCAAGCTCCCGGGCATCGAGGGTCAGCCAATCGAGCAGGTGCTGCAAACGGCCCGCCTGAATCAGATTTTCCCAGGTACCGCGAGCCAGGTGGGGTAGTTCCAGGCCCTGTTTGCCGCTCAGCCAGATCAGGCGGGCGAGGAATTGGCTTTCGCAGCCGGGGCTGTTTTGCCAGCAACTCGATGCATGGAAATCATCCGGGTCGGGGACATCGAGGGGGTCTCGCTCGACGCTGCGCCAGGCCACGCCTTCCAGACGCGGAATGGTCAGGCCCGCCAGGCTGATGGTCACCTGATCGCCGGGGCGAATATCCAGTGCCTGCCAGCGTTGCAGGGAGCCGACGCTGATTCGCCTGATTTGCCGATCATCCAGCTGCACGGGGATCAGTTCGAGCATCGGCGTGATGCGTCCGGTGCGGCCGACCTTGAAACTGACCTTGCGCACGTGGGCCAGTGCCTGGGCATGCGGGTATTTCCAGGCGACGCTCCAATGGGGCGCGCGGGCTTGCCAGCGCCGCGCGTCCGGTCGCTGGCCCTGGCGCAGCACCACGCCATCGCTGGCAAAGGGCAACGGTTGGCGAAACCAGTGCTCGCGCCAATCCCGGGCCTCGGTAAAACGGCTGATCGGTTGGCTATAGGTTGCGCTGTCGCTGAAACCGAGGGCGCTCAGGCCGCGCAGGCGTTCGGGCTGGGCGGTTGGTCCGTCGGGCCAGTCCCAGACGAACAGGCCGATGCCTTTGGCCTCATCGGCCTGGAGCTGGTGCCGTGCCATCAGTCCCGCGACCTTGCCACGGGCATTCAGGCTGCCGTCCCTGGCCTGTACATGGTCAACCAGGCGCCAGTACAACTCGCCTTGCAGCACCAGGTCCAGGGGTTGCGGTAGCTGCGACGGGATGGCGGCGATCCTGCGCGCACTCTCGGTCCAGTCCTGGCCCTTGAGTCCATCGCCACGGCTGATGGCCTGGTGCAGGCGGCCCTGTCGATACACCAGGGTCACGGCCACGCCGTCGACCTTGGGTTGAATCCACAGGTCCAGGCGGCCCCGCATCCACTCCCGGACCCTGTTGTCGTCCGGCAGCTTGTCCAGTCCGGTATGGGCGATCGGGTGGGCAACGGTTCCACGGGCCTTGAACAGTGGGTTGTCAGCCTGCCCGGGCGGCAGGGCAAAGCATTTGCGCCATTGCCCCAGGGTCTGGCGGGATTGATCGTAGAGTTCGTCGGCGACTGGCGAAATGCCCTGGCGATGGTACAGCTCGTCCCAGCGCGCCAGTTGTTGTTGCAGGGCATCGACTTCGTGCCGGGCGCGCTCCGGCGGCCAGTCCGGGCATTGATCGGCATGGGTGTTGAAACACCCGACAAAAAGCATGAAAGCAAAAAAGGCACGCATGCCAGAGCATCCTTGCTCGACTTAAAAACACAGCCTAGATCAGTCCGGGCATGAAAAAGCCCCGCCGCAGGCGAGGCTTTCTTACCGCGTGTGTCGCCTTACTTGAACAGGCCGCCCAGTGCCTTGATACCGGCATCAACGGCCTGGGCCTTGGGGTCTTGGGCGGTTGCCGGGGTTGCGGCGACCGGCTGTGGCGCCGACGCTACCTGGCCATTGGCTTGCGTGCAGTTCTTGGAAGCGTGGTCCATGGCCAGTTGCAGGCCGCTGGTCTTGAGGCTGTCACCCTTGGCCTTAGCGGTATTGATCTGCGTCTGCAGGTCCTGGATCTGCTTGTTGCAGCCGCCGGAGCTGGCGCTGGTGCCTGCTGCTGGCGTTGCGGCGGTGCCGGTCAGTTGCGATGCCAGGTCGCCAAGCGCGCTCAGGTCGGCGGCTTGCACTGGCAGGGTGAACAGACCCAGGAGCATCGCGGCAGGCGCGAAAAGGGAAGTACGCATGGCAAACCTCAATGTTCGATTGCCGACGCGCAAGGGGCTCTCGAACAGGCGTCGTGCAATATCCAAGTAGGAAAAAAGGTTCGAGAGCGCGAAATATTAGGAAACATGATCGGCTCGTGCAAGATTTTGCACTCATGAAAAAGCCCTCCAGGGCGAGCCATGGAGGGCTTTTGTGACGCAGGCGACATTACAGGCCGGCAGCAGCTCGCAGAGCGTCTACACGGTCGGTCTTTTCCCAGGTGAAGGTGGTGAAGGTGTCGTTGCCGACAGTCTTCTGCTCCGGGGTGCGACCGAAGTGGCCGTAGGCCGCGGTTTCCTGGTACATCGGGTGCAGCAGGTCGAGCATGGTAGTGATGGCGTATGGACGCAGGTCGAAGATCTCGCGGACCAGCTTGATGATCTTGTCATCGCTGATCTTGCCGGTACCGAAGGTGTTCAACGAAATCGAGGTCGGTTGAGCGACGCCGATAGCGTAGGAGACCTGGATTTCGCAGCGGTCGGCGAGGCCGGCGGCGACGATGTTCTTGGCCACGTAGCGACCGGCGTAGGCCGCGGAACGGTCAACCTTCGATGGATCCTTGCCGGAGAATGCGCCGCCGCCGTGACGGGCCATGCCGCCGTAGCTGTCGACGATGATCTTGCGACCGGTCAGGCCGCAGTCGCCTACCGGGCCACCGATGATGAAGTTGCCGGTCGGGTTGATATGGAACTGGGTGTCCTTGGTCAGCAGTTCGGCGGGGATGACGTGCTTGACGATCAGCTCCATCACGCCTTCGCGCAGATCGCTGTAGGAGACTTCAGGGTTGTGCTGGGTCGACAGGACGATAGCGTCGACACCGACCACCTTGCCACCTTCGTAACGGCATGTCACTTGCGACTTGGCGTCCGGGCGCAGCCAAGGCAGCAGACCGGATTTACGGGCTTCGGCCTGGCGCTGCACCAGTTGGTGCGAGAACGCGATCGGCGCGGGCATCAGTTCCGCGGTTTCGTTGCTGGCGTAGCCGAACATCAGGCCCTGGTCACCGGCGCCCTGGTCTTCCGGCTTGCTGCGGTCAACGCCCTGGGCGATGTCCACGGATTGCTTGCCGATAATGTTCATCACGCCGCAGGTCGCGCCGTCGAAACCGACGTCGGAGCTGTTGTAGCCGATGTCGAGGATCACGTTACGCACGATGTCTTCGAGGTCGACCCAGGCCGAAGTGGTCACTTCGCCGGCGATGATGGCGACACCGGTTTTTACCAGGGTTTCGCACGCGACGCGGGCGAACTTGTCTTCGGCGATGATGGCGTCCAGCACCGCGTCGGAGATCTGGTCGGCGATTTTGTCCGGGTGCCCTTCAGACACGGACTCGGAGGTGAAAACGGAATATTCGCTCATATCGATGGTTTTCCTGAGTTTACCGATGTTGAGTGGCACCAGTCGGTCGCTGAAAGTGGCGAACCTGGATCTGGAAACCATTACGTAAGCCTACATAGAGGCTGTCTCCGGGCATGAGCCCTGCAGCAGTGGCCCAACGGGCCAGATCTTCCTGTTCAAACCCCAACCACAGATCACCGCAGGCCTCCCTGGCCCAACTCTGGTTGTGGCTACACAACTCTGTCACCAGCAGACTGCCGCCGGGTTGCAGCAAGGCGGCCATTTGCTTGAGGGCTTCGGCCGGAGCGGCGAAATGGTGCAGGACCATGTTCAGGACCACGCAGTCGGCCTGGATACTGTCGTCCAGCAATGCATCGGCCAGTTGCAGGCTGACATTAGCCAGTGATTCGCGTTCGCATAGCTGGCGGGCCAGTTCGAGCATCGCCGGGCTGTTGTCCAGTGCCGTGACCTGCTGGAAACGCCGCGCCAGGTCCGGCAGGAAGCCACCGTCGCCGGGGCCGACTTCCAGTGCCGTGGCGGCAGGCCCGAAGCTGAGCTTGTCGAGCAGCGCCAGGATGCTTTCGCGGTATTGCGGCAAGCCGGCGATCAGGTCCTGCTGGGCGCGAAACTTTTCCGCGACCCGTGAGAAGAAGTCCTGGCTGGCGGCCGCGCGTTGCCCGTGTACCAGAGCGATACGGGCCTGCACTTCGACGGGCAGTTCGAGGCTGTCGACTTCATCGAGCAGGGCGGCATGCAGCCTGCCGCCGGGCAATTCGGTGTGGGGCAGGGCGCGGCGGTAGAAAATCGCATTGCCTTCACGGCGGGTGGCCACCAGGTCGGCCTGGGCCAGGACCTTCAGATGGTGGCTCATGCCGGACTGGCCGATGGCGAAAATCTGCGCCAGCTCCAGTACCCCGAACGAATCGTTGGCCAGCGCCCGCAATACAGTGAGCCGCAACGGGTCGCCGCCGGCCTTGCACAGGGCGGACAGTTCTTCGCAGTCATCATGACGCAGGGCAGGTACACGTAGATTCATAAGGCCAGCAGTCTAGTGAGCGTCGCAGCGCCTCGCAAGAGCAATATCAAAAAGTTTTGATATTGCACGATAAATGGCACTTTCCCGTCCGCGTTTGTCTCTACAGACGAAGCGCGGAAAGGTTTCATCAGCGCAATGCGCAACTATCGGCAGGAAAAACGTGGTCGAGCGACTATCTGTCATTGCCCCTTGGCGGTCCCTGAGGGAAAATGCTCGCCTTTTTTCCATTTCGTTTTATTTACTTTCAATTCAATATCTCCAGGAGATCAGCGATGCCCAGCCGTCGTGAGCGTGCCAACGCCATTCGTGCCCTC
>NZ_JACAPR010000010.1 GCF_013385635.1 Pseudomonas gingeri
CGGGCGCCCGTCACGGTCCAGCGGCAGCAACTGTGTACCACCAGTGCCTTTGCCGCCGTAGAGCTTCTGGGAAAAGGTGCCGAGCAGATCGAGACCGAAGCCGACCGTACCCTGGGTAAAACCGGATTTCGCATCGAGGATGAAGTTCTGGGTCCATTCCTCGGCCCGACCCTGGGCGTTCGCCGGGTTGGTGAAGTTGCGATTGAAGTAGGCGTTGCGCAGGTTCAGGTTGGCGCTGGCGTCATCGACGAAACCGGCGGCGGTGGTCAGGGAGGGTAGCGTGAGAGTGAGGCTTGCGATGCCGAACAGCAGCACGGATCGAGAGGGACGATTCATCATGAATAGGCAGCTCCAGGTGTTTTTATTGTTATTAGTGTCATACGTTGTCGTACAACATTGATCGGATTATCGACAGCAAAAAAGCGCGTTGTCAACGCTTTGGTCGGCTCGGGGTCTGCTGGAGTCCGGCGGAAAATCGGCTCTGGCGATGAGAGGAGGGCGTGAAGGCTCGATCTAGAGCTATCGGACGCTGGACGGGAGGAAGGTGATTTTTTTGATGTTGTGTGATGACGTTGGCACGTCGGGTAAACAGGGAGCCCGCCGGGCTCCCGTCTATTCTCAGAAGTGGTATTTGACCAGCAGGCTCGCGGTGTCCTGGTTGGTCTTGAAGGCGCCGGTGTCTTCGATACCGTACTTGTTCTTCCAGTAGTCGTACTCGATACCGACGTACAACTGCTTCTCGCTCCAGTGCAGGGCCTTGCCCAGGTCGTACTTGATCTGCGGGTTGAAGTGCAGGTTGGCGTGGTAGGTGCCGCGCGCGGTCTTGTCGTTATCGACCACCCAGTCCATGAAACCGTCGATCAGCACATTGGAGTCGCCCACGGGGATGGTGTAGGACCACACCGGAGTGATCTGCCAGACGTTGTCGCCGGGGCGGTTGCCTTCGGTCTGACGCTGATAGAAGTTCAGCTGGAAATAGTCGAAGCCGGGGATCGCCAGATCGAAACCCGGACCGACCAGGTAGGACTCGTTGTCGCCTTCGCCGAACTCATAGGTCAGGGCCAGCAGGACGTCCTTGATCGGGCCGAACTCGAGCTTCCGGTCGAGGATCTTGCCGAACGACAGGCGTGGGCTGAACTCGCCGTAGTAGGTGCTAGGGCCGACGTTGCCGTCTTCCTTGCCGTTGTAGAAGATCCGGTCGACGAACAGGAAGTTGTCGCCGTACCTCCAGGCATCGGCATGTTCGAAGGTCACGGTCTGCTGGATCTGCGGATTGACCGTGAAGTTCTTGCCCCACAGGTAAGTCAGGCTGTTGTTTTGCCACTGCAGCAGGTCATCGGCCATGGCCTGTCCCGCGCCCAGCAGTGTTCCCGCGAGCATCAGGCTCGTGCAAGTAGATTTCATCTGGTTGCTCCCAAAGTGAAATGATTCGACGGTGTTGTCGTTTTGGCGCTCTGGTGTGGCGCCTTTTTTTCATTGCGGTAAAACGATCCAATCGGTCAGCGTCATTGCTGTTGGCAAGTGCTGCGCCAAGGCCGGAAAAACCCCAAAGCACACCCGTCCTGCTGTTCGGGAACAGTTGGGCTGGGGGTGTTTCAGGGGGCCTCGAAGCCGCCAGTAACCGGGGGTAGGTTGGCTAAATGGTCAGCTCTTGAATCCGGTCTTGTTCAGACCGCAAGCGAGCGGGCGCGCAGGATACAGAGGCGCGTCCACTGTCTCAAGTGCTCCGCGGGGAGCTGGTCGGCAACGATGGCGCAGGCTGCCGGGCTATTCCTCCGAGATCACTCAGTGCTGGTGTACATGTCCGCTGAGGGTGGCCCGTTCGGCACCGCCGAGCACGTTGAACAGCAGGTTCAGGGACACCGCGCTGAGGGTCGCCATGGCAATCCCGCTGTGGGTGATGGGGCCCATCCACAGCGGCAGGTGGGCGAAGAACTCCGGGCGGACCACGGGGATCAGGCCCATGCCGATGCTCACCGCCACCAGCAACTGGTTGCGACGGTCGGAGATGTCGGCTTCCTGGAGGATCTTGATCCCGGTCGCGGCGACCATGCCGAACATGGCGATGGCCGCGCCGCCGAGTACCGCCGGTGGGATCGAGGCGACCAGGAACGCCGCCTTGGGCAGCAGGCTGAGGATGATCAGGAAACCGCCGGCGACCATGGTCACCGAACGGCAGCGCACGCCAGTCATCTGCACCAGGCCGATGTTCTGGGCGAACGAGGAGTGGGTGAAGGTGTTGAAGAAACCGGCCAGGAACGACGCGCCGGCATCACACAACAGGCCACGACGGAGCATGCGGGGGGTGACTTCCTGGCCGGTGATCTTGCCCAGTGCGAGGAACATGCCGGTGGACTCGACAAAGATGATCACCACTACCAGGCACATCGAAAGGATCGGGGCAAGGTGGAATTGCGGCATGCCGAAATGCAGCGGCGTGACCACCTTCACCCAGGGGGCCTGGGCCAGGCCGCCGAGGTCGACCATGCCGATGGCGCCGGATAGCACATAACCCAGCGCCATACCGATCAGCACCGAGATATTCACCCAGAAACCGCGCATGAAGCGGTTGATCAGCAGGATGGTCGCCAGCACCAGGGCGGCGACGCTGAGGTAGATCGGCGAGCCGAACTGCGCTGCGGCACTGCCACCGCCGGCCCAGTTCACCGCGACCGGAAACAACGAGAGCCCGATGGCGGTGATCACGGTGCCGGTGACCAGAGGGGGGAAGAACCGCACGACCTTGGACATGAAGGGCGCGATGAGCATGCCGAAGAAACCGGCGGCGATGGTGGCGCCGAAGATCCCGGTCATGCCGATACCGGGCATGCCGGCCATGGCCACCATGCTGCCGACGGCGGCGAAGCTGGCCCCCATCATCACCGGCATGCGGATGCCCAGGGGACCGATGCCGAAGGATTGCACCACGGTGGCGATACCGGCCACCAGCAGGTCGGCGTTGATCAGAAAGGCGATTTCTTCACGACTCAGGCCTGCGGCCTGTCCGATGATCAGCGGTACCGCGACGGCTCCGCCATACATCAGCAGAACGTGTTGCAGACCCACGAGGATCAGTTGCAACAGGGGCAGACGTTGAATAGTGGGTGCGGCGGGGATGCGCGGTTCGGATAACTCGGACATGCAACACCTCGGATCTTTTTATTCTTGTGGTTTTAGCGCTGTGTGGTTGCGGACAGCGTTTTTGAATCGGTTACATCCTTGTGGCGAACGGACCCCTTGTGGCGAGTGGGCTTGCCCACGCTGGGTTGCGAAGCAACCCTGAAACCGATAACTGCGGTGCTCCTGTCAGAACGCAATGACTGGTTTTGCGACTGCTGTGCAGTCGAGCGTGGGCAAGCCCACTCGCCACAAATAAAGCTCGTCACCCGCAGCTCAGTTGGTACGTGCTCCCTGGTTGATCCAGGCGCCGATCAGGTCTCGTTCCTGCTGGGTCATCTGGGTGATATTGCCCAGGGGCATGATCTGGCTCGCGACGGCCTGGGCCTGGATCCGCGGGGCCAGTTGCTGGATCTGTTGCGGGGTGTCGAACATCACGCCAGCCGGGGCGGTACTGAACAACGGGCTGGTGGGCTTGGCCGAATGACACACCGCGCAACGTTCTTGGATCACGCTGTGGACCTTGTCGAAGCCGATATCACCGGCCGTGCCGCTTGCCGCATGCTCCTGTGCCGGCGTCGGTGCTGGCGCAGCAGGTGTCGCCGGAGCGCTCGGTTCAGCCGCTGGCGCCGGCTTGAGCCCACCACCGAGGGCGGTTTCCGGTAGCGGCTGGTATTCGATCTGCGCCGGTGCCTTGGCCACTTCCGGTGCGCTCGGGCTCGACGCGGGACCGGTGACATAGGCCAGGCAGATCATGCCCAGCGCGGCGACCGGCAAGGTCCAGGCGAACCTGTGGCTGTCGTGGCGGGTGTTGAAATAGTGCCGAACCAGCACGGCCAGCACCGCGATCCCGGCCAGGATCAACCAGTTGTACTGGCTGCCATAGGTGCTCGGGAAATGGTTGCTGATCATGATGAACAGCACCGGCAGGGTGAAGTAGTTGTTGTGCCGTGAACGCAGCAGGCCCTTGGCCGGCAGCGCCGGATCCGGCGTGCGGTTCTCGGCGATCGCCGCCACCAGGGCGCGCTGGGCCGGCATGATGATGCGGAAGACGTTGCCGACCATGATGGTGCCGATGATCGCGCCGACGTGCAGGTACGCCCCGCGTCCGCTGAACACCTTGCTGAAACCGTACGCCGCGGCGATCAGCAGGACAAACAGGATAAAGCCGAGCAGGGCCGGGCGCTTGCCCAAAGCCGAGTCGCAGAGGAAGTCGTAGACGAACCAGCCGGCGATCAGCGCGCCGATGCCGATGGCGACGCCTTCGGGACCGCTCAGGCCGCTGCCGGGGGCCACGAGGTAGAGCACGGGGTTGGAGTAGAACACCACGCAGAGCAGCGCGATCCCCGACATCCAGGTGAAGTAGGCTTCCCATTTGAACCAGTGCAGGTTGTCCGGCATGGTCGGTGGGGCCAGCTTGTATTTTTCCAGGTGGTAGATACCGCCGCCGTGGATGGCCCAGAGGTCGCCGGCCAGGCCCTCCCTGGGGTTGGCCCGGTTGAGGTTGTTCTCCAGCCAGACGAAATAGAACGACGCACCGATCCAGGCGACGCCGGTGATCATGTGAACCCAGCGCACGCTCAGGTTCAGCCATTCCAACAGATGTGCTTCCACAGTCGTTACCTCTCGCCTGTCACTCTTTTTCGGGAGTGATCAGACCTTCTCTTATTGGTGGGGGGCGAGGATCAGGTATTCGTCCTCTTTGAAGAAATGCTCATCGCAGTTATTGCCGTTGCCACTGCGATCAACCACCAGGAAGTCATCCCGCTTTTCGATCGTCAGCACCGGGTGGTGCCAGACGCCGCGATGGTAATTGATGCCCTGCCTGCCATTGCTGACGAAGGCGCGGACCAGACCTGATACAGGTGCATCGCCAAGGGGCGCGACCACGATCAGAAAGGGGTTGCCGAGCAGCGGAATGAAAGCCTGGCTGCCCAGCGGATGGCGTTCGAGCATGCGCACGGTCAGCGGCATGTCCAGCGCGTCGGCGCGGAAAATGCTGATGATCGCCTTGTCGTCGGGCGTTGCGGTTTCTACCGTGGCCAGACGATGGAAGCGCTGGGTCGAACCGTTGTTGATCATGAAGTGATCGCTGCCGTCGGTTTCGATCACGTCACCGAAAGGGGCGAAGGCTTCTTTGCTCAGGGGTTCGATCATCAGTGTGCGCATGGCTGTCTTCTTATCCGGATGCTGTGTTGTTTGTTCTATCGTCATCGCTGGCAAGCCAGCTCCCACATCTGCAACGCGTTCTCCTGTGGGAGTGGGCTTGCCCGCGAAGCTTTGAAGCGGACGCGGAGCGTCCAGTGATTCATTCCCGCGCGGAGCGTGGGAACGATCAGTACGGGGTCGGTTCAGCGCTTATTTGGCGACCTTGCCCAAGACCCGCAGGCGACTCACGCCACCATCCGGGAACACATTCAGACGGATATGGGTGATCGGTCCCAGGGCCTTGATCTGCTCGGCGAAAGTGTGTTCGGCGTGCATTTCCAGTTTCTGGCTTGGCAGCAGCTCGCGCCAGAACAGGCTCTGGGTCTCGATCTGGCTGTCGGTGCCACCCTTGACGAAGGCCGCCTGGATCGAGCAACTGTCGGGGTAGTTGCCCTTGAAGTGCAGGGTGTCGACGATGATCTTCTCGATCTCGCCCGGATGACCCAGGGCGACGATCACCCAGTCATTGCCCGGGGTACGACGACGGGCGGTTTCCCAGCCGTCGCCCATGTTGATGCCGCGGCCCGGGTTGAGGATGTTGCTCATGCGCCCGAAGTGTTCGTCGGAGCAGGCCAGGGCACGCCCGCCGTTGAGGGCGGCGGCGAGGTCGACCTGTTCGTTGTCGCCCACGGCCGACCAGTCGCGGTACGGGATGCCGTAGACGCGCAGACGGGCTACGCCGCCATCCGGATAGATATTGAAACGCAAGTGGCTGAAGGCCTGGTCGTTGCCGATTTCATGGTAGTGATGGCTGTTGCCTTGCAGCTCGACAGCGGACAGCACTTCGACCCACTGGGTGTTTTCGTCCGGCTCGCCTGCGGCAAGGAAGCAGGCTTCCAGCGAGGCCGACGGCGGGTAGTTGCCGGTGAAGAATGAGGTGTCGATGTCCACGCCCTTGATCGCGCCGGGCACGCCCAGGCGGATCACCGCGCTGTCGTAGCCTTCGAAGCGCTTGCGGCGCGATTCCCAGCCGTCCATCCACTTGCCGTTGTCATCGAACACACCTTCCTTCCAGACAGCCGGGGTCGGCTGGAACAGGCGGTTGGCGTCGGCGAACCAGTCGTCGGTGACGGAAATGATTTTGGTACCCAGGCGGGCGTCGGCCAGGTTGACGAATTTCTCGAAAGGTACGGCGTAAGCTTTCATTCTTCTTGTCTGCCTTTGAATAAGTGGCTGGGGATGCTCGCAGGGCCCTGGGCACCTGCGGTGCTCGGGCCAAGGTCGCTATAGGGTCAGTAGTCGGAACAGGGCGATCTTGTTGATCTCCGCCAGGGCGCACTTGAACTCGGTGTCCACCGGGTTGTGGATGCGCGTTTCGAACGCTTTGATGATCTGATGCCGGTTGCTGCCTTTTACCGCCATGATGAAGGGAAACTTGAACTTGGCCTTGTAGGCCTCGTTCAGCTCGGTGAAGCGCTGGAACTCTTCGGCCGTGCATTGGTGGATACCGGCGCCCGCCTGTTCATGGGTGCTGGCTTCGGTAAGCTGGCCCTGGACGGCGGCTTTGCCTGCCAGGTCCGGGTGGGCGTTGATCAGTGCCAGCTGGCTGGCGTGATCGGCGCTCAACAGGATGTCGCTCATGCGCTGGTGCAGGGTTTCGATCTGGTCGATACCGCTGTCCTGGCCGAGCTCAAAGGCCTTTTCGGCGACCCATGGCGAATGTTCGTAGATATCGGCGAAGGCCTCGACAAAGGCCGCGCGGCCCAGGGTCGAGGGCTTGAGAGTCTGGAAAGCGCTCATTGCGCCGGCTCCTGGCAGGGCTGCTTGTAGGGCTGCTTGTCGGGATGAGCGGCGTGCCAGTGACGGGCGATATCGACCCTCCGCGTGAACCAGACCTGGTCGAAGCCCTTCACGTATTCGATGAAGCGCTGCAGCGAGGCTAGGCGCGCCGGGCGGCCGATCAGCCGGCAGTGCAGGCCGATGGAAAGCATTTTCGGCGCCTCGGCACCTTCGGCGTAGAGCACGTCGAAGGCGTCCTTGAGGTACTGGTAGAAATCGTCGCCCTGGTTGAAACCCTGCACCTGGGTGAAGCGCATGTCGTTGGTGTCGAGAGTGTACGGGATCACCAGGTGCGGCTTGCCGGTCGGGTTGTTCGGTTGCCAGTAGGGCAGGTCATCGTCGTAGGTGTCCGAGTCATAGAGGAAACCGCCTTCTTCCATCACCAGCCTGCGGGTGTTCGGCCCGGTACGGCCGGTGTACCAGCCCAGCGGCCGCTCGCCACTGACTTCGGTGAGGATGCGGATGGCTTCGAGCATATGCTCGCGTTCCTGCGCCTCGTCCATGTACTGGTAGTCGATCCAGCGGTAGCCGTGGCTGCAGATCTCGTGGCCGGCCTCGACCATGGCGCGGATGACGTCCGGATGACGCTGGGCGGCCATGGCCACGGCAAAGATCGTCAGCGGGATGTCGAAAGTCTTGAACAGTTTGAGAATCCGCCAGACGCCGGCACGGCTGCCATACTCGTAGAGCGACTCCATGCTCATGTTGCGTTCGCCTTGCAGTGGTTGCGCCGCGACCATCTCCGAGAGGAAGGATTCGGATTCCTTGTCGCCATGCAGGATGTTGCGCTCGCCACCTTCTTCGTAATTGAGCACGAAAGACAAGGCGATGCGGGCGTTGCCCGGCCAATGGGGGTGAGGAGGGTTACTGCCGTAACCGATCAGGTCGCGTGGATAGTCAGCGCTCACTGCAGTCTTCCTTCTTGTTCGTGGTGACGGTTGCGTGGCGTCCCGTCAAGGCGGGTGGCGTCACAGCGATGGAGAGATTGTATACAACTTTATAGTCACCTTGTAAGCCCGTTTTTTTCCATTTCTGCCAGAAAAAGCCCGTTGGATTCACTGCAAGAAACCTGCCTAGTCGGTCAGCTAATGGATGAAAGGTCTTCTGTTCACGGGCCTTCTGTCGAGATTAGCAGTGTTGGGGAAGTACCGCGGATAACGCCAAATTTATTGTGTACAATTTTAGTTAAAAATGTCTTAATCATTTCATCGTCGTACATCCTGGTGCTTTTCCGCACCGTACGGCATCTCCTTTATCCACTGACTCCGGGAGGCGCGAGGCCCGGTCTGCCAGCAGGGCAGGCGGGCACGCAGAAGCAATGGGACGTTTGACTACGCATGTTTTGGATGCCGCACATGGCTGCCCCGGCAGTTCGATCAAGGTCGAGCTGTATCGGGTCGAGGGCGCACGGCTGGAACGGGTCGCCAGCACCCTGACCAACAGCGACGGACGCTGCGATGCACCGCTGCTGCAGGGGGACGATTACCGTTCCGGGGTCTATCAGTTGCAGTTTCATGCCGGTGACTACTATCGGGCCCGTGGCGTGACGCTGCCGGAGCCGGCCTTTCTCGACGTGGTGGTGCTGCGCTTCGGCATCAGCGCCGAGCAGGAGCACTATCACGTCCCCTTGTTGATATCGCCCTACAGTTATTCGACCTACCGAGGAAGTTAGATCCCCCAAAGCGCTGCACAAAACTTCTTTGGTCTCCTTGCCCGCTCACACTGCGGGCTTTTTTATGTCTTGCCGAATGATCGTATCCCTGCGCCGCGTGGCAACGACCGATCAATGTTCTCCGGGGGCTGTGTCGCCAGTCCCGGCCCTTTCGCGGGCAAGCCCGCTCCCATAAGTGTGGCGCCAGGCACCTGTTCTGTGTGCATCGCGAACCTGTGGGAGCGGGCTTGCCCGCGAAGAGTCCGGTATCGTCTGCATCAATCTAACGGCTCAACAACGACGCCGCTCCCGCCCCGCTGAACAACCCGGCACTGATCCGGTTGAACCAGCTCTGTCCCCTGCCGCTGCGCAGATAACGCGCCGCGCCGTGGGCGCCAAGGCCGTAGGTCAGCTTGCAGAGCAGGTCGAGAACGGTCCAGGTGACGATCATCACCAGCAACTGGCCGAGAAACGGTTCATCCGCCTTGAGAAACTGCGGCAGGAATGCGGCAAAGAACAGGATGTCCTTGGGGTTGCTCGCACCCAGCACAAAAGCGCGCCCGAACAGGGCACGAAAGCGCGGTACTGGCGCGGTTTCGGGCACACTCGCCGCCTGGGCCGGCTGGCGCGACTGCTGCCAGCTCTGCCAGGCGAGGTAGAACAGGTACAGCGCGCCGATGATCTTCAGCGCGCTGAACAACTGTTCCGAGGCCAGCAACAAGGCACCGAGGCCCAGGGCCGAAGCACTCAACAGGCAGATCGAGGCGCTGACGCCGCCGAGAAAGGCCGGGTACGAACGACGCAATCCATAGTTCAGACTGTTGCTGATCATCAGCAGCGACAGCGGCCCTGGGATAAGGATTACCACCAGGGCGGCGGCGCTGAACAACAACCAGGTTTCCAGACTCATCAGGTTTCTCCCTCATGTACAAAAGCCCCGCCGAAGCAGGGCTGGCTACTATCGCCCGGGTCTTCCTAGAGGAAGATGAACTTGGCGATAAAAATGGCGCACAACACCCACAGGCTGATGGAAATATCCTTGAACTTTCCGGTTCCGGCCTTCAGCGCGACATAGGTGATAAACCCCAGGGCGATTCCGTCGGCGACCGAAAAAGTCAGTGGCATCATGATCGCGGTGACGATCGCCGGAATGCTGTCCGTCGCGTCGTCCCACTCGATATGCGCCATGCCACTCATCATCAGCATCGCTACGTAAATCAGTGCGCCCGCGGTCGCGTAGGCAGGGATCATGCCAGCCAGCGGGGCAAAGAACATGGCCGCCACAAACAGTATGCCTACAGTAACAGCGGTCAGACCAGTCCGACCACCCGCGGCGACACCGGCAGCACTTTCCACGTAGCTGGTGACGGGTGGAACACCGACTACCGCACCGAATACGCTGGAGACGCTGTCAGCCTTCATCGCCCGGGACAGGTTCTCGATACGACCGTCGGTGTTGACCAGGCCGGCACGCTGCGCGACCCCCATCAGGGTGCCGGCGGTATCGAACATATGGACGAAGAGAAAGGCCAGCACCACGCTGATCATGCTGACGTTGAACACGCCCGCCAGGTCCATGGCCATCCAGGTCGGGGCCAGGCTCGGCGGGGTGGAGAAGATGCCGTGGTACTCCACCAGGCCCAGGCCCCAGCCGGCGAGCGTCACGGTGATGATGCTGATCAGGATGGCGCCGAATACGCGGTGGTAGCTGAGGATCGCGATCATCAGGAAACAGATGGCGGCCAGCAGCGGGCCGGGCTCATGCAGGGCACCGAGCCTGATCAGTGTGGCGGGGCTGGCGACGACGATCCCGGCGGTTTTCAGGCCGATGACCCCGAGGAACAGGCCGACGCCGGCGCCCATCGCGTGGCGCAGGCTGACCGGAATGCTGTTGAGCAGCCATTCGCGGATCTTCGACAGTGTCAGCACCATGAACAGCACGCCTGAGATAAACACCGCGCCGAGGGCGGTCTCCCAGTGGTAACCCATGGTGCCGACCACGGTATAGGTGAAGAAGGCATTGAGCCCCATGCCCGGGGCCAGGCCTACCGGCCAGTTGGCGTAGAGCCCCATCAGCAGGCAGCCGAGGGCGGCGGCGATGCAGGTGGCGACAAAGGCCGCGCCGTGGTCGATGCCGGCGTCGGCCATGATGTTGGGGTTGACGAAGATGATGTAGGCCATGGTGATGAAGGTGGTCACACCGGCGATCAGCTCGGTTTTCACCGTGGTGCCATGGAGCCTGAGTTTGAACAGGCGTTCG
Source organism: Pseudomonas gingeri (assembly GCF_013385635.1). GTDB lineage: Bacteria > Pseudomonadota > Gammaproteobacteria > Pseudomonadales > Pseudomonadaceae > Aquipseudomonas > Aquipseudomonas gingeri_A. The sequence goes on from NZ_JACAPR010000010.1 coordinate 11,016, forward strand.
AGCAGGCCAGTGCTCGTAGGCGGCGAGAGATCCAGCGTGGGGGCTTCGGATTTGCGGCTTTCCACAGCGAGTACTCCTCAAGAGTTTTATTGTTATTTCCAGAGCCGGACACGTGATCGTGGGCAGCGGCTCTTTGAGGCGGTACGGGTTTTGTTGACCGATAGGTCAAGAACTCGCACGAGGCGAATTATGCTTTTGTATACAAAGAAAGCAAATAATGTTTTTTAATTTGTGTTCGATACTTCGCGCGGACGTGCTGTTGTGACGAGCGGGCTTGCCCGCGCTGGGGTGCGAAGCGCCCCTGAAATCAGCGACTTCAATGGGTCAGGCAACGCAGTTGATCGTTCCCACGCTCTGCGTGGGAATGCCTCACTGGACGCTCTGCGTCCGCTGTTGTGGCGCGGAGCGTCACGGGCTGCATTCCCACGCGGGAGCGTGGGAACGATCGAGGTGGGTGCGTCCAAGGAAAGAGGGTGGGGCGGGCTTCAAGCCGAGCGGCTGTCACCCAGTGCCCGGTTGACCGCCAGCCAGCCATCCACGGCGGCTTCGCCGGCCTGGGCAAAGGCTTTCTGCAACAGCTTGACCTGCTCGCGGCGCAACGATTCTTCCAGGCTGATCCCATCGGCGGTCAGGCACAGCAGACGCTTGCGCTTGTCCGTGGGTGACGCGACGCTTTGCACCAGGTCCATTTCGGTCAACTGGCGCAGCGGCATGTTCAGCGCCTGCTTGCTCACCCCCAGTTGACCCAGCAGTTCCTTGACGCTGAGGTCCGGGTAGCGAGCGATGAAAAACACGATCCGTTGGTGCACCCGACTCAAACCACGGCGTTCGAGCATTTCGTCGGCTTTGGCGGTGAATGCCTGGTAGCCGAAGAAAAACGCTTCCATGGCATCTTGCTGGGTATTGGAATTTTTAAGGTCAAGCATATTGACGTATTGGCTCGCGGCGTCGTAATTTCGGTCAAGTAGTTTGACGTATTTGTCTCCCGCTTTGCTACTGGTGACTCTTCATGGCCTTCTCCGAACGTGTTACGCGCCTCAAAAGCTCCCTGATCCGGGAAATCCTCGCCGCCGCCCAGCGCCCTGAAGTGATGTCGTTCGCCGGCGGGCTTCCGGCCGAGGCGATGCTGCCGACGCTGGAGTGGGATGCAATGCCGCTGAGCATGGGGCAGTACGGCATGAGCGAGGGCGAGCCGGCCTTGCGTGAAGCGCTGGCGGTCGAGGCACGTGCGCTGGGGATCGACTGCCAGGCCAGCCAGGTACTGGTGGTCAGCGGTTCCCAGCAGACCCTCGACCTGGCGGCGAAGCTGCATATCGACAAGGGCACCGAGATCTTCCTGGAAGCGCCAACCTATCTGGCGGCCTTGCAGATTTTCCAGCTGTTCGGTGCCGACTGCCTGACCATCCCCCAGGAACAGGACGGGCCGGACCTGCTGCAATTGCGTGCCCGCCTGGAAAAACACCGTCCGGCGTTCATCTACCTGATCCCGACGTTCCAGAACCCGTCCGCGGTTTGCTACAGCGAGGCCAAGCGTGCCGGTGTCGCGGCGTTGCTGGACGAGTTCGGCGTGACCCTGATCGAAGACGAGCCCTATCGCGAACTCAGCTACGATGGCGTCAATGCCGTACCGATTGCCGGTCGCCTGCAACGGGCGAGCTGGATCTACACCGGCACCGTGTCCAAGACCCTGGCCCCGGGTCTGCGTATCGGCTACCTGATCGCCAGTCCGGACCTGTTCCCGCACCTGCTCAAACTCAAGCAGTCGGCGGACCTGCACAGCAATCGCGTCGGGCAATGGCAGGCGCTGCAATGGATCGGCACGGAAAAGTATCGGCGGCACCTGCTGGCGTTGCGCGACTTCTACCGGATCCGACGGGACGCCTTTGCCCTGGCCCTGGAAAAACACTTCGCCGATCTCGCCGATTGGCAGGTGCCCCAGGGCGGATTGTTCTTCTGGCTGACCCTCAAGCAGCCTTTGGACACCCGCACCTTGCTCGATGCGGCGCTGGCCCGGGATGTCGCCTTTATGCCCGGCGAACCTTTTTTTGCCGAACCGGAGCGTAATCCGGGTAATCTTCGTCTCAATTTCAGTCATATCGCGCCGGAGCGCCTGGACGAAGGTCTCAGGCGTCTGGCCGCTGTCGTACGTCACGCACAGGCCGCACAAGTGGCTTAAGGGGAGGGCCATGTACAAGGTTTATGGCGATTACCAGTCAGGCAATTGCTACAAGATCAAACTGATGCTGCACCTGCTGGGGCAGGAGTATCGCTGGCACCCGGTGGACATCCTCAAGGGTGACACCGAGACGCCGGAATTCCTGGCGATGAATCCCAATGGCAAGGTGCCGGTACTGGAGCTGGAAGACGGCACCTGCCTGTGGGAGTCCAATGCGATTCTCAACTTCCTCGCCGATGGCAGTGAATTCCTGCCGACGGAGCCGCGCCTGCGTACCCAGGTACTGCAATGGCAGTTTTTCGAGCAATACAGTCATGAACCCTATATCGCGGTGGCGCGCTTTATCGAGTTCTACCTGGGTTTGCCGGAGGAGCGTCGGGAGGAATATCTCAAGTTGCAGAAGCGTGGGCACAAGGCATTGAAGGTGATGGAGAAGCAACTGCAGCACACCCCGTACCTGGTGGGTGAGCACTACTCGATCGCCGATATTGCCCTGTATGCCTATACCCATGTCGCCCATCAGGGCGGCTTCGACCTGAGTCTCTATCCGGGTATCCAGGCCTGGTTGCAACGGGTGGCCAGTCATCCGAAGCATGTCGGCATGCTGGATTGACGATCTGGCGTATGGCGCACGTTTTTTTTGGGAGCCGGCTTGCCGGCGATAGCGGCCGATCAGATGATGCAAGACTGACTGGCCCATCGCCGGCAAGCCGGCTCCTACAGGACGTGCGCTCTCTGTTTATTCACCGAACAAGGAATACCGTATGAAGTATCCAGTCGTAGCGGTTTTGACTTTCGGCTTGTTGAGCCTGGCTGTCGGCGCGCAGGCGGCCGATGATTGCGATGCCAACCAGGCGTCGATGAATGAGTGTGCGGGCAAGGCATTCAAGAAGGCCGACGACGACCTGAACAAGTACTACAAGACCCAGATGGACTACCTGAAGACCCAGGCTTCCAGGGATGCGCTCAAGGATGCCCAGCGCAAGTGGCTGGCGTTCCGCGATGCCGACTGCCTGTACCAGACCGGCAAGCCGGAAGACGGCGGTTCGATGTGGCCGATGGTCAACCTGCAGTGCAAGGCCGAACTGACCAAGCAGCGCGCGGCGCAGTTGAAGGCCTACACCGAATGCCGGAGCGAATACGACCAGTGTCCGAATTGACCGGCGCGGTCGTCAGGCTGCGGCAAAGCGCTTGTCCAGGTAGTCGATGATGACCTTGGATTCATACATCCAGGTGGTCTGGCCGTTCTCTTCGATACGCAGGCACGGCACCTTGATCTTGCCGCCTTGTTCGAGCAGGGTCTGGCGATCCTGTTCGTTGTTCTTCGCGTCACGCAGCGCCACCGGCACGTTCAGGCGGCGCAGGGTACGGCGGGTCTTCACGCAGAACGGGCAGGCGTGGAACTGATACAGCGTCAGGTCCCGGGCGGCGGCATCGACCTTGGCCTGGTCGGCGGCGGAGCGCTGCTGCTTGCGTGGGCGGGTGAGGAAGTCGATGAAGATGATGAGCTGGCCGAGGCCGACTCGAAGTGCTTTGACGAACACGGTATAGCCTCGTGGGTGGATGAAAAAGATTACGGGTCAGGCCGCGCCCGGAGAGGAGCACTGTCTGTGGGAGCGGGCTTGCCCGCGAAGCTTCTAGCGGCCTCAGGGACCTCTTCGCGGCCAAGCCCGCACACACAAAGCACCGATCTCACGCAGCAGTGTTACTTGATCAGCGCCAGGAACTCGCTGCGGGTCGCGGCATTTTCGCGGAACTCACCGAGCATCACCGAGGTGATCATCGACGAGTTCTGCTTTTCCACACCGCGCATCATCATGCACATGTGCTTGGCTTCGATCACCACGGCCACGCCCAGGGCACCGGTCACCTGCTGGACGGCATCGGCGATCTGGCGGCTGAGGTTTTCCTGGATCTGCAGGCGCCGGGCATACATGTCGACGATCCGCGCGACCTTCGACAGGCCCAGTACCTTGCCACTCGGGATATAAGCGACATGGGCCTTGCCGATGAACGGCAGCAGGTGGTGTTCGCACAGCGAGTAGAGCTCGATGTCCTTGACCAGCACCATTTCGCTGTTGTCGGAACTGAACAAGGCACCGTTGGTGACTTCTTCCAGGGTCTGTTCGTAACCGCGGCAAAGGTACTGCATGGCTTTGGCGGCGCGCTTGGGCGTGTCCAGCAGGCCCTCGCGGGAGACGTCCTCGCCGAGTTGGCCGAGAATCGCCGTATAGTTTTGTTCCAGGGACATGAAGCTACCTGTGGGAGTCTGCGCAAAGGAGCAAGGATACGGCGGCTGGCAGCCGCCTGCAAATTCGATGACAGTCCGGTTACTCGTCGCGACCTTCCATCATGGTGCGCTTGAGCATCACATACACCGCGCCCGCACCGCCGTGCCTGGGCTGGCAGGAAGTGAAACCGAGCACCTGGGCATGCTGGCGCAGCCAGGTGTTGACGTGGCTCTTGATCATCGGGCGCTTGCCGTCCAGGCGCACGGCCTTGCCATGGGTGACGCGCACGCAACGGATTTCGAATTTTGTCGCTTCGGCAAGAAATGCCCAGAGGGTTTCCCGGGCTTTTTCCACGCTCATGCCGTGCAGGTCGAGGCTGCCTTCGAAAGGAATCTGCGCGGCCTTGAGCTTGCGCATCTGGCTTTCCTGCACGCCGTCGCGGGACCAGTGCAGGTCGTCTTCGGGGCCGACATCGATGACGAACTGATCGGACAGGCCATCCACCGTGGTGGATTCGCTGCGCACCGTCGCCGCCTGGCGTAGCTTGGCCAGTTGCGCGCGGTCGGACTTGGGTTTGCCGGTATCGGCACGATCGTGCTTGATCGGCTTTACACCGCGGATTTCGCTTTTGAACAGGGAAAAATCGTCGTCTTGCATGTCAGTCTCCGCAGGAACCGCCAGTTTACCCAAGTCACAGGGCTCAAGTCACAGGCAGATTCCCGGGGGCGCTTATCAGTCGTGCTCTGTCAGTCGTGCTTTTTCATCAGGTGCGGCGCCATGTTCAGCGCCTGGTTGCGGCGTGTCCGGCGACGGCTGCGACGCCAGAGCCAGACGCCGCAGTACAGCACCAGCAGGCCCACCACCAGGATCACCGCCGAACCGGTCGTGGTGGCGTTCAGGTCAGCCATCGCCGGTGCGTGTCCCAACAGGCTGGCGGCACCGGCCATGGCCAGCAGCACCCCGAAGGTTGCCAGGAGCGCCGCGAAACCGGCGCCCAAACGCGAACGCCAGGTGCTCTGGCCCTTGGGGCGCAGTCGGCGAGCGTCAAAACCATCGGATATCTTCATTCCGATTTCCTCTATGAGTATCGGCCCTTCGACCGGGAGATGATCGGCTTGTTCCTGACGCGGTTGGGAAATCGGCAAATGGTGGGTGGTTCGGCACCTGTAACAGATGGGCGGTCGCAAGGACGACCCATCCTGTGCGGGTTCAGATCAGGTCTTTGGTCAGGGCCAGGGTGGCGAAGTTGTCGGCCATGATCGCCATTTCAGTGCGCTGGACCTGCTCGGCACTGATGATCTCGCCCTTATAGGGCAGGTCGCGGGTGGCGCAGGCATCTTCCACCAGGGTGCAGCGAAAGCCCAGGTTCTTGGCGGCGCGCACGGTGGTGCTGACGCTGGAGTGGCTCATGAAACCGCAGACGATCAGGTCCAGCGAGCCAAGCTCCTGCAGGTGTTTCTCCAGGCCGGTGCCGTGGAAGGCGCTCGGCAGCAGCTTGCCGATCAGGGTTTCGTCGCCCTGGGGTTCGAGGCCGGGAATGAATTCGCCGCGTTCTCCCTGCGGGTCGAACAACCCGCCGACCGTGCCCAGGTGACGGATATGCACGATCGGCCGGCCGGCCGCGCGGGCGGCAGCGACCAACTGCTTGATGTTGTCGACGGCCGCCTGCATGCCGGACAGCGCGAGCGGGCCGCTGAGGTATTCTTTCTGGGCATCGATGATCAACAGGCTGGCATGGTTCAGATTGGCTGCTGCATAACCACGGCCGCTGAGTTGAAACATCGTCTTTGGAACGGACATTCTGGGGCTCCTTTGAGTGGGGCTTTTGCCGCATTGTCCTCCGGCTGAGCGCGTATGTGAATCGCTACCCGCGCAGGCGGCGTGGTTCCTGGCCTGTAGCCATGTCAAGGGGTGTTTGCCGGAGGTCGAAAAGGCCCTCCATGATGTCTTTTTGCCTTGTTTCCACCCGATGTCCGTTTGGCTGTTAGAATCGCCCGTCGTTTTTTCAGGAGTCTACCCGTGATCACTTCCCGCCTGCGCACCCTGCGCGACCACATCCGTTGGGCTGTCAGCCGTTTTCATGGCGCGGATCTGTTTTTCGGTCATGGCACCGACAACGCCTGGGACGAAGCTCGTCAACTGGTGCTGGGTGCGCTGCACCTGCCCTGGGAAATCGCCGACAGCTACCTCGACTGCCGCCTGGAGGACGACGAGCTGACGCATCTGCAGCATCTGCTCAAGCGTCGCATCGAGGATCGGGTGCCGACCGCCTATCTGTTGGGCGAGGCCTGGTTCTGCGGGATGTCGTTCATTGTCGACGAACGCGTGCTGATCCCGCGCTCGCCGATCGGCGAATTGATCGAAAGCCGCTTTGCACCCTGGCTGGGCGCGGAGCCTGCGCGAATACTCGACCTGTGTACCGGCTCGGGCTGTATCGGCATTGCCTGCGCCTACGAGTTCCAGCAGGCGGAAGTGGTGTTGGCCGACCTGTCCTTCGAAGCGCTGGAAGTGGCGAACCAGAATATCGAGCGCCATGGCGTCGATGAGCGGGTGTTCACGGTCCAGGGCGATGGTTTCGACGGCCTGCCGGGGCAGCGCTTCGACCTGATCGTGTCCAACCCGCCCTATGTCGATGCCGAGGATTTCGCCGACATGCCGGACGAATACCAGCATGAGCCGGAACTGGGCCTGGCCTGCGGTGAAGATGGTCTGAACCTGGTACGACGGATGCTCGCCGAAGCGGCCGATCACCTGACCGAGAAAGGTTTGCTGATCGTCGAGGTGGGCAACAGCCAGGTCCACGTCGAGGCCCTGTACCCGGAAGTGGACTTTGCCTGGCTGGACTTCGAGCGCGGTGGGCACGGGGTGTTCATGCTGACGGCGCCACAGTGCCGTGAACACCAGGCGCTGTTCGCCTCGCGGGTCTGATCGCGGAGCGCTTTGTGGGAGCCGGCTTGCTGGCGATAGCGGTGCTTCAGGCGCCGCTGATCTCATTGAATGGCCGCCTACGGCGGATCGCCGGCAAGCCGGCTCCCACGGGTTCGCTGGAAAACTTGTCTAGCGGTGCGTGGCGATCCAGATCAACAGCCCGGCCTGGAACATTGCAAAGGCCACCAGGCAGGTGATGGTGAAGCGCAGCCCGCTGTCTTCGCGCTTGAACTTGCTGACCCGTTCTTCCTGCTGGCGCAGCTTCACTTCCTGCTCCATCAGGTTCTGCTCGGCGTTCTGCAGCATCTGCGCGGCTTCGAGAATTTCCACGAATTGCAGCTTCTCGGTATTCCACTGTGCCAGCAGTTCGCCGACCTGCAGGTCCTTGTAGCTACCCTTGAGGTGTTGGGGATCGGCGTAGACCACGTCGAAACCCTGCACCCGCAGGAAGTGATCGCGGCGCAGGCGGGTGTCTTCGTTCAGCGCGTCCTTGTTCTGCAAGGCCGCGCCGTCGACCCGGTAGTGCGACCATTTCTTCTGCGCCCAGATCGCGGCCTGGGCCACCAGGAAGCGGCCGATGCCGCGGTTCCACGGCTCCACCTGCAAGCCGCTCTCGGGCCCGAAGTGCACGCGCTTGGTGGTGTGGTCGACCCACATGTCCAGCTGGTTCTGTTCCTTGCGTACCCGTTGCGCCGGCAACTGGATACTCATGCGCAGCAGGCTGCGCTCCTTGTTGTTGCGCTCGGCATAGCCGAACTGGACAAACCGCAGCGGCCGTCCGCCGGTGGCGCGGTCAGTGGTCAGCGGCGCCAGACGCAACATCTTGAAGTGCTCGGGCTGCACATCCGCCCACGGCAGATCCACCGGCGCGGGTTCGGCGGCTGCGGCGTTGCTTTCGGGTGACGCTTGGGTATCAGTCATTCGGCGAGATCCTGTCCGTGTCCAGCTTGCCGGCAACAATATCGATACCGGCAATGGCCTTATCGGCCGTTTCTGTCAGGACTGGAGGGCAAAATCATCTCAATGGCGAGCAAGTCCGTCGATAAAGGCGGTAATCCGTCCTTCCAGCTCGGCGGCCAATGGCAGTTGCGGGTCATTGTAGGAGGCCAGTTGGCGCTGGACATCGGCGGGCACGATGCGCAGGACGTGATTCATGCCATCAACCAGCACCAACTGTGCATCCGGCTTGGCCTTCTGCAGGTCCCGGGCGTCGGCGATGCTGACCTGGATATCGTTGCGACCCTGGATGATCAGTGCCGGCATTTTCAGTTTGCCGAAGGCTGCCGCCGGGTCCTGGCGGAACAGGCTGATCAGGTAGGGCTGGACGCTGGGGCGGAAGATCGGTTCCAGTGGTAGCGGGATATCGTTGTCCGGACGCCCGGCCTTGAGACTGTCGAGCAATTCGTTGCTGCGCAGCATCAGTGCCGGTGGCAGTCGGTTGGCCAGTTGCTGGCGGATCACCTGGTCGACCGGGCGACCGCTGCCGGCCAGGGAAATGACTCCGTCGGCATCCAGCTTCGGCGCGGCGAGGGCAGCGATCAACGCACCTTCGCTGTGACCGAGCAGGATCAGTGGTCCCAGGCGCGGGTCGGCCTTGAGCTTCTCGCCCCAGGCCACGGTGTCGGCGACGTAGCCTTCAATGCTCAGGTTGCGTTCATCGGGGGCGGCGGCCAGGCTCGCGGCCACGCCGCGCTTGTCGTAGCGAACGCTGGCGATATTGTGCCTGGCCAGCAGCCAGGCCAGGCGCTTGAGGCTGTCATTGCGCGCACCGTCCGGGTTGTTGCCGTCGCGATCGGTGGGGCCGGAGCCGGCCACGATCAGCACCACCGGTACTGGCTTGGCGGACTGGGGCAGCAGCAGAGAACCGAACAGTTCGCCGCTGCCGGTGTCCAGGCTGATGGGGCGTTGCAGCACTACGCCAGCCTGGGTGAAACCGCTGAACAGGGTCAAGGTAAGGAGCAAAACACGTAGCATCATCAAGCCATTATGGACAGGGTGTCGGTTGGACTCGCAACCGTCGATAAGGTTCGAGGATGAACTACTTGGACAGCCTGCGTATACTGGGCCGCTCGGTTATCTAGATCTGATTCGCGGAGCACCCTGCATGTCCGGCAATACCTACGGCAAGCTGTTCACTGTCACCACCGCTGGCGAAAGCCATGGCCCGGCGTTGGTCGCCATTGTCGATGGCTGCCCGCCGGGCCTGGAGCTGTCCCTGGAGGACCTGCAGCGTGACCTCGACCGCCGCAAGCCCGGCACCAGCCGGCACACCACCCAGCGTCAGGAAGCCGACGAAGTGGAGATCCTCTCGGGGGTTTTCGAAGGCCGCACCACCGGCTGTGCCATCGGCCTGCTGATCCGCAATACCGACCAGAAGTCCAAGGACTACTCGGCGATCAAGGACCTGTTCCGTCCGGCCCATGCCGATTACAGCTACCACCACAAGTACGGCGAACGCGACTACCGTGGCGGCGGCCGCAGTTCGGCCCGGGAAACCGCGATGCGCGTGGCGGCCGGTGCCATTGCGAAGAAATTCCTGGCGAGCCAGGGCATCGTCATCCGCGGCTACATGAGCCAGCTGGGCCCGATCGAAATCCCGTTCAAGACCTGGGACTCGGTGGAGCAGAACGCCTTTTTCAGCCCGGACCCGGACAAGGTGCCCGAGCTGGAAGCCTACATGGACCAGTTGCGTCGCGACCAGGATTCGGTCGGCGCGAAGATCACCGTGGTCGCCGAAGGGGTGATGCCGGGTCTCGGCGAGCCGATCTTCGACCGCCTCGACGCCGAGCTGGCCCATGCCCTGATGAGCATCAACGCGGTCAAGGGCGTGGAAATCGGTGCCGGTTTCGCCTGCGTGGCCCAGCGTGGCACCGAGCACCGTGACGAAATGACCCCGCAAGGATTCCTCAGCAACAATGCCGGCGGCATTCTCGGCGGTATCTCCTCCGGGCAGCCGATTGTTGCGCACCTGGCGCTCAAGCCGACCTCGAGCATCACCACGCCGGGCCGCTCCATCGATATCCATGGCAATCCGGTGGACGTGATCACCAAGGGCCGCCATGACCCGTGCGTCGGCATCCGTGCTACGCCGATCGCTGAAGCGATGATGGCGATTGTGCTGATGGATCACCTGCTGCGTCATCGCGGGCAGAATGCGGATGTGCGCGTGAGCACCCCGGTACTGGGCCAGCTGTAATGTTGGGAGCGCCGCTCCCTTACTGGCGGCTGTCCGGCTTCTACCTGTTCTACTTTGCCCTGTTGGGGGCGACGGCACCGTTCCTGGCGCTGTACTTCCATCACCTGGGTTTTGCCCCGGCGCGGATCGGTGAACTGGTGGCCATTCCCATGCTGATGCGCTGTGTGGCGCCGAACATCTGGGGCTGGCTGGGGGACTACACCGGCCGCCGCCTGGTGATCGTGCGCTTCGGTGCGGTCTGCACCCTGTTGGCGTTCTCGCTGATCTTCTTCGACAAAAGCTACGCCTGGCTGGCCCTGGTGATGGCCCTGCACGCCTTCTTCTGGCATGCGGTGCTGCCGCAGTTCGAAGTCATCACCCTGGCGCACCTGCAAGGCCAGGCCGCGCGCTACAGCCAGATCCGCCTGTGGGGCTCGATCGGTTTCATCCTCGCCGTGGTGGCTCTGGGGCGGTTGTTCGAGTGGCTGAGCCTGGATATCTATCCGGTGGCCATCGTGGTGATCATGAGCGGTATCGTCCTGAGCAGCGTCTGGGTGCCCAATGCCCAGCCGCTGAGCCAGGCCAACCGGCCGGCGGGCGAGGGCTTTCTCAGGCAGTTGCGCAGTCCCGGGGTGCTGGCGTTCTATGGCTGTGTCGCGCTGATGCAGATGAGCCATGGCCCTTATTACACTTTCCTGACCCTGCACCTCGAGAGCCTCGGCTACAGCCGTGGCCTGATCGGCCTGCTCTGGGCCCTGGGCGTGGTGGCGGAAGTCTTGATGTTCCTGGCCATGAGCCGGATTCTCACGCGCTTCTCCGTGCGCCGGGTGCTGCTGGTCAGTTTTCTCCTGGCGGCCTTGCGCTGGCTGCTGCTGGGTTCGTTCGCCGAGCACCTGTGGGTGCTGTTGTTCGCGCAACTGTTGCACGCCGCCACCTTCGGCAGCTTTCACGCCTCGGCCATCCATTTCGTGCAGCGTAGCTTCGGTGCGCGCCAGCAAGGGCAGGGCCAGGCGTTGTACGCGGCCCTGTCCGGCACCGGCGGAGCCTTGGGCGCCTTGTACGCCGGCTACAGCTGGAATGCCCTGGGGCCGACCCTGACGTTCAGTATCGCCAGCCTGGCGGCCCTGGCCGCCGCGATTATCATTGCCACACGCATGCAAGAGGATCGGCCCTGAGTCCGACCCGAGGAAAGAGAGCCCCATGAGCAGCCTGTCCGTTTACCCCGTTGCCACTCCGGACCTTCCCAACAAGGTCCTGACCCATGTTGACGATATTGCCTCGACCCTGGCGGACCACGGTGTCCGTTTCGAGCGGTTGTCAGCCGCGATACCGGTTCGTGCCGGTGCCAGTCATGAGGAGGTGATAGCTGCCTATCGTGGGCAGATCGACCAACTGATGAGCGAGCGCGGTGGTGTTGCCGTCGAGGTCATCAGCCTCGACAACGACCATCCGCAGAAGGCCGAGTTGTGTGCGGCACTCTTCGATGAACAACATCATGCGGCCAACGAAGTGCGCTTCTTCGTCGCCGGTCGCGGCTTGCTCAGCCTGCATATCGGCGACTACGTCTATGCCGTGCTGTGCGAGAGGAACGATCTGGTTTCGCTGCCGGCCGGTACACGTCACTGGTTCGACCTGGGCGAGAACCCGCGCTGCGTGGCGATTCGCCTGTTCGACAAGTCTGAAGGACGAGTAGTCAGTTTCACCGGCGAAGAGATCGCCGGCCACTTCCCGCGTCTTGACGACTGAATCTACAAGGAAGCGACATTAAACAAGTGTTGGCCGGCAGGAACGATTAAAGCTTGAGTCAGAGTTGCATGTTTCAAGTTGTAGGACGTTGCCTATTGAAATGTCGGCCATCCCTGTTTGTGTTTGTAGTTGGTTGTTAAATCCCGCTTCTGTGTAACTCTCTGTTTTTTGATAGTTGTTCATTTGTTGCCGGAAAACCCTGGCGGCGGTCGTGCGACTTATTGAAATTCACAGGGAGGAACAGACATGAGCATTCCCAAGATGCCGGGTGCCGCTATCGGGCATACGGTCCGGCACCGACCGGTCGACAGGGTGGATCTGGGGGAGCCGCTTAAACAGGATGTTGTCCAGGTGGTGCTCCTGCCGGGTTTGAACAAACCCAGGAGAAATCGTCTCTCCAAAGCCAAGACCCTGAGCGAAAAGGAACTGGAAGTACTCCGGTGGGCGAGGGCGGGCAAGACGGTCTGGGAAATCAGCGTGATTCGCAATGTGTCGGAAGCCACCGTGAAGTTTCACTTGCGCAACATCTATCACAAGCTGGGGGTGAGCAATCGTGCGCATGCGGTCGGCGAGGCGGTCAACCGTGGCCTGGTGTAATGGTTTTGTAGCGCGGGGATTGAAGGGGATGGGCCGCGGGTGGCAGGTCGGAGCGCCGGTCCCCATGATCACCACCCGCGGCTGAACCTCTGCCGAGACCTCAGTGATAGGTCGGCAGGGCAAAGCGGTTCTGGCTCTGCAGCAGGGAAATCGACGGCAGTTCGCTGGCCTCGCCGGCCAGGTCGCGACGAATCGCGCTGATCACCCAGGTCAGTTGTTCCGCGGTATGCAGTTGGGCATAGGAAATCGAGCGTTTGACCTGCTTGCCATCACTGCCACGCAAGGTCAGTAACACACCACCGTCAGGGCGCGGTTGGGTGGTCACTTCGTAGTTGGAGAACACAGAAGAGAATTTTTCCTGGATCAGGTTCATGTCGATCAGCTCCGTCAGCTCATGAATGGCTAGGCATGGACTGATAGGTGCAGTGATTGTGCCAGTATGTTTGTTTTTAAAAACTCATATTAATCAATTGCTTATGTTTATTTGAACTTTAGGGGATCGTGCAAATTGCAAGAATAGCCATCGTGCATCCTGCATTTTGCCCATTGCTTGCCAAGGCGTGCGGCAGCTGTGATCGAGGATACAAAACTTTTCAAAACCTTCGTGTACAGCCTCGCGCGGGGTGACGTATTTTTTGCGCTGAGGCAGGCCTCAAGGAACTGCTCGAGTCCTGCGGTTGTGACAAGGAAGGTTGGCGAGGTTGTCCTCCCAGGCGACGTTCGCTCGATAATAATAAAAGACAGGATGCGACCCATGAACGTTCGAACAGACGACGTGATCACCTGGGGCATGATGCTCCGCAAGCTGCCCACCGTTGCCAAGGCCCTGCCGCGGGTTATCCGCGGGCTCAAGCTGTCCAATGTGAAGAAACCCGACCAGCCTTGCGGGCTCGGCTGGAGTTTCGAGCAGGCTGTTGCGCGCAACCCGTCGGGGCCGGCGCTGCTGTACGGCAACCGCACCCTCACGTATCAACAGGCCAATCAATGGGCCAACCGTATCGCCCACTACCTGATCGCCCAGGGTATCGGCAAAGGCGATGTGGTAGGGATCCTGATCGAGAATCGCATCGAGTTGCTGGCGACGGTACTGGCGGTGGCCAAGGTCGGCGGCGTCTGCGCCATGCTCAATACCTCCCAGACCCAGCATGCCCTGGTCCACAGCATTACCCTGGTCTCGCCGGTGGCGATGGTGGTCGGCGCGGAACTGCTGGAAGCTTACGCGGCGGTGCGCGAGCAAGTGGCGATCGATCCGGCCCGGCATTATTTCGTGGCGGACCAGGACACTCTGGCCGACCCCGGCGAGGCACCGGCGGGTTGGAACAACCTGATGGCCGCGAGCGTCGGCGAGGCTGATGGCAATCCGGCCAGCAGCCAGCGGATCTTCAGCAATGACCCGTGCTTCTACATCTACACCTCCGGCACCACCGGCCTGCCCAAGGCAGGGATTTTCCGCCATGGCCGCTGGATGAAGACCTATGCCAGTTTTGGCCTGATCGCCCTCGACATGGGGCCGCAGGACGTCATCTATTGCACGCTGCCGCTGTACCACGCCACTGGCCTGTGCGTGTGCTGGGGCTCGGCGATTGCCGGGGCGTCGGGGTTCGCCTTCCGTCGCAAGTTCAGCGCCAGCCAGTTCTGGGACGAAGCGCGGCGTTTCAATGCCACGACCCTGGGCTATGTGGGGGAGTTGTGCCGCTACCTGCTCGACCAGCCGCCCAGCCCCGGGGACGCGCGCAACAAGGTCGCCAAGATGATCGGCAACGGCTTGCGGCCCGGTGTCTGGCGTGAGTTCAAGCAGCGTTTCGACATCGATCACATCAGCGAGTTCTATGCCGCCAGCGATGGCAATATCGGTTTTACCAACGCGCTCAATTTCAACAACACCATCGGTTTTTCCCTGATGTCCTGGGCCCTGGTGGAGTACGCGCCGGATTGCGGTACGCCGTTGCGCGATGCCGATGGTTTCATGCGCAAGGTGCCCAAGGGCGGTCAGGGCCTGCTGCTGGCCAGGATCGATGACAAGGCGCCGCTGGACGGTTATACCGAATCGGCCAAGACCCAGAAAGTGGTGCTGTGCGACGTTTTCGAAAAAGGTGACCGCTATTTCAACACCGGTGATCTGTTGCGCGATATCGGCTTCGGTCATGCCCAGTTCGTTGATCGCCTGGGGGATTCCTATCGGTGGAAGGGCGAGAACGTCTCCACCACCGAAGTGGAAAACATCCTTCTGCAACATCCGCATATCGCCGAAGTAGTGGCCTATGGAGTGGAAATCAGCAATACCAACGGGCGTGCCGGCATGGCCGCGATTACCCCCGCCGAATCACTGGCGACCCTGGATTTCACCGAACTGCTGAATTTTGCCCGTGAACAGATGCCGGCCTATGCGGTGCCGCTGTTCCTGCGGGTGAAACTGAAGATGGAAACCACCGGTACCTTCAAGTACCAGAAGGGCCGGCTCAGGGAGGAAGCGTTCGATCCCGGCAAAGTCGGCGAGGATCCGATCTATGCCTGGCTGCCAGGGTCCGACACCTATGTACAGGTGACGGGAGAAGTGCATGAGGATATTCATGCTGGCAAGTTCCGTTATTGATTATGACTATGGAAGCGCTTGAAAAATAAGGCATGACAAGGAAACCCAGGCTCGGGAAACTCACTCCAACAGTTATCCAGTTTCTCGTTGAGCCACAGGGAGTCCAGCATGTCCGATCAAGCCCGACAAATGACCGAAGAAGAAGCCGCCGAGTTTGCCGAACAGGTATTCGACGTGGCGCGCAAAGGCGATGCGGCCATGCTGGCAGCCCTGTTGAGCAAGGGCCTGCCGGCAAACCTGCGCAATCACAAGGGCGATACCCTGTTGATGCTTGCCAGTTACCACGGGCATGTCGATGCCGTACGGGTATTGCTCGAGCACAAGGCCGATCCGGAAATCCGTAACGACAACGGCCAGAGCCCGATTGCCGGGGCTGCGTTCAAGGGCGACCTGCCGATGGTCAAGCTGCTGATCGAAGGCGGTGCCCAGGTCGAAGGTGCTTCGGCGGACGGTCGTACGGCCTTGATGATGGCGGCGATGTTCAATCGCACCGGCATTGTCGAATACCTGCTCGGCCAGGGCGCCGATCCTCAGGCCAGGGACGCCAATGGCGTCACCGCGCTGGCGGCGGCCCATACCATGGGCGCGGCTGATACGGTGGCCCAGTTGCAACGACTCGGCGCCTGAGGTTTGTGTCGTGGCGCAGGCTTTGAGCCTGCGCCGCAGCGGCATTTGCGCTATCCTTCGCGACCCCGAACAGCCCCAGGTCGCAGGATCCCGTCATGAAAACCGCCCTTATCGAACTCATCAATAAAATCAGCTCCGGCTGCATGGGCGAGGCCGAGATCCAGCAGATCGCCGACGAGGCGGCCCAGGCCTACGCTGACGCAGCGGGGTTCCTGGCGGCCAATCCGGATATCAACTACGACGACAGCTTCCCGATTGCCCTGGGTGAATGGGTGGTGGTCGGCAGCCTGCCGGAAACCGTGCTGTTCCAGGCAGACACCTATATGGATCTGTTCGCGCAGATCGTCGATTCCTTCGGCAAGGATGTCCCGTTCAACATCAAGCCCAAGCAACTGGCCAAGGTCGAGGCGCTGACGGCACTCAACCGCATCCAGATCCAGCTCGGCAGCATGAATCCGGAAATGGGCGGCTACGTCCTGATGGATTTCAGCCAGCCGCTGGATGACGAATTGCAGGCAGTCCTGGTCTACGGCAACGACCTGCCACGGGTACTGGAGTTGTGCGAGCAGGTCGGCATCGCCGCCGCCCCGTCGCTGGAAGCCCTGCGGATCGCCTTGCACGTCTGAGCCCTGAGTTCTCCAGGCCGCAGAATAAACGGAACCCCTGTCCGGGCCGGCTATCCTAAGGAAGGCAAGTCCTCACTCGGGAGCAACACCATGGGTTCAACCTTCAACGGCCTCGTCGGCCTGATCATTCTAGCCCTGGACATCTGGGCCATTATCAATGTGCTGAAAAGCGGCGCTGAAACCGGGATGAAAATCCTCTGGATACTGCTGATCATCCTGTTGCCGGTGCTGGGCCTGATCATCTGGGCGATTGCCGGACCCAGGGGCAATGTGCGGTTCTAGACCGGGCCTCGACCACGACAGGTGACGATCGCTTGCCGGAGCAGGGAATACTGCTTCGGCAGGTCCTGGTTTTTTATGTGTCAAAACATGCGCCAGACGAAATTTTCACATTCCGTCGCAGACAATTCCTGCGCATGATTGACCTCTCGCTCCTTGCAATCCGCTGTTTCAGAACGGTTTTCGGCTTGGGCGAGGAAAGATTTCAACAGCGACCGGCAACGCATGGGTGGTAAACCATCGATGATCGTGCAACATTTGCCGGCTTCGCGCCCCTCTTGTGGTTCATCAAGGGCTGGGCGCCGCTGAACCCGACTTTTCAACTTGAATCCAACGAGTCCCAAACCGACATGGCAAACCCGGACGCCCTGAGCAAGCAGCGCCCCTCAACGCGCCTGCTGCAACCGACAGTTAAGTCTCATCTGGCCTACACGCTGTTGTGTGCATTGATCATGATGGTGATGTTCACCCTGCTGCGGGTTGCATTGCTGGTCTACAACCGCGAGATGATTCTCGACACCCCGGCTTCGACCTTCATCGAGGCGTTCGGCAACGGCCTGCGTTTCGATATCCGCATCGTGGTCTACCTCTGCATTCCATTGACCCTGGCCTTCCTCAGTGCCCGGGCGATGGCCGCTCGCGGCCTGTTCCGCCTCTGGCTGACGGCGGCGTCGAGCCTGGCGCTGTTCTGCGGGCTGATGGAGATGGACTTCTACCGCGAGTTCCACCAGCGTCTCAACGGCCTGGTGTTCCAGTACGTGAAGGAAGACCCGAAAACCGTCATGAGCATGCTCTGGTACGGTTTTCCGGTGGTCCGCTACCTGCTGGCCTGGGCCGTGGGCACCGTGGTGTTGAGCCTGCTGTTCAAGGGCGCCGATCGCATCACCCGTCCCCGCACTACCTTCAACGCAAGCGTCGGCGCACGCGCGGTCGCGCCATGGTATGCCCGGGCAGTAGTGTTCGTGGTGCTGTTGCTGATCTGCGTGGTTGCGGCTCGTGGCACACTGCGCCAGGGGCCGCCGCTGCGCTGGGGGGATGCCTACACCACCAACTCCAACTTCGCCAACCAACTGGGCCTCAATGGTTCGTTGACGCTGATCTCGGCGGCCCAGAGTCGCTTGTCCGATGATCGCGACAATATCTGGAAGGCCACCCTGCAGCAGCCTGTTGCCCAGCAGACCGTGCGCGACATGCTGCTGACCGGCGATGACAAACTGGTGGAAAGCGATATTGCCGCGATCCGTCGTGACACCACGCCGCCGGCGCAGAACACCCTGCCGATCAAGAACGTGGTGGTGATCCTGATGGAAAGCTTCGCCGGTCACTCGGTGGGCGCCCTGGGTCGTCCCGGCAACATCACCCCGTACTTTGACAAGTTGTCGAAGGAAGGCCTGTTGTTCGATCGCTTCTTTTCCAATGGCACCCATACCCACCAGGGCATGTTCGCGACCATGGCCTGTTTCCCGAACCTGCCGGGCTTCGAATACCTGATGCAGACGCCGGAGGGCAGTCACAAGCTGTCGGGCCTGCCGCAACTGCTCAGCGCTCGCAAGTATGACGACGTGTATGTCTACAACGGCGACTTCGCCTGGGACAACCAGTCGGGCTTCTTCGGCAGCCAGGGCATGACTACCTTTATCGGCCGTAACGACTTCGTCAACCCGGTGTTCTCCGATCCGACCTGGGGCGTTTCCGACCAGGACATGTTCGATCGCAGTCTGGAAGAGCTCAAGACCCGTGGTGAAGCCGGCAAGCCGTTCTACGCGCTGCTGCAGACCCTGTCCAACCACACCCCGTATGCGCTGCCGACACCCTTGCCGGTCGAGCGGGTGACCGACCGTGGTTCCCTCAATGAGCACCTGACGGCCATGCGTTATGCCGACTGGGCACTGGGGCAGTTCTTCGAGAAGGCCCGCAAGGAACCCTACTTCAAGGAAACCCTGTTCGTAGTGGTGGGTGACCATGGTTTTGGCAACGATGAGCAGATCACCGAAATGGACCTGGGTCGCTTCAACGTCCCGCTGCTGCTGATCGGTCCGGGCATCCAGGAGAAGTTCGGCGCGCGTCGCGACACCGTGGGCACCCAGATCGATATCGTGCCGACCATCATGGGCCGCCTGGGCGGCGAGTTCCGCCAGCAGTGCTGGGGGCGTGACCTGCTCAACCTGCCGGAAGGCGACAAGGGCATCGGCATGATCAAGCCGTCCGGTAACGAGCCGACCGTGGCGATCATCAATGGCGATCACATCCTGGTCCAGCCCAAGGATGTGCCGGCCAAGGTCTGGCGCTATCAGTTGGGCGCCAACCCGGGGGGCGAAGTGATCCCCAACTCGCCGGACGAGGCCGAGTTGAAGCAGAAGCTGGGTTCTTTCATCCAGACTGCGACCAAGAGCCTGCTGGATAACACGGCGGGTGTTGCTCCGACCAAGTAACGTCTTGCACGGATTATCCGTCGCATGAAAAACGCCCCGACTTGTCGGGGCGTTTTTTATTGCCAGGTATCAAGAGTAACCGCCATCAAGGCTGGGTCAATGGACGGCGCATTCATATCTTGCCAAGCAACAGCAGAATCAAGAGTACGACCAGCACCGTACCGATAATGCCCGATGGGCCGTAACCCCAACTTCTGGAGTGTGGAAAGACTGGCAGGCCGCCAATCAGCAGCAGTATCAGGATGACGATCAGAATAGTACCCATGGCGTTTTCCTTATCGGTTGTTCTGCCATTGCAGACTTTGATTCAGCATTTGATTCAGTCGTTAAATAGCCAACGGCTTAAAGTTTCCGACCCGGGCCCTGCGTGGAAAATTCAGTTTTTTATCAAGGTATTTTGCTCAGTCTTTTATTTCTTTTGATTATTGCCGTTTATTCACTCCAGCCGTTTTTACCGTTGAACTTGCCAGCACGCCGGCAGTCGCCCTCGGGTGTGACTTTGCCTGGGGCATTCAGCAATCTGATGGTGCATCGGCGGGCGATATTCCTTCGCTACACTGCGGCTCATCTTCTTCTGAACGCACAAGGCATCTCCTATGCAAAATCGCATCATGATCACTGGCGCCGGCTCCGGCCTTGGCCGCGAAATCGCACTGCGCTGGGCTCGCGAAGGCTGGCGGCTGGCCTTGTCCGATGTCAGTGAGGCGGGCCTGCAAGAAACCCTGAAGTTGGTGCGCGAGGCGGGCGGTGACGGCTTCACCCAGCGTTGCGATGTGCGTGACTACAGCCAGTTGACGGCCTTTGCCCAGGCCTGCGAGGTCAAGTTCGGCGGCATCGATGTGATCGTCAACAATGCCGGCGTGGCCTCCGGTGGGTTCTTCAGCGAATTGTCCCTGGAAGATTGGGAATGGCAGATAGCGATCAACCTGATGGGCGTGGTCAAGGGCTGCAAGGCCTTCCTGCCGCTGCTGGAGCAGAGCAAGGGCAAGATCATCAATATCGCGTCCATGGCGGCGCTGATGCAGGGCCCGGCCATGAGCAACTACAACGTTGCCAAGGCGGGTGTGGTGGCTTTGTCGGAAAGCTTGCTGGTCGAACTGGCGCAGCAGGAAATCGGCGTGCACGTGGTCTGCCCGTCGTTCTTCCAGACCAACCTGCTGGACTCGTTCCGTGGCCCGACCCCGGCGATGAAGGCCCAGGTCGGCAAGTTGCTGGAAAGCTCGCCGATTACCGCCAGCGATATCGCCGACTATATCTACCAGCATGTCGCACAGGGTGAGTTCATGATCCTGCCCCATGAACAGGGGCGCATGGCCTGGGCCCTGAAGCAGAAGAACCCGCAGTTGCTCTACGATGAAATGACCGTGATGGCCGACAAGATGCGCGCCAAGGCCAGACAGTCGGTGCAATAGGCTATCGAACGGGGCTGCGCTCGGGTATTGCCGCAGCGAAAGTTCCGATTGGCAGAAGTATGAAATCTGATTCTGTAGGGCGAATCGGCCGTGTCGGTAAGGGCGGGCTGATTTGCCGCGCCTGCATTGAAGGCCGTGGTCGGGCCGGGCAGTCTTGGCCGCTCATAAACCCTTGAGGATGAGTGCCATGCTTGTATTGAGCCGCGTCGTGGGCGAGATGATTTCCATCGGCGATAACATCACCGTGCGAATTCTCGCCGTCAACGGCAACCATGTACGTTTTGGTGTGGAAGCACCGAAACACGTCAATGTGCATCGTGCCGAGATCTACCGGCGAATCCTGACAAAGGTCGAGCCGGGTGTCCCCTCTCATGACATCCGCGATCCGGTGGCCTGAGCTCAGTCGAAGAATTCCTTGGGCACCGCGTGCTTGGGCAACAGTTGGCACTGCTGGCTTTCCAGGTCGAAGAAAATCACCGCCTGGCCTTTGCTCAGCGCCTGCCGTACTCGCAGAACACGGGTTTCCTGGGGGGTATCGTCGCCGTTGTCGGTGCCGTCGCGGCTGACGAAATCTTCGATCAATCGGGTCAGGGTGTCGGGTTCGAGTTGGTCGTAGGGAATCAGCATGGAAAGTTCTCTTCAGGAATCAGCGGCATGCTACTGCCACCGGCCGGCTCCGGCTACCGGCAATGCAGCGGGTAACCGGAACGGCGGGCGACGGGGCCTGGCGTGGAAACCTTCAGTCGAGCGGGTTGCGCTGGCCGATCAGGCTGTCCACTGACGGCACCCGGGTATCGCTTTCCATCTGGGTCTCGTGTTCCAGTTGGTGGCTGAAACGGTCGAGGGAGCCGGTGGCCGGCTGGGCATCGCTGGCGAACACCGGCGGGCTGAGCATATAGGCGCCGAGCAGGCGACTCAACGCCGCCAGGCTGTCGATATGGGTGCGCTCGTAGCCATGGGTGGCATCGCAACCGAATGCCAGCAGCGCCATGCGACTATCGTGCCCCGCGGTAGCGGCCGAATGGGCATCGCTGAAGTAGTAGCGAAACAGGTCGCGGCGCACCGGCAGCTCGTTAGCAGCCGCCAGGCTCAGCAGATGGCGTGACAGATGATAGTCATAGGGACCACCGGAGTCCTGCATCGCCACGCTCACCGCGTGCTCGTTCGAATGCTGGCCCGGCGCGACCGGGGCGATGTCGATGCCGACGAATTCGCTGACGTCCCAGGGCAAGGCCGCCGCCGTGCCGCTCCCGGTTTCCTCGGTAATGGTGAACAGCGGATGGCAGTCGATCGGCGGCTGCGCATCACTTTCGACGATGGCCTTGAGCGCCGCGAGCAGGGCGGCTACCCCGGCCTTGTCGTCGAGGTGGCGGGCACTGATATGCCCGCTGTCGGTGAACTCCGGCAGTGGGTCGAAGGCGACGAAATCGCCCACGCTGATGCCCAGCGAGTCGCAGTCGGCGCGGGTGGTGCAGTAGGCGTCCAGGCGCAGTTCGACATGATCCCAACTGACTGGCAGTTCATCCACCGCCGTGTTGAAGGCGTGGCCGGAGGCCAGCAGAGGCAATACGCTGCCGCGGATCACTCCGGTGTCGGTGAACAGGCTGACCCGGCTGCCTTCGGCAAAGCGGCTCGACCAGCAACCGACAGGTGCCAGGGTCAGGCGACCGTTGTCCTTGATCGCCCGTACAGCGGCGCCGATGGTATCGAGGTGGGCTGAAACGGCACGATCGGGACTGCTCTGACGACCCTTGAGGGTGGCGCGTATGGTGCCGCGGCGGGTCAGTTCGAAGGGAATGCCCAGCTCTTCCAGGCGTTCGGCGACATAACGCACGATGGTGTCGGTGAACCCCGTCGGGCTGGGAATGGCGAGCATTTCCAGAAGGACCCGTTGCAGGTAGTCGAGGTCGGGTTGCGCGATGTTAGTGTTCATGGCTGCTCCTTGTTGCAGGAGAATTCTTGCAGGAAAAATTCTTGCAGAAAAAAGGAAACGATCCGTGCTGATTCATCACGCCGGCAGGCTGTGGGGAAACAGTAGATCGATAAAGCGCTCGGCCGTGGGTTGTGGCTCATGGTTGGCCAGCCCGCAGCGTTCATTGGCTTCGATGAAGACATACTCTGGCCGGTCCGCCGCGGGGACCATCAGGTCGAGCCCGACCACCGGGATATCCAGTGCTCGGGCCGCGCGTACGGCAGCCTCGGCGAGTGTCGGATGGAGGATCGCCGTCACGTCCTCCAGGCAGCCGCCGGTGTGCAGGTTGGCAGTGCGCCGAACCGCCAGTTGTTCACCGCGGGCCAGTACCGTGTTGTAGTCATGGCCGGCCGCATGCAGGGTGCGCTGGGTTTCCGCGTCGAGGGGAATCCGGCTCTCACCGCCGGTGGCGGCCTGGCGGCGACGGCTCTGGGCTTCGATCAGCGCACCTATACTGTGGTGGCCGTCGCCAACCACCTGGGCCGGATGGCGAAGGGCGGCAGCCACCACCTCGAAACCGATCACCACGATGCGCAGGTCCAGACCTTCGTGAAAGCTTTCCAGCAGCACCCGGCTGTCGAAAGCGCGGGCGGCCTCGATGGCGTTCGCCACTTCGTCGGCGCTGCGCAGGTCCACGGCCACGCCCTGGCCCTGTTCGCCATCGAGGGGCTTGACGACAATGCGCCCGTGCCTTTCCAGAAAGGCACGGTTGTCCGTGGCCGTTCCGGCGCGTTGCTGGGTGGGCACGTTCAGGCCTGCTTCGAGGAGCACACGATGGGTCAGGCTCTTGTCCTGGCACAGGCTCATGCTGATGGCGCTGGTCAGGTCGGTCAACGATTCCCGACAACGTACCCGGCGTCCGCCATGGCTGAGGGTGAACATCCCGGCCGCGGCGTCGTCGACCTGTACATCGATGCCGCGCCGATGGGCTTCATCCACCAGGATTCGCGCGTAGGGATTGAACTCGGCCTGGGGCCCCGGCCCGAGAAACAGTGGCTGGTTGATGCCGTTCTTGCGCTTGATGGCGAAGGTGCTGAGGGTGCGCAAGCCGAGCTTGGCGTAGAGGCTCTTGGCCTGGCGATTGTCATGCAGCACCGACAGGTCCAAGTGGTTCAGGCCACGGCTCATGAAGTGCTCGATCAGATGGCGCACCAGCACTTCACCGACCCCCGGCCGGCTGCACTGCGGATCAACCGCCAGGCACCAGAGGCTGCAACCGTGCTCCGGATCGTGGAAGGCCTTCTGGTGATTGAGGCCCATGACGCTGCCGATCAGGGCGCCGCTGTCCTCGTCTTCCGCCAGCCAGTACACCGGACCGCCCTGATGGCGCGGGGTGAGCAACAGCGGGTTGATGGGCAGCATGCCACGGGCGATATAGAGCTGATTGATCGCCCGCCAGTCCTCGGCACTCTGCGCCCGGCGAATGCGGAAGCCGCGAAATACCCGGGTGGCCGGGCGGTAATCGCTGAACCACAGGCGCAGGGTATCCGACGGGTCGAGAAACAACTGTTGCGGGGCCTGGGCGAGCACCTGCTGGGGGGCCGCGACATACAGGGCGATATCGCGTTCGCCGGACTGTTCGTTCAACAGCTCTTCGGCCAGTCCGGCGGGATCGGCGAAGGTGTGCCCGATCAGCAGTCGGCCCCAGCCGCAATGCAGCGCCACCGGTTGGGTGGCCGGTTCGTTGCCGTCTTCGGCCAGACGCGCCTGCAGGCGTTCGTAGGATGGCGGCTGACCGCGCAGCAGGCGTTGGCTGTAAGCCGAGGCATGAGCTTTCATCGCATCAGATTCCTTGTTCGCTGAGCCACAGGTTCAGGGCCGCCAGTTGCCACAGCTTCGAACCGCGCAGCGGGGTCAGTTGGCCGTGTGGGTCGGTCAGCAGGCGATCGAGGGTTGCCGGATTGAACAGGCCACGGTCCTGGCTCGGGTCGAGCAGCAGCTCGCGTACCCACTCCAGCGTGTCGCCCTGCAGATGCTTGAGGCCGGGGACCGGGAAATAGCCTTTCTTGCGGTCGATGACGGCGCTGGGAATGACCAGCCGCGCGGCTTCCTTGAGCACCTGCTTGCCGCCGTCCGGCAGCTTGAACCTGGCCGGTACGCGGGCCGACAGTTCCACCAGCCGGTAGTCGAGAAACGGCGTGCGGGCTTCCAGTCCCCAGGCCATGGTCATGTTGTCGACGCGCTTGACCGGGTCGTCCACCAGCATCACCGTGCTGTCCAGGCGCAACGCCTTGTCCACCGCCGCGCTGGCACCAGGCAGGGCGAAATGTTCGCGGACAAAATCGCCGGCGGCATCCTGCTCGACGAGCCATTGCGGCTGCACGGTGTCGGCGTAGTCGGCGTAGCTGCGGTCGAAGAAGGCTGCGCGGTAGGCGGCAAGTGGATCGGCGGCACCGTCCACCTGCGGGTACCAATGGTAGCCGGCGAACAGTTCGTCGGCGCCCTGGCCGCTTTGCACCACCTTGCAGTGTTTCGCGACTTCCCGGGACAACAGGTAGAAGGCAATGCAGTCATGGCTGACCATCGGCTCGCTCATGGCGCGGAAGGCCGCCGGCAACTGTTCGATGATTTCCCGTTCGTCGATGCGCAATTGATGGTGCTGCGTACCATAGTGGCGGGCGATCAGGTCCGAGTACCGGAATTCGTCGCCGCGCTCGCCGCCGGCATCCTGGAAGCCGATGGAGAAGGTCGACAACTGCTCGACCCCGGCTTCGCGCAACAGGCCGACCAGCAGACTCGAGTCAACGCCGCCGGACAGCAGCACGCCGACATCGACCGCGGCCCGTTGGCGAATCGCCACGGCTTCGCGGGTGCTGTCGAGCACGCGGTCGCGCCAGTCTTCCAGGCTCAAGTGGGTTTCATCGGCAAGCGGGCCGTAGGGTAGCGTCCACCAGGTTTTCTGCTCGCCGCGGCCATCGGCGCCGATGCGCATCCAGGTGGCCGGCGGCAGTTTCTCGACCCCGGCCAGCAACGTGCGCGGGGCAGGGACCACGGCGTGGAAGTTCAGGTAGTGATTGAGCGCCACCGGGTCCAGCAGCGGGTTGATATCGCCGCCCTGCAGCAGCGCCGGCAGGCTTGAGGCGAAGCGCAGGCGCTGGGCGGTACGCGACAGGTACAGCGGCTTGACCCCGAGGCGGTCGCGGGCGATGAACAGCCGTTGGGCGTCGCGTTCCCAGATGGCGAAGGCGAACATGCCGTTGAGCTTGGGCAGCAGCGCTTCGCCCCAGGCGTGGTAACCCTTGAGCAGCACTTCGGTATCACCGCCGGAGTGGAAGACGTAGCCCAGTTGTTCCAGTTCGCGGCGCAGTTCGGGAAAGTTGTAGATCGCGCCATTGAAAGCCAGGGACAAGCCCAGGTCCGGGTCGATCATCGGCTGCGCCGAGGCATCCGACAGGTCCATGATTTTCAGCCGCCGATGGCCGAGGGCGATCGGCCCCTGGCCGTAAAAACCCCAGGCATCGGGGCCGCGCGGGGCCATATGGTGGGTGATCCGCTCAAGCGCGGCGAGGTCCGCGGGGTGTCGATCGAAACGTAATTCTCCAGCTAATCCGCACATAAGTTCCTTACCGGTTATCCGTTGGGGAGGGTGGGTGACTCTGAAACTGACCCGCTACGAACAAGGGAGTTTTATATCGATCGGTTATAAGTCGTATCGGGGCCAGAGAATTCCAAGGAAGGGCGATGCGGCGGGACGTTGTCGGAAAGGGTGCTATCCGGCTACCCAATTGATTTGAATTTATGATTTAACTTATTGTTTATTAGCAATTTTTTGAGATTTTAATGACTGGCTGCACTGTTACCATCGCGGCGGCGAACTTTAAAAAAGGAAATTTTAAATGTCAGCCGTTACCCCTTCTGTTCCGTCCGTTCTGAATGAACAGAGCGAAAACGAAGAAGTGATCAATGCCCATGTTCCGTCCTGGTTACTCGCAGCCCGGCCGGAAGATATCGCGAGACTGAGTGAGCATTTGCGCCGCAGTCAGTTTTTCAAGGAAGAAGTCTCCGCCTGGCTCGATGAGCTGAAGAGCGTCGAGGATTTTTGCGCGCCCTTGCTGGAGAACGCATTACGTGTCAGGTTCGGCCGGGAGCTGGATGTTCATCGGACCCAACTGAATATTGCTGATCGATGGTCCACGCTGCCGTTGTCCGTCGGGGCGAACTACTTCTTTTCGATGACCTATACCAGTCGCAGCGTTCTGGAGGCTGCACTGCAGAATTTCGGGCCGGACGAGCACTTCCCGCCCCAATCCCATATCAGCCTCGGCAGCGACCCTCAGCCTGTTTCGACGATCACCGCGCAGGCCTTCGTCAAACTGGTGCGTGAACTCGACCTGGGAAAACGCTACCAGCAACACTTGTGCCGGGTTTTTCATCTCCCGGAGCCTGAAGGGCAAGTCAATAACGTGGAGTTCCGGATTCAGTCGGCGATCATGCAGCAAAAGAAGGCTGACATGCTGGCGGACGCCTGTATCGCCTGCATGAAAAAAGACATCGATGAGATTACCCGCCAGCAGGTGTGCAGGCTGATCGAGTTGAACGTCGCTGTAGCGCCGGATGGCTCGAAGATGATTGCCAACGAATTGCGGATGCTCGGCGTGACCTTGTCGAGCATTTACCTGTTCACCTTGCAGGAGGTACCGCAGGCCGAGAACGCGGGTATGAAAAACCGCGTGCTGGTGCATATTCCCAATGATCCGCTGACGCCATTCAAGCTCTATGCCTCGCTTGAGGCATTCCAGGCCGAATTGCGCAACCGCCTCTGGCTGCCGGCATATGAGCGGTTTTTCAGCGGTTTTGTCAGCCAGCATGACCTGCCGGGTTTCCTGTCGCGGTTGAGGAAACTGCTGACCCTGGAAAGCCGGGACACCGCCGGCAAGGTTACGACGTCCCTGAATCAGGCAGCCGATTTACGCTTGAAGCCTGAGCCGCTGAGCGGTGATCTGTTTTTCCACCTCTATCGACAACGGATCCTGCGGCTCCAGGCGGATGCGCGGAGCGTGGCGGTGCCGACCGAAGACGTCGACCAGGATGCCCGCCAGGCCCGCTATTTGTCTGTACTGGGGCTGGGCATGACGTTCTTGAACCTGGCCTCCTTCGCCAACCCCTGGCTGGGTTTGCTGATGATGGGGGTGGCGGTGGGGCAACTGCTGTCAGAAGTCTATGAGGGGTATCAGGATTGGCAGCGTGGCGAGCGTGACGAGGCGATTACCCACATGATGTCGGTGGTCGAGGACATTGCGACGATGGTCGCCCTGGGTGTGGCGATGCACTGGGGGAGCAAGGCCATCAAGGGCTTTTTCCGGCGCACCTCGGACTTTTTTGACGACCTGGTGCCGGTCAGATCGAGTGATGGTCGCTATCGGTTGTGGCGGGCCGACCTGCGCAGCTACCGCCATGATAGCCTCGACCTTGCGGACAGGAGGTTGGACCAGGAGGGGTTCTACCAGGGTGATGATGCGGGTGAGGGACATCGTTACCTGGATATTGCCGGCGAGTCTTACCGGGCCTGCCGGGATCCGTCCACGGCGGACTGGCGCCTGCGCCATCCGCTGCGGGAGTCGGCCTACGAGCCCTTGCTGGAGCACAACGGTGCCGGAGCCTGGAGGCTGGTCCACGAGTGGCCCTTGCAATGGCACGACCCGGTTTACCTGTTTCGTCGCCTGGGGCCGGATGTCCGTTTGCTGAACGATGAAAATATCGAGCAGATCCTGTCGATTCATCGACTCGACGCGTCGCTGCTGCGGCGAATACACATGAACAATGCAAGGATCCCAGCCCCCTTGCTCGACTCGATACAGCGTTTCAGGTTGGACAACGAACTTAGCTGGCTGCTCGCACCCGCCGAGGCGCCCGCGTCGGCCACGGCCCACCTGCTCGATGTGAAGCTGCAGGTTTTGCCAAGCCTCAAGGGTTGGCCTCGTGATCACACGCTTATGCTGCTGGACTCGGCGAACAGACCGCTGCGTGAGTACGGGGCCGATCTGGTAACGCAACCGCAACGGCTGATGGTTCGGGCCGCCGACATCGAGGCGGGTGGCCTGATGGTGATCGTGAAAAAACTGAAGATGCCGGACCAGCAGTTGCTACTCGGTCCGGAGGCGCTCACCGACCAGGCGCCGGCGCTTCTGGAAGAGGCCATGCGCACGTATGTACGCGAGCAGCGCGGCGTGCTTTTCCAGCGTCTCTACCGCCTGTGCTGCCTGACCGATGTCGGGTTACCGCAGAATTTCAGGCAGGGTTTTACCGATCTACCGGATGGGGTCTTGCGTGAAGTCCTGGGACAGACGAACGATGTCGTGAAAGAACAGTTGGACTTGCATGACCGGCTGCCTTTGTCGCTGATCGAAGAGGCGAACGAAGGGCTGCGTGAAATTCGTGTCAGCCACGCGCTGGACGGCGGTTTTCTCAAGAGTACACAGAGCCTGGATAGCGCCAGGTTGCAGTTGCCCATTCTGAAAACGATGGGTGGATGGCCGTTGGATATACGCTGGGATATTCGTGACGAGCGCGTCAATGGACCGCTTTTGTTCAGGATGGGGGCTGACGATTTACCCCGGCACCGGATTCTGGTCAGGACTGCGCAGGGATACCAGGCCTTTGATGGCGAGGGCTTGAACCTGGGGCCGCTGCATCGGGGCGGCGATGCCCTGAGCAGTGCAGTACTGAGTGGTTTGCGCTTGAGTGAACGAGAGGCCATGGGGGTCAAGCTGGATGAGGCCGACTTGCTGCGCAAACTGCTGATGGCCAAGTTGCTGGCGCGTCCACGGGTCATGCTCGAAGAGGCTCTCGATCTGCCAACGCGCAAGCCCGGCTACCGTTCGCCGGCCTGGCGCGATGGCGATACCCGGGGCTGCCTGCGGGTCAGGCGTGGTGGCGTCTATGGATCGCGACGCGGAATGCGGCGGGTGGCTCGCCTGTATCCCGATCTGTGCGAGCCGGAAGCGCGCAACTTCCTTTTTTCCCTGGGCGACGATCCGATCCAGGTCAGAGGACGACTGCTGGAGCTGGAGGAGGAACTGGACCAACTGCGTTCGACGCTGCTCGGCTGGCGAGGGGAGCAGGCGAGTACCAGGGCGCATGCCTGGCTGGGAGGCATGGCCGAAAGTCGTGAACAGGCTGCCTCGATCATCGAGCGTTGCTGGCGCTGGCAAACCCCCAGGACCTACGACGAGAGCGGTGTGGTCATCGGTCGCAGCCTGAGCCTGGCCGGCTTGCGGGTCGGCAGTCTGCCGAGCTTGCCCACTGGGATCAATTTCGATCATGTCACCGAGCTTTCGTTGAAAAGCATGGGGCTGAACCGTATTCCCGAAGATTTTCTCGAACATTTTCCCAATCTGCGCAGACTGGAGTTGAACAACAATCGACTGGAGTTTTTGCCCAGCGCGATTGTCGAGATGAGCCAGCTCAAGGAGCTATCCCTGCAGGACAACCGGATCACGCTGACCCCGGGCTCGGTCAGCGTGCTGTCTCGTTTGCACAACCTGGAGGTGCTGAACCTCAATGGTAATTTCGATGTCGGCTTGCTGGATGTCGGCCAGATGCCGCACCTACGCCGACTGCTTCTGCGTGGGACCGGGATTGACGGCTTGCCCCAGGGACTGCTGACACGGGTTCGCCTGTACGAGGCGGATCTTCGCGACAACCGGATCCAGGCTGTGTCGAGCGCTCTCTACACGGCACCTTCGCCGATCAATCGGCGGATCATCCTGCGTAACAATCCCTTCAATGTAGACAACCAGAATCTGTTGGCGGCCTACCGGGTACGCACGGGCATCACGTTCGGTATCCCGGATATGGAACTGGCGCTGGATGACTACAGCGCGCGCCAGCGTTGGTTGGCCGATATTGCAGATGGGGAGCGTCGGGATACCCTGCGGGACCTGTGGCACGACTTGCGGCACGAGGAAGGATCCGAGGAATTTTTCGTGCTGCTGGCGCGTCTGAGCGGCAGTGCGGAATATCAGAAGATTCGTGCGGACCTGACACGACGCGTCTGGGCGGTGCTGGAGGCCGCGGCCAGGGACACGGTATTGCGCACCGAACTGTTCGACCTGGCGGCCAATCCGCTGACTTGCGTCGACAGTGCCGCGCGAAATTTCAGTCATCTGGAAGTCCGGGTGTTGCTGACCAGGGCACGGGTCCTGGCGGTCAGGAGCGATGAGCCGACCGAGTTGCTGAAGCTGGCGCGCGGTCTGTTTCGCCTGGAACGCATCGATGACATTGCCCGGGACCACATCAGGATGATGTCCGAGAGGCCCGAGGTGCCCTCACCGAGTGCGGTCGACGAGGTTGAAGTGAACCTGGCCTATCGGGTTGGCCTGGGACGCTCGCTGTATCTGCCCGGGCAACCGCAGGAAATGTTCTTCAGAACCATTGCCAATGTCACCGAGGAGCAGATCCTGAACGCTCGAAGTCGTGTCCGTCAGGCTGAGGGCACCGCGAAGATGAAGACCTTCATTGCCTCGCGTGATTTTTGGATCGACTACCTGAAGAAGAAATACTCCCGTGATTTCGCCCGTTTCAACCAGCCGTTTCATGAGCAGGAGGAACAGTTGCTGAGCAATTCCCCGGAGATGCTCAGCGACAAATATGCCCGGCGACTGTCGGTGCTGATGGAGACGCGTATCGCCGAGGAGCGCAACTTTCTTGAAGCGCTCACCCAGTACGAACTGGATGAGCATCCCGCTCCGCTCTGATGCACCATGGACGCCGCCTATTCAGACGCTCGGCCGAGATTTACCCTGGCCGCGGATCAGGGCGCGCAGGGAAAAACGGTTCGGATGACAGGCCTCGGCAACGCTGCGTGGCAGCGGCAGCGGTTCATTCTCCAGCCAGGCGGCCAGCAACTCGCCGGAGAGCGGCGCGGTGATCAGACCACGGGAGCCATGGCCACTGTTGATATACAGGCCTTCGAGCCAGGGGCAGGGCACCTGCGGTATCTGCCGGGCATCCCGTGCCAGCACGCCATAGGCCTCGGAGAATGACCGCGGGTCGGCCAGCGGACCGACTATCGGCAGATAATCGGCACTGGTGCAGCGAAAGGCGGCGCGCCCTTGCAACTGCTCCGGGGCCTGCCCGGCGGCGTTCAGGCGTGTCGCCAGATCGGGCGAGATGTCCTGCAACAAGGCCAGGTTGCCGATGTGCTCGGCGGTGGTCGGAGCCAGGTCGTCACTCTTGAAGTCGAAGCTGGCACCCAGGGTATGCTCGCCGAGGCGTGCCGGTGCGACATAACCTTCGGCGCAGACCACGGTGTTCAGTGCGGCGCTGTCGGCGGTCTGTACCAGGCGGGTGATCTGCCCGCGAATGCGTTTGAGCGGCAATGCCGCCGCGGCCGCGAAACGCTTCACCTCGGCAGCGCCGGCGAGGACCGCCACCGGCGCGCTGCCCAGCAGGGTATCGGCATCCCAGGCCTGCCATTGGCCGTCGACCCGACGCAGTTCGACGGCATCGCTGTGGGGCTGTACGGCAATATTCGGGTGGCCGGCCTGCCAGGCACACAGGGCCGGCGGGTGGACCCAGCCGCCCTCCGGGAAGAACAGTCCACCGTGCTCCAGGGTCACGCCGGCCCGGGCCTCGGCCTGAGTCCGATCCAGCACCTGCAGCAACCCGGGGCTGAAGGCGGCGGCCAATTGCGTCTGGCGCTCGGCTTCCTTCTCGTCGAAGGCCAGTTGCAGAACGCCGCAACCGTCCCAATCGACACCTCTGTGCAACTGTTCGAGCAAGCGCCGGGTATGGCCGAAACCGCTGAGAATCAGTTGCGACAGCGCGGTGCCATGGGCCGACAGCTTGAGGTACAGCACGCCCTGGGGGTTGCCCGAGGCTTCCCGGGCCAGGGCCTCGTGGCGTTCCAACAGGCAGACCTGCCAGCCACGGGCGGCCAGGCTCGCGGCGCTGGCGCAACCGGCCAGGCCGCCGCCGATCACCAGGACGCGGCGTTCGCTGACCTGGGGTTCCGGGCGGGCAAACCAGGGTTTGGCCGATAATGGCGCCGGCACATCCGCCGGCCAGGCGACGAACTCACCCCGCAGGATCTCCCACTTGTGGCCGATGCCCGGCGTGCGTTTCATCTTGAAACCGGCCGCGTTCAGCGAGCGGCGGACCCAACCGGTACTGGTAAAGGTGCTGATGGTCGAGCCGGGGGCCGCCAGTCGCGCCAGTTCCGCGAACAGCTCGGGGGTCCACATCTCGGGGTTTTTCGCCGGGGCGAAACCGTCGAGGAACCAGGCGTCGACCTGGGCGTCCAGTTGTGGCAGTTGCTCCAGCACATCGCCGATCAGCAGGGTAAGGGTGACCCGACCGTTATCCAGCAGCATGCGCTGGAAGCCGGGGTGAATCGCCACGTATTGCTTGAGCAGCGGCGCGCAGAATTCTGCCAGTTCGGGCCAGAGGGCCAGGGCCCGTTGCAGGTCGGCGTGGCTCAATGGGTACTTCTCGACGCTGACGAAATGCAGCCGCGCACCCGGCGCCGCGCATTGTTCGAAGAGTTGCCAGGCACAGAGAAAATTCAGCCCGGTGCCGAAGCCGGTCTCACCGATCACCAGCCGTTCGTTCGGCTGCAGGGCTTCGAAGCGTTCCTTCAGGCGATTCTGTTCGATAAAGACATAACGGGTTTCTTCCAGGCCCGAGGCATCGGAAAAATACACATCGTCGAACACCCGGGAGTGGGGCAATCCCTGGTCGTCCCAGTCGATCTGGGCGTGTGGCGCTACGCGGCTCATGGTGCAACTCGTGAACAGACAGTCGGCCATTCTAGCCGATTGGCCGACACCGCATTGATCCAGGGCAAATGCCGGGGACTTACCGACCCACAGCACGGTCTGATCCGCTAACCTTGCTCAATTCTGGAAGGAGCCCTCCATGTTCGAATCCGCTGAAATCGGTCACGCCATCGACAAAGAAACCTTCGACGCCGAAGTGCCCGCCTTGCGCGAAGCCCTGCTCGAAGTCCAGTTCGAATTGCAGCAGCAGAAGCGTTTCCCGGTGATTGTCCTGATCAACGGTATTGAAGGCGCCGGCAAGGGCGAAACCGTCAAGTTGCTCAACGAATGGATGGACCCGCGGTTGATCGAGGTGCGCACCTTCGACCAGCAGACCGATGAAGAACTGGCCCATCCGCCGGCCTGGCGCTACTGGCGGATGCTGCCGGCCAAGGGGCGGATGGGGGTGTTCTTCGGCAACTGGTACAGCCAGATGCTGCAAGGGCGGGTGCACGGCCTGTTCAAGGATGCGGTACTCGACCAGGCCATTGCCGGGGCCGAGCGCCTGGAGAAGATGCTCTGCGACGAAGGTGCGCTGATCTTCAAGTTCTGGTTCCACCTGTCCAAGAAGCAGATGAAGGCCCGGCTCAAGGCCTTGCAGGATGATCCGCTGCACAGCTGGCGCATCAGCCCGCTGGACTGGCAGCAGTCGCAAACCTACGACACTTTCGTGCATTTCGGCGAACGGGTGCTGCGCCGGACCAGTCGCGACTATGCGCCCTGGCATGTGATCGAAGGCGTCGATCCGCACTACCGCAGCCTGACGGTAGGGAAAATCCTCCTCGAAGGTCTGCAGGCGGCGCTGAAGTCCTCCCGGGTCGAGCCGCGGCCGAACAATGCCGCCCCGCTGCCGGCGAGCGTCGACCAGATGAGCCTGCTCGACAGCCTGGACATGACTCTGAGCCTGGAGAAGGCCGACTACGAAGAGCAACTGGTCACCGAGCAGGCGCGGCTGTCGGGCCTGATGCGCGATAAACGCATGCGCAAGCACGCGCTGGTCGCGGTGTTCGAAGGCAATGATGCGGCGGGCAAGGGCGGCGCTATCCGTCGCCTGGCCGCGGCCCTCGACCCCCGCCAGTACAGCATCGTACCGATTGCCGCGCCCAGCGAGGACGAGCGGGCCCAGCCCTATCTGTGGCGCTTCTGGCGACAGATTCCGGCACGGGGCAAGTTCACCGTGTTCGATCGTTCCTGGTATGGCCGGGTGCTGGTGGAGCGGGTCGAGGGATTCTGCAGCACCAGCGACTGGCTGCGTGCCTACGGCGAGATCAACGATTTCGAGGAGCAACTGAGCGATGCCGGGGTGATCGTGGTGAAGTTCTGGCTGGCCATTGACAAGCAGACCCAACTGGAGCGTTTCCAGCAGCGTGAAGAGATTCCGTTCAAGCGCTTCAAGATCACCGAGGACGATTGGCGCAATCGCGAGAAGTGGGACCTCTACCGAGCGGCGGTAGGCGACATGGTCGACCGCACCAGTACAGAGATATCGCCCTGGACCCTGGTGGAGGCCAACGACAAGCGCTGGGCCCGGGTCAAGGTCCTGCGCACGGTCAACCAGGCGATCGAGGAGGCCTTCGCCACGCACGACAAACAGGACAGGAAGGGCAAGAAGTCGAAGTAAGACGATGACGACGCATACACCCAGTGAATGATCGTCGCAGTCCCGGATTGGGCGAGCTTATGCTCGTCTTCTCCTGGACCGACAATAACAATGAGGTGTTCCCATGCGTGAAGTGGTGATCGTCGATAGCGTGCGTACTGGCCTGGCCAAGTCGTTTCGCGGCAAGTTCAACCAGACCCGGCCCGATGATATGGCCGCCCATTGTGTCAACGCCCTGTTGCTGCGCAACGGCATCGATCCGGCGAGTGTCGAGGATTGCGTCGTCGGTGCCGGCTCCAACGAAGGTGCCCAGGGCTACAACATCGGGCGTAACGTCGCGGTGCTGTCACAGCTGGGCACCGGCACGGCGGGCATGACCCTCAACCGGTTCTGCTCTTCTGGCCTGCAGGCGATTGCCATTGCCGCCAACCAGATCGCTTCCGGTTGCAGCGATATCATCGTCGCCGGGGGGGTCGAGTCCATCAGCCTGACGATGAAAAGCGTCAATACCGAGAACCTGATCAACCCGCTGCTCAAGGAGCAGGTGCCGGGTATCTACTTTCCCATGGGGCAGACGGCGGAGGTCGTGGCCCGGCGTTATAACGTCAGTCGCGAGCAGCAGGACCTCTATGCGTTGCAAAGCCAGCAGCGCACCGCCGCCGCCCAGGACGCCGGCCTGTTCGACGATGAAATCGTGCCGATGACGGTGACCTACGCGGTCGAGGACAAGGCCAGCGGGCAGATCCAACGCCTGCAAGGCGTGGTCGATCGGGATGATTGCAACCGTCCGGACACCACCCTGGAAAGCCTGGCCGGGCTCAAGCCGGTGTTTGCCGAAGACGGTTCGGTGACGGCGGGGAACTCGTCGCAGTTGTCCGATGGCGCGTCGATGACCCTGGTCATGAGCCTGGAGAAGGCGCTGGAACTGGGGCTCAAGCCCAAGGCGTTTTTTCGCGGCTTCACCGTGGCCGGTTGCGAGCCGGACGAGATGGGTATCGGCCCGGTGTTCTCGGTGCCGAAGCTGCTCAAGGCCAAGGGATTGACGGTGGCGGATATCGACCTGTGGGAGCTCAACGAGGCCTTCGCTTCGCAATGCCTGTACAGCCGCGACCGGCTGGAGATCGACAATGCGAAGTACAACGTCAACGGTGGCTCGATTTCCATTGGCCATCCGTTTGGCATGACCGGTTCACGCCAGGTCGGGCATCTGGTCCGCGAGCTGCAACGGCGTAACCTGCGCTACGGCATCGTGACCATGTGCGTGGGGGGCGGGATGGGCGCGACGGGGTTGTTCGAAGCGTCCTAGAGACCGGCCTGGATATCCTTCGCCAGTTGCATCCGCTGTATATAGAGCCGGGTTCCCCGCTCGGCATCGTCGCGTGTGAAAAACGGCCCTTCGAGGGTGTTCTCACGGGTGCTGAAAAAGTACTGGCCATTGATTGCACTGACACGGTCACTGCGAAAGCGCGTGGCCTCGGTGTTGTCCTGGGCGCGTTTGACGAACATGGAGAAAAATTCCGTGAATAGGGATGATTGTCAGAAAACCAGCATAAAACTTATAGAGATACGTCACCTGATCATCCGATCAACGGCTTGGGTCAATTTGTTGGCGGCGCCCAGGCGTCGGTCGATGTCGTTTTTGTCTGCCGTAGCGGCTGTGGGGCAGGTCGTGGGCCGCATAGAATGGCGGCTTGAATTCCTCGGCCTACAGGACTGTCCATGCATATTTCATCCGGCCGTTGGGGCTATGGGATGTTTCTCGCCCTGCTGACCGCCGTGCTTTGGGGCATCCTGCCCATCAAGCTCAAACAGGTCTTGCTGGTGATGGACCCGGTGAGCGTGACTTGGTGTCGACTGATTGTCTCGGGTGGTTTTCTGTTCTTCTACCTCGCGGCCACGCGCCGCCTGCCGAGCTGGCGCGCGCTGGGCCCAAGGGGTGGCTGGCTGGTACTGCTGGCGGTGTTCGGTCTGACCGGCAACTACGTGCTGTACCTGATGGGCCTGAACCTGCTCAGTCCCGGCACCGCGCAACTGGTGGTGCAGATGGGGCCGATCTTCCTGCTGATCGCCAGCCTGTTCGTGTTCAAGGAACGCTTCAGCCTGGGGCAGGGCATCGGGCTGCTGGTACTGCTGGTCGGCTTCGGGTTGTTCTTCAACCAGCGCTTGAGCGAGTTGCTGACCTCCCTGGGCAACTACACCGCCGGCGTGCTGATGGTGTTGCTGGCTTCCACGGTCTGGACCTTTTATGCCCTGAGCCAGAAGCAGTTGCTGACGGTGTGGAATTCGTTGCAGGTGATGATGGTGATCTACCTGTTCTGCGCCTTGTTACTGACCCCTTGGGCGCATCCTGCCGAAGTCTTGCGGTTGAGTCCGCTGCAGGGCTGGTTGCTGCTGGGCTGCTGCCTGAATACCTTGGTGGCCTATGGCGCATTCGCCGAGGCGCTGGCGCATTGGGAGGCATCACGGGTCAGTGCGACCCTGGCGATCACACCGCTGGTGACCTTCGGTTCGGTGGCGCTGGCGGCCTGGATCTGGCCGGAGTACGTGCATGCCGAAGAGATCAACGGCCTGGGGTATGGCGGGGCGGTACTGGTGGTGCTCGGTTCGGCGCTGGTGGCCCTGGGCCCTTCGCTGATTGCCGGGCTCAAGGCCAGGCGCATGCGAATGGCGTAGGCATGATGAGCGGGCTTGATGATCGTTCCCACGCTCCGCGTGGGAACGCCTCCCTGGACGCTCTGCATCTGCTGCGGTAGGTGCTGTGCAAATCAGCCGTTCTTGCCCGATTCCAGCATGTTCTCCGGGCGGACCCAGGCGTCGAACTCTTCATCGGTGAGGTAGCCCAGTTCCAGCGCCGCTTCGCGCAGGGTGAGGTTCTCGCCGTAGGCTTTCTTGGCGATTTCCGCCGCCTTGTCGTAGCCGATATGCGGGTTCAGGGCGGTCACCAGCATCAGTCCACGTTCCAGGTGTGCGGCCATCTGCACCGGGTCCGGTTCCAGCCCGGCGATGCAATGGGCCTGGAAGTTGCTGCAGCCGTCCGCCAGCAGGTGGATCGATTGCAGCAGGTTGTGAATGATCACCGGTTTGTACACGTTCAACTGCAGGTGGCCCTGGCTCGCGGCAAAGCCGATGGTCACATCGTTGCCCATGACCTGGCAGGCCAGCATCGACAGCGCTTCGCACTGGGTCGGGTTGACCTTGCCGGGCATGATCGAGCTGCCCGGTTCATTGGCCGGCAACTTGACCTCGGCGAACCCGGCACGGGGCCCGGAGCCCAGCAGGCGCAGGTCGTTGGCGATCTTCATCAGGGCCACGGCCAGGGTCTTGAGGGCACCGGACAGGCTGGTCAGCGGTTCATGGCCGGCCAGGGCGGCGAATTTGTTCGGCGCGCTGACAAACGGCAGGCCCGCCAGGGCCGCCAGTTCGGCGGCGATCGCTTCGGAAAAGCCGTGGGGCGCATTGAGCCCGGTACCCACCGCCGTCCCGCCCTGGGCCAGCTCGCACACCGCCGGCAATGTCGCGCGGATGGCCCGCTCGGCATAGTCGAGTTGCGCTATGTAGGCCGAGACTTCCTGGCCGAAGGTGATCGGCGTGGCATCCATCATGTGGGTGCGCCCGGTCTTGACCAGTTTCATATGGCGCGCGGCCAGTTCCGCCAGGCCGCCGGACAGCTCGGCAATCGCCGGCAGCAACTGCCGCTGTACCGCCTGGACCGCGGCGATATGCATGGCGGTGGGGAAACAGTCATTGGAGCTTTGCGAACGGTTGACGTGATCGTTCGGGTGTACCGGCGACTTGCCGCCACGGCCCTTGCCGGCCAGTTCGTTGGCCCGCCCGGCGATGACTTCGTTGGCATTCATGTTGCTCTGGGTGCCGCTGCCGGTCTGCCAGACCGCGAGGGGGAACTGACTGTCATGCTCACCGGCCAGCACTTCGTCGGCGGCCTGTTCGATCAGCCGGGCGACATCGGCAGGCAAATCGCCATTGCGGTCGTTGACCCGCGCCGCGGCCTTCTTGATCAGGGCCAGGGCATGCATCACCGCCAGCGGCATCTTTTCGTTGCCAATGGCGAAGTTGATCAGCGAACGCTGGGTCTGGGCGCCCCAGTAGGCCTCTTCCGGGACACTCACCTGGCCAAGGCTGTCGGTTTCGATACGGCTCATCGGGCACACTCCTCAAGGTCTGATAGCGCAGTTTAGGCCCTGATCGGCCTGGTAGGTTCCTTGCCCTGGTTTTTACCACCATCGGTTCGACTCGACAGTGTCACAAACGGTGTCGGGGTTGAGTGACACACTTTGTTAGGCGCAGAATGGTCGCCCTTGGGGTTTTACCTCGCCTGTTAGTTAAAGGAAACTCGATGACCCGTCTTCGTGCCATCTGTACCGCGGTTGCTCTGGTATGCGCCAGCGGCCAGGTTTTCGCCGATACCGCCAGCCACAACGCCAGTGCCGAAGCTTTCCTGACGCTGGCCCACGCCGACAAGCTCGGAACCCCGGTCTACTCGCAAGTGCAGCAGATGTTCGCCCAGCGCTTCGCCCAGACCCAGGCGCCGGACTCGAAAAAGCCGCTGCTCGATACCTACCAGGCCAAGGCCAACGCCGCCCTGGACCAGGCCATCGGCTGGGACAAGCTCAAGCCTGACATGGTCAAGCTCTACACCAGCAACTTCAGCGAATCCGAGCTCAAGGACCTGGTCGCGTTCTACCAGTCGCCACTGGGCAAGAAAGTCCTGGAAAAAATGCCGCAACTGACCCAGCAATCGGCCCAGATGACCCAGGCCAAGCTGGAAAGCGCGGTACCGGTGGTCAACAAGCTGCTGGAAGACATGACCAACGAGCTGGCGCCGGCCAAGCCTGCGGCACCGGCGAAGAAGAAGTAAGCGGAGCCCGCGATGACCATGCAACAACGTATCGAAACCGCCTTGGGCGCCTTGCACCCCGAGCACCTGCAGGTACTGGATGAAAGCCACATGCACAGCCGCGGGTTGCAGACCCATTTCAAGGCGGTGCTGGTCAGCGAGCAGTTTGCCGGGTTGAACAGTGTCAAGCGCCACCAGAAGGTCTACGCCACCCTGGGTGACCTGATGGGGCAGTTCCATGCGTTGGCCTTGCATACCTACACCCCTGAAGAGTGGGTGAAAATCGGTGCGGCACCGGCTTCGCCGACCTGCGCCGGCGGACACTAGCCCGTAGGAGCAGCCGGTCGACGCTCGATTGCTCGCGATGAGGCCATCCGGCCAGCCGAAGCGCTGACGGAACAACGCTGGTTACAGTCCCATCGCAGTCTGCTTTTTGCTAGAATCCGCAACGCGCCGCTCAGTCGGCGCGTTTTTTTTGCGTCCGGTTCGCCCTTTGCGAGGGCAGCCACCTGGAGAGAAATACCCATGACTCAACCTATCGTCGTGGCGGCACTGTACAAGTTCGTCACCCTCGAAGATTACGTCGCCCTGCGCGAGCCCCTGTTGCAGGCGATGGTCGACAACGGCATCAAGGGCACCCTGCTGATCGCCGAGGAAGGCATCAACGGCACCGTGTCCGGTAGCCGCGAGGGCATCGACGGGCTGATGGCCTGGCTGAAGAACGATCCGCGCATGGTGGATATCGACCACAAGGAGTCCTACTGCGACGACCAGCCGTTCTATCGAACCAAGGTCAAGTTGAAGAAGGAAATCGTGACCCTGGGTGTCGAAGGCGTGGACCCGAACAAACAGGTCGGCACCTATGTCGATCCACAGGACTGGAATGCCCTCATCGCGGACCCTGAGGTGCTGCTGATCGATACCCGCAACGACTACGAGGTCTCGATCGGTACCTTCGAAGGCGCCATCGACCCGAAAACCACCAGTTTTCGCGAGTTTCCCGACTACATCAAGGCCAACTTCGACCCGTCCCGGCACAAGAAAGTCGCTATGTTCTGCACCGGCGGCATTCGTTGCGAGAAGGCCTCGAGCTATATGCTCGGCCAGGGTTTCGACGAGGTCTACCACCTCAAGGGCGGGATCCTGAAGTACCTCGAAGAGGTGCCCCAGGAAGAAAGCCAATGGCGCGGCGACTGCTTTGTGTTCGACAACCGCGTGACCGTTCGCCACGACCTGAGCGAAGGCGACTACGACCAGTGCCACGCCTGTCGGACACCGGTCAGCATCGAAGACCGTGCGTCGGAACACTATGTGGCCGGCATCAGTTGCCCGCATTGCTGGGACACACTGAGCGAGAAGACTCGCCGCAGTGCCACTGATCGGCAGAAGCAGATCGAACTGGCCAAGGCGCGCAACCAACCGCACCCGATCGGCTACAACTATCGCCAACCTTCCGAGGCCTGAACCATGTCCGCGCGCCTGCTCTATGTGATGGATCCGATGTGCTCCTGGTGCTGGGGCTTTGCCCCGGTGGCCGAGGCCCTGGTCAAGCAGGCGCAGGCAGCGGGCGTCGAACTGCACCTGGTGATGGGCGGCTTGCGCACCGGCAGTGGCACGGCCCTGGAGCCGACCACCCGGCGCTACATCCTCGAGCACTGGCAGGCGGTCACCGAGGCCACCGGCCAGCCCTTCACGTTTGAAGGCGCCTTGCCCGAGGGCTTTGTCTATGACACCGAACCGGCATGCCGTGCGGTGATCACCGCACGCAGCCTGGCGGCGGACTGTGCCTGGCGTCTGGTGGGGCTGATCCAGCGGGCTTTCTACGTTGAAGGACGGGACGTCACCCAGGCCGGTGTGCTGGTGGAACTGGCCGAAGCGGCCGGCGTGCCGCGCATCGAGTTTGCCGAAGCCTTCGACAAGGCCGAACAGCATGCGGCCACGGCGGCCGACTTTACCTGGGTCCAGGACCTGGGCATCGCCGGTTTCCCGACCCTGCTGGCCGAGCGTAATGGCCAACTGGCGCTGCTGACCAATGGCT
Organism: Pseudomonas gingeri; assembly: GCF_013385635.1. Classification (GTDB taxonomy): domain Bacteria; phylum Pseudomonadota; class Gammaproteobacteria; order Pseudomonadales; family Pseudomonadaceae; genus Aquipseudomonas; species Aquipseudomonas gingeri_A. Next base: position 53,060 of record NZ_JACAPR010000010.1, read on the forward strand.
ACCAGCCCCTTGCCGAGTTGTCACCGCTGCTCGGCCGTTGGCTGGAGCGTGCGGCCTGTGCCTGATCCCGAATCCTCGCTACCACCCACTGATCGCCTGAGCTGGGCGGAGATCCGCCGCCTGGCCCTGCAGCACAGAAAGGCCCTGTGGATTGCCAATGGCGTCGCGGTCATGGCGACCTTGTGCAGTGTGCCGATCCCGCTGTTGCTGCCGCTGCTGGTGGATGAGGTGCTGCTCAAGCACGGCGACGCGGCGTTGCAGGTGATGAACCACGTGTTGCCCGGTGGCTGGCAAAGCGCGGTCGGTTATATCGGCCTGATGTTGCTGATCACCCTGTGCCTGCGTTGCGGCGCGCTGCTCTTCAACGTCCTCCAGGCCCGGCTGTTCGCCGGGCTGGCCAAGGATATCGTCTATCGCATCCGCACCCGCCTGATCGAACGTCTGAAGCGGATTTCCCTGGGCGAATATGAAAGCCTCGGCAGTGGCACGGTGACCACACACCTGGTCACCGACCTGGATACCCTCGACAAGTTTGTCGGGGAAACCCTGAGCCGTTTCCTGGTGGCGATGCTGACGCTGGTCGGCACCTCCGGCATCCTGGTGTGGATGCACTGGAAGCTGGCGTTGCTGATCCTGTTGTTCAACCCGCTGGTGATCTACTTCACGGTGCAGTTGGGCAAACGCGTCAAACACCTGAAGAAACTGGAAAACGACAGCACCTCGCGGTTTACCCAGGCACTGACGGAAACCCTCGACGCCATCCAGGAAGTGCGTGCCGGCAATCGCCAGGGCTTTTTCCTCGGGCGCCTCGGGCAGCGGGCCCGGGAAGTGCGCGACTATGCCGTGGCCTCCCAATGGAAAAGCGATGCGTCGAGCCGGGCCAGCGGCCTGCTGTTCCAGTTCGGCATCGATATCTTTCGCGCGGCGGCCATGCTCACGGTGTTGTTCTCGGACCTGTCGATCGGCCAGATGCTCGCCGTGTTCAGCTACCTGTGGTTCATGATCGGTCCGGTGGAGCAACTGCTCAACCTGCAATACGCCTACTATGCGGCAGGCGGCGCGCTGACGCGGATCAATGAATTGCTGGCACGTGCCGACGAGCCGCAATATCCGGGTGGTGTCGACCCATTTGTCGGGCGCGAAACAGTCGGGATCGAGGTGCGCGGGCTGAGCTTTGCCTATGGCGAGGAGCCGGTTCTCGATCAGTTGGACCTGTCCATCGCCCCCGGTGAAAAGGTCGCGATCGTCGGTGCCAGCGGGGGCGGCAAGAGCACCCTGGTGCAATTGCTGCTTGGCCTCTACACACCGCAGTCCGGCACCATCCGTTTTGGTGGTTCGTCCCAGGCCGAGATCGGCCTGGAGACGGTGCGCGAGCATGTCGCCGTGGTGCTGCAGCATCCGGCGCTGTTCAACGATACGGTGCGCGCCAATCTCACCATGGGCCGCGACCGCAGTGACGAAGCCTGCTGGCGGGCCCTGGAAATCGCCCAGCTCGACAGCACCATCAGCGTTCTGCCCCAGGGGTTGGACAGCATTGTCGGGCGTTCCGGTGTGCGCCTGTCCGGCGGCCAGCGGCAGCGCCTGGCGATTGCCCGGATGGTGCTGGCCGAACCCAAGGTGGTCATTCTCGACGAAGCGACCTCGGCACTGGACGCCGCCACCGAATACAACCTGCATCAGGCCTTGAGCCGGTTTCTCAGCGGTCGCACGACCTTGATCATTGCTCATCGCCTGTCGGCGGTAAAACAGGCCGATCGGGTGCTGGTGTTCGATGGCGGCCGGATTGCCGAAGATGGCGACCATCAACAGCTGATTGCCGAAGGTGGCCTGTACGCCAAGCTTTACGGGCACCTGCAGAAAATTTGACGCTCTTGAATTTTTCTCGAAATTCTGTGCTTAGTGGTTGAATTGACTGGAAGAAATATTTTTCCCTTGCTGTCGGTGGGTGCTTGGCCAGAATCGGTTGTTTCGAGTCGATCAACGATCCGTTCGAGGTTGCTGAAATTAGCCTAGGCTGTGCTATCAGGGGTGAAATTCTCTCGGCTGTCCATCTGGCTGTGCTGATGCAAGGGAACTCATGAAGCGCAAGCAAACTCTCGGAACGCCACGGCTGCTGGGCATTGTCTGGCCCTTTATCGCCGTCGTGCTGTTCCAGGCATTGCTGGGTTGTCTCAGCCTCTATGTGCTTTCAGCCGTGCGTGGCTACGTGGCTGGCGAGAGTCTCTGGTCAAAGGGCCAGAAGGACGCGATCTACTATCTCAACCTGTATGCCGACAGTCGCGACGAGGCGATTTTCCTCAAGTATCAGCAGGCGATTGCCGTGCCCCAGGGCGGGCATGAGCTGCGTATTGCCCTGGACGCCGCGACGCCTGACCTGGAGGCGGCGCGCCGAGGTATCCTGCAGGGCGGCAATCACCCGGCCGACGTCTCCAGCCTTATCTGGCTGTACCTCAATTTTCGCCATTTCAGCTACCTCGAGCAGGCCATCGAAAAGTGGACGGTGGGTGATGGCTACCTGGTACAACTGGATGAAGTCGCCCAGCAGATGCACCGGGCGATTTCCACCAATGTGGCAACGGCCATCGACATCCAGCACTGGAAAAGCCGGATCTTCGCCATCAATGATGGGGTGACACCGGCTGCCAAGGCGTTCAGCGATGCCCTGGGCGAAGGCTCGCGAGTCATCCTGCGCCTGCTGCTGATCACCAACCTCGCCACGGCACTGGGGCTGATCGTCCTGGCCTTGCTGCGCACGCACAAGCTGCTGGCCCAACGCCATGCCTTTGCCGACGCCTTGCAGCTGGAAAAGGAGCGGGCGCAGATCACCCTGGAGTCCATCGGCGACGGGGTGATCACCACCGATGTCGAGGGGGCGATTGCCTATATGAACCCCGCGGCGGAGCACCTGACCCACTGGAAGGCCGGACAGGCCTACGGGTTGCCCCTGGCGGCGCTGTTCAACCTGTTGGACGAAAATGCCCAGGAGGAAGGTTTTACGCTGATCGAACATATCCTTGGCGGACAACTGGGCGGCGGCAGCGAGCACTCCAAGCTGATCCAGCGACTGGACGGCAGTACCGTGTCGGTAACCCTGGTCGGTGCGCCGATCCGCAATGCCGGCAAGGTCAGTGGCGCGGTGCTGGTGCTGCACGATATGACCCAGGAGCGGCAATACATCGCCAACCTGTCCTGGCAGGCCACCCATGATGCCCTGACCGGCCTGGCCAACCGCCGCGAGTTCGAATACCGACTGGAACAGGCGCTGCATAACCTGGGTCGTCAGCCCGCTCGTCACGCGCTGATGTTCCTCGACCTGGATCAGTTCAAGCTGGTCAATGACACCTGCGGGCATGCCGCCGGTGACGAGTTGCTCCGGCATATCTGCGCGCTGTTGCAATCCGGCCTGCGCGAAGGCGATACCCTGGCGCGGCTGGGCGGGGATGAGTTCGGGATTTTGCTGGAGAATTGCCCTTCAGACGTTTCTGAAAAAATCGCGGAAGGATTACGCCAGACTGTGCAGAACCTGCACTTTGTCTGGAAAGGGCGGCCTTTTGTCACCACGGTCAGTATCGGCCTGGTGCATATCCACCAGACGCCCGCGACCCTCGAATCCTCACTGCGCGCGGCGGATATGGCGTGCTACATGGCCAAGGAAAAAGGCCGCAACCGGGTTCAGGTGTATCACGCCGACGATTCGGAGTTGTCCCTGCGTTTTGGCGAAATGGCCTGGGTCCAGCGCCTGCATATGGCTCTGGAGGAGGACCGTTTTTGCCTGTACTCGCAGGAAATTTCCGCGCTGGGTCAGACCGATCATGCAGAGGGTCATGTAGAAATCCTGCTGAGACTGCATGATGAAGCGGGGCGGATGATCCTGCCCGACAGCTTTATCCCGGCGGCCGAGCGCTACGGATTGATGAACCAGCTGGACCGCTGGGTGGTGCAGAACGTGTTCAAGGTGGTTGCCCAGTGCATTGCCCTGAAGCGCGAAGAGCCGATGGCGATGTGTGCGATCAATCTGTCAGGCACTACCATCGGCGACGAGAACTTCCTCGGCTTCCTCCACGAGCAATTTGCCCTGCACGGGATTCCGCCGCAGTTGATCTGTTTTGAAATCACTGAAACCAGCGCTATTTCCAACCTTGGGAGCGCCATTCGTTTTATCAATGAACTCAAAGGTTTAGGTTGTCACTTCTCTCTGGATGACTTTTGTGCGGGCATGTCTTCATTCGCATATCTTAAACATTTGCCTGTAGACTTCCTGAAGATCGATGGAAGTTTCGTAAAGGATATGCTGGACGACCCGATTAACCGCGCCATGGTCGAAGTGATCAACCACATCGGCCATGTCATGGGTAAGCGAACCATTGCAGAGTTTGTTGAAACGCCGCAGATCGAGCAGGCATTGCTGGAGATCGGTGTGGATTATGCTCAGGGCTATGTGATCGAACGCCCGCAGTTGTTCACGTGCGACAGTCTGCTGTGTCGACCCGCGCGACCTCGACCCTTGCTGTTCAGGGCGCCTGGCACGTTCCGCTGAAACCTTCGCCGGTCTGCACAATCACCACTCAAAAGGAGCTCGACAGTGATCGACACATTCAGCAGAACCGGCCCGCTTATGGAAGCCTCCAGTTACCCCGCATGGGCACAACAGCTCATTCGGGACTGTAGCGAGAGCAAGCGCCGGGTTGTCGAACACGAACTTTACCAGCGGATGCGCGACAACAAGCTGAGCGCGAAAACCATGCGTCAATATCTGATTGGCGGCTGGCCGGTGGTAGAACAGTTTGCGTTGTACATGGCCCAGAACCTCACCAAGACCCGCTTTGCCCGCCATCCTGGCGAGGACATGGCGCGTCGCTGGCTGATGCGCAATATTCGCGTGGAGTTGAACCATGCCGATTACTGGGTGCACTGGAGCCGCGCCCATGGCGTCACCCTCGAAGACCTGCAGGCGCAACAGGTTGCTCCTGAGCTGCATGCCCTGAGCCATTGGTGCTGGCATACCAGCTCGGCGGATTCGTTGGTGGTGGCGATTGCCGCGACCAACTATGCCATCGAAGGGGCCACCGGCGAATGGTCGGCGCTGGTCTGCTCCAACGGCGTCTACGCGGCGGCGTTCCCTGAAGAGGAGCGCAAGCGGGCAATGAAGTGGCTGAAGATGCACGCCCAGTATGATGATGCCCATCCGTGGGAGGCGCTGGAGATCATCTGTACCCTGGCTGGCATGAACCCGGGCAAGGCTCTGCAGGTCGAGCTACGCCAGGCCGTCTGCAAGAGCTACGACTACATGTACCTGTTCCTGGAGCGGTGCATGCAACTGGAAAAGACTCCGGTCGCCCGTGAGCGCCAGGCAGAACTCGCTGAAAGCTGAGTTGACAGGTGGCGGGGGTTACCCCGCCATTGCCAGTCGGTTGCGACCTTCGCGCTTGGCCACATACAGGGCGCTGTCCGCGCGCCGCAGCAGGCTTTCCGTTGATTCCCCCGCCAGCAAGGTGGCACAGCCCAGGCTCACCGTCAGGCTGATGGTCTGCTCGTTGGCCGCGTAATCCTGACCCTGCGCTGCCTGGCGCAGGCGTTCACCCACCAGGGCCGCAGCTTCGCGGCTGGTGTTGGACAGGACGATCAGGAATTCTTCCCCGCCATAACGAAACACCATGTCGATATTACGCAACTGGCTCTTGATCGAGACGGCGACGGCCTTGAGTACCTGGTCGCCGGCACTGTGGCCGTAGCTGTCGTTGATGCGCTTGAAGTGATCGATATCGAGCATCAACAGCGAGAGCGGCTGGCTGTGGCGACGTGCCAGTTCAGTCTCTCGCTGCAGGGTCTGTTCCATGGCGATGCGATTGCCGGTCTCGGTCAGTGGGTCGCGCAGCGCACTCTGGGTGGCGGAGCGATACAGCAAGGCGTTACGTACCGGATAGAGCAGGCAGGAAAGCAGTGACTCCAGGTTGCCCAGTTCCTGTTCGGTGAAGCGCTGGTTGCGCCGGAACAGCAGTTCCCCCAGGTGCTCGCCCTCATGGCTGAGGCTGTAGCTGACCGAGTGATGACCGCGTTGACCGAATTCGAGGCGCAGGTCGCTGCTTTGATGCACGTAGATCAGCGAGTGCAGGGGGACCAGGCGCTGAATTTCGCGGAAAAACAGGCCGAGAATGCGTTCCGGTTCCAGGCTGGTCTGCAACTGCAGGCCGAGTTGCTGGCGCAGTTGGGTCAGCGTGGTGGGGCGTTGGAAAAGACTGGGGGCCTGACCGAAACCCAGGCGCTGCAACTTGGCACTGTCGAAGTCGATGGTGTTGGTCTGGATCGGTGTCTTCATGGTGGTCAGCCCCTGGGTACAGCATGCGGTCTTACAGGCTGGTGAGAGCGGCTTGGGGGCTGCGCGTCGTACTGATCCATCAGTCCCGTAGGACAATTGGCATCAGTCTAATCGTTTCGCCCGGGCTTGGTAGCCCAAGCCGATGGAACGCCCCGTGGCTTTCACACAACCTGTCTGAGGGAAGTTAGAGCGAAAGTCGTGCCAACCGGTTCAAATCAATAAAACTCTTTGAAATTCATTAGCTTGGTTTTTTGACGAAGGCAAAAACCGGGGAGGGGCGGCAATTGTTTGACTTGCCGTACTGGCTTTTTGAGATGCCCGGATTGCCGTGCCGGTATTCCGGCACGGGGGGGCAAGGCGGGGTGTATTACTGGGCGTTGAAGGCCTGGCCGTTGATGCCGGTACTGTCGGGGCCCATCAGGTACAGGTAGACCGGCATGATCTCTTCAGGCGTCGGATTGTTCTGCGGGTTCTCCCCGGGATAGGCCTGGGCGCGCATGCTGGTGCGGGTGGCGCCGGGGTTGATGCTGTTGGCGCGCACGGGTGCGACGTTATCGAGCTCGTCAGCCAGGGTCTGCATCAGGCCTTCGGTGGCGAACTTGGATACCCCGTAGGCACCCCAGTAGGCGCGGCCTTTGCGGCCGACGCTGCTGGAGGTGAAGATCACCGAGGCGTCCCGGGACAGCTTGAGCAGGGGCAGCAGGGTACTGGTCAGCATGAACATGGCGTTGACGTTGACCTGCATGACCCGCATGAAGTTTTCGCCCGAGAGTTGTTCGATCGGTGTGCGCGGGCCGATGATCGAAGCGTTGTGGAGCAGGCCGTCGAGGTGGCCGAACTCGGTTTCGATCATCGCCGCCAGTTCGTCGTACTGGTGCGGCAGGGCGGTTTCCAGGTTGAACGGAATCACCGCCGGTTGTGGATGACCGGCGGCTTCGATTTCGTCATAGACCAGGGTCAGGTTGGCTTCGGTCTTGCCCAGCAGCAGTACGGTGGCGCCGTGGGCGGCGTAGGTCTTGGCGGCGGCGGCGCCAATGCCGCGACCGGCACCGGTGACCAGGATCACCCGATCCTTGAGCAATTCGGGGCGGGCGGAGTAATCAAACATGGCTAAACCTCAACAAATCTAATACAGGTGTGCGGTTCACATGGAATTGTATGCACTGGCTTGTGTAGGGGCTGGCTTGCCAGCGATCAGGCCCTCGAGCCTTGCACCGCATGACCGGTCGCCATCGCCGGCAAGCCGGCTCCTACAGGGGCGCGGTGTTTGCAATATCCTGGTTCAGCAACTGCACAGCGCGTTATCCAGCACCTTGCGCAACTCCAGCGGATGATCCACCACGACATCGGCCCCCCAGTGATCGGGGTTATCGTCCGGGTGGATATAACCGTAGCGCACGGCAGCGGTCCGGGTCCCGGCATCGCGACCCGATTCGATATCGCGCAGGTCGTCGCCGACGAACAGGACGCTGGCCGGGTCCAGGTCGAGCATCTTGCACGCCAGAATCAGCGGCTCCGGATCAGGCTTGCTGTTCTTTACGTGGTCCGGGCAGATCAGCAGGGCGGAGCGCTCCGCCAGGCCGAGCTGCTGCATGATCGGCTCGGCGAAGCGCAACGGTTTGTTGGTGACCACGCCCCAGAAGAGATTGGCTTTCTCGATATCCGCCAGCAATTCACCCATGCCGTCGAACAGCTTGCTGTGGACGGCGCAGGCCTTCAGGTAACGTTCGAGGAACTCCTGACGAAGATCCTCGAAGCCCGGCGACTCGGGGTCCAGCATGAAGGTCACCGCGACCATCGCGCGGGCACCGCCGGAAATCTCGTCGCGAATCAGCCGGTCGGCAATCGCTGGCAGCCCGCGATCAGCCAGCATGGCCTGGCAGATGGCGATAAAGTCCGGCGCGGTATCGAGCAGGGTACCGTCCATGTCGAAGAGAACCGCTCTCAAGCGCATCGGTCATTCCTCGCGCAGGGTCTGGATCATGTAGTTCACCGCCACGTCGGAGGCCAGCTTGTAGTGCTTGGTCAGCGGATTGTAGGTCAGGCCGATGATGTCCTTGACCGCCAGGCCGGCGTCGCGACTCCAGGCACCCAGTTCGGAAGGGCGGATGAATTTCTTGAAGTCGTGGGTGCCGCGTGGCAGCAGGCCCATGATGTATTCGGCACCGACGATGGCAAACAGATAGGCCTTCGGGTTGCGGTTGATGGTGGAGAAGAACACCTGGCCGCCGGGCTTGACCATGCGGAAGCAGGCACGGATCACTGACGACGGGTCGGGCACGTGCTCAAGCATTTCCAGGCAGGTGACCACGTCGAACTGTTCGGGCATTTCCTCGGCCAGGGCCTCGGCGGTGATCTGCCGGTACTCGACGCTGACACCCGATTCCAGCTGGTGCAACTGGGCCACGGCCAGGGGCGCTTCGCCCATGTCGATGCCCATGACCGTGGCGCCGCGCTGGGCCATGGCTTCGCTGAGGATGCCGCCGCCGCAACCGACATCGAGGACTTTCTTGCCGGCGAGCTTGACCCGCTCGTCGATCCAGTTGACCCGCAGCGGGTTGATGTCGTGCAGCGGCTTGAACTCGCTTTCACGGTCCCACCAGCGATGGGCGAGGGCTTCGAATTTGGCGATTTCGGCGTGGTCGACGTTGCTCATGGGACTATCCTCTGAAAACTTGAAAACAGGGTGATCCAGGGTCGCTCGGACCCGGGATGATCAAATCAGTGCGCATGACCGTTAATGCGCTGGCCCCAGGCCCGGGCCGTGGCGCTCAGTCGTTGTTCGTCCAGGCGGGTCAGGCGCCGGTCGTCGAGCAGTTGCTTGCCGCCAACCCACAGGTGTTGCACGCAATCGCGGCCGCTGGCGTAGATCAGGGTGGACACCGGATCATAGACCGGTTGCTGGGCCAGGCCCGAAAGGTCGAAAGCGACCATGTCCGCGGCCTTGCCCACTTCCAGGGTGCCGATCTCACTCTCCAGGCCGAGGGCGCGCGCACCGTTGAGGGTGGCCATGCGCAGGGCGCGATGGGCATCCAGGGCGCTGGCGGAGCCGGCAACGGCCTTGGCCAGCAGGGCAGCGGTGCGGGTTTCTCCCAGCAGGTCGAGGTCATTGTTGCTCGCCGCGCCATCGGTGCCTACTGCCACATTGACGCCGGCCTGCCACAAGCGTTCCACCGGGCAGAAACCACTGGCCAGTTTCAGGTTCGATTCCGGGCAGTGGATCACGCTGGTGTTGCTTTCTACCAGCAAGGCCAGGTCGTCATCGCTGATCTGGGTCATGTGCACGGCCTGGAAGCGTGGTCCCAGCAGGCCGAGGCGAGCCAGGCGGGCCAGTGGCCGTTCGCCGTTCTGTTCGACCGCCTGCCGGACCTCGAAAGCGGTCTCATGCACATGCATATGGATCGCGGCGTCGAGTTCTTCGGCGATGACACGGATTTTTTCCAGGTTTTCGTCACCAACGGTATAGGGGGCGTGGGGGCCGAAGGCTATCTTGATGCGTGGGTGATGCTTGAGGTCGCCGAACAGTTCGATGGCCTGGCGCAGGGATTCGTCGCTGCTGGTCGCGCCGGGGATCGGGAAATCGAGGATCGGCACGGCGATCTGGGCGCGAATACCGCTGTCGTGTACGCACTCGCTGGCAACTTTCGGGAAAAAGTACATGTCCGAGAAGCAACTGATGCCGCCCTTGAGCTGCTCGGCAATGGCCAGGTCGGTACCGTCGCGGACGAACGCTTCGTCGACCCACTTGCCTTCGGCGGGCCAGATATGTTGTTCCAGCCAGGTCATCAGCGGCAAGTCGTCGGCCAGGCCGCGGAACAGGGTCATGGCGGCATGCCCGTGGGCATTCACCAGTCCCGGGGCGAGCAGTGTTCCCGGCAGCTCCCGGATTTCGCCGGCCTTGAGTTTCAAGGCCTCGGCCCGTGGTCCGATAAACACGATGCGCCCATCGCGGATGCCCAGGCCGTGTTCCTTGAGGACCACGCCGGCGGGTTCGACAGGCACCAGCCAGGAGGGCAGCAACAGCAAGTCGAGCGGGGCGGCGATGTTCGGCATCGAGGACGGCTTCCAGGCTTTATGCAAAAGGACGGCGAAGTATACCCGAGCGTCTTGGCGGGGGGCTCGCTATAATCGGCGGCTTTTGTTTCCCAGTGCGGAGTGAATCATGCGCGATCGGTTGTTGGCAGCGGAAAAGGTCAAGGCCATCGATTGGCGCCAGGGGGCCTTGTATCTGCTCGACCAGCGCACCCTGCCGTTCGAGGAAAGCTGGCTGGCCTGTAGCAGCGCGGTGGGGGTGGCCGAGGCGATTCGCTCCATGGTCGTGCGCGGTGCGCCGGTCATCGGTATTGCTGCCGCCTACGGCCTGGTGCTGGCGGCGCGCGCGCGGTTTGCCGAAGGTCTTGGCTGGGTCGCTGCGCTGGAAGAGGATTTTGCCCTGCTGGCCGCTTCGCGACCGACCGCGGCCAACCTTTCCTGGGCGCTCGGGCGCATGCGCGAACGCCTGGAGCGCGCCCGCGACAGCGCCGATCCGCTGGCGGCGCTGGAGGCCGAGGCCATTGCCATCCATGAAAGCGACCGTGAAGCCAACCTGACCATGGCGCAGTTGGGTGTCGACCTGATTCGCAAGCACCAGGGCAATGCCCAGGCGATCCTCACCCACGGCAATACCGGGGCTTTGGCGACCGGCGGTTTCGGCACCGCGCTGGGCGTGATTCGCGGTGCGTTCCTCGAAGGCATGGTCGAGCGCGTCTACGTCGACGAAACCCGGCCCTGGCTGCAGGGTTCGCGGCTGACCGCCTGGGAACTGGCCAACGAGGGCATCCAGGTGACCGTGAACGCGGACTCCGCCGCCGCCCACATTTTGAAGACCAAGGGAGTGACCTGGGTCGTCGTCGGCGCCGACCGGATTACCGCCAACGGTGACGTGGCGAGCAAGATCGGTACCTACCAGTTGGCCGTCTGCGCCATGCACCACGGCGTTCGGTTCATGGTGGTGGCGGCGAGTTCGACCATCGACATGAATCTGGCCAGCGGCGACGATATCGTGCTGGAGGAGCGTGAAGGCGACGAACTGCTGAGCGTCGGCGGGCAGCGGCTCGGTGTGGCGGTCGAAGCGTTCAATCCGGTATTCGATGTGACGCCGGCGGACCTGATCGATGTCATCGTGACCGAAAAGGGTATCGTCGAGCGACCGGATGCCGCAAAGATGACTCAATTGATGTGCCGCAAACGCCTGCACTGAGCCGGTTTTTTCCAGGCCGGCTGATTTTTTCGGGGTCTGAATGCAGGCATTTTGCTTTTAAGCCCCTCTCGATGCGCTCTCGAAGGGTTTCGTTGGTCGCCTGTCTACTTCCTTATGTATCCGGGGATAGGTGCGTGGCGGCGATTGTGATAACATCCGGCGGTTTCCAGGGCTGTCCGAACGGTCTGCCCTTACTGCGCAGATCCATGGCATAACTCGTTGATTTGTCGTAAGTCGCTGCCAGGCATCAGGTCGGCAGCGGCAAGCTTCGTTCGTCCCATATGGATGTGACGAAGTTTCACCAGAAAAAGGAATCAGGCTTCTCATGGGCGAACTGGCCAAAGAAATCCTCCCGGTCAATATCGAAGACGAGCTGAAACAGTCCTACCTCGACTACGCGATGAGCGTGATTGTCGGGCGGGCGCTGCCCGATGCACGCGATGGCTTGAAGCCCGTGCACCGGCGTGTCCTGTTTGCGATGAGCGAGCTGGGTAACGACTGGAACAAGCCGTACAAGAAATCTGCCCGTGTGGTCGGTGACGTGATCGGTAAGTATCACCCTCACGGTGATACCGCGGTGTACGACACCATTGTTCGGATGGCGCAGCCGTTCTCCCTGCGTTATCTCCTGGTCGACGGCCAGGGCAACTTCGGTTCGGTCGACGGTGACAATGCCGCGGCCATGCGATACACCGAAGTGCGCATGACCAAGCTGGCGCACGAGTTGCTGGCCGACCTGCACAAGGAAACCGTGGACTGGGTGCCGAACTATGACGGCACCGAACAGATCCCGGCGGTCATGCCGACCCGTATCCCCAACCTGCTGGTCAACGGTTCCAGCGGTATCGCCGTGGGCATGGCGACCAACATCCCGCCACACAACCTCGGCGAAGTGATCGACGGTTGCCTGGCGCTGATCGACAACCCCGAACTGACCGTCGACGAACTGATGCAGTTCATCCCGGGGCCGGACTTCCCGACCGCCGCGATCATCAACGGCCGTGCCGGGATCATCGAGGCCTATCGTACCGGTCGCGGGCGCATCTACATGCGTGCCCGCTCGACTGTCGAGGATATCGACAAGGTCGGTGGCCGCCAGCAGATCGTCATCACCGAACTGCCGTACCAGTTGAACAAGGCTCGCCTGATCGAGAAGATCGCCGAGCTGGTCAAGGAGAAGAAGCTCGAAGGCATCACCGAGCTGCGCGACGAGTCCGACAAGGACGGTATGCGCGTAGTGATCGAGCTGCGTCGTGGCGAAGTGCCAGAGGTGATTCTCAACAACCTCTACGCCCAGACCCAGTTGCAGAGCGTGTTCGGCATCAACATCGTCGCATTGATCGACGGTCGCCCGCGGATCCTGAACCTCAAGGATCTGCTGGAAGCCTTTGTCCGTCACCGTCGCGAAGTCGTGACCCGGCGTACCGTGTTCGAACTGCGCAAGGCCCGCGAACGAGGTCATATCCTCGAAGGCCAGGCCGTTGCCCTGTCGAACATCGACCCGGTCATCGCCCTGATCAAGGCGTCGCCGACGCCGTCGGAAGCCAAGGAAGCGCTGATCAGTACGCCTTGGGAGTCCAGTGCGGTGATGACCATGGTCGAGCGTGCCGGGGCAGACTCCTGCCGCCCGGAAAACCTCGATCCGCAATACGGTATGCGTGACGGCAAGTACTTCCTGTCGCCGGAACAGGCGCAAGCCATCCTGGAACTGCGCCTGCACCGTCTGACCGGCCTGGAGCACGAGAAGCTGCTGGCCGAATACCAGGAAATCCTCAACCAGATCGGCGAACTGATCCGCATCCTCAACAGCGCCACGCGCCTGATGGAAGTGATCCGCGAGGAGCTGGAAGTCATTCGCGCCGAGTACGGCGATGCGCGTCGCACCGAAATCCTCGATGCGCGCCTCGACCTGACCCTGGGCGACATGATTCCGGAAGAAGAGCGCGTGGTGACCATTTCCCACAGCGGCTACGCCAAGACCCAGCCGCTGTCGTCCTACCAGGCCCAGCGTCGCGGTGGTAAAGGCAAGTCGGCGACCGGCGTCAAGGATGAAGACTACATCGCGCACCTGCTGGTTGCCAACAGCCATGCCACGCTCCTGCTGTTCTCCAGCAAGGGCAAGGTGTACTGGCTCAAGACCTACGAGATTCCCGAGGCGTCCCGTGCCGCTCGCGGCCGACCGCTGGTCAACCTGCTACCGCTGGACGAAGGTGAGTACATCACCACCATGTTGCAGATCGACCTGGAAGCCCTGCAGCAGAGCGCCGGTGCCGATGACGACCTGGACGATGCCGACGATGCGGTGATCGAAGGTGAAGTGATCGAAGCCGATGACGCGGTTGACGCGGCCGAAGAGGTCGATGGCGACACGGCGGAACTGGTGGCCGAGCCGACCGGTGCCTATATCTTCATGGCCACGGCTTTCGGTACGGTCAAGAAGACCCCGCTGGCACAATTCAGCCGTCCACGCTCCAGCGGCCTGATCGCCCTGAAGCTGAAGGAAGGCGACACCCTGATTGCTGCCGCGATCACCGACGGTGCCAAGGAAGTCATGCTGTTCTCCAACGCCGGCAAGGTGATTCGTTTCGCCGAGAGCGTGGTACGCGAGATGGGCCGTGGCGCCCGTGGTATCCGCGGCATGCGCATCGGCAAGGGCCAGCAGTTGATCTCCATGCTGATCCCGGAATCGGGTGCGCAGATCCTTACCGCTTCCGAGCGCGGTTTCGGCAAGCGCACCCCGCTGAGCAAGTTCCCGCGTCGCGGACGTGGCGGTCAGGGCGTGATCGCCATGGTCACCAAGGATCGCAACGGCCAGTTGATTGGCGCGATCCAGGTGCAGGAAGGCGAGGAAATCATGCTGATTTCCGATCAGGGCACCCTGGTGCGTACCCGTGTCGACGAAGTTTCCAGCCTGGGTCGTAACACCCAGGGCGTGACCCTGATCAAGCTGGCCAGCGACGAGACACTGGTGGGCCTGGAGCGTGTACAGGAGCCGTCGGAAGTCGAAGGCGAGGAGCTGGAAAGTGAAGAAAGCGTCGAGTTCGATGGCGAAGTGATGATCGACGGCGTGGCCGACGACTCGTCGCTGGACGCGGCGACCGATGAAGTTGAACCGCAGGATTAATCAAGCGCCTGCGCCTGACGTTGTAGCTACTGTAGGGCAACCGATCGAAGTGTGATGGGTTGTGATCGAACGCGGAGCGGTCGTTGTCGGACCGCTTCGTCGTGTCAGGAGTATCGAGATTCGTCGACCTTGGGTCGGCGGTTCTTTCCTGCAGGGCGCCGGGCAGGACGGGCGGCGTGTATATCTCCAAGCAAAGCGAGAGTGGATGTGAGCAAACGAGCCTATAACTTCTGCGCGGGTCCCGCTGCGCTGCCTGAAGCTGTCCTGTTGCGTGCCCAGTCGGAATTGCTGGACTGGCACGGCAAAGGGCTGTCGGTCATGGAAATGAGTCATCGCAGCGATGAATTCGTCTCCATCGCTACCAAGGCCGAGCAGGATCTGCGTGACCTGCTGGATATCCCCTCGAACTACAAGGTGCTGTTCCTGCAGGGCGGCGCCAGCCAGCAGTTTTCCCAGATTCCCCTGAACCTGCTGCCGGAAAACGGCAAGGCCGACTATATCGACACCGGTATCTGGTCGCAGAAAGCCATCGAGGAAGCCTCGCGTTATGGCGCTGTCAATGTGGCGGCCACGGCCAAGCCCTACGACTATTTCGCCATTCCCGGGCAGAACGAGTGGAGCCTGTCCAAGGATGCCGCCTACGTTCACTACGCGCCGAACGAAACCATCGGTGGCCTGGAATTCAACTGGATTCCGCAAACCGGCGATGTACCGCTGGTCGCCGACATGTCTTCGGACATTCTCTCGCGTCCTGTGGATATCTCGCGTTTCGGCATGATCTACGCCGGCGCGCAGAAGAACATCGGTCCGAGCGGGATCGTCGTGAACATTATTCGCGAAGACCTGCTGGGGCACGCGCGTTCGATCTGCCCGACCATGCTCAACTACAAGGTCGCGGCCGACAACGGCTCCATGTACAACACCCCGCCGACCCTGGCCTGGTACCTCTCCGGGCTGGTATTCGAGTGGCTGAAGGAGCAGGGTGGTGTGGCAGCCATTGGCAAGCTCAACGAAGTCAAGCAGCGCACCTTGTACGACTTCATCGATGCCAGCGGCCTGTACAGCAACCCGATCAACAAGACCGACCGTTCGTGGATGAACGTGCCGTTCCGTCTGGCTGACGACCGCCTGGACAAACCGTTCCTGGCCGGCGCCGACGCTCGCGGCCTGTTGAACCTCAAGGGTCACCGTTCGGTGGGCGGCATGCGTGCCTCCATCTATAACGCCGTCGACATCAATGCGGTCAATGCGTTGGTGGCGTACATGGCAGAGTTCGAGAAGGAACACGGCTAATGTCTGAACAAGAACTCAAGGCACTGCGCCTGCGCATCGACAGCCTCGACGAGAAAGTCCTCGAACTGATCAGCGAGCGCGCACGCTGCGCCCAGGAAGTCGCGCGGGTAAAGATGGCCTCGCTGGCCGAAGGCGAAGTGCCGGTGTTCTATCGTCCAGAGCGTGAAGCCCAGGTGCTCAAGCGCGTCATGGAACGCAACCAGGGGCCGTTGGGCAACGAGGAAATGGCGCGGCTGTTCCGCGAGATCATGTCCTCCTGCCTGGCGCTGGAGCAGCCGCTGAAAGTGGCTTATCTGGGCCCTGAGGGCACGTTCACCCAGGCGGCGGCGATGAAGCACTTCGGTCATGCGGTGATCAGCAAGCCGATGGCGGCCATCGACGAAGTGTTCCGCGAAGTCGCCGCCGGTGCGGTGAACTTCGGTGTGGTGCCGGTGGAAAACTCCACCGAGGGTGCGGTCAACCATACCCTCGACAGCTTCCTCGAGCACGACATGGTGATCTGTGGCGAGGTCGAGTTGCGTATCCACCACCATCTGCTGGTGGGCGAAAACACCAAGACCGACAGCATCAGCCGTATCTATTCCCACGCCCAGTCCCTGGCCCAGTGTCGCAAGTGGCTGGACGCCCATTACCCGAATGTCGAGCGCGTGGCGGTGTCGAGCAACGCCGAGGCGGCCAAGCGGGTCAAGGGCGAGTGGAATTCGGCGGCCATTGCCGGCGATATGGCGGCTGGCCTGTATGGGCTGACCCGCCTGGCCGAGAAAATCGAGGACCGTCCGGACAACTCCACGCGGTTCCTGATGATCGGCAGCCAGGAAGTGCCGCCGACCGGCGACGACAAGACCTCGATCATTGTTTCCATGAGCAACAAGCCCGGCGCGCTCCATGAGCTGCTGGTGCCGTTCCACGACAACGGGATTGACCTGACGCGAATCGAAACCCGACCTTCGCGCAGCGGTAAATGGACGTACGTGTTCTTTATCGACTTCGTCGGCCATCACCGTGATCCGCTGGTCAAGGGTGTGCTGGAGAAGATCAGTCAGGAAGCGGTGGCCCTCAAGGTGCTGGGTTCCTACCCGAAAGCGGTTCTCTAAAGGCGTTGAACATGAGTGGCGACTTCCTCGCCCTGGCGCAGCCGGGCGTGCAACAACTTTCGCCTTACGTTCCGGGCAAGCCCGTGGACGAATTGGCGCGCGAGCTGGATATCGATCCGGCGCGCATCATCAAGCTGGCCAGCAATGAAAACCCGCTGGGTGCCAGTCCCAAGGCCCTGGCAGCGATTCGTGACGAGTTGGCGGAGCTGACCCGCTATCCGGACGGCAATGGCTTCGAGCTGAAGCAGCGCCTGTCTGAGTTGTGCGGTGTGCAGGCCAACCAGGTGACCCTGGGCAACGGTTCCAACGATATCCTCGAACTGGTTGCCCGCGCCTACCTGGCGCCGGGCCTGAATGCGGTTTTCAGTGAACATGCCTTCGCGATCTATCCGATCGTGACCCAGGCCGTGGCCGCCGAAGCCCGCGTGGCGCCGGCCAGGGATTTCGGGCACGACCTGCCGGCGATGCTGGCGGCGATCGACGAGAACACTCGCGTGGTGTTTATCGCCAACCCGAACAACCCGACCGGTACCTGGTTCGGCCCGCGGGCGCTGGAGTCCTTCCTCGCGGCGGTGCCTGGCAATGTGCTGGTGGTGCTGGATGAAGCGTACATCGAGTATGCCCAGGGCCAAGACCTGCCGAATGGCCTGAACTACCTGTCGACCTATCCGAACCTGCTGGTTTCCCGCACCTTCTCCAAAGCCTACGGCCTGGCGGCGTTGCGTGTCGGCTACGGGCTGTCGTCGCCGGCGGTGGCGGACATCCTCAATCGTGTGCGCCAGCCGTTCAACGTGAACAGCCTCGCCCTGGTGGCAGCCCGCGCCGCGCTGGATGATGCCGAGTACGTGGCGCGCAGTCGCGAACTGAACGAAGCCGGCATGCAACAACTGGAGGACGGCTTCCGGCAGATGGGCTTGAGCTGGATTCCTTCCCGGGCCAACTTCATTGCCGTCGACGTCGGCCGCGATGCCGGGCCGGTGTACCAGGGGCTGTTGCGCGAGGGCGTGATCGTGCGTCCGATCGCCGGTTACGGCCTGCCGCGGCACTTGCGGATCAGTATCGGCCTGGCCAGTGAAAACAGCCGTCTGCTCGAGGCCCTGGCCAAGGTCCTGGCTCGTGGTTGATGTCATGCCGATGCAATCTGTGACGCCTATGATCGGCCGCCTGGTGGTGGTCGGTCTCGGGTTGATTGGCGGCTCCTTCGCCAAGGGGCTGCGCGAAAGTGGCCTCTGCCGGGAGGTGGTCGGTGTCGATCTCGATCCGCAATCACGCCAACTGGCGGTAGAGCTGGGGGTGGTCGATCGCTGCGAGGAAGATCTGGCAACCGCTTGTCGGGGTGCCGATGTGATCCAACTGGCGGTGCCGATCCTGGCCATGGAGAAGATGCTCGGCCTGTTGGCGGGCATGGACCTGGGTCAGGCGATCCTGACGGATGTCGGCAGCGCCAAAGGCAATGTGGTGCGTGCCGCCTGCTCGGCGTTTGGCGCCATGCCGCCACGGTTTGTGCCCGGGCACCCGATTGCCGGGTCCGAGCAGAGCGGGGTGCAGGCCTCCAACGGCAAGCTGTTCCGTCGGCACAAGGTGATACTGACCCCATTGGAGGAAACCGATCCGTCGGCGGTGGCCACGGTTGACCGGCTGTGGCGTGCCCTGGGCGCGGATGTCGAGCATATGCAGGTCGAGCGCCACGACGAAGTGCTGGCGGCAACCAGTCATTTGCCGCATCTGCTGGCTTTCGGCCTGGTGGACTCCCTGGCCAAACGCAACGAGAACCTGGAGATTTTCCGTTACGCCGCGGGCGGATTCCGTGATTTCACGCGAATTGCCGGCAGCGACCCGGTCATGTGGCACGACATCTTCCTGGCCAATCGCGAGGCGGTGTTGCGTGCACTGGATACCTTCCGCAGCGACCTGGATGTCTTGCGCGACGCCGTCGACGCGGGTGATGGGCATCAATTGCTGGATGTGTTCGAGCGGGCCCAGGCGGCTCGCGAACATTTCGGCAGGATCTTGGCCCGACGGGCCCGTAAGGACACAATGAACGCCAACGATGATCACAAAGAGGCTCAGTCGTGAATATTCAAGCTCCAGTCATCGCCATCGACGGACCCAGCGGCTCGGGCAAGGGCACTATCGCCGGTCTGCTGGCCAAGCGTCTGGGCTGGTGCCTGCTGGACTCGGGCGCGCTGTATCGGTTGCTGGCCTTCGCCGCCCGCAATCATGGCGTCGACCTGACCAACGAAGAGTCCCTCAAGCTGCTGGCTGCTCATCTCGATGTGCAGTTCATCGGTGCGACCGACGGCCAGCCGCAGTGCATCATTCTCGAAGGGGACGATGTCACCCAGGATATCCGCAACGAATCGATCGGTGCCGGCGCTTCCCAGGTCGCGGCCTTGCCGGCGGTGCGTGATGCCCTGCTACAACGCCAGCGCGCGTTTCAGGAGCCGCCGGGACTGGTGGCCGACGGTCGCGACATGGGCACCGTGGTGTTTCCCGACGCGCCTCTGAAGATTTTCCTCACCGCAAGCGTCGAGGAGCGGGCACGTCGCCGGTACTTGCAGTTGAAGGCCAAGGGCGATGATGTTAGTCTGTCGAGTCTGCTAGATGAGATACGTGCACGCGATGAGCGTGACACCCAGCGAGCGGTAGCCCCGCTCAAACCGGCGGCTGACGCCATACAGCTGGATTCCACGGAGTTGTCCATCGAGCAGGTGTTGGAACGCATCATGAGCGAGATCGCCATTCGCGATATCGCCGGGTGACCAAGAGGCGTGCAGGGGACCAGTCATAGTCCTGCATGGCTTCTTTCATATGAACGTAACCCTCACCGTCTGGGGTGTGGCAGATGGGCGTATTCTTCGCCCTTATCAACAGGAATTAAAATGAGCGAAAGCTTTGCGGAACTCTTTGAAGAGAGCTTGAAGACCCTTAATCTTCAGGCTGGTTCGATCATCACCGGTGTTATCGTTGATATCGATTACCAGGCTCGTTGGGTCACTGTCCACGCTGGTCTGAAGTCTGAAGCTCTGATCCCGCTGGAACAGTTCTACAACGATGCTGGCGAGCTGAACATCAACGTCGGTGACGAAGTTCACGTGGCGCTGGATTCGGTTGAAGATGGCTTTGGTGAAACCAAGCTGTCCCGTGAAAAAGCCAAGCGCGCTGAATGCTGGATCGTTCTGGAAGCAGCCTTCGCAGCCGAAGAAGTGGTCAAGGGCGTTATCAACGGTAAGGTTAAAGGCGGCTTCACTGTCGACGTTAACGGCATCCGTGCGTTCCTGCCAGGTTCTCTGGTTGACGTCCGTCCAGTGCGCGACACCACGCACCTGGAAGGCAAAGAGCTCGAGTTCAAGGTCATCAAGCTCGACCAGAAACGCAACAACGTCGTCGTTTCCCGCCGCAGCGTCCTGGAAGCCGAGAACTCCGCCGAGCGTGAAGCTCTGCTGGAATCCCTGCAGGAAGGCCAGCAAGTCAAGGGTATCGTCAAGAACCTCACCGACTACGGCGCATTCGTCGATCTGGGTGGCGTCGATGGCCTGCTGCACATCACCGACATGGCCTGGAAGCGCATCAAGCATCCATCGGAAATCGTCAACGTTGGCGACGAGATCGATGTCAAGGTTCTGAAGTACGATCGCGAGCGCAATCGTGTTTCCCTGGGCCTGAAGCAACTGGGTGAAGATCCATGGGTTGCTATCAAAGCCCGTTACCCGGAAAGCACCCGCGTTACCGCGCGTGTAACCAACCTGACCGACTACGGCTGCTTCGCTGAGCTGGAAGAAGGCGTTGAAGGTCTGGTACACGTTTCGGAAATGGACTGGACCAACAAGAACATCCACCCTTCGAAAGTCGTACAAGTCGGCGACGAAGTGGAAGTCATGGTTCTGGACATCGACGAAGAGCGTCGTCGTATCTCCCTGGGCATCAAGCAGTGCAAGTCGAACCCATGGGAAGACTTCTCTGGCCAGTTCAACAAGGGCGACAAGATCTCCGGCACCATCAAGTCGATCACCGATTTCGGTATCTTCATTGGTCTGGACGGCGGCATCGACGGTCTGGTTCACTTGTCCGACATCTCCTGGAACGAAGTGGGCGAAGAAGCCGTACGTCGTTTCAAGAAGGGCGACGAGCTGGATACCGTCATCCTGTCGGTTGACCCAGAGCGCGAGCGCATCTCCCTGGGCATCAAGCAACTGGAAAGCGACCCGTTCTCCGAGTACGTCTCGGTTAACGACAAAGGCGCCATCGTTAAAGGCACTGTGAAAGAAGTTGACGCCAAAGGCGCCATCATCGTTCTGGCCGACGATATCGAAGCGACTCTGAAAGCCTCCGAAATCAGCCGTGACCGCGTTGAAGACGCGCGTAACGTCCTGAAAGAAGGCGAAGAAGTAGAAGCCAAGATCATCAGCGTTGACCGCAAGAGCCGCGTGATCCAGCTGTCGATCAAGTCGAAAGACGTTGAAGACGAGAAAGAAGCCATCCAGAGCCTGAAAGCAGCTCCGGAAGGTGAAGCAGCTGACACCACCATGGCTGCGCTGCTGCGTCAAGCAATGGCCAAACAGAACTGAGTTCTGTCTGACTGTTGAAAAAGGGCGACTTCGGTCGCCCTTTTTTATGGCTGGGATTTGAGTGTTTCACGGGTGAAACCAAAGCGGACATGCTACGGTCACATTTACAAGTGTAAAGATGTGTGTGTCTGGATCAGCCATTGTCAGCCGTCGAAGGCTTTTCTCAGGGTGTCACCTTGATAAGGATGTGAATGAGCAGGCTCATAGCAGTATTCGCCCTGGCGTTGCTTGCCGGATGTACCACCAACGCCAAGACCCATGTCAGGCACGGTGTGAGCGGCATCGAAATCGACTGCTCGGGATTGGGTTCCGGCTGGGAAAAGTGCTACAAGCGTGCGGCCCGCGAGTGTAAGGCTCAGGGTTACAGGGTCGTCACCAAGTCCAGTGATGCCAAGGACGAGGAGGGCGACTATCTCTTTGGCTGGAATCCGGCAGGTTATGCCACCCGCACGATGCTGGTGATCTGCAACTAGTCGATATGCATCGCTCGGCCTGGACGTATCTGGCATGCAGATAAGTCAATAGATGGGCTGTTCAAAATCCTCCGGTCATGCTAAAACCTTCGAAGCGCTTTTCCTAGCTGCTTGAAAAAGAAGGGAAAAATATGACGAAGTCGGAGTTGATCGAACGAATTGTCACCCATCAGGGGCTGCTCTCATCCAAGGATGTCGAGCTGGCCATCAAGACCATGCTTGAGCAAATGTCCCAGTGCCTGGCGACTGGGGACCGGATCGAAATTCGTGGGTTCGGTAGCTTTTCCCTGCACTATCGCGCACCGCGCGTGGGGCGTAATCCGAAGACCGGGCAGTCGGTGAGCCTGGATGGCAAATTCGTGCCGCACTTCAAACCGGGGAAGGAGTTGCGGGATCGGGTAAATGAAGATGAAGAGCATGATGATGCCTGATCATCTTCGCCAGGTGCGTATGCGTCTGGCCTGGTGATCTGTCCCGTCGTTCATCACCCTGCGGGCGATTGTATCTATCCTGATAAACCGGCATTCCGTTTGTTGGATGGCATCCGGGATTGACCCGTTCGGTTCGCTGTCTCCTTTTGTGCTCCGGGATCGGTTCGGTCGGAGCGGCTATTTCCCCGTTATCTCTTCCCCTCTGTATTTCGCTGGTTTTCTTGTCCATGGTGGCAAGTGTCGAGTTATTGCGTAGAGTCGTCTATATTCGCGGGCCCAACTGCCAGGTCGAGTATTTTCTGGCTTGGCCTCCTGTTTTTTACGACGCGTAAAGTTTCCGGGTCTGGCGAATAAAAGCTGCTCGTGAATATCGTTATTTAAGTGTGGCAAGGATCTTGGCTTGATGATGATTTTGTTGTGCTGTTTGGTCGTGTTGATGGCGTCGTTATTGTTGACGGGCGCTCTTCGTCATTACGCGTTGGCGCGCAGCCTGATGGATATTCCCAACGAGCGCAGCTCTCATTCTGTCGCCACTCCCCGTGGTGGTGGCGTGGCCATCGTCGTCAGTTTCCTGGCTGTCTTGCCTGTCCTGGCGTTTACCGGCATCGTGCTTTGGCCCATCGTCTGGGCGCTGCTGGGTGCCGGCGCCTGTATCGCGCTGGTGGGGTTTCTCGACGATCATGGCCATGTAGCTGCTCGCTGGCGCTTGTTGGCTCATTTTTCGGCGGCGGCCTGGTTGCTTTTCTGGATGGGTGGCCTGCCGACTCTTGATATCATGGGCGCACGTATCAACCTGGGGTTGGTCGGTGATGTATTGGCCGCTTTCTATCTGGTGTGGATGCTCAATCTTTATAATTTCATGGATGGAATCGACGGGATCGCCAGCGTAGAAGCGTTGACGGCGTGCCTCGGCGCGTGTCTTGTCTATACACTCACAAACAATGCGGGCCTGATCTGGCCGCCGTTGCTGCTGGCGATGGCGGTCGGTGGTTTTCTATACTGGAATTTTCCACCTGCCAGGATATTCATGGGTGATGCCGGCAGCGGTTTTCTCGGCGTGATGCTCGGCGGGCTTTCCCTCCATGCAGCCTGGGCTGAACCTCGGTTATTGTGGGTGTGGCTGATTTTGCTGGGTGTGTTCATTGTCGACGCGACATTTACGCTGATGCGGCGTCTACTGCGTGGTGACAAGGTTTATGAAGCTCATCGCAGTCATGCTTATCAGTTCGCCTCGCGACAGGTGGGCAGTCATTTGCCGGTGACTCTGGCGGTAGCCGGAATCAACCTTGGCTGGTTGTTGCCGATCGCCTTGTGTGTCGGGTTGTCGATAGTGGACGGCTTTATCGGGCTGATTGTCGCGTATGTGCCGTTGGTATTCCTGGCCTTCAGGTTTCACGCGGGCGAGTTGGAAAAAGCGGGCTGAGCGTTATCGCCTTTCCAGCTGGCTTGGACATGCCTGTATCGGATACAGCATGTGTATTGCCGTTTTTTGGATATTGGCCTTAGAGGGGTTATGGATAAGATACGAGCCTGTTTGTTGGGCCTCCCGCGTCGGCAGAAACGCATTCTTCAAGTCATTGCCGACATCTTTCTGGTGTGGCTGGCGCTGTGGATGTCGTTTGTCGTCAGATTAGGCCTGGACGACGCGATCAACCCGTTTACCCAGCACCGCTGGTTGTTTCTCTCCGCGCCTGTGGTGGCTATTCCGCTGTTTGTAAAATTCGGGTTGTACCGAGCGGTGATGCGTTATTTCGGCAATGATGCCCTGATCGCCATCGTCAAGGCGGTGAGCCTGTCCGCGCTGATCCTCGGTGTGGTGGTCTATCTCTATAGCAACCACCAGACAGTGGTGCCGCGATCCATCATGTTCAACTACTGGTGGTTGAGCCTGATCATGATCGGTGGTCTGCGTCTGGTGATGCGCCAGTACTTCCTGGGGGATTGGTTTGGTGCCTCCCAGCATATGCCTTTTGCCAATCGTGATAGCGGGCTGACGAAGGTGGCGGTGTACGGAGCCGGTTCCGCGGGTAACCAACTGGTTGCTGCGCTACGCATGGGCCGCGCCATGCAGCCCGTTGCCTTTATTGACGATGACAGCAGTATTGCCGATCGCAGTATTTCCGGGTTGCAGGTCTACAAACCCAAGCATATCCAGCAGATGATCGATACCACGGGAGCCCAGGAGATCCTGTTGGCGATTCCTTCCTCTTCCCGTGGCCGGCGTCGTGAAATCCTCAGTCTCTTGGAGGGCTACCCTTTACACGTGCGCAGCGTGCCCGGTTTCATGGATCTGGCCAGCGGACGGGTCAAGGTCGACGATATCCAGGAAGTCGATATCGCCGATCTGCTCGGGCGCGACGCCGTGCCTGCCCAGGCTGGACTGCTTGAGCATTGTATCAAGGGGCGTGCGGTGCTTGTCACCGGAGCCGGCGGCTCCATTGGTTCTGAGCTGTGCCGGCAGATTCTTGCCTTGCGCCCGACGACGCTTCTGCTCTTCGAGCACAGTGAATTCAATCTCTACAGTATCTTGTCGGAGCTGGAGCGGCGCGTGGCGCGTGAGTCGCTGTCCGTGCGCCTGCTGCCGATCCTCGGGTCGGTGCGTAATCCGGAAAAGCTGTTGTCCGTCATGAAAACCTGGCGTGTGGAAACGGTCTACCATGCGGCGGCGTACAAGCACGTGCCCATGGTCGAGCACAACATCGCCGAAGGCGTGCTGAACAATGTGATCGGCACCCTGAACACCGCTCAGGCGGCATTGCAGGCCGGCGTGGCGAACTTCGTGCTCATTTCCACCGACAAGGCAGTGCGTCCGACCAATGTCATGGGCAGCACCAAGCGTCTGGCCGAGATGACCCTGCAGGCCCTCAGTCGTGAGCTGGCGCCGGTGCTCTTTGGTGATTCGGGTAATGTGTCCCGCGTCAACAAGACCCGTTTCACCATGGTTCGATTTGGCAACGTGCTGGGTTCGTCGGGTTCGGTTATTCCGTTGTTCCACAAGCAGATCAAGGCGGGTGGGCCACTGACGGTGACTCACCCGAAGATCACGCGTTACTTCATGACTATCCCTGAAGCCGCTCAACTGGTTATCCAGGCCGGCTCGATGGGGCATGGGGGCGATGTGTTTGTCCTGGACATGGGGGAGCCGGTAAGAATTGTCGAATTGGCGGAAAAGATGATTCACCTTTCCGGCCTGAGTGTCCGTTCCGACAAGAACCCTCATGGTGATATCGCAATCGAGTTTTCCGGCTTGCGACCTGGAGAAAAACTTTACGAAGAGTTGCTGATCGGCGACAACGTAGCGGCGACCCAGCATCCGATGATCATGACCGCCAATGAGGACCTGCTTCCCTGGGAGGCGCTCAAGTTGCGCCTGTCCGAATTGCTTGCGGCTGTCGAGACTGACGACTACGCGCGTGTACGTCAGTTGTTGCGTGATACTGTCAGTGGTTATGCCCCGGACGGTGAGATAGTGGACTGGATCTATCAGCAACGGCGCATGGATCCTTGAAGTTACACAACCGGTAACGGCCTCGTTTTTGACAAGGCTCCAGCATCACCTAGGTTTGGAAAGCAGCTTCGGAAAAGCTGCTTTCCCCTTACGATGTCATGGAGTGTCACCTATGCGTACAGGCTTTCTCCCCTCCCTGTTGTTAACCTTCCTGCTCGGCGCCAGCGGCGCGGTCAACGCCGCACCAGCCGCCCAGGCCGCTCAGCCAGCCGCACCCGCCAGCCAGGCCGCACCTGCCACAAAGACTGGCAAGATCAATCTGAACACCGCCGATGCCGAGACCATCCAGCGTGAGCTCTCGGGTATCGGCGAGGCCAAGGCTCAGGCCATCGTCGCCTATCGGGAGGCGAACGGGCCTTTCTCATCGGTAGATGAGCTGCTTGAGGTCAAGGGGATTGGCAAGGCGATTCTCGACAAGAACCGCGACCAGATGGATATCAACTGAGGCGCTGATCCAGCGCTCGGAGACCGATCGAAGGATCGGTCTCTTTTCCTTGGGGAGCCCTGGTCGAGGGCTCTGGCGGGCGTTACTCGACCTGATCCTTCAAATGCGCCCTGGTCACATCCAGGATCTTCTGCGCCAGTTCCGCATCTTCCGCACTGCGTGATAGCACCAGCGCCCCGACCAGCGTCGCCAGCATCACGATACTCTGATCCTGTGCGTCCGGTCCGCCACCCAGCGCATCCTCGACCTGCTTGAGTCGGGACTCGATCACCGTATCAGTGGTCGAACTCGGTGCTCCCCGTTGTCCCAGCTCCGAGCACATGGTCGGCAATGGGCATCCTTGTTCAGGCGTCGTCAGGTGCCATTCGGACAGGTAGCTGTCGATAAACGCCTGCACCGGTTTGTCCTGGCTGAACAGCATGTCGCAATGCACGTCCAGCTCCGCCGCGGCTTCCTGCAGGGCCTTTTCGACCAGTTCGTCCTTGGATTTGAAGTGCGCGTAAAAGCCGCCATGGGTCAAGCCCAGGGCTTTCATCAAGGGTTGCAGGCCGGTTGCGCCAATGCCGTCACGGCGAAAGCGGGCCGCGGCTTCCTTGATGATGCGCTCGTGGGTCTGGGCTTTGTGATCTTGTGAATAGCGCATGGCCGAACCTCCAAATCTATAGCCAATGATAACTGTGACTTGTCGGCAACTGGCTACATTTTTTGAGGGTCGGTTCAAAAACGTTCAAATGCGTAATGGCGGTATCAGCGATCCTGCGCGTCCTTGGCATCCATCTCCGCGTTGCGTTCCTGCACGCGCTTGCGTTGCTCGTCGGTGAGTTCCACTTTGGTGGCGGTATCGCGCAACATCATCAGTCCGCCGACGATGGAGCCGATGGCGACCACGATGATCAACCAGGCATACCAGGGCATAGGGTTCTCCTTGATGGGCCGATCCCGCACGAGAGGTTCGTGCGGGATGCCGGCCCTTACCACTTTGAGTCAGAGGATTTCTCAGTGGTTCAATTGTAAGCCTGTTCTGCCCCGATAGCTCTCACAGTCCGGTCAGCATCGCATCCGCCGGTGCGTCGGCGCGCAGTTGCGCGGTCAGCAGGAAGTACAGGAAGCCGGCCGCCATGAAGCCGACGAAGATCAGGCCGATCAGCGCGTTGAACCAGGCCATGGCGATCAGGCAGACCACGGCCAGGAACAGGGCGATGGCCGGGACAAGCGGATAGCCTGGCGCGCGGAAGGTGCGCTCCAGGTTCGGCTCGCTTTTGCGCAGCTTGAACAGGCTGAGCATGCTCATGATGTACATGACAATGGCGCCGAACACCGCCATGGTGATCATGGCCGCGGTGAGGGTCATGCCGCTGAGGTTGATCAGGCCGTCGCTGTAGATGGCGGCGATGCCGATCAGGCCGCCGACGATAATGGCGCGGTGCGGGGTCTGGAAACGCGACAGCTTGGCCAGGGACGCGGGCAGGTAGCCGGCGCGGGCCAGGGCGAAGAACTGCCGCGAGTAGCCGAGGATGATCCCGTGGAAGCTCGCCACCAGGCCGAACAGGCCGATCCACACCAGCATGTGCAACCAGCCGGAGCTGTCGCCGACCACGGCTTTCATCGCTTGGGGCAGGGGGTCGTTGATGTTCGACAAGGTCCGCCAGTCACCGACGCCGCCGGCAAAGAACATCACGCCCATGGCCAGCAGCACCAGGGTCAGGATGCCGCTGATATAGGCCTTGGGAATGGTTCGTTTCGGGTCCTTGGCCTCTTCGGCAGCCATCGCGGCACCTTCGATCGCGAGGAAAAACCAGATGGCGAACGGAATGGCCGCGAACATCCCGGCAATCGCCGGCGCGCCGAAGCTGTCGGCTCCGGCCCAGCCGTTCAGGGCGAAATGGCTGAAGCTGAAGGCCGGTGCGACCACGCCCATGAACACCAGCAACTCGGCCACTGCCAGGACGCAGACCACCAGTTCGAAAGTGGCCGCCAGTTTCACCCCGAGGATATTCAGCCCCATGAACACGATGTAGGCCCCCACGGCCGCATGCTTGGGATCGAGCGCCGGAAACTGTACGTTCAGGTAGGCGCCGATGGCCAGGGCAATGGCCGGTGGCGCGAAGACGAACTCGATCAGTGTCGCCAGGCCGGCGATCAGCCCGCCTTTCTCGCCAAATGCCCGACGACTGTAGGCAAAGGGGCCGCCTGCATGGGGAATGGCCGTGGTCAGTTCGGTGAAACTGAAGATGAAGCAGGTGTACATCGCGGCGACCATCAACGATGTCACCAGGAATCCGAGCGTACCGGCAACGCCCCAGCCGTAGCTCCAGCCGAAATACTCGCCGGAGATCACCAGGCCGACCGCGATGCCCCACAGATGCAACGTGCCCAGCGTGGGCTTGAGTCGAGTGTTCATATGTTTCTCCCTGAACCGTTTGGATACTGCTCGGGTCAGGGTGGGTGCAGCGGGCGTGCCAGCGCCGGCAAGGGCGTCGCAAAGGGTGAAAAAGCTGTCGTATCGAGGATATTTCGCCGATGTTGCCCGGGATTTCGACTTTAATTGGTGCAAGTGGGGACGTTTATGGCGCGCAGTCGGCACATTTGCCGATCGCCGGGTCCCGATCAGCCCCGGCTTGCGCTACAATCCGCGCCGATTTCGACTTGCCTGAGAGCCCATCCATGTCCGCCTGCCAGACTCCTATCATCGTCGCCCTGGATTACCCCACCCGTGACGCCGCCCTGAAGCTGGCCGATCAACTGGACCCGAAACTGTGCCGGGTCAAAGTCGGCAAGGAACTGTTCACCAGTTGCGCCTCGGAAATTGTCGGGACCCTGCGTGACAAGGGCTTCGAAGTGTTCCTGGACCTCAAGTTCCACGACATTCCCAACACCACCGCGATGGCGGTCAAGGCAGCTGCCGAGATGGGTGTCTGGATGGTCAATGTCCATTGCTCCGGTGGCCTGCGGATGATGGCTGCCTGCCGTGACGTGCTTGACCAGCGCAGCGGCCCGAAGCCGTTGCTGATCGGCGTGACCGTGCTGACCAGCATGGAGCGTGAAGACCTGGCGGGTATCGGCCTGGATGTCGAGCCACAGGTGCAGGTGCTGCGCCTGGCGGCCCTGGCCGAGAAGGCCGGACTCGATGGCTTGGTGTGCTCGGCACTGGAAGCCACGGCCTTGAAGGGTGCCCATCCGGGCCTGCAACTGGTGACCCCGGGGATTCGCCCGGCGGGCAGCGCCCAGGACGACCAACGGCGGATCCTGACGCCACGCCAGGCACTGGAAGCCGGTTCCGACTATCTGGTGATCGGTCGCCCAATCAGCCAGGCAGCGGACCCGGCCAAGGCCCTGGCTGCGGTCGTGGCCGAGCTGGCCTGATCCGGCCAGCCGGTGGGGGAGTGGTGCTTGTGTGGGAGCGGGCTTGCCCGCGAAGAGACCGATTCGGTCTCGCGACAAGCCTGCTCCTACCGGTCGTGGTGAGCAGTCCTTTCAGACCTTCAGCACCAGCTTGCCGAAATTCTCGCCACTGAACAGCTTGCCCAGGGTTTCGGGGAAGGTCTGCAGGCCTTCGACGATATCCTCCTTGCTCTTGAGCTGCCCCTTGGCCATCCAGCCGGCCATTTCCTGCCCGGCGGCGGCGAAGCGCGCGGCGTAGTCCATGACCACGAAACCTTCCATGCGCGCGCGATTGACCAGCAGCGCCAGGTAATTGGCCGGGCCCTTGACCGCCTCCTTGTTGTTGTATTGGCTGATGGCGCCGCAGATCACCACGCGGGCCTTGAGGCTCAGACGGGTCAGTACGGCGTCGAGGATATCGCCGCCGACATTGTCGAAATACACGTCGACACCCTTCGGACACTCACGTTTCAGGCCGGCAACGACGTCCTCGCTCTTGTAGTCGATGGTGCCGTCGAAGCCCAGTTCGTCGATCAGGAACCGGCACTTCTCGGCACCCCCGGCAATCCCGACCACGCGACAGCCCTTGAGCTTGGCGATCTGTCCGGCAATGCTGCCCACGGCCCCGGCTGCACCGGAGATCACCACGGTTTCACCGGCTTTCGGCGCGCCGACATCAAGCAGGGCGAAGTAGGCGGTCATCCCGGTCATGCCCAGCGCCGACAGGTAGGCCGGCAGCGGCGCGAGCCGCGGATCGACCTTGTAGAAGCCCCGCGGCTCGCCGAGGAAATAATCCTGCACACCCAGCGCACCGTTGACGTAGTCGCCAACCGCGAATCCTGGGTTGTTCGAAGCAATCACCTTGCCGACCCCCAGCGCACGCATCACTTCGCCCAGGCCCACCGGCGGGATATAGGACTTGCCCTCGTTCATCCAGCCACGCATGGCTGGATCCAGGGACAGGTATTCGTTGCGGACCAGGATCTGGTTGGCTCCCGGCTCGCCCACCGGGACTTCCTGGTAAGTGAAGGTGTCACGGGTCGCAGCCCCGACCGGGCGTTTGGCCAGGAGGAATTGGCGATTGTTCTGGGTGGTCATGGCAGGCACTCGAAGCGATCAAAGAAGCCTTGTAGATAGACCCTGATCGGCACCACGGCAAGTTTTGCCCGCCGGGCGAATAGGCAGCGATCCACTGCAATGATGGTGGTCCTGGCGTTGTTATCACCACAACTTATCACTGTGGCGCATAAGGCGATAACCGGCCTTCTGATAGTGCTGCCCCGCAGAGCCGGCCACTGGCTAGACTCGCCTCACGCGATCATTCACGCACTCAGCGAGGACATAACCATGAGCATGACGTTTTCCGGCCAGGTGGCCCTGGTGACCGGCGCTGCTGCCGGGATTGGCCGGGCGACCGCCCAGGCATTTGCCGCCGAAGGCCTGAAGGTGGTGGTCGCCGACCTGGATGTGGCGGGCGGCGAGGGGACCGTCGAACTGATCCGTGCCGCCGGTGGCGAAGCGATCTTCGTGCGCTGCAACGTTATCCTGGAAGCCGATGTGCGCAAGCTCATGGAGCAGGTTGTCGGCGCCTATGGCCGGATCGACTACGCCTTCAACAATGCCGGGATCGAGATCGAGAAGGGCAAGCTGGCCGATGGCACCCTGGACGAGTTCGACGCGATCATGGGGGTCAATGTCAAAGGGGTCTGGTTGTGCATGAAGTACCAGTTGCCGTTGATGCTCGCCCAGGGCGGCGGGGCGATCGTCAACACGGCGTCGGTGGCCGGCCTCGGTGCCGCGCCGAAGATGAGCATCTATGCCGCTTCCAAGCACGCGGTGATCGGCCTGACCAAGTCGGCGGCGATCGAATACGCGAAGAAGAAAATCCGCGTCAACGCCGTATGCCCGGCGGTGATCGACACCGACATGTTCCGTCGCGCCTATGAGGCCGATCCGAAAAAGGGCGAGTTCGCCGCGGCCATGCACCCGGTCGGCCGTATCGGCAAGGTCGAGGAGATTGCCAGCGCGGTGCTCTACCTGTGCAGCGACGGCGCGGCATTCACCACCGGCCATGCCCTTGCGGTAGATGGTGGAGCCACCGCCATTTGATCTGTCGTGCTGTTCGCCGCTGCCTGTAGCCCCCAGGTAAAAGAACCCGCCCAGTGCGGGGTTTTTTATGTCCGGCAGTGTGGCGAATACCGTCGGGACATTCCTTTGCGTTTGTCAGTCGAGCGCTGCAGGCCACGGTGTACGGGGCTTTCAGGGGGACGCAGGGAGGCTTTTTGTGCAAGCGGAGGTGCCGGGCTTTTGTGTTTAACTGTTTAACGAGAAATAACCGTGCTTTGGAGCGTCACACACAATGGATCTGGAAATTGATCGACAGGCACTGGTGCCTGTCGTGCAGCAAATCGTCAGTGCTATCGTCGAATGGACCCGTCTGACCCGGGCCTGTCCGGGGACACGCCTGCCGTCGGTGCGGCAGTTGGCCAAGGAAAACTCTCTCAGCCAGGCCAATGTCACAGAGGCCTATGAGCGCCTGGTCATGCAGGGCGTACTGGCGTCACGCAATGGCTCGGTATTCATTGTCGCCGACAGCGGCGCAGCATCCTGCCCGGGCGCCGAGCAAGAGTGGTACGAGGGGCTGGAAACACAGTGGGGAGCGTTCAGCGAGCATCCGCTGGGGGAGTTGAAACTGGGCTGTGGCTGGATTCCCCAGGGCTGGCGCGAAAGCGATGATATCGGTTATGCGGTGCGTGAAGTCAGTCGGACACAGATGCAGGGCCTGTTCCACTACAGCACCCCGTTGGGCTTGCCCGCCTTGCGCCAGCAATTGCACAAGCGCCTGACCCTGAAAGGCATTCAATCGACCGATGGCGAGGTCCTGACCACCCTGGGCATCACCCAGGGCCTCGACCTGCTGGTGCGTACGCTGCTCAAGCCGGGAGATTGCGTGCTGGTCGAGACACCGGGCTACGGGAATCTCTACAAGCTCCTGGGTCTGCAGGGCATCGAATTGCTGGAGGTCCCCAGGACACGCACGGGGCCTGACATCGAGGTGCTGCGTGCGCATCTGCACAAGCACCGGCCGAAATGCCTGTTCATCAACAGCCTCTACCACAACCCGACGGGCAGCAGCCTGACTCTTCCGGTCGCCACGCAGTTGTTGCAGTTGGCGCAGTCGGAGGACTTCCTGATTGTCGAGGATGGCGCCTTCAGCGATCTGCAGGGTGGCCCCGGGGTGCAACTGGCGGCGCTGGACTCCCAGCAACGGGTCATCTACCTCGGCGGTTTCTCGAAGACCCTGAGCAGTGCGTTGAAAGTCGGATTCATCCGCGCCCACGCCGGGTTGATCCAGCGCCTGGCCGAGGTGAAGATGATCACCAGCCTGGGAGCTTCGCGATTTGCCGAGTGTGTGGTCGCCACGTTGCTGGCCAATGGTGCCTATCGCAAGCTGGTGCAGCGCCTGCGCCAGCGACTGGGAACGGAAATGGCCACGACCCTGGACCTGCTCGAAGAGACGGGCTGGGAGGTCTTCAGCGAACCGTCCGGCGGTATGTTCGTCTGGGCGCGCAGCCGGCGTTACAGTCCTACCCAGGTCCAGGCCGGTGCCCACAAACTCGGGGTATTGCTTGCACAGGATACGGCCTTCACCCCGAAGGCAGCTTCCGCCGGTTGGCTACGGATCAACGTGGCCTATGCGGCGGATCCACGGGCGCAGAAATTCTTCCGTTTGCTGGGCGATACCGAATCGACCTCGACCATTCTGAAAACGACGCGGGTGTAGCTTTTGGCCATTATTCCGGCGCCAAAGGCTTGTGCTTCACCGGTCGTGGTTGCGAATCTGCACGAATCTTGAATGGCTTGTGCGCCTTCAGCATTCGAACGGGGATTAAGCACCATGATTTCTGCCGTGCAAGGACGTTTTGCCAACCTGGGTATGGCGAAGAAGCTGGGCATCGGTTTTGCCCTGGTATTGCTGCTGACCGGATTGGTGGCGGCAATTGGCGTCTGGTCCTTGCAGACCATCAGTCTGCGTTTCGAAGGGCTGAAACACATGTCCTCGCTCAACAGCAGCCTGCTCAAGGTGCGCCTGCTGGAGCAGGACTATGCCCTGCATTCGGACGCCAAGACGGTCGATGCCCTGCACGAGGGCGTCGATGCCCTGGCGGCACAGGCAGAGGCCCTCAAGGCGCAATCGCCGGCCAACGTACCGGTGATGACGGATGTCGAGCAGGCCCTGGTGGCTTATCGCAAGGCCTTCGACGAGTTCGTCGAGCTGACCCAGGCCAAGGACCTGGCGCTGGAGATGGCCAGTTGGTCGGTGTCCAGCGTGGCCAACAACCTCGATGTACTGCAGGCCGGTCTGGCCGATGACGGCAGCTACGGGCTCAAGCAGTCCGAGGGCAAGGAGGGCAGTGAGTTCATCGAGCAGGCCGGTCAGGTCAGTCACGTTTCGCAGTTGATGCTGCAGGCGATGAACGAGGCGCGGGTGCGTCTTGATCAAAGCCGCAAGGGTGACGAGGAAAACCAGAACCAGGGCAAGATCGAACAGGCGGACCAGGCATTGGCCGGGGTCGAGCAGCTCAAGACCGCGGTCAAGGATCCCGGTTACCAGACGGTCCTCAATGAGGTTGGCGGCCATATCGCCAGTTTCGGCGAAAAGCTCACCGAATACACCGGTCTGCTGGAGCAGGAAAAGAAGGTCTACCAGCAACTGCACGAGCGTGCGGCCCAGGTGGTCGAGCGGGTCAACCAGGCCTATGCGGCCGAAGACCAGTCGATGCAGGCCGAATTGAAGAAGAACTCGATACTGATCATCGGCTCGTCGGCCCTGGCCTTGCTGGTCGGCCTGGTGGCGGCGCTGGTGATCACCCGCTTGATCGTCGCGCCGCTGCGTAGCGTGATCCGGGTGGCCCAGCAGATTGCCGCCGGCGACCTGACCGGTACGGTGGAGGTCAAGCGCCGCGACGAGATCGGTCAGTTGATGCTGGCCATGCAACAGATGGGCGCCGGCCTGAGCGGTATCGTCAGTGGTCTGCAAGCCGGAATCGAGCAGTTGGCGACCTCGGCGCATTCCCTGTCGGCGGTGACCGAACAGACCAATCTGGAGGTCAGCACGCAGAAGGAAGAAACCGAACAGGTGGCGACGGCGATGAACCAGATGACCGCCACGGTCCACGATGTCGCGCGTAATGCCGAAGAGGCCGCGCTGGCGGCACAGACCGCCGACGACAAGGTCGACAGCGGTCAGCAAGTGGTGCGCCAGAGCATGCAGCGCATCGAGCAACTGGCGGACTCGGCCAACTCGGCCAGCCTGAGCATCGAAAGCCTGAGTGCGGAAATCCAGAATATCGGCACCGTGCTCGGCGTGATCAAGAGCGTGGCCGAGCAGACCAACCTGTTGGCGCTCAATGCCGCGATCGAGGCCGCCCGTGCCGGTGAGCAGGGGCGCGGTTTCGCGGTGGTCGCCGACGAAGTGCGGGCCCTGGCCAAGCGCACCCAGCAGTCCACGGAAGAGATCGAACGGCTGGTCAGCGCCTTGCGCTCAGCCGCGCAGTCGTCGGTGCAGCAGATCCGCAGCAGCGGTGAACTGGTGAAGCTGGCGGTCAGCGACGCCCTGCAGACCGAAAGCGCTTTGGGCAGCATCGCTGCGGCGGTGTCGCTGATCCAGCAGATGAACCAGCAGATTGCCGCGGCCGCCGAGGAGCAAAGCTCGGTGGCGGAGGAGATCAATCGCAGCGTGACCAGCATTCGTGCCAGTGCCGATCAATCGGCGGTAGCGATGCAGGGCAATGCGGCCTCCAGTATCGAACTGGCGCAGTTGGGCACGGAACTGAAGGGCATGGTCGGGCATTTCCGCATCTGATCCATTCAGATCGGGCTGAACGCGTTTCCGTGTAGGAGCTGGCTTGCCGGCGATGGCGTCTGCAAGATCGATGCAAGGCTTGCTGGCCTCATCGCCGGCAAGCCTGGCTCCTACAGGTTTTGCCGTGTCTTCGGGGCTAGGCCTTGCGCCAATTGAGGATCATCAGCGTCAGCACGCCCGCGACAATCCCCCAGAATGCCGAGCCCACCGAAAACAGGGTAAAGCCCGATGCGGTGACCATGAAGGTGATCAACGCCGCTTCCCGTTCCCTGGGTTCGTTCATGGCGATGCTCAGGCCGTTGATGATCGAGCCGAACAGCGCCAGCGCGGCAATCGACAGCACCAGTTCTTTTGGCAATGCGGCGAACAGCGCCGCCAGCGTGGCGCCGAACGTCCCGGCAATGCCGTAGAAGATCCCGCACCACACCGCTGCGGTGTAGCGCTTGCTCTTGTCCTCATGGGCATGGGGCCCGGTGCAGATCGCCGCGCTGATGGCCGCCAGGTTGATGCCGTGGGAGCCGAACGGCGCCAGCAGCAGCGAAGCGATGCCGGTCACGCTGATCAGCGGCGAGGCCGGCACGTTGTAGCCGTCGGCCCGCAACACGGCGATGCCTGGCATGTTCTGCGAAGTCATGGCCACCACGAACAGTGGAATCCCGATGCTGATGGTCGCCGCCAGCGAGAACGACGGGGTGGTCCATACCGGCGTCGCCACTTCCAGGTGAAACCCGCTGAAATCCAGCAGGCCCAGCAGCCCCGAAAGGGCGGTGCCGACCAGCAGCGCGGCGAGCACCGCGTAACGCGGCGACAGGCGCTTGACCACCAGATAGGTGAAGAACATCCCCAGTACCAGGCCGGTACGGTGCTGGGCGGCGACAAAAATCTCGCTGCCGATCTTGAACAGGATGCCGGCCAGCAGCGCCGCCGCCAGTGACGAAGGCAGGCGTTTGACCAGCTTCTCGAAGCTGCCGGTCAGGCCGCAGATCGTGACCAGTACCGCGCAGGTGATGTAGGCGCCGATCGCTTCGCCATAGGTGACACCGGACAGGCTGGTGATCAACAGCGCTGCCCCGGGTGTCGACCAGGCCACAGTGACGGGCGTGCGGTAGCGCAGGGACAGGCCGATGCTGCAGATCGCCATGCCGATGGACAGCGCCCAGATCCACGAGGAAATCTGCCCGTTGCTCAGGCCGGCGGCTTGTCCGGCCTGGAACATCAACACCAGGGAGCTGGTGTAGCCGGTCATCATCGCAATAAAGCCGGCGACCACCGCGGAAGGCGAGGTGTCGGCCAGCGGGCGCAAGCGCGCTTGAGTGATGTCGGTCATGGCGGGTATTCCTTGTTCTGAAAAAGCTGCGTGAAAACGGGAGTTGATGCCCCTTGCAGCCTAAACGTAAAGGTAACCGCTTATTGCAATACAGCCGTGGCCGCAAATAGCCGTACAGTTGTAATCAAAGGCCGCAGCAGGCGGTGTACAATGCGCCATGATTTTACGCGATACTTGTCAGCGACCCACTGTGCTGTATTACAGTCCATTCGCCGCCGTTTTCCGACTCGAGTGCCCATGAACGAACAGTTGCAGCCCCTCAAGAAACAACCGCGAGCAGGCAAGGCCGGCCGCAGCGGAACCCAGGACGATATTGTCTACGCGCATATCTTCGAGGCGATCCTCGAACAACGTCTGGCGCCCGGTACCAAATTGAGCGAAGAGGCACTGGGAGAGATTTTCGGGGTCAGCCGGACCATCATTCGCCGTGCCTTGTCGCGCCTGGCCCACGAAGGCGTGGTGCTGCTGCGGCCGAACCGTGGCGCGGTGGTGGCCAGCCCGAGCGTCGAGGAAGCCCGCCAGGTGTTCTTTGCCCGGCGCATGGTGGAGAAGGCGATCACCGAACTGGCGGTGCAGTACGCGACGGCCGAGCAGTTGGCCGAGTTGCGGCAAATGGTCCACGACGAGCGCGAGAGTTTTTCCCGCGGTGATCGCGGGGCAGGGATCCGCCTGTCCGGCGAGTTCCACCTGAAGCTAGCGGAAGCGGCGAAGAATGCGCCGCTGATCAGTTTCCAGCGCAGTCTGGTTTCCCAGACCTCGCTGATCATTGCCCAGTATGAAAGCGGCAACCGCTCGCACTGTTCCTATGACGAGCACACCCAGTTGATCGATGCCATCGAAGCGCGGGACGCGGCCCTGGCCGTGGACCTGATGATGCACCACATGGACCATATCGACAGCAAGCTCAACCTCGACGAAGAGAGCGCCTCGGACGACCTGCACGCGGTGTTCTCGCACCTGCTGCTGGCGAAGAAGCCGGGTCGGCCCGCGGCAAAGCCGTAGAATCGCCCTGACCTGCGGTTGACGCGGTCCTGTGTAGGAGCCGGCTTGCCGGCGATGAGGCCAGAGAGTTGCTGATCGTTCCCACGCTCTGCGTGGGAATGTCTCTCTGGACGCTCTGCGTCCGCTGTTGTGACACGGAGCGTCACGGACTGCATTCCCACGCGGAGCGTGGGAACGATCACGATCAATGATCAGGTCGAGTGCATTCAGCGCTGATGCACCAGATTCCCCGCCGCGTAGGTCTGCTTCACCGTCCGGTCATCCCCCAGGGTCATCAACACGAACAGCGTCTCGGCGATGGTCTTGGCCTGCTTCAGGCGATAGCTGAGCAACGGCGTGGCGTGGTAGTCGAGCACCAGGAAGTCGGCGTCGCTGCCGGCCTGCAGGTTGCCGATCCGTTCTTCCAGGCGCAAGGCCCGGGCGCCGCCGAGGGTTGCCAGGTACAGCGATTTGAACGGGCTCAACCGCGCTCCTTGCAACTGCATGACTTTGTACGCCTCGTTCAGCGTCTGCAGGATCGAGAAGCTGGTGCCACCGCCGACGTCCGTACCGATGCCGACATTCAGCTTGTGCTTCTCGGCCATCGGCAGGTTGAACAGGCCGCTGCCGAGGAAGAAGTTCGAGGTCGGACAGAATGCCACCGCCGAACCGGTCTGTGCCAGCCGCGCGCACTCGTCGTCGCACAGGTGCACGCCGTGGGCAAACACCGAGCGCTCGCCCAGCAGGCGATAATGGTCGTAGACATCCAGGTAGCCCTTGCGCTCCGGGAACAGTTCCTTGACCCATGCCACTTCCTGCAGGTTTTCGCTGATATGGGTCTGCATGTACAGATCCGGGTACTCGCCGAGCAACTGGCCGGCGAGGGTCAATTGTTCCGGGGTCGAAGTCGGCGCAAAGCGCGGTGTCACCGCATAGTGCAGGCGGCCCTTGCCGTGCCAGCGCTCGATCAGCGCCTTGCTTTCCAGATAGCCCGACTCTGCGGTATCGGTCAGGTAGTCCGGGGCATTGCGGTCCATCATCACCTTGCCGGCGATCATCCGCAGGTCGAGCTTTTCGGCTGCTTCGAAAAAGGCATTGACCGACTGCGGGTGCACGCTGCCGAACACCAGCGCGGTAGTGGTGCCGTTGCGCAGCAGTTCCTTGATGAAGATATCCGCGACTTGCGCGGCATGGGTCGGATCGGCGAACTGGCTTTCACAGGGGAAGGTGTAGGTGTTCAGCCAGTCGAGCAACTGTTCGCCATAGGCACCGACCATGCCGGTCTGCGGCAGGTGGATATGGGTGTCGATAAAACCCGGGGTGATCAGCGCGTCGGTGTAGTGGGTGATATCGATATCGGCCGGCAGCGTGGGCAGCAGCTCGCCGGCATGGCCGATGGCGCTGATCTTGCCGTTCTCGACCACCAGCAGGCCATCCTCGAAATACTCGTAGGAGGCCTCGATGCCGACTTCGGCCGGGTCGGCAATGCTGTGCAGGAGGGCGGCGCGGTAGGCTTTGCGGGTCAGGGGCATGGTCTGTCTCAATTAATTCGCGGCTTGGCTACGGCGTGAGGCCGGCAGCAGTTTGGCAATGGGTTCGGCGCTCGCACTGTGCTGGCCGAAATTCGCGTTAT
The DNA here is from genome assembly GCF_013385635.1 of Pseudomonas gingeri. Lineage (GTDB taxonomy): Bacteria > Pseudomonadota > Gammaproteobacteria > Pseudomonadales > Pseudomonadaceae > Aquipseudomonas > Aquipseudomonas gingeri_A. The sequence goes on from NZ_JACAPR010000010.1 coordinate 92,739, forward strand.
AGGTGGCGATGACCTCGGCGGCGATGGAGATGGCGATTTCCACCGGCAGCTTGCCCTTGACCTCGGCCAGGCCCATCGGGCAGCGCATGCGTTGCAGTGCCGCGTTGTCGTAGCCGCGTTCGCGCAGGCGGTGTTCGAACTTCACCCGCTTGGTCTTCGAGCCGATCAGGCCGAAGTAGGCGAAGTCGTCGCGCTTGAGGAGCGCGGCGCTGAGTTCCAGGTCGAGCGGATGATTATGGGTCATGATGATGCAGTAGCTGCCGGCGGGCAGATGGTCGATTTCCTCCACCGGCTCGTCACTGACGATCTTGCGCACGCCGCTGGGGATCTGCGCCGGAAACTCCTGCTCCCGGGAGTCGATCCAGCGCACCCGGCAGGGCAGGCTGGCGAGCAACGGCACCAGGGCGCGACCGACATGACCGGCGCCAAACACGGCGATCTCCGCCTGGACCTGGCCCATCGGCTCGAACAGCAGTACCGTGACCCCGCCGCAGCACTGGCCGAGGCTGGCGCCCAGGCTGAAGCGCTCCAGGTGGGTGTTCTGCTGGCCGCTGGCGAGCATGTCCCGGGCGATCTGCGTGGCTTTGTATTCCAGGTGGCCGCCGCCGATGGTATCGAAGGTGCCGGTGATGCTGACGACCATTTTCGAACCGGCATTGCGCGGCGTCGAGCCGAGCTCCTCGATAATGGTCACCAGCACACAGGGTTCACCCTGGTTCTGCAGGTCGGCGAGCGCACTGATCCAGTTGTTCATAGACACCTCTCTGTTGTCTGCTCGGTCGCGATCGCTGGCAAGCCAGCTCCTACAAGAGTCCTGTGCACAATCTGGAGGAGCCGGCTTGCCGGCGATCCGGGTGCGCAGCGCCCGGTCATGACGACACCGTTTCCTGGCCGGCCACCGCGGCCTGCGCGGCCTTGACCTGGCGCATCTGCTCGCAACCCCACAACACCCGCTCCGGCGTCGCCGGGGCGTCGATCTTCGGTTGCACCCGGTAATCGGCCAGGCTCGCCACCGCATCCTTGAGCGCGCACCAGACAGCAATCCCCAGCATGAACGGCGGCTCGCCGACGGCCTTGGAGTGGAACACCGTGTCTTCCGGGTTCTTGCGGTTCTCCACCAGCCTGACCCGCAAGTCCAGCGGCATGTCCGCCACCGCCGGGATCTTGTAGCTGGCCGGGCCGTTGGTCATCAGCTTGCCCTTGGCGTTCCACACCAGTTCCTCCATGGTCAGCCAGCCCATGCCCTGGACAAACCCGCCTTCGACCTGACCGATATCGATGGCCGGGTTCAGCGAGGCGCCGACGTCATGCAGGATATCGGTACGCAGCATCTTGTACTCGCCGGTCAGGGTGTCGACGATCACCTCGGCGCAGGCCGCGCCATAGGCGAAGTAGTAGAACGGCCGGCCGCGGGCCTGGCTGCGGTCGTAGTAGATCTTCGGCGTCTTGTAGAAGCCGGTGCTCGACAGCGATACCTGGGCGAAATACGCCTGCTGGATCAGCGCCTCGAACGTCAGGATCTGCTCGCGCACCCGCACATGGCCGTTGCGGAACTCGACATCTTCCGCGCTGACCTTGTACTGCCGCGCGGCGAATTCCACCAGCCGCTGCTTGATGATTTCGGCGGCATTCTGGGCCGCCTTGCCGTTCAGGTCGGCACCGCTGGAGGCGGCGGTGGGCGAGGTGTTCGGCACCTTGTCGGTATTGGTGGCGGTGATCTGCACCCGGTCGATTTCCACCTGGAACACCTCGGCCACCACCTGGGCCACCTTGGTGTTCAGCCCCTGGCCCATTTCCGTGCCGCCATGGTTCAGGTGGATGCTGCCGTCGGTATAGACGTGCACCAGAGCGCCGGCCTGGTTGAGAAAGCTGGCGGTGAACGAAATGCCGAACTTCACCGGGGTCAGCGCCAGGCCTTTTTTCAGGATCGGGCTGTGGGCGTTGTAGCGGCGAATGGTTTCCCGGCGCTCGGCGTACTGGCTGCTGGCTTCCAGTTCAGCGGTCATCTCTTCGAGCATGTTGTGCTCGACGGTCTGGTAGTAATGGGTGACGTTGCGCTCGGTCTTGCCGTAGTAGTTGGCCTTGCGCACCGCCAGCGGATCGAGGCCCAGGTGACGGGCGATGCTGTCCATCACTTCCTCGATGGCGACCATCCCCTGCGGGCCGCCGAAGCCGCGGTAGGCAGTGTTGGAGGCGGTGTGGGTCTTGCAGCGATGGCCGTTGACCGTCGCGTCGCCCAGGTAATAGGCGTTATCGGAGTGGAACATCGCCCGGTCGACAATCGACGCCGAGAGGTCCGGCGAACAGCCGCAGTTGCCGGCCAGTTCCAGGTTGATCCCGTGCAGGCGTCCGTTGCTGTCGAAGCCGACGTCATACTCGATATAGAACGGATGGCGCTTGCCGGTCATCAGCATGTCTTCGACCCGCGGCAGGCGCATCTTGGTCGGTTGCCCGGTCAGCTGCGCCACCACCGCGCACAGGCACGCCGGGCTGGCCGCCTGGGTCTCCTTGCCGCCGAAGCCACCGCCCATGCGCCGCATATCGACGACGATCTTGTTCATCGACACATCCAGCACCTCGGCCACCAGCTTCTGCACTTCGGTGGGGTTCTGGGTCGAGCAGTAGACAATCATGCCGCCATCTTCGGTGGGCATCACCGAGGAGATCTGGGTTTCCAGGTAGAAATGCTCCTGGCCGCCGATATGCAGGTTGCCCTGGATCCGGTGTTCGGCGCCGGCCAGCGCGGCGGCCGAGTCGCCGCGTTTGTGGGTGTGGCTGTCGAGGACGAAATGCCGCTTGCGCAGGGCCTCGACCACATCCAGCACCGGCTCCAGGTCCTCGTATTCAATGACGGCCGCCATGGCTGCCTTGCGCGCGGTTTCCAGGTCTTTCGCGGCGACGGCAAGCACCGGCTGGCCGACGAACTCGACCTTGTCGATCGCCAGCAGCGGGTCGCCGGGCAGCAGCGGGCCGATGTCCTTGAGACCGGGAATATCGTCGTGGGTGATGACGATACGCACGCCTTCAAAGGCATGGCAGGGCGCGGTGTCGACACTGATGATCCTCGCATGGGCGCGGTCGGACAGGCGCGCATAGACGTGCAACTGGTTCGGGAACTCCAGGCGGTCATCGATATACACCGCTTCGCCGGCGACATGCTTGTCGGCGCTGTCGTGCTTGACGCTGCGCCCGACACCGGTGGTCAGGTCCCGGGCGAACAGCTCGGCGAGCTCGGCCTGGGTTTTTTCCACAAGAGGATGGTTAGACATAAGCGGTCACCCGGGTCTCGATGTGCGGCGTTTGCAGTTCGATGAAGTATTTGCGCAACAGGTTCTGCGCGCTGAGCAGGCGGTATTCCTTGCTGGCGCGGAAGTCCGACAGCGGTGTGAAGTCCTCGGTCAATGCCCGGCAGGCGCGCTCGATGCTGGCAAGGTTCCAGGCCGCACCGACCAGTGCGGTTTCGCAGGCCCTGGCCCGTTTCGGAGTCGCCGCCATGCCACCGAAGGCGATCCGCGCGTCAGCGACCACGCCGTTTTCGACGCGCAGATTGAACGCGGCGCAGACCGCGGAAATATCATCGTCCAGGCGTTTGGACACCTTGTAGGCGCGGAACCGTTGTTCGGCGCTGGCCCGTGGCACGATGATCTTCTCGATGAATTCGCTTTCCTGGCGGGCGGTCACCCGGTAGTCGATGAAATAGTCTTCCAGTGCCAGGGTGCGACTTTGGGCACCTTTGCGCAGGACCAGTTGCGCGTTCAGCGCGATCAGCAGGGGCGGCGAGTCACCGATGGGCGAGGCGTTGCCGATATTGCCGCCGAGGGTGCCCTGGTTGCGGATCTGCAGCGAGGCGAAGCGTTGCAGCAGTTCGCCGAAATCCGGGTATTCGGCCTTGAGAGCGGCATAACAATCCGACAGCGGGGTGGCGGCGCCGATTTCCAGGCGATCGTCGAAGGTCTCGACACGCTTGAGCTCGGCGACATTGCCGACATAGATCATCACCGGCAGGGCGCGGTGGAACTGGGTGACTTCCAGGGCCAGGTCGGTACCGCCGGCCAGCAGCCGGGCTTCCGGGTGCGAGCCATAGAGTTCGGCCAGATCGGCGACAGTCAAAGGCACCAGGCAGCGCTTGTCGCCGCTGTTCAATTCGCCGGTTTCGGTCGGGGCGATGGCCTTCAGGCGGGCGATGGTCTGGGCTTCGCGGGCGTCGAACTGATCGGCGGGCTTGTTGCGGCAGGCCTGCGCGGCGGCGGCGAGGATCGGCCGGTAGCCGGTGCAGCGGCAGAGATTGCCGGCCAGGGCTTCGTGGGCCTTGTGACTGTCCGGGGACTCGCTGTTCTTCTGCAGGGCGAACAACGACATGACAAAGCCCGGCGTGCAGAAGCCGCACTGTGAACCGTGGCACTCGACCATGGCCTTCTGCACGCTGTGCAACTGGCCCTGGTGCTTGAGGTCCTCGACGCTGATCAGTTGCTTGCCGTGCAGCGAGGAAACGAAGGTCAGGCACGAATTGAGGCTGCGATAGCGAATCCGCTCGGTGCCCGCATCGTCCGTGTGCAACTCGCCGACCACCACGGTACAGGCACCGCAGTCGCCACTGGCGCAGCCTTCCTTGGTGCCTGGCTTGCCCAGGTGCTCGCGCAGGTAGTCGAGCACCGTCAGGTTCGGGTCCAGGGCGTGCTCGCTACGGAGTTCCTGGTTGAGTAAAAACTGGATCACGGAAGGCCTCGCAGACTCATTATTGTTGTTGACCGTTGAGGCAGAATCTAGTGATGTCTGACTTTCAGGTCAATAAAAATCTGACCGAAAGGTCAGGAAAATCCACCGTCCAGGAAAAGCCCTTTGAATTCAAAGGCTGCGTTCGCCAGGCGGAGTGATGAACGGCAGGCCCTGCTTTAAGTCTAGCTGTGGATCAAATGCGTATTCCGTGCCAAATTCCGCCCACTGGGCCCTGCGCCACCACGTACCAATTGCGCTACACTGCGCCGCTTGCACTGATCAAAGATTTTGAAGGAAAACCATGACGTTCAAGGCGCCGGACAGCCTCGCCGAGCAAATTGCTCACCACCTCGCCGAACGCATCATTCGCGGCGAACTCAAACCCGGGGAGCGCATCCAGGAACAGAAAGTCACGCTGGCGCTCAATGTCAGTCGTGGCTCCGTACGCGAAGCCTTGTTGATTCTCGAACGCCGCCATCTGATCGCCATCCTGCCGCGACGGGGCGCCCACGTGACCGAACTCACCGCCCACAAGGTGCAGAGCCTGTGCACCCTGATGAGCGAGTTGTATATCCTGCTGGGCAACGCCGTGGCCCAGCGCTGGGAAGTGCAGACCGACCTGGCGCCGTTCCTGCAGTTGCAGCAGCGCCTGAGCGCCAGCTACGAACGCCAGGATATCCGTACCTTCGTCGAAGACAGCTTCAACGTGATGCGCGTGGCGTATCCGTTTGCCGATAACCCGTACCTGCAGGAAACCGTCGAGAACCTGCAACCGGCGATGAGCCGTGCCTATTACCTGGCGCTGGAGCAACGCAAGGCGGAAATGACCGAATACCTGGAGCTGTTCGCGCAACTGCTGGCGGCGGTGATCGCCCGTGACCTGCCGTTGATCCGTGAAGTCCTGGCCAGCTACGCCCAGCGCAGCTGCGACATCGTATTGTCTGCCCTGGCGGTCGACTAAGCGTGCGGCTCAAGTGCATCAAGTTGGCGGGGTTCAAGTCCTTCGTCGACCCGACCACGGTGAACTTCCCCAGTAACATGGCGGCGGTGGTCGGGCCCAATGGTTGCGGCAAGTCGAACATCATCGACGCCGTGCGTTGGGTGATGGGCGAGAGCTCGGCGAAGAACCTGCGCGGCGAGTCGATGACCGACGTCATCTTCAACGGCTCCACCAGCCGCAAGCCGGTCAGCCAGGCGAGCATCGAACTGGTGTTCGACAACTCCGACGGCACCCTGATCGGCGAGTACGCGGCCTACGCGGAAATCTCCATTCGCCGCAAAGTGACCCGCGACAGCCAGAACAGCTATTTCCTCAACGGCACCAAGTGCCGGCGCAAGGACATTACCGACATCTTCCTCGGCACCGGCCTGGGGCCGCGCAGCTACTCGATCATCGAGCAGGGGATGATCTCCAAGCTGATCGAGGCCAAGCCGGAAGACCTGCGCAACTTCATCGAAGAAGCGGCGGGGATCTCCAAGTACAAGGAGCGTCGCCGGGAAACCGAAAACCGTATCCGCCGTACCCACGAGAACCTGGCTCGCCTGACCGACCTGCGCGAAGAACTCGAACGCCAGCTCGAACGCCTGCACCGCCAGGCCCAGGCCGCCGAGAAGTACCAGGAATACAAGGGCGAGGAGCGTCAGCTCAAGGCCCAACTGTCGGCCCTGCGCTGGCAGGCGCTGAATGAACAGGTCGGCCAGCGCGAGTCGATCATCGGCAACCAGGAAATCAGCTTCGAAGCCCTGGTGGCCGAGCAGCGCAACGCCGATGCCAGTATCGAACGCCTGCGCGACGGGCATCATGAATTGTCCGAACGCTTCAATCTGGTGCAGGGGCGCTTCTATTCGGTTGGCGGTGATATCGCACGGGTCGAACAGAGCATCCAGCATGGCCAGCAGCGCCTGCGCCAGTTGCAGGACGATCTGCGCGAGGCCGAGCGCGCGCGCCTGGAAACCGAGTCGCACCTGGGCCATGACCGCACCTTGCTGGCGACCCTCGGCGAAGAGCTGGCGTTGCTCGAACCCGAGCAGGAACTGACCAGCGCCGCCGCCGAAGAGGCCGCCGCCGCTCTGGAAGAGTCCGAGACCACCATGCACGGCTGGCAGGAGCACTGGGACGCCTTCAACCTGCGTTCGGCCGAGCCTCGGCGACAGTCGGAAGTGCAGCAGTCGCGGATCCAGCAACTGGAAGCCAACATGGAGCGTCTGGCCGAACGCCAGCGCCGCTTGACCGAGGAGCGCGCGTTGCTTTCGGCGGATCCTGAAGACGCGGCGATCCTCGAGCTCAACGAGCAACTGGCCGAAAGCGAGCAGACGCTGGAAGACCTGCAAGCCAGTGAAGAAGGGCAGGTCGAACGCCTCGAACAACTGCGCCAGGACTTGCACAAGGCCACCCAGGACCAGCAACAGGCCCAGGGCGACCTGCAACGGCTCAACGGCCGTCTCGCTTCCCTGGAGGCCTTGCAGCAGGCGGCGCTCGATCCCGGCACCGGCACCGCCGAATGGCTGCGTGAGCAGCACCTGGCCGAGCGTCCGCGTCTGGCCCAGGGCCTGAAGGTCGAGGCCGGCTGGGAACTGGCGGTGGAAACCGTATTGGGTGCCGACTTGCAGGCGGTACTGGTGGACAACTTTGCCGGCCTCGACCTGGGCAGTTTCCAGCAGGGCGACCTGCGCCTGCTCAGCCCGGCGGCCGATGGTACGCGGGTGCCTGGCAGCCTGCTGGAGAAAGTCGAGGCGGATATCGATCTGTCGCCGTGGCTGGGCCAGGTCAGGCCGGTCGAGAGCCTGGAGCAGGCACTGGCCTTGCGCGGCCAGTTGGCGGTCGGGGAAAGCCTGATCAGCCGCGACGGCTTCTGGGTCGGCCGGCATTTCCTGCGGGTACGCCGTGCCAGCGAAGCGGAAAGCGGCATGCTCGCCCGTGGCCAGGAAATCCAGCAACTGGGCCTGGAACGCGAAGAGCGCGAAGAGACCCTGGCGGCCCTGGAAACCCATCTGCAAACCCTGCGGGCCACCCAGCGCCAGCAGGAAACCGGTCGCGAACACCTGCGCCGCTTGCTGCAGGACGAAGCTCGCCAGCAAGGCGAGCTGAAAGCCAAGCTGTCCGCCGGCAAGGCCAAGGCCGAGCAGTTGCAGTTGCGTCGTACCCGTCTCGACGAAGAGCTCGGCGAACTGGGCGAGCAACGAGCCCAGGAACATGAAGAAGTCGGCGAGGCGCGCCTGCAATTGCAGGAAGCCCTCGACGCCATGGCCGTGGACACCGAGCAGCGCGAGCTGCTGCTGGCCCAGCGCGACAGCTTGCGCGAACGCCTCGATCGGGTGCGCCAGGAAGCGCGCCAGCACAAGGACCATACCCACCAGTTGGCGGTGCGCCTCGGCTCGCTGAAGGCCCAGCACGACTCCACCCGCCAGGCTCTTGAACGCCTGGAGTTGCAGTCCGAACGCCTGACCGAAAAACGCGAGCAGTTGAGCCTGAACCTGGAGGAGGGCGAGGCACCGCTGGAAGAATTGCGCCTCAAGCTCGAAGAACTGCTCGACAAGCGCATGAGCGTCGATGTCGAACTCAAGACCGCGCAGATTGCCCTGGAAGATGCCGACCGCGAACTGCGCGATGCCGAAAAGCGTCGCAGCCAGGCCGAGCAGCAATCCCAGCTGATTCGCGGCCAGCTCGAACAGCAGCGCATGGAGTGGCAAGCCCTGAGCGTGCGTCGCAAGACCTTGCAGGACCAGTTGCTCGAAGACGGCTACGACCTCCACGGCGTGCTCGCCACCCTGACGGCCGAGGCCAGCGAGAAGGCCGCCGAGGAAGAGCTGGAGCGGATTGCTGCGCGCATCCAGCGCCTGGGCGCGATCAACCTCGCGGCCATCGACGAATACCAGCAACAATCGGAGCGTAAACGTTATCTGGATGCGCAGGACGCCGACCTGGTCGAGGCCCTCGACACCCTGGAAAACGTCATTCGCAAAATCGACAAGGAAACCCGCAATCGCTTCAAGGACACCTTCGACCAGATCAACGCCGGCCTACAAGCTTTGTTTCCAAAAGTGTTTGGCGGTGGCAGCGCTTATCTGGATCTTACCGGTGATGATCTGCTTGATACCGGGGTCACGATCATGGCGCGGCCCCCGGGGAAAAAGAACAGCACCATCCATTTGCTCTCCGGTGGTGAAAAGGCCCTGACGGCCCTGGCCCTGGTTTTCTCCATCTTCAAGTTGAACCCGGCACCGTTTTGTATGCTCGACGAAGTTGACGCCCCGCTGGATGACGCTAACGTTGGACGTTATGCCCGGTTGGTCAAGGAAATGTCGGAATCGGTGCAGTTCATCTATATCACCCACAACAAGATCGCCATGGAAATGGCCGATCAATTGATGGGCGTGACGATGCACGAGCCCGGCTGCTCGCGGCTGGTGGCGGTGGATGTCGAGGAGGCCATGGCCATGGTCGACGCCTGAGGCGACGACTGACGGAACCCGCAGATTCGAGACGCAAGGGGTTTTCCTGGGACTTTGCGGGAACTAGCACTGATCCTTGGGGACTTATTAATGCATACCCTGTACGACAGACGGTGTAAAGTTGCCTTTGGTCGTGTTAATTTAATGTCCAATTTTCTTGTGCGTGGGAAAAAACGCCTGTCAGAACATAGAGTTGGCGCCACGCTTTAAAGGGTTTTCCGCCCTTTCTTCATAGAACCATTATTAGAGGCACGGGATTACATGGAAATCGGTCTGCGCGAGTGGCTGATCGTCATCGGCATCATTGTCATTGCCGGTATTCTTTTTGATGGCTGGCGCCGGATGCGCGGCGGCAAGGGCAAGCTCAAGTTTCGTCTGGATCGCAGCTTCTCGAATCTGCCGGACGACGACTCCAGTGCCGAATTGCTGGGGCCGCCCCGTGTGCTGGAAACCCACAAGGAACCCGAGCTCGATGAGCATGATTTGCCTTCGGTGAGCATGCCGGCGCGCGAGCCTCGGGAGAAGCCGTCCAAGCGCGGCAAACGCAACAGCGAGCCGAGCCAGGGTGACCTGAATCTGAACCTGGATCTGGAAGAAGGTCCGAGTTTCAGCAGCCGTGACGACGATTTCCCGGACGAACACAAGCCGGCCGCACGCCAGGACAAGGACCAGCCAGCGGCTGAGGAAGTGCTGGTGATCAGCGTGATCAGCCGTGATGCCAACGGCTTCAAAGGCCCGGCACTGCTGCAGAACATCCTCGAAAGCGGCCTGCGTTTTGGTGAGATGGATATCTTCCATCGCCACGAAAGCATGGCCGGCAATGGCGAAGTCCTGTTCTCCATGGCCAACGCGGTCAAGCCGGGTGTATTCGATCTTGACGATATTGACCACTTCAGCACCCCGGCCGTGAGCTTCTTCCTCGGCTTGCCGGGACCGCGTTATCCGAAGCAAGCCTTCGACGTGATGGTGGCTGCTGCCCGCAAGCTGTCCCAGGAACTCAATGGCGAGCTGAAGGACGACCAGCGCAGCGTGCTGACCGCCCAGACCATCGAGCATTACCGCCAGCGTATCGTCGAGTTCGAGCGTCGTGCCCTGACCCAGAAGCGTTAAGCGCCGAATTTCTTGGGCGATTTTGAGGACCCTTTCGCGGGCAAGCCCGCTCCCACGAATTTTGTGTTCGACTCACCTCTATTGTGGGAGCGGGCTTGCCCGCGAAGAGGCCCGACGTTCCACCGCAAAAAAAACGCACTAACATAGGGAGCAGCCTCGGCTGCTCTTTTGCTTTACGAGAGACCCCCATGACTGCTGCCCATACCCGCATTCTAGAGCTTCGCGCTGAGCTGGATCAGCACAACTACCGCTACCACGTGCTCGACGAACCGAGCATTCCGGACGTCGAATACGACCGGCTGTTCCACGAGCTCAAGGCCCTGGAGGCCGAACACCCGGAGCTGGTCAGCGCCGATTCGCCGACCCAGCGTGTCGGCAGCGCCGCGCTTTCGGCCTTCACCCAGGTCCGTCACGAAATCCCGATGCTGAGCCTGGGCAACGCCTTCGAAGAAACCGACATGCGCGAGTTCGATCGCCGTGTCAGCGAAGGCCTCGACCTGCCGGTCGGCGACCTGTTCGGCGGCGGCAGCGAAGTCGAATACAGCTGCGAACCGAAACTGGACGGCCTGGCGGTCAGCCTGTTGTACCAGGACGGCGCTCTTGTACGCGGCGCCACCCGTGGCGACGGCACCACCGGCGAAGACATCAGCATCAACGTGCGCACCGTGCGCAATATCCCGCTCAAGCTCCACGGCAGCGGCTGGCCGGCGACCCTCGAAGTGCGCGGCGAAGTGTTCATGTCCAAGGCCGGTTTCGAGCGCCTCAACGCCATGCAACTGGAAGCCGGCGGCAAGACCTTCGCCAACCCGCGCAACGCCGCGGCGGGCAGCCTGCGCCAACTGGATTCGAAGATCACCGCCAACCGTCCGCTGGAGTTCTGCTGCTACGGGCTGGGCCAGGTCTCGGCGGATATCGCCGACACCCATATCGGCAACCTGCAGCAACTCAAGGCCTGGGGTATGCCGGTCAGTCGCGAACTGAAGCTGGCCAAGGGCATCGGCGAGTGCCTGGACTACTACCGCGATATCGGCGAGCGGCGCAACGCGCTGCCCTATGAAATCGATGGCGTGGTGTTCAAGGTCAACAGCCTGGCGTCACAGCGCGAACTGGGCTTCCGCGCCCGCGAACCGCGCTGGGCGATTGCCCACAAATTCCCGGCCATGGAAGAACTCACCGAACTGCTCGATGTGGAATTCCAGGTCGGTCGTACCGGTGCGGTCACGCCGGTGGCGCGCTTGAAGCCGGTCAAGGTGGCTGGCGTCACGGTGTCCAACGCCACCTTGCACAATATGGACGAAGTGGCGCGCCTGGGCCTGATGATCGGCGACACGGTGATCATCCGCCGTGCCGGCGACGTGATCCCGCAAGTGGTGCAGGTCGTCGCCGAGCGCCGCCCGGAAAGCGCCCGGGCCGTCGAGATACCGCAGAGCTGCCCGGTCTGCGGCTCCCATGTCGAGCGCACGCAACTGATCAAGCGCAGCAAGGGCCGCGAAACGGTCAGCGAGGGCGCGGTGTATCGTTGTGTCGGCCGCCTGGCCTGCGGTGCGCAACTCAAGCAGGCGATCATCCACTTCGTGTCGCGACGGGCGATGGATATCGAAGGCCTGGGCGACAAGACCATCGAGCAACTTGTGGATGAAAAGCTGATCGCCTCGCCGGCCGACCTCTACACCCTGAAGCACGAAGACATCGTCGACCTCGAAGGCTTTGCCGAACTGTCGACCCGCAACCTGCTGGAAGCCATCGCCGACAGCAAGCAGCCGAGCCTGGCGCGCTTTATCTACGCATTGGGCATTCCCGATGTGGGCGAGGAGACCGCCAAGGTCCTGGCACGCTCCCTGGGCTCGCTGGAGCGGGTCATGCAGGCCCTGCCGTCGGTACTGACCTACCTGCCGGATGTCGGCATGGAAGTGGCCCATGAGATCCACAGCTTCTTCGAAGACGAACACAACCGCACGGTGATCGCCCAGTTGCTCGAGCGTGGCCTGACGCTGCAAGACCAGGGCGGGCTGGGCGCCGAGTTCGCCGCCAGCACCACCCTGGCCGGGCTGGTCGCCAAGCTGGATATCAGCTCGGTGGGGCCGACGGCAGCGGAAAAGCTGGCGGCCAAGTTCGGTTCGGTCGAAGGCATCATCAACGCCGACTGGCTGGATCTGCGCCAGGCGCTGAATGAAAAACCGGCCAATGCCGTACGCGAATTCTTCGAGTTACCGGGGAATGCCGAGCGGGCGTTGGCGATCGAAGTGCAACTGCGTGATTTCGGCATGCACTGGCAGAGCGAGAAAAAGGCGGTTGAAGGCCTGCCGTTGACGGGTCAGACCTGGGTGCTGACCGGCTCGCTGGAACTGATGAGCCGCGACATCGCCAAGGACAAGCTGGAAAGCCTGGGGGCCAAGGTCGCCGGCTCCGTCTCGGCCAAGACCCACTGCGTGGTCGCGGGCCCGGGCGCGGGTTCGAAACTGGCGAAGGCCAACGAACTGGGGCTCAAGGTGCTGGACGAAGAAGCGTTCGTGGCCTTTCTGAAAGGACACGGAATCGAAATCTGAAGTCCTGCATCAGCCCCCTGTAGGAGCCGGCTTGCCGGCGATGGCGTCCTCAAAACCGCCAAAAGCTCGCTGGCAAGCCAGGCTCCTACAGATTTTTCATGATCGTTCCCACGCTCCAGCGTGGGAACGATCTGGGTTCCGGCCTAAATGGAACCCGCTGCCACTTCCCATGATCTAGTCTTGGCAAGTCCCAGGGAGAGATCGCCATGTACCGCTTCTTCGAACGTCTCAGTTCCCGCATCGCCGCGCCTTTGGCTGCCGAGCCCTCGCGCAACAGCAAGGTCTGGCATTGCCGCTGCGGCCAGTCGGTGTTCTTCCGCAACAGCCAGTGCCTGGCCTGTTCCGCTGCCCTGGGTTACGAACCCCAGGGCAGCCACCTGTCCTCCCTGCAACCGGGCCCGTACCCGGACAGCTGGCAGCTCGATGCCGACCCCGAGGCCGGTCTGTTCCGCCGCTGCGGCAACCTCGATACCGCGGCGGCCTGCAACTGGCTGATCCCCTATGCCCACAGCAGCCCCCTATGCACCGCGTGCAGCCTCAACCGCACCATCCCTGACCTGTCCGTCCCGGAAAATCCCGAGCGCTGGCGCAAGGTCGAAACCGCCAAGCGCCGCCTGGTGGCACAACTGATCACCCTCGGCCTGCAAGTCATCCCGAAAACCTGGAACGAAGAAAACGGCCTGGCCTTCGACTTCGTCGGTGTCGACCTGGAAGGCAAATCGCCAATGACCGGCCACGCCAATGGCCTGATCACCCTCGATATCAAGGAGGCCGACGATGCCCACCGGGAAAAGGTCCGGGTACAGATGCGCGAACCGTACCGCACCTTGCTCGGCCATTTCCGCCATGAAGTCGGGCATTACTACTGGGACCGGCTGATTGCCAACGACCAGTGGCTGGAACCGTTTCGCGGCCTGTTCGGCGACGAGCGCGCGAGCTACGCCGACGCACTGGAGCGCCACTACCAGAACGGCGCACCGGCGGACTGGCAGCAGCGCTACGTCAGCGCCTACGCCACCATGCACCCCTGGGAAGACTGGGCGGAAACCTGGGCGCACTACCTGCACATGATGGACGCGGTGGACACGGCGCTGGGCTTCGGCATGAGCGCCCGCGAATCGGACTTCGACTACCAGCCGTTCCCCACCAGCGTGCTCTATGACCCGCAGCATCCGGAAGGCCCGGCGTTCCTGTCCTTCGTCAACGCCTGGATCGAACTGGCGGGCATGCTCAACGAACTGTCCCGCAGCATGGGCCAACCGGATTTCTACCCCTTTGTCCTGCCGCCGGCGACCATCGCCAAACTGCACTTTATCCACCTGGTGATCCAGGAGGAGGGTGGTCGGGCGGATGAGGTGTTGCAGCTTGCGCCTTGAGTGAAGGCTGTTTGCTTAATCTCCTGTATTTGATCGTTCCCACGCTCCGCGTGGTAACGCTTCCCTGGGCGCTCTGCGTCCGCTGTTGTGACGCAGAGCGTCACGGGCTGCATTCCCACGCGGAGCATGGGAACGATCGGATGTGTGCGTTTACACCGTGGTTGCAGGCATGGACCGATTGTCCGGGGGAAGGCTTCAGTGGGGGCGTGCTCACCAGCATCCACTCGATGAATGGTGTGATGTTGTCGAAAGATCTCTTTCCCTTGCCTGAAGTTTCCTAGAAAATCCCAGCCCGTTGCGTCTGCTCTGGCTGGGTACTAGTCTGCGTCTTGTCACCGCAAATTCGGTGATACGGACGTGCAAGTCCGGACCGCAAGATCAGACGCACTGATTCATCCTGCACCTTCAGGCATTTTCATGTTTGAGGTTCGTGTTATGGCGGCTGTGCGTGGGAGATCTTCGGGATCTGCCGGGTTTCCTATCTTGCCCCGGTCTTGCACACCTGCGTACAGCTGCCACCCTAACTCGCGTGCAAGCGGACGGGTGATGGCTCCCATCCAGCAAGCTAGGACTATCGCCATGTTCAAGATCACCCCAACCCCCCCCAACCGAAAACCTGTCATCCCCTGCAAGTCGCCAGGCTGTCGACCGCGCTTTTGCCCTCTACGAAGCTTCCTCGACCACCAATCGACACCGCCAGCGCGAGCCGTTGAACGCCGAAGACTCTCTGGTTCAAATCGACGAAATCCTCCAGTCCGCATCGGCGACCGCCTACGAATGCGCGGACCAGATGCAAGGTTCCGCGCGTAAACTGGCCTTGGCCGTTGTGCATCTGGTCGATCTGGCCCAGGTCCGGGTCGACGAATTGCTGGCAGCACAAGCGGCAACGGCCTGACCCACAACCCCTTCAGGAGCGCACTGCTGCTCACTGAAGGCCGACATAGTTCCTGTGGGAGCCGAGCTTGCTCGCGAAGAGGACCTGGAGGCCGCTAAAAGCTTCGCGGGCAAGCACCGCTTGATCATTCCCACACGCAGCAAAGGAATTCAGATCGTTCCCACGCTCTGCGCTCATCGTTCTACACAAGTCCCACTGAATAAATGCAGCCCACTGTGGCCAACCCCGCTTTCCGGGCTCCTCAGGACTTGTGTAGAACGATGAGCGCTCTGCGTGGGCATGCAGCCCGTGATGCTCCGCGTTACAAGAGCGGACGCGGAGCGTCCAGGCAGGCGTTACCACGCGGAGCGTGGGAACGATCGGCGGTGCGCTGAGCAACGCAGACAAGTGCTTGAGCCCCATCGAATTTTTATCGGCGCCTGGCGGTTGTAACTTCTCGTTATCTAGGTACAATGGCGCGGCTCGCTGCCAGGCGAGCGTCGTTATGGTGACCCCATCGGTCCCCCCGCAACGATTACCCGTTAACCTGGTCAGGCCCGGAAGGGAGCAGCCACAGCGGGAACATTGTGTGCCGGGGTGTGGCTGGTGGGGTTGCCTCCATAACGCCTCCTGCTAAACCCTATCTCCCGCATATCGAATAAAGTGCCGAATCAAGATCAGCGCTTCATTTTGCCATGCCCGGTTTTTCTCTCCTCCAGCTATCCAGCGTGGGGGCCAAGGCCGTGTTCCCCGGCGGATCCCTGCATCACGCAACGAAATGGGGTATCGAAGTGGAGGTGAGGGTCTTTGGCATCGGCTGCACGCTGGTCGAGCCGGGTGGCGCCCGTACCCGGTTCCGCTATGGCAGTGCCAGGCTCGGACCGAAGAATGACGCCTACGATGTTTCGCCCGCCAGCTATGCCCGGAGGATGATCGAGGATGGCACCGTCATGCCGATCGGCGACCCGGCAAAAATGGTCCGGCTGATGATCGAAAGCGTCGATCAACACCCCGCGCCGAAGCGACTGGCGCTGGGCAGCGATTCGTTCATGGTGATGCACAAGCAGCTTAGTGAGCGCCTGGCGGAACTGGAGGCACAGCGAGGCCTGGCCTTTTCGACCGATTGGGTTGGGCAGCTCTAGGCGCGCATTTGATGCGGCAAGTCAGGATTTCGGCGTGTCGCTTCAGAAAGCCGCGGCTTTTATGAAGGCTTCATCCAGCGACTTTGTATCATGGGCTTGCATAAAAGCTTGGCGGCTGCCAAATCGGTTGAACTGCTTTTGGCTCAACATATAAAAATAGTTGCAGTGATCAACAATTTCATCAACGTTATGTGAGGAAATCAGAATGGCAGTGCCGCTGCTTGCCGCCCCGTGCAGGCACTGCCAGATATAGTGACGAAACTCCGGATCGACGCCAGCCGTGGGCTCATCCAAGATGATGAAATCTGCGCCTAATGATAAAAGCGAAAGTGTAAAAAACCATCGTTTTTCGCCATAACTGCATAAGGCTGACTTTTTTCTCCATATTTCTTTATAGCGATTTATGACGCTGGGACTCCATTGTGAAAGCTTATCCAGTACTTGTATCTGAGTGTTGTGTGTTGAAGAGCAAAGCAGGTTGGTCATTTTGAATATGTCGAACATTCGTAAGGCAGGTGGTGTCATTAACGTCTGAGACAGGTAAAGCTCCTTTGAGAAACCATTTTTTATAGTTCCACCGGAGGGGTGCTTCAGTTTGCAAATGATATCAAAGAGTGTTGTTTTTCCAGACCCGTTTGGGCCGAGTACCCCGATAATGGTTCCAGGCTGTACACTCAGTGTTGCACCTTCAAAAATTACCTTGTCACCATATCGGAAAAATAATGAATCTATCTCGAGATTTTTCATCAGTAACGGCTCCAGATAGGGTTTATGCGCAAAAACCTGATAGCTATTAATAAGCTCGAAATAAATATTGGCAAGATTGATAGTGTAAGGTTTATTTTGGCTTGTAAGCCATGCTTGATCAGTTCGGTTGCGTGTACTAATGGGTTGCCAAGGTTTACGGTGTGAAGCAGAAAATTTGTTGAAAGCGAATTTGAAATGCCAAGGATCAGTGTGCAGAACGAAAAAATAGAGAAAAGAGTGTTGGTATTCTGGAAATTTATAGGAAGTAAGCTAAAGAAGATTCCGATTGAGCAAAATAATAAGTAGCAGATATAGAATTTTGAAATTATGTTCAACAGTTCCAGAAGTGAGTAGGCGCCAAATGGCAGGCGTGTGGCAAGATAGAAAACGCTACAGTAAATTATAGCGATTACTGAATAGGCAAGGGTTTGTGCCAGAATAAAGACAAGCTTTGCTTCATGGTTATAAATAAAGGATCGAATGTAACCGCTTTCTCGACGACCTATGATGTAAAAGGAAAATCCGAACAAGGCAACACTTGAAGAGATGTAGGCGTAGAACCAGGCTGTGTGTTCTGTATAATCCCCTGAGAGTAACTCTAATCTGCCTCTGGATAAGGCCAGGAGATAAAAGGCTGCGCATGGTGAAATAATAATCCAGAATAAGGAGATGGGCTCCTTGAGTTGTTCTTTTATGAATAGCCATGCCAAACGACTTGAGCGATAATAAAGTCGGGTTTTCATCGATCTGTCCTTTATGGGAATGGGACCATCACCGCTTTTCGTGCCGGGATGATGTCCTGTTGGAAGTCGGATGAATATTTGTTATTTGTGTTTATATTCTTTGAGTTATCCATGTGAGTGAACAGGTCTGGTGAAATGAATTTACTCGTCGTGCAAATGCTGCCGTCCAATAGGTGTGTATTTGTATAAAGGTAACCAAGTATATTTTGCTCTATAATAGCTTGCCTGATGCCGTTGAAGTTGAATGAATGGTTTGTATGTTTTTTGTTGTCGTTAGTTATTATGTAGGTGCTCATGGTTTTAAATGTTTCATAGCTGTTGCAGTTCAGGAAATGCTTTATATACGGATCGTGAAGTTCGTGTGGTTGTCCATTTATGCTTGAGAATAAATTTATAAATCGAAAGGTTTGCCATAGTTCGTTGGTTGCTTTTTCTAAAGCAATTGCTTCGGTTTCGGCATAAGATAATCCTGCGCAATATAGTACATTGTGAGATTTGTTTTTCTGTCCGTACACCACAAGCAAGCATTTCCCCGGGAATCTGTTGTCGGATATATCAAGGGCTATAAGCTCTCCGGATTTGCATAGTACTTCGTGTAGTCTGGTTGTGGTGTGATTGCTTAAGCGTTTTATTATTTCAACGGCCCCCAATACGGCAGAGCTTTTTTTTGTAAGCCAGAATCTTGATAAAAATTGCCGTTCTAAACTTTCTTTCAGTGCGCCGAGCATAGATTCCTCGGCACTCCAGTGAAAGCTACAGCCGCAGGTGTCTCGTGACGGATAAATTTCATTGTCGCTACCTAGATTTAATGAACTTAGAGAGATGCATGCCGTTGGGATATAGCAAGGAGCGAAATCGGAGAGTCTTGATACTTTTGTTAGCTTATATCTATGTGATATTAATTCAGGGGTTTTAAGGTTTTTTGAATTTGTCTGACGAAATGCTTTAATAAAGGATTTTACCTCTTTGGCGGAAAGGCTGCTGGAAAGGGTGCCTTCTAAATGTTGAGGGATATCTATGTAAAAGTGGCGCCTTTCAAAGTACTCTCCTATGGCGGATTTTATAGCACTAGAACCTGAGCCTATTCCGGATCCAGCATTCAAGTAAAAATCAGATGCTTCGGCCACTGCCGGGACGTCTAGAGTAGCAGAAGGTTGATAGCATATTTTGTTGGGAAGGGCGGTTCCAAAATCATTATTTATAATATTCATTTTCTGGATCCAATGAGATGGCAGCAAATTGGCGAAAATAAGGCCGGGTTCAGTCCTATTGCTTTGGATAGCATATGATCCGTGTAGCCAGTCCATAATCTACAATTCAATCCAAGGTCAGCCGCTTGGAGTTCTATCAGCATGTAGATTGAACCTGCTTCCATTAGGGCTAGGCGGTACCCACGATATCTATATTTGAATGTGGTTTTAGGGAGATAAGCCACGTAAATTAGTGCAATGCTAGGGCTGCCAATGTTTTTAAAGTTGGATAATATTGTTTTTCTTAAGTGCTGCGCACTACAGTTGGTTGGCAAGATTTCAAAGGATTTTGACGCTGGTAGAAGGTGTAAAATTTTTTGAGGGTACGGCCAGTCTTCATTTTTTTCATCTAATGAGCATATAAACGTCTCTATTGGATAGAGTGCTCCCCCACTCGGGTAGTTTCTTTTTTTGGGGTTTGAGTTTTTTGTCAAAAGTGGAGCTACCAACCGTTGAACAGTTGAAAATTCCAGTTCTGAATTTTCAAAAAAATCGCATGATTCATTTCTATTGAATGTGTTTGTTTTTTTTATGTTGTCAGGTAGGTGGTGTGTTAGATCCAAATCTGGATAGAGGCTTAATTCGTTCGCAGATAAAATGTTGAGTTGTTCTTCGGTTAGCTGGTGTAGATAGCTGGTTTGCTCGAATGCTTCATGAATTGTATAGTTTCCCTTGTTGTGAAAGTTTTGTACTTCTTCAAATACTTTTTGGTCAATGAATTTTAGATAATAATCGTGAGGTATGGTTTTCATGTTTTTGATCTCAAACAGTCGCACATAAACCAGTGAGATAAATTTTCTTCAGTGATCAGCCCTTTGTGTATATCTATATGTGATGTTAGAAATATACTGTCTTGATGACGCTTTTCGTTTCCTGGTGTAGTGTAAAAATTTATATGGTTGGCAATGGCCCCAAGAATCATACTTCTTTGAAGTAGCGTGTGTTGGCTGGGCGGGATGGGTGAGTTGCGACCCTTGAAAAATTTAAGCAGTTTTATCCAGTTATTTTCCCTTTGGCTTGACTGATCGTTGGATTCTAATCGATCTACATTGCAGAAGTGGCATGGATTGCCTATCTCAGGAATATAAGGTGGGCTTATATAGAATGAGTTTCCTATCATCGAGCCTACCGAAATGGCACTTTGTGGCGCGTTAGATGCTATTTCAAAATATAGTTTTTTTAGTGATGCATAATCATAACTGTTTAGTAAAATGAAAAAAAATTTCCGGTTTTTATTTTTTATTTTCGATGTTGGTGAAGGGAAGTGATGAAAATCTACAGGGAGATAGAGTTCCGTGGCTAGGGTTTTTTCTAATTCCGATTCTTGGAAGTCGTGAATGATTGCTATTTTTTTAAAGAAATAGTCACTGATCGGTTTTTTGATGTTCAGCGTTTTTTCCAAGAAGGAAAATGCTGCTTCGGGATCTAGGTCATTTTCTATAAGAATTTCATTTATTTCTTCTTTTGATATATTTTTTTGATTGCGATTTTTTATGGTTTTCAATGCGTTTAGTAATGAG
The DNA here is from genome assembly GCF_013385635.1 of Pseudomonas gingeri. Classification (GTDB taxonomy): domain Bacteria; phylum Pseudomonadota; class Gammaproteobacteria; order Pseudomonadales; family Pseudomonadaceae; genus Aquipseudomonas; species Aquipseudomonas gingeri_A. The sequence continues at coordinate 113,215 of NZ_JACAPR010000010.1, forward strand.
AGGGAACTGATTTTAGATATTCCCCTCTCTGAGACTATTAAGTCTTCGTTAGGAAAGTTAAGTATTTCGTAATTTTGTATACTTATGTTCATGGGCGCTTCCTTGATATTCTGCTGCAAAGGTTATGGAGCGCGCCGCTGAATAACCTTTGCATGGTTGTGATATTTAATTTTCACGCGAAGCTGTTTCTAGTTTGTCTTTATCATTGCCGGTGATTGCATTTCCTCCCGACCCTCCACTGCCACCGCTACCGCCATTACACCCACCTCCACCACCACATCCACCGCTACCGCCGCATCCGCCTTGGCCACCTGAGCCACCGTTGTTGGCTTGAGGGCTCTTGTCGAAGCTGGGGATGTGTTTAAAGTTGAAGAGTGTTTCTCCAAATGTATCGATGTTCATGTGATTTTCTCCACAAAAAACAGTTTGATTGATGAATGGCCTGTTCAGGCTACTGCTGCTGGGTAGCAGTGAATGTAGCTATAGTTTCCTTGCTATAGCCACGTCAAATACCAATGTGGTTGTTTGTAGGAAGTTTCACTGGTTTTTCGAGTGTTTAGGAACGTGGCGATTTTTCTAACGGCAGACTTTTATCTGAGCTGCTGTGAGTTTTTTGAAAAGAAATTTATGATTTTTTGTAGGATATTTCACTCGCTTTATGGGGGGGCTGCTATTCGTGAGGCGACGAACGGTATCCAAAGCAATGCTCCTTTTTGGGGTTGTCTTCAGGTAATTTCATTCGTTGATTGACTGGAAGGATAATTTTCTTTGTTGCGGGGAAATTGGTATGGGGCGAGTTGAAGAGTTTTTCTAGTGAGAAATGTGCGGTTGAAATAAACACCGGTACTTGGCAGGTTTGTTCTTTGTCTTGAACTACAAAACCCCTCGCAACTCCCTCGGCGACAATCCGTAATGCTTGCGAAAGCGCACGGCGAAGCGTGACGCCGAGGCATAGCCGCTGGCCGCGGCTATTTCCCCTATCGGTCGCGGCGTGGTCTGCAGCCATTGCAAGGCCATGCCCAGCCGGACGTTTTCGAGGATATTGCTGAAGCTGTCGTCTTCGTTTGCCAACTGGCGGCGCAGGGTCGAGGCACCCAGGTTCAGCCGTTCGGCCACGCCCGCCACCGTCCAGTCCCGCGCCGGGTCGCCCATGACGATCTGCTGCACGCGTTCGCACAGCGGGTCGTTACGGTCGCGCAACAGCGGGCCGGCCCAACCCCCCAGCGCCAATGCCAGTAGCACGGCTTCGGCGTAATGGCTGCACAAGGCGTCCGGCGAATCGGCATTGATGGCTTCCAGCAGGTTTTCCCAGGCTGAAGTGGTATGCCGGTCCAGCGGCACACAGAGTTCCTGGGTGCTCCCGCGTCCGGGAAGTGGCGCGAGTTGCTGGCTATGGCGGGCAATAAAGGTTCGCAGCAGTTCCGTGGGAAAGCTCACGGTATCGGCGATGTAGAACCCCTGGGCGCCTGGGTAGTTACCGACCCCGACTTCACGCCCCGCCGGCATCAGGATCAGGTGTCGCGATCCCACGCGCATCTGCCGGTCGTCCCAACTCATCACTTTTTCACCCTGGCGCACGCGACACAGGGTGGTGACGAAAATCGGCACCCGTTGCAGCGCATGGGGCTGGCGGGCCTGGATGACGCTGGCGCCGATACGGCGCTGGCGGTGCTGGATGCCGGCGGGGGCGTTCATGATTCTCAGGCTCCGTACAAAAAACCTAGCGTCCGTAGGTGGCGGTCAGTGTGGCCTTGCCCAGGGCGTTGGCATTGAGCATGTAGCCCACCATGGCACCGCTGGCCTGTTCATTGACCGGGAGTTTATCCGTCTTCAGGGCCCAGACGGTGAACTGATAGCGATGGGGTTTATCGCCCGCAGGCGGGCAGGCACCACCGAAGCCCGGTTGGCCGTAGTCGGTGCGACCTTGCACGGCGCCCGCGGGTAGCTGGCCGCCCTGGCTGCCGGCACCGGAAGGCAGTTCGTGGGTGGAGGTCGGCAGGTTGACCACGGTCCAGTGCCACCAGCCGCTGCCGGTCGGGGCGTCGGGGTCGTAGGCGGTGATCGCGAAGCTTTTGGTGCCCGCCGGGGCGTTCTGCCAGGACAGTTGCGGGGAGGTGTTGCCGCCTTCGCAGCCGAAGCCCTGGAACACTTCGCGGCTGCTCATGGGCTTGCCGTTGCTGATATCGCGGCTGGTCACGGTGAAGTCGGCGGCGTGGGCGGCGACGCTCAAACCGAGGCAGAGGGCGGTGAGCAGGAAGCGGTTTTTCATGATGACCTCGTCTTTGGGGGGATTCAGGACGAGTCTAGGGAGATGGGGAGCTGGGCATTGTGCCGCGGCGCTCGACCATTGTGCCGAAACGCTCGGGTTGTTCTCAGCAAAGTACAGCGGGCCATGGTGATGAGCGGTCTTGCCCGCGCCGGGCCGCGAAGCGGTCCCAATAAGAACGATGCCTTCTTGCAACAGGACCGTGGTGACAGGCTTCAGGGCTGCTTCGCAGCCCAGCGTGGGCAAGCCCACTCGCCACGGTGTGAGTGCAGGGCTTATGTGCGCTTGAACAACTTGCGCAAGAAGCCGGCAACCACCACCAGGCCGATCACGATGAATTTCTTGAAGGCCAGCAGGGCTACGCCGATCTTGGCGAACAGGCCGGCCTTGGCCGCGATGCCACCGGCCACGAGGGCGGCCAGGCCATAGGGCGCCAGTTTGTCGGTGCTGGAGTCGAAGTCGGCGTAGCGGTTGCCGTCGGTGAAGTTGGTGAACGCGAGGATTTTCGGCACTTCCTGCTTGATGGTCGGCAGGTCGGCCATCGCCGCCACGGCATTCAGCTCCAGCACGCCCTGGCGCCCCAGCACGCGAATGCTGTAGTTCAGGGTGTTCTGTTGGGCATCGTCGGCCTTCAGTTCGCGGGCCCAGTACATCTTGTGGCTGCCCTGGTCGTAGCTCGGCGGTTCGGCCCAGCCCAGCAGTTGCAGGCCAGCGTAACCCTGCTTGCGCCGCTCCTTGTTGTCTTCCTCGTCATCGGCCTGCATCTGCTTGAGCAGGTCGGCGTAGTCGATCTTGGCGGCGTCATCGTCGGAGATATGCCCGTCGTTCTTGTAGCTGACGATCACGCCCCAGCCATTGTCCGCCAGGGGACTGACGGCAGTCGGGATGATCATGCCCAGGGTCTTGTGGCCCGGCGGGTTACCCCAGGCTTCGGTCAGCAGGCGCTCGGTGTCCTCCGGCGAAAGGTAGTAGAACTCGTTATTCAGTTGTAGGGTGGCGATGCCGCTCGGCAGGGTGATGGTGCCGTGCTGCTGCTTGAGGGTGGCGAGCCACTGTTCGGCGCTCTGGTGCGGTTGTTCGCTGGCGGTCGCAGCCGGCGCGGGGGTGCTGGCGGCAATGGCGGGCAAAGTGGTTGCGCTGAGCAACACGGCCGCCAACAGCAGGCGCAGGTGTTTCATCGTAGTCCCTTACATTTTGAATTAATTTGCCCGGCAGAATACCTGAAGGGACTGGCGAGTCGCCAGATTGCCGTGTGGGTACGTTACTCCGGGCGAGCTTCCAGGCGCTCCCGCAACAGCCGTGCGAAGGCCTCGCGGGCCGGGTGGCGGGTGGTTTCCCTGTGCCAGATAAAGCTGTTTTCCACCGGTGCCAGTTCATCGAAACGATAGGTGGCCAGTCCCGTCGATTGTTCGTAGCGCCGCAGGATGCCTTCCGGCACCAGCGAGACGCCGGCACCGGCATTGACGCTGCCGATGATCGTGCCCCAACTGCCGTAGCTGGCAATCGGCGGGTTGCGGTCGTAGTCCTGGACCCAGTTCTTCAGCGCGGCGCGGTATGGGCAGCCGTTCGGCCACATGATCAGGGTGCGGCCCAACAGGTCCTGGGCACTGTGGATCGGCGCACTGTCGGCGGCGCTGATCAGCACCAGTTTTTCGCTGTACAAAGCGCTGCTGGCGATTTTCGGATGGTGGATATCGGCGGCTACCAGGGCGCCGTCGAGCCGGCGTTGGCGGACGTCTTCCAGCAGTTGCGTCCAGGTGCCGGTGATCAGTTCCAGGCTGACTTCGGGATAGGTCCGGTGGTATTCGGCGAGCAGGGCGGGCAGGTGCACGGTCGCGCAGGATTCGATTGCGCCGATGCGCAAGGTGCCGGAGGGCCGGGTGTTGGCGTCGACGGCGCGCTTGGCTTCGTCCACCAGGTTGAGGATCTTCGCGCAGTATTCGAGGAACACTTCCCCGGCGGGACTGATGCTCAGGCCGCGCCCGGCGCGGACGAACAGGTCGGTGCCCAACTCGCTTTCCAGGTGCTTGATGCGCGTGGTGATGTTGGACGGCACGCAGTGCAGCCGTTGGGCCGCGAGGGCGATGCTGCCGGTTTCGGCGACGGCTTTCACCATGCGCATTTGCGCCAGTTCCATGATTCACTCCCGGTGAATTCTCGACTCAATATTCGTCAATTGTGCTTGTCGCCACGCCGCTCAAGACTGGCCACACCCTTGGATCATCTTGGATGTAGCGTTCTCGTGAAAGCCCTGTCGCGTATAAAAATTTCCTTGGCTACTGCCCTGGTCATCCTGTGCTGGGCGTATTCGCCCGTCGGTATCCATATCGGCCTGGAAAGCTACAGCCCCGGGCACCTGGCCCTGCTGCGCTTTCTGATCGCTTCGGTGTTCATGGCCGGGGTGGCGCTGGTGAAGGGCATTGCCTTGCCCCGTCCCCGCGATCTGCCCTGGCTGTTGGTGTTGGGGTTCTTCGCGATTTTCCTGCATCACGTCAGCCTCAACTATGGGCAGCAGTGGGTCAGTCCGGGAGCCGGGAGTGTACTGTCGCAATCGACGCCGCTGTTCAGTACGCTGATCGCGTTCTTCTGGTTGAAGGAACCGGTGACGGGGTGGCGCTGGCTGGGTGTGTTTGCGGGGCTGGGTGGGGCGCTGGTGGTGGTGTGGGGCGATCACGGGGTCGGTCCGTTCAATCCCCGAGGCTTGCTGGTGCTGCTCGCGGCACTGTCCTGGAGCCTGTATTTCACCCTGCAGAAGCACTATGCCCATCATTACAGCGGGTTGACCACCGTGTGCTACATGGTCTGGGCCGGGACGCTGCTGTTGCTCTGTGTCTATGGGCCGGGGCTGGCGCAGGAGGTGACGCTGGCCCCGGTGCGGGTGAATGTCGCGGTGCTGGTGCTGGGCATTTTCCCCAGTGCCCTGGCGTACCTGGCCTGGGGGTATGTGTTGATGCATTCGACGGTCAGCCGCTCATCCATTGCCCTGTACCTGATTCCGCCCGTGGCCATGCTGATGGCGGCGCTGATCCTCGGCGTCGGCGTGTCGAGCATGGTCCTGCTGGGCGGGGCGATTGTCCTGGCGAGCGTGCTTGGCCTGCACTTCGAGGGGCGCCGGCAGCAGCCTGCCGGGTTGGCGGATCAGCGCAGTGCAGGTGCCAGCGAATATACCCGCAACCGGTGTGCGTCGGGGTCCACCGCGACGAAGGCATAACCGAAGCCCAGGGCGCTCGGCGTCTGGACGATGGGCACACCCAGTTCACGCCAGGCCTCATGGATTTCATCGACGATGGCGTTCTCGCCGACATTGAAGGCCATCTCGCCACCGCCACCGGTGTGCGGCACGGTGGGTGTGACGACGCGGGTCGCCCAGAGACCGAGCTTGATGCCCGAGTCCAGCGCGAACAGGGCGAAATCCGCGGTGTCGATCAGCGGCTCCTTGCCCAGCAGACGACGATAGAAGTCGACGCTGACGGCGGGGCTTTCGACATACAGCATGAAGTAGTTGGGATCGGTCACGGTGTGGCTCCTGGGAGGGTGGGAAGGCCTGGAACCGTTTGTCGTGATTCCAGGGCAACCCAGCCTAACCGCAGGGAGTGTCAGCTTCTGTCAGTAGAGTGGTCGCGACTGCGGACCTGCGGTGGCCTGAGGCTAAGGCTTGTTGGACAAGGCTAGATCGACCGCGACGATCAGCTTTCCCAGGTCCTTGGAGGGCGCTTTGTGAATGACGCCGAACAGGTAGGCACGCTGTTCGTCTTCGTCAGCCATATCCGCAAAAAAAGCCTTGAGCTTCACTCCCAGTACGTCGGCGAACAGAAACAGGGCTTCCACGCTGGGGGTGTAACTGCCGGTTTCGAAACGGCTGATGGTTTTCGGGTCAAAACCGGTTTTCTCGCCAAGTTCAGCCTGAGTTAGCCCCGCTACCTTGCGATAGCGCCTGATGGCCGTACCCAAACTTGAAATTTCCATCGCTCAATTCCCATTTAGAATCAAGAACTTAACGACAAATCTTTACATTAGACAACGCCATGATTCATCACCTTCTATTGCATAATGTGATGCAATTCGTAGAATCGACGGTTATGACAGGTATTTGGTGATCTGGTTTCAGGTGGCAAAATTATGAAACAGGAAATCCTCGCATTTCTCTTGAATTCATGCCACGACCGTCAAACCGCGCCCCTGGGCGTCTGTTTTACGGAGTGCCGCTCGCCAACGCCGCCATTTGCTGATGACCTTCATTTAACTCTAGTTGATCCTCGTCGAAGTTCAGTCGAACAGCGTGTCGATCAGTTCAACCGGTAGCTGCCCAGGTGAGCTGAGTCATGGACGAGACGTACCGCAAGGTGGTGGATGCAGCAGCGATTTTCTCCGAGACGGATCTGAGCGGACGGATCACCTACGTCAACGATCCGTTCTGCGAGATCTCCGGCTACAGCCGCGAGGAACTGCTGGGGCAGAATCACCGGATGCTCAATTCCGGCTTTCATCCCAGCGAATTCTTCAGTGAGATGTGGCGCACCATCGCCCTTGGCCGGGTCTGGAAGGGCGAGGTCTGCAACCGCGCCAAGGATGGTTCGCTGTATTGGGTCGACAGCACCATGGTGCCGCTGCTGGACGAAGAGACGGGGCGGGTACGCAAGTACATGTCGATCCGTTTCGATGTCAGCGAAAAGCTGCGCCTGCTGCACACCTTGCAGTGGCGGGTCGGCCACGATGTGCTGACCGGCCTGCCGAACCGCGCGTTTCTCTCCGATCTGTTGAACCAGGCCCTGGAGTTTTCCCGGCGCGAGCATATTCCGCTGGCGGTGTGCATGCTCGACCTGGACGGCTTCAAGGCGGTCAACGACGGCTACGGGCATGCCTGCGGCGACGCGCTGCTGGTGGAGGTGGCGACGCGGCTGCGCGGGATCATGCGTGGCGAAGATGTGGTGGCACGCCTGTCCGGTGACGAGTTCGTGCTGATCCTGCGTTATGTGCGCGACAGCCAGGAGCTGCACGCGGCGCTGCAGCGGGTGTTGCTGGCGATCTCCGCGCCGTATTCGATCCTCGGCCAGGACATCCATGTCTGCGCCAGCATTGGCGTGACCCTGTTTCCCAGCGATAACGAAGACGCCGATACTTTGTTGCGCCACGCGGACCAGGCGATGTACCTGGCCAAGCAGGGCGGGCGCAATCGTTTCCATCTGTTCGATGTCTCCCAGGACCAGGAGGTCAAGGCCACGCACCAGAGCGTGGAGTTGATGCGCCAGGCACTGGCGGGCGATGAACTGCGGCTGGTCTACCAGCCCAAGGTCAATATGCGCACCGGCACGGTGGTCGGTTTCGAGGCGCTGGTGCGCTGGCACAGCCCGCACAAGGGCCTGCTCGATCCCCATGAGTTCCTGCCGCTGGTGGCCCAGACCGATGTGATCATCGAGATCGGCGAGTGGGTCATCGATCGGGTCATGGCGCAGATGCAAATCTGGTTGCAGGCCGGCCACAACTGGCCGGTCAGCCTGAATATCGCCGCCCGGCATTTCCAGCGCGGGGATTTTGTCGAGCGCCTGCGGGCCTTGCTGACCCGGCATGCCGAGGTGCCGCCACAGATGCTCGACCTGGAGATCATCGAGTCGGTGGCCATCGAGAATATCCAGCGGGTCAGCCAGTGCCTGCGGGCCTGCCAGGCCCTCGGCGTGCGCTTCTCCCTGGATGACTTCGGCACCGGTTATTCCTCCCTGAGCTACCTCAAGCGCATGCCGACCCAGACCATCAAGATCGATCGTTCCTTTGTGCGCGATATCCTCCATGACAAGGACGATCTGGCCCTGACCACAGCGGTGATCAGCCTGGCCCGGGCCTTTGGCCGGGAGGTGATTGCCGAGGGCCTGGAGACCGCCGAGCACGGGCGCCTGCTGATGAACCTGGGCTGTGAAGTGGCCCAGGGCTATTTCATTGCCCGGCCGATGGCGGCCGACGAGGTGCCGGACTGGGTCGCGGCGTTTGTCCCTCCGGGGTTGTGGGTCACTGCTCCCTGAATGTTCACGATTCTTGTAGGAGCCTGGCTTGTCGGCGAAGAGGCCCTTGAGTCTTGTGGTGAACTCGATGGCGCCATCGCCGGCAAGCCGGGCTCCTACAGGTCAGCGGGCTTTTCGGGCGAGGGAGGAGTGGGCTTGTCCAGTTGCTCGCCGTTGCCGGTATAGAGCCCGATGATTCCGTCGATTTCCCCGGACATCTTCATTCTCAGCAAGGTCCGCAGGATCCGCTGCACCGGCAGTGCCGGGTCATTGCGCACAAAGCAGCCCACCGGCTGTTCCTGCAGCACCGCGACGGTGTGCAGTTGCTGCTGTGGCATCAGCTTCTGGTTGAACCAGTCCAGGCTCCACTGATTGCTGACCGCATAGTGATAGCGTCCCGCCGAGAGTTTTTGCAGCACCTGTTCCTGGTTGCGGGCGTCGTCGCGGATCAACTGCCCGCTGTCGAACAGCGGTTGCAGGGTCGGGTAGGTGTAGCTCAGCACGGTGCCGACAGGCTGCCGGGGCAGGCTCTGCGGCTTGACCGGGCGCGGGTGGTCGGCATTGCCGATCAGCACATCACGCTGCATCAGCAGGGGAATGCTCCATATATAGTCGCCCGACTGGTTCGGCAACCAGGATTGCGCGGCATAGCAGCGCACGTCGATGTCGCCGTGCTCCATGGCGCTCTGCACGCGGGCTCGGGCCAGCACATGAAACTCGGCCGGCATCCCGACCTGCCGGGCGAGGCTGGTCATCAGATCATAGAGAATGCCCTGGGTCGGCTGGTCGTTCTCGATCTGGACCAACGGCATGGCCCAACTGTCGGCCACGGCAAAGCGCAACGGCGCAGGCGCGGCAAAACAGTTGGCGGTCATCAGCACGAGGGCGCCCCACACTACACGCATTCAACTCTCCGTCTGGAGTACGACGCTTCAGGACGCGAATTCTCCCACAAAGTGCAGCTTAGTCAGATTAGAGAAGCGCGCCGGATGCAATTTCGCCCCTGCTCCGCTAGCATTAGCGGTCTTCCGCTTTCCAGATGCGACGGTTATCGATGAGTTATCAGGTTCTTGCACGTAAATGGCGTCCGCGCTCGTTCCGCGAAATGGTCGGCCAGACCCATGTGCTCAAGGCGCTGATCAATGCTCTGGACAGCCAGCGACTGCACCATGCCTATCTGTTCACCGGCACCCGCGGGGTCGGCAAGACCACCATTGCGCGGATCATCGCCAAGTGCCTGAATTGCGAGACCGGTATCACTTCGTCGCCTTGTGGCACCTGTTCGGTGTGCCGCGAGATCGACGAAGGGCGCTTTGTCGACCTGATCGAGATCGACGCCGCGAGCCGCACCAAGGTCGAGGACACCCGCGAACTGCTGGATAACGTGCAGTACGCGCCGAGCCGCGGGCGTTTCAAAGTCTACCTGATCGACGAAGTGCACATGCTGTCCAGTCACTCGTTCAACGCCTTGTTGAAAACCCTGGAAGAGCCACCGCCCTACGTCAAGTTCATCCTGGCAACCACCGATCCGCAGAAACTTCCTGCAACGATTCTGTCGCGTTGCCTGCAGTTCTCCCTGAAGAACATGACCCCGGAGCGGGTGGTCGAGCATTTGACCCACGTGCTTGGGGTCGAGAACGTGCCGTTCGAAGACGACGCGCTGTGGTTGCTCGGTCGCGCTGCGGACGGTTCGATGCGCGACGCCATGAGCCTGACCGACCAGGCCATTGCCTTCGGTGAAGGCAAGGTCATGGCCAGCGATGTCCGGGCGATGCTCGGCACCCTGGATCACGGCCAGGTCTATGACGTGCTGCACGCGCTGATCGAAGGCGATGCCAAGGCATTGCTCGAAGCGGTGCGGCATCTGGCCGAGCAGGGCCCGGACTGGAACGGCGTGCTCTCGGAAATCCTCAATGTGCTGCACCGCGTGGCGATTGCCCAGGCGCTGCCGGAAGGCGTCGATAACGGTCATGGCGACCGTGACCGCGTGTTGGCCCTGGCCCAGGCATTGCCGGCCGAAGACGTGCAGTTCTATTACCAGATGGGCCTGATCGGCCGGCGCGACCTGCCGCTGGCGCCGGACCCGCGTGGTGGCTTCGAGATGGTCCTGCTGCGAATGCTCGCGTTCCGGCCGGCCGACAGTGCCACGGCACCGAGGCAGCCGCTAAAGCCAGTGGGGATCAGCCAGGCCACAGTTGATTCCGCTCAGAATGTGGCTGGCCCGGCAGTAGCTGCGCCGGCTGTGGTTCCAGCGGCCGAGGCCGCGGTTGTACCAGCTGCTGCGCCGACCTCTGTGCCTGCACCGGCCCCCGTGGTTCAGCCAGCTCCTGCGCCTGTGGTCCAGCCAGCACCTGAGCCGGTGGCCGAAGCCGTGCCTGAGTCGGCGCCGGTAATCGCGACGGCACCTGTGCCCGAGCCCGTGACAGCGGTAGTCGAAGAGGTCGATCTGCCCTGGAACGAGCCTGCCGGGCCGGCGCTGCAGGAGCCTGCTGTAGAGCCGGTACTGGAAACCGCTGCCGAGCAGCCGGAACTGGTGTCGATGCCGTTGCCGACGCCTGACAGCGTGGTGCCGGACGCGCCGGAGTGGGCGGCGGCAAGCATTCCCGAGCCGACTCCGGCCCAGGTGGACGCCGCGACTCCGGGCCCGGAGCGCGACGACGAACCGCCGCTGGACGAAGACTATATCGAGCCGGACATGGATTCGGCTTACAGTTATCTCGACGAATTGGCCAGCGAGCACACCGCCGAGCCGGCCCCGGAACCCGAGCCGTTGCCTGCCGCGCAGCCGGCCACCGGCCTGGCGCTGGAGTGGTTGCAACTGTTCCCGAAACTGCCGATCTCCGGCATGACCGGCAGCATCGCGGCCAACTGCACGCTGATCGCGGTCGACGGCGATGACTGGTTGCTGCACCTGGACCCGGCCCATAGCGCGCTGTTCAACTCTACGCAACTGCGTCGCGTGAACGATGCGCTCAACCAGTACCACGGGCGGACCCTGAAGGTGACCATCGAACTGGTCAAGCCCGAGCAGGAAACCCCGGCCCAGGCGGCTTCACGTCGACGCCACGAGCGCCAGAACGAGGCCGTGGCATCGATTCATGCCGATCCGTTCATCCAGCAAATGATGCAACAGTTCGGCGCGGTGATCCGTGACGATACTATTGAACCTGTCGAAGCCCTGGTGGCCCAGGGTTAGTAACTGAATGACGCGAGGCCGTAGCCTTGCGCCGATTGTCCAAGCAACTTTTGAGGTGATTACCATGATGAAGGGTGGCATGGCCGGCCTGATGAAGCAGGCGCAGCAGATGCAGGAAAAAATGGCCAAGATGCAGGAAGAACTGGCCAATGCCGAAATCACCGGCAAGGCCGGCGGCGACATGGTCACCGTGGTCATGACCGGACGTCACGATATCAAGCGCGTGAGTATCGACCCGAGCCTGCTGGAAGGTGTCAGCGACGATGATCGCGAAGTGCTGGAAGATCTGTTCGCCGCCGCCGTCAACGACGCCGTGCGCAAGATTGAAGCCAACAGCTCGGACAAGATGTCCGGCATGACCGCCGGCATGCAACTACCGCCGGGCTTCAAGATGCCGTTCTAGTTCTGCACGCAAACTGCCTGCGCAACGTGATCGCCGCTCGGCGAGTTTTCGCACGGAACCTGAGGTATCTTGCGTTGAAACAATGCCAGGCTCGATGCCTGGCATTGTTGTTTCCAAGGCTTGGGACTTGCGCATTTGACGCTGGCCGGAGCCACGGGTATAAACCGCCTCTCGCAGTTTTGTCGGACCTTTTCCCATGAGTTTCAGTCCCCTGATTCGCCAACTGATCGATGCCTTTCGGGTTCTGCCCGGTGTCGGCCAGAAAACCGCCCAGCGCATGGCCTTGCAACTGCTCGAACGTGATCGCAGTGGCGGCTCGCGCCTGGCACAGGCATTGGGCCAGGCCATGGAAGGGGTCGGGCATTGTCGCCAGTGCCGGACCCTGACCGAAGACGACCTGTGTCCGCAGTGTGCCGATCCTCGACGTGATGACACCTTGCTGTGTGTGGTCGAAGGCCCGATGGATGTCTACGCGGTGGAACAGACCGGTTATCGCGGTCGTTACTTCGTGCTCAAGGGGCATCTGTCGCCGCTCGATGGCTTGGGGCCGGAAGCCATCGGTATTCCGCAGTTGCTGGCGCGCATCGAAGAACAAGGCAGCTTCACCGAGATCATCCTCGCCACCAACCCGACGGTCGAGGGCGAAGCCACGGCGCACTACATCGCGCAGTTGCTCAGCAACAAGGGGCTGATCACCTCGCGTATCGCCCATGGTGTTCCCCTGGGCGGCGAACTGGAGCTGGTGGACGGCGGCACCCTGGCGCACTCGTTTGCCGGGCGCAAACCGATCGCGCTCTGAAGGACGGGGGCGTCTGGTCGAAGGCCATCGGCTCCACGGTCGCCCCCGGCAAGGGGCGACGAGGCGGGCTTCTCAGGGGGCCAGCAGGCGCAGTATCTGGTCCAGCCGGTGGTTGGCGACCCAGCTCAGCAGCATCCCCAGGACCGCTGTGCCACCAGCGATATAGGCGAGGCGGGCCTTGATGGATTTCACATCGCCACGGACTTCGCCGAGGTCGCGGTGGATGTACTCCAGGTGGGTTTCCAGTTCGGTGATTCGCGGTTCCATGGTGTCGCCTCCAGACGGTTCGCCGGTCTTGATGGGGTCGGTGGGTGACGGGGATTGCTGCATCGCGTCGTGATTGCCCGACCATCTGGGAGCAGGATGCAGGCAGGGTGTCACGCAGTGCTGTAGCTCAACTTCCATGTGGTTTTACGTCCTCGGTGGTTCATGTCCCGGGCGCCATCGCCCTGATAGAAAGACACCGTGGAAAGTCGCGTTATTTCGCTTTTCGGTCAACTGAGGCGATTCCCTGATGTTTATAGGAAAAGTCGTCGGCGCCTGACGTGCCCGTTGGATCAGGCATAGGGGCTGTCCCAGTAGCGTTTATACATGCCGAGGCTTTTTTTCAGGCCCTTGGGCAGATGGCGCTCCTGCTGGCTGAGTTTGTAGGCAAACAGCTTCACCGCGTTGCGCCACAGTGAGCCCGGCCACGCCAGGCAACGTCCGGGACCGAGAAATTTCAGTTCGGACAACACATACCTCAGGCCCTCTCCTCCCGCACCGCCGAACTGTTGGCGGATCCAGGGTTCGCGGGCATGGAATACGCCGATGTCGAAATAGCGGCGAAACTCCTCCCTGAGGGTGTAGTTGTGGGAGTGCCGGCAACAGGCACTGCCTTCGTAGGCGACTTTCCAGCCGGCCATGAGCATCTTCGCCGCCACGTACATGTCTTCCGAGAGGATCACGTGCTGCGGGAATCCGCCCACCTGCATCAGCGCCCGGCGCCGGTAGGCGCAAAAGGAATTGGAGGCGAAGGCGGTCTTGATCCCCAGTCGGGGCGCATCTTCCAGGCTCTTGACCTGGGACGTCGGCGGGTAGTTGAACAGTCGGGCATGCTCGGCCAGCGGGCTGGCGTCCAGGTGCGGCAATTGCCGGCCGCAGACCGCGCCGACGCTGTCATCGGCAAACGGCCGGACGATATTGGCCAGCGCCTCGGGATCCTCGAGGTAGGCATCCTGGGTCATGAAGACGTAGACGTCATAGCCGGGATTGCGCTCCACCATCATCTGGCGGGTGCCGCCGTGGTTGAAGTCCTTGCTGTCGATGCGCAGCACGTTGGGGCAGCGCGAGCTGGCCAGTTCGAAGGTGCCGTCGCTGGAGCTGGAATCGACGATCAGGGTGTCGAAGACCGCTGTCTGGCGGTCGAGGGAGTCGAGCAGGCGAGCCAGGTCCCGGCAGCCGTTGTAGGTCGGGATCACGCAGGCAACGTTCAGGGTCGACATGGTTCAGCCTCCAGAGGGCAGTGGACGCCAGGGGTGCAGCCAGAATGCCAGGGCGATCAGCAGAACCAGGCTGCACAGGGTGCTCAGGCCCAGTTGCAGCCAGATACCTGGCAGCGGATGCAGCAGCAGGGCGGCCAGGCCCATGACGCCGAGCCCGAGCAGCCAGTGACTGCGCCAGGGCACTTCAGCCAGCAGTTGTTGCCGACGCATCAGCAGCAGGCCGGTCAGGATCACGCCGCAGACCGCCGCCAGGGCAATGCCGATCAAGCCGAAGAAATACGGCAGCACGGCCAGCAGCAGGGCATTGAGCAGGCTGCCGGTCAGTTCGCAGTTGAGCGGCAGGCGGGTGTCACCGGCGGCATAGGCGTAGCGGGCCAGCAGGGCGTTCCAGGCGCCGAACATCAGGGGCACGGAGAACCAGGCAAGCAGTTCCGGCAGCGGACTGTCGGCGGCCTGGTTGGGCAACAGCAGGCTGACCAGCGCGGCAGCGGCACCGATCAGGCCGGCAACGGCCGGCAGGGTCAGCAACGTGGCGCTGGCGAGGCCCTTGCGCAGCAGGGACAGGCGCTCGGCACCGGCGCTGCCGCTCATCAGGCCGAGCAGCACCTGATTGAGGCTCATCAGCGCGATCAGCGGCAGGTTGATCAGCTTGCGCGCCAGGTTGATCCAGGTGACCGCGCCTTCTCCCAGCAGCGAAGCGACCATCCGTTCCAGCAGGGCCAGGCCCTGGCTCGCCAGGTTGCTGCTGAGCAACGGGCCGATGCGCTGCAGCAATTCACGGCCGGCCCCCGGCGCGTGTCTCGCTCGCCAGGGCTTCCAGCCGCTGCGATACAGCGAGGGCAGGAGAATCGTCGGCATCAACAGGCTGCCGAGGACACAGGCGGCGGCCAGGCCGGTCGGTGTCGCGGTCTGCCGCAGGATCGCCAGGTACAGCACCGGCGGCAGGTTGAACAGCAACGAGCCGAGACCGGCCAGGACAAACCGCGAGCGGGCCTGCAAGGGCACACAGAACAGGGCGTGGAGGATAAACCCTGGCGCACACCAGGCCAGCCAGTGCAGGCTACTCCCCGCGAGCGCATAGCCCTGGTCGTCGAGCCCGGGACCTATAAGACGTACCCACAGTGGCGCCGCCACGCTCAGCAAGCCCCCGAGCAACAGGCCGCAGAGCAGCAGGCGCGGTGCCAGTGCGCCGAGCCAGTCGCTCTGTTCGCTGGCTGAACGTTGCTGGTAGAGCGGCAGCGCCGCCGCGCTGAGCAGGCCGGCGGCGAGGGCCATGCGCAAGGCTTCCGGGAGGAACAGCGCGACGAGGAAACTGTCGCTGCGCTCGCCCGCGCCCCAGGCCGCGACCAGCAGCCATTCCCGGGCGAACCCGGCGGCCAGGCCGGTCAGGGTCGCGAGGGTCAGCCACAGGGTTGAGCCAAACACTGCTGTGACTCAGTGGAACAAAGTGAACAGGCCTTTGCCGCCCACTTTGTAGTTCAGGTTGCGGCAGCGTTCGCCTTTGATCGCCGCATCCGGGCCGCCGACAATCGCGTAGGCCGGCACCGGCTTGGATACCACGCAATTGCCGCCAACCACTGCGCCCTCGCCGATATCGGCACCGAACGAAAGCAGCGCACGGCTGGCGACCCAGGCGTAGTCACGGATATACACCGGCCCGCCGACGGCCCAGAACTCCGGGGCCTGGACATCGTGCCCGCCGGCAATCACCAGTACGTGGGAGGCAATGGTCACATGGTCGCCGATGATCAGCCCGCCGCGGGCATCCAGTTGGCAATGCCAGCCGACCGTGCTGTCGTTGCCGATTCGCAGGCTGTCGACGCCGAGCACTTCGGTGTTGCGCCAGACGGTCGAGCCCTTGCCGATCTTTGCTCCACCCAGGCGTAGCCAGAACAGGCGCAAGGTATGGCTGGGGATCTTGCAGACAAGGATGTTGTAGGCCAGCTCCCACCAACGCAGCATGCGGTCACGCAGGGTTGGCCAGTTGATGCCGTAGAGGGGGATCAACGCGCCCTTGACCTCGCGCCCGAGCAAGGCATAGAAGCGCCGGGCGAGCGGCGGTTCGATCCGCGTCTCGATATTCAGGTAGCTGACAAAACACAGCACATTGCCCTTGAGTGGCTGCTCGAAACACACGTCGTTTTCCAGCATCCACTGATAGGTCGCCTGCAGTTCGTCGAGGCTGACGCCCATCTTCACCGCGTACTCGGGCAGGGCCTGTTGCAGGTTCAGGGAGTGAAACATGCGGTGCTTCATGGGCGGACTCCAGAAAGGCTCGCGGCCTTGAGCTTGAGGCGTCGGGCTTCATGCAGGTTCACCCCGAGCAGCAGCCAGAACAGCGCGATCAGGACCTGGGTGAAGCTGAAATAGTGGTCGAAGATGCCGCTGAGCAGGGCGGCCATCAGGCCCGAGGTGGTGCCGAGCCAGAGCGCGTTGTCCGCGCTCAGGCGGATGATGCGCTGGGAAGGACGGGTCTCGCGCCACCAGCTCCAGATCACCGCGACGAACAGCAACAGGCCGGGTACGCCGAGCTTGTAGACGAAGTTCAGCCATAGATTGGAAATCCCCCAGAGGCCGGTACCGGGCACTGGTGGCTCGACCTTGAAGCCGATGCCGAAGGGGAACATCGCCATCGCCTCGGGGAAGTGCGAGTACTCGTCGAAGCGCACGCTGGTACTGGCGTCGTTGGTCGAGAAGATGGTCAGCAGGCGGTCCTGCAGCGGCGGATAGAACATCAGCAGCAAGGCACCGAAGGCGACGCCGGCCATCAGCAGGCGGCCGGTGTAGGGCACGCGCTTGCGGGCCATCCACATCAGCACCACGATCAGGCTCAAGAGGGCGCCGCGCGAACCTGTCAGCAGCAGGGCGATCACTCCCAGGCCGGCGACGGCGAAACCCAGCGCCCGTGGCCAGCCCTGGCGTGTCAGGCCGAAACAGAAGGCCAGGGGCAGGAGCAGCGCCATGGCACCGCCGGTGACGTTGGGGTGCATCCACGGCGAGCCCATGCGGTTGGACAGCGCGTTGAGGCTGTCGCCCAGTACTTCGATGCCGCCATAGCCGAGGTTGGCGAGGATCGGTGTCATGCTGGTGGCGGTACCGTTCTTGAGAAACACCGGGATCGACAGCAGCAACAGCATCAGGGTCCCGAGCAACAGCCCGGTCACCGCCTGTTCGCGCGCCTTTGGCGTGTCCAGCAGGCGCGGGACAAGGAACAGTACCGAAAGGTTCAGCAGCCAGCGGATCCAGTTCACCGGGCCGTTGCCGTCGGCATTCACCGTCAGTTGGCCGATGACAAAGGGGAAGGCGCTGAACAGCATCAGCGCCACCAGCCAGCGTTCGGTGCGCAGCAACGGTGGTTTGGCCGGCAGGTTGTTGAACACCCCCTGTACCAGCACGCTGCCCCAGACCAGCAGGACCAGGGCTTCGGAGACGGTGGTGCGCAGGCCGATCTGCACCGTCGAGTAGGGCAGGAACGTGGCGAGCACGGTGAACAGCAACAGGCCCCACAGCGGGTGGCGGATGATCGTCACCACGCCGGCGATCCCCACCAGCACCACCAGTACCTTGAACGCCGGCAGCAGCCAGACCAGCACGCCGAACACCAGGCTGAACAATAGTGCTATGGGCATCGCCAGGGGCATTATCTCAACTCCTCGAGCAGTTGATCGAAGCGCTCGCGATAGGCGCTGGTGGCGTAGCGGGCGGCCCAGACTTGCAGCAGCGCGGGATCTTCACCGGGGGCATCGGCCAGGCTGACCATCAGCGCGGTGAGGGCGGTGCTGTCGGTGGGGGAGAAGCGCGGACTGTCCGGCGGGGTGATTTCATCCAGGGAGGAGCCACTGGCGACGGCAACCGAGGTGCCGACACTCAGGGCTTCGATCACCGGCAGGCCGAAACCTTCGGCGTAGGATGGCTGCCACAGGCGTGCGGCCTGACGGTACACCGCATGCAGTTGCGCGTCGCTGATACCGTTCAGGTAGTGCAGGCCGGGCAGATGCTGCAGTTCCGCGGGCAAGTGTTCCGGCGCACCGATCAGCACCAGTTCCGGGACCTCGGCCGATTGCTGGCGCGCGGCCTGCCAGGCGGCGACGAACCAGGGCATGTTCTTGCGCGGTTCGCGGGTGCCCACGGCCAGCCAGTAGCGCGACGGTAGCTGCAGGTCGCTGATATCGGCGGGCTCCTCGGTAAAGCCACCGACCAGGTTGGGCAGTACCCGGACCTTGTCGCGGGCGGCGGGGAACAGTTTGACCAGTTCGTCGGCGGTGTACTGGGAAGGCGTCCAGATGCGGTCGGCAACCTTCACCGAGTGAGCGATCGAGAGCTTGTCGGTGGTGCCGTAGATCCGCTCCTTGAGTCGGGAGCCATGGCTGTTTTGCAGCGTCAGTTGGAACAGGTCATGCAACTGCAGCACATAACGCATGCCGGCCGGTTTGCGGCCCAGGGGCAGACCCATGTTGAAGTTGCAGATATAGATTTCCACTCCGGCCTCGCGCAGTGCGCCGGGCAGGAAGCCTCCCTCGAACTTCAGCCGCAGGGGCAGGCGATGCACGCCTTGCAGGGGCGCACCCCAGCGTGGGCAATGGACGCGACGGCGCAGCGGATGATCTTCCGGCGCCACGCCGAACAATTGCAGCTGTACGTCGGGGTGGGCGCGCAGGGCGTCCTCCAGTGCCAGGTTCTGGCGGCCGATGCCGCTGTGGGTGTAGCCCGCCGCCGGGCGGTAATCCAGGCCTATGCGCATACGGGCACTTGCTCCTTGAGGCGTGAGAGTCGGGAGTAGACCGCTTCGAGCTGCGCGGCGGCCACGGACCAGTCATGTTCGGCCTTGACGTAGGCGCGACCGGCTTCGGCGATCTGATGCAGTCGCGAAGGGTGCGCGAGGGCGTCGGCGAGAATCCGCGCCAGGGCCTGCGGGTCCTCACTGCCCAGGTAGTGGCGACCGTTTTCGACTTTCAGCCCCGAGCTGCCCTGGTCGGTGGTGACCACCGGCAAGCCGGCGGCCATGGCCTCCAGCACCTTGAGCTTGGAGCCGCCACCCTGGCGCAGGGGCGCGAAAAAGATCGAAGCGCGGCTTTGCAGGGTGCGCAGGTCGGGGACAAAGCCTTGCCATTCGATACGCGGGTCGCTCCAGCGCTGGCGCCAGGCATCCGGCAGGCCGAATCCGGCAATGGCGAAACGTACACCGGGATTGAGCTTCCAGAGCGCCGGAAGGATTTCCTCCAGCGCCCATTCGACGGCGTCCAGGTTCGGGCTGTATTCATAGTTGCCGATAAACAGCAGGCGCTGGGCATGCAGGTCGGGCTGGACGCCGGCGTAGTGGCCGGTATCGACGCCGTTGACCACCACGGCCACCGGCTTGCCGGTCTGCAGGCGCAGCACATCGGCATCCTGGCGGGTCACGGCGACGAGTTCGGCGGCCTGACGGAACACCCGGCTTTCCCAGCGCCGGTAACGCCACTGGTCATACAGGGTGAAGGGTTTCATCCAGCCCGGTAGCCGGTCGTAGCTGGCTGCTCCGAGGGCCGATTCGACATTGTGCTCGGTGAGAATGAAGTCCCGGCGGGCGTCGACCAGCGGTTGCTCGAAGGGCTGGAAACTGTAGCTGTGTTCGATCTGGATCACGTCCCAGTGTTCGTCGAGCAGTGCCCGGAACCGCTGTTGCAGGCGCGGCGCCGAGCCGTTGATGGCGGCCAGCATCGGGTAGGGCGCGCACAGGACGGTGAGCAGGGTCCGCAGGCTGCGCAACGAGCGCCGTGGTACCACGATCAGGCGTTCCAGATGCGGTTCAAGGGCGTTGCGCGTGGCCTCATCGAGTTCGGTCTTCGACTGTACCAGCAAGGTGATCCGGTGACCGCGCGCGGCCAGGCTGCGCAGCAGGTGGAATTGCCGGGTCTTGCCGCCGCTGGTGGTGGGCCAGGGCAGGTAGGGCAGGGTCCAGAGAATTTTCATGGCGACCACACCAACAGTTGCAGGCTGGTTTTCAGCGGTACGGTGACGGCCTGGGCATCGCTCAGGTCGGTACGGGTCCCGGCCAGCGGATCGAACAACGCCGCGCGGGTGACGCCGGGCAGTTGCAGGCTGGTGCCGCTGGCGCTCCAGAACATCCAGACACGGGCACCATCGCCGCGGGTCCAGGTGATGCTGAACAGATCGCCGGGCGCATTGTTCAGGCTGGGGGTATCGGCGGGTTGCAGCGCCGGACCAGTGACATCGAAGAAGTTTTTCAGGGCGGTGTAGACCGGCTTCGGATCGCCGTCGAGGTCCAGCAGGCCGTAGTACTGGTCACGCGGGCTGGCCCGAGAGTCGAGGTCGCTGAGGTTGAACAGGAAGATCCGCTGGTAGTCCATGGCGCTCATCAGGGCCAGGCGGCGCAGGGTGTAGTCCTGCTGGCCGCCGATGCCGATCAGCGCCTGCATTTCCCGTGGCCCGGAATAGCTCGACCAGCCCCATTCGGTGGCCCATACCTGGGACACGCCGGCACCGTGCAGGGTGCCGTTGAGGCCGTTGCCCTGGCTGAGAAAATCCTGGGTGGTGGCGCTGTTGCCTTCGGGCAGTTCGGAGTAGGGGTGATAGGCGGCGATGATGTTCTGGCTGGCCAGGCCCTGGCTCAGCAGGCTGTCGAGCATCAGCCCCGGGGTGCTGTGCATCTGGCTGTAGTAGGCCATGCCGGCGGTGGCGACCGGTTTACCCGGCACGACGGCGCGGATCGCGCTGGCGGTGGTGGTCAGCAGCCGGTAGTAGGCCGTGGGGTCTTCCTTGGGCAGCCAGATGATGTTCGGCTCGTTCCAGACCTGCCAGGTGTTCACTTGGGGATAGCGCTGGGCGAGGGTTGCCATGCGGCTGGCGAACAGATTGAAGTCGCTGGGCGGGTACTGATCGGCACTGGGTGTACCGGCCGGGGCGCTGCTGGCAAAGGACGGCGAGCCGACCAGGTAGGCGACGGTGTTGTAGTGGTGGTTCTGCATCGCCGCCATCGCGGCGTCCAGGGTGGCGAGGTCATAGGCACCGGGTTGCGGTTCGATCATCGGCCAGTGGATGGTCAGGCGCACCCAGTTCAGGCCCAGGGCATCGAGCTGCTCCATCTGTTTCTGGTAGATGGCCGGATCGAAATACTGGAACTGCACGTTGACCCCGAGGAAGTTCTTCCACTCCACCGTCCGTGGGGCCTTGAGCAGTACCTGGGCCTGGGCGCCTGAGCTCCAGGGCAGGGTGCTGGCAACGCCGGCCAGCAGTCCCAGCAGCGGTAACCAGAGGAAGGGCCTACGCAACATCTTCATGTCCTCGACAGGCTTCCTGGAAGACCTGCAGGAAACGTTTCGCGGTCTGGCTCCAGACCCGCTGGTTGCCGATCATGCTGGCGTGCTCGGCCCAGCGGATCGCCAGTTCGGGGGTAGCACACAGATGGCTGATCTCGGCCGCCAGGGCGCTGACATTGCCCTGGGGAAAGATCACCCCGTTGCCCTGGGCCACCTCTTCGGCAAAGGAACGGGCATCGGAGGTGATCGCGCCACGACCGCAGGCGGCCGCCCAGGACAGGGCGCCGCTGGTGCCGCGCAGGCTGCCCAGCAGCTTGAGCTTGCTCGACTCGCGGTACGGCAGGACCATCACGTGGTGGGCCTGGATCACCCGGGGAATGTCGGCGGCCGGCAGATCGAGCTGCCAGTCGATGCTGTCTTGCAGGTTGAGTCGCCGGATATGCTGGCGCAACTGGTCGAGGTAGCTGCCGGCCGGGCCGAAGGCCATTTCCGGTTCGCTGCCGCCGGCCAGGGTCAAGCGTAGCCTGGCGCGCAATCCGGGGTGCTGGGCAAAGGTCATCGCCAGGGCGTCGAGCAGGTCCTCGATGCCCTTGCCGCGATAGATAAAGCCGAAGTACAGCAGCTTCAGCGGATCGAGGGGCGGCAGCGGGGCCGGGGCGATGGCCAGGTTGCCGTGGGGAATCACCGCCATCTGTTCGCTGTGCAGGCCCATGCGCTGGCGCAGGCAGTGACTGCCGGACTGGGTCAGGGTGATCAGCCGGGTCAGGCTGCGGGCCAGTTGCCGTTCTTCGTGCAGGCACAGCGGGTCGGCCAGGACCGTGGCCACCTGGGGCAGCGGCGACGGCAGTTTGCTGGCCAGCGACAACGGCCAGGGCAGGCGCTCGCGGCGCCAGACCAGGCGTTCCGGGTCGTGAATGGTGGCGGTCAGCGGTAACCGCGCAAAGCGTGTGCGCAAGGCTTTCAGGGCGTGGAACTCGGCCAGGCGCCCGCCACCGATTTCCGCATGTACCAGGTCGATCCCGTGCCAATCGTTGTCGGCCACGCCCTGGATCGCCCGTTGCGGGTCGTTGCCCAGTCCCGCCAGCGGTGTGCTGACACGCACGCCCTGGCTTTCCAGAGCGGCCTTCAGGTGCCCGGCGTAGTCGGCGATACCGTTCTGTTCCGGGGGCAGGGGCGCGAGCAGGGCGATATGCATCAGGCATGGCTCCGGATGCGTGCCAGGGCGTTGAGGACACGCTCTGGAATCTCGAAGCGGCGACGATTGAGGATGATCCCGTCGACCCGCTTGAACGCGGTGTTGAGGGTCGACAGGGCGTTCTCCAGAATCGGCACCGTGGTGGTTTCCGCTTCGACGATCAGGGCGATCAGGTTGGCCTGGCGCAGGATCACGAAGGCTTCCTGGTTGGAGAAGAAACCGCCGGCATCGAGCAGCAGTATTTCTCCCGGCTGCGCGGGACCCGGGCCGGCGATACGGACGTTATGGCCGCGTTCGCGCAGCAGTTCGGTGAGGTGTTCGATGACGAAGCTGACTCCCTCGCCATGCCGGGCGGATGTCAGGCCGATGGCCAGGCCGCGTTCGGCGACCTGCTCCAGCGGCAGTACCCCGTAGAGCCGGTACATGCTTGCGGTGAAGGCCGTGCGCCGTTGCGCCTGGCCGCCGCTGATGTCCTGCAGGCTGGTCCAGACCTTGACCCCGAAACGCTCCTCGATCTTGTCGCCGTCGTGGATGCGCTGGTCCAGCAGGTAGAAGAAGTACAGCGCCAGCAGGCCGACCGCCAGGCTCAGGGGAATCGCCAGCAGCAACATGCTCAGGCTTTTCGGAAAGACCCGGCTTTCGTTCAGAGTGGCCTGTTCGATCACCGCGATGTTGCTGATCTGGCTCTTGTCCAGTTCGCGGTCGATCCGCGCCTTCTCGGTGCTGTCACTGTACAGCGCGAAGCTTTTCTCGGCGGCATCGAGTTCCCGTTGCAGGCGCGACATTTCCGGCTCGATGGCCAGGGCCTGGCGGCGGTCCTGTTCGAGTTGGGCCAGTTGGGTTTTCTGTTGCGCGGCCTGGGTCGTCAGGCGGCTGAGGCTGGCCTGCTGGTCGGCAAAGCTGTTCTGCAGGCGGGTGTAGACCGGATTCGGCGCGAGGTTGTCGGTGCGCTGGACCACTGCGTTCTGCGACCTGAGCAGATCCTGCAGGTTGGCGATGGCGGTGTCCATGGCCCGTACCGGTGGCGCGCCTTCCTTGAAGGTGCGGAGCATTTCCTGGCGCTCGATCTGCTTGGCGTTGATCCGCTGTTGCAGGTCTTGGCGATCCGGGTTGATGCTCATCTGCCGGCCGATGCTGATTTCTTTCTTCATGCTGTTGAGCTGCGCCTGGATCCGCTCCAGGCCGCTCTGGGTCGAGGCGACGGCGCGGGTGGTGTTCAGGTGCTCGCCGCGCAGGTTGTTGAGGTTGCGCGAGATATCGTTCAGGCGTTCGGCGATACTCACCGCACCCAGTTGGTTGAGATGGCTCTCGATCTGTTTCTTGTAGTCGAGGATCCGCGCCTGGGTCGCCTTGCTCTCGCCTTCATAGAAGGTGTAGAGGCTCTTGCGCCCGAGGCTGCGGGTGCGCTCCAGCTCGTACTGTTCGACCCAGCTCTTGACGATGGTCTGGGCCACCTGCGGATCGTTCCACTTGAAGCTGATTTCCATCACCGAAGAACCGGCGGCGTGGGTCACGCTGAAGTTCTTCGACAACTGGTCGGCCAGGCGCTCGACCGGGGTCTGCTTCTCCACCAGACCGAGCAGTTGCAGGAAGCCGCGGCCAGCCTCGATCACACCTTGCACCGCGCTTTTGGCCAGGGTCTTGAGGGTGCCGATGAAACCTTCCTGTGGCGGCGCCTTGGACAACTGGTCGAGGTATTGCTCGGCTACCAGGCGGGCAATCGGCCGTCCGCTGAGCATGCGCTCTTCGTCGAGGATCGGATCGCGCTGGGCACTGGGGATGATGGTCGCCTGGCGGTCGGAGATCTCGATCGGCAGGGTACTGGTGTCACGTCCGGGCTTGACCAGCAACAGCGCCGTGGACTCGTACCGGTTCGGTAGCAGGAAGGCCCCCAGCAGGATGACGATGAGGGTCACCAGCACGGTGATTTTCACTTCGTGCTTGAAGATGAAGAACAGGCGCAACAAATCGCGGAAGGAACGGATATTGATCATGTCTGTTGTCCTTAACGATCAGTTGTTGTTATCGCGCAAGTTGTAGTTGACCCCGATACCGATCGATTTCTGGAACGGAATCAGTTGGTTCAGGTACAGGTCGACCCACTCGATGCCATTGCCCACATGGGACTTGGGCACGAACACCACGTCGCCGCGTTGCAACAGCACCGGCGGGCGGTTGCTGACGCCGGCGAGCATGGTGTCGCGGTAGTCGAAGAAGTAGGTCTTGTAGCGGCCGTCGTCTTCCTGGCGCAGCAGCGCGACGTTGCGGCTGTCGCCCACCGGCAGCAGGCCGCCGGCACCGATCAGCGCCTGCTCGAGGGTGGTGACGGTGGTCACCGGCAGGCTGGCCGGGTTGCGCACCGAACCGCCGACGAACACGGTGTTGCTCGGAGCCGTGGAGATGTTCACGGTCAGGGCCGAATCCTGGTAGATGTTTTTCAGCTTGTCCTCAAGCACCAGCGTCAGTTGCTGCGGGGTCAGGCCCGCCGCCTTGACGTTGCCGACATAGGGGTAGGCGAAGCTGCCGTCGTTCATCACCGTGAACAGGGTCAGCTCGTAGATCGAGTTGGCGGTGAAGGCGGAGATGGACGGTGCCTCGCCGGTATTGCGCACGATGCGCAAGGTATCGCCGGCGCGGATCCTTTGTGCCGGCAAGGGCTTGCCGGCCAGGGCGTCGCCGGCCTGGTGACCTTCACGCAGTATGTTGCCTTCCGGCAGGGCCACCTTGGCCGGGATGCTGCAAGCGCTGAGTAAGAAAACACTGAGGATCAGCAGGATGTTTTTCATCGGTCAGTCTTCCTGTCGTGCATATTTGCAGCTCCCTGACGGGCTAGGTGGTAGTGCGTTGACGGTGTTTCAGGCCTTTGCGGTTGTGGCGGGAACCCGCCCGTAAATGTCGGTGAAACGCACGATGTCGTCCTCGCCGAGGTACTCGCCGCTCTGCACTTCGATCATCACCAGGTCGATCACCCCGGGATTGACCAGGCGATGGGTCTTGCCCGGTTTGATGAAGGTCGATTCGTTGGTATCGAGCAGGAATTCGTTGTCGCCGTTGGTGACCCGCGCCATGCCGCTGACGACGATCCAGTGCTCGCTGCGATGGTGGTGCATCTGCAGCGACAGCGACGCCTCGGGCTTGACCACGATGCGCTTGATCTTGAAGCGCTTGCCTTCCTCGAGCACGGTGTAGGTGCCCCATGGCCGGGTCACCGTGCGGTGCAGGCGATAGGCGTCGTGGCCCTGGCGCTTGAGTTCCTGGGCGATGAGCCGGACGTCCTGGCTGCGCTTGCCGTCGGCGATCAGCAGGGCATCGGGGGTGTCGATGATGATCAGGTCCTTGAGACCGACGCCACCGACCAGGCGCTTGGGCGAGTCGATGTAGCAGTTGCTCACGTCGTGCAGCACGGTTTCGCCATTGCACTGGTTGCCGTTGGCGTCGGCCGGACTCAGTTCGCGCACCGCCTGCCAGGAACCGATGTCGCTCCAGCCGAGCTGGCAGGGCACCACCGCGACCTTGTGCGAGCGCTCCATCAACGCATAGTCGATGGAAATGTCCGGGGCGAGGGCCAGGGTCTTGCCGTCGAGTTCCAGTTGCAGTTCCTGGTTGCCCTCGCGGCTGTGACTGTGGGTCAGGCACTCGGTCATGGCGGCCAGGACATCCGGTGCATGTTCCTGCAGTTCGCGCAGCACCGCATCGGCGCGCATGCAGAACATGCCGGCGTTCCACAGGTGCAGGCCTCCGTCGAGGTAGCGCTGGGCGGTGGCCGCATCGGGCTTCTCGACAAAGCGTGCGACCTGGAAGCTGTCATTGCCCAGGGCCTGGCCTTTCTCGATATAGCCGAAGCCGGTCTCGGCCTTGGTCGGTACCAGGCCGAAGGTCACCAGCCAGCCCTGCTCGGCCAGTTGCCGGGCCTTTTGCACCGCCTTGGCGAAGGCCTCCAGGTCCTTGATCAGATGGTCGGCCGGCAACACCAGCAGTTGCGCATCTTCGCCGTACAGGCGGGCGACATGCAGGGCGGCAGCGGCGATCGCCGGCGCGGTGTTGCGGCCGAACGGTTCGAGGATGAAGTCCAGGGCCGCGGCGCTTTTGTTCAGCAGGCGGTAGTCATCCAGGGTGCGGAAGAACACTTCGCGGTTGGTCACCGTCAGCAGGCGCTGGACGTCAGCGAGACCGGCGGCACGGCGGAAGGTCTTCTGCAGCAGGCTTTCGCCGTCGGGCAGGCGCATGAAGGGCTTGGGCATGGCCTCGCGGGACACCGGCCAGAGTCGGGTGCCGGCACCGCCGGCGATGATGCAGGGAATGAGTAGGCTCATTCAGAAGGCCTCGCGCGTCAGAAGCACTGCCGGGACAGTGCGGAACAAAATGTAGAGATCGAACCAGATCGACCAGTTTTCGATGTACTCCAGATCGAACTCCACGCGTTTCTCGATCTTTTCCAGCGTGTCGGTTTCGCCGCGATAGCCGTTGATCTGCGCCAGTCCGGTGATCCCCGGCTTGACCCGGTGACGCGAGGTGTATTCCTTGACGGCCTCTTCGAACAGGATGCCGGCGGCCTTGGTGGCGGTGGCGTGGGGGCGCGGGCCGACCATGGACATGCTGCCGATGAATACATTGAACAATTGGGGCAACTCGTCGAGGCTGGTCTTGCGGATAAAACGCCCGACCCGGGTGATCCGTGGATCGCCGCGGGTGGTCTGTTTCTCGGCGGTGGCGTCGCTCTGGTGCTGATGCATCGAGCGAAACTTGAAGACTTCGATCAGCCGGTTGTTGTAGCCATAGCGTTTCTGGCGAAACAGCACCGGGCCGGGGGAGTCGAGTTTAATCGCCAGGGCCACCAGCAGCATCACCGGTGACAAAAGAATCAGCGCGGTGCTCGACAGCACCATGTCCTCGAGACGCTTGAACATCGGCGACCAGCCGCGCAAGGGCACTTCGGAGGCGTTGAACATCGGCAGGTTGGCGACTTCGGTGATGCGGTTGTGGGCATGGCGGAAGGCGACCATGTCCGGCACCAGCAGCACATTGACCGGTAGCCGGCGCAGTTCGCGGATGATGTAGTCCATGCGGTTCTCGGCCGACCAGGGCAGGGCGACAAGCACCTGGGTGACCTTCTCCTCGCGGATCAGCCGTTCCAGGTCACTGGAGTTGCCCAGCAGCGGCAGGTTGACCATGGTTTTCGGCAGCCGGCCGATGCGGTCGTCGATAAAGCCGATGACGCCGGAGCGGATGTCCTGGTGCTGGGCCAGGTATTCGGCCAGGCGCTGGCCGTTCTCGGTGGCGCCGAGGATCACCGCGTGCTGCAGGAAGATGCCGCGTTGCATCAGTTGCTGGAACAGCGTCAGGAGGATCAGGCGTTCGACACCGAACAACACCAGGCTGGCGAGGAACCAGACCAGCAATTGGGTAGTGGTCAGGTAGCTGAACAGTTGCAGGCCGTAATGCATGAACAGCAGCAGGCAGAACGCCGAGGACCAGGCAAAGAGAGTGATCTGGAAACGCAGCAGGTTGCTGAAGATGGTCTCGGCATAAACGCCCAGCGCCTGGAAGATCAGCACACTGATGACACCGAAGAACAGCAGGATGGTCAGGTAGCTCTTGGTAATCTCGGGGCTTTGCTCGCGCAGGAAAACCAGCAGCAACAGCCCCGGCAGAATGGCCGTCAGGCCATGGACCAGACGAATGCCGAACAGGAAGTACTCGACCATGCTGGGCCGGGTGAGCAATAAGCTGTCGACTGGTTGCAAACGCATGTGACCCCCTCCCTTTCTACCATCGCGAAATGGCAACTACGAAGCACTACGGCAGGTACTTCCTATGGCAAAGCCACAAGGTATTTCGCGATAACCCCGTCCCTGATGGCTAATTTTTCTACCGGACGAGCCCGGTATCGGCAGTCAACCGTTTGAAGGTCTTCCTCCGCTTTTATTGCCTTTACGGTGCGTTTTTCCTCTCATTTGAATGGCATGGGCTTGAGTAAAGCTCATGAAACAGTGGGTCGCTAATGGAATGATGCCTTGTAGCTAAAAAAAATCCGAAACGACGCTGTTGTGCTATATCACGCGCGATGTAGAGCGGTCGGTGGTGCTGGCGATGAAATAAAATCAGGGGCGACAGGTCGTTTTCCGTCGGTTGCGGTCCACATGTTTCAGGCCCATCGACACAGGAGAAACCGCTCATGAACGAGCGCAAGGCATTGCTGATTCTGCATGGTAAGCAGGCCCTCAACGAAGAGGTTCGGGCGGCGGTCGAGGGCAAGCGGCGGGAAGGTTGGGAACTGGCCGTGCGTGTCACCTGGGAGGCCGGCGATGCCAGGCGTCTGGTGAATGAAGCGCTGGAGACGGGCTATCGGCAACTGATTGCCGGCGGCGGCGATGGCACCTTGCGTGATATCGCCGAGGCGCTGGTGCTGGCGAACAGCGAGGCGAGCCTGGTGCTGATGCCGCTGGGCACCGCCAATGATTTTGCCCGTGCCGCCGGGGTGCCGCTGGAACCGGCCCTGGCTTTGCAACTGCTGGACGTGCCGGCCCGGCCGATCGACCTGGGGGCCGTTGGCGGGCAGTTGTTCCTGAACATGGCCACTGGAGGATTCGGCAGCCAGGTGACGGTCAATACTTCGGAAGACCTGAAGAAAGTCCTGGGCGGCGCCGCCTACCTGTTCACCGGGCTGTCACGCTTCAGCGAATTGCACGCCGCCTATGGCGAATTGCAGGGACCGGATTTTCATTGGCGGGGTGAGTTGCTGGCATTGGGTATCGGCAACGGGCGCCAGGCGGGCGGTGGGCATCTGCTGTGCCCCGAGGCGTTGGCCGATGATGGCCTGCTCGATATCAGTATCCTGCCGGCGCCCCAGGAGGTGGTCGGTACCCTGCGCAGCCTGATGAGCGATGGCTGGGGGCTCGACAACATGTTTGTCCGGGCCCGCCTGCCCTGGGTCGAGATCAAGGTCGCCGAAGGCTTGTACCTGAACCTCGACGGCGAACCGCTGGAGAGTGATTGCCTGCGGTTCGAGGCGCGTGCCGGGGCGTTGCGGGTGCACTTGCCGGCGGATTCGCCACTGCTCAGTCGTCGAGGCTGATGATGCGCTCGCGGACAGCGAACAGGACCAGCCCGGCGACGTCGAAAATCTGCAGGCGCTTCATGATCTGCGAACGGTGGGTTTCCACGGTCTTGATGCTCAGGCCCAGGCCGTTGGCGATTTCCCGGGTGGATTTGCCGCGCACGATCAGCCTGAGGATCTCCAGCTGGCGTCCGGTCAGGTTGTGGGTTTCGGCTTCTACCGGCGAATGGCGCTGGACCTGGGTCAGGGCCTGGTTGATCACCGTGTGGGCGATTGCCGGACTGAGGTAGCGCTCGTCGTTGCGCAAGGCTTCCAGAGCCTGGGCCAGTTCGGTGGCGGTGGTGTCCTTGAGCAGGTAGCCATGGGCGCCGATCTCCAGGGCCTGCATGATCAATTGCGGGTCGGTGTGCATCGACAGGATCAGTACCTTGCTCTGCGGGCGTACCGCCTGGAGCTGGCGCAAGGCATCGAGGCCGCCGGTATCGCGCATGGACAGGTCGAGCAGGATGATATCCGGGTTCAGGCGTTCGACGGCTTCGAGCAACTGTGCGCCGTCATTGGCTTCGCCGATCACGGCGTAGCCTGGAATATCCAGCACCAGGGCACGCACACCGGCCCTGATCAGTGAGTGGTCATCCACAAGAAGTAAGTTGCAGGTCATAGAACCTTATTCGTACTGGCTCGTTCGAGGGCCCGGGGGGCCCAGGGAAGAAGGGCTTCGATTTGCGTACCTTTGCCGGGTCCGCTACTGACTGTCAATGTGCCGCCCAGCTGTTCGATCCGCTCCGCCATGCCGGCCATGCCGCGCTGGCCTTGCTCGCCCGGATTGGCTGCCGGGGAAAAGCCCAGGCCATCGTCGGCGATGTGCAACGACAGGCCTTCGGGCAGGCGCTTGAGGCGTATCAGCAGATTATTGGCCTTGGCGTGGCGGAGCATGTTGGTGACGGCCTCCTGGGTCACGCGAAAGGCGGTCACGGCCATTTCCTCGGACAATCCGGTCAGCCGCTGCTGGCATTCCAGGCTCCAGTGCACCGTGCTATTGCCCAGGGTCTTGAGCAGATGGGCACGCAGACTGGCTTCCAGTCCGAGGCTGGCCAACTGGCGTGGATTGAGGATTGCCGAAACGTCCCGTACCTTGGCCAGGGTTTCGTCCAGGGTGTTGCTCAGATCGGCGCAATGGTTGCGCAACTCTTCCGGCAGACGGCCCTGCAGCCACTGGGTCTGCAGCTTGGCGGCCGTCAGCAGTTGGCCGATATCGTCGTGCAGTTCACGGCTGAGGCGGTGACGTTCGTTTTCCTGGACTTCCAGCAGGCGATCGGCGAGTTCCTGGGGTTGAAAATTGATCGAGGTCTGGTACACCCGGTGCTGCAGCCAGACGCTGGTCAGCGCGGCCAGATTCAACATCAGCAGGATCAGCAGCAACAGGCTTCGCGGCAGGCTCGAACAGTTCAGATAGACCGACAGGCTCATCACGGCCGAGGCGACACATAACAAGACGGTCAGCCGGCGGGCATTTTTGCGAGAGGGGAGCCAAGGTTTTAATGACTTGAGGCTGGCGTACATAGCGTGTAGAGCCAATGAATGTTCGCTACGGGGAGCCCCACGCTGTCACCGGCGGGACTCTGTTGAAAAACGGCTACGGTTCAATACTTATACACAAGGTGACGCAATGTATATGTTTATAGGCCAAGACAACGCTGGCCGTCATGACGAATCGAGATGAAATCACTTTGCCATCAAGCACATAAGTGAGCGGGCAGCATAATAGCACTTCGTTTAAGGTTGGTCGTCCCCGGTGATATATGTCCGAGTGGTCAGCATTTTTGTACGATGGTTCCGCTACGCCTGGAAAACCGCTTGCTGCAACCGCTTTACTTGTGAACTTACGGCACTTTGTCGTGTACACGCTAGTTATTCTTTGCGCACTAAAAAGCCCAGCCTGAAGCCCGAAAGTTGGTTGTTAGTTGGTCGTGTCGGTTTTGACTATGGAGGAGGCGTAAGGCGCGCTTAACTATTGGAAATAGCTAATATAAATGCATGGGCGAGGGTGCTGCTATTCAAACGGATTGTCCGGGAAAGGTGATCAGCGCGAAGGCTTTCGGTTCGGTGAACAGGGTTCCGGAAAGGTCGGTCTGGGCTGCCAGGGCCGCGATCAGTTCAGCCTGTTCGCTGTCGTCGAGGCTGAGCTGGCCGGTATAGGGATCGATCAGTTCCAGTTGCCATGCCAGCAGGGTCAGGCAGTCCTGCAGGGCCTGCAAGGCGTCATTGTGCAGGTTGAGCTGCTGGGGAGCATGGCTCAGTACGCCGTGGATATGCCGGGAAAAGTCGGCCATGCAGCGCACGCCGAGCACATCGGCCCGTCCGGCCAGCTTGTGCAGCGCGGCGAGCAGGCAATCGATCGCATCCCGATCGTTGCGGATCAGGCCCAGGTGCTGGCAGCACTCCTGCATTTTCGCTTGCAGGGTCCCGGCCTCGACGAGGAATTCAGGCAGACTCGTCTGCCACTCTTTACCGTTCAGCATGCTTTATCTCCATGAAAACATCGGCAGGCGATAGAACGTCGCGCTTGGCGAACGGCGTTAAGTTAATGTCGGCCAACAGAGGATGTCTGTAGTCTGTTTCCGATTGTTTCAGTCTTGGTGTATTGCGCAACATTCTTGGGCCGCGCGTGCTCATCTTCAGGAAAATCAGTCCAGGCGATTGCAAGGATCGTTCGAAAGGGCCGTTCCAGAGCGCTCCAACAAGATTTGTGAGGCGTCTCTTCTGGTTTGCTGGCCACCGTCCCGCGATCGAAAGCAAAAGCCTGACTCCGTTCATGCAATGAGAATGGCGTCACATTAATGGCTATTGGATATCGCGAATATCAGGTTGGGCCTGATTGTTACTAGGGGATTCCCCTATGGAGGGGAACAAAAAGAACAATTTGTGGTCGCGCCGCGAGGGAATGTATCGAGTTCTGGCGATGAGTCCAGTAAAGCATGATGTTAATGTGACATCAAACGTTTTACATGGCATTTTGTCGGAGGGTCAAGGTCTGGCAGGTTCAGCCGATAACTCTCTCAATGTAGTTTTTTTGTATCAGCGCCCCAGGAGTGATTGATGGCCGGCATTCTCGACACGGTAGACCAACGTACGCAACTGGTGGGTGAGAATCGTCTGGAGATTCTCATGTTTCGCCTGGCCGGTCGCCAGCTGTTCGCGATCAACGTGTTCAAGGTTCAGGAAGTCCTGCAACTGCCCAAGCTGACCCTGATGCCCCAGCGCCATCCGTTTGTCTGTGGTGTGGTCAACCTGCGGGGGCAGACCCTGCCGGTGATCGACTTGTCCCAGGCGATCGGCATGCGCCCCCTGGTGCCGGGCCCCAACAGCACCATTATCGTGACCGAATACAACCGCTCGGTGCAGGCATTCCTGGTCGGTGGCGTGGATCGCATCGTCAACATGAACTGGGAAGCGATCCTGCCGCCGCCGACGAGTGCCGGTCGCCAGCACTACCTGACCGCCATCAGCAAGGTCGACGACCAGTTGGTGGAAATCATCGACGTCGAGAAAGTCCTGGCCGAGATCGTCCCGTATAACGCCAAGGTGTCCCGTGAAAAACTCGACGACCCGGTGATGGAGCGTGCGCGGGGCCGTGAGGTGCTGCTGGTCGATGACTCCAACGTGGCCTTGTCGCAGTTGCGCGACACCCTGGGCCAGCTGGGAGTGAAGATGCATATCGCCAGCGATGGCTTGAAGGCCTTGAACATGCTCAAGGGGTGGGCCGACTCCGGGGAGGTGATGACCGACAAGCTGCTGATGGTCTTTACCGATGCGGAAATGCCGGAGATGGACGGTTATCGCCTGACCACCGAGATCCGCAACGACCCGCGTCTGCGCGGTCTTTATGTGGTGTTGCATACCTCGCTGTCCGGCAGCTTCAACGATGCCATGGTGAAGAAGGTCGGCTGCGACAACTTCCTCTCCAAGTTCCAGCCCGACAAACTGGTGGATGTGGTGCGCCAGCGCCTGTTGCTGGACGAAGCCTGACACGGCCATGGTCATGTAGGCGCCGGCTTGCCGATGCGGAGTTTGTGAGAGGGGGCTTGCCCCCGAAGCTTTTAGGGCCTTAAGGGCCTCATCGCCAGCAAGCCGGCTCCTACAGCTCCCTGTTTGGCCGGCGGCTCTGTGTTGCACCTGTTCACCCTCCTGTAGAATTGCTGTTTTACCTCCACAGGAGTTGGACATGTTGCGTCTGAGCGCGCTGTATCGTTATCCGTTGAAGTCCGGCAAGGGCGAATCTCTGCAGCACGGCTCGCTCGACGAGTTGGGGTTGAGCGGGGATCGACGCTGGATGGTGGTGGACGAAGCCAGCGGACGTTTCCTGACCCAGCGTGCCGTGGCCGGCATGAGCCAGTTGTCCGCCTTGTGGAATGTCGCGGGCGGCCTGACCTTGAGCGCGCCGGGGCGCTCGGCGCTGGACGTGGCATTGCCGTCGGCAGACCAGTCGTTGCGCGGCGTGACTATCTGGAGCGATACCTTGCGCGTGCCCGATGCCGGTGATGAAGCGGCGGCCTGGCTCAGCGAATTTATCGGCAAGCCGGTGCGCCTGGTGCATGTGCCGCTGGAGCGGGCGCGGATAACCCAGGCGGGTTACGGCAATGACGATGACCGTGTGGCGTTTGCCGATGGTTTCCCGCTGTTACTGATCGGTCAGGCATCGCTGGAGGATCTTTCCCATAAAGTCGGACGACCTCTGGAGATGCTGCGTTTTCGTCCCAACCTGGTGATCGAGGGCAGCACGGCGTTTGCCGAGGACCAGTGGAAGCGCATTCGCATCGGCGACGTCGAGTTTCGGGTGGTCAAGCCGTGCTCACGCTGCATCCTGACCACCATTGATCCGCAGTCCGGGGAGCGTAGTGCCGACCGGGAGCCGTTGACGACCCTCAAGACCTACCGCGAGCAAGGTGGGGATGTGATGTTCGGGCAGAACCTGGTCAATGACGGCCAGGGTCGGCTTGAGGTGGGGATGCCGGTGACCGTTCTCGAATAATGACGTGAACTGTAGGAGCCGGCTTGCCGGCGATCGGGGCCAGAGGTCTTGCGTCGCCTGCTCAGTCGCCATCGCCGGCAAGCCGGCTCCTGCAAGAGCGACATCATTGATCGTCGAAGTAACGCTCGTTCCAGTCAACCAGCGGCTGCGGGGCATTGAGCTTCTGGCCGTAGATCACCGAGTACGACAGCACGTTCTGCACGTATTGCCGGGTTTCATCGAACGGAATGCTTTCCACCCATACGTCGAAACTCAGGTGGTTCGCACCCTTGAGCCACTGCCTGACCCGGCCCGGGCCGGCGTTGTAGGCAGCGGTGGCGAGTACGCGGTTACCGTTGAACTGCCCGTGAACCTGGCTCAGGTAGGCGGCACCCAGCTGGACGTTCTTGTCCGGGTCCAGTACCTGCTGGGGTGATGCCAGCGGGATGCTGAACTTGCGCGCGGTTTCCTTGGCGGTGCCGGGCATCAGTTGCATCAGGCCGGTGGCGCCGACGCTGGAGCGTGCGTCATCCATGAAGGCACTTTCCTGGCGGGTAATGGCGAACACCCAGCTCGAATGCAGGCCGCGCAGCTTGGCCTCACGCACCAGCGTATCGCGGTGAGCCATCGGGAAGCGGATATCCAGGTCGTCCCAGTACTGGGCCTGGCTGATGGTACGAATCGCCGGGAAGTACCACTTCAGGTCATAGGCCAGTTTGGCCTGGGCGACCATTTCGTCGCGGTTGAACATCCGGCTTACGTGGTACCACTCGCGGCGACCGTCGACGATCTGGCCGCGATCGTGCAACTCCAGCGCCCGCCGTACACCCGGTGTGCTGCGGACCTTGTTGATCAGTTGCTGGCTGAGTACCAGCGGACGGTTGGTCAACTGGTAGGCAGTCTGTGAGCGATCGGCAGCGAGGAAACCGTAGAAGTCGCGCTCGCGGGCGACATTCTTCAGCAGTACCAGCGCCTGCGGATTCTGTGGTTGCGCCAGTTCCAGGCTGCGGGCCTGCCAGTAGCGCCAGCGATTGGTCGCGGCCAGGTCCTGGGGCAGTTTGCGAGTCAACTGGTAGGCATCTTCCCAGCGTCCCAGGCGCAGCAGCAGGCGCAGGCGCCATTCGGTGACAGTGTTGTCACGCAGTTCCGGGTCGTACTGGGTCATGATATCGAGGGCGCGGCTGTCGTAGCGGCGCGCCAGGGTCAGGCCGATTTCGCGGGCGATCGAAACCTTTTCGTCACGGGAGAAGTGCATGCTGGCGGCATAGCCATCGAGCAGTGCCATGGCCTTGTCCGGATCCTGGCGGGCGAGACGGCGCAAGCCGAGGCCAACCACGTCGGACATGGCTTCATCGGCCGGCACGAAGCGCGAAGGCTGGCTCAGCAGGTCGGGTTTCTGCGCCACCTCGATCATCATCCGGCCTTGCGGG
Source organism: Pseudomonas gingeri (assembly GCF_013385635.1). Classification (GTDB taxonomy): domain Bacteria; phylum Pseudomonadota; class Gammaproteobacteria; order Pseudomonadales; family Pseudomonadaceae; genus Aquipseudomonas; species Aquipseudomonas gingeri_A. The sequence continues at coordinate 149,305 of NZ_JACAPR010000010.1, forward strand.
CCGAGGGTGCTCAGGCCCTTGACCAGGGCGGTGGCGAGACCGTAGTTGCGCGCTTCGGCAGCCAGCTTGAGGCGCTGCCAGCGTTTTTGCTCGGTCAGCTGACCTTCCGTCGCCCAGCGGTCGAACAGCGCGTCGCAGGCGGTTGGTTGGGTCTTGCCGGTCAGCCAGAGTTTTTCCGCCGTGGCATAGCCTTCGGCGCGCAGGTTGTGGCTGAGTTGGTACTGGCCGTTGAGGCAGTCCAGTTCGGTGAAATTCAGTTTCGGGTCGTAGTACTTGACGAAGGGGGCCCAGTCGCCACGATCGGCCAGCCAGCGCAACCAGCGCAGCTTCATCCAGTTGGCCTGGGGCAGGTCGCCGTGTTCGGCGAGGAACTTCTCGATCTCGGCATTGCTTGCGGTTTTCAGCCGGGCGGTCAGTTCGTCGTAGGCCAGGTAGGGTTCCAGCGGGTAGCTCTGTAAGGTGTCCTGATACTGGAAATAGGGGCCTGAGTCGCCCTTGGCCAGGGCGCGCTTGGCCTCATCGTAGAGTTGGCGTTGCTGGGTGAGGTCGACAGCCTGTGCAGCTTGAACGGCGCAGGTGGAAAGAAGCAGACACGATAAAAAATTGAAAAGACGGCTGCGCATGAGACTTCCGAGCAAAAAAAACGGACGAGTGCCGAACAACGCCGACACTGATTGTCGGGTAGCTTAGCCTTTTGCCGGCGACGGGCGAAAGTTTTGCCGGGCGCTGTACGCAACTTGATACTAAATGTCATCTTGGCCGGGGCATTGGCAAAAATCGCGGCCGCCTCGGGGCTCAAGTCAGGTAGAATGCGCGCCCGGTTTTTGGAGAAGCTCATGACCCTGCTCAAATTCAGCGATGTGTCCCTTGCTTTCGGCGCCATGCCGTTGTTGGACAAGGTGTCCTGGCAGATCGCCCGTGGTGAGCGGGTGTGCATCATCGGCCGCAACGGCACAGGCAAATCCAGCATGTTGAAGCTGGTCAAGGGCGATCAGAAGCCCGATGACGGCTCCGTCTGGCGTGCGCCCGGGCTCAAGATCGGCGAATTGCCGCAAGAGCTGCCGGTGGCCGACGGGCGGACCGTGTTCGATGTCGTGGCCCAGGGCCTGGACGGCGTCGGCGAATTGCTCGCGCAGTATCACCACTTGAGCCAGAACATCGTCACCGATGCCGACCTGGACAAGCTGATGCATGTCCAGCATGACCTCGAAGCCCGTGACGGCTGGCGCTTGCAGCAACTGGTCGACAGCACCCTGAGTCGCCTGCAGTTGCCTGCCGACAAGACCCTCGCCGAGTTGTCCGGCGGCTGGCGTCGTCGCGTGCTGCTGGCCCAGGCGCTGGTGTCCGAACCGGACCTGCTGCTGCTCGACGAGCCGACCAACCACCTGGATATCGGTGCGATTGCCTGGCTGGAAGAGGCCCTGAAGGATTTCCAGGGTGCCGTGCTGTTCATCACGCACGACCGTTCTTTCCTGCAGAACCTGGCGACCCGCATTCTTGAACTGGATCGCGGCGGCCTGATCGACTGGAACGGCGACTACGCCAGCTTCCTGGTGCACAAGGAAGCCTCCCTGGCCGCTGAAGAAACCGCCAACGCGCTGTTCGACAAGCGCCTAGCCCAGGAAGAAGTCTGGATTCGCCAGGGCATCAAGGCCCGGCGTACCCGTAACGAAGGCCGTGTGCGCGCGTTGAAGGCCTTGCGCGTGGAGCGTAGCGAACGTCGCGAGCGTACCGGCAAGGCGAATATCCAGCTGGAAACCGCCGACAAGTCCGGCAAGCAGGTCATGGTCCTCGACAATGTCAGCTTTGCCCATCCGGGCGGCCCGTTCCTGATCAAGGATTTCTCCATGGTCCTGCAGCGCGGCGACCGGATCGGCCTGCTGGGGGCCAACGGCACCGGCAAGACCACCCTGTTGAAGCTGATGCTCAGCGGCCTGGTGCCGACCAGTGGCAAAGTGGAAGAGGGCACCCGTATCGACGTGGCCTACTTCGACCAGTTGCGTCATCAGTTGGACCTGGAAAAGACCGTGATCGACAACGTCGCCGAAGGTCGCGACTTTATCGATATCGATGGCCAGAGCCGTCACGTGCTCAGCTACCTCGGCGACTTCCTGTTCAGTCCGCAGCGTGCGCGTACGCCGGTCAAGGCCTTGTCCGGTGGTGAGCGTGCGCGCCTGCTGCTGGCCAAGTTGTTCAGCAAGCCGGCGAACCTGCTGGTGCTCGACGAACCGACCAACGACCTCGACGTGGAAACCCTCGAACTGCTGGAGGAAGTGCTGTTGACCTTCCAGGGGACCGTGCTGATGGTCAGCCACGACCGGGCATTCCTCGATAACGTGGTGACCAGTACCCTGGTCTTCGAAGGCGAAGGCAAGGTCCGCGAATACGTCGGTGGTTATCAGGACTGGCTGCGCCAGGGTGGTTCTCCGCGTCTGCTGGGTGTGACCGAGAACAAGTCGGGCAAGGCCGAGCTGAATTCGGCGGTCGTTACCGCTGCACCGGCACCGGTGGCGGCCCAGGCTGAAGTTCCGGTGGCGAAGAAGAAGCTCAGCTACAAGCTGCAGCGCGAACTCGAAGCCCTGCCAGGCGAGATCGATGCCAAGGAGCAGCAGATCGCCGCTGCCGAGGCTGAAATGGCCGAGGCGGGTTTCTACCAGCGCCCTGCGGCTGAAACGGCTGCGGTGATTGCCCGGTTGGAAAAGCTCCAGGCTGAACTGGAGGTGATGGTGGAGCGTTGGGCCGAGCTGGATGCCTGATTGATCGATCGGCAAGCAAAAAGCCCGGCTTCATGCCGGGCTTTTTGATGATCAGCTCTTGCTTTGCAGGCGGACCGCGAGGACATCGCACGGCGCACCGTGCAGCACGTCATTGGCGGTGGAGCCGAGCAGCAGGGCCAGGCCGTGGCGGCCATGACTGCCGACCACGATCAGGTCGCAGGCCTGTTCCTTGGCCAGGTGATGGATTTCCTGGCGAGGCTGGCCGTAGGTCAGGTGGCTGGTGTCACGCGACAACTCGGGATACTTGAGGATCAGCCGCTCCAGGCGCTCCTTGGCCTGGTCGAACTGTTGCTGCTGCAATTGGGACAGGTCCATCGGCACGTCACCGCCGAAGGCCATGGCCATGGGCTCGACGATGTGCACCAGGGACAGCTTGGCGCTGTTGCTGACCGACAGTTCGCGTGCGCGATGAATCACCGGGTCGCATTCTTCCGTCAGGTCGACGGCAACCAGAATGTGGTGGTAGGGCATGAAAGGCACCTCCTGAGGATCGCAATTGCTTTAAGTATGGCTCGTTTCAAGCTGATTGGTTCAGCAGTGACCCAATCGCTCATGAATAATCTTCGGGGAGTAGAGATATGACGGTCTGGATAGTGGTGTCAATCCTGGCAGTGGTCCTCAGCCCTCTGGCGTGGTTGCGCCCCTCGCGCCGCCAGAGCGGTCAGATGGCCCTGCGCATGGAAGCGCGTCGTATCGGCCTGGGCATGCAACTGGCGCCCCAGGAGTGGCCACACTGGCTGCCGCAGGAGCCGCCGAGCCCCTGTGCACAGTATCACCGGCCCCGCCGTGGCAAGGAGCCCGCGTGCTGGAGTTACTGGCAGACCGAGCCGGGGATCTGGCTCAACCAATGGCGCGAAGTGCTGGAGGACGAATCCCTGCTGGTTCATTTCAGGACATTGCCGGCCAATGTGTTCAAGGTCGAGGCGGACAAGCAGATGATCGCGCTCTACTGGGGCGAGCGGGGTGAGGCACAGGTGTTGCTGGCCATCGCCGCAGTGCTCAAGGCGCTGGCCTGAAGCAGGCGGGTCGGGCTGCAACGGCGCCGATCCCGCGATGGGGAGAAAGACAATAAAAAGCCCGACAGGCAACATCGGGCTGGGGTTGGCCAGGCAGGCCGGTCAATCTGTGTTGCCGAGCTTACGCCTTGTGTTCATAAAAAGCGTCCCTATTTTCCACTAGGCTGTTTCCTGGGGGGCTGGTAGGCCTATTCCCGTCTTTCTGTCTGACCTGGTTGCTTCGGTTGTTATTGATTTCATGAATGAAGCGCCATCAGACCGGCTGCTGGAGCGACTGCGCGCCTGGAAAGTGACCGGAAAGTCGCCTTTTCAGGGGCGTTTTCGGCAATTGACAATTGCCTCGAATTCCGTGAAGGTGTCCACACCCAAATCAAACGGGCGTATGAATTGAGCGTTTGTCTGATCAGACGGCTCTTACAGAATCCCGACTATCGCGTCGGCGGGTGTGCCTGGCGGCTTGGCGTAGCAGTGACGATGAGGTCAATGCCGGGCCAGGAGCTAGCGTCCGACGTGTACTGTTCAGCTTCCATATCGTGGAGATCAGTTGATGATTTACGAAGGTAAAGCCATCACGGTTAAGGCTCTTGAAAGTGGCATCGTCGAACTGAAGTTCGATCTCAAGGGTGAGTCCGTCAACAAGTTCAACCGTCTAACCCTGAACGAATTGCGTCAGGCGGTAGACACCATCAAGGCCGATGCCTCGGTCAAGGGTGTGATTGTCAGCAGCGGCAAGGACGTGTTCATCGTCGGCGCCGACATCACCGAATTTGTCGACAACTTCAAGTTGCCGGATGCCGAGCTCGTGGCGGGCAACCTCGAAGCCAACAAGATTTTCAGCGATTTCGAAGACCTGGCCGTGCCGACCGTTGCCGCGATCAATGGCATCGCCCTGGGCGGCGGTCTGGAAATGTGCCTGGCCGCGGATTTCCGCGTCATGTCCGTCACGGCCAAGATCGGCCTGCCGGAAGTCAAGCTGGGGATTTACCCGGGCTTTGGCGGCACCGTGCGCCTGCCGCGCTTGATCGGTGCGGACAACGCCATCGAGTGGATCGCCGCCGGTAAGGAAAACCGTGCCGAAGACGCCCTGAAAGTCGGTGCCGTCGATGCCGTGGTCGCTCCGGAAAAACTGCAGGAAGCTGCCCTGGAATTGATCAAACGCGCCATTTCCGGCGAGATCGATCACAAGGCCAAGCGCCAGCCCAAGCTGGACAAGCTCAAGCTCAACGCCATCGAACAGATGATGGCGTTCGAAACCGCCAAGGGTTTTGTTGCCGGTCAAGCCGGTCCGAACTACCCGGCCCCGGTCGAAGCCATCAAGACCATCCAGAAAGCCGCCAACTTCGGTCGCGACAAGGCCCTGGAAATCGAAGCCGCCGGCTTCGTGAAACTGGCCAAGACCTCGGCCGCACAAAGCCTGATCGGTCTGTTCCTGAATGACCAGGAACTGAAGAAAAAGGCCAAGGCCTACGACGAAATCGCCAAGGACGTGAAACAGGCCGCCGTATTGGGCGCCGGTATCATGGGCGGCGGTATCGCCTATCAGTCGGCTTCCAAGGGAACGCCGATCCTGATGAAGGACATCAATGAGCACGGTATCGAGCAGGGCCTGGCCGAAGCCGCCAAGCTGCTGGTCGGCCGTGTCGACAAGGGCCGCATGACCGCGGCGAAGATGGCCGAAGTACTCAACGGCATTCGTCCGACCCTGTCCTACGGTGACTTCGGTCATGTCGACCTGGTCGTCGAAGCCGTTGTCGAGAACCCGAAGGTCAAGCAGGCGGTCCTGGCGGAAGTCGAAACCCAGGTCAAGGAAGATGCGATCCTCGCGTCCAACACCTCGACCATTTCCATCAGCCTGCTGGCCAAGGCCCTCAAGCGTCCGGAAAACTTCGTCGGCATGCACTTCTTCAACCCGGTGCACATGATGCCGCTGGTGGAAGTGATCCGTGGCGAGAAATCCAGCGAGCAAGCGGTAGCGACTACCGTGGCCTACGCCAAGAAAATGGGCAAGAACCCGATCGTGGTCAACGACTGCCCGGGCTTCCTGGTCAACCGTATCCTGTTCCCGTACTTCGGTGGTTTCGCCAAGCTGGTCAGCGCCGGTGTGGACTTTGTCCGTATCGACAAGATCATGGAGAAATTCGGCTGGCCGATGGGCCCGGCGTACCTGATGGATGTGGTCGGTATCGACACCGGCCACCATGGTCGTGACGTGATGGCCGAAGGTTTCCCGGACCGCATGAAGGACGACCGTCGTTCGGCCGTCGATGCCCTGTACGAGGCCAAGCGCCTGGGCCAGAAGAACGGCAAGGGCTTTTACGCCTATGAGACCGACAAGCGCGGCAAGCAGAAGAAAGTCGCCGATTCGTCGGTGCTGGAAGTGCTCAAGCCGATTATCTACGAGCAGCGTGAGGTGACCGACGAGGACATCATCAACTGGATGATGATCCCGCTGTGCCTGGAAACCGTGCGTTGCCTGGAAGACGGTATCGTCGAGACCGCTGCCGAAGCCGACATGGGTCTGGTCTACGGCATTGGTTTCCCTCCCTTCCGTGGCGGTGCGCTGCGGTACATCGATTCGATCGGTGTCGCCGAGTTCGTTGCCCTGGCTGACCAGTACGCCGATCTGGGCGCGTTGTACCACCCGACCGCGAAGCTGCGCGAAATGGCCAAGAGTGGCCAGCGGTTCTTCGGTTAAGCGCCGTCCGGCACCACTAGAGCGAGAGTGAAACCAATGAGCTTGAATCCTAGAGACGTCGTGATTGTCGACTTCGGTCGTACTCCGATGGGCCGCTCCAAGGGCGGTATGCACCGCAACACCCGTGCCGAGGACATGTCGGCGCACCTGATCAGCAAGCTGCTGGAACGCAACGTCAAGGTCGACCCGAATGAAGTCGAGGACGTGATCTGGGGCTGTGTGAACCAGACCCTGGAGCAGGGCTGGAACATCGCGCGCATGGCGTCGCTGATGACCCAGATCCCGCACACCGCCGCCGGCCAGACCGTCAGCCGCCTGTGCGGCTCGTCGATGAGCGCACTGCACACCGCCGCCCAGGCGATCATGACCGGCAACGGTGACGTCTTCGTCGTCGGCGGCGTCGAGCATATGGGCCATGTCGGCATGATGCACGGTGTCGATCCGAACCCGCACATGTCGCTGTACGCGGCGAAAGCCTCGGGCATGATGGGCCTGACCGCCGAGATGCTGGGCAAGATGCACGGCATCACCCGCGAGCAGCAGGATGCCTTTGGCGTGCGCTCCCACCAGTTGGCTCACAAGGCCACCGTGGAAGGCAAGTTCAAGGACGAAATCATCCCGATGCAGGGTTATGACGAGAACGGTTTCCTGAAAGTGTTCGACTTCGACGAAACCATTCGTCCGGAAACCACCCTGGAAAGCCTGGCGGCCTTGAAGCCGGCGTTCAACCCCAAGGGCGGTACCGTGACGGCGGGTACGTCGTCGCAGATCACCGATGGTGCCTCGTGCATGATCGTGATGTCGGCGCAGCGTGCCCAGGACCTCGGCATCCAGCCCCTGGCGGTGATCCGCTCGATGGCGGTGGCGGGTGTGGATCCGGCGATCATGGGCTACGGTCCGGTACCTGCGACCCAGAAAGCGCTGAAGCGTGCAGGCCTGGCAATCTCCGATATCGACTTCTTCGAGCTCAACGAAGCCTTCGCCGCACAGGCCCTGCCGGTGCTGAAGGACCTGAAAGTGCTCGACAAGATGAACGAGAAGGTTAACCTGCACGGCGGCGCCATTGCTCTGGGCCACCCGTTCGGTTGTTCCGGTGCGCGGATTTCCGGCACTTTGCTCAACGTGATGAAGCAGAATGGCGGGACCCTCGGGGTCTCTACCATGTGCATCGGCCTCGGCCAGGGCATTGCCACCGTCTTCGAACGCGTCTAAGCGTTTCGTCGATGGAAGCCGGGGCCTAGTGCCCCGGTTTTTGTTTTTCTGAAATTTTTTTTATTTTATTTTGTAAGAGGGCCGATATATGAAATTGCAGCCTGGGCTCTATCAGCACTACAAGGGACCGCAGTACCGCGTTTTCAGCGTGGCACGGCATTCCGAGACCGAAGAGGAAGTGGTGTTCTACCAAGCGCTGTATGGCGATTACGGCTTCTGGGTACGTCCCTTGAGCATGTTCCTGGAGTCGGTCGAGGTTGACGGCGAACGGGTCCCACGCTTTGCTTTGGTGCAAGTCGAACCGAGCCTTTTTTCCAGGCCATGAGTGCCGATCGCGCAGAACCCTGCGCTTGACCTCACCTTGTTGCCACTATATATAGCGGTGCCGCGTCAGACGCGGGCTGCGCTCTCACTTCAAGCATTCAGGAATTTTCCGATCCATGGGCAAATCGCTGGTCATTGTGGAATCCCCGGCTAAGGCCAAGACCATCAACAAGTACTTGGGTACCCAGTACGTGGTGAAGTCGAGTATCGGCCATATCCGAGACCTGCCCACCAGCGGTTCGGCTAGCGCCGCCAAGGAACCTGCCGCCAAGCGTGGCAAGGCCGCCGCCGGCGAAGCGCCCGTGCTCTCGGCGAAAGAGAAGGCGCGCAAGCAGTTGGTCTCGCGCATGGGCGTCGATCCGGATCACGGCTGGAAAGCCCGCTACGAGATCCTTCCCGGCAAGGAGAAGGTGATCGAGGAGCTGCGCCGGCTCGCCAAGGATGCTGACACCATCTATCTCGCAACCGACTTGGACCGCGAAGGGGAAGCCATTGCCTGGCACCTGCGGGAAGCCATCGGTGGTGACGACAGCCGCTACAAGCGCGTGGTGTTCAACGAAATTACCAAGAAGGCGATCCAGGAAGCCTTCTCCAAGCCGGGCGAACTGGACCTGGACCGGGTCAATGCCCAGCAGGCACGACGCTTCCTCGATCGCGTGGTGGGCTACATGGTCTCGCCGCTGCTGTGGGCCAAGATCGCCCGCGGCCTGTCCGCCGGGCGTGTGCAGTCGGTGGCGGTGAAGCTGGTGGTCGAGCGCGAGCGTGAGATTCGCGCGTTCAACCCGGAAGAATACTGGGAAATCCACGCCGACCTGGGCACCACCAAGGGCGCCAAGGTGCGTTTCGAAGTGGCTCGGGAAAAAGGCGAGGCCTTCAAGCCTCTGAACGAAGCCCAGGCCATGGCGGCACTGGACAAGCTCAAGGCGTCGGCCTACAGCATCGTCAAGCGCGAAGACAAGCCGACCAGCAGCAAGCCGTCGGCCCCGTTCATCACCTCCACCCTGCAGCAGGCAGCGAGCAATCGCCTGGGCTTCGGGGTGAAGAAGACCATGATGATGGCTCAGCGTCTGTATGAAGCCGGCTACATCACCTACATGCGTACCGACTCGACCAACCTCTCGGTCGATGCCGTGGCGATGGCGCGGACCTACATCGAGAGCGAGTTCGGCAAGAAGTACCTGCCGGACTCGCCGAACATCTACAGCAGCAAGGAGGGCGCCCAGGAGGCTCACGAAGCGATTCGTCCTTCCGACGCCAATACCGAGCCGAGCAAGCTGTCGGGCATGGAGCGTGATGCCGAGCGCCTTTACGAGCTGATCTGGCGCCAGTTCCTGGCCTGCCAGATGCTGCCGGCGCAATACCTGTCGACCACCGTGACCGTGGGCGCCGGTGACTTCGAGCTGCGCGCCAAGGGCCGCATCCTGAAGTTCGACGGCTATACCCGCGTCATGCCGCAGATCGCCAAGCCGGGCGATGACGACGTGTTGCCGGACATGGCCCAGGGCGATGCGCTGAAGCTGATCCAGCTCGATCCGAGCCAGCACTTCACCAAGCCGCCGGCGCGTTACTCCGAAGCCAGCCTGGTCAAGGAAATGGAAAAACGTGGCATCGGTCGTCCTTCGACCTATGCGGCGATCATTTCCACCATCCAGGACCGTGGCTACGTGGCGCTGCACAACCGCCGCTTCTATTCCGAGAAGATGGGCGACATCGTCACCGAGCGTCTGGCGGAAAGCTTCTCGAACCTGATGGACTACGGCTTCACCGCCGGCATGGAAGAGAACCTCGACGACGTGGCCCAGGGCGAGCGCGACTGGAAAAACGTGCTCGACGAGTTCTATGGCGACTTCAAGAAGAAGCTCGAAGTGGCCGAAGGCGCGGAAAACGGCATGCGTGCCAACCAGCCGGTCATGACCGATATCCCGTGCCTGACCTGCGGCCGGCCGATGCAGATCCGTACCGCCTCCACCGGCGTGTTCCTCGGTTGCTCGGGTTACAGCCTGCCGCCGAAAGAGCGCTGCAAGGCTACCGTCAACCTGGTTCCGGGCGATGAGATCGCCGCGGACGACGAGGGCGAGTCGGAATCCCTGGTGCTGCGTGGCAAGCATCGCTGTCCGATCTGCAGCACGGCGATGGATGCCTACCTGCTGGACGAGAAGCGCAAGCTGCATATCTGTGGCAACAACCCGGATTGCGCGGGCTACGAGATCGAGGAAGGCAACTACCGGATCAAGGGCTACGAAGGCCCGAGCCTGGAATGCGACAAGTGCGGCAGTGAAATGCAGCTCAAGACCGGCCGTTTCGGCAAATTCTTCGGTTGTACCAACCCGACCTGCAAGAACACCCGCAAACTGCTCAAGAGCGGTGATGCGGCGCCGCCGAAGATGGATCCGGTGAAGATGCCGGAACTCAAGTGCGAAAAGGTCAACGACACCTACATCCTGCGTGACGGTGCGTCCGGCCTGTTCCTGGCGGCCAGCCAGTTCCCGAAAAACCGCGAGACCCGTGCACCGCTGGTGAGCGAAATCGTTCCGCACAAGGACGAGATCGATCCTAAGTACCACTTCCTCTGTGAAGCGCCGAAGAAGGACCCGGACGGTCGTCCAGCGGTCATTCGCTACAGCCGCAAGACCAAGGAGCAGTACGTGCAGAGCGAAGTGGACGGCAAGCCGACCGGCTGGAAGGCGTTCTACGACGGCGGCAAGTGGAAGGTCGAGGACAAGCGCCAGGGCGCCTGATCCCACTGTTGGATAAAGCCCTGAGCCTTGTCGCGTTCGTCCGCAAGCTCGGGGCTGGATGTTTTTCCCGGTATGATGCATATCCCCGTAGGAGCCGGGCTTGCCCGCGAAGGTGTCCTTGAAGACATCAAAAGCTTCGCGGGCAAGCCCGGCTCCTACAGGTTTCGCCTGTGGCTTTTTGTCCTGGAGTGCGCCGTCATGGCCAACGAACTCTATACCCGCACCAACCAGAAGATCTTTTACGCGGGCCTTGCGCTCGAAGCCCTGGGCAAGGCCGAGGAAAGCCGGGCGATGAACGCGTTGGCGCTGATCCAGGCCGAGCGTGAAGCAGTGGTGTTCCATCTGTACGGCGCCTTGCTCGGGCTGTGCCATGAGATTGCCGGTTTCTACCGCCTGCCCCAGGCCAATGCACCGCGTGCCGAGCTGTTGCTGACCCGGGAAGTACTGGAATCCATCGCCATTCCGGAAATGGCCGAACTGGTGGAACTGGCCCACAGTCCGCAAACCTGGCTGGCCCGTCTGATTGTTGCGCACACGGCCTTGTACTTGCCGCCCCAGGCGCCCAGGAAGGCCAAGGGAGACGTGTTGCAACCGTTGATCGTGGCGGTCAGCCTGGACGAGGAAGAAGTGCCGGAGCTGGGGCGTGAGGAGCTGGAAGGCTGGCGGCAGAACCTCAAGGGGCTGGCGATCCGTTTTCGTGATGGTTTGAACGAGTGCTGATTGATCAAGTCGTGTCCCCGACGATGGCGTTATTCCTTCAGGGGCTAGACGGTTGTAAGAAGGAAATGTAGGACTGTTCTGGTTTTTTAAAACCCTATTCATCTAGACAGCCTCGGAAAGCAGAATCATCCGTCAACCTTTTGAATAAGGAACAACGGATGTCCACTCACAACGACCGAATACTTCGCACAGACACTATCTGCACCGTCCAGGAAGTGATCTGTGGCCCGCAGATCAAACACTGGATCGAGTTCCAATTGCTCGATGAGCAGGGTGAGCCTTTGGCGAACCTGCCTTGGCGGGCGGTCAATGACGCCACCCGCGCAGCCTGCGCGCCTGAATGCTCGGGTGAGAGCGATGCCGAGGGTGTGATTCGTATCGAGGGCCTGCATCCGATCCCCATTACCCTGCAACTGGCGGCCAACCCCCTGGCCGAGCAACTGCAAACCCGTCGATTGCGCGCCGAGCGGGCCGAACCACCACTGCCAGGCTTCGGTGATCGTACCCCGCTGTATGGTCCGCAGCGCGCGGGTTTCTCGCCCATCGAACAGCAGGCACGCGCGGCAGGCTATGGTTATCACTACCTGCGTATCGGTCAGCTATGCGACCAGTTGCCGACCCTCGACCCGCCCCTGGTGGATCCCGATCATCCCCCGGCCTTTCACTTTCCGGACACGACCTACAGCGGTTTCACCGTCAGCGACGAGGGACTGGATCGCCGTCATGTGCTGGAAATCTGCCCGTTACGCGCCTGGTCGCTGGTCTTGCATCACCAGGCCGAGTACAGCCTGGCCAATGCCCACAACCTGAGTTTGATGAGCATCCTGGCATACAGCAGGTTGCCCGAGGAGCAACGAGGCTCCGTCGAGGAGTTCTTCGAGCAACAATGCCTGGATCTGTCGCGCACGCCGCTGCTATGGGAAAACGGTCGATCGGCGCCTTGTCTGGTCACCGATGTTCCTTTCAGTGGTCGTTACACTACGGTCGAGTCATTGGATACCACTCAGGCCGAGCCGCCGGAAGGGGATACCCAGTTGTTCTATGCCATCAGTGCCTCTCAGGTGCTGGTCGCTTGGCGTGGTACCGAGATGGCATTTCCTTTCACCGATCTGGCGACGGATGTGACCTTCCGCCCGGTCAAGCCGGAGGTCGCGGCCAACTGTGAACCCAAGGTGCCTTGTCCCGACCTGACCCCGCAGGGCCGCGTGCATCTGGGCTTTCGCGAGGCGTTCGAGCTGGCGAGAAGAATCTATACCGCAGATCTGGGGGAGACGATTCCTAAAGAGGCTTTTGACAAGCCACTATTTATTTGCGGCCACAGCCTGGGAGGCGCCCTCGGCCTGATCCATGCGGCAGCGCTGAAGGACAAGAATCCGCTGCTCTACACCTACGGCATGCCCCGTACCTTCACCCTCAAGGCGATACAGAGCCTGAGTGAGATCAAGCATTTCCGCCATGTGAATGACACCGACACCATCCCCAGCGTGCCGCCCGAGGCCGAACTGGATAACTACCTGTACAACCTCTATGGCCCGCTGGGCACGACCCTGGGTTTTACCTGGTCGCTGCTTCAGTTGGCCACCAGCCCGTTATTCAAGCACGACGACCCTTATGGCCATCACGGCGAAATCGCCATGTTTTTCAAGACCGACCAGCACCGGCAATCTCAAGGCTCGCACTACCCGGCGTATCGCAACAAGGACGGGCTCGGCGCGCCCTATCACACCACGATCTCCTACCGTCTTCCTGAAGTGGCCAAGCTCTATCTGGTGCCCAGTCTGAGCGAGGAGGACAACCAGAAGGTCAAGCAAGCCCAGGGCGACTTTACCCAGTCCTTGACGAGCGAGAGTCGGCGCACATTCTTCCCGCCTTATGGCAACCCCAAGGCAGGTGGGCTGATGGGGATCGGCAATCACTTCATGGGCAAGTACCAGCCCTATATCTACGGCCAGTTGCTGGAGTCGATCAATGCCGAGCGCGATCCATTGCTGGGTCGGCAGACACAGCGACAAGCCTTCGAACAGCAGATGAAGGAGCACGCCGCGAACACTCCCGAAGATCAATTGGCCCGCAATCGCCTGTTCCTTGATCTGCAGTACCAGTTGGGCAAGGCCTTGCAGATGACCGAAGACGCCGAAGGCGGTGTTGAGGCCCTGCAGCGTTTCAACGCCGTGGCCGATCCCCAGGCTTTTTACGAGAAAACCTACGGTTGAGTCGCGACGACGCGGACAAGGAAAAGACCATGCCCAAGAGAATGAGCGCTGTTCTGCTCGGTTTGTTCGTCAGCCTGAGCGGCTGCGCAAAGGACTACAGCCTCGCGCCGCCTCCTGATAGCGAACAGATCACGGTGACCGTGAAAGTGCCCAAGGAGTTGGAAGCGGAAACCATGAACGTGATGTACCGCTCGTCGATCTGTAAACGCATCACTCGTGGGGCCAGTGGCCAGCGCATCGAGTTGGACGGTTACCGCAATGTTGATATGCAGCCGCAGCGTCAGGGTCAGAGCGATCTTTACGAGGCCAAGTTGCCCATTGATGGCGGTGGCAAGTGCCAGTGGCGTTTGAGTAATGTGATCTTTGGCGTTGTTTACTCCAATCCCACTTACTTTGGCGAGAACGTGACCTACGGCGCGGGAGGTGGTGTTGTGGTGATGTTTGACCGCAACAACTCTCCACGCGGTGGGTCTGGCATAAAAGTCGATGGTGATTTGACGATCAAGAAGGATTATTACCCATGGATCAGTGAGGATTTTTTGGGGCCATACAGAAAAACAGTCAGTTTGGCGGGTGAGGGTAGCATTTACGTGAAGTATCGGGCTTTGCAAGCACGACAGGTGTATTTCGAGCCTGTCCTGCATTCCGATTTCGTTCTTTATTCAGCGGGGCCCAAGGTAAAGAAAAAGGGCAATTACACAACCTTCACTTATCCAGACGGCAGTGTTTTCGCCGATGGTCGCTGGCATCCTAACTTCCTCAGATTGCAGGCCATCCGCCTCGCTGCGCAGGGCAAACAATGAAGTCTGCTCTTCCCGTGGCGTTGCTCGGCCTGTCCGTCAGCCTGAGTGGTCGTGTCAGGGCCGCTTGTCGCCTGACATTTTCATATGGCCAGGATGATTGGACTGTAAGCCCCGTCTGTCAGTTGTTCATCAAGCCGTAAAGAAAGCTGTTGAGATCTTGAGCGAGTTGCCACGGATGACTGATATAATCTTGGCCTTTCGTGGAGAACAGACTTTTATGCCTACGTCCTTTCTAGAAATCGTCGAGCTGCCGGACGGCCGTATCGAGCTGCGCCGGGCCGAGGACGAAGGTTCTCTGGTCACCCTGAACTTCTCTGAAGATGCCAAGGCTTTCCTGCAGGGCCAGCACGTCGAGGTGGCCAAGGCCATGTTGAGCGTGGGCGTGCAGATGGCGGGGCGACTGGTGGAAGGCGAAATCGAGAAAGAAGACGGTCCGCGCGTTCTTCACTGAAGCTGCCAACCGCTTTCTGTTCTGGATTGTCGATTCTGATCGGCTTCTCTGTCCTGGAGAAGCCCTGCGCGATACGCGCGAAGAGTGCCTGTCTGGCGCTTGTGTCTAGCCCAAACGAATATTCAGGCTTTGTGCGTCACCCTTGCGGGCTGCGCTGATCAATTGCTGGCGAGCGCTGCTGCTCAGCGGATTGAGCCAGCTGACCACGGTATGGCTACGCCCCAGGCGCAAGGCTTCGCACGTCAGTTGCTGGGCATTCTGGGCGCTGCTGGGTTGCAGCAGCAGGATGCGCTCGCGATTCAGTCCCGCTTCCCGTAACCAGGCCTGGGTCAGGCTCGATGGCGGGGCGATCAGGGTCAGCCAGCGGGCATCCTGGTCCTGGCTCAGTTCGCGCAGGATGGGGGCCAGCAGGCTCAGGCAATTCCCGCCACGTAACGACAGTTCGCTGAAGACCTCGGGCTCGGTGCTCCAGGGTGTTTCAACCACTTCCTTGAGAAGCGGGACCAGCGGCTGCGCCATGAACGCTTCGAACAAGGGCAGTTGTGCGTGTTGTGGAGTTTGCGGAAATTGCATGACGCCTCCTTCAGCGGCGAATGACGCCGACACTCAAACCTTCGATGACGAAGTCCTGATCTTTCAGGTTGACTTCGATAGGGGCGAACTCGGGGTTTTCGGCCAGTAGCCAGACCTTGCTGCCTTCACGCTTGAAGCGCTTGACGGTCACTTCCTCGCCGATCCGGGCCACCACGATCTGGCCGTTGCGGGCTTCGCGGCAGGTGTGCACGGCCAGCAGGTCACCGTCGAAAATGCCGACATCCTTCATGCTCATGCCGTGAACGCGCAACAGATAGTCGGCCCGGGGATGGAAGAAGGTCGGGTTGATGTTGCAGGATTCCTCGACGTGCTGCTGGGCGAGAATCGGTGCACCAGCGGCGACCCGGCCGATGATCGGCAGGGTGGACTCGTCGGCCTTGGCCTCGAAACCGGGAATGCGGATGCCGCGCGAGGCGCCAGGGGTCATCTCGATCGCACCCTTGCGGGCCAGGGCCTTGAGGTGTTCCTCGGCAGCGTTCGGCGACTTGAAACCCAGTTCCAGGGCAATCTCCGCGCGGGTCGGCGGATAGCCGTTGTCATCCAGGCAGCGTTTGATAAAAGCCAGAATCTCAGCTTGGCGTGGCGTCAGTTTTAGCATCTCGATCGCTCTGTCTTTTTATACAGTGACTGGGATTATATACAGTGGAAGGCGCTTGGCAATCCTCCTTTTCAAAGCGTCCGCCGGACGGTTGCCGGGAAGGGTGTCGACAGTCGGATCGGGTGCTGCGCTACAGGCCCCGGTTTCTATGATTTAATACCTGACTGGCCGGCCGCAAATGGACCGTCAGGCTTGACATTCCATGGTCTGAAACGTATGTTTCAAACAAGTGTTTGTCAGGCGGAATAATCATGGCCCAGTCGGAAACCGTTGAACGCATTCTCGATGCTGCCGAGCAATTGTTCGCGGAAAAAGGTTTTGCCGAGACCTCATTACGGTTGATCACCAGCAAGGCGGGGGTCAATCTCGCGGCGGTGAACTACCATTTCGGCTCGAAGAAAGCCCTGATCCAGGCCGTGTTCTCGCGCTTCCTCGGGCCGTTCTGCATCAGCCTCGACCGCGAGCTGGAGCGGCGCCAGGCCAAGCCCGAGGTCAAGCCGACCCTGGAAGAGCTGCTGGAAATCCTCGTCGAGCAGGCCCTGGTGGTGCAGCCCCGCAGCGGCAACGACCTGTCGATCTTCATGCGCCTGCTGGGGCTGGCCTTCAGCCAGAGCCAGGGCCACCTGCGGCGTTACCTGGAGGACATGTACGGCAAGGTGTTCCGTCGCTACATGTTGCTGGTCAATGAAGCGGCCCCACGTATTCCTCCGATCGAACTATTCTGGCGCGTGCACTTCATGTTGGGTGCGGCAGCGTTCAGCATGTCCGGGATCAAGGCGCTGCGGGCGATTGCCGAGACCGATTTCGGTGTCAATACCTCGATCGAGACGGTGATGCGCCTGATGGTGCCGTTCCTCGCGGCCGGCATGCGCGCCGACAGTGGTGTGACCGATGAAACCATGGCGGCCGCACAGTTGCGCCCGCGCAGCAAGTCGACCGCGCCGGCCACCGCCAAGGCCTGACGGACTTTTTCACAAGGATTTTCTATGAGTACTGCCCTGCAAGGCTCCCTGATGGTCGATATCGCCGGTACCTGGCTGACGGCTGAAGATCGCCAGTTGCTGCGTCAACCGGAAGTGGGCGGGCTGATTATCTTCGCGCGCAATATCGAGCATCCGCGCCAGGTTCGTGAACTGAGTGCATCGATCCGCGCCGTTCGCCCCGACCTGTTGCTGGCGGTCGACCAGGAAGGTGGTCGGGTGCAGCGCCTGCGCCAGGGCTTCGTGCGCCTGCCGGCGATGCGTGCCATTGCCGACAACCCGAATGCCGAGCACCTGGCCGAGCAGTGCGGCTGGCTGATGGCGACGGAAGTTCTGGCGGTGGGGCTCGACCTGAGTTTTGCGCCGGTACTCGACCTGGACTATCAGCGCAGCGCCGTGGTCGGCAGTCGCTCCTTCGACGGCGACCCCGAGCGCGCGGCCTTGCTCGCCGGTGCCTTTATCCGTGGGATGAAGGACGCCGGCATGGCGGCCACCGGCAAGCATTTCCCGGGGCACGGTTGGGCCGAGGCGGACTCCCATGTGGCGATCCCCGTCGACGAGCGCAGCCTGGAGGAGATCCGTGCCCACGACCTGGTGCCTTTCGCACGCCTGAGCCGGCAGTTGGCGGCGGTGATGCCGGCCCATGTGATTTATCCACAGGTCGACGCGCAGCCCGCCGGTTTTTCCCGGCGCTGGTTGCAGGAGATCCTGCGTGGCGAATTGCAGTTCGACGGGGTGATCTTCAGCGATGACCTGTCCATGGCCGGTGCTCATGTGGTGGGCGATGCCGCCAGTCGTATCGAGGCGGCGTTGTCGGCCGGTTGTGACATGGGCCTGGTATGCAACGACCGCGCGGCTGCGGAACTGGCCCTTGGTGCGGCGCAGCGTCTGCGGGTTACGCCGTCGCCACGTATCGCACGGATGCGTGGCCAGGGCTTTGCCCGCACCGATTACCGCCAGCAGCCCCGCTGGCTGAGCGCCATTTGTGCCCTCAGAGATGCCCAACTGATCGATTGATCTTTGTAGGAGCCGGCTTGCCGGCGATGCGCCTGCAAGGGTGATGCCGCGCTCGCGCGCTTCAGCGGCCGGCTTTCTTGTCCGGCAGCGGCGCGAACAGGGCCTCGATGTCCTCGTTTTGCAACTGCCAGTCGCCGGCCTGGCGCCCGTCGAGCACGCCTGCCGCCAGATCGGATTTTTCCCGTTGCAGATGCTGGATCTTTTCCTCCACCGTGCCACGGGCAATCATCTTGTAGACGAACACCGGCTTTTCCTGGCCGATCCGGTACGCCCGGTCGGTGGCCTGGTTTTCCGCCGCCGGGTTCCACCACGGGTCATAGTGGATCACGGTATCGGCTTCTGTCAGGTTCAGGCCGACGCCACCGGCCTTGAGGCTGATCAGGAAGATCTGCAGTTTGCCGCTCTGGAAGTCCTTGACCGGCGTCCTGCGGTCGCGGGTCTGTCCGGTCAGCAGGGCATAGGCGACATTGCGCTTGTGCAGTTCCGCCTCGATCAACGCCAGCATCGAGGTGAACTGTGAAAACAACAGGATCCGCCGGCCCTCGGCAAACAACTCATCGAGCATTTCCATCAGGCTGTCGAGCTTGCCGGAGGCGCTGCCGCGCGCCGGCAGGGTCGCGCCGTTGACCAGGCGCAGGTCGCAGCAGACCTGGCGCAGCTTGAGCAGGGCTTCGAGAATGATGATCTGGCTGCGGGCCACGCCCTTGCGGGTGATTTCGTCGCGGACTTTCTTGTCCATCGCCAGGCGCATGGTCTCGTAGACGTCGCGCTGGGCCTCGTTGAGTTCGACCCAGTGGATGATCTCGGTCTTGGGCGGCAGCTCGGTGGCCACCTGTTCCTTGGTCCGCCGCAGCAGGAAGGGTTTGATCCGGCCGTTGAGGTGTTGCAGGCGCACTTCGCTGGCGCGCTTTTCGATGGGCACGCGGTAGTCGCGGTTGAAGCCCTTGATGTCTCCCAGCCAGCCCGGCAGGAGGAAGTGGAACAGCGACCAGAGTTCGCCGAGGTGGTTTTCCAGCGGCGTACCGCTCAGGCACAGGCGCTGGCGTGCGTTCAGTTCGCGGGCGGCGTGGGCGGCCTTGCTGCCGGGGTTCTTGATGTACTGCGCCTCATCGAGCACCAGCACGTGCAGCGGTTGCAGCTTGAGTTTCTCGATGTCCTTGGGCAGCAGGGCATAGGTGGTGAGGATCAGGTCGTAATCCTGCAACTGCTCGAAATGCTTTTTGCGCGCCGCGCCATACAGCGCCAGGACCTTGAGTTGCGGGGTGAAATGCGCGGCCTCGTCGACCCAGTTGGGAATCAGGCTGGTGGGCATCACCACCATGCACGGCCGATCGAGGCGGCCGGCGTTCTTTTCGCTGAGGATATGCGCCAGGGTCTGCAAGGTCTTGCCCAGGCCCATGTCGTCGGCGAGGATTCCCCCGACTTCCAGTTGCCGCAACGATTGCATCCAGCTCAGGCCTTCGTGCTGGTAGGGGCGCAAGGTGGCGTTGAGCCCCTCGGGAATGCTCGCGCTGAACTCGCGGATATCCCGCAGGCGTTCGGCGAAGCTGCGGATCTGCTCGCCGCCCTCCCACAGCAGCGGCAAGCCGTCGAGGGGGTTGAGGCGCGTGGCATCGGCGCTGCTCAGGCGCAGAGTGGTGGTGCCGGGTTCTTCCAGGTAGAACTCGCCAAGGGTGACCAGCACCGGCTTGAGGCGACCGTAGGGCAGTGCTACCTGGAGCGGCCCGTGGCTGCCGTTGGGCGAGGCGGGGATATTCACCAGGATCAGTTCGTCGTCCCGGCGCCGGGCCAGGCGCTCGGGGTTGAGCAACTCGGTGTGGGAGCGCATCAGGTTGAGCAGGATCGGCAGCAGGCTCAGGCGCTCGCCATTGACGATGATCCCCAGTTCAAGGTCGAACCAGTCGCGTTCCGGTGCCTCGTCGACAGTGGCGTACCAGTCGTCGACGGTGCTCAGGTCAAAACCGAAATCCTCGTCGATCTGCAACTCCCAGCCCAGGTTGCGCAGGCCGGGTAGCTCGTTGAGGGTGAAGTTCAGCCAGGCGCTGTCGTTGACCATCTCGTACAGCTCGCCGGCACTTTCCGGCAGGGCCTTGCTTTGGCGCGTGGCGATCTTGAAGCCGAGCAGGCGCAGTTGCTCGCGACAGGTTTTTTCCGCCTCGGGCTGGCGCTTGATGCGCAGGCTCTGGTGTTCCTGGCGCTGGATGATATCGGCGTTTTTCTGGCCGCTGGCGTACTCGCCCAGGTAGTTGAAGGACAGCGCCGCGCGGTGCTGGATATAGCGTTGCATGCGCCCGTTGCGCGGTTCGAAGGCGCTGAACTCGACGCTGGCCAGCCACAGTCGCGGCACGGGCAGAACGTCATCGACGACCTGTTGCGGTGGGGCTGGAGGGCGGGCATCAAGCACTGCCTGCAGTTTTTCCAGCAGCTCGGCGTCTTTTTCCGCGGCCGGGTAGGCCAGGGTTTCCTGGACTTTCAACAGGACCGCGGCGGTATGTTTGCAGTGGGTGCGAACCGGGCACGTGCAGTTGGCATCGACGATCAGCAAGGTGCCCTTGGCCGACTCGCGAAGGTGAATGGTCTGGCGGTAGACATTGCCACCGGAACCTTCGCAACTGGCGGTGATGGTGCTGTCACCGGCCTGTACGATCCGCACGCGGTTTTCCATGGCGTAGCGCCGGCCGCGTTCCAGGCTCTGTTCCTTGAAGCGGCTGACCCATGACGGCGCGAGTGGCTTGGTCATGGAGGGCGTCAGGGGCGAGGGCATCGGGTGTTCACTGGTCCAGGTTCTGTGACGGCGCTTCGCGTTTGGAGGCTGACAGCGAGGTCACCTTGAGCAGCAGCGCGAGGTGGCCGCTGTCGAGGAAGTTGAGCTGACCGTTCTTGGTCTGGCTGGTCTGGTTCAGGCGTTCGCTGGCACTGACCACGCCGTTGTTGTCGAAGCGGTTGACCCAGAACTGCGCTTCCACGTCGGTGAAGCGCTTGAGCGTCAGGCTCAGCGTGCCTTCCACCGGGAACTGGCCGAACTGTTCTTCGCCGGCAGTGATCGAGACCTTGCTCGGCTGGTCGCTGAGAGACTGTTGCCAGGCCTTGTGCAACAGGACCTCATAGTTGCCGCTGGCGCCGAGCCTGGCGACCATGTCGTTCAACGCGGGCGTGCGCTCGTCGCCAGCGGTGACGGGCTTGGCGCCCCTGGCCCAGTCCTCGGGAGCCGGTTGGCTCTGGAAGGGTTGTTCAAGGTTTTGCCGGACCAGGATCATTTCGACCTGGTACAGCTCGTCGGCAAAGGCTGCCGGGGTGAACAGGGCCAACAACACGGCCAGCGAGGAGATCAGGCGCATACGGCGTCCTTATCAAGCAGATTTCGGGGTGAGGCGCTCGAACAGCGCCTCCAGTGTATTAAAGCGTTCTTCCGCGCGTTCCATCGGCACCATGAACTTGAACAGTGTGGCACCTTCGAATTTATAGCGGTTGGGTTGCCCCTGGATCAGCTTGATCAATGCCAGTGGATCGACCGGGGTGTCCGCGGCGAACTCGATACGCCCACCTTGCGGACCGCCGTCGATCTTCTTGATGCCCAGTTGCTCGGCCTGCAGTTTCAGCAGGGTCAGGCGCACCAGGTTCTTGGTCGGCTCCGGCAGCAGGCCGAAGCGGTCGATCATCTCCACTTGCAGGTCCTTGAGGCCCTCCTCGTCGGTCGCCGAGGCGATGCGCTTGTAGAGGATCAGGCGTGCATGGACGTCCGGCAGGTAATCCTCGGGGATCAACGCCGGCAGGCGCAGGTTGATCTCGGGCCCACCGCCCAGGGGTTGGTCGAGGTTCGGTTGCTCGCCCTTGCGAATGGACTTGACCGCGCGTTCGAGCATTTCCATGTACAGGGTGAAGCCCACCGCCTGGATCTGCCCGCTCTGGCCATCGCCCAGCAGTTCACCGGCGCCACGGATTTCCAGGTCGTTGGTCGCGAGCACGAAGCCGGCGCCGAGGTCTTGGGTATTGGCGATGGCTTCCAGGCGTTTCTCCGCGTCGGCGGTGATCTGCTGGCGACCGGGCGTCAGCAGGTAGGCGTAGGCCTGGTGGTGACTGCGCCCGACCCGGCCGCGCAACTGGTGCAACTGGGCCAGGCCGAACTTGTCGGCGCGCTCGATGATGATGGTGTTGGCGCTCGGCACGTCGATACCGGTCTCGATGATGGTCGAGGCGATCAGTACGTTGAAGCGCTTGTGGTAGAAGTCACTCATCACCTGTTCGAGTTCGCGCTCGCGCATCTGTCCGTGGCCGATGCCGATACGGGCTTCCGGCACCAGTTCGGCGAGGTCGGCGGCGCACTTCTCGATGGTCTTCACATCGTTGTGCAGGTAGTAGACCTGGCCGCCGCGCAGCAACTCGCGCAGCAGGGCTTCCTTGACCGTGCTCTTGTTCTGCTCCATGACGAAGGTGCGCACCGACAGGCGCCGGGCCGGCGGCGTGGCGATGATCGACAGGTCGCGCATGCCCGACACGGCCATGTTCAGCGTGCGCGGAATCGGCGTGGCGGTCAGGGTGAGGATGTCGACTTCGCTGCGCAGGGCCTTGAGCTGTTCTTTCTGGCGCACACCGAAGCGGTGTTCTTCGTCGATGATCACCAGGCCGAGGTTCTTGATCTTCACATCGTCCTGTAGCAGCTTGTGGGTGCCGATGACGATATCGATCTTGCCTTCGGCCAGCTCCGCCACGGCCGCGTTGACTTCCTTTGTGGACTTGAAGCGGCTCATCACTTCGACGGTCACCGGCCAGTCGGCGAAGCGGTCGCGGAAGCTGTTGTAGTGCTGCTGGGCGAGCAGGGTGGTCGGTACCAGGATCGCCACCTGCTTGCCGCCGTGGACCGCGATAAAGGCGGCGCGCATGGCCACTTCGGTCTTGCCGAAGCCGACGTCGCCGCAGACCAGGCGATCCATCGGCTTGGCCGAAAGCATGTCGGCGCGTACCGCTTCGATGGTGGTCTGCTGGTCGGGGGTTTCCTCGAACGGGAAGCCGGCGCTGAAGGTTGCATAGTCGGCTTTCGGATCGGCGAACGCATGGCCTTCGCGGGCAGCGCGACGGGCGTAGATATCGAGCAGTTCGGCGGCGACGTCGCGGACCTGTTCGGCCGCCTTGCGCTTGGCTTTCTGCCAGACTTCCGAGCCTAGGCGGTGCAGCGGCGCGAGGGCGTCATCACTGCCGGTGTAGCGGGCGATCAGGTGCAGGTTGGCCACGGGTACGTAGAGCTTGGCGCCCTCGGCGTACTCCATGGTGAGGAATTCGGCGACCTGGTTGTCGATTTCCAGGGTCGCCAGGCCGAGATAGCGGCCGACGCCGTGGTCGATATGCACCACCGGTGCGCCTTCGCGCAGCTCGGTGAGGTTCTTGATCACCGCATCATTGTTGGCGTCGGCGCGTTTTTCCCGGCGCCGGCGCTGCATCACGCGCTGGCCGAACAGCGGGCTTTCGGCAATCAGTGCCACGGCCGGGTCGTCCAGCACCAGGCCATCATCCAGCGGTGCGATGGTGATCGCCAGGCGGTCTTTGCCGGCGGTGAAGTCCGGCCAGCTGTCGACGGTCTTCGGACGCAGCTTCAGGCGTTCCAGCAGCTCCAGCAGGACTTCCCGGCGACCGGCGGATTCGGCGGTGAACAGCACGCGACCGGGGAACTGCTCGAGGAATGCGGAGAGCGCCGCCAGGGGTTGGTTGGCCTTGGCTTCGATCGCGAGGTTCGGCAGTTCGCGGGCGGGAAAGCGTTCGCGGCCGACACCGGTTTCCACATCCTGTTGGCTGGCGATGACCCGCGGCCAGCTTTTCAGGCGGGCGAAGCAGTCTTCCACCGGCAGGAACAGTTCGGCCGGCGGCAGCAGTGGGCGGGTCGGATCGACGCGACGCTCCTCGTAGCGGCTGCGCACATCGTTCCAGAAATTTTCCGCGGCCTGCTCGATGCCCGGCAGGGAGAACACCTGGGTCTCCTGGGGCAGGTAGTCGAACAGCGTCGAGGTTTCCTCGAAGAACAGCGGCAGGTAGTACTCGATGCCGGCGGGGGTGATCCCGCTGTTCAGGTCCTGGAAGATCGGGCAGCGGCGGAAGTCGACGTCGAAGCGTTCGCGAAAGCGCGCCTTGAAGCGGGTCACCGCTTCCTTCTGCAGCGGGAACTCCTTGGCCGGCAGCAGGCGCACCGAATCGACCTTGTCGATGGAGCGCTGGTTTTCCGGATCGAAGGTACGCAGCGTTTCGATCTCGTCATCGAACAGGTCGATGCGGTACGGCAGCTTGCTGCCCATCGGGAACAGGTCGATCAGGGCGCCGCGCACGGCAAATTCGCCGTGCTCGTAGACCGTGTCGACACAACGATAGCCGGAGGCTTCCAGGCGGGTGCGCATCTGCTCGACGTCGAGTTTCTGGCCGATATCCAGCACCAGGCTGCTGCCCAGCAGGAACCTGGTCGGGGCCAGGCGGTGCAGTGCTGTGGTGATCGGCACCACCAGCACGCCATGTTCCAGTTCCGGCAGCCGGTAAAGGCTGGCGATGCGCTGGGAGATGATGTCCTGGTGCGGTGAAAACAGGTCGTAGGGCAGGGTTTCCCAGTCCGGGAAATGCAGCACCGGCAAATCGGGGGCGAAGAAACTCAGCTCCTGTTCCAGCCGCTCGGCGCTTTGGCTGTCGGCGGTGAGCAGCAGGGTGAAGCGCTTGGCAGCGCTGGCAGCCTCGGCAATGGCCAGGCTCAGGGCGGCACCGGGGAGATTGCCCCAGTGCTGTTTACCTGCCGCGGCAGGGAGTAGCGGTAGACGCAGAACGGGCACGGAAGGTTGAGCTCCAAGCGTTGCGACAAAGTCGGTAATTGTAACGGCCCCGGGTGCCGCCTGTCAGTTGCAGACTGTGTCTATTACATGTCGGAGGAAATGTAGTGGCTATGACAAGAAATAGCGCTTTTTAGCTGAATATGTAGTGCCATATTGCACTTATGTTTCGGAGGGTTACAGACAAGTCATGGTGGGCGCTCCAAAATGGGGCGCTCTGAAGCCCTTGTATTTACTGGGCTGGAGCGGGGTGGTGGTTTTTTGCAAGGGATTTTATGCGGGGTCGCGCGACAGTCGCGCATTGCTCGCAAGGCCACTGGGCTGCATAATGTAGCCCCTTTTTTCAGCCCCTACATGTGGAAGGTTCCCGTGACTCAGAAGCCCGACCAGTGTCTTGGTGAGTGGATTGATCGTGAAGCGCTTGCAGAAGCGATGATCCCGCTTATCGGTCAGCTCTACCGCAATAACAATGTGGTGAGTTCGATCTATGGCCGCAGCCTGATCAACCAGTCTGTCATCGCGATTCTCAAGGCTCACCGCTTTGCTCGCCATCGTCAGAGCGATGATGCCGAACTGTCCGTCCACGAGACTTTCCCGCTGCTCAAGGCGATGAGCGAGCTCAAGCTGGGCGCCGCTTCGGTGGACCTCGGCAAGCTGGCCGTGAAGTTCAAGGCCCAGGGCAATGGCCGCACTGCCGAGCAGTTCGTCCGCGAAGAACTGGCCGATGTCGTCGGTCAGCAGAATGTTTCCGCACGCAAGGGCACTGACGTGGTGCTGTACGGCTTCGGTCGTATCGGCCGTCTGCTGGCGCGCATCCTGATCGAGAAAACCGGCGGCGGCGACGGTCTGCGCCTGCGCGCCATCGTTGTGCGCAAGGGCGCCGAGAACGACCTGACCAAGCGTGCCAGCCTGCTGCGCCGCGATTCGGTGCATGGTTCGTTCAACGGCACTATCACCATCGACGAAGAAAACAACACCATCACCGCCAACGGTAACCTGATCCAGGTCATCTACGCGAAGAACCCGACCGAGGTGGACTACACCCAATACGGCATCAAGAACGCCCTGCTGGTGGACAACACCGGTGTATGGCGTGACGCCGACGGCCTGGGCCAGCACCTGGCCTGCCTGGGCATCGACCGCGTGGTCCTGACCGCGCCGGGCAAGGGCAAGCTGAAGAACATCGTGCACGGTATCAACCACGGTGAAATCACTGCTGACGACAAGATCGTTTCCGCGGCGTCCTGCACCACCAACGCCATCGTGCCGGTGCTCAAGGCCGTCAACGACAAGTTCGGCATCGTCAACGGCCACGTCGAAACCGTTCACTCGTACACCAACGACCAGAACCTGATCGACAACTTCCACAAGGGTGATCGTCGTGGCCGCAGCGCCGCGCTGAACATGGTGATCACCGAGACCGGTGCTGCCACCGCTGCCGCCAAGGCCTTGCCTGAACTGGCTGGCAAGCTGACCGGCAATGCGATCCGCGTACCGACGCCGAACGTGTCGATGGCGATCCTGAACCTGAACCTGGGTACCGCCACCAGCCGCGAAGAAATGAACGAGTACCTGCGCTATATGGCGCTGCACTCGGATCTGCACAAGCAGATCGATTTCGTCAACTCGCAGGAAGTGGTGTCCACCGACTTCGTCGGCTCGCGCCACGCCGGTGTGGTCGATGCCGAAGCGACCATCTGCAACGACAACCGCGTTGTCCTGTACGTCTGGTACGACAACGAGTTCGGTTATAGCTGCCAGGTAGTGCGCGTGATGGAAGACATGGCCGGGGTCAACCCGCCTGCGTTCCCGCGCTAAGCAATCGCTGCAAATAAAAACGCCCCGACTCGTCGGGGCGTTTTTATTTGTACCTGGCACTGAGAGGGCAGTGCCTGGTCTGGCCTCTTCGCGGGCTTGCGCGCGAAGGCGTCCGGTCAGGCCTGGCTGGAAACCGCCATCTGCGCGGTACGCAGTTCGTGCTTGTTGCCACGGAACAGCACCAGGGTGGCGATCAGGCCCAGCACGGCCGCACCACTGAGCCAGATGCCCGGCGCGGCCTTGTTGTCCAGTACGTGGATCAGGTAGGTACAGGCCGCTGGGGTGAAACCGCCGAAGGTCGCTGTCGCCAGGCTATAGGCCAGGGAGAAGCCGGTGGTGCGGACTTCGACCGGCATGATCTCGGTCAGGGCAACCACCATGGCGCCGTTGTAAGAGCCGTAGAGGAACGACAGCCAAAGTTCGGCGATCAGCAGGCGACTGAAACTTGGGTCCGCTACCAGCCAGGACAGCACTGGATAGGCCGTCAGGATGGCCAGGATGGTCGCCGCGAGCAGCAATGGCTTGCGACCGATCTTGTCGGAAAAGGCGCCCATCACCGGCAGCCAGAAGAAGTTCGACAGACCGATGCACACGGTCACCAGCAGCGCGTCGAAGTCCGAAAGGTGCAGTTCGTTCTTGCCGAAGGTCGGGGTGTAGGCGGTGATCAGGTAGAAGGACACGGTGGTCATCACCACCAGCGCCATGCCTGCCAGTACCAGGCCGAAGTTCTGGCTGATCGAGCGCACCACTTCCTGCAGGGTCGGACGATGTTTGCGCGCCTGGAACTCAGGCGTTTCCTCCAGGGAGCGGCGGATGATGAAAATCGCCGGGACGATCAGGCAGCCGACCAGGAACGGTACGCGCCAGCCCCACTCACCCATTTGTTCGGGACTCAGCCAGTGGTTGAGACCTACGCCCAGCAAGCCGGCGAAGACCACCGCGGCCTGTTGGCTGGCGGACTGCCAACTGACGAAAAAGCCCTTGCGGCCCGGGGTCGAGATCTCGGCCAGGTAGACCGATACGCCGCCCAGTTCCACACCGGCGGAGAAGCCTTGCAGCAGTCGGCCCAGCAGCACCAGCAGCGGTGCGGCTACGCCCAGGGTCGCATAACCCGGCACGCAGGCAATCAGTACCGTGCCCGCGGCCATCAGGGCCAGGGTGATGATCAGCCCTTGGCGACGACCATGGCGGTCGATATAGGCACCAAGGAAGATCGCACCCAGCGGACGCATCAGGAAGCCGGCACCAAAGGTGGCCAGCGAAAGCATCAGGGAAGCGAATGCACTGTCGGCAGGAAAAAAGGTTTTAGCGATGGCCGTGGCGTAGAAACCGTAGACCATGAAGTCGAACATCTCAAGAAAGTTGCCGCTGACAACGCGAAAAATCGCCTTGCCCTTGCCCGTACTCGAGGCCATTTTTATTCACTCACTCTGGCTGTCTTATAAGCAATCCTTCGTCTTTGCTCGTCCTTACTGGCCTTTCAGGCATACGCACGCTGGCAGAACAGTTTTGTAACGATATGTGTATTAGGGTTGTCAGGCAACAAAAACCCATAGCCTGCTGGCTAAATGGCACAGTCCACGGTCTAGAGCGGCTCAGTTCGGTTTTTGTGCGAGCAAGGTTTCCCGCAACGGCACTGAAAGACCGTCCGGTGCCAGCCAGAGGCCGAAATATACCCGGGCCAGTTCCGGATCATGGCTGCTGAAGATGACCTGGCCGTTACGTTCCAGATCCAGGCCGCGGCCGCTGCGGTAGTCGAGGGCGTAACGGTCGCCCTGGCGAATGTCCTTGAAACTCTGGTGCAGGGCATCCAGTTGCGGTTTCAGACGGGCGAGGGTGGTGGCTGTCTGCTGGCGTTGCAGGGTGCTGCTGGCGGCCTTGATCACGTCGCTGCGGTCGATGTCGCGAAAGTAGTAGAGCGCCAGGCGCTGGTCGCGTTGTTCGCTGAAAGCCTGGCGGGCGCTGATATCAGGCGAGGCATAGAGCGCGGCGGCGTAGATATCGGCCCACAGGTAGGTCAGGACGGTCTGGCTCTTCAGTTCCAGGGTTTGCGGGCCATCGCTCCAGCGGGCGGGGAAGTTGGCCTCCTTGAGGCGTTCATTGCTGTTGGCGCAGGCCAGGGTGCTGAAGATCAGCAATAAACAGGCGATTATCTGACGCATAATGCACAACCTCGAACGGTGCCTTCCCATAGCCTATGTCATTTCCCCGAGGTCCCAGGATTTTGTTACGTACACGCCTGTCAGTACTTGCCGCTGCGGCGCTCCTGCTGGTTTCCGGCTGCGGTTCGGGAGACTCGCTGGAGCGCTTTGGCGGCCCGACCATGGGCAGCACCTATTCCATCCAGTATGTGCGGCATGCCGGCGGGCCGGCGGCCGATGAAGTCAGGAACGAGGTCGAGGCGATCCTGGCGCAGGTCGATCGGCAGATGTCGACCTATCGCAGTGATTCGGATATCGAGCATTTCAACGATCTGCCGGCCAACAGTTGTCAGGTCGTGCCGGCGTCGATCCTTGAGCTGGTGCGCCTCGGCGAGCAACTTTCGCTCGCCAGCGACGGTGCCTACGACCTGACGGTGGAGCCGCTGATGAATCTCTGGGGCTTCGGTCCGCAAGGGCGTGTGGAGAAAGTGCCGGATGCCGCGCAACTGGCCGAGGCCCGCCAGCGCGTCGGACATGCTCACCTGCATATCGAGGGCGAGCGGCTGTGCAAGGACGCTGCCGTGCAGGTCGACTTCGACAGCATTGCCGCGGGCTACACCGTGGACCGGATTGCCGGGCGGCTGGCGGCGATGGGCATCGACAGCTTTCTGGCCGAGGCCACGGGCGAACTCAAGGCAGTCGGCAGGAAACCCGATGGCAGCCCCTGGCGTGTCGCGCTGGAAGAACCGCGAGACGATCGGCAGGTTGCGCAACGGGTCGTCGATATCGACGGCTACGGGGTGTCCACCTCCGGTGACTATCGCAATTATTTCGAGCAGGATGGCCAGCGCTATTCCCACACTTTCGATGCTCGCACCGGTGCGCCGATCACCCACGACCTGGCGGCGGTCACGGTGATTCATCCCTCGACGCTGATGGCCGACGGGTTGTCGACGCTGTTGCTGATCCAGGGGCCGGAGCGCGGTTGGGACTATGCGGAAAAACACGATATCGCCGCATTTTTTGTGATTCGTGCCGATAAAGGTTTCGTCACACGAACGAATTCGGCGTTTGACAGATTATTGAAGGGCAAGGCGCATTAACATAGGGCGCCTGACATGTAGTGCAGGCAAGACTAGCCTACGACGCGACCAAGGGTTAATGTGCGCGGCGTTGACGCTTCTATAGACTGCACACCGAGATTTGATCCTTCATGTCGCTGGCCGCGACATGATTTAGCCGCAGGTGCCAGAGGGGTGCCTCGGCCTGTTCTGAGGAGTACGCATGGCTGTCTACAACTACGACGTAGTGGTACTGGGTTCCGGCCCCGCTGGAGAAGGTGCGGCAATGAACGCCGCCAAAGCAGGGCGCAAGGTGGCGATGGTCGACAGCCGTCGGCAGGTCGGCGGTAACTGCACTCACCTGGGGACCATCCCGTCCAAGGCCCTGCGTCACTCTGTGCGGCAGATCATGCAGTTCAACACCAACCCGATGTTCCGGGCCATCGGTGAGCCGCGCTGGTTCTCGTTCCCGGACGTGCTCAAGAGCGCGGAGAAGGTGATCTCCAAGCAGGTCGCCTCGCGCACCGGTTACTACGCCCGCAACCGTGTGGACCTGTTCTTCGGCACCGGCAGCTTCGCCGACGAGCAGACCATCGAAGTGGTCTGCTCCAACGGCGTGGTCGAGAAACTGGTCGCCAAGCACATCATCATCGCCACCGGCTCGCGTCCTTACCGCCCGGCCGATATCGATTTCCACCACCCGCGTATCTACGATAGCGACACCATCCTCAGCCTGGGCCATACCCCGCGCAAGCTGATCATCTACGGTGCCGGGGTGATCGGTTGCGAATACGCATCGATCTTCAGTGGTCTGGGGGTGCTGGTGGAGCTGGTGGACAACCGCGACCAGTTGCTCAGCTTCCTCGACTCGGAAATTTCCCAGGCGCTGAGCTACCACTTCAGCAACAACAACATCACCGTGCGTCACAACGAAGAGTACGAGCGTGTCGAGGGCCTGGACAACGGGGTGATCCTGCACCTGAAGTCGGGCAAGAAGATCAAGGCCGATGCCTTGCTCTGGTGTAACGGCCGTACCGGCAACACCGACAAGCTGGGCATGGAGAACATCGGGGTCAAGGTCAACGGTCGCGGCCAGATCGAGGTCGACGAGAACTATCGCACCTGCGTGCCGAACATCTATGGCGCCGGTGATGTGATCGGCTGGCCGAGCCTGGCCAGTGCCGCGCACGACCAGGGTCGTTCGGCGGCGGGCAGCATTGTCGACAACGGCAGCTGGCGTTATGTCAACGACGTACCGACCGGGATCTACACCATTCCGGAGATCAGCTCGATCGGCAAGAACGAGCATGAACTGACCAAGGCCAAGGTGCCTTACGAAGTCGGCAAGGCGTTCTTCAAGAGCATGGCCCGGGCGCAGATCGCCGGCGAGCCGCAAGGCATGCTGAAGATCCTGTTCCACCGTGAAACCCTGGAGGTCCTGGGTGTTCACTGCTTCGGCTACCAGGCGTCGGAGATCGTCCACATCGGCCAGGCGATCATGAACCAGCCGGGCGAGAACAACACCCTGAAGTACTTCGTCAACACCACCTTCAACTACCCGACCATGGCCGAAGCCTATCGGGTAGCGGCCTACGATGGTCTCAACCGGCTTTTTTGAGCGGCTCCGGCCGGTGGCCTGAGCCGGCCGGGGAGACCGATTTCAGCCTTTCCCAAGTGTGGCCGTGGCCAAACCGGGAAAGTCTGTAATCAGGCTATCGACGCCGAAGTCGGCGAGCCTGCGCATCAGCGCCGGCTCGTTGACCGTCCACACCGACACGTGCAGACCCTGACGCTGGGCCTTGATCAGGCGTTCCGGGGTGCAGAGTGTCCAGTTCAACGCCAGAATCTCGCAGCCATAACTCTGGGCGACCTTCAACGGGTCGAGCCAGGCGTATTCGGCTACCAGCCCGCGTGACAGGTCCGGGGTCAGTTCCAGCGCGGCCTTGAGCACTTCGCGGGAGCTGGAAGTGACGGTGACCTTGTCCAGCAGGCCGAAGCGCTGGGCCATTTCGCGGATTGCCAGCACGGTGGTCGCGGCGCGGGTGCGCGAGGCGCTCTTGACTTCCAGTTGCCAGTGCTCGAAGTCGCACCGCTCGAACAGATCTTCCAGGCGCGGAATCGGGCAAGGGGTGATCCAGCCGGGGCCGCCCTTGCGTGCGTCGTAGGTCACCAGTTCGGCAGCCGAATGTTCGACCACCTTGCCACGCCGGTCGGTGGTGCGCTTGAGGGTCGGGTCATGGATCACCATCAACTCGCCATCCATGGACAGGTGCAAGTCCAGTTCGCAGCGGCGCACGCCGTGTTTGAGGCATTCCTGGAAGCTGGTCAGGGTGTTTTCCGGTGCTTCGCCTTTGGCACCACGATGGCCATAAATCAGAGTCACGACTGCTCCTTCAAGGGAAAAAATGATCCTGCAAATAATCGGGGTCGCACGATGAATCCAGGGCTCAACTCGCCTCGGGATCGTTTTGCTCGCGGGCCAGGCGTCGTTGCTGCGCCTGTTTCTGCAAGATATAGCGTGCCAGCAGTTGGCGCTGGGCGTCGGTCAATGATTCGAACTCGGTGCCGATTTCGAAGGTGCCGAAGCTCTGCGGTTCGCAGTGGGTCACCTTGGCTCGCAGCAGCAGGCCGAGAGCCTGCGGCATCAGTACCAGCTTGACCGCCAGATGGGTGCCGGCCGGGTAGGCCTGGTGATGGCTGAACTCGATGCCGCCTTCGGAAATAATCACCGATTGCGGTTCGCCGAACTCGCCGAGCACGGTCATGGCCATCACCTGGCTCAGCAGGTCGATGCGCTTGTTCTGGGATTTCAGATAGGCCGACAGGGCCCGGTCGCGCTCGCTGACCTGGCGTAGCAGATGCTGCGACTCGAATTCGCTCAGGTGCAGTTCGCTCAGCAGATTGAAGAGTGGTGAAGCATCCTGCAACACTTCCTTGTCCGCGGCATCGGCGGCAGACAGGGGGCGGATTTCCAGTGCGATCGTGTCCTCGATACGGTAGTATTCGCGGCGATCTTCTTCATCTAATGTCGACATGGCGAACCCAAGGCAGAGGTGATGGTCTGAGTGTAAAGCTGCTGACCCCACCTCGCCACATGGACGTCTTCTTTTCCTCCGAACTTCTTTGCCTTCGAACTAGCCTCCGACATGTTCAGACCACTCTTCGTATTCATCGGCACGCGTTACACCCGTGCAAAGCGCCGCAATCACTTTGTTTCCTTCATTTCCCTGACCTCGATGATCGGCCTCGCCCTCGGCGTGGTAGTGATGATCGTGGTGCTTTCGGTGATGAACGGCTTCGACCGTGAAATGCGCAACCGTGTATTGGGCATGGTGCCCCATGCGACCATCGAGTCGGGCGAGCCGATCAACGACTGGCAGAGCCTGGCGGACAAGGTCCGGCAGAATCCGAAAGTCGCCGCCGTGGCCCCGTTCACCCAGATGCAGGGGCTGCTGACCAACAACGGCCAGGTGCAAAAGGTGCTGCTCAATGCCATCGACCCGGCGCAGGAGCGCAAGGTTTCGATCATTGACCAGTTCATGCAGCAGGGCCAGCTCGATGCCTTGTCGCCGGGCAGCTTCGGCATCGTCATCGGCGACAAGGCGGCGACCAAGCTCGGTGTCGGTCTCGGCGACAAGCTGACCTTCGTTGCTCCGGAAGTCACGGTGACGCCGGCGGGGATGTTCCCGCGGATGAAGCGCTTTACCGTGGTCGGTATCTTCCATGTCGGTGCCGGCGAACTGGACGGCTACCTCGGCCTGACCAACCTCGATGACCTCGCGCGCCTGCATCGCTGGAAGCCCGATCAGGTCCAGGGCCTGCGCCTGAAGTTCAACGACCTCTTCCAGGCGCCGCGTACGGCCTGGGAGATCGCCCAGCAGTTGGGTGACAACCATTTCTATGCCCGCGACTGGACCCGTACCCACGGCAACCTGTACCAGGCGATCAAGATGGAAAAGGCCATGATCGGCCTGCTGTTGCTGCTGATCGTGGCGGTGGCGGCGTTCAACATCATCTCGACCCTGGTGATGGTGGTGAACGACAAGAAGGGCGATATCGCGATCTTGCGTACCCTGGGCTCCACGCCCGGGCAGATCATGGCGATCTTCATGGTCCAGGGCACCGTGATCGGTGTGGTGGGCACGCTGATCGGCGCTGCGGTGGGGATTTTCGCCGCGCTCAATGTCAGTGCCGCGATCTCCGCCCTCGAAGGCCTGATCGGTCACAAGTTCCTCAATGCCGACGTGTATTTCATCGACTACCTGCCGTCCCAGTTGATGGCCGAGGATGTCTTGATGGTCTGCGGCGCGGCGTTGATCCTGAGTTTCCTCGCCACCCTGTATCCAGCCTGGCGTGCGGCGCGCACCCAGCCTGCGGAGGCGCTACGTTATGAGTGAGTTGGGCATGAGTGATAAAGCAGTGCTGAGTTGCCGCAACCTGGGCAAGTCCTACGAGGAGGGGCCGGAGTCGGTGGTGGTGTTGTCCGGCCTGCAGCTTGAGCTGCACGCGGGCGAGCGGGTGGCGATCGTCGGCAGTTCCGGTTCCGGCAAGAGTACCTTGCTCAACCTGCTGGGCGGGCTGGATACGCCGTCCCAGGGCAGTGTCTGGCTGGCTGGCGAAGAGTTGTCGGCGCTGGGTGAAAAGGCCCGTGGCCTGCTGCGCAACCGCTCCCTGGGTTTCGTCTACCAGTTCCACCATCTGTTGCCGGAGTTCACCGCGCTGGAGAATGTGTGCATGCCGTTGCTGATCGGTCGCACGGCGATTCCCGAGGCGCGCCAGCGCGCTACGGCATTGTTGGAGCGGGTCGGCCTGGGCCACCGCCTGGAGCACAAACCCGCCGAGCTGTCCGGTGGTGAGCGCCAGCGCGTGGCGATTGCCCGGGCCCTGGTGAACAAACCCGGCCTGGTGATGCTCGACGAACCGACCGGCAACCTCGATCACCACACCGCCCAGGGTATCCAGGACCTGATGCTGGAACTCAGCACCTCGATGCGCACGGCGTTCCTGGTGGTGACCCACGACATGAGCCTGGCCCGGCAGATGGATCGTGTACTCCATCTGGAAGACGGCAAGCTGGTTGCAATCTGATTCGCCAGGATCCGGCCGCTTGCCGTAGGGCGAGTGCCGGGTCCCTTACTTTCTCTACGGTGGCCTGCGAATGTTCCGACCGTTATCGATTTTCATCGGCACGCGCTATACCCGCGCCAAGCGCCGCAACCGTTTTGTCTCGTTTATCTCGATGACCTCGATGATCGGCCTCGCCCTGGGCGTGCTGGCGATGATCGTGGTGCTGTCGGTGATGAACGGCTTCCAGAAGGAAATGCAGTCACGCATCCTCGGCATGGTGCCCCATGCGACCATCGTCGGTGTAAAGCCTATCGATGACTGGCAGCCGGTGGCCGCCGCCGCGATGAAGAATCCCGAGGTGACCGCGGCGGTGCCGTTCACCGAAATGGACGGGATGCTGTCGTACAAGGGCTCGATGCAACCGATCCAGATCAGCGGCGTCGATCCGGCCCAGGAAGGCAAGGTCTCGATCGTTGCCCAGCACATTGTCCAGGGCAAGCTGGATGACCTGAAGCCGGGTGAGTTCGGCGTGGTGATCGGCGACATCACCGCGCGGCGCTTCCGTTTGAATGTCGGTGACAAGCTGACCCTGATCGTTCCGGAGCTCAGTTCCGCACCGGGTGGCATCACGCCGCGCATGCAGCGCCTGAATGTGGTCGGGGTGTTCAAGGTCGGTGCCGAACTGGATGGCTCCATGGCCCTGATCCATATGGCCGATGCGGCGGATATCCAGCACTGGCAGCCGAACCAGGTGCAGAGCGTGCGCCTGGCGGTGAAGGACCTGTATGCCGCTCCGCAGGTTTCGACCAGCATTGCCAGTGGGTTGGGCGCCGAGTTCACCGCGGATGACTGGACCCACACCCAGGGCAGCCTGTTCAGCGCGATGAAGATGGAAAAGACCATGATCGGCCTGTTGCTGCTGATGATCGTCGCGGTGGCGGCGTTCAATATCATTGCGACGCTGATCATGGTGGTGAACGACAAGGGTGCGGATATCGCCATCCTGCGCACCATCGGCGCCACGCCCCGTCAGATCATGGCGATCTTCATGGTCCAGGGCACGGTGATCGGCATTGTCGGGACCTTGATCGGTGGTGTGCTCGGAGTGATCGCGGCGTTGAACGTCAGCGAGCTGGTGGGTTGGATCGAGCGGGTCAGCGGCCAGCACATCTTCAGTTCCGACGTGTACTTCGTCAGCAACCTGCCGTCGCAGCTGCAGGCGGGGGATGTGGTGCTGATCTGTTCGGCCGGGTTTATCCTCAGCTTCCTGGCGACCCTGTACCCGGCGTATCGGGCGGCGAAGATCGAGCCGGCGCATGCGTTGAGATATTCGTAAGTTTTTGGGGCGCGATCTTCCTGCCTGGGGCTGAATGCGATCCCCTGTAGGAGCCGGCTTGCTGGCGATAGCGGTTTCAAAGTCCACATCTCTATCGCCGGATAAATCGTAATCGCCAGCAAGCCGGCTCCTACAGGTTTGACTGCTGGCGCGGCAACTCGATGAAAAACCGTGTCCAGCCGGCTTCTGATTCGCAGCGAATCTGCCCACCATGGGCCTGGATGATCGAGCGGGTAATCGCCAGCCCAAGCCCGGCATGTTCACTGCTGCCTTCATGGCGTGCCGGGTCGGCCCGGTAGAAACGGTCGAACAGCCGGGGCAGCAACGGCGCCGGAATACCTTCGCCGCTGTTCTTCACCTCGATTCGTAGCCCGGACCCGGTCGTCTCCAGCCTGAGGCGGATCTCGCCACCTGCTGGGGTGAAGCGCAGGGCATTGTCCAGCAGATTGGACAGGGCGCGGCGCAGCATGCTCCGGTCACCCGACAGGCTGGCCGCACCGTCGCGTGTCAGGCGCACCTGGTTGTCTTCCGCCAGCGGCGCAAAGAACTCCAGCAGCACATCGAGCTCATCCGCCAGCTCAAGCGGCTCGCGCTTGGGGCTGAGCAGGCCATGGTCGGCTTTTGCCAGGTACAACATGTCATTGACCAGTTGCGCCATCCATTGCAGTTCCTCAAGGTTGCTATGCAGGGCCTCGCGGTAATCTTCCAGCGGACGAGGGCGGGTCAGGGTGACCTGGGTGTGGGTCAGCAGGTTCGACAGCGGCGTGCGCAACTCGTGGGCGATATCGGCGGAAAAGGCCGAGAGGCGCTGGAAGGAGTCTTCCAGGCGCCCGAGCATGGCATTGAAGGCCTGCGCGAGCTCGGCCAGTTCCGACGGCATCTGCCCGGTGGCCAGGCGATGGGTCAGGGAGTTGGCGGAGATGCTGCCTGCCACATCGCTCATGCGCCGCAACGGACGCAGGCCGCTGCGCGCGGCCCAGGCGCCGAGCAGGGCGGTGGCCAGCGCCGAGAGGCTGACCGTCAGCCAGATCAGCTGTTGCATGCGCTGCAGGAAGTGTTGGTGGTGGGTGATGTCGAGTATCAGGGTCAGTCGCGGCGAACCGGCCTGGCCGGGTGTCAGTGGGGCATTGAAGACCCGGTAGGCGGTTCCGTCGATCTGCAGGCTGGTCAACCCCGGCTGCGCGGGCAGGACGTCGGGCAGGGAACGGGCGGCATTGAGCCAGGACTGGCCATCGGCGCCATGGATTCTCAGGGCCAGGTCCGGCCTCAGGTTGATTTCGGCTTGCAGGCGTTCCACCTTGTGCTGGAAATCACCGAAGTCGTCCACCTGGCCGAGGGTGTTGCGCAGTGCCACCAGGCGACCGTCCAGCAACTGCTGGTCAAGCTCGATGAAGTGCGACTCGCTGGCGCGGCTGAACAGCACGCCGGCCACCAGTGAAACCATGGCGGTGCAGGCCGCGAACAACAGTGCCAGGCGGCCGGCGAGGGACAGGCGACGCATCAGAGCGCCCGCTCTTCAAGCACGTAGCCCATGCCGCGCACGGTATGGATCAGTTTGTTCGGATGGGGATCGTCGATTTTCAGGCGCAGACGGCGGATGGCCACTTCGATGACATTGGTGTCGCTGTCGAAATTCATGTCCCAGACCTGGGAGGCGATCAGCGATTTGGGCAGCACTTCACCCTGGCGGCGCAGGAGCATTTCCAACAGGGCGAACTCCTTGGCGGTCAGGTCGATGCGCTGGCCCGCCCGCTCGACCCGGCGGCGAATCAGGTCCAGGCGCAGGTCGGCCACCTGCAGGCTGGTTTCCTGGGTATTGCCGCCGCCGCCACGCCGCAGCAGGCTGCGTACCCGCGCGAGCAGTTCGGAGAAGGCGAAAGGCTTGACCAGGTAGTCGTCGGCACCGAGTTCCAGGCCGTGCACGCGGTCTTCGACCGCATCGCGGGCGGTCAGGAACAGTACCGGGATGTCCAGGCCGGCCGCGCGCACCGCTTGCAGGATCTGCCAGCCATCACGGCCGGGCAGCATCACGTCGAGGATCAGCAGGTCGTAGTCGCCAGTCAGCGCCAGGTGCTGGCCGGTGGTGCCGTCCGCCACCAGTTCGCTGTTGAACCCGGCCTCGTTCAGGCCCTGACGCAGGTAATGGCCGGTTTTCGCTTGGTCTTCGACGATCAGCAGTTTCATGGATGGCTCATGGCAAATGGAACAATGACGTTATACAGGTGGCCCGGCTGCTCCGGCCCAAGCTGACAAAGTTGTAATCTGTTCGTCAGCTTGCTGGCAGCGGTCCGCTTCTACAGTCTTGCACAGAGTGAAGCCCATCCCGTTGGAGTGTGAGTATGTTTGTTTGTACTGGGTTTGTGCGTAACAGCCTGGTGTTTGCAGGTCTGCTGGTACTGGGCTTTCCGGCCTGGGCTGCACCGGCCGCGCATTATGATTTCGGTCAGCCGGCGCCTGCGGCGAAGGCCACCCGCACGATCGAGGTGACCATGACCGATATCGCTTTCAGCGCCAGGGAACTGGAGGTCAAGGCCGGTGAGACCGTGCGTTTCGTGCTGGTCAATAAAGGTCATCTGCTGCATGAGTTCAATCTCGGCGAGGCCTCGATGCATGCCGAGCACCAGCAGGAAATGCTCAAGATGCAGCAATCTGGCATGTTGACGCCGACCGGAATGCAGATGGCCGGGATGGATCATTCCGCCATGGCGGGCATGGATCATGGGATGAAGCATGACGATCCCAACAGCGTGCTGGTGGAGCCGGGCAAGACCGCCGAGCTGACCTGGACGTTCAGCAAGGCCGACAACCTGCAGTTTGCCTGCAACATCCCTGGTCATTACCAGGCGGGCATGGTCGGTCAACTGAAAATCGACCGCTGAGCCGGTCGGGTGGTATCCCCACGCTGAAAGCCGGACGTAAACCCGATAGACTTGTCGGGTTTATTCTTTCAGGTTTCCGTTATGCATCCCGCAGCCGAACACTCGCCGCTGGGCAAGTCCAGTGAGTACATTGCCACTTATACCCCGTCCTTGCTGTTCCCGATCCCGCGCGCGGCGAAATGGGCCGAGCTGGGCCTGAGCGCCGAGACCTTGCCTTATCGGGGCGTGGATTTCTGGAACTGCTTCGAGCTTTCCTGGCTGTTGCCGTCGGGCAAGCCGGTGGTGGCGATCGGCGAGTTCAGCATTCCCGCGGACTCCCCGAATATCATCGAGTCCAAGTCCTTCAAGCTGTACCTCAACTCCTTGAACCAGACACCGTTTGCCGATACGGCGAGCCTGGAGGCGGTGCTGCGCGCCGATCTCTCGGCAGCGGCCGGAAAGCCTGTGGGCGTGCGGGTCCGTTCCTTGAGCGAGGTGCAGGTCGAGGGTGTGGTGGCCTTGCCGGGCGTGTGTATTGATGACCTGGAGATCAGTGTCAGCGACTATGCCCACCCGCGCCCCGAGCTGTTGCGTTGCGATGAGTCGCGGCGGGTCGAGGAGAGCGTGCACAGCCATCTGCTCAAGTCCAATTGCCCGGTCACCAGCCAGCCGGACTGGGGCAGCGTGGTTGTCGAGTATCGTGGTGCGGCGCTGGATCACGCGAGCCTGCTGGCGTATCTGGTGAGCTTCCGCCAGCACTCGGACTTTCACGAGCAGTGCGTGGAGCGGATCTTCCTCGATCTACAGCGTTTGCTGAAGCCGGAGAAATTGACGGTGTATGCGCGTTATGTACGGCGGGGTGGGCTGGATATCAATCCGTACCGCAGCACCGAGGCGGTCGAGTTCCAGAACCTGCGGTTGGTTCGGCAGTAAGGTTGAACGCTAACCTTGTGGGAGCTGGCTTGCCGGCGATGGCGATCGAAAGGACGATGCAAAACTCCAGGGCCTCATCGCCGGCAAGCCGGCTCCCACAGGTTTTATAGCGTTTTCAAGGCCATGTTTCCCTGGGTAAAAATCAGATTTGCGCAGGCATAAAAAAGCCCCGACTCGTCGGGGCTTTTTCTATTGCGCGTGTTGCTTAGGCTTGAACGACCGGGATCTTGGCGTTCGCTGCGGCTTCACGGAACTCGGCGATCTGGTCGAAGCTGAGGTAGCGGTAGACATCGGCAGCCATGCTGTCGATCTTGCCCGCGTACTCCATGTATTCCTCGACGGTCGGCAGGCGACCCAGGATCGATGCCACGGACGCCAGCTCGGCCGAAGCCAGGTAGACGTTC
This sequence comes from Pseudomonas gingeri, assembly GCF_013385635.1. Taxonomy (GTDB): domain Bacteria; phylum Pseudomonadota; class Gammaproteobacteria; order Pseudomonadales; family Pseudomonadaceae; genus Aquipseudomonas; species Aquipseudomonas gingeri_A. The sequence goes on from NZ_JACAPR010000010.1 coordinate 189,858, forward strand.
GCGCCGTCGCCCAGACGGTTCGGGAAGTTACGGGTCGACGTCGACACCACGGTGGAGTTCGGTTCTACCCGTGCCTGGTTACCCATGCACAGCGAGCAGCCCGGCATTTCCATGCGCGCGCCAGCCTTGCCGTAGATGCCGTAGTAGCCTTCCTCGGTCAGCTGGTGAGCGTCCATCTTGGTCGGCGGCGACAGCCACAGGCGAGTTGGCAACTGCCCCTTGACCTGATCCAGCAACTTGCCCGCAGCGCGGAAGTGGCCGATGTTGGTCATGCAGGAACCGATGAACACTTCGTCGATCTTCTCGCCGGCAACGCTGGACAGCAGGCGGGCATCGTCCGGGTCGTTCGGCGCGCAGAGCACAGGCTCCTTGACGTCGGCCAGGTCGATTTCGATGATTTCGGCGTACTCGGCGTCCTTGTCGGCTTCCAGCAGCTCAGGGTTGGCGACCCAGGCTTCCATCGCCTGTGCACGACGCTCCAGGGTGCGGGCATCGCCGTAGCCTTCGCCGATCATCCAGCGCAGCAGGGTGATGTTCGACTTCAGGTACTCGGCGATCGACTCTTTCGACAGCTTGATGGTGCAACCGGCGGCGGAACGTTCGGCCGAGGCGTCGGACAGTTCGAAAGCCTGTTCGACGGTCAGGGTTTCCAGGCCTTCGATTTCCAGGATGCGGCCGGAGAAGGCGTTCTTCTTGCCTTTCTTCTCGACGGTCAACAGACCTTTCTGGATGGCGTAGTAAGGGATGGCGTGGACCAGGTCACGCAGGGTGACGCCTGGCTGCAGCTTGCCCTTGAAACGCACCAGGATGGATTCAGGCATGTCCAGTGGCATCACGCCAGTGGCGGCGGCGAAAGCCACCAGACCTGAACCGGCCGGGAACGAGATGCCGATCGGGAAGCGGGTGTGGGAGTCACCACCGGTGCCGACGGTGTCCGGCAGCAGCATGCGGTTCAGCCAGCTGTGGATGATGCCGTCGCCCGGACGCAGGGAAACACCGCCACGGGTCATGATGAAGTCAGGCAGGGTGTGGTGCGTGGTGACGTCGATCGGCTTCGGATAGGCCGCGGTGTGGCAGAACGACTGCATGACCAGGTCGGTGGAGAAGCCCAGGCAAGCCAGGTCTTTCAGTTCGTCGCGAGTCATCGGGCCAGTGGTGTCCTGGGAACCGACGGTGGTCATCTTCGGCTCGCAGTAGGTGCCAGGGCGAACGCCTGTCACGCCGCAGGCCTTGCCGACCATTTTCTGCGCCAGGGTGTAGCCTTTGGTGCTTTCTGCCGGGGCTTCCGGCAGCTTGAACAGGGTCGAAGGTGGCAGGCCCAGTTCGGCACGCGCCTTCTCGGTCAGGCCACGGCCGATGATCAGCGGGATACGACCGCCGGCACGGACTTCGTCGAGCAGTACCGGAGTCTTCATTTCGAAGGTGGCCAGGACTTCATCGCTGTTGTGCTTGGTGACTTTGCCAGCATGCGGGTACAGGTCGATCACGTCGCCCATGTTCATGTTGGTGACGTCGAACTCGATTGGCAGTGCGCCAGCATCTTCCATGGTGTTGTAGAAGATCGGGGCAATCTTGCTGCCGAAGCAGAAGCCGCCTGCGCGCTTGTTCGGCACGTAGGGAACGTCGTCACCGAAGAACCACAGTACCGAGTTGGTTGCCGATTTACGCGACGAACCGGTACCGACCACGTCACCGACGTAGGCGATCGGGAAGCCGTCGTTACGCATCTGCTCGATCTGTTTCATCGGGCCGATGGCGCCTTGCTGGTCCGGAACGATGCCGTCACGGGCCATTTTCAGCATGGCCAGGGCGTGCAGCGGGATGTCAGGACGCGACCAGGCATCTGGAGCAGGGGACAGGTCGTCGGTGTTGGTTTCGCCGGTGACCTTGAACACGCGCAGGCTGATCTTGTCGGCCAGGGTCGGGCGGTTCTTGAACCACTCGCCATCGGCCCAGGACTGGATCACGGCCTTGGCGTGGGCGTTGCCGTTCTTGGCTTTTTCCGCGACGTCGTGGAAGGCATCGAACATCAACAGGGTGTGCTTGAGTTGCGCGGCGGCAACCGGTGCCAGCTCGGCGTCGTCCAGCAGGTCGACCAGGGTCACGATGTTGTAGCCGCCTTGCATGGTGCCGAGCAGTTCAACAGCGCGTTTCTTGTCGATCAGGGGGGATTTGACTTCACCCTTGGCCAGGGCGGAAAGGAAACCAGCCTTGACGTAGGCCGCTTCGTCCACTCCAGGTGGAACGCGGTTGGTGATCAAGTCAACGAGGAAAGCTTCTTCGCCAGCCGGGGGATTCTTCAGCAGCTCGACCAGGCCTGCGGTTTGTTCGGCGTTAAGCGGCTGGGGCACGATACCCAGGGCTGCGCGCTCTTCGATATGTTTGCGGTAGGCTTCAAGCACAGTTATTACCCTCATCAGTGGTCCCAAATGGGTGTCCGGGACGCTCATCCAGAAATGCTCGACTCTCATGCGCTGCAGGGCTTTTTGAGCCGTTTAGCCAGAGGTTCGGAGATTTCCAACAGAAGCTGTTTTCAAAGTTTTACGCCTTCGGAACGGGAGCAGATGAGGGTCGGCACAGGGACTTCCTGGCGGAAATTCCTGCGCCAACGCCGTTCTTCAGGATCAACTGTGCTCGTGACGCTTTGAAAACAGCTTCCAACGGACATTGGCGCCTAAAAAGGCAGGCCGATTCTACGGCATATTCCAGAGAAAGGTAAGTTAAGCCCTACAGGTTCGGGGGTGACCCTTCTTAGACAAAGGGCTAACATGCGGACCTGTTTAGCTTTTCCGCGTGTTTCCCGCCCATGTCCAATCAGACCATCAAGACTCCCTGCGTCGGCCTCTGCTCCACTGTTTACGGTGATCTGGTGTGTCGCGGCTGCAAGCGCTTCCACCATGAAGTGATCCACTGGAACGGTTACAACGAGGAGGAGAAGCGTGCGGTCTGGCTGCGTCTGGAACAGTTGCTGGTGCAGGTGATGGTGGCCAAGCTGGAGGTGTTCGATCCGGTCAGGCTGCGCGAGCAACTGGAAGCCCGCAAGATTCGCTTCGTGCCGCATCAGTCGGAATATTGCTGGGCTTATCAATTGATTGCCCGCGGCGCCCGGGTGATCAGCCAGCTGGATGCCTATGGCATGGTGTTGCTGCCGGAGTTCCGCGACTGGAACCTGCCCGAACTGCGCGATGCCATTGATCGGGAATTTTTCCTGCTGTCCGAAGCACACTACCAGCGTTACATCGCGCCGGGGTTTCTCAAGGACGCGTTCGGCGCCTGAGAAACCTGTCGCGGGCCTGCGGTTCCTGCTTTCGCGCAGGCTTCAACCCCTGGCCAGTTCCTCCAGGTGATCGGTGATTTCCTGGGTCTTGAGCACCAGGACATCGCTTTCCAGTGAGTCCAGGACCACTTCGGCGGTATTGCCGATCAGCGCCCCCGAGATCCCGTTGCGCGCCACCGTACCGATGACCGTGACCGCCGCGCCGAGCTTGTGGGCCATGTGCGGGATCAGCACATCCGCGGGGCCTTCGGCGACGTGCAGGTGTTCGTCGTCGACATCGAACTCCGCCTGGAAGGCCCGGCACTGATCGCGATAGCGGGCCTCGATGGTTTCCTTGAGCTGATATACCGGGTCGGCGGCCGAGAGCATGGGCGAGGGGTGCGCGGTGATCACGTGCAGTCGGCCTTTGGCGAGGCTGGCGATGTCATAGCCATGATCGATGATATTGGCATGCAGGTGCCGGTGTTCTTCGTCCGAGTTGCCGACATCCACTGCGGCGAGGATCACCCCGCCGGCCCATGGCGTTTCGGTCTTGACCATCAAGACCGCGCAGGGGCAGAAACGCAGCAGTTTCCAGTCTGATGGCGTCAGCAAGGCCTTTTTCAGCGGGCTGTCCGGGCGGTGTTGCTTGATCACCAGCCCGCAGCCTTCGGCCTGTTGTACGCCGATGATGGTGTCGTGCAGGGTCTTTTCCCAGGCCTGTTCCGCGGTGGCGCTGTAGCCGTCGTCATGCAGTTGGCTCTTGAGCAGCGAGAGCAGGGCGCTGTGATCATGCTTGGGGTCGCACATCAGCAGGTGCAGGTGCGCATCCGTGACCTTGGCGATCAGTTTGGCCCGATTGAGCGCCAGGCTGTGGGCGTGTTCAGGGTCGAGTATCACCAGAATGCTGCGGATGGCTTGCATGATCGGGTTTCTCCGAAGGGGCTGAAGGCGACGTATACACAACTATAGTTGCACTGCGCCGACTCTGAACTTGATGCATATCAAGGCAGGTGGCTGGTGGTCCTGCCCGGGACCCGTATAATCGGCGACCCTGAGTTGCCTGATTCCCTTCTGTCCTGCGAGCCCGTGTCTGTGAGCCCCATGTTGCCGATTCTTTCGTTGTTCGACCCTGCGTGCCCCGTACTGGCGGGAGCCTTCCTGTGAGTCTGCCGGAAATCCATGAATTCCTCGGCTGCCGGACGCCGGACGGTTGGGTGCGAGCGGCGCTGGCCGACCAGGAAACGCTGCTGATCGACCACAAGAACTGTGAGTTCAAGGCGGCGAGCACGGCCCTGAGCCTGATTGCCAAGTACCACTCCCATGTCGACCTGATCAACCTGATGTCACGGCTGGCCCGGGAGGAACTGGTGCATCACGAGCAGGTCATGCGCCTGATGAAGCGTCGCAAGATCGAACTGCGGCAACTGTCCGCCGGCCGCTACGCCTCGGGACTGCGCAAGGTGGTGCGCAGCCACGAGCCGGTGAAGCTGGTGGATACCCTGGTGGTCGGCGCCTTTATCGAAGCGCGCAGTTGCGAGCGTTTCGAAGCCCTGGTGCCGCATCTTGACGAAGAACTGGGCAAGTTCTACTTCGGCTTGCTCAAGAGCGAAGCGCGGCATTTCCAGGGCTATCTGAAACTGGCCTATCAATACGGCGATGCCGACGATATCGGCCGGGTCATCGAAAAAGTGCGGGCGGTCGAACAGGAACTGATCGAGTCGCCGGATATCGAGTTCAGGTTCCACAGCGGTGTGCCCGCCACGGCTATCGCTTAGGCACGAACCAGTTTTTCCAGCGCCGCATCGGCCAGGAACGACGATCGGCTCTTGATCTGGTGATCGCGTACATAACGGTCGATGCGCTGGATCACGAAACCGGGAAGGGTGACGTTGACCTTCTCGGTCTTGCCCAGATAGGGCGATATATCCAGCTCCAGCATGCCCCAGCCCATATCGGCGAAGTCGGGGTTCTTCCGGTGCGAAAGCGACGAGGAGGGCATGGGGATCGGTTGTCCGTCCGACGCGATTTCCTCGAGCATTATATGGGCGACCTCGATGGCGGCATTATAAGCCTCCTCAAAAGTGTCGCCGGCAGTCACGGCGCCGGGAATATCCGGAACCTGGATGCCAATGGCGGTGTGTTCATCACCCCATTCAATGGCGATGGGATATTGCATGAGCTCCTCCTTCGTAACTGGGTTCATAGCAGGCCCGCCCGTTTTCTGATGCTTCTGATAGTTCCGAGTGGCAGATCCTTCTTGGGATGTGGCACGGGAATCGAATGAGGGTTGGTGCTGTGAACGAACACATGATGACTACCCTTGATTCGTTGCAGCATCCAGCCGGCGGCCTCCAGTTCGGCGATCAAATCCCTGCTCTTCACCTATGACTCCTTTTTCGGGTATGTCAGGGAAGCCTAGCTGTTGCTCTATCAGACATCGGTTTTAAAGGTGTGTCTAGAGTTATCTTTTTGAGGGGCGTGCCGTTCGTCACGTAGTGGGTGAGACGATCCCAAAACCCTGCTGTTCAGCCCATTTTCTTCTAAGCCCATCCCTCTTATGCCTGAGCGTCCCCGGGGCAGGCCTTTTATCGGGTCAATACAAAGCTTGCTAACAATTACTTTGACATTCGCTGCCTAAGCAGTAATATCCATCCAACTCTCTGCCTAGGCAGCTTTCCTGGTGACCCTATGAAGCATTTCTTGCCGGACGACTTCCACAACTGCCATCTCGGTCTGCTGCTCGGCCGCGCGGCCTTGCTCAAGGATCGGATCATCGACACCCACATGGTCCCGTACGGCATCACCGCCGCGCAGTTCAAGGTGCTGATCATCATGGCCCAGTTCGGTGTCGATTCGCCGGCCGAACTGTGCCGCCACCTGTCCCTGGACAGCGGCTCGATGACACGGATGCTCGACCGTCTCGAACAGAAGGATTTGCTCGCCCGGCAACGCTCCGAGGGCGACCGCCGCCAGGTTCGGCTGGTGCTGACGGCGCAAGGACAGGAACTCGCGGACCGGCTGCCGGAGATCGGTGCCGATGCGATGAACGAACTGGCGGGAGCGATTACCCGGGAGGAGTTGCAGACCCTGGAAAATATTCTCAAGAAGGTTTTGCTGGCAGCCGGTGATTCGATCATCGAGTTGCGGCTGGGTGGTAAAAATGAACAGTAAAACCTTGCGTGGCGGTTTGAGTCTGGTGTTCCTGGCGATGGCCCTGGCGGGCTGTGCCAGTTACCAGGGACTGACGACTTCGGGTGTCAGCCTCGAGGCGAAAAACCTCAAGGCCGAGCAATCCCTCAAGGGCATCACCCTGTCGCCGGCGGCCTGGCCCAGCAGCGACTGGTGGAAGAGCCTCGGCGATCCGCAACTTGACGGCCTGATCCGCGAAGCCCTGCGCGACAGCCCGGACATGCAGATTGCCAGTGCCCGGACTCACCAGGCGACCGCTGCGGCCTATGCCGCCGATGCCGCGCGCCTGCCGACCCTGGACGCCAGCGCCGGTGTCAGTCGTTCGCGTCTGGCACGGGACCAGGACCCGAGCGGGCAGGGTGGCACCTACGATACCGTGCGCAAGGCGGGTCTCGACTTCAACTACACTTTCGATCTCTGGGGTGGGCAGCGGGATGCCTGGGAGGCCGCACTCGGCCAGGCCCGGGCCGCCGAAGTCGACCAGCAGGCGGCACGCCTGACCCTGTCCGCGGATGTCGCCCGGGCCTACAGCAACCTGGGCGAGGCACATATCGTCCATGACCTGGCCAACGACGATCTCAAGCGCACCCGGCAGTTGCTCGAACTCGGCCAGCGTCGCCTGAATGCCGGGATCGACAGCCATTATCAGTACCAGCAAACCGAAAGCCTGGCCGCCAGTTCCGAAGAGCAGGTGATCGACGCCCGCAGGAAATTGCAGAGTGCCAAGGTCGCCCTGGCCGTGCTGCTGGGCAAGGGCCCGGATCGCGGCAATGAAATTGCCCGGCCGAAGATCCTTCAGCCCGGCGCGGTCGCCCTGCCGTCGACCTTGCCGGCGGAGCTGCTGGGACGGCGTCCCGATCTGGTGGCGGCGCGCTGGCGTGTCGAAGCCGCGAGCAAGGATATTGCTGCCGGCAAGACCCGTTTCTACCCGAACCTCAACCTGAGTGCCGCGGCCGGTACCGAATCCCTGCTGGGCGATGCACTGTTCGGTTCGGCCAGCCGTTTCTTCAGTATCGCCCCGACGGTTTCGCTGCCGATCTTCGACGGCGGCCGCCTGCGCGCCGGCCTTGATGCCAAGGACGCCGATTACGACCTGGCGGTGGCGCAGTACAACAAGAGCCTGGTCAAGGCACTCGGTGATGTCAGTGACACGATCCAGCAGTTGCGGGCCATGGGCCAGCAGGTCGTCGCCCAGCAGCACGCGGCCGATATCGCCCAGGAATCCTACAACACCGTGGTCCAGCGTTACGGCTCGGGCATCGGCAACTACCTGGATGTGCTCACCATCGAGCAGACCCTGTTGCAGTCCCAGCGCCAGCTGGCGGACCTGAATGCCCAGCAGATCGATCTTTCCATTCAACTGATGCAGGCCCTGGGCGGCGGATTCCACGTCGAGAACATTGCCTCGAACACAGCAAACCCGGCCGCACAGCCCCATTAATTCAAGGTACTTGCCATGGCTACCCCTGCCGAAACAAACGCTGTTGAAAACGCCCCTGATACCGGCAACTCCGGCAAACGCAAGGTCATGCTCTCGGTGCTCGCCCTGTTGGTGATCGTCGGTGGCCTGGCCGTCTGGGGCTGGCATGAGTTCTACGGACGCTGGAGCGAAAGCACCGACGATGCCTACGTCAACGGCAACGTGGTGGAAATCACCCCGCTGGTCACCGGTACGGTGGTGAGTATCGGTGCCGACGACGGCGATCTGGTCCACGCCGGCCAGGTGCTGCTGAACTTCGACCCGAGCGATGCCCAGGTCGGCCTGCAAAGTGCCGAGGCCAATCTGGCCAAGACCGTGCGCCAGGTTCGTGGCCTGTATAGCAATGTCGATGGTATGAAGGCCCAGGTCGTCGCGCAGCAGGCTGCCGTGCAGAAAGCCCAGGACAACTTCACCCGCCGTAAGAACCTCGCTGCCGGCGGGGCGATCTCCCAGGAAGAGCTGTCCCATGCCCGTGATGACCTGACCTCGGCCCTGAGCGCCCTGAGCAATGCCCAGCAGCAACTCAACACCATCAATGCGCTGGTGGACGATACGGTGGTGTCCAATCACCCCGATGTCAAAGCCGCGGCCGCCCAACTGCGTCAGGCCTACCTGGCGAACGCCCGGACCACCCTGATCGCGCCGGTGACCGGTTATGTCGCCAAGCGCACCGTGCAACTCGGCCAGCGTGTCCAGCCGGGGACCGCGCTGATGGCGGTGATTCCGCTGGACCAGTTGTGGATCGATGCCAACTTCAAGGAAACCCAGCTGCAACAGATGCGTATCGGCCAGCCCGTGGATATCGAGGCCGACCTGTACGGCAGTGATGTGAAGTACAGCGGTACCATCGACAGCCTCGGCGCCGGTACCGGCAGTGCCTTTGCCCTGTTGCCGGCGCAGAACGCCACCGGCAACTGGATCAAGATCGTCCAGCGCGTACCGGTGCGGATTCATATCAACGCCGAAGAACTGGCCAAGCACCCGCTGCGGGTCGGGCTGTCGACCCAGGTCGAAGTCAATCTGCATGACCAGAGTGGTCCGGTGCTGGCCCAGCAACCGCCGCAAAAGGCCTCGTTCACCACCAACGTCTACCAGCAGCAACTGGCGGATGCCGATGCGGTGATTACCCGGTTGATCCATGAAAACAGCGCCGCGACGACCAAAACCGCGCAACGCTGAGTCGCCAATCCCCGGCTGCGACCCTGGTGGTCGCAGCACCTGCCTCGTTCCAAAGGATTCGCGATGAGTTCGAACGCGTCTTTTACCCCGCCCAGTCTTTTGCTCAGTACCATCGGCCTGTCGCTGGCGACCTTCATGCAGGTGCTCGATACCACCATCGCCAACGTTGCGCTGCCGACCATTTCCGGCAACCTGGGGGTGAGTTCGGAGCAGGGCACCTGGGTCATCACCTCCTTTGCCGTGAGCAACGCGATTGCCCTGCCGCTGACCGGCTGGCTGAGCCGGCGTTTCGGCGAGGTGAAGCTATTTATCTGGGCCACGCTGCTGTTTGTGCTGGCCTCGTTTCTCTGTGGCATTTCCACGTCGATGCCCGAACTGGTGGGCTTCCGGGTCGTCCAGGGCCTGGTGGCCGGGCCGTTGTACCCGATGACCCAGACGCTGTTGATTGCCGTGTATCCGCCGGCGAGGCGCGGCATGGCCCTGGCGTTGCTGGCGATGGTCACGGTGGTCGCGCCCATTGCCGGGCCGATTCTCGGTGGCTGGATCACCGACAGCTACAGCTGGCCGTGGATCTTCTTCATCAACGTGCCGATCGGCATCTTCGCCACCATGATCGTGCGCCAGCAGCTCAAGGCGCGTCCGGTGGTGACCAGTCGCCAGCCGATGGACTATGTCGGCTTGCTGACCCTGATCATTGGCGTCGGCGCGTTACAGGTGATCCTCGACAAGGGTAACGACCTGGACTGGTTCGAGTCGAACTTCATCATTATCGGTGCGGTGATCTCGGTGATCGCCCTGGCGGCCTTCGTGATCTGGGAGATGACCGACAAGCATCCTGTTGTCAACCTGCGCCTGTTTGCCTACCGCAACTTCCGGATCGGCACCATTGTCTTGATCCTGGGCTATGCCGGGTTCTTCGGCATCAACCTGATCCTGCCCCAGTGGCTGCAGACCCAGATGGGCTACACCGCGACCTGGGCCGGGCTGGCGGTGGCGCCGATCGGTATCCTGCCGGTATTGATGTCACCTTTTGTCGGCAAATACGCCAACAAGGTCGACCTGCGCCTGCTGGCGGGGATTGCGTTTCTGGCGATGGGGCTGAGCTGCTTTATGCGGGCCGGCTTCACCAATGAGGTGGACTTCCAGCACATAGCCCTGGTGCAGTTGTTCATGGGCATCGGCGTGGCACTGTTCTTCATGCCGACCCTGAGCATCCTGATGTCGGACCTGCCGCCGCAGCAGATCGCCGACGGTGCCGGCCTGGCCACGTTCCTGCGTACCCTCGGGGGCAGCTTCGCGGCGTCGCTGACCACCTGGATCTGGATTCGTCGCGCCGACCAGCACCATGCCTACCTGAGTGAAAGCATGACCCCATTCGATCCGGCGACCCGCAGTGCCCTGGACAACCTCGGTGGGGCGGGCAGCCAGGCCTATGGTCGGCTGGACCAGATCCTCACCAGCCAGGCGTACATGCTCTCCACCGTGGATTATTTCACGCTGTTGGGTTGGGGGTTCATGGGCTTGATGCTGCTGGTGTGGCTGGCCAAGCCGCCGTTCGCGGCCAAGGCCGGGCCCGCGGCGGCGGGACACTGACGGCGAGGTACTGCGGGGCACTGGGGCGAGTTACTCATGTGGCGAGGGGGCTTGCCCCCGCTGGGGCGCGCAGCGGCCCTAAAGCCCGTCACCGCGTCGTAATGGACAGAACGAGGTGGTCGGTTTTACGGCTGCTGCGCAGCCGAGCGGGGGCAAGCCCCCTCGCCACAAGGGATTCTGTTCTCAGGCTGACGGCATGAAATCGAAAGGCGCCAACTGGAACCCCTGCTCATCCACCTGCAAGGCCCAGCCCTGGCGATCCCAATCCCCCAGCACGATGCGTTTCGCCGCCTGCGCGCCGAGTTGCAGCTTGTGGATGGCGGGGCGGTGGGTATGCCCATGGATCAGGGTGTGCACGCCATACTGTTGCATGATCCGCGGGATTTCCTCGGGGGTCACGTCAACGATGTCGTTGGCTTTCATGCGGGTCTGGGCACGGCTTTCGCTGCGCAACTTGCGGGCCAGCCTGTGCCGGGTGCGCAGTGGCAGGTGCCGCAGGATAAACAGCGTGAGCGGATTGCGCAGGTAGCGCCGCAGGCGCATGTAGGCTTCGTCGCGGGTACACAGGCTGTCGCCGTGCATCAGCAGCACCGGTTCGCCATTCATCTGCACCACGCTCGGATCTTTCAGCAGGGTGGCTCCGGCGGCCTTGCAAAAAGCCGTGCCGAGCAGGAAATCGCGATTGCCGTGCATCAGGAAAATCGGGGTGCCGCCATCGCTGACCTCGCGCAATGCGGCGCAGATCGAACGCTGGAACGGGCTCATGGCATCGTCGCCGATCCAGGCTTCGAAGAAGTCGCCGAGGATGTACAACGCTTGTGCCGAACGGGCGCGCCCGGCGAGGAAATCCAGAAACGCCCGGGTGATGTCCGGGCGCTCCTCTTCCAGATGTAAATCTGAAATCAGCAGTATCACTCAACGATCTCGGCTTTCTCGATGATCACGTCGTCTGCTGGAACATCCTGGTGGCCGGCTTTCATGGTGGTGGAGACACCCTTGATCTTGTCGACCACGTCGGTGCCTTCAGTCACTTTGCCGAATACCGCGTAGCCCCAGCCCTGAGTGGTCTTGGCGCTATGGTTGAGGAAGCTGTTGTCGGCGACGTTGATGAAGAACTGCGCGGACGCCGAGTGCGGCTCCATGGTGCGGGCCATGGCCACGGTGTACTTCTCGTTCGGCAGGCCGTTGTCGGCTTCGTTCTGGATGCTTGGGCGCTTGTCTTTCTTTTCCTTCATGCCTGGCTCGAAACCGCCGCCCTGGATCATGAAGTTGCCGATGACGCGGTGGAACACGGTGTTTTCGTAGTGGCCGGCCTTGACGTATTCAACGAAGTTGGCAACGGTCAGCGGGGCTTTCTCGGCGTTCAGCTCGAGCACGATGTCGCCGTGGTTGGTGGTCAGTTTGACTTGAGTCATGGTAGCTATCGCTCTATTCAGGGAATTCTTGGAACTGCGGCGGAGCCCGATAACGGTTCACGCCACAACCTGGCCGGGGAGTTTAACGTGCTCTTCGGGCATTTCGAGGGGTTTTTATCCCGACGGTATTAAAAGCAGCCGTTTTCCGGGTGGCCCTGTCAGGGGCTTGACAGGTTCGGCTATGATAGGGGCTTTGATTGACTCGGCCTATCCGGGCCACGCACTTGTCACGTCCAAGGATCTTATGAGCAAGCCCACTGTCGACCCTACTTCGAACGCCAAGACCGGCCCGGCTGTCCCGGTCAACTTCCTGCGCCCGATCATTCAGGCCGACCTGGATTCGGGCAAGCACACCCAGATCGTCACCCGTTTCCCACCTGAGCCCAACGGCTACCTGCACATCGGCCATGCCAAGTCGATCTGCGTGAACTTCGGCCTGGCCCAGGAGTTCGGCGGCGTCACGCACCTGCGTTTCGACGACACCAACCCGGCCAAGGAAGACCAGGAATACATCGACGCCATCGAGAGCGACGTCAAGTGGCTGGGCTTCCAGTGGGCCGGTGAAGTGCGTTACGCCTCGCAGTATTTCGACCAGTTGCATGACTGGGCGGTCGAGTTGATCAAGGCCGGCAAGGCCTATGTCGACGACCTGACCCCCGAGCAGGCCAAGGAATACCGTGGCAGCCTGACCGAACCGGGCAAGAACAGTCCGTTCCGCGAGCGTTCGGTGGAAGAGAACCTCGACTGGTTCGCCCGCATGAAAGCCGGCGAGTTCAAGGATGGCGAGCGCGTATTGCGGGCGAAGATCGACATGGCCTCGCCGAACATGAACCTGCGTGACCCGATCCTCTATCGCATCCGTCATGCCCACCACCACCAGACCGGTGACAAGTGGTGCATCTACCCTATATACGACTTCACCCACGGTCAGTCGGATGCCATCGAAGGCATTACCCACTCGATCTGCACCCTCGAGTTCGAAAGCCATCGTCCGCTCTACGAGTGGTTCCTCGACAACCTGTCGGTGCCGTGCAAACCGCGCCAGTACGAGTTCTCGCGGCTGAACCTGAACTACACCATCACCAGCAAGCGCAAGCTCAAGCAACTGGTGGACGAGAAGCATGTCAACGGCTGGGACGACCCGCGCATGTCGACGCTGTCGGGTTTCCGCCGTCGCGGCTACACGCCGAAATCCATCCGCAATTTCTGCGAGATGGTCGGCACCAACCGTTCCGATGGCGTGGTGGACTTCGGCATGCTGGAATTCAGCATCCGTGACGACCTCGATCACAGCGCCCCGCGTGCCATGTGCGTGCTGCGTCCGCTGAAAGTAGTCATCACCAACTACCCGCAAGGCCAGGTCGAGAACCTCGAGTTGCCATGCCATCCGAAGGAAGACATGGGCGTGCGCCAGTTGCCCTTCGCCCGCGAGATCTACATCGATCGTGACGACTTCATGGAAGAGCCGCCCAAGGGCTACAAGCGCCTGGAGCCGACCGGTGAAGTGCGCCTGCGCGGCAGCTATGTGATCCGTGCCGACGAAGCCATCAAGGATGCCGAAGGCAATATCGTCGAGCTGCGCTGCTCCTACGATCCGGACACCCTGGGCAAGAACCCCGAGGGTCGCAAGGTCAAGGGCGTGATCCACTGGGTGCCGGCAGCGGCCAGCATCGAGTGCGAAGTGCGTCTGTACGATCGCCTGTTCCGCTCGCCGAACCCGGAGAAGGCCGAAGACAGCGCAAGTTTCCTGGACAACATCAACCCTGACTCCCTGCAGGTCCTCACGGGTTGTCGTGCCGAACCTTCGTTGGGCAACGCACAACCGGAAGACCGTTTCCAGTTCGAGCGCGAAGGTTACTTCTGCGCGGATATCAAGGACTCGAAACCTGGCGCCCCGGTATTCAACCGTACGGTGACCCTGCGCGACTCCTGGGGTCAGTGATCAGTTAAGGAACGTTTTGTGCTAACCATCTACAACACGCTCACCAAGAGCAAAGAAGTCTTCAAGCCGCTGGATGGCAACAAGGTACGCATGTATGTCTGCGGGATGACCGTGTACGACTACTGCCACCTGGGCCACGGCCGCAGCATGGTCGCTTTCGACCTGGTGACCCGCTGGCTGCGTTTCAGCGGTTATGACCTGACCTATGTGCGCAACATCACCGACATTGACGACAAGATCATCAATCGGGCCAACGAGAACGGCGAATCGTTCGAAGCGCTGACCGAACGCATGATCGCCGCGATGCATGAGGATGAGTCGCGCCTGAACATCCTCAAGCCGGACATGGAGCCACGGGCCACCGATCACATTCCGGGCATGCACGCCATGATCCAGACCCTGATCGACAAGGGTTACGCCTACGCGCCGGGCAACGGGGACGTGTACTACCGCGTCGGCAAGTTCATGGGCTACGGCAAGTTGTCGCGCAAGAAGATCGAAGACCTGCGCATCGGTGCGCGGATCGAGGTCGACGAGTCGAAACAGGATCCGCTGGATTTCGTCCTGTGGAAAGCCGCCAAGCCGGGCGAGCCGAGCTGGGAGTCGCCTTGGGGCGCCGGACGTCCGGGCTGGCATATCGAATGCTCGGTGATGTCCACCTGCTGCCTGGGCGAGACCTTCGACATTCATGGCGGCGGCAGCGACCTCGAGTTCCCGCACCATGAAAACGAAATCGCCCAGAGCGAGGCGGCCACCGGCAAGACTTACGCCAATGCCTGGATGCACTGCGGCATGATCCGCATCAATGGCGAGAAGATGTCCAAGTCCTTGAACAACTTCTTCACCATTCGCGACGTGCTGGACAAGTACCATCCGGAAGTCGTGCGTTACCTGCTGGTGTCGAGCCACTATCGCAGCGCGATCAACTATTCGGAAGACAACCTCAAGGATGCCAAGGGCGCCCTGGAGCGTTTCTACCACGCGTTGAAAGGTCTGCCGAACGTGCCGGCAGCCGGCGGCGAAGCCTTTGTCGAACGTTTTACCCAGGTGATGAACGACGACTTCGGTACGCCGGAAGCCTGTGCGGTACTGTTCGAGATGGTGCGCGAGATCAATCGCCTGCGCGAGAGCGATCCCGAGGCGGCGGCCGGTCTGGCGGCGCGCTTGAAGGAGCTGGCCAGCGTGCTCGGTGTCCTGCAGTTGGAGGCCGATGACTTCCTGCGGGCGGGCGCCGAAGGGCGGGTCGATGCGGCGGAAGTCGAAGCCCTGATCCAGGCGCGCCTGGCAGCGCGAGCCAACAAGGACTGGGCGGAGTCCGACCGTATCCGCGACCAGATCACCGCCATGGGGGTGGTGCTGGAAGACGGCAAGGGCGGCACGACCTGGCGCGTGGCTGACTGAGCAATACCTTGAGTTGACCGTTTGGCTGATCGTTCCCAGGCTCCGCGTGGGAACGTCGTCCAGGACGCTCTGCGTCCGCCTTTGTGGGGTCAGCTCAGAGCGTGGGAACGATCAACGCGGTCCTTGTAGGCGTCGGGCTTGTCCGCGATCACCGCGCAGCGGTGCGATCCTCTTACTGCTGTCGCAGGCGCTTGTACAAGGTGTTGCGACTGACCCCGAGTTGGCGGGCCAGGTGGGAAATATTCCCGCCGGAGGCCTTCAGCAACTGGTTCAGGTCCTCGACGTTTTCCAGCGCCTGCGCAATGGGCAACGGGACCGATTCTTCAGCGTTCAGGCCGAGGTCGACGAAGAAATCATCCGGCAGATGCTCGGCACGGATCGGCTGGTCTTCGGCCATCGCCAGGGCTACCTGGATCACGCTGTCGAGCTGGCGGATGTTGCCGGGCCAGGGGTGGCGGTCGAACAGTGCCAGTACCTCGCGGCTCAGTCCGGCCCATTGCGGGCTTTCCCGATGCCGTTCCCAGATGTGCTGGAACAGCGCCTGCTTGTCGGCGCGCTCGCGCAAGGGCGGCAGCTCCAGGGTCAGGCCGCCGATGCGGTAGTACAGGTCTTCGCGAAACAGGCCGTTCTGTATCTGCTGGCGCAACGAACGGTTGGTTGCCGAAACCAGGCGGATATCCACCGGATAAGCTTCGCTGCTGCCCACCGGCTGTACGCAACGTTCCTGCAATACCCGCAGCAAGCGGGCCTGGGTCGGCAGCGGCATGTCGCCGATTTCATCGAGAAACAGCGTGCCCTTGTCAGCCTTGCGGATCAGTCCGATATGGCCTTTCTGGTTAGCGCCGGTGAAGGCACCTTTCTCGTAGCCGAACAGCTCCGACTCCACCAGCTCCGCCGGAATGGCCGCGCAGTTCACCGCGATCAGCGGCTGTGCGGCCCTTGAACCGGCCTGGTGCAGGGCCTTGACGAAGACTTCCTTGCCGACCCCGGTCTCGCCGTGAATCAGCAAGGCAATGCCTTTTTCCTGCAGGCGTTCCGCCTGGCGTATGGCTTTCTCCACTCGATCGTCGCCCCAATGCAGGGCCTTGAGGCCTGATCGGTCGGTCGGAGTCTCGGTTCGGGTTTTGGCTTCGGTAAATACCCGCGGCTTGATCGGCGTGTACTTCGGCCGCTTGAGCAGGCAATGGAAACGGTTGCGACCCGCCGCCTGCAGGGAAAACGGCAGGCCTTCCGGCTGGTTGAGCAGTTCCAGCAACGAGACATTGAACAGACTGTCGATGCCGACCCGTGACAGGCTGATGCCCAGCAGGTTATCCGCGCGGCGATTGGCCGACAGTACCTGGCCGTTTTCATCGAAGATCAGCAGCCCGGCCCACTGGCTGTCGAGGTTGTTCAGCCCGGTGTTGAACACCAGTTGGAAATGTTCGCCCTTGAACAGGTTGAGGATCAGACGGTTCTCCACCGTCTGGCTCATCATCTTGACCATGCCTAGGGTGTGGGAGGGCGGCAGGTAGCTGTCGCTGGACACATCCAGCACGGCGATGACCTGCCGGCTGGCATCGAAGATCGGTGCCGCCGAGCCGGTCATGAAGCGGTTGGCCTTGAGGAAATGCTCGTCGTGCTCGATATGCACCGCCTGCTCGCAGGCCAGGGCGGTACCGATGGCATTGGTGCCGGTGTAGTGCTCCTTCCAGCTGGCGCCGGGGCTGAAGCCGCGCAGCAACTGGGGCTCGATAAAGCGCTGGGTGCCCCAGGAGGTAAGGACCTGGCCCTGATTGTCGGCGAGCATGATCAGGCAGTTGGAGTTGCTGAGGATGTTCTCGTAGTACGGCAGCACTTCCTGGTGCGTGGTCTGCACCAGTGCCTGCTGGCTGTCCAGAAGTTGTGCGACTTCGTTGGCCGGTAGCTGGTCGAACGCTGGCGCGGACTGATGGCTCAGGCCGAAGCGGCGGCAGCGGCTCCAGGAGTCCTGGATGATGGTGTCGTGACTGAGAGGGGCAACGGCCATGGCTGTCGATCTCCGGGGTGCTTTATTGTTTTTGTTGTGGGCGGCCGCGATCGAGCCAAAAAGCATTTATCCAGTGTTGTTCACATTTGTTCATTGTCAACCATCGAAGTGTTCATCTGTTCACTCCTGGTTGTTCATTTCTGTTCAGTGGCGAATCTGCCACGCCATCCTGTCTTCACCTCCCAGCGCTCTGGCCCGAGGGCTTGCGCGCTGTTTTTCGTTTCTGGCACGGATGTCGCTCTGTCCGTCGGGCGATGTGTGGCATTTGATTTCAATAATAAAAAAGGTCGAGCCATGTCTTTAACGTTGGAGCGCGTCAGCCGTGTGGTCGAGGGGCAGACCTGGATCAATGAGGCGAGCCTGAGTTTCGAACCCGGATCCTTCAATGTCCTGCTGGGGCGTACGCTGTCCGGCAAGACCAGTCTTATGCGCCTGATGGCGGGCCTGGACAAGCCCGACGGCGGACGGGTGCTGATGAATGGCGTGGATGTCACCGGGCGTCCGGTGCGCTTGCGCAATGTGTCGATGGTCTACCAGCAGTTCATCAACTACCCGACCATGACGGTGTTCGAGAATATTGCCTCGCCCTTGCGCCAGGCGCGGATGCCGGCGGAGCAGATCCAGGCCAAGGTGCTGGAGACGGCGCGGATGCTGCGGATCGAGAAGTTCCTGCAACGCCACCCCCTTGAACTTTCCGGCGGCCAGCAGCAGCGCACGGCGATGGCCCGGGCGCTGGTCAAGGACGCCGAGTTGATCCTGTTCGACGAACCGCTGGTCAACCTCGACTACAAGTTGCGTGAAGAGCTGCGCCAGGAAATGCGCGAGTTGTTCAAGGCGCGCCATACCATTGCCGTATATGCCACCACCGAGCCCAACGAAGCCCTGGCCCTGGGCGGCACCACCACCATTGTCCACGAAGGGCGGATCATCCAGAGCGGCAGCACGCCGGCGGTCTATCACCAGCCGCAGACGGTGCTGGCGGCCGAGCTGTTTTCCGAGCCGCCGATCAACCTGATGCCGGGGCGGATTCTCGGCAATGAGGTCAGTTTCGCCAATTTCGTGCACTTTCCGCTGAATGTCGACCTGCGCCCCATCGGCGAAGGCGAGTTTCGTTTCGGTGTGCGGCCAAGTCATATCTGCCTGGTCCCGAGCAACGACGACGATCTGGAGCTGGCGGTGACCGTGGAACTGGCGGAAATCAGCGGATCGGAGACTTTTCTCCATGTGCGCAACGAGCATTTCCAACTGGTGCTGCATCTGCCCGGGGTGCATGCCTACGACGTCGACGCCTCGATTCGTATCTATATCCCGACCCACAAACTATTCGTGTTCGACGGGCAGGGCCGCCTGGTCCAGGCCCCCGGTCGACGTGTTGCGAGGGTTGCCTGATGGCCCGGATTCACTTGCAGAACCTCGCCCACAGCTACAGCAAGAGCCCGGCGGGCCCCGAGGATTACGCGATTCACGAGATGAACCATATCTGGGAGCAGGGTGGCGCCTATGCGCTGCTCGGGCCATCGGGGTGTGGCAAGTCGACCTTGCTCAATATCATTTCCGGGCTGCTCAGTCCGTCGCAGGGGCAGGTGTTGTTCGACACCACGGTGGTCAACGACCTGAGCCCGGAAAAACGCAATATTGCCCAGGTGTTCCAGTTCCCGGTGGTCTACGACACCATGACGGTGTTCGACAACCTGGCCTTTCCCCTGCGCAACCAGGGCATGGCCGAGTCGCGGGTGTTGAGCAAGGTCCAGGAAATCGCCGACGTGCTCGACCTGCAGCCGCTGTTGCAGCGCAAGGCCAGTAACCTCAGCGCCGATGAAAAGCAGAAGGTTTCGATGGGGCGCGGGCTGGTACGCGACGACGTCTCGGCGATCCTCTTCGACGAGCCGCTGACGGTGATCGACCCACACCTGAAGTGGAAGCTGCGGCGCAAGCTCAAGCAGATCCATGAGCAGTTCAATATCACCATGGTCTACGTGACCCACGATCAGTTGGAGGCCTCGACCTTCGCCGACAAGATCGCCGTGATGTATGGCGGGCAGATCGTCCAGTTCGGTACGCCGCGGGAGTTGTTCGAGCGGCCGGGCCATACCTTTGTCGGCTATTTCATCGGCAGTCCGGGGATGAACCTGATCGACGTGCAGCCCCGGCCTGGTGGCGTCGGCTTTGCCGATACCCATCTGGAACTGTCCGACGCCCTGCAGCAGCGGATCGCCGCTGGTGGCTGGAGCCGCCTGCAGGTCGGTATTCGTCCGGAATTCGTGCATGTCTGGGATGAAGCCTACGAGGAAGCGCTGTGTGCCGAAGTCCGGCATGTCGAGGATCTCGGGACCTACAAGATCATGACCCTGGAGCTGGATGGTCAGTTGCTCAAGGTGCGCTTGCAGGAAGACAAGCCGGTGCCGCAAGGCAAGGCCTGGATCAGTTTCCCGGCGCAATGGCTGATGGTCTATGCCGATGATCGCCTGCTGGAGGTCAACCCATGAACAAGGTGCAGAACAACAAGGCCTGGTGGCTGGTGCTGCCGGTCTTCCTGCTGGTGGCATTCAGCGCCGTGGTGCCGATGATGACCGTGGTCAACTATTCGGTGCAGGACATCTTCGATCAGTCCAGCCGCTACTTCGTCGGCGCCGACTGGTATCGGCAGGTATTGCAGGATCCGCGCCTGCACGACTCGCTGCTGCGCCAGTTCATCTATTCGGCTTGTGTCCTGGCGATCGAGATCCCCCTGGGCATCGCCATCGCCCTGACCATGCCGACCAAGGGTCGCTGGTCTTCGCTGGTACTGATCGTGCTGGCGATTCCGCTGCTGATCCCGTGGAACGTGGTCGGGACCATCTGGCAGATCTTCGGTCGGGCGGATATCGGCCTGCTGGGCTGGACCCTCAATGCCCTGGGCCTGAGCTACAACTATGCGGCCAATACCATGGACGCCTGGGTCACGGTGCTGGTGATGGATGTCTGGCACTGGACCTCGCTGGTGGCGCTGCTGTGCTATTCGGGGCTGCGGGCGATTCCGGATGTCTACTACCAGGCGGCGCGGATCGACCGGGCCTCGGCCTGGGCGGTATTCCGGCATATCCAGCTGCCGAAGATGAAGAGCGTGTTGTTGATCGCGGTGATGCTGCGTTTCATGGACAGTTTCATGATCTACACCGAGCCCTTCGTGCTGACGGGCGGCGGGCCGGGTAACGCCACTACCTTCCTCAGCCAGACCCTGACCCAGATGGCTATCGGGCAATTCGACCTGGGCCCGGCGGCGGCGTTTTCGCTGGTGTACTTCCTGATCATCCTGCTGGTGTCCTGGCTGTTCTATACCGCCATGACCCACGCCGATGCCAAGCGCTGAGGTCTGTCATGAATGCACGCAAGCTGGTTCCCCTGCTGATCTACATCCTGTTCCTGCTGGTGCCGATCTACTGGCTGCTGAACATGTCGTTCAAGAGCAATACCGAGATCCTCGGCGGGCTGACCCTGTTCCCGCAGGATTTCACCCTGGCGAACTATCGGGTGATCTTCACCGATCCGAGCTGGTACAGCGGTTATATCAACTCGTTGTACTACGTCAGCCTGAACACGGTGATTTCCCTGACCGTGGCGCTGCCGGCGGCCTATGCCTTCTCGCGTTATCGGTTTCTCGGCGACAAGCACCTGTTCTTCTGGCTGCTGACCAACCGCATGGCGCCGCCGGCGGTATTCCTGCTGCCGTTCTTCCAGCTGTATTCGTCCATCGGCCTGTTCGATACGCCGATTGCCGTGGCCCTGGCGCATTGCCTGTTCAATGTGCCGTTGGCGGTGTGGATCCTGGAGGGGTTCATGTCCAGCGTGCCGAAGGAAATCGACGAAACCGCCTATATCGACGGTTACAGCTTTCCCAAGTTCTTCGTGAAGATCTTCGTCCCGTTGATTGGCTCGGGGATCGGCGTGACGGCGTTCTTCTGCTTCATGTTTTCCTGGGTCGAGTTGTTGCTGGCGCGCACCCTGACGTCGGTCAACGCCAAGCCGATCGCCGCGGTGATGACCCGCACGGTGTCTGCCTCGGGGATCGATTGGGGGGTGCTGGCGGCGGCAGGGGTGTTGACTATCCTGCCCGGAGTGCTGGTGATCTGGTTTGTTCGTAATCACGTGGTCAAGGGCTTTGCCCTCGGCCGGGTCTGAGGAGTCGCATGATGGATTGGATGGCCTGGACCCCACTGACCGCCGCCTTTTTCGGGGCTATCGCGTTGCTGCTGATCGGCATGACGGTCTGGGAGCTGCGTTCACCTTGTATTGAACGGCGGGGTTTTCTGCCGATCACCACCAGTCGTGGCGATCGTTTGTTTATCGGGCTCCTGGGCAGCGCCTACCTGCATCTGCTGGTAATCGGTGTCACCGACTGGAGTCTGTGGATCGGGTCGTTGCTGGCCCTGGTATGGCTGTTGGTGGTGATGCGCTGGGGTTAGCCGGCAAGCACGGCGACTGATCCCGGATCTCTTGGGAAGCGAGCTACGTAGGAATCATCTGGAGGTGTCTATGTTCTATAAAAACAATAAGCTTCGACATAGCGTGACGTTGGCTTCGATGCTGGCGCTCAGTGGCTTGAGCGCGACAGCCTGGGCGGATGCCTACGAAGATGCGGCGAAAAAATGGATTGGCGCGGAGTTCAAGCCCTCGACCCTGACCCCCGAGCAGCAGCTCGCGGAACTGGAGTGGTTTATCAAGGCTGCCGAGCCCTTTCGCGGGATGGATATCAAGGTGGTTTCGGAAACCCTGACCACCCACGAATACGAATCCAAGACCCTGGCCAAGGCCTTTACCGAAATCACCGGGATCAAGGTGACCCATGACCTGCTGCAGGAAGGCGATGTGATCGAAAAGATCCAGACCCAGATGCAGTCGGACAAGAACATCTACGATGGCTGGGTCAACGACTCCGACCTGATCGGTACGCATTTCCGTTATGGCAAGGCGCAGTCCCTGGACGAACTGATGGCCAGCGATGCGGGTAAGAAGGTCACTTCGCCGACCCTGGATATCAAGGACTTCATCGGCCTGTCCTTTACCACCGCGCCGGACGGCAAGGTCTATCAGCTACCCGACCAGCAGTTCGCCAACCTCTACTGGTTCCGTGCCGACTGGTTCGAGCGCGCGGACCTGAAGGCCAAGTTCAAGGCGAAGTACGGTTATGAGCTCGGGGTGCCGGTCAACTGGTCGGCCTATGAGGACATTGCCAAGTTCTTCAGCGAAGACGTCAAGGAGATCGACGGCAAGCGCGTCTATGGCCACATGGACTATGGCAAGAAGGATCCGTCTCTCGGCTGGCGTTTCACCGATGCCTGGTTCTCCATGGCCGGCGGCGGCGACAAGGGCCTGCCCAACGGTTTGCCGGTGGATGAGTGGGGGATCCGGGTGGAGAACTGCCATCCGGTGGGCTCAAGCATTACCCGCGGCGGCGATACCAACGGTCCGGCAGCGGTCTTCGCCACTCAGAAATACATCGACTGGCTCAAGGCCTATGCACCTCCCGAGGCGGCGGGCATGACCTTCTCCGAGTCCGGGCCCGTACCTTCGCAGGGCAATATTGCCCAGCAGATCTTCTGGTACACCGCATTCACCGCCGACATGACCAAGCCGGGATTGCCGGTGATGAATGCCGACGGCACGCCAAAGTGGCGGATGGCACCGTCGCCCAAGGGGCCTTACTGGAAGGAAGGCATGAAGCTGGGGTATCAGGACGTCGGCTCCTGGACCTTCCTTTATTCGACACCCGAGAAGCAGCGACTGGCGGCCTGGCTCTACGCGCAATTCGTGACCTCGAAAACCGTGTCCCTGAAGAAAACCATCGTTGGCCTGACACCGATTCGTGAGTCGGACATCAATTCCCAGGCCATGACCGACCTGGCGCCGAAGCTGGGCGGCCTCGTGGAGTTCTACCGCAGCCCGGCGCGGGTGCAGTGGACACCGACCGGTACCAACGTCCCGGATTATCCGAAGCTGGCACAGTTGTGGTGGAGCCATGTGGCCGAAGCCGTGACGGGCGAGAAGACCGCGCAGCAGGCGCTGGATGGCCTGGCCAAGGATCAGGACGCGATCCTGACCCGGCTTGAGCGCTCCAAGGCGCAGGAAAAGAGCGGTTGTGCGCCGAAGATGAACCCGGAAACCACGGCCGAGGAGTGGTACAAGAAGGGTGAGGCCGCCGGTGGCGCCGCACCACAGCGCAAGCTGGCCAACGAGAAGCCGAAGGGCGAGACCATCAACTACAACGAACTGCTGAAAAGCTGGGCGGCTGCCCGCAAGTAATCAGGCAGGGCTGTAAAACGACAAAGGCACCCGAGGGTGCCTTTGTCGTTGATGACGGTTGACCGTCAGGCATGCAGCGACTCGGACGCATACAGGGTGTTTTCCAGCAGGCAGGCGCGGGTCATCGGGCCGACGCCGCCCGGCACCGGAGTGATCCAGCCGGCACGGGGCAGGGCGGTGTCATACACCACGTCGCCGACCAGCTTGCCGTCTTCCTGGCGGTTGATGCCCACGTCGATGACGATGGCGCCTTCCTTGATCCACTCGCCCTTGACCAGTCCCGGCTTGCCGGCGGCGACCACCACCAGGTCGGCACGGCCGACATGGCCGGCGAGGTCCTTGGTGAAGCGGTGGGTCACGGTCACGGTGCAACCGGCCAGCAGCAGTTCCATGGCCATCGGCCGGCCGACGATATTCGACGCGCCGACGATCACTGCATCCATCCCGTAAAGGTCGGCACCGGTGCTTTCCAGCAGGGCCATGATGCCTTTCGGGGTGCAGGGGCGCAGCAGCGGGATACGTTGGGCCAGGCGACCGACGTTATAAGGATGGAAACCATCCACGTCCTTGTCCGGGCGAATGCGTTCCAGCAGCTTTGAAGCGTCCAGGTGGGCCGGCAGGGGCAACTGCAGCAGCACGCCGTCAATGCCCGGATCGTCATTCAGGCGATCGATCAGCTCGGCCAGTGCCTGTTGTGTGGTTTCGCTAGGCAAGTCATAGGCTTGGGAAATGAAGCCGACTTCTTCACAGTCCTTGCGCTTGTGCGAGACATAAACCTGGGACGCAGGATCGCTGCCGACCAGAATCACAGCAAGGCCTGGCGTACGCAGGCCCTG
The DNA here is from genome assembly GCF_013385635.1 of Pseudomonas gingeri. Lineage (GTDB taxonomy): Bacteria > Pseudomonadota > Gammaproteobacteria > Pseudomonadales > Pseudomonadaceae > Aquipseudomonas > Aquipseudomonas gingeri_A. The sequence goes on from NZ_JACAPR010000010.1 coordinate 214,439, forward strand.
CTGGCGACGCTCGGCGACACGTTTGGCGATCTGCTGGCGCAGGCGGGCGGCGATCGCTTTGCCGTCGATTAGTTGTGCAGTCATGACGCGTGATTAACCATCGAAAGGGGTTGAAAAAGAGTGCGCATTCTCGCACGCCATGGCCCAAGGGCAAAGGCGCTTGGTCTGGTTATTCCCCTAACTCCTTTATATTTCTGAATTTTTTTCAAAAAAGAGTTGACGACCTTCAGGCTCACCTATAACATTCGTCGCACTTGTCGGGCACAGCCTAGCACTGGTTGAGAAGGTCGAGCAGAGTTGATGTCTAGCTCAGCAAGATTGAAGCTCTTAGTTTGTAGTCGTAATAGAATACAGATTAATAAGGCGCCCGTAGCTCAGCTGGATAGAGCATCCGCCTTCTAAGCGGATGGTCGCAGGTTCGAGTCCTGCCGGGTGCGCCATTAGGCAGCTTTGGCACAAGTAACGCAATATGGTGGGCGTAGCTCAGTTGGTAGAGCACAGGATTGTGACTCCTGTTGTCGTGGGTTCGATCCCCATCGTCCACCCCATATTCGAATAAAGACGCCAGATTAATCATCTGGCGTCTTTGCTTTAAAAGTTTGACCCGCGGACGTGGTGGAATTGGTAGACACACTGGATTTAGGTTCCAGCGCCGCGAGGCGTAAGAGTTCGAGTCTCTTCGTCCGCACCACTTTATAAATCAAGCACTTACCAACTTTAGGCCTACCTCCTGTAGCCCGGCTGGATTCTCAGTGTAGCTAGATTGTGACAACGGCTGATCAAGCACGCTCACCGCATTACGCACCCTGGTCGGTGCAAGGTGGGCGTACTTCTCGGTCATTTGTATTGTCGAATGTCCGAGCAGATCCCTGATTTCAATCAGCGGCACCCCGGAAGAAACAAGCCACGCTGCGCACGTATGACGCAGGTCGTGTATCGTGAAGTCCGTTATTCCCGCCTTTTCGCAAGCACCGTCGAACCCTTCTGACAAATCGACAACCCTTGCGCCGTTCTTCCTCGAAAATACCCATGGCGTTGTCGGGCAGTGCTCGGCCCGCATCGCCATTCTTCCCTTCAGCGCCGACAGCGATCCCTCATTGAGTGGGATGCTTCTGCGTTTCGACGCCTTCGTGTGCTCGCCGTCCAGGTAGATCAACCGGTTGGCAAAGTCCACGCGGCGCCATTCAAGCCCCAACATCTCTTCCTTGCGACAACCCGTGTTCACCGCCAACCGAATGAAGTCCTCGAGCATGAAACCGAATCGCTGCTTTCGAGCGATCCGGCACAGGGCATCGACCTCGGCGCGGGTGATCCAGCGTACGCGGCCTTCGGGCTCCTTCATCTTGCGACCCTTCACCGGGTTCGGCAGCTTCCACTCCAGTTCAACCACGCACCAGTTGATGGCCGCCGACAGCGCCGCCAGTTCCCTGTTGATGGTCGCCGGCGACTTGCCGGCCTTCGCCCTGGCCGATGAATACTCCCGGATCTCTCTGCCGGATAGGTCGTTCATGACCAGGCCGGCGAAGTGATCACGCAGCGCTTTGACTCTGTACTGGGTTGTTTCGAAGCTCTTCTGTGCGCTGGCAGCCTGGCTCAGGTATTCAACCATCACTTCTTCGAAGGTCCTGGGCGGATCAACGCCCAGTTCCTTTTCCCTCCATGCTTGGGCCCGGTGCTCCTGCTCTATGGCCTTGGCTGCTGAATGGTCTTCGGTGCCAGCAGAGCGTCTAACGTACGTGCCATCTGCTGCGGTGTAGCTGATCCACCAAATTTTTCCTCTCTTGTAGGGCATACATTTTCCTTGTCTTGTACGCCGCCCGCGTCGGCGAGGGTATCAGGGATACCCGCCTCGATCATCTGGACGAGCTTGTCATAGTGGATGCGCAGCGGGCCGAAGCCGCGCACGCAGGGGATTTTTCCGGCTTTCGCCAGGGCGTAGGCAGTCGTGCGACCGATGCTCAGCATTGCGGCCGCCTGTGCGATTGAGATCAGGCGCATTTGGTGCTCCAGGCCGTGGCGGCCGGTGAAGGTGCGTCAGTCGACGCCGTTGTCGAGCCCGTCGTATTCGCCGGGGCCGCGGGGGATGTGTATTGCTGGTTGACTCTCGCGATCGACCTTTTCGGTGGCGGCGATGTCCTCGATCTTGATCAGTTCGGCGACTTCCTCGGCCAGGGCCTCGAACTTGTCGTCGTACTCCATGGCCGCCTCAAGCAGCGGGTTATACAGTTCCTTGAGCAGGGCGGTCTGAGCCGCGAGCCTGGCGGTCAGATCAGCCACCGCTACCGACGCGGGCTGCTCGGCGTAGAGCATGTCTCCGCGCTGCAAGGGGTTGCCGTTTTCACCATAGATGAATTCGATGAACAACCCATCATCGCTCTCGTCTACGATAGCCACTGGCTCGCCCTCGCCCTGGGGCTTGTTCTCCAGCTTCTCGCGCAGCTCCAGCGCTTCGCGTTTCCAGCTATCCCCGGCCCCCACTTCTGTGCGTAAGGCTGCACGCAGGGTTTCTATATCATCCTGGGGTTGGGCGGCCGTAGGAGCATCTAGTCGAGTCTGCCAACTACTGCCGCATTCACCGCACACCCAACCTGCTGAATCGTCAGGCGCATCCAGCAGGGCGCGCAGCCTTTGAGCTACCGGGCTTTTCCAGTCGGTCAACTCGTCGTGTGCCGCTTGCAGGTCCGCACGCGGCACGCCATCAATCGTTTGGTCGGTGGTCATGGCTTCATTCCGTAGAGTTCGAACGCGAAGACCACGTAGTCTTCTTTCTGCTCGTAGTTGAGGACGTAGGTGATCCGGCCTTTGGCCTGGCGCCCGGTAGTCACGTTGTGGCTGATTTCACTGACTTCGTGAAACAACACCTCGTCACCAGCCTGGAAGCCGCGATCATTGTTCCGGCGAATCTCAAACGTCTTGATGCGCTCCAGCACAGGTTCGAAAAAGCACTTACGGATCTTGAGTTCATGCAGCATAAATCACCTCAGAAAATCAGTTGTGCCAGTGCCAGCAGGCACCAGCAGTAGGCGGGGAGTTGGGCTTTCATGGTTTTCGCGCCGCAGCCGGTTCAGGAGATCCGCAAAGATGGTGATCCATATGCTCGCGGCAATCCTGCTCGGTGTAACCACAATCGGGGCAGCGAGGCGGTGAAGGAATGCGCGCCGTTTTTCGGTCGCCCCAAAAGTCGGTAACCAGCTGGCAGATATCAGCCTCAAGCTCCAGGTGCTTTTCTCTTGTCAGTTCACCGGTATCAAGAATGCACTCCAAAAGCGCGATGGCCGAATCTACCCGCTCATCCGCTGCGGTCAGGCGCTTTTGCAGGGCGTCACGCTCGGCGGTTACGCGGTCGTGATCGGCGCACAGTACAACGTTGATTCGGCCAAGACCGCCGCAGCCTTCAGCAGGCTCGCCAGTGAAAAGGTGGTAACGCTTAACTTCGTTCATGATTTCTCCTTCGCGCGCAGCTCGGCCATTGCCGCCTGGCGCCTCTTGCTGCATTTGTCGTGGTTGCCATGGGCCCGTGACTTGTTGCACTGGTCGCACATGACGTTGAGGTCGAGCGCCTTCATGGGGCGCCCGCGTATTTCGACTTTTCGGCGGAGGGCGGTCACCGGCGCGGCCCTCGGTAGATGTGCTGGAGCATGAACAGCACGGCGAAGATCGGGATCATGGCCGCGCCTCCAACAGCTCGATCACGTCCTTGATGCCCTTGGCGTAGCTGGCGGGCCTGCTGATCGCCGCCCGAATAAGGGCTTGTATCAGCTTCTGGATATGGCTCGACTCAGTGAGCGTGTCGCCTGCGCAGCGGATCATCTCGAGCGCGAAGCCACGGCCTTCCAGGTACATGACGCGATTGATCGGGCCGCTGGTGTCGATCTCGCTGATGTCCAGGCGGACAAGGACCTCGGCGAAGGTCTGCGGGACGCGGGGTTTCGGTTGAGGAACGGGCAAAGCCTTGCCCAGGGCGCTGGCGAGCGCCTGTTGTGCGATGGGGTTCATGGGGGTTGCCTCACATCCGGAACGATTGATGGATGAGCGCCGGCCGGGCCTGGTCGCCGCCCCGTACCTCGCAAACGAACTGGTGCCGCTCGCGGTTTTTCGCGCTGAGCGATGCAGTCATTGCCGGCAGGGCGCCGATGCAGCGTTCGTATGCGTCTGCGCCGTCGAAGCGCTCGACGGGCAGGGCCTTGCAGTCCGTGCGCGTTGCGTCCGCGCACAGGTAGAGCAGAAGGAGGGCTGTCATGGGCGGCGTCCTTGAAAGAGAGGCGCCGGCCAACGCCAGCGCTCGGTATTACTGGGTCAAGCCACCTGAGCAGGCGGGTTCATGGCGAAGTAGATACGGGCGCATGCTTCGGTGTCTGGCCGGGCGCGGTGGCCACCGACCAACTCTTCGCCGGTGAAGTGCAGCAGAGCCTCGGCCACGGTCGGGACCTTGAACTGCTTGCCGAAGCCGGCGGCGATCATCTTGGGGGTTGGCGGGCACTGAACAATGTTCTTGCTCGACTGACAGGTGCAGTAGCCCGGGGTGCTCTTGAAGGCTTCGGCCGCCTCCTTGCCCCGGTACCGCGACAGCGCAATGCGCATGATCCGGTCGTCGAACGCGATGTTGTGGGCGATGCGCAGGCCAGCTCGGTCGTGGATGGCCATGAAGCCGTCCAGCGCTTCGGCCTCCGGGATGCCCATATCCATTGCCATTTCGGTGGTGATGCCGTGGATCACGGCGACCTCATTCGGTATCACCCAGCCATCAGGGCGGACCATTGCTTCGAAGGAGTAGACCAGGGTTCCGTCCGGGCTGTAGGCCAGGATGCAGATGTCCACCAGGTGGGGCTGGCGCGGGTCTTCGCTCGGCTCTTTGAACAGCGGCAGGCCGGTAGTTTCGGTGTCGTAGGGGGTGAGAAGATTCATAGGGGCTTTCCTTTGGACAAAAAAGAAGGCGCCCGGAGGCGCCTGGTGGTGTTGCGTGGATGGGTTTAAATCACGTCTTCCAGCTTGGCGATGACCTTGAAGCTGTGGTCAAACGCCGATTCACCCTCGGTTTCAATTTCAAGCACCTTGTCATCGAGCAGGCGCAGCAGCAGGGTGGCCGCCCTGTCGCTATCGATGGCCAGGCGGCTTTGCACCCAGTGGCCCTTGAACGCTCTGGCCTTTGCCTTCAGCACGATCAGTTGCTTGGCATCTTCGTAGGTGAAGTCACCGAACTCCTTGCCCTCGGCGACCTGCTTATTCGGCTTGCCGGCGTTGACCAGTGCATCCAGTTCTTCCTGGGTGCCCAGCTGCACGGGCTGACCGTCCGGTTCGTCTGGCCCGGTGGGCTTGCCATCGAACAGGCCGCGGTTGATATCGCTGCTATGCAGCGGCAGGTCGCGCTGGTCGCGCTCCGGGCGGATGCTGTCCAGCGCCTCGTTGTAATCGTTCGGGGCCAGCACCAACAAACACAGCTTGCCGGCCACGTCGATCAAGCCATGTCGGTTCGGGTCCTGGGCATCGATCACGCCGGTCACCGTGATGCTCTTCGCCTTGAACTTCGCGTCGGCTACGATCAACGGGATCGTGTCAACACTGCGCGAGCTGATGATGCAGACGGCGGTCATGACGGCGTTTTCGGCTTTCTCAGTGATGCGGTCGATCACCTCTTGCTGCTGGCCCTCGTTCAGCTTTGAGAAAGGCGCTGCAATGTTCTTCAGTTCGAACATTGCAGCTTCGACCAGGTCCCGCACCAACAGCTCATGAGCCAGCACTGACGGCATGACGCCGTGCAGTTTTGCGTTTTCGATTGCGTCCAAGTGTTCAATTTTCATTGGGATTCCTACGCTTTCGCGATGCGTTCGAGCTTCTGCTGCTGGGCAGGGCTCAGGTTTGTGTGAGCGCCGTAGCGCTTGAATGAGTGCTGCATGTTTTCGACAAACTCGATTTCCCAGGAGCCGCTGGCATGAAGGTCAGCGGCGGCTAGCAGGGCCTGGAACTCTTCGAGGCTGTCGTAAAGCTCGATGACGCTCTGTGATGGCATTGCGATTGCTCCATCAGGCGGCGGCCTGCCCGTGCTGCACGGCCTGGATGTGGCTGATCAGGGCATCGCAGATAAGCGGGAAGTCGCTGGCGCGGTACAGCATCGCCGAGCGCTCACGCGCAACAGCTTCGAAGCCCAACGAACCCAGGAAGTCGGCGGTAAGGGTGAAGCCCAGGCGGCCGCAGATATCGCCAAGCTTCATGCGCTGGCCATCGTCGGCGGGCTGCTGAACTGCTGCGGCCGTCTTGATCGGCGTGGCGGTCACCGGCGCCGGCTGTTCCGTGGCCTTCACTGGCTGCTCAACAACCGGATCAGTAACCTGCTGTTGCTGCTGGGCTGCCAGTTGCTGCGCCTTTTCCTCTTCCTGGCGTGCCAGTTCGGCCTGCTGCTGTTCGTGATCGCTGATCCGAATCTTGATCATGGCAATCAGGCCATCATTGGGTTTCATCACCAGATCCTGGGCATCGGCGAACAGGAACTTATGGTTCGCCGCCAGTTCGTTCAGGCTGGCCAGGTTCACGCGGATACCGTCGGCGATCCGACTGGCTTCGATCTTCGCCCGGGCCAACTCGGCGTCGGCTGCCTCCTTGAGGCTGGACACCGTCTTCTTGCCCTTGATGGCGCCGGCGAAGTCGGCCGGAACCTGCGGCATACGAATTTGCCCGCCCAGCGTGCCGTTGATCTGGTCAATGTGGGCCTGCAGGGACTTGGCGGCATCCATCACGATGTCGCTACGGATGAAGTCCTTGCGGGTCTTCACCAGCTTTTCCAGCTCCAGGCGCTTGCGCCGCGTCTCGGCTGTGATGTCATCAATCGCCTTGAACAGCACGTCGATGCTCTCGGTTTGGCTCAGGGCGTGTTCTTTCGCGGCCTTGAGCTTGTTCTCGACGTCGCTGCACCACTTGACCGTCTCGTCAGCGTCGGCGAAGTCTTTGTCCGTTTTCAGCTCGGTGTTGATGTTGCTGATAACGGTGAGGGCGTGCGACTTGAAGGCGTCCAGGTTGCTGGCGGTGACCATGCCCGTTACGTCGATGCGCAGCGCCGGCAACTGATCAGGAGCGGCGCCGATCACATCGACCTTGGCTTCCTGCAGGACGAATTCGCCCAGGTCCTGTTCAAACTGAGCCCAACCGGCGATCAGTTCTTCACGGCGCCCGGGGACCGGGGTGTATTCCATGCTGACGTACTTGTCGCGGGTGCCATCCGAGCAGACGAACAGCACGCGTTCGGCACCGCTCACCAGTAGTTGCTGCTCAAGCTGCCAGTAGTAGTGGGGCTCCAGCTCGCCGGCGCGGATCTGCGTTGCGACCTTCTCGTTCCACAGTTTGTGTTCGAACAGGACATCACCCAGCATCGTGGCGCCGTCCATCGAAGCCAGCAGGTTGCCGCTGGTGCCGACGACTGGATACAGCTCTTCGCCGATATCTTCCTCGGCCAGGGGGCGCGCCATTTCCTCAGTGGCATGCCCGCGGTCGAACGCGGCCTGCTGCTGCTGCGTGACATCCGGAACAATGCCGGTCTTTTTCATCGCCAGCAGATCGTTGCGGGTCTGGAACTTCGATGCGCCCATCATCGCGGGCGCCTCCGAGGCGGTGAAGTGGCTTGCGCGAAGGGCCAGCCATTCCGGCGTGCCCTGCTGGACGTTATGCACTTTCATTGGTGGCTTCTCCTTCGATTGGGGCGAGGGCGCGGATGCGCTCTTCTTGCTCCGGGGTGATGGTGTATTTGCTGGTAATGGTTGAAATGATGTGGTCTGGATCCGTGCGGCCTCCAGCGATCAGGCCACGCCACTTCTCGCTGCTTTCCTCGAGCTTGCTGTCCGGGTAGGCCGGCAGCAGCTTCGGCTCTTCGGTCTTGCGGGGCAGGGACTGGTTGAGTTCGCGCTCGGTCGGGATGTCTTGGACTTCCTCGGCCATCGGCATGCCGCGCAGCACGTCGGGGAACACGTCGCGCAGGGCGAAGGACCGGGCGCGCATCTGGCGCATGCGCTTCGGGTACTGGGCCCAGGGGCCTTGCTTGCCCTTGAGTCCGGCCTGCTGGGCGTCGGTCATGCTGAACGTGCGGGTCTGTTCGTCTTCGCCGACACGCTTGACCCGGCAGGACGCCGTCTCGCCGTCATCGGTTTCGTACACGTACTCACACAGCGGCGAGCTGCGGACCAGCGCAATTACCGCGTCACCCCAAAGCGATGGGCGCCCGTTGATGACCGCAATGCTTTGCATGGCCTGCATGGGCTGCAGGCCCAGCTCCATACCCCACTGCACGGCCACCAGGATGTTGGCGGGCTTGCGCTGAAAGTCTTTCGGGACAATGTCGGACGCGGACAAGAAGTCGGCGAATTTCAACGCCTCTTCGATGTTCTGTGGCGCCAGGCTGAACACTGGCTTGATGGTTAATTCGGACACAAGAGATTCCTTGCCGCGACGTGCGCAGCATTGAGGGTTGGAAGGAGGAAGGGGTTAGGCGGAACGGGCGGCGAGCATTGCGTCGGCCATCTGATACGAGGTCTCAGCGATATGGGCGGCGTACTTGGCGAAACCCTGCTCGCGAACGGTCTTGCCGAAATCCTTCTCGCGCTGCATCTGGCCCTGCAAAGCCTTTGCCGCGAAGTAGTCGCGCAGGCTCATGCCGTGGCTCACGTCGCGCACATCAACGCAGGTCTGCGCGCCGCTGTTCATATCGGTTTCAACCCAGCCAAGCGCGCACGGAAACGCCGCACCGCTGGTGTCTGCATTGGACATGGTGTTTACCTATTGAGTGATCAGGCCGCCGATTGCGGGGCCCAGCAGGATTACGAGGATGAAGACCAGGCCGGTGGCGGCCGAGGCAATGCGGATGGAGCGGCGCCGGGTGCGCTGGCGGGCGGTCATGGCGACCGTTGCGACTGGGCGCGGCGCGTAGGACCGAAAGCCATGTTCCAGCGCGAAACGTGGCGCTGGTGCTGGGTGGCATCGGCGCCGGGGTAGACCTCTTGTCCGCAGCGGGGGCAGTTGGCCTGATCGTCACAAATCGCCACCTGGCAGCAGCGCGTGAACATCGTGCTGTTGGTGGGGGAGCAGAGGAATACGCTGATCATGAAAACCTCGCAATCAACATGCCGCGGCGAATCTCAATGCGCAGCGGGCGGGGTAGGTCGGCGACCAGAAAAAAGCCCCGGTTTTCCAGGGCCTTGGTCAGTTGTTTGGCAGTTCGACAGATGATCGTCACGGCGCTGTCCTCCTGATATCAGCCGCAAATGCCTCGGCCTGGATCTCGTAGAAACGATTGAACCTGGCCTTGTACGTGCCGAACTCGATGTCATCGATCGCGCCTAGCGCGTGGGCCATTTCGAACGCCATCGAGGTTTCGGCGAAGAGTTGCGCAGAGCTGTCGCCGTTGCGCAGGCAGTCGAACCGGGCATCGATCATGCCGACGGCGATTGTGTGGGCCCGGCTCATGCCGCCCACCGTTGCCGGCGCGCTGCCGCGTCGATCTCGATCCAGAGCGCGACCTCGATCTGCGCCGAATACTGCTCGGCAATCTGGTAGCACTCGTACGGCGAGACATCCATCTTGATCCCGTCGTCGTCATAGCTGACACCGGAGATCACAACAAAATCGATCTCACGGCTGCCGTAGAAATCCCAGTCGCTGTTCCAGGTGCCGGGGCTCGGCGGCACATTCTCGCAATGGGTCACCTCCACGCGGAGGCAGAACCCTTCCACAATCACTTCGTGTTCCATGGTCGCCTCCAGTGTGGCGGTGTGATTACTCGGTCTTAGGCTCGGCTGGCTCTTCCGGCTTAATGGTTGCGCCAGGTACTGCCGGAGAAACCTCGATGATCTGTTTCAAGATCGGTTTCCAGATCGACCACCAGGCCAAGGCCTTGTCATCCATGCGACTGATCTCTTCATCGGTAAATGCCCACCACTCGGCCAGTGCGTGGAACTGGCAGCCGATCTGCATACGATCAGCCGTGTAGGTGACTGGCCAGATATCGCACTGAATGGCTTTGATCTCTTTGCAGTTGCCGGATGCGCCCCAAATACTGGATAGGTCGCCCAGGTAGGCACCGCGCAGGTTGGCACCGCCCAGGTAGGCACCGCCCAGGTTGGCACCGCCCAGGTTGGCATCGCGCAGGTTGGCACCGCGCAGGTTGGCACCGCCCAGGTAGGCACCGCGCAGGTTGGCATCGCGCAGGTTGGCATCGCGCAGGTTGGCACCGCCCAGGTAGGCACCGCCCAGGTAGGCACCGCCCAGGTTGGCATCGCCCAGGTCTGCGCGCTCGCCGCCCTCTTCATCATCCAGCCACGCGCGGTGCTTGCCGAGGATCTCGGCCAGTTGTTCAGGGGTGAAAGTTTTCATGGGGTTGTCCTTGTCGGTTGGATTACATCCGTCTGCCCACTCGGTGGAATGGACAGAGGTGATGCGGTCAGAAAACACGGATGGCTGTGTAGCCATCCGTGGCGGTGCAGCCAAAGGCGTACTTGTCGATTGCCTCGGACTCGCTGGCAGCGAATTGGAAGCCGACCCAGCGGCCGTTCAGGTAGAGGTCATAGCGCATGGTCTTTCTCCGGTTGTTTTCCCAATGCACCCGGTCGCCCAGGTGCATCAGTGAAAAATTCCGTTGTCTTGCACGCCGACCTACCGAGATCCATACGGCGCATCAGTGTGGGAATCGCCCACGCCCGATGCGTCAAAGCCTTTCCCGGCCGACGCTGTGTTGCTGCTGGTTGTTAAAGAGCGGTGGCTTGCGCCGGGTTGCGTATTGCTTGACGGCTCAAACAATACGAAAGCGTATTGGTAGTGTCAATACGTAAATGCATTGAATTTTTCTCCAGGCGAAAAAAAGCCCGCTCAGTGGCGGGCTTCTTGCGAAGGATTTATGACTTCAGGTCAGGATTTTCCGCTGACTACCCATCGATACACGCGACCAGTGATCGCGTCATACAAGACCGACAACAGCAGACCAGCGATAACCAGGTAGGTGCCATAGAGGGCAAGGGGGTATCGCCGTACTTGGCTTGCATCAAGCGTGATGACCCGGCCCCATTTATTGAAAAAAGTAGACGCACTCCATGCATCTCCAGATATTTGGAGCAGGCCGATTGCCAAGAGCAGCGTGCCAATTGCGAGAGCGACAATCCCTATCCGCTTTGGAATAGTGTTCATGATTTTATGCATTACAGCTTCCTCGCATTCCAGGCCAGCAGCACGCGGGCGTGAATCCGCAACAGGTCGAGTTCGGCGCCCTTGATGTCATATGGCGGGAACGCATCGTTATCGGAAATCATGCGGATCATTTTCGGAAGCCGCTGCAGTCGCTTGATGTAGAGCACCCCGTCCAGTGAGAACAGATATACACCATCGACCACGACTTCATTGACCCCCTTGTCAATGATCAGCGGGTCGCCACTGGTGAACGTCTTTTCCATGCTCTCGCCGAATCCAGTCACCACCGCCAGGTTCTCCGGCCTGCTGTAGTTGACGCCCTGTTCCCGCAAATACTCCTGTCGAACGGTGATATTCCGGATTGTCTCGATATAGTCGCTGGGTACTACCTGTCCTGGCCCCATAGATCCCACCACGTCGTATTGAGGGATATCGATATCGCCCTTCGCCTTTCCGGCGAAGTTCGCCACAACAACGTTCGATCCTTTCTCGCGTTCACCTCCACGCCAGAGCCAGTCGGCCGTAACGCCAAGCGCCTTGGCAATCCTTTCGATATTGTCCTGGCGCGGACTCTTAGAGTCTCCGGTCACGATCCGGTGAACGGTCGGTTGATTGACCCCTGAGCGTCGGCCCAGTTCACCCTCGGACAACCCTAACCGCTCCATTTCCGCCGCAATCCTTTCGCCGATCTTCATGCGCCTATCCAATAAGAAAACGTATTAAAAAACGAGTCTATTGCAGCCTCCAATCCGCTTGCGTATCATCGATCAATACGTAAACGCATTGGTGAGCAAAAATGACCATCCAAGAAATGCTTGCGGACCTTGCTGCATGGGGCTTCTCCCAAGGCGCAATCGCCCGCAATGTCGGCACCACGCAGCCAACCATTCACCGCGCCACCAAGGGCGCAAGCATCGGCTACGAGACCGGGAAGCTGATCGAAGCCATGCACAAAGAGGCTGAAGCCTCTCGCTCGGCGGCCTGACCATGCCCACGTCCCCATTAAGCCAAGAGCAGACCGTAAGGGCCCGCAAGAACTACTCAGTTCTCATGCAGCACCTTGCGTCGGTCGGCAATGCGCCGGTGGCGCTTGCAGTCGGTTGCGACGAGGCAACGATCAGCCGGATGAAGCCGGAGAAGTTCGAACAGTTCTGCCAGATCCTGGCCGTGCTCGGGCTGAAGATCGTGCCGACCAACATGCGGTGTTTCGACGTGCGCGACATCGAGGCAATCCTTTATCAGGCCAAGCGTTGGATGGAGCACATCCAGGGCGTTGACCAACTGCAGGAGGATTGACCGTGGAATGGTTCCGGATGTACGGCGAGTTCGCCACCGACCCCAAAGTGCAGATGATGAGCGAGGCCGACCAGCGCCGATTCATCATGCTGCTTTGCCTCCGTTGCAGTAACGACGATGTAACGTTACATGAAACAGAAATAGCGTTTCAGTTGCGCATCAGCGATGAAGAGTGGTCGAGGTCAAAAGCCCTGTTCTTGAGCAAGGGCCTGATCGATGAAGAATGTCGCCCGGTGAAGTGGGACAGCCGCCAGTTTGTCTCAGACTCAAGCGCGGCGCGGGTTGCAGCCCATCGAGCAAAGAAGAAACAGGCATGTAACGTTACAGTAACGCCACCAGATACAGATACAGATACAGATACAGATACAGATAAAGATCAAAAGCTTCTCGTCGACGCCGAGCGTCAACCGGGCGACGACGACCAGAATTCCGAAAAGCCAAACGCGATCCCTCCGTGCCCGTACCAGAAGATCCTGGACCTGTACCACGCCGGCCTGCCCGAACTGCCCGCCGTTGTCCTGCTCAACGACCTGCGCAAGAAACACCTCGCCGCCCGATGGCGTGAAAACGCCGTGCACCAGGACCTCCAGTTTTGGGCCGATTACTTCTTCCAGGTCAAACAATCCCGCTTCCTGCTCGGCCAGGCTGAAGGGCGCCAGGGCTCAAAGCCCTTCCGCGCAACGTTCGACTGGCTGATCGCCCCCAGCAACTTCGTGAAAGTCATCGAGGGAAATTACAATGCGTGACCCCTACAGCCTCGAAGCCGAGCACGCGGTGCTGGGCGCAATGCTGATCAAACCCGAACTGATCGACATCCTGTCCGCCGATCTCAAGACATCGGATTTCTTTTTCGCCGACAACCGCGCCGTGTTCGAAGCGATCCAGACGCTGAAGGCCAGGGGCACCCCGGTTGACTTCCTGACCGTTGCGGAGCAGGTGGGCGATCTGCACGGGGACTCGTCTTCCCTGGCGTACTGCGCCGATCTGCACCGCAACACGCCATCAGCGGCCAACGCCAGGGCCTACGCCAACACCGTGCTCGAACGCAGCACCGTCCGCGCCCTGATGACCGCGGCCCAGGCCATCCACGAAATCGCCCAGGGTGATTCCGGTACCGAGGACAAAATCACTCAGTCCCAGGCTGAGATCAACGCGATCGGCAGCAGCTCTGCAGGATCGGAAACGATCACCGCCGGTGAGGCAATCCGCAGGCACGTCGAGGAGCTGGAGCGCCGCGAAGCCCTGGGCGGAGCCATGGACGGGCTGAGCACCGGCATACCCTCGCTCGACGCCAAAATCATGGGCCTGAAGGGCGGGCAACTGATCATCATCGCCGGCCGCCCGAAGATGGGTAAAACCACCCTGGCCATGAACATCGTCGATCACAACGCGATCCTTGACAGCAAGCGCGTGCTTGTGTTCAGCCAAGAAATGTCCCACGGCGAGCTGATGGACAAGTCCCTGGCATCCCTGGGCAATATCCCGCTCAAGGCGCTCAAGGATGGGACCGCGCTCAAGACCCACTCCACGCAGATGGTCGAAACCTCGAACCTGATCCACGGCGCCGCCATCGAGCTGTACGACCGCAGCGGCGTGACCATCAACCGCATTCGCTCAGCCGCCCGCCGGCAGAAAATGAATTTCGGGCTCGACCTGGTCGTCGTTGACCACCTGGGCCTGGTGGACGTCGATGACGCCCGGGCGAACGCCGTGCAGCGGATCAGCGAGATCACCCGCCAGCTCAAGCTGCTGGCCAAGGAGCTCGACGTCCCGGTCATCGCCCTGTCCCAACTCAACCGCCAGCTCGAACAGCGCCCGAACAAGCGACCAACCCCGTCGGACCTGCGCGACTCGGGCTCAATCGAGCAAGACGCCGACATGATCGTGTTCGTGTACCGGGATGAGGTCTACGAGCCGAACACCCAGTTCCGCGGGATCGCCGAGATCATCATCGGCGCCGCCCGCGGTATCCAGCCTTGCACGGTCCGCGTGTCCTACCAGGGCGGCTACAGCCGGTTCGTTGAGCTGGTCGCCAAGGCCGATTCAGCACCGCCTGACCTGTTCGACGACGGGGCCGATTACTCGCCGAAGCCGGAAAGCGCCGTCGCGAAGGTCACCAGCATGGCCGAGCGGTACAAAAAACAACCCTCCCAGTACGGAGCGCACCGCTCATGAACGATCTCAAGCCAGTCTCATTCGTCGTGCCAGGTGAGGCTATCGGCAAAGGCCGTCCGCGCGTCAGCACAATCGGTGGCCACGCCCGTATGTTCACGCCGAAGAAAACCGCGAACTACGAAACTCTGATCTCGATGGCAGCCCATGAAGCCATGGCCGGGCGTGAGCTGATCGCCGGCCCTGTGCTGATCGAGCTGCGCATCGTCGTCAGCGTCGCCGCGTCCTGGTCCAAGAAGAAAACCGCCGCCGCGCTCGCCGGCGAGGTCATGCCGACCAAGAAACCGGACACCGACAACGTGCTCAAGGCCATCTGCGACGGCATCAACGGCGTCGTGTTCCGCGATGACGTGCAGGTCGTGGATGTGTTCGCCCGCAAGCGCTTCGGCGAAACCCCTGGCGTCTCGGTCAGGGTGGTTCCGCTGGAAGGGGAATCGTCATGAGCCACCACCTGCTGATCGCTACCGCCGCCGTCGGCACCATCCTGCTGATCGCGGCAAACCTGTTCCTGCGCTGTGGAGGTGCCCTGTGTCTCTGAAACCAATCCTGAAGTGGTCCTGCCGCGAACTGGCCGATGGCTGGGTCATGATCGGCGTCGACGTCAGCCTGGAGCAGGGCGACGATCCGGAGGCGTTGCTCGGTTACAGGCGGGCCGTGCATCCCTTCCAGTTCGACGAGTCCGACACTCCGGTTATGGACTTCCAGTTTCTTATCGCTGAAATGACTTACAGGATTACGAGAGGGCTGGAGGGGTGCGGGGACGCGCAACCGCACCCAGCCTCGCGCGCGGGCGCGTTTGGTGGCTGTGATGAAGCCTCCCGTGCTTGAGCAGATCCCGCTCTTCGCCGAGCCGGTTCGCGTGCCAATGTCGCAGATGATTCTGCACACGCCCGCGCCACCCGCCAGGCCAGGGCCGAAGCGCATCGACTGGTTTCGGGTGATTACGGAGGTTCTGCGCTCGGGGTACTCGATCCAGGGCGCAGCAGATGAGATTGGCGTTGCTCGTACGACGCTGATTGGCTGGAAGCAGGGCGCAGAGCCCCGTTACAGCGAGGGTGAACGCCTGGTGCTGTTGTGGTGCCAGGTGACAGAGCAAGACCGCAACGAACTGCCCATGGTCGCGGCGAGCGACTGGTGGGCTTATCACTCCAAGGCTTGAGGGAATACCGATGAAACTTACTCGCGAAGACGAACAACGCATAATTGATCTGTCCGACGCTGCCGGCCGAGCCATCAACAACGGCCTTCATGATCTGGCTGAAAAGCTGGCTGCCGAGGCCGAGAAGTTGCTGAGCGATGGGCAAGGTCAATCGTTTCAGGATTTCGGCGCCAGTTGCGGCCTGAACATGGAGCATTTGCACGGACAAGACCAGCACTTCGCCAGCAAGCACACTCAGGAACTGTTCGATTGCTGGCTGGCTGCTCGCGGCCAGAAGGTGTTTACGCCGCCGAAATAGTCGGGATTCCGACACCTGACCCCGCCGATGCTTCCGTCATCGCAGCCCAGCCACCGCGCCGGGCTTTTTTCTGGCAGGGAGAAACCACTTTGAACGCAACCCAGGACATCGCTCTGGAGGCCGCGAAGGCCGCACCACCGGTCGCCGTGTCAGGCGCGATGTTGCTCGGCATGTCGCCGAACGACTGGATCGCCGCCCTGACCGTGCTGTACCTGCTGCTGCAGATCGGATTGCTGCTCCCGCGATACTGGTCGCAGTTCCGCGACTGGGTTCGCCCGAACAGGCCCGACGCGCAATGAGCCCGCTACAGCAGCGCGTCCTGGCCGCATCACTGGCCGGCGCCGTGGGCATGGCCAGTGTGCTGGTCACCAAGTTCGAAGGCCGCAGCCTGGTGGCCTATCTAGATCCTGTCGGCATCCCCACCATCTGCGAAGGCGTCACCCGTGGCGTGAAGCTGGGCCAGGCCAAGACCCCCGCGCAATGCGACGAGCTGCTGGCGAAGGAACTGTCAATCGCCATGGCCGGCGTCGACCGAAACGTCACCAGGCCACAGCCCGAAACCCGACGTGCCGCCCTGGCATCGTTCGTCTACAACGTCGGCGAGCCGCAGTTTGCTGCATCCACGCTGCTGCGCAAGCTGAACGCCGGCGATGTGCGCGGCGCCTGCGCTGAACTGAGCCGGTGGGTGTACGCCAAGGGCCAGAAGCTGGCCGGCCTGGTCAACCGTCGCGCTGCTGAGCGTGAACTCTGTGAGGTGGGCCTGTGATCAAGTTCCTGGCAACCCTGAGCGTGCTGCTAGCTGTGGCGCTGCTGCTCGCATTCTGGCGCCTGACCTATACCCATGCCGCGCTCAACGTCCAAACTCGACGCGTAGCCGTGCTGGAGGAGCAAGCAGCCGCATACGCGCAGGCCATCCGTGTGCGCGATTCCATCGATGCCCAGTATCAGGAGGCAATCCGCAATGCCGAACAATCCAAGCCGCAGCTTGTTGCTGACCTCGATGCTGGCGTTAAGCGCGTGTACGTCCGCGCCGCATGTGTGCCAGCCAATCCCAAGCCCGCCGGCCGCGCTGATGCAGCCGCCCCCCAACTTGCAGCTGATGCTCGACAGGATTATGCCAACCTCGTTGCCGCCAACAAGAAAGTGACCGCCCAGGTGATCGGCCTGCAAGACTTCATCGCTCGCGCCTGCGCCCGCTCCACGCCGAAATAGTCGGGAAACCGACAGCCCACCCCATTGATTCTGGCCCTCGTTGATCATCAACCAACCCGAGGCCAGTCCAATGCCAGCTCCAGACCTTACCCCGCAGATTCCGGGCGAGCCGCTTGGCTCCATCACGCCACTGGGCAACACCACAGCACCTCCCGCCGACAGCCAGCAGCCGCCAGCGCCGCCGCTGTACGTCGCCAAGCACAACGGCGGTGGCCGCTGGATCGTCGTGACCAACGACACCGAGGCCAATCGCGTGGGTGATTTCGTTGGCGACAAAGATTCGATCGTTGCCGAGGTCGAGCGCATGAACGCCGGCGGCGAGCCGTTCGCCAAGCCAGACAATCAGCCGCCAGCGACCAGTCAGGTGCCGACCACCACCACGGTCAACGCCTCAGCCATCAAGCAGGCCGTCCTGACCGACACCGGCTGGCTGTGCCCTGAACCACCGGCAGCGAAGGAGTAAGGCCCATGGGATCAAAGCCAAAGGCACCGAAGGTCGTGGCGCCACCTGATCCAGCAATCGAGGCGCAGAAAGCCGCCGACGCTGCCGCCGTCAAAGCCAACGAAGAAACCGCTACCCGCAAGAAGCGTAAGGCCGAGAGCAGCTTGCTCACGTCTGGCGCCCAGGGCAGCGTCCTATCCCAAGGCAAGAGCACCCTCGGATCATGAATGCCGCGCAGATCTGCAAAACGTTGAGCACCCTGAAGTCGCTGCGCTCGCCGCATGAGCAGGTCTGGCGCGACTGCTATGACCACAGCTACCCGATCCGTGGCAGCGGCTTCTGCACCGAACAGATCACCGCCATCGAGGCGCAGATGCGCAAAGCCAGGATGATCGACGGCACCACAACGGACGCGGTGCGGATCCTGTCCTCCGGGATCATGTCGGGACTCACGCCTGCGAACTCCCTGTGGTTCGGCATGGACGTGGGCCAGGAAACCGAGGATGAGCGCCGGTGGCTCGACGACTCGGCGGACATTGTCTGGCAGAACATCCACGCATCGAACTTCGACGCGGCTGCCTTTGAGGGGCTGATCGACGTTGTGTGCGCTGGGTGGTTCGCGCTGTACATCGACCAGGATGCGGAGCGGGGCGGGTTCACCTTCGACCTATGGCCCATTGCGAGCGTGTACGCGTCCGCATCCAAGGCCGGTGGCAAGATCGATACCGTGTATCGCGAGTACAAGCTGACGGCCGAGCAGGCGGTCAACGAGTTCGGTGAAGAGAACCTGAGCGAGAACACGCGCAAGCTGGCGAAGGACAAGCCGCAGGAAATGGTCAGATTCATCCACGCCATTTATCCGCGCAGCACCTACATGGTGGGCGCCCGC
Source organism: Pseudomonas gingeri (assembly GCF_013385635.1). Taxonomy (GTDB): domain Bacteria; phylum Pseudomonadota; class Gammaproteobacteria; order Pseudomonadales; family Pseudomonadaceae; genus Aquipseudomonas; species Aquipseudomonas gingeri_A. The sequence goes on from NZ_JACAPR010000010.1 coordinate 233,064, forward strand.
CTGGCCAAGAACATGCCGGTTGCCAGTTGCAAGGTCGAGGTCGAAGCCAAGCTGCTGGTAAGCGAGTCCGGTTATCACGAAATGCCCGTCGTCGTTCCGCGCTGGATGATGATTCCAGACAGTGTGTACGCGGTTGGCCCGGTGTTCGACGCCTTGCCGGACTCCCGCACCCTGAATGATCTGTGCCGCATGGACCTCGCGGCCGGTGACCTGGCCATCGCCGGCATGTGGATTGCCGAGGACGATGGCGTGTTGAACCCGCGCACAGTCAAGGTCGGGCCGCGCAAGATCATCGTTGCCAACAGCGTCGACAGCATGAAGCCCCTGCAAAGCGGCTCGAACTTCCAGTACGCCGAGACGAAGATCCAGCGCCTGCAGGCCTCCATCCGCAAGATCCTGATGGCCGACCAGCTCCAGGCCCAGGACGGCCCGGCCATGACCGCCACCGAAGTGCATGTCCGGGTCAACCTGATCCGCCAGTTGCTGGGTCCGGTCTACGGCCGGCTCCAGACCGAGTACCTGCAACCGCTGATCGAGCGGTGTTTCGGCATTGCGTACCGCGCCGGGATCCTGGGCCAGGCGCCGGAGTCTCTGGCCGGGCGCAACTTCACCGTTCGCTATCTGTCGCCCCTAGCGCGCTCGCAGAAGCTGGAAGAGGTCACCGCCATCGATACGTTCGTTGCCGGCGCCCTGGGCGTCGTTGCGGCAACTCAGGACCCGTCGATACTCGACAACATCGACATGGACGAGGCCCAGCGCTTCAAGGGCGAGGCGCTCGGCGTTCCGTCCACCATCATCCGCAGCAAAGCCGACAGGGACAAAATCCGGGATGACCGGGCCCAGGCCCAGCAGGCAGCCCAGCAGCAACAGCAACAGCAGGTGCTGGAGCAGCAGGCGAATGAAGCCGCGGTCAAGCAGCAGGCGGGGGCGGCAGCATGACCCAATACACCCCCGAACAAATGGACGAGATGTTCAAGCGCGTATTCGAGCAGCATGCCGAAGGAGTGATTGTGCTTGATCACCTGATTCAGCGCTTCAGCAAGAACGCTGTAACCGTGGGCGGCATCGATGCTGTCCTGCGCACCTACCTACAGGCCGGGCACCGCGAGGTCCTGGACCACATCCTGCTCCGCATCAACCGCGCCAATGGCGTGCAAGAACCTACCGAAGAGGAACAGCAATGAACTGGTTTATCCACAAGATGCTCGGTCACTACCCAATGGCAGATGCCGAGCCGACTCCAGCCGGCGGCGGGGCAGCCCTGCCGGCTGAGCCGGCAGCAGACTCCGTACTTGGCGGTGGCGCACCGAATGACTACATCCCCGAGAAGTACAGGGTCAACAAGGATGACGGATCGCTCGACCTTGAGCAGTCCAGTCGTAAGCTGGCCGAGTCTTACAAGCACCTGGAAACCCGTATGGGTTCCGGCGATGCGCCGCCCAAGACGCCCGAGGAGTACGCCGTCAAGCTGGAAGGCGTCGAGGGCTTCGACTGGGAAGAGTTCAAGGCCGACCCTGACACGCAGTCGTTTTTGAAGGGCGCTCACTCCAAAGGCCTGACCAACGACCAGGTGCAATACGTCATCGGTGAGTACATGAAGGCCGCGCCAAACCTGATTGGTGGTGCTGCCGTGCTTGACCGCGACGAATGCATTGCAACCCTCAAAGAAGCATGGGGCGGTGAGCAGGCTATGGCCGGCAATATTCGAGCGTCCTATCTGGCGGCCGAGGCTTTCGCCAGTGAGCCAGGCAAACCGGGGAACCTGGAAGTTCTCATGAATAAATACGGGAAGGATCCCGATTTCATTGCGTTTGCCGCCAACATCGGCAAGGAGCTGAAAGAGGACACCGCCATCAACAGCGGCGGCCCGGTCAGTGAGGCCGACTTTGCCGTCAAGACCGCAGAGCTTCGCCAGCAGTTGCAGGACCTGCCGGCCCACGATCCGAAACGCCCCGGTGTGCAGGCGCAACTCGATGCTATGTACAACAAGAAGTACGGCAAGCCTTCCTCTCGCTTCTGACCACCTCCGCAAATAGTCGGGAAACCGACACCTCCAGCGCACCAACATCGCAGGCATCCCAGCAATGGGCCGGCCTGCGATGGCACGCAGATACCCGGAAAGCCCCGAGGCGCAGCAGAGCCGATGCACGCCAGGAACCCCGGCCCGCGAATGCGGATACCCGGCAGGCAACCCATTTATCGCATTGGAGTGCATCGTATGTCCCAGCAAATCACCGAAGCCTTTGTCCAGCAGTTCGCGGACAACTTCAAGCACGTAGCGCAACAGAAAATGTCGCGTCTCGAATCGACGGTGACCATCGAGCCGAACATTGTCGGCATGTCCAAGTCGGTTAACCGCCTCGGCCAGCGCGTTGCCCAGCGCCGCACCCAGCGTCACGCAGACACGCCGATCAACGATCAACCACACAGCACCCGGTTCGTGGACCTCTACGACTGGGAAGACGGCGATATGGTCGATGATCAGGACAAGATCCGCATGTTGGTCGATCCGACCTCTGACTACGTCAACGCCATGGTCAGCGGCATGAACCGCGCCAAGGATGACGTAATCATTTCGGCGCTCGGCGGTCCGGCTCGCACCACCCAGGCCGGCGGCAATATCCTGCTCCCGGCGTCGCAGAAAATCGCCGTAGGCGGCACCGGCTTGACCAAGACCAAGATCATCCAGGCCAAGAAAATCTTTCGCCTGAACGAGGCGGACGAGGAAGCCGGCGAAGAGCTGTACATGATCTACCACGCCAACGCCTTGACCGACATCCTGGCCGACACCCAGTTGACCAGCGCGGATTTCATGACCGTGAAAATGCTGCAGGAAGGCACGCTGAAAGGCACCTGGATGGGCTTCCGCTGGATCCCTTCGGAGCGTCTGCCGAAGATCTCCACCACCCGCTACTGCTACGCATACGCCAAGTCTGGCGTGGTGCTCGGCAAGGGGCAGGACATCACCACCAAGGTTGCTGAGGACCCTGGCAAGGGTTTCAACGTCCGGGTCTACGCCAAGCAGAGCCTCGGCTCTGTCCGCGTAGAAGAAGAGAAGGTCGTCGAGATCGCCGCGAACGACCCGTAAGGGTCTTCGCTGTTCTCCCCCCAAACCCCATTCAGGAGTAACACCATGGCAAACGGCAACGGTTCTCTGGCAGCGGCTCGGGTTGCATACCCGCAGACCCTGACCAAACCCAACCTCCAGGGCGGCGACGTCCAGGTTTTCATCAGCACTTACACCGTTCCGGCTACAGGCGGCCCAGGCATCGGCGAGTACATTTCGTGGGGCTTCCTGCCCTTCGGCTCTCGCTTGCTGCCCACCACCAAGCTGTATTTCGCAGCCGGCGCAGCTTCTTCCACCATCACCCTGGGCGATCCAGTGTCCACCGCTCGCTATCTTGCGGCCACAGCAGTGACCACCGCCGGCAGCGCTACCGCTGAGGCTGTGTTCGCGAACGGCGGTCTGTTCGACGTGCTGATTACCAAGCCGAACGACGCCACCGATACCAGCGAGTTGCGCTCCGTGGTGGCTGGTGCCGCTCTCCAGGCGGGCCAGGTGATCACCCTGGTGGCGCAGTACGCCGGCCAGAACTGATCAGGGCTGCCAGGGATGGCGCTTCACCTTTACCGGGGCCGAGTGCCCCGGTCTTTTTATCTGGAGGTTTTCAGATGAGCATGGCAACCGGAGTATCGATCTGCTCCAACGCGCTGTTGATGCTGGGCGCGCAGACCATCAACGACTTCAACGAGCCCGTGGACCGCGCAAAGCTGGCCGCCAACCTGTACCCGACCATCCGCGACGGACTGCTGCGTGAGCATCCGTGGAACAGCGCAATCAAGCGCGTGCTGCTGGCTCCTGATGCAACCCCTCCAGCCTTTGGCTACAGCAACCAGTTCCAATTGCCTGCCGACTTCCTGCGCGTGCTCGAGGTAGGCCAGGCCAACCACCAGATCGACTACTTGATCGAGGGGCGCAGCATCCTGGCTGACGCTACGTCCATTGAGCTGCGCTATGTCTACCTGAACGAAACCGAAAACACCTGGGACGCCAAGCTGGTGGAGCTGCTGACCCTGGCAATGGCCTCGGCAATGGCTTACCCGATCACTCAGTCGGCAGCGCTCCAGGCCAACATGGAACAGAAGCTTGCCATGGCCAAGAAGGTGGCCCGCGCAATCGACGGGCAAGAGGATCCGCCGCAGACCCTGGGTGATGAGCGGTTGTTTGCGGCCCGCTTTGGAGCGTTCGGATAATGCCTCGCCTGACGATCGATCAAACAAACTTCACTGCCGGCGAGCTCTCGCCGCGCATGCTCGGGCGCGTCGACATCGCGCGTTATCAGAACGGCGCCGAGATCATCGAAAACGCTTGGCCTGTGGTTCATGGCGGCTGCGTGCGCCGCGATGGCGCGCTGTTCACCGCCGTGACGAAGTTCCCGGCCAAGCGCTCCCGCCTGATCGCCTACGTGTTCAACGAGTCCCAGGCCTACATGTGCGAGTTCGGCGACCTGTACGTGCGTATCTACCTGTCGGACGGTACGTACAGCGGTGTCGAGCTGGTGAGCCCATACACCGAGTCCATGCTGTTCGCCATGGAGTATGTGCAGGGTGCAGACACCATGTTCTTGTTCCATAGCCAGGTGCCCATTTACCGCCTGCGCAGGTCCACCAACACCGACTGGACCCTGGCCCCGGCACCATTCGTGACGCGGCCATTCGACGAGAAGGGGATCAGCTTCACCACCACGCTGACACTGAGTGCGTCAACCGTGGGCACCGGCCGCACAGCGACATCCGCTGTTGCGGCTTTTCAGCCTGCAGACGTTGGTCGGGAGATATGGGCCGGCGGCGGTGTGGCAAAGATCACCGCCTACACCAGTGCAACGGTCGTGACTGTCGAGATCGTCAATGCCTTCTCAGCCACCGTGCTGACCGCCTGGGCCCTCAAGGGATCGCCGCAGACCACGAATACGCCGTCGGCAAAGGATCCAGTGGGCGCCGTCATCACTCTCTCGCTGGGCGCCGCCGGCTGGCGTACAGACGATGTCGGCAAGTTCGTGAAGATCAACCGCGGACTCGTAGAGATCACTGCCTACAGCAGCACGACGGTGGTCAGTGCGATTATCCGGTCGGCGCTGGATGCGACAGTAGCGGCGCCGGCCAATGCATGGTCGCTTGAGGCTTCTGTCTGGAACGATATCGACGGTTACCCCAGGGCCGGCACTCTCTACCAGCAGCGCTTGGCGGTTGCCGGGTCACCGAACTACCCGCAAACGATCTGGCAGTCGCGGACCGGTGAGTACCTGAACTTCGAGCTGGGCACGAAAGACGACGACGCCCTGTCGTACAACGTGACCAGCGATCAGATCAACCCGATCCTGCACATGGCACAGATCAATGCCCTGATCCCGCTGACCTACGGTGGAGAGTTCACGGTTACCGGCGGCGTTGAGAAGCCGATCACGCCGACCAACATCCAGACTAAGAACCCGTCCTCCTACGGCTGCAACAACGTGCGCCCTGTGCGCATCGGGAATGAGCTCTATTTCATGCAGAAGTCCGGCCGCAAGCTGCGCGCCATGGCCTACAAGTACGATTCTGACAGCTACGGCTCGCCCGACATGTCCGTTCTGTCTGAGCACGCCACAACCAGCGGCATCGTGGACATGACCTATCAGCAGGAGCCGGAGTCGATTCTGTTCATGGTCCGCAACGATGGCGTGCTGGCCACGATGACTGTTGATCGGGACCAGGATGTCATCGGCTGGGCCAGGCAGGTCACAGACGGCAAGTATGAGTCTGTTGCCTCGATCCCCATCGCGACCGGTGAGCAGGTGTGGACCATCGTCAATCGCACGATCAACGGCGTCCAGACCCGCTATGTCGAGCGCTTCACGTCCGGCGTACGCGTTGATTGCGGCGTTATCGCCACCAGCGGCCCAGGCATTGCAACCTGGCCGGGCCTCGGCCACCTGGAAGGCAAGACGGTGGACATCGTTGCCGACGGCGTCGTGATGCAACAGCAGGTTGTCACCGGCGGGCAGATCACAATCCCGCGCAACGCCTTCACCGTCCAGATCGGCCTGCCGTTCAAGACCATGATCAAGACCCTGACGCCAGAGGTGCAAGGCGCCACCGGCAGCGCCCAGGGCAATAGCATACGGGTCGCCGAGATCACGCTGCGCTTTCTCGAGACAACCGGCTGCAATGTCAACGGCCAGCCCATTGCCTTTCGCAGCCTGGGGTCGCAGGCCCTGGATAAGCCGCCGGAGTTGTTCACCGGCGATCATCGGCTTGAAACCCTGGGCTGGGATCGCGGTAGCGCCTCCCTGGTGATCGAGCAAAACCAGCCGCTTCCGTTCCACCTGCTCTGTGTCATCAAAAAATGTTCAATCAACGACTAGGAGTATCAGCCATGCCAAAAGCAGAAGAATCAATCAGCGTCAGATTCTGGCGCAAGGTTGAGCGTCGTCAGCCAGATCAGTGCTGGCCGTGGGTGGGCGGCTTTGCGAACACCGGCTACGGGCAGATGAGTAAGCGCCGGCAGGACGGTAGCTGGACCATGGTCAACTCGCACCGCCTGTCCTGGCTAGAGCATTACGGCGATATCCCTAACGGGCTGTCGGTGCTGCACAAGTGCGACAACCGCAAGTGCTGCAATCCCAGCCACCTATTCCTTGGCACTCAGGCCGATAACGTGGCCGACATGGTGGACAAGGAGCGCCACGCTTTTGGCGAAGGCGCCGGCTGTGCCGCCAAGCTGACTCAGCAGCAGGCAAATGAAATCAAGGAGGCCTTAGCGCCATATGCCGGCATTCGGGTTAGGCGCGGTGTTTTGCGTGACCTTGCCTTGCAATACGGCGTATCGAAGGCTGCCGTATGCCTGATCGGCAAGGGCCGCAACTGGAGGGCGGCAGCATGATTCGCGCCGCCAAACACTCCGACGTTCCCCGACTCATTGAGCTGGGGACAATGCTTCATGAGATCAGCAGCTATTCGACCATGCCGTTCTCCCCGGAGAAGTCGGCGGCGTTCCTGCATGAACTGATCAACGGCCAGAACGGCGTGGTCTTCGCCGCTGAGATTGACGGGGTGGTGGTCGGCGGCATGGCCGGCGGGATCGTCGATCAGTGGTTCTGCGACGAGCTGATCGCCTACGACTACTCGATCTTCATCGACCCGAGCCGGCGCAGCGGCATCACGGCCATTCGCCTGGTCAAGGCTTTCGAGGAGTGGGCCCGCATCAAGGGCGCCAGGCATGTGCAGATGGGCATCGGCACCAAGCTCAACGTTGAAGGCACATCGAAGTTGTATCAATCCCTGGGGTTCGAACTGTTCGCCCCCCTGTTTCAGAAGGAGATCAAATAATGGCTGCTGGCGCTGCGTTTATGGCGGCATACGGTGGATACATCGCCGCTGCCGCTGCCGTCGCTGGGACGGCATATTCCGTCTACTCATCCCAACAGGCCGGCAAGCAGGCGCAGCTCACCGCTGATGCTCAGGCCGAACAGTCGCAGAAGGACGCAGACGCCGCTGCAAGCGCTGCAACCGTGCAGGCCGACCGTATCCGCCGCCTTGCCCGCAACCAGGCCAGCGAGGCCAACGCAGCGCTTGCTGCCTCTGGCGTCGAGGTGGGCGAGGGCTCCGCGATCAACATCAACGAGGATATTTACGGCAACGCCGAAGAGGATGCGACCTTGACCTTTCTCAACGGCCAGAGCCAGAAGGCCCGCGGCCAGGTCGATGCGGCCAACTACCGACAGACCGGCGCGGCTGCCAGGTCGGCAGCAAACGCACAGTCCTTTGGGTCTGTTCTTCAGGGAGCGTCCAACCTTGCCAGCGGCTGGAAGGCATCTGCGCAGGGTCGAAACGGCACGGTCGCGGGCGTAGGGGGTAATGGCTGATGGCACAGATACCGCTCGGCCCAGGCGTCCGGGTGCAGCCAGAGGTTGCGCAGAACCGCGTCATTGCCACGAACCCCGAGATCCAGAACCGCGCCAATCAGCAGGCGGCAGGCGCCCTGCAGAATGCCGGCCTGACCTACATCGACCAGCGCAACAAGGAGGACCAGGCCCTGGCGCGGGTGAAGGCGAGCACGTCGCTGATCGACCGCGAGTCGCAGATCAATACCATCACCACTGATCTGCATGAGCAAGTGCGAACCGGGGCGCTCACGTACGACAAGCTCGAAGAGGCCTACACCGGCGCGGTGTCGAAGCTCGATCCGCTTCAGATGCCGGGCCTTGACCCCGCGCAGCAGGGCGAGGTCGGCAACTCCCTCAAGCGCATTCAGAACAGTGGCCTTGACCAGATCAAGGCCATTGCCGTTGGTGCCCGTACCGATGCTGCGAAAGGTGAACTTGCCACGCGCATGGACCTGCTCGGCAAGGACGCAGCAATGCCTGGCGCGAACGTCGATCAGATCAACGCCCGCATGGATGCCGAGGATGTTGATGTCGCCGGGCACCTGGCCTACGGCGAAATGTGGCCCGCCAAGAAACAGCAGTTCAAGGATGACAACTGGACCACGCACGCGACCCAGCGCGTTGTCCAGGCACGTGAAGGCATCGGCGAGTTGCAGAAGATCGAGCACGACTTGACGGCCGAGGACGGGTTCTACTCCCGCAAGCTGGACCCGGAGAAGCGCAACCAGCTGCTCAACACGGTCACCGGCAGGATCTACCAGGTGAAGGAGCACCAGCAGCGCCAGGCCGAAATGCGGGAAATGAAGGCTGAGCGTGTGCTCAACCAGATGGATCGGCAGGCCGCCACAGGCATCCCGCCAACCCCGGCAGACCAGCAGCGTTGGAAAACCGCTTTGTCCGGGACATCGGCGGCCGGTGAGTACAACACCCGAATCAACGAAATGAACGAGGTTCAGGGCCTGCTGCGCAAGCCGATGGCCGAGCAGCAGCAGTACGTTGACCAGAAGCGCCAGCAGATGGTCGTCAACGGCGCCAGCGTTGCACAGCAGGCCAACGTCACGCGCCTACAGACCGCCATCGACAACAACACGAAGATGCTGCGCGAAAGCCCGCTGACCTTCAACGCCATGCGAACCGGTTCAGATGTTGAGCCGCTGGACATCAGCGGCATTGCTACGCCTGAGGGGCAGCAGAAATTGGCTGAGCAGATGGCAACCCGCTTCGACCTGGTCAACTCCGTGCGCAAGGCCTACGGCCCCGAGGTGTCGCGCAATCCGTTCAAGCCTGAAGAGCTGACCATGCTGAAGTCCGTCATCAGTGCCGCGCCGGATGAGACAAAGCTGCAGCTCTTCGGCGCAATCGCCGCATCCTCGCCGGCCGGTGCCGACTATGCCGCCGCCATCAAACCCCTGGTTGCCGATCAGCCGATCACCGTCCTGGCCGGCATGGCCCAGTACAAGCAGCTCAAGGGTGCCGATGGCACGGATGTTCCCAAGACGCTGCTCGCGGGCGCGAAGGTGCTGAACGACAAGTCCACCCCTATGCCCAAAGACAACCTGTTCCGGGAGTCCTTCGACGAGCATGTTGGCAACGCGCTCACTCCAGGCACGCCGCAACGCGAACAGGCCTATCTGGCCTTCAAGTCGTTGTACGCCGGTATGGCTGGGCCGAAGGGCGTGAAACATGACAGCGCCCAGCCAGAAGTCGACAGCAGCCTGGCCGAACAGGCCGTGACTATGGCAACCGGCGGCATCACTGAGCACAGCGGCTCGAAAGTGGTGAAGCCCTACGGCTTGACCGACAAAGTGTTCAGCAAGATCGTTGACGCCGAACTCCAGGGGCTTTCCACACGCACAAGCATGCCGGTGGGCCAGTTGGAGGACATGCCACTCACGCCGGTACCGGGCAAGGACGGTTCCTACTACTTGCTCAACGCAGGTCGCGTGCAGATGGATCCGAAGACCAACGAACCGATGGTGGTGAAAGTAAGATGAGCTGGTTAGACGGATTGGTCGAAGACAACGAAGCGGCGAGCCAGGATCAGCGGTTTGAGCGCACCGCCGATAAATTGGCCCCGGGTGTATTCACTGGGGCTTACGGCGCTATTGGCCAAGGCCTGGTGCGTGGCGGGATCGAGGCGGTCAACACGGTCAAGTCGCTGGCGGTGCAGGCTGCTGGCGCTGACCAGGCGCTGAGCCTTGGCCTGAGCGGTATGGTGCTGGATGGCCAGGATGCAGAAGAGCAGGCCCAACAGGTAAACGCTGACACCGAGCGCCGGGCCCGCGATATCGGCAAGGACACAGCCCAGGCGGTACAGCTGCTGCGCCCTGACCCGACCGAAGTCGGCTTTGTCGGCCAGATCCTTGGCGAGGCCGCTGCGATCCTGCCGCGCACTGTGGTCGGCTCTATGGCTGCTGGCCCGCTGGGTGCGGCTGTCGCTGCTGGTGGACCTGCTGGGTACGCGAGCAAGCAGGTGGGCGTGGCCGAAGGCCTGGATGAGGGAACCGCCACCGGCAAGGCCTTCATTGACGCGGCAACCGTCGGTGTGGGCGCCTTCTTGCCCGCGGCCCGGTTCGTCGGTCCGGTCATCGGCGATGCCGCCATTGCAGTCGGGGCAAACGTTGGCCTTGGCATGGCGGGCCGTGGTGGTACTGCTGCACTGCTCGAGCACAACGGCTACAGCGCCCAGGCCGCGCAGTACCGGGCCATGGATGGCACCGCCATCATCACCGACGCCGTCCTCGGGGCGGCCTTCTTCGGCCTGGCCCGAGCCGGCATGCGCAAGCCAACCACCGACCAGGTCGACGCTGCGCTTACCGAACGCACTTACCAGCATGCAGACGTCGATACCGCACCCGGCGCGCCGATCAATCCACGGTCGGCAGTTGCACATCAGGACGCCATCCGCACCGCCATTGATCAACTCAGCCGCGGCGAATCGGTGGTTTTGCCGGAAAGCATCCATTCGGCCCAGTTCATGCGCGGCCTCGATGAGCCCAGGCCGATGGCCCCGACCCGTGAATCTGCCCGTGTCACTGCCCGCCAGGACCTTGAGCCCACAATGCGCTTGGAACTGGAGCAGGAGGCCGCCGGCATCTTGCCCAACGTGAGGGACGTCAAGGCCGAGCTGTCCACGGTGGCGCGAAGCCTGGACGCGCTCGATGACTCGTTCAGGGTTAGGGCCAAGGAGTTCCAGCAGCAGGGCCAGAGTCGTAAACGTGCCGAGCAATCCGCCCGCCAGGCAATCCAGGACGATCGTATGGCGCTGTCTGACCGGCAGGCCGCGCTGACCGACAGCCTGTCGAGCAACCGATCTGCCGAGCTGGCGCGCGGCGACCTGGCTGCCATGGATCGCGGCGAGATCCCGCAGCGCCTCCAGGGTCGAGTTGATCAGCGTGCCGACGCCATCGTGCAGGGCTTCGACAAGAACCCGCTCGCCGCCGGCGTGGCCGAGGGCAACAAGATGTCCATGGCGCAGATTGCTCGGCAGGAGATCGCCCGCATCCTCGACGACATCGAGCGCGCCGACCCTACGCTGCAGGCCAAGCCGCTGGATATTGGCCGGCCAGTTGATGCGCCTAAGGCTGGGAAAAATGCACAGGCCCCTGCAAAAAATGCATCGGAGCCGGCAAAAGCTGCAACAACTGGGGGAAAAGATGCATCAGCAACCCCTAAAGATGCAGTACCGTCGAAAGGCGAGCAGGCCGACGCCGACCCTGTTGTGCAAGTCGCAGACGAGATCCTGAGCCGGATGGATGACATGCGACTGGCCACCGGCGCACTCGATGCCGACGGAAACCCGGTTACCGTGTCTGCGCGGGAAATGCTGGCCCAGGCCGATGCCGAGATCCAGGCCGCCCAGCAAGACGCCCGTGGCTTCGCGGCGGCGGCCGCGTGTTTCCTGCAACGAGGGGATGTGTGAATATGCGCGGACATTGGTACATCAGGAAAACAGGGATGAAACAGGTATTGCTGCTGGCCGCCCTTGCTCTACTGGGCGGTTGCGCTTCTGAGACGAAGTACAAGGCGAACATGGATTCTTGGGTTGGGCAGGATGAAGTTCGCCTGGTGCGCGAACTGGGGCCGCCCATGCAGGCCTATGAGGCCGGCGGTAGCCGGTTCCTGGTCTACACAATGTCCAACAGCCTGGTCATTCCAGGGACCCCGACCACGGCAAGCACCGGAAATTACGGCAATGGGTCGTTCACGACAATTACCCCTGGCGCTCCAGCGCAGAGTCTCGACTACACCTGCTCCAGCCAGTTCGAAGTCAAGGGGCAGAAGGTCGTGGCCTGGACTTCCCGCGGAAACGGCTGCGTCGCCGAGTAACAAATAGTCGGGAAACCGTCTATCCCCCAACCATAGGCTTGCTCCCACATCATCAGGAGCAAGCCCATGCGCCCCGAATGCATCAAGGCCGTCACCCAGGCAATCGGCCGATCCCTCACTCAACCAGAAATCAAGGGCATCGAGGACCGGGTCCGCCGGAACATGCGTCAACTCGCGCAGACCGATCCCACCTGGCAATCCAAGTCATCCGCCGATCGCCTCAACGAGGCCGCCGCCAAGTCAGCAAAGGACCTGGTGGCCGAGGCCGACCTCAAGAAGAAGCGCATTGCGCTGACCATCCTTGCTCACGACCGCGTCGACAGCTACATGAAGCGCTTCCCGGACCGCCCGCTCGAAGGACTTGATCGCCTAATGGCGTTTTCGGCAGACGGCAAGAGCGGCATCCAGTCCATCGAATCGGCAAGCCGGGCGATCCGTGACGACTCGCTCAGCCGCATGCTCGATGTCATCGACCAGACCAAGGGCAAGTTCCTCGGGCTGTTCCAGAACGAGGCCGGCAACCTGGCGCTGGTGCGCGAGCTGCACGGCGAGGATTCCGGTAGCGCCACGGCCAAGGCCGCCGCGAAGTCGTTCAAGGACACGGCCGAGCAGTTGCGCCAGCGCTTTAACCGTGCCGGCGGTGACGTGGGCTTCCTCGATGACTGGAACATGCCTCGCGATCACTCACAGATCAAAGTCGCCAAGAGCCAGGCCAAGTGGGTCGACGACCATGTGCAGTGGGCGAACCGCGCCAAGTACATGAAAGAAGACGGCTCGCCGATGAATGATGCCGAGCTGACTGACTTCTTGAATCATGCCTGGGTCACGCTTGCCACCGGCGGCGTCAACAAGCTGGAGCCGGGCAGGGCGGCGGGCAACGGCATGCGCGCCAATCGTGGCAGCGAGTCGCGGCAAATCCACTACAAGGATGCGGAAAGCTTCATCGCTGCGCAGAAGGCCTACGGTGACCGGAACCTGCTGGAACTGCTGATCGGTCATGTTGACCGTGCGTCACGCGATATCGCCCTGGTCGAAACCCTGGGACCTAACCCATCCAACCAGATGCGTTACTTTCTGGATGAGGGGCAGCAGGCCAGCGTTACTGCCAACCCCAACCAGGCCGACAAGGTCGCCAAGCAGCGCCGCAAGATCGAGCATCTGTATGAGGAAGTGGCTGGCACGCGGGAGCCGCCCGCGTCTGCTGCCCTGGCAAACGGCTTCGACACCTATCGAGCGTTGAACGTTGCCAGCCGCCTGGGTTCTGCTGTTCTCACATCCGTCACCGATCAGGGCACGCTGGGCATCACCGCGTCGATGAACGGTATGCCGGTGATGCAAGTGTTCGCGAACGAGATCCGCATGATGAACCCGGCCAGCGCTGCCGATCGGCGACTTGCCCAGCGCGCGGGCCTTGGCCTGAACCAACTGATCGGCAGCCTGAACCGCTGGGGGGCTGATGGACTGGGAAGCACCGAGCAGGTATCCGGCCGAATCTCGAAGTTCGCGCAGACCGCCGCCGGCAAAGTCATGCAGGCCTCGGGGCTGAACGCCCTGACCGCCGGCACTCAGCGGGCTTTCGGTGCCGTGATGATGGACACCATCGGCGACATGTCCCGTCGCCACCAGACGCTGGCCGCCATGGACCCGGCAGATAGCAAGCGCCTGCTCGGCCAGGGTGTCACCGAAACCGATTGGGCCGTCTGGCGCCTGGCGCAGCCGGAGGACTGGCGCGGTGCCGGCGATACGGTACTGACCGCGAACAGCATCTATCGCATCGCGGACGCTGACCTGGTGCCTCTGGCGAAACAGCTCAAGACAACCCCGCAACGTCTGAAGGACCAGGCGGCCACCAAACTGCTTGGCACGGTTCTGGATGAAACGAACATGGCGATTATTGAGCCTGGCGCCAGGGAGAAGGCCGCGATGCACGGTGGCGTTGAGCGCGGCACCGTGAAAGGTGAGCTGGTGCGCTCGTTCTGGCAGTTCAAGAGCTTCTCCGTCGGCATGCTCATGCGTCACGGGCAGCGCGCCATGTCCCAGGAAGGGTGGGGAAAGGCCGGCTACATCGCCTCGCTGGTCGCGACCACCACCGTGCTGGGCGGCATGGCCATTCAGCTCAATGAGATAGCCAGCGGCCGCGACCCGAAAGACATCACCAGCGACAAGAAATTCGGCGTGCCCGGCCTGCAGTTCGGCATTGCCGCCTTTCTGAAAGGCGGGGCCATGGGGCTGTACGGCGACTTCCTGTTCTCCGACACCAGCCAGGGCGGCAGCTCCCCACTCGCAGCCCTGGGCGGCCCCATTGCCGGCGACATTGAGTCAATATTCAAGCTGAAAGACAACGCAGCAGACGGAGAAGTCAACCAGACCGGCGCCAAGCTGGTGCGCCTGGCGAAGAGCCATTTGCCAGCCGCGAACCTCTGGTACACGAAAGCAGCCCTCGATCACATGATCTTCAACCAGTTGCAGGAACACTTCTCGCCGGGCTACTTGCGCCGCATGAAACAGCGGGCCAAGAAGGAGTTCGGGCAATCGTTCTGGTGGGATCCGAAGGACACAACCCCAGGCAGGGCGCCAAACATTGGTGCAGCAGTAGGAGTAAGGCCGTGAGACTCGAACAGATCGCCAGGTTGCAAATGCTCTCCGAGGGGCTTGCCGATGTCGTGATCGATGAAGCCGATCCGGCAACGTGGCCAGGCGCCGGCAAGACCGCAGCCGAATTGACCCAGGAAGAGCGCGGCAACCGCTATTGGAGCAAGAAGAACGCCGCCGCGACCATGACCCTGCTTGTCAAGGTGATGAGCATCACGGGCATGCTCAACAGGACCGGTGGCGAGGCGCCCACCGTAGACCCTGCGCAGGAGCTGGACGCAGAAGTGCAGCAGGCCGAGCAGCAGGCCATGGCGCTTCTGGAGCGGGCGAATAAGGGCGGCCATGTCCACTAAGGTGTCGCTGCTGACCTTCTTCCTTATTTGGGCGAAGCGCATGCGCTGGGAGGTTCCGGATGTTCACGTCAGGGCCTGCTACTGGCTGGAGCACCGGGGGAAACTCGCGGTGCTTCGCTGTTTCCGTGGGTTCGGAAAGTCTACGATCCTGGCGGTGTACAACGCCTGGCGGTATTACAAGGACCCGACTTACCGGATTCTTCACCAGTCGGAGTCGAACCCGACCGCGTACAAGACCAGCCGTGACACGCAGAACGTCATCCGCAACCACCCGCTGACGCGCCACCTACTGGCCGCTGCTGCGTGCGGGACCGAACAGTGGTGGGTCTATGGCTCCGTAGACAGTCGCAACGCCAGCATGTACGCCAGGGGCATACTTTCGAACGTCACATCGGCCCGCGCTGATGAATGCCAGAACGATGACGTCGAGGTGCCCGGCAACATTGCCACCCCTGAAGCCCGCGAGAAGATGCGCTATCGCCTGGGCGAGCAGGTCCACATTATGGTGCCGGGTGCCAGCCAGCTCTATATCGGTACGCCGCACACTCACGACAGTCTGTATGACGAGATCGAGTCGATGGGCGCCGACTGCCTGACGATCCGCATGTTCGCCCAGGAACACAGGATCACCGAGGCAAAGATCAATGCCTACAACGTGCCGTTCGTGCCAGAGGTGGTTTTCTCAGGCATCGGCAAGCACGCCCGAGTCTTGGAACTGGGCAAGGACTACCAACTCACCAAGACCGGTATCGCCTTCTTTACACCCCCCGGCACGCTGGTCGATTGCTATTCCGGCAGCGCCTGGCCTGAGCGCTTCGACATGGACGAGCTGGCGCAGCGGCGCCGCAAGACCAAGACCATCAACGAATGGGATTCGCAGTACCAGCTCCACTCGAAGCCCGTCACGGAGGTTCGCTTGGACCCCAATCGCATCATCCCGTACGACGTACAGCCCACGATGCGCTACGCCAATGGCGCGGCAGCTATGTTCCTCGGCTCGACGCAGATCGTCGGCGCCATCGCGTACTGGGACTGTTCCCTCGGCAAGATCAAGTCCGATGCCTCGGCTTTCTCGCTGCTGCTCACGGATGCCCGCGGGCAACTCTACTGGCACGTTGCCGAAGGCCTGGAAGGTGAGATCGCTGAATTCGATGAAAAGGATCGGATCATCGGCGGGCAGGTGCATCAGGTTCGCGAGCTGGTGATCAAGTACCAGATCCCGCGCGTCATCGTTGAAACCAATGGCCCCGGCGGCTTTGTGCCCACCATTCTGAAACAGGCCCTGAAGGGCACCGGGTGCGGTGTAGGTGAAGAGCACTCCACAATCAACAAGCAGAAACGCATCCTCGACGCCTTCGAATCGCCGCTGTCTGCCCGTTTCCTGTGGGCCCATGTCGATGTGCTGAACGGTCCGGTGTGGGACCAGATGCAAGACTTCAACCCGGCACTGACAAATCAGGATGATGACTTCATCGACTCCGGTGCCGGTGCTATCGCACAGACCCCCGTCCGGATAGGCCGAATAGTCGGGAAACCGACAGAGGCCCGGCGGGACGATTGGCGTCCAGATGCGGGCGTGCACGAAGTGCAGGTTGATTACTAGCCCGCCAACACCAGGGGCCAGTCATGTCAGTTCAACCCGGACCAACGTTCAAGCGATACGCGGCCAACGGGGTCGCCACGGTCTACGCAATCCCATTCCTGCTGCTTGATGCGGCAGACCTGCAGATCACGCTGGGCGGCGTGCCGGTAACCACAGGATTCACGCTGTCCGGAATCGGCAACCCCACCAGCTCCTGCGCCTTCACCGTCCCGCCGTCCGGCGACTTGCTCTTCCAGCAGGTCATGGTGTTTCAGCGCCTGACCGACTACCAGGTCAATGGCGACTTTCTCGCGGGTACGGTGAACCGTGACTATGACCGGCTGTGGCTGGCATGCAAGCAGCTGACCCGCGACAGCAGCAGGGCATTAACCGTCAGCACGCTGGAGCCCGAAGGCATACCGCCATTGCCGGCAAAAGCGCAGCGTGCACTGTATGTGCTGGCATTCGACGCGAATGGCGATCCGATCAAATCGAACCTCACCCTTGCTGAACTAGAGCAGCAGCCGGCCGGTGCCGCAGCATCTGCTGCCGCTGCCGCAGCCAGCGCTACAGCCGCCGCAGGTTCTGCAACAGCCTCAGCAGGCTTTGCAACGGCTTCAGCGGGTTCGGCCACGGCCTCGGCGAACTCTGCCGCTGCGTCCGCCGCATCTGCTGCGTCAGTCACTGGCGCCGCCGTTCCTCTGTTCTCTGTGATTTGGTGGCCCGGCCTGCGCGCCGCAATTCCTGCCGGCTATGTTCCGGGTGATGGGCAGACTCTCAGCCGCACAACGTACGCTGGAGCCTGGACCAGGATCGCTGCAGGCGATATGCCGACTGCCACAGACGCGGCATGGAACAGCACGCCATCCGAGCGCGGCAAGTACACCACCGGCGATGGATTGACCACGTTCCGGGTCCCCGACTACAACGGCAAGTTCGCTGGATCAATCGGCGCACCGTTCTTGCGCGGCGACGGCACACTGTCGGCGGCAGTTGCTGGCGTGATCAGGCAAGACCAGATGCAGGGGCACGGACATGCCAACACTTCCATTACCACGGGTACAGGTGGCGGCAACGGCGAGTTTGTCGGTAGCGCTACAGGGCCCGGGGCTGGAACATCCACAGGTCGAATCACGACCCCGACGTCAGATGGAACCAATGGAACGCCGCGTGTTGGATCGGAAACCAGGCCAATCGATATTTGCGGTTGCTTCATTATCAAGATGTTCGGTGCCATCAGTAACCAGGGCGGCCTGGACATGGTGCAACTGGCCGGTGACCTGGCGAACGCAATCACCAACTTAAATGCCGCGCGTGCTGGGTCATTCGCGAACAACTTCCTGTCGGTTGAAGACCGGAAGGCGACGAACACTGCCGGCGGCACGGCAACGGCCTCGACCTGGACCACAAGGGACCTGAACAGCGTTCGTGTGAACCGTATAACCGGCGCCTCGCTTGCATCCAACCAGATCACACTGCCGGCCGGCACGTACCGATTCGACGCCAGAGCCCCGGCCATCGGCGTTGGCTCGCACCAGATGCGCCTGAGAAACATCACCGACGCCGCCGATGTCGACACTGGCAGCAGTGGCTTCTCTGTGTCGAGTGGGCTCAACGCGCAAACCGACTCAGTCATCAGCGGCGAATTCACCATCACCTCTTCGAAGGTCTTCGAGATCCAGCACAACGTGGCCACGACCCGAGCAACCAACGGATTCGGCGGCGCCGCGAACCTGGGCACCACTGAAATCTATACCCAAGCCAAATTTTGGAGGCTCGCATGATGGACGTAGCTCTGGCCCTTGACCTGCTTGTGCCGGCCGCCTGCCGTGGCGGCAGCCTTACCAGCAACACCCGCGAACAGTACGAGACCTTGCGCTGGGAAGACGATCGCCCACAGCCAGCATGGGAAGAGCTTGAGTCGGCCTGGGCTGCCCAGCAGCCAGAGATTGCCCGCGAGGACTTCAAGGAAACCCGGCGCTTGGCTGTCGCGGCCATCGTCGTAGAGGTCGACGGGCTTCTGTTCGACGGCAACGAGATCAGCCAGAGCAGGATGGCACGGGCAATCCTGAGCATGGATGAGGAAGAGGAAACGTCATGGTTGCTGCACGACAACACCGTCGCCAGCATCAACAGGGCAACGTTGAAAGCAGCACTTCGCTCGGCTGGCATCCGCCAGTCTGAGCTGTGGTTCCAACCTGGGAAGGAGTAACACTATGTATTGCGGAATCTTTTGGCATACCGATGTGCAGAAGCTGGTCATATTAGATGAATGGGGCCTCCCATTTTCAATGCCTTTTGACGCGAGCCTGATCCCGACAGCGGCAACTACTGTGCAGATGACTTCGGCCAACCTGGCGATTGGTACGCTGCAGACTTCGGTCGGCGATCTCAGCACTGCGTTAGCCAGCACCGGCGCGACTGCAAATAGCGCGCTTTCTGCCGCAAATGCTGCTCAGACCGCTGCATCTGCAGCTCAGGTCGCGGCCAGCGCTGCCGCCAGTTCGGTCAGTGCGCTGCCGCCCCCGATGAAAACTGAAGTGGTCACCGCGACACTGGGGGCCGGCGGGACCCTCAACGCCGTGTTCGCCAAGACCTACACGGAAACCCCGCTGGTGATCCCGATGACGCGGTTTGTCGGCGATCAGATGTTCGCGGCGGTAGTTGGAGCTTCATCGCTGACGGGCGTGACAGTGACCGGAAAGCGTTCGCGCGGCACGTTGCTGTTGACGTCCGGGCCGTTCGAGTCGGCGGCGGCGGGAGATGTTGTGCAGTTCGCGGTGATAGGGCGCTGATAAAAAAGGGATTTTGTTCGTTCGGCAGGGACGCCGGAGAGGTGCGCACAAGGGCGCTGTGTGAGGATTGTGCTGTACGGCGTGTTACGATGTGACATGAGCCGAGCTTTCTGAACAGTTGTGACGAGTGCGGGCGTCGTAATCTATTGAATTTGCTTGATTTGTATTAAGCGGTCATGATTTAGGTTCCAGCGCCGCGAGGCGTAAGAGTTCGAGTCTCTTCGTCCGCACCAATTAGCTTGAAATGAAAAACGGCGCAGCACCTGAAAAGGGCTGCGCCGTTTTTGTTTCAGGCTCCAGAATATCCGGTATGCCGCCGGTTCGGGGTGGGTAGGGTGGCGTGCCTTGGTGCGGCCTTATTATTGCTGGATGATGCCGGTTCAACCTTCGGTCTGTTTGGCGGACCGATCGTCGGGGCGGCGGTCGAGCGATCCTTCTATATATAGAAGGGCCGGCCGAGGCTCTGCGGCGTGAGTGAATGCGTGTTGTCGGACAGGCCGCCAACAGCCTGTTCCGGCGAATAATTGCCTGCTGTTTTTTACCCGTTTTCAGTAGGGTGACTTCTTGAGTATGACCCACTAGAATGCATGCCCTTGCTTCTGAGGTCGGAAACGGCCGGCTAACGTCTGTGCAACGAGGAATATCCATGCAAGTTTCTGTTGAAAATACATCGGCTCTTGAGCGCCGCATGAGCATCACCGTGCCAGCTGAGCGCATCGAGACCCAGGTCAACAAGCGTCTGCAGCAGACTGCCCAAAAGGCCAAGATTGCAGGCTTCCGTCCTGGCAAGGTGCCAATGAGCGTGATCCGTCAGCGTTATGAAGCTGATGCACGTCAAGAAGCGGTAGGCGACGTGATCCAGGCTTCCTTCTACGAAGCCGTGGTCGAGCAGAAGCTGAACCCTGCCGGCCAGCCTTCGGTAGAGCCGAAAGTGCTGGAAAAAGGCAAGGATCTGGAATACGTCGCGACTTTCGAAGTGTTCCCTGAATTTACCGTTGCCGGTTTCGAGTCCATCGCCGTTGAGCGCCTGAGCGCTGAAGTGGCTGATGCCGACCTGGACAACATGCTGGAAATCCTGCGCAAGCAGAACACCCGTTTCGAAGTGGCCGAGCGTGCCGCCGCGAACGAAGACCAGTTGAACATCGATTTCGTTGGCAAGGTCGACGGCGAAGCATTCGCTGGCGGTTCCGCCAAGGGCACCCAACTGGTCCTGGGTTCCAACCGCATGATCCCGGGCTTCGAAGATGGCCTGGTCGGCGCCAAGGCCGGTGAAGAACGCGTTCTGAACCTGACTTTCCCTGCTGACTACCAGAACCTGGACCTGGCGGGCAAAACCGCCGAGTTCACCGTGACCGTGAACAGCGTTTCCGCACCGACCCTGCCTGAGCTGAACGAAGTGTTCTTCGCCCAGTTCGGCATCAAGGAAAGCGGTCTGGAAGGTTTCCGCGCCGAAGTTCGCAAGAACATGGAGCGTGAGCTGCGCCAGGCAATCAAGTCCAAGGTCAAGAATCAGGTAATGGACGGTCTGCTGGCCGCCAACCCGATCGAAGTGCCGAAGGCGCTGCTGGACAACGAAGTGAACCGTCTGCGCGTGCAGGCCGTTCAGCAGTTCGGCGGTAACATCAAGCCTGACCAACTGCCGGCCGAGCTGTTCGAAGAGCAAGCCAAGCGCCGTGTCGTGCTGGGCCTGATCGTGGCTGAAGTGGTCAAGCAATTCGACCTCAAGCCAGATGAAACCCGCGTTCGCGAACTGATCCAGGAAATGGCTTCGGCCTACCAGGAGCCAGAGCAAGTCGTGTCCTGGTACTACAAGAACGACCAGCAGCTGAACGAAGTTCGTTCGGTTGTGCTGGAAGAACAAGTTGTGGATACTGTTCTGCAGAAGGCGAATGTGACCGATAAATCGGTCTCCTACGAAGAAGCAGTCAAGCCGGTGGAAGCTCCACAAGCCGACTGATTTTCTGACTCGTTGGAAAATACACACCATAAGCCAGCCTCGTGCTGGCTTATGCGTATTCGAGACATGACTATTTGGGAGTGACTGCAGAGCATGTTCCGTAATTCCTATATTCAGCAGAACTCTGATATCCAGGCCGCAGGCGGCCTGGTCCCGATGGTTGTCGAGCAGTCCGCTCGTGGCGAGCGCGCCTATGACATCTACTCGCGTCTTCTCAAGGAGCGGGTGATTTTCCTGGTGGGCCCGGTAGAGGACTACATGGCCAACCTGATCTGTGCGCAACTGCTGTTCCTTGAAGCCGAAAACCCGGACAAGGACATCCATCTCTATATCAATTCCCCGGGCGGTTCGGTGACAGCGGGCATGTCGATCTACGACACCATGCAGTTCATCAAGCCAAACGTGTCGACCACCTGTATCGGTCAGGCCTGCAGCATGGGCGCGTTCCTGTTGACCGCCGGTGCCGAAGGCAAGCGTTTCTGCCTGCCGAACTCGCGTGTGATGATTCACCAGCCACTGGGCGGTTTCCAGGGGCAGGCGTCGGATATCGAAATCCATGCCAAGGAAATCCTCTTCATTCGCGAGCGTCTCAACACGCTGATGGCCAAGCACAGCGGGCGTACTCTTGAAGAAATCGAGCGCGATACCAATCGCGACAACTTCATGAGTGCAGAAGCTGCGAAGGCATACGGCTTGATCGATGAAGTGATCACCCAGCGCCCCGCTTAAAATAAGCAGCGCAAAATAGGGGTGGTCGGCTGCTCCGATCACCAGCGGGCTTGAAAAAGCCCGCAATAGCCTTCATCTTGTGTTGCAAGCCTATCGGATTTGGATCGAACGAATGACTGACACCCGCAACGGCGAGGACAACGGCAAGCTGCTCTATTGCTCTTTCTGTGGCAAAAGCCAGCATGAAGTACGCAAGTTGATTGCCGGCCCCTCGGTCTTTATCTGCGACGAGTGCGTCGACCTGTGCAATGACATCATCCGTGAGGAGGTGCAGGAAGCACAGGCCGAAAGCAGTGCGCATAAATTGCCTTCGCCTAAAGAAATCAGCGGCATCCTTGATCAGTATGTGATTGGTCAGGAGCGTGCAAAGAAGGTTCTGGCGGTAGCGGTCTACAACCACTACAAGCGTCTGAACCAGCGTGACAAGAAAAATGACGATGTCGAACTCGGCAAAAGCAACATCCTGCTGATCGGTCCGACCGGCTCGGGCAAGACCCTGCTGGCTGAAACCCTGGCCCGTCTGCTGAATGTACCGTTCACCATCGCCGATGCAACCACCCTCACCGAGGCCGGTTATGTGGGCGAGGATGTGGAAAACATCATTCAGAAACTGCTGCAGAAGTGCGATTACGATGTGGAAAAGGCCCAGATGGGCATTGTCTACATCGACGAAATCGACAAGATTTCCCGCAAGTCCGACAACCCTTCGATTACCCGGGACGTTTCCGGCGAAGGCGTGCAGCAGGCCTTGTTGAAGTTGATCGAGGGTACGGTCGCTTCCGTTCCGCCACAAGGCGGTCGCAAGCACCCTCAGCAGGAGTTTCTGCAGGTCGACACCCGCAACATCCTGTTTATCTGTGGTGGTGCGTTCTCCGGCCTGGAAAAGGTCATCCAGAACCGTTCGACCAAGGGCGGTATCGGTTTCAACGCCGAAGTCCGCAGCAAGGAAGAAGGCAAGAAGGTCGGTGAGTCCCTGCGTGAAGTCGAGCCTGACGATCTGGTCAAGTTCGGTCTGATCCCGGAATTCGTCGGTCGCCTGCCGGTTCTGGCGACGCTGGACGAGCTGGATGAGGCTGCGCTGATGCAGATCCTCACCGAGCCGAAGAACGCGTTGACCAAACAGTACGCCAAGCTGTTCGAAATGGAAGGCGTTGACCTCGAGTTCCGCACCGATGCGCTGAAATCCGTGGCCAAGCGTGCCCTGGAGCGCAAGACCGGTGCTCGTGGCCTGCGTTCGATCCTCGAAGGCGTCCTGCTCGACACCATGTACGAAATCCCCTCGCA
Organism: Pseudomonas gingeri; assembly: GCF_013385635.1. GTDB lineage: Bacteria > Pseudomonadota > Gammaproteobacteria > Pseudomonadales > Pseudomonadaceae > Aquipseudomonas > Aquipseudomonas gingeri_A. Next base: position 256,610 of record NZ_JACAPR010000010.1, read on the forward strand.
GTCCGAGGTGAGCAAAGTGGTGATCGACGAAAGCGTCATAGAAGGCAAGTCCAAGCCGCTGTATATCTATGAAAACAGCGAGCCGACCGCCAAGGCTGCACCTGACGCGTAAGTGTCGTAGCGTGTGACCCAAAAAAGGGGGCCTTCGGGCCCCCTTTGCTTTTCCTGACAGAGTGCTTGTTTTTTTCCGAAGCAGCCCCCATCTTGGTTTCAAGCTTACTTCCATCTGTTTACGGCCTTATGGCCGCCGTAGAGGCGAAATCATGAAGACAACCATCGAATTGCCTCTCCTGCCATTGCGCGATGTCGTGGTGTATCCGCACATGGTTATCCCGCTGTTCGTGGGGCGCGAGAAGTCTATCGAAGCCCTCGAGGCCGCGATGACGGGCGACAAGCAGATCCTGCTGCTGGCCCAACGTAATCCTGCCGATGATGACCCGGGCGAAGATGCACTGTATCGAGTCGGTACCGTGGCCACTGTCCTGCAATTGCTCAAGCTGCCCGATGGTACCGTCAAGGTGCTGGTGGAAGGCGAGCAGCGCGGTACCGTCGAGCGTTTCAGCGAAGTCGATGGTCATTGCCGTGCGGAAGTGGCGCTGATCGAAGAAACCGACGCCCCGGACCGCGAGTCCGAAGTTTTCGTGCGCAGCCTGTTGTCGCAGTTCGAGCAGTACGTGCAACTGGGCAAGAAAGTGCCTGCCGAGGTCCTGTCCTCGTTGAACAGCATCGATGAGCCAAGTCGCCTGGTCGATACCATGGCGGCCCACATGGCGCTGAAGATCGAGCAGAAACAGGAAATTCTGGAAATCGTCGAGCTGCCGGCCCGTGTCGAACACGTCCTGGCACTGCTGGACGCTGAAATCGACCTGCTGCAGGTTGAAAAGCGCATCCGTGGTCGCGTCAAGAAGCAAATGGAGCGCAGCCAGCGCGAGTACTACCTGAATGAGCAGATGAAGGCCATTCAGAAAGAGCTGGGTGATGGCGACGAAGGCCATAACGAAATCGAAGAGCTGAAAAAGCGCATCGATGCCGCCGGCCTGCCGAAAGATGCCCTGACCAAGGCCCAGGCCGAGCTGAACAAGCTCAAGCAGATGTCGCCGATGTCGGCTGAAGCCACGGTCGTGCGTTCCTACCTCGACTGGCTGGTGCAGGTGCCCTGGAAGACCCAGAGCAAGGTGCGCCTGGACCTCAAGCGTGCCGAGGACATCCTCGATGCCGACCATTATGGCCTGGACGAGGTCAAGGAACGGATTCTCGAATACCTCGCCGTGCAGAAGCGCGTGAAGAAGATTCGCGGCCCGGTGTTGTGCCTGGTCGGTCCTCCGGGTGTGGGTAAAACCTCCCTGGCGGAATCGATTGCCCACGCAACCAATCGTAAATTCGTACGCATGGCCCTCGGCGGCGTGCGTGACGAAGCGGAAATTCGTGGTCATCGCCGGACTTATATCGGTTCGATGCCAGGAAGATTGATACAAAAGATGACAAAGGTGGGTGTGCGCAACCCGCTGTTCCTGCTCGATGAAATCGACAAGATGGGCAGCGACATGCGTGGCGATCCGGCCTCGGCCCTGCTGGAGGTCCTGGACCCCGAGCAGAACCACAATTTCAACGATCATTACCTGGAAGTCGACTACGACCTGTCCGATGTAATGTTCCTCTGCACCTCCAACTCGATGAACATTCCGCCGGCGCTGCTGGACCGTATGGAAGTGATCCGCCTGCCGGGTTACACCGAGGACGAGAAGATCAATATCGCCACCAAGTACCTGTCGCCCAAGCAGATCCAGGCCAACGGCCTGAAGAAAGGCGAGCTGGAATTCGAGGTCGAGGCGATCCGTGACATCATCCGTTACTACACTCGCGAAGCCGGTGTACGTGGGCTGGAGCGGCAGATTGCCAAGGTCTGCCGCAAGGCGGTGAAGGAGCATGCACTGGAAAAACGTTTCGCGGTGACGGTGACTTCCGACCTGCTGGAGCACTTCCTGGGGGTGCGTAAATTCCGCTACGGCCTCGCCGAACAGCAGGATCAGATCGGTCAGGTGACCGGCCTGGCCTGGACCCAGGTGGGCGGCGAATTGCTGACCATCGAGGCGGCAGTGGTGCCGGGCAAGGGTCAGTTGATCAAGACCGGCTCCCTCGGTGATGTGATGGTCGAGTCGATCACCGCGGCCCTCACCGTGGTGCGCAGCCGCGCCAAGAGCCTGGGCATTCCGCTGGACTTCCATGAGAAGCGCGACACCCATATCCATATGCCGGAAGGGGCTACGCCGAAAGATGGTCCTAGCGCGGGTGTAGGAATGTGTACGGCGTTGGTGTCAGCCTTGACGGGGATCCCTGTGCGTGCGGACGTCGCCATGACCGGCGAAATCACCCTGCGGGGTCAGGTGCTTGCGATTGGCGGTTTGAAGGAAAAACTGCTCGCCGCCCACCGTGGCGGAATCAAGATTGTGATCATTCCAGAAGAGAATGTGCGCGATCTGAAGGAAATTCCTGACAATATCAAGCAGGATCTTCAGATTAAACCAGTTAAATGGATTGACGAGGTCCTGCAAATTGCGCTGCAATACGCGCCGGAGCCCTTGCCAGATGTGGTTCCGGAGATCGTCGCGAAGGATGAGAAACGCGATTCGGATTCCAAGGAAAGAATCAGTACCCATTAGTAGAGATCTTGCCTGGGTGGGCTTCCTTGACAGCTTTTTAGAGCCCTTGTTATAAAGCGGCTCTTAAGTGTCTGTAGGCCATTCAGCACCTGTTTTAGCTTTCACCAAAAAACTTAGAAACATACTCAATAGATATAAGGGGACTTAGAGTGAACAAGTCGGAACTGATTGATGCTATCGCTGCATCTGCTGATATCCCGAAAGCCGCTGCTGGCCGTGCGCTGGACGCAGTAATCGAATCCGTCACTGGCGCTCTGAAGGCTGGCGACTCCGTTGTACTGGTTGGTTTCGGTACTTTCTCTGTTACCGATCGTCCTGCTCGCATTGGTCGTAACCCACAGACCGGTAAGACGCTGGAAATCGCTGCAGCCAAAAAACCAGGTTTCAAAGCCGGTAAAGCACTGAAAGAAGCGGTCAACTGAGTTTCTTTCAAGCCTTTGCCTATCCGGGTCGGGTTCACTCCTGACTTGGCAGCGGAGCGGTAAAACGGTCGGGCAGACCTTTCAGGGTAGCGCCGACCCGTCAGCCGAGGGTCGCACGTTCGATCTTCGTCCGCTCCGCCAGTTACGAGAAGGCGCATCCTCGGATGCGCCTTTCTTCTATCCGGATTCTACCCACGCTCCACGGTTGCCTATTTTGAAGTTCAACCGTTTCTGGGGGACGCATGCTGCAAAATATCAGGGACAATTCACAAGGCTGGATTGCCAAGACCATTATCGGGGTCATCGTCGCATTGATGGCGCTGACCGGTTTCGATGCCATTTTCCGGGCTACCTCCACCAGTCAGGACGCGGCCAAGGTCAATGGTGAGGAAATCACCCAGAACGAGCTGAGCCAGGCGGTCGACATGCAACGCCGCCAGCTGATGCAACAGCTGGGCAAGGATTTCGACGCGTCGCTGCTGGATGAAAAGATGCTGCGTGAATCCGCTCTGAAAGGGCTGATCGATCGCAAGCTGTTGCTGCAGGGCGCCGAGAAATCGAAATTCGCTTTCTCCGAAGCGGCGCTGGACCAGGTCATTCTGCTGACACCTGAATTCCAGGTGGACGGCAAATTCAGTCCTGATCGTTTCGATCAGGTGATTCGCCAACTGGGCTACAGCCGTATGCAGTTCCGCCAGATGCTGGCCCAGGAAATGCTGATCGGCCAGGTGCGCGCCGGTCTGGCGGGCAGCGGTTTCGTGACCGATACCCAGGTGTCGGCCTTTGCCCGTCTGGAGAAGCAGACTCGCGATTTCTCCTCCTTGAGCATCAAGTCCGATCCGTCGGTCGTGAAACTGACCGATGATGAGGTCAAGGCTTACTACGACAAGCACGCTAAGGAATTCATGACCCCGGATCAGGTGGTGGTGGATTACCTGGAGTTGAAGAAGTCTTCCTTCTTTGACCAGGTCAGCGTCAAGGACGAAGACCTGCAAGCCTTGTATCAGAAAGAGACGGCCAACCTGTCCGAGCAACGTCGGGCCGCGCATATCCTGATCGAAGTGAACGACAAGACCACCGACGCCCAGGCCAAGGCCAAGATCGAAGAGATCCAGCAGCGTCTGGCCAAGGGTGAGAACTTCGCCGCCCTGGCGAAGGAGTTCTCCCAGGACCCGGGTTCGGCCAACAATGGTGGTGACCTCGGTTTCGCCGGTCCTGGCGTCTACGATCCGGCCTTTGAGAAAGCGCTGTATGCGTTGAACAAGGACCAGGTGTCGGTTCCGGTGCGCAGTGAGTTCGGTTATCACCTGATCAAGCTGCTGGGTGTCGAAGCACCTGAAGTGCCGACCTTTGCCAGCCTGAAAGACAAGCTGACCCGTGAGCTGAAGGCCCAGCAGGTCGAGCAGCGTTTCGTCGAGGCGACCAAGCAACTGGAAGACTCGTCGTTCGAAGCCTCCGATCTGGCCCAGCCGGCCCAGGACCTGAACCTGAAGGTACAGACTTCCGCTCCGTTCGGCCGTGAAGGCGGCGAAGGCGTAGCGGCGAATCGCGCCGTGGTGACTGCCGCGTTCAGCCCGGAAGTCCTTGACGAGGGGGCCAACAGCACCGCCATCGACCTGGATCCGGATACGGTCATCGTCTTGCGTGCCAAGGAGCACCGCAAGCCCGAGCAACTGCCGCTGGAAAGCGTTGATGCGAGCATTCGCAAGCAACTGACCAAGGAACATGCCACCGCGGATGCCAAGGTCAAGGCTGAAGGATTGATCGCCAGCCTGCGTGATGGCAAGGCGCTACCTGCCGGCTTGTCCTGGAAAGTCCAGGAAGCCGCGACCCGTGGTCAGGAAGGTGTCGATCCTGCCGTGCTGCAGGCGCTGTTCCGCATGCCGAAGCCTGAAGCCAAGGACAAGCCGACCTTCAATACCGTGACCCTGGCTGATGGTAGCCTGGTGATCGTGCGCCTGAGTGGCGTGAACGAAGGTGCTGCACCGACCGATGAGGAGAAAGCCTCCTATCGTCGCTTCCTCGCTTCGCGTATCGGCCAGCAGGATTTCGCCGCGTATCGCAAGCAACTCGAAGGCCAGGCTGACATCAAGCGCTTCTGAAGCCGCTGATACTGCCTAGCCACACACAAGAAGGCCGCTCAATCGAGCGGCCTTCTTGTTTATGTACTTCAGGGCACGGGGCAGTCAGGGGGCGACGGACCCGGGAACGAGAAACGCCGCCTCCAGCAGCTTTTTCGTATAGGGATGCTGCGGTGCGGCAAAGATCTCCTGCGCCGCCCCTTGCTCGACCACCTGGCCATGCTTGACCACCATCAGCTGATGGCTCAGCGCCTTGACCACAGCCAGGTCGTGGCTGATGAACAGGTAGGTCAGGTTGTACTTGACCTGCAGCGAGCGCAGCAGCTCGACGACCTGGCGCTGTACGGTGCGGTCTAGGGCCGAGGTCGGCTCATCCAGGAGGATCAGCGCCGGCTTGAGTACCAGGGCCCGGGCGATGGCGATCCGTTGCCGCTGTCCACCGGAGAACTCGTGGGGATAGCGGTGGCGGGTCTGTGGGTCGAGGCCGACTTCCTTCAGCGCGGCGATGATCGCCTGCTCCTGCTCGGCGGCTGTGCCGATCTTATGGATGCGCAGGCCTTCACCGACAATCTCGCTGACACACATGCGCGGGCTGAGGCTGCCGAACGGGTCCTGGAACACCACCTGCATTTCCCGTCGCAACGGTCGTACCTGCTGCTGGGACAGGCAGCTCAACGACTGGCCTTCGAAGCGGATATCGCCTTTGCTGCCGATCAGTCGCAGGATCGCCAGGCCGAGGGTCGACTTGCCCGAACCGCTTTCACCGACGATTCCCAGGGTCTGGCCCTGGGGGAGGCTGAAGTTGATGCCGTCCACTGCCTTGACATGGTCCACTGTACTGCGCAGCAGGCCTTTCTTGATCGGGAACCAGACCTTCAGGTCCTCGACTTCCAGCAATGGCGCGCCGGCCTTGTTCGCCGCCGGTTCGCCACGCGGCTCGGCGCTGAGCAATTCACAGGTGTAGGGATGTTGCGGCTTGCAGAACAGTTCCTCGCAGTCCGCCTGTTCTACGATACGCCCGCTCTGCATCACACAGACCCGATGGGCGATCCGCCGCACCAGGTTGAGGTCATGGCTGATCAACAGCAGCGCCATGCCCAGGCGCGCCTGCAGTTCCTTGAGCAAGTCGAGGATCTTCAGTTGCACGGTGACGTCCAGCGCCGTGGTCGGCTCGTCGGCGATCAGCAGCTCGGGTTCGTTGGCCAGCGCCATGGCGATCATCACACGCTGGCGCTGACCGCCGGAGAGCTCGTGTGGCAGCGCCCTGAGGCGTTTGTGCGGCTCGGGTATGCCTACCAGCTCCAACAGCTCCAGGGTGCGTCGTGTGGCCACCTTGCCGGTCAATCCCTTGTGGATGCCGAGCACTTCGTTGATCTGCTTCTCGATGGAGTGCAGCGGGTTCAACGAAGTCATCGGTTCCTGGAAGATCATCGCGATACGGTTGCCGCGAATATGCCGCAGGGTTTTCTCCTTGAGGGCCAGCAGGTTCTGCCCGGAGTACTGGATGGTCCCGCTCGGATGATGCGCCAGGGGGTAGGGCAGCAGGCGCAGGATCGAGTGTGCCGTTACCGACTTGCCGGAGCCGCTTTCGCCAACCAGGGCCAGGGTTTCGCCACGGCGGATATCGAAGCTGACGCTCTCGACCACGCGCTGGCGGTGTTCGCCGACGACAAACTCCACCGCGAGGTCGCGCACTTCGATCAGATTGTCCTGATTCATGTTATTTCCTCGGGTCGAAGGCGTCGCGAGCGGACTCGCCGATAAATACCAGCAGGCTCAGCATGATCGCCAGTACGGCAAAGGCGCTCATGCCCAGCCATGGCGCTTGCAGGTTGGACTTGCCCTGAGCCACCAGTTCGCCGAGGGACGGCGCTCCCGGCGGCAGGCCGAAGCCGAGAAAGTCGAGGGCGGTCAGGGTGCCGATGGCGCCGGTGAGAATGAACGGCATGAAGGTCATGGTCGAAACCATGGCGTTGGGCAGGATATGGCGGAACATGATTGCGATGTTCTGCATCCCCAGCGCCCGGGCCGCGCGGACATATTCCAGGTTGCGGCCACGCAGGAACTCGGCGCGGACCACGTCCACCAGGCTCATCCAGGAGAACAGCAGCATGATCCCCAGCAGCCACCAGAAGTTCGGCTGGACGAAGCTGGCGAGGATGATCAGCAGGTACAGCACCGGCAGGCCCGACCAGATCTCCAGGAAGCGCTGGCCGGCCAGGTCGACCCAGCCGCCATAGAAGCCCTGCAGCGCCCCGGCGATCACCCCGATGATCGAGCTGAGGACCGTCAGTGTCAGGGCGAACAGTACCGAGATGCGGAAACCGTAGATCACCCGTGCCAGCACGTCACGGCCCTGATCGTCGGTCCCCAGCAGGTTGTCCGCCGAGGGCGGGGCGGGCGCCGGGACCTTCAGGTCGTAGTTGATGCTCTGGTAGCTGAAGGGAATCGGCGCCCAGACCACCCAGGCATCCTTGGCCTTCATCAGTTCACGGATATACGGGCTCTTGTAGTTGGCCTCCAGCGGGAACTCGCCGCCGAAGGTGGTTTCCGGGTAGCGCTTGAGGGCCGGGAAATACCAGGCGCCGTCGTAGTGCACCACCAGCGGTTTGTCGTTGGCGATCAGCTCGGCACCGAGGCTCACGCCGAACAGGATCAGGAACAGCCACAAGGACCACCAGCCGCGCTTGTTGGCCTTGAAACGCTCGAAGCGTCGGCGATTGAGGGGGGATAACTTCATCTCAATGCTCCCGATGTTCGAAGTCGATGCGTGGGTCTACCAGGGTGTAGGTCAGGTCACCGATCAGTTTCACCACCAGGCCCAGGAGGGTGAAGATGAACAGGGTGCCGAAGACCACCGGATAGTCGCGGTTGATCGCCGCCTCGAAGCTCATCAGGCCGAGGCCGTCGAGGGAGAAGATCACCTCCACCAGCAACGAACCGGTAAAGAAGATGCCGATGAAGGCCGAGGGAAAGCCGGCGATCACCAGTAGCATCGCGTTGCGGAACACGTGGCCGTAGAGCACCCGGCGTTGCGTCAGGCCCTTGGCCTTGGCGGTGACCACGTATTGCTTGTTGATTTCATCGAGGAAGCTGTTCTTGGTCAGCAGGGTCATGGTCGCGAAGTTGCCGATCACCAGCGCGGTGACGGGCAGGGCCAGGTGCCAGAAATAGTCGAGGATCTTGCCGCCCATGCTCAACTGGTCGAAGTTGTTCGAGGTCAGTCCGCGCAGGGGAAACCAGTCCAGGTAGCTGCCGCCGGCGAATACCACGATCAGCAGGATCGCGAACAGGAATGCCGGGATGGCATAACCGACGATGATCGCCGAACTGGTCCAGACATCGAAATGACTGCCGTGGCGGGTGGCCTTGGCGATCCCCAGCGGGATCGAGACCAGGTACATGATCAGGGTGCTCCACAGCCCGAGGGAGATCGACACCGGCATCTTTTCCCGGATCAGGTCGATGACCTTGGCGTCACGGAAGAAGCTGTCGCCGAAATCCAGGGTCGCGTAGTTCTTGATCATGATCCACAAGCGCTCCGGCGCCGACTTGTCGAAGCCGTACATGTGTTCGATTTCCTTCACCAGCGCCGGGTCCAGGCCCTGGGCGCCGCGATAGCTGGAGCCGGCCACCGAGACTTCCGAGCCGCCGCCGGCGATCCGGCTGGTGGCGCCCTCGAAGCCTTCGAGCTTGGCGATCATCTGCTCCACCGGGCCGCCGGGGGCCGCCTGGATGATCACGAAGTTGATCAGCAGGATGCCGAACAGGGTCGGGATGATCAGCAACAGTCGCCGAAAAATATAAGCCAGCATCTTATTGCTCCGCGCTTGTGCTGTTGGTTTTTTCCAGCGATACCGCCGGCTTGGCGTCCGGCTTGATCCACCAGGTGGACGTGCCGACGTCATAGCTCGGCGAGACTTTCGGGTGGCCGATATGGTCCCAGTAGGCAACGCGCCAGGTCTTGATGTGCCAGTTCGGGATCACGTAGTAACCCCACTGCAGCACACGGTCCAGTGCCCTCGCGTGGTCCACCAGGCTCTGCCGGGAGTCGGCGTTGATCAGTTGTTCCACCAGGGTGTCCACGGCCGGGTCCTTGAGGCCCATGGTATTGCGGCTGCCGGGCTTGTCGGCGCTGGCGGACATCCAGAACTCACGCTGCTCGTTACCCGGCGAGCTGGACTGCGGGAAGCTGCCGACGACCATGTCGAAATCCCGCGAACGCAGGCGGTTGATGTACTGGGAGACGTCGACCCGGCGAATCACCAGGTCGATGCCCAGGTCGGCGAGGTTGCGCTTGAACGGCAGCAGCACCCGCTCGAACTCGGTCTGGGCCAGCAGGAACTCGATGCTCACCGGCTTGCCGTTGGTGTCGACCATCTTGTCGTCGACGATATGCCAGCCGGCTTCCAGCAGCAGTTGGTAGGCACGGCGTTGCTGGTTGCGGATCATCCCGCTGCCGTCACACAGCGGTGGCTGGAAGGCCTCGTCGAACACCTGCCCGGGGACCTTGCCGCGCAAGGGCTCGAGAATCGCCAGTTGGGCTTTGTCCGGCAGGCCCGTGGCGGCCATCTCCGAGTTCTCGAAGTAACTGCGGGTGCGGGTGTAGGCGCCGTTGAACAGCTGCTTGTTGCTCCACTCGAAGTCGAACAGCAGGCTCAGTGCGTGGCGCACGCGGACATCCTGGAACATCGGTTTGCGCAGGTTGTAGACAAAACCCTGCATGCCGGTCGGGTTGCCGTTGGGAATCTGTTCCTTGATCAGGCGCCCCTGGGCCACGGCCGGCGTGTTGTAGGCATTGGCCCAGTTTTTCGCGCTCATCTCCAGCCAGTAGTCGAACTGCCCGGCCTTCAAGGCTTCGAGGGCGACGCTGTTGTCGCGGTAGTAGTCAGTGGTCATCACATCGAAGTTGTAGAACCCGCGATTGATCGGCAGGTCCTTGGCCCAGTAGTCCTTCACCCGTTCATAACGTATCGAGCGTCCGGCCTTGACTTCGGCCACCTTGTACGGGCCGCTGCCGAGGGGGAACTCCAGGTTGCCCTTGGTGAAATCACGGGTGGCCCACCAATGCTTGGGCAGTACCGGCAGTTGGCCAAGGATCAGCGGCAGCTCGCGGTTGTTGGTGTGCTTGAACTTGAACAGCACCCGCAGCGGATCTTCCGCGATCGCCTCGTCGACATCGGCGTAGTAGGCGCGGTAGAGCGGGGCGCCATCCTTGATCAGGGTCTGGAAACTGAACACCACGTCGTCGGCGCGCATCGGATGGCCGTCATGGAAGCGGGCCTCGGGGCGCAGGTAGAAGCGTACCCAACTGTTGTCCGGGGCCTTTTCGATCTTTCCGGCGACCAGCCCGTACTCGGTGAAGGGTTCGTCCATACCCTGGCGGGCCAGGGTGTCGTAGATCAGGCCGATATCGTCAGCGGGTACGCCCTTGCTGATAAAGGGATTGAGGCTGTCGAACCCCCCTGAGGCCGATTGGCGGAAGGTGCCGCCCTTGGGCGCATCCGGATTGACGAAATCGACATGCCTGAAGTCGGCGGGGTATTTCGGCGGCTCGTCATAGAGCGTCAGGGCGTGTTGCGGGGCGGCGCTGGCGAAACCGACCATCCCGGTCAGCAACAGGCCGCTGGCGGACAGCAGCAGGGCACGCAAAGGCATCATTGGGCTTTCTCCGAAGCTTTCATCCACCAGGCGCTCAGGCCCAGGGTGTACGGCGGCGTGGTGACGAAGGCGAACCGGTTGCGGTAGGCCAGGCGATGATAGTTGAGGTACCAGTTGGGAATCATGTAGTGCTGCCACAGCAGTACCCGGTCAAGGGCGCGCCCCGCGGCCAGTTGTTCGTCCCGCGAGCGGGCCGCCAGCAGGGCTTCGAGCAGGTGGTCGACCACCGGATTGGCGACGCCCGCATAATTCTTGCTGCCCTTGATGGCGGCCTGGCTGGAGTGAAAGTACTGCCATTGTTCAAGGCCCGGGCTGAGGGTCTGGTCGAGGGTCATCAGGATCATGTCGAAATCGAACTGATCGAGACGCTGTTTGTACTGGGCACGATCCACTGTTCTCAGGTGGGCGTCTACACCAATACTGGCGAGGTTTTCGACATAAGGTTGCAGGATCCGCTCCAGGTTCGGATTGACCAGCAGGATCTCGAAACGCAGGGGTTGCCCGGCGCTGTTCAGCAGGCGCTGGCCGTCGAGTTTCCAGCCGGCCTCCTTGAGCAGGGCCAGGGCCTGGCGCAGGGACTCGCGGGGGATACCACGACCGTCGGTCCGGGGCAGGCTGAATGGCTGGCTGAACAGGCCCGCGGGCAGTTGGTCGCGGTATGGCGAGAGCAACAGCCATTCCTGTCCGACCGGCAGCCCGTCGGCGGAAAATTCACTGTTGGGGTAGTAGCTCATGGCGCGTTGATAGGCGCCGCTGAACAGGGTCCTGTTGGTCCATTCGAAGTCGAACATCAGCCCCATGGCTTCGCGCACCTTGTCCACGGCAAAGGTGCTGCGGCGGCTGTTCATGAACAGACCCTGGGTCTGGGTCGGGATCTGGTGGGCAATCTGGGCCTTGATCACCTCGCCGCGGGTGACCGCGGGAAAGTTGTAGCCAGTGTTCCAGTTCTTCGCCTGGTGTTCGATGTAGATATCGAATTCCCCGGCCTTGAAGGCTTCGAAGGCGACATCGCTGTCACGATAGAACTCGACTTCGACGCGGTCGAAGTTGTACTTGCCGCGATTGACCGGCAGGTTCTCGCCCCACCAGTTCTTCACTCGTTCGAACACCAACTGCCGACCGGGCTGGACCCGGGTGATGCGGTAGGGACCGCTGCCCAGCGGTGGCTCGAAGGTCGTCGCCTTGAAGTCGCGGCCCTGCCAGTAGTGCTGCGGCAGCACCGGCAGTTCACCGAGGCGCAGGATCAACAACGGGTTGCCCGAGCGTTTGAAGACAAAACGGATCCGCTGCGGACCGAGCACATCGACCCGTGCAACCTCCTGCAGGTTGGTCCTGTATTGGGGATGACCTTCCTTGAGCAGCAGGCGGTAGGAAAAGGCCACGTCATAGGCCGTGATCGGCGTGCCATCGTGAAAGCGTGCTTCGGGGCGCAGATTGAACACCACCCAGCTGCGATCTTCGCTGTACTCCACCGATTGTGCGATCAGGCCGTAGCTGGAGGTCGGTTCGTCGCCGGAGGGGGCGTACTGCCCGGTGCCGACCATCAGGGTTTCGTTCAGCTCGTTGACGCCGTATTGCAGGAAGTTCGCGGTCGAGACCGGGCTGCTGCCCTTGAAGGTATAGGGGTTGAGTGTGTCGAAGGTGCCGAAGGCCATGACCCGCAGGGTGCCGCCCTTGGGCGCGTCGGCATTGACCCAATCGAAATGGGTGAACCTGGCGGGGTACTTGAGCGTGCCGAACTGCGCATAACCGTGGCTTTCGCTGATCGTCGCGCTTGCGGGAGAGCTCAAGGCCAGGCTGATGAAGAGCAGGAGGAGGGGACGCATCAAGTCAGAGATCCGATCCAGGCGGCTTGGGCTATGTGGATCGTACCTTAACAGCTTGTATCGACAGGAAAAAGGCACGACGCCATGTGCTAATCGCCTGTTGGCTGCCACATAGACGCCCTGTAGGAGCCGGCTTGCCGGCGATAGCGATCATATTGCCGAGAAGATCTTCCCGGATGGCCGCCCGTGGCGGTTCGCCGGCAAGCCGGCTCCTACAGTTGATCGTTCCCACGCTCTGCGTGGGAACGCTTCTCTGGACGCTCCCGCGTCTGCTGTTGACCATGACGTGGCTCAGCGCGGCTGCGAAACCGTCAGGATCTGTCCTGGTTTCAAGGCCTGGCCAGTACGCGGGTTGAGGCGCTTGAGGTGCGACATCTCGACATTGAAGCGCTTGGCAACAATGTACAGCGAGTCGCCTTTCTGCACTTTGTAGGTCGTGGGCTTCTGGCTGGCCGGAGCCCGGACATTGTCCTGCATCACCAGGGTCTGGCCGATCTTCAGCTTCTGGCCGGACAGCTTGTTCCAGTGCTGCAGATCCTTGACGTCAACCTTGTTGGTCTTGGCGATCGACGACACGCTGTCGCCGTTCTTGACCTTGTAGCGACGGTTCAGGCGGACCGGGCCATTGCTGGCGACGTTATCGAATACCGGCTTTTTCGGCCGCAGGCTGATCAGTTCATCGGGCTTGAGGTTCGACAGGCTGGCGGTCAGCAATTGTGCCTTGGAACTCGGTACCAGCAGGTGTTGCGGACCGTCGAGGGTCGCCTTCTGCTTGTAGGCGGGGTTCAGCTGGATCATCTCGTCTTCGTCGATCTCGGCCAGGGCCGCGACACGGGAAAGGTCCATCGGCTGATTGACTTCGACCGTAGCGAAATACGGTTCGTTGGCGATCGGGTTGAGGTTCACGCCATAGGCTTCGGGGGCCATGACCACCTGGGACAGGGCCAGCAGCTTGGGCACGTAGTCACGGGTTTCCTGGGGCAGCGGCAAGTTCCAGTAGTCGGTGGGCAGGCCGAGCTTTTCGTTGCGCTCGATGGCCCGACTGACGGTGCCTTCGCCGGCATTGTAGGCCGCCAGGGCCAGCAGCCAGTCACCGTTGAACATGTCGTGCAGGCGGGTCAGGTAGTTCATCGCCGCGATGGTCGAAGCGGTGATGTCGCGGCGACCGTCGTAGAAACGATCCTGGCGCAGGTTGAAATAGCGCCCGGTGGACGGGATGAACTGCCACAGGCCGACCGCATCGGCGCGTGAGTAGGCCATCGGGTTGTAGGCGCTTTCGATAACCGGCAACAGCGCCAGTTCCAGCGGCATATTGCGTTCTTCGAGGCGCTCGACGATGTAGTGGATGTAGAGGGTGCCGCGCTCGCTGGCATTTTCCAGGAACGACGGGTTACTGGCGAACCACAGGCGCTGCTGCTCGATACGCGGGTTCACCCCCAGGCCGTCCTGCAGCTTGAAACCCTGGCGCATGCGCTCCCATACATCCTGGGGAGGCGTCGGGTTGGCTTTCTCGCCGAGCCAGATGGGTTTCTGCTTGATCCGGGTGCTGAGGTTAGGGGCCGGTTCGGTGCTGTTATCCGCTGGGTGATGAAAGCCTTGGCAGCCCGCCAGGGTGGCGGACACAGCCACGGCGATAGCTTGAGCCAATCGCGTCAATGCGTCTTTATTGATGGGTTTTCGGTTAGATGACGACATTGGCTGGAAGGTAGTTCCGGGCAAAAATGTCGGGGGATTCTAGAAAGCGCTCAGGGTGCGGTCAACCATTCAGAATTTTTGTGCCAACCGCCCCACGGATTAGAACTTATCTTTCCAGCCTCGCAGGGCAGCAAACACCTCGCTCGGCGACTGATTATCGAGGCCATTCCGTTCGTCTGCTTTTTCTTTAACAGATGTTTCCCCGACCCGCAGGAACGGGTTAGTCAGCCGTTCCAGGGCAATGTTCGAGGGCAGGCTGATCCGCCCGTCCGTCCGCCACTGGCTGACTTGTGCCGCCCGTGCGGCGATGTCCGGGTTGTGCGGCTCGACGGCCTGGGCAAAGCGCAGGTTGCTCAGGGTGTATTCGTGGGTGCAGTAGACGGCGGTGCTGGCTGGCAGTGCCGCCAGTCGGCTGAGGGAGGCATGCATCTGGCCGGGTGTACCCTCGAACAGTCGACCGCAGCCGGCGGCGAACAGGGTGTCGCCGCAGAACAACAACGGTGTTTCGGCAGTCTCATGATAGAAGGCGATATGCCCGAGGGTATGGCCGGGCACGGCGAACACCTGGAATTCCAGGCCGAGCACATTGACCAGGTCGTTGTCGTGCAGTGCGACGTCGCGGCCCGGGATGTTCTCGGCGGCGGGACCGAGCACGCGGGCACCGGTCGTCTGCTTCAGATGTTCGACACCGCCAACGTGATCATGGTGGTGATGGGTGACCAGGATATCCTCCAGTCGCCAGCCCGGGTGCTGTTCCAGCCAGGCCAGCACCGGCGCCGCGTCGCCCGGATCGACCACCGCGCAACGCTGCCGGGCGTTGTCCTGCAGCAGCCAGATATAGTTGTCGGTGAAGGCGGGCAGTGCATCGATCTGTATCATGTTGGAAGTCGCCAAGCGGAAAACAATGGCGCATCTTAGAGCCTGGGAAGGACTCATGGCGAGTTGGAGCAAGCAATGACCGATAAAGCGTTCGCTCAGGCTGATCCTGACTGGCTGGCACTGATCAGCGCGGCCCGTGACTGGCTGTCCGGCCCGTTGGGGCAACTGCTGCTCGATGAAGAGCGGCGCGTGCTCGAGGATGAACTCGGGCGCTATTTCGGCGGCTACCTGGTGCACTACGGCCCGTCCGCCGAAACCCCGCCGCAAGCGCAGCAGGTCCGGCGCAATGTGCGTCTCGGTGCGCCGCTGCCGGGGGTGGAGATCGTCTGTGAAGAGCAGGCCTGGCCGTTGAGCGAACACGCGGCCGATGTCGTGGTGCTGCAACACGGCCTGGACTTCTGCCTGTCGCCCCACGGCCTGCTGCGTGAAGCGGCGGCCAGCGTGCGCCCCGGCGGGCACCTGTTGATCATCGGGATCAATCCCTGGAGTACCTGGGGCTTGCGGCACGTGTTCGCCCACGATGCGCTGCGCCAGGCCCGTTGCATTTCACCGTCACGGGTCGCCGACTGGCTCAACCTGCTGGGCTTTGCGCTGGAGAAACGCCGCTTCGGATGCTATCGTCCGCCGCTGGCTTCACCGGCCTGGCAAGCACGGCTGGCGGGCTGGGAACGGGTTGCCGGCGGCTGGCAGTTGTCGGGCGGTGGCTTCTATCTGTTGGTGGCGCGCAAGATCGTGGTCGGCCTGCGGCCCGTGCGCCAGGTGCGGCGCGAACCGGTCGGCAAGTTGGTGCCGTTGCCCATGGCCAAGGTCAACCGCCGCCACAGCGAACCCTAGCGAGATAATGTTTTTTCCAGGGACCGGGTCCTCCGGTCCGGGCGTCGTCGGCCAGTTGCCGGCGGGCCACAGGGCAATTTTCGATGGAAAGGTTGTAATGAGCGATAGCGTTGAACTCTTCACTGATGGTGCCTGCAAGGGCAATCCCGGCCCTGGTGGCTGGGGCGCACTGCTGGTCTGCAAGGGTGTCGAGAAAGAACTCTGGGGCGGCGAGCTCAACACCACCAACAACCGTATGGAGCTGCTGGGCGCGATCCGTGGCCTGGAAGAGCTCAAGCGGCCTTGCGAGGTGCTGTTGGTGACCGACTCCCAGTACGTGATGAAAGGCATCACCGAGTGGATGGTCAACTGGAAGAAGCGCGGCTGGAAGACCGCGGCCAAGGAGCCGGTAAAAAATGCCGACCTGTGGCAATTGCTCGACGAGCAGGTCAACCGTCACACCGTGAAGTGGAAATGGGTGCGCGGGCATATCGGCCATCATGGCAACGAGCGCGCCGACCAGTTGGCCAATCGCGGCGTGGATGAAGTGCGAGGAATCAAACATGCGTAGTGTGGTACTCGATACCGAAACCACCGGTATGCCGGTCACCGACGGTCACCGGATCATCGAGATCGGTTGCGTCGAACTGATGGGCCGCCGCCTCACGGGCCGGCATTTCCACGTCTACCTGCAACCGGACCGTGAAAGCGACGAGGGCGCGATCGGCGTCCACGGCATCACCGACCAGTTCCTGGTGGGCAAGCCACGCTTCGGCGAAGTGGCCGATGAATTTTTCGAATTCATCAAGGGCGCGCAGTTGATCATCCACAACGCGGCGTTCGACGTTGGCTTCATCAACAACGAATTCGCCTTGCTGGGGCAGCACGACCGTGCCGACATCAGCCAGCACTGCGGCATCCTCGATACCCTGATGATGGCGCGGGAGCGGCACCCAGGGCAGCGCAACAACCTCGATGCCCTGTGCAAGCGTTACGGCGTCGACAACTCCGGCCGGGAACTGCACGGCGCCTTGCTCGACTCGGAGATTCTCGCCGACGTCTACCTGACCATGACCGGTGGCCAGACCAGCCTGTCCCTGGCCGGCAACGCCACCGACGGCAATGGTTCCGGCGAAGGTTCGGGCAACCAGGCCACCGAGATCCGCCGCCTGCCGGCGGACCGCGCGCCAAGCCGGATCATCCGTGCCAGCGAGAGCGAACTGGCCGAACACCTGGCCCGTCTGGAAGTCATTGCCAAGTCCGCCGGAGCACCCGCGCTCTGGACACAACTGGCGGAAGCCGAATCGCAGTTGCACTAGTGGTTTTTCCACGGGCTTTTGTTACAAGAGATCTCGCTTCGGTTCACATGTAGGGCAAACAGCTTCTACCCTGAAGGAATGGGCGGACAACGTTCCGCCGTTTCAGGACTGAAAAGCCCATGTACAAGGATTTGAAGTTTCCGATCCTGATCGTGCACCGCGATATCAAGGCGGACACTGTCGCCGGGGATCGGGTACGGGGAATCGCCAAGGAGCTGGAGCAGGAAGGCTTCAGCGTGTTCTGCGCCGTCGACTACGCCGAGGGCCGCCTCGTCGCCTCGACCCACCACGGCCTGGCCTGCATGCTGATTGCTGCCGAGGGTGCCGGGGAAAATACCCACCTGCTGCAGAACATGGTCGAGCTGATCCGCCTGGCGCGGGTCCGCGCCCCCGATCTGCCGATTTTCGCCCTCGGTGAGCAGGTCACCCTGGAAAACGCACCGGCCGATGCCATGAGCGAGCTCAATCAACTGCGCGGCATCCTTTATCTGTTCGAGGATACCGTGCCGTTCCTGGCGCGCCAGGTGGCCCGTGCCGCGCGTAATTACCTGGATGGCCTGTTGCCGCCATTTTTCCGTGCCCTGGTGCAACACACCGCCGACTCCAACTATTCCTGGCACACGCCGGGGCATGGCGGTGGCGTGGCTTATCGCAAAAGTCCGGTAGGGCAGGCGTTCCATCAGTTCTTCGGGGAAAACACCTTGCGTTCCGACCTGTCGGTGTCGGTTCCGGAGCTGGGTTCGTTGCTGGATCACACAGGTCCGCTGGCCGAGGCCGAGGCGCGGGCGGCGCGTAATTTCGGCGCCGACCACACGTTCTTCGTGATCAACGGCACGTCGACCGCGAACAAGATCGTCTGGCATTCGATGGTCGGACGTGACGACCTGGTGCTGGTGGATCGCAACTGCCACAAGTCCGTGTTGCACTCGATCATCATGACTGGCGCCATCCCGCTATACCTGTGTCCGGAGCGCAACGAGCTGGGGATCATCGGCCCGATTCCCCTGAGCGAATTCAGTCGCGAGTCGATCCAGGCGAAGATCGATGCCAGCCCGCTGACTCGGGGGCGTGCGCCGAAGGTCAAGCTGGCGGTGGTCACCAACTCGACCTATGACGGCCTGTGCTACAACGCCGAACTGATCAAGCAGAGCCTGGGCAACAGTGTCGAAGTGCTGCATTTCGACGAAGCCTGGTATGCCTATGCGGCCTTCCATGAGTTCTTTGCCGGACGCTATGGCATGGGCACCTCGCGAACCCCGGACAGCCCGCTGGTGTTCACCACCCACTCGACCCACAAGCTGCTGGCGGCCTTCAGCCAGGCATCGATGATCCATGTGCAGGACGGCGGCGCGCGTCAGCTGGACCGCGACCGTTTCAACGAAGCCTTCATGATGCATATCTCCACCTCGCCGCAATACAGCATCATTGCCTCCCTGGACGTCGCCTCGGCGATGATGGAAGGTCCGGCGGGACGCTCGCTGTTGCAGGAAATGTTCGATGAAGCCCTGAGCTTTCGCCGGGCCCTGGCCAACCTGAGGCAGCACATTGCCGCCGACGATTGGTGGTTCAGTATCTGGCAGGCGCCGCGAGTGGAGGGCATCGACCGGGTCGAGACCGCCGACTGGCTGCTGGAACCACAGGCAGACTGGCATGGCTTTGGTGACGTCGCCGAGGATTATGTACTGCTGGACCCGATCAAGGTCACCCTGGTGATGCCGGGCCTGACCGCCGGCGGCGCACTGAGCGAGCGCGGGATTCCGGCGGCGGTGGTCAGCAAGTTTCTCTGGGAGCGCGGCCTGGTGGTGGAGAAGACCGGCCTCTATTCGTTCCTGGTGCTGTTCTCCATGGGTATCACCAAGGGCAAATGGAGCACCCTGCTGACCGAGCTGCTGGAGTTCAAGCGTAACTACGACGCCAATGTCAGCCTGGCCAGTTGCCTGCCGTCCGTCGCGAAACAGGGCGTGCAGCGTTATCAGGGCATGGGTTTGCGCGACCTGTGTGATCAACTGCACGGTTGTTATCGCAGCAATGCCACGGCCAGGCACCTCAAGCGCATGTACACGGTGCTGCCGGAAATCGCCATGAAACCGGCCGATGCCTATGACCGCCTGGTCCGTGGCGAGGTCGAGGCCGTGTCGATCGATGCACTGCAAGGTCGGGTCGCGGCCGTAATGCTGGTACCTTACCCGCCCGGCATCCCGTTGATCATGCCCGGTGAGCGTTTCACCGAAGCGACCCGTTCGATCATTGACTACCTGGCCTTCGCCCGGGCCTTCGACAACGGCTTTCCCGGCTTCGTCGCGGACGTGCACGGCCTGCAACACGAAGACGACGGTCATGGCCGCTGCTATACCGTCGATTGCATCAAGGATTGAGGACAGTTCGCCCTATGCATTTAGTCATGAACCCGAAAGACCCTGAAGTCTCGGTCCGGGTGGCCGACGAGGGCTTCTCCGAGTACATCTGGGGCAGCGATTTCAGTTTCGAGGTCAAGGCTTATGGCCGGGCCGAGATGAACCGCAAGGTCGACCAGTGGCCACTGGTCGCGGTGGCACCGTATCGCAAGTGCTATGGCATTGATCCCGAGGAGTTCGCCAGCTATCGGGGGGCGGCGGACAGTGCGATCTTCATGGCTTATCTGGATGGCCGGGCGGTCGGTCACGTGGTGGTCAGCACCAACTGGAACGGCTTTGCCCATGTCGACGAACTGGCGGTGGATGCCCGGGCGCGCCGCCATGGCGTGGCCAAGTCGCTGCTGGACGTGGTGCGGTTCTGGAGCCACAAGAAAAACCTGCCGGGGGTCATGCTCGAAACCCAGAACAACAACCTGGGGGCGTGCCGGCTCTACGAGCGTTGCGGTTATGTGCTGGGCGGAATGGATCATCTGCGTTATCGCGCAATCGACGCGCAGACTTCAGAGGTGGCGCTGTTCTGGTACCTGCTGTTCTAGATGATCAGGACGGCACCAGCATGGCAGCCGCCTTTTCGCCGATGATTTCCAGCAAGGCCTTCTGTGCCGCCGAAGGCTCGTGCTCCTTCAGGGTCAGGGCATACAGGGTGACAGGGATGGCCGGTGACAGCGGGCAGGTATCCAACCCGCCGTCCCTGGCGCCCACGGCGGTGAACGGATCGACAATCGCCAGGCCTTCGCCGGCTTCGACCATGCTGCGCATCATCTGGTAAGTCTGTACCCGCGTCTGCACCACCGGCTGCGGACGCAGGGTCTGCAGCTTGCCATCGAGCAGCAGGCTGAGGGTGTCCTGTTCCTCCAGGCCGACCATCGATTGCCCCGCCAGATCCTGCAGGGAGATGTATTTCTGCCGGGGTTGCAGCCAGCCGTGGGGGGCGAGCAGTTGCAGTTTGCCCTGGGTCAAGGCCTCACACTGGATCTGCGGGTGTTCGGGATTGTGCAGGCTCAGGCCCAGGTCGATTTCCCGCAACAGCAGGCTGCGCACGATCTCACGGGTGTGCTGGCTGGATAGCGTGCAGGGTGTTTCGCGAAAACGTCGGCGCAGGGCCGCGATGCTTTGCGGAAGCAGGTGTTGGGCGAGGGTCGGGGTGCAGACCACCCGCAAGGGCGCGTCCTGATGCTGGCGCAGCTCGGCGGCCAAGCGCCGCAGGGGTTCCAGCTCCCGATACAGGCGGTTGATCTGCGGTTGCAGTTCGCGGGTCTCACGCGTCGCCTGCATCCGTCCGCGTACCGTGGCGAACAACAGGAAGCCCAGTTGCTGTTCGGCATCCTGCAGGGTGGTACTGAGCGTGGACGTCGGCAGCTGCAGCAACTCGGCGGCGGCGCCGAGGTTGCCGGTCTGCAGGATGGCCTGGATTGCTTCGATATGGCGTAGACGCATGCGTGAAGTCCATGTCCAGCACAGAGGAGGTCAGTGGACTGATCCTAACTCAAGTTGGCGCGCAAGACTGCAGCCCGCGTGACGGCTGATAGCGATGGGTTATTACGCGACAACAGTGCTCTCTGGCTCGCGGGTGATGGTGATCCCCGATTGCACCAGCACGAACTCGTTATCGTCGAGTTTATTGACGCGATCGCCAATGGCGAGTTTGTAGGTGGTGACTGGCTCCGTGCCGGCCAGGCCTTCGGCTGAAGGCGTGGATTCCTGGAACTCATGCACGGAATAGACGCGACCTTCCGCGTCCCTGGCATGAAATTGTCCGACGAGTACTGCAGCCATCTGTTTAGAACCTCTGGAAATGAACACCCGATTGCGGCTCAGTAGACCGTGGTTTGGCGGGGGAAGTTTTGCGCGGTGGAAAAAATAGTCCGCTTATCCTACAGGCTCCCGGCTTCGCGCGGGGCAATGCCGGACTGGCGGGAAGAAAATAGCCGCAGCTGTGGCGCCTGATCATCTATAACTAAAGCTCCTTTGTCCCGACTGTCAGGAGTGTCCATGAGCACTGTCCATACCGTCGCTGTCCTGGTCGGCAGCCTGAGAAAAGCATCGCTCAACCGCAAGGTCGCGCTGGCCCTGGCCGACCTGGCGCCGGCCAGTCTGAAGTTGCAGATCGTCGAGATCGGTGACCTGCCGCTCTACAACGAAGATATCGATGGCGCGCCGCCGGCGGCCTATACGACGTTCCGCCAGCAGGTCGCCGGCGCCGATGCCGTATTGTTCGTGACCCCGGAATACAACCGCTCGGTGCCCGGCGTATTGAAGAATGCCATCGACGTCGGTTCGCGGCCCTATGGCAAAAGTGCGTGGAGTGGCAAGCCGGGCGCGGTGATCAGCGTATCACCGGGCGCCATCGGTGGCTTTGGCGCCAACCATCACCTGCGCCAGTCGCTGGTGTTCCTCGATGTGCCGTGCATGCAGCAGCCGGAGGCCTATTTCGGTGGGGCGGGCAGCGCCTTCGATGAGTCGGGCAAGCTGGCGGAACAGAGCAAGCCGTTCCTGCAGGGCTTTATCAATGCCTACGCCCGGTGGGTCGAGCAGCACAAGAAGGCCTGATTCTCAGGCTGTTGGAATCAGGCGCCGAGTGAGCGGCGCCTGACGCGTTATCGGCACATCTGCCCTGTTTGCCTTGTTCGAGGATCAACTGCCCTGGGGCATTTCCCCGTTGGCCAGGCGCTGGTTGATCGCTTCGATCACCTGTGGCAACTCATTGATGGTGTCGATCAGGTAGTGCGGACGCGAGCCGGCGAAGAGGCCGTGGATACGCTGGCGCTCGGCGGCAAGGCTGGCGCTGTCCAGTGCGCGGTAGGCCTCGTGGGTCAGGCCCAGGGCGTTGCCGGAGCACACCAGGGCGACGGTCCACATGCCGGCGCGACGTCCTTCGAGGATGCCCGGCACCGTGTCGTCGACCTTCACGCAGGCCGCGACATCGTCGATGCCCAGGGCGATCACATTGGCCAGGGCCTGGGCCGGCCAGGGGCGACCGTTCGGCACTTCGTCGGTGGCGACCACATGGTCGGCGACATAACCGTTGCTGGTCGCCAGTTCGACGACCTTTTCCATTACCTGGGCCGGGTAGCCGGAGCACGAGCCGATCTTCAGGCCTTGCCGGCGCAGTTGGGCGATGGTGTCGAGGGCACCGGGAATCAGTGCCGAGTGTTCGGCGATTTTCTCGATCTGTAGTGGCATGAAGCGCTGATAGAGGGCGGTGACATCGGCGTCGCTGGGCGTCCGGCCGAATACCTGGCGGTAGCGCTCGGCAATCAGCGGCTGATCGCACAGGGTGCGGATGTGGTCCCACTTGCCCATGCCCATCGGGCCACGGGCTTCTTCGATGGACACTTGCACGTCGAATTCGGCGAAGGCCTCGACGAAGATCTGGGTCGGTGCGAACGAGCCGAAGTCGACGACGGTACCGGCCCAGTCGAGGATGGCCGCTTGCAGTCGGGTCGGTTGGGTGTAGTTCATGACGGTTACCTCAAGGACGAAAAATAACGAGTGTTGATCGCGTTAGGCGGCCAGTACTTCCATTTCCCGCAGCACCTCGCCGATCGCCCGGACGGCGGCCCGCATGTCGCTGCTGTCGATGTGGCCGATGCAGCCCACACGAAAGGTTTCGACCTCGGTCAGCTTGCCCGGATAGAGAATGAAACCCTTGGCCTTGACCCGTTCGTAGAACGCCTTGAACTGATAGCGCGGATCTTGCGGCGCATGCACGGTGACGATGATCGGCGCCTGGATCGCGCCGGGCAGGAAACTGCGCAATCCCAGCTTGCCCAGCTCTTCGAGCAATACCTGGCAGTTGTCGGCATAGCGCCGATGGCGTGCCGGCTGGCCGCCTTCCTCCCGGTATTGCCGTAAAGCCTCGTGCAGGGCCGCGACCACATGGGTCGGCGGTGTGAAACGCCACTGGCCGGTCCGCGCCATATAGGCCTGTTGGTCATGCAGGTCCATCGCCAATGAATGAGAGTTGCCGGCCGCCGCGGCCAGCGTGGTCTTGCGGGCAAAGACAAAACCCATGCCTGGTACGCCTTCCAGGCATTTGCCGGAGGCGGCGATCAGCGCGTCGAACGGCACCTGCCGGGCATCGAGGGGCAAGGCGGCGAAGGAACTCATGGCATCGATGATCAGGCGTCTGTCGCAACGGGCAACCACCTCGGCGATCTCATGCAGCGGATTGAGAATACCGGTGCTGGTTTCGCAATGGATCAGCGCCACGTGGCTGATAGTCGGGTCGGCGAGCAGCAGGCGTTCGATCGCGGCGGCATCGCTCGGCTGGTCCTCGGCGCTTTCCAGGGTATGGAAGGCCCGGCCCAGCACCTTGCAGATGGTCGCCAGGCGCTTGCCGTAGGCACCGTTGATCAGCACCAGGACCTTGCCGTCACGGGGCACCAGCGTGCCGATGGCGGCCTCGACGGCAAAGGTCCCGCTGCCTTGCAACGGGATGCAGTGGTGGCTCTCGGCGCCATTGACGATGTTCAGCAACTGCTCGCAGACGCTGGCGGTCAGCTGGTTGAAGCGCTCGTCCCAGGAGCCCCAGTCCTGCAGCAATGCCTGGCGGGTACGGAGCGAGGTGGTAAGGGGGCCGGGCGTGAGCAGGACAGGGCCGGGAAGGGCGGGAGCGGCGGTACTCATCGGGGGTTCCTTGCAGCGCTGATCATTGACGGGATACAGGGCATAAATTGCAGTTTGCCTTGTCATCAATCAAATTGTTTGTTGTTATGCGAGCTATAAGTGAGGCCGATAACAATGAACCTGTTTCAACTCCGCGCATTTGATGCCGTGGCCCGCGAGGGCAGCTTTACCCGCGCCGCCGCCCGGCTGTTTATCAGCCAGCCGGCGGTCACCGGGCATATCAAGGCCCTGGAAGAGCACTACCAGATCACCCTGTTGCGGCGCACGGCGCGGCGCGTCGAGCTGACGGAGCAGGGCACCCGGCTGGCGGCCATCACCCGCGCGATGTTCGGTCTGGCCGAGGAGGCGAGGGTCATGCTCGAAGCCAATCGCCAGCTGCTCACCGGGCGCCTGGAGGTGGCGGCGGACGGGCCGCACATGGTCATGCCGATGCTGGCCAGCCTGCGTGCGCGTTATCCGGGGATCACCGTCAACCTGCGGCTGGGCAATGCCCAGGAGACACTGGCGGCGTTGCTCGCGGAGCATGCCGATGTCGCGGTGCTGACCGAAGTCGAGCCGCGCAAGGGGCTGCACCTGCAAGCCTTGAGCGAGTCGCGGATCTGCGTGCTGGTTCCCGCCGGGCATCCCTGGGCGGCCGAGCGCGACGGTATCGCCCTGCAGCGCCTGGACCAGGTGATCATGGTGTTGCGCGAGCCTTCGTCGATTACCCGCCGGACCTTCGACCAGGCCTGTGGGCTGGCCGGGGTCAATCCCCGGGTGCTGCTGGAACTGGACAGCCGCGAGGCGGTGACCGAGGCGGTGGCGGCCGACCTGGGGCTGGGGATCGTCTCGTCCCTGGAGGTCAGCCACGATCCGCGGATCCGGGCCGTACCGATCATCGGTGACGGCTTGCGCAACCGGCACATGATCGGCTGTCTGGAGCGTCGTACCGAGCTGCGACTGATCCAGGCGTTCCTCGGACTGGCCCCCTGAAGTTCGGTTCACGCTCAATCCGGTCCCGCCGGCCTGATCAGCCATTCATAGACACTGTTCAATTCATCCCGGCAGGTGTCGGGGGCGTTGTCCAGGTTCGCCTGGAGCAGGGCCTGGCGTTGAGCGAGGCTCCAATGCTGCCTCAGGTAGTCGTGCAGGGCCACGCATTGCCCTGGGTAGAGCAGCCAGAGCTGTTCCGGGGTATGGCCGAGCTCCAGCGCCAGCCGGTGTTGTTGGTACGGACTCAGCGCGACCACGCCGCGGGTGTCGCTGCGGCCTTCGAGCAGGATGTCAGCACGGCCCAGGCGCGCCAGCTCCTTGAGGCCCGGTCGTGGCATGCGCACGATGTACCAGATGCTGTCGCACAGGCAGCGGCCAGGGTTTTGCGGTCGTTCGTAGAGGTGGATCTCCCCCGGTGCATCGGGTCCGCCCGGCGCCGTGGCCGGATGCGACATCGCGGAACTGCATGAGCCCTGCTGGAGCGTCGGTTGTTGCTCCACAGGCATGGCATCAGGTGGGCTATCACTCTCCCGGCCGGCCAGAAAGCCGCAGACTACCAGTTGGTCCGGATCATGGTCGACACAGTCGATCAGTACCTGGCTGCCTACCGGTGGTGCTGTTCCTTCGGCAATGCCCATTGGGATCCAGCAGCCGGGGAGGTGGTCCGCCGAGTGCTGGGCACCGTGCAATTGGATGGGCAGGCGTCCCTGGGCATCCACCAGTGCCGATTGCCCCGGCGGGCCGAGCACAGTGCCCAGTTGATAACCCTGCTGCCGTGCTCGTGCCTGGCGCAAGGCCGGGCGAAACGGCGTGGCCCAGGGAATCGCGCGAAAGTGATTGCTGTAGCCGTGGGCCTCGAAGTGCTCATCCGCCAAGGGAACCTGGCCGTATTCATCGCAGAGTTGCTCAAGTGCCTCGCCATCCAGTCGTTGTTCGCCCCAGTGCTGGACTTCGATGATCAGCCATTGGTCGTTGAGTGCCGCGCGTGGGTGACCGCTCAGGCGGTGTACATCGCCGCTGTGCAGTTGCCCCAGATTGCTGCTCCCCTGGACCTGTCGGCTTTCGCAGCGCAGCCGTTCCAGGGTTCGCCGGCTGCGTTGCCGCGCATGCCGCTGTTGCGGATCGGAAAAGGCCGAGTGCAGGCCATAGGCCTCTGTCTGATTGGCCGCACCGTCAGGTTCGGGTGTGGCGCTGCAGGACTGTCCCGACCAGGGCGGGCACGCGATTCCAAGGGGCCGGTGAGGCCCGGCGTGGGCGAGCATCGCGTGGCGTTCGTGGAGTCGGCTGATCACCGGTTGCCCGTCTGTAGGCGGAGTCTCGCAGTAGCGCACGGTGCCGGGGCGTTCGGCAAAGGCCTGGGGATCTTCGGCGAATACCACGATATGCCGTCGGGGGCTGTGTTCGAAGTGGTAGTGGATGCCCTCTTCCTCGCAGAGCCGGTTCAGCCACTGCAGGTCGTTCTGATCGTGTTGCTGGCACTGTGGACGCGGCGGGTAGGTTCCCTGGTGAAGTTCGAAGCGATAGTCTGCGGTGCCCAGGCCGTGGCTCTCGAGCAACTGGCGGAGGATGTCGGGGACGCTCAGGTTGTAGAACACCCGGCGCCTGGCATGGCGTTCCAGCAGTTGGAGACGGGGCGCCAGCACCATCCGGTAGTGACACACGTCCGCGCTGAGGTAGCGGCTGCTGGCTTCATGGATCAGCCCGTGGGCACCTTCCAGCGCCAGCCCGAAACTGAGGAATGCCGGTTGTTGCAGCAGCGCTTGCAGGTCCAGTCCGGGATCATCGCCCAGTAGCTCGATTTCAAAGCGATACGGCCGGTTCAGCACTTCGCGCCCGCTGAAGTGAATGACCTGGAAGGGCGTCGTGAAGGGGAGGATCGTCAGTGAGAACAGTCGTTCCTTGTCCTGAGCCATTGCATCTCTTCTTATAGGGGATTTTGCGGCAGAGGGTACGAAATGCCGCGGACGCCTGGACATAGCAAAACGGCTTTTGGGAAATTGCCTACGACGATCTGGGTAGAGTCGTAGCGATTATCAGGTTTTGGTCGATCAGCGACTTTTTGCCGTATAAACTGCGCGCAAAGCGTCGGCCAATAGATGTCACGACGCCACTGATCGAGAGAGTGAGTAATGGGCGCACAGTGGAAGGTTAAACACAAAGAGGCGGCAGCCAACGCCAAGGGCAAGCTGTTTGGCAAGCTGGTCAAGGAAATCACCATTGCCGCGCGCAATGGCGCGGACATCACCACCAACGCGCACTTGCGGCTGGTGGTCGAGCAGGCGAAAAAGGCCTCGATGCCCCGTGACACCCTGGAACGTGCGATCAAGAAAGGCTCGGGTCAACTGGGCGAGACCGTGCAGTACCACCGTGTGACCTACGAAGGCTTCGCCCCGCATCAGGTGCCGCTGATCGTCGAATGCGTCACCGACAATATCAACCGTACCGTGGCGGAAATCCGCGTGGCCTTCCGCAAGGGCCAACTGGGTGCCTCGGGTTCGGTGGCGTGGGACTTCAACCATGTCGGCCTGATCGAGGCCGCGCCGGATACCCCGGATGCAGACCCGGAAATGGCGGCCATCGAAGCCGGCGCGCAGGATTTCGAGGCGGGCGAAGAGGGCGCGACCTTGTTCATCACCGAGCCGACCGATCTGGACGCCGTACAGAAGGCGTTGCCGGAACAGGGTTTCACCGTCTTGTCGGCCAAGCTGGGCTATCAGCCGAAGAACCCGGTCAGTGGCTTGAGCGACGAGCAGATGGCGGAAGTCGAAGCCTTCCTCGAAGGCCTGGACAACCATGACGACGTGCAAGACATGTTCGTCGGCCTGGCGGGTTGATCCTGTGGCGAGCGGGCTTGCCCTGATGTCATTCAGCTAAAACCGAACACGGTCCCTGTAGGAGCGGGCTTGCCAGCGATGAGGCCCTTAAGCCCGCCAAAAGCGTCGGGGGCGAGCTCCCTCCCACAAGTCCTGCATCGGCAAGCCGGCTCCTACAGGTTATACGTTTTCAATATCCCGTCAGTTATCCCAGCGCCGTGCAGATCGCCTCGAATCCCGGTCGTGCCAGCACCTCCGGCTGGATGCAGCGCAACTGTAAGGCCTGCAGCGATTCCAGCAGGCGCTGATCGGTGTTGCCATCGATCCGCTCCAGCAGTTCCCCCAGCAGAATTCCGAACGCCCTCACTTCGATCCGCTGCAACGCGCGGGTTTCCAGGCTGTCCGTCGGCGAATGAAACGACGCCGCGCCAAAGTCCCCCAGCAGGCAGTCACCGTTGGCGTTGTAGAGGATATTGTGCCCGTACAGGTCGCCATGGCAGAGGCCCAGGCGGTGCAAGTGCGCACCGGCCGAGGCAATCCCGCGCGCCATGCGCAGGGCCTGTTCGGCGCTGAAGCGGGTGTCGTCGCGATACACATCGCGACTGCACGAATCGAGGCTGGGCAGGGCGGCAAGGTTGGCGAACCGTGGATCGATCAGTTCCATGACCAGCCCGGACTGGCTGTCCGGGTGGTCGACGATACGCCCCTCGACCCGGATCAGGTTCGGGTGCAAGCCGGCCGCGATGCAGGCATTCATTTCATTCAGCGGCGAGCCGTCGCTGGTCATGCTGCCCTTGTACAGTTTCACCGCCACGGCCTTGGCCGGCGCTGCAGGCCGGGTCCAGAGGGCCTGGTTGATCACCCCGGAAGCGCCTTCACCCAGCCGTTGCCCGAGTTGCAACTGTGCCCAGCCGATATTCGGCGTGTTGTCAGCGGTCAGTACCTCGCCCGTGTGATCGAGTCGAGGGTTACCGGCATAGGCGATCCAGGCCAGGCTGGGCAGGGTCAGCAGCCACTGCGGCAGTTCGCTCAACTGGTTGGCGGCGATGCGGATCAGTTCGAGCTTGTGGCAGTCGGCCAGGGTCGCCGGCAGTTGCCGCAGGCGATTACCCGCCAGCATGAGTTTCTGCAGCAAGGGGCGGCGCCCCAGTTCATCGGGCAGTTCGCCGATACGGTTGTCGGTCAGGATCAGCCAGCGCAACAGCGGTGGCAGTGCCGCGGCCGGTACGTGTTCGATGCGATTGGCCTTGAAGGCGACCATGCTCAGCCGGGCGCACTGGCCCAGGCAGGCGGGCAGCTCGGTGAACAGGTTGTCGGAGCAGAACAGGATGCGCAGGTGCGGCAGGCGATGCAGGTCGTCCGGCAAGCTGCTCAACTGATTGCCGCTCAGGTTGAGGATTTCCAGGGAGTCGGCCAGTTGGAAGATTTCCCGGGGGAACTCGCTGAGCCCGCAGGACAGGTCGAGTCGCTTGATGCCGGTCAGTTGGCCGGCGCGCAGTTGGGCAAGGGTATCCATAAGCGGAGGTCCGTACGGGTCACGATCAGCGAAAAAGGCCGCCATCATAGCGATGTGGGCGCGACCTTGCTCATGGTTGCGTTCAGGGACCGACTTCCACCAGTTGCCCCAGGCGACTGCGGGTGCGTGCCAGATCGATGGCATTGCCGCCGAGGCTGTCGCGCAACGGCTGTGCGCCGATCAGCAACAGGCGCTTGTCCTGGTCGTAGAGAACGTCGATCAGGTTGATGAAGCGCTGTTGGGCGGCGATCGAGCACTCCTCCAGGCTGGGCAGTTCGTCGATGATCCAGGTGTCGAAACGCCGGCACAGTTCCAGGTAGTCCATCACCGCCGTGGGTTCTTCGCACAGGTCGGCGAATTCGAAGCGTACGCAACGATCCTGGTTCTGGCGCACCTTCAGTTGACGCGTACCGACAGCCAGGGGCGCGGGCGCAGCCCCGCGTTCCGGCAGTTGCAGGGCATGACGCTGTTCGCGGCTGCCGGGCCAGATGTACTGGCCGTGGGTGAATTGCTGTTGGGCATGACTGCGCGGCTGGCTCCGATAGTCATGAGGGCCGCCGACCTCCATCACGTCCATCCGGGCGTTGATCAGGTCGATCACCGGTTTGAACCGTGCATGATAGAGCGGGTTGGGCAGCAGGCCCTGGGGCGGGTAGTTGGAGGTCACCACCAGTAGCACACCCCGTTGGAACAAAGCCTTGAACAGCCGGGTGATGAGCATGGCATCGCCGATGTCATGGACATGGAACTCGTCGAAGCACAGCAACCGGCAGCCTTCCAGCAGTTCGTCGAGGGTGCTGGCGAGGGCGTCCGGCGCTTCGCGATGGGTGAACATGCCTTGGTGCAGGCGGGCAAAGAAGTCATGGAAATGCAGCCGCTGTTTCTCGGCAATCGGCACGGCCTGGAAGAAACCGTCCAGCAACCAGCTCTTGCCGCGCCCGACGGCACCATGCAGGTACAGGCTGCGCTGGCGCTGCTGGGGCGAACCCTGCAACAGTGCCGTGGCCTGTTGTGCCATGCGCTCGATGACCCGCTGCTGGCTGTGGCTCAGGGTATAACCCTGGTGGCTGGCCTTGTGGCGGAAATACTCATGCACGTCATGGTGCGGCGCCATGACGCCGGCCTTGCCGGAAAGGGCCTTGCCGAAAAAGCGACGCAAGGCCGGCCAGCGGGATTTCACGCCGGGGCGATGAGGAGGTAGAGCGGCCAACGGAGAAGGTCCCCTTACATGAACGTCCTGATCGTCCGGGTCATGGTGTCCTGGCAAGCATCGTGGCGCAGATGGCGCAAGGCTATCTTGGCAACGGTCGCGCTAATTTAACCATACAAAATGTGGCAGTCAGCAATCTCTACAAGGGCGCTGCGATATTTTCCGCAGCCATATGTCGGCTCGAACATGAAATCCAGTGCAGGCATATGGCCATACCCTTTATCCTGAGGCGCTTTTCATTACCCAGCTTTTTTCGTCAGGGTCCCTGCCGCTCAAATGGATTGAGCCATTGAGCGGAGTCCGTGCGAATGCCTGAAAAACGGGACCGGACCATGCACTCCATCCATCGACTGTTGTTCGCCCTGGGCGCTTTTTGCCTGCTGCCCGGTAATGCCCTGGCGGCGGTCAGCGGGCAGATCGAGGCGCGGCTGGTGATTACCGCCGCCTGTGAGGTCAGCCACAACGCCGGGGCGGGCATCGGCCAGGGCAAACCCCTCGATCCCCGGCTGCGCGGGAGCCGGGACAACCTGGCTGTGAGTTGTGGTTCCTCGCCCAACAGTCCGACCCAGTTCACCGTCAATGTCGACAACCGGGCCCACGGCCTTGACAGCGCTCGCGCCCAACCTGGCGGGCCCTACCGCGATACGGTCATCGTGACGCTGGGCTGGTAGCCGAGCCGCTGCAGATCGTTCGTCAAATCGAAACAAAATGTTCCGGCCGATTTCATTGAACCTATCTGCTTTTGAACGGAATTCTGCTGCTCATACAGCTTTTTACGGGAAGAACCATGGGGGTTCTACTGAAAGTGCCTAGGAAAAGTACTGCAAATATATAAGTGCATTTCTGACTCTACTGGCAGCTTTGTCCTTCACTGCTAACCTGATGTTAGCAAGCCATCCCTCAAAAGGATTGAGGCCGTGAATGGATCTATGGTTTTGGCAGTCGTGAGCGCACTGTGCAGCGCCCAGGCGTTGGCCGCGCAACTCCAGGTGGAGGTGCGGGTCAATGTGATGCGCGGCTGTCAGTTGGTCGGCCTGACCCGCGACGCGGGCATCGACCAACTGGGTGTGCTCGACTTTGGCAATACCGCCCGTCTGAACGACCCTGCGGGGCCCTTGAGCGCCGCGCTGACCAGTACCCGCCTGCCACGCCTGGAATGCAATCCCGATACCCCTTATCAAGTACGCATCGATGGCGGCCTGCACGGCGGCATCGGTGAAGTGCGCTACCTGGAGGGCGATGCCCGCAGCAGCCCGATCCCCTATCGACTCTACCGCGATGCCGCGCGGCGTATTGCGCTGCCGGTCAACGAACCCGTGAGCGGCACCGTGCCCGACAGCGGTTCTGTGGAACTGCCGTTGTATGCGCGGATCGAGCCGTTGGCCCGGATACCCCGTGTCAGTCGTTACACCGATGTCGTGAAGGTGACCGTCACCTGGTAAGCGCTTGCAGCAACCTCTGTCGGGTGGACCTGGCAGGAAAAGGAATGTCGCCCACGACCGGGCGGCCAACCGGTTTTATCCTGATGGAAGTAGGATCGGCATATGAAGTACCTCAACCGCGCCGTGTCAGTTTTCGGGCCCCTGCTTTTGCTGGCGAGTGGTGCCGAGGCGGTGGTGACCGGGACCATCCAGGCCCGGCTGGTCATTTTACCGGCCTGCGAGGTGAACACCGGTGTTGCCTCCATGCCGAGCAATCTCGGGCAACTGGATTTCGGCAGCTCGGGGCCGACCTGGACCCGCCCATTGAATGCCAACATTCAGAGCAGCGGCGGTGCCCTGCAAGTCACCTGCAATGCCTCGGTCAGCGGCTTCACCGTGACTATCGACGGCGGTGTCAACGGCGACGGTACCACCCGGCGCCTGAGCAACGGACGCCAGACCATTCCCTACCGACTCACCGTCGATGCCGCCGGCACCGACAGCTACAGCATCGGGCAACAACGCAATTTCGCCGTCAGCACCGGAACCCAGAGGCCGATCCCGGTCTATGGCGCCGTGGTGGCGAATACCAACGCACTGCCGGCCGGCACTTATCGCGACACGCTGACGGTCACGTTGGACTGGTAACTCAACAGAGGATGAGCATCATGCAGCAACTTGCTTCGCGTCTCGTTTTATCAGTGCTCGGCCTGGCACTGGCAACCGGTGCCCAGGCCGCGACCACCGTCACCGGGCAAATCAGTTCCACCCTGATCCTGACCAGCAGTTGCCTGGTCAACGGCGGGGCCGGTTCCACCAACCTGAACTTCGGTACATTGAATTTCGGTACCACCGACAGTCTGTTCACCCAGGCCGGTACCCAACTGGTAGCCGCCGGCGGTGGTGCGGTGTCGATCCAGTGTTCGGCCGGGACCACGCCCACCGTGACCATCCAGGGCGGCCTGCATGACGGGCAGTCCACCGGTGGTACCCGGGCCCTGTACGACGGGGTGTCGCATTTCGTGCCGTATGACCTTTACACCGACTCCGGGTACAACAACATCCTGGCGAGTAATGGTGTGATCAACCTCGCGGCCAGTACCG
The DNA here is from genome assembly GCF_013385635.1 of Pseudomonas gingeri. Lineage (GTDB taxonomy): Bacteria > Pseudomonadota > Gammaproteobacteria > Pseudomonadales > Pseudomonadaceae > Aquipseudomonas > Aquipseudomonas gingeri_A. Next base: position 290,045 of record NZ_JACAPR010000010.1, read on the forward strand.
GCGCGGCCCAGACCATCAATCTCTGGGGCAAGGCGGTGGGTAAACCCGGGCTGCCGGCCGGGACCTACAGCGACACCATTTCCGTGCAATTGAGCTTCTGAGTGCGATGGCCGGCCATGGATGCGCCGCCGTACTGCTGGCCTGCGCGACCAGCCTGCCGTTGCCGCTGGCGGCGGTCACCAGCGCGAGCTTCCAGGTCAGCGCCAGCATTATCGCCGGTTGCCTGGTGGTGGGCGGGGGCTCCAACTACGGCAACCTGAACTACGGCAGCTATTCGGCGTTGTCGACCAGTACGGTGTCGACCTCGCTGACCAGCGGGGTGCAATTGCAATGCACGCCGGGGGTGACCCTGAGCATGAGCGTGGACGGCGGGCAGAACAACAGCAGCGGCCGCCACCTGAAGCTCAACAGCGGTACCGCCCAGGTCGCGTACCAGCTGTTCAGCGACGCCGGTCTGAGCCAGGCGTTGGGCATCAGCCAGAGTGTGAACGTGGCCTATAGCAACGCGAACAACATCAGCCTGCCGCTCTACGGCAGGGTGGTTTTACCGGGGAATCAGCCGGCGGGGACCTACAGCGATGTGCTGCAGGTGCAGCTGTCCTGGTAGGGGGCGGTTTAATTGAAGCGACAAGGAGTTTGCCTATGTGTTCACCCTCCCGGCGCTTGCAGGCCGTGCGTTACGGACTGCTGGCCATGGTCTTGCTGGGTGCGGGCCAGGTCTGGGCGGCAAGCTCGGTACTGATCTGGCCGATCGATCCGGTACTGGAGGCCGATCAACAGGCCAGTGCGCTGTGGCTGGAAAATCGCGGCAATGAAACCACCAACCTGCAGATCCGGGTCTTCGCCTGGAGCCAGAACGGGTTCGACGACCAGTATCAGAACCAGCGCGAGGTGATCGGCAGCCCGCCGGTGGCGCGCATCGAGCCGGGTCAGAAACAGCTGGTGCGCCTGACCCGGACCCGCGACGTGGCGCCGGGGCGGGAACAGGCCTACCGCATCATCATCGACGAGATCCCGGCGGCGAAATCGCCGGATACCGCTGCTGCGGAGGGCAAGACAGCGGCGGCGATCCAGTTCCAGATGCGTTACTCGGTGCCTTTGTTCACCTACGGTGCGGGGCTCTGGAGCAAGGCGGACCTGACCCGCCAGCGCGATCCGAAAAGTGCCGGCGTCCCGGAACTGAGCTGGCGCAAGGTCGCCGAGGGCGGGCGCTCCTATATCGAGATCCGCAACCGCGGTTCGGTGCATGCACGACTGACCGATGTAGTGCTCAAGCAGGGCGGCCAAGCCCGGCCGGTGGTTGAGGGGCTGATGGGTTATGTATTGCCGGGGGCGACCATGCGCTGGCCGGTGCCGGAACCCCTGGCCAGCGGCCAGGAACTGCTGTTGCGGGTCAATGGTGCACCACAGGTCCAGAGCGTCAAGGCGGATCAGTGAAGAACAGGGAGTGAGCTGAGTGTGGGCTCGTCATATCCACTATCTGCCATGGATTGCCATGGGTTGTTGCTGGCTGGTGTTTCTCCCGCGGGTCGGGGCCGGTGAACTGCCACCGCCACCTACCAGCCTGGAGGCCATCCCCGATGCGCAACTGTACCTCGAGCTGCTGGTCAATCAGATGGACACCGGCAAGGTCATCGTCGTCGACCAGCGCGCTGGCCAGCTTTTCCTGCCGGCCTCGGACCTGCAGGCGATCGGTATGAAGCTGCCGCCGTCGGTGTCCGCCGAAGTCGCCCTCGACCAGTTGCCGGGGTTGCACAGCGAATACGACAGCCAGGGCCAGCGCCTGCTGCTGACCGTGCCGGCGGACTGGCTGCCGGCGCAGTTCCTCGGCAACCGCCAGGCCTATCCGCGGACCCAGGCGCTGACCAGCTTCGGCGCGATGCTCAACTATGACCTGTACCTCAATGACACCGACGATGCCGGTACCTACCTGGCGGCCTGGAACGAAGTACGGGTGTTCGACACCTGGGGCACCCTGTCCAACACCGGGCAGTACCGCCGCGGTTTCGGTGCGAACGCGGGTGGCGCGCTGAACAATGGTTATCTGCGCTACGACACCACCTGGCGTTATTCCGACGATGAGCGTCTGCTGACCTACGAGGCCGGCGATGTGGTCAGCGGGGCCTTGCCCTGGAGCAATTCGGTGCGCCTGGGCGGGGTACAGCTGTCACGGGACTTCGGCGTGCGTCCGGACCTGGTGACCTATCCGCTGCCGCAATTCGCCGGTGAAGCGGCGGTGCCGTCCTCGGTGGATCTGTTCATCAACGGTTTCAAGTCGTCCAGCGACAACGTGCAACCCGGTCCCTACACCCTGACCAATATCCCGTTCATCAACGGTGCGGGCGAGGCGGTGGTGGTGACCACCGACGCCCTCGGACGGCAGGTGTCCACCACCGTGCCGTTCTATGTCACCAGTACCCTGCTGCAAAAGGGTCTGTCGGATTTCTCGGTGGCCGCCGGTAACCTGCGCCGTGATTATGCACAGAAGGACTTTGGCTACGGCCCGGGCGTGACCTCCGGCAGTCTGCGCTACGGTCTGAGTGACAGTTTCACCCTGGAAAGCCATGCCGAGGCCTCCAGTGACCTGACCCTCGGCGGCCTCGGCGGCAACCTGCGCCTGGGCAATTTCGGTGTGCTCAACAGCGCTTTCAGCCAGAGTCGCTTCGACGGTCGCCAGGGCCGGCAGGTCAGCCTCGGCTACCAGTACAGCAGCCAGCGCTACAGCCTGTCCTACCAGCGCCTGGAACGTCACGATCAATACGCCGACCTGACGGTGATCGACACGCCGTACATCAGCCTGAGCAAACGCAGCGAGCAGGTCACGGCCAGCCTCAATCTCGACAGCTGGGGCAGCCTCGGCGCCGGCTATTTCGATATCCGTGCCGCCGACGATTCACGTACCCGCCTGCTTAACCTGACCTGGAACCGCCCGCTGTGGGGCAACAGCAGTTTCTATCTGTCGGCCAACCGCGAAATCGGCGACAGCAATTGGGCGGTGCAGGCCCAGGTGGTGTTTCCCTTCGACCTCAACGGCAGCCTGAGCATGAGTGTCGAGCGGGACAAGAGCGGCGCGAGCCGCGAACGGATCAATTACAGCCGGGCGGTCCCAAGCCAGGGTGGCGTGGGTTACAACCTCGGCTATGGCCATGGCCAGGGTCCGGATTACCGCCAGGCCGACCTCACCTGGCGCCTGCAGTCGGTGCAGTTGCAAGCCGGCGTCTACGGCAGCAGCGATGCCGAGACCCGCTGGGCCGATGCAAGCGGTTCGCTGGTATGGATGGACAAGCAGATCTTCGCCGCGAACCGCATCAACGATGCGTTCGTGGTGGTCAGCACCGACGGTTACTCGAAGGTGCCGGTGCGCTATGAAAACCAGCTGGTGGGCGAGACCGACAAGTCCGGGCGGCTGCTGGTGCCCTGGAGCAGCGGCTACTACCGTGGCAAATACGAAATCGATCCGCTGAACCTGCCGGCCGACGTCCAGAGTCCGACGGTCGAGCAGCGCATCGCGGTCCGCCGTGGCAGCGGCTACCTGCTGAAGTTCCCGTTGACCCGGATCGTTGCCGCCAGTGTTGAACTGGTGGATGCGCACAACCAGCCGTTGCCCCTTGGGGCCAATGTCATCCATGAACAGACCGGGGCTGCAGCGGTGGTGGGCTGGGATGGCCTGGTCTACCTGGAGAACCTGGCGAAGCAGAACAGCCTCAAGGTGATGCTGGCCGATGGCAGTATCTGCCGGGTGCGGTTCGCCATGGAGGCGTCCGCCGAGCAGGTGCCGTTGATTGGTCCGCTGGTCTGTCGATAGACACAGGAGGTGTCGAATGAAGGTGCGTAGTCTGGTCTCGGGTCTACTGTTGAGCGCTTTGGCGTCCCAGGCCCAGGCACTGTGCTCGGTGGTCGCCACGACCGCGGCGGGCTTTGGTCCGGTGAGTTCGATCCTGACGCGGACCACGGTGCAATCGACCTCGACCACCAATGCAGGGTTGCGCTGTACCGGTTCGCTGCTGACCCTGCTGACCACCAACGATCACTTCTATGCCACCATCACGTCCAGCACCGCCGGCATGGTCGGCCCCACCGGTGATGTGATCAGCTACAACATCTATGCCAGCAACAATACCGGCGCGGCCTACCTGATCGCCCGCAACACGCCCTATGACTTTGCCCGCAACGGCATCATCGATCTGTTGGGCCTGCTCGGCGGCTCAACACCCAAGACCGTGCCGATCTACTTCGGGACAATCATCGGCAGCAACGTCGCGGCGGGGATCTACACCGAGACCCTGAGCATCTACTGGGACTGGAACTATTGCGCCGGCATCGGTGCGCTGGGCATCTGCCTGGGCCGTGACGCCAGCAACGGGACGGCCAGCCTGACGGTGAACATGACCGTCAGCAACGATTGCACGGTGAGCGCGCCGAATATCAGCTTCGATGGGGCGCCGGTGGTCAGCGCCTTCGGCACGGTCAACCAGACCATCAACGTGTCGTGTACCAAGGGCAGTCCTTATACGGTCGGCCTGGACCCGGGCCAGCATGCCGGCGGCGGTCGGCGGAACATGATCTCGGGAGGCAATCTGCTGGCCTACGACATCTTCAAGAGCGCGGGCACCACGGTGTGGGGCAGCGTCGGCGCGGCCCGCCGTTCCAGCAGCGACGCCGAGGTCAACCCGGGCAACGGCCTGGGTCTGGGCAGCCAGGTGTTCAACTACAACGCCAAGATCTACACCGACCAGACCACACCGCCGGCCGGGACCTACACCGACAACGTGATTCTGGATGTGGGTTTTTGAGCCGATGCTCGGTTGTGCATATGTGGTGACATTGCATTGCAGTGCTTGGACGCTTTGTCGTGGGGGCACCGCATTGCAGTGCTCGGACGCTTATTGTGGCGAGCGGGCTTGCCCGCGCTCGGCTGCGCAGCAGCCGTAAAACCAAAGCCCGCGTTATATCTGATGTACCGCGATAGCAGGTTTTGGGGGCGCTTCGCACCCCAACGCGGGCAAGCCCGCTCGCCACATTGGGATGCTTTTCAGATCACGCTAGTGTGGCTGAATGTGAGCGCGGTTTTCGTTGCTGCGACAGAGATTGTCAGAGCTCAGCATTTGCGTGTTCGGACGCTTATTGTGGCGAGCGGGCTTGCCCGCGCTCGGCTGCGCAGCAGCCGTAAAACCACAGCCCGCGTTATATCTGATGTACCACGATAGCAGGTTTTGGGGGCGCTTCGCACCCCAACGCGGGCAAGCCCGCTCGCCACATTGGGATGCTTTTCAGATCACGCTAGTGTGGCTGAATGTGAGCGCGGTTTTCGTTGCTGCGACAGAGATTGTCAGAGCTCAGCATTTGCGTGCTCGGACGCTTATTGTGGCGAGCGGGCTTGCCCGCGCTCGGCTGCGCAGCAGCCGTAAAACCACTGCCCGCGTTATATCTGATGTACCGCGATAGCAGGTTTTGGGGGCGCTTCGCACCCCCACGCGGGCAAGCCCGCTCGCCACATTGGGATGCTTTTCAGATCACGCTAGTCTGGCTGAATGTGAGCGCGGTTTTCGTTGCTGCGACAGAGATTGTCAGAGCTCAGCATTTGCGTGTTCGGACGCTCGCCACATTGGGGGGCATGTTCAGAGCCAGATGGCATCCCATAATGGATAGTCGCCGATCCGCTTGACCAGGCCGGCGCGCAGAGGGTTGGCAACGATATATCTGGCGGTATTGCGAAGGTCTTCGCCGTCGCGAATGGCCCTGTCGTGATAACCGCCTTGCCAGAAACGGCCGTAGCCGCGAGTCGCCTGATTGATGGTCAATGTACTGCGGGATTTGACGCTGCCAATCACCCGGGAAAGGTGGCGGTGGTGCAGCTGAAACAACCAGTGGAAATGGTCCGGCATGATCACCCAGGCCATGGAGTCCACCTGTCCTTGTTCATGGGCCCGCCTCATTTCTGCAACGAGCAGGCGTCCCAGTTGCCAATTGGCAAATAGCGGTGATCGGTCATGTACCACTGCCGTGACCAGGTAGGCGTGTCCTGGTTCGGAGTATCGACCCATGCGCAGACGATGTGAGTCGGGGCGTCGAGGCAATCCGTTGCACTCTTTGGCTGGAGGAGGTGTTGTGAACGCTAGCAGCCCAGGGAATGACATGGGTTATGGAGAGTTTACTGCGTATTACAGAACCCATCGCCCGGGTGGCGAACAGGCTTGTCGGGACGCCTCACTGCTGCGCTTGGCCGCCCCGCTACGTCGATGCTTGGTTGCATACTTGTGGCGAGCGGGCTTGCCCGCGCTCGGCTGCGCAGCCGCCGTAAAACCATAGCCCGCGTCATATCTGATGTACCGCGATAGCAGGTTTTGGGGGCGCTTCACCCCCCAGCGTCGGAATACCGCCCAGAGCAAGCCCGCTCACCACAGAACTGATGGTGTTTCTTCAAGTGAACAGCCGTGGCGACTAGCGCTCGATGCTGCGGTTCCAGCGGGCGTTCCATTCCGGGCGCAGCACGTTGACCTGGTCCCAGTCGATGGCCACCGCGGTATCCAGGTATTTTTTCATGGCCTCGACCTGGCCGCGGGTGCGGTCGGTGGTCGGGGTGTTGGGGTTGGACGGGATCTGGTCGCCATCTTCCAGTGCCGCCGCCTGGGCCTCGGGGGTCAACAGGAATTCGGCGAGCTTCTGCGCCAGTTCCGGCTGGGTGTTGTTGGCGATCGCACATTCGGCCACGTTCAGCACCACCGCGCCTTCCTTGGGCTGGGCGTACTCCACCGGGATGCCCTTGAGCTTGAGCGCGGTGACCTGGGTCGGGGTCAGCGGGAACAGCGCCGCCTCGTCGGTCTGGACCATCTCCGAGAGCTTGGCCGAACTCGGGATGTACTCCAGCACGTTGCGCCCGACACTGTTCGGCCACGCCTTGAAACCCGGGTCGACATTGGTCTCGCTGCCGCCCTGGAGCCGGTTGAACATCAGGAAACCGTGGAGGCCGAAGGTCGAGGACGACATCGACTGGAACACCAGCTTGTCCTTGTACTTGCTGTCCGCCATGTCCATCCATGAGGTCGGCGCGGCCCAGCCTTTTTCCTTGAACAGACGCGTGTTGTAGGCCAGCCCGGTCACGCCCAGGCTGACCGCCACCGCTTCATCCTTGATCCGTCCCTTGGCCGGGATCTGCGCCAGGGTCGGGTTGTCGGCGAGCTTGCTGCACAGGCCCATGGAGATCGCCCGGTACATGATCCCGTCATCGAGGAAGATCACGTGCAGCTGCGGGTTGTCCTTGCTCGCCTGGACCTTGGCGAGGATGTCCGCGGAGGTGCCGGGCACGATGACTACCTTGACGTTGTTGGCCTTTTCGAAGGGCGGTAGCACCTTGTCGCTGTACAGGCGTTCCATGGTCCCGCCGTTCATGCCCAGGTACAGCGTGGGCTCGGCCTGGGCCGGCGCGGCGAGCAGCAGGGCAGTGAGAGGCAGGCAGGACAAACCGATCAGGGCATTGCGTGGGGAGTTCTTCATGGCGCGATCTTCCTCTGGGTTCTGACGGCCCGCTCAAACGGCGGGAGTGGCGTGGAAACGGGTAATGGCAAAAGCTTCGATCGGTGTCGACGACTGGCCCTGGCACACCAGTTCGGCGAGTACCTCGCCCACCGCCGGGCCGATCTGGAAGCCCGCCCCGGCAAAGCCGAAGGCATGCAGCAGGCCGGGTTGGCTGGCGCTCGGGCCGATCACCGGCTGACGGTCGGGGAGGTAGCCTTCGGTGCCGCTCCAGGTGCGAATCGCCTGGGCACCTTCGAGAAACGGGTAGAGCTCGACGGCCTGCCGGAGAATCTCCAGCACGGCGGTCTGTCCCGGGCGGGCACGGGCGCCGTCAAGGGCAAAGCCCTGGCCGCCGCCGAGCACGCAGTTGCCGCGAGCGACCTGGCGGGCATAGATGCCGCCCCCCTCGACGCCGGTGCTGGCGTCCATCACCAGCGGCAACGGTTCGGTCACCAGCATGGCCGGATGGCCGGAATGCATGGGCACGGCGTCACCGAATTGCGCGGCGAGATTGCCGGCCCAGGCACCGGCGCAATTGAGCAGCCAGGCGGCACGGATCTCGTGGCCGTTCCGGGTGTGCAGGTGAAAGTGTCGGCCGTCATGCTCGACCCGGCTGACCTCGCTCTGCTCCAATATGTTTGCACCGAGCTGGCGAGCGGCACGGGCAAACGCCGGGGACACCAGTCGCGGGTTGGCGTGGCCGTCATCGGGGCAGAACGATGCCCCCTCGGCGATCTGCCCGACCCAGGGGAAACGCCGGTGCAACTGCGTGCGATCGAGTATCTGCAGGTTGAGCCCGAAACCCTGGCTGCTGTCGGCATAGGTTTGCAAGGCGGCGAGGTCGTCGAGGCTGCGGGCCAGCTTGAGATGCCCGGAGCGCTGGTATTCGCCATCGATACCGATCAGTTCGGGCAGGCGGCTCCAGATACCGTGGGCACGCTGGGAAAGCGGCAACTGCGACAGCGGACGGCCCTGGCGACGGACACCGCCGTAGTTGACACCGCTGGAATGGGAACCGCAGAAATCCCGTTCCAGCAGCACCACGCCGCGGCCCTGGCGACTCAGGGCCAGGGCCGCCGAGGCGCCGACGATACCGCCGCCGAGAATCGCTACTTCGATATCGATCATGGCGCGATCTCCACGCCGAACGGCAGCGGCTTGATCGGCGCCTGGGCACGCAGGCGGCCGATGGTGTCCAGGGCCAGGCCGCTTTCGCAGGCGATGATCTCCGCTGCCGCCGCGCCGCAGATCCGTCCCTGACAGCGCCCCATGCCGACTCGGCAATGGGCCTTGACCCGATTGATTTCCCAATGGCCCTCGCGGACCACCGCGCGCACGTCGACGACCCGCACTTCCTCGCAACGACAGAGCATCAGTTCATCCGCGGCATCACGTGCCCATTGCGTGGGAAACGGGAAGGCGTTTTCCAGGCCCTGACGAAAACCCTCGATACGCGCCAGGCGTTGTTCCAGGCGGTTGCCGCGTGCCGGATCGACGCTGTGACCCAGGTCTTCCAACAGCGCCAGGGCCGCGCGTTCACCGGCCATTTCCGCCGCATCGGCACCCATGATGCCGGCGCCGTCGCCGGCCAGGTAGATCCCGGCCACGCTGCTGCGACCGGCGCGGTCACGGTCTGGCAACCAGCTGCGGTTCAACGGATTCCAGCTGAAATGACAGCCCAGCAGATCCGCCAGTTGGGTCTCGCTGCGCAGGCCATGGGCAAAGGCCACGGCATCACATTCGAGCGAACGCGAGCGGCCAGCCTGACGCCAGTGCAGTGCGCTGACCCGTTGCCCGCCGTCGATCCGCTCCAGTTGTGCGCCCTGATGTACGGGGACTCCATGGGCGCTCAGCCAGGTCCGGTAGTACAGGCCCTTGGCGAGGGTCAGCGGTTGTCCGAGCATTCCCGGCAAGGCTTTGCATTGTGCGGCGAAGGGCGAGCTGTCGAGGACCGCGACGACCTTGGCCCCGGCCTTGGCATACTGGTACGCCACCAGGTAGAGCAGGGGGCCGCTGCCAGCGAATACCACCTGCTGGCCGATGGCGCAGCCCTGGAACTTCAGGGCAATCTGCGCCGCACCGAGGCTGTAGACCCCCGGCAGTGTCCAGCCGGGCACGGGCAACACCCGGTCGGTGGCGCCGGTGGCGACGATCACGGCGCGGTAGTCGAGACGCCCGGCGCGACCTTGTTGCAGGGTATCGAGAGCGCTGTCCTCGGCGTTCCACACCAGGGTCTCGGGACGGTAGTCGAGTTGCCCGCGCAGGTTATCGAGGGTCTGGTGGATCGCGCCGGCCTTGCGGGCTTCGAAACCATACAACTGCTGCGGCGAACGGCGAAAATTCTCCGGCTGGCGGCGATAGATCTGACCGCCGCCGCGGGTGGACTCATCCAGCAATACCGGGCGCAGGCCATGTTCGACCAGGGTCTGAGCGGCACGAATCCCGGCCGGACCGGCACCGACGATCACCACCGCAGTCATGAGCGTGCGCTCCCTTCGCGGCTGACCTGCTGCCCGGCTTCGAGCAGGGTCGAACAGGCGCGCACCCGGTGCCCGTCGGCCAGTCGAACCCAGCAGTCCTGGCAGGCGCCCATCAGGCAGAACCCCGCGCGGGGCTCGCCGCTGAAGTCGCTGTGGCGCAGGTATTCACCGTTGGTGAGCAGCGCGGTCAGCAGGGTATCGCCCTGCAGGCCGCTGGCCGGTTTGCCGTCGAGGGTAAAGTCCAGGGCCGGGCGGTCGCGCTCGGCCAGTCGTTTCAGCAGCGCCATATCGCCCTCATTGTTTACCTACCAGTACCCGGTCCAGGCCATAGACCCGGTCGAGGAGAATCATCGTCAAGGCCGTCAGCGCGATCACCAGGGCCGAAACCGCCGCCATCATCGGATCGATGGATTCGGTGGCGTACACATACATGCGCACCGGCAGCGTCTGGGTCGCGGGGGAGGTGACGAAGATCGACAGCGTCACTTCGTCGAAGCTGTTGATAAAGGCCAGTAGCCAGCCGCCGGCCACGCCGGGCAGGATCATCGGCAGGGTGATCTGGCGGAACAGCGTGAAGCGTCCGGCACCGAGGGATTCGGCGGCTTGCTCGGCACTACGGTCCAGGCCGATGGCAGCGGCCAGGACCAGGCGCAGCACATAGGGCGTGATCACCAGCACGTGGGCAAAGATCAGCCAGCTGAAGCTGCCGTTGACGCCCATCAGGGCGAACAGCCGCAACAGCGCCACTCCGAGCACCAGGTGCGGGATGATGATCGGCGATAGAAACAGGCCATTGAGAAAGTCCCGTCCGGGGAACTGATGACGGGTCATCGCCAGGGCCGCCGGGACGGCGATCAGGGTGGCCAGGCTGGCGGCGCTGAAGGCCAGGATCAGGCTGTTGTAGAACGCCTGGACGAAGTCCGCGCGTTCGAACACCGCGCGGAACCAGCGCAACGAGAAGTCCGTGGTCGGCAGGCTCAGGGTGTTTTCCGGGGTGAAGGCCACCAGGCATACCACCACCAGTGGCGCCATCATGAACACCACGATCAGGCTGTGGAACAACAGGGCCAACGGGCCGTTTCTGGACATTTACGCAGCCCCCAGGGATTTCTTGTAGCGACGCTCGATCATCCGGTTCCACGACAGCATGATCAGCAGGTTGAGCAGCAGCAGCGTCACGGCAATTGCTGCGCCCATCGGCCAGTTGAGTTCCGACAGGTACTGGTCGTAGACCAGTGTCGCGACCATCTTCAGCCGCCGCCCGCCGAGCAGGCCGGGAATCGCGAAGGAGCTGGCGGACAGGCCGAACACGATCAGGGTGCCGGACAACACGCCGGGCATGACCTGTGGCAGTACCACCAGGCGCATCACCTTGGCGTGACTGGCGCCGAGGGACAACGCGGCCTGTTCGGCGGCGGGGTCGAGCTTCTGCAACGAGGTCCAGACCGGGATGATCATGAACGGCAGCATCACGTGGACCAGCGCGATCACTACCGCGAACGGTGTGTAGAGCAGCTTCATCGGGGCCAGGCCGATGGCTTGCAGGCTCTGGTTGACCAGGCCGTCGGCACCGAGCAGCAGGCTCCAGCCAAAGGCCCGGACCACCACCGAAATCAGCAGCGGCGTCAGGATCAGGATCAGGAAGATCGAGCGCCACGGCGCGCCCATGCGACTGAGGATGTAGGCCTCGGGCACGCCGATCACCACACAGAGCAGGGTGGTCAGGCCGCTGATCCAGAAGGTGCGCAGGAAGATCTCGTAGAAGTATGGATCGCTCAGCAGCACGCCGTAGTGTTCCAGGGTGTAGGCGTCGCCCTTGATGCCGGTCTGGTAATCGAAGACGTTGAACGAAAGGACGGCGGTCAGCCCCAGCGGCAGGACCAGCAGGCCGATATACAGGGTCAGGGCCGGCGCCGACAGCAGGTAGCCGTGGCGCCCCTGGCGCATGCGGGCCAGCAGACTCATGCCGACACCTCGCCGCTTTCCAGGACCCGCAGCAGTTCGCTCGGCCAGTCCAGGCCGACCGCCAGGCCTTCGTTCAGCGGCGCCGAGCCGTCATTGCGGCGGACCACGGTGATTTCCCCGATAGCGCTGTCGATGCGGTACAGCCACTGGCTGCCGAGGAAAAAGCGGCTGAGGATGCGTCCTTGCAGACGTCCACAACCGGCGGCCAGCAGATCGATCTTTTCCGGACGCAGACTCAGGATCAGCGCGCCTTCGCCTGGTAACTGGCGCACTTGCGGGCAGCCGCTGGCGTCGCGGTCGCCGGGCAGCAGGTTGGCCTTGCCGACAAAGCCGGAAATGAAACGGGTACGCGGGTGTTCGTAGAGTTTGTAGGGTTCGTCGATCTGGGTGATCCGCCCGGCCTCCATCACCACCACGCGGTCGCTGATGGACAGGGCTTCGGCCTGGTCGTGGGTGACCATCAGCGTGGTGATGCCGACTTCGCGCTGGATGCGGCGGATCTCGAACTGCATTTCTTCGCGCAGGTTGGCGTCGAGGTTGGACAGCGGCTCGTCGAGCAGCAGCACCGGCGGCTCGATCACCAGGGCCCGGGCGAGGGCGACGCGCTGGCGCTGGCCGCCGGACAGCTCACGTGGATAACGCTCGGCGTGTCGATCCAGGCGCACCAGTTGCAGTACCTTCGCCACCCGCTGCTGGACTTCGTCGGCTGGCACCTTGCGCATGCGCAGGCCGAAGGCGACGTTGTCGCGGACCGTCATATGAGGGAACAGCGCGTAGCTCTGGAACACCACGCCGAGGCCACGGCTGCTGGGCTTGGCGTGAGTGATATCACGGTTGTCGAGGAGGATCCGGCCGGCGCTGACCTCGACGAAGCCGGCGATCATCTGCAGGGTCGTGGTCTTGCCGCACCCGGAGGGACCGAGCAACGAGACGAACTCGCCCTTGTCTACCGAGAGCTGGGTGGCGACCACCGCTTCGATGGCGCCATAGCGCTTGCACACGCCTTCAAGTCGTAGAAAGGCCATAACTGCGTTCCACCTGTATTTGTTGTGCACGCCGGGGCGTGCTTTTTTGTCATGGGCAGAGACGAAAGGGCGTTGCGGGGGTGCGTGGTGCTCGACGTGTGTCGGCTACCGATGTTGTTCGAATCGCCCCTTGTGGACGCAGAGTAGGACGAAGCCTAGGATGTGCGAAAGCCTGAATTTCACTGAAAGAATGACTATTTTCACTTTCATTCATTCAGCAAATTTTTATGTTGGAAATGGTCTTATGAATTCCACTGAACGGAATGAAAGTAAAAATGAAGTTGGTGTCGGTGCAGTGTCCCGACTGTTCGCGGTACTGCGCAGCCTGGGGGAGACACCGGAAAGCGGCGCGCGGGTGACGCAACTGGCCGAGCACATCGGTTTGTCCCAGCCGACCACCCACCGCCTGCTGCGCAGTCTGATGGACGAAGGAATGGTGGAACAGGACGGGCGCAGCAAACGCTATCGCCTGAGCCTGGAGTTCTTCGCCCTGGCGGCCCGGGCCGGGCAGAGCGGCAATCTGCGCGAGCTGGTGCGCCCGGCGTTGCTGCGTCTGTCGGCGTCCCTCGGCGACTCGCTGTTCCTGCTGGCACGCAGCGGTTTTGATGCGATCTGCCTGGACCGCAGTGAAGGGCCGTTTCCGATCCGCACCTTTACCGGCGATATCGGCGGCCGCGTGGCACTGGGCGTTGGTCAAGGCAGCCTGGCGATCCTGGCGTTCCTGCCGGAGGACGAGCGGGAAACGGTGATTCGCTACAACCTGCCGCGCCTGCGGGACTTTCACCTGTACGACGAGGTGTTCCTGCGTTCGGAAGTGGAGAGCGTCCGCAAGCTGGGTTACGCCGGGCGCAATACCGGCGTGTTGCAGGGGATGGCGGGGGTGGCGGTGCCGATCCTCGATCGCGAAGGGCGGGCGGTCGCCGCCTTGAGCGTGGCGACCATCAGTGATCGCCTCGGGCCGGATCGGCTGCCGACGGTGGTGGAATTGCTCAAGCGCGAGGCGGCGCTGATCGGGCCACGGATCAATCCGTTCGATCCGCTGCTGCGCCGGCCTTCGCAGATCTTCGGTGCGTCGGAATAAGAGGCAGGAGATCGTTCCCACGCTCTGCGTGGGAAGGCCTCTCTGGACGCTCTGCGTCCGCTGTCGTGACGCGGAGCGTGGGAGCGATCAGTGCAGTCAGGCTTCAGAACTGTGTGGTCTGTTGCAGCACCTGCGCCGCCGGGGTATCGGCCGGGGTGACCATGGCATAGTTGTAGCCGCCACCGGACCAGTACTCGGCCTGGAGTTCGCCGTCACGCCGACGGCCACGCTCCAGAAAATGCTTCTGCGGTCCTGGCGGACGCATGTAGTAGCTGATTCGCCGCCCTTGCGGGTCTTCGTACAGGACCATCGCCGCGGGGCCCTGCTCGGTGCTCAGCAAGCGCGCACTGACCGGCTTGAACCCGGCGTTCTGCAGGTTCGGCAGGCGGTTGGCCTGGGTGAAGTAACGATCGAGCCAGCCTTGCAGGTCGCCGTTCTGCTCGACCTTGAAGTCCGCCGGCAGGATGTCCTGGGTGGCGAACATGCGATAGGCCTGCACCGCGTCGGCCATCGGCGCCGGGGTCGGGTAGGTCATCTGTCGTGCCTGCCAGCCGCTGAGGCCGCCGACGCTCACGGCGATCAGCAGCACGGCCGCGCTGGCCAGGTGACGGCGCGACTGGCCACGCAGGCGTTGACGGATCATCGCCGGGTCCAGTTGTGGATTGGCCGGCATCTGCAGGGCTCCGCCGAGGGCCGCGCGCAGATGCTGGGCATCGCGCTGCCAGTCGCGGACCTGTTGGGCCATCTCCGGGTTCGTGGCCAGGTAGGTGTCCATCATTTGCCGGTCGGCATCGCTGAGCTGATGGTCGACATAGGCGTGCAAATCGCGTTCGCTGGGAGGAATAGTGATCATTTCAGTATCCGCAGGGAAGGGCTGGTGATTTCGCCGTCGCTGATCTGGCGCAAGGCCTGGCGGGCGCGGGACAGGCGTGACATCACGGTACCGGTGGGGACGTCGAGGATCTCGGCGACTTCCTTGTAGCTCAAGCCTTCCACCGAGACCCAGAGCAGCAGGGCCCGCTGTTCGGTGGGCAGTTGTTCGAAGGCTTCCAGGGTCGATTGCGCCACCACCGTGCGCTCCACCGACGGCTGGGCATCGTCGCGCCCGGTGAAGAACTCGAGCATCCGCGCATACCGCCGGTTGCGGCGGTGGGCATCGAGGAACTGCCGGTAGAGAATCGAGAACAGCCAGGCGCGCAGATCGCCCTCGGGACGCTTTTCACCCCAGCTGGACAAGGCCCGCTCCAGGCTGGCCTGGACCAGGTCGTCGGCGCTGCTCGGGTTACGGGTCAGCGACACGGCGAAGCGCCGCATGCGGGGGATCAGTTCACGTAACTGTTCGTCGAGATCGTTCATGGAATCCTGCAGGTTCTTCATCAGTCACTACGCTTGGACAAGGAAGACGCCTGGCTCGCAAGGTTATTCCAACGGCCGGAAAATAAATATTCGAAAAATAAATCGGGGTGCCTGGAATAAACCACCGCGACCTTCGTCTTATAGCTCCTTCACCGTGTGGCCGCCTGAGGCCCTGGAGTTCTTTCATGGTAGATCACACCCCGCCGCCCCTCAGCGGTTCGAGCAAGGCCTTGCGCCTGGCTGGTATCGCCGTGGTGGTCGCGGCGCTGGCCGGGGCCTTTGCCTATGTCAGTGGCCGGCTCGACCCGCAGCGCCTGACGCCGACGCGTATTGTCGATACCTTCGAGAAAAACAATGGCCTGCATCCGGGGTTCCGGCGTAACCATGCCAAGGGCGTGTGCGTCGCCGGCTATTTCGAAAGCAGTGCTGAAGCGCGTCCGTATTCGATTGCCAAGGTGTTCGCCGAAGGTAGCGTGCCGGTGGAGGGGCGCTTTGCCCTACCCAGCGGCAACCCCTATGCGCCGGACAGCAGTGTGCCGATCCGCAGCCTGGGCCTGCGCTTCATTCTCGCCAATGGCCAACAATGGCGCACCGGGATGAACAGCATGCCGGTGTTCCCGGTGGGGACGCCAGAAGCCTTCTTCGAGCAGCTCAAGGCGTCCGCGCCGGACCCGGCCACCGGCAAGCCGAACCCGGCGGCGATGGCGGCGTTTTTTGCCGGTCATCCGGAGACCGCGCCCTTCCTGCAGTGGGTCAAGACCGCCAAGCCATCGGCCAGCTATGCCACCGAAAGCTATAACGGGCTGAACGCCTTCTACCTGGTGAACGCCGCCGGTCAGCGCCAGGCGGTACGTTGGGGTTATGTGCCGTTGAGCCAGGATGCCCCGGGTGCCGTGGCACCGGCAGGCGCCGATTTCCTGAGCCAGGACCTGGAACAGCGACTGGCCGCCGGCCCGTTGAAATGGCAATTGCGCATTACCCTGGCCAATCCCGGCGACCCGACCGATGACGCCAGCAAGGCCTGGACCGGCGAGCACAAGGTGCTGAATGCCGGGACCCTGGTGCTGGAGAGCACCCAACCGCAGGACAGCGGCGATTGCCGCGATATCAATTACGACCCGCTGGTACTGCCCAGTGGCATCGAGGCTTCGGCCGATCCGTTGCTGGCGGCGCGTTCGGCGGCCTACGCCAGTTCCTATCTGCGTCGTACCAGTGAAGTCGGCCAGTTGCCTGCCGGTCACGCCAAACAGGAGTCCCGCCCATGAGCGCCCCTTCGAAGCATTTCGCCCCCCTGGCGCGCCTGCTGCACTGGCTGATGGCCCTGATGATCCTGGCGATGCTGTTTATCGGTGCCGGGATGGTGGCGTCGGTGTCGGCCCGGCATGAGTGGCTGATCCATCTGCACAAGCCGCTGGGGATTGCGATCCTGGCGTTGGTGATCGTGCGTCTGGTTGTACGTTTCAGTACCCGGCAACCGCCCTTGCCAGAGGACCTGCCGGGCTGGCAAGTGCTGGCGGCAAAGCTGTCCCATGTGCTGCTGTACGCCTTGATGCTGGTGTTGCCGCTGTTGGGTTGGGCGATGATTTCAGCGGCCGGCGATCCGGTGATGCTGAGCAGTTCGATTGAACTGCCGGCGCTGCTCTCGGCCAATGCCACGACCTTTGCCTTCCTGCGCAAGGCCCACGGCTACCTGGCGTACCTGTTGTTCCTGACCGTGTTGATGCACCTGGCCGCGGCCTTGTTCCATGGCTGGATTCGTCGGGATGGCGTGCTGCAAAGCATGGTGCGCGGCAAGGATTGAAACAGTGGGGTGTCAGGGCTGGCGCCTTCGCGGGCAAGCCCGCTCCCACAGGGACGGCGGGGTGTGCGGCATTTGTGGTTGGCTCGAACCCTTGTGGGAGTGGGCTTGCCCGCGAAGAGGCCAGTCCAGGCGACCCTCATTCAAGGATTTTTCACCACCCGCAGTGACCATCCCCAGTACCCCAGCGCCAGGGCATTGATTCCAGCTCCCAGCAGGCAGACGCCCGGCCAGCCCGCCCATGCATACATGGCCGTGGCCCCGAGGGCCCCGGCCGCGCTGCCGAGCGAATAGAACAGCATGTAACCCGCCGCCAGGCGGCTTTGCGCCTGTGGCCTGACGCCGTAGATCAGGGTCTGGCTGGTGACATGCGCCGCCTGTAAACCCAGATCGAGGGTAATCACGCCGAGCAGCAAGGCCCAGAGCGACGATTGGGTAAAGGCGATCGGCAACCACGACAACAGCATCAGCAGCAACGACAGGCCACTGGTCCATTGCGCCCAGCCGCGATCCGCCCAGTGTCCGGCGCGCGCGGCGCCCAGGGCGCTGGCAGCCCCGGCGAGACCGAACAGGCCGATCTCGGTATGCGACAGCGACAGCGGCGGGGCGCTCAGGGGCAGGACCAGCGGTGTCCATAGCACCGTCCCGGCGGCGAAAATCAGCATCGCCAGCACGGCCCGGTCACGCAGGATCTTTTCTTCCTTGAACAGACTGAACACCGACACGATCAGTGCACCGTAGGCCTGGCGGGCCTTGGCCGGTTCGTACCGGGGCAGCACCCGCCAGAGCATCAGCGCCATGACCAGCGTCAGTCCCGACGACAGCAGGTAGACCGAACGCCAGCCGGCCAGATCGGCCATGCCCCCGGAAACGCTGCGCGCCAGCAGCAGGCCGACGACGATGCCGCTGGTGACCGTGCCGACGACCTGGCCACGTTCGCCCGCTGCCGCCAGTTGCGCGGCATAAGCCACCAGGGTCTGGGTCACCACCGCCAGCAGCCCGACCAGGCCCATGCCCAGCAGTAGCCAGAAGCTGTTGGGCGCCAGGGCACTGAGCAGCAGCGCCAGCACCGACAGCAGCATCTGCCCGACGATCAGCCGACGGCGGTCGAGCAGGTCGCCGAGGGGCACCAGCAACAGCAGTCCCAAGCCATAGCCGACCTGGGTCAGGGTAATCACGCCACCGACCATGGCGTGGTCCATGGCAAAGGTCTCGGCCATGGCATCCAGCAGTGGTTGGGCGAAATAGACATTGCCGACCGAGAGCCCGCAGGCGACGGCGAACAGCAGGACGACTGCCGGGGAAAGTCCGGCGCTCGGCTCTTGGGTATCGGTGGTGATCGGGACTTCCAGCGCCATGAGGGCTCCTTGGGTTGTGGTTGCTTTTTGAAACCAGTTGTACCCTAGGGCGCGTGGTTTTATATTGCAACCACATTTTCTTGCAGGAGCCCGAGTCATGGTCAAGCGTTCCAGCCTGGAAGCCGCCGAATGCCCGGTGGCCCGCTCACTGGATGCCATTGGCGACGGTTGGTCGTTGCTGATCATTCGCGACGCGTTCGACGGCATTCGTCGCTTCGGCGAGTTTCAGCGCAACCTCGGCCTGGCCAAGAATATCCTCGCCGCCCGTTTGAAAAGCCTGGTGGGGCACGGGGTGCTGGCGGTTGTTCCGGCCTCGGATGGCAGTGCCTATCAGGAGTATGTGCTGACGGAAAAGGGCAGGGGGTTGTTCAACCTGATCATCGGCCTGCGCCAGTGGGGCGAGGCCCATTTCTACGGTCCGCAGGAAACGCATTCGCGGATGGTCGACCGCGAGCAGGGCTTGCCCCTCAGGCTTCTCGAACTGCGAGCCGCGGACGGGCGATTGCTGGGGCCGGAGGACTGTCGACGGATTCCGGCCTGAACGCTTTGCGTCACAAAAGCGGACGCAGAGCGTGGGAACGATCGCACCTCGATATGGGAGCGATCGGTTTGCTATTCCCGGGAAAACCGCTCCCGGCTGTTGCTCAGGTGGGTCCACATCGCCGCCCGCGCCGCATCGGCATCCTGGCGCTGGATCGCGTTGAGGATCGCTTCATGCTCCTGATTGGCCAACTGTCCCAGTTGGGCGAGGTCGGCGTCGCCGCGTTCAGCGCCTTGTACCCGGGTTCGCGGGATCATCGATTGCCCCAGGTGCAAGAGGATTTCAGCGAAGTACGGGTTGCCGGTGGCCTCGGCGATCAGCAGGTGGAAACGCTGGTCGGCGGCTACGCAACTGTCGTTGTTGGCCAGCAGGCTCTGGTATTCGTCGAGGGCTTCACGCATCTGCCGCAGGTGTGCGTCGCTGCGCCGTCGTGCCGCCAGGGCGACGGCCTGGGTCTCCAGGCCCAGGCGCAGTTCGAGGATGTCGCGCACGCTCAGCGCCGTGTCGGCGCTCAGGCGCAGGCCATGGGCTTCCTCGCGTTCCAGGACGAAACTGCCAACCCCGTGATGAGTCTCCACCCAGCCCGAGGCCTGCAGCTTGGATATCGCCTCGCGGACCACTGTACGGCTGACCTTGTGCTCACGCACGATGGTGCTTTCCGAAGGCAGCTTTTCCCCCGGTTTCAACTGTCCCAGGCGGATCTGCTGGGTCAGGTGATTGACCAGGTCGGTGGCCAGGTTGGGCGTGCGCTTGCGGCGCGGTGCAGGAAGGTCGGTATCGAGGCTCATGATCGTGTCGCGCAGAAATGAGCGATGAGCTTAACACTCGTCAGACAAGCTGTGCACAAGGGCTGTTATACATGTATGACGAGTGTGCTTTTCAAGGCTTTCATCGGTTGATTTTTTGCGGCTGCCATAAAACGTGGATTTGAAGGGGGTGTTGATTTACGAAGCTAGTTTTAATAAATACTAATAAAAACAACTATTTATTCATTGTTAATATCTTTTTTTGAAACCTGGCAGATTCTGAACCTCCCTAAGCCACTTGTTAACAAATTTTTCTACTCGTATGATGACTGTCGACTGGTTCGTCTGATCCAGCACCCCGCACACAAAAATAACCCGTGGGAGACCGTCGTGAACAACACCCTCGATCCGTCCGGAATACCGGAGCGTGATTCACTGCTGGCCGTCGCCGTGGCGAAGGTCAAGCGCCATGTGCTGCCGCTGTTCGTCATCATGTTTATCGTCAACTACATCGACCGGGTGAATATCGGCTTCGTGCGCACGCACCTGGAGCATGACCTGGGCATCGGTGCCGCCGCCTATGGTTTTGGTGCTGGGCTGTTCTTCATCGGTTATGCGTTGTTCGAAGTGCCTTCCAACATGTTCCTGCAGAAGGTCGGGGCTCGGCTCTGGCTGACCCGCATCATGTTCACCTGGGGCCTGGTCGCCACGGCGATGGCCTTTGTCCAGAACGAAACCCACTTCTATATCCTGCGTTTCCTGCTCGGGGTGGCCGAGGCCGGCTTCTTTCCGGGGGTGATCTACTACTTCACCCGCTGGCTGCCCGGCGTGGAGCGGGGCAAGGCGATTGCCATTTTCCTCAGCGGTTCGGCCCTGGCGTCATTGATCTCCGGCCCGTTGTCCGGGGCCCTGTTGCAGATCGAAGGCTTCGGCTGGCACGGCTGGCAATGGATGTTCATCATCGAAGGCCTGGCCTCGGTGGTGCTCTGCGGCTTCACCTGGTTCTGGCTCGACTCCACGCCCAAAGATGCCAAATGGCTGAGCGTCGCCGAGCAGGACGTGCTGGTGCAGGTGATCGAGGATGAGCAGAGTGCCCGCGAGGCGTCGATGCCGGTCAAACCGTCGATCTGGACCTTGCTCAAGGATCGTCAGATCCTGCTGTTCTGCCTGCTGTACTTCTGCATTCAGCTGACCATCTACGCCGCGACCTTCTGGTTGCCCAGCATTATCAAGAAAATGGGCGACCTCAGCGATCTGCAGGTCGGTTTCTTCAACTCCATTCCCTGGCTGATCTCGATCATTGCCATGTACGCCTTCGCGGCGGCCTCGGGCAAGTGGAAGCACCAACAGGCCTGGGTTGCCACCGCGCTGCTGGTGGCGGCGGCGGGGATGTTCATGTCCACCACCGGCGGTCCGGTGTTTGCCTTTGTCGCGGTGTGTTTCGCCGCCATCGGCTTCAAATCCGCTTCGTCGCTGTTCTGGCCGATTCCCCAGGCCTACCTGGATGCGCGGATCGCGGCGGGCGTCATTGCCCTGATCAACTCCACCGGCAACCTCGGCGGCTTTGTCGCGCCGGCCACCTTCGGCTTGCTGGAGGAGCGCACGGGTTCGATCCAGGGTGGCCTCTACGGCCTGGCCGCGACCTCGGTGCTGGCGGCGATCCTGGTGTTCTATGCCCGAACCCGGCCCAAGGCCTCCCACGCGCTACCGGGGATCGTCAGCCCGGCCCTGAACAAACCCCATTGAACGACGCTTTTGCCGACAGGTACCAACCATGACTACACAGCCCCTCAATGCCGCCGGCCAGACGCCGGTGATCAGCGGTTTCCAGGTTATCCCGGTGGCCGGCCACGACAGCATGCTGCTGAACCTCAGCGGTGCCCACGGCCCGTTCTTTACCCGTAATATCGTGATCATCACCGACAGCAGCGGGCGCACGGGCGTCGGCGAAGTCCCCGGCGGCGAGCGGATTCGCGCCACCCTGGAGGACGCCCGCTCGCTGCTGCTGGGCCAGTCCATCGGCAATTACCAGAAGCTGCTCAACCAGGTGCGCCAGACTTTCGCCGAACGCGATTCGGGCGGTCGCGGGCAGCAGACTTTCGACCTGCGTATCACCATTCATGCGGTGACGGCGCTGGAGGCGGCCTTGCTCGATCTGCTCGGCCAGTTCCTCGGCGTGCCGGTGGCGGCGTTGCTTGGTGAGGGGCAACAGCGAGACGCGGTCAAGGTCCTCGGTTATCTGTTCTATATCGGTGATCGGGGTCGTACCGACCTGGCCTATCGCAATGAAGCCGAGGCCGACGACGCCTGGTTGCGCCTGCGGCATGAGCAGGCGATGACCCCCGAAGCCATTGTCCGTCTGGCCGAGGCTGCCCAGGCACGTTACGGTTTCAATGATTTCAAGCTCAAGGGCGGCGTGCTCGATGGTGCCCGGGAGATGGAGGCGGTGACTGCCCTGGCCGAACGTTTCCCCCAGGCGCGGATCACCCTCGATCCCAACGGCGCCTGGTCGCTCAAGGAGGCGATTGCCCTGTGCCGCGACAAGCACGATGTGCTGGCCTACGCCGAGGATCCCTGCGGTGCGGAGAACGGTTATTCGGGGCGCGAGGTGATGGCCGAATTCCGCCGTGCCACGGGGCTGCCGACGGCAACCAACATGATCGCCACCGACTGGCGGGAAATGGGCCATGCGATCCAGTTGCACGCAGTAGATATCCCCCTGGCCGATCCGCATTTCTGGACCATGCAGGGCTCGGTCCGGGTTGCCCAGATGTGCCATGAATGGGGCCTGACCTGGGGTTCGCACTCCAACAATCACTTCGACATTTCCCTGGCGATGTTTACCCATGTCGCGGCCGCGGCACCGGGTGAGATCACCGCCATCGACACCCACTGGATCTGGCAGGACGGCCAGGGCCTGACCCGGGAGCCGTTGCAGATCGTCGACGGTTTTATCCAGGTACCGCAAAAGCCGGGACTGGGTATCGAACTGGATCTGGACGCAGTGGCCAAGGCCCACGAGTGCTACCGGAACATGGGCCTTGGCGCCCGGGATGACAGCGTGGCGATGCAGTTCCTGATCCCGGGCTGGTCGTTCGACAACAAGCGTCCGTGCCTGGTGCGCTAGTCGGGGGTGAAGAGCGTCACGGCGACGATCTGTTCGCCCTCGACGCGAAACTGCAATACGCCACGGGGGGCCGGCTGACCTGCCTGGTAGCATTCCACCAGCACCCGGTCCGCCGCCGTGGCGGTGGCCTGGAGTTGATGGGGTTTGCGCAGCAGATCCCGTGCTGCCCGTGGGAGCGGGAAAGGGTTGTGGTCATGGTTTTCCCGCACCGTGTCACAGAACGCCAGCACCACGGCCCTTGGCGGCCTGGCCGGTGGCGAAACCATTCCGGCGTCGGCAAACAGATGGTTGAGCTGGTCAGCGGTGGTTACCGCGCGTGGGAAACCGGTGAAGGCAGAGGCCTGCAACAGCAGTTCGGTGTATTCGCCGGGAGCCAGGCCCGAAGCCAGGCCGGTCTTGAAATGCACGCTGAGCGGTGGCCCGACCATGCCGGCGGCAACGATGGCGGCGAAGGTCGCGGCTTCGCGCAACCGCGGATCGAGACCGGGGCGCTCGTGCAGATGGCCGTAGACGACGCCGACCGCCAATTCGCCCAATGCCGGCGCGGTATGAAACAGCGCATCCAGGCGTGCGCCGCCATCAGGTACCAACTCGATAAACTGCTTGCGGCCTTCACGGTACAGCTCTGCCACGGGGTCCTTGCTGTTCATGGTATGTCCTCTGCGAAAGATAGGGGTTCGCGCGTCGACGACAGCAGGACATCGACAGACAGGAGCCTAGCCAATCCGCGGGAAAATGCCTGCGCGGGAATATTTTTTCCGCGACCGATCAAGGCTAGAGTGGTGGGCTCAAGTGAACGGTTGCAGAGAGGGCGTATGCCGACGTTTTACGACGCACGCGGGAATATCTATGCCGTGGCGAGCCCCGATGAAGTGCGTGGCCTGGGCTTCGAGGTGCCGCTGGACGCGGCGCAGGCGGCCTCGCAGCGGCTGACCTGGACCGCGGGGGCGGTGGAGGCGTTGTGCGGCTGGGGCGACCAGGCACCCGGGCGAGGTGGCAAGCACCATCGTTCCGATGGGCTGCTGGTGGGGCCGTTCCAGTCCGCAGCCCCCTTCGATCTGCTGATCATCAATACCGACGGCACCCTGGCCGAGCGCAGCGGCAACGGCTTGACGATTTTCGCCCAGGCGCTGGCCGAGCAAGGCCTGCTCCCGGCGCAAGGAAGCTGTCGATTGCAGGTCCATCACGATCAACCGGGCGGCGGCTCTCCCGTGGTCACGGTGGTCGAGCCGGCACAGGTCGAAGGTATCCAGGGTTTCTGGCTGGCGTTGGGGAAGCCGGTGTTCGGTCCTGCTGCCGTCGCGGCCGCCGGTATGGGGGATGCCGGGTCGAATGGCCGCCACCTGAGCCATATCCCGGGTCTGGCGAGGCTGAACAGCGCCTGGCAGCGCAGCCAGTTCGTGCGGATCGGCAATCCCCATTGCGTGACCCTGGTCGACGAGGCATCGGCATTGCCGAGCAACGCGCAGATGCTTGAGCCGGCACTGGAGGCGGGGTTGACCACGATCGCCTTCGCGCCGCCTCTGGGCGCTGGAGAACCGTGTCCGGCCGGCATCAATCTGCAATGGGCGACGCTCGAGGGGCTGGGGCACCTGCGGGCGCGGGTGTTCGAGCGTGGCGAAGGGCCGACCGCGTCCTCGGGAACCAGCGCCAGTGCCGTGGCCTGCGCGGCCTGGCAGGTCGGTTGGGTGAGGGCGGGCGAGGTGCGGGTCAGCATGCCCGGAGGCACCGCGCCGATTCGCCTGGTGGCGCAGGCCGGCGAGCTGCAGAGCGTCCACCTGTTCGGAGCTGCCCGGCGCCAGGACTGACGCCCGGCACAGACCAGGCCCGACTCCGACGTCCGGATCGGATTCCCCCCGCCTGTTGCAGCTCGGTTGTGCGCTTGTCCGGTCCAGGCGGTTTTGGCTTGAATGAGTCGATGGGGTGAAGGCCGATGACGGCCTTGCCCGGATCGGGCCGTGGAGACGGACCCGGGTTTTCGAATCGTTCAAATGGAATTCATGATGAGAGCTGTCAGAGGTTTATTCAGTACATTGCTGTGCGCGGGGCTGGTTTTCACTGCCTGTTCCACTGGCGCGCAGACGGGGCCCGGTCTGGGCTCCAATGAAAGGATCGCCGCATCTTCCACCGCCACCGACGGCATCGAGTCCTCTCCGGCGGAGCTGCTGGTGGGGAGTCGCACCGATTATTTTTCCTGCTCGGTGGGACGCTTTCGCGGGGAACTGGAGGCCAGGGTGGTGTTCGCCTCAGCCGGCAGTACGGCGTACTTCGATGTCAGTGCCGTGCGCTACCGGATTGTCCGCAGCGACGGCCAGGGCGGTGGCAACAAGGCCAACGTCAATTTTCACCTGGACACGTTGAATCGGCAGGGAGTGGTCAGGGGTAGTGATGTCTATCACTCGCCGGACTCACTGAAGCAGGACGGCAGCTGGCATATGCTCGACGTCAACCGGATCGTGCGCACGGACTATCAGGGCGCGGTGACATTCGAGTTCGTCTTCGACCGCTCCAAGGCCGCCGATACCCGTTGCGCGGCGCACAAGACCTACCAGTGGGCCGGGGCCTCGGCCGGGCTCTCCACCACGGCCGAGTGATCCGGATCAACCCGCATCGAGTCCTGGCGCTTCGCGAATCAGGAAGTGATCCAGGTTCTCGATTTCACAGCTGAAGACACTGAAGGTCTGTTCCGGGTTTTTCTTGCTCGGGACCTGTTTCAGCTCCGGCGTGACGCCGTAGAAAAAACAGTAGAGATCGTCGGCCTGGTCGATCACGCTTTTGATTTCCGCCAGGAACGCTGTGCGCTGGCGGTAGTTTTCGATCAGGCCCTTGCTCAGGTAGATATTTACCGAATAGCGCTTCTTGTCGGCCCAGACCGGCTTGTCGAAGACGATGCTGAAGCTGCTCTTGTAGTCCTTGATCTCCTTGATCCGACCCCAGTAGATCAGGCCCTTGCGGTCCTGACAGTACTCGACTTTCTTGAAAAAGGCGTTGTAGTTCAGGCTCTGCTCGCCGATGGTCAGCGGCATGCGCTTGAGCAGTTCCTTGTTGGCGAAATTGGAGACAAAACACTCCACCGGATGGGCAAAAACACTGGTGCGGTTCGGCAGCGGCCTGGGCGCGTCGTCGGCGGCATTCCCGGCGGGCGACCGCATGATATCGGGAGCCGTCGCCGCCAGGCCGGAGTCATTGCCGGTGGGCGCCTTGCGCGCGTAGACGCGACGGGTCAGCAGCAGTTCGACCGGGAAGTTCTGTTCGCCCTCGATCTCGTTCAGCGGGTGGTCGGGGTCGAGGACGCTCGGGATGGTTTCCGGGCTGAGGTATGGACAGTCCGCCAGGTGCTGCGTACTGGGCATGTTCCTGAAGTGCGGGGTGCGCTTGAAGCGCACATTCGTGGCATTGTAGGTCGTCAGTTGGTTGGTGCTGTCGAAGGCCGCACGGCAGGTATCGTTCGGGCACTGGAAACGCTCCCTGGCCGAATCGAACGCCACGGTCTCGTCGAAGTTCAGGTCGCGGACATCGTAGATCGTCAGTTTCTCGTCCAGGCTGACGCAATAGGCTTTGTCGAATTTCATGCTCGGTCCATCGGCGGCGGAGTAGGGCATTAATATCAGGCAATCTTTTTCCATGCACCTGCAGATCAAGGAAAGTCTCGAATATGCAATCGATCATGCGCCTGGCTGAAGTGCTGGACCTGCCTCGGGTCGAAGCCATCGTCGACGCGGCTTACCGCGTCTACATCCCGCGAATGGGGCGAGAGCCCGGCCCGATGCTGGAAAACTATGCCGCCCTGCAGCAGGCCGGGCACCTGTGGGTGCTGGAGGTGTCCGGGCAAGTGGCCGGTATCCTGGTACTGATTCGCGAGAAGGAGGCGATGTTGCTCGATAACGTCGCGCTCGGCCCGGAATATCAAGGGCGCGGGCTGGGCCGGGTGTTGATGGCGTTCGCCGAACAGGCCGCGCTCGATGCGCGGTGTTCGGCGATTCGCCTGTACACCAACGAGGCCATGAGCGAGAACCTGGCGCTGTATGCGCGGCTGGGTTATGTCGAAACCCACCGCGCCGGGGACTCGGGCTTTCATCGGGTCTACCTGACGAAAAGCCTGGAGCCGGTGTAGCGATCCGCTCGGGTGTGGATTACTCCAGCAGTTCCACACGTGCCGGTTCACGGCGCATCAGGACTTTTCCCTGGCGAATCGAATACAGCGGTAACCCCTGGCTGCGGATCACTTCATAGTCGTTGTCGGCCGAGAGAATCAGCAGGTTGGCCGGCCGCCCGGCTTCCAGGCCGTAGCGATCACCCAGGGCCATGGCCCTGGCACTGTTGTCGGTGACCAGGTCCAGGGCGTTCTGCAGGTTGCGGTAGCCGAGCATATGGCAGATGTGCAGCCCGGCTTCCAGTACCCGCAGGATGTTGCCATTGCCCAGTGGATACCAGGGGTCGACGATGGAGTCCTGGCCGAAACAGACATTCATCCCTGCTTCCAGCAACTCGTTGACCCGGGTCACTCCGCGGCGTTTCGGAAAGTTGTCGAAGCGGCCCTGCAAGTGAATGCTTTCAGTGGGGCACGAGACAAAACTGATGCCCGAAGCCTTGAGCAGGCGGAACAGCTTGGCGCAGTAGGCATTGTCATAGGAGCCCATGGCCGTGGTGTGGCTGGCGGTCACCCGCGAGCCCATGTCACGGCTGCGGGCTTCTTCGGCGAGGACTTCGAGAAAGCGCGAGTGCGGGTCGTCGGTTTCGTCGCAGTGGACATCGACCAGGCAGCCGGTCTTTTCCGCCAGGTCCATCAGGAACATCACCGACGAGACGCCCTGGTCGCGGGTGTATTCGAAATGCGGAATGCCGCCGACCACATCGGCGCCGAGGTTGATCGCCTCGACCATCAGCTCCCGGCCATTGCGATAGGACTCGATGCCCTCCTGGGGAAAGGCCACGATCTGCAGGTCGATCAGGTGCCGGGTTTCCTCGCGCACCTCGAGCATGGCCTTGAGCGCCGTCAGTTCCGGGTCGGTGACATCGACGTGGGTGCGTACATGCTGGATGCCGTGGGCGGCGAGGTTGCGGATGGTCTTTTTCGCCCGCGTCCTGGTGTCCTCGTGGGTAATGGTGGCCTTGCGTTCACCCCAGCATTCGATGCCTTCGAACAGGGTGCCGCTCATGTTCCAGCGCGGTTCGCCGGCGGTGAGGGTCGCGTCGAGGTGGATATGCGGCTCGACGAACGGCGGCACCACCAGGTTGCCCTGGGCGTCGAGGTCCGCCGGGCCGGCTGCCAGCAGGCCGGTTTGCGGGGTGATGCTCGCGATCCGTGCGTCCTCCAGGTGCAGGTCGTACAGGCCTTCGCGGTGGCGCAGCCGGGCGTTGAGGATATGCATGGGCGTGGTCCTTTTCGGGCATGTCGTCATAAGGTAGCCGAAGTGTGCAGGAAACTGCTGGGCGATCGCCCCTGCACCCGGCGGAACATGGTCGAAAACGCCGCCGGTTTCCGGCCCCTGGGCCTGCTGGCGTGGGTGCTGTTGGCGATGTTG
This sequence comes from Pseudomonas gingeri, assembly GCF_013385635.1. GTDB lineage: Bacteria > Pseudomonadota > Gammaproteobacteria > Pseudomonadales > Pseudomonadaceae > Aquipseudomonas > Aquipseudomonas gingeri_A. Next base: position 318,562 of record NZ_JACAPR010000010.1, read on the forward strand.
TCGAACTGACCGGGCTGTCGATACAGGCTATCAATACACCTGCGTAGGAGCCGGGCTTGCCCGCGAAGAGGCCCTCAAGAGCGCTAAAAACTTCGCGGGCAAGCCCGGCTCCTACAAGGATCTGCGGCCTCTGGATCAGACGGTCAGCAAGCGCTCACGCAGCTTGCCGATCTCGTCGCGCATCTGCGCGGCGGCTTCGAACTCCAGGTCGCGGGCCAGTTGGTACATCTTTTCTTCCAGTTGGCGAATGCGCTTGGTGATCTCGCTCGGCGAGCGCAGTTCGTTTTCGTAGCGGGCGTTTTCCTCGGCGGCCTTGGCCATGCCCTTGCGTTTCTTGCTGCGCGAGCCGGGTACGGTGGCGCCTTCCATGATATCGGCGACGTCCTTGAACACGCCCTTGGGGGTGATGCCGTTGGCCAGGTTGAAGGCGATCTGCTTGTCGCGGCGGCGCTCGGTTTCGCCGATGGCGCGCTCCATGGAGCCGGTGATCCGGTCGGCGTAGAGGATCGCCCGGCCATTGAGGTTACGGGCGGCGCGGCCGATGGTCTGGATCAGCGAGCGTTCGGAACGCAGGAAACCTTCCTTGTCCGCATCGAGGATCGCCACCAGCGAGACTTCCGGCATGTCCAGGCCTTCGCGCAGCAGGTTGATCCCCACCAGCACATCGAAAGTGCCCAGGCGCAGGTCGCGGATGATCTCTACCCGCTCCACGGTGTCGATGTCCGAGTGCAGGTAGCGCACGCGCACGCCATGGTCGGCGAGGTAGTCGGTCAGGTCCTCGGCCATGCGTTTGGTCAGGGTGGTGACCAGTACCCGTTCTTCCACGGCCACGCGCTTGGAGATTTCCGAGAGCAGGTCGTCGACCTGGGTCAGGGCCGGGCGGATTTCCACTTGCGGGTCCACCAGACCGGTGGGACGCACCACCTGTTCGACGACCCGTCCGGCGTGTTCGGCCTCGTAGTTGCCGGGGGTCGCGGAAACGAAGATGGTCTGCGGGCTGATGGCTTCCCACTCGTCGAAGCGCATTGGCCGGTTATCCAGCGCCGAGGGCAGGCGGAAGCCGTACTCCACCAGGGTTTCCTTGCGCGAACGGTCACCCTTGTACATGGCGCCTACCTGCGGAACGCTGACGTGGGATTCATCGATCACCAGCAGCGCATCGGCCGGCAGGTAATCGTAGAGGGTGGGTGGTGGTGCGCCGGATTCACGACCGGAGAGGTAGCGCGAGTAGTTTTCGATGCCATTGCAGTAACCCAGTTCGAGGATCATCTCCAGGTCGAAGCGGGTACGTTGCTCCAGGCGCTGGGCTTCCACCAGCTTGTTGTTGCTGCGCAGGTATTCCAGGCGCTCCTGCAACTCCACCTTGATCCCTTCGATGGCGTCGAGCAGGGTTTCCCGCGGCGTCACGTAGTGGCTTTTCGGGTAGAAGGTGAAGCGTGGCAGTTTGCGGATGACTTCGCCGGTCAGCGGATCGAAGGCCGAGAGACTTTCCACCTCATCGTCGAACAGCTCGATGCGGATCGCTTCCAGATCGGATTCGGCCGGGTAGATATCGATGACATCGCCGCGCACACGGAAGGTGGCGCGGGCGAAGTCCATGTCGTTGCGGGTGTATTGCAGGTCGGCCAGGCGACGCAGCAGGGCGCGCTGGTCGAGCTTGTCGCCGCGGTCCACGTGCAGGACCATCTTCAGGTAGGTTTCCGGGCTGCCCAGGCCGTAGATGCACGACACCGTGGTGACGATGATGGCGTCCTTGCGTTCCAGCAGGGCCTTGGTCGCCGACAGGCGCATCTGTTCGATGTGGTCGTTGATCGACGCATCCTTCTCGATAAAGGTATCGGAGGAGGGCACGTAGGCTTCCGGTTGGTAGTAGTCGTAGTAGGAAACGAAGTACTCGACGGCGTTGTTCGGGAAGAACGCCTTGAACTCGCCGTACAGCTGCGCGGCCAGGGTCTTGTTCGGCGCCAGCACCAAAGTGGGGCGTTGCACCTGGGCGATCACATTGGCGATGCTGAAGGTCTTGCCCGAGCCGGTCACCCCGAGCAGGGTCTGGTGGGCCAAGCCGGCGTCGATGCCTTCGACCATCAGGCGGATGGCCTCGGGCTGGTCGCCGGCGGGCTGGAAGCGGGTGACGAGCTGGAATTCGGACATAACGTACCTCTGGGTCACGCCTGCCCGGCAAGCCGCGCAGCAACGAAAAAGATCGCCTGCAACGGCAGGTCGCAGGGAAAAAGCATGATAAGCCTAGATGTGGTGTTGCGCCCGACGGCTTTCAAGGCAGACGTCTGTCGGACGTTAATGTTGCATTTCGATTGACGGTCGTAAAATAAATCAAAAAACTTGGCGGAATCCGACAATAGTCGGTCGCCCTCGCCGGTGATGGGCTCTATACTAGCTCCCCGTTTGTGCACCGCTCTAGTGCAATCGGCCGGAGCGTTGTCACCCCCCTCCACCCTCCATTCAGAGCCGCCGCAATAATGAGCCTGTTCTCCGCTGTCGAAATGGCACCACGCGATCCTATCCTGGGCCTCAACGAAGCATTCAATGCCGATACCCGTACCGACAAGGTCAATCTGGGTGTGGGTGTTTACTGTGACGAAAGTGGGAAAATTCCACTGTTGCGTGCCGTTGTCGAAGCCGAGACCCAGCGCGTGGCTCAGCATGCTTCCCGTGGCTACTTGCCGATCGACGGTATTGCCGCCTACGACAAGGCGGTACAAACCCTGCTGTTCGGTGAAGGTTCGCCGCTGATCGCCGCCGGTCGTGCGCTCACCACCCAGGCCGTCGGTGGTACCGGCGCGCTGAAGATCGGTGCCGATTTCCTCAAGCAACTGCTGCCGAACGCGACCGTCGCCATCAGCGACCCGAGCTGGGAAAACCACCGCGCGCTGTTCGAAGCCGCCGGTTTCCCGGTCCGGAACTATCGCTACTACGATGCCGCGAGCAACGGTGTGAACCGTGCCGGCCTGCTGGAAGACCTCAACGCACTGCCGGCCAAGTCGATTGTCGTGCTGCATGCCTGCTGCCACAACCCGACCGGCGTCGACCTGACCCCGGCCGACTGGCAGGACGTGCTGGACGTGGTCAAGTCCAGGGATCTGGTACCGTTCCTGGATATGGCTTATCAGGGCTTTGGTGATGGTATCGAAGAAGATGCCGCCGCCGTGCGCCTGTTCGCCGAGTCGGGCCTGACATTCTTCGTCTCCAGCTCATTCTCCAAGTCGTTCTCGCTGTACGGCGAGCGTGTCGGTGCGCTGTCGATTGTCAGCGAATCGAAGGAAGAGACCGCGCGCGTCCTGTCCCAGGTCAAGCGTGTGATCCGCACCAACTACTCCAACCCGCCGACCCACGGTGCGAGCATCGTCGCGGCCGTGCTGAACAACCCTGAGCTGCGCGCCCAGTGGGAATCGGAGCTGGCTGAAATGCGCCTGCGGATTCGTGGCATGCGCATGCAGATGGTCGACCTGCTGGCCCAGTACGGCGCCAAGCGTGACTTCAGTTTTGTCGGTCGCCAGCGCGGGATGTTCTCCTACTCCGGCCTGACGGTGGAGCAGGTGGCACGCCTGAAGAACGAGTTTGGCATCTACGCACTGGATACCGGTCGTATCTGCGTGGCATCGCTGAACCAGCGCAATATCGAAGTGGTGGTGAAGGCGATTGTCCAGGTGATCTGATTGGCGCAAGGGACTCCCGTTCTTGTCGCCTGAAAAAAAGCCCGCAGCGATGCGGGCTTTTTTTGTGTCTTTTACTTGGGCGCCTAACGGCTCAACCCAGAAATGACCTGCTTAAAAAGTCGTAGGCCAATCGCCCCTGAGCTCAGAGACAGAGACTTCCAGGCGTGTCTCGGTTTGAAGCAAATCTGATTTTGATGCGAAATACTGCATCTCGTTCTCCCAGGCATCCACGACATACCTGGCCTTTTCGACCGGAACGTTGATGGATGTCCGCACGTCGTAGAGGTTCAATGATAGGGCCAGCGTGGCTTCTGATGAGGGTGTCACAAATTGTTACAGTATCCGTAAAGCACTTTTATCAAATCCTGATTTGTCTTGCTCCGAAGCCTCGACTTAAGCTTTCCCAAGCTTCGAAAGTCAACCTTGAGCGCCTGCGTCAACGGTTTGAACAATGGCCTCGCTGTCCACTTCAGTGCAAGCAAGAAGTAAGGATTCACGATGCAGTCAGAGTGCGAAGATTCATTAGCCCCCCGTTCTTCCAGTGTCTCCACCGAGGACACATCCCACAGTAGCTCCTACCGACTGGCCGAAGAATTGCTGGACAAGGCCGGCCTGCGCCTGGATGGCAGCGCACCGTGGGACATGAAACTGAAAAGGCCCGGGGTTCCCGAACGAGCCTTGTCCGAGGGCAGCCTGGGCCTCGGCGAGGCCTACATGGACGGCGACTGGGACGCCGACCAACTGGACGAGTTCTTTTCCCGGCTGATGCGTTCGGGCCTGGCCGACGGGGTCAACCCGATGGCCATGCTGTTTCACGCCGCACGGGTCAAGTTGCTCAACCTGCAGAACCGCAAGCGTGCCTGGCAGGTCGGCGAGCAGCACTATGACCTGGGCAGCGATTTCTACGCGAACATGCTCGACCCGCGCATGACCTACACCTGCGGCTACTGGCGCGAGGCAACCGACCTGGTCGAGGCGCAGAACGCCAAGCTCGACCTGGTCTGCCGCAAGCTGCGCCTGGAGCCGGGCATGCGGGTCCTGGATATCGGCTGTGGCTGGGGCAGCTTCATGTCCTATGCCGCGCAGAATTATGGTGTCGAGTGTGTCGGCGTGACCATCTCCCGCGACCAGGCCGAGTGGGCACGCCAGCGTTATGCCGGGTTGCCCCTGGAGTTCCGCCTGCAGGACTACCGCGATGTCGACGAGCAGTTCGACCATATCGTCAGCATTGGCATGTTCGAACATGTCGGGCGCAAGAACCATCGCGTCTACATGGAAACCGCCGAGCGCTGCCTGAAGGATGAGGGGCTGTTCCTGCTGCACACCATCGGCAAGAACCGTCGCAACTCCAGTACCGATCGCTGGATCGACAAGTACATCTTCCCCAACGGCGACCTGCCTTCCATCGGCCAGATCGGCGATGCCGTCGACGGTCTGTTCGTGGTCGAGGACCTGCATAACTTCGGTGCCGACTACGACAAGACGCTGATGGCCTGGTGCGAGAATTTCGAAGCGGCCTGGCCGCGTTTCGCCGGGGAGATGGGCGAGCGTTTCTATCGCATGTGGCGCTACTATCTGCTGTCCTGCGCGGGTGCGTTCAGGGCCAGGGATATCCAGCTGTGGCAGTGGGTACTCTCGAAAAAAGGCGTGATCGGCGGCTACGAACGCGTGTCCTGAGGCGTTTTCCTGCTGCTCTTCCTGCTGCCGGCGGGAGCCTTGATCGTCGTCGTGCCGACGGGAATCAGAGGCTCCGGCACTGCCTTGAGGTAGTTGTACACGGTTGCCCGGGAGATCTCGAAGTAGTCGGTCAGGTACTCCATGAAGTTGCGTATCTCCAGCAGCCCGCTGGCCCGGGCCTCGGCCAGTGCCAGGGTGATTTCGCGGCGGCCGAACTCGCTTTTGCGCACTGAGGTCTCGAGGGAAATCCGTTCGACGATCTCATTGAGCTTCTCTCTCCAGTCCGCCTTGAACAGCGCCTCCGGCCGGGTTTGCGTGTTGAACCCGGCGGCGAAGGTGCCCAGCAGTTGCTGCATCTGGTTGATCACCGACAGATCGAAATTCAGGCACAGGAACGCGATGATTTCACCATGGTCGTCCCGGGCGGCAATGGTGATCGAGCGCAGGACCCGGCCGTTGATCCCGCTGCTTTCGTAGGGGCCGATCACATCCGGTCCGGCTTCGAGCTGCGGGATATCTTCGATCAGCGAGGGATCGCCGACCTTGCGCTTGGAGAAATTGTTGGCGATATGCGCGATCAGGCCGGTCCTGGCATCGTGTACCACGGCTTCCAGATGCGGATAGAGCAATCCGGCGATGCCTTGTGCCGTGGCGTTGATGAAATTCAGGTAGGACATCTGCAAGCCTTCGATTCAGGTGGACAGTCACTGCGCCGATGCGCAGGCCCGATGCATTCCGTCCGGGCGCCCGCACGTTACCCTACTCCCGGGCGATATTGGAACAGGCTTGATGGTCTTGATAAGCAAGGCTTGAGCTAAATTTAGACATAAAAAATAAATTAGACAATATGTATATGTCGAGCTAGTGTCTTGCGGGTACTTTCACCGACCGCGCATTCGCGAGATTGCGCGAGGGCGGTGGACGACCTATCGCCCATATCAGCAGGGGACACCGCATGGCCACGCTTCCAGACTTCCGCCTGGAGACCTATTTCTCCAAGTGGGAATTCACCGCCCGCTACCACATGACCGCTTCCGATGCCGAGAGCATGACCCTCTCGGAGTTGCTGGCGCTGGCGAGCGACAGTGATCGCGCCGCGTTCGAGAACCTTTCGCTGGGCTACACCCAGACCTATGGCGCTCCGGCGTTGCGGGAGACGATCGCCGCGACCTACGACAAGGTGCTGTCCGCCGATATCCTCTGTTTTGCCGGTGCTGAGGAAGGGCTTTATGTGGCGATGCATGCCCTGCTGGAAAAAGGCGACCACGCCATCGTCGTGACACCCAACTATCAGTCCGCCGAAACCATTCCCTTGAGCCTCTGCGAGGTAACCGGCGTCCCCCTCGACCCGGCGCGTGGCTGGACCCTTGATATCGATGCGGTGGCCGCGGCCATCCGCCCGAATACCAAGCTGATCTCGATCAACTTCCCCCACAACCCGACGGGCAAGATCCTCGAGCGCGAGCGCTTCGATGCGCTGGTACAGCTGTGCCGCAAACACGGGATCTACCTGTTCAGCGACGAGGCCTATCGGCTGATCGGGGTCGGCGGCTGCGAGCAATTGCCGGCGGTTGCCGATGTCTACGAGCGCGGATTGTCGCTGGCGGTGATGTCCAAGCCCTATGGCCTGCCCGGTCTGCGTATCGGCTGGATAGCCTGCCAGGATGCCGATCTGCTGGTGCGCATGGAGCGGATGAAACACTACCTGTCCATCTGCAACTCGGGCCCCAGCGAGATCCTCTCGATCATCGCCCTCAAGGCCCGCGAGCGGATCCTCGCGCGCATCCACACGCTGATGTCGCACAACCTGGAAGTGCTGGACGGTTTCTTCGCCGAGTTCAGCGACCGGTTCGACTGGTATCGTCCGGACGGCGGCTGTATCGCTTATCCGCGTTATCTGGGCGGGGAAGGGGTGGAAACCTTTACCACGGATCTGGTCGAGCGCACCGGGGTATTGCTGCTGCCTTCCAGCATCTACACCTCGGCGCTCGGGCCGGTGCCGACGGATCGCTTCCGCATCGGCTACGGGCGGGCGAACATCGAAGAGGGCCTGGAGGTGTTCCGGCGTTACCTGCAAGGGGCGGCGTGATGCTGCCGGTGCATGACTGGCCGTCCCTGCGTGCGGTACTTCGCCACGATGCGGTAGTGGGCGCCATCCGCGAGGCGTTTGTCCGGCATGCGGACGGCCAGGTGGTAGCGCCCGCCCCAGGCGAGCTGTTGTTCGACCAGCCACCGGGCGACTGCCATATCAAGTACGGCTACTTCAAGGGCGGCCCGGTCTTCGTCATCAAGATCGCCATGGGCTTCTACGACAATGCCCGCCATGGCCTGCCGACCAACAATGGGCTGATGGCGGTGTTCGACGCCCGGACCGGGCAGACCCTCGCGCTGCTGAATGACGAAGGCTGGCTGACCAGCTGGCGGACGGCCGCATCGGGTGCCCTGGCGGCAGTCGCCATGGCCCCGAAGCACATCACCGCGCTGGGGATCCTGGGCACCGGCCACCAGGCGGAGCTCCAGGCCCTTTGGGCATCCGTTGCGCTGGGTATCGACAAGGTCGTTATCTGGGGCAGGGACCCGCACAAGGCCGAAGCCCTGGCGACTCGACTGCGCGAAGAGGGAGTCGATGCGCATGCGGCGACGAAGGTCGAAGCGCTGTTGCAACAGTGCAACGTGATTATCACCTGCACCCCGGCGACCGAGCCGTTGTTCGCTGCCGCAGCGGTGAGGCCCGGCACCCATATCGTCGCGTTGGGCGCCGATAGCCAGGGCAAGCAGGAGATCGATCCGCAGCTGTTTCAGATCGCCAGCCGCGTGGTGGCGGACGATATCAGGCAGTGCACGGATCGCGGTGATCTCGGCTACGCGGTCCGTGACGGCCTGCTGGAGACCGCCTCGATAGTGCTGCTGGGAGACGTGCTGTCAGGCAAGGCGAAGGGCCGCGAGAGGGAGGATGCCATCACCATTGTCGACCTGACCGGGCTGGCCGCCCATGACGTTGCCATTGCCACCCTGGCCATTGAAGCCTTGCCGGGCCCGGATACGCGCAACGCGATCTGATCCCCGAAGCTCGCCGGGCCCATTGTTTCCCGGGCCCGGTGACCGTTCCTTTGGCTACCTTCAGTCCTCCCGCACACGGCCATCACCGTGACAGTGCCTTGTTAATGAGTTCCCCTCTCGATATCCGTCGACCTGCGTCGAGTTAATATCAATGAAAAATCTTTCATGGCTAATTAACCCGGCGAACATGGTTCGCTGTAATAAAAAAATATATATAGACGCTGGCAGTAAAAAATAACAATAGAGGCCATTGGTTGATAGTGCCAAGTGTTCCGGTTTTTTTCTCGCAGCAGCCAGACCAGGCAACTGCCGCCTGAGCGCCAGCGGGCGCCGGGCGTGGCCCGGAGCACAAGACAAGAGCTCAACCTGACCCACCTTCTGCAGTCATGAAGATTGTCTTTGGCCCTCGGGCACTTCTGCCATTCATTGTTCTACGTTTCCACTCTCCTCGCGGATGACGGAGTGCGTCCTGTTGTTCGCACTAACAAGAGAGTGAAACTTTATTAACCAGGGGAATTACAACGATGTCGGTAAAAATCAACTTGCTTACACTGGCGGTTTCGCTGGGGATGGCCCAGGTCGCCATGGCGACTACCGTGACCGACCAGAGCGATGCCAAGGGCTTTGTCGACGACAGCAGCCTGAACCTGCACCTCAAGAACCAGTACTTCGACCGCGACCGGAAAAATGACAAATCCGATCTCGAGGACTGGACCCAGGGCATCTTCGGCAACTACAGCTCGGGCTTCACTCAGGGCACTGTCGGTTTCGGCGTCGACGCCTTCGGCTACTGGGGCATCAAGCTCGATGGCGGGCCGGGCACGGCAGGTACCGGCAACCTGCCGGTGGGACGCAACGGCTCCCCTGAAGACGATTACGCCAAGGCCGGTGGCGCGGTGAAGATCCGCGTCTCCAAGACCGAGTTGCTCTACGGTGACATGCAGCCCACCGCGCCGGTCTTCGCCGCCGGCGGTACGCGGCTGATCCCGGAAACCGCCACCGGTTTCAACCTGCTCAGCAGCGAGATCAAGGACCTCGACCTGGAAGCCGGCCACTTCACCAGCGGTACCGGCGTGGTCACCACCAGCAACGACCATGACCTGTTCGCCACTTACGCCAACGTCACGACCAGTGCGGTCAACTACCTGGGCGGCAAGTACACCGTCAACGACAACCTCAACTTCACCCTCTACGGTTCCGAGTTCGAGGACGTCTGGCGCCAGTACTACACCAACGCCAACTACACCTTGCCGATTTCCCAGGCCCAGTCGCTGAACTTCGACTTCAACCTTTACCGCACCCTGGACGAGGGCGAGGCCAAGGCCGGTCCGATCAACAACACCGCGTTCTCCTTCGCCACCGCCTACACCTTCCTGACGGCCCACACCGTGACCCTGGCGTTCCAGAAGATCCATGGCAATACACCGTTCGACTACGTCGGTTTCGGTACCAACGGCCCTGGCGACGGCGGCGACTCGATCCTGCTGGCCAACTCCGTGCAGTTCTCGGACTTCAACGGTCCCGGCGAGCAATCCTGGCAGGCCCGTTATGATCTGAAAATGGCGACCTACGGCGTGCCGGGCCTGAGCTTCATGACCCGCTACATCCACGGTGACGATATCGATGGCAGCAAGATTGCCGCGGACAGCCCTTACCACGCCTACGGTTATGGCGCCAACGGCGAGCACCACGAGACCGATGTGGAAGCCAAGTACGTGATCCAGAACGGCCCGGCCAAGGACCTGTCCCTGCGCCTGCGCGAGTCCATCCACCGGGGCAATGCCGATCAGGCCGAAGGCGACAACAATGAGTTGCGCCTGATTGCCGACTACCCTATCTCGATCTTCTGATCAGGGGTTGGAAGAGGAGGGTGCAGGCCTTCTTCTTTCGCCGGCTCCGGCGCACAGGCGCTCGCGTCTGCCCGTGCCGCCTCGACGCGGTTCCTGCCAGAGCGCTTGGCCTGGTACAACGCAGCATCCGCCAGCCCATAGGCACTGTCGAAACGGGTGCCCACGGGGCTGGCACTGACGCCGAAACTGGCGGTGATCCGGCGGTTCACCGGCTGCCCGAAGACATGCGCGGCAATCGTGTCGCGCAGGGTCTCGGCAAGGTCCAGGCCCTCTTCGAGGGTTCCGGCGGGCATCAGCACGGTAAATTCCTCTCCGCCCACGCGACCAATGAATCCGCTATTGCCGACCACGCGCCGCAGGCAACCGACGATGCCCTGGATCACCGCATCGCCGGCGGGATGGCCGAACTCATCGTTGACCTGCTTGAAGTGGTCGATATCCAGCACCACCATCACCGCACCGGTTTTCTGCAGTGCCTGCACGGTCAGGTCAATCACCGCGCCACGGTTCAGCACGCCGGTCAGCGCATCATGGGTGGCGCGGTATTCGAGTTGATGGGCCAGGGTCTGCAACTGGGCATTGAGCGTGTTCATTTCGCGCTCGGCGCGGTCGCTGCGGCGGATCAGCCGGCGTGTCTCGCGCATGAGCCGCTCGAAATGCACGGTCAGGTCGGCGAGCGCCTGCTGGTACACCGGAGCGCCTGCTTCAGTCACGGCCAGAATGGAACGGGCATGTTCAAGCGCGTCAGTTTCGCTTTTGAACAGGTCCGGTTCAGCGTCATCCTGTGCGCCAGCGAAAGTGACTGAAGCGGTCATGCTCATCATCCTTCTCGGGGTGTCATTGGAGAGTCGTGGCGTGGTCGTTGAAGATGATGGCGGTAAAGTCGGCCTTCAACTCTTCACCGAACTCGAAAATCGTTTCGTCTTCTTCATCGTGGTACCAGTTCACCTGCATCTCGTTACCTGATTGCGCGGCCTTGTCCAGGGCATCGAAGATGCTGAACAGCATCTTGGTGCTGGAGCTGTTGAAGTAGGCCAGGGCGATATGGACGGTGATGGTGATGTCTTCGCGAGAGGCGAGATAGCCGCGCAGTTGCTGGAGCACGGGGGCGTAGAAGGCCGCGGCATTTTCCGGGTAGGACTCGCCTTTTATCGTCAGCAGGTTCTGATCGAAACGAAAGTCGACTTCCGGCGATGTGGCGGTTGCTTCGATGTAGAAATTATCCATGGTGATTGCGTCACTCTACTCAAATGGTGGCTTTAAGGCAGAACAGCGTGGTGCCGGGCTCGTCCGCTCTCGGGTAGAAATCGAATTCCAGCGGGGCGCAGGCGTCGCGCGCCATTGTCAGGAAACCCAGGCCGGCGCCCTTGCTGTCGGCAGGGGTTTCCGCGCGCAAGGTGACCTTGTAGGCCTGCTTGATCTCCTCCAGCGACATGTTGCGCAGGGGTTCCAGCTTTTCACGCAGGCGATCGACGTCGCTGGTGGCGATCGGGTTGGCGCAGAGCATCAGGTGGCGATCGCCGTCGGCACTGATGCACACCGCGCCCTGGCGCAGCGACGATTCGTCGCCCGGATCGGTGGGCAGCGAGTCGGATGAGTAGTGAATGATGTTTTGCGACAGCTCGACGAAGGACGAAAACAATTTGCGTCGCGTCGGCCCGTTGACCCCCGAGATTTCCAGCTGCAGCCGGACCACTTCGGCCATGGCGGTGATGATCGTGTGGGAGAAATACCCCATGTGATAGAAAATCACGTTGCGCTGCTGGGCCAGGTCGAAGAAGTGGCAGTCGGAGTGAACAGCATTCGAATTAATCATGATCGTTTCCAAGACGCGCGCAGAAGAGGGTGAGATCGTCACGGCGGGTTTGCTCTCCCTGCCAATTGGCCAGCGTGCGCTGCAAGGCTTCGCAGATGACGGTCGCCGGCTGATTGCGATGTTCCAGTATCGTGTCGAACGCCTTGCTCTTGCCGAAGGCGATGTTGCGCGGGCCGCCGATCTGGTCGGTCAGGCCGTCGGTCGCGATGAAGACCAGGCTGGCCGGCGCCAGGGCGATTCGGTTCACCGGCCACTGGTAGTCGATGGCGCTGTCCACGTAGCCGACGCCGACGCGCTGTCCGGACAGGGTTTCCATCTGCCGGGCCTCGGGCGGCAAGACGTGCAGCGCCATGCGCGCGCCGGCAAAGCTCAGGGTCTGGCTGGCGCTGTCGAACCAGAGGAACGCGGCATCCAGGCCATCGTCGGACTCGGGGGTTTCAACGCCGCTCTGCACCTGGCCCAGCAGTTCCTTGACGCTCTTGTTCACCGCCGACAGCAGCACGCCCGGATCCCGCGGCCCGAAACGTACCAGGGCCTGGGTCAGCGAAGATGAGGCGATCAGGGTCATGAAGGCACCGGGAACACCGTGGCCGGTGCAGTCGGCTATCGCGCCGAACCAGCCGTCGGGGTAGGCGCAGAAATGATAGAAGTCGCCACCGACCACATCCCGCGGCTCCCACAACAGGACCGCGTCTTCCAGGGTCGACTTCAGGGTATCGCGCGAGGCCCGCAGCATGGAGCGCTGGATAACGCTCGCGTACTCGATGCTCTGCATGATCTGGCGGTTTTTCTCGGCCTGCATGGCCGCGACCACGGCCATCAGTTGCAGGCCATTGCCCAACCCGGCGAATTGGCCGTTGCGGGTAATGATGAAACCGTCCGCGAGGGTCTTTTCGCCGGACTCCACGGTCTTGAAGGTCAATTCCTCGATGCTCATGCCGGTATCGACGATCAACGGTTCCTTGTCCATGAAAGCGATGCAGCTTTTCTTGTCGTAGAGCTCGCGGTGAAACGGCTTGCTCATCATCGACAGGAAGATGTTGCGGTTGATCAGGCCGATGGGCCGCTCATCTTCCAGCACCGCCAGGCAGACCATTTCCTTCTGTGAGCTGAAGGTCTCCATGACCAGGGCATTGGTGCTGCTCCAGTCGATCGCTGGCACTTCCGTGCACAGATCGCCGGCACAGCGGTGATCCTTGGGCCGTTGTGGACGCATGAAGGAGAAGGTTTCTGCGCGCATGCTGGGGTCGCCGGGCAAAGTGAAGGCACAATGCTATCCCCGCAGTATGAACCTTGTGTTACGGATCTTCGCGAGGGTGCCGAGCGGGAGCGGGCGCTGTGCACCGCCCTTCGTGTATCAGAGTGTGTACGAACTCGGGGCTGATACATCCCGCGACCTCCTGCCCGGTTCCGGGACACAGAAGGGATACACGCTCGCGATTAACTTTGCTGGTCGAACAACGCAGCCCAAGACGCTGCTGATTCGCTCAATCCATTGTTGATCGGGAGATATCCATGAAGAGCCAATACGCAGCCCTCGCAGCCACCCTCGCCATTTCACTCAGCGCCTTTGCCGCCACTGCCCAGGCCGCCGATGGCCAGGCTCCCCAGGAAAAATGCTACGGCGTGTCCAAGGCCGGCCAGAACGATTGCGCCGCCGGTAAAGGCACTTCCTGCGCGGGCACCGCCACCGCCGACTACCAGGGCAATGCCTGGGTGCTGGTGGACAAGGGCACCTGCACCCAGATCAAGACGCCCAAGGGCTTCGGGTCCCTGACGGAGCAGCCATGAGCCGCGGCGCCGGGGCAGTGAGTGCCGGCCTCGGCCGGTTGTTGCCCGAGTCCCTGTTGCTGCTGGTAGCCCGTGTGGGGATCGCCTCGGTGTTCTTCCTCTCGGGACGCACCAAGGTTGAAGGCCTGTTGACCCTGAAACCATCGACCTACGTGCTGTTCCGTTCGGAGTACGCGCTGCCGCTGATTCCGTCCGACCTGGCGGCACACCTGGCGACCTATGCCGAGCACCTGTTCCCGGTCCTGCTGGTGCTGGGGTTGCTGACCCGGCCCGCGGCCCTGGCCTTGCTGGGCATGACCGCGGTGATCGAGGTGTTCGTGTACCCCGATGCATGGCCGACGCACCTGAGCTGGGCCGGCCTGCTGTTACCGCTGATCGCCTATGGCGGCGGGAACTGGTCACTGGATGCGCTGTTGCGTCGCCGACCGGCCTGACACGGCGCTTCACATAGCCTCCTGGCACAGCCCTCTCTGAACATGACTTTCAACCACAACATCAAGCCCCGAAGGCTTGAGGAGAAGCACCATGCGTAAGTTACCCCTCCTGGCTCTCAGTGCCCTGGCCATGGCCGCGCCAATGTTTGCCAGTGCGGCCGATCCGGTTCCGCCGGCCGGCGCGAAGAATATCGTCATCGTCCATGGTTCGTTCGTCGATGGTTCGGGCTGGCGGGTGGTCCACGACATCCTGATCCACAAGGGCTATCACGTCAGTGTGGTGCATCAGCCGGCCACCAGCCTGGATGCCGATGTGGCCGCGACCCGGGAAATCCTCGACCAGCAGGTCGGACCGGTGGTGCTGGTCGGCCACAGCTCCGGTGGTGCGGTGATCGGTATTGCCGGTGAGCGCGACAAGGTCAAGGCACTGGTCTACGTCGCCGCGCTGCAACCGGAAGTCGGCGAGACCCTGGGCCAGTTGCTGAGCTCCATGCCGTCACCGAGCAACGACATCCATGGCACCCGCGATGGCCTGCTGTTCGTCGACCGTGCCAAGTTCGGCGAAGACTTCGCCGCCGACCAGACCACCAACCGCACCGACTTCCTGGCCGCTTCGCAAGTACCGGCGACCACCGCCACCTTCGGCGCGCAGAACTGGGCCGCCGCCTGGCACAAGAAACCGAGCTACGGGATTGTCGCCACCGAAGACAAAGCCCTGAACCCGGACCTGCAACGCTGGATGTACAAGCGCGCCGGCTCCAAGGTCACCGAGATCAAGGCCAGCCATACCGTCTACATCTCGCAGCCTGAAGCGGTGGCGAAAGTCATCGAAGAAGCCGCGCTGAACGCCAAGTAAAACCCTCAACCCAACCTGACGTACCCCTTATCTATCTGGAGAAACACCATGGCCACCACCGCTTCCCGCTTGAGCATCGCCACCGCCGCCGCGTTGATCGCACTGGCATCCGCTTCCTTCGCCGTCTCCGCCAGCGCCGCCGACAAGGAGCAGCCGGGCCGCTGCTACGGCGTCAACAGCTGCAAGGGCGAAAGCCTCTGCGCCACTGCCAAGAACGACTGCAAGGGCCTGAACAGCTGCAAGGGGCAGGGCGTCGTGGTCAAGACCCCGAGCGAGTGCCTGAAGGCCGGCGGCACCCTGACCGAGCCTAAATAAGCCTGAACCCATGATCCCGTAGGAGCCGGCTTGCTGGCGATGGTGTCGACGCGTTGTGTCTGTCAGACCCTGTCGTCTGTATCGCCAGCAAGCCGGCTCCTGCAGGGGCGTGGTGTTCTTCGATCGGTATTACCCTCTCTCTCAAGCCGAGCACGCGTAATGTCTGTCTCTATTCCTGTTTTTCCGGGCTACGGCCTGGGCCTGCGCAAGGAACACTATCGGGATTTCCTGGAGACCGAGGTGCCGGTCGATTTTGTCGAGGTCATCTCCGAGAACTTCATGGTCGCGGGCGGCCAGCCCCGGCATATCCTGCGCCAGATCCGCGAGCGGCATCCGGTGGCGCTGCACGGTGTGTCGATGTCCATCGGCTCGGCGGACGGGCTCAACCCCGATTACCTGCGCCGCCTCAAGGATCTCGTCGACGAGATCGACCCATTGTTCGTTTCCGATCACCTGAGCTGGTCGCGCATCGACCGGTTCAACTCCCATGACCTGCTGCCGGTGCCCTATACCGAAGAGGCCCTGGACAGCGTCTGCCGGAATATTTCCATGGCCCAGGATTTCCTCGGCCGTCCGATGCTGTTTGAAAACCCGTCGAGCTACCTGGCCTTCGATGGCGCGACGATGACCGAATGGGAATTCATCGCGCGGATGTCAGAGCGCACCGGCTGCGGACTGCTGCTCGACGTCAACAATATCTTTGTCAGTGCGACCAACCACGGTTTCGACGCGCTGGCCTTTCTCGACGGCCTGCCGGCGGACCGCGTGCGGCAGATTCACCTGGCCGGACACAGCCAGGGAGCCGAGTTGCTGATCGACACCCACGACAGCCCGGTCTGCCAGGAAGTCTGGGCGCTCTACGCCCTGGCGATTTCACGCTTCGGCCCGGTGGCGACGATGATCGAGCGGGACGACCGGATTCCGCCGCTGGCCGACCTGCTCAAGGAGCTGGACATGGCCCGCACCCTCGGTTCGCTCGATGCCCGCGGCTGTTCACGGAGTGCGCCATGAACCTGGCCGAGTTGCAACGCGAGTTCCACCACTGGCTGGTCACGGCGGACGAAAGCGCCGCGCAACGCCTCGGCGGCAACGTAGCCGCCGGCCTGGCGGTGTACCAGAACAACTACCGGGCGCAGCTGGTGGGGTGTCTGGAACAGGCATTTCCCCATTTGCGCCGGTGGATCGGCGACGAGGCGTTCCTCGCCGCCGCGGTCAGTCATATCGACCGGCAACCACCCCATGCCTGGACCCTGGATGCCTACCCCGAGGGCTTTCACGCCAGCCTGGTGACGCTGTTCCCGCACAACCCCGATGTCCAGGAGCTGGCCTGGATCGAGGCGGCGCTCAACGATGCCTTTGTCGCCGCGGATGCCGACGCCTTGTCGCTGGAAGCCCTGGCGACGATCGACTGGGATTCGGCACGACTGCGCCTGACGCCGTCCTTCCGGAGCCATGCCCTGACCACCAATGCCGAGCCGATCTGGTCCGCGCTGTGTGACGAGGTGGCGCCGCCGGAAAGCGAGATGCTCGCCGAGCCGGGCGGCGTGATCGTCTGGCGCCGGCAATTCACCTCACGGCTACGTCCGCTGGAGCAGTTGGAATACCAGGCCCTGCTGCACCTGCAGGCCAACGGCAGCTTTGCCGCCCTGTGCGAGTGGCTGGTCGAACGCCTCGGCGAAACCGAGGGCATTGCCCGGGCCGGTGCGCTGTTGGCCGGCTGGCTCGCCAGCGAACTGATCGTCGATATCAGCTGAATCCTGTCCCACTTACCCGAGGAGCCCATCATGTCCGAGCACCCGTTCAATCGCCGTCGCTTCCTGTTGTCCGCCGCCGCCGGAGCGGCGGCCATCGGCCTCGCGGATATGGCTCCGGCCCTGGCGTCGACAAACCAGGGCGCGGCACCGTACCAGCGTCGGTCGAGCAAGGCGCTGACGCGTTTTGCGCTTCGTCAGGTCAGTACCGAACTGCTGGATATCGGCTACTACGAGGCCGGTCCGGAGAACGGTCGACCGGTGATCCTGCTGCATGGTTATCCCTACGACATCCACAGCTATGTCGACGTCGCGCCGTTGCTGGCGGCCCAGGGCTTTCGAGTGATCGTGCCGCACCTGCGCGGGCACGGAACTACCCGTTTCCTCGACAATGCCACGCCGCGTTCCGGCCAGCAGGCGGCGCTCGGCCAGGATGTCCTGGACCTGATGAATGCGCTGCATATCCCCGAGGCGGTGCTCGCCGGTTACGACTGGGGCGGGCGTGCGGCCTGTGTCGCGGCCGCCTTGCGTCCGAGCCGCGTGGTCGGTCTGGTCTCGGTCAACAGCTACCTGATCCAGGACATCGCCAAGGCTGCCAACCCGCTGCCGGCCCATGTCGAATGGGGCATCTGGTACCAGCATTACTTCCAGACCGAGCGCGGGCGTGCGGGACTCGAGGCGAACCGCCGTGATATCGCGCGGATCCTCTGGCGCAACAACTCACCGACCTGGCACTTCGATGATCGCACCTTCGACCGGGCGGCCGAGGCCTTTGACAACCCCGACCATGTCGACGTGGTCATCCATTCCTATCGCCATCGCATGGGGCTGGCGGCGGGCTACCCGGATTATGCCGAGGCCGAGCAGAAGCTCGCGTTGTTGCCGGCGATCAGCGTGCCGACCATCACCCTCGACGGCGTCGCCGATGGCGTGATCGCGGCCACCGATGGCAAGGCCTCGGCGCCGCGTTTCAGCGGTCCGCGCAGTCATCGGCAGATCCCTGGCGTGGGCCACAACCTGCCCCAGGAAGCTCCCAAGGTCTTTGCCGATGCGGTGGCCGAACTGGTGCGCGGCGGCAAATGGCGAACCTGATCGGCTGCCCCACCGCGGCCTTTGTCCCACCCCTGGTTGATCCCTCCGTATCCCGTGGAGGCAAGGAGATAGAACATGAACAACACCCTCTCTGATGCAGGCAACGAATCGACGCCGGTAGACCGGTTGTGTGTCGACCGCTACACCCAGGGCCTGATCGGCCCGAGCCAGGCCATGCTCGGCCCGCTGGCCGATGGCGGTACCCTGATTACCGGTACGCCGCCGGGCTGCTGGGGACCGATGATCACACCGGCCTTCCAGGGCGGCCATGAAGTGACGCAGCCGGTGGCGATTGCCGGTGCCGAAGTGGGCGACGCCGTCGCCCTGAAGATCCGTCGCATGCGTGTCACCTCCCTGGCGACATCCTCGGGGGTGATGAGCTTTGTCGAAGGGCGTTATCACGGCGATCCATTTGTTGCCAAGTTCTGCGCGGCCTGCGGTACCGAACATCCGGCCAGCCATGTCGAGGGCATCGGCGAGGACGCCATCCGTTGCGACAACTGCGGTGCGGAAGTCAGCGCATTTCGCTTCAGCCATGGCTACGTGATCGTGCTGGATGCGGAGAACCAGGTCAGCCTCACCGTCAACCAGGCGGTGGCCGACCGGTTGGCGGGCAATGCCGGGCAGATGTCGGCGTTGCCGGAAATGGCGGCACAGCATTCGATCCTGTCACTGGCCCGGGCCGACATTCCGGGACTGGCGGCACATATGCGGCCGTTTCTCGGCAATATCGGCACCACACCGTCGCGGGACCTGCCGGACTCGCACAACTGCGCGGACTTCGGCCAGTACCTGGTGGGCGCGCCGCATCGTTATGGCATGACCCATGAGCAACTGCACGAGGCCAAGACCGACGGCCATATGGACACCAACTCGGTCCGCGAAGGCTGCGTGCTGATCTGTCCGGTGAAAGTGCCGGGGGCCGGTGTGTACATGGGGGATATGCATGCGCAGCAGGGCAATGGCGAAATCGCCGGGCATGCCACCGATGTCTCTGGCGAAACCGAACTGACGGTGGAGGTGATCAAGGGGCTGGCGATCGATGGTCCGATCCTGTTGCAGAACCTCGATGATCTGCCACCCATGGCCCGGCCGATGAATGCCGAGCAGCGCCGCAAGGTCCGTGAGCTGGGGGCCTTGTGGGGCCAGCACGAAGTCGAGGAGAGCGGTCCGATCACCTTTATCGGTAGTGGCGTGAACCTCAATGTGGCGACGGAGAACGGCTTGCGTCGTGCCGCCGCGGCCACCGGCCTGCCCTACGACGAAGTGCTCAACCGTGCCACGCTCAACGGCTCCATCGACATCAGCCGCCTGCCCGGCACCATACGGGTGACTTTCCTGTGTCCGTTACCGGTACTCGACCGGATGGGTATCGGCCATCTGGTGCGGGAAAAATATCAGTTGGTCTAGACCGCTATCACGCAAGGCTCCCTGCAAGTCTGGATAGACGTTTATATCCCCGGCCCCGATCATGCTCTTCGATCGGGGCCGTTTTTTATGTGCTCAATGCCGCTGGCCCGACAGCATGGACGGGTAGGCGCCGTTGTGCCGGAACAGAGTCATGGCCGCGCTGCGTCGATAGTCGCTGGGCGTCTGGTTCATCTCGAAGCGAAAGTGCCGATTGAAGTTGGACAGGTTGCCGTAGCCGACTTCAAAACAGATATCGGCCACCGACATCTCGCTCTGCAGCAACAGCCGGCAGGCACGCTGCACCCGCAGTTTGCGCATCAGGTCGATAAAGCCATGCCCGGTGATGCGCTTGAAAAAACGTGAAAAACCCGGTTCGCTCATGCCCAGGCGCTGGGCTATCACCGACAGCCGCAGGTCGCCGGTCAGTTCCGTCAGCAGGTAATCGAAGGCCTTGTGAATGCGTTCGGAACTGCGTGCATCCAGGCTCGGGGCATAACAGACGCTGGCCAGCAGATGCACCTCCGGCTCTGGCGCCTGCATCAGCGTATTGACCAGTTGCAGGAACAGGATCAGCCGCTCCAGACCCTCGGCGCGGCCAATTTCTTCCATCAACCGCGCCGCCTGCAGTGCGGTCGCGCCGGTGAATTCCAGGCCGCGGCGGGCGCGCTCGAACAGGCTCTGCAAGCTGCCCAGTTCCGGCAAGGTGGCACGCAGGGCGAGCAGGGCGGCGCCGTCGAATTGCACAACGACATCGCGCCCGACCAGGTGCTCGCCGGGCGTCAGGTCGCCGATCCAGTCGTGGGGCAGATCGGGGCCGATCAGCGCGACATGGCCGGGACCGAACGCACCGATGTAGTCACCCGCCACCAGCTTGCCGCTGCCATGGCGGATCAGGTGCAGCTCGAATTCGGGGTGATGGTTCCAGCGGGCAAGCGGTGAGGGGTAGTCGTGTTCATGCCAGCGAAAGCCGTGGTCGGGTTGCGGCAGGATGACCTCCAGCTCGGCTGGTCGTTGCTCGAACAGGGCTGTTCGACTGTCAGCCATGGCGTGTGCCTCTTGTTGTTATGCAGCCCTTGAACATACGCCGTCTCAGCCGGGGTTCGCTAGCGTCTGTTGCAACCATGACCGGTACTTTTTTGATCGCTGGGGGCTTCGCCCTGGCCGGTTAAAAAAGTATCGGAAGGGCATCCCCGATTCGTTTGTCCGCCCCGGTGGAAGTTGCTGTAATCGGCGCGTCCGTCACGGCTGGCCGGCGTTCGTCCGACCGTGGTCAACAACAAAAATAATAGCGCCTGGCGCCCAGGCCGGAGAACCCGATGAAGTTGATCGCCACAGCCCTTGCCCTGTCCGTCGGCCTCTCTGCCGCCTGGGCCTGCCAGGCCGCCGAAACCGTGACCATCGCCACCGTCAACAACGGTGACATGATCCGCATGCAACGTTTGTCCAAAGTCTTCGAGCAACAGCACCCCGAGGTGAAGCTGAACTGGGTGGTGCTGGAAGAAAATGTTCTGCGCCAGCGCCTGACCACCGATATCGCTACCCAGGGCGGCCAGTTCGACGTCTTGACCATCGGCACCTACGAAACCCCGCTGTGGGGCGCAAAGCACTGGCTGGAACCGATGACCGGCTTGCCCGCCGATTATGACGTCGAGGATATCTTTCCCTCGGTACGCCAGGGCCTGTCGGTCGGCGGCACGCTGTATGCCTTGCCGTTCTATGGCGAAAGCACGGTCACCTATTACCGCACCGACCTGTTCAAGCAGGCCGGACTGAGCATGCCCGAGCACCCGACCTGGACCCGGCTCGGCGAATTTGCCGCCAAACTCAACCAGCCGGACAAGGAGCAGTACGGCATGTGCCTGCGGGGCAAGGCCGGCTGGGGCGAGAACATGGCGCTGCTGAGCACCATGGCCAATGCCTTTGGCGCACGCTGGTTCAACGAACAGTGGCAACCGCAACTGACCAGTCCGGAATGGACCGCCGCCGCCAATTTCTACGTCAATACCCTGAAGAAATATGGCCCTCCGGGTGTGTCGAGCAATGGCTTCAACGAAACCCTGGCACTGTTCAACAGTGGCAAGTGTGCGTTGTGGGTCGATGCCAGCGTCGCCGGCTCCTTCACCACCGACAAGTCGCAGAGCAAGGTGGCCGACGATGTCGGCTTTGTCGCGGCGCCGACGCAAGCGACCGACAAAGGCTCGTCATGGCTGTACGCCTGGTCGCTGGCGATCCCGACCACCTCGCGACACAAGGAGGCGGCCAAGGCCTTCGTCGCGTGGGCGACTTCCAGACAGTATATCCAACTGGTCACCGACACCGATGGCATCACCAACGTGCCGCCGGGCACCCGCCTGTCCACCTACAACGATGCCTACCTGAAGGCCGCGCCGTTTGCCAGGGTGACCCTGCAGATGATGCAGCACGCCGATCCGGCGCATCCTTCCGCGCAGCCGGTGCCGTATGTGGGCATCCAGTACGTGACCATTCCCGAGTTCCAGGCCATCGGCACTTCGGTCGGCAAGTCGTTCTCGGCGGCGCTGACCGGACAGGTGACGGTCGAGCAGGCCCTGGCCGAAGCCCAGGCCAATACCGAGCGTGAAATGAAGCGTGCGGGTTACCCGAAAAAAGGTTGATCGCCGGCGCCCGTTGTCGGGCGCATTCCCCCCAATCTGACGTAATGGATGAACTCTCAATGAAACGACTGGAAGGCAAGAGTGCCCTGGTGACCGGTGCTGCCCGTGGTATCGGGCGCGCGTTTGCCCAGGCCTACATCGGCGAAGGTGCCACCGTGGCGATCGCCGATATCGACCTGGCGCGTGCCCGGGCCACGGCCGCCGAACTGGGACCGAACGCTTATGCGGTGAAGATGGACGTGACCGACCAGGCCTCCATCGATGGCGCCATCGCGACGGTGGTCGGGCATGCCGGCAAGCTGGATATCCTGATCAACAATGCCGCGTTGTTCGACCTGGCGCCGATCACCGAGATCACCCGGGACAGTTATGAGCGGCTGTTCTCGATCAACGTCGCCGGCACCCTGTTCACCTTGCAGGCGGCGGCCCGGCAGATGATCAGCCAGGGACACGGCGGCAAGATCATCAATATGGCCAGCCAGGCCGGGCGACGCGGCGAAGCGCTGGTGGCGGTGTATTGCGCCACCAAGGCGGCGGTGATCAGCCTGACGCAATCGGCGGGGCTGAACCTGATCAGCCACCGGATCAATGTCAATGCCATCGCTCCCGGCGTGGTCGACGGCGAGCACTGGGACGGTGTCGATGCCCTGTTCGCCCGGCATGAAGGGCGGCCGTTGGGGGAAAAGAAACGGCTCGTGGCGCAGGAAGTGCCTTATGGCCGCATGGGCACCGCCGAGGACCTGACCGGCATGGCGATCTTCCTTGCCAGTGCCGAGAGCGACTTCGTCGTGGCGCAAACCTATAACGTCGACGGTGGCAACTGGATGAGCTGATCATGAAAACTCGCTGATCGGCGTAGAAGGGGCTTGGCTCGGCCTGAGGCACGGTGCTACAAGAATCGCTGAAAACGTTATCCCTTTCTGAGGTCGATATGAAGCGCTGGATCGTCAATAACCGTGGGCTGCTGATCTTTCTCCTGTGCTTCGGCATCTTCCGGACTTCCATGGCGGACTGGAACCCGATTCCGTCGGGCTCGATGCGGCCAACCCTGCTTGAAGGCGATGTGGTGCTGGTCAATCGGCTGGCCTATGACTTCAAGTTGCCGTTGAGCGATATCTCCCTGGCAGCCCTGGGCACTCCACAGCGTGGCGATGTCGTGACCTTCACCTCGCCCAAGGATGGCGTGCGCCTGATCAAGCGGCTGGTCGGGGTGCCGGGCGACGTGCTGGAAATGCGCAACGAGGTACTGTTCGTCAACGGCGTGGCGGCCCACTACAGTGACGCCCGCGATATCGCCGAGCCGGGCGCCCACGAGACGAGCATTCCCGGGGTGTCCGTGACCGAGGCCGCCGACAGCAGCGTGCGCCGGGTGCAGTTTCTGCGTGGGGTTGCCGCCGCGCGGGATTTCGGGCCGATCACCGTACCGGCGGACAGCTACTTCATGTTGGGCGACAACCGCGACAACAGTGCCGACTCGCGCTACATCGGCTTCGTGCCACGCCACCTGCTGATCGGCCGGGCCCATCACATCGTGGTTTCGGCCGATATCCTCGGGCACTGGATGCCGCGCCTGGATCGCACCGGCAAGCGTATTCTCTGATGTCGGCGTGCGGCCGGCGTCTATTGATCGATGAAGCGGCGACGCCTGCCGATCTCCTGTACTGACTCGATCAGTGCATTGATGGCCGTATCGGAACGGTCGGAAAAGGCATGGAAGCGGGCCTTCGCCAGGGCTGGAAGTCCCTCGGCCGGGCCCAGTTCCCTGAGCCCTTCGCGCAGTTGGCTGCGGGCAATCGGGGTCACGGCGAAACCTGCCAGTGCCGCGGCAATGCAACCGGCCATGCTGCTGCTTTCAAATGCCAGGCGCCACGGCGTTGCCGCCAGGGCCAGCGCCTGGATGGCCGCCTCGCGGTAGACGCAAGGTTCCGGAAAGACGGCCAGGGGCAGGGGGACTGCGCTGTCCAGCGGCATTTTCGCCGCGTAGGCCCATACCAGCGGTTCCTCCCACAACAACTCGCCGCCTTCGTCCACCCGGCTGCACTGCTTGCCGAACACCACGTCGAGCTGGCCGAGTTGGCGCTGTTGCACCAGATCGGCGGTGATGCCGACCTTCAACTCGATGGAGGCCCGCGGATGGCTGCGGTTGAAGGATTGCAGAACGGCAGCCAGCCAGGTGCCGGCAAAGTCTTCCGAGGAGCCGACCCTGATACGTCCTTGAATGTGTGCTCCTCGCAACTTTGCCCGTACCTCGCGTTCCAGGCTGAGGATATTGCGCGCATAGGTGTAGAGGATCTCGCCCTCGGCGGTCAGGGACAGGCGGCGGGTGGTGCGCGACAGCAGCTTCACCGCGACATCGTCTTCCAGGCGCTTGATATGCCCACTCACCGCCGACGGTGTCAGCGCCAGCAGGTCGGCGGCCGAGGCGAAGCTGTTGGTGTCGACCACCGTGAGAAAGGTGCGCAGCAAGGCAATGTCGAGGGAGGCGGAAATGGCGGCGAGGGAGTGGTCTGCGTTCATTTCTGATTCAACTTGAAAAATTGATAATAGGCCTTTACTCATCATGAATGATTCGTAGCAGCGGCGGTAGTCTTTCTCCCAGACAACCGCCAAGCCCGCAGGAATTGCCATGAACCATTCATTTGTCACTACACCGTTGCTGGACATCGCCTATCTGGAGTGGAACCCCGCTGGCGCCCGGGTTGCCGTGCTGGTCCATGGCTGGCCCGACAGCCCCGAGACTTGGACACGCACCGCCAGCCATCTGGCCGAAGCCGGCTACAGG
Organism: Pseudomonas gingeri; assembly: GCF_013385635.1. Lineage (GTDB taxonomy): Bacteria > Pseudomonadota > Gammaproteobacteria > Pseudomonadales > Pseudomonadaceae > Aquipseudomonas > Aquipseudomonas gingeri_A. Next base: position 343,703 of record NZ_JACAPR010000010.1, read on the forward strand.
GTGCTGGCGCCGGCGCTCCGGGGTTTTGCGCCGACGTGCTTTCGCCATGAAGACACCCCGCGCAGTGGTGCACTGGCGGCGCTGGGCATGGATCTGCTGGATTTCATCGATGCCATGGCGCTCGATCGCCCCGTGCTGGTCGGGCATGACTGGGGCGCCAGGGCCGTGGCCAATGCCTGTGGGCTTCGGCCTGGCGTGGCCGCGGGCCTGGTGATGCTCTCGGTCGGTTACGGTACCAACGATCCGAACCAGGTCATTTCCCTGCCGCAGGCGCGCAATTACTGGTACCACTGGTTCATGGCGACACCTCGCGGTCAGCAGGTCGTCGAGAGCGAACGCAATGCCTTTGCCCGGATGATGTGGGACACCTGGTCGCCCGCCGGCTGGTACACGGAGCAGGATTTCCAGACCGCCTGCCGCGCCTTCGCGGGACCGGACTGGGCGGCGGTGGTACTGCATTCCTACCGGCATCGCTGGGGTTTTGTCGAAGGCGACCCGGCATCCCTTGCCGAAGAAGCGAAACTCAATCCGCCACCGGTATTGTCGATACCCACGCTGGTGCTGCACGGTGGCGCGGACAGCTGCAATCACCCGGACAGTTCCAAGGGCCGCGAGAGCTACTTCTCGGCGCGTTACGAGCGCGTACTGATCGAAGGGGCGGGGCACTTTCCCCAGCGTGAAGCGCCGGAGATTGTCGCGTATGAGATCCTGAGGTTTCTCAAGACCGGTATTCAGGAGCTGCCGGTATAGAGAATACGTGCGAGGTCCTGCTTGCGGCGATAGCGCCCTGCCGTGCGGTATGAAGAAGCGGCGCTGACCATTTCTTCATACGCAGAACGCGTCGATTAATTTTTGACGTCAAAATGCCATCATTTTTTATCAAGATATTTCTAACTGGGTCGATACGCTGAAAAACCACACTGACCTGGAGGACATATCGTTCATGAAGCTTACAGTCAAAGGCAAGTTGCTGTGTCTGGCTATCATCCCCTCGTTGTTGTTCGCATTGATTATCAGCGGTCTTGCTTCGTGGATGTTGCAGCGCACTGCCGATCAGCAAATGCTCGAAACCCGGGAGGGTTTGATCAAGCGCAATCGTGACGTGCTGAAGAACTATGTCGAGGTGGCCCTGACCACCATCAAGCCGCTGCACGATGCCTCGGCAAAGGGCGATATGGCGGCCCGCGACAAGGCCCTCGAATTGCTCAAACCGGTAAAGTTCGGGGATGAGGGCTATTTCTTCGGTTACGACACCAAAGGCGTGCGGGTCTTCCGTGGCGACAGCACCGCGGGGGTCGGCAAGAGCTTCTGGGACACCAAGGATCCGGACGGTTCCTTCCACTACCAGACCTTTGTCGAAGTGGCTAAGAACGGCAAGCACTACGTCGATTACTTCGCGCCAAAACCGGGCCAGGAAAGTGTGCAGGTACCCAAGCTCGGCTACACCATATACCTGGAAAAATGGGACATGGTGCTCGGCAGCGCAATCAATATGGATGACATCGACGCTGCCATGGCGCTGGAGCAAGCAGCGGTCACTGAGCGCACCCGCGCCCTGCTGGGCAGCATCTTCCTGGTGACCCTGGTGCTGTTGCTGGTAACCGCAACGGCCGGTATCTGGACCGCCAATGGTGTTGTCCGCCCGCTGCGGGTGCTCAAGACCAACCTGGATGACATTGCCGCCGGTGACGGCGACCTGACCCATCGCCTGGCGATCACCAGCAACGATGAACTGGGTGATCTCGCCGCCTCGTTCAACCGGTTCGTCGACAAGATCCACACCATGGTCAGCCAGGTGGCGAAGATGACTACCGACCTCGACGGTCTGGTGCATCAGGCGACCCAGCAAACCTTGCGCTCTGAACAAGCGATGCAGCGCCAGCGCAACGAGACTGATCAGGTCGCCACTGCAATCCACGAAATGTCGGCGGCAGCCCAGGAAGTTGCGGTCAGTGCCCAGCGTGCTGCCCAGGCTGCAGCGGAGACCGACGAGCAAGGCCATGTCGCGCGCAAGGTAGTGGGCGACAACATCAAGGGGATGAGCGCACTGGTATCGGATATTCGCCTGAGCGGTACCAGCCTCGACAGCCTGCAACAGGACGTGCGGTCCATTGTCTCGGTGCTCGACGTGATTCGCTCGATTGCCGACCAGACCAACCTGCTGGCACTCAACGCCGCGATTGAAGCCGCGCGTGCCGGTGAAGCCGGTCGTGGTTTTGCGGTGGTCGCCGATGAAGTTCGCGCACTCGCCAGCCGCACGCAACAAAGCACTCAAGAGATCCAGGGCATGATCACGCGCCTGGAAGCGGGTACTACGGCCTCGGTCGCCGCGATGCATCGTTCGACCGAAGCCGGTGAGGGTGCGAACCAGCAGACCAACGAAGTGGGGGTTTCGCTGGATTCGATCTCGGACCTGATCGGCACGATCAACGCGATGAACGCGCAGATTGCCAGCGCCGCCGAAGAGCAGACCTCGGTCGCCGAAGAGATCAACCGCAGCGTGCATCAGATTGCCGGCGCGGTGGAAAGCCTGGCCGACGAAACCGAGCAAAGCGCGCGCACCATGCGTGATGTGTCTTCGCTGGGCGCCAACCTGAACGGCCTGGTACGCCAATTCAAGATCTGAACCCGTGCGCCATTGCCTTGAAACAGGTGGCGCTAGCCGTTTTAGTTAGGGGTTATTTGTTAGCTTGATAATAATTAGGTAGCAATCAATTTTCTGTTTTCGATGGCAAATCATAAGAAAAACCAATGTACACCCGTGTTTAGACTCAGGAGTGAGTAACCGATGTCCGAGAACGATACCTCCCCAGGGCGTCGCGACTTTCTACGTAAGTCGTTGACGATGATCCCTGTTGTCACACTGGCCAGTACCGGCCTTTCCGCCGGCGCCTTCGCGCAGACCCCGGCAAGCGACAGCCAGGCCGGTATGCCAGCACCCGCCAAGGCCGCTGATTACAAGCCGACGTTCTTTACCCCGCAGGAGTGGGCATTCCTGATTGCAGCCTGCGACCGCCTGATTCCGTCCGATCAGGTCGGCCCGGGCGCCGTCGAACTTGGCGTACCGGAGTTTCTCGACCGGCACATGCAGACGCCCTACGCCAACGGCGGCATCTGGTACATGCAGGGGCCGTTCATTGAAGCGGCGCCGGAGTTTGGCTACCAGGGCCGCCTCACGTTGCGCGAAACCCTGCGGGTCGGGATCAAGGCCATTGACGCCAGTTGCCAGAAAAACTTCGCCGGCAAGACGTTCGCCCAGCTCTCGACCGCCCAGCAGGAAGACCTGTTGAAGAACGCCGAGAGCGGCAAGCTGGCGCTGGAAGACATTTCCTCGAAGCTGTTTTTCAGCAACCTGCTCAACGAAGTGCGCAACGGCTATTTCGCCGACCCTTCCTACGGCGGCAATCAAAACATGGGTGCGTGGAAGATGATCGGTTATCCCGGCATGCGCGCCGATTACATGGACTGGGTAACGGTGCGTGACAGGCCGTACCCGTTGCCGCCGGTTGATCTGGCCGGGCGGAGGGGTTGAGCATGGCGAACATCAAAGCCAAAGTAGATGCCGTAATCGTGGGGATGGGCTGGACCGGGGCGATCCTGGCCAAGGAACTCACCGATGCAGGACTGCACGTGGTGGTGCTTGAGCGCGGCGCCGACCGTGACACGCAGCCTGATTTCGCTTACCCGAAAGTGGTCGACGAGCTTGAAGGTTCGGTACATCGCCGCTACCTGCAAAGCCTGTCCCAGGAAACCGTCACCGCACGGCACAACCTGACCTCCACGGCTGTGCCGTACCGGCAGATGGGCTCATTCAAGCCGGGCACCGGTGTCGGCGGGGCGGGCAGCCACTGGTCCGGCTGCCACTTCCGCGCCCTGCCGGAAGATTTCAAATTGCGCAGCAATACCGAACAGCGCTATGGCGCCCAATTCATTCCCGACGACATGACCATCCAGGATTTCCCGGTCAGTTACGAAGACCTCGAACCGCACTTCGATCATTTCGAATACGTGTGTGGCACGTCCGGCAAGGCCGGTGTGATCCAGGGCGCGAAACAGGTGGGCGGCAACCCGTTCGAAGGGTCGCGCTCGCGTGAATTCCCGTTGGGCCCGAACCCGAATTACCTCGGTGCAGAGATGTTTTACGGTGCAGCCCGCGAGATGGGTTGGGACCCGTACCCGATCCCCGCGTCCAACGCGTCGGCACCTTACGTCAACCCGTACGGCTGCCAGATGGGCCCATGCAACGCCTGCGGTTTCTGCAGTGATTACGGTTGCCTGAACTACTCCAAAGCCAGCCCGAACATCAGCATCTTGCCGGTGCTGCGCCAGCGCAAGAACTTTGAACTGCGCACTCATGCGCAAGTGCTCAAGGTCAATCTCGACAGCGATGGCAAGAAGGCCACTGGTGTGACGTACCTGGATGCCCAGGGCCGCGAAGTGGAGCAACAGGCCGACCTGGTGCTGCTCTGCGCGTTTTCGTTGTTCAACGTGCATTTGATGCTGCTCTCGGGGATCGGCAAACCCTACGATCCACTGAGCGGCGAAGGCACCATCGGGCGCAATTATTCCTACCAGAACCTCAACCGGGTGGTGCTGTTTTTTGGCAAGGAAGTGCAGGCCAACCAGTTCATCGGGATCGGTGGCGCGGGCACCACCATGGATAACCTCAACGGTAACCAGCTGGACAATGCCAAGGCCGGTTTCGTCGGCGGTGGGATTATCTGGGCACGCCAGCCGGGCGCCGGTCCGGTGCGTGGGATCAACGTACCGCCGGGCACGCCCGCCTGGGGCACGCAGTGGAAACAGGCGGCCAGCGATGCGTTCCGTCACTCGTTCTACTTCGAAGTGCAGGGCGCCTGCATGTCGTACCGCCAGCACTACCTGAGCCTGGATCCGACCTATAAGGACGGTTTCGGCCGGCCGCTGCTACGGATGAACTTCGACTGGCACGACAACGAGATCAAGGCCTCGCAGTTCCTGGTCGGCAAGGCGTTGGAGATGTCGAAGATTCTCAACCCGACCGCCATGGCCGGCGACGCCAAGAAACCGGGCGAGCACTACAACATCACCAAGTACCAGAGCACCCACACCTGCGGTGGCGCGATCATGGGCAGCGACCCGAAAACCTCGGCATTGAACCGCTACTTGCAGTCGTGGGACGTGCATAACGTGTTCGCCATCGGCGCCAACGCGTTCCCGCAAAACAACGGCTACAACCCGACCGGAATGGTCGGCGCGCTGGCGTACTGGTCTGCCACGGCGATTCGCGAGCAGTACCTCAAAAACCCCGGCCCGCTGGTTCAGGCATAAGGAGAGAGAGCGATGAAAAGGTTTCTCTTGAGCCTGGTTGGATTGGCCGTGGCAGTTTTGGTTGTGTTGTTGATGTTCGCGTTCTGGCCGACACACACCCGCGCATTGCAAATGGCACCTGAAGCCGGACAGGCCGCGTTGATCGAGAAGGGGCGCTACCTGGCCGACGCAGGCGATTGCACGGCATGCCACACCGCCAGAGGGGGGCAACCGTTCGCCGGTGGCCTGCCGATTGCCTCGCCAATCGGCACGCTCTACAGCAGCAACATTACGCCCGACAAAACCACGGGTATCGGCGGTTATTCGCTGGAGGATTTTGACCGCGCGGTTCGTCATGGTATCGCGGCCGATGGCAGCAGCCTGTACCCCGCCATGCCGTACCCGGCGTATGCCAAGGTCAACGACGATGACCTGCAGGCGCTCTACGCCTATTTCATGCATGGCGTCACGCCGGTCAATGCCGGGAACCGCGCCAACGCGGTGCCGTGGCCATTGTCCATGCGCTGGCCGCTGGCGATCTGGCGCAAGGTGTTTGCGCCCGACCCCCATGCGGTGGCATTCAAGGCCGATGGCTACAAGGACGCCGAGGTGGCACGCGGTGCGTATCTGGTCCAGGGCCTGGGCCACTGTGGCAGCTGCCACACACCACGTGCGGTGACCTTGCAGGAGAAGGCGCTGGATGAGTCCAGTCCGGTCTACTTGTCTGGCGGGCCGGTGATCGATGGCTGGCTGGCGGTGAACTTGCGCGGTAATCCGGCGGACGGCCTGGGCCGTTGGAGCCTCGACGATATCGTCGCGACCCTGCGCAGCGCCCGCAGTGAAACCCATGCGGTACTGGGTGGTGCAATGGGCGATGTGGTGGTTCACAGCACCCAGAACCTTAACGATGGCGACCTGCATGCGATGGCGGCGTACCTGAAAACGCTGTCTGCCGGCGAGCGTCAGGTATCGGGTTTCAGCGCCGACCCGGCCACCGCCAAAGCCTTGGCTGCAGGCCTGGAGGGCAGTCGTGGTGCCGAGCTGTACATCGACAACTGCGCGGTCTGCCACCGTACCAACGGCCAAGGCGACGCGCGGGTATTCCCGAAAATCGCCGGTAACTCGTCGGTGCTGTCGGAAGATCCGGTGTCGATGATTCGCCTGGTGCTGGCGGGCAGTAAATTGCCGGCCACCGCTACTGCGCCTTCTGAGCTGGGGATGCCGGGTTTTGCCTGGCGCCTGTCGGATGAAGAAGTGGCACAACTGCTGAGCTTCATCCGCACCAGTTGGGGCAACCAGGCGCCGACTGTCAGCGCGACACAGGTCAAGCAACTGCGGGATACGTTGCCGAAGTCTTCACCCGACGTTTCGCGCACGGATATCGCCAGGCCATAGGCGGTGCGATAGTTGAAGAGGGTGGGCTGACGTGCAAGGCGTCAGCCCTCCTGGTGTTGCCAAAACGAAAAAACCCGCCAGAAGGCGGGTTTTTTCGGTGGTCTCAGAGATTTTGGAAGCCTTCTCTGGAACCTTGTCTGGCTCCACGACCTGGACTCGAACCAGGGACCCAATGATTAACAGTCATTTGCTCTACCAACTGAGCTATCGCGGAATGAGTTGTATGTTACTGATATAAAAAGAGAAGTCAAGCCTGGACAGCAAGACGGTTCAATGGCGACCTATCGCTGGTCAGGTGCCGTGTTATCGGCGTCCTCGAGCTGGACAGGTACTTTCAGCACTTGCAGGGCGGTGTGGTAAAGCGCCAGTCGTTGGTTCGCGCCGTTCGAACCGCCGTTTATTTTTTGGGTTATTTCCTCAAAATTCCCCTTGTCCGCCAGGTCATTGAGGTTATGGTGTTTCCAGAACCATCCGGCCGACAACGCGGCTCCCGATGGCTCGGCCAGCAGGCCAGGGTTGTCGATCAGGCCCAGTTCGAGTTCTGCATCGCACTCGCGATAGTTATCGTGGAAGGTCAGTTGAATCAGGCCGCGTCCCCGGTATTTCCAGCCATCTCCCGTGTCGGCGGGACCGTTACCGTAGCGGGAGGCGTAGGCGATGTTGGCGATCAAGTCGGGTTTGTACGCGCATTCATCGGCTGTCTTGCAATCGAAACGATTTTTCCAGAGTTGCACCAGCTGGGCTGCGCTGTAGTCGAGATTTTCGCTCAATACGCGTAACTGCTCGCTTTCATAACCTACCTGAGCGAGAAAGGCGGCGATACGCAGCGGGCTGTCGATTGCGTACCTCTGCATGGCCTCATTGAGAGGGTCGATGAACAGGGTGGCTGCATCGTCCGATTTCGGCAGGATTGCCCGTAATACTTCTAGAGTGATGGTCATCCCTGTTTCCTCTGAGCGTTATGTCTGCACGATGTTGTGTGGGGGCGGTTGGTTTTGCTCAACCGCGATGGTGGATGCGATACCGATAACGAATGATGTGGTTGAGATAAAGATTGACCGGACGCGTTTCCTTGGCCGCGCGTGGCGTGTCGTAGTCCGGACTGCTGTCCTCGACAATGTCGGCGGTGGTTTTGGGGGCCGGGTCGAGGATCCAGCCTGGCGGACCTTCCCCGGCTGCCGGCGGGCCTTCCTGGATCAGGGCCGTGTAGTGGTGTTCGTGCCCCTGGAAGGCATCGGCTTGCAAGGAGCCGACCCGATTGCCGACCGCCCCCTTTCCATCGGTGCTCGATGCCTTGCGCGAGTCCTTGTCGGGATCCGTCGAACTGTCGGCGCTGACGCCGCGGATGAAGCGACCGCGCAGGTCTGGCAGATTGAAGTGATTGGGACTCTGGCAGCCATATGCCTGGCCGATCACGCCAAACAACTCCGGATAGTCCTGGCAGTTTAACGAAGCTCCATCACAGAACAGCCAGCCGGCGCGGGCAAGGTTGGTCCTGATCTGATCCAGATTGACGTCTTTCGCGGCGTCTGAACTGGCCAGGGGACCTGCATAGGGGACAACTGCTCCCACCGGGAAACAATCATTCATGTCCATGGGGGATTGCCTGTGCCGGTTCTTGAGAGGGGGTCAGCAGTGCCGGCAGTTGCGCCCCTTGCTGCAAGTACAGCAGCGAGGTCGGTAGCCGTACGGTCCAATGCCGACGGGGGCGCGCGAAGTGGTCGGGCTCTGATCCCAGTAGCTCTTCCAGCAAAAAGAGCGTGCCTTCGGTGGCGGGCGTGCCGTGGATATCGCCGATCCAGGGCTGGGGGAATTGCAGGGCAAACAGCAATCGTGCCTCGTGCCCCGGAGCGACCGGTACCCGTGCAGTGGCGACGCTGGCCTGCAGGAAGCGCGTGAACAGTTTTTCGGCGGTGGACGCGGTGATGGCAAGAGCGCCCGCCGGATCCTCTGCGATGATCTGCGCTTCATAATGCCAACCCATTTCAGTCCAGCGCAGTTGTGCCGCCAGGTACCCGGTGTCGGTAGCCGGGGCGGGTGCCAGCAATGCCAGGCAGCCCTGCATCAGGGTTGTACGCTGTATTTCAGTGGTATGCCCGGCGCTGGCGCTGGCGATCTGTCGGGCCAGTGCGGCCTGGTAGTCATCCTGGGCCCGTTGCCAGGCCTGCTGCAGGCGTTCGTAGGTGCGCACTTGCCAGGACACCAGCAATGGGTCGCCATTTGTGGTGTCGCGCTTGCAGTTCACTTCGAGCGTCACGCCCCAGACGGTGGCGGCCGACATGGCTGTCACGGGAATAGCCCCGATGAGGCCTGCAACATGCTGCAGTTCCACGTTGCTGACCTGCGAGACCGGCATCGGCACAGGCGTGATCACCACATTGCCCACGCTGGTGGAACTGCTGGTGGCCGGTGTGACGACGGTCAGTGCCGCGGCTGTGCTCGTTGTGCCGGGAATGCTCTCGACCTGGCCGGCAACGGCACAGGTCAGGTTGTTTTGATTGTCCATGAGCGCAAGGGTCATCTGCCCGTCAACGCCCAGATACCCCTTGGGAACGCTCAGGACGCTCAGGTCACCCACCAGCATCTGGTTGACCGTGACGACCACTCGGCGCGTGTCCGCCGGCGGCGGGGCCATGTCGCTGAGCCCGTATTGTGCCCCGAGGGCCTGGTAGTTGCTCGGCAGGACGTCGCTGTAACTATCGATCGCAGGCGTTGAGTCGGCCAGGGACAGGGGCTCGGACAGGGGCGGGGAACAGGACTGCAGCACTTGCTCGGTCCAGCTCTGGGCGGGCTCCTTGATCTTGAACTCCAGCACCAGGCGCCGGCCGATATCCGCCAGGTGCACTTGCATCAATTTGTCCACCCAGTGATAGATGCCAACTAGACGCTGGTTGCCGGAATTGTCGATCAGGCTGCTCCGGCGGCGCTCGCAGGCTTGCTGCCAGACGTGCCCACGATGCCGGGTTACGCGATCGCCGATATGCCGGGCGGCCTTTTCGGTCAGTTGCTGTATCCGTTGCGAGCGGTCCTGCTCCGTCCAGGAAGCGCCGGCATTGGCGCCTGTCCAACTGCCGCTGAGGTACTCATTGAGGTTTTCATAGCTCGGTGAGACATCGCTCAGGTTGCGTGCAACTCCTTCGCTGGCCATGACTTCCTGAAGGGCATTGGTGAGGTCGCTGCTGGCGGATGTCTGCTGGCTCTGGTCACGTACGCTTTGCCGCTCGGTGTCGTTGTCGTCGTGCTCCTGGCGATAGCTGCGCAACTGTTCCTGATGTTCCTGGCGCTCATGGGGCATGACGTTGACGATATCGGCCAGTTCCCCCGGGCCATAACCCAGCAGGCACTGATGCGCGCGCTTCAGCGTGGCCGGGCCCAGTATGCTCCACGCGTTGTCGGTCGCGGGGGCCGCAAGGGCCAGGTCGGTGGTGGTGACGGCGTCGGGCAGTGCGGTGATTGCCGACAATACCAGTGTCCGTGTCCCTGGGGCTTCGAGGCGGGGATCGCACTGCTCCAGGCGGTCGAGGAAATGTCCTACACGTAATATATCGATCAATTGTGCGGCGAGACCGGCCTGTTGGGTTGTACCTGTCAGGGCCAGGACAAACAGGCTTTGCCAGACGCTGGCCTGACTGCTGGTCCAGTCCGCGCTGGCGAGGAAATGATCGACTTCTTCACCCAGCAGGAGCTCGGTCTGTTTCCAGATATCGGGCAATGACTGTTCGCCGGGGAGTGTCGCCAGCAACTCCAGGCGTAGTGCCGGGAAACGGTTGATAGGGGCCGGCAGGGTCGAGATGTCACTGACGAAACCGCTGAACGCCAGGGCGGCGGCCTGTTTTTCGGCGGCGCTGGTGCACTGGCTCAGGCTGGTATAGAGCGGCAGGCTCTCAGGTGACTTGAGGCGGATGAAGCGCAGTTGCATGTCCGCGCGTTCACCCGGCGTGAGTGGATGCAGCCAGATGAAAGGCGGCAGGTCCATGGCCTCGTGAGGCATTTCGGTGAATGACTGCCCGTCTTCGTCAATGAACCCGTCAGACCGGGCGTCCAGTAGCCAGCCACCAATGGCGGTGTTGAGAAACTTGTCATGGCTCAGCGGCAGGTTGCTTATCAGGTGCGCTTCCCTGGGGTCGATATCCAGCGTCAGCGTGACTTCTATGTTGCCTATCTTTTTTTCCACCCAGCGCTCCGGGTGAGCCGGGGTTCCGAGCTGGAAGGCGTATGCTTCGTTGATGTTGCGGTAGAGGATCTGACCACTGACGGAGGTCTTGTCAGCGCCCACGATCCAGGAGATTTCCAGCTCGATTCCGCCGCGTGCGACGATTTTCCATGGGGACTGCCGGTGCGCCATCTCCACCGCTTCGTTGTTGCTCATGCCGTGCTCCTGCAATAAGTCCTGAACAGCGGCTTGGGCCAGTTGTCCTGACTCCGAAGGCATGGAGGGCGTCTGGCGCCGCGCATGAAACCGCTGGCCGGGGTGGGCTGTCCTTTTGAGGCGGTCAGTTGTCCTGAGGCGGATTGGCGTCGCCGGCCTTGGCATCGTCGCCTTGGGTAACCTGTGTCAGCCTGTACGTGGCCTCGTCCGCCACTGCCGAGCACAAAAGCGTTGCGTTGGCGGAGGTCGGGCTCAGTCCGGGTGTCAGGATGCTGACCTTGGTTTTGTTCGACGTGACGATGGCGTACGCGCGCCATCCGCTACTGTCCGGTTCGGTCGGGTGAGTCGCCTGGCCACCGGGTGGTAGCGTCAGCATGGTCAATTGATCCTTGTCGTCGGCTATCAGGTAGGTCACCTGGGCATCCGTGGTGTCGGCGGTGAGTGTCAGTTTTGTCGGGTCGGCCATATAGTTCATTCCTGTCAGAAGGCGTAGGTGCTGGGCATCATCGGCGATGCCTGCGGACTATCAGGTTGATGGTGGGGCTGGTATTGCCCTGGTGTGTCCGGGTATCGATCAGAAGATCGCTGTACCACTGGTTGATCGGTACACGGGCCGTGGTGACACCGTTGACGAGTGCCGCGACTTCCATGCCCGTTGCGGCCAGCAGAGTGCTACGAGTGCTCGGCAGCTCGAATGTCCTGGCGAAAGGACTGCGCAGGAAGCGCACTTCAAACCGCACATTGCCCGCACACTGGTTGTACAGCTCGATACCTTCGGCGGTGCTCGCCGCTTCGTCGTCGAGACTGAACTGGTAGCTGTCCCCCCGGGCTTGCATCTTGGCGACCAGACGTCCCGGTTTTGCCGGCGGACGCGCGGGGGCCATATGGGTCACGCAAGTGTTTTCATCGGTGAAATAGGCTCGGATATCGATGCCACTGCCCTCGGGGTCGGGAATCGACAGGCCGGCACCGGCACTGAGCCAGGCGTCCCAGATCAGGCAATTTTCCTGGTAGAACCTGAGCTGCACGGCACAAAGACTGCGATTGAGAACCCTGAGAGCGGACGTCCGAGCGTGTAGATTCACGGGAATTATCCTGGGGGCAAGGCAGCCATAAGGGCGATGTGCCATTATGGCTGCTTCTGGTGCCTGCTTAGCCGGTGATGGTCAGCGAGTAATAGTCGCGCTCAAGGATCGAACCGTTGGTGATGGCGGTGACGGTGGCTTTAGGGCTGGAAGTCACCAGCGTCTCGGTGGTGACACCGTTGATCACGGCGTAGATGTAGAACGTATTGCTGATGTCCAGGGTCTGGTTCTGACCGCTGTCGTTCACCACGATGTTCTGCAGCGGCTTGCCATCTTTGAGGATGGTGAAGGTTACCGGGTTGATGCAGGTTTTCTGGAAGCTCAGCTGGTTGGAGACGTTGCTTGGGAATTCAACCACATCGAACTCATAGGTGCCCTGAGCCTTGACCTGCAGGACTTGCGCCAGGAAGCCCATGCTGCCTGACACGTCCAGTGGTGCGGAGGTGTAGGTGTTGCCTTCGATCAGGGTGGTGGCGGTGATCTGGTAGGTGTCGCCCACTGGAACGGTTTGCATGGCGTTCGGTTGGATGGCCGGCAGGTTGGAAATGATCTGCTGACCTTTCTTGACGACGTACTGGGCATCGAACTGGGTCTGGTTGAGCAAGGTAATAGTCATGAACAGCTCCTGGGTGTGGGTTTGGCCTTCGCCCGAATGGGGTTGGGTGGCCTGTGCAACGTGTCGGTTTCCGGTTCCAACACATGTGAAAACCGGGTTGGCAATTTCTCTGTGTCAGCCCGGTGCCAGCTCGTGAGAGGTTCCCTGGCGGCCGGACCGGCTGACGGAGGTGACTTTCGGCGCAAGCGGGTTCTTAAGTCCTTAAGCATCCTGAAATCGAGCTGAAACCGGGCTGAAATTTTCTGAAGATCAATGTTCGCCCGGGTTCGAATGTACAGGGGCACGAGCAGGTTGTTTACAGGGAAGAAAATGACGCACGACTACCGATTTGGACGATTTGAAGTTCGCCCGGCCGAGCGGAGGTTGTATGTCGATGGCAGCCCCATAGTCTTGGGTGCTCGTGCTTTTGATGTATTACTGGCCTTGATCGAGCGCCGCGAACGCATGGTGACCAAAGGCGAGCTGCTTGAGCTGGTGTGGCCGAACCTGTTCGTCGAGGAAAACAACCTGCAGGTGCAGGTCTCGACATTACGCAAGGTATTGGGAGTACAGGCCGTGGTCACCGTGACCGGCCAGGGCTACCGCTTTGCGATGGTGCTGGAGGAAGGGTCTTTACCCTCTGCCGGGGCTGTCGATGCGTTTGGGCCAGGGCTGCCCGCGGCGCCGCGCAGACTCATGGGGCGGGATCGAGAGCTGGTCGATCTGCTGGAACTCGTTCAGGCTTACCCGCTGGTGTCTATCGTCGGGGCGGCGGGGATAGGCAAGAGCGCATTGGCGCTGGCGGCGGCGCACCAATTGAAACCCGCCATCTGGGTCGAGCTCTCCGGTGTCACCGATCCCGAGCAGTTGGTGCAGGCGATCGCGCGCGCCGTGATGCTGCCGATCCGCACCGATGAGCCGCTGGACGAGTTGCTTCTGGCGCTGGCCCCCCTCGGGGCTTTGCTGGTCTTCGATGGCGCCGAACACCTGCTGGAGGCCATCGCCAGGCTCGCGGGAGTCATTGGCAAGAGGGCGCCTGGAATTCGACTGCTGGTGACCAGCCAGGCCGCGATCAAGGTCGAAAGCGAGCGGGTCTTCCGGCTCGGAGGCCTGTCGGTGCCCGGCATCGATGTGTCGGCCAACGAGGCCATGCAGTATGGGGCGGTGAGTTTGTTCGCCGACCAGGCACAGGCGGTCGATCGTACCTTCAGGGTCACTCCCGAGAATGTCGCCGCGGTGATTTCCGTGTGTCGGCAGCTCAATGGCATGGCCTTGCCGATCAAGTTGGCCGCCGCCAGGTTGCCGTTGCTCGGGGTGCGAGGCGTGGCGTCGCGGTTGGGTGAGCGGCTGGGGATGTTGAACGGCCTCAGCCGAGGCGGTGGCGGCAGTCGCCAGCAGACCTTCGGTGCGGGGCTCGACTGGAGCTATAGCCTGCTCTCTACCCTGGAACAGACCTTGTTGCGTCGCTGTGTGGTGTTTGTCGCGGGCTTCACCCTGGAATTGGCGACGGCGGTATGCGGTGAGATCGCGTTGGATAAATGGACCGCGATAGATGCCCTGGATGCCCTGGTGGATCGATCGCTGGTGGAGGTACAGGACGGTCCGGTCCGGCGTTACCAACTTTGCGAGTATGTGGTCGAGTACGCCAGGGCCAGGTTGCACCAGGCGGGTGAAACAGAGTTTTTGCGTCATCGGCATGCGTTGAGCTGCACTGAGCTGATGACCCGGGCATATGAGGCTTACTGGGACTGCGGGGACAAGTATTGGCTGCAGGACTATGCGGCGGACACCGACAACGTCCGGGCGGCCTTGGACTGGAGTCTGGAGCACCAGCCGGAGCTGGCCCTGAAGTTGCTCGGTGTATCCGGCCCGCTGTTTTTCCAGCAAGGGCTGGTCAGCGAAGGTCGCCAGCGTTTTCTTGCGCTTGAGTCCGTCACCCTGGCACTGGATCGGACCCTGGTGCTGGAGGTTTCTCCTTTCGAACTGGAGACACTGCTGGCCAGATACTGGTTGGAGTTCAGTCGGCTGCATGCGGGGAATGGCACACGCCGTTCGACTGATTTTGCTCCCCGGGCACTGGCGTTCTATCGCTCGCTGGATGATCCGCGTGGGGTTTTCCTGGCGTTGTGTAGAGCCATGGACTGTGCGTTCCTGCCCTCCGGCGAGGCATCTTGCATTCTTGAGGAAATCATCGAAATCGAGTCTGCCGACTGGTCGCCCCGGCTGCGGGCCGAGCGGTTGATGGCGGAAGTCAGCCTGTATCAGCGGTGCGAGCAACCCGAAGAAGCCTGTTTCGCCCTGGAATCCTTGCACCTGTTGGCGCTGTCGGCGGGACTGGAGAGCATTGAGCGACTGGCACTCAATGCCCAGGCCAAGCTCAACCTGGCCAAGGGCGAGTATGAGCGTGCCTTGCAGCGCAGTCAGGCATTGTGCAGCCAACGGGGTATCCATCGAAACATCGTCCTGCCACATGCCTTGGCCACGATGGCGATGGCTTTGCTCTCGCTGGGGAAAATGCGCGAGGCGCGCAAGGTGCTGGCGGATTTCGTCGCCGAATCCAGGCGCCTGGGCTGGGAGTGGTTCGGTCTGTATACCGATCTTTTTGTCTGGTTGGCGGCGCTGGAAAACCGGCTCGCCGCCGCCGCTCGTTTGATGGGGTATGCAAAGCTTGCCTATGACGCCGCGGGGGCGCGGGATTTCGGCACGACAAGAATCCGTGTACGCAACTCCCATATGATCTTCAAACGCCTGGACAAGCCATTCATTTCCCGGTTGATGGTCGAAGGCGCCCGTATGGACCGTGAGATGTTCTGCACCCTGGCATTGTCCAGGCAATCCGTCGAGCAGGTCATGCCGACGGCTTCCGAACTGGAGGATTGAGCGCCGGGTGTCAGGCGAAACGCGGGTTGCTTTGACTTCCGAAAGTCGACGTATTAACTTCGCGACTTTTTACCCGCGACTCCAGACGTTTGCGGGCAAGCGCACTCTATTGTTAAGGAAGGGCACGATGACCGAAATGGCACAGCAGGACGATTTGTTCCAGGTAGACAAGCGGCTCTCCCTCAAACCCGTGACGGACTTCAATGCTTTCCTGCTCCAGGCGTTTGCCGATGGGGCGTGCCGGTGCATACGCTGCGTGGATGCGGCCGGTGTCGAAAGCGGTTATGCCTTCCAGCACAGCTTCGAACTGGGCAAGGTGGTCAACCGCCAGTTCGCCAGGACCACTCCGAGCGAAGTGCTACTGGTGCTGAAGAAGGCCTGGCTGTCGTTCTTCAAGACCGACCTGGAGGTTCCCGGTCTGCTGGACCTTTGCGCAGTGTATGAGTTCGTCAAACCCGAATTGCACATTCGCCTGCGTCCGCTGTTGCTGGCTTGCGGCCTGATCGAAGAGCGCGAAGGCGGGTGGATGTTGCAGGCGGTTGCGGAATAACACGGGCAAGCCCGTTTGTCACAGGTAGAGCGAATTAATATTCGCTTAACCGGCGAGCGTTCAAGTAGCGTATCTTTTACCGCAACCCTCCTTTTTAGTTGGCGTTTTCGATGTCCAGGTTTCGACTGATCCTGACCCTGCTGCTCAGCCTGATGTTGCCGATCTTCGGCAGCGTGGCGGCGGCCGCGTCTTTTGCCGAACCCTGTCCGATGCCGTTGATGAGTCATGACGGCTCGGCAATGAGCCATGCCCCCTGCTGCAATGACATGGAACACGGCACCGTCTCCAAGTCGCCATGCAAGTCGGGGGAGGAGTGCAAGATCGGCGGCCTGGTGCAGATCCTGAACATCGGCACCTTCTCTTCGCTGCCACCGTTGCCGCTCACCCTGCAAACACCCACCGTGCTCCAGTCCGAGCCGGCTGATCTGTGGCGCCCTCCGCGTTACGTCTGATGCCCTGATGTGCATTTCACGCTCTCTGTAAAGGGCAGCGTGGCCTGTGTGTGCGCCTTTGATGGCGGACACCTCGATCATCTGCATTGGAGACGAACGCATGTTCGCTTTCATTCCTTCACACCGCCTGCTGGCCGGTGTGATCGCTGTTGTCCTGGGCGCGAGCCCGTGGCTGGCCGTCCAGGCCGAGCCCCTGAGTTTCGAACGGGCACAGCAACTCGCTGAACATACCGCGCCGGAGAACCTTGCCCGCATGGCACAGGTCCAGTCGGCGCAATCTTCCGTCGGACCCGCCGATGCGCTGCCTGATCCCAAGCTGATGGTGGGCATCCAGGACCTGCCGATCCAGGGCTCCGGTCGCTATTCGTTCAACGGTGACTCGATGACCGAACGACAGATCGGGTTGCGCCAGGAGGTACCCAACAGCGACAAGCGCCTGGCCCGCAAGAACCTCGCCCTGGCTTCCGTCGACGTCGCCGAGGCCGAGCAACGCGCGGCGCTGCTGGAGGTCAAGCGGCAAACCGCATTGGCCTGGCTCGGCGTCTATTACGCCGAACGCAGCGTGAGCCTGTTCGACCAGCTGGACCATCAGGTCGCCCTGCTGCGCAACACCACGGCCTCGCGTATCGCCGGTGGCGCGGCCCCCGGGGATCTGCTGCAGGCTGACCAGGAAGCGCTGAATCTGGCGGATCGTCGTGACGAACTGGTGCAGAACATCGCCACCGCCCGGGCGAAATTGCGCCGCTGGATCGGTGCCGACGCCGATCAACCGCTGCAGGACGGGCCGCCGACCTGGGCACCGATCCTGCCCCATACCCAACACGCCCTGGGTCGTCATCCGGACCTGCAAGCCGCCACCGCCCGGGTCGGCGAGGCCAACGCCGAACTGGCCGAAGCCATTGCCGAGAAGAAACCCGACTGGGGCGTCGAACTGGTGTATGGCCATCGTGACCGCCAGTTCGGCGGTGACATGGCGTCGTTGCAGTTCACCTTCGACCTGCCGCTGTTCGTCGGCTCCCGTCAGGGACCGCGGATCAACTCCAGGCAACACGCACTGGAGCAACGCGAAGCCGAGCAGGAAGTGATGCTGCGTGAACATCGGGCCGAACTGGAAAGCGGCCAGGCCGAACTCGACCGTTTGAAGAAAGCCGTCGAACGCTCGCAGCAATCGTCGATCCCGCTGGCCAGCCGGCGCAGCGACCTGGAACTGGCGGCCTACAAGGCCGGGAAAAGTCCATTGAACGCCGTGATCAGCGCGCGCCGCGAACTGATCGAAGCCCACCTGCGCGAGATCAGTCAGCAGGCCCAACTCGGCCAACTGTCCGCCAGCCTCTATTTCGCCTATGTGGAGGGCCTCAAATGAAGACGCTCGCTTATTCCGTACTGACCCTCGCCCTGGCGGGACTGGGTGTTGCCGGCGGCTACTGGCTCGGCCACGGCGGGACCGCGATGTCCGCCGCCGATGCCGGCAAGAAGGAACGCCCGGCGTTGTACTGGTTCGACCCGATGTACCCGACCCAGCATTTCGATGCCCCTGGCAAGTCACCGTTCATGGACATGCAACTGGTGCCCAAGTATGTCAATGCCGCTGAAGACAACACGTCCATCAGCGTGTCGTCGCAACTGGCGCAGAACCTCGGCATGCGCACCGCTGCGGTGGTTCGCGAGTCGTTGCCCGGTGGCCTGGAGGCGGTCGGCTCGCTGGCCTACAACCAGCGCGACGTGGTCAACCTGCAAGCCCGCGCGGCTGGTTTTGTCGAGCGGGTCTATGACCGCGCGCCTGGCGATGTGCTGCCCGCCGGCGCGCCACTGGTGGACCTGCTGATCCCGGAGTGGTCCGCCGCGCAACTGGAATTCGTCGCGGTGCTCGCCACGGGTGACAGCCGGCTGATCCAGGCCACCCGTGAGCGCCTGCGCCTGCTGGGCATGCCTGATGAGGTGATCGCCCAGGTGACGAAAACCCGCAAGGTCCGTCCCGTGCTGACGCTGTCCATGCCGATTGCCGGTGAACTGCAAAGCCTTGAGGTGCGTGCCGGGATGACTGTCCCCGCGGGGATGAGCCTGGCACGCATCAATGGCCTGTCCAGCGTCTGGCTCGACACCTCGGTGCCGGAAGCCCTGGCTTCTTCGGTGACGGTGGGGGCCAAGGTCGCGGTGGCACTGTCGGCGTATCCCGGCCGCGGGGTACAGGGCAAGGTGCTTGCGATCCTGCCAGGGGTCGATGGGCAGAGTCGTACTCTGACAGTGCGCAGTCAGTTGCCCAATGCCGACGGCAACCTGCGTCCCGGAATGTTTGCCTCGGTGCGTTTCGACGCCGCCGAGCCGCAACCGAGCCTGTTGATCCCCAGCGAAGCGCTGATTCGTACCGGCAAGCGCAACCTGGTGATGCTGGCCGGGGACAAGGGGCGCTACAAGCCGGTTGAAGTGCGCATCGGGCGCGAGTCGGCAGGGCGTATCGAAGTCCTCGATGGCCTGACCGAAGGACAAAAGGTGGTGACTTCCGGCCAGTTCCTGCTGGATTCCGAAGCCAGCCTGCAAGGTCTTACCGAGCCGCAGGAGGCGACGCCCGCCACGCCATCGATGAACGCGATGGAGGGCATGAAATGATCAAGCGCCTGATCCACTGGTCCATCGGCAACCGCTTCCTGGTGCTGCTGGCGACCCTGTTCATCGTGGCGTGGGGTATCTGGTCGGTGCGTAATACCCCGCTGGATGCGCTGCCGGACCTTTCCGATACCCAGGTGATCATCCGCACCAGCTTTCCCGGGCAGGCACCGCAGATCGTCGAGAACCAGGTCACCTATCCGCTGGCCAGCACCATGCTGTCGGTGCCGGGAGCGAAGACCGTACGTGGCTATTCGTTTTTTGGCGACTCCTTCGTCTACGTGATTTTCGACGATGGCACCGACCTGTACTGGGCGCGCTCGCGGGTACTGGAGTACCTGAACCAGGCACAGGGGCGCCTGCCCAAGGGCGTGACCAGCGCCCTCGGGCCGGACGCCACCGGCGTCGGCTGGGTCTACCAGTATGCCCTGGTGGACCGCAGCGGCCAGCATGACCTGGCACAGTTGCGCGGGATTCAGGACTGGTTCCTCAAGTACGAGCTCAAGACCGTGCCCAACGTGGCGGAAGTCGCCACCGTCGGTGGCATGGTCAAGGAGTACCAGGTGCTGCTCGACCCACAGAAAATGGTGGCCTACGGGATCACCCAGCAACAGGTCAGCGAGGCCCTGGGCAATGCCAACCAGGAAGCCGGCGGCTCGGTACTGGAGCTGGCGGAACGTGAATACATGGTGCGCGCCACCGGCTACCTGAAGACCCTGGATGATTTCCGCAATATCCCGCTGAAGACCTCGGCGACGGGGGTGCCGACGCTGCTCGGGCAGGTCGCGACGATCCAGCTCGGTCCGGAAATGCGCCGGGGCGTAGCCGAACTCGATGGTGAAGGCGAGGCGGTCGGCGGGGTCATCGTCCTGCGTTCGGGCAAGAACGCCCACGAGACCCTCGAAGCGGTCAAGGCGCGCCTCGACGACCTGCGTTCCAGCCTGCCGGCGGGTGTCGAACTGGTCACCACCTACGATCGCTCGCAACTGATCGACCGGGCGATCCACAATCTTAGTTTCAAGTTGCTGGAAGAGTTCGGCGTGGTGGCGCTGGTGTGCCTGGTGTTCCTCTGGCACCTGCGCTCCTCGCTGGTGGCGATCATCACCTTGCCGCTGGGGGTGCTGATGGCGTTTATCGTCATGCGCATCGAAGGGGTCAACGCCAATATCATGTCCCTCGGCGGCATCGCGATTGCCATCGGTGCCATGGTCGATGCCGCCGTGGTGATGATCGAGAACGCCCATAAACATATCGAGGCCTGGCAGGTGCGACATCCCGGCCAGAAGCTGCAGGGGGAAAACCACTGGCGGGTGATCGGCGAGGCGGCGGCGGAAGTCGGCCCGGCGCTGTTCTTCAGCCTGTTGATCATCACCTTGTCGTTCCTGCCGGTGTTCACCTTGCAAGCCCAGGAAGGACGGCTGTTCGGCCCGCTGGCGTTTACCAAGTCCTATTCGATGGCCGCGGCTGCGGGCTTGTCGGTGACGCTGGTGCCGGTACTGATGGGCTACTGGATTCGCGGGCATATTCCCACCGAGCAGCAGAACCCGCTCAATCGCTGGCTGATCGCGGCTTATCGGCCGGTGCTGGAGGCGGTGCTGAAATGGCCGAAACTGACACTGGCGCTGGCGACCGTGATCTTCCTCTCCAGCTTCTGGCCGTTGAGCCAGCTGGGCGGCGAATTCATTCCGGCGCTGGACGAAGGCGACCTGCTCTACATGCCGTCGGCGTTGCCCGGATTGCCGATCAGCAAGGCTGCGCAGCTGTTGCAGCAGACCAACCGGATGATTCGCAGCGTGCCGGAAGTCGAACATGTGTTCGGCAAGTCCGGGCGAGCGGAAACCGCCACCGATCCGGCACCGGTGGAGATGTTCGAGACCACCATCAAGTTCAAGCCCCGTGACCAGTGGCGACCGGGCATGACCCCGGAAAAACTGATCGAGGCCCTGGATCAGGCGGTCAAGGTCCCGGGATTGTCAAACCTCTGGGTGCCGCCGATTCGCAACCGTATCGACATGCTCGCTACCGGAATCAAGAGCCCGATCGGGGTCAAGGTGGCCGGTATCTCCCTGGCCGATATCGACGAGATCGCTCACCAGATCGAGGGTGTCGCCAAGCAGGTGCCTGGCGTGACCTCGGCCCTGGCCGAACGCCTGACCGGCGGCAGCTATCTCGATATCCAGATCAATCGCCTGGCGGCGGCGCGCTACGGCTTGAGCATCGCCGATGTGCAGGCGGTGGTCTCCGGCGCGGTGGGTGGCAGCACGGTCGGCGAGACGGTCGAAGGCGTGGCGCGTTACCCCATCAGCCTGCGTTACCCACGGGAATGGCGCGACAGTCCCCAGGCCCTCAAGCAACTGCCGATACTGACCGCCAGCGGCCAGCAGATCACCCTCGGAGCGGTGGCCGACATCGGCGTGAGCGCCGGGCCGCCGATGCTGCGCAGCGAGAACGGACGTTTGTCCGGCTGGGTCTATGTCGATGTCCGTGGTCGCGACCTGGCCTCCACCGCCCGTGACCTGCAACAGCAAGTGGCGCAGCAGGTGCAGCTCAAGCCGGGGATGACGGTGTCCTATTCCGGTCAGTACGAGTTCCTGGAGCGGGCCAATGCGCGGTTGATGTGGGTGGTGCCGGCGACCTTGCTGATCATCTTCGTGCTGCTGTACCTGACCTTCGGACGTTTCAGCGAGGCGGGGCTGATCATGGTGACGTTGCCGTTCGCCCTGTCGGGCGGGGTGTGGTTGCTCTATC
The DNA here is from genome assembly GCF_013385635.1 of Pseudomonas gingeri. Taxonomy (GTDB): domain Bacteria; phylum Pseudomonadota; class Gammaproteobacteria; order Pseudomonadales; family Pseudomonadaceae; genus Aquipseudomonas; species Aquipseudomonas gingeri_A. The sequence goes on from NZ_JACAPR010000010.1 coordinate 365,670, forward strand.
TGCTGGGGTTCAACCAGTCGGTGGCCACCGGCGTGGGCTTTATTGCCCTGGCCGGGGTGTCGGCGGAGTTCGGGGTGATCATGTTGCTGTACCTGAAGAACGCCTGGGCCACGCGCTTGGAGGAAGGGCGGGATGACGACGCCGGCCTGCTCGAATCGATTCGCGAGGGGGCGGTGCTGCGGGTGCGGCCCAAGGTGATGACCGTGGCGGTGATCATCGCCGGCCTGCTGCCGATTCTCTGGGGCAGCGGCACCGGCTCCGAAGTGATGAAGCGGATTGCCGCGCCGATGGTCGGCGGGATGATCACCGCCCCCTTGTTGTCGATGCTGGTGTTGCCGGCGGCCTATTGGCTGATGAAGCGCCGGCGCTAGGCTATGAGATCGTTCCCACGCTCTGCGTGGGAACGCCTCTCTGGACGCTCTGCGTCCGCTCGCGACCACGCCCTGTTAGCGCCAGCTATGGCATATCTCCTTGCAGATCGGGATCATCGGGCTGAGTCTGTCGTCCGGATCCTGTGCTTTCCTGTGAACCCAGATCAGCGAATGGAAGGCTGCCACGACCTTCTCTTTCGTCTTGAATACTCCCGCTCCACCCCCGTAGTATCTGACGACCCCTTCGTGGGTGAATTTCAGGCAGGCTTCGTACAGGTTCAGGCCGCTGTCAGTTGCATCCTCCCCGACCGTCGCAGCGCTGGTGGTCAGAAATGCGCTCCAGGTTTCCGGCACCTTTATTTTTTTCTTCCTGATTTTTTTGGTCGGACTACCGAAGACCGAACCAAACAGTCCGGTGGGTGGAACCTCGTACTCCTCGTCCACTTCCGTTTCGATCTGAACCGTCTTGGTCACGAAGCGCAGGCCGCTTCTCGAGGTGCCGTACTCTGCTTCTTTCACCGTCTTGTCCAGCGGATCGGCCCACACCACGATAGGTTCGACCGTACCGGGACATCCGACCTGCTCGAGGATGCCACGCACGAACCGGCAGATGGCCTGGCATTCGGCCGTGTATTTTTTATAGTTGCCAAGTGCCCAGGCGCCGATTTCCGGATGTGTGTAATACGGATGGCCGAGCTCGTCCGGAACATGCGCGTTCTTTTCAAGTGTATAGGTCGGGAAATAGCCCATCAGTGTCTCGACAATCTTGTGGGGCTCGCTCAGTCCGATCTTCTTGATCGCATCGATCGAGTTTTTCATGCGGTAGGACGTAACCCCATCATCCGGCTCGGATGGGCGTAAACGTGGGGTCGAAAAGGTCAGAAGAATGTGATTTTTTGTGTTGCCTATCGACATCTTCGCTCCACGGCTAGTAGTGGCCGTCCAGGCAACCTTGAACATTCCGACACCGATTTCCGCCGGTTCGGAGTCCGAGGTCAGGTCCAGCGTGTTCTTGCCGATGTTGAGGGTGGCGGGGGCGGAGGAAAATCGAAAGGATCCGATAGTCCCTTCGATGCTACCGTTATCCGGCGCCTCGCCCTCTGCCTCTATCACAATCCGGACGCGGAGTTTCGTGTTGATGCTGTGGCTGATGACATTGGATTTGCCCGGAGTCCAATCCGGCTTGGTATATAAGGCACCGGTGTTTTTCCAGTCAGTCGTATTGTCCTTGAGTAACCTATGGTCCGAGAGGAACGTCAGTTCAATGATCTTGATTGTGAGGGGAGGGATGACCTTGGGCTTTGGTGGTGGCTTGCTGGCCTCGCATGACACCATCATGGGGGGCAGGGGCTTCTCCTGTTTCTTGACGATAATGACTTTTCCGCCTTCTTCCTCATAACGATCAAACCAGAGTTCACGCAACTCCTCTGTGTCGGGAGTATGCGTTCGTCCGCGAGTCTTGATGAAGACGGTGTGCGATGCCCTGTCGAAGGCCGTCTTATTGATATTGTTGGGGTCAACCGAGCGCATGCTGCTTCTCCAGCATGAGGGATAGCCGGTGGTGCAGCAGCTCGGCGATTTTTTCGTCTTCCGTGAGTTCGCCCTGCGAAAGAATGTCCATTGCCCATAGGGTTTGCGTGGAGCTCTGAAAGTCCCAGCCAAAATCGACCATCAGTTCGAGAAGGATCAGGACGAACGCTTCATCCGAAATACCATGCTCCAATGCAACACGGATCCCGTTGCGCACGTGTGTGTGCAAGGCATCGTCGTCGAGCTCTTGCAGTTCGCGTGCACGGGACGCGCGTAACTCCGCGATTGCCCGGGTCTCGAAGGCGCGATGGAGCGACGATTCGATAGCGGTCCATTGAGCGTTTCTTATCACCAGCATGGCGTGCTCCATCGGTCGGCAGGCGCGAGTGGGTCAGGCGCGCCTGAAGACTAGTCCCAATCCGCTCAAACCGTTAGCCGATGCCCATGGACACGGCCTGTCGGTGGCGAGCTGATACACGGTCCGGCTTTTCATGGCTTTACTGGCCTGGATCAAGGTTTTGCTCGGACAGACTCCTTATCGTGATGGTCGATTATGTCAATCACGGATGATACGGACCATGCACGACCTGGATCGAAAATACGATATCCAGCCCCTGGTACGGGCGGATATGACTCTCCATCTGAATGGCCGGAGCGTCGCGGCGGCCGAGGGCGAGACAGTGCTCTCGGTGCTCCAGTCGGTCGGCCTGCGACAGGTTTCGCGCAACGATCACGGACAGCTGGCGGGCGCTTTTTGCGGCATGGGCGTGTGCCAGAGTTGCCTGGTGTCGATCGACGGCCGGCTCAAGCGTCGGGCCTGCCAGACCCTGGTCCGACCGGGCATGCGCATCGAGACCGGCGTCAGCCGGTTTGCCGTGCTGGAGGTGCTATGAGCCTGCCTCCAGTGATCGTCGGCGGTGGCCCGGCAGGCATGGCCGCGGCCGTTGAGCTGGCCCGCCACGGGGTTTCCAGCGTGCTGTTCGAAGAGGCCTCGCGGCTTGGCGGCGTGGTCTATCGCGGGCCGCTGCGCAGTGGGGTCGACCTCGGCTATCTGGGCGCTCGCTACAGCGCGACCCTGGAAAAACTCCACGGCGAATTCGCCACCTGCGCCGATCGTGTCGATGTACGGTGCAACACCCGGATCGTTGGTGGCGAAGGCGCGCGGACGCTGATGGCGCTGAATGCCTGCGGGCATTTCCGTACCGGCATCCTCACGTCGGCGATCACCGGGGTCATGCTCGAACGCCTGGTCCACCAGCAACCGTTGCCGCTGGATATCACGCCGTTTCTGGCGGATCGCTTCGATTTCGCGGACGGGCTTGCCCAAAGGCGCCAGATAGCGGTATCTACTCGGTAGTTCCCGCGGCTCAAACACCGAGCCGCCCACGAGTGGATATCCCCATGGACTATTTCGCCGCGTTGACGGCCTTTGTCGAAGCCGCCCAGGCCAACAATTTTTCCCGGGCGGCCGAGAAGCTCTCGATCAAGGCTTCGACCGTATCGCGTTACATCAAGGACCTGGAACAGGACCTGGGAATCGCCCTGTTCAATCGTTCGACGCGCACCCTGCGCCTGACCGAGGGCGGTGAGACCTTCCTGCACCACGCATTGCGGGTACTGGCCGAACTGGATCAGGCCCGGGCCGCGACCTCGGCGCTCAATCAGCAACCGCGGGGCCTGCTCAAGCTCAACCTGCCACCGGCCTTCGCCCGTCACCATGTGTTGCCGCTGCTCGGCGACTTTGCCCGGCGCTTTGCGGAAATTCGCCTGGAACTGACCCTGGAAGACAGTCACGTCAACCTGATCAGTGCCGGTGTCGACCTGGCGTTGCGGGTCGGTGTGTTGCCGGACTCGTCGCTCAAGGCACGCAAGCTGGCGGCTGAACACACGCTGCTGTGCGTCAGCCCCGGCTATGCCCGGCAACATCCGCCACCCCGATCGCCACGGGAACTGGCGGAGTGTGGCGCGTTATTGAACGGCAATCTGCCTGACGAGGTATTTTTCGTACCGTTGCAGGCGCCGGGAGCCCAGGCCGAGCGCGTGGCAATCAACGGCCATCTGCGCATCAATGATCTGGATGCGCAGTTGCAGGCGGTGCGCCAGGGCCTGGGCATGGCCTTGTTGCCGGACTGGCTGGTGAATGATTTGCTCAGGCAAGGCGAACTGGTGCACTGGCTGCCCGACTGGCAGGCCCAGGCCACGCAGATCGCCTCGTCACTGTGGTTTGTCTATCCGCCCAAGCGCACCGTCTCGTCGAAGGTGCGCAGTTTCATCGACTTCATGCTCGAACGTATCGGCACTCCGCCTTACTGGCAGCGTTGAGACGACTCAACTGAAACGGATATCCAGGGAACGCAGGTAGGTCTGCAGGCCGGCGTCCTGGATCGGAATCAGGAAGGCTTCGCGATCCGACTCGTTGTAGTGGGCATGCCAGTAACCCGGTGGCGTGACGAACGCCAGCCCGGGAGCCCAATCGACCCGGGTCGGGTTGCGGATCTGTCCCTGTTCGTCGACGTCGGTGCCCACCAGGCTGTAGCAACCGGGCGGGCAGTCGATGATGAAGTCGAGGGCGATCGACTGGTGGCGATGGGGCTTCTGCACCGAGCCCGGCGGCAGGATGCCGTACATCGCCCAGAGCACATGGGTGACGGTGCGGGTCTGGGGAAAGTGCCGGTTGCCCAGCAGGATGCTGATTCGACTGCGGTCCTGGGCGCGCGGGTCGTCGGCGGCTTCGCGCAGCTTGGCATTGGCGATCTGTGCCGGGTACAGGGTGGCGCTGAAGCGGTCCTGCCGGCTGCTGACGCCGAGGTAACGCAGCAGCGGTTCGTCATGTACGTAGTAGCAGCGGCTGTCCGCGCTGGCGGCCAGCTCCACCGCCTGGCGGCCGGGCAGGGCGACAAAGCAGCCCTTGTACCAGTCGAACCGGCTCTCGCCCTGGGCCAGGCTGCCATGCCCCTCGATCACATAGAGCACCTGGGAGGTGGCGTTGGGCTGCAGTGTCAGCGCGTCACCGGCATTCAGCCGGATAAAGTTCGCGCATAGCCCGGGGCCGGTGGCCGGGCCTTCGCAACCCAGGGCTTCGCTAAGGTCCAGGGGCACGAGCCGCGATGGGCCGCTGTCGTAGAGCGAGGCGGGAAAGTTCTGGTAGGGGATGCGCGGAATCAGCCCGGCGCTGATCGGGTTGGCGGCCTTGCTGTATTCGAAGTACTCGGCGTCCTGCTCGCAGGCGGACAGTTCGGTGCGGGTGATCATCGGCTGTGGACGGTTCATGCTCGGGCCTCTCGACGTTCTGGTTATGGGGCACTGAGCGCTCACTATACGAAGCCCGCGGATGGCGATTAAGGCCCCGAGGGGAACAGCAGTTATGTGCAAAAGGGTAGCGGGAAAGTGATTCCCGACTGGAAACGCTCACGTCGCCTCAGCCCAGGGAGGCGAGGTGCTCGACGGTTTCGGGGTATTTCTCGACCAACCGGATCAGTGTGGTGGCCTGGGCGTTGGGCCGGGCGCGACCCTGCTCCCAGTTTTCCAGGGTCCTGGTATTGGTGCGTAGGTACATGGCGAACACCGCCCGTGACAGCTTCAGTTGGGTGCGGATTGCTACCAGCTCATCGGCGCTGATTGGTTGCAGCTTGCTCAGTTGGACCTTGTGGGTGCGCAGGGTGACTTTGCCCTGGCGCTGATCGGCCAGGGCATCGAAGCCCTCGACCAGTTCTGCAAAAATGTCACGTTTCATGATGGTTTCTCGCCTCTATCTCTCTGTTCAGCAGTTGTTTCAGGGTGTTCTTCTGCTGAGTACTCAAATCGTCCTGCTCGTCTTTGTCGTACAGGGTGAACAGCCAGAACTGGGAACCTTGCGGCCACCTGTAGTAGATCACCCGGATACCACCTCGCTTGCCTTTGTGTCGTTGCAGGTCAACGCAACGAACCTTGCGCAGCCCGCCAGTGCCCTGGATTACCTCGCCCGCTTCGGGGTTGCGCAACAAGGCGAGCTGGAGACAGCGGAACGCCCCGTCGCCCAGGTAGTCTCTGCGATGGCGTTCGAAGGGCGGCAGTTCGATAAACAAAGCATTCATTATTTGTACGCTACTTACGTATGGAGATAAAGGGGAAAAATATGTCTGCTCTTCACCCTAGCCGAGGCCTGACAGCTCATTTGCAGGACTTTTCCTGCAGCTTTGCGGCTTTATGCAGCGGCACCTGCCAGAGGATTGTGGTCAAGGGCGATTGATGTTTTTCCTGCCCAACGGGTCGTTTTCCATCAATCCCGGCCAGGGATGGCGCTCTAGATTAGGTTCCAACGCCGGCAGTCGAACCGAGCGCTCAATCCTGGTCGAGGAGCACGTCCATGCAACCTATTCATATCCAGAAACAACAATCCGTGGTCGAAGGTTGGGATCAGCAGAATCCCGAAGAAGCCTTCACCCTGCCGTCGCGTTATTTCTTCGATGAAGGACTGTTCCAGGCCGAGCGCGACAATATTTTCATGCACGCCTGGCACGTCGCCGGGCACAAGAGCGAGTTCGCCCAGCCCGGGCAGTACGTGGTCTGCGACTTGTTCGACCAGAGCATCGTGGTGGCCTGCAACCGTGAAGGGCGGGTCCACGCCTTCCATAACGTCTGCCAGCATCGCGGCAACCGCCTGCTGGAGGAGCGGCGCGGCACCACTGGCGGGGTGGTGCGCTGCGCCTATCACTCCTGGTGTTATGAAATGGATGGCAGCCTGCGCGGTGCACCGCGTTGCGAGCGGATGAAGAACTTCGAGTTGCAGCAGTTCAATATTCCCCAGGTGCGGACCGAGGAAATGGGTGGCTTCATCTACTTCAACCTCGATCCCCAGGCGCCGTCCCTGCGCGAACTGTTCCCCGGTGCCGACGAAGAAATGCGCCGGGTCTTCCCTGATCTGGAGCAGATGCAACTGATCGACGAACAGGACGTGATCGTACCGGCCAACTGGAAGGTGATCATGGACAACTCCATCGAGGGCTATCACTTCAAGCTCTCCGGCCCCTGTCATATCGACCTGGCAAAACTGATCGACTTCAAGGGCTACGAGCTGACCAAGCGGGATAACTGGTGGACCTACGCGGCCCCGGCCAACCTCTCGGCGACCGAAGCCTATGGGGTGAAGCTGCGCAGCGACCTGAACCCCGAGGAATGCTTCTTCAATATCGGCATGTGGCCGAACAACACCTTCTATACCTTTCCGTTTTCCGAGTTCCTCGGCTCCTTCATGATGATCCCGCTGGATGCCGAGCGCTCGCTGCTGCGCTTCGGCTACTACTCCTCCAATGCCCGTACCGCCGAGGTCAGCAGCGCTTGCATGAAGTGGATGAACGAGGACCTGGGACCGGAAGATATCGCGCTGAATATCTCGGTGCAGAAGGGCCTGCGTTCGCTGGGCTATGACCAGGGCCGCTACATGATCGATGCGCAGCGCAGCAATGAAAGCGAGCACCTGGTGCATCACTTCCACCGCCTGGTGTTCCAGGGTATCCACGGTACTGCCGACCGCTGAATCCGCTTGTCGCGATCAGCGTCGCTGGTCGCCCCAGACCTTCTGATGGAGCACGCCCGGTCATGTCCGAGCACGAATTCGATTACCTGATTGTCGGTGCCGGTTCCGCTGGCTGTGTCCTGGCCAATCGCCTGGGGGAAGACCCGGCGGCAAGGATACTGCTGCTGGAAGCGGGGCCGGCTGACAACAGCTGGACCATCGACATGCCATCCGCCGTGGGCGTGGTTGTCGGCGGTACGCGCTACAACTGGGGCTTCAGTTCTGAACCCGAGCCGTGGCTCGACGGCCGCCGGATCGGTACGCCCCGTGGGCGAACCCTCGGCGGGTCCTCGTCGATCAACGGCATGGTGTATATCCGCGGGCATGCCCGGGATTACGACAACTGGGCGGAGCAAGGTTGCGGCGGCTGGAGTTACCAGGAAGTCCTGCCGTATTTTATCCGCGCGCAGAACCATGCCGACGGACCGGACAGTTATCGCGGCGCGCAAGGTCATCTGCATGTCACGCCGGGGGATATCAGTACACCTCTGTGTGCCGCGTTTGTCGAAGCCGGAGAGCAGGCCGGTTATGCGCCGAGCAACGACCTGAACGGCTATCGCCAGGAAGGTTTCGGTCCGGTGGACCGCACGACTCGCCACGGCAAGCGCTGGAGCACCGCCCGCGGTTATCTGCGCGAAGCCCTGCAACGCGGCAATGTGCAGGTGGCGACCGGAGCCCTGGCGTTGCGCATCCTGTTCAAGGGCCAGCGGGCCAGTGGCATCGAGTATGAGCAGAACGGCCATGTCTGGCAGGCCCGGGCCCGGCGTGAGGTACTGTTGACCGCCGGGGCGATCAGTTCGCCGCAGTTGCTGCTGTTGTCGGGCATCGGACCGGCCGCGGAGTTGCGTGACCTGGGCCTGACGGTCCAGTACGACCTGCCCGGCGTGGGCAAACGTCTCAACGATCATCCGGATGCAGTGGTGCAGTACCTGTGCAAGAAGCCCGTATCGCTGTATCCGTGGACCACCGCACCGGGCAAGTGGTGGATCGGTGCACGCTGGTTCATCCGCCATGACGGCCTCGCCGCCAGCAACCACTTCGAGGCCGGAGCCTTTATCCGTTCGCGGGCCGGAGTCGAGCACCCCGACCTGCAACTGACCTTCATGCCGCTGGCAGTGCAGCCGGGCACGGTGGACCTGGTGCCCGCTCATGCCTTCCAGGTGCATATCGATCTGATGCGCCCCAGCAGCCTGGGCAGTGTCACCCTCAAGAGCCGTGATCCGCGCCAGCCGCCGAAAATTGTTTTCAACTACCTGAGCACCGGGCAGGACCGTGCCGACATGCGTGCCGGTGCGCGACTGGTGCGGGAAATCCTCGGGCAACCGGCGATGGCGGCGTTTGTCGGCGAGGAGCTGGTGCCCGGGCCGGACGTCCAGAGCGATGAAGCGCTCGACGCCTGGGCCCGACGGGTCACGGAAACCGGTTACCATGCCAGCGGTACCTGCAAGATGGGTCCTGCCGGCGACCCTGAGGCGGTGGTCGATCCGCAGTTGCGTGTCCATGGCGTGGAAGGGCTGCGGGTGGTGGACGCCTCGATCATGCCGACGATCGTCAGCGGCAATACCAATGCGCCGACGGTGATGATTGCCGAGAAGGCCAGCGATATGATTCGCGGACAACAGCCGTTGCCGGCGATGTCGGTGCCGGTATGGGTGCATCCGCACTGGCAGAGCCAACAGCGTTGAGCCAGCCGGTTGGGTGGAAGGAGTTCACTGATGAACCACACGTCACGCGACGCGGCTGACGACCAGCCCCGGCCGGCGGTCGAGGCGCCGCCACGGCATATCGCCGTGCTGCTGCTGCCGGCCTTTTCCCAACTGGGACTGGCGGCCGTTATCGAGCCCCTGGCGATTGCCAACTGGTTGAGCCAGCGCACGCTGTTCCAGTGGACGCTGCTGTCCCTCGATGGTCAGCCGGTGCCGGCCAGCAATGGCCTGAGCACGGCGGTCAGCGGCTGTCCCGAGGCGGAGCAGGGTTTCGATGTCTGTCTGGTGATCGCCAGTTTCGATGTGCATAAACACAGCCGCAACCCGTCGCTGAAAAGCTGGCTGCGCAAGCAGGCGCTGTTCGGCGCGGTGTTGATGGGCGTGGAAACCGGCACCGAGCTGCTGGCCGCCGCGGGGGTACTCGACGGCCACGAAGCGGCGGTGCACTGGGACAACCTGCAGGGCTTCCAGGAAAGCTACCCGCGGGTCAAGGCCCGGCCCCAGCTCTATACCCTGGAGCGCCAGCGCTTGACCTGTGCCGGTGCCACCTCGACCCTGGACATGATGATCGGCTGGCTGGGACAGAGCGTCGACAGCGACCTGGCGCGGGAGATCGCCATGCACCTGCTGATGGGCCGGTTACGCCAGCCCATGGACAACCAGCTCGACGATGGCCTGGCCAGCACCCGGCTGCAAGGGGCGAAGATGCGGCGTGCGGTGATGCTGATGGAGCAGGCCCTGGAGGAGCCGCTGGACTGCGAAGCCATCGCCCGCCAGGTGGGGCTGTCGCAGCGCCAGCTGGAGCGTCAGTTCAAGCAGCACACCGGCCTGTCGCCGCTCAAGTACTACATGACCCTGCGCCTGGCACGGGCCCACAGCCTGTTGCAACAGACGCAGATGAGCGTGGCCCAGGTCGCGGCCTGTTCGGGGTTCGGCTCCCTGGAACATTTTTCCCGTACCTATCGGGCACGTTTCGGCTGTCCGCCCAGCGAGGATCGCAGCCAGGTGTTCAGTGCGCCGGTGATGCGCCAGCCGCTGAGCCGGGAGCCGCGTTCCTCGCCAATCGAAGAGTGACAGGTTGTCCACAATGTCCGTGTAGGAGCCGGCTTGCCGGCGATGGCGTCCTTGAGATCGCTAAAAGCTTTGCAAGCAAGCTCCGCTCCTACCGCTCATCGCCGGCAAGCCGGCTCCTACAGGGCAAATTCCGGTTCCTCCTCCTGCATGATCCCCAGCAGTGCGGCAAAGTGCTTCTCGGCGAATCCCGGATAGTCGAGCCATTGCCGCGCGGTCTTGCGTGCCACCTCGTCACTGGCGATCCGCAGCGGCCGCCCCGTCGACAGGGCCGTGATATACACCTCACAGGCCCGTTCGAAGTAGTACAGGTCATCGAAGGCCTGGGCCACGCTGGGCGCCGCGACCAGCAGGCCATGATTGCCCATCAGCAGGATCGGCTTGTCCCCCAGCAGGCGACCGACCCGCTCGGCCTCGTCGCCCAGGCCCATGCCATCGAAACCTTCATCGATCACCACCCGCTCGAAAAATCGCATGGAGTTCTGCTCGATAGGCGGCAGTCGCGAGTCCGCCAGGCAGGCCAGGGCCGTGGCGTATTTCGAGTGGACATGCAGGATGCAGCGCGCCTGGGGCTGGTTGCGATGCAGCGCACCGTGCAGGGCCGCGGCGGTGATGTCCGGGGCATCCGGGCGGTCGAGGGTGGTGGGCTCATCGGCCTTGACCAGCAGCAGGTCACTGGCACGGATTCGTGAAAAATGCCGGCCATAGGGATTGATCAGGAAGTCCCGGCCATCGTCGGAGACGGCCACGCTGAAGTGATTGGCGATGGACTCGTGCAGGCCCAGGCGTGCGGCCCAGCGAAAGGCGCAGGCCAGTTGGCTGCGCAGCGACGGGTGATCGAGGGGCGAAGGCATGGCGGGCTCCTGGGCAAGCGGCGGATGTTGCAGAGTCTAGGGCGGGTGGGGATCAGGGCTTGATGGGAAGCGACTTTTGTTGACGTGATTGTTTCCGATGGGGGTTAAAGGCTGCCGGCCCCTTCGCGGGCAAGCCCGCTCCCACGGTGATCGAGTTGAAACGAGGGACCGCGTACGGCTCGGAACTCGTGGGAGCGGGCTTGCCCGCGAAGAGGACCTCGAGAACGCCACAAGCCCGTGGTAGTCATACTGACTCCCATGGTCGATATGACCGCATTTTTCATCGAGTCATAACGACTCCAGGCCTCTCACAGGCCTTGATTTTAAAGGCCCCGGCAACTGGCACGAATCATGAGTGGCAAGCTGCATCAGCCTCAGCTACGGACCTCCCCATGATATTTGTACGTGCCAGCCACCATCGCGCCCTGCTGCAGGACAATGCCCGCCTCAATGGCGAACTGGACCAGGCCCGGCAACGCATCGCCGAACTGGAGTCCGGTCGCGAGTCCCGCGAACGGCAAGTGGCGCCCAGGGCCGAGCTGGCGTTCTACCAGGGGCTGGCGGGCAACCTGCTGCAATTCGGTCGCTCCATTTCCCATGTCGGCGAGTCCTTCGATTACCTCAACCTGCGCCTGGTGGACAATAACCACAGGGCCAAGAGCGTGGCCGTGGCGGCGATCCAGAACAAGCAGAAATTTGGCGTCCTGCAAGAGCAGACCCATGTCATGCAGGACGGTCTGGCAGACCTCAATGAGCAGATCTCGCGGTTGGTGATCCGCGCCAGCGAGATCGACCGGATTGTCGGCCTGATCAGTTCCATCGCCAACATGACCAACCTGCTGGCGCTCAACGCGGCCATCGAGGCGGCCCGAGCCGGTGAGTCGGGCCGTGGTTTCGCCGTGGTCGCCAGCGAGATCCGCGACCTGGCGGAAAAGACCGCCAGTGCCACTCAGGACATCATCCGCGAAACCGCCGATATCAAGGCGATGATCGGCGTGGCCCAGAGCAGCATCCAGCAACAGGCCAGTACCGCCAGCGTCTTCCATGGCCTCACCAACGAAGCCGGCGGGGCGATGTTCGAGGTCTACACCCTGGCCCAGCGCATGCAGCAGGAGATGAGCCAGTCGTGCTTCCGGGCCGGGATCGAACAGGCCAACCTGGCCGAGCTGTCGCTGAAGGTCTCGGTCTACGAGGGCATACTGGGTGAGGCCTGCGAGGCGCCGTTGATCAGTGATCATGACTGCCCGTTCGGTCGCTGGTACTACGGCGAAGGCAATCAGCAACTGAAAAGCTACAAGGCCTTCAACCGCATCGAACGTCCCCATGGCCTGGTGCATTCGGCCGGTGCCGAGGCCCTGGCCGCTCACGGCCAGGGACGGCTCGACGAGACCCTGGTGCAACTGGAGGTGATGGAGCGCTCGAACGTGGAAGTGATGGACATCATCAAGAGTGTGCTCGCCGAGCATGAGCGCCGTGGGGAAACCAGTCCGGCCTGAGGCTCAGAGCATCGGGTCCCAGCGTTGCGACCAGTCGCTGTCGGCCTTGACGATCTCGCGCAGCAACTCGAAGGCCTTCTGCAGGGTCGCCGAGTCCCGCTCGCGGGCGTACACCAGATAGGTCGGGTAACTGAACTCCGGCGCCTTGGGTACCCGCTCCAGGACGCCGCTGTCCAGATAGCTCTGGACCACCCGGGTACGAAAGTAGCCGGAGCCGCCATTACCGAGGATGAACTGCAAGGCCACCGGCCCGAGGTTGAAGCTGACGGCGGCCCGCGCCTTGTCCGGCAAGGCGGCGTCGTGCTGGCGGCGGAAGCCTTCGCCCCAGTCGATATACACATAGGGCTCGGGCTTTTCCGCCAGGCGCACGAGGATCAGTTTTTCCTCCAGCAACTGCTCCACCTGCAACCCCGGCCAGTACGCCGGCTGATAGACCAGCGCGGCATCCAGCACCCCCAGTTCGAGCTGGCGCAGCAACTGCTCGCCGTCGCGGATTTCGGTACGTAGCGCATGGGTCGGGATCTGCTCGCGCAACGCCTTGGCCCAACTGAGGATCAGCGGATTGCACAGGCTGACTTCGCCGCCGATATGCAGCACGTTGTTGAAACCGTCCGGCAGCGGCAGGTCGCGGCGGGCGGCTTCCCAGGTCTGCACCAACTGGTTGGCATAGACCACGAAGGCCTCGCCATCCGCCGTCAGCCTGGCACCGGCACGATTACGCACAAAGAGCGTGGCATCGAGCTGGCTTTCGAGCTTCTGCACCCGGGCGGTGATCGCGGTCTGGGTCACATGCAGTTTCTCGGCGGCGGCCACCAGGCTGCCGTAGCGGGCGATTTCGAGAAAGGTGCGGGCGAGGTCGATATCCATGGGACGTCCGGGGCGCGAGGGGACAATAGTGTAATCCTTATCGCACCGATCGTTCCCACGCTCCGCGTGGGAATGCAGCCCGTGACGCTCCGCGTCGCAGATCACGAACTACGGGTTCTGGTCTACGCTGCCAGTGTCCCGCGGCCAACAGGAAAAGGAGATCCCCATGGGCAGTCCCCAGGTATGCAGCGGCGCCACCCTGCAATGCAGCTTCGGTGCCGCGCCGGGCACGCTCAACGTTCTGCCGATCAACCGGGCGCTGACCAGCAGCATGCCCGCGGCAAATATCATGGACTACATCCCGCTGGTGAATATCGGCACCTTCGCCATGTGCCAGAGCATCGCCAATCCGATGGTGGCCGCCGCGACCGCTGCGGCTCTCGGCGTGCTGACGCCCATGCCATGCATTCCGGCCACCGCCGCGCCCTGGATTCCCGGCGGGCCGCCGACCCTGCTGCTGGGCAGCATGCCGGCGCTGGATGCCAACAGTTGCGTGATGTGCACATGGGGCGGGGTGATCAAGATCGTCGTGCCGGGGCAGGTGCAGATGCTGATTCCCTGATCCTCAGGCTTGCTCCGCACCTTCACGGCGCAACCACCACCAGCGCCAGCGCGAGATCGGCTTGCCCTCGGCATCCAGTGGGCGGCCGTCCTCGGCATAGGGCTGTCCGGCATCGAGCAACTGGCCGTGGCGATAACGGCTGCTCAGGGCGAGTTGGCCGTTCGGGTGAAAACGCTGGTACAGGCCATCGCGCACGCCATCACGATTGCGCTCGACTTCCGCCACGCTGCCATCGGCAAAGTAATTGGTCGCCTCGCCATGCAGCAGGCCGTGACGATAGCCGGCCTTGCGCTGCAAGGCGCCTTCCGGGCTGAAGAAGCTGGCGATGCCGTGGGTCTTCCCGGCCACATAAGGCACCTGCGCCGAGACCTTGCCGTTAGGGTGATAGAGCGTCGACAGCCCCTGCAACTCGCCCTGGCTGTAGTTCAGGTTGGCCTGGGGGCGCCCGGCTTCCTCGATCTTCAGTGGCCCCTCCAACCGGTCATCCAGCAGGCGGCCACTGAGATGGCTATCGCCGCGTACCAGGTCCAGCTTGGTCGACTCACTCATGTGCGCTCCTCAATTGACCTTCACCAGGCCGCCCTTGATGGTCAGCATGCCGCCGCCGTCCACGGTCTGCTCGGCGCCGCCCTTGTTCATCAGGCTGACGCCCGCGTCGTTGGTCAGGGTGGTGCCGGCCTTGTTCTCCAGCGACGTACCGGCCTGGTTGCTCAGGGAGGTGCCGGCCTTCTGGCTGATGGAGGTCGCGGCCTGGGCCGCCAGGTCGGCGTCGCTCTTGATGGTGAAACTGCCGCCGCTCTGCAGGGTCAGGGTGCCGCTCACCTTGATCGTCAGGTTGCCGTCGACCGTCAGGTTGTAGTTGCCGGTGACCTTGTGCTCGTAATTGCCGCCGGTGCTGTGGGTCTGGTCGGCGCCGACTTTCACCGTGCGACTGTCCTTGACATCGAGGGTATCGCTGCCGGTCTGGAGGGTGACGCTGCGCTTGCCCTTTTCCAGGGTCACGGTTTCGTCGCCTTCCTTCACCGTGCGCGTACGGGCGTTCTGTACGGTGAGGGTTTCATCGTGGCCGACGGTGGCGGTGGTGTCGTTGAGCACATTGATCTTGAAGTCCTTCTGCGCCTGCAAGAAAACTTCCTCGGCATCCTTCTTGTCCTCGAAGCGCAGTTCGTTGAAGCCACCACCGCCCTTGGACGAGTTGGTCTTGATCCCGGACTGGGTCTGGTTGGCCGGCAGCGCATAGGGCAGGGCATTGTCGCCGTTGTAGACGCAGCCGGTGACCAGCGGCCGGTCCGGGTCACCGTCGATAAAGGTGACGATCACTTCCTGGCCGATCCGTGGCACGAACTGCATGCCGAAGCCCTTGCCGCTCCAGGGCAGGACCACGCGCACCCAGCAGGAGCTGGTCTCGTCGTTCTTGCCGTCGCGGTCCCAGGGAAATTGCAGCTTGATCCGGCCGTATTCATCGGTCCAGATTTCCTCGCCGGACTTGCCCACCACCAGGGCGGTCTGCGTGTGCATGCGCGGTTTCGGCGTGCTACGCGTTGGGCGAAAGGCAGTCGCCTTGGGAATCGCCTCGAAGCGATTGCGGTAGTTTTCGTGATCGACTTCGTGAGTGACCGACGTCACCACCCAGTCGATATTCAGGCTGGCGTCATCATGGCCGGTCAGGGTGAACCAGTGCCCCGGCACCAGCCAGCGACAATCGCTTTCGCCGACAAAGCGTTTTTCCTGGCTGCGCAGCGCGTCCACCCGTTGCTTGGTCAAGGTATCGCCACGGGCCTTGGCCGTGTAGCCGCCGGGATGTTCATAGACCGAGCGTGGCCCGGCAACGGCCTCGGCCTGGCCGTAGAGCGAAGTGGTGGGGGTGGTGAATTCGTAGTCGGTGGTCTTGTAGGTCCCGGCGACGGCCTGCAGGCACTGTTGGCCGGAGCGGATGCCGTGCAGTTCGCGCACGCCGATTTCCTGGCCCAGGTACGGCACTTTCGGCCCGTTGGGGATCGGCGGGAACGCGTCGTTGCTGTCCGCCAGCACTAGGGTGTGCTTGCCGTCCTCATGGGTGAAGAACCAGAAGATGCCTTCTTCCTCCAGCAGCCGCGAGACAAAGGCGAAATCGGTCTCGCCGTACTGGATGCAGTATTCGCGCGGGGTGTAGCTGCCGGTCAGCGAGAGTTTGAAATCGGTGAAGGCATGGGCCTTGAAGATCGTAGTGACGATATCCGAGGTGCTGAGGTTCTGGAACACGCGGTTGTTGCTGGCCAGGGTCAGCCACCAGAGCCAGGGACGCAGCACCAGTTGGTAGCGCTCGGCGCTGGCATCGGCGGGCAACTGGCGGATTTCGGCAACCAGGGCATCCAGCGGGCGGAGCAGGGCGTCGTTGTGCAAGGTGGCGGTGATGTGACTGACGATGGCGCTGTTCAAATCGAGGGACGGACCGTCGTTGAGACCATTGAGGGTTTGGGAGCCCAGTGTATTGAGCAGTTCTTCTCCGGATAGCGACTCGGGATAGAGTGCCGACAGCGAAGTGGCGGTGAGGGAAAAGGTGGTGTTGCTGTCGGTATTACGCGGCATTGAGCGTTCTCAGCTAGGAGCGAGGAAGCGGGGTGATCTGGTGTCGGTGTATCCCTGGGGTTCCTGCATTTCCGGTCTTCCCTTTCAAGGATGAAATCAGCCTAGCGAAAAATGTGCCCAGACCGGTGCATGATCCGATGTGTAGTGTTTGATCGATTTTATTTCCGCCTTCGAACCGAGGGCTGTACCAAAGGTGTTTTCCGCTGTTACGAGCTGGTTATCGCCTCCGGCGGAGTGCAAGGTCATTCCATGATAGAAAATGGCGTCGTAGGGGCTGTCCACGCCTGTCAGATTTACGCGCAAGCTACTGTCATTGGTCACTGCCAGGTTGAATTCCGGCTGGAGAATGGTGAAGACGGATGCCGTATTCATATTGAAGTCACCACACAGTGCCGTGGGGTATGCGAATAGTCCGAAGATTGACTTCAAGTAGCCGATTTCCTTGTCGTTCATTTCGCTGGGGTTGGGCGCGTGATAAACCACGACGGAAAATATGATGTTGCTGGTGCTCGGGTTGGTTTTCTCCGTAAAAAGCATCATGCAGGGCACACGGTTCTTGAACGGCAGAATTTTCTGCTGGGCGTCAACGTTCACAAGCGAGGCGAGACTGAGGGCCTCGATACGATCAGTGCGCCACATGAAGGCATACAGTTCACCTTTGTTGCTTTCCTTGAAGGCATTGCCGCCGCTCATATGGTAGGTCCACTCCTGTCCCAGAAGCTGGCACAACTGGGCCACGGCCAATGCCCCCTGGCTATCGTCATAGGACTCGCCGAATTGCGGGCTTTTCACTGACGGACGAACCTCCAGTATGGTCAATATGTCGATCTGCCTGCTCTGGACGATCTCCTGTATCTGCACCATTCTCGCCAGTTGTTCGGATTGGTCCTTTTTTGGGTTGTAGTTGAATTGCTTTATGTTCCAGCTCATCACGATCATGTGAGTTCCTTTCATGAAAAGGAGCGGATCGACAGGGGAAAACTTTTACTCCAACACCCATTCCGCCAGTTTGCCCGTCACTTGAGTCATCAATACATTTTCAACGTCCCGGGCCCCCGCCGCACTGCACTTCGCCAATACCGCCTTGACAATCCCGGCATCAAACTCGAATTGCTTCCCTGTCGCGGCCTTGTAGCGCTCGCGCAGTTTCTCCAGTTTCGCCAGCACAATGCCTTCCAGCGTCGTTTCGTCCAGCGGTCGATAAGGCACGATGGTCATGCGCGCCAGGAATGCCGGGCGGAAGGCTTGCAGCAATACCTTGCGCAGGTGTTCGTTGAAGGCATCGGTGCCCAGTTGCGCAATCGGTGTATCCAGGATCAATTCCGCGCCGACATTGCTGGTCGCCAGCATCACGGTGTTCTTGAAGTCCACCACCAGCCCGGTGCCGTCTTCCATCACGCCCTTGTCGAAGACGTTGTAGAAGGCTTCCAGCACGTCCGGATGGGCCTTTTCGATCTCATCCAGCAGTACCACCGAATAGGGTTTGCGCCGCACCGCTTCGGTCAGTACGCCACCGCTGCCATAACCGACATAGCCGGGCGGGGCGCCTTTCAACTGGCTGACGGTATGGGCTTCCTGGTACTCGGAAAGGTTGATGCTGATCAGATTGCGTTCGCCGCCATACAAGGCGTCCGCCAGGGCGTAGGCGGTTTCGGTCTTGCCCACGCCGGTGGGGCCGAGCAGCAGGAACACGCCCACCGGTTTCTGCGGGTCGGTCAGTCCGGCGCGATAAGCCTGCAGGCGTTGGGCAATGGTGCCCAGGGCGGTGGTCTGGCCCATCACCCGCTGGCCCATGCGCTGGCCGAGGGTGCGTACCGCATGGGCTTCGTCGGCGAGCATCTTGCCCACGGGAATCCCGGTCCAGCCGGCAATCACCGCCGCCACGGTTTTTGAATCGACCTGTTCCGGCACCAACGGATCATCCTGGCGAATGGCATCGAGCCCGGCTTCCAGGCGCACCAGTTCGGCGGCCAGGGTGTCGATACGGCCATCGGTTTCTTCGTCGGACTTGCCGTTGTCCAGGCTGTCGCTCAGGGCCAGCAGTTCACGGCGTTTTTCCAGCAGCTCGCGCACTGCCTCGCGTTCTTCGCCCCAACGGGTTTCCAGTTCGCGGATGGCTTGCAGATTGCCGGTGGATTCGCTTTCCAGCACGGTGATGCGCTCGCGATGATCGAGTCCCGTCGCCTGCTCGCGGCGCAGACGGTCGACTTCTTCCTTGAGGCTCTGCTGGCGATGGCGCAGGCTTTCCAGCGGTGGTGGTACATCGTGCTGACCGAGGGCGACCCGGGCACAGGCGGTGTCGAGAATGCTGATGGCCTTGTCCGGCAGCTGGCGTCCGGAGATGTAGCGGTGGGACAACTTCACCGCGTCGTGAATCGCCGCATCCAGCACTTGTACGCCGTGGTGCTGTTCGAGCTTGGCGGCCACACCCCGGAGCATTTCCACGGCGGTGGTTTCGTCCGGCTCTTCCACCTGTACCAACTGGAAACGCCGGGCCAGGGCCGGGTCTTTCTCGAAGTATTTCTTGTATTCCATCCAGGTGGTGGCGGCCAGGGTGCGCAATTCGCCCCGGGCCAGCGCGGGCTTGAGCAGGTTGGCCGCATCGCTGCCGCCTTCCGCGCCGCCCGCGCCGATCAGGGTATGGGCTTCGTCGATAAACAGGATGATCGGTTTGTCGGCACTGCGCACCGCATCGATCACGCCCTTGAGGCGTTGTTCGAACTCGCCCTTGACCCCGGCCCCGGCCTGCAACAGGCCCAGGTCCAGTACCCGCAGGCTGACTTCCTGCAACGAGGGCGGTACGTCGCCGGCGGCAATGCGCAGGGCCAGGCCTTCGACCACCGCCGTCTTGCCGACCCCCGGCGCACCCACCAGGATCGGGTTGTTCTGTCGGCGGCGCAGGAGGATATCGATGCACTGGCGGATCTCGCCGTCGCGACCGACGATGGGGTCGATACGCCCGGCGTGGGCATCGGCGGTCAGGTCCTGGGTATATTGGTCCAGCACCGAGTCCTGCGTGCTGTTGCGGCTGGCTGGCTTTTCCGTGGCAGAGGCAGCCGAACGTTTCGGCCCGACATGCTCGCGGGAATTCTCGGTCCATTCCAGCAGGTTGCTGCGCAGGGCATCGCGGGGAATTTTCAGCAGCGACGAGGCGCTGTTGAGCAGCAGGCTGCGCCGCTCATCGCGATCGAGCAGGGCCAGCAGCAACAGTCCGGAGCGAATGCTGTCGAGGCCGAGCACGCTGGCCTGGACCACCGCATCCTCCAGCAGGCCGATGGTCTGCGCCGACAGCGCCGGGGTGCGGGTGCTGCCGGACTTGAATAGTTCCAGCGCCTTGTTGATCTCCGCCGACAGGGCATCGCGCTCCAGGCCGAAACGCGGCAGCAGCCAGGCGAAGTCACCGCCTTCGATCTCCAGCAGCTCCAGCAGCAGGTGCTCGATTTCCACATAGTGATGGCCCCGTTGCAGGCAGCGCTGAGCGGCCTTTTCCAGGGCTCGACGGTTGTCGGCGTTGAGGCGTCCGATCAGGCTGCCCAGTTCCATGCTCAAGCGATCTCCAGTTGGCGCAGTCGGGTTTCGATCCGTTGCACATGGTCGGTGGGTTGCGCTTGCAGGCCGCCGTTCCAGCTCAGTTGTGGCGGTGCGACGCTGTCGAGGATCATCGGCCCGGCGCCGCGGATCAGCAGGGTCAGGCGGCAGTCCAGGTCGGGTCCGAAGTACAGGCCGGCGAGCGCGGCCAGGGCTGGATGCGCCTCGCCGTCGGGGAGGAAACGCACGGCCTGGCGGTTGGGCAGCGGACCGAGGGTCAGGCGGATGCCGGCGTGCTCATCCCAGACCCGCGTGCCCGCGACGGCATCGCGGCCCAGGGTCAGGTTGCGGCCACCGGACACTATGCGGCTGCGGCTGGCCGGAGGGATTTCCCGCCAGGCGCCGATATAGGCCTCGGCCGCTACCGGTACATTGAAATGCTGGCGCACCACCGCCGCGAACCCCGCCAGTGAGCGTCGCCCGCCGGCAAACAGCGCGCTGCGCGCCAGTACCGCCGCATCGGGCAGGGCTCCGCGATCATGCAGGGCCTTGGGCAGCAGGCCGCTGAGGGCCCGCAACTGGCGGTGTACCGGCGTCGCCTCGGGCAGGGCAAAGCCTACGGCGACCCGGTGCTTGCGCATCACCCGGTACAGCAGGCTGATCAATCGATGCTGGAACAGATCGAGGAATTCGGCGGGGGCGTGGTCCTTCTGCCGGGCCCGTTGTTGCAGCCATTCCTGGTCGGCGTAGGGCAGCGGCCCATCGGGGCCGCCGAGGCCGAACACCGGTGTGGTCAATACCGGCTGCCGGCCTTCGCTTTCCTTCAGGCTTTGCACTTCACTGCTGGGGAACAACGGTGTCAGCGGGCCACGCAGACGCACGGCCTCGGCATCGGGAGCGGTGCCGGTGCCCAATGGTACGGCCTGTGGGCGTTCGCACTCGAGCAACAACAGGGCCTGCAACAGCTCGAAGGCCTGCGGGTCGTCGCGCAGTTGTCGACTCAGAGGGACAATGGCTGGCCGGGTTGGGGTTGCCATGTCTTGACCTCCTTGTCGGATTGGACCATCACCGTGCGCACAAAGCGATTGGCGGTGGCATAGAGTGAGAAGAACTGCGCCAGCACCGCGGAAAACAGCACCGCGCTATGGCCGACAAAAAGTTGCGGGTCCAGTTGCACCCGCACTTCCAGGCCATTGCGCCAGCCGCGCCAGGCATCCTCGCCGACATGGGCGACCACCCGCTCGCAACCGAGGCTCAGCAAGCCTTCGATCTGCCGACGGGCACTGGCCTCGTCGCGCAGGTTATGCAGTTCGAGGATCTCCTTGAGGGCATCGAGGGCTTGCGGGCCTTCCACCAGCGACAGGTGATTGAGGGTCAGTTGCGACACCAGTTTCCAGCGCGATTCGCCGCCCAGGTGCGGCAGGCTCTGCGGGCTGGGTGGATTGCGCAGGCGAGCCCAGGCCACCGGTCCCGGACGCTCGAAACCCAGCGGTGTGCCGGCGCCGAGGCTTTGCGCCAGGTGGCGGTTGGTGCACAGCAGTTCGGCGGTGACGCTGTATTCCGGCGCGTCCTCACGGGGTTTGAAGCGGGTATCCACCAGGCTCAGCATCAGGTCGCTGCCCAAGCGATTGGGCGTCAGTCCGATGATGCGGCGGGCATGCCAGTACAGATGGCTTTCGCCCAGTGCATGCTGGCTGCCGTAGTAGGCCGGGACCTTCTGCACGCCCTGCGGGGTCATGGCGCGCAGGCCGCGAATGCTGTGGATCTCGACGCTGTTTTCCCGATGGCTGTCGGCGATCAGCCGGTACTCGCTGCGGGTGCCGTCCGGGCGCAACGGTTCCGACGTGCGCGGGAACAGATTGAGCGCCGGGCTGCAGCCCAGCACGATATCGCTGGCCTGCAGGTGCAGGCGACTACCGGGGGTGTGGTCGAACACGAAGTACAGGTAGAGGCTTTCACTGTCGTCCCGGCCACCACCGAAGGGCACATCGAAGAAGCTGAACTTGTCCGGAAAGGCGAAGTACTCGGCCAGCAGGCGCAGGCCCGGATGGACGCCGTCCTCTTCCGGCAACAGGGCTTCGTCGCCCGCGAAACCGACGATCCGTGGCAGGCCAGCAAGGGACTGCGGCGGACTACCGGGCGGGCCGGCGAGCACCTGGGTGGTATGGGCGCCGAGCAGGTCGTACAGCCTGGCGTTGACCACCGGCGAGGCGGCCAGGTGCAGGCGCAGCTGGTGTGCCTCCAGCTCCGACCAGAGGGTCTTGCCCTGGCAGCGAAAGCCCAGGCGCAGGGCCGAGCGAGCCTGGTGCACGCCGGTCAGCGCCTGGGCCTCATCGCTGTCGAGCAACAGTGCCTCGGTGATCTCCAGCGGCCACAGGTTGACCTCGGCGCTGGTGCGGAAATGGATGCTTTCGCCCTTGCGGGTGGTGACGAACAGCGGCGTGTCCCGGGGCAGGCGATAACCGGCGGCGAGGTTGCCTTTGCTCGGGTCGGGCTGGAACTGGACGATGGCGCAGGAGGGCAGGGGACGCACCGCCAGGGGATAGAGTTGTTCCAGCAGGGCGTCGCTGAACTCCGCGTAGTCATCGTCCAGCCGCCGTTGCAGGCGCGCGGCCAGCAAGGCGAAACCTTCCAGCAGGCGTTCGACATGGGGGTCGGGGCATTCGCCGGGCGACAGCTCCAGGCGTCGTGCCACCTTGGGGTACTGCTGGGCGAAGATGCCGCCGGCATGTCGCAGCCAGGTCAGTTCGCGTTGGTAATAGTCGAGCAGTTCGGCATCAATCGAGTCGCTCATGGCTGACCTCGAGACCCTGGTGGGTCTTCTCGATGACAAAGGCCACCGGCCAATGTCGCTGACCACTGCGCAGGGCGCCATGGAGGACGATACTCAACTGCTGGGGCTGGCCTTCCACTGCTTGCACGTCGACTTCATCCAGGGCCAGGCGGGGTTCGAAGTGCTCCACGGCCTGGCGGATTTCCCGGGCCAGCTTGCGTCGGTCGTCGCTGCGCAAGCCTTGCAGTGCGGTCCAGTCGGCGATGCCATAATCGAGAATGCTGGGCGGCGAGGTCATGGCCTCGCGCGCCCGGCGTGTATTGAACAGGCGCAGCAGCTCGCTGCGCACCGAGTCGGCCAGTGCCTGTTGATCGAAGGCTTCCAGCGCCTGCGCTTGATCCTCGCCACCGGCGAGGCGCTCGAACAGCGGGGGAAGAATACCGGTCGCTGACATGGCCGCCCGGCTCCCTTACTTGACCAGCTTGTTGGCGGCCATGTCCCAGGTCGAGGCGGCCGTGCCTTCCTTGGTGCCGTCGTCTTTCTGCGCGGTGAGCTCCCATTTGATCTTGGTGAAGTTCAGCGAGATGGTTTCCACCGGTTTGCCGCCGGCGCCGCCGCTGACGCTGACGTTGGAGAACACCACGTTGGTCAGGGTGTAGATGATGAACGGCAGCAACTGCCCGCTGCCTTCGGCGGCGTTACGGCCGATGGTGATCTTCGCCTCCGGGATCGGCTTGCCGGCGCAGCAGTATTCATTGAGCGACGGGGTCGAGGTGTCGACGAACTTGGTCAGGGTGAACTCGCCGATATGCGGCTTGCCCGAGGTCCGTTCCGAGTTGCTGACGTCGTTGGTCACTTGCATCGCCACGTTGTGGCTGTAGGACATGATTTCGATCTTGTCCTTGTAGCCCTCGAGCAGGCTGTCGCCTTTGATGTCGCCGCCGAGGTCGAGAATGATTGCATCCATCGCCTGAAACTCCTGAAAGGGTTGTCACTGGAAAGTAGGGGGAAACCCGCCGGCCGGGAGGCCGGCGGGTGCAGGCTCAGGCTGCGACCGGCGGTGGCAGGCTGGCGACCAGGCGGATCGAAGCGGTCAGTTCTTCCAGCTGGAAGTGCGGCCGCAGGAACACCGTGGCGCGGTAGGCACCGGGCTTGCCGGCGATTTCCGTGACGTCGACCCGGGCTTCGCGCAATGGGTATTGCGCCTTGATTTCCTGGGGCGCGTTGTCGTTGATCAGCACGTAGTCGGCGATCCAGTTGTTGAGGTAGGTCTGCACGTTGTCGCGGGTCATGAAACTGCCGACCTTGTCGCGCATGATCACTTTCAGATAGTGCGCGAAGCGCGACGCCGCCAGCACATAGGGCAACATCGCCGAGATCCGCGCATTGGCGTTGGCCTCGTTGGTGTTGTAGAGCTTGGACTTGTTGGTGGTCTGGCCGCCGAAGAATACCGCCACGTCGCTGTTTTTCTTGTGGCACAGGGCGATGAAGCCGAGATCGTTGAGCTCCTTCTCGCGGCGGTCGGTGATCGCCACTTCGGTCGGGCACTTGAGCGACAGGTCGCCGGAGCTGGTGCGGAAGGTATGGGCCGGCAGGCCTTCCACCGCGCCACCGCCTTCGGCACCGCGGATCGCCGCGCACCAGCCGTATTTGGCAAAGGCCTCGGTGATGCGCTGGGACAGGGCCCAGGCGGCATTGCCCCAGAGGTATTTGCTGTGGTCGGAGCCGTTCACGTCTTCGACGTAGTTGATGCCTTCCACCGGCTTGGTGTCGGGGCCGTAGGGCAGGCGCAACAGGGTGTGCGGCAGCACCAGGGAAACATAACGCGAGTCTTCGCTTTCACGGAAGGAGCGCCACTTGATCAGTTCCTGGCTCTCGAAGATCTTCGACAGGTCGCGGGGCACGGCCAGTTCGGTGAAGCTGGTCATGTCGAACAGTTTCGGGCCGGCGGCGGCGATGAACGGCGCATGGGCCGCGGCCGCGACATTCGACAGCTTCTCCAGCAGGCCGATGTCCTGGGGGTGGCGGCCGAAGGTGTAGTCGCCCACCAGCAGGCTGTAGGGGTGTCCGCCGAGGGTGCCGTATTCGTCTTCGTAGATCTTCTTGAACAGCGAGCTCTGGTCGAACTCGACGGCTTTTTCCAGGTCGTTCTGCAGCTCTTTCTGGCTGACATTGAGCAACCGCAGTTTCAGCCGCGAACTGGTCTCGGTGTTCTGCACCAGCATGTGCAGGCCGCGCCAGGAGGCTTCGAGCTTCTGCATGTCCGGGTGGTGATAGATCTCGTTGAGCTGGGCGCTGATCAGTTTGTCGATCTGGCTGATGCGGTCGTTGATCATCGCCACGGTGTCTTTGTCGATCGCCATGCCTTCATCGAGGACCTGGGTGGCGAACTCCGCGAGCATGTCGCGGGCATATTCCTGCTGGCTGTCGTCGTGGGCCATGCGCCCGTCGGCAATGATCTGGTCCAACAGGGATAACGTCTGGGTACTGCCTTCGCTGCTGGTATTTTCGGCACTGGCTGAACTGGGCATGACAAATCCTCCGTGAATGGGTGGGCGATCAGGCTTGTGGCTCTTCGGCAGGGGCGGCGCCGTCTTCGTTGGCGGCCGGGGTGTCCTGCACGCGGGCGGACGACTTGATCTCCTGCAGGCCTTCGGTGTTGGCGATCACATCGCGCAGCAGCTTGTCCAGGTCATCGTTGCCGTCGAGCTTGGTCAGCAGGTCGCGCAGGCGCTGGCGGGCCTCGAACAGGCGGCGCAGCGGCGTGACCTGTTCCACCACCTTGACCGGATCGAAGTCATCGATATGGCTGAACTTGAGCTCGATATTGAGCTTGCTGTCGTCATTGGCCAGGGTGTTCCTGACCTGCAGCACCGAGCGCGGGGCGATGGAGGTGAGGACTTCGTTGAAGTTGTCGCGATCAATCTCGACGAAACGCCGTTCGCTGAGTTTCGCCGGTGGATTGACGGGCTTGCCCGACAGGTCGGCGAGGATGCCGACCACCAGGGGCAGTTCCTTTTTCTCGATGGCGCCGCCGGTCTCCACGTCGTAGGTGATCTGGACGCGCGGCGGACGAATCCGGTCGAGCTTGTGCTGGGTACTTTCGGCCATGTGGGCTGACTCCGATGCATTGAGCGGGCGCAATGCATCGGTTGCCCGTGATCGCATCCCTTGCCGAACCGCGAAAGCCAGACAGGGGGTGGAGAATGCGATCCTGCCAATCCTTCGACGGTCCCTCCGGTTCGTCACGATGACGAACTACCCAAGACGCTAGAACAGGTCTATAAAAAAGCAAGGCAAAACGCCATTCGACCTACACAAGAAAGGGAAAATTCAACTTTGTGTAAGAAAATTCTTATGTTTGTAGCAGCGCTGACACTATCGGGCTGCTCGTTCTTCGGACCCAAGGTCGGTGTGGCGAGCCTCACGCTGGACGTGGCGCCCCTGGCCAACGACAACACACCGATTGCCGTGGACTTCGTCGCGGTGAAGGATCCCGACCTGCTCAAGCAACTGGCGGGGATGAGCGCCAAGCAGTGGTTCGGCGAGCGTGAGCAGTTCCAGCGCGATTATCGCCAGCAATTGAGCGTATGGGGACTGGAGCTGGTTCCCGGGCAATTTGTCGCCGAACAGGACTTCCCGTTGAAGGGCGAGAAGGCGGCTGGACTTTTAGTGTTCGCCAGCTATAACACTCCCGGTGCGCACCGGCTCAGGCTAGACGACCAGCGTGAGGCCTGGCTGAAGTTCAACAGCCGGGAAATGAGTCTGTTGAATCCGGCCGATCGCTGATCCGCGCCGCTCGGGAGCATTATCGGATGTCGAAGGGAGGCGTATGAGTCTGTTACCTGATGCGGTCTGCTGGTACGAGGGCATGCAGTTGCTGCCCCAGCACTTCCAGTTGCAGGGCCTGCGGGGCGAAGTCCTGGCGGCGCACCTGGCCCAGGCGGGCAATCCCTGGTTCTGGGGGGTGGATCAACTGGAGATCGATCCTTCCGCGTTGTGCGCCGGGCAGGTGCGTATCCTGTCGCTGCAGGCGACTTTTCCCGACGGCTTGCCGGTGAGCCTCGACGCCGCCGACGGCGCGCGTCTTGAACTCGACGTGGGCGATGCCATCGATCATTCGATCCATTCGATGGTCACGGTGTACCTGGCGGTCACTCCGCTCTGGCGGGCAGGGCAGTTGCGCGAGCTCAAGGGCCGCCTGCAATCGTTGACCAGCGAGTCGTTGCCGGACCTCACCAGCGGTCAGAACCCGCAACAGGTCACGGTCTGGCGGCCGAATCCGCACCTGTGCACGGACACCAACAAGGCCGATTCGATCTGCCTGCCGTTGCTGCGTATCCGCAAGGAGGGCGGTGGTTTTGTCCAGGTGCCCTATGTGCCGCCGGCTTCACGGTTGCTGCCGGAATCGCCGTTGGGGCGGCGAGTGGCGGCACTCTGTGCACGGACCCGGGAAAAGTGCCTGTTTCTCGCCGGCCGCCTGCGCCAGGCGCAACAGGCGGGCAGCCAGGACGATGCCGGTGAAATCCGCCGTCAGCTCGGCGCCCTCTGGGCCCGGCTGCCGGAGGTCGAAGGCCTGCTGAACAGCCGTGTTGCTACCCCGCAGGCCCTGCACGGGCTGCTGCTGGGGATGGCCGGTGGCTGGTCGGTGCTCGACCCGCTGGCCGGTGTACCGGCATTCATACCGCTGGATTATCTGGATCTGCAACGCGGTTACGAAGAGGTCCTCAACTGGCTTGAGATGGACCTGGAACTGATCCGTGTCGGTTATCGTTGCCTGCCGTTCGAGCAGGCCGGCGACCTGTTCTCCCTGCAACTGCCCGAGCGCCAGCCCGAGCAGCGCCTGGTGATCGGCCTGCGGATGCCTGCCGGGGCCGGCGAGAGCGCGGCGGTCGAATGGCTGGAGCGCACCATCATCGCCTCCGACAGCAACCTGACCGTACTGGCCCGGCAACGCATGCCCGG
Organism: Pseudomonas gingeri; assembly: GCF_013385635.1. Classification (GTDB taxonomy): domain Bacteria; phylum Pseudomonadota; class Gammaproteobacteria; order Pseudomonadales; family Pseudomonadaceae; genus Aquipseudomonas; species Aquipseudomonas gingeri_A. Next base: position 393,515 of record NZ_JACAPR010000010.1, read on the forward strand.
GCTGCGTCACCAGGTCATGAGTCGCCAGGAGCAAGTGGCCTACAGCGTCGGCAGCGACACCCGACTGTTTGTCGTCGAGGCCCGGGGCGAATGGTTCGACCCCGAGCAGCCGCTGCACATTATCGCGCCGGCCTCGAAGCTGGCGGTCAACCCGTGGCAGATCGTCCTGTTCGTCGAGCAGGCCAGCGAAGCACCGTAGTCAAGGAAGGGGAAGGCAATGCCAGATGGGAGCGTCGGAACGGGGTTGCAGCAGTCACCCTTGAGCAGCGCCTTTCGCCAAGCCTGGTTGGAGTGGCTGGAGGCCTGGAACGGCTTGAACAAAGATGACGAGGACGTGGCCCGGCAGGTCGGCACGGTGGCGGAGTTTTCCACCAAGATCAGCCGCAAGCTCTGGCGCAGCGCCTTTGCCAGCGTCGGCGACTCGGCCGAGCACCAGGTCAAGGCCACGGTGTATGCCTTTGTCGCGCTGGTGGACGAAACCCTGTTGTACGCCACCTGGCCGGGTCAGCCGACCTGGCAGAGCGATCCCCTGGAGTCGCTGCTGTATGCCTCGCGCCATGCCGGCGAGCAGATTCCCCTGGCGATCGAGAAGCTCCTGGCGGACGAAGTCCCGGCCAGTCGCGACCTCGCCAATGTCTACCTGCAATGCCTGATTCTCGGTTTCCACGGACGCCTGCGCGGGCCAAGCGGGTTGGCCCAGCATGAGAAATGGCGCTACGCGCTGTTCGCCTTTGCCTGGCAGCGCGAACCGGATTATGTCGATGTCAGCGACTGCCTCGAACGACCGAGCAATGTGCCGGCGCGTCGCCTGCCGATTCGTCAGTCACTGCCGGACGGCCTGCGCCTGGGGCTGGCGATTTTCGCGGGGGTGTTGTTGCTGATCGGCCTGAGCCACTACTTCTGGTACGACATCAACGCACAGGTGCAATCGGTGATGCAGCAAGACAGTCTTGACGTCCCGGCGGAGCAGAATCCATGAGCCCACTGGCGCTTGTCGCGTGGGTGGTCGGCGTGCTGCTGGTGCTGGCGTTGCTGGCCGTGGCGATCTGGTGGCTGCGCACCCAGAGCGGTGCGGCGATTCGCAGTTTCTACGGTGCCGTGCGGCACATGGAGCAGGAGCAGGGGGTACAGGATCGTTATCAGTCGCCCTGGCTGTTGATGCTCGGCAACGATGCCCAGGGCGCGCAATTGTGTTCCAGCTGGCATCTGCTGCCCACGGACAAGCCGGCCTGGTTCGGCCGCTGGTGGTCTGACCCCGACGGCGCGGTGCTGGTGGTGCCGGAGTCGCTGTTCCTGCCGGATGAAGGACTCAAGCTCAAGCGTGGCAGTTGGTGGCGCTTGCTCGGGCTGATCCTGCGCCTGCGTGCCCGGCGCCCCCTGGACGGGGTGATCTGGACGGTTTCGGCCAGTCGCCTGTGGGACGATGAACAGGCCGCGGCCCTGGGCATCGCTGCCCGCCGGCGTTTTATCGACCTGTTGCAGCGCCTGGGCCTGAGCCTGCCGGTGTATGTGGTGGTCACCGAGATGGAGCAGATTCCCGGCTTCCAGGAGCTGATCACCGCGCTGCCCAAGGAGTCCCGCGAGCGGACCCTTGGCTGGACCTCGCCGTTCGCTCCGGAAACCCTCTGGCAATCGGAGTGGAGCGACCAGGCGCTGGACCAGGTGACACGGGTGCTGGTGGAGGCGATCACCGAAGTCGGAGCGCTGTCCGGGCAACTGAGCGAAGACCTGTACGGCCTGCCGGAGCGTTTCGAAGCGTTGCGGCGCAACCTGCAGACCCTGCTCGATCCGGTTTTCCAGGGTAATGCACAGAACGAGGCCCCGCGCTTTCGCGGGATGTATTTCACCGCCAGCGAGGCGCCGGGCTCGGCTCCGGTGTTTTCCGCCAGCGATATCCCGCTGCTGCAAAGCACTTTCTCCCGGCAGCTCTGGCAACGGCGGATCGTTGCCGAGCAGGGGCTGGCCCAGGTGGTGCCGCGGCTGTTGCGGCTGCGTCAGCGCTGGCAGCGGGTGGTTGGCGTGACGGCGGCGATTGTCGGGTTGATCTGGGTCGTGGGAATGGTCTGGGTCTGGCAGGACTCGCTCAAGGATGCCCGTGAGCTGGCACATCTGCTGGAGGGCGCGCAGAAGGGCTATGTCACGGTGGTTGACGACAATCACCGGCTGGGGCCGACCCGACGCAATGTGCAGGCGTTCTGGCAACTCATGGAGCAGTCGCCGCGTTGGCACTTCGCCTCGCTGGTATTGCCGACTTCATGGTTTTCCTACCTCGATCATGAGCGTGACCAGATGCTGCGCGAAGTGGCGATGAAGCATATGGTGCTGCCGCTGCGTGATCTGTTGCAGATGAACCTGACGCAACTCAGGGCGATCCAGAACACCGACCGACGCCCCAACCTGGAAAGCGAAGATCCTTCGCAATGGCAGACCTACGTCAAGTCCAGGGACCTGGTGGAGCGGGCCACGGCGTTGGAGCAGCAATACCTGTTGTTTACCAAGGCGGTGAACAACCACAAGACCCCGCTGGATGACCTGGCGTCCTTGAGCAACCTGGCCCTGGGGCTCAACCTCAATGCCGCGACGCTGCACCGTGCAGCGTTCTACAACCAGCACCTGGCGAAGATCGACCTGTCGAACCTGATCCGGGTCGACCTGCCCACCGAGCGCCTGACCATCGGCGGCAACTTCAAGGAACTGATGGGCCGTTGGCTGGACCAGTACTACCTGGCCGAGAACTTCGTCCGCCAGGCCGGCTACCTCAAATTGCACCTGGACCAGTTGGAGTCCGGCGCGGTGAATTCCCTCGCCGAGCTGGAAGACCTCAAGGCGATGATCGACGACCTGCAGGCGGTGGTCAGCCTGACCAACTCGACCTGGAGTCGCGGCAAGGGCCAGGACCTGGTCCCCGGCTACAGCACGTTGATGGACAAGGTGCGCCAGAGTGCCCTGCTCGGTGCGCCGCTGGAGCAGAGTCTTGAGGACCAGGCGTCCAGATTGCAGCAGAGTTTCCGCGACCAGTGGATCGCCAAGGCCGGCTCCCGGGGCAACCTGCTGATCCAGCAGGGCAGCGGGCAACTGGTATTGCAGGAGCATGTCCTGCAGTTGAACAACGCCATCGCGGCGCTGTTTCGCCGGGACTTCGTCGCCATGGCCATGCGCGCCGACGACAGCGCCGGGGGCAGTTATCAGAGCCTCGACAGTGATGGCCTGAACAACGCCCTGACGTATTTTGCCAGCTACAAGAGTTACGCCAGCGAGGAAATGCCACGCATTCCGCCGGCCTATCGCGGGCCAATGCTGCGCGCCGCGGAAAATGCCGCGGCCAAGGCCATGTGGTTGAGCCTGGAAAGCAGCCGTGGCCAGACCCCGGGGACGGCGGCGTTCAATATCAAGACCGATCAGGCCCTGGCGGTACAGAGTGCGTTTATCGAGCTCAAGCGGGCAGACCTGGCGAGCAACCTGCAAAATTCCCTCAATCGCCGGGCGCTGGCCGAGGTCGGCAGCGGCCTGGAGCAGATCAATGCGCAGTCGGTGTTCCATGAGCGGGTCGATATCGACAGTTGGGACGGTTCGAAGAACCTCGGCCTGCAGTTGTTCCGGGCCAACGATGTGCCGGACCTGAAGCTCGATCTCAAGCAGCAGTTCACCAGCATGCAGACCATTGCCGAGGCGCGGGAACCGGCGTTGGAGTGGCTCAAGGCCCAGCAGCAGAACCTGGGCGCGGGGGATTTCGACCGGTTCACGCGCCTGAATTCCCTGCACGATGAATTGCTCAAGTACAAGGAACAGAACCCGGCGAGTTCGCCTGCATTGATCGAACAACTGGTCAGTCGGGATTTTATCGACATGGACGCCGGCAGCTGTGGACAGATCCTCTCGTCGGCCAACCTGCCGGCCGGTCAGGGCGAGCTGGCGTTGCGCGCTGTGGCCTTGCAGCAGGGCGCGATGCGGCGCTGCCAGGCGTTGCAGCAGGCCCAGGCGGTCAGCGCCTGGAACGAGTTGGCGGGCTACTTCAACCAGTACCTGTCCGAGCGTTTTCCGTTTTCCCATGGAGTACAGGCGGCGGATGCCGAGCCAGCGCGGGTCCAGCACCTGCTTGAGTTGATCGACACCCGCTTGCCCAAGGCCCAGGCCGGCCTGGTGTTGAGCCAGTCACCCGAGCGGCTGGCGGCGGCGGATTTCCTCGAACGCCTGAAACAGGCGCGGGTCTGGCTCGGACCGCTGTTCCAGCGTGATCCGAGCGGGATGATCGGCTTCGACATGGACGTGCGCTGGCGCACCGACCGCGAGGAAGAGCGTGGCGCCGACCAGGTGATCGCCTGGGGCTTGAATGCCGGCAGCCAGCAGATCAGCTACCCGGGAGATACCCAGCAGCGTTTGCGCTGGATGGTCGGGCAACCGTTGCGCCTGACCCTGCGCTGGGCGCGCAACGGGCCCGAGCGGCCGGTCAGTGACCCCTTGCAGCCGAGCCTGGCGGTCGCCGACCTGGAAGCCGGCTGGGAGTATGGCGGGCCCTGGTCGTTGCTGCGGATGATGCGTTCGCACTTGTCGGTGATACGCCAGCCGAGCATGGACTACACCGACTTCCCCCTGACCTTGCGCCTGCCGGTGCGTGGCTCGGTCAACGGTGACAGTCAGACCACCATGTTTATCCGCCTGTCGCTGATGACCCAGGGCGGCAAGCTGCCGTTGTCCCTGGCGCCGCTGCCGGTGCGGGCGCCGTCGTCGCCTTTTTCGAGTTTCGGCACGGTCAGCACCGCGACCGGCAATCAGGGGGCGTTATGAGTCAGTCGGGTGGCGGATTGTCGCTGTTGGTGGAGCCGCTGCTCGCGGCGATTTCCACGGAGGCACCGTGCGGGCAGAACCTGCGCTACGAAGCCGACTATGATCGCTTGCGCGAACTGCGGCGCGAAGATGACACCAGCCTGCCCAATGGCGTCTGGGAAAAAGAGATCAAGCGGGCCGAGTGGACCGGCGTCGAACAACTGGCCAGCGAGATCCTCCAGGGCCGCAGCAAGGACCTGATGGTCGCGGCCTGGCTCGGCGAAGCCTGGCTGCACCGGCATGGACTGGAGGGGTTACAGGCGGCCCTGGCGTTGCTGCTGGGGTTGTGCGAACGCTACCCCGAGCAGGTGCATCCGCAGGCCGAGGAGGGCGACCAGTCCTGGCGGGTGACGCCGGTGGACTGGCTGGTGCGGCGTTACGCCGAGGTACTGCACACGCGGGTGGCGTTGTTTGCCCCGGGTGGCAGCAACGATTTTGCCGGATTGAGTCTGTATGGCTGGCAGCAGTTGCAGGGGCGGCAGGTGCTGACCGGTGACAACAAGAACGCCAAGGCTATTGTCGAGACGGCCCGGCTGGAGCAGCAGAAGGTCAATGAACTGATTCGCACCACGCCGTTGTCCTGGTGGCTGCACAGCCAGAACCTGTTGCAGGCGTCGTTGCGTCAACTGGAGGCCCTTGAGCAGTGGACCGACCGTTATCTGGGGGAACTGGCCCCGACTTGCAGGCCCTTGCGTGAAATCATGCAGGCCTTGAGCACACTGACACGGGAGTTTATCGCCATGCACCCGCAACAGCCGGAGCCGCCCGTGGCGCCGATAGAGACCGCTGTCGAGGCGGATGAGCCGGTTGCGCAGGCACCTGCCGCCGAATCCACGGAACAGGCGTCGCGCCCGATTGCGCCGCGCAATCGCGAAGAGGCTTATCGGCAGTTGCTGCTGATTGCCGACTACCTGGCGAAGACCGAGCCCCACAGTCCTGTGCCTTATGTGGTCAAGAAGGCCGTGGAGTGGGGCAACAAGCCGTTGAACGAGCTGCTGTCGGAGTTGATCTCTTCCGATGCCGAGGCGCGGCGGGTGTGGACCTTGTTGGGGGTGTTGTGACAATTGTCGGGCAACGCCGTTTGCCCGGCGATTTTATGTCTAGACTCTCCTGAGCAATGCAGCAGGCCTTTACAGTCCAGGGTACTGGTCTGGGCCGGACGTCTGTTTCACCTGGGAAAGTCAGTAGGCGCAGTGATCAAGTCAGCTCCCCGTCGTGTTGAAACGGCTTTCGAATGCCCGCGAGCAGGCGTTTGAGTCGTCGGGTGCGTGCCAGCGCACCCATCAGGTTGTAGCGCGTAGTCGATCGTCACCAGCACCCCCACGAAAACACCAATGTGCGTACGGCCAAGGCAGCGCTTTGTCCGTTCGAATGGGAGAGTGTCATGACTTGTCACCTGTCCGGTGCGCGATCCGGCTCATGGAAACGCTACCGCTTGTTCGCGTGGATTCTCTTCATGCTGACCCTTGCCCCGGCCTCATGGGCGGCGGACAGCCTCTTTACGATCGAACCCGCGCAATCGCCACAGCAGATGCGGCAAACCACTGACCCGGCATTGACGGCGATCCTCGACGTGCAGGCGTTTGCGTCGGTGCATCGGGTGCAGGCCCATGCGGATCTGTTATCCGATCAACTCGACGTGCTGCAGATTCCGCTGGGCGATGGCCGGATTGTCAGCGCGAGCAAGCTGTTCTATCGCACTACCGCGACCGGGGCTGTCTGGCGCGGCGAGATCGCCATGCCGGGAGCAGCCAGCCAGGGTAGTGCCGAGGATGAACGGCTGCTCGATGAGCTGAATTCGGTGGTGCTGGTGCGCAACGCCGACCAGGTCACCGGGATCGTCCGGGTGGGGGGCGAGGTCTACAGAATCCTGCCGCTCAATCAGGGTGGGCAGGTCCTGGTGAAGGTCGATCAGAGCAAGAAGCGCCACTTCGGCGAGGAGTCCGATGCCGCTCAGCACGTCATTCGCAAGGAGTCGGCCGCGCAAACGATGGAGTCGACAGCCGAGGTGCGCCCGCGTGACGGCATCAGCACGATCCGGGTGATGATCGTCGCCACGCCAATGGCCGTCGAGAGACTCGGCGGCAATGCGGGCTTTCAGGCCCAGTCCGCCCTGGTGATCGAGGAGTCGAACCAGTCCTTCGTCAACAGTGATATTCCCACGCGGTTCGAGAGTGCCGGCACCTACATTGCGAACTACGACCAGCAGGCCCAGGCGGATGGCGATCGCTTGCTGGACAAGATCGAGAGCCGCTCCGACCGCGATCTCGGCGCGCCGACCTGGGCCTTGCGCGATGAGCAGCGCGCGGACCTAGTGGTGCTGGTGGCGGATATCCGTTCCTACTGTGGCCTGGCCAATCTGAATTCGAGCAAGGCAACGGCCTATGGGGCGGTCGACTGGACGTGTTTCTCCGACGGCACCACGGTGCAGCACGAAATCGGCCACAATATCGGCGCCGACCACACCCCGGAAGAAGCCCAGGGCAATGTGTTCCCCTACGGTTCCGGCCATCAGAAAACCTCGGGCGACATTCGCTGGTCGACGATCATGGCGCCTTACTGTTCCCGTTGCAGCGTGATCAATTACTGGTCGAACCCCTATCGCACCTACAAGGAGTCGCCCCTGGGGGTGGTGAATGTCAGCGACAACGCGAGGGTTTGGACATTGCGCGCACCCGTGGTGGCGAGTTTCTACCCGGATCCGGTGGAAGCCGTTCCTCCTTATGCGGTTGCCAGGGCGGAGCCTTCCGCCGTTACCGGGCCAACGGTGGTCCGGCTCGACGGCTCGCAGTCCTCCGACCCGGCGGGCGGGGCGTTGCGCTATCGCTGGGAGCAGACGAATGGGACGCCGGACGTCAGCATCACCGGCAGTTCGTCACGGGAGGCGCAGGCGCGGGTGCCGGCGGTGGGACGCAGCACGCTGTTTAGCTTCCGCCTGACGGTGACCAATAGCGACGAACTGAGTGACAGCCAGGCAGTGAACGTCAGCGCCGAACCGTCCAGTCCTGCTCCGGTGGCGGTTATTACCGCCGATGAGCAGGTTGAAACCGGAAAGTCACTCGAGTTTTTGGCGGCGGCCTCGACGGGCAGCCAACTGGCTTACGCCTGGAGTTTGCCCGGCTTCACTCCCGCCAGTTCCAGCAGCCAGCGGGTGACCGCCACCGCGCCGGCTACCGTCGGCAACCGTACGGTGCAGCTCACCGTGCGCGACGCCCAAGGGCGCGAGAATGCGAAAACCAAGGTCGTCAGGGTGGTCGCCGGATCCGGTGGCGGAGGCGGCTGTATTCCGACCGACCCGAGCGCGGGGCAATACCCGCAATGGGACGCGCTCAAGAATTATGTCGGCGGCGATACCGTGCAGCATAACGGAGTGGTGTGGCGAGCCGGCTGGTCGAGCCGGGGGATCTCGCCGGACAAGACCGATGCCTTTACCCTGGTCAGCCACCTGCCGGTACCCTGGCAGACCGGGCGGCCTTATGTCGCTGGCAACCAGGTGATTCACCAGGGCAAGCTGTACCAGGCCAAGTACTGGGTGAACACCCCGCCACCGGGTACCGCCTGGACATTGCTTGGCGACCACGCCTGTCCTTGAGCCATTGATAAAGGGACGCCCCGACCCGGGCCGGGGCGCTACCGCGTCACTCGCTGAACACCTGCGCGATCAGCCAGATATTCGCTCCGCTGATCACCACGAACAGGCCCCAGGCGAGGCCCTTGGTGTACCAGCGGTTGACGAACTCGCCCATCAGGCGCTCATCGCTGGTCATGCGGATCAGCGGGTACAGGGCGAACGGCAGTTGCAGGCTGAGCACCACCTGGCTCAGCACCAGCAGCTTGCCCACGGCCCCTTCACCCATCAGCCAGACGCCGATAAAGGCCGGGATCAGGGCCAGTCCGCGGGTGATCAGGCGGCGCTGCCAGCAGGGAATCTTCAGGTTCAGGTAACCCTCCATGATCACCTGCCCGGCAATGGTTCCGGTGAAGGTCGAGCTCTGCCCCGAGGCCAGCAGGGCGATACCGAACAGGGTGCTGGCGAACGCCCCGCCCACCAGCGGATCGAGCAGGTGATAGGCGTCCTGGATCTCCACCACGTCGGTGTGTCCGGACTGGTGAAAAGCCGCCGCCGCGAGGATCAGGATCGCCGCGTTGACCAGCAGCGCCAGGGCCAGCGAACCGATGGTATCGACCCGCGCCAGGCGGACCGCGTCCTGGCGGCTGGCCCGATCCCTGCCGATCAGCCGGGTCTGGACGATGGAGGTATGCAGGTAGAGGTTGTGGGGCATCACCGTCGCGCCGAGGATACCGATCGCCAGGTATAACGGCGCGGCTTCGCTCAGTGCCGACATCGATGGTTTGAAGCCGTTGAACACGTCCGGCCAGTAGGGTTTGATCAGCACCAGCTCGACAAAGAAACACACGCCGATGGTGGCCACCAGCACCAGCATGATCGCTTCCAGGCGACGGAATCCGCGGTTCTGCAAGGCCAGGATCAGCAGAGTATCGAAGGCGGTCAGGACAATCCCGAAGGTCAGCGAACAGCCCAGCAGCAGGTGGAAGGCCAGGGCACAGCCGAGCACCTCGGCGAGGTCGGTGGCGATGATCGAAACTTCCGCCAGCAGCCACTGGGTGCGCGCCGAACGAGGGCTGTAGCGCTCGCGGCAGAGCTGTGCCAGGTCGCGGCCGGTGGCGATGCCCAGGCGTGAGCACAGGCATTGCACGGCCATGCCCGCCAGGCTTGCCAGCAGCACGACGAACAACAGGTTGTAGCCATAGCGCGAGCCGGCCTCGATCGCCGTGGCCCAGTTGCCCGGGTCCATATAGCCGATGGACACCAGCAGGCCGGGTCCGGCGAAGCGCAAGGCACGCTTGAAAAACGGCGCCCCGCTGTCGACTGCAATCGAGCCGTTCACCTCAGAGGGACAGAAGGGGGCGGTGGCAACTTTCGGCAGGCTGAATTTCACACGGCGATCCAAGGCTGAAGAGATGGGCATCCCAGCTTAGACGCTTGCAGGCTCCGGCCCAAGCCCTGTTGATTGACCTTGGCATTGCGCGGGGACTCCCGGTTGGCGGTGAAACATATATTTACGAATCTATATGATAAGTATTCGCATAATCAAATAAATGTTTGAGCTACAGCTGCCAGGGGCGTGGAAGGCCGGCAAGAAGATTATTTCCGCGTCGTGTGTGACGGGTGTGGGCTTGTCGGGGCGGCATTGCGATGAAGGCGCCCTCAAGGGCGCCAGGAGCTTCGCGGGCAAGCCCGCTCCCACATCTGCCCGTTGCCGGGGGATCAGGCCTTGGTGTCGATGGACATGCTTGCGCCGGAGTTGGCGAACTGTTGCAGGTTCTGCAACACGTTGATCGCCCGCTTGTACTCGGGAATCATGTAGTTGGTGAACTGCTCGTTCTTCGTCGGGCTGTTCTGCAGGCCGCTGATCTGGTTGGCGAAGTAGTCCAGGGCGTTGAACTTCTCGTTCGGCTTTTTCTGCGAACCGGCGGTGGACAGCAGGTTGGCCGTGGTGGAACTGATCAGGCCCTGTTCCTTGAGGATATCGCTGTACTTGGCCAGTTGTTCCGCAGTGACCGATTTCGGATCGAACCCCTGGAACTTCGACTGCAGATGCTCCTTGGCCATCTTGTCCGTGTCGAGGGCCTTGGGATCGGGCTTGATGTCCTTGAGAACCTTGTCGGCGTTGGCCTTCTCGGTGTTGTTCTTTTTCGCCGCCGCGACATCCTGTTGCACCACCCGCGAACGCACGGCAGTGGCCCAGGCGGAGATCGAACCCAGGCTCATACCCGCCCCCCAACGACTGCGTGGCCGTGGGTTTCAGCATCGTGCCGGGGTCTTTGCGAGAAAACCATTGGGAATGTCCTGTCGAAAAAAGCGTGATAAACGAGTCTAAACAAATGTATCGACAGGGCAGAGAATATATTCAGTTGCGTTACAAACTTCATACAAAGCGCCGGACATGTATCGACGAGATGTTCCTCAGGGCTGCCATGGCGTGACATCGCCGCTCAGTTTGCGGTCGAGGAAACACGCCGCGCTGATCAGCGCCAGGTGGGTCAATGCCTGCGGGGTATTGCCCAGATGCCGGCCCTGTGGATCGAACTCTTCGGCATACAGCCCCAGGGGATTGGCATAGCGCAGCAGCTGTTCGAACTCCAGGTGTGCCTGTTCCACGCGGCCGGCGCGGGCCAGGCATTCGACGTACCAGAACGAGCAGGCGGCGAAGGCGCCTTCGGTGCCCGGCAGGCCGTCGATGGGATGATCGTCGTTGCGATAGCGGTAGACCATGCCATCACGAACCAGGCTTTTTTCGATTGCCTCCAGGGTGGCCAGCCAGCGTGGATCGGTGGCCCCGACAAAACGCACCAGCGGCATCAGCAGCATCGAGCCATCGAGGCCGGTGCCGCCGATATGCTGGACGAAGTGTCCGTGTTCCGGGTTCCAGAAGTTGTTCCAGATATCGCTGTGGATCGCCTGGCGGGTCTTGTCCCAACGGGCGAACGGCGCCGGTAGCGAGCGCTTGGAGGCCAGACGGATGGCGCGGTCGAGGGCGACCCAGCACATCAGTCGCGAGTGCAGGAAGTGGTGTTTCTCGCCGCGCATCTCCCAGATCCCGACATCGGCCTGGTCCCAGGTGTCGCAGACCTGATCGACGATCTGGCCGACATGCAGCCAGCCTTCATGGGAAATCGCTTCGCCGTATTTGTTGGTCAGGTACACCGCGTCCAGCAGCTCGCCGAAGATATCCAGCTGGACCTGCCCGTAGGCCTGGTTGCCGATGCGCACCGGGTGGGCATTGCCGTGGCCGGACAGGTGCTTGAGTTCGGTTTCGGGCAGTTCCTGGGTGCCGTCGATGGCATAGAGGATATTCAGCTTCAGCGGCTGGTCGCTGCAATCGCCGACGCGCCCGCGCAACCAGCGCATGAAACCGTTGGCTTCCTCGATATAGCCCAGGCGCATGAAGGCATAGATGGTGAACGAAGCGTCACGGATCCAGGTGTAGCGATAATCCCAGTTGCGTTGGCCGCCGGGGCTTTCCGGCAGGCCGAAGGTGGCGGCGGCGAGGATCGCGCCATGCTTGCGTGAGGTCAGCAGCTTGAGGGCCAGGGCCGAGCGATTGACCGCTTCGCGCCAGCGGCCGCGATAGTTGGAACGGCCGATCCAGTGTCGCCAGAAGGTCAGGGTGCGTTGCAGGGCGAGGTCGCTGCCGCCGGCCTTGACCCGCGCATCGTCGGCGGCGCCAAGCAGGAACTCGGCGGTCTGTCCCTGTTCCAGGCGGAAGCTGGCGACGGCGGCGTTGCGCTGCAGGTGCAGCGGTTGGTCGGCACACAGGCGCAGGCCCGGCTGGTCGGGCGCCTCGAAGCACACGTCGTTGCCATCGAGCCGGGCGCGGGTGGCGGCACGGGCGTAGTCGTGGCGCACGGCGCAGCACAGCTGGAAGTCGGCATGGCCGCTGACCATCCGCACCCGGCGGATCAGCATGGGCAGGTCGTCCTCGTCGTCGCTGACGGGCAGCAGGTCGGTGATTTCCACCACGGCCCCGGCGCTCAGCCAGCGGGTCTGCAGGACATTGGTGTCCGGCAGGTAGATCTGTTCGCGGCGGGCGTGGGGCAGATCCGGGGCCAGCTGGAAAATCCCCGCCTGCGGGCTGTCGAGCAGGGCGCAGAAGATCGACGGGCTGTCGAACGCCGGCCAGCAGAAAAAATCGACACTGCCACGGTCGTTGACCAGCGCGGCGCTGCTCATGTCGCCGATGATGCCATGGGCCTCGATTGCGCTCTGGGGTTCGTTGGAAAGATCGACCATGGACGCGAAACTCCGGATAGAGGGGATGCCGCTGTCAGTGTGTGCATTTGCAGGCACTCACAGAGCTGACTGGCATTCTCCGACGGAGTTCAGGCGGCTTGCCGTCTACTGCTCCGGTGTATCGGAGGGCTCCGGGTCGCCGCCGTACTCCTGGCCCAGTTCGACACGGTTTTCCTCGACCCAGCCACTGAAGTCCTCACCGCCCTTGGCGATGTACATGACCTGGGCCCAGCCGTCCTCGGTGCTGGCGTACACCGTCAGGCTGTCGCCGGGAACGACAAAGACCTTTTTGCTGATACAGGCACTGCTGGGCGCACTGTGGAAGTACGCCCGGCCCTTGCCGATCACCTTGCCTTCGACGGGCGGGCGGTAGCTGCCGGCTTCGGCATTGGCCTTTTCATGCAGGGCAGCGCAATCGACGGGGGCGTCTGCGGCCCGGGCCAGGGGCGAGAGGCTCAGCAGCAGGCAGGCAAGGGGCAGCAGGCGGGCGGGGCGTTCCATGCGGGAGGTGTCCATCGAAAAGTTGGAAAAGGTGGCGATCATAAGGCAAGGCCGGTTGCCGATCAGCCGGGAAGGGCAACGGGCGTGAGCACCGGTTTGCCGGAAAAATACGCCAGCAGATTCTCCGCCACCAGGTTGACCGTGGCTTCGGAGGCCTCCGGCGAGAGACCGGCAACATGGGGCGTGAGCACGACGTTGGGCAATGCCTTGAGCACGTGCGGCACGTTCGGCTCGTCATCGAAGACGTCCAGGGCGGCCCCGGCGATCCGGTCTTGTTCCAGGGCGGCCACGAGGTCGTCGGTCAGCACCACGCTGGCGCGGGCGATATTGACGATAAAGCCGTTCGGACCCAGCGCCTCCAGGGCTTGCCGGCCGATCAGACCGTGGGTGCCGGCGCCGCCCGGCGTAGCGACGATCAGGAAGTCGGAGGCCTGCGCCAGTTCGACCGGGGTTGCGCAGTAGGCATAGTCGATGTCTTCGCGCTGGCGGCGATTGTGGTAGCTCACCGACATGCCAAAACCGAGGGCCGCGCGTTGGGCAATCGCCACGCCGACCGCCCCCATGCCGAGGATGCCCAGGCGCTTGCCGCCCAGGGACGGACGCATCAGCTTGCGCCATTCACCACGGCGTACCGACGCGTCGGCGCGGGGAATATCGCGTACCAGCGACAGCAGCAGGGCCATGGCGTGATCGGCCACCGACGATGCATTGGCACCGGCGCCGTTGGTCACGATGATGCCGCGTTGGGCCGCGGCGTGCAGGTCGACCTTTTCGTAGCCGGCGCCGATCACACAGATGATTTCCAGCCGGGGCAGGGCGGCGATCTCCTCGGCAAACAGGCCCAGCGGGCCGCGAGTGAGTACGGCGTTGATGCGTTCGCCATGCTCGGCGATGGCTTGCGCGCGAAGCTCTCGGGTCGGCGCGAGGATCAGCTCGAAGCCGTGCTTCTGGATGATGGGCAGGTAGTCGTTGACAGTTTCCACGAGTACCAGCAGCACGTTGCTCATGTGTTTCTCCGGGCCGTATCAATAAGCGTGACCGGCAAGGCATCACCCTGCCGGTGGTTGAGCTCAGGTTGCTCTGACGCCGTAGCGACTTCGGTAATCACTGGGCGAGAAACCGGTGATTTTCTTGAAGGTCGAACGGAATGCACCTGGGTCCTGGTAACCCACGGTCCAGGCGATATGGTCGACGGTGCCGTTGGTGAATTCAAGCATTTCCCGCGCCTTGCCAACCCGCAGGTGCTGGCAGTACTCCGTCGGGCGCAGGCCGGTGGCGGCGCGAAAGCGGCGCAGAAAGGTGCGTTCCTCCAGGCCGGCCTTGTCGGCCATGGCATTCACGCTCACCTCAAGCGCGCCGCTGCTTTGCAGCCAGTGCTGGACCTTGAGGATCGCCGCATCGCCATGCCCCAGGATCGGTGCAAAGTTACCGGCGCACCCGCTGTTGTCACGGTGTTCGATCAGCAGGTAGCGCGCGGTGCGCGTAGCGATGCCCGGCCCCAGCAGCCGTTCGATCAGGCGCATGCCCAACTCGGACCAGGCCATCAGCCCGGCGGTGGTGATCAGGTCGCCATCATCGATGATCGGCTTGTCGGTATCGAGCCGTATCTGCGGGTAGAGCGCGGTAAAGGCCTTGGCCGAGTTCCAATGGGTGGTAGCGGGGCGCTGGTCGAGCAGGCCGGTCTGCGCGAGCACGAAGGCGCCCATGCACACGGAGCCGATGATCGCCCCACGGCTGTGTTGTTCGCGGACCCAGGTGGCACTGAGTTGCAAGGCGGCGGGCGAGGGGGTATCGCCCAGCGACGGAGGAAGAACCACGGCCACCGGATGGCCGTCCACGCCTGGCAGGCTGTCATAGATCCGTTCGAGCGATTCGCCCGTGGCAACGGTGGCCCAATGGCTGACACGCAGCCGCCGGGCGGTATCGCCGTGCTCGGCGACCATGCGGTTGGCCACGCTGAACAGGTCGGTCAGGCCATGGACGGCGGCGGTCTGCGCGCCGGGATAGAGGAGCAGGCCGATCTCTGCCACGGCGCTGTCGTTACGCCCTTCGGTTGTCGTGGTGCGATCGATGGCGGCCGTGGGCGCGTCCATTGTCAGTTTTCCCCTCGAAAGTGTCGGTCCGGCCAATCCCCGGAACACCGTGGGAACTGGATACTTGATCCGGTAGAGCAAAGCAACCGAACGCTGCACCACTCAATCGAGGAAGATGATATGTCCGTACAAGCGCTGATCCTGGTGGATATCCAGAACGACTATTTCCCAGGCGGAAAATGGACCTTGAGCGGCGCCGATGCGGCGGCCGACAAGGCCGCCGCGATTCTGGCCGCAGCGCGTGAGGCGGGTGACCTGGTGGTGCATGTCCGCCATGAGTTCGCCAGCGCCGATGCACCGTTCTTTGTGCCAGGTTCCGAAGGGGCGCTGCTGCACGCCAAGGTCCTCAACCGCGCCGACGAGCAGGTGATACTCAAGCATTTCGTCAACTCGTTTCGCGACACCGAACTGGCAACGGTACTGGAAAGCAATGGCATCAAGGAACTGGTGGTGGTCGGCAGCATGAGTCACCTGTGCATCGACGCGATCACCCGCGCGGCGGCTGATCAGGGCTACACGGTCACGGTGATTCACGATGCCTGTGCTTCGCGGGACCTGGAGTTCAATGGCCTGACGGTGCCGGCGGCCCATGTGCACGGGGCGTTCATGGCCTCCCTGGCGTTCGGTTATGCCACGGTGGTCTCCGCCGAGCAGTGGCTGGCGCGCTAAGCCGTCACGGACGGACGTGATCCCCCGGCAGGCAGCGGCCTGCCGGGGAGTCGGTTATTGAGTTGCCCCCAGAATCGCTTTGGGTTCGAGGAACGCCTCGAGCCCGAAGGTCCCGTATTCGCGCCCGATCCCCGACTGCTTGAAGCCGCCGAAAGGTGCCTGCGGTTCATGGGCCAGGGTATTGATCAGCACGCGCCCGGCCTCGATGCGCCCGGCGACCTGGCGGGCCCGTTCGACATCCCGGGACATCACATAGGCTTGCAGGCCATAGGGCGTGTCATTGGCGATTCGCAAGGCTTCTTCCTGGTCACGGTAGGTGATGATCGACAGCACCGGGCCGAAGATCTCCTCGCGGGCGATGGTCATGTCGTTGGTCACGCCGCTGAACACGGTCGGCTGCACGAACCAACCGGCTTGCAGACCTTCCGGCAGGCCTTCGCCACCGCTCAGCAGGCGGGCGCCGCTGTCGATACCGATACGGATGTAACGCTGGACCCGCTGCCATTGTTTCTCGCTGACCATCGGTCCGATGCTGGTGTCCCGTGCCCTCGGGTCGCCGGAGCGGATAGCGCCGATGGCCTTGAGGACGGCGGCCTCGACCTCGGCCAGGCGCTGCTCCGGGACCAGTATCCGGGTTCCGGCGACACAGGCCTGGCCGTTGTTCATGAAGCCGGCCTGCAGGGCCATGGGAATGGCCTGGTCGAGGTCGGCATCGTCGAGAATGACTACCGGGGACTTGCCGCCCAGTTCGAGGGTGACGCGCTTCAGCGTCTCGGCGGCGGCCCGCAGGATGGTCTTGCCGACCAGGGTCGAGCCGGTGAAGGAAATCTTCGCCACGTCCGGATGGCTGCTGATCCGGGCGCCGACGGTTTCGCCGCGGCCGGTGACGATATTGAACACGCCGGGCGGCAGGTCGGCCGCGTGCAGGGCTTCGGTGACGATGCGGGTCTGGATCGCGCTCATTTCACTGGGCTTGATCACCGCCGTGCAGCCGGCGGCGAGGGCCGAGGCGAGTTTGCCGCAGATAAAACCGGCGTTGCTGTTCCATGGCGTGATCAGGCCGGCGACACCCAGGGGCTGCATGCTGACTTCGGCGGTCCCGGCCTGGCGGATGAAAGCATAGTTTTCCAGGACCCGTGCCGACTCCAGCAGCACGTTCGCTGCGTGCTGGGCCATCCACCGCGAACGGGAAGCCGGTGCGCCGTATTCTTCGATCAAGGCATCGTTGAGCTCGTCCTCACGGGCGGTGATGGCCGCATGCATGCGTTGCAGCATTGCCAGGCGCTCGGCCTTGCTGGTACGCGAAAAGGCCGGGAAAGCCGCCTTGGCGGCGGCGATGGCGGCGTCGGCGTCCTCCTCATCGCCCAGGCGGACCTGGCCGATGACCTGGCCGGTGGCCGGGTTGTACAGATCGAACAGCTCCTGGCCATGGGGCGTGACAAAAGTACCGTTGATATAGATGTGATCAATGCGTTGCATGACAGCTCCAGAGCGTGCACGGGTGGTGTCGAACACGGTATGGGACTAGGATTGATCTGATAAGCCGGACAGAGCGGCATGACTTGATGAGTGATTTGGGATAATGCGGACTTCAGGCCTGACAGAGCTGGAAGCGGTGCTGGCGGTGGCCCGGCACCGGAGTTTTCGGGCCGCGGCGGCCGAACTGGAGGTCTCGACCTCGGCCCTGAGCCATGCGGTGTCGGCGCTGGAAAGTCGGATCGGTGCCCGCTTGTTCAACCGCACGACCCGTAGCGTGGCCTTGTCCGAGGCGGGGGCACAGTTTGTCGAAAGCATTTCGCCGGCCATGTCGACCATTCGCCAAGCGATGGAGCAGGCGGGCAGTCACGCCGGCATTCCCATCGGGACCTTGCGGATCAACACTGCCACGGGTGCGGCGAAGCAGGCGATGCCGTTGTTCATCGAGTACATGCGGCGTTATCCGCAGATGCACGTGGACATCGTTACCGAGGGCAAGCTGATCGATATTGTCGTCGAGGGCTTCGATGCCGGGATTCGCCTGCACCACAGCGTGCCCCAGGACATGATCGCCATCCCGTTGGGCTTGCCGTTGCGCCTGTTGGTGCTGGGCAGCCCGGAGTACTTCTCGCGCAATCCCGTGCCGCAGACCCCGACCGACCTGCTCAAGCACCGCTGCATTCGCCTGCGCTTGCCGAGTGGGCGGATCTATCACTGGGAGTTCGAGCGCCATGGCGAGACCCATGCGGTGGATGTCCAGGGCGTGCTGACCCTGGATGAGTCGACCCTGGTACTGGAGGCGGCGCGTGCGGGGCTGGGGCTGGTGTATGCGACGCAGTGGAACGCCGCCGCCGACCTGGCGGCGGGGACGCTGGTGCCGGTCCTGGAAGACTGGACGCCGCCGTTTGACGGGCTGTCGCTGTACTACCCGGGCCGCCGCCACGTACCGGCGGGGCTGCGGGCATTGATCGAACTGATCAGGGAGCGCAACGGCCAGCCTTAATGCGCCTCTCCCGCCTTGATCCCCGCCGGTAGCGTCTTGGTCAGCAGCACCGCCAGCATGCTGATGCCCAGGGCAATGCCGACAAAATGGAAGGCGTCGTTGTAGGCCATGATCAAGGCCTGCTGGTGGGTGATTTCACTGAGTTTGCCGAGGGCCGCGGTGTCGCTGCCCAGCTTGTCCGCCAGCAGCGCCAGGCGCTCGGCCACTTGCGGGTTGCTCGGGACGATGGCTTCGCGCAGGTAGTCGAAATAGACCTTGGTCCGCGCATCCAGCAGGGTGGCGAGCAGGGCAATGCCGATGGCGCCGCCGAGGTTGCGCAGGATGTTGAACAGGCTCGACGCCGAGCCGGCGTCCTGGGGCAGGATATAGGCGGTGGCGATCAGCGAGATGGTGACCATGATCAGCGGCTGCCCGAGGGCGCGGATGATCTGGATCTGGTTGAACTGCGGACCGGCGAAATCGGGATTGAGCACCCCCGAGGAAAAGCTCGCCAGCCCGAACAGGCCGAAGCCCAGGGCACAAAGCATTTTCGGCGAGACGAATTTCATCAGCTTGGGCACCAGCGGAATCAGGAACAACTGCGGCACGCCCATCCACATGATCACTTCGCCGATCTGCAGGGCGTTGTAGTTCTGGATCTGCGCCAGGTACAGCGGCAACAGGTAGATCGACCCGTACAGACCGACCCCCATGCCCAGGCTGGAAATACTCGACAGGCCGAAATTGCGGTTGCGCAGGATGCGCAGGTTGATCAGCGGGTTGGACCTGGACAACTGCAGGATCACGAAGGTGATCAGGCCCAGCAGGGCGATGCTGCCCAGGGTCACGATCAGTTGCGATTCCAGCCAGTCCTTGCGATGCCCTTCCTCGAGAAACACCTGCAGGCAGCCTAGGCCGATGCCGAGGCTGATAATCCCGGCGTAGTCGGTGCTCTTGAGCAGCTCCCAGTGCGAGTCCTTTTTCTCCAGGCCGTAGAGCAGGCCGCCGATCATGATCAGTCCTGGCGGGATGTTGATATAAAAGATGTACTCCCAGCCCCAGTTTTCCGTGAGCCAGCCGCCCAGGGTCGGGCCGATGGACGGCGCGAAGGTGGCGGTCATGGCGAACATCGCCATGCCCTTGGCGCGGTGGTGCTCCGGCAGCTTGATCAGGGTCAGGGTGAAGGCCAGCGGGATCAGCGCGCCACCGGTAAAGCCCTGCATGGCGCGGAACACGATCATGCTTTCCAGGCTCCAGGCCATCGAGCAGAGCAGCGACGAGACGAGAAAACCGAGGGATACCCAGACCGCCAGCCGCCGTGCCGAGAGCAACTGCACCAGCCAGGCCGTCAGCGGGATCATTATGATTTCCGCTACCAGATAGGAGGTGGAGATCCACGAGCCTTCTTCCAGGGTTGCCGACAGGGCGCCCTGGATATCCTTGAGCGAGGAGTTGGTGATCTGGATGTCGAGCACCGCCATGAAGGCGCCGAGCATCACGCTCATCACCGCGATCCAGTCCCGCCGGGTCGGTTCGCCGATCGGCCGGATCAGCGCATCACCGGCCATGGGCGGTGTCGCGGATATCGACCTTGACGGTGACCGACATGCCCGGACGGATCCGGCCTTGCAGCGGGTTGTCGGTGGCGAAGGTCAGCTTGACCGGAATCCGCTGCACCACCTTGGTGAAGTTGCCGGTGGCATTGTCCGGCGGCAGCAGGCTGAACTGCGCGCCGGAGGCCGCGAACAGGCTCTCGACGCGGCCCTGGATCGGCGTGTCTTCATAGGCATCGAAGGTCAGCGTGGCGTTCTGGCCGGGCTGCATATGGCCGATCTGGGTTTCCTTGAAGTTGGCCTGGATCCAGATGTCCTGGTCCGGAACGATCGACAGCAGATAGGCGCCTGCCTGTACGTACTGGCCGTTGCGTGCCGCCCGCTGACCGACCAGGCCGCTGATCGGCGCATGGATTTCGCTGCGGGTCAGGTTCAGTTCGGCCTGGGCCAGGTCGACACGGGCATTGGCGATCTGGCCGTCGAGACGCTTGAGCTCGGCGGTGAGGGCATTGACCTGCTGGCGCTGGCTTTGCAGGTCGGCCTGGGCCTTGGCGACCTGGGAGCGGGCGATATGGTTGTCGGCGGACAGGGTAGTGACCCGCTCTTCGGAGACATAACCGGGTTTGCGCAAGGTCTGTGCCCGCGACAGGTCCAGCTGCGAGCGGCCCAGGCTGGCCTGGCTGGATGCTACCTGGGCATCGGCGGCAGCGATCAGGCTGGCCTGCTGGGTCAGTTTGCTCTGGGCCTGCAGGCGTTCGGCCTCGCGGGTGGCGAGGGTGGCATTGGCACGATCGACGGCCAGATGAAAGTCGTCGCCTTCGAGCCTGGCCAGCAACTGGCCTTTTTCCACATGCTGGTTGTCGGCCACCAGTACCTGATCGATACGCGCCCCGAGCTGGCTGGAAACCCGGGTGATCTCGCCCTGGACATAAGCGTTATCGGTGCTTTCATAAAACCGTCCGCGCCAGAACCACTCGGCAAAGAAGCCGAGGGCGATCAACAGGACGATCAGCAGGAAAACAGACAGGCGACGCTTGAGCTGGGCTGGCATGGGCAGGCAACGATCGGGTAATTAGTGAACTGAGCGGTAGACGAATCTGGCACAGCCTAATTGATGGGTAAATGCCATTAACGATTAAAGCCCGCTTTTCGAGGCCTGGCGCCATTTTTAGAAGCAAGGTTGGCTTATATGCCCTGTATCTGGCGGCCTGTGCTGGAGGCGAGGTGCATCGGCCTGTTACCATTCGCCCTTTGTTTTATCTCTATTTCGAGACCGCCCATGACCACCGTTCGCACTCGCATCGCGCCATCGCCTACTGGGGATCCCCATGTTGGTACCGCCTACATTGCCTTGTTCAACTACTGCTTTGCCAAGCAGCATGGCGGTGAGTTTATCCTGCGGATCGAAGACACCGATCAGTTGCGCTCGACCCGCGAGTCCGAACAGCAGATTTTCGATGCGCTGAACTGGCTGGGCATCACCTGGGCCGAAGGCCCGGACGTCGGCGGCCCGCACGGCCCGTACCGGCAGAGCGAACGTAGCGAAATCTACAAGAAGTACACCCAGCAACTGGTCGACATGGGCCATGCCTTCCCGTGCTTCTGCACCGCCGAGGAGCTGGACCAGATGCGTGCCGAGCAGATGGCCCGTGGCGAAACCCCGCGCTACGACGGCCGCGCGCTGTTGCTGTCGAAGGAAGAAGTGGCCCGCCGCCTGGCCGCTGGCGAGCCCCATGTGATCCGTATGAAGGTGCCGACCGAAGGTGTCTGCGTGGTGCCGGACATGTTGCGCGGCGAGGTCGAGATCCCGTGGGATCGCATGGACATGCAAGTGTTGATGAAGACCGATGGCCTGCCGACCTACTTCCTGGCCAACGTGGTCGACGACCACCTGATGGGTATCACCCACGTGCTGCGTGGCGAAGAGTGGCTGCCATCGGCACCGAAACTGATCCTGCTCTACGAGTACTTCGGCTGGGAACAACCGCAGTTGTGCTACATGCCGCTGCTGCGCAACCCGGACAAGAGCAAGCTGTCCAAGCGCAAGAACCCGACCTCGGTGACCTTCTACGAGCGCATGGGCTTCATGCCCGAGGCGATGCTCAACTACCTGGGCCGCATGGGCTGGTCGATGCCGGACGAGCGCGAGAAGTTCTCGCTGCAGGAAATGGTCGACAACTTCGATCTGTCGCGCGTCTCCCTCGGTGGGCCGATCTTCGATATCGAGAAGCTGTCCTGGCTCAACGGCCAGTGGCTGCGCGACCTGCCGGTGGAAGAGTTTGCCAGTCGCGTACAGAACTGGGCATTGAATCCCGAGTACCTGATGAAGATCGCGCCACTGGTCCAGGGCCGGGTCGAGACGTTTAGCCAGGTCGCACCCCTGGCGAATTTCTTTTTCGCCGGCAGTCTGCCGCTGGAGGCCAAGCTGTTCGAACACAAGAAGCTCGCGCCGGATGATGTGCGCAAGCTGATGCAACTGATCCTGTGGAAACTGGAAAGCCTGCGCCAGTGGGAGAAGGACAGCATCACCGCGACCATCCAGGCGGTGGTCGATGCCCTGGAGTTGAAGCTGCGCGATGCCATGCCGCTGATGTTCGCCTCGATTACCGGGCAGGCCAGTTCGGTATCGGTGCTCGACGCCATGGAAATCCTCGGCCCGGACCTGACGCGCTTCCGCCTGCGCCAGGCGCTGGACCTGCTGGGTGGTGTATCGAAGAAAGAAAACAAGGAATGGGAAAAGCTGTTGGGCACGATTGCCTGAGCCGGTGTCGGCCACGCCGCCTCCGTTTCATGGGGCGGAGGCGTGGCCGACAACCCCTGGTTTTTCGGGGGGAGGGCGGTAAGTGATTGTTATCCCGGAAAATTCTTTTGAAAATTGTTTAAAAAAAATTTGACAGGGGAGTAGGTCGCACTTAATATGCGCCCCGTCCACAAGACAACACGGAAACACGGCGGCAACGACGGTGTGAAGTGAATGTCGAATGTGGGGCTATAGCTCAGCTGGGAGAGCGCTTGCATGGCATGCAAGAGGTCGACGGTTCGATCCCGTCTAGCTCCACCAATTTAGAAGCTGCAGGGTGGGCTACACTGCCCTGGAGTTTGTATCGAAAGATCGGAACCAGCACCGATCAGGTACACAAAGGGTTACGTCCCCTTCGTCTAGTGGCCTAGGACACCGCCCTTTCACGGCGGTAACAGGGGTTCGAGTCCCCTAGGGGACGCCAGTTTTACAGAAGTGACATTGCAACTGATGCCACTCCGCCGCGAGGCGAAAAACCTGGGGCTATAGCTCAGCTGGGAGAGCGCTTGCATGGCATGCAAGAGGTCGACGGTTCGATCCCGTCTAGCTCCACCAATTTACACTTCAGGATCTGGCCACACCGATCTTGAAGCTGTAGGAGCAGGCTTGCCGGCGATGAGATCAACACGATGTTCTGTCGAACCGCGTTGCATCAATCGCCCAGCAGTCTGATCCTGCAATTGTTAGAAGGGTTTGTGTCCCCTTCGTCTAGTGGCCTAGGACACCGCCCTTTCACGGCGGTAACAGGGGTTCGAGTCCCCTAGGGGACGCCACGATTGCCCGCTCTGCGGGATTTTATAAGGGTCATTCAATCATTGAATGGCCCTTTTGTTTGTCTGGCGTTTGACCTTTTCGCCCTGAATCCCGTTTTCGCCATTTATTGTCAGACCAGCGGTCATACTTAAGCCTTGCGAAAAAATATTATGCGAATAATATTTCCATTGTAATATTTGGAGGTGGCAATGAACGATAAGAAAGCTCAGACCCGCGAGCGAATCCTGCAGGCCGCCAGCGCTGCCCTGATCCAGCGTGGCCCGGCCGAGCCGAGTGTCAGCGAAGTGATGGCGGCTGCCGGACTGACCGTGGGGGGGTTCTATGCGCATTTCGAGAGCAAGGATGCGCTGATGCTCGAGGCCTTCAAACAGTTGCTGTCGCAACGCCGGGCGAAAATGGACGACGTCGACAGCGAGCTGCCCGGCGAAGAGCGTCGTGCGCTGTTTGCCGCCTTCTATTTGTCGCGCAAGCACCGTGATGCCGTCGATCATGCCTGTCCGCTGCCCGCCGTGGTCGGCGAGATCGGCAGCCTGCCGGCGTGCTTTCGCGAAGCGCTCAACGAACATGTGGAATTGATGGTCGCGCAACTCGCGGCCAGCCCCGAGGACACCGACAAGGCCCTGGCCGATATCGCCCTGATGATCGGCGGCCTGGCCGTTGCGCGGGCGTTGGGAGCGGGCGAGTTGTCCGACAGATTGCTGCGCGCTGCCAAGTCGGCAGTGCTCTGACAGGTTTCACCCCTGGCCTGAGGTAACACGCGATGAGCACTTTGAGTTGGATTCGTGGCATCAATGGCACCTTGGGTCGAGTGGCGCCACGGGTGGTCGCTAGCCGCATGCGCCAGGCTTTCATGACCCCCCGCGAGCGCTTGCCCCGGGACTGGGAGTTGCCGCTGCTGGCAACCGCGGAACGGATCACCCTGCGCTTCGGCCTTTCCGCCCTGCGCTGGGGGCAAGGACCCACTGTACTGCTGATGCACGGCTGGGAAGGGCGGCCGACGCAGTTCGCCAACCTGATCAATGCGTTGGTGGCGGCCGGTTATACCGCCGTCGCGCTGGACGGTCCGGCCCATGGTCGTTCGCCGGGGCGCGAGGCGAATGTGGTGGTGTTTGCCCGGGCCTTGCTCGAGGCTGCCGCCGAACTGCCGCCGCTCAAGGCGGTGGTCGGCCATTCCATGGGCGGTGCCAGTGCGATGCTCGCCACTCAGCTCGGACTGCGCACCGAAGCCCTGGTCAGTATCGCCGCCCCGGCCCGGGTGCTGGGCGTGCTACGTGGTTTCGCGCGTTATGTCGGCTTGCCGCCGCGGGCGCGTTCGGCGTTTATCCGTGAAGTCGAACGGGATGTCGGGATGCGTGCGGCGCACCTGGATATCGAGCACTACCAGATGGATATGCCAGGGCTGATCGTCCATGCCGAAGATGACCGAATGGTCGGCGTGGATGAATCACGACGTATTCACGAAGCCTGGTTCGACAGCCGTCTGCTGCGCCTGGAAAGCGGCGGCCACCTGCAGGTGCTGGCCGATCAGCGGTTTATCGACGGTGTGCTCGCACTGCTGGCGGGCCGCAGCCTCGCGCAGCGTCAATCGGCCTGATCCGTTACACTGCCCCGGTCTTTGAATTGACCGGGAGCGGTACATGAGCTGGGATCTGGCGACACCCTTCACCCTCGACCTGCAGGTGGCCGCCGAGGACATCGACGGCCTCGGGCACGCCAATAACGCGGTGTATGTCACCTGGCTGGAACGTTGTGCCTGGCGCCATTCCCAGCGCCTGGGGCTGGATCTGGTCGAGTATCGCCGGCTGGACCGGGCGATGGCGGTGGTGCGCCACGAAATCGATTACCTGGCCGCGGCCTATGAAGGCGACGAACTGCAGCTGGCGACCTGGATCGTCGACTGGGACCAGCGCCTGAAGATGACCCGGCGCTTTCAACTGGTCCGTCCCAGCGACAACCTGACGTTGTTGCGCGCGCAAACCACCTTTGTCTGCATCGAGCTGTCCAGTGGCCGGCCCAAGCGCATGCCGGTGGAATTTCTCGAAGGTTACGGTCCGGCGGTACAGCCGGTCTGAGGATGTACCGGTTTGCGGAAGAACCCCGTAAACTGCCGCACCTTTTTTGTCCGGTTTTTGAAGAGAGTCACCCATGCAAATTGCCCTGGCGCCCATGGAGGGGTTGGTCGACAACATCCTGCGTGATGTCCTGACCCGCGTTGGCGGCATCGACTGGTGCGTCACCGAGTTTATCCGGATCAATGACTCGCTGTTGACGCCGGCCTACTTCCACAAGTTCGCTCCCGAACTGCTGACCGAGGCCCGGACCGCTGCCGGCGTGCCGCTGCGCGTGCAACTGTTGGGTTCCGATCCGGTGTGCCTGGCGGAAAACGCGGCGTTGGCCTGTGAGCTGGGCTCGCAGGTCATTGACCTGAACTTCGGCTGCCCGGCCAAGACGGTGAACAAGTCCCGGGGCGGGGCGGTGCTGCTCAAGGAACCGGAGCTGCTCAACCGCATTGTCGAACAGGTGCGCCGCGCGGTGCCGGCGCATATCCCGGTGACGGCGAAGATGCGCCTGGGCTTCGACAGCCCTGACGGTGCGCTGGTCTGCGGCACGGCCCTGGCCGAAGGTGGCGCGTCGCAGATTGTCGTGCACGCGCGGACCAAGGTCGACGGCTACAAGCCGCCCGCCCATTGGGAGTGGGTGGCGCGGGTGCAGGAGGTGGTCAAGGTGCCGGTGTTCGCCAATGGCGATATCTGGTCGGTGGAGGACTGGCGACGTTGTCGCGAGGTCTGCGGCGCCGAGGACTTCATGCTTGGCCGCGGCCTGGTGTCGCGCCCGGACCTGGCCCGGCAGATCGCGGCGGCGCGGGCCGGCGAAGAGGTGGTCGAGATGAGCTGGGCCGACCTGCAACCGCTGATTCGTGACTTCTGGGCGCAGGTGGTCACGCAACTGACGCCGCGCCAGGCGCCGGGCCGCCTGAAGCAGTGGCTGGCAATGCTGACGCGCAATTACCCCGAGGCCGTCGAGCTGTTCAATACCGTGCGCCGGGAGACCGATTGCGACGCGGTCGGGCGTCTGGTGAATGCGCCGCTGGCTGAAGTCGCCTGAAAAAAATCAGCACACTCTCTTGAAATGCGTAGGGGCGCTCCTATCTAAGGGGTACGCGATGCCGAATTCGGGTCGCGGCTAAAACCACTCGCTGAATTTCAGGAGATTGACATGACTACCGCATTTTCCCTGGCTCCACTGTTCCGTTCTTCCGTCGGCTTCGACCGTTTCAACGACCTGTTCGAAACCGCACTGCGCAATGAACCCGGCAGCAGCTACCCGCCCTACAACGTCGAAAAGCACGGCGAAGACCAGTACCGTATCGTTGTCGCGGCCGCCGGCTTCCAGGAAGAAGACCTGGAACTGCAAGTCGAGAAAGGCGTGCTGACCGTCAGTGGCGGCAAGCGTGAACCCAAGGCTGAAAACGTCAGCTACCTGCACCAGGGCATTGCCCAGCGTGCCTTCAAGTTGTCCTTCCGCCTGGCCGATCATATCGAGGTCAAGGCCGCCGGTCTGAGCAACGGTCTGTTGAATATCGACCTGCTGCGGGTCGTGCCGGAGGAGGCGAAAGCCAAGCGCATCCCGATCAACGGCGCGCAACAACCGGCCTTGCAGCACTAAGCGCAAGCCCGCAAGACAGAACCCCGCCTCGGCGGGGTTCTTTGTTTGAGCGATGCCAAGAGCCGATACCTTTTGTGGCGAGCGGGCTTGCCCGCGCTCGGCTGCGAAGCAGTCGTAAAACCGGCTACTGCGTTCTGTCTGTCACACTGCGATCACTGCTTTCAGGGCCGCTTCGCGCCCCAGCGCGGGCAAGCCCGCTCGCCACAAGGGATAGTGCGATGGCTCAGGTCAGCAGTGTCCTGAATTCCTCGATGGGCAATGGCCGGCTGTGCAGGTAGCCCTGGTACAGATGGCAGCCCAGGCCCTCGAGGAACACCAGTTGCTCCGGCAGTTCCACGCCTTCGGCAATCACCGTGAGGCCGAGGCTGCGGGCCATGGCGACAATCGCGCGGATGATCTCGGCGTCGTTGGGGTCGTGGGTCGCGTCGCGGACAAAGGACTGGTCGATCTTCAGCGCGTCCACCGGCAGGCGCTTGAGATAGGTCAGCGACGAATAGCCGGTGCCGAAATCATCCATGGCGAAACTGACGCCGAGCTTGTTCAGACGACGCATCTTGCTGATGGTGTCCTCCATGTTCTGGATCACGATACCTTCGGTGATTTCCAGCTTGAGCATCGATGACGGCACGTTGTGTTGCAGCAGCGTGCGTTCCACCCGTTCGACGAAGTCGGCCTGGCGGAACTGGCGCGGGCTGATGTTCACGCACAGGCTGAAGGAGTGCAGGATCAGTCCGTCGCGCAGTAGCACGCCGAATGCTTCGCAGGCATGGTCGAGGATCCAGGTGCCGACCTCGAGGATCAGCCCGCTGTCTTCCAGCACCTTGATGAATTCGGTGGGCGATTGCGCGCCAAGCTCCGGATGATGCCAGCGCACCAGAGCTTCGGCGCCGACGATGCTGTTGTCGCGGGCGTCGACCTGAGGCTGGAAGTGCACACTGAACTCGCCCCGGGAAAGGGCCTGGCGCAAGTCGTTTTCCATGCGCAGGCGTTCGCTGGCGGCCTTCTGCATGGTGCTGTGGAACATCTGGGTGATATTGCGCCCGGAGTCCTTGGCCCGGTACAGCGCGATATCGGCGCGCTTGAGCAGGTCGGCCGGGGTCGAGCCGTGGTCCGGGATCAGTGCCACGCCGATGCTCGGCGTCACCTGCAGGCGCTGGCCGTCGAGGAACATCGGCTCGGCCAGCAACTCGCGGATCGTATCGGCCAGGTCGCGGACCTTTTGCGTGACTTCGCTGCGCGAGCCGTCGAGGCCGCTGAGCAGCACCACGAACTCGTCACCGCCGAGGCGGGCCACGGTGTCTTCGGTGCGCACGCTGGCTTCGAGGCGGGCGGTGACCACCTTGAGCACGGTGTCACCCACCGGGTGGCCGAGGGAATCGTTGATGTGCTTGAAGTGGTCCAGGTCGAGGAACAGCAGGGCGCCGCGCAGATTGTGGCGCTTGAGCAGGGCGATCTGCTGGCTCAGGCGGTCCATCAGCAGGGCGCGGTTGGGCAGGTTGGTCAGCGGGTCGTGGTAGGCCAGGTGGCGAATCTGCGCCTGGGCGTTCTTCAGCAGGCTGATGTCCCGGGCGGTCAACAGCAGGCAGGCGGTTTCGTTGAGGGTGATGGGTTCGACCGACACTTCCACCGTCAGTACGTCGCCGCGCTTGTTGCGCCCGAGCATGTCGCGATGGGGGACATGGCCCTTTTCCTTGAGCTCGGTGAGCAGGGCGGTGCGCTGTTTATGGTCGGCCCAGATGCCCAGTTCATAGACGGTACGGCCGATCACTTCGCTGCTGGTGTAGCCGGTCAGCCGGCAGAAACCGTCGTTGACCTCCAGGTAGCGCCCGCTGTCGCGCTCGGTAATGGTGATGGCGTCGGGGCTGGAGTGGAAGGCCTTGGCGAATTTCTCCTCGCTGGCCTTGAGCGCGGCTTCGGCCCGTTGCTGCTGGGTGATATCGCGCAGGGTGGTGACGATGCAGGGCTGCTCCTCGACCACGATCTGTCGGCTGGTGATCACGCAGGTCAGGGCCTGGCCGCTCTTGTGGTGGACGATCACCGCGACATTGTTCAGCGCCTGGTCGCGAATCACCTGCTGGATACGTTGCAGGCGCTTGGCCGAATCGTCCCAGAGGCCGATCTGTTCGGCGCTGCGGTGGCGGATCTCGTCGATGTTCCAGCCAAAGGTCTGGGTGAAGGCCGAGTTGATCTCGATAAACTGCCCGCTGTCCTGCAGGGTCACGCAGATCGGATCGGGGCTGGCCTGGAACAGGCTGGCGAACTTCTCTTCCGAGGCTTGCAGGCGCTGTTCGCGCTCGACCTGCTCGGTGATGTCGAGCAGGGTGCCGGCCATGCGCAGCGGATTGCCCTCGCTGTCGCGGTAGAGCCGCGCGCGGCTTTCCAGGTAGCGCGAGGTGCCGTTTTCCAGCTGCACCCGATAGGTCAACTGGTAGTTGCCCGCCGGGCCTTCGCGCAGGCTGCGATAGGCCTGGCGCATGTTGTCGCGTTCTTCGGTGGGCACACCGTCGAAGAATGCGTCGAAGGATTCATGGAAAGGTTGTGGCTCCAGGCCGTGCAACTGCGCCGCCCGCGCCGAACCGTAGAGCATGCCGCTGGGGATGTGCCAGTCCCAGGTGCCCAACTGGGCCGAATCCAGGGCCAGGTCGAGGCGTTCCTGGCTGTCCTTGAGGGCCTGCTCGGCGTTTTTCTGTTCGGTGGTGTCGAGAAAGGTACTGAGCAGGTAGGCCTGACCTTCCAGTTCGACCCGCTGGGCACTGAGGATGCCGTCGTGGATCTTCCCGTTGCTGCCGCGGAACTGCACTTCCTGGCTGACCGACTCGCCCTTGGCCCGCAGGGACTTGACCAGCCGTTCGCGCTCCTCGGGATGCACCCACAGACCCAGCTCCACGGTGGTCAGGCCGATCACCTGGAGTGCCGGCCAGCCGAACAGGCTTTCGAAATACTGGTTGGCCTCGCTGATCAGGCCGTCCTCCTCGCGGGTCAGCAGGACCATGTTCGGCGACAGGTGGAACAGCGTGGCAAAGCGTTTTTCCGAGCTGCTGAGGGCGTGTTCGCGCTGGCGCTGGTGGGTGATTTCGCGGATCACACCGATCATTCGCGGTTTTCCGCGCTTGTCCGGCAGCAGGCTGCCATTGATCTCCAGCCAATGCAGGCTGCCGTCCGGCCAGCGGATGCGGTGATGCATCGCCTGTTCCAGCGGCTCTCCGGCCAGCACGGCATGAAAGGCCCTTATTGTCCGGGCACGGTCTTCGGCTGGCAGCAGTTCCAGGTAATCGAGGTCCTTGGGCAGTGGCTGATGCGGATCGAAGCCGAACAGCGCCTGGGTGCCGCGGGACCAACTGATCAGCCCGCTTTCGATATCCCAATACCAGGCCCCGAGGCGTGCGCCATTGAGCGCTGCCAATAGCTGCGGGGCGTTTTCCCAGCTCTTTTCCGACTCGTGAGGGTCGAGGGCATGGATGCGTGGCAAGGGTGGAATACGGCTAGCATGCTTGGGCATCAACAGCAGTCCTTGGGGTGGAAGGAACGTTTTTGCTGCAAAAGACCTGATGGGGCGAGCCAGGCCTGGCTTATGCCGATAAGGCCGGCAAATCCGTCTGCCCATCCAATAACGCCATAAAGGCCCGCGCGGCGTTCGACAGCGTCCGTTCGGTATGCAGGATATAGCCTAGCTGGCGACTCAGTTGTATGCCCGGTAAAGGTATGCGTGCCACCTGATCGTCGAGCATGGTGCGCGGCAGCACGCTCCAGGCCAGACCGATGGACACCATCATCTTGATGGTTTCCAGGTAGTTGGTACTCATGGCGATATTCGGTGTCAGGCCCTGGGCTTCGAACAGGCGCTGGACGATATGGTGGGTAAAGGTATTGCCGCCGGGGAAGACCGCCGGGCGGTGGGCGATATCCCTGAGGCTGACCGTACCGCTGCTGGCCAGCGGATGCTCGGGGGCGACGACAAAATCCAGCGGATCGTCCCACACCGGTACGGCGCGGACCAGGTGATGCGGTTCCGGCGCCAGGGTGATGACCGCCAGTTCGGCACGGCCGTGGAGAATTTCCTCATAGGCCACCTCCGAATCGAGGAACTGGATATCCAGCGCCACCTGCGGGTACTGCCGGGTAAAGGCTCGCAGCAGCGGGGGCAGGCGGTGCAGGCCGATATGATGGCTGGTGGCCAGCGTCAAGCGCCCGCTGACTTCGCCGGTCAGGTTGGTCAGGGCCCGGCGGGTGTCATCCAGCACATTGAGAATCTGGTAGGCCCGGGGCAGCAGGGCCCGGCCCGCCTCGGTCAGGCCGACTTCGCGACCCAGCCGGTCGAACAGCCGCACATTGAGTTGCTGCTCCAGTCCGGCGATCCGTTTGCTGATGGCCGGCTGGGTCAGGTGCAGGCGTTCACCGGCGCCGGAGAAGCTTCCGGTCTCGGCAATGGCGATAAAGGCGTTGAGGTTGGCCAGGTCCATTATCTGTATTCCATTTGGTTATCCAAAGCATAAAAATTATGAATTTGAGTTATTCACTCTAACCCCCTAGGATCGACCTCACAAGCCAAAGGGTTATTGAGAATAGTCATCAATAAACCGGGGCATAGAAACAAGCTGATGAGGAAACGTCTGATGGCCGGCAAAACGCTTTACGACAAGCTTTGGGATTCCCATGAAGTGAAACGGCGCGACGATGGGTCGTCGCTGATCTATATCGACCGTCACATCATCCACGAAGTGACCTCGCCGCAAGCGTTCGAAGGCCTCAAGCTGGCCGGGCGCAAGCCTTGGCGGGTCGACTCGATCATCGCCACGCCGGACCACAACGTACCGACCACCCCGGAACGCAAGGGCGGTATCACGGCGATCGCCGACCAGGTGTCGCGCCTGCAGGTGCAGACCCTCGACGATTACTGCGATGAATATGGCATCACCGAGTTCAAGATGAATGACGTGCGTCAAGGCATCGTCCACGTGATCGGCCCGGAGCAGGGCGCGACCTTGCCGGGCATGACCGTGGTCTGCGGTGACTCCCATACCTCGACCCACGGCGCCTTCGGGGCCCTGGCCCACGGTATCGGCACCTCCGAGGTCGAGCACGTGTTCGCTACCCAGTGTCTGGTGGCGAAGAAAATGAAGAACATGCTGGTGCGTGTCGAAGGCCAGTTGCCGTTTGGCGTGACCGCCAAGGACATCGTCCTCGCCGTGATCGGCAAGATCGGTACCGCTGGCGGCAACGGCCACGCCATCGAGTTCGCCGGCAGTGCGATCCGCGACCTGTCCGTCGAAGGCCGCATGACCATCTGCAACATGTCCATCGAAGCCGGTGCCCGTGTTGGCCTGGTGGCCGCCGATGAAAAGACCGTGGCTTACGTCAAGGACCGTCCGTTCGCACCGAAAGGCGCCGAGTGGGACCTGGCTGTCGAGGCCTGGAAAGACCTGGTGTCCGACGCCGACGCGGTGTTCGACACCGTGGTCGAGCTCGATGCCGCGCAGATCAAGCCACAGGTCAGTTGGGGCACTTCTCCGGAAATGGTCCTGGCGGTTGACCAGAACGTACCGGACCCGGCCAGGGAGACCGACCTGGTCAAGCGCGGTTCCATCGAACGGGCGCTCAAGTACATGGGGCTGCAGGCCAACCAGGCGATCACCGATATCCAGCTCGATCGCGTATTCATCGGTTCCTGCACCAACTCGCGGATCGAAGACCTGCGTGCCGCGGCGGTGATCGCCAAGGGTCGCAAGGTGGCTTCGACCATCAAGCAGGCCATCGTGGTACCGGGCTCCGGCCTGGTGAAGGCCCAGGCGGAAGCGGAAGGCCTGGACAAGATTTTCCTCGAGGCCGGTTTCGAGTGGCGTGAACCGGGCTGTTCCATGTGCCTGGCGATGAACCCGGACCGCCTGGAAAGCGGCGAGCACTGCGCGTCGACCTCCAACCGCAACTTCGAAGGGCGCCAGGGCGCCGGCGGGCGTACCCACCTCGTCAGCCCGGCCATGGCCGCTGCGGCTGCCGTCAACGGTCGTTTCATCGACGTTCGCGAATTGATCTGAGGACAATCACATGAAAGCCTTTACCCAGCACACCGGTCTCGTCGCGCCGTTGGATCGTGCCAACGTCGACACCGACCAGATCATTCCCAAGCAATTTCTCAAGTCGATCAAGCGCACCGGCTTCGGTCCGAACCTGTTCGACGAGTGGCGCTACCTGGATGTCGGCTACGCCTACCAGGACAACTCCAAGCGCCCGTTGAACAAGGATTTCGTCCTCAACGCCGAGCGTTACCAGGGCGCCAGTGTCCTGCTGGCGCGGGAAAACTTCGGTTGCGGTTCCAGCCGCGAACATGCGCCGTGGGCCCTGGACGAGTACGGCTTCCGCAGCATCATCGCGCCGAGCTATGCCGATATCTTCTTCAACAACAGCTTCAAGAACGGCCTGTTGCCGATCATCCTCGACGAGAGCGAAGTCGACGAACTGTTCCAGCAGGTCGAAGCGACCCCGGGCTACCAGTTGACCGTCGATCTCGCCGCACAGACCGTGACCCGTCCGGACGGCAAGGTCTACCACTTTGAAGTCGATGCGTTCCGCAAGCACTGCCTGCTCAACGGCCTGGACGATATCGGCCTGACCCTGACCGACGGTGATGCGATCGCGGCCTTTGAAGCCAAGCACCGGGCGAGCCAGCCGTGGTTGTTTCGCGACGTTTGATTCGAGGCTGACATGTCCTGTGTAGGAGCCGGCTTGCTGGCGATGAGGCCCTTGAGCCCTGTATTGATCTCAGGGGCGCCATCGCCGGCAAGCCGGCTCCCACAGGGTTGTGGTGTTTTTGATTTTCCCGCTCCGCGTTGATATCCAGAGGATGGTTCCATGACCAGCAACGCCCATACCGCAGTCGTTCAAAAGCAATTCGGCGAACAAGCGGCTGCCTACCTGAGCAGCGCCGTGCACGCCCAGGGCACCGAGTTCGCGCTGCTGCAGGCGGAACTGGCCGGGCGCGGCGATGCGCGGGTCCTGGATTTGGGCTGCGGGGCCGGTCATGTGAGTTTTCATGTGGCACCGCTGGTCAGCAAGGTGGCCGCCTATGACCTCTCGCAGCAGATGCTCGATGTGGTGGCCGCGGCTGCAACTGAGCGCGGCCTGGGCAATATCGCCACCGTCTGCGGCGCGGCGGAGAGCCTGCCATTCGCCGATGGTGAGTTCGATTTTGTCTTCAGCCGCTACTCGGCGCACCACTGGAGCGATCTCGGCCTGGCCCTGCGGGAAGTGCGGCGGGTGCTGAAACCGGGTGGCGTCGCGGCCTTTATCGACGTAATGTCCCCCGGCAGTCCGTTGTTCGACACCTATCTGCAGAGTGTCGAGGTACTGCGCGACACCAGTCATGTCCGCGATTACTCGGCGGGCGAGTGGTTGCGCCAGGTCAGCGAAGCCGGCCTGCACGTGCGCAGTACCAGTCGCCAGCGCCTGCGCCTGGAGTACAGCTCCTGGGTCGAACGCATGCGTACGCCACCGGCGTTGCGCGTGGCGATTCGCGACCTGCAGCAGGCGATGGGCGCCGAAGTGCGGGAATATTTTGAGATTGAGGCCGATGGTTCGTTCAGTACGGATGTACTGGTGCTGTGGGCCGAGCGATAGACTTTTTTCCGGCAGCCCCGTGACCACGGGTGCACCGACAGATGACACGAGGAAAGCATGAGCAAGCAGATTCTGATTCTCCCAGGCGACGGTATCGGTCCGGAAATCATGGCCGAAGCGGTCAAGGTGCTGGAACTGGCCAACCAGAAGTACAGCCTGGGTTTCGCGTTGAGCCACGACGTGATCGGCGGCGCCGCCATCGACAAGCATGGCGTGCCCCTGGCCGATGAAACCCTGGACCGCGCCCGCGCCGCCGACGCGGTGCTGCTTGGCGCCGTCGGCGGGCCGAAGTGGGACAAAATCGAACGGGATATCCGTCCCGAGCGCGGCCTGTTGAAGATCCGTGCGCAACTGGGCCTGTTCGGCAACCTGCGTCCGGCGATCCTCTATCCGCAACTGGCCGATGCGTCGAGCCTGAAGCCGGAAATCGTCTCGGGCCTGGATATCCTGATCGTCCGCGAACTGACCGGCGGTATCTACTTCGGCGCCCCGCGCGGCACCCGCGAACTGGAAAACGGCGAGCGCCAGTCCTACGACACCCTGCCATACAGCGAAAGCGAAATCCGCCGTATCGCCCGTGTCGGCTTCGACATGGCCCGCGTGCGCGGCAAGAAGCTTTGCTCGGTGGACAAGGCCAACGTCCTGGCCTCCAGTCAGTTGTGGCGTGAAGTGGTCGAGGAGGTCGCCAAGGACTATCCGGACATCGAGCTGAGCCACATGTACGTCGACAACGCCGCGATGCAACTGGTGCGTGCGCCCAAGCAGTTCGACGTGATCGTCACCGACAACATGTTCGGCGACATTCTTTCCGACGAAGCGTCGATGCTCACCGGCTCCATCGGCATGCTGCCGTCGGCATCCCTGGATGCCAACAACAAGGGCATGTACGAGCCTTGCCACGGTTCGGCCCCGGACATCGCCGGGCAGGGCATTGCCAACCCGTTGGCGACCATCCTGTCGGTGTCGATGATGCTGCGCTACAGCTTCAATCTGCACGACGCCGCGTCTGCCATCGAGAAGGCCGTGAGCCTGGTGCTGGACCAGGGCCTGCGTACGGGCGACATCTGGTCGGCCGGTTGCAGCAAAGTAGGAACGCAGGAAATGGGCGACGCAGTAGTCGCCGCGCTGCGGAATCTGTAATCTCTCGGGCCCACCGTTTCTTTCATCCCTGGAAACGGTGACCCACTTTTGTAAAAGGTGTAGTTGCGATGAAACGTGTAGGTCTGATCGGTTGGCGCGGTATGGTCGGTTCCGTGCTCATGCAGCGGATGCTGGAAGAGCAGGACTTCGATCTTATTGAGCCGGTGTTTTTCACCACTTCCAATGTCGGTGGCCAAGGCCCGTCCGTGGGCAAGGATATTGCCCCGCTGAAGGATGCCTACAGCATTGAAGAGCTGAAAACCCTCGACGTGATTCTGACCTGCCAGGGTGGCGACTACACCAGCGAGGTTTTCCCCAAGCTGCGCGAAGCCGGCTGGCAGGGTTACTGGATCGATGCCGCCTCCAGCCTGCGTATGCAGGATGACGCGGTGATCATCCTTGATCCGGTGAACCGCAAGGTCATCGACCAGCAGTTGGATGCCGGGACCAAGAACTACATCGGCGGCAATTGCACCGTCAGTCTGATGCTGATGGGCCTGGGCGGCCTCTTCGAAGCCGGCCTGGTGGAGTGGATGAGCGCCATGACCTACCAGGCGGCCTCCGGTGCCGGCGCGCAGAACATGCGCGAACTGATCAAGCAGATGGGCGCGACCCACGCGGCCGTCGCCGATCAACTGGCCGACCCGGCCAGCGCTATCCTCGATATCGACCGTCGTGTGGCCGAAGCCATGCGCAGCGACGCCTATCCGACCGAAAACTTCGGTGTGCCATTGGCCGGCAGCCTGATCCCCTGGATCGACAAGGAACTGCCGAACGGCCAGAGCCGCGAAGAGTGGAAGGCCCAGGCCGAGACCAACAAGATCCTTGGTCGCTTCAAGAGCCCGATCCCGGTGGACGGTATCTGCGTGCGTATCGGCGCCATGCGTTGCCACAGCCAGGCGCTGACCATCAAGCTCAACAAGGATGTGCCGATCGCCGATATCGAAGGGCTGATCAGCCAGCACAACCCCTGGGTCAAACTGGTGCCGAACCAGCGTGAAATCAGCATGCAGGAACTGAGTCCGACCAAGGTCACCGGTACCCTGAACATCCCGGTAGGGCGTCTGCGCAAGCTGAACATGGGCTCGCAGTTCCTCGGCGCGTTCACCGTGGGGGACCAGTTGCTGTGGGGCGCGGCCGAGCCGCTGCGGCGCATGCTGCGGATCCTGCTGGAACGTTGATTCGCTGATGCATTGAAAGCCCGCGTCTCGCCAGAGTCGCGGGCTTTTTTATTGGCAGTCTTCGGTTGGCGCCACGCGTCCCTGTGGCGAGCGGGCTTGCCCGCGCTGGGGCGCGAGGCGGCCCTATGATCGGATATCTCGCTGTGTCAGGCACACCGAGGTATCCGGTTTTGCGGCTGCTGCGCAGCCGAGCGCGGGCAAGCCCGCTCGCCACAATTAGGGTAAAGTGCCGCTCCCCCCGTTTTGCCTGAGGTCAAACCCATGAGTCAGTCCTTTGATATTGCCGTGATCGGCGCCACCGGCACTGTTGGCGAGACCCTGGTACAGATTCTCGAGGAGCGCGACTTTCCGGTGGCCGACCTGCATTTGCTGGCCAGCAGCGAATCCGCCGGTCACTCGGTGCCGTTTCGGGGCAAGAATGTCCGTGTACGTGAAGTCGACGAGTTCGATTTCGCCAAGGTCCAGCTGGTATTTTTCGCCGCCGGCCCGGCGGTAACCCTGAGCTTTGCCCCGCGTGCCACTGCAGCCGGCTGCACCGTCATCGATCTGTCCGGTGCCTTGCCCGCGCCTCAGGTGGTACCGGAAGCCAATGCCCAGGTATTGGCGACGCTGAAGAAACCGGTGCAGGTTGGCAGTCCGAGCGCTGCGGCCACCGCGCTGGCCGTGGTGCTGGCACCGCTCAAGGGGCTGCTGGATCTCCAGCGCGTGACCCTGACCGCCTGCCTGGCCGTGTCCAGCCAGGGCCGCGAAGCCGTCAGCGAATTGGCCCGGCAGACGGCAGAGCTGCTGAATGTGCGCCCGCTGGAACCGCGCTTCTTCGATCGGCAGATTGCTTTCAACCTGCTGGCCCAGGTCGGCAAGCCGGACGCAGAGGGGCATGTTTCCCTGGAGAAGCGCCTGGTCAGCGAGTTGCGTGAACTGCTCGCAGCACCTTTACTAAAAATTTCAGTCACTTGCGTTCAAGCCCCGGTGTTTTTTGGCGATAGCTATAGTGTGTCCCTGCAGGCGGCTGCCGATGTCGATCTGCAAGCGGTGAACGTAGCGCTGGAAGCCGCGGATGGCATCGAGCTGGTGGACGCCGGTGATTATCCGACCGCTGTCGGTGACGCCGTGGGCCAGGATGTGGTCTATGTCGGACGGGTTCGTCATGGTGTTGACGATCTGTCGGAACTGAATCTGTGGCTGACGTCGGACAACGTTCGCAAGGGGGCCGCGCTAAACGCTGTGCAACTGGCTGAATTGTTGATAAAAGACCCGCTGTAAAAGATACTTGGCGACAATTTGCAGAATGATTCTAGCCTGACGCTATGCTCAGGCTGGTTGCTGAAGGTGAGCTGCCCCTCGGGCACTTGCAGGGGTATCGGCTAAAACAGGGTGTTGCGGTGGTTTTTCAGGGCCGCGCGCCATGCCGCAAGGCAGCTACACCACCTTCTCGCTGGCCGAGGAACGCACTAACAAAGGAAGAGGCTATGGTTCAAGTTCGCAAACTGGTGTTAGCAATAGCGGCCGCTTCGGCGCTGTCTTCCGGTATGGCGCATGCGCTTGGGCTGGGGGAAATGACCCTCAAGTCGACCCTGAACCAGCCATTGCTGGTGGAAATCGAATTGCAGGATGTCGGTGGCCTCAGCGCCTCCGATATCGTTCCGAGCCTGGCTTCTCCCCAGGCGTTCAGCGACGCCGGCGTCAGCCGCCAGGACTTCCTGAGCGACCTGACCTTCACGCCGGTGCTCAATCCCAACGGTCGCAGCGTGGTGCGCGTCACCTCGAGCAAGCCGTTGTCCGAAGCCTATGTACGTTTCCTGGTCCAGGTGCAGTGGCCCAATGGGCGGCTGATGCGTGACTACAGCGTACTGCTCGATCCGGCGAAGTACGCACCGCCGGGCGATGCCGCCAAGCCGGCACCGGTTGTCGCGCCGAGCGCACCGGTGACCGCGCCGACCAAGGCCAAGCAGTACACCACCGGTCCCAAGGATACCCTCTGGGAAATCGCCGCCAGGGAGCGCAATAGCGGCTCCGTGCAGCAGACCATGCTGGCTATCCAGGCGTTGAACCCGGGTGCCTTTATCGATGGCAACATCAATCGCATGAAGACCGGCCAGGTGCTGCGCATGCCGGACTCGGTGCAGAGCACCAGCCTGCCGCAGTCCAAGGCGATTGCCGAGGTGGCCGCGCAGAATGCCGCGTGGCGCCAGGGGCGTCGTTCGGCCCATCCTGGCAAGCAACAAGTGGATGCCACCCGGCACAAGGGCGGCGAAGCAACGCCATCCCGTGGTGCCGGCAAGGACAACCTCAGCCTGGTTTCGGCCGAGAGCGGCAAGAAGGGTGGCAAGGGCGCGGCTGGCGACAGCAAGGCCTTGAGCAACAAGCTGGCGGTGACCCAGGAAAGCCTCGACTCTACCCGTCGCGACAATGCCGAGCTGAAAAGCCGCATGGAAGACCTGCAGAGCCAGTTGGACAAGCTGCAGCGCCTGATCCAGCTGAAAAACGATCAACTGGCCAAGTTGCAGGCGGAAGGTACGGGTGCCGCGCCGGCCGCCGGCCAGCCGGCAATGCCGGCCGAACTGGTGGCCAAGCCGGAAGCGGCTCCGGCGCCAATCGTCGCGACACCTGCGCCAGCCGAGGCGATCAAGCCGGTCGAACCGCCGATCCAGACCGAAGCGGCACCCAGCGAAGAGCGCAAGCTCGACGACCTGCTTTCCAGTCCGATTCTCCTGGGCTTGATCGCCGGCTCCGTGGTGCTGGTGCTGTTGTTGCTCATGCTGCTCCTGGTGCGTCGCCGCAAGGCCCAGCAGGAAGCCGAGAAGCACCAGCGCATGGCGCGGGCGCTGTCTGAAGAAACCGACTTCGCCGCAGACCTGGATATGCCGGAAAGCAGTTTCGAGGGCCTGGAGGTGCCTCCGCCCAGCGTAAAGCTGGCGCCGGCCCAGGCGCCGGCTCCCGTCGCTGAGCGCCCGACCGATGTGTTGGGCCAGGCTGAACTGCATATCGAACGTGGGCACCTGAACCAGGCTGCCGATCTGCTGGAAGAGGCGGTCAAGCTTGAGCCGCAGCGCAGTGATCTGCGCCTGAAGCTGATGGAAGTCTACGGTCGTCAGGGCGATCGTGATGGCTTTGTCGTCCAGGAGCGGCAACTGGTCGCCAATGGCGAGAACCATGCCCAGGTCGAGCAGCTCAAGAGTCGCTTTCCCGGCATGATTGCCGTGGCGGCGGTAGCAGGTCTTGGCGCGGCGGCGGTCGCTGCCGAGCTGGACGAGCAGTTTGTCCAGGAGCTGTTGCAGGAAGAGCCGCCAGCCCCGGTTGCAGTGCCGGAGCCCGTGGTTGCAGCGGCACCAGCGCCAGCTCCGGTGGTGGATGAGTTCGACAACGATTTCGACCTGAGCCTGGATGACCTGGAGGCAGTTTCTCCTTCGATCGTTCCGGCCCCGGTCGCGGATCTTGACCTGGATGACCTGCAACTCGACGACGACTTGAGCTTCGAGTCGGTGCTGGCACAACAGACCGAAGCCAAGGCGAGCCCGGACGACTTGTCGGACTTCGATC
This sequence comes from Pseudomonas gingeri, assembly GCF_013385635.1. Classification (GTDB taxonomy): domain Bacteria; phylum Pseudomonadota; class Gammaproteobacteria; order Pseudomonadales; family Pseudomonadaceae; genus Aquipseudomonas; species Aquipseudomonas gingeri_A. The sequence continues at coordinate 434,141 of NZ_JACAPR010000010.1, forward strand.
TGGACCTGGGCGGCGACGAGCCTGCCTCGATCCAGGCGGACGATGATTTCCTGCTGGGCCTGACCGACGATCCGGCAGTGCCTCAGGGTGAAGTACCGACCCTCGATGCGCTGGATGACCTGGGGCTGTCGGAAGACTTCGACCTGTCGTTGGCTGACGAACTGGCGGTCGATACCGGGCCGAATGCCTTCACTGACGAACTCGATGACGTCAACGCCGAGCTGGACCGTCTGTCCCAGAGTCTGGAGCAGCCACCGCTGGCAGCACCGACCTTTACCGCGGATGACGCGGCGCTGGGGGATGACGAACCAGAGTTCGACTTCCTCTCGGGAACCGACGAGGCGGCGACCAAGCTCGATCTGGCCCAGGCCTATATCGACATGGACGACAGGGACGGTGCGCGGGATATTCTTGCTGAAGTCCTGAGCGAAGGTAGCGAAACGCAAAAGAACGAAGCCAGGGAAATGCTCAAGCGTCTTGCCTGAGTTGATCCGCTGGCACTCACGACAACGGCAGCCCCCGGGCTGCCGTTGTCGTTTTGCCGATCATGGAATCCGCCTCAGGCCAGCAGGTCCTCATGGAACGCACCGAACGGCCGGGTCGGGTGGGCGATCTGGATTTCCAGGATCCACAGGCCGACATCCGGGCAGGCCTCGAAATCCCCCAGGTCCCCGGCGCGGTAGATGGCGTGGGGGAAGTCGCTGACCCGATGGCCCTTGATCTCCAGGTTCAGCACCCAACCCATGGCGTTGGCCTGTTCCTCGGCATAACGGTACAGCTCCGGACCGCTGACCCGCTGTTGCTTCCAGTAGTCGTGGACCAGGTCGAACAGGGTCTTGGCCGCTGCCGCGCAGGCAATCATCTCGGGGTCGTTGCCGGTGGTGAACGTGCCGCCCGAGTCGCCTTCATGGCGATCCCAGACCACACCCAGGTCGATAAAGAAGATGTCGTTTTCGCCCAGTGCGGGATCGCCTTCGGAGCGTTGCTTGAAGGTCCTCAGGGTGTTGGCGCCGAAACGGATCAGCAGCGGATGCCAGATGCGGTCCATGCCCAGTTCATTGAGCACCTCCAGGCCCAGGGTCCGTGCTTCGGACTCGAGGATGCCGGGTTTGAAGCGCCGGGCCATTTCCTCGATGGCCTGCCAGGTCATGCGCTTGGCGTGGAGCATGCCGTCCAGGCTGTAGGCCTGGCCGACAGCTTGTTTATTCAGTGCATTCATTCATCAGGTCTCGGTCGGGGGGCTTTATCGTTATAATGCACGCCTTTGCGCAAATCATCAGGCTGTAAGTTCTTGGCAAACATAGATAACCCGGCTGCCGAAATGGCGGCCGACGGCTTTTCCCGGATCGCCCTTGGCGTCGAATACAAGGGCTCGCGTTATCGCGGCTGGCAGCGCCAGGCCTCCGGTGTACTCACGGTGCAGGAAACCCTGGAGAATGCTCTGTCGAAAGTGGCGGATTCGCCGGTTTCGCTGATGTGTGCCGGACGCACCGATGCCGGGGTGCACGCCTGCGGGCAGGTAGTGCATTTCGACACCCAGGCGCAGCGCTCGCTGAAGGCCTGGGTCATGGGGGCCAACATCAATCTGCCCCACGATGTCAGCGTCAGTTGGGCCAAGGTCATGCCGGCGCATTTCCATGCGCGCTTCAAGGCTATCGCCCGGCGTTATCGCTATGTGATCTACAACGACCAGATTCGTCCGGCGCACCTCAACGAGGAAATCACCTGGAACCACCGACCGCTGGATGAGCAGCGCATGGCCGAGGCCGCCCGTTATCTGGTGGGAACCCACGATTTCAGTGCCTTCCGTGCCGGACAGTGCCAGGCCAAGTCGCCGATCAAGGAGGTCCACCACCTGCGGGTGACCCGCCACGGCAAGATGATTGTCATCGATATCCGTGCCGGTGCCTTCCTGCATCATATGGTGCGCAATATTGCCGGCGTGCTGATGACCATCGGTGCCGGCGAGCGTCCGGTGGAATGGGCGCGCGAGGTGCTGGAAAGCCGCATTCGCCGCACGGGTGGGGTAACGGCTCATCCGTTCGGCCTGTATCTGGTGCAGGTGGAGTACCGAGACGAGTTCGAGTTGCCGGAGCGTTATGTCGGGCCACATTTCCTGACGGGTTTCTCGGAACTTGTCGGCTGACGCCTGGAAAAGCATTTGCTACCATCCGGGACTTTACTCGGAAAAACCCTGGGGTTCTGACGATATGTCCGCCGTTCGCAGCAAAATCTGCGGGATCACCCGCATTGAAGATGCGTTGGCCGCGGTCGAGGCCGGGGCCGATGCCATTGGTTTTGTGTTCTATGCCAAGAGTCCACGGGCTGTGACCTTCCAGCAGGCGCGGGCGATCATCGCCGTCTTGCCGCCGTTCGTGACCACCGTGGGCCTGTTCGTCAATGCCAGTCGCTGCGAACTGGGCGAGATCCTCGACGCGGTGCCGCTGGACCTGTTGCAGTTCCATGGCGATGAAACCAGCGAGCAGTGCGAGGGGTTTCACCGGCCCTACATCAAGGCGCTGCGGGTCAAGGCCGGCGACGATATCGCCGCGGCGTGCCGGGCCTATCCCGGTGCCAGCGGCATTCTGCTCGATACCTATGTCGAGGGTGTGCATGGTGGAACCGGCGAGGCCTTCGATTGGTCGCTGGTGCCGCAAGGGCTGAGCAAGCCGATCATCCTGGCCGGCGGCCTGACCGTGGAAAACGTGGCGGACGCCATTGCCCGGGTCAGGCCGTATGCCGTGGACACCAGTGGCGGGGTGGAGCAGAGCAAAGGCATCAAGGACCCCGCGAAGATCAAGGCATTCATCCAGGCGGTTCGCGCCAGCTGATCGCCGATGTGACGGACGGCAGCCTGCCACCGTCCATGCTTACCGCCGCTTAGAAAACAGGCGGGCCCGGTTGTCCGACGGGCCGAAAACGAATTGGAGAAAGAAAGCATGAGCAACTGGTTAGTAGACAAACTGATCCCTTCGATCATGCGTTCCGAGGTGAAGAAAAGCTCGGTGCCTGAAGGTTTGTGGCACAAGTGCCCGTCGTGCGACGCGGTGCTCTATCGTCCGGAGCTGGAAAAGACCCTGGACGTCTGCCCCAAGTGCAACCACCACATGCGCATTGGTGCCCGTGCCCGCATCGACATCTTCCTCGACGCCGAAGGTCGCGCCGAGCTGGGTGCTGACCTGGAGCCGGTGGATCGTCTGAAGTTCCGTGACGGCAAGAAGTACAAGGACCGCCTGACCGCGGCCCAGAAACAGACCGGCGAAAAAGACGCGCTGATCTCCATGAGCGGCACGCTGTTGGGGATGCCGATCGTGGTGTCGGCATTCGAGTTCTCGTTCATGGGCGGTTCCATGGGTGCCATCGTCGGCGAGCGCTTTGTTCGTGCCGCCAACTACGCCCTGGAAAACCGTTGCCCGATGGTCTGCTTCTCGGCTTCCGGCGGTGCGCGGATGCAGGAAGCGCTGATTTCGCTGATGCAGATGGCGAAGACCTCGGCCGTACTGGCGCGCCTGCGCGAAGAAGGCCTGCCGTTCATCTCCGTGCTGACCGACCCGGTCTACGGTGGCGTTTCCGCCAGCCTGGCGATGCTCGGCGACGTCATCGTCGGCGAACCCAAGGCCTTGATCGGTTTCGCCGGTCCGCGCGTGATCGAGCAGACCGTTCGCGAAAAATTGCCGGAAGGCTTCCAGCGCAGCGAATTCCTGCTGGAGCACGGTGCGATCGACATGATCATCCCGCGCCAGGAACTGCGTCCGCGCCTGGGTAGCCTGCTGGCCCAGATGATGGGGCTGCCGACGCCTGTGTACGTTGCCGCGCCTGTCGAATCCATCGTCATCCCACCGGTGCCGGCAAACGTATGATCCAACGTACCCTGGGCGACTGGCTCGCCTACCTGGAGCAACTGCATCCATCGGCCATCGACATGGGGCTGGAGCGCTCGCAAGAGGTAGCGAACCGCATGGGGCTGGGCCGGCCGGCGCCTCGGGTAGTGACGGTGACCGGTACCAACGGCAAGGGCTCGACCTGCGCCTTTGTCGCCGCCTTGTTGCAGGCCCAGGGCCTCAAGGTCGGGGTCTACAGTTCGCCGCACCTGCTGCGCTACAACGAGCGCGTGCAGATCAACGGCGTGGAAGCGAGCGATGCCCAGTTGTGCGAGGCATTCGCGGCGCTGGACGCCGGTCGTGGCGAGATTTCCCTGACCTACTTCGAGATGGGCACCCTGGCGGCGTTCTGGCTGTTCGAGCGTGAGCAACTGGATGCGGTGGTCCTGGAAGTCGGCCTTGGTGGGCGCCTGGACACGGTCAATGTGGTGGATGCCGACCTCGCGCTGGTGACCAGCATCGGTGTCGATCATGCCGAATACCTGGGCAATACCCGCGAATCGGTGGCCTATGAAAAGGCCGGGATCTTCCGCCAGGGCCGACCGGCACTGTGTGGCGACCTGAATCCGCCGCAACCCCTGCTGGACAAGGCACGCGAGCTGGGCTGCCCGTTTTTCCTGCGCGGTCGCGATTTCGATCTCGGCATCACCGACCAGCACTGGCAGTGGCGTGGCCTGGACGGCAAGGGCCAGGTCCTGGAACTGCGTGACCTGCCGTTGCTCGACCTGCCGATGGAAAACGCCGCGCTGGCGCTCCAGGCTTACGCCCTGATGGATCTACCGTGGCAGCCGGAGCGGATCGCCGCCGCTTTGCAGGCGACCCGTATCGTCGGTCGCCTGGATCGCCGTACCGTCAATTGGCAGGGCAAGTCGCTGCAATTGATGCTGGATGTCGGGCACAACCCCCACGCGGCCGAGTATCTGGCCCGGCGTCTCTCGCGTCGTGTCCCGGCAGGGCGGCGCCTGGCGGTGTTCGGCCTGCTGTCGGACAAGGATCTTGACGGCGTGGTGTCGCAACTCGATGCTCATGTGCAACAGTGGGCGGTAACGCCGTTGCAATCGCCGCGCAGCCGGCCGGCAGCCGACCTGCAGGCGGCCTTGCAGGCTCGCGGAGCTTCGGTGACGGTCTACGAAAGCGTCGCCGCGGCGCTGGAAGGGCAGTGTGCCCAGGCGACCGAGGATGATGAAATCCTGCTGTTCGGATCGTTTTTTTGTGTAGCCGAGGCGCTGGAATGGCTCGCCCGGCGCGCCACGGAGGAAGCTGCAAATGGCATTGCTGGATAAAGCGTACAAGCAGCGGATGGTCGGTGCCCTGGTTCTGGTGGCACTTGCCGTGATCTTTCTGCCGATGCTGTTTTCCCGTCAGGACGAGCAGCGCCAGGTGCGTGTCGATCCGCCGGCGGCACCGCAAGCCCCGGCCGTGCCGCAGGTGCAGGTCGAGCCGGTAGCGGTGCCCGAGCCGCAAAGCCTGCCCGAGGAGCCTGTTCCGGAAGAGGAGGACGAGGTGGCGGTCAAGCCGGCAACGGCGCCTTCGACGCCGATTGCTCCCGCTCCGGTCGTCAAGTCGACGGCGCCCGCGACCAAGCCTGCCACCCCGGCACCCGCACCCAAGCCCGCCGCTGCGCCTGCGCAGACACCGGCACAAGTGGTTGCGGTAGCGCCGGCGAAGCTCGATACCACGCAGAGCCGGGTGGATCCCAATGGCTTGCCGATCACCTGGTCGGTGCAGTTGGCCAGCCTGTCGAGCCGTGAAAGTGCCGAAAGCCTGCAGAAAAACCTGCGCAGCCAGGGTTACAACGCCTATATCCGTTCCGCCGATGGCAAGAACCGGGTATTTGTCGGCCCGTTGATCGAGCGTGCGGAGGCCGATCGTCTGCGTGACCTGCTCGGCCGTCAGCAAAAGTTGAACGGTTTTGTCGTCAGATTCCAACCCGAACGCGGCTGAAAACTACTGCGCTCGGCGATACTGCGTTAAAAACAGGTTCGGACTGCTCATTTACAACCAGTAAACGCCGAGTCCTCGCCTGTTTTTGCCTTGTCTTGCCTTCGCTCGCTACGTTTTCAGAAGGCTTTGGTGGGTTGTATCGAAATGCACTGACAATCGCCTTACCAGCAAGGCGGCGCTCTGCTAAAATGCGCCGCCTTATCCGTCTGTAGGCTGCACTGTGCCATTTACCTGGGTTGACTGGGCGATTATCGCGGTAATCGTCGTTTCTGCGTTGATCAGCTTGAGCCGCGGCTTTGTCAAAGAAGCCTTGTCCCTGCTCACCTGGATCATCGCCGGCGTCATCGCCTGGATGTTCGGTGGCTCGTTGTCCGTGTACCTCACCGACTATATTCAGACACCTTCGGCTCGTGTGATCGCGGGCTGTGCAATCATGTTCGTCGCGACCCTGTTGGTCGGCGCCATGGTCAATTATCTTATCGGCGAGTTGATTCGCGTGACCGGCCTGTCCGGGACCGATCGATTTCTCGGCATGGCCTTCGGTGCCGCGCGTGGCGCGTTGCTGGTGGTCGTGGCGGTCGGGCTGCTCAGCCTGGGGCCGGTACAGCAGGATACGTGGTGGCAGGAGTCCCGGCTCGTGCCACAATTTCTATTGGTTGCAGATTGGTCCAAGAACCTCATCCTGGGGTGGAGCAGTCAGTGGCTGGCCAGCGGGATCAGCGTACCCGCTGACCTTCCGTTCAAGGAACATCTCTTACCGGCCAAAACGCCTCAGTAAGCGCTGTTCAGTTCAGATTCATTAAGTAGGGGTTGCGTCGCATGTGTGGCATCGTCGGTATCGTCGGTAAGTCGAACGTCAATCAGGCGCTGTATGACGCGCTAACCGTGCTCCAGCACCGCGGCCAGGACGCTGCCGGTATCGTGACCAGCCATGACGGCCGGTTATTCCTGCGCAAGGACAACGGCCTGGTCCGTGATGTGTTTCATCAGCGCCATATGCAACGCCTGGTCGGCCACATGGGTATCGGCCACGTGCGTTACCCGACCGCCGGCAGCTCGACCTCGGCTGAAGCCCAGCCGTTCTACGTCAACTCGCCGTACGGCATCACCCTGGCGCACAACGGCAACCTGACCAACGTCGAACAGCTGGCCAAGGAGATCTACGAGTCCGACCTGCGCCACGTCAACACCAGTTCCGACTCGGAAGTGCTGCTCAACGTGTTCGCCCATGAGCTGGCCCAGCGCGGCAAACTGCAGCCGACCGAGGAAGACGTGTTTGCCGCGGTGACCGACGTGCACAACCGTTGCGTCGGCGGTTACGCGGTGGTGGCGATGATCACCGGCTACGGTATCGTCGGCTTCCGCGACCCCCATGGCATTCGTCCGATCGTTTTCGGCCAGCGTCACACCGACGAAGGCGTCGAATACATGATCGCCTCCGAAAGCGTGTCCCTGGACGTGCTCGGCTTCACCCTGATCCGCGACCTGGCGCCGGGCGAAGCGGTCTACATCACTGAAGACGGCAAGCTGCACACCCGTCAGTGCGCGACCAACCCGACCCTGACCCCGTGTATCTTCGAACACGTCTACCTGGCGCGTCCGGATTCGATCATCGACGGCGTCTCGGTGTACAAGGCGCGCCTGCGCATGGGCGAGAAGCTGGCGGAGAAGATCCTGCGCGAGCGTCCGGAGCACGACATCGACGTGGTCATCCCGATTCCGGATACCAGCCGCACTGCGGCCCTGGAGCTGGCGAATCACCTGGGCGTGAAGTTCCGCGAAGGCTTCGTCAAGAACCGCTACATCGGCCGGACCTTCATCATGCCGGGCCAGGCGGCGCGCAAGAAATCCGTACGGCAGAAGCTCAACGCCATCGAGCTGGAGTTCCGCGGCAAGAACGTGATGCTGGTGGACGATTCCATCGTGCGCGGCACCACCTGCAAGCAGATCATCCAGATGGCCCGTGAAGCCGGCGCGAAGAACGTCTATTTCTGCTCGGCGGCCCCGGCCGTGCGTTACCCCAACGTCTACGGCATCGATATGCCGAGTGCCCACGAACTGATCGCCCACAACCGTTCCACCCAGGACGTTGCGGACCTGATCGGTGCCGACTGGCTGATCTATCAGGACCTGCCGGACCTGATCGAAGCCGTTGGCGGTGGCAAGATCAAGATCGAACAGTTCGATTGCGCGGTGTTCGACGGCAAGTACGTCACCGGCGATATCGACGAGCACTACCTGAACAGGATCGAGCAGGCGCGCAACGATGCGTCCAAGGTCAAGACCCAGGCGGTCAGTGCGATCATCGATCTGTACAACAACTGAGTAGAAACCGGCCCTGAGGTTGTGAAACCTGTGGGAGCCGGCTTGCCGGCGATGGCGATGCAAGACTCACCACCGCTATCGCTGGCAAGCCAGCTCCTACAGGATCGCCTTCCTCCGCCGGTTTTGTATCTTCCAAAGATCAGAGCAAGGAGTGGCAGTATGAGTCAGGAATGGGATGCCGGTCGGCTGGACAGCGATCTCGACGGCGTAGCCTTCGACACCCTGGCCGTCCGTGCCGGTCAGCACCGTACGCCGGAAGGCGAGCACAGCGACCCGATGTTCTTCACCTCCAGCTACGTGTTCCGTACTGCCGCCGACGCGGCTGCACGGTTTGCCGGGGAAGTGCCGGGTAACGTCTATTCGCGCTACACCAACCCTACCGTACGCTCGTTCGAAGAGCGCATCGCCGCCCTGGAAGGCGCCGAGCAGGCCGTTGCGACCTCGACCGGCATGGCCGCGATCATGGCCGTGGTGATGAGCCTGTGCAGTGCCGGTGACCACGTTCTGGTGTCGCGCAGCGTATTCGGCTCGACCATCAGTCTGTTCGAGAAGTACTTCAAGCGCTTTGGCGTCGAGGTCGACTACGTGCCCCTGGCGGAACTGTCCGGCTGGGAAACGGCGATCAAGGCCAATACCAAGCTGCTGTTCGTCGAATCGCCCTCGAATCCGCTGGCCGAATTGGTGGATATCGCCGCGCTGGCGCAAATCGCCCATGCCAAGGGCGCGCTGCTGGTGGTCGACAACTGTTTCTGCACGCCTGCCGTGCAACAGCCGCTGAAGCTCGGCGCGGACATCGTGGTGCATTCTGCGACCAAGTACATCGACGGCCAGGGCCGCTGCATGGGCGGCGTGGTCTGCGGTCGTGGCGAGCAGATGAAGGAAGTCGTCGGCTTTCTGCGCACCGCCGGGCCGAGCCTCAGCCCATTCAACGCCTGGATCTTCCTCAAGAGCCTGGAAACCCTGAACCTGCGCATGCGCGCGCACTGTGACAATGCCCTGGCCCTGGCCGAGTGGCTGGAGCAGCAGGACGGCATCGAGAAGGTGCACTACGCCGGCCTCAAGAGCCATCCGCAACACGAACTGGCCCAGCGCCAGCAACGTGGTTTCGGCGGCGTGGTGAGCTTCGAGGTCAAGGGCGGCAAAGAGGGCGCCTGGCGCTTTATCGATGCCACCCGGCTGATCTCGATCACCGCCAACCTGGGTGACAGCAAGACCACCATCACTCACCCGAGCACCACCTCCCACGGTCGCCTGTCACCGCAGGAACGCGAAGCCGCGGGGATTCGTGACAGTCTGATCCGCGTTGCGGTCGGCCTGGAAGACGTGGCGGACCTGCAAGCCGACCTGGCGCGCGGTCTGGCTGCGCTGTGATCGAGTTGTCCCTTGACGTGGCCGTTGGCAACAACGGTCGCGTGGCGCTGGTTACCGGCGCGGCGCGGGGCATCGGGCTGGGCATCGCCGCCTGGTTGATCAGCGAAGGCTGGCAAGTGGTACTGACCGACCTCGACAAGGTGCGAGGCGCCAAGGTTGCCGATGTCCTTGGCGAGAATGCCTGCTTTATCGCCATGGATGTCTCCAACGAGGCGCAAGTGGCCCAGGGCGTGGCCGAGGTGCTGGGGCGGTTCGGCCGGCTCGATGCGCTGGTGTGCAACGCGGCGATCGCCGATCCGCACAACATCACCCTTGAAAGCCTCGACTTGTCCCACTGGAACCGCGTATTGGCGGTCAATCTCAGTGGTCCGATGTTGCTGGCCAAGCACTGTGCGCCTTATCTGCGCGCCCATTGCGGAGCCATCGTCAACCTGGCTTCGACCCGGGCGGCACAATCGGAGCCCGACACCGAGGCCTATGCGGCGAGCAAGGGCGGGCTGCTGGCGTTGACCCATGCCCTGGCAATCAGTCTCGGTCCGGAAATCCGCGTCAATGCGGTCAGCCCGGGCTGGATCGATGCCCGCGATCCTTCGGTGCGCCGAGCCGAGCCGTTGAGTGATATCGATCATGCCCAGCATCCGGCGGGCCGGGTTGGGACGGTCGAGGATGTGGCGGCGATCGTTGCGTGGTTGCTGTCGAAAAGCGCGGGTTTTGTCACCGGCCAGGAGTTTGTGGTCGATGGCGGCATGAGCAAGAAAATGATTTATTGCGACTAGAAGCGGGCGGCGGGGCCGTGGGCCGCGCAGCAAGCGGTTTTTCGTCCCGGCGGGGTGGTGATGGCTCTGACACGAATTTGTCTTTTTCAGAAAAACTTCAAGCAGGCTATTGACTTAGATCCGCTACCTGCGTAAATTTCGCGGCCTCGACGAAGCAAAGGGTGATTAGCTCAGCCGGGAGAGCATCTGCCTTACAAGCAGAGGGTCGGCGGTTCGATCCCGTCATCACCCACCACTTCGAGAGTCTTTCGCAAGAAAGAGAGTTTGAAAATCGGAAGTTCCGCAAGGAATCTCCAACCGACGCGCAGCGGTAGTTCAGTCGGTTAGAATACCGGCCTGTCACGCCGGGGGTCGCGGGTTCGAGTCCCGTCCGCTGCGCCATATTTGTACAGATCGACTGCTTGGTAAACAAGTGAGCGGTCTGCGATTGAAAGCCACCGAAGGCTGTCGATCACGGGTTTCAAAGTTTCAAACGGGCGCAAGTCCGAGCGATACGCAGCGGTAGTTCAGTCGGTTAGAATACCGGCCTGTCACGCCGGGGGTCGCGGGTTCGAGTCCCGTCCGCTGCGCCATACAAGGCTTCGAGGCCCTTGAACTCCTCGAAGCGACAAAAAACGCCCCGGCTTGCCGGGGCTTTTTTTTGCCGGTAAAAAAGCATCGACGCAGGGCGATCTGATGCACAATACGCCCCGGACCGTTTTACTCAGGATTTTCAATGTCGACATCATTCCACTTGCGTGCCGTGGTACTGGCCCTGGTGCTGGCGGGCGCCGCAGGCTGCTCCTCGCCCAAGACCGCCGTTTATGAACACGAAAACTTCGACGACTCCGGAACCTTCTCGCGCAACTACGCGGTGAGCGATACGGCTTCATGTGAAGCGGCCCGTCGTGCCTTGCTCAGCCAGGGCTATATCATCACCAGCAGCGATCCCAAGCTGGTGGCCGGCAACAAGAGCTTCCAGCAGACCGGCGATACCCACTTGCAGATCAGCTTCAGTGTCGTGTGCGCACCCGACGGCAGCGCCGATCATCGCTCGACGATGTTCGCCAACGCCTTGCAGGACCGTTATGCATTGAAGAAGGTCAACAACTCCGCAAGCCTTGGGGTGGGCGTGCTGGGTTCGGTGTCGATGCCGATCGGCTCGACCGATGATTCGATGGTCAAGGTCGCGAGCGAAACAGTGTCTTCGGCCAAGTTCTATGACCGCTTCTTTACCCTGGTGGAGCTGTTCCTGCCGCCTGAGGTGAAAAAGGAAAAACACACCGATGAAAAACCCAAGGCCGATCTCGGCGTGCCCGAAACCGCTCCGGCGGCGATCAAGCCTGAAGCCGCTGCGCAACCGCAGGCGGAGCCGGTGAAAGCTGTCGAGCCAAGCCATGTCGAGCCGGCACATATCGCTCCGGCGCTGACCGCCCCGGCTATTCCCGAACCGCTGAAACCATTGCCGGAAGCCGCTTCGGCCGCCCCGACCGAAGCGGCACCGATAACGCCGGCCGCCACTGAAAAACCGGCGGAGCCGACGCCGGCAACGACCCCGGCCACCACCGAACCGGCCACGCCGGCTCAGTAAAACGCACCGTTCAGATCGCCGCGGGATCGGGTTTGTCGACCTCGATTCCGTAGCGGCTGATAGCCTGGACCACGCTGCCGCGCGGGACCAGCCCGTCATCGGCCAGGGCCTTGAGTGCGGCCAGGACGATAAAGTAGCGATCCACTTCGAAGAACCGCCGCAGGGTTTCACGGGTATCGGATTGCCCGAAACCGTCGGTGCCCAGGGCCACGAAACGCCGTCCGTTGACGAAAGGGCGGATCTGGTCGGCGAAGATCTTCATGTAGTCCGTGGCGACCACCAGCGGTCCGACCCGGTCCTGCAGGCAACTTTCCACATAACTGATCCGCGGTTCCTCCTGGGGATGCAGCAGGTTCCAGCGTTCGACGGCGTGTCCCTCGCGACGCAGCTCGGTGAGGCTGGTGGCGCTCCAGACATCGCTGGCCACGGCGAAGTCATCCTGCAGCAGTCGTGCCGCCGCCATCACTTCCCGCAGGATCGAGCCGCAACCCATCAGTTGCACGCGAGGTTGCTGATCCGACGGCGTATCGTCTCTCCCAAGCCGGTAGAGTCCCTTGAGAATGCCTGCCTCGACCCCCTCGGGCATGGCCGGGTGCGGGTAGTTCTCGTTGAGCAGGGTGATGTAGTAATAGACATCTTCCTGCTCGACATACATGCGCCGCATGCCTTCGCGGATGATCACCGCCAGCTCGTAGGCGAAGGTCGGGTCATAGGACACGCAGCAGGGGATCACCGACGACAGCACGTGGCTGTGGCCGTCGTCATGCTGCAAGCCTTCGCCCATCAGGGTGGTGCGGCCCGAGGTGGCGCCCAGCAGGAAGCCCCGCGCCCGTGCATCGCCGGCGGCCCAGGCAAGGTCGCCGACCCGCTGGAAACCGAACATCGAGTAGTAGATATAGAACGGCACGGTCATCAGGCCGTGGTTGCTGTAGGAGGTGCTGGCGGCGATCCAGGAAGAGATACCGCCGGACTCGTTCAGGCCTTCCTGGAGGATCTGGCCGTCGCGGCTTTCCTTGTAGTAGCTCAGTTGCCCGGCGTCCTGTGGGGTGTAGAGCTGGCCCACCGCCGAGTGAATGCCGATCTGGCGAAACAGGCTTTCCATGCCGAAGGTCCGTGACTCGTCGGGCACGATGGGCACGACCAGCTTGCCGATATGCGGATCCTTCAACAGCGTGCCGAGGATCCGCACAAAGGCCATGGTGGTGGAGATCGAGCGTTCGCCGGTGTCCTTCAGTTGTGCGGCGAAGGTTTCCAGTGGCGGAATCCGCAAGCTCTCGCAGGCCGTGCCACGGGCCGGCACATGGCCGCCGAGCTGCTGCCGGCGCGCGGCGAAGTAGAGGGCCTCAGCGCTGTCGACAGCGGGCTTGAGGTAGGGGATTTCCTCGGCCAGCTGTTCGTCGGAGACCTCCAGGCCGAAGCGATCGCGGAAAGCCTTGACCGCGTCCAGGTCCATTTTCTTCAATTGGTGATTGATATTCTGGCCTTCGCCGGCCTCGCCCATGCCGAAGCCCTTGACGGTCTTGGCGAGGATCACCGTCGGCTGCCCGCTGTGGCGCATGGCGGCGGCGTAGGCGTTGTAGACCTTGTCCGGATCGTGACCGCCACGGGACAGCTTCCAGATATCGTCATCCGTCATGTCGGCCACCAGCTCCAGCAGGGCCGGGTATTTGCCGAAGAAATACTCGCGCACATAGGCGCCGTTCTGCGACTTGTAATTCTGATACTCGCCATCCACGCATTCCATCATGCGCTGGCGCAGCAGGCCGCTGCGGTCCTTCTCCTGCAGGGCATCCCAGCCGCCGCCCCATATCACCTTGATCACGTTCCAGCCGGCGGCGCGGTACAGGCTTTCAAACTCCTGGATCACCTTGGCGTTGCCGCGTACCGGACCGTCCAGGCGTTGCAGGTTGCAGTTGACGACGAAGATCAGGTTATCGAGCTTTTCCCGTCCGGCCAGGGAGATCGCCGCCAGGGATTCGGGTTGGTCCATCTCGCCGTCGCCGAGGAAAGCCCAGACCTTGCGCCCCTGATGCGGCTTGAGGTCGCGATATTCCAGGTAGCGCATGAAGCGTGCCTGGTAGGCGGCGGTGATCGGACCCAGGCCCATGGAGACCGTGGGGAACTGCCAGAAGTCCGGCATCAGCCGCGGGTGCGGATAGCTCGACAGACCGTCGCCACCGGCTTCGCGACGGAAATTGTCGAGCTGGGTTTCACTGATTCGCCCTTCGAGGTAGGCGCGACCGTAGATGCCCGGCGAAGAATGGCCCTGGATATACACCATGTCACCGTCGAAGTTGTCGGTGCGGCCACGGAAAAAGTGATCGAAGCCGACGTCATACAGCACCGCTGCCGAGGCATAGGTGGCGATATGACCGCCGACGCCCGAGTGTTTGCCGGCCCGCAACACCATGGCCATGGCGTTCCAGCGGATATAGGCGTTCAGCCGGCGTTCGATGGCCAGGTTGCCCGGGTAGGGTTGTTGGCGATCGACGGCGATGGTGTTGACGTAGGGCGTGGTGACCCTGCCGTGGAAATCGCCATGGCGGGCGACGTCGAAGTCCAGTAATTGGTCGATCAGGTAATGCGCGCGCGGGCGTCCTTCGGTGGACAGAACGGATTCGATCGATTCGAGCCATTCGCGGGTTTCCTGCGGATCGTCGTCGAGAATCAGGGCGTTGGGGTGAGTCATGCCGGGCTCCTGGGGCTGCCGATGGGCAGCGTGATGGCGGGACGGATGCGACGCGCGAACCTTGTGGGCGGGCGTCGGCAGCACGTTGAAAATATAATTGCAATTGCAACTACAAAACCGAATCTATCCCGCCGTGGGTTACCATTGCAACCCTCTTGATCTTTCTCCGGATGGTTTTCATGGCTGCCAACGAGCCCGATGTATGGTTCCGCTTTGTCAGGGCTCACCGCAGCGTTATCCGCGAGATAGAGCGGCGCCTGGCGCAAGCCGGGCTACCGCCCTATGCCTGGTACGACGCTTTGTGGGGGTTGGAAAGCGGACCGGACGGGACTCGGCGGATGCACGAGCTGGCGGATGTACTGGCGATCGAACGCTACAACCTCACCCGGCTGGTGGATCGGCTGGAGAAGGACGGCCTGGTGGTGCGCTCGCGCGCCGAGGGCGACGGGCGCGGCGCGTTTGCCTCGATCACCGAGGCCGGTCGGGTCCTGCGCAAGCGGATGTGGGAAATCTACGAAGAGGCGGTCGACGAGCTGTTTCTGTCGCAACTCGACGACAGCCAGCGACGCAGTTTCGCCGACGCCCTGGAGCGCACCGCCGGCCTTGCCCGCAGTGCCGGCAAGAGCCGCAACGCTCAACATAATCCATAGCGTTCAAGCGCCTCCCTGGCGATCCATGGTGCGATCCGTTGTTCATCCGCCAGGGCGCCAAGGGCCAGCGCGGTGATCCAGTGACGGTCCGGTGCGGTTGGCCGCACCGACCCGGCCCCCAATCCGACAAACCGTGCCGCGACATACCCGCCCAGGGGATCGACCACGGCCTGCGGATAGCCGGTCACCGCCATGACTGGAGCGGTACTGTCCCCCAGGCAGTTCGCCAGGTGCGAACGGCGTTTCGCTTTTCCCGGATGCAGGCGGTTCCAGTGCTCCGCACCCGCGGCATCGCGGGCCAGCCGGGTGTAGCTGGGGCAGCTCCAGACCTGGGTGGAGATTCCCCAGTCCTGTTCCAGCAAGACGGCAGCCGCCCGCACTTCCTCTAACGCCTGGCCTGCCCCCAGCAGGCGGATGGCCGCCGGGCGTTCCGGCGAGAGGCGGTACATGCCGTTGAGCGCGTCCTGCGTCTGCTCCGGTGTCAACGCCGGGCCTTGTTCCCGGTCGTGCAAGGCCAGGTAATAGAACCCCGGATCGCCTTCGACATACAGCCGCTGCAAGGCGGCCAGGACGATCGCCCGGGCTTCGGCGCCCGAAGCGGGGTCGAACGGTTGGCAGCGCGGATTGCCGGCCAGCCACAGGGGCAATGAAGGTTGTGCGCCCTTGGGCCAGCGCGAGGGCAAGGTTTCGATATCGTTGCACAGGATGCCCCGTTGCAGGGTTTCGTCGGCCACGGCACAGAGCCCGGCGGAATGAGCCGCACTGAGCAGGTACAACAAGGGTCTTTCCGCGCGATGACGGGAGAAGCGCATCGACCAGGCGCTGATCTGTGTCGAACGTGGCGCGTCGGGATGCCGATGATTGCGAATGACCCAGGCGCCCCGGTTCGCGGCAATGCCATGCTCCAGCCGGTCGGCGATCTCCAGCACACTGGATAGCGGCGATCCCGTTGTCACGGGGGCGGCGTGCAGGGCCCTGATGCAGGCAAGGGCTGTTGCCTGGCTTGAAGGTCGAGGAGTGAGTGCGGTCATGATCGGGTTCGCCTGAACGGGGTTCTCAACCCTAAATCAGTCGATCAACTGATTGCAAATGCAATCATATTTCATGTGAATAAAAAATTACTGGAAAAAAACCTGACCCATCTGCTAGTTTTTCTACTCAGGAGAACGTCTGGTAAGAGGGCGCTTCATTTTTCCTTAACACGGGCAACTTATGCTGGCCCTGCAGGTCAGTAGCAAAAGCGCTTTTACCTACAAGCAAAAGGAGTTTCACAATGGACGATTATCAAGAAGAGCTGCTGGAATTCCACGCTTTCGAGCTGGATCCGGTCGAACCGGCTGACGACGCTACCGAGCTGTAAACGGTGGCGTTTTTTTTGCTCAGGCGGAATGTCGCTGACTGCGGCGGAATTCGCCCGGGGTCTGGCCGTTCCAGCGTTTGAAGGCCCTTTGAAAGGCCTCGGCTGAAGCAAAACCGAGCAGGTAGGCGATTTCGCCAAATGCCAGTTCAGTATCCCGGATATAGGTCATCGCCAGGTCGCGGCGAGTGTCGTTGAGTATCGCGCGAAACTGCGTGCCTTCCTCGGCGAGTTTGCGACGCAAGGTCCAGGTCGGCAGTTTCAGGCGTGCCGCCACTTCTTCCAGGTCGGGTTCCCGGCCACCGTTGAGCAAAGGCCCCAGCAACTGAGTGATGCGTTCACGCAGGCTGCGGGTGCGGGTCAATTGTTCCAGTTCCCGTTCACAGAGTTGCAGCAGGTGCCGCCAGGTGCTCGGGCAGTGCTCCGGGTTGCGCAGGCCAAGGCTGGCCTGATCCAGGCGCAATTGATTGATCTCGGCGCCGAAATGTACCGGGCTATCGCCGAGCAGCCGGTAGTCGTCAGCATAATCCGGCTCGTCGAACTCGATATCGATTCGTTCGGCCCGCAGTGGCTGGCCGGCGACGCTCGACAGTTGCTTGAGCCAGCCGGCAATGATCGAATCGACCACGAAACGGTTGTAGGCGTTGTACGGGCTGATGGAATAGAAGCGCAGCCAGGCACCGCCGGCATCTTCGTGGAAGCTCGATTGCCCGCGGTAGTTGGAGCCGTAGAGGGCTTCGAAGCGGGTCAGGGTCCGTGCCGCTTCACGCACGGTCGGGGCCTGGGCCGCGGTGATGCCGGCCAGTCCGGCCTGGCTCAAGCGGCTGAGCCGACCCATGTGCAGGCCCAGGGCCGGGTTGCCGGTGAGCTGGATCGCGGCGTGGCCCAGGCGCATATAGCGCGGAATCGACAACCGTGCCCCGGGCTCGGCCAGGCGCGCCGGGTCCAGCCCGTACTGTTCCAACAGCGGCTGCGGATCCTCGCCCGATTCGCGCATCGCATCGGCCAGGCTATGGACGAAGCCGACGGACAGGTCGCCGAGGCGCATCGGCAGGGGCTTCATGGCAGCCACAGATTCAGCAGGCGGGCGCCACGCCCGCCTGCGTCATCCTGGGTGAAGATCTGTCCGTTGTAGCTGATGAAACTCTGCCCCGAGCTGCGCTGGTCCCAGAGCTGGCCGCGCAGGAACACGCTGATCCCGGCGATGGACTGGCTGCCCGGTGCACGACCAATCAGGGTCAGGCGGTGCCAGGCATCACCTTCGCTGAGCTCGCCGGGGCGCAGGCTGACTTCGGGCGGGGTGACGGCGCTTTTGAAACCGCGCCAGGGCTTGTCCCAACTGCCCTTGCCGGCGACAAAGGCCGGCACCGCGATCAGCTTCACTCCCAGGGCGTCGAGTTGACTGTAGATGCTCGGGTACCAGCTATCGCTGCCGATCAGGATGCCCAGGCGGCCGGCCGGGGTGTCGACGACATTCAGTGGCTGGTCGGACGCACCCAGCACATAGCCGCGCTGCTCGAAGGTCGGGTACAACTGGCGTTGCGGCTGGCCCATGGGGCGGCCGTCGGCACCGAAGGCCAGACTGGCGTTGTACAGCGAGCCACGGCCGACTTTCAGCGTGCCTTGTTCAACGATCGGCGTCGGCAACAGGATCGAGCCCGCCACCAGGGTGATGCCGAACTCTTTCGCCAGGCCACCGAAGACCGCCTGGTAATCGCTGGCCATGGTCCGTGCCTTCATGCGCAGCCGGGCGTCGTCCAGGCGGCTGCGGCCCTTGGCCTTGAACACCGCGCCGGTGAATTTCAGCGGATTGCTGACCATCAGCCAGTTCATCGCCTCCTGCAGGTTGATGGCCTGGTAGAGGTCGTCCTTTTCACCGCGCAGCACCAGCCAGGTGCCGACATGTTCGGGCAGTACGACCACGGTCCTGGCGTTGAGCAGCCCCAGACTGCGCGCCTGTTGCAGGTAGGCCGCGAGCTTGCGGTGCAGGCGCGGCAGGCTCTGGTAGTCGCTGGGGAACAGCTCCGGCTGGATGCCGAGCAGGTTGCCATGCTCGCCGGGAACCCCCTGGTTCGCCGCGAGTTTGATCCGCAGGTCCGACAGATAGTGGCCGGTCGTGCGCTGCTGGGTCCAGACGCCATAGCTGGTGAGCGCGGCGATCAGGGCCATGAGAAAGATGCCGACAAGAAGTTTGCGCATGGAAGGTAAAACGAGCGGCCATTGGCGGGATTCGCTGACTAGGGTAGGGCGCACGGCCGCGCTTGCCAAGAGGCGCTGCACATTTGGATCAATAAGTTGTCAGTTTCAGTCATTGAGCCTGGGTCGGTGGCTCTTTAATGTGCCAGTCATACACCTGACGGGAGCCGCAGAGCTTCCCGCATTCCGTGATCTAGCCTGTCCTGGAGTTACCATGACCGCCACTTCGTATCCGCATCTGCTGGCCCCGCTCGACCTGGGTTTCACCACGCTGCGCAACCGTACCCTGATGGGTTCGATGCATACCGGCCTGGAGGAAAAGCCCGGCGGTTTCGAGCGCATGGCGGCCTATTTCGCCGAGCGTGCCCGCGGCGGTGTCGGCCTCATGGTGACCGGTGGCATCGGCCCGAACGACGAAGGCGGGGTGTACTCCGGTGCCGCCAAACTGACCACCCGCGAGGAAGCCGAGCAGCACCGTATCGTGACCCACGCGGTGCATGAGGCGGGCGGCAAGATCTGCATGCAGATCCTTCACGCCGGGCGTTATGCCTACAGCCCGAAACAGGTGGCCCCGAGCGCGATCCAGGCACCGATCAACCCGTTCAAGCCCAGGGAACTGGATGAGGAGGGGATCGAGAAACAGATCGCCGATTTCGTCACCTGCTCGACCCTGGCCCAGTACGCCGAGTACGACGGCGTGGAAATCATGGGTTCGGAAGGCTACTTCATCAACCAGTTCCTCGTCGCCCACACCAACCAGCGTACCGATCGCTGGGGCGGCAGCTACGAGAACCGCATGCGCCTGCCGGTGGAGATCGTGCGTCGGGTACGTGAAGCGGTCGGCCCGAACTTCATCATCATCTTCCGCCTGTCGATGCTCGACCTGGTGGAAGGCGGCAGTACCTGGGAAGAAGTGGTGCGGTTGGCCAAGGCCATCGAGCAGGCCGGTGCGACCATCATCAATACCGGGATCGGCTGGCACGAAGCACGGATCCCGACCATTGCCACCAAGGTGCCGCGTGCGGCCTTCAGCAAGGTCACGGCCAAGCTGCGCGGTGCGGTCTCGATCCCGCTGATCACCACCAACCGTATCAACACCCCGGAAGTCGCCGAGCAGATCCTTGCCGAAGGTGACGCCGACATGGTGTCCATGGCACGGCCGTTCCTGGCCGATCCGGACTTCGTCAACAAGGCCGCCGAAGGCCGCGCGGATGAAATCAACACTTGCATCGGTTGCAACCAGGCCTGCCTGGACCACACCTTCGGCGGCAAGCTGACCTCCTGCCTGGTCAACCCGCGGGCCTGCCACGAGACCGAGCTCAACTACCTGCCGGTCAAGCATGTCAAGAAGATTGCCGTGGTCGGCGCGGGCCCGGCGGGCCTGGCGGCAGCGACCGTGGCGGCCGAGCGCGGGCATCAGGTGACGCTGTTCGATTCGGCCAGCGAGATCGGCGGCCAGTTCAATGTGGCCAAGCGGGTACCGGGCAAGGAAGAGTTCCTTGAAACCTTGCGCTACTTCAAGCGAAAGTTGCAGACCAGCCATGTCGAGCTGTGCCTCGATACCCGCGTGGATGTCGCGCAACTGGTGGCCGGCGGTTATGACGAGATCATCCTGGCTACGGGTATCGCGCCGCGGCTGCCGGCGATTCCCGGGGTCGAGCATGCCAAGGTACTGAGCTACCTGGACGTGCTGCTTGAGCGCAAGCCGGTTGGCGCGAAGGTCGCGGTGATCGGTGCCGGCGGCATCGGTTTCGACGTTTCCGAGTTCCTCGTGCACCAGGGCGTGCCCACCAGCCAGGATCGAGAGGCGTTCTGGCGCGAGTGGGGTATCGATACCCGGCTCGAGGCGCGCGGCGGCGTGGCGGGGATCAAGCCCGAGCCCCATGCCCCGGCACGCCAGGTGTTTCTGTTGCAACGCAAGGCCTCCAAGGTCGGCGACGGCCTGGGCAAGACCACCGGCTGGATTCACCGTACCGGCTTGAAGAACAAGCGCGTGCAGATGCTCAACAGTGTCGAATACCTGAAGATCGACGACGAGGGCCTGCATATCCGCATCGGCGAGGGCGAGCCGCAGTTGTTGCCGGTGGATAACGTGATCATCTGCGCCGGCCAGGATCCGTTGCGCGAACTGCAGGACGGCCTGGTGGCTGCCGGGCAGAACGTGCACCTGATCGGTGGCGCGGATGTCGCGGCGGAACTGGATGCCAAGCGGGCCATCAACCAGGGCTCGCGATTGGCCGCCGAGCTGTAAGCGTTTGATGCCCGGCGGTGTGTCTTTCCAGGCGCACCGCGTTATCGTTCTTCGCGGGCAAGCCCGCTCCCACAGGGACTTCGGCCAACCACAATACCCGGAGCCCCTCGAACATTGCAGGAGTCGGGCAAGCCCCACAGGGACTTCGGCCAACCACAATACCCGGAGCCCCTCGAACATTGTAGGAGTCGGGCTTGCCCGCGAAGAGGCCCTTCAGGTCACAGAAACCCTCCATGGTTGGTAGACTGCTGGTTCCTCTCCGATGGACTTCCACACCGATGCTGGCCCCGCTCGACTGGCGTCCCCACGCCGCCCTTGAATTGCTCCAGCTCGACTGGCTGGCCCGAGCCGGTGTCGAAGTGGCAGTTCTTCGCCTCGACCGGATCGACCCGCTGATCTCCGGCAATAAGTGGTTCAAGCTCACCGAGTACCTCGCCGCCGCCGGGCAAGCCGGTGCCGAAGGCCTGATCAGCCTGGGCGGCGCTCACTCCAACCATCTTCACGCCCTGGCCGCGGCCGGCAAGCGGTTCGGTTTCCCTACCGTCGGCCTGCTGCGCGGCCATCCCGTTGATACCCCGACCGTCAGCGATCTGCATACCTTCGGCATGGAATTGCACTGGCTCGGCTACGAGGATTATCGCCAGCGCCATGCGCCGGGTTTCTGGGAACCCTGGCAGGCACGTTATCCGAGGTTTTACCCGGTGCCCGAGGGCGGTGGTGGACTGGCGGGCGCGCGGGGCTGTGCGGCCTTGTCCGATAGGGTGGGCGAACAACTCGCGGCTATCGGCTGGACGGATTTTCATGGCTGGTGGCTGGCTGTGGGCACCGGCACCACCGCTGCCGGACTGGTGCTGGTCGAAGCCGGCCGGCGACCGGTGTATGCCGCCCTGGCGGTGCCGAACGATCATGGCGTGGCGCCGTTGATCGCAAGGATTCTCGCGCAAGCGGGGACCATGAACCGCGGGTATGAGTTGATCGACGCTTGCCGTGGTGGTTTTGCCAGGGTCGATCCGGCACTGCTGGCATTTATCGCCGAAAGCGAACGGCAAAGCGCTGTGCCACTGGAGCCGCTGTACACCGGCAAGGCCCTGTTGGCACTTCAGGAACAGGTGCAGGCCGGACGCTTCGCACCGGGCACGCGATTGGTCTTCGTGCATACCGGCGGCTTGCAGGGCCGCCGAGGGTTTACCGGTTGAGTTTGGGCATGATCCGCGCCAGGGTGTTATCCCGCACGAAGTAGTGATGATAAAGCCCGGCAATGGCATGCAGTCCGATCAGCCAGTAGCCGGTGGTGCCGGCCAGTTCGTGCCAGGCCTTTATTTCCTTGGCCAGAGGCTTGTTCTCGGCGATCAGCAGCGGCAGGTCGATCCCGTAGAACATCACCGAATGCCCTATGCCGCTGACCACCAGCCAGCCGAGCAGCGGCGTCCCGATCATGAACAGGTACAAGGCCCCGTGCATCAGTGTCGACAGCAGCCTCTGCCAGCCGGGCGGCGTCGGCACGATCTTCGGTGCCACGCCGATGGCCCGGGCCAGCAGCCGGAGCCAGACCAGTACGAATACGGTCAGCCCGAGCATGTAGTGGGATTCCACGATCAGGGTGCGACCGCCGCTACCCTTGGGAAACTGGCCACGAAACTCGATGCAGCAATAGACGAGGATCAATAACACCAGCATCAGCCAGTGCAAGGCGATCGACATGCTGCTGTAGCGGCTGTCGGTGTTCTTCCAGGGCATGGGCCGTTCCTCACTCATCAGGGCGTGAAGCTCCGTTCTTGAGCGACGGAGTCGTTCCTACACTCTAATACGCTTTTGAACCCTTTGCCTGAGATGGGTCAGTCGACAGGCGTTCACTTCTCATATACGAGTGGTTGCTAATACATATGGATTTTCGTATATTCGATATTCCATATGTTAAGGCGCTTTACCATGTCTCATGCGATCTCTCCCGTGGAACTCTTCAAATGCCTGGCCGACGACACTCGCAGCCGCATTGCCCTGTTGGTGCTGCGCGAGGGCGAGTTGTGCGTCTGTGAACTGACGGCCGCCCTCGAACTGAGCCAGCCGAAAATTTCCCGTCACCTGGCGCAACTGCGCAGTTGCGGGCTGCTGGCTGACCGGCGCCAGGGGCAGTGGGTGTTTTATCGCCTGCATCCGGAATTATTGCCCTGGGTCGGCACTCTGTTGCAGGGCACCCTCGTGGCCAATGAAGCCTGGCTGACGGCGGATATCCAACGTCTGCAAGGCATGCCCGACCGCCCGGCACGTTGCTGCTGATGACTTTCCGAGACCGCCACGCCGAGTTGAAAGGGTATTGCCCATGCTGATTGCCGTACTGATTTTCCTGCTGACCATCACCCTGGTGATCTGGCAACCCAAGGGCCTGGGGGTTGGCTGGAGCGCCGTGCTGGGTGCTGTGCTGGCCTTGCTGAGTGGCGTGGTCCAGCTCAGCGATATCCCGCTGGTGTGGCACATTATCTGGAATGCCACCGGGACCTTTATCGCGCTGATCATCATCAGCCTGTTGCTCGACGAGGCCGGGTTCTTTGCCTGGGCCGCGCTGCATGTGGCGCGCTGGGGGCAGGGCAGCGGGCGCAAGCTGTTCGCCGCCTTCGTACTGCTGGGGGCACTGGTTTCGGCGTTGTTCGCCAATGATGGCGCGGCGCTGATCCTGACACCGATCGTCATCGCCATGCTGCTGGCCCTGCGTTTTTCCAAGGCGGCGACCCTGGCCTTTGTCATGGCCGCCGGTTTTATCGCCGATACCGCGAGCCTGCCGCTGGTGGTCTCGAACCTGGTGAACATCGTCTCGGCGGACTATTTCGGCATCGGCTTCAACGCCTATGCAGCGGTCATGGTGCCGGTGAACCTGGTTAGCGTGGCGGCGACCCTGGGCATCCTGATGTGGTTTTTCCGGCGTGACATTCCCACGCGATACGACCCCGGGCAATTGGATGAGCCGGCCAGCGCGATCCACGACAAGGCGACCTTTATCGCCGGCTGGTGGGTGCTGGGTATTCTCCTGGTCGGCTGTTTCGCCCTTGAGCCGCTGGGCATTCCCATCAGCGCCATTTCGGCGGTCTGTGCCGCGCTGCTGCTGGGGATCGCGACCCGTGGCCATCGCATCTCCACGCGCAAGGTGCTGCGTGAAGCGCCCTGGCAGATCGTGATTTTTTCCCTGGGCATGTACCTGGTGGTCTATGGCCTGCGCAACGCCGGGCTGACGACCTGGCTGGCCAACTGGCTGGACTGGTTCGCCGGCTATGGCATCTGGGGCGCGGCCATGGGCACCGGGCTGTTGACGGCGTTTCTGTCGTCGATCATGAACAACCTGCCGACGGTACTGATCGGTGCCTTGTCCATCGATGCCAGCCACGCCAGCGGGGTGATCAAGGACGCGATGATCTACGCCAACGTCATCGGCAGCGACCTGGGGCCGAAGATCACGCCGATCGGCAGCCTGGCGACTCTGCTCTGGCTGCATGTGCTGGAGCGCAAGGATATCCGCATCGGCTGGGGCTATTACTTCAAGGTCGGGATCGTCCTGACCCTGCCGGTGTTGCTGGTGACCCTGGCGGCGCTGGCGCTGCGTCTGTCTTTCATTTGATCGTTCCCATGTGGTGGGAGCTGGCTTGCCAGCGATGAGGCCTTCAAGACTGGCCCGGTACGTTCGGCCAGAGATTGGCCACCAGGAACAGCCGTTCGGCTTCTTCCCAGTCGCCTTCGGTGTTTTTGCCCAGGCGTACCAGCAGTTGCGCCGGGGCCAGGGGATCGAGCTGGCCCAGCCAGTCATCCAGGCGTTCCTCGGTCCAGGCCTGATCCTCGGTGTAGTGCGCCGGGGCCAGCCAGGCATGACGGGGCAGGGGTTGCCAGCGTCCGGGTGGACTCTGGGTGCGAAAGTCGGCCCAGTCGCGCTGATGCAGCCAGCGCCCGTGCAGATGTTGCGGGTGCGCGCCGCGCGGCGGGCGCGAGGTGCCGGGCCAGGGATAGAGCAGGTAGCCACCGAGCCACAGTTGTGCGCTGAAGGCCTCGATACCCAGCGCCGCCAGCGCTTCGCGGCTTTCCGGGCGGGCGGAAATCGGCAACTGATGCTGGCTCAGGTGAGCCAGCTTGCGGTCCAGCCGATCATGGCAACCGGGACCGAGCCAGCGCGCGGCGTCTTCGCCCAGGCCTTGCTGCGGCCCCAGATAGAGCTTGATCGCCAGTTCCAGATGGTGCACGCCGTCACGGTCGCGCAGCAGCATGTCGAGTTCACCCAGGGTATGGCCTGCGCGGCGGATCGGCAGGTTGGCGCCGATCAGTTCGATGCCCGGTGCCTGCTGCACCGCGAACTGCCAGAGCCGTTCGTAATACAGCCCGAGCCGACGCGTGGCACCCAGGGCCAGCCAGTGCTGCAGGGCACTGCTGTCGCGGTCCAGTTGCCGTAGCCAGTGTTCCAGTTGTTGCGGTGCCTCGACCCAGTCGCTGCCGGCCAGCGGATGGCGCTGCGGCCAGGGCGTATCGAGGAGCATCGGCGGCGCGAGAATGACCCAGGCCAGGTCGCGCACTTCGGGGTGGCGCAACTGTCGGGGAAGGTTGAGCAAGCCGGGGAACAGGATCATTCTGCGAGCATAGCCGTTTGGCTCGCGGCTGAAAGGATTTTGTCTCGGGCCGGCTTTCGCCCATAATCGTTCTTTTGCCTGCAGCAGAACCTTTTTCAGGAGCCCCATGGAGCAATTTCGCAATATCGGCATCATTGGCCGCCTGGGCAGTTCGCAGGTGCTGGACACCGTTCGCCGCCTCAAGCGCTTTCTGCTCGAACGGCACATGCACGTGATCCTCGAAGACACCATCGCCGAAGTCCTGCCGGGCCATGGCCTGCAAACCTCGTCACGCAAGATGCTCGGCGAAGTCTGCGACATGGTCATCGTCGTCGGCGGTGACGGCAGCCTGTTGGGCGCCGCCCGTGCGCTGGCGCGGCACAATGTGCCGGTGCTGGGGATCAACCGTGGCAACCTGGGCTTTCTCACCGATATCCGTCCTGACGACCTGGAAGTCGAAGTGGCCAAGGTCCTCGACGGTCACTACCTGGTGGAGAACCGCTTCCTGCTGCAAGCCGAAGTGCGCCGCCACGCGGAAGCCATCGGCCAGGGCGACGCGCTGAATGACGTGGTACTGCACCCCGGCAAGTCGACGCGGATGATCGAGTTCGAGCTGTATATCGACGGCCAGTTCGTCTGCAGCCAGAAGGCCGACGGCCTGATCGTCGCCACGCCCACCGGTTCCACCGCCTATGCGCTGTCCGCCGGCGGTCCGATCATGCATCCCAAGCTCGATGCCATTGTGATTGTGCCGATGTACCCCCATACCTTGTCCAGCCGCCCCATTGTGGTGGATGGCAACAGCGAGCTGAAAATCGTGGTGTCCAAGGACATGCAGATCTACCCACAAGTCTCCTGCGACGGGCAGAACCATTTCACCTGCGCGCCGGGCGATACGGTGACCATCAGCAAGAAATCGCAGAAACTGCGGCTGATTCACCCGCTGGATCACAACTACTACGAAGTCTGCCGGACCAAGCTCGGCTGGGGCAGCCGGTTGGGTGGTGGAGGCGACTGATGCTCGATCCCGCGCGTGGCTACGATCTGATCGGTGATGTGCACGGTTGCGCTCATACCCTCGAACATCTGCTGGACATGCTCGGCTATCACAAGCTGGGCGGTGTCTGGCGCCACCCGTCGCGCATGGCGGTGTTCCTCGGCGATATCATCGACCGTGGCCCGCGCATCCGCGAGGCGCTGCATATCGTCCACGACATGGTCGAGGCCGGGCAGGCGCTGTGCATCATGGGCAACCATGAATTCAATGCCCTGGGCTGGACCACGGCCGCGCCGCCGGGCAGCGGCAAGCAGTTCGTGCGTGAGCACACGCCGCGCCATGCGCGCCTGCTGCAGGAAACCCTGACCCAGTTCGACCAGCATCCGGGCGACTGGCATGATTTCCTGCAATGGTTCTACGAA
The DNA here is from genome assembly GCF_013385635.1 of Pseudomonas gingeri. Lineage (GTDB taxonomy): Bacteria > Pseudomonadota > Gammaproteobacteria > Pseudomonadales > Pseudomonadaceae > Aquipseudomonas > Aquipseudomonas gingeri_A. Next base: position 461,150 of record NZ_JACAPR010000010.1, read on the forward strand.
CTGCCGCTGTTCCTCGATGCCGGGCGTTTCCGCGTGGTGCATGCCTGTTGGGATGCCGGCCTGATCGAGCCGTTGCGTGCGCAGTATCCGCACGGGCGTATCGACGAACATTTCCTCCAGGCCTCGGCGGTGCACGGCAGTTTTGCCAGCACCGTGTTCAATCGCCTGCTGCGCGGCACCGACATGCGCCTGCCGGACGGCTTGACCCTGACCGGTGGCGACGGCCTGACCCGGGCCTTCTTCCGCACCAAATTCTGGGAAGACGACCCGCAGACCTACGGCGATATCGTGTTCCAGCCCGACGCCCTGCCCGAACTGGTGGCGAGCAAGCCGTTGTCTTCCACCGAAAAGAACGCCTTGCTGCGCTATGGATTGGATGAGCCGATGCTGTTTGTCGGTCACTACTGGCGCAGCGGTAAACCGGCGCCGATTCGTCCCAACCTGGCCTGCCTGGATTACAGCGCGGTGCTCTACGGCAAGCTGGCGGCCTACCGGCTGGACCAGGAGAGCCGTCTCGACCCGAACAAATTCGTCTGGGTCGACGTTGAACGCCCCGAGGTCCTGAAATGAGTGCCACCGCTGTTCTGCGCCTGCCGCTGACCGCTGACCTGAGTGGTTTCGTCCAGTTGCTGCAACGCCTGCAGGTCCCCCATCGGGTCAGTGAGGAGGGCGACGAGCAGGTGCTGTGGGTGCCGGAGTCGATCGGTGCCGATGTGCTGTCGCTGTACCAGCGGTTCCCCGAGGGTGATCCGCAGAATCAACTGGAAGTGCCGCCCAGGGCCCTGGCGATGAAGCGCCCGAGCTTTTTCCAGCAAGTGCGCCAGAGCCCGGTGACGGCGTTGGTCCTGCTGCTGAGCGTGGTGGTTGCCGCGCTCACCTTGCTCGGCGACAACCTGGAGACGCTGCACTGGTTCACCTTCCTCGACTTCCAGGTGCGCGGCGACTATATCCAGTTCACGCCCCTGGCCGACGGCCTGGCGGCGGGGCAGTGGTGGCGGCTGGTGACACCGATGCTGATCCACTTCGGTTTCCTGCATATCGCCATGAACGGCATGTGGTACTGGGAACTGGGCAAGCGCATCGAGCTGCGCCAGGGCGGTATCAACCTGCTGGGGCTGACGCTGCTGTTCAGCCTGGTGTCGAACTTCACGCAATATTACGTCAGCGGCCCGACCCTGTTCGGCGGCCTGTCCGGCGTGCTCTACGGCCTGCTCGGCCACTGCTGGATCTACCAGGTGCTGTCGCCGAACCCGATCTACCGCCTGCCGCGTGGCGTGCTGGCGATGATGCTGATCTGGTTGCTGGTGTGCCTCTCAGGGCTGATCTCGCTGATCGGTTTCGGCGAAATCGCCAACGGCGCCCATGTCGGCGGACTGCTCATCGGATGTTTCACCGGTTTGTTGGGCGGGCTGTGGTCCCGACGTAAACTGGCTGCCTGATTCGAATGTCTTGAAAAAACTGGAGACTTTAATGTCCTCTTTCATCGAAATGATTGAAAACATCACCCCCGATATCTACGAAAGCCTGAAACTGGCGGTGGAGATCGGCAAGTGGTCCGATGGCCGCAAGTTGAGCGCCGAACAGCGCGAGCTGTCGTTGCAGGCGATGATCGCCTGGGAAACCCAGAACCTGCCCGAAGAACTGCGCACCGGCTACATGGGCCCGCAGGAGTGCGCCTCGAAGTCGGCACCGGTGCCGAATATCCTGTTCAAGTCGGATGCCATCCATTGATCGAGATTGGCCGTGGTGCAGTCAGCAAGATGTCGGTCCGCCTGGACGAACCGACCGCGCAATACACGTTTCGCCTGGGTGACAGCGAGGTGCCGGTCAATCCGTTGATCGGCCACAAGCTGCGCCTGGAATTTCTCGGTGCCATCCATTGCAGCCACTGCGGGCGCAAGACCAAGACCAGCTTCAGCCAGGGCTACTGCTACCCGTGCATGACCAAGCTGGCACAGTGCGACACCTGCATCATGAGTCCGGAGCGTTGCCATTACGACGCCGGGACCTGCCGTGATCCGGCCTGGGGCGAACAATTCTGCATGACCGACCATGTGGTCTACCTGGCCAACTCGTCGGGGATCAAGGTCGGCATCACCCGTGCCACTCAACTGCCGACCCGCTGGCTCGATCAGGGCGCCAGCCAGGCTCTTCCGATCGTACGCGTTGCGACCCGCCAGCAGTCCGGTTTCGTCGAAGACCTGTTCCGCAGCCAGGTGGCCGACAAGACCAATTGGCGCGCCCTGCTCAAGGGCGATGCGCCTGCGGTGGACCTCAAGCAGGTCCGCGAGCAGTTGTTCGAGTCCTGCGCCGAAGGCCTGCTAGCCTTGCAGGAGCGTTTCGGCTTGCAGGCGATCCAGCCGGTCCGGGATATCGAGCCGCTGGAAATCCGTTACCCGATCGAGTCCTACCCGACCAAGATCGTCAGCTTCAATCTGGACAAGAACCCGATTGCCGAAGGCACGCTGATGGGGATCAAGGGCCAATACCTGATCTTCGACACCGGCGTGATCAATATCCGTAAATACACGGCCTACCAGCTCGCCGTGCATCAGTAAAAGGACGCACCCATGCGCACCGAACAACCGAAGATGATCTATCTGAAGGACTATCAGGCCCCCGAGTACCTGATCGACGAGACGCACCTGACCTTCGAGTTGTTCGAGGATCACACCCTGGTCCATGCGCAACTGCTGATGCGCCGTAATCCTGTACGTGCCCAAGAGAACGGCACCGTTCTGCCGCCGCTGGTGCTCGACGGCCAGCAGCTGGAGTTGTTGGCGGTCAGCCTGTCGGACCGCGAACTGGCCGCCGCCGACTATCAGTTGAGCGAGAGTCACCTGACCCTGCAGCCCACCAGCGCCAGCTTCACCGTCGACACCAGGGTGCGCATCCACCCGGAAAGCAACACCGCCCTGGAAGGCCTGTACAAGTCCAGCGGCATGTTCTGCACCCAGTGCGAGGCCGAAGGCTTCCGCAAGATCACCTACTACCTCGACCGCCCGGACGTGATGAGCAAGTTCACCACCACGGTGATCGCCGAGCAGCATCGCTACCCGGTGCTACTGTCCAACGGCAACCCGGTCGGCAACGGCCCGCAGGAAGACGGCCGACACTGGGCGACCTGGGAAGACCCGTTCATGAAGCCGGCCTACCTGTTCGCCCTGGTGGCCGGTGACCTGTGGTGCGTCGAAGACAGTTTCACCACCATGACCGGGCGCGGCGTGGCGTTGCGTATCTATGTCGAACCGGAAAACATCGACAAGTGCCAGCACGCCATGAACAGCCTGAAGAAGTCCATGCGCTGGGACGAAGAAACCTATGGTCGCGAGTACGACCTGGACATCTTCATGATCGTCGCCGTCAACGACTTCAACATGGGCGCGATGGAGAACAAGGGCCTCAACATCTTCAACTCCAGCGCCGTGCTGGCCCGCGCCGAAACCGCCACCGATGCCGCGCACCAGCGGGTCGAGGCCATCGTCGCCCACGAATACTTCCACAACTGGTCGGGCAACCGCGTGACCTGTCGCGACTGGTTCCAGCTCTCGCTCAAGGAAGGCTTCACCGTGTTTCGCGACGCCGGGTTCTCCTCGGACATGAACTCGCGCACCGTCAAGCGTATCCAGGACGTGGCCTACCTGCGTACCCACCAGTTCGCCGAAGATGCCGGTCCCATGGCCCACGCGGTGCGTCCGGACAGCTTTATCGAGATCTCCAACTTCTACACCCTGACCGTCTACGAGAAGGGCTCGGAAGTGGTTGGCATGATCCACACCCTGCTCGGAGCCGAAGGTTTCCGCAAAGGCAGCGACCTGTATTTCGAGCGCCATGACGGCCAGGCCGTGACCTGCGACGACTTCGTCAAGGCCATGGAAGACGCCAACGGCATCGACCTGACCCAGTTCAAGCGCTGGTACAGCCAGGCCGGCACCCCGCGGCTGGCGGTCAGCGAAAGCTATGATGCGGCCGCGCGGACCTACAGCCTGACCTTCCGCCAGAGCTGCCCGCAGACCCCGGACAAGCAGGAAAAACAGCCGTTCGTGATCCCGGTGGAGATCGGTCTGCTGGATGCCCAGGGCGCTGAAATCGCCCTGCAACTGGCAGGCGAAGCAGCCCCCGGCGCGACCAGCCGCGTGCTGTCGGTGACCGAAGCCGAGCAGACCTTCACTTTTGTCGGCATCGCCGCCAAGCCGTTGCCGTCGCTGCTGCGCGGCTTCTCCGCACCGGTGAAGCTGAGCTTCCCGTACGACCGCGACCAGTTGATGTTCCTGATGCAGCACGACACCGACGGCTTCAACCGTTGGGACGCCGGCCAGCAATTGTCGGTGCAGGTGCTGCAGGAACTGATCGGCCAACACCAGAAGGGCCAGGCCCTGGTGCTTGACCAGCGTCTGGTCGAAGCCTTGCGCAGCGTGCTGGGCAACGACCGGCTGGACCAGGCCATGGTTGCCGAAATGCTCTCGTTGCCGAGCGAGGCGTACCTCACCGAAATCAGCGAAGTGGCGGATGTCGATGCCATTCACGGTGCCCGCGAGTTCGCCCGCAAGCAACTGGCCGAGCAGTTGTTCGACGGCCTGTGGCAGCGTTACCAGACCAATCGCGAGCTATCGAAGAAGACCGCCTATATCGCCGAGAACGAGCATTTCGCCCGCCGTGCGCTGCAGAACATCGCCTTGTCCTACCTGATGCTCAGCGGCAAGCCGCAAGTCCTGGCCGCGACCCTGGAGCAATTCGAGAGCGCCGACAACATGACCGAGCGCCTGACCGCGCTGGCCGTGCTGGTGAACTCGCCGTTCGACGCGGAAAAGGCCCTGGCCCTGGCGAGCTTCGCCGAGCACTTCAAGGACAACCCGCTGGTCATGGACCAGTGGTTCAGTGTCCAGGCCGGCAGTGTCCTGCCCGGTGGCCTGGCGCGGGTCAAGGCGTTGATGGAGCACCCTGCGTTCACCCTGAAGAACCCGAACAAGGTGCGCGCGCTGATCGGTGCGTTTGCCGGACAGAATCTGATCAACTTCCATGCGGCGGATGGCTCCGGCTATCGTTTCCTGGCGGATCTGGTGATCCAGCTCAATGCCCTCAACCCGCAGATCGCCTCGCGCCAACTGGCGCCGCTGACCCGCTGGCGCAAGTACGACAAGGCCCGCCAGGCGCTGATGAAGGCCGAGCTGGAGCATATTCGGAGTTCGGGCGAGCTGTCTGCGGACGTCTACGAGGTCGTCAGCAAAAGCCTGGCCTGATCGGCAGACGCCTGTCCCTGTAGGAGCCGGCTTGCCGGCGATGGCGTCCGCGAGATCGCTAAAAGCTTCGCGGCGATGCGGCGTCCCGACAAGCCCACTCCTACACAAGCCAGCTCCTACAAGGGATCGTATTCAGCCGGCAAGGTCAGCGTTGTTTTGCAGTTCCCCAGCAAAGGCCACACTCGTGGCCTTTGTTCATCATCCCTCCTGATGCCCCATCATTCATGCCACCCCCCGATACCCCCGGGTTAACAAAAGATAACGTGGCGTCGATTGTCAGACGATTCCAAAGCCCGATAGGATAGCTCCAGCTTTAGAAGGGGCTCTAGATTGCCGGTTTCAGACGAACCGACAACAAGGAAAACGCCCTCGAAGGCGCCCTGAAAGGTTGGATGACCGAGGGGCTGCACGAAAACTCGCCGAGCGGCGATCAGGCAAGGCAAACGACCAGCGGGAGTAACAGCCGCAGGCTGGCCCGAAGGGTGAGCGCCAGCGAATAAAAACAGGCGAGGAAGCGGAGTGTAGGGACCTACATGAGCATTCCGAGCCTGTTTTTAACGCAGCATGATCGTCGCGCAGGCAGTTTTGTGCAGATTACAACAATAATAATGGGGGAAAGGTCTATGACGGGTTCTTGCCGTCCGCCGGTATGGCGTCGTGTGGTGTTGCTGACCTCGGTATTGTCACTGTCCGGACTGGCGGCGCTGTCCGCACCGGTCTTCGCCGCCGAGGCAGGCGCCGGCGACAGCGTCTATTCCATCGAATCATCCAAATCCGTGAAGGGCCTCCTGCTCGACGTGGTCCATGCCGGTGCCCGCCTGGTCGCCGTGGGGGATCGCGGGCACATCCTCTATTCCGATGACCAGGGCAACTCCTGGACCCAGGCCAAGGTGCCGACCCGGCAGATGCTCACGGCGGTCTATTTCGTCGACGACAAGCACGGCTGGGCCGTCGGCCATGACGCGCAGATCCTCGCCAGCAGCGATGGCGGCGTCACCTGGAGCAAACAGTTCGAAGACCTCAAGCGCGAAGCGCCCCTGCTGGATGTCTGGTTCAAGGACGTCAGCACCGGCTTCGCCGTGGGTGCCTACGGTGCCTTGCTGGAAACCACCGACGGTGGTCAGCACTGGGAGGATGTCAGTGACCGCCTCGACAACGAGGACCAGTACCATCTCAACGCCATTGCCGCGGTCAAGGATTCCGGACTGTTCGTGGTGGGCGAGCAGGGCAGCATGTTCCGCTCGGCCGACTGGGGCCAGACCTGGGAGCGCCTCGACGGTCCCTACCAGGGCTCGCTGTTCGGCGTGATCGGCACCGCCCAGCCGGCAACCCTCCTGGCCTACGGCCTGCGCGGCAACCTCTACCGCTCCACTGACTTCGGTTCGAGCTGGGAGCAGGTCGAGCTGAAGGCCGCCCGTGGCGCGCTGGAGTTCGGCCTGTCCGGCGGCTCGTTGCAGGCCGACGGCTCGCTGGTGATCGTCGGCAACGGCGGCAGCGTGATTCGCAGCACCGATGACGGCGTGACATTCAGCGTCTTCAATCGTCCCGACCGCATTTCCTTGGCGGCGGTCACCGCAACCGGTAACGGCAACCTGATCCTGGTCGGCCAGGGGGGCGCTCACGTCACCTCGGCAACGGGCGGTGAGCAGGCCAAGTGAACCGGGCAAATAACAAGAAGGCGGGGAGTTTCACATGAGTAGTCATCATCAGGACAAGGCGACGTTTCTCGAGCGCCTGATTTTCAACAACCGCCCGGCAGTGATCGTGATCTGTCTGCTGGTCAGCGCTTTCCTGTTCTGGCAGGCGACACTGATCCGTCCTTCCACCAGCTTCGAGAAAATGATTCCGCTCAAGCATCCTTTCATTGAAAAGATGATGGAGCACCGCAACGACCTCGCCAACCTCGGCAACACCGTGCGCATTTCGGTGGAAGCCAAGGATGGCGATATCTTCACCAAGGACTACATGGAGACCTTGCGGCAGGTCAACGACGAGGTGTTCTACATCTCCGGCGTCGACCGCTCGGGCCTCAAGTCACTGTGGAGTCCCAGCGTGCGCTGGACCGAAGTGACGGAGGAAGGCTTCGCCGGTGGTGAAGTGATCCCGCAGAGTTACAACGGTTCGGCCGACAGTCTCGAACAACTGCGCAACAACGTGCTCAAGTCCGGGCAGGTCGGACGCCTGGTGGCCAACGACTTCAAATCGAGCATCGTCGATATCCCACTGCTGGAGTCCTACCCGGACCCGCAGGACCAGGGCAAGTTGCTGGCCCTCGACTACCAGAAGTTCTCCCACCAGTTGGAAGAGAAGATCCGCGACAAGTTCGAAGCGCAGAACCCCAATGTGAAGATCCATATCGTCGGTTTCGCCAAGAAGGTCGGCGACCTGATCGACGGGTTGATCATGGTGGTGCTGTTCTTCGGCGTGGCCTTTGTCATCACCCTGGTACTGCTGTACTGGTTCACCTGGTGTATCCGCAGCACCATCGCCGTGTTGATCACCACGCTGGTGGCGGTGGTCTGGCAACTCGGGCTGATGCATGCCGCCGGTTTCGGCCTGGACCCGTATTCGATGCTGGTGCCGTTCCTGATCTTCGCCATCGGTATTTCCCACGGTGTGCAGAAAATCAACGGTATCGCCTTGCAGTCCAGTGACGCCGACAACGCCCTGACAGCGGCGCGGCGGACCTTCCGGCAACTGTTCCTGCCGGGGATGATCGCGATCCTGGCCGACGCCGTGGGCTTCATCACCTTGTTGATCATCGATATCGGCGTGATCCGCGAGCTGGCCATCGGCGCTTCCATCGGCGTGGCGGTGATCGTGTTCACCAACCTGATCCTGCTGCCGGTGGCGATCTCCTATGTCGGTATCAGCAAGAAGGCCGTCGAGCGCAGCAAGAAGGACGCGACCCGCGAACATTCGTTCTGGCGCCTGCTGTCGAACTTCGCGAGCCCGAAGGTCGCCCCGGTGTCCATCGTCCTGGCCCTGCTGGCCTTCGGCGGCGGCCTCTGGTACAGCCAGAACCTGAAGATCGGCGACCTCGACCAGGGCGCGCCGGAGCTGCGTCCCGACTCGCGCTACAACAAGGACAACAGCTTTATCATCAACAACTACTCCACCAGTTCCGATGTGCTGGTGGTCATGGTCAAGACCGCGGCCGAAGGCTGCTCGCGTTATGCGGCCATGGCGCCGATCGACGAACTGATGTGGAAGATGCAGAACACCGAGGGCGTGCAGTCGGCGATCTCCCTGGTGACCGTGTCCAAGCAGATGATCAAGGGCATGAACGAGGGCAACCTGAAATGGGAAACCCTGTCGCGCAACCCCGATGTGCTGAACAACTCCATCGCCCGGGCCGATGGCCTGTACAACAATAACTGCTCCCTGGCGCCGGTGCTGGTGTTCCTCAACGACCACAAGGCCGCGACCCTCGACCGCGCGGTGCATGCGGTGCAGGACTTCGCCAAGGAGAACAACAAGGACGGCCTGGAATTCCTCCTCGCCGCCGGTAACGCCGGGATCGAGGCCGCGACCAACGAAGTGATCAAGGAGTCGGAACTGACCATCCTGATCCTGGTGTATATCTGCGTCGCGACCATGTGCATGATCACCTTCCGTTCCTGGGCGGCGACCCTGTGCATCGTCCTGCCGCTGGTGCTGACCTCGGTGCTCGGCAACGCCCTGATGGCCTTCATGGGGATCGGCGTGAAAGTCGCGACCTTGCCGGTGGTGGCGCTCGGCGTGGGGATCGGCGTCGACTACGGGATCTATATCTACAGTCGCCTGGAAAGCTTCCTGCGCGCCGGGTTGCCATTGCAGGAAGCCTATTACCAGACCCTGAAATCCACCGGCAAGGCGGTGCTGTTCACCGGCCTGTGCCTGGCGATCGGCGTCTGCACCTGGATCTTCTCGGCCATCAAGTTCCAGGCCGACATGGGCCTGATGCTGACCTTCATGCTGCTGTGGAACATGTTCGGTGCCTTGTGGCTGCTGCCGGCCCTGGCGCGGTTCCTGATCAAACCCGAGAAACTGGCGGGCAAGGTGGGCGGGTCGTTGTTCTCCCACTGAGTGACCGGTCTTGTGGTGAGCGGGTTTGCCCGCTCGCCACAAGGAATGGCTTCGTCACGCAGCGATATCGCCTATCATTAGCCCTTTCCCAAATACGATAGAACGCTATGACCGTCGCCACCGACACCCTGCTTGATGCCCTCGCCACCTGTGACATGCTCGAAGTCGACGGTCTCCACGCCTTCGACTTCACCCTCGATGACAACCGCCTGCTGATCGAATGCATGGATGGCCGTGCCGAAAAGCGCTGGAGCTTTACCCGGGCCCAACTCAAGGCCGCGACCTTCGACGAGACCCGGCAAAGCTGGGCGGTGAGCGACGATTCCAGCGAGTATCGGCTGGTTTGCATGAGCGCCTTCAGCGCCAAGGAAGAAGAGGACGAAGAACATGATGATGCGTAAGTTCTGGCCGTTGCTGATGGCCGGCAGCGTCGGCGCCATGCCGGTCCTGTCGGCGGCGGCCGACACCGAGCAACTGCTGGTGGGTTCCTACACCCAGGGCAAGAGCGAAGGCATCTACCGCCTGCAGTTCGACAGCCGCACCGGCAAGCTCGACGCCAAGCCGTTGCAGGTGGTCAAGACCGAGAACCCGTCCTGGCTGACGTTGTCCGGCGACCAGCGCCGGCTGTACGTGGTCAATGAGAACGGCCCGGGCCAGAAGGACCCGGTCGGCCGCGTCAGCAGCTACTCCATCGATCCCAAGAGCCACCAGCTCAAGCTGATCAACCAGGTCCAGAGCCTGGGCAACGAACCGACCCATTCCAGCCTGAGCGGTGACCAGCGTTACCTGTTCGTCGCCAACTATTCGGTGCTGGAAGACCCGGGCGGCAGCCTCGCGGTGCTGCCGGTGGATGCCAAGGGCAAGCTGTCGCCGCCGGTCCAGCTCAGCAGCCACCCGGCCAGCCTGGTCAATCTGGAACGCCAGGCGTCGGCCCATGTGCATTCGGTGGTGTCGTCGCCGGACGGGCGTTTTGTCTTCGCCAACGACCTGGGGGCGGACAAGATTTTTGTCTACCACTATGACCCCAAGGCCAATCCGGAAATGCCGCTGACGCCGGCCGAGCCGGCCTTCGTCCAGCTACCGCCCGGCAGCGGACCGCGCCACCTGTTGTTCAGCGCCGATGGCAAGCACGCCTGGCTGAGCACGGAAATGAGCGCGCAGATCACCGTGTTCGATTACCAGGACGGCAAGCTGACCCAGAAACAGCGGGTCGAACTGGCGGACCAGCAACCGCTTTCGGACAAGGCCGCCGCGGCCCTGCATGCCTCGAAGGACGGCAAGTTCCTCTATGTCAGTAACCGCGGTACCGCCAACCAGTTACTGGTGTTCGCCATCGACCCGGCCAGCGGCAAGCTGAAGGAGCTGCAGCGGCGTTCGGTGGAAGGCGATCACCCACGGGAGTTCACCCTGGACCCGAGCGGCAAATTCCTCCTGGTAGCCAACCAGAAGAGCAACGAAATCGTGGTGATCGAGCGTGACGCCAGCACCGGGTTGCTCGGCAAGACCGTGCAGAACCTGCCGTTCGATGCCCCGAGCTATCTCGGTTTCCTGCTGCGACAATAGACCGCAGTCCCTGTGTTATCAGGGACTTGCACTTCTATTAATGACGCTGATATCCGCTACTGCTGCAATGAATTTCAACGAGGTCAGCCTCGGATGTACTTTTGACTCACGGCCTGAAAGGGCAAGCAAGCCAACTGACATTCGAGGATTTACCCATGAACTTCAATCTCTTCTCCATCATCGCCGCTTCCGCCATCTCGGCTACCGTTGCCCTGCCAGCCAGTGCCAACACCGAAGTCACCGACAAAAAAGCCCACACCCAGAGCTACACCCCGAAATACCTGCAACAGAGCGCCAACTTCTACGCCGCCCTGGATCACAAAGCTCAACACTGAGCGCTGAACCACACCGCAACGCCGGATCGAATGCACTCATTCGCTCGGATGGTTTGATAACTGTCCGGTCAAAAGAGTGAATTCGCTCCGGCGTTGCCGTGTACGTCATTGCGTTTGACACTTTCGGTAGGATTTCTATCGTCATGTCATATGGCCATGTGTTTAAATTTGACGCTGATTTATTGACTCCCCACCCATACAGGGATCAACACCATGGTTATGCGTCTGGCCGTCGTGCTGCTGTTTCTCTATTCCACGCCTATCCTGTCCGCCGCTATCTCTGAAACGGTCGAAAGCCTGCACGGACCTTCGCCGCTGCTATTGGAAGACTGATCGTCACGCGCGACGATTAATATTACTGATAGCGACTATTTAGATAGTTGGCTACTTATTCCAGCGGTTATGATCGACTCTACAGGCCTGCCATTCGCCTGTGGAGAAAACCATGGCCAGCACTCTTTTGACTTCCGCCAGACACGGCGCCTACATCGCTATCGGCTTGTACGTGGCGATGGTCCTGATCGTCAGCCTGTCGTCCCTGAGCCATGGCTCGGGCGAGACAGCGCTGCAGGTGGCGGCACCCGTCCTGCAATCCGAGCACAAGGCCCAGTCTGTCGGCGTGCTCCAGCACAACGCTGAATCGGGCGTGTAATGAGCGCTCCGCGTGGGAACGATCAGGCAACAGTCAACGGTTTGCCTAAGGCTTTGCCATCACCGCGTTGAACAGTTCCGAGGCGAGAAACCGTTCCAGCCAGGCGTGTAGATGCGGGTAGGGCGCTTGCGCAAACCACGCCGCGTCGACATGGGCGAACTGCCGGACGAAGGGGGCCAGGGCGATATCCGCCAGGCTCAGGTGAGCGGCTGCCAGGCAGCCATTCTGCTCCAGCAGGCCTTCCAGTTTCCCCAGGAACAACGCCCCTTCGGCCCGGTAGTGCTCCATGGAGAACTCCGGGTAACGCACCGCGTATTTGTAGCGGTCCAGGCTCAGCTTGAATCCCCGGTCATTCTCGTCGATCAGCGCCGCAGTGGCTTCGGCCGCCGCCGGATCGCGGCTGAGCAACCAGTCCTCGGGATCATGCTGCGCCAGGGCCCAGTGCATGATCTCCAGGCTTTCCTCGATCACCCGGCCGTCAGCGCAGGCCAGCACCGGCACGGTGCCCTTGCTCGACAGCGCGAGCATCGCGGCCGGCTTGGCCTTGAGGCTGACTTCCTCGATGGTCACCGCCACCCCCGAGTAGCGCAGCGTCATGCGGGCGCGCATGGCGTAGGGGCAGCGGCGGAAGGAGTAGAGGAGTGCCGGCTTCATTTCACCTCCAGGGTGCTCAACCCGTTGCCCTGGCGCCGTACCTGGATCTGTACCGGGATCCGTTCGTGCATTTCCTGCACGTGGGAAATCACCGCGACCTTGCGTCCCTGGGCCTGCAGGCCGTCGAGGGCATCCATCGCCAGTTGCAGGGATTCCGGATCGAGGCTGCCAAAGCCTTCATCGATAAACAGCGATTCGATCTTCAGCGTGCTCGACGCCATGGACGCCAGCCCCAGCGCCAGCGCCAGCGATACCAGGAAGGTCTCGCCGCCGGACAACGAATGCACCGAGCGCAGTTCGTCGCCCATTTCGGTGTCCATCACCAGCAACCCGAGCATGCTGCCACCGCGCTTGAGGCGATAACGACGGACCAGTTGCCGCAACTGGGCGTTGGCGTGATGGACCAGCAGATCGAGGTTGTAGGCCTGGGCCAGCTTGCGGAAGCGATCACCGGTGGCCGAGCCGATCAGCGCATCCAGGCGCGCCCAGCGCTGATACTCGGCATAGGCGTCGGCGATCTGCCGGCCCAGGGCCTGGTTGGCGTTCTGTCGGCGCTGGTCATCGGCCTGTTCGGCCCGAAGTTCGGCGCAGTGTTGTTCCGTCACGCTGAACTGCGCCTGCAACTCGGCGAGGGCCGTGACCAGTTGCTCGGCGTCGAGGTTGCCGTTGTGTTGTGACTGGTGTTCGAGCAGACGCTGGTCACGTTCCTGCAAGACGACCTTGGCCTGTTCGATGGCTTTTTCATTGTGCTGCAAGTGTCGGCGCAGTTCGCCGACCTGGCCGTCATCGAGGCCGAGCAGGCCTTCCAGGCCACCATCGTCCAGCTCGGGATGGCGGGAGCGCCAGTCGGCAATCTTGCCGGCCAACTCACGGGCCTCATGCTCCAGTGCCTCCAGGCGCTCTTGCTGTGCCTTGAGTTCGGCGGCGATTTGCACAAGCTGCGTACGCACCTCCTGCAACGCCCGGGCGGTACTGGTTTCGGCCAGGCGGGTCCGCTCCACGGCCTGTTCCAGTTGCTGCTGCCAATGCTCGGCGCTGCTGTGTTCGCCAAGCAGTTGGCCGAGCTGTTGCTGGCTGGCCTGCTGTTGCTCGGCCAGTTTATTGAATTGCTGTCGGGCGCTTTCCAATTGCCGGGTGCGGGTCTGCTGGCGGTCCTGTTCTTTCTCCAGGGTCTGCTGGCGCTGTTGCTGCTCGGCGAGCTCGTCGCGTTGCTGCTCAAGCTGTTGCAGGCGTTCGGCGATCTGCCGGTCGAGCTGGATAAAGGTCGCCGCCGGTTCGTTGCGCAGGGCTTCGAGAGTCGGCGCTGGCAGCAGTGAACTGAAGGCTTGCAACTCTTCGTCCAGGCGCTGGCGGTCGCTGCTCAGTTCCCGCTGCTGGTTGGCCAACTGCTGGGCCGCCTGCTGATACGCGGTTTCAGTCTGGCGCAGTTGCTGGGTCAGGCGCACGGCATCCTGTTGCAGGGTGAGCAGGGCGTTCTGGCGCTGTTCGTCCTGGGTCAGGCTCTGGTTCAACTGGCTGGCCTGCCGGCTGAGCCAGGCATCGCGCTTGTCGGCTTCCAGGTCCAGCAGTTGCGTTGCCAGCGGATGGGCTTCGAGGCTCGGTGCCAGGGCCTGCTGCTGGGTCGCCAGTTGCTCCTGCTGCTGCAGCAGTTCCTTTTGCCGGGCGATCACTGCACCGACTTCGGTGCGCAACTCGGTGAGTTTTTCCTTGAGCCGGTCCACTGCCGCCTGGGCATTGGCCTGCTCGCTTTCATCATGACGACCGAGGCTCTGCAACAACGCCTCGGGCTGATGATAAGGATGTTCATGGCTGCCGCAGACCGGGCATGGCTGGTCATCCTGCAACTGCGCGCGCAGTTCTTCGACACTGGCACTGCGCGCCAGGCGTTGGCGCTCCAGCAGTTCGCGGGTGACATTGAAAGTCTGCTCGGCCACCATCAGCTCGGCCTTGGCCTTGACCCCGTCCTGGGTCAGCCGCTCGCGCTCCTGCTGGGCCTGGAGCTGGCGTTGTTGCAGCTCGACGGCGCGTTTATCCAGTTCCTGCTGGCCGGCCCAGAGCCGTGTCAGGTCTTCGACAGCGCGCAGTTGCTTGCGATTGTCCTGTAGCAGGCCGCCCAGGATACCGATCTGTTCGGCCACGGCGTCCGGTTCGGCACCGGCTTCCTGGTACAGCACTTCCAGCTGTTGCTTTTGCTCGCCCAGGGCTTGTGTCGCCTGCTGGGCCGTGTGTTCGAGGTTCGCCAGTTCCGCCTGGCCCTGGTTGAGCCGGTTGCCGAGCAGCATCAACTGTTGCAGGCGATCGCGGTAGGCGTTCCAGGCGTCGCTCAATGGTGCCAGATGAGCGCTTTGCTCAAGTTCGCCAACGATACGTTGCAGGCGTCCGGCAACTTGTTGTTGCTGGTCGAGCAGGGCCTGAATCGTCTTCTGACCCTCTATGCAGGTCTGCTCTGCTGTGTCTTGTGCTTGCGCACCCAGCAGGGCTTCTCTCGCCAGGTGTGTGAGGTTGTTCTGCTCTGCAAAGGCCTGGCGTAGCAAGGGCGCGCTGGCGTTCTGCTGCTGTTGCGCAGTGTTCAAGGCCGATTGCGCCGTCGAGAGATTCTGCTCCAGTTGCCCCTGACGCTCATTCAGTTCGCCGTGTTGTTGGGTATGACGGGCAATCTGCGCCGCCAGGGGCGTCAGCAAGCCATCGACTTCAACCTTGCGGGCGAATTGATGCCGTTGCGGGGCGAGCTGTTCCAGGCGCGTCAGTTTCAGGCGCTCAGCGGCCAGGCCTTGCCACTGCTGCTGGACGCTGTCCAGTTGCTCGGCGGCGGCCAGTTGCGTGTCCTGCAACTGGCGCAGTTCCTTGAGCCAGGCATGTTGCTGCTCCAACTGGCGCAACTGCGCTTTCTGCAGGTCCAGCTGTTGCTGCGCGGCGTTGAAGCGCTCGTCGAGTTCGGCACGGGCTTCGGGGGCCAAGGGCGTGACGCCGCTGGCCTGGTCCTGCAACTGCTTGTGGGCCTCGCGGGCTTCCTTGGTCTTGTCGAAGGCGCGGCGGCCGAGGCGGGTGTACAACGCGGTGTCGGTGAGTTTCTCCAGCAGTTCGCTGCGCTCGTTGTCGTCGGCCTTGAGGAAGGCGCTGAACTCGCTCTGGGCCAGCAGCACGGCGCGGGTGAACTGCTCGAAATTCAGCCCGAGGCAGGCTTCGAGCCGGGCCTTGTATTCGCCTTTCTGGCTGGCCAGCAACTGGTCGCTGTCGAGGTCGCGCAGGCTCTGGCGGCTGGCCTGCAACTTGCCATCGGCCTTGTCCCGGGCCCGGTTGGCTTCCCAGCGGGCGCGATAGCGGCGACCGTCGATACCGACAAAATCCACTTCGGCAAAACCGGCACCGGTGCCACGGCGCAACAGGGTGCGCGGATCGCCGGTACCGATCTCGCCGTCGGCGTCGGGCACCTTGGCATCCCGTGAGGCATTGTTCAGGCGCGGCACGGCGCCGAACAGCGCCAGGCACAGGGCGTCGAGCAGGGTGCTCTTGCCGGCGCCGGTCGGCCCGGTAATGGCAAACAGGCCGGCACTGGCCAGCGGTTCGGCGGTGAAGTCCAGCTCGAACGGACCAGCCAGGGAGGCGAGGTTCTTCAGGCGAATGGCGAGGATCTTCATGGCTGTTCGCCCTCCAGCTGGACTTCCTGCAAGAGCACGGCAAAGTCGTTGAGGGTCTGCTCGTCGACGGCATTGCCATAGCTGTCCTGCCAGGCACGACTGAACAGTTCCTGGGGGCTGAGCTGGTCGAGGTCGATCAACCGCTCCTTGTCATCCTCGCCGTCGCGCCCGCTGCCGCCGGCGTATTCGGCGGCGATGCGCACCAGGCGCACGGCCTTGCCTTGCAGGGCGGTTTCCACCTGCTGGCGCAGATCCGGCTGCGGCTCGTCGAGGCGCACCCGTATTTCCAGCCAGGGCTGGCGTTGCAGGTCCGCCAGCAGATCGACGTTCGGCAACTCGGCGAGCTTTTCCAGCATCTCGGCGAACGGCAGTGGGCCGAGGCGTTGCAGGTTCACGGCGCGGGGAATCAACCGCGGTTCGACGCTGGCCAGGGTTTCGCCGTCGAGGACGATATCGAGGATCTGGTGTTGATAGCCGATTTCCGAAAACGACAGCGGGATCGGCGAGCCGCAGTAACGAATGCGCTCTTCGCCGTTGACCTTCTGCGGCTTGTGCAGGTGGCCGAGTGCGACATAGCTGACACTGGCATCGAACAGGCTGGCGGGCAGGGCTTCGGCGGTGCCGATGATCAGGCTGCGCTCGGAATCTTCCGAGACCGAACCGCCGGCCATGTGCGCGTGACTGATGGCGACCAGAGCCTGGCCCGGCTGGCGTTTGGCATTGGCCGACGCGATCAGCCAGCGGTGCACCTGGCCGATACCGCGCAGGTAGTCGTCGCCCAGTTGCGTGCCGGTGACTTCGGCCGGGCGCAGGAAGGGCAACGCCAGGCACCAGGCGGCGATGGCGCCGCTGGCATCGGGCAGCGGGATCAGCAGGCGTTCGCTGTCGAGCCGGCCGTCATCGAGCCACAGCACCCGGCCCAGGGCGTGGGTGCGCAGGCGCCGCATCAGCGGTGCGGGCAGCTCGATCCGCGAACCGGAATCGTGGTTGCCGGCGATCATCACGATGGTCAGCAGCGGCTGCTGTTCGTGGGCGCTGACGATGAAGTCGTAGAGGCGTTCCTGGGCTTTGACCGGCGGGTTGACGGTGTCGAAGATATCACCGGCGATCAGCAGCACATCCGGTTGCTGGCTGGCGAGCTGGGCGAGCAGCCAGGTCAGGAAGCAGGCGTGTTCGAAATCCCGCTCCTGGCCATGAAGATTCTGGCCCAGGTGCCAGTCGGAGGTATGAAACAGGCGCAAGGCAAACTCCGCGAATACGGTGGCGACCGCTCAAGACAAGGTGGCGGCGCGAAAGACCGTCAAGTCTACTGGTAAATGGCGCAATAGGCAGGCGGCATGGCTTTTTCGGTGAAGGGCTATTTCGGATACAGCGGCGGCAGCCCGCTGTCTCCCACCGGGTCCTGCACCCGCTCGGCCGCCGGGATGGCGCGGATCACCCGCCACAATTCCTCGCCTTGCCAGTGTAGGCCGGTTTCGCTGTACAGCGCACCGTTCAAGCCATCCAGCGCATCGGACAGCGGCACGAAACGCGCGGCCATCTCGGCCAGGGTTTCCGGCTGCTGCCGGGCCCAGGCGTCCAGGGCCTGGCGCGTGGCCTGGGGGTCGTTGGCCAGGCAGGTGCGCTTGAGATCATCGAGCAGGGTGCGCGGGCTCGGGCCGGTTTGCGCGGCGCGGTGTACCGCCGGTTGCGAGCGCGCCCGCCACCAGAGGCCGAAGCCGAGCAGGGTGGTGCAGGCCAGCAGCACGGTACTGAGTTTCCACATCCACAGGCTCGCCGCATCCGCCGCGATGTTGCCCGGCACGCTGCTGACCGGTGTGTCCACCGCCAGGCTCGGGTTGTTCGTCACCTGCAGGGTCCGCGCCGGCAGGCTGCTGCGTTCCATATGTTCTTCGTGGGTGTTCCACCAGACCACGGTCACCGTCGGCAGCTCGAAGGTACCGCTGTGGGTCGGCACCAGCGCTTCGCGTTCTTCACGACTGCCGATCAGCCCGCGTTCGCTGTTCTGGTTGCTCAATTGCGGCTGGTCCGGGTAGCGGCGCAGGCCATTGATGCTGGTCGCCGGCAGCGGTGGCAGTTGGGCACTGGACAGGCCTTCGGCCTTGAGGGTGAGGCTGCGGGTCAGGGAGTCGCCGACCTGGCTGTGTTCGGGTTCCGGGCTCCAGCTTTCGCTCAGGCTCAGACTGCGCGCCGGCAGCCAGGGGATATCGGCAGGCCAGGTCGAGGGCTGTGGCTTGACGTCGAGGCTCATCTCGGCCGAGCTGACATGAATCAGCTTACCGGGCTTGGGCGCGGCGGGCACCTGGCCCTGGTTCTGGCCGACATCCACCAGCGTCGCGCTGAACACCTGCGCCGGAATAGTCAGCATGCCGCTGTGCTGCGGGTACAGCGCATAGCGCAACTCGATCACGCCGTGGCGTACGCCATTGATCAGCTTTTCATAGGTGCGCGATTCGCCCAGTTGCTCGATGCGCACATCGGTCACCTGCAAGGGACTCAGGCTGCTGTCGTCGTACAGTGACACCGAATGGTAGATACGCAAGGTCAGTACCGCCTGTGCCTGCACGTAGACACTGTCCTGGTCGAGACTGGCCTCTATGTACACCGGCGCCAGGCTGTTGGTCGCATCCTGCTCCTCGCTCTGCACCACTTGCAGGGTGATGGGCTGGCTCTTCAGTTCGCCCAGTTGCAGCGGCGGGATCACCACGCTGCCGTTCTGCTTCGGGGTCAGGGTGATGATCCAGCGCGTTGTCGCCTGCTTGTCGCCGCCGAGTGTCGTCAACTGGTTGACCTGGCGCGTACCACGCACTTCGAACTGGCTGGCCAGCGGTTCCAGGTCCGGCTTGCCGAACTGGGTGACATCGCTGGATTCCAGGGTCAGCTCCACCGACTCGCCGGAATTCAGGCGGGTACGGTCGACGCTGGCGACCAGGCCATCGGCGTAGGCCGGCAAAATCCCGCACAGCAGCCACAGCAAGAAAACGGAAAAGCGGGTGGTCATCGGGTCTTGTCCTGATGGAGCTGTTGTTCGTACCAGAATTTGCGCCGCAGCAACTCGCCCGGGTCATCGGGGATCTGCCGCAGCCATTGTTCGAGAGCCTGGTGCTGCTCGCCGTCGAGAACCTGCGAGGCGCTGCGCAGCGGCGGCCGGGTAGTCTGCTCGTCGCCCAGCTCGCTGCCCGGCACGTCATTATCACCCGTCGGCGGGGCCGTGGTCTCGGATGATTCCGTGGCCGAGGGCGGGTTGTGCTCCTGGGGGGGCGCGCTGTTGTTGGTCTGCTGGCCGGGGGGGACGCCGCCGGCCTGGGCATCGTGGCTGGCGGCAGGCGGTTCGCCGTCGGTTTCCGCGGTGTCGGCGGGCTTGCCCGGTTCAACCGCCGACTGGGCGCGTTTTTCCTCGAGCATCTGCTCCACCAGGGCCTTGTTCCTCAAGGCCGGGCGCAGGTCAGGCTGGCGCTCCAGGGCCTGTTCGTAGGCATCGAGGGCGGCGTCCAGCTCGCCGCTGCGGGCCAGGGCATTGCCGCGATTGTAATGGGCATTGGCATCGTCGCCCTCGGCGAACTTGCGCGCGGCGGCCACGTAGTCGCCGGCTTCGTAGAGGGCCAGGCCCTGCCACTGCGGGTCGTCGAAGTGCCTGACCGCCTCCAGCGGGCGCTGCTGTTCCAGCAACCGGAGGCCCTGCTGGTCCGGGCGCAGCCACAGGTCGCTGAATTCGAAAGCCTGGCTCGGCTGCGGGAACAGGAAGAACAGCGGCAGGCAGAACAGCCAGCCGCGTCGGCCGGCACAGGCGGCCAACAGCAGCAGCGGCAGTAGCAGCCAGTAACCCTGGTCGGCCCAGCTGTCGAGCTGCACGACCTGGCCGTCGTCACGCAAATGTCGCGGGCCATCGAGCAGGCCCAGGCCGCGCAGGTCGCTCTCGTCCAGGCGTGCCTGGCGATAACGGCCACCGACTTCGCCGGCAAAGGTCTTGAGGCTCTGGCCGTCGAGGCGCGGTACATGGATCGCGCCCTGGGCGTCCTTGAGGAAACCGCCGTTTTCCTGGACCACCGGTGCACCGTCACGGGTGCCGATGCCGAGGATCAGCAGGCTATGACGCTGGCCGTCCAGCGCCTGGCGAATGCCTTCACGCTCCTGTTCGCTGAGGGAGGAACCGATCAGCAGGAGGCGTCCCTGGCCTTGGGCACCGCGTTCGAGCAGGGTCAGCGCCCTGGTCACGGCGAGGTCGGCACGGTGGCCCTGCTGGGGCATGATCGAAGGCTTGAGCGCGTCCAGCAGATTGCGGCTGGTGCCCATGTCATCGGACAGCGGCACCAGGGTGTGGGCGCTGCCGGCATAGACAATGATCGCGGTCTGCGCGTCGCTGCGTGCCCGCAGCAGGTCGAACAGTTTGCGCCGGGCCTGTTCCAGGCGATTGGGCTGGACATCGGTGGCGAGCATGTCCGGGGTCAGTTCCAGCAGCACCACCAGCGGGTCCGAGGGTTTCTGCGTCGATTGTTCGACCCGTTGCCAGCTGGGGCCGAGCAACGCCAGCAGGGCCAGCACCCAGCCCAGTCCGAGGGCGATCCACGGCAGTTTGCTTTCACGCCCGCTGCCACCGCCGAGCAGGATGCGGTGAAAGGCCGGCGGCAGGATCATCTGCCAGCGTCCGGCACGTTTCTGCCGGTGCCAGAGTTGCCACAGCAACCAGCCGAGCACGGGCAGGAGCAACAGCCACCAGGGGCGGAACCAGTGCGGCCAGAGTGCTGACCAGAATTCTGCGATCATCGACGCCTCCGCAAGCGCAGGCGTTTGAGACGCTGGCGCCATTCCGGGTGCTGCGGCAGGAAGCGGCGGCGGGCCAGCCAGCGCTGCAACAGGTTGTCCGGCCAGTGCTCGCGGATCACCAGCAGCACGCTCAGCGCCAGCGCCATGGCCAGCGGCCAGTGATACAGGGCACGGGCGGGGCGGGTCTGGGTCGGTTGCTGGGCCACCGGTTCGAGTTTGTCGAGGGTGCTGCGGATCGCCTGCAGTTCATTGCCGTCGCGGGCACGGAAATACTGGCCGCCGGTGATCTGGGCGATTTCCTTGAGGGCCGGTTCGTCGAGGTCCATGCTCGGGTTCAGCCCGAGCATCGACAGGCTGCCGCTCTGTTCCGGGTCGGCACCGATGCCGATGGGGTAGATCTTCACCTGTTCTTCGGCGGCCAGGCGAGCGGCGGTGATCGGATCGATCTCGCCGCCGTTGTTGGCACCGTCGGTCACCAGGATCAGCACCCGACTCTGTGCCGGCCGCTGGCGCAGGCGCTTGAGGGCGAGGCCGATGGCATCGCCGATTGCGGTGTTTTTCCCGGCGATGCCGATCTTCGCTTCGTCCAGCCAGATCCGCACGGTGCGCCGGTCGAAGGTCAGGGGCGCCTGGACATAGGCCTTGCTGCCGAACAAGATCAGGCCGACGCGGTCGCCTTCGCGGCCTTCGAGAAAGTCGCCGAGCAGATGCTGGACCAGGCTCAGGCGGCTGACTTCCTCGTCCTGCCAGTGCATGTCGGGAAACTCCATGGAGCCGGAGACGTCCACTGCCACCAGCAGGTCGCGGCCACTGGCGGCAATCGGCAGCGGTTCACCGAGCCATTGCGGGCGGGCCGCGGCCATCAGCAGCAACAGCCAGAGCAGCAGGAACGGCGCCTGCTGACGCCAGCCCGGCAGGTTGATCCGGGCACGGCGGCGGGCGAGGGTTTCGAGGTCGGCGAGAAAACTGATCTTCAGCGCCGCTTCGCCGCTGTCGGCCACCGGCAGCACCAGGCGCAGCAACCAGGGCAGCGGCAACAGGGCGAAAATCCACGGCCAGGCGAACTCAAACATGCTTGCGAATCCAGGTGTCGATGGATTGGCTCAAGCCGGCGATGGCCTTGTCGTCGAGTTTGCATTCGGGCTTGTAGGCGCCTTCCACCAGCACCATCCAGCGGGTCAGCCCGGCGGCCGGGCAGCGGTTGTCGAGGAATGCCAGCCATTGGCGACCGTTGAGGGTATGGCTCTGGCTGTAGGGATAATCGTTGCGGCACAGGCGCTTGAGCAGGGCGTTGAGTTGTTGCAGCCAGGCACCGGCCGGCGCGCCGTCATAGGGTTTGGGCAGGCGGGCGAGTTCTTCCAGCGCGGCCAGGCGCAGCGGGTCCAGTGGCTGTTCGGCGCGCGGCAGCGGGCGTTTGCCCGGCAGCCAGCGCCGCAGGTACCAGAGGCCGACGCCCAGCAACGGCAACAGCAGCGCCAACAGCCACCAGCCGGGTGCCGGCGGCCAGAAACCCTGGAGCGGCGGACTGATCAGTGGCTGCAACTGGTCCAGGCTGCTCATGGCTGTTTGCCCGGACGTTGCGGATTGAGGTATTCGCGCAATTGCTCGACCATTTCGCTCTGGGTGCTCAGGGGCATCAGCAGCACCCGCAGTTTCTGCGCCAGAAGTTCCCAGCGGGCCACCCGCGCCTCACCCTGGGCCCGATAGGCCTGGCGCAACTCGGGGTTGAGGGTGTCGAGTTCCAGTTGCGCGCCACGTTCGGAAAAGCGCAACAGACCGGCGGCGGGCAGGGCATGGTCGAGGGGATCGGACACCGGCAGCATCAGCAGGTCGCAATGGCGCGACAGCAGGCTCAGCTGTTGTTCGGCGGCATCGGTCAGCGCCCGTTCGTCGCAGATCACGATCACCAAACTGCCCGGACGCAGCACTTCGCGCGCCCGAATCAGCGCCAGGCCGAGGGCGTCGCGGTCCGCCGCGGTTTCGGTATGCAGCGACTGGTTGACCCGCACCAGCCGGTTGAGCAACTGCAGCAGGCTCTGCTTGCTGCGCCGGGGCTTGATCTCGTAGTGCTCGTTGTCCCCGTAGACCAACCCGCCGACCCGGTCGTTGTGGCCCAGCGCGGCCCAGCCGATCAGGCTCGCGGCCTGGGCGGCTAGCACTGACTTGAAGGTCTGCCCGGAGCCGAAGAACAGCTGTCGGCTCTGCTCCACGAGAATGAAGATCGGTCGTTCGCGTTCTTCGTGGAACAGCTTGGTATGGGGTTCCTGGGTCCGCGCGGTGACCCGCCAGTCGATGGTCCGCACATCGTCACCGGCCTGGTAGACCCGTACCTGGTCGAAGTCCACCCCGCGCCCGCGCAGTTTCGAATGGTGCAGGCCGATCAGCGGGCTGCGCTGGCTCGGCGTCGAGAACAGTTGCACTTCGCGCACGCGATGGCGCATCTCGATCAACTCGGCGAGTGTGGTGCGGATGCCGGGTTCGGCGGGCAGGGGGGTGATCATTGTCGGGGTCAGGCGACGGCGACGACGTCGAGAATCCGCTGGACGACCCGGTCCTGGTCGATTCCCGCCGCTTCGGCTTCAAACGACAGGATGATGCGGTGGCGCAGCACATCGAACAGCACCGCCTGGATATCTTCCGGGCTGACGAAGTCGCGTCCGGCCAGCCAGGCGTGGGCGCGGGCACAGCGATCGAGGGCAATCGAGCCGCGCGGGCTGGCACCGTAGGCGATCCATTCAGCCATTTCCGGGTCGAACTTGGCTGGGGTGCGGGTCGCCATCACCAGTTGCACCAGGTACTCCTCCACGGCATCGGCCATGTACAAGCCGAGGATTTCCTTGCGTGCGGCGAAGATCGCCTGCTGGCTGACCCGCCGCTCGGGCTTGGTTTCGCCGTTCAGCGCTTCGCCACGGGCCTGTTGCAGGATCCGCCGTTCGACGGCGGCATCCGGGAAGCCGATCTTGACGTGCATCAGGAAGCGGTCGAGCTGGGCTTCGGGCAGCGGGTAGGTGCCTTCCTGCTCGATCGGGTTCTGGGTCGCCATCACCAGGAACAGCGGGGACAGTTCGTAGGTACTGCGGCCGACGCTGACCTGGCGCTCGGCCATGGCCTCGAGCAGGGCCGACTGGACCTTGGCCGGGGCGCGGTTGATTTCGTCCGCCAGGACCAGGTTGTGGAAGATAGGGCCTTGCTGGAACACGAAGCTGCCGGTTTCCGGGCGATAGATCTCGGTGCCGGTGATATCGGCGGGCAGCAGGTCGGGGGTGAACTGGATGCGATGGAACTGCGCTTCGATACCTTCGGCCAGCTCCTTGATGGCCTTGGTCTTGGCCAGGCCGGGGGCGCCTTCGACCAGCATGTGACCGTCGGCCAGCAATGCGATCAGCAGGCGCTCGATCAGCTTTTCCTGGCCGAGAATCTGCGCTGAGAGAAAGGTTCGCAGCGCCAGCAGCGCTTCACGATGTTCCATCGATGAGTGTTCCTGGAGAGGGTGGCCGACGGCATTCGAATAATGTCGTGGCTGGGGGCGTTACTTTAATCCATCGGGGGTGGTGGCGACTAACGGCTATGGGGATTTTTATGGATTTTGAAGAAAAGTCCTACGTTGTTGAGAAACATATCCTGTAAAAGGCCCCTCCCTGTCACTTTCGGCAGGGGCGGGACCCTGCCGCTCTCCGGTTTATCGGGCCAGGGCGCAGCCATAGTCCTGAATCTCGCCGGCGGAGCCCAGGTTGAAATCGCCGAGGCTCAGGCGGTTCGCCAGCAACAGCAAGTCACCGCCGGGCGCGACCACCAGGGCCAGGCCGTAGCGGGACATGCTGTCATCCTGCTGGCGGACATAGTCGCCCAATACCTTGAACGGGTTTTCCCGAGCCAGGTCCTGGCCGTCGAGGCGTTTCGCCAGGTATTCATGTCCATTCAGCCTGGCACCCAGTGGCTGCCAGTCGCCGGTGACCTGTGCGCCATGCTGGTCCAGCAGCGTGCGGACCTCGGGACGCAGGCAGGCCAGGTGGATATGCAACTGGCCCTGGGAGCGGCCATACCGGGAGTTGACGGCCAGCGACAGGAACTCGTCCTTGATCGGCTTGCCCGCTTCGGCGGACAGGCGCCCACGTTGTTGCCAGGCATTGGCGAAAAACGCGTAGGCGTTGTCTTCGAGCAGCAGCGGGCTTTCGATACCGGTGATCCGGTCCGTGGGAATGGTCAGGTCATGCAGGGGCCCCAGGCGATCCTTGAACAGGACATAGTGCTGTTCAAGGTCCACCACCAGGCAAGGCGCGGGATTTTGCGTGTTGCGCTGATCGGGCACGCATTGCTGGCTGACAATCCGCCACAGGGCGTTGCCGTTGCCGTGCCCCCAGATCAGCCAGGGCACCACCACCAGTACCGCTGCGATCACCAACAGCGCCAAGACTTTAAGCCACTTGCTCATTCAGGGTTCCTGATCAGAAATAAAAACCGGAGCACTCTAAACCAGTAACACTCCATTTTTATGTCTGTGCCGATCAGGGATGTTTCAGGCCGGTGGGGAACGCTCAGCCCAGTTCGCTGATGTAGGTGCCGGTGCCGTCGAGGATGTTTTTCAGCGTCTGCTCGACTTCCGCGAGGTCGGAAGCGGCGGTCGCGTGCAGGATCTCGAGGTGATCGTCGCCGTTCAAGGCATCGGCATCGCCGGGGGCGATTTCGATCAGCAGGCGCGTGGCACTCAAGGTGACCTTGACGCCGTCGAGGGTGGAAGGCTCGCCATCGAGGGTGATCTCCAATTCATCCTCGTCGGGATAGCGGGTCATCAGGAACATCTCCCCCTTGTCGCTATGGCAGCAAAGCATGGCCATGTCGTCTTCTTCATCGTCGCAAGGGTTGGCGATGAGATGGGCGGTACTGAGCTGCATGGCAGGATGTCCTGTCTGGGCGGGAGAGGCCGGTATTTTGCCTGCATTCGGGATATTTTTCAGGGCCAGATGATTGCTGGGTTCGAATCCGCTCCGGGCTTTGCTTCGAGGCGTGATCTGGTGGTTGTGGGAAATTTCCCGGTAAAAACTTTATTGATTCCATATTGGCTTCGGATTTCTCGTATATACCTGTCATTTCTGACAGTAGACGATGTCAGTCGAAGTCTTGATAATCGTCGCCAAGCCGAGTTCCAGCGTTGTCCGGTTCAAGATTTTTCATAAAATCTTCTGGCGGAGGAATAAGGCATTGAAAGTCTCGATCCTGATGTGCACCTACAATGGCCAACGTTTCCTGGCCGAGCAGATCAACTCATTTGAGCGTCAAAGTCATTCCAACTGGAACCTGGCGGTATCCGACGACGGTTCCAGCGATGCCACGCTGGATATCATCGAGAGTTGTGCCAGTAGTTGGCCAGTAGGGCGCCTGAAAGTCTTTTCCGGTCCGAAACAGGGGTTTGTCGCCAATTTCCTGTCATTGACCTTTCGTCCTGAAGTTCAGGCGGATTTCTACGCCTGGTCGGATCAGGACGATATCTGGAACGAAGACAAGCTCGAAACGGCGTTGATGTGGCTGCAGGATGTTCCTCCTCATGTCCCGGCGCTTTATTGTGGCCGTACCCAATTGATCAGTGAGTTGGGCATAGGGACCGGCCAATCCCCCCGGTTTTGTCGGCCGCCGAAGTTCGCCAATGCATTGGTTCAGAGTATTGGTGGTGGCAATACAATGGTATTTAATCATGCCGCGCGGGAACTCTTGCGGGAGGCCGGTTCCGATATCGCCATCCCTTCCCACGACTGGTGGGCCTATCAACTGGTGTCCGGTGCCGAGGCCGGCGTGGTCTTCTACGACCCCCAGGCCAAGACCCTCTATCGTCAGCACAAGGCCAACCTGGTCGGCAGCAATGCCGGTTGGTGGGCTCGTCTCTATCGTGTGCGAATGCTGGTTCATGGGCGTTTTCATGAGTGGAACAAACAGAATATCCGTGCTCTGGAACGGATGAGTCATCGCTTGAATAAAGAAAGTGTCGAAATACTTTCAAATTTCAAAAGTGCCCGGGAACAACCGCTTCTTCATCGGATTTCGGGTATCAGGCGCTCTGGTGTGTATCGGCAGACGCTCGGTGGCAATCTCGGATTGATAGTTGCGGCCTTGATCAGAAAAGTCTGATTGCCCGTTATAGGCGTTTCAGTTTTTGGCTATTTATCTGGCTTGTTCAGGTTGCAGTCGATTTCTTGCCTTCTCATATCAGGAGTATTGATTGGATGTATGAGATCACGGACGGCGCGAGGGAGATACCGGTATTGCCGATTGCCAGTATGGCAGTCTGCTTCGGTTGGTGCGTATTCCAAAGCCGTCATGGGGGACTGTTCGATGCCCTCTGATGTTGCGATTCGTGCCGAGAGTATGAGTCATTGTTATCCGGTCTACAGCCGGCCCCGCGATCGATTGTTGCAAATGCTGCCGTTGGGGAAAAGGTGCCGCTACAGAGAGTTCTGGGCACTGAAGAGTATTTCTTTCGAGATAAGTGAGGGTGAAGCCATTGGTGTTATAGGCAGAAGAGGCTCTGGAAAGTCGACCTTGTTGAAACTGGTTTATGGAACCTTGAGCCCGACCTCCGGAACTCTGCGCGTGCAGGGACGTGTCGCGGTATTGCTGGAGTTGGGGGCCGGTTTCAATGCGGAGTGCAGCGGGCGTGAAAATATCTATATGGCGGCAGCCTTGTATGGGTTGAGTCTCGAAGAAATCAATCTGCGTTTTTCCGCCATTGCTGCGTTTGCGGATATTGGCGGGCTCATGGAGCAACCGCTCATGACCTACACCCGCGACATGTGCATTCGCCTGGCTTTTGCGGTGGCTGCCCACGTGGATGCGGACATTTTGCTGATCGACGAAGCTCTTTTCATGGGCGACGCCGGCTTTCGACAGAAGTGCATGCGTTTCATGCACAAGTTCAAGGAAGAGCATGCACTGATCTTTGTCAGCCACGACATGGATGCCGTCATCAATCTGTGTGACCGGGTGATCTGGCTCGAGGGTGGCGAAGAAAGGCAGACAGGTCCGGCCAAAGTGGTCTGTGAATCTTACCTGGGTGATGTGTCTGGTTCGATGGAAACCGACCTGGAGCATCTTTCGGTTGTCCGGGGTGATGGACGCGATCGTCCGGAGTGGCGTGATCAGCGTGCCTGTGCACTCAAGTCGAGCGAACTGGAGGTTTTCCGGTTCGACCCGCAGGCGCCAGGCGCGCAGGCATTCGGTGGGGAAGAGGCGCGGATTGTCGACGTCAGGCTCAACGATGCCGCGGGTGTCGGCTTGACATGGATGCTGTCCGGCGAGCGCATCACGCTTGAGGTCGTGGCGCAGACCTCGATTTTCCTGGAAAGGCCCCTTATCGGTTTTTTTGTCAAGGATCACCTGGGGCAGACCCTGTTCGGCGACAACACCCATATCAATCAGGTCGGTCGCGATCGTGCCGCTCCGGCGGGTTCGAAGTTACGGGCCAGGTTCGAGTTCTCCATGCCATCGCTGGCCAAGGGCGACTATGTCATTCAGGTCGCCATCGCTGACGGTGAGCAACATGATCACAAGCAACTTCACTGGTGCCACGAAGCACTGCTGATCAGGTCGAACCACGATCCTGTATCGAGCACGATCAACGGCATTCCATTTATCAATAAAAGTCTCGATGTGACAAATCCATGAGCGGCCTTGTGCATTGGACTTTGGGGTTTCCCAGTCAGGAGTTCTTATGAAAGTGTTGGTTGACGCAATCAATCCCCATGCCAGGCGCTCGGTAAGTCTGCGCGAGCTGCTTGCCAGCATGTTGCGCAATAAACAGCTCATCTGGCAGATGACCAAAAGAGAAGTGATAGGGCGCTATAAAGGCTCCACGATGGGCCTGGCGTGGTCTTTTTTCAATCCTGTTGTCATGTTGCTGATCTATACATACGTCTTCTCCGAGATATTCAAAGTTCGCTGGGGCGGCACTGGCACGGAGGGAAGTAAGACTCAGTTCGCCGTCATACTGTTCGTCGGAATGATTGTCCAAGGGCTCTTTGCTGAAGTGTTCACCCGCTCGCCGGGATTGATTGTCTCCAATGTGAATTATGTGAAGAAAGTGGTTTTTCCCTTGGAGATACTTTCCGTTATCGCAATGGGGGCGGCATTGTTTCACGGGGCTATAAGTCTCCTTGTATTGCTGGTTGCGTTCTTTTTATTCAATGGTTTTATTCATTGGACAGTCATATTCATGCCGGTTGTTATTTTCCCCCTGATTGTCTTGATACTGGGGTTCTCGTGGTTTTTGGCTTCCTTGGGGGTGTTTGCACGAGACACGGGACAGTTTGCCGCGATTATCACAACGATCCTGACATTTGTGTCGCCGATTTTTTATCCGGTCTCGGCGGTTCCCGAGGGGTTCAGGCCGTTGATGATGGCCACTCCTCTGACCTTCATCATCGAGCAGTCCAGGGCGGTGCTTATCTGGGGACGAATGCCTGATTGGCCTGGCCTGGCCTTGTACACGTCAGTCGCGACGGCTTTGGCCTGGGCCGGTTTTGCCTGGTTTCAGAAAACGAGAAAAGGTTTTGCCGATGTCCTTTGAGCAGATTGCCATACGGGTCTTGAATGTCAGCAAGCGCTATGAAGTTTACCGGGCACCCCTGGATCGCTTGCGACAGTTTGTCCTGCCCCGTATCAAATTTCGCAGGCAGGAGGGTGCCCCTCATAACTATTTCAGTGAGTTCTGGGCGCTGCAGAATGTTTCCTTTGAAATCAGGCGTGGTGAAACCATCGGTGTGATAGGTCGTAACGGCAGCGGGAAATCCACGCTGCTGCAAATGATCTGCGGGACACTCAGCCCCACCGGTGGCGAGATAGAGACGCGGGGTCGGGTTGCGGCTTTGCTTGAACTCGGCTCCGGCTTCAATCCTGAGTTTACCGGGCGCGAAAACGTCTACCTGAATGCCGCGATCCTCGGCTTGGGCAAAGAAGAAATAGAAAACCGGTTTTCAGATATCGAGTCGTTTGCCGATATCGGAGATTTTCTCGATCAGCCGGTAAGAACCTATTCCAGTGGCATGCTGGCGAGGCTGGCGTTTTCGGTCGCGGTCCAGGTGGATCCCGATATTCTCGTGGTTGACGAAGCGCTCAGTGTTGGTGACATGGCTTTCCAGGAGAAGTCCTTCACCCGGATGAAGAAAATCCGCGAAGCCGGCACATCCATCCTGTTTGTTTCGCACTCCACATCGGCGGTTCGCAACTTCTGCGACAGGGCCATCTGGCTGGACAAGGGCAACGTCCGGGCGATAGGTGAGCGTCAATCGGTGTGCGATAGCTATCAGGCGGAAATGGAGCGGATGATTCGCCAGGGCAAAGCGTCTGCACAATCCACAACAAGTGGAAAAACGCAGGCATCAATTCTCAAGCCGAAAGCCAGGACCATTGCTATCGAATCGGTTGTCGCTGATAAACAGACGTACAACATGGGCGATGAAATACGTATTGAAATAAAACTGCGATTTTTCAGTGTGCCGCCAGCGTATGGCGTTGGCTTGATCATCTATGACGCCGACGAGAAAGTGGTGACGATTTTCAGTACCCTCAGAGACGATATATTTTTATCTCAAGCCAATACGAATGTTTCCCTGGTTATCCGGAATAATAATTTTGTTCCTGGAGCTTACCGCGCAGCGCTCTCTGTCTCGGATGAGCATGGGATGTTCTCATACGACAAACTGGAGTCATGCTTCAAGTTTGATATCAAGATGGAAAGAAGCATGCGAGGGTTGGCAAAAGTCGATGGTGTGTTGAGGTCCGATCATGAGTGGAGTGACCACGCCAGCTGGCAACTGAACAGTAGCGAGCGTCTGTGGCTACGGCCCGGCCTGCCGGCGAAAGCGGATCATCGAGTGCCACTGCTGGTCCTGCTCCGGGTGCGCAATGAAGCATTGGTTCTCCAGGACACACTCGATCATCTCTCGGCTTTCGCGGATTACATCTGCGTGTACGAAGATGCCAGCGACGATGCAAGCCGTGAGTTGTTGAAGTCCTGCGAGAAAGTCGTGCTGATGGTGGAAAACGACCAATGGCAGCCCGGCATCGACAATCGACTGTTGTCTGAAACCCGGCATCGGGGATTGTTGCTGGAAATGGCGCGACGTCATTTCGATTTTTCCTGGTGCATGTGCTGCGATGCGGATGAACGCTATATCGGCGGCCTTCGAGAGTATGTGACTTCGCCATTGGAGCTTAAACCCGAAGCCGTCAGGGTTCAGCTGTTTGACGCCTATATGACCCGGGGAGATGACGCTCCGTACAGGTCAGGAGCACCACTCTTGAATTTCAGGCGTCTGTTCGGGGTAGAGCGGCGCGACATCCTCATGCTCTGGCAGAACCGTGACACGGTGAGGTTTGCCGGGTTGGATGCCAGGGAGCCCGTGGTCAAGGGGCGTATTGATGTGAATTTTTTCTGCCAGCACTACGGTAAAAGCCTTTCGTATGAACACTGGGATGCCACGTGCGACTACTACAGCACTCATTTTCCCTGGGTGCCGTATGGAGAGAAATGGTCGAAGCGCAAAGGGCAGGCCCTTCATGAGCGGTCCGACTTCGGTCGTGAGCTGCTGGCGTGGAGTGGTGCGTTATTTGAAAATTCAATAAAGATCAACTGATATGAAATGCACTGAGTTCAAGGGGCAGAGGGCGCTGGTCGCGTGTTCCAGGCTGGTGGATTTTGCGGGCGCCGAAATGGCTACCCTGGAAGTGGCTTCGGCCTTGGCGGATCTCGGCTTTGAGGTGGTGCTCGCGGCCATGGAGGTGGGCGGCTTTATTGAGGCCGAGCTGAGCGCGAACGGCCTGTATTTTGTTGATCTTTCCGTTGTCAGCCTGGCCGACGAGCACTTCGATCTGGTATGGATCAGTCATTATGTGGTGGCCTATCACTTGTTGGTACGTGATCGGATTTCAGTCAGCCATGCTTTCTATTCTTCCTTGTCCCACTTCGAGCCGCTGGAAACTCCGCCGCTGCCGAATATCCTTTTTTCACAGTACCTTGTTCATTCGCAGGAGAACTTTGAGCATTTTTCCGAGCGGTATCCTCACCTCGTTGACCGACTCAGTATTTTTCCCAACGCCGCGCCCGAGGAGTATTTTGCAGTTACCCGGCACTCGGTCCAGCCCAGGCTTCGCTCTGTCGGCGTTGTTTCAAATCATGCTCCTGAAGAAGTCCTTGAACTACTGCTGTTGCTTGAAAACAGCAAGATCAATGTCGAGTTGATTGGTCTTCAGGGCACGCCGAAAAGGGTGATCCCTGAGTTGATCGGTAAGTACGATGCCGTCATCAGCATCGGAAAAACGGTCCAGTATTGTTTGGCCGCTGGCGTGCCAGTCTATTGTTATGATCGTTTCGGTGGTCCCGGCTGGATTGTCGGCAGCCATTTCGAGACAGCCTTGGCAAAAAACTTTTCAGGTCGATGTACGCCCAGAAAGCTTTCAGCGGCGCAGATCATTGGCGAGATGATAACCGGCTACGAATCGACCTTGGCGCAATCTCAGGCCTTGAGGGAACTGGCTCTCGATAGATTTTCGCTTAAACGAAACATGCTGGCGGTTCTTCACCGGTGTAAGCATTTTCCTTTGCTCAGGAAGTTCTCCAAAACTGAAATCGAGATTTTATCCCGGGAATCGGAAGTCTTTCTGGCGCAACGACGGGTCATAAAAAACTACCAGCAGACCGTCGCCGAGCGTGATGCCCGATTGGCAAACATCAATAAATCAAGAGCTGAGCAAGACGTGACAGTGATGAATTCGGATATGGACAGGATCCTGGTCGCACATGAAGTTCAGGTCGAGCTCTTGAACGCTGAACTTTCGAGTTGTGGAGGGCAGGTTGCCAGGTTGAAGGATGATCTTGAACGCTGTGTGTCCAATATGGAGACGTTCAATATGACCCGTGCCGACTGGGAAGCCAAGTTGGCGGCGACCCCAGGAGGGGAAGATAAAGGCATTTCCAGGGAGCAAGCGACGCGGCGTCCGGTTTCCAAGGACTTGTCCGATGAGCGGGAGTCTAGAATAACCAGGCTGAATCAAGAGCTTGCCCTGGCCAATCAGGAGTTGCAGGACACCTCATATTCCAGGCAGCAAGCGACGCAGGCATTGACTCGTCGGATTGCCGAACTTGAAAAGCTGTTGGCGTTGTCGCGTGGAGAGTTGATGTCGATACTCGACTCAACCAGCTGGCGAATCACCTCTCCGCTCAGGCGTCTTGTAGAGAGGTACAGGCTGCAAGCGGCATATACGAAGGTACTGCTGGGTAACGCGTCTTTTGTACTGCGCCAGCAAGGTACCGTGGCATTCTTGCGCAGGGCGGCGGGCTTTCTGGTTCGCCGGCGACAAAGAGCGATCGCGTCGCTGAAACTGGCGAGATTTCACAAGGTTGAGATCCCCCAGGCGGGTATCACCGCTCCCTTGGTTTCGTTTGTCATCCCCATCTATGACCGGGTCGATGTGTTGCGTGTCGCGGTGAACTCCGCACTGGCCCAGACACAACAGGTCTTTGAAGTCATTCTGGTTGCTGACGGTTCTCCACCTCAGACCCTGGAGGTGATCGAGGAGTTTCGCGACAATCCCCTCGTCAGGGTCTTCAAGTTTCCCACCAGTTCGGGCAACGCTGTCCGAGGTCGCAACAAGGGAATTCTTGAAGCAAGAGGCAAATATATCGCTTTCCTCGACAGTGACGATATCGCCGCCGCCGACCGCCTGGAGGTTTGCCTGCCGGTGTTGGAAAGTGGAGTGGATGTGGTTTATGGCGGTTGGCGTGCGTTGTTGGACGGCACGCGGGAAATCGATGGCTTGGCCAATGGCCAGGAAGTCTACAGTCCCGATTGTGATCTGCAGATGCTGGAAAAAATCTGCGTGCCTTGCCAAAGCACCGTCATGGTCAGGCGAGAGACGCTTTTGCGCTGCGGGTTGCTGAAACATCGGATGGAATACAGGGAAGACCACGAGCTATGGCTGCGGCTTGCCTATCAGGGCGCGAAATTCAAATCGATTCCTTATGTCCTCACCGATTTGCGTTTGCATGCCGGTAACAACGAACTGAATTTCAAAAGTGACGATAGCCATTGGCAATCCCTGCTCATGGAGGAATATCGCAAGAAGGGGCCGCGACCGAGGAAAATTGCCTTTCTCCTGGCCGGACTGGGCATTTCCGGGGGCGCGGCAGTAGCGCTGAAGCATGTGAGCCTGCTGCTTGCCGAAGGCCACGATGCTTTCGTGATCGATCTTGGCGGACAGGGCGATATTGATTGGTACGGAAATCCGGCAATCCGTGTTTACCGGCTCAATGAGTTGGCGGAGTGTGGCATCGACAACATCGATATGCTTTTTGCGACGTTCTGGACCACCGTCGAATGGCTTGAAAAGATTCCTGCTGGAAGAAAGTTGTACCTGGTTCAGTCTGATGAGCGACTTTTTTATGAGGATCCCTCATTGAAAAAACGTGTCGCCCAAACCTATGGCAAGAATATCGAATATATCGGCATTGCGAACTGGATCGTTGATTTCCTGCGGGACGAGTTTGGGCGTTCGGTCGTTTATCTTCCCAATGGCATTGATGGTGCGCTGTTCTATCCGGATATCCCTCTGTCGGAAAAAAATCCGCGGCGCCCGCGTGTGCTGATCGAGGGGCCTGTTTCCGTGCCCTTCAAGGGAGTGGCGGATGCCTACGCCGCAGTCAGCGAGCTCGATTGCGAGTTATGGGTCGTCAGCAGCGACGGTGTTCCGGAGCCGCACTGGCGTGTCGATCGGTTTTTCCAGAAGATCAGGCAGGAAGACATGCGCAGGATCTATTCGTCGTGCGACATTTTGCTGAAGATGAGCAGGATAGAGAGCTTCGCCTATCCACCGCTGGAGGCCATGGCCTGTGGCTGCGCCGTTGTCGTCATGGAAGTGAGTGGCGGGATCGAGTATGCGGTGGATGGCGAAAATGTTTTGAAGGTGGGCACGGGTGACGTGCTGGCCGCGAGAGCCGCCGTGAGGCGGCTGATGGACGACGGTGCCCTGCGTAACAGACTGAGGCATTCCGGTTTCAAGACGGTCAAGAACTGGAGCTGGGAGCCGGCAAGAAAAACCTTGTCGCAATTGACCGAGACCTGAGTCGATCAGGCACGTTTCCGTCCGCCTTCAGTGCCGACATCGGCGGGGCGGGCAACCCGCTCCGTGCCGGGCTAAAACCCGCCGTTCGCCCCTGTGCTGCCTACCCATGTCCGAATATGTCGCAGCGCCGCAAGCACTGGCATTCGCCCACTCGTTAAGCTGCGCAACGGATAGTTCTCTCCCCGGGCCCGGCCTGTAAAAGCGGCGGCGGCCCCCGAAGAAGCTAATCTTCGAACGTGAATGTGACCCCTGGGTCGCGGCCAGCTTCATCAACCTGTCACTCTGCACTGCCCGGATATACCCTGCAGAGTGATGCAGGACCCCTTTTTACGGGGAAAACGCGCGACGCTTCTCTCTATAACAAGCCCAAGCGGAGTACCACAGATGGCGTTCTTCACCGCAGCCAGCAAAGCCGACTTCCAGCATCAACTGCAAGCGGCACTGGCGCAGCACATCAGCGAACAGGCACTGCCACAAGTGGCGTTGTTTGCTGAACAGTTCTTCGGCATCATTTCCCTGGACGAGCTGACCCAGCGTCGGCTTTCCGACCTCGCCGGCTGTACCCTGTCGGCCTGGCGCCTGCTGGAGCGCTTCGATCACGCCCAGCCACAAGTACGGGTCTACAACCCCGACTACGAACGCCATGGCTGGCAGTCGACCCACACCGCCGTCGAAGTCCTGCACCACGACCTGCCATTCCTGGTGGATTCGGTGCGTACAGAACTCAACCGCCGTGGCTACAGTATCCACACCCTGCAAACCACCGTGCTCAGCATACGCCGTGGCAGCAAGGGCGAATTGCTCGAAATCCTGCCCAAAGGCACCCAGGGCGAGGGGATTCTCCACGAATCGCTGATGTACCTGGAGATCGACCGTTGCGCCAACGCCGCTGAACTGAACGTGCTGTCAAAAGAACTGGAACAGGTTCTGGCGGAAGTCCGGGTCGCGGTCGCTGACTTCGAGCCGATGAAGGCCAAGGTCCAGCAGTTGATCGAAGGCATCGACAACAGCCAGTTCGCCATCGAGGCCGATGAAAAAGGCGAGATCAAGAGCTTCCTGGAATGGCTGGTGGGCAACCACTTCACCTTCCTCGGCTACGAAGAGTTCGTGGTCCGGGACGACCAGAACGGCGGTCATATCGAGTATGACCAGAACTCCTTCCTCGGCCTGACCAAACTGCTGCGCGCCGGCCTCACCGCCGATGACCTGCGCATCGAAGACTACGCCGTGAACTACCTGGCCGAACCGACCCCGCTGTCGTTCGCCAAGGCCGCGCACCCGAGCCGCGTGCACCGTCCGGCCTACCCGGATTTCGTTTCGGTACGGGTGATCGACGCCGACGGCAAGGTGGTCAAGGAATGCCGCTTCATGGGCCTCTACACCTCGTCGGTGTATGGCGAAAGCGTGCGCGTGATTCCGTATATTCGCCGCAAGGTCGAGGAAATCGAACACCGCTCCGGCTTCCAGTCCAAGGCCCACCTGGGCAAGGAACTGGCCCAGGTGCTCGAAGTACTGCCGCGCGACGACCTGTTCCAGACTCCGGTGGACGAACTGTTCAGCACCGTGATGTCGATCGTGCAGATCCAGGAGCGCAACAAGATCCGCGTGTTCCTGCGCAAGGACCCGTACGGTCGTTTCTGCTACTGCCTGGCCTATGTGCCGCGTGACATCTACTCCACCGAAGTGCGCCAGAAGATCCAGCAAGTGCTGATGGATCGCCTGAAAGCCACCGACTGCGAGTTCTGGACCTTCTTCTCCGAGTCCGTGCTGGCCCGCGTGCAGCTGATTCTGCGGGTCGATCCGAAGAACCGCCTGGACATCGACCCGGTCCTGCTGGAAAAAGAAGTGGTCCAGGCTTGCCGCAGCTGGCAGGACGACTACGCCAGCCTGGTGGTCGAGAGCTTCGGCGAAGCTCATGGCACCAACGTGCTGTCGGACTTCCCGAAAGGCTTCCCGGCCGGCTACCGCGAGCGTTTCGCCGCGCATTCGGCCGTGGTCGACATGCAGCACCTGCTGAGTCTGACCGAAGCCAACCCGCTGGTCATGAGCTTCTACCAGCCGCTGGGCCAGGTGTCCGGCCAGCGTGAGCTGCATTGCAAGCTCTACCACGCCGATACCCCGCTGGCACTGTCCGACGTCCTGCCGATCCTGGAAAACCTCGGTCTGCGCGTGCTGGGCGAGTTCCCATACCGCCTGCGCCACAGCAACGGTCGCGAGTTCTGGATCCATGACTTCGCCTTCACCGCCGCCGAAGGCCTGGACCTGGATATCCAGCAACTGAACGACACCCTGCAGGACGCCTTCGTCCACATCGTCCGTGGCGATGCCGAGAACGATGCGTTCAACCGCCTCGTGCTCACCGCCGGCCTGCCATGGCGCGACGTGGCGCTGCTGCGTGCCTACGCCCGCTACCTGAAGCAGATCCGCCTGGGCTTCGACCTGGGTTATATCGCCAGCACCCTGAACAACCACACCGATATCGCCCGCGAGTTGACCCGGTTGTTCAAGACCCGCTTCTATCTGGCCCGCAAGCTGAGCGCCGACGACCTCGACGACAAGCAACTGCGCCTGGAACAGGCGATCCTGACCGCCCTGGACGATGTCCAGGTATTGAACGAAGACCGCATCCTGCGTCGCTACCTCGATCTGATCAAGGCGACCTTGCGGACCAACTTCTACCAGACCGACGCCAACGGCCAGAACAAGTCGTACTTCAGCTTCAAGTTCAACCCGCATGCAATTGCGGAGTTGCCGAAGCCGGTACCGAAGTTCGAAATCTTCGTCTACTCGCCGCGTGTCGAAGGCGTGCACCTGCGCTTCGGCAACGTCGCCCGTGGCGGCCTGCGCTGGTCGGACCGCGAGGAAGACTACCGCACCGAAGTCCTGGGCCTGGTAAAAGCCCAGCAAGTGAAGAACTCGGTCATCGTGCCGGTGGGTGCGAAGGGCGGCTTCCTGCCGCGTCGCCTGCCACTGGGCGGCAGCCGTGACGAGATCGCGGCCGAGGGCATCGCCTGCTACCGCATCTTCATCTCCGGCCTGCTGGACATCACCGACAACCTCAAGGACGGCGCCCTGGTGCCACCGGCCAACGTCGTGCGTCATGACGACGATGACCCGTACCTGGTGGTGGCGGCGGACAAAGGCACCGCGACCTTCTCCGACATCGCCAACGGCATTGCCATCGACTACGGTTTCTGGCTCGGCGACGCCTTCGCTTCCGGCGGCTCGGCCGGCTACGACCACAAGAAAATGGGCATCACCGCCAAGGGCGCGTGGGTCGGCGTACAGCGCCACTTCCGCGAGCGCGGCATCAACGTCCAGGAAGACAGCGTCACCGTGGTCGGTGTCGGCGACATGGCCGGCGACGTGTTCGGCAACGGCCTGTTGATGTCCGACAAGCTTAAGCTGGTCGCGGCCTTCAACCACCTGCACATCTTCATCGACCCGAACCCGGAGCCGACCTCCAGCTTCGCCGAGCGCCAGCGCCTGTTCGACCTGCCGCGTTCGGCCTGGTCCGACTACGACACCAGCATCATGTCCGAAGGCGGCGGGATCTTCTCGCGCAGCGCGAAGAGCATCGCGATCTCCGCGCAGATGAAAGAGCGTTTCGACATCAGCGCCGACAAGCTGACCCCGACCGAGCTGCTCAATGCCTTGCTCAAGGCGCCAGTGGACCTGTTATGGAACGGCGGTATCGGCACCTACGTCAAGGCCAGCACCGAAAGCCACGCCGATGTCGGCGACAAGGCCAACGATGCATTGCGCGTGAACGGTAACGAACTGCGCTGCAAGGTGGTGGGCGAGGGTGGCAATCTGGGCATGACCCAGCTCGGCCGTGTCGAGTTCGGTCTCAATGGCGGCGGTTCCAACACCGACTTCATCGACAACGCCGGTGGCGTGGACTGTTCCGACCACGAAGTGAATATCAAGATCCTGCTCAACGAAGTGGTGCAGGCCGGCGATATGACCGACAAGCAGCGTAACCAGCTGCTGGCCAGCATGACTGACGAAGTCGGCGGCCTGGTGCTCGGCAACAACTACAAGCAGACCCAGGCCCTGTCCCTGGCGGCCCGTCGTGCCTACGACCGGATCGCCGAGTACAAGCGCCTGATGAGCGACCTGGAAGGCCGTGGCAAGCTTGACCGTGCCATCGAGTTCCTGCCGGCGGAAGAGCAGCTTGTGGAGCGAGTGGCGGCCGGCCAGGGCCTGACCCGTGCCGAGTTGTCGGTGTTGATCTCCTACAGCAAGATCGACCTCAAGGCGGCCCTGCTCGACTCCAAGGTACCGGACGACGAATACCTGACCCGCGACATGGAAACCGCGTTCCCGCCGACGCTGGTGAGCAAGTTCGCCGATGCCATGCGTCGTCACCGTCTGAAGCGTGAAATCGTCAGTACCCAGATCGCCAACGACCTGGTCAACCACATGGGCATCACCTTCGTGCAGCGCCTGAAGGAGTCCACTGGCATGAGCCCGGCGAATGTCGCCGGTGCCTATGTCATCGTGCGTGACATCTTCCACCTCCCGCACTGGTTCCGTCAGATCGAGGCCCTGGACTACAAGGTCTCGGCCGAGACCCAACTGGAACTGATGGACGAACTGATGCGCCTGGGCCGTCGCGCCACGCGCTGGTTCCTGCGCAGCCGTCGCAACGAGCAGGATGCCGCCCGTGACGTCGCGCACTTCGGTCCGCACCTGGCAGCCCTGGGCCTCAAGCTCGACGAACTGCTGGAAGGTCCGACCCGCGAAGTCTGGCAGACCCGCTACCAGGCCTATGTCCAGGCCGGTGTACCGGAGTTGCTGGCGCGCATGGTGGCCGGTACCACGCACCTGTACACCCTGTTGCCGATCATCGAAGCGGCTGATGTCACCGGTCACGACGCCGCCGAAGTGGCCAAGGCCTACTTCGCGGTGGGCAGTGCCCTGGACCTGACCTGGTATTCCCAGCAGATCAGCGACCTGCGTGTCGGCAACAACTGGCAGGCCCAGGCCCGCGAAGCGTTCCGCGATGATGTCGACTGGCAGCAGCGGGCGATCACCATCTCCGTGTTGAAACTGGCCGACGCGCCGGAAGACATGGAAGCCCGCGTAGCCCTGTGGCTGGAGCAGAACGCGAGCATGGCCGATCGCTGGCGTGCAATGCTGGTGGAAATCCGTGCCGCCAGCGGCACCGACTACGCCATGTACGCAGTGGCCAACCGTGAGTTGATGGACCTGGCATTGAGCGGTTCAACCAGCGCCTTGATAGCCTGAAACAAGTGGTAACCGAAAGCCCCGGCTCGTGAGAGTCGGGGCTTTTTTTGTTCAGGGCGGTAAAAGAGTATTTGAAGTTTATAAAAAGAACCGGAGGTCAGCCGAAAATCCATTCGCCGGTTGAACCGTTAAAGGGTGTTAATAGATATATTACGGGTTGATAATATAGATGGGAAAGTAGATGAAGCGATTGGCTATTTGAGCTTTTTATCGAGTGACTGAAGATTAGTATAAGGAGATTGAAGTTATTTAAGGTTTGTGGAATGACTGTTTCTGCTCTTGAAACATCGGATGTTGCAGTGGCGCTTGACGGTGAGGAATATCATGCCCTGGTGACAAGTCGACTACCGGACTGGCTGAAGGTTGCGCCCTTTGCCACCCGTAGTTCCTACGCGGACAACCTGCGCCGCCATCAGGCGGACAAGGCCCGCCTGGCCTCTTATCTAGAGGGCTTGCAGAGCCCGGAAGCCTTTGCTGCACCGCTTTTGCAACACGGCCTGGACAAGGCGTTCGGCCCGGGATTGGACGTGCATCGGGACCAGCTCAGGCATGTTCATATACTGGCGGCGCAAACAGCGTCCACGCCCTATCAACAAAGACTTACGCAACAAACGCTGTTGCAGGCTGCCTTGCAGAACTTCGAGGAAAGTGAAACGACTTACTTTGGCTTCGACCGGGGTTCGCAGATACTGCGCCAGACTCAAGGTGTCTTGCTGAAGGAATTTACGCCACGGGCATTTGCGCGGTTATGTCGCGATCTGGATCTGGGCGGAAAATACAAGGAACATATCGAGTCTTTTCTGTTGCGCAAGAGCGCCTCCGGGCAACGCGACGATGAATTTCGTCGATTGTTCGTGGCCAACGAGGTCTCCGAGTTGGCGCTCCAGGCGGATATTGCGGTGATGAAAGGGCATATCGACGACTCTGCCTATCGCATGATAAAGCAGTGGGTCGGCGGCAACCCCAGTCCTCTGTGGAGCCTGCACGCCGTGCAGTTTCATGAGATCAAGATGCTCGATGTCCGCATTCCCGACAGTGGCTATCGAGGCGCCTTGCTCAAGGGCGTGCTACTGACCCGTTTCGACGTCGCGAGTACCCGAGAGTCTTGCCCTTGTGTGGTGTACCTGTCCGGTGATGCCGGGCAGGCGCTCAAGCAGTATTCGTCCCTGGCGGCATTCGAGGATGATCTCGGCCACAGGCTGCTCGATCAGGATTATCGGCACGAATTTCGCCGCTACCTCCATTTGCGTTCCCAGCCGGTGTTTTTCACCGCACTGAATGAGCGCCTGAATTCCTCGGGCGCCGAGACGGACCGGCGAGCGCGGCTGCAACTGCAGTTGGCGCGGATAACCGGCGATCCCTTTTTCGAACTGTATGTGCAGCACACCGACAAGCTGCTCGACGATGCCAGGATCCTGGCGGTGTCGACGGATGCGGAGGACAAGAAGACCCGTAGCGCTCGCTGGCATGCCTTTGTGGATTGGGGCGTCAACCTGCTGTTTTTCGTGCCGGGCCTGGGCGAGGCGATGCTGGCGGTGGCCGCCGCGCAGATGCTGGTACAGGTCTACGAGGGCATCGAGACGTGGCAGCACGGCGACAGGAAGCAGGCCGTGCTGGCCTTTCTCGGGGTGGTGCTGAACCTGGAGCTCGGGGCCTTCATGCACGCTTTGGCGCGCGACGCTCAAGCGGCTGCCTTTATCGACAACCTCAAGCAGGTCAAGCTGCCGGACGGCGGCACCCGGTTATGGAAAACCGACCTTACGCCCTATCGACACGCCCCGACCTTGCCCGAAGGGCTCAGGCCCGACGAATCAGGCTTGTATGTGAGCAATGGCAGTACTTATCTGCCGTTGGACGGGGATTACTACAAGCTCAGTCCCACGGGCGTCAGCCATGAGTACCGCGCCGAGCATCCCACCCGGAGCACCTATTCGCCGCTGTTCAGCCATAACGGCTCGGGCGCCTGGAGCCATGAGCTGGAGCAGCCACTGCGGTGGGATGCGTTCACCTTGTTCACGCGCCTGGGCGCGGACATGGCGGGCTTTTCCCCGGAGCAGGCGGCGCGGATAATGACCGTCAGCGGCGTGGAGGCCGAGCAGTTGCGTCCGGTCTACCTGGATCAGTTGAGCCGACCGGCACTGCTGAACGACACGGTGCAGCGTTTCAGGACCGATGCGGATATCCAGCGGTTTATCGATACCGGTACGACCAATGGCGGCGTGGTCGATTGGCGTATCCAGGAGCAGTTGCTGGAGACCTTGTGGCCGCCCACCAAGGTGTTGCGGTTCGTCAATGGCGAAGGGCGGATATTGAAGGAGTACGGCCCGGCGGATAAAGCGCGGTTGCCGGTAGTGACCGTCACCGAAGCCCAGATACGTGAGGCCGAACTGCTGCAAGTGGTGTTGCAGGGGCTCGGTCAGGACGAGATCGATACGTTGCTCGGGCGTCCGCCGGGCGCTGCACGGTTGACCAGCGCTGAACAACTGACCGCCCTGAACCGGCGACTTGCCGCCGAAGCGCAGAATCAGCGTAGCGCACTGTTCGAGGCTTACTACGCGTTTCGCAGCCGTTCGCGCAATGCCTTCGTTGCCTTGTTCAAACGCGACTTCCCCGGCTTGCCGACCGCGATTGCCGATGAGTTGGCCAGTGCGGCCAACGACTATGAGGTCGAGTCTCTGAAAGCGGGGAGGGTGCCGCTACGCCTGGCGGAAGAAAGTCGCTGGTATCTGCAGCAGGTACGTATCGCGCGAGCCTACGAAGGACTTTTCCTCGAATCTTCGGTCAGCCTGGATAGCGATCGGTTGTTCCTGCATTCACTGGAAAACCTGCCAGGTTGGTCGAAAAACCTGCGCATCGAGCTGTATGAGCCTTCTGCGCTTGCCCCGAGCGGGCAACGCCTGGTCGACAGCCTGGGGCCGATCTCATCCGCCACGCCCCTGGAGTTGCTGCGCAAGTCGGGAGGTTATGAGATCGAAGGGCGGGACCTGCCTGGCGATCTTCAGATGGCGCTATTGCGGGCTCTGCCGGAAAACCGCCTCAAAGCCCTGGGCTTCTCGCGCACAGCCCGCCCCCAGCTGTTCAGGCAGGCGGTGGTGCGTCACCTGGAGTTGTCGCGCGCGCGCATTCGCTCGCTGCTGAACATGCAGGCGATCAAGCCCGGATTCCGCTCACCCATGCGCTTGAGCGAGGGGCGAATCGGCTACCCGCTCGGTGGGCAGCAGAGTGTGCAAGCGGTATCACCGAGTCATTTGCAGTTGCTGGTGGACAAGCTTTATCCCGGCCAGGATCTGGAGACGGTCCGGCAGTTCCTGTTGCTGGAAGGGCAGGATGACAAGGTATTCCTGAGAGCCCTCAAGAAACGGCAGGAGCAGTACCAGAAGCTGAAACTGATGCTGGAATACTGGCGGCTCGACGGTGAGTACGAGCGTGGCGGTGTGGGTGGCTGGCTGGTGACCAAGGCTTCCAAGTCACGGGTGGTGGAGCGGATAAGAAGGTGCTGGCGCCGGGAGTCGCAGCAACTGCTCGATGCCAGTGGCCAACCGTTGGGGTATGAGCTGGACTTGTCGAAGGAGCGCTTGCTGAAGTTGCCCGAACTGGAGCCGGGCAGTTTCGATCATGTGGTCTCATTGAAGCTGACCCTGGTCGGACTTCGCGAACGTCGTGATTTCGATGCCTTTCTCAAGCACTTTCCCAAGCTGCGTGAGCTGCATATCACCGGGGGCCGGCTCACGCGCTTGCCATCGGGCATTGGTGAGATGGGTGAGCTGCGCAGGTTGCAGCTCAACGGCAACC
The DNA here is from genome assembly GCF_013385635.1 of Pseudomonas gingeri. Taxonomy (GTDB): domain Bacteria; phylum Pseudomonadota; class Gammaproteobacteria; order Pseudomonadales; family Pseudomonadaceae; genus Aquipseudomonas; species Aquipseudomonas gingeri_A. Next base: position 505,215 of record NZ_JACAPR010000010.1, read on the forward strand.
GGATCGTCTGGACCCAGGTACTGGGGCAGCAACTGCGCAGCCTCAAGCGCCTGAGGCGACTGAACCTGGATGGCAATCCCCTGGGGTTGTTCAGTGCCAGGGGAATGCCCGGGTTACAGGGGCTCCAGCTACAGCGTACCGAGCTGTCCGCCTGGCCGACCGGGGTACTGGAGTTGCTTGATCTGGCGCTGCTGGATCTGCAGGGAAATCGCTTGACCTCCATACCCTGGGAATTTTTCAGCCTGAGCAGCCGCAGGATGAGAACGGTACTGCTTTACGGTAATCCGTTCGATGTAACGACACGTTATGTGATTACCCAGTTCATTGATCGACCTTCGATACGTTTCGCCCTGCCAGAGGATACGGGCATCCTGGAGCAGGGTGTGCCGAGGTTGACGCCTGTCGTGGAGAACTGGCTGGACAGCAGTGTTCCGGTTGCGGAGCAGGAGCAGAAGAGGGCGCAGTGGGACCTGCTCGCCAACGAACCGGGGAGCGAAACCTTTCTGGAGTCGATTGCCGCGCTGCGTTACTCGGCGGATTATCGCGCCGAATACCGGACGCAGTTGACCCGGCGCGTCTGGCGAATGATCGAGGCGGCAATTGCCGACTCCAGCTTGCGTCAGGTCCTGTTCGACTGGACGAGCGACCTGGAAACCTGTGCCGATGGTTTTACCGAGGTGTTCAGCCGCCTGGGAGGTGAGGTGCTGCTCTACGAGGCGGGGCAATTGACGGGCGATGCCCGGGAGGCGGCCTGCCTGGTCTTGGCTCGGGGGCGTTCGCGACTGGCGCGATTGAACGATATCTCCAAGGTCGAAACCGCCAGCCAGGACATCGCCAGGGCCGCGCGTATCGAGGACGCCAGGGCCGAGGCCGTTGCGACGGCAAGCGGGCTGCCCCTGAGCGAGGCCGAAATCGAGGAGGCCGGGCGTGTGGCGGCCGCGGCCGCCGATGCGCGCTGGCCCCATGTCGATGAGGTCGAGATCTACCTGGCTTACCGTGTCGACCTCGCCGAGCGTCTCGGACTGCCCTGGCAACCCTTGTCCATGTTGTATCGGGGGGCCAGCAATGTCAGTCGCGATATGACCCGGGAGGCGGGTGATCGCATCCTGGCGGCGGAGCAGGTGCCTGGCAAGCAGGTCGAGCTGCTGCTTGAACAGCCGCTCTGGAAGGATTACCTGAAGACTCTGCCCGAGACGGAACGTCATGCGGTCGTGGCGCAGGAACAGTTGCAAACCCTGGAGGAAGTGCGCGAGGCCCTGGAAGAGCTGGCACGACAGCCGCAGGCCTCCGCGCAGGCCATCGCCGAGTGGACCGCAACGGTGAAGCAGGGGGCGGGCACCTTGGGGATCGCCGAGGCGGATATTCCCGTTGGCCGGGAAATGAGCGATACGGTCTATGAGCAGGCGCTCGAAGTGATCGACCGAGAGCGACAAGCCGGGGAAGTGCGGATCACCCGCGAGGCACTGGATCGTGCCCAGGCGCCCGAAAGTTCGGACCTGTGAAGTCCGCCTCTTGCAGGGCGGCCCTGGCTGTGTCGGATGGGGGCGGACCGTTGCGTGGCGCTGTTCAGATACCGATATTGCCCAGGGTCTGCACGATATTGCGCAAGGTGCCGGCGATGGCGGGGTGTTCGAGTTCGAAGCGCTCGACCGCCAGGTTGACGCCGTCGGCCAGGCTGCTGTCCTGGGTCGCGGTTTCCAGTTTCAGCTTCAGTTCGATCTGCTGCATCAGTTCCTGCAGGTTCTCGCGCTCGGCTTCGGACAGCGGTGGATTCTGCTCAAGTTGCTCGCGCAGGGTATCGAGTTGTTCTTGCAGTTCGCTGGCAGGCATGGTGGTTTCCTTCTATGGATAGTCTCTGGCATAGACCTTCGTGCAGCGATAAAGGTCTGTGCCTGCCTTTCAGAGTAATCCACAGCGGCGATCCGTGCCTGATCTTGATCAAGCCCCGGGCTCAGGGCTTCTCGCCCTTGAGCCGGCGCAGGGCGATATCGTCCAGGCAGGTCGCCAGTTCACCGAGGTGATCGATCACCGAGTGCACGCCAAGGCTGAACAGCTCCACGGTGGCCTTGCCGCGCTTCCTTTCCCGTTCTTTCTGCGGCAGTGCCTGCCACTCCATGGGCGACAGGCCGCACAAAGGCCCGCAGGAGGCCAGGCCGATGGTCCACAACCCGGCGTTCAGGCCCGATTGCAGCAGGCGCGGCTCGCCGCTGACCAGCACGCAGCCCTCCAGTTGTCCCACGCCGAGTTCCATCAGCGCATGCCAGCAGGCATTGGGCGCCGGCCACTGTACGCAGTTGGCGGGCGTGAGAGAGGGTTTGATCCAGTCGGGCAGGGTTGCGGCGAGCGGTTGGCTGAGGGTGTGGGGCAATTCATCCAGCCAGGCGCAGGGCACGCCGCGTTGTTGTAGTCCCTGGAGAATCTCCAGCGCACCCGGCGTGGCGTGATTGTGTTCGTCCGGATCCAGGTGCGGGCGGGCGCGGGCGCCGAAATCCACCAGGCAACCGGTCAGGCCGAAGAGCAGGGCGGTGGGCGCGGGCAAAGGTGCGACGGCGGGTAGTGGCATGGCAGCGTCCCTGATGATGACTGCGCAGAATAAGGCGTCGCCATGACAATTGGATGACTGGGCGTCCTTGGCCTAACCTGTAATTCTTTGTAGGACTTGTCCGAGTCATACTGCCTAAACCCAAGCATCCGCTTTATACTGCCGCTCATCAATCAGGGCATGGCGCCCCGCATCCCGTCTCATCCAAGGAGTTTCTCTCTATGCGCTGGATCGATCGTCTAGCTCAGTTGTCGTTGTGTGCCAGCGTTGCGTTGGTGCCATTTGCCGCACAGGCGGCGGACGAAGATCCGTGGGAAAGCGTCAACCGTCCTATCTTCAAGTTCAACGATGTACTGGACACCTACGCCCTGAAACCCCTGGCTCAAGGCTATCAGGCGGTCACCCCGCAATTCCTTGAAGACGGTATCCACAACGTCTTTCGTAACTTCGGCGATGTCGGCAATCTGGTCAACGACGTGCTCCAGCTCAAGCCACAGGCGGCGGGTGTCGATACCGCGCGCCTGTTGCTGAACACCACCCTCGGCGTGGCGGGCTTCTTCGACGTCGGCACCAAGATGGGGCTGCAACGCAACGATGAAGACTTCGGCCAGACCCTCGGTCACTGGGGCGTCGGCAGCGGCCCGTACGTGGTCATCCCGTTCCTCGGGCCAAGCACCCTGCGGGATGCGCCGTCCAAGTACGTGGACAGCTACACCGAACCATACCGCTACATCAACGACGTCCCGGCGCGCAACATCACTTTCGGCCTGGACATCATCGACACCCGCGCCAGCCTGCTGTCGAGCGAGAAGCTGATCAGCGGCGACAAGTACATCTTCATCCGCAACGCCTACCTGCAGAACCGCGAGTTCAAGGTCAAGGACGGCAAGGTCGTGGACGACTTCTAGTCTGCGTCCCCCCGGCTTCCAGCTGCGCAAACGAAAAAAGGCGACTCGATGAGTCGCCTTTTTCATGAGGGGGACCTGTCAGCGCATTTGCAGGATGCGCAGCCCCAGCTTCTGGTCGTTGGCCCACACCACCTCGGTTTCGGCCTCCAGGCCCTTGAGCGCCGGATGGTCGGAGTCGATGCGCACCGATATCCGGTCGCCGGCATTGAACTGACGGGGTGCCTCGACCTGCATGCCGGTGCTGGACAAGTCCAGGCACACCGCGGAAATCTCCAGGCCGGCGTGGATCAGCGTCACGTCGGCATCGACGCGCATCCGGATGTAATCACGCTTTTCACTGTAGTCGCGATCGGTTTGGCTCATGGACTCTGTCCTTCGATTCCGTTGTGGTTTTCACACTTCTTATAACTCCCGGTGATTTGAGGTGTAAAGACCTCAAGCGACCATCGGCATGAGCTTGAAACGCCCGGCGGATGGGAGTACCGTCTGCGCCTTAGAAGGGCACCTCTGATACCGATGCACCGGACGTGATCGTCCGACCGTTCGAGACAGAGAGGCTAGAAAGCGAATCCAGTAGTACGCGGGCCTGTTGCCTTGCGGTCTACGCCAACCTAATTCTGGCGCCGTTTGCCCACATGCAAAAAACCAGTGCCACGCTGCTGATAATTGATGACGACGAAGTAGTGCGCGCAAGCCTTGCGGCCTATTTGGAAGACAGCGGATTCAGCGTCCTGCAAGCCAGCAACGGCCTGCAGGGACTTCAGGTATTCGAGCAAGCACAGCCCGACTTGGTGATCTGCGACCTGCGCATGCCCCAGATGGGTGGCCTCGAGCTCATTCGCCAGGTGACCGACCTCGCGCCGCAAACGCCGGTGATCGTGGTCTCGGGCGCGGGCGTCATGAACGATGCCGTCGAAGCGTTGCGCCTGGGTGCGGCGGACTACCTGATCAAGCCCCTCGAAGACCTCGCCGTTCTGGAGCACTCCGTGCGCCGGGCCCTGGACCGTGCGCGCCTGCTGCTGGAAAACCAGCGCTACCGGGAAAAGCTCGAGACCGCCAACCGCGAGCTCGAAGCCAGCCTCCATCTGTTGCAGGAAGACCAGAACGCCGGTCGCCAGGTCCAGATGAACATGCTGCCGGTCAGTCCCTGGAGCATCGACGACTTCAACTTCGCCCACCAGATCATTCCGTCCCTGTACCTGTCCGGCGATTTCGTCGACTACTTCCGGGTCGATGAACGGCGTGTGGCGTTCTACCTGGCGGATGTCTCCGGCCATGGTGCGTCGTCGGCCTTTGTCACCGTGTTGTTGAAGTTCATGACCACGCGGCTGCTGTTCGAGTCCAAGCGCAACGGCACCTTGCCGGAGTTCACCCCCTCGCAGGTGCTGGGCCATATCAACCGTGGCCTGATCAACTGCAAGCTGGGCAAGCATGTGACCATGGTCGGCGGCGTGATCGATGAAGAAACCGGGTTGTTGACCTACAGCATCGGTGGTCATCTGCCGTTGCCGGTGCTCTATACCCCGGACAGTGTGCGTTACCTGGAAGGCCGTGGCCTGCCGGTGGGCTTGTTCAACGAGGCCACCTATGAAGACCACATTCTGGAACTGCCGCCGACATTTAGTCTTACACTGATGTCTGATGGCATTCTGGATCTTTTGCAGCAAGATACACTCAAAGAGAAAGAGGCTGCCTTACCAGAATTGGTGAGAACAGCCGGCGGCAGCCTGGATGGCTTGCGCCAGGTTTTTGGATTGGCCACGCTAGGGGAGATGCCGGATGATATCGCCTTGTTAGTGTTGAGCAGGAATCTTTGATGAGTACCGGTAGAATCCAGTTCGCCGAACAGGATGGCACCTTCGTTCTGAAGTTCGTGGGTGAAGTTCGCCTGACCCTGTGTTCAGCGTTGGATGCCACGATCGAGAAGATCTTCACGGCGCTGAATTTCACGGCGATCGTGATCGACCTGACCGAAACCCGCAGCATCGACAGCACCACCCTGGGCTTGCTGGCCAAGCTCTCGATCCTGTCGCGGCAGAAAGTGGGCCTGTTGCCGACCGTGGTGACCGTCCACGACGACATCACCCGCCTGCTGCAGTCCATGGGTTTCGACCAGGTGTTCAACATCGTCAACCGCCCGATCCCGTGCCCGGAATGCCTGACCGACCTGCCTTCGCAGGACCAGTCGGAAGAAGTGGTGCGGGTCAAGGTGCTGGAAGCGCACAAGATCCTCATGGGCTTGAACGACTCCAACCGCGAAGCGTTTCACGACCTGGTGAATGCGCTGGAGCGCACTTGAGCGACTGACGCCTGTGGGAACTGGCTTGCCAGCGAAGAACGTTGTGGGAGCTGGCTTGCCAGCGAAGAACGATAACGCAGTCCCTGTGGAAGCTGGGCTTACCAGCGATAAACGATAACGCGGGCCCTGTGGGAGCTGGCTTGCCAGCGAAGAACGATAATGCGGTCTCTAGCCGGCCGCATTACCGCCCCTCCAACAACTCCCCCGCCTGATCCAGCAAGGCCAGCGGATCCTTGGTCTTGTGAATATCCACCGACAGCAACTGCCGGAAGCGCCGCGCCCCCGGAAACCCCGTGCCCAGCCCCAGCACATGGCGGGTGATATGGTGCATCGCCCCGCCATCGGCGATATGCGCCGCCACATAAGGCCGCAGCTGCACCAACGCCTCGGCGCGGGAAAGCACCGGTGCCGCACTGCCAAACAACTGCTGATCCACTTCCGCCAGCAGATACGGGTTGTGATAAGCCTCACGGCCCAGCATCACCCCGTCAAACGTCTGCAGATGCTCGTGACACTGCTCCAGCGTCTTGATCCCACCGTTGAGGACAACCTCCAGCTCCGGAAAGTCCTGCTTCAATCGCGCGGCCACGTCATAGCGCAACGGTGGAATATCGCGGTTCTCCTTGGGTGACAGTCCTTCCAGGATGGCGATCCGCGCATGCACGGTAAAACTGCGGCAACCGGCATCGCGCACCTTGCCGACGAAATCGCAGAGCTCTTCATAACTGTCACGGCCATTGATGCCGATGCGGTGCTTGACCGTCACCGGAATCGACACCGCATCGCGCATCGCCTTCACACAATCGGCCACCAGCTCGGGATGCCCCATCAGACAGGCGCCGATCATATTGTTCTGCACCCGGTCGCTGGGGCAGCCGACATTGAGGTTCACCTCGTCATAACCGGCGTCCTCGGCCATACGGGCACAGGCGGCCAGATCGGCCGGCACACTGCCGCCCAACTGCAACGCCAGTGGATGCTCGGAAGCGTTGTAGCGCAGGAAGCGCTCGTGATCGCCGTGCAGGATCGCGCCCGTGGTGACCATCTCGGTGTAGAGCAGGGTGTGCTTGGAAAGCAGGCGCAGGAAGAACCGGCAGTGGCGGTCCGTCCAGTCCATCATGGGGGCCACGCTGAAGCGGCGAGAGGGCTCGGAGCGGGTGGGGGTAGCGTTCAAAGGCATGGAAAGTCTGTCGCTGTGGGCGCAGCCGGCGCGAATGGGGCAGGGCGCGAGCTTGAGTGGCGTGGGGCTGAATGGGGTGGAGTTTATCAGGAAATGGAGTTGGCTGGCGGGGGAGGCGAGAGGGCTGGTCTTTGAAATACAAAACGCCCGATGCGGTGCATCGGGCGCTGTGATGGCAGATTCAGTTAACCAACCTGGATAATCGGCCCATCAGCTTTATTCGTCGTATTCGAAGGAAGAGGTCCGTAGATGAGTGAGACAAGGTTCAGGGTATTCGTGAAGGTTTCCTGGGCGCGTCCACTCGACACCGAGGTAGCCCACCGGACTTGGGAGTATCCACTGGAAGCAGGGGTGCACTTGCCTGTTTCATTGGGCTGAATCGCTTCCACATTGAACTCCATGGTCTGTTCCCCGTTGAAAATACTGGGGTTCCACCACCGCACGTTCGCGATCACGTTGCTCGATGCATCGCGAACGTCATCGAGGTTGATGGTGAACTTCGCCGATTTAATGGGAAAGATCGTACTGTTGTGCAGTACTGGAGCGGAAGTATAGAGCTCTTGCCTGTTCTGGTTGATCTGCAATGCACCAGGCAGATCCAGAGTGATCTTGATGCCGTTCTGGTTGAAAAGGGTGAAGGTTTTAGCTGGGGTTTGGTCTTTGTTTGAGATTGCGTCAGACATTTTTTATTCCCTTTATCCATATGTGCTGAAATTCTGAGAAGAATTTTCCCTTTACGCGATTCCTAACCTTGGATCCGCGCTTTTATTCTTAGTAGGAGCGATTCGCTCTGTCAATGTTTGTGTTCGGGCTCTATGTGAACGGGAAAAGGGGACGGATTTAATTTTGAACGGGAAAAGGGGACGGATTTAATTTTGGAAAAGGGGGCGTATTTAATTTTAAGGAATTTAAGGGGAAAGTGGAAAGCGGGGACGGGGAAAACGGGGACGGGGAAAACGGGGACGAGGGAAAAAGGGGACGGGGAAAAAGGGGACGGATTTAATTTTTTTAGGAAAAGAGGGCAGATCCTTTTCGACTTGCTACGCTGGTATCTCCACGGAAGGAGGTTTCATGCCAAGAATGGGCCGTGTTGTCTTGCCAAACTACCCGCATCACATTGTTCAGCGAGGGCACAATCGTCAGGTTGTTTTTGCAGAAACTGGCGATTTTCAGCGTTACTTGTATGATTTACGTGAGCTGAAAGCCGTATTCGGGGTCAAGGTCTATGCGTACTGTCTTATGGATAATCATGTGCATCTGTTGCTCGCTCCCGGTGAGTCGGTTGCTGGTCTCGGGCATTTAATGAAGGCTTTGGCCGCACGAATGACTCGCTATCGGAATAAGCTTGAAGGTCGTTCCGGAACGTTGTGGGAGGGGCGTTATAAATCAAGTCTCGTTCAATCAGATAACTATTTACTCGCATGCAGTCGCTATATTGAGCTAAATCCAGTTCGAGCAAGAATGGTTTCTCGGCCAGAGGATTATATCTGGTCAAGTTATCTATTACGTTCTAGTGAGCAGGCCTACGATAATTGGCTTGATACGGATCCTTGCTTTGAGGCCCTGGGTCACACCCTGGAGGATCGAAGGGCTAAATATCGGGATTTTGTAAATCAGGAAATTTCATCTGAAGAATTGACATTTATTCGAGAGTCATTACAGCGCGGGCAGTTGACTGGAAATACTCGCTTTGTTGATGAGATTGAGGCGGTTAAGGGCTTGCGGATAGAGCGACGTGGGCAGGGAAGGCCAGCGAAGCGTATATGAAAATAAATCTGTCCCCTTAAAATTCGAATCCGTGCCAGTGCGGTTTCGGCAGCGGTCACCTGGGCGCGAATCTGCGCCAGTTGTTGTCGCACGTCTTCCAGGGTGTGGACCATGGCCAGTCTTCCTCATTGATTCAGTTCGCGGGTTGGAGTGTGCAGCAGTCCCTTATTTGCTCTTTCCGATTTCTTTAAATTTTTCTATGTATTGTTCGAGAATTCCTGCGTGATGTAGCATCCGGAATGAATTTCTATGGGCTGCATCTTTTTCATGAAACTCATTGATGCTGCACCATGAGCAAAGTTTCGAATCGGAATGTGTTTTTGGCTCTTTACATGAGTCGCATCGTTCGCTGTGCAAAACTATTTCTTTGTTGTTGAATATGTATGTATTATTTTGGCTATCTAAAAAGAATGGTGTTGTTGAGCTTTTGCCAATGCGTTTTTCATAATACTTGCATCCTATCAATTCTGATATTTCTTTAATCTTGTCCTTCAGCGGTTGAGGCGCTTTAGCACCGACCACCAAGGACGTAACGAATGTAGCTGGGAAGTAAAGTAGTAACAACGTTTCATTGATTTTTTCAATGTTTGCTTCGTCAATGATTAGTCGTCGTTCTTGCTCATAATTCCAGCAGGTTTGTTTGGTGAAGTAAGCGGTACTTCCAATTGCTTGCTGGAGCCATCCTACATGTCTAGGTTTGGATATCACATATGCGCGATCCAGCAGGCCTTGCATGCCCTCGTGTGGGGTATTCCGATAATCAATATCACCAAAGCTTGGGTCTGATTTTTTTGATGTTAGCCATTCATCAAGAGCAGGTTCATTTATTTCAGCGACAAACCCTTGGGAGTTTGACGCGTAATGTGCCCACATTGGGGTGATCAATGGTGACTTGGAAAAGCACGTTACCGGTTGTTGAGTAACCATCGAAATCATTTCATTGTAATAGGCAAGGATTTCAGGGCCTTGATTGTAGTCAATGGTTAAAAAAAATTCGAAGGGGTCATTATAATCTTTCAGGTAAGAAAGTTTTAGGCTGCAACTTCCATTCTGTAATAAGAATTTGTCTGCTATTTCCGGGCCCATGTATTTATAAAGATTTTTATTGTCTTCCATGATTGCGCTAACCTCGGCTAAGCCATGTGATCTGTTCGGGGTAGCGGCAGAATGCCATCTTGAATTGTTTTATGGAAGGGGGCTTGAAGGTCGCCGATTGAGTGGCAACGTTTGTTGGGGTGGGGAAGGGAGATAATTCGGTTGTTGCCTGGATTGGCGAGAGTCGCAATGGCGAGAATATTTTTGTTGGAACGTCCTGACCATTAGGCGCGATTCACGCATTCTGGTACAACCCGTCCAGTGAGCTTAAAGCTTTGGAGAAAGAATGGGGAAAACCAATCGCCAATCTATGCCTTTCAATGCCCGCTGAGCGCTTTCATCGAACTGTCAAATCTTTCCTACAGACAATGGTAGGGCCTTTTAAGCTTTTTAACCTAAATACTCCAGCAAAATTGGCGTATGTCGATTCCTTTCTTCATGATGAAGAACTCGATGGAGGCTCGCTGAACCCGACAATAGCACTGCCTATGTCCCCGTTGGGTAGCCGTAACATTTGTATGGTGATTTTGGTGAGAAAGCCACTTCGTTCTATAAGCCATTTCATAAGGGGGACTCTGTTTTCATTTATTTGGTCATTTTTCGTGTGATGTCCAGCCAGCAGATCCTGAATGACGCCAGCTGCCAAGTCGGTAATGCTAAGCAAGTCATCAAGGTGAGATTTCCCCTTAAAGGATTTTGCGAATCCAAGTATTTCGAACGAGTGCTTTATATATAATCCCAGCGTGCGATTTAGAATGTTTTTCGTGTCGTTGAAAAAGACCTCGTTGTCATTGACGGTGTCGTTATCGCAATACCATAGTAATCGCTGGTCATTATGGGTTGTCAATGACGCGAAAAATGATATGGCGTGGCAAATGCGGAGAGCCTTTTCCGCAGGATCAAACTTCCAATCACCTAAACCAGCTTCGACAAACTCCTGTTTTAATTGTGTGAGGACTGACTTTTTGTTTTCGCCGAAAAGGCTCTCTATGTTTTTGTCGACTGCGACAGTAATTAGTGCACCATGGAGTAAGCTATCGACAATTTTTAAGAACTCGGGTAGCGCCCGTTTGCGCGGGCCGTAGTTAAGGTCTTTGTATTCGAATTCACTGTAGGGGTCTAGGATGTTATGCGCGCGTCGTAGGTCAGCCACAGCTTCAATAAAAGGAGAGATTTTGTCATAGGAGATTATCAAGAATGAATATGTCAAAAAGCTCGCACCTTTATGCTCCCCACCGAAGTCTGAAAATACGGCTATTTTTTTGTCACGAGAGAAGTCTGGTAACTCAGTGATTTGACTGGCTACCTGTGCAAACAGGTGCGCAATTAGAGGGTGCTTTTCACCAATATATGAAACGTTAAAAGGTGGATGTTTCATGGTTATATGCTCGAATAATGTCGACATTCGTTATGGTCTTCCACCTTGATTATCCGGTCAGATCGGCCCTGAACGTTGGATGCGTACAACGTTTATGACATGTCGAGAAGCCCAGGTGCGCAGAGTTGGAAACATCATTTTCCAATGTTACCTGTAGAAAAAAGGCGAGAGTTTGTATATTACTTCATCGCGAACTATTTCTATGAGTTCGCTTAATAGTCCGCTAACTACAAATCTAGATGCGGGGCCATCTTCTTCGAATAATAAGTAAACGTCTAGTACTTCAACTTTTGCTCCTGGTGGAATACCATTTTCTGGAAGGGCGCCATATCCAAACTCTCTGCCGTGTTGAATATATAAGCCAGCACTCAAGCTGGCTGGCTGTTGAAGGTTGTAGCTCTGACTAACGCCGCCACCTGCACCCCCGACTATGTTGGGGGATCTATGTTTATCTGCATTCCACAAAGCGTGAAGTACAGATATTCGGTGGGCGGGCAAGGTCCCATTATAAGGCTGTAAGCTTTCTATCAGGTCTTGCGCAGACTGTGGAAATTGTTTTATGGCTATTAGATCGGGCGTATCGATTTTTCTTTTGTATTCCTCTTCGGTCTTGAACACTGGAAAATACAATCTGTCTGGCTTTGCTTTTTGATCAGTTGACAGATAAATTTTCCCAAGGCTCCATATGAGGTTATCTAAAATGGAGCGCAAGTTATGTATGCAGTCGCCAGCGATGACGCCAAGGGCCTTTGGTGGCTCTTGATAAACGTTGTAGGAAAATCTAATGCACTTTACGCCATTGTCTTCATAATTTTCTACGCGTACTCCAAAGGGGGTGGTTGCAAGAAAGGCGTCTGCTTCGTGTATGAACTCATTTAAGTGTTTTATAGCCCGATTAAGCTTGGCTGTTGAGTTTTCTAAGTAGTCCATATCTATGCCGTTCGCTCTATTGATTTTAAGACGCCTTGCCTCGCCGCCTTTTGGCACCTTCCTTTAGGTAAGATTTTACGCCTCCGAGGTTGAGTGGATAGGGAAAATTCTAGGCCGCCATAGGCCGTAGCGCACCTTTTGAAGATAGCAAATTGGCCAATTTTGCCTGCTTGGAGCCGTCCTCGGGTACGAAAAGGGGGGGGGGGGCGAATCCCTATACATTTTCCATGACGCGCATCAAAGCTCAGCCGCCTTAACTAAGCGGCGGAGCTTTTCATGTTTGAGTTTGAGAGTAAATGTCGTGTCGGATTGGAGCGACAGTCACTGCCCCCCAGATTTGCTAGCGGCGTCTGAAAATGTGTGGACGGTGGTACGAAAGTGGTACGTGGAAAATACAGGTTCTCTGAAAGCCTTAATCTATAAGGCTTTCAGGATTAGATAGTCCAATCCATCATCGGCGCAACGCTGAAACGTCGAGAGGGCTCGGAGCGGCAGGGGGTAACGTCGTTCAAAGGCATGAAAGGTCTGCCGCTGTGGACGCAGCCGGCACGGGGCGCGGGCTTGAGTGGCGTGAGGCTGGATGCGGTGGAGAGAATATGGGGTGGTTCAGATGATGACGGCTGCGTCGGATAACTACTGAGACCAGGCTCAGGACTGCCTAAGTCCGTTCAACGCCGCTTGGCATCACTGTAGACATCACCGCGCTCACGTTTACCCACGGCAATAACGGTCACCACAAGAACCTCATCCACAACCTTGTAAACCAGGCGATATCCTGCCGTGCGCAGCTTGATTTTGTACGCATTGGCAAAGCCGCTCAGGCGATCACCAGGTACATGGGGATTGCCAAGGTGCTCTTGCAGCTTTTTCTTGAACAGCTCGCGGACTGTTGCTCCGAGCTTCTGCCATTCCTTCCAGGCTTTTTCAGAGAACTCCAGCTCATAGGTCATCAAGGGAGACCTTTAAGGTGGGGGCGTTCTCCCGCTCACGGCAAATAGCCGCCAGCTCCATGTCTTCCAGGCGGTCCATCATTGCTTCGTATTCTTTGGCCGGAACGCAGTAGAACGCAGGTTCGTTGCGGTTAAGGATCGCCACAGAAAAGCCACCACCCGCCGCCACTGTACCCATCGGGTTTTTCTTCAGTTCGGAAATGCTCGCGACCACTTGTGACAACACGATGTGGGTCATGGAAAGACTCCTTAAAGGTGCTTTGAGGAGTGCTCAAAATAACTTTTTTCTCGGCAGTGAGCTTGCTTTGGTGATCTGGCACCTCAAGTGCATCGAGCTGCGTCAATGCAGGTTGAGATCACGTTGGACTCCGCCGTTGAGAGCCAGGATCAAATCCTGCTCACTCATTGGCGGGCTGTAAGAAGTCACTGATCAGGCTGATGAAAGATGTGCCCCCTGGCTTAGGCCGAAGGGGCGGGAAAGATCACACCAACTGAAACCGCTGACCTACACCTGAGCCATACCCCCATCCACGCAAAGATCGATACCCGCAACAAAACTGCTTTCATCGGACGCAAGGAACAACGCCGCCGAGGCAATTTCATCCGGGCGGCCCAGGCGGCCCAATGGCACCGCTTGGGCAAATGAGGCCTTCACTTGATCGACTTCCTCTTTCGTCGTCGCCTGGCTGTCCATGATCGGGGTATCGACCGGGCCGGGGCTGAGGGTGTTGACGCGGATACCGCGATCCTTGAGTTCGAGGGTCCAGGTCCGGGAGAACGAGCGGATGGCCGCCTTGGTGGCGCTGTAGGTGCTGTAGCCGGGAATGCCTTTGGTCGACGCGATAGAGGCGGTCAGGATGATCGAGCCGCCGTTGCGCATCAGCGGCAGGGCTTTCTGTACGCTGAACAACAGGCCCTTGACGTTGATGTCGAAGGTCTTGTCATAGTGCTCGGCGCTGATCTCGTCGATGGACTTGTTGTCGACGATGCCCGAGTTGGCGAAGAGCACGTCGATGCTGCCTTTCTCGCGCTGTACGACTGCGTAAAGCCGGTCCAGGTCTTGCTGGTTGGAGACGTCACCCTGAACGGCGGTGACATTCCGGCCGATAAGCGCGACGGCCTTGTCCAGTTCTGCCTGGCGTCGGCCAGTGATGAACACGTAAGCACCTTCGCTCACGAATCGCTGCGCGGTGGCCAGGCCAATGCCGCTGCTGCCGCCGGTGATGACTGCGATCTTGCCTTGTAATCTGCTCATGTCTATTACTCTCGGGAGGATGCGAACACGACTGGCGCTGCGTTGAGTCGCCAGCCTCGTGGTGGGCATCAGTTTCTCCTTCGAGGTAAATACCGAGAACGCCGGTTGTGTGAATAACACCTATGCCTGAGTTGAATGAGGTGACAGGGTACTTTTTGTGAGTCGCGACACCGGATTGGTCGCAGGATTGAAGCACCCGCACCAGTTCAATCCGTTCGCCCGTATCCAGCCCCAGGGAGGCTCGTACCGGGGTAGCAATAGTTAAACCTAACCCTGCGACCTCAACCCTTTCACCAGCCACGCCCCAACCAGCAGAACCAGCGCATTGATCGCAAAGGCAATCCTCACCGACAGCGCCCAGTCGCTGATTGCGTGCAGCACAATCCCCATCACCGCTACGCCTGCGAGTGCACCGATCTGGCGGTTGGCATTGAGCGAGGCGGCCGCGACGTTGGAGTAGGTGGCGCCGGCCACATGCATGACGCTGCTGATAGCTGCGGGCAGCGCCAGTCCCATGCCGGCATTGCACAAGGCAATGGCCGGCACGATCCAGAGGTAGGCCACGCCGCCGCCCACGCAGGCGGTGACAAGGCTGCCAAGTACGGCAATGCTCAGCCCGGTGAGCATCACCCTGCGTTCGCCGAAGCGCTGGGCGAAGCGGCCGGACGCATAGTTGCTGATCGGCACCGTGGCCATCACCGGCAGCATCCAGGCACCGGTCTGCAGCGCCGTGGTGTGGTGAAACTGTTGGAGCAGCAGGGCGACCAGGAAGATCTCGCCAAACAGGGCGAAGTTGATCAGAAAGCCCAGGCCGTTGAGGGCCCAGAAATTGGAGTTGTGGCGCAGCGGCGCGGGGATCACCGGCGAGGCCGAGCGCTTTTCCCGCACGATCACCGCGAGCGCGCCGAAGGCCGCTATGGCCATGGCGATCTGGTTGGCCGGGGCTGTCCAGCCCAGCGACGGTCCTTCGATCAGGACGAAGCTGAGCCCGGCCAGGGTCAGCATGATCAGCAGGTGCGTGGGAAGGTTGAAGACGATGGGTCTGCGTGGGGAAGGATGTATCGCCCACAGCGTCAGCAGGATACCCAGCAGGCCGATCGGCAGGTTGAGGTAGAAGATGCTTCTCCAGCCCAGGTCATTGACCAGCAATCCGCCGATAAAGGGGCCGGAGCCGGCGGCGGCCCCGACGATGGCGCCCCAGATGCCGACCATGCGTATGCGTGTGTTGCGGTCGGGAAAGGCCTCGGTCAGCAGGCTCAGGGAACTGGGCATGAACAGCGCGGCGCCGATGCCCTGCAGGAAACGGGCGCCGATCAGCATCGGTGCCGAGGTTGCCAGGCCACATAGCAAGGACGCCAGGATGAACCAGGCGAGACCGAGCATATAGGCGCGCTTGGCCCCCAGCACATTCGCCAGGGCTCCGCCGAGCAACAGGAACGAGGCGAACATCAGGGTGTAGGCGTCGATGACCCACACCAGCGATGACAGGGTCACGTCGAATTCCCGTTGCAGATCCGAGAGCGCCACGTTCACCACGGTCACATCGAGCATCGCCATGACAAAACCCAGTGCCACCGCCAAGAGCACCAGGGCAGTGGGGGCGCGGCTCGTGGGGACCACGACGCTTTGGCAAGGCACACTCATGCAGCAAACTCCTCAATCTTGGCGGGGGGAGTCCGGTCGGACTTCGTTAGTACGATAGTCGATGCTTGGTATCTAGAATGCCAACGCATAAAACTGATTTCATGCAGTTGAAAGTCGAATGGATTGCGCTTGAAAGACTTGGGAGGGGGGCGTGGTGCCGATCTCTATCCAGGCCGCCAGGGCGGGTAGGGGTTACCGCCGGATCATGCAGACCCCGCTTCTTTCTGGTGTCGAACAGTCAGGACCGTGACGGTATCGAGATCAATTCGATAGCGCGCTACATAGCCGCTGTCTCCAAAATCAATCAACACTTGCAGCGTCTCCTGTCGGAACGCTTAACGTTTCTCTTCGCGCTCAACGTACTGTGCGATAGCCTCACGCATGATCCAGTGCGAAGTGCGGTGGCGAGCATCGGCCAGATGCTGCACATGTCTTTTCAGCTCATCATGACCTCGATTTCGACCTGAATCTTTGCGAGGCAATCACCCCCGATCCGCACTACATTACTTTCAGACAGACCAACATTTGCAAAGCCCGACAGGAGCCCCTCATGACGATGATTGACTCGGATCTCTTGAAGCCCTACCTGGCGGCCCGGGACAGCGCTCGCGCGGCCTGGCGGCTGACGGTGGCGTCCTTGAGCAAGACGCCGAAGGAGGCGCTGGAGGAGGGGTTCAGGGCGGTCAGGATCGCCGAGCGGGCGTATTACCGCTGCTGCGAGGATCTGTGCAATGTGGTGCGCAGCGAGATGGAGCGGGCGGAGGATGAGGTGGCCGTGCGGGGGCGTTTTGTCGACGGTAGCCTCTAGGAGGCAGGCCACGGGGGCGTGGCCTGTTGATTCCGGCGATGGGTCTTAAATCGTCAGCCGCCGGGGTCGTTCCAGCAGGGCATCCACCATCGCCCTGGCCATTTCCACCGAGTGCGTCACGGTCCAGATCTGATCGCTGGCGATGCCATTGGCGCCTGTGCTGATGTCGTCGGCAACGTATTCGGCCGTTTTCAGAAGTTGTGAAACGCTGGTCAGTGCGTCCTGGAGATTGATGTCTTCGCGTACGGAGAAGAGCGACTTTTTCTGAGAGAGAAGTACTTCGGACTTTTCAATAATGAGTGCAGGCGAAGTGCAGGGTGGATCAGGAACAATTTTCTTGTGCATGTTCATGGGGGCAACTCCAATGGTTCGTTGGACCGCCACCTCCTGCTGTCAAACAAGTTTGGGTGGCAGCTGTACGCAGGTTGACAGACCGGGAACCAAAGAAACCGGCGCATCCGAAGATGCCCTGCGCACAGCCGCCGCAACACGTAATCACAGGCGTAAAAAAAACGCCAGCAAATGGAGTTTGGGCGCTTATGCGCAGTGGTTCATTTCGGTCTGTCAAAACCGGTCGCCGATTTGGCGGCGACCCTGAAAAACTATCGGGATAGACAGGCTGCGGCAAGGCTGCGAATCCTGCAAAACCGTAGGCCTTATCGACGTTTCGAGTGGGCTATCTCCTACTCGTTGTGCCGAGTGTGAGCGACCCGACGCGTTCGGGATCTTCGGCGTCTGAAAATAAAAATTTACAAAGTTGAAATGAACTTTTTCTGTTTTAAATGATGTCCTGCGTATTTATCTGCTTTGTAATCTTTGTGCGTAGTCCATTGCCTACATGGTGCGTAGGAGTATCGGATAACTGGCTGTGGAAAACTCAAGATTACTCAATGAAATATGAACCCGATCCGGAAAGTCCCTGTTTCACCGCCCATGAACAAAGCTCACATCTGCGTTAGGTTGACAGCGCTCCCCATGAGGGAGTCTGTTCAATCAATGGAGTGAGAAAATGAACAAGCCTTTACCCAATCCAGTGCTCCGGCACGGTCGTGTCATTTCCCCCGCCAGTCGCGGTTCGGTCGCCGTCGAAGTCGGTCTGCTCGGCAACTGGCAGGTCAATGAAATGGAAGGCGGCAAGAACTTTCCGGCGCTGACCGCCGGGCCTTTCCCCGCGCCCTTCGAGACGGATGATCCCAGCGTCGTGCCCCCGGCTGACGGCCATATCCTCAGCGGTGGCAAGACCGATGACCGCGATTGCCTCAACTTCACCAACGAAGAGATGAGCCAGAAGCTCAATCGCCCCTTCACCTGGCCGCTGCTGAATGTCGATCCGGGCCAGGTCTTCCAGGTGAAATGGGAATACACCGCGCCCCATGTCACCCGTGGCTATCGCTGGTTGATCACCAGGGATGGCTGGGACCCGAAGCAGCGCATCAGTCGTGCGCAGCTGGAGGCCAAGCCGTTCTTCGAGGACTTCTACCCGCAGGTGCCGTACTACCAGCATACCGACGAGCTCAAGGCCCGGGTCGATCATTCGGTGAAGCTGCCCTCCGGCAAGAAAGGCCATCACGTCATCGTCCTGCTGTGGATCGTCGCCAATACCGGCAATGCCTTCTACCAGGCTTTCGATGTGGACTTCAAATAACGCCGTGAACCGGCGGACAACCCTGTGCAATTTCTGAAGGATCAGAATGTGACCACTATCAATTTTTCACTGCAAAAATCCCAGGCCAATGATTCGGCATCGCTGATGCCGAGCCTGGATGGCAAGAAAATCCTCATGGGTTTCTGGCACAACTGGGCCGCGGGCCCAGGCGATGGCTATCAGGGCGGCAAGTTCGCCAATATTCCCCTGGTGGATATCCCCAAGGAATACAACGTCGTGGCCGTGGCCTTCATGAAGGGCAACGGCATCCCGACCTTCAAGCCCTACAATTTCTCCGACGAGGAGTTTCGCCGCCAGGTCGGTGTGCTGAACAGCCAGGGCCGGGCGGTGCTGATTTCCCTCGGCGGCGCCGATGCGCATATCGAGTTGCGCAAGGGCAGCGAGCAGCCGCTGGCCAATGAAATCATCCGCCTGGTGGAGACCTATGGTTTCGACGGGTTGGATATCGACCTGGAACAGAGCGCCATCGACTACGCCGACAACAAGGTCGTGCTGCCCGCTGCCCTGAAGCTGGTCAAGGATCACTACAAGGGCGAGGGCAAGCATTTCATCATCAGCATGGCGCCGGAGTTTCCCTATCTGAGCAGCAACGGCAAGTACGTCGACTACATCAAGGCCCTCGAAGGCTATTACGACTTTATCGCGCCGCAGTACTACAACCAGGGCGGCGACGGCGTCTGGGTGCCTGAAGCCAATGGCGGGCAGGGCGCCTGGATCGCGCAGAACAACGACGCGATGAAGGAGGACTTCCTCTACTACCTGACCGACAGCCTGGTGACGGGGACTCGCGGTTTCACCCGGATCGCCGCGGACAAGTTCGTCATCGGCCTGCCGGCCAACGTCGATGCGGCGGCGACGGGCTATGTGATCGACCCGACGGCGGTGAGCAATGCCTTCAAGCGACTTGATGCGGCAGGGCATTCGATCAAGGGGCTGATGACCTGGTCGATCAACTGGGACCAGGGCCTGAGCAAGAGTCAGGTGCCTTACAACTGGGAGTTCCGTAATCGTTATGCACCACTGATCCACGGCGCACGAGCGACGACGGCGGACAAGCGCCAGGCGTGAGACGCCAGCAAGACAAAACCCGGCATTTTCGCCGGGTTTTGTCTTGCTGGTCGGCGCCGTGCCCGGCGCTTGTCGGGGGGATCAATATCGCCAACGGCCCGCTTCAGTCCTTCCTTGCAATCTTGGCCTTGGCCTGTCCGCGCGGGTACAACGATTTCCCCAGTTTCTGGCGTTCATCCAGGGGCAGGGTGCCGGCGAAGTCGGCCACTGTGTTGTCCACCAGTATCCTCAAGGCATCGTCCGCCTCCCGGGCCCGGCCCAGGTCGGCCATCAGCGCGCTGCGATCCAGCGTCGGTGCCTCCAGTTGCTTGACTACATCCATGCGTGCTTCACGCCCGGCGATGATCAGCGGCTGGCTGTCCGCCTGGTTGCGTCGGAGCAACTGGTGCAACTGTTTGCGGCGTGCCTCGGGCAGTTGCAGCATCGCCTGGCGCAAGCCATGGGGGTTCACCACGGTCTCGGCGGGCTTGGCGTTGACCAGCCAGTGGTACAGGCCGCCCCCGACACCACCGATCAGGAACACATTGAACAGCAACGACACAACCAGAAGCGGTTTCAGGTACTTGGGCGGCGGGGTCATTGCTCGTTTTCCTCGGCATTGACGGTAAAGACGACATCGGCATCGCCATGATCGAAGACGCTGGGCAGTACTTCGGCTGACAGCATCGGCAGCGGCAGGCTCAGGGACGCCACCAGGATGCCGGCCGCGACACCGGCCACACCCACCCCGACAAAACCCGCGGGGGAGAGCCAGCCGGCATAGCGGCTCCAGAACGATGGCGGTCGCGCGGGATTGGCGGACAAGCGGATCTGGCGGATCAGCGCCGGCTCCGCTGCCGCCAGTTGATGGCTGTCGAGCAGGCCGTCGAGCCAGCGGGCCTGTTGCACCGCATCGAGGGCGGCGCTGTCGCCGCGATCGAGCAGTGCCTGGGCGCCGGCCTGTTCGCTGGCCGGCCAGCGTCGCAGGTCGGCGCCATAGGCCTCGGCCAATTGACCAAATCGTTCGGGCGTCATCGTTTTTCCCTCCCTAGGCTGGCTTCGCCGGATGTCTCGGCAAGGTAGCTGCGCAGGTTGCGCCTGGCCCGCGACAGCAGGCTCTCCAGTGCCTCGACGCTGATATTCATCAGCGCCGCGGCTTCGATGTTCGACAGCTCCTGGTAATACTGCAGCACGATGGCCTCGCGCTGCCGATCGGGCAACGTCGCCAACGCCGCTGCCATCTGTTCGCTGCGGGCGGTCGCTTCCAGTTGTTCATCGGGCGACGGCGTGCTGTCGACCACCTCGATCATTTCCTCGTCATCGGCCAGCGGGCGCTCCTTGCGCCGGCGCAGGCGATCATGACAGAGGTTGAGGGCGACCCGGTGCAGCCAGGTGTCGAAACGTGCCTCGCCGCTGCGCCAGTTCGCCGCTTGTCTCCAGATACGCAGGAAACTTTCCTGCGCGACATCCTTGGCCTCGTCGGCATCACCGAGGATCCGACCGGCGAGCGCCAGCAGACGGGGCAGCTTGCGCGACACCATCTCGTTGACGGCCGCCGGTTCGTTGTTGCCGATGCGGGCCAGCAACTCAACGTCCGGATCAGTTTCTTTCAATATGGCAAATCCCGGTCCGGTGGCTGAGTATCAGGTTGAGCGGACCTCCAGGCAGCGAGCCGTGCCGCCTGGGGCCGTGTACTTAGCGAATCCAGTGGCCTTCGACCCAGAACCAGCGTGGCCCGTGGGCTTCCCAGTGACCCGGTTCCCAGCGTGCATTGCGCATCACCGGCTGCCAGTGACCCGGTTCCCAGACGTAACCACGACCTTCCCAGCGCCAGTGCCCGCGGTCCCAGGCATAACCGGGGCGTTCGACGGGAATGGCTTCGACGCGCACGGGTGGTGGGGCTTCGCGGATGATGACTTCGGTCTGGGCAAAGGTCGGCGTGCTGGTCAGGGCTGTGAATGCCAGCGGGATAAGCAGGGCGTAGCGTAATTTGGCCAGAGGTCGTGCAGGTCTCATGACAACTCCTTCATGCGGCGGACGAAAGTGAACGCTGCTGATGGGTTGAACGCGGGACGTCCGGAAATCCGTCGCGGGAAAAGCAGTTTTTTTCGCGAATGGTTTGCGGCGTTGTTCGGGGGAAGTATTGCCCAGGGTTGGCGGGGCGTTCATGAAATTATTGAAAGGTAGCGACGGATTCCGGCGGGTGGTGACGTTCAACCGGTAACAGTCGGTAATCGACAGGCACCCAGGCCCTGTCAGTTACCGGTCATAGCCACCGCAACGCCCCCCATCTACTGAATCATTGAGGAAAATCACCATGTCTCGTCGTCTCTCGTTGCTTGCTGCCGCCGTCCTGCTCCTGAGCCTCAGCGGCTGTGTGATCCTGCCGGGGCACCGGGATCATTGCTGCTGGCGCTACTACGGGGCTGTCTCCACCTCGACGGGGGTAGCGGTTTCCTGATTGGCGATCCCGGCCCCTTCCCGTGTTTGGCGGGATATGACGGGAGCAGGACTGCCGACCGACAATAAAAAACCCGCATCATTGATGCGGGTTTTTTCAGGCCAATCGGGTCAGGCCGGTTACGGCTCGCGTCAGAACTTGTACGTCACCGAACCACCAAAACCGCTGGCGCTGTTCTCGTACTTGGCGTCGTAGGTCAGGCCCAACGTGGGCTGGATGTCATGCACCTTGATCGGTTCTTCCTTGAGGTAGGAATACGCCACGTCGAAGGTCAGGTCATCCGTAGGACTCCAGCCTGCGCCCAGGCTGAATATCGTGCGGTCGCCCGTGGGAATACGCACCGAACGATCGGTGTTATTGGTCGGCGTCTGGTCGATCGTGAAGCCGGTGCGCAACACCCACTGCTTGTTCAACTGATAGGACGCACCGATGGCGTGGGACCAGGTGTCATGCCAGTGCTGCTCTTCGGTAATCGAGTCCAGGCCGGCGAGCTGACCGACAGTGTCCGTCACACCGCTGTTGTTGACGGTGATCTTCTTCAACTGGCTCCAGCGGGTCCAGGTGCTGCCGACGTAGAGCGTCCAGTCGTCGGTGAGCTTGTGGGTGACGGAGAAATCCACCGACGAAGGCGTGGTCACGTCCAGCTTGGCGTCATAACGCTGCGTGCCCTCACCGAACAGATCGGAAAGCGCGCCTGACGAGCTGGTCTTGCCGCTGAGGTGGTAGACCACCTGGGAGTGATAGGTCAGGCCCACGCGGGTGCTGTCGAGGGGTTGCACCAGGATACCGGCGTTGAAGCCGGTGGCGGTGTCGTCACCCTTGATCTTCACGTTCTGGGTGCCGAGCCCGAACGCCGGGACGCTGGAGTCCAGCTCGCCGCTGATCTTGTTGAAGGTCGGGCCGAAACCCACCGACACCACATCGTTGAAGGCATAGCTGACGGTCGGCTGGATCGTGACGACCTGGACCTTGCTCTTGTTGCCGAAACCGTTGCCCTGGAAACTGTGTTCATAGTCGGTCACCAGGCCGAACGGGGCGTAGATGCCCAGGCCGAAGGCCCAATGTTCGTCGATGGGTGTGACCAGATAGCCCATGGGGATGGCAATGCCCGGGACCATGTCGCCTTTGTTGGTGCCTGGGTTATCGGCGCCAAGGGACGTGGAACTGGCGTTCTTGATATCACTCTTGGCGTCGATGTAGGTGACGCCGAGGCTGACTTCGTTGCGCTTGAGTCGCGACATGCCGGCAGGGTTGCCATAGACGGTGCTGGCGTCGTCGGCGGAGGAGGATCGTCCGGCATCACCGGTGCCCATGGCGCTGACGCTTTCTTCGTCGAGGGCGAAACCACCCGCAAAAAGCTGGGTGGAGGCAAGGGTTACAGCAAGGCTGAGCGTGGTCTTGAGCAGTATTTTTTTCATTATTAGAACTCCGGTTTTGATCACCGGGGCGCAAGCTAGCAACAAAATTTTCACATGATTATGAAACTAATTTCATCTTTATCGCGGATTTTGTCCGACAATTTTACCGTTTTTTCCGGGGTTTGACGAAGTTGTCCAGTGGCGTCCAAAACAGACCCATGGGTTCTGTATCGACCCATGATCCGCCTTTTTCCCAACGCTGCGGGTTGGGCTCGGGAACGTGTCGGCAAGGTCGTGTCGATACCGATCCGGGCATCATGATGTTCAGGGTCAAAAGAGTCTGCGGGATGATCGTTGGTGGTGGGGTGAGAAACTCGGACTAGAGCCTTTCCAGTGTCTTGGAGGGTCAGCTGTCGAGAGGTGTTGTCACAAATGGAATCAGTTTACAGCTTGCATTTTCGAGTTTGTTTTAACTGGAAATTCGTAAAAAACAGGCCCATCATTCGCCGCGCTGTCTACGCTCCAGGGGACCGCTGCGCGTCTGTGCGAAGACCGTGAACCACTCGCCTTTTTTCAGGAACTCATCTTGTCTAACGTCTGCTCCAGCGGCCTCGATATTGGCTTCGCTTCTCTGAATTATTTACAAATCGGCATTCTGGGTGTCATTCAAGGCATCACCGAATTGCTGCCGATTTCCTCCACCGCCCATATGCGTATCGTGCCGGCCGTGCTCGGTTGGCAGGATCCGGGCTCGGCGTTTTCCGCGGCCATGCAACTGGCGGCCCTGGCGGCCGTGGTCAGTTATTTCTGGCGTGATGTCCGGGACGTGGTCGGTGGCAGTATCGGTGCGATACGTCAGCGCGACTTTGATAGCCAGTGGTTCAAGCTGGCCGTGGCGATCATCCTCGCGACCATTCCCATCGGGATTGCCGGACTGGCTTTGTCGTCGACGCTCAATGCCTGCGACTCACCCTTGCGCGGCCTGTCGGTGATCGGCATTTCCTGCCTGGTGATGGCGGTATTGATGGCGGTGTCGGAGTTCAGTTGTCGGCATCAGCGGGTGGTTGGCCAGATGCGTCTGCGTGACGCCCTGATTGTCGGCATTGCCCAGATCGGCGCATTGATTCCGGGGGTGTCGCGTTCCGGCTCGACCCTGACCGCGGCCCTGTTCCTCAACTTCAAGCGTGAAGAGGCGGCGCGTTTCTCGTTCCTGCTCGGCCTGCCGGCGATTGCCCTGGCAGGATTGAAGGAGCTATGGGTGTTGCACCACGCGCAAATCCCGGTGGACGCCTGGACTCATCTGCTGTTCGGCCTGGTAGTGGCTAGCGTCTCGGCCTTCGCGGCGATCTGGGGTCTGATGCGTTTCCTCGAACGTTTCTCGACCTGGCCGTTCGTGGCCTACCGCGCCATCCTGGGGATCTTCCTGCTCGTCTCGGTGCATACCGGTTTCCTGTCCTGATCCCAGTGTTGAGGACGCCACTTTCGGATCGCGCTTCGGCACGTGCTTCCCGTTTTGCACGACCTGTTTTGCGGGCAAAAAAAAGCCCGCATGCGGGCGGGCTTAAATGGGAGGTTCACCAAAGGAGCAGGAACAAATATAAACAGCCGGCTGCCTTGGCACAGTGAAAGAAGTTTTATCTGAGCGGGCCTGAAAGCCACGTCTCACAAGGGCTCAGAGCGGTTTTTCAATGCGCTCGTAACGCGCTTTCAACTGCATCAGGCGCTTCTCGTATTCACGCGTGAGGCAGTCGTTGTCGCTGCCGCAGGCGTTGCGATCCTTGAGCCAGGCAACCTGCTCATCCTGCATGGTACCCCGGTTTCCCATGGCGAACAGGCCGCGCAGCAAGCGGTAGGTGGTGGCCATTTCGACGTCGAGGTCGTTCAGTTGGCGGTCGGTGCAAATGGCCATTTCCGCGGGTTGCTTGGCCTTGCCGCAATCGAAGCTGGCGGCCTGGGCGGTGCCCAGGAACAGGGGCAGCGCAGCCAGTACCCATAAAGATTTTTTCATGCTCGTCTTCAGCGCTCGGTTTTGCCTTGATTCCAGTCAGACCGGCCTGGGCGCAATTGGTTTTACCGCCGCTCTCTGTTGATGATCGTTCCCACGCGGAGCGTGGGAACGATCAGATACCTGTGGGAGCCGGCTTGCCGGCGATAGCGTCCGCAAGATCGATGCAAGATTCACTGCCCTCATCGCCGGCAAGCCGGCTCCCACGGTGCTGCGTCAGTCACATATTTTGCGTTCATGATCGTTCCCACGCTCCAGCGTGGGAATGCAGCCGGTGATGCTCTGCGTCACAGAAGCGGACGCGGAGCGTCCCTAGCGGCGTTGCCACGCGGAGCGTGGGAACGATCAGATACCTGTGGGAGCCGGCTTGCCGGCGATAGCGTCCGCAAGATCGATGCAAGATTCACTGCCCTCATCGCCGGCAAGCCGGCTCCCACGGTGCTGCGTCAGTCACATATTTTGCGTTCATGATCGTTCCCACGTTCCAGCGTGGGAATGCAGCCGGTGACGCTCTGCGTCACAGAAGCGGACGCGGAGCGTCCATAGAGGCATTCCCACGCAGAGCGTGGGAACGATCAGCCAGGGCGGTTTCAGTTGCGCAGTAGTCGTGCTTGCAGGTGCTGGCGCACCTCAGGCCATTCATCGTCGATGATACTGAAGCGTACCGAGTTGCGTTTGCGTCCGTCGGGCATGATCCGTTCGTTGCGCACAATCCCTTCCTGCCTGGCGCCCAGGCGCAGGATCGCCGCCCGTGAACGGGCGTTGATCTCATCGGTGGTGAACTGTACGCGCACGCACTCCAGGTCCTCGAAGGCATGGCGCAGCATCAGGTACTTGGTTTCGGTATTGACGAAGCTTTTCTGCCAGCCGGCCGAGATCCAGGTGCTGCCGATTTCCAGCTTGCGATAGGTGCGATCGATCTTCCAGAAACGGGTCGAGCCGATGACGTCGCCAGAGGCCTTGAGCACGATGACAAACGGCATCACCGTGCCGGCTTCGCGGCCGTTGAGGGCGGCGCGGATGTACTGTTCGACGGTGGCGTGCGAAGGCACCACGGTGAAGGGTAAATTCCACAGCTCGCCGTCCTGGGCGGCCCGGACCAGGGCATCGGCATCATCGAACTGGAGCGGGCGCAGCAGCAGGCGCTGCCCTTCGAGGGCGCGGGTAAGCAGGAGATTTTTCAAGGCGTGGGCTCGCGGGGGGCGGTTCTCCCTCGTATTACAGTGAGCGTGGCGCGGCTTGGCAAGGACCACTTGTGTTGAAAATGCAGGTGCCAATGTCGGCGGCACCTGCGTGCTAAACGAATGCGATGTCGAAGTGGGGTGAGCCAGGTCAGTCGCCCCATTCTTGCTGGATAAAGGCGAGAATTTCCTTGCTCCTTTTTTCGATAGCTTTTTTGTCCCACTTTGGCTGGTTGGTCAATTGTGAGCCGACCAGTGCAGTGCCCTTCAGGCCGCAACTCAAATAGGTCGCTGCTTTTTCCTGAGGGGGAATGTCCTTCAAGGAGGAGTTAACGTTTGGAGGAAGCATGCAGAGGTTGCCCAGATGGTGGGTATGAGATGATCCACTGCTTTGAGGTAATATATGTTCGATAGAGTTTGAAGGGTCTTGTGTCCAGATTTTGTTCCACTGCCCTGTATTGAGTCGTTCGCCCGCTTCCTTGGATAGATGCTCGTCGTAGCGGAAGAGTACATACCTTAGCTGCTCGGTCCAACCGTTATAGCAGTTTGTGTGGTCGAAATTTTTCAACGCACTTTTGATGCTGTAATCTGAGGATAGATATTGCAAGTTATGATTGATATCTTCAGCTGAGAGCTTTTCGTTGATAATGTCGTAGCCTAGGCGTACATATTCTCCGACCTTGTGGCGAGTGTCTGCGCCGCCAAGCTCAAAAATCCGGAATGTCGATTTTTCCCAGCTATTGAGAAGCAGTTGTGTAGTCTTTTTGTCAAATGCTCTCAGAATGATGGAGACTGCAACAAATCGAGCGTGGGAGATTCGAGTTACCGCCTTTATTCTTACGTTCTGATGGAGGTGCTGGACAGCTTGAACCACATTCTCCAAATGCTTACCAACGGCCATTATGTTCTTCAGGTCCGTACCGGCCGCTTGGGTCAATTGGTTCGTTGCATCTTCTTCACTGACGATTCGATTGGGTTGTATGTCCATGAGAAGTGTACCGGCGAACCTGAGTGCCTCATCGCCCAAATTTGCACCTTGGCCGAGTACGCGGTAAATGGTTTGCCACTTTACCTGCATCTCATGTGCGGCATCTTTTCTTGTTCCGTCTTCAACATGTTCAAAAATCAACGCCATTAATTGGCTTTTCAGCTTGTCGATCCATTTTACATCAAGTCCTCTGCTGTTGAGAACTTCAAAAACTCGATAGACCGTCGCTTCATCTGCAATTTCATGATAAATGAGGGAGAGCTTGTTTTTTAATGTGCTGATGAGGTCGGGCAGGCCATGCTTGCTTTCCCAGGATTTAACAAAACTCTCGCACTCGTCGGCTGCAGATATCAGATTGTTGTCAAATATGGTTTTTGAGTTTTTTCGATCTGTTTCTCCCGTTCTGATGTAGTTCGAGAATATATTGCTGCTGTCATGGTTGGTCTGCAAAAGAACAAGTGAGTGTTCATCCGACTTTATCAAAAGCTCGTTTATTTCGCGCTTTGCTTTCGAGTCAATTTTGCTGTCGACCTTGAGGTTCTTTTCTATCGCTTTTAGCAGAATTATTATGGTTGTAATGCGTTGTTGACCATCTACAAGTTCGACGTCGCGGAACTCATCCGTTCCAATGGTACGGGTTTCCCGCGCCAGTGCCACTACGGTCGCCATGAAGTGCTCGCGTTGGGACTGAAATGCTTCCTTGATATCGTGAAACAGGTCGGCTCGTTGTTTTTTGGTCCATGAATAGGCTCGTTGATATTCAGGAATTCTAAAAATGCGGCTGTCGAGTAGTGCCGAGACCTTAAGGTGCATGGGATTCAGTTGCATTTATACTTCCCTGTGTTCGAGGAGATGTCGAAAGGCCATTATTTGGGCCTGGCACTTTACCACTGCCGATATTCGGCCTCCACCTCGATAACAGGTGGTGTGTGGCCCTCTTGCTCACAATGGGTCAGGCCTGGCTGATATCCAGCAATTGCGGCTTGGCAATCGCCAGGTAGTCGCGGGTGGCGAGGACCATGGAGGCGTCCAGGCGACCGGCATTGAAGGCGATTTCGTCATAACGGCGGGTCAGGGCCGGGTCGACGATCAGTTGGATCCGCTCATCGAAGACGAACGGCGCAATCGCCCCGATCCGGCAACCGGTGAGTTCCATGGCGGTTTCGGCCTTGACCAGTTCGGCCTTTTTCCCACCGAGGGCGGCACCGAGCTTTTTCATGTCGAGCTTCTGGTCACCCGGCAGGATGGCCAGGGCATAAGGTCCGGCCTGGCCCTTGAGGGTGCAGAGCATGGCCTTGGCGCCCTGGCCCGGTTCGGTGCCGCGGATCTCCGCAACCCGCGCCGACTGGCCTTCGGCATCGTGCATCAGCACGCGGTAGGTGGCGGCATGGGCGTCCAGCAGGCTGACCAGTTGATCGAAGACCGGGTGCATGGGGTATTCCTCAGATTGGCGTGATCAGGTCGTAGGAGAGTTTGCTGATCAGGATGACCAGCAGCACCAGGAACAGCGCGCGGACAAAGGGCACGCCCTTGTGCACCGCCAGCCAGGTGCCGGTCAGGGCGCCGAGGATATTGAACAGCGCCATGGGAATCGCCACCAGGTACAGCACGTTGCCGGTGGGGATGAAGAACACCAGTGCGGCGATGTTGGTCGCGATGTTCACCAGTTTCGCCGAGGCCGAGGCATGCAGGAAGTCGAAGGCGAAACAGCGGATGAACAGGAAGATCAGGAAGCTGCCGGTGCCGGGGCCGAACAGACCGTCATAGAAGCCGATGGCGCCACCGATCAGGACCGCCAGCAGCTTCTCCCGGGTGCCGATACGCATCGGCTTGTGCAGTGCGCCGAAGTCCTTTTTCCAGAAGGTGTAGAGCGCCATCAGGACGATCAGCACCAGCACCGCCGGACGGATCACCGACTGCGGTACCGCCGAGACCGTCGCCGCGCCGCAGAATGCCATGACAAAGGCCGCGCAGGCCGCGGGAACCACCAGGCCCCAGTCGATCACCACCTTGCGTACGAATGAGCGCGCCGCGAAGGTCGTGCCACAAGCCGCGGCGACCTTGTTGGTCCCCAGCAGCGCGGCCGGCGAGGCCGTGGGCAGCACGTTGAACAACGCGGGGATCTGGATCAGTCCGCCACCGCCGACCGCCGCATCGATAAGACCGGCGCAGAAGGCGAAGACGCAAAGAATGACGATATCGACCATGAAATCAGGCTCTGACAATAAAGGGTTGGCTCGGGTCCAGTGGCACCACGCGGGCCGGATCGTCGACCCCGAACACCCGGATCATCCAGCGGTCGCGACCGTCATAGCGCGGGGCGAAACCGTCCCGGGCGTGCAAGGTCTGCTGATTCTTGAAGATCAGCATGTCGCCGGGCTGGAGCAGGATGTGGCGGGTGACATCGGGGTGATTGGCGGCCGCCTCGAACAGTTGCAGGGCAACATCCGCATTGGCGGTGGTAGCGGTGACGCTGGCTTTGTTGTAGCGGCAGTGCAGGCCGCCGGATTCGCTTTTGTACAGTAGCGGGACGCTGTCCAGCACATTGCCCTGCTTGCCGAACGAGTCCGGCCGGCGAATGGCAAAGTTCGGTTGCCGCAGTTCCTGCTCGACAAAGTCGGGCAGGCTGTCCAGTACGTCGTGGATGGCGACGATGCGCGTGGGCACATCCAGCTCGCAACGCAGGCCGGTCAGGCTCAGGTACTCGGGACAGGCCGACAGCCCGGTGACCGGTTCGCAGGTCAGCGGCAGGTGCGGATTGTCGACATGCATGCCCAGGCCCAGGCGCGAGCCGAAGGAACTGGTGGTGGTTTCGTGTTCCTGCTTGGGCGAGACATGCCGGAAGACCGTGGTATCACTTTCGCCCTCGTAACCCACCGGGCGGGTTTCCAGCGTCGCCAGCACCGACAGGATCGCGCCGGCCAGCACCGGCACCTGTTCGATACCGGGTTCGGCGTCGTAGGGCGTGGCCGGCAATCCCGGATCGACCGGCAGGCCACGGACAATCAGAGCTACATCGGCGGACTGCGGGAACGCGTGCAGTACCTGGCGTTTTTCCGCCCCCAGCACACGCTCCAGCAGCCGGGCAAGGGCCGGCATCTGTGCTATACCCGAAGCACTGTCAGTGATCGCGAAATGCGTAAGTGCGTCATTCAACTGCTGATGCTCGGCAAACGAAATGTGAATTTCGGGCAGGGCCGACAACGCCGGTGCCGACGGTTTCGGGGCCAGCCATTGCGGGTTTTCTTCACTGATCCGCGAGGCTGATTTCCTGACTGTTTCATCCAGCTTTGACACGTCCTATGCTCCTGTATGCCTACGTCCCTGTGGGTTAAGCGCGCAGGCTAACGGAAGGGGCGTTTTTGTGTTGCAATGCCACGTTGTGAAAAGTGCAACGGGGTGGGGCATGGCGCTGGATATGTTGGGTGAGCTCGAAGCGTTCGCGACCGTGGCGCGCAAACGCAGTTTTATTGCCGCGGCGCGTACCCTGGGGCGCTCGCCAAGCTCGCTGACCCGTGCCATTCAGGCCCTTGAGGAAAGCGCCGGGGTCAAGCTGTTCAATCGCTCGGCCAATGCGGTGAGCCTGACCGAGGCCGGCGAACGCCTGTTGCCCCATGCCCACAAAATGCTGGATCTGCAACGTGAGGCCGACGAAGACCTGGCCGGCATCAGTGGCCTGGCTACCGGCTGGGTGCGTTTCTCAGCGCCCGAGTTTCTTGGCCATGGGGTAATGCCCAGGCTGATCGCGCAGTACTGCGAACGTTATCCCGAGGTGAATATCGACGTGATCTTCACCGACGAAACCATCGACCCGGCCAAGAGCAAGCTGGACTTCTCGATCCGCGGTGCCTTTCCGCAATCCAGCGACCTGATCGGTTTTCCCCTCTGGAGCTATGCCCGCCATCTTTATGCCAGTCCCGCCTATCTGGAGCGCCGTGGGACGCCAGACTCGATAGAGGCATTGGAAACCCATTCGCTGATCCTGCACACCGCCCCAAGGATTCTTAAAGAGTGGAATTTTCGCAGTGAGCAGCAGGCAATCAGCTTCAGGGTGCATCCGAAGTTTCGCTTCAGTTCCGGCGCGGCGGTGTTTCAGGCAGCGTTGGCGGGCGTGGGGATCGCCCGACTGGCGGACTGGCTGGCGGAGCCCGAAGTGGAACTCGGGCGGCTGGTGCGGGTTTGCCCCGACTACCGGCTGACCTCCAGCCATGGCGAGAACCCGCAAATGCACGCGGTGTACCCCGCCGGCAACCTGCCGTTGCGGGTGAAGATGCTGCTGGACCTGATCCGCGCCTTCGGTGATAACGTCGGCCGGTTGTGATCAGGTCTGTGGTGTTTCGCCGAAACGGCTGCGCACCATTTCGACGAAGCGTGCCGCCGCCGGCCCCAGGCTCTGGCCGCTACGGGTGATCAGGCCGATCTCGCGGCTGACACCGGGGTGTTCCACCGGCAGTCGCTTGAGGCCATGCAGCCCGTCATCCGCCGACTCCGGCAGCAGCGTCATGCCCAGGCCCTGGCGTACCAGGGCCAGTACCGTGGACATGTAGTTGGCTTCCAGCCCCGGCACCAGGGCCAGGCCTTGTTCGTCGAACAGTTGCTCGACCCGTTCGCGCACGCTGCTGTCGCGCCCGGTGAGGATCATCGGCTGGCCGCTCAGGTCCGACAGGCGCACACGCTTTTTCCGCGCCAGCGGATGTTGCTCCGGAACAAACAGGCAGAGCCGGTCGACCATCACCACTTCGAAATCCAGGCCATGATTGAGTCGAGCTCGCACGCCCAGGCCGAAATCCACCTCGTTCTCCCGCACCAGCGCGTCGATGCGTTGGGCGACCACATCGCGCAAGCGCACTTCGACGCCGGGAAAGGCCTCGCGAAACACCCGCAGTACCGGCGGCAGGGCGCCGGAGCAGATCGACGGCAAGGCGGCGATGGTCACCACGCCGCGTTGCAGGCTGGCGAGGTCGCGGGAGCCGCTGACGATATTGTCCAGGTCCAGCAGCAGCTTCTCCATCGGCCCGCGGGCCTGCTGTCCGGCGCTGGTCAGGCTGACCTGGCGCGGGCTGCGCTCGAGCAGGGCGACGCCGAGCCAGTCTTCCAGTTGCTGGACCTGCACGGTCAGTGCCGAGGGCGACAGGTGCAACTCGTCCGCCGCCCGGGTGAAGCTGCCGGTACGGGCCACGGTGAGAAAGGCGCGGATATGCTGGATGGAGTTCTTCATTCTGTTTTTCCGAACATAGGGCGGTGAACATTCCAATTTACAAAGCTTAACCGCGTTCCAATACTCCAGGGAAAACAATAACTGTCCGCTCCCGGTCTTCTGCGGGGTGGCTCACTGGAGTCTTCCCATGCTTGCCACGCTGGGTGTCATCACTATTCTCTGTCTGCTTGCGGCTGTCATGAGCAAGCGCCTCTCGCCCCTGGTTGCCCTGATCGCCCTGCCGATCATCGCCGCGCTGCTCGGCGGCTTCGGCCTGCAGACCAGTGCGTTCATCGTCACCGGTATCAAGAACGTCGCCCCGGTGGTCGGGATGTTCGTCTTTGCCATCCTGTTCTTCGGGGTGATGACCGACGCCGGCATGCTCGACCCGATCATCGACCGCATCCTGCGTACCGTCGGCACACGGCCGACCCGCATCGTCATGGGCACCGCGCTGCTGGCATTGCTGGTGCACCTCGACGGTTCGGGGGCGGTGACCTTCCTGGTGACGGTGCCGGCGATGCTGCCGCTGTACACGCGCCTGGGTATCGATCGACGGATTCTCGCCTGTGTCGCGGCAATGGCGGCCGGGGTCAATTTCCTGCCCTGGACCGGCCCGGTGCTGCGTTCTTCGGCGGCCCTGCACGTGCCGGTGGCGGACCTGTTCCAGCCGTTGATCCCGGTGCAGATCGTCGGCCTGCTGTTTGTCTTCGCCAGTGCCTGGTGGCTGGGGCGTCGTGAAGAGCGTCGTCTCGGACTGGGCGCGGGCGCTGCGGTGGACAGCGTGCCCAGCCGGGTGATCGGTGTGGAGGAAGAGCGCCTGCGCCGGCCGCGGCTGTTCTGGGCCAACCTGCTGCTGACGGTACTGGTGATGGTGGTGATGATCGCCGGCTGGGTCGATCCGGTGGTGATGTTCATGCTCGGCACGGTGGTCGCGCTCTGCCTCAACTATCCCAATGTCGACGCCCAGCGCGCGCGTATCGATGCCCATGCCAAGACCGCGCTGACCATGGCCAGCATTCTCCTGGCGGCCGGGGTGTTCACCGGGATCATGCAGGGCACCGGCATGCTCAAGGCCATGGCCGAAGTGGCGGTGGCGCAGATTCCCGCCGGGCACGGCAAGCTGATTCCGACGGTGGTGGGTTTCCTGTCGATGCCGCTCAGCCTGCTGTTCGATCCGGACTCCTTCTATTTCGGCGTGATGCCGGTGATCGCCGAAGTCGGTAAGGCCCTTGGTGTGGAGCCGTTGCAGGTGGCCCAGGCGTCCCTGCTCGGGGTGCACACCACCGGCTTCCCGGTCAGCCCGCTGACCCCGGCGACCTTCTTGCTGGTGGGGCTGTGCAAGATCGAACTGGCCGATCACCAGCGTTTCACCATTCCGTTCCTGTTCGCCGCCTCGGTGCTGATGACCCTGACGGCGTTGCTTCTGGGCGTCTTCTGACATGAAGGACTTTGTGATGAAAACCTTGCGTATCGGTTCCGGCGCCGGTTACTCCGGCGACCGTATCGAACCGGCCGTGGAACTGGCGGCCAAGGGCGAGTTGGATTACCTGGTATTCGAATGCCTGGCCGAGCGCACCATCGCCCTGGCACAGCAGACACGGCTGAGCGATCCCGCGGCCGGTTACGATCCTCTGCTGCGCGAACGCATGCAGCGGGTCTTGCCCTTTGTCGCCGGCAATGAGCGACGGCTGCGGATCATCACCAATATGGGCGCGGCCAATCCGTTGGCGGCGGCGCGAGAGGTGCGGCGGATTGCCCTTGAACTGGGGCTGACGAAGCTGAAGGTGGCCGCCGTCATCGGCGACGATGTGCTGGCGACCTTGCAGGCCGAGCCTGACCGGCTGCTGGACAACGGCCTGCGGGTCGAGCAGTTGGGCGAGCGGCTGATTTCCGCCAATGCCTATATGGGCGCCGACGGTATCGTCGAGGCCCTGGCGGCGGATGCCGATGTGGTGATTACCGGGCGGGTCGCCGACCCGTCGCTGTTTCTCGCCCCGCAGGTGTTCGAGTTCGGCTGGGCGGTGGATGACTGGCAACGCCTGGGGCGCGGCACCCTGGTCGGTCACTTGCTTGAATGTGCCGGACAGATCACCGGCGGCTATTTTGCCGATCCGGGGGTGAAGGATGTGCCGGGCCTGGCACGCCTGGGCTTTCCCCTGGCCGAGGTCAATGAACAGGGACAGGCGACGATCACCAAGGTCGACGGTAGCGGTGGCCGGGTGGACCGGGCGACGTGCGCCGAGCAACTGATTTACGAAGTGCATGATCCGGCGGCGTACCTGACCCCGGATGTCACTGCGGATTTCTCGCAGGTGAGTTTTCTCGACCTGGGTCCGGACCGGGTCGCGGTACAGGGCGCAACCGGGCAACCGCGGCCGGGGTCGCTGAAGGTTTCGGTCGGTTATCTGGATGGCTGGATCGGTGAAGGGCAGATGTCCTACGGCGGTCCCGGGGCGTTGGCTCGGGCGCGCTTGGCGCGGGAGATCGTGCTGGAGCGCTTGCAGATCATCGGCGTCGAGATGGATGAGGTGCGGGCGGAAT
The DNA here is from genome assembly GCF_013385635.1 of Pseudomonas gingeri. GTDB lineage: Bacteria > Pseudomonadota > Gammaproteobacteria > Pseudomonadales > Pseudomonadaceae > Aquipseudomonas > Aquipseudomonas gingeri_A. The sequence goes on from NZ_JACAPR010000010.1 coordinate 540,418, forward strand.
TAATGGGCGTCGATTCGCTGCATGGCGAGCGCCTGGGCAGCCGGGTCGAAAGCGAGCCCTGGGAGGTTCGCCTGCGGGTGGCTGCCCGTTGCGTCCGACGGGCCGATGCCGTGCGTATCGGCAATGAGGTGGAAACCCTCTACACCAACGGCCCCTCGGGCGGCGGCGGTGCCAGCAAGAGTGTCCGTCAGGTGGTGGCGGTGGCATCGCTGCTGTTGCCGCGGGAAAACCTTGGCGCCCGGATTCATCTGGAGGATCTGCAATGAGTACGGTGACACTGCGGGCCCTGGCCCATTCACGGACCGGCGACAAAGGCGATACCTCGAATATCTCGGTGATCGCCTATCGCGCCGAAGACTATCCGCGCTTGCGCCAATGGTTGACGGCGGAGCGGGTCGCGGTCTGGTTCGCCGAATTGCGCGACCCGGCCGCCGGGCCGGTGCGACGTTATGAACTGCCGGGCGTGCAGGCGTTGAACTTTGTCCTGCCGGGCATCCTCCGTGGCGGCGTGACCCGCTCCCTGGCGCTGGATGCCCACGGCAAGAGCCTGGGGTCGGCGCTGCTCGATATGCCGCTGGGCGACTAGTCCTGCTTACTTCGGCGCAAGAATCCGCTCGGCGATCATCTCGCCGATGGGCATGGCCGAGGTGGCGGCCGGTGACGGCGCGTTGCAGACATGGACCATGCGCGCCGTTTCGGCGAACAGGAAGTCATGCACCAGACTGCCATCGCGCATCACCGCCTGGGCGCGGATACCGGCCTCGTAAGGCTGCAGGTCCTCGACGGTCAGCGACGGACAGTATTTGCGGCACTGTTCCAGATAGCCGCGCTTGAACAGCGAGTTCTTCATTTCCACGCTGCCGGAACCGAGGTTCTGCCAGATGGTTTTCCAGAAGCCGGGGAAGCTGGCGTATTGCGCGACATCGCGCCAGTTCACCGAGAACTTGCGGTAGTTCTCCCGGCCCAGCCCCAGCACTGCATTCGGGCCGACCGTCACGCTGCCGTCGATCATGCGGGTCAGGTGCACCCCGAGAAACGGCAGTTCGGGGTCGGGAATCGGGTAGATCAGGTGGTTGACGATATCGTTTTTCGAGGCGGGCAGCCGAAAGTATTCGCCACGGAACGGGATGATCTGATGCTCGATGGGGATCCCGGCCAGGGTCGCCAGGCGGTCGGACTGCAGGCCGGCACAGGCCACCAGTTTGCGCGCCTGCCAGACGTCATCCTCGGTACTGACGGTAACGCTATCGGTATTTTCCTTTATCGCGGTGACGGTTTTTTCCATGCGGATTTCCCCGCCGTTGACGGTGATCACCCGCGCCATCGCCTCGCAGACCTGTCGGTAGTCGACGATCCCCGTGGCATCGAGGAACAAGCCGCCGAGGCCGACGATATTCGGTTCGCGGCGGCGCAGTTCATCGGCGTCGAGACGTTCGACCTTCAGGCCGTTGAGTTGCGAGCGTTCGTACAGGGCGTCCATGCGCTGCACTTCCAGGGGTGTGGAGGCCACCAGCACTTTGCCGCAGACCTCGAAGCGGATGCCGTGTTCCCGGCAGAAATCCTGGGTGGCCTGGGCGCCGCGTTTGCACAGGTCGGCCTTGAGACTGCCGGGGGCATAGTAGATACCGGCGTGGATGACCCCGCTGTTGTGCCCGGTCTGGTGGCGGGCGAGGGTGGCTTCCTTTTCCAGGATCACCAGCGAGGCGCCGGGCTGGCGCTTGAGCAGTTCCATGGCCGTGGCCAGGCCGACGATGCCGCCGCCGATGATGCAAAAGTCGTAGATCATGGTTGGGTCACCCTTTCAGTGCAGGTCTTGTTATCAGGTTGTCAGACTAAGTCGATTGTAAAAAAGCTGCATAATGATCGTTCCCGCGCGTAGCAAAGGAATGCCTTTCTGGACGCTCTGCGTCCGCTTCTATGACGCGGAGCGTCATGGGCTGCATTCCCACGCTGGAGCGTGGGAACGATCAATTCCTTTACTCCGCGTGGGAACGATCGACGATCAAACGCGGTGTCATCTGTAGGAGCCGGCTTGCCGGCGATGAGGCCCTTGAGCCCTGCGGCGATGATTCGGCCGCCATCGCCGGCAAGCCGGCTCCTACCGTTCAATTCATGTTCGGCAATTCCAGTTGCAGGCGCTTGGCCGCTGCTCGCAGGTGAGCTTCGGCACAGGCCGCCGCGGATTGGCGGTCGCCGTCGACGATGGCCTGGAACAGCGCCTGGTGTTCACGGCCGGCGTCGGCCGAGCCGCCCACCGAGCGCGTCGCCGAGTTTTCCCAGGCGGTGCGCCGGGATTCGGCCAGTTGCCCGCGGAGAAAATCGTGGAAGGCGACGAAGTAGTCGTTCTTGCTGGCTTCGGCGATGGCCCGGTGAAAGGCCACATCGGCACTGGCGGCCGCAGCGAAGTCGGTGCGTTTGTCGTGCATGTCCTGCAAGGCGTCGCGCATGCGTTGCAGGTCGGCGGCATCACGGCGCTGGGCGGCGATGGCGGCGGCCTGGGTCTCGATCCACAGGCGCATTTCGAACATCTGCGCCAGATCGGTGTTGCGCCCTGGGCTTTTCGGGAAACGGAACACCGTGCCGGCAGGGGTCTGCGAGATATACGAGCCGAGACCGCGACGGGCAACGAGGATGCCGTCGGCCTTGAGCTGGGCAATCGCCTCGCGCACCACGGAACGGCTGACATTCAGCTGTTCGGCCAGTTGCTGTTCGGTGGGCAGGCGCGATTCGGCCGCCAGGCGACCGGATTCGATTTCGGTGCGGAGGGCGCTGACGACCCGTTCAACCAGGGAGTCGGGGCGCTGGAGTTCAAGCATGGAGGATTCGGCTCGCAAGTCAGGTTGTCAGACAATGACCGAGACGGTTTTGCCTGTCAACACCCGAGCCCCTACAGGTAATGCTGTTCAGTCAAGGAAACAGGACATCGAAAACGCCGCATAACCTGTAGGAGCCGGCTTGCCGGCGATGGCGACCTTGAGGCTTGCATCGATCTTCAAGGCCTCATCGCCGGCAAGCCAGCTCCCACAGGAATCGCGATCATTCCCCTTTGGCGCCGACCTCAGAGCAATCCCAACCGCCCAGCCGCCCGTTCGGTGATCAGGCCACGCTGGCGGCGCGATTCCACCACCCGCTGCCGGGCCTGGTCGAGAATCGCCGAGGGCGCGGTTTCCGGGCTGCCGGAATCGAACGGTGGCGCCGGTGCGTATTCCAGTTGCAACTGGATCACTTGGGCCTCCTCGGCGCCCACCAGCTCGCTGACCAGGGTCAGGGCGAAGTCGATCCCGGCGGTGATGCCGCCGCCGGTCAGCAGGTTGCCGTCACGCACCACGCGATCCTTCACGGCAATCGCGCCGAGGGTCGTCAGCATGTCGTGATAGGCCCAGTGGGTGGTGGCCCTGCGTCCGCGCAGCAGGCCGGCGGCGCCGAGCACCAACGAACCGGTGCAGACCGACGTGACATAGCGCGCCTGCTCGGCCTGCCCGGTGATGAACGCCAGGGTCTCGGGGTCTTCCATCAACGGTCCGACACCGGCACCGCCGGGAATGCAGATCACGTCCAGCGCCGGGCAGTCGGCAAAGGTGGTGGTCGGGGCCAGGACCAGGCCGGTGCTGGATTTCACCGGTTCGAGGTCTTTCCAGATCAGGTGCAGCTTGGCGCCGGGCACCGAGGCGAGGACGTCGTAAGGGCCGGTCAGGTCCAGTTGTTGCACGTTGGGAAATAGCAGAAAGCCGATGTGCAGCGTCATGTCGAAAGCTCCTCGTGAATGGGGCGGCAGGTCTGGCGTGTGTAGACGGCTTCACTTTAGTCCCGTAGGATTTGGCGAATACGCCATACAGCCCACTTTTTACGCCAATCGCCATGAACACACCCCGCATCATCCAGGTACTGGCTTTCCCCAATGTGCAGGTGCTCGATGTCACCGGGCCGTTGCAGGTATTTGCCTCGGCCAACGATCTGGCCCGTTCCCAGGGCTTGCCGTTGCCCTATGCACCGCGGGTGATTGCCGCCGAGGCCGGGCCGGTGATGAGTTCGGCGGGCCTGGCGCTGGTGGCCGAGCCGCTGCCGGCGGCAACCACGCCCTGCGACAGTTTGATCATCGCCGGCGGCTGGGGGACTTACGCCGCTGCCGAAGACCCGGCGCTGGTGGAATGGGTGCGCCAGCAAGCCGCCTGCGCGCGACGGGTCGCCTCGGTGTGCACCGGGGCGTTCCTGCTGGCGGCCAGCGGCTGGCTGGATGGACGGCGAGTCGCCACGCATTGGACCCGCTGTGAGCAACTGGCCGAGCAATACCCGAAGTTGCAGGTCGAGCCCAACCCGATCTTTATCAATGACGGACCGGTCTGGACGTCCGCCGGGGTCACCGCCGGTATCGATTTGTCCCTGGCACTGGTGGAGCAGGACCTGGGGCGGCCGATGGCGCTGGAAGTCGCCCGGCACCTGGTGGTGTTTCTCAAGCGTCCGGGGGGGCAGTCGCAGTTCAGCGCGACCTTGTCCCTGCAGAAGTCCGGTAGTCGGTTTGGCGACCTGCATGCATGGATCGCCGAACACCTGGCGATGGACCTGTCGATCCCGATCCTGGCGCAGCAGGTGGGCATGAGCGAGCGCAGTTTTGTCCGTCATTACCGCACGGAGACCGGCCAGACGCCGGCCCGTGCCATCGAGAATCTCCGTGTGGAAAGCGCTCGTCGCCTGCTCAGCGACACCGCCACGCCGATCAAGCGGATAGCCGCCCGCTGCGGCTTTGGCAGCGAGGAGACCTTGCGTCGCAGTTTCCTGCGGGCCCTGGGTGTGACACCCCAGGCCTATCGCGAGCGCTTCAGTGGCAGCGGGCTAACGAGAGCGGACGCCTGAACGATCGTTCCCGCGCTCCTGCGTGGGAATGCTTCCCGGGGCGCTCCGCGTCCGCGTTTGCGGCAAGAGTCACACCTTGATGCGCTGCCCCTGCAACACTTCCTGTTCGCGCCCGGCACTGTTGACGTTGACGGTGCGGGCGAAGCTCAGCCGATCGCCGTCGAACACACACAGCACCCGGTCGCGAAACGCGGTCTGCGGGTAGATCCAGGTCATTTCCAGGGTCTTGCCATCCAGCCAGCGGGCACCGGCGACGATCTGCGCGCTCTTGAATTCGTAACCGTGGTGCAGGGCCCGTCCCGGCATATCGGTGACGCCGCGCAGCCACTGCCCGATGCCTACCTCCAGGGCATGGCTGGCATGGGTATCGGTTAGCTGGAACCGCAGCAGATTATCTTCAAAGGCAAAGGACAGCTGGCGGACGCCGAGGTTGTTGGCCTGCACCTCGAAGACCCCCGAAGGGGCCGCTGACGGCGCGCCGCTGGAAACCAGTGCAGGGGTTTCGCCCATGCGCGCCAGGCGCTGTTGCAGTCGTGCATCCGCCTCCGGACGCGGTTGCGTGTCGTTGCCGAAGGCAGCCGGGAAGTGGCGTTCGATAAAGGGAATCACCTCGGCGGAATTCTTCATGCCGCCGACGATGGCGAGGGTGGCGCCGTATTCGGGAAACACCATGGCCATCTGCACGAACACGCCGACGGCGGTATAGGCGTGGTGTGGCTTGATCGCCCAGTGGTAACCGTAGCGGCTGTCCGGGCCACCTTGTGGGCGGGTGGCGGCCTCGACCCAGTCCTCCGGCAGGATCCGCCGGCCTTCCCACATCCCGCCCTGGGCATGCAGGATCGCCAGCTTGAGCATCGCCCAGACCGGCGCGGTCAGGCCGTTGCCGCCGGGATTGACGCCATCGGGACCGATGGCCCAGCGCTCGTTATCGATGCCCAGCGGGACGAACAGGCGGGGCTTGAGGTATTCGTGCAGGGTCTGTCCGGTCACCCGGTTGATCAGGGCCGAGAGCATGTAGCTGGCGGCACTGGTATAGACGTAATGGCTGCCGGGGGCATAGGCCAGGGGGATCTTGAAGTACTCGGTGATCCAGCTGGTGTCGATGGCGCGCCATACCGACCCCGAGGTGTTCGAGGCATGGCCGGTACGCATGGTCAGCAGGTGCTCGACGGTCAGGTCCGCCAGCCGCGGGTCGGCATCGGCCGGCAGGTGCTCGGGAAAGAATGCCGCCACCCGGTCATCCAGCTTCAGCAGGCCTTCTTCCACGGCCAGGCCGATGGCGCAGGCGGTGAAGCTCTTGGCCACCGAATGCAGGACGCGGGGTTCGTTCGGGTCGCAGGGCCAGCTCCAGCCTTCGGCGACCACATGGCCGTGGCGGTGCAGCATCAGGCCATGCAGGTCGAGGCCGGCAGCCTGGACTTCGTCGAGGAAGGCGCGCACATGGTCGGCATCGATGCCGACACTGCCGGGGGTGGCGCGGGGCAGGCCATCGTGGGAGGTGCGGGGCAGGGTGGGTGTTGCGCAATCGCTAGGCATGGACAGGCTCGGCGTCTTCGGGGGAGGAGTGGATCAGCGGGTACGGTGCACCAGCCGTGAATAGGAAATCAGCATGCTGGTCAGCTCCTGGCTGACGCTGGTCAGCGGCGAGGCGCGACGGCTGATCAGGCAGACATCGCGCGACGCCAGGGGCTCTTCGATGGCGATGGTGGTCAGGGCGCTGGAAAACAGTTTCATCCCCGGCAGCATGCGCGGCTCGATGGTCAGGTAGTCGGTTTCCGAGACGATGTGCAGGGTTTCCAGCAGAGAGTCGGTGGTGATGGCGATCTTCGGCGGCGCCAGGCCCTGGGCGCGAAACAGTTCGGTCAGGCGGTTTTCCGCGCCGCCCACCACGCCTGCCGGGCGCACGCTGATCCACTGGCAGTCGGTGAGGGCCTGTACCGAGCGGGCCTGGGCCTGGGGGTGACCCTTGCGCGCGATGATGCCGGCGTTGGAGCTGTAGAGGCGGTCGATGGACAGGTCGATATCGCTGACATTCGGGGCCAGCGGGCAGAGCACGAAATCCAGGCGGCCGTCGCGGACCTTTTCGATCAGGCCCTTGGTCGAACCGCTCGCCACGTGCACCTGCATGCGCGGGAAGCGCTGGGTGAAGCTGCTCAGCACCGGCAGGAGCAGTTCGGCCAGGGGCTCGGAGGTCACGCCCAGGGCGATATGGCCTTCGGGTTCGCCTTTCCAGGGTTGCAGGTCGAGCAGGGCACGTTCGCAATCGAGGGTGATGGAGCGGGCGCGGATCAGGAACACCTCACCGGCCGGAGTCAGGTTGATGCCCTGGTTCGAGCGCTGCAGCAAGACCACGCCGAGTTCTTTTTCCAGGGTCTGGATCGATTGCGTCAGGGTACTTTGGGCGACATCCAGTTGACGTGCGGCAGAACGGAAACTGCCCTTTTCAACCACGGAACAGAACGCGCGAAGATGGGTGAGAGTCATGACGGTCGGCCTCGTTTCGTTCGTTATTGATCAAGCTGTTCCAGTTGTTGTGTGCACGACGTTAATTATCGAATGAGAATTGTTTGTAGGGCGAAAACCGGGTCGTCCAATAATGCACCGGCCGCAGCTTATCGGATGCCAATTGGCCTTGAAAGATCGGTATTGACGATCAGGTTCAGTATTTCTGATCACTGAAATCGCAATTTTTTCCGCTCCAGGGCCCGATTTCTCGGTAGGGTTGAGCCATGACCACAACGGACCAGGGGTTGATCGCCTGGACCGATCCCGATCACTCCGAGCGTTCTTCTCAAGTTCCTCGGGTTGCTTCTAAGATCGGTTCCGGAACATGAACACGGTGTCGGGGCATTGATTGGAAATACCCGCTTCAGTGAGTCTGACCAAATATTATCAATACCCGGTTATTGATAAACGAAAGGTTATAAGCGATTCGATAGTGCTGCGGCCTATGGGATAAGCGCGATTAAAACAACAACAAATCATGAGGTGTTCGGCCGTGCCTGTTCTTGGGTCCTGCCAGCGTCCGAACCCGAGCTTAAGGATCATTTAGGGTGCATTTATCATGAATAAGACTTTAATCCTGGCTGGCGCCTTGTCAGCTGCGCTGATGGGCACCGCTCACGCCGAGAATCTGTTGAAGGTGGCGTTGAACGCCGACATTCGCAGCACCGAGCCAGGGGTCAACCGTGACACCAACTCCGACGCGATCATCCTGCACATTACCGAAGGACTGGTGGCCTTCCGTGAAGATGCGACCGTCGGCCCGCTGCTGGCCAAGGATGTGCAGATGTCCGACGACGGTCTGCGCTATACCTTCCATCTGCGTGACGGGGTGAAATTTCAGAACGGCGCGCCGTTGACCTCGGCCGAAGTGCTGTGGACCTGGAAGCATTACCTGGACCCGAAGACCCAATGGCGCTGCGCCCCCGAGTTCGACGGCCATGGCGGCGCGAAAATCGTCGATATCAGCGCGCCGGATGCACTGACCGTGGTGTTCACCCTCGACAAGCCCAACGGCCTGTTCCTCACCAGCACCGCGCTGCCCGAATGTGGCGGCAGCGGCATCCTGCATCCGGACTCGGTGGTGGACGGCCAGTGGAAAGCACCGATCGGCACCGGTCCGTTCCGCCTGGGTGAGTGGAAGCCCGGCCAGTATGTCGAACTGCTGCGCAACGCCAACTACACCCCGCGCGATGAGAAGTCCCCGGACGGTTACACCGGCAACAAGAGCACCAGCCTGGACCGCGTCCGCCTGCTGGTGATTCCGGACCCGGCGGCAGCCAAGGCGGCATTGCTGTCGAAGAACGTCGACCTGCTGATCGACGTCACCCCGCTGGACGCCACCGAACTGGCGGCCAGCCCCGGTATCAAGGTTACGTCCAGCGGCACCATGTCGGTCAATGCCTTGCTGTTCCAGACCCGTGACCCGTTGCTCAAGGACGTGCGCCTGCGCCAGGCCATCGCCCATGCCCTGGATTCCGCGCAGATCGTTGCTGCGCTCACCGGCGGGCGCTCCCAGGCCAACAACTCGATGGTCGCCAGCGGCAGCCATTATCACAAGGCGGCGCAGGACCTGGGTTTCAATTTCGACCCGGCGAAAACCGCGCAACTGCTGCGCGAGGCCGGCTACAAGGGCGAACCGATCAAGCTGATCGTCAACAAGCGCTACGCCGCGATCTTCGACATGGGCGTGTTCGTCCAGGCCATGGCCAAGGCCAGCGGCATCAACCTGGAACTGGAAACCCTGGAGTGGGGCACCCAGCTCGAACGCTACCAGACCGGCAACTACCAGATGATGGCTTTCCCCTATTCCGAGCGCCTGGACCCGGCCCTGAGCTTCGACTCGGTGACCGGCGACAAGGACAAGGAACCGCGCAAGGTCTGGGACAACCCCGACGCTCGCCAATGGCTGCGCGAAGCCCAGCGTGAATCCGACATCGACAAGCGCCAGGCGCTGTTCGACCAGTTGCATCGACAGATGCTCAAGGATGTACCGATGATCCCGATGTACAACGGCAATGCGATTGCCGCCTCCCGCGATTATGTGCAGGGCCTGCGCACCTGGCCGGTTTCCAAGCCACGCCTGTGGACCGTCAGCGTGCCTGCGTCCGGGAGTAACTGAGGATGTTGCGTTTCATCGTTCAACGGCTGGCAATGGCGATCCCGACCTTGCTGCTGATCTCGCTGATGGTCTTCGCGATCATCCGCCTGGTGCCGGGTGATCCGGCGCTGTTGATGCTCGGCGACATGGCCGACGCCCACAGCCTGGAAGTCACCCGTGCCGCCCTGGGCCTCGACCAGCCGCTGCCGTTGCAGTTCGTGATCTGGCTCAAGGCCGTGTTCAGCGGCGACCTGGGCCACTCGATCACCACCAGCGAGGCGGTGCTGCCGCTGATCCTCGAACGTTTCCAGGTCAGCGCCGGGATCGTCCTGGTGTCGGTGCTGCTGGCGGCCCTGATCGCGGTACCGGCCGGCCTGCTGTCGGCCTGGAAACAGAACAGCACGCTGGATTTCGGCGTGGTGTCGACGGCCACGCTGCTGCTGTCGATCCCCAGCTTCTGGCTCGGCTTGCTGTTGCTCTACGCCTTCGGTATCAAGCTGGGCTGGTTGCCGGTGGTGGGGTATGTGTCGTTCGGCACGGCGCCGTGGCAGGCCCTGAGCTATATCGTCCTGCCGATCGTCACGCTGACTCTGGTGGAACTCGGGGCGATCACGCGGATGGCCCGGGCCAGTGCCATTGAAGTGCTGCGCCTGGAGTACATCACCCATGCCCGGGCCAAGGGCCTGTCGGAGCGGGCGGTGTTGTGGCGTCACGCGCTGCGCAACTCCTTTGCGCCGACGTTGACCCTGATCGGCCTGATCCTGGGCAACCTGCTCAGCGGCATCGCCGTGCTGGAAACCGTGTTCACCCTGCCGGGCATCGGCCGCCTGATGGTCGACGCCATCTACGCCCGGGACTACCCGGTGCTGCAAGGCTGCCTGCTGCTGGTGACCTTTGTCTATGTGCTGGTCAACCTGTTGGTGGACCTGCTGTACCCGCTCTTCGACCCCAGGGTTAAGTTATGAATAAGCCTCTTCCTGCCGCGCCCGAGGTGCTGTTGCCGGCGCCGGTGCGTGCCTCCAGGTCCTGGCGTGTGCCGCCGTTGAACGCGCTGATCGGCGCGCTCCTGCTGGCCCTGCTGTTGATCATGGCCTTGCTCGGCCTGGTCTGGACGCCCCACGATCCCTTGAGCCTGAACCTGCTGGCGCGCTTGCAGGCACCGACGGCCGCCCACTGGCTGGGGACCGACGAGTATGGCCGCGATGTGCTGAGCCGCTTGATGATCGGCGCGCACACCAGCCTGTGGGTCAGCATCCTCACCGTGACCCTGGCGATCAGCGCCGGGACGTTGCTGGGCCTGCTGGCCGGTTTCCTGCGTGGCTGGGTCGACCGTGGCCTGATGATGGTCAACGACGCCTTGCTGGCATTTCCCGGCATCCTGCTGGCCCTGGGCCTGATGGCGATCATCGGTCCGAGCCTGTACGGCATCGTCTTCGCCCTGAGCCTGGCCTACACCCCTTCGGTGGTGCGGGTGGTGCGCGGCACGGTGCTGTCGCTGCGGGAGAAAGAGTTCGTCGAAGCCTCGCGGGTCATCGGCAACTCCGAGCTGTACACCATGCTGCGGCATATCGCGCCGAACTGCGTGGCACCGGTCTGCGTGCTGGCCACCAGCATGTTCGGCTGGGCGATCCTCGCCGAAAGCTCCCTGAGCTTCCTCGGCCTGGGCGTGCCGCCACCGGCGGCGACCTGGGGCAACATGCTGGCGGCCAGCCGTCCGTATATCGCCACGGCCAGCTGGCTGGGACTGTTTCCCGGTGTCTGCATCGCCATGGCGCTGCTGGCGTTCAACCTCTGTGGCGACGCCTTGCGCGATCGTCTCGACCCGCGGATGAGCAAGTGACCATGACCACTACCGATGTATTGCTGGCGGTTGATCAGCTGAAAATCCGCGTGGGCGCCCACGGCCCGTTGGCGGTCAATGACCTGAGCTTCACCATTGCGCCCGGCGAGATCGTCGCGCTGGTGGGCGAATCCGGCAGCGGCAAGACCATGGCCGCCCGCGCCGCCATCGGCCTGCTGCCGCCGCCCCTGGAGCACTGCGGTGGCCAGGTGCGTTTCCAGGGACATGACCTCGGCCAGCTCAAACCCGAGCAACTGCGGGCCTTGCGTGGGGCGAAGATCGGCATGGTGTTCCAGGAACCCATGGTCTCCCTCAACCCGTCGATGAGCATTGGCGAGCAGATGGCCGAGGGCCTGCGCCTGCACACCCTGCTGAGCGACGCGCAGATCCGCCAGCGCAGCCTGGAGATGCTCGGCCATATCGGCATCAAGGATGCCGAGCGCTGCCTGGCGGCCTATCCCCATGAGTTTTCCGGCGGCATGCGCCAACGGATCATGCTCGCCTCGGTGATGCTGCTGCGCCCGGCGCTGCTGATCGCCGACGAACCGACCACCGCCCTGGACTGCCTGGCGCAACTGGACGTGTTGAAGCTGATGCTTGAGCTGACCCGCGAGCAGGGTACGGCGATTCTGTTTATCAGCCATGACCTGTCCCTGGTGGCGCGTTATGCCGACAAGGTGGTGGTGATGCGCGAAGGCCGAGCGGTGGAGCAGGGCAGCATCCAGCAGATCCTGCTGGCGCCCAAGGCCGAGTACACCCGCCAGTTGCTGGAAGCGCTGCCACGACGCGGCGAGCTGGCCGCGTTGCCGAAGGCGGATCGACCGTTGCTGACGGTCAAGGACGTCTGTATCGAACATCCCGGCCCACGCAGCCTGTGGGGGCGCAGCCAGTCCAAGCGTGTGGTGCACTCGGCCAACCTGACCATCGCACCGGGGGAAACCCTGGCCCTGGTGGGCGGCAGCGGGTCCGGGAAAACCACCCTTGGCCGGGCGATCGTCGGCTTGAACCGCGCGTGTGCCGGTGCCATCGAGTTCGAAGGCGTGGACATTCTCAAGGCCGGCAACCGCGAGCATCGCCTGCAGTGCCAGATGATCTTCCAGGACCCGTATTCGTCGCTCGATCCGCGCATGAAGATCGGCGATATCCTCGCCGAACCGCTGCGCCATGTACCCGGCATGACGACCGAGCAAAAGCGCGAACGGGTCACCAGGACCCTGGCGGATATCGGCCTGGCCGAGCAGTTTGTCGACCGCTTCCCGCACCAGTTGTCCGGCGGGCAGCGCCAGCGCGTGGCGATCGGCCGGGCCCTGGTCCGTCACCCGCGGCTGGTGATCGCCGATGAACCTATCTCGGCCCTGGACATGACCATCCAGAAGCAGATTCTCGAACTGTTCGAACGCCTGCAGGCGCAGTACGGCTTCGCCTGCCTGTTTATCTCCCACGACCTGGCGGCGGTGGAGCGCATCGCCCATCGGGTCGCGGTGATGAGCGAGGGCAAGGTGGTGGAAATGGGCAGTCGCGACGAGATATTCGACCGCCCGCAACATCCCTACACCCGTAGATTGCTGGCCGCCGCCAGCCCCCTGGAGAAACTGGACAACGGTGGCTACCGCATCCGCCCGGCCCCCGTCCCGCTAGCGCTGTAACCCAGGACTGACTTCACCCGCCGCGCAAATCGCCGATTTGCGCGAACGGCGAAGCCATGTCCGAAGAACAACAAAAACACCCTACCTCTCGACACTGCCAGGAGCTAAAAAAATGAAAAAATCCCTGACTCATCTCATCACCGGCGTTGGCGTCGTCAGCAGCGGGATTCTCCCGTCGCTGGCCCATGCCGAGTTCATCAAGGACAGCAGCGGTGCGCTGGAGTTGAAGAACTACTACTTCAACCGCGATTACCGCGAAGAAGCCTCGCAGTCCATGCGTAACGAATGGGCGCAAGGCTTTATTCTCGGCATCAAGTCCGGCTTCACCGAAGGCACCGTGGGTTTCGGCCTGGACCTGACCGGCATGCTCGGTGTCAAGCTCGACTCCAGTCCCGACCGTTCCGGCACAGGGTTGCTGCAGCGCGACAGTGACAAGCGTGCGTCCGACGAGTATTCCAAGCTGGGGGTGACCGCCAAGGCGCGTTTCGCCAAGAGCGAGTTGCGCGTGGGCTACCTGGTACCGGACCTGCCGACCCTGCAACCCAACACCAGTCGCCTGTTCCCGCAGTCGTTCAGCGGCACCCAGCTGATTTCCAACGACATCAGCAACCTCAAGCTGAGCCTCGGCCAACTGGACCAGGCCAAGGATCGCGACTCCACCAACTACGAAGACATGAAGCTGACCACCGTCAGCAAGGTCTACAAGAGCACGGCCCTGAGCGACAAGTTTCGCTTCGCCGGCGGCGACTACTCGCTGACGCCCAATACCCTGGTCAGCTACCACTACGCCGAACTCGACAGCATCTACCACCAGCAATACGTGGGCTTCAAGAACAGCTTCGGCCTGGGGCCGGGCGCGCTGAAAACCGATATACGCTATTTCAAGGCCGACAAGGACGGCGCCGGCCTGGCCGGCGATGTCGATAACCGCGCCTTGAGTACGCGCCTGACCTACCAGTACAAGGGCCACAGCATCGGCGGCGGCTTCCAGCGGCAGTACGGCACCACGCCGTTCACCTACCTGGATGGTTCCATCAGCTACCTGTTCACCGAATACCAGTTCAGCAACTTCACCCAGACCAAAGAGCAGGCCTGGCATGCCCGCTACGACTACAACTTCGCCGACATCGGCCTGCCAGGCCTGACGTTCGGTGCCAAGTACGCCAAGGGCGATTCGGCCGAGGTGCTCGGTTTCAACGGCGAAGGCCGCGAATGGGAGCGTGACCTGGACATCGCCTACGTGGTGCAGACCGGTCCGTTCAAGGGAGTGTCGATGCGCTGGCGCAACGCCCTGGCCAAGGGCAACTACTTCAACGACGTCAACGAGAACCGCGTGCTGCTGGGTTACACCATCGCCCTCTGGTAACAGGGCCCGCCGATCACTCCCATGCGCATCGTGGGAGTGATCCCGGCGGGGCGGGCGTGATCGGATCAACAGATCGAGATAGCCCTGGCCGCCCTTACTGGTGATCACCACGGCTCGCTACTATTTCCACGGCATCCGTCACTCGAATATCGAGACTTCTGGTTTATGAAACTTAATCAACACCCCTTGCTGCAAGCGACACAGGGTACCCACAGGCACGTGGAGAGTGAGCATTACGGTGCGCTGGGGGCCGCTCGGAAAATCTACATCCAGGCGGCACTGCACGCCGACGAAACCCCGGCGCTGCTGGTGGCCGCCCGTTTGCGCCGGCACCTGGCGGAGCTCGAAGACGCCAACCGCCTGAATGCCGAAATCGTCCTGGTGGCGGTGGCCAACCCGGCAGGCCTGAGCCAGTACATCATGGGCGCCCCGAGCGGGCGTTTCGAACTGGGCAGCGGGCGCAATTACAACCGTGGTTTCCCGGTGCCTTACCAGGAGATCGCCGGCAAGATCGAATCCCAGCTGGGTCAGGACATCGACGCCAACCGGCAACTGATTCGCCAGGCCTGGGGCGAGTGCCTGCGGGCCGCCGAGCCGATGGATGAGTTCCAGTCGTTGCAGCGCACCCTGATGCTGCTGGCCCACGATGCCGACATCGTGCTCGACCTGCATTGTTCCCGCGAAGCGGCCATGCACGTCTACACCGGGGAAACGGTGTGGCCGACGGTCGAGCCCCTGGCCCGCTACATCGGTGCCGAGGTTTCCCTGCTGGCCACCGATTCCCAGGCCAACTCGTTCGACGAGGCGTTGTACCTGCTGTGGCTGAACCTGCGCGAGCGCTTCGGCACGCGTTTCCCGATTCCCGACAGCAGCGTCGCGGTGACCATCGAACACCGCGGTCAGCGCGACGTGTCTTATGCCTTGGCCGACCACGATGCCACGGCGATCATCGATTACCTGACTCACCTGGGGGCCATCGAAGGCACTCCGCGACCGCTGCCGGAACTGCGCAACCCGGCCACGCCCCTGGCGGGCAGCGAGCAGTTCTATTCGCCCTGCGCCGGCGTGCTGGTCCACCGCGCCGCGGTCGGCAGTCGCATCGAGGCGGGCGAGCCGCTGTTCGATATCGTCGACCCGCACACCGGCAAGGTCACCACCCTGAACAGCCACAACACCGGCGTGTTGTACATGCGTCGCGACGTTCGCTTCGTCAAGCCGGGCGATCCCCTGGGCCGGGTTTCCGGTGCCACGCCGATTCGCAGCGGCAAGTTGCTCAGCGCTTGATCCTCGAATAGCTGATCGTTCCCACGCTCCGCGTGGGAGTGCATCCCGTGACGCTCCGCGTCAACTCCAGGCGCACTTGAAGCGGGACGCGGAGCGTCCCGGGCGGCGCTCCCACGCAGAGCGTGGGAACGATCCTTGAAACCATCCATTTTTTGTTATCTGGCAGGACTTTCCCATGCACCCGAATCCGGCGATCACCCTGGAACAGCGCTTTTGCGCCCACAATTACTCACCCCTGGAAGTGGTCATCGTCCAGGGTGAAGGCGTCTGGGCCATCGGCGATGACGGCCGGCGCTACCTGGACATGATGTCGGCCTATTCCGCCGTGAGCCACGGCCATGCCCACCCGCGTATCCGTGCGGCGGCGATGGCGCAGATCGACAAGGTCAGCGTGGTCTCGCGGGCGTTCTACAGCGAGCCGCTGGGCAACTTCCTGCAGACCCTGTGCCGCATCAGCGGCTTCGATTCGGCCCTGCCGATGAACAGCGGTGCCGAAGCGGTGGAAACCGCGATCAAGGCGGCGCGCCGCTGGGGCTACCGGGTCAAGGGCATCGCGGCCAACCAGGCGAAGATCGTCGTCGCCGACAACAACTTCCACGGTCGCACCTCGACCATCGTCGGTTTCTCCTCGGAGCCGGCGTACAAGGCCGATTTCGGTCCGTTCTGCAACGGCTTCAGCGAGGCCCGCTTCGGTGATATCGAGAGTTTCCGCCAGGCTATCACCGCCGACACCTGCGCCGTGCTGATCGAGCCGATCCAGGGCGAGGCCGGGATTCGCCTGCCGCCCGCCGGTTTCCTGCGTGAGTTGCGCCAGCTGTGCGATGAAACCAACACCTTGCTGATCCTCGATGAAATCCAGTCGGGCCTGGGCCGCACCGGCAAATGGTTCGCCTTCGAACACGAAGGCATCCGCCCGGACGCACTGATCCTCGGCAAGGCCCTGGGCGGTGGGATCATGCCGGTGTCGGCGTTCGTTGCCGATCACCCGATCATGGACCTGTTCGATGCCGGCAGCCACGGCTCCACGTTCGGCGGCAACCCGCTGGCGGCGGCCATCGGCCTGGAGGCGTTGAAGGTGCTGGAGGACGAGGGGCTGATCGACAACAGTGCGCAACTGGGCCAGTACCTGGTGGAGCGCCTGACCGCCCTCGGTTCGCCGGCCATTCGCGAGATCCGCGGACGCGGCCTGTGGGTCGGCGTGGAACTGGACCGCGATGCCCGGCCGATCTGCGAAGCGCTGCTGGCCGAGGGGCTGCTGACCAAGGAAACCCACGAAAACGTGCTGCGTATCGCGCCGCCGCTGTCCATTACTCGTGAAGAGCTGGACTGGGGCCTGGAGCGCATCGCGCGCGTGTTCAAACAACTGGTCTGACTTGAGCCCCCGTATGAGCGAATTTCTCAGCCATCTCGATATCGATCAGCAACGCTTCGCCTACCTCGACCTGCACAAGCTGTTGAGCCCCGGACAGTTGGCGCGGCTGCCGTATTCGCTGCGTATCCTCCTGGAAAACATCGCCCGCTGCGCGCCGGCGGCGCTGCCCGGGGTGCTGGCGCGGGCCACGGGGAACGGTGCCGATTGCGAGGTGCCGTTCCAGCCCAATCGGCTGATGTTCCATGACACCACCTGCCTGCCGGCCCTGGCGGATTTTGCCGGCATGCGCGACGTGGTGGCCGAGTTGGGTGGCGATCCGCGGGCGGTGAACCCGTCGATTCCGGCGGTGCTGACCATCGACCATTCGGTGATCGTCGAACACTACGCCGAAGCCGGCGCGGTGGAGGCCAACCTGGCGATCGATTTCCGTCGCAACAGCGAGCGCTATCGGTTTATCAAGTGGGCGCAGGCCAGCCTGGACAATTTCAAGGTGATCCCGCCGGGCACCGGGATCATTCACCAGATGAACATGGAGTCGATCGCCCAGGTGGTCTGGGAATCGACCACGGCGGACGGCCAGGTGTTGCTGCACCCGGACTGCATGGTCGCCACCGACAGCCACACACCGATGATCAACGCCATCGGTGTGCTGGGCTGGGGCGTCGGCGGCCTGGAAGGGCAGGCGGCGATGCTTGGCGAGCCGGTGCCGATTCCCTATCCACAGGTGGTGGGGATCCGGGTCAGCAATGCCTTGCGCCCCGGCGTCAGCGCCACCGATCTGGCATTGACCGTGACCGAGTTGCTGCGCCGGCGCAGCATGGTGGGCAAGTTCGTCGAGTTCACCGGGCCGGGACTGGCGTCCCTGAGTTGGGCGGCACGGGGCACGGTGGCGAATATGGCGCCGGAGTACGGTGCCACCGTGGTGTTTTTCCCGTTCGATGACGAGACCCTGTCCTATCTCACCCTCAGTGCGCGCCCGACCGCCCTGGTCAGCAAGGTCTCGGCCTATATGGCGGCGCAGTCCCTGTGGCGCAGGGAAAGCGATGCCGAGCCGCAGTTCGACGAGTTGATCGAGCTGGACCTGGCCACGGTCGAGCCCAGCGTCGCCGGCCCTCACCAGCCGCATCAGCGCCAGTCCCTGGCGACGGCGGCGGCTTCGTTTCATCAGCAGATCCCCACCGATACCGAACAGCGCTTTTTCGAAGCCTCGTTCGACGTGCCCATCGGCCATGGCGCGGTGGTGATGTCGGCCATCACCAGTTGCACCAACACCGCCAACCCGGCGCAGATGATCCAGGCCGGCCTGCTGGCCCGCAATGCCCGGGCCCGTGGGGTGGGGCGCAAGCCCTGGGTCAAGACATCGCTGTCCCCCGGCTCGCGGGTCGTCGCCGATTACCTGGAGGACGCCGACCTGCTGCGGGATTTCGCCGCGCTCGGTTTTGAACTGGCGGGCTTTGGCTGCATGACCTGCATCGGCAACTCCGGCAGCCTGGAAAGTCATGTGGAGACGTTTGCCGACCAGGGCCTGAAAGGCGTGGTGGTGCTTTCGGGCAACCGCAACTTCGAAGGCCGGGTCAACCCGAAGGTCCCCGCCGGCTACCTGGCGTCGCCGGCGCTTTGCGTGGCCTATGCGATTGCCGGCAGCATCGATATCGACATGTCGAGCCAGCCGCTGGCAGTGGATGGCGAGGGGCGACCGGTGTACCTGCATGAGCTGATGCCGAGCGAGATCGAAGTCGAGGCGCTGGTGAGCAAGGTGGTCCGGCCGTCGCTGTTCCGCCAGCGCCAGGAATTGCTCTGGCAGGGCACGCATCACTGGCAGGCCCTGGAAGCCGACGGCAGTGTGCAGTTCGCCTGGCAGCCGCAGTCCACCTACCTGCGTCGCCCGCAGTACCTGGCGGGAATCGGCGCCGAGCCCGCGGCCTCGCTGTCCATCGCCAATGCCCGCGCCCTGGTGGTACTGGGCGACAATGTCACCACCGACCATATCTCGCCGGCCGGGACAATTCCCGCCGAGAGTCTGGCCGGCCACTGGTTGCGCGAGCGCGGCGAAGCCCTGGCGGACCTCAACCAGTATTCGACCCGGCGCAGCAACCACGAGGTGATGGTGCGGGGAGCTTTCACCAATCCGCGCCTGAACAACCTGTTGGATGCCGACCAGCCGGCGCGCCAGGGCGTGTGGGCATGGAACGCCGACCGCAGCGAATACCTGCCGCTGTACCAGGCGGCGCAGAATTACATCGCCCGTGGCACGCCAACGGTACTGCTGGCCGGGATCAACTATGGCGCCGGTTCCAGCCGTGACTGGGCGGCCAAGGTGCTCAGTCTGCTGGGTATCAAGGTCGTCGTGGCGCGCAGTATCGAGCGTATTCACCGCAGCAACCTGATCGGCATGGGCGTGCTGCCGCTGGTGTTCAAGAGCGGCGCCGGAGCCATGGACCTGCGCCTGGACGGCAGCGAAGCCCTGACCTTCGAGGGCCTCGATCAACTGAGTGTGGGCGAGAACCCGATCACCCTGGTGATCCGGCGGGTGGACGGTAAGCTTTCATCCGCTGATCTGCTGTTGCGCCTCGACTCGTTGCAGGAGCTTGGGTACCTTGAGCACGGCGGTGTATTGCCGTTTGTCGTGCGTAAAACCGTGAAGCGGACTCGTCAAGGAGAGTGATGTGCAACCGATCGATCCCCAGGTACTGCAACAACTGGCCCCCGAGGGTGTTCTGCGGGCCGCGATCAACTACGGCAACCCGGTGCTCGCGCAGCGTGGTGACGATGGCCGGCCCCGTGGCGTTTCGGTGCGGCTGGCCGAGGCCCTGGCACAGGAACTCGGTGTGCCCCTGGAGACGGTCTGCTTCGAGGCGGCGGGCAAGGTCTTCGCCGCGTTGGCGCAAAACACCTGGAGCCTGGCTTTCCTTGCCATCGAACCGGTGCGCGAGCGTGAGATCGCTTTCAGCGCACCTTATGTGATCATCAAGGGCACCTACCTGGTGGCGGCGGATGCGCCGTTCACCGAGGTGGCGCAACTGGATGCACCGGGGCGGCGGATCGCGGTCGGCCAGGGCGCGGCCTATGATCTCTACCTGAGCCGCACCGTGCAGCACGCCGAACTGGTGCGTGCGCCGACCTCGGCGGGTGCGGTGGATCTTTTCATCGAGCAGGGGCTGGATGCGGCGGCGGGCGTGCGTGACTACCTGCGTAGCGTGGTCGGTGAGCGTTGGCGGCTGCTGGAAGACGACTTCATGACGATCCGCCAGGCGGTGGCCGTACCGGTGGCCCATCAGGCCGCGGCGGCGTTCGTCAGGTCCTTTGTCGAGCGGCAGAAGGCGAGCGGGGCGGTGGCAGAGGCGCTACTGGCCAGCGGACAGAGTGCCGAGCTGGTAGCGCCGCGGTAATCGCTGCCCCCACCTTCGGCAAGTGCAGGTCGTGCACTTGCCGATGCAGCCGCTGGATATTCGTTGCATCAGGGAAAGTGTGGGAAGTTATTAAGGATTGAGTGCCAACTGTTAAAAACTTTAAAGAATGTAAAAGTTTGTATAGTTGTATTTTTTAATAGCCGATTTGTTTGCGCTGACACTGGAGTTTATCGACCCTAGCGCGTCTATAATGCGCGCACTCTATATATCTGCAGATTGTCACTTATGGAAAGTTCGGCATTGAGCAAAGTATTGCTCGTTGAAGATGACCTCAAGCTTGCGGCCCTGGTGGCGCAGTTCCTGTCCCAGCACGGTTTCGACGTGCGCACGGTACATCGCGGCGACGTGGCATTGGCGGCTTTCCAGGAGTTCAAGCCGCGGATCGTGGTGCTCGACCTGATGCTGCCAGGGCAGAGCGGCCTGCAAGTGTGCCGCGATATCCGCGCCATCGCGGACACACCGATCGTGATCCTCACGGCCAAGGAAGATGACCTCGACCATATCCTCGGCCTGGAATCCGGTGCCGACGATTATGTGATCAAGCCGATCAAGCCCCCGGTGCTGCTGGCCCGACTGCGTGCCTTGCAGCGTCGCCAGACACCGGATGCCTGCGCGCGGGGCACTCTCGAATTCGGCCGCCTGAGCATCGACCGCAGTTGCCGCGAAGTACGCCTGGCCGGCGAGCTGATCGAACTGACCACCATGGAGTTCGAACTGCTCTGGCTGCTGGCCAATGCCGCCGGGGAAATCCTTTCCCGCGATGACATTCTCAACCGGATTCGGGGCATTGCCTTCGATGGCCTGAACCGCAGCGTCGATGTCTATGTCAGCAAACTGCGCAACAAGTTGCATGACAATCCCCGCGAACCGGTGTGCATCAAGACCATCTGGGGTAAGGGCTACCTGTTCAATCCGTTCGGCTGGGAGTTGTAGATGCTGCGCCTGTTCCTGCGTCTGTACATTTTCCTGGCGCTGGGCTTCGGTGGCGCTATCTATACGGTCAACTACGTGTTCACCGAGTTGCTCAACGGCCCGACCGAGGCCCTCAACCGTGAGTCGGTGCGGGGCCAGGCCTATGCCCTGGTCAAGGACCTGCGACCGCTCGACAAGGCCGGGCGCGAGCAGCAATTGCTGGAATGGAAGCCGCATTACGGGTTGAGCCTGAGCCTGGTGGAGACCGATACCCTGGATCTCACCGACCGCGAGAAGAAACTGCTGGCCAGCAACCAACTGGTGGTCCGCGAGCAGTTCACCGAGTACATCACGCGGATCGACGACGGCTCGCAACTGCTGAGTATCAAGCTGCCGCCCGAGCCGAGCATGACCGTGCCGTACACCATCGCGGCCTACCTGATGCTTGGCCTCCTGGTGGGGATCGTGCTGTTCTTCTGGGTGCGTCCGCACTGGCGCGACCTGGAACGGCTGCGCCTGGCAGCTCAGCGTTTCGGCAACAATGACCTGAGCGCGCGGCTGCATCTGCCCCGGCGTTCGAACATCTACGAACTGGCCGAGCATTTCAACCAGATGGCCGCGCGTATCGAAGGCCTGATCGACAACCAGCGCGAGCTGACCAACGCGGTGTCCCATGAGCTGCGCACGCCCATCGCGCGGTTGTCGTTCGAGCTGGACCAACTGCGCCAGCATATCGATCCGCAGGTCAGTGGCGAACTGATCAGCGACATGCACGCCGACCTGGGCGAGCTGGAGGACATGGTTTCCGAACTGCTGACCTACGCCAGCCTGGAACACGGTGCCGGGGAGAACCGCCGCGAGATCATCGAGGCCCACAGCTGGCTCGACAGCGTGGTGGGCAGCGTGGCCCTGGAAGCGGAGGCCGCCGGCGTGCAACTGACCATTGCCGCCTGCGAAGTCGAGAGCGTGTGCATCGAGCCGCGTTTCATGGCCCGGGCGGTGATCAACCTGCTGCGCAATGCCATTCGTTATGCCGAAGGGCGGGTGCAGGTATCGTTGACGCGTCATGAAGACCATTACCAGGTGCTGGTCTGTGACGACGGCCCCGGTGTGCCGGCGGAGGGCCGGCTGAAGATCTTCGAGCCGTTCCTGCGCCTGGATGCCAGTCGCGACCGTCGCACCGGCGGCTTCGGCCTCGGGCTGGCGTTGGTGCGGCGGGTTTCGCAATGGCATGGCGGCCACGTCGAGGTGCGGGATTCGCAGTGGGGTGGAGCCTCGTTCCGCCTGACCTGGATGCATGTGGAACAGGCTCGCTGACGGTCGCTTCGACAACATCGCAACCCCGTAGGAGCCGGCTTGCCGGCGATGAGGCCAGTAAGTCTTGCATCGTCTGATCGGCCGCTATCGCCAGCAAGCCGGCTCCTACGGTGAGCGCGTCCGGAAGGTAGGGGCCAGCGGACCCATCAATCGCGCCACCGATATCAGAAAATCAGGCTGGGAGAGGATTCGGCAGCACGTTTGAAGCGGTAGCCCAGGGCGCTGATACCCAGCACCTGGCGGCTGACGGTGTCGCCCAGGCCCAGGCCGTTGCCGGCGAGCACCGCGTGGGCGTTGTCGATGGGGGTGAGGATGAACTCCGTCAGTTCCTGCTCGTTGATCCGCCCGCGCATCAGCAGGAAGCCATCTTCGACACGGATACTCACGCCGCTCAGGGCCGCCTCGGGCTCGTCGGAATTGATCACCTGGTACTCGCCCACGGTGTTCAGCCAGCCCCTGGGCAGGGGCACCGGCTCGATGCGCTCGCCGAGGTGCATCAATTGCCCGTGGCTGCGGGCGGTGAGGATCTGCCGGCCCTGGACCGTGGTGACGTCCATCTGCAGGCGGCCGAGTTCACCGAGGTCCACCGGCCAGAAGCCCAGCAGTTTTTTCTCGGCGCGCAGCCAGCCCTGTTCATCGCGCAGCAGCTCGAAGCGGTTGCCGGCCAGGTCGGCGTAAAGCCGCTGGCGCTCTTGCCGAATCCGCAGGACACCGGAGGGCGTGGCATAGAATCCCTCCACTCGCTGCCGGTCGATATCGCTGGGGATCGTGCGCGTGCCGGCGGCCACCGTCGATTTCTCTTCGCAGGCTTCGGTGCAGGCGCTTTGCCCGGCATGGGCCTGGAGCATCATGCGCAGCGAACGGGTGGTCAGGGAGGCGACCAGTTCGGCACTGGTGTCGGAGTTGGCCATGACGATCACCGCCAGTTGCTGGTCGGGCAGCAGGCTGACCTGGGCGACGAAATCGCCACTGGCGCCGCTGTGCTGGAACGTCCGCACGCCGGGAGCGACGACCTCGTCGCCGCAGGGCGCGAGGAACCAGCCCAGCCCCATCTGGCAGTCGAAGTCCAGGGCGTTGCCACGGTTCTGCTGGCGGAACATTTCCTGCACCGATTGCGCCTCCAGGATCCGCCGGCCCTTGTAGGTCCCCTCGGCGAACAGCATCTGCACGTAGTGGCTCAGATCACGGGGACTGGCCCACAGGCCGCCGGCGGAGAGGTCGCGGATCTCCGTGTCGGGGCGTGGCGAGCCGCCCTGGTAGCCCTGGGCCCGGAACGGTTGGCGGTCGCCGTCGCCGATAAAACTCGACTGGGTCATTTCCAACGGCTTGAGCAGGGTTTTCTGCAGCTGGTTCTCGAAGGTTTCGCCGCTGCTGCGTTCGATAGCGGCGCCCGCCAGGGCATAACCCAGGTTCGAGTAGGCCACTTGCCGGCCGGGCGGGTTGCTCAGCCAGAGGCCCGAGACCCGTTGTGGCAACTGGTCGAGGGCCGACGGCGTGCGCAGGTCGCGCAGGTATTCCCCGGGCAGGCCGGACTGATGGCTGAGCAGGCGGCGCAGGGTCACGGCTTTGTCCGCGTCCTGCTGGTGTTCGTGGAAGCGCGAGCGGACGTAGAACTCCTTGAGCGTGTCCTGCAGCGGCGCATCCAGGGCCAGCCGCCGTTGCTCGACCAGTTGCAGGGCGGCGGTGGCGGTCAGCAACTTGGAAATGGAGCCGGCGCGAAACGCCGTATGATCGGTGACCCGCACGCCGTCTTCCTTGTCGGCATAACCGAAGCCTCGGGCCCAGATCGTTTCCTGGCCGGCGACCAGGGCAATGGACAGCCCCGGGACCTTGCGCTCGGCCATTTCCTCGGGGATCTGCGCCTGCAGGTAACGGATGATGCTGCTGTAGTCACCCTTTTCCAGGGGCGGTGTCGGTGCCGGTGGCTGGCCGTTGCACCCCATGCTGCCCAACAGGAAGCTGATCAGGGGAAGCGTGCGGAGCGAGCGGAACATGGGGCACCCGGAAGGAATGAGAATAATCCCATCCTAGGGCCGGTTGCGGTGACGGTCTTTGAGTGGTTTGTCGGGAAACTGTCAAAGAGTGTTAAGCAGCCGGCGGCGCGTCGGTTGTCCCGTCAGGCCCACGATAGGTGCGCTATGCGTTGATCTAAGCCATACCCTTAGGCCCGGTTGCGTATAGGCTGGCGGATTATCGGACGTAGTTCTCAATAAAACCTTGGCCATACACGTCTTTTGTGAAAGTTATGGCATCATGCCACTAATCTTTTCCCTGATACCCAATACGATGAGCACCGGTCTGTGTCAGTGATTCCCCTACTTGTCTGTGACGACTCGAGCATGGCGCGCAAGCAGGTGCTGCGTGCGCTGCCGGCGGACTGGCCGGTGTCGATCACCGAGGCGAGCGATGGGCGCCAGGGGTTGGAGGCGATACGCCGGGGGTTGGGGCAGGTGGTGTTGCTCGACCTGACCATGCCGGAAATGGACGGCTACCAGGTGCTGGCGGCGATGCGCGCCGAAGGGCTGACGGCCAAGGTCATCGTGATTTCCGGGGACGTCCAGGAGGAAGCGGTGCGCCGGGTGCGGGCACTGGGCGCCCTGGCCTTCCTGAAGAAACCGTTCGATGAAAGCGAACTGCGCCATACCCTGGGCGAGTTGGGCCTGTTGGGCGCGCCGGGCCTGTCCCTGGCCGCGCCGCGCCAGGCGCCCAGTATGGAAATCAGCTTTCGCGATGCCTTTCGCGAAACCGTCAACGTCGCCATCGGCCGCGCGGCGGCGCTGATTGCCAAGGTCCTGGGCGTGTTCGTCCAGTTGCCGGTGCCCAATGTGAACATCCTCGAAGTCGGCGAGCTGCACATGGCCTTGATGGACGCCGGCAGTTGCCAGCAGCTCACCGCCATCTGCCAGGGCTTTATCGGCAGCGGCATCGCCGGTGAAGCGCTGTTGATGTTCCATGACTCGGAAATCGCCGATATGGCCGAGTTGATGAAACGCCAGGGCCCCGAGTATTCGGACCTGGAGATGCTGCTGGACCTGTCGAGCGTGTTGATCGGCGCGTGCCTGAGCAGTATCGCCGAGCAGATCGACGTGGTGTTCTCCCAGGGCCATCCACAGATCCTCGGGCAGCACGCGGCCATCGACGACCTGATCCGGGTCAACCAGCAACGCTGGAAAAAGACTCTGGCGGTGGAGATCAGCTACAGCCTGGAAGGGCACGATATACACTTCGACCTGCTGTTGCTGTTCACGGAAGATTCGATCGAGCGGTTGACCCATAAACTCGCCTACCTGATGAACTGAGCCATGAACGATCACATCGATCTGAACGAGTTCCACTGGTTGCTGGCGATCGTCCAGAGCATCGATGTCGGTGTGGTGGTACTCGATCGCGACTACTGCGTGCAGGTCTGGAACACCTTCATGGAGAACCGCTCCGGGGTGCAGCCCAAGGACGCGAACAACCAGTCGTTCTTCGATCTGTTTCCCGATGTCGACCGCGAGTGGTTCAGCCGCAAGGTGGAAAGCGTCGCGACCCTGGGCACCCCGGCGTTCACCATCTGGGAGCAGCGGCCTTACCTGGTGCGGTTCAAGAGCTACCAGCCGATCACCGGCCAGGAAGACTTCATGTACCAGAACACCACGTTGTTGCCGCTGCGCTCCACCGACAGCGAGATCCGCCATATCTGCCTGGTGATCTACGACGTGACCGACGTGGCGACCAACCGCCACCAGCTCCAGGCCGCCAATGCGCAGTTGCAGACCCTGTCGAGCACCGACCGCCTGACCGGCCTGTACAACCGCGGGCACTGGGAAGAGAGCCTGAAAGTCGCCCATGCCCGGCATCAGCGACATGGCAATCCCACCAGCCTGGTGATGTTCGATATCGACCACTTCAAGCGGGTCAACGACACCTACGGGCACCAGGCCGGCGACAAGGTGATCGAGCGGGTCGCGCAACTGGTGCGTGAGCATGTCCGCGACAGCGACGTGGCCGGGCGTTATGGCGGTGAAGAGTTCGGCGTGGTGCTGTCGGACACCGACAAGGCCGGTGCGCGTTTTTTTGCCGAACGCTTGCGCAAGGCGGTCGAAGCGCTGGAAGTGCTGCATGAAGGGCAGGCTATCCGCTTCACCATCAGCCTGGGCGTGGCCGACCTGAGTCGCCCGTCGGTCACCCACGCCGACCTGATCGCCTGGGCGGACCAGGCGCTGTACACGTCGAAGAAATCCGGGCGCAATTGCGTGACGGTGTACGAGTAGCCAGGATCCGGGGCAAGCCCAGGATTATCAGACCCGGAAACGCTTGACCAGCAGCCCCAACTCCCGTGACAACTGATCCAGCTCGACACACATCTCGTTGTTTCGTGTGGTGATGGCTTGGGTGTCGTTGATGTGCTGGCTGATCTGCGAGAGGCTCTGATTCACCTCCGCGCCGATACTCGACTGCTCTTCCGCGGCGGTCGCGATCTGGTTGTTCATGCCGTTGATCTCGGACACCGCGCTGCTCACCTGGGCGAGGATCTGGCCGGTGCCGTTGACCTTGGTCACCGCCACTTCACTGCCGCCGAGGCTGCTCTGCATGGTGCTGACCGCCGCCCGTGCGCCCTGTTGCAACTGGCTGATCTTGCTCTGGATTTCCTGGGTGCTTTGCTGGGTACGCTGGGCCAGCGAGCGGACTTCGTCGGCCACCACGGCGAAACCACGACCCTGTTCCCCCGCTCGGGCGGCTTCGATGGCGGCATTGAGGGCCAGGAGATTGGTCTGCTCGGCAATGCCGCGGATCACATCGAGGATGGAGCCGATGGATTCCACGTCGCTACCCAGGGTCTGGATATCCTGGGCGGCCTTCTCGATATCCCGCGCCAGGCCGCCGATGGCATTGACGGTGTCGTTCACGTTGGCCTGCATGGCCTGGGCCTGCTCATCGGTATTGCGGGTCGCCTGGGCGGCGCTCTGTGCCGATTCCGCGACGTTATGGGTGGCCAGGGCCATCTGCTCCATGGCGTGGGTGACCTGCTCGGCATCGCGGGTCTGGCGTGTCAACGCGTCGGAGGCATGCTGGGCGCTCTGCTTGAGCTGCTCGTTGCGCTCCTGCAATTGCTGGGCGCAGCGGGCCAGGTCGAGCACCATATGGCGGATCTTGCCCGCGAACTGGTTGAAGGCAGCGGCCAGTTCGGCGGTTTCCTGATTGCCATCCACCGGCAGTTGGCGGGTGAGGTCGCCGTCTTCGCTGGCCAGGTCCTGCAGGCTACGCGTCAGCAAGCCGAGGGGTTTGACGATGGAGCGGGCGACATAGGCGGCAACGATGCTCAGCACGATCAGCAAGACCAGCATGATGCCCCATTGCTTCCAGCGCAGTGCGTCCATGGTCTGCTGCTGGTGTTGCGTCTGTTCGGCGATCAGGGCGTCAAGGCCATCGACATAAAAGCCGGCGCCGACGGTCCAGTTCCATTTCTCCAGGTAGATGCTGTAGGACAGCTTGGGGTAGGCGGTAGTGTCATTGCCGGGCTTGGGATAGTAATAGGTGACGAAATCGCCGCCTCGTTTGGCGGCGCCGATCAGTTCGCGGATCAGGTAGGTGCCGTGGCTGTCCTTCAGGTCCCAGAAGTTTTTCCCCTCGTCCTTGCCGGCCAGGAAAATCCGGTCGCCCTTGTCGCTGTAGCCGAAGAAATAACCGTCCTGTCCGTAGTGCAACTCGCGCAACCGGCGCTTGGCTTCCTCCTGGGTGGCGGGGGTCATGGCGTCGGCACTGTCATAGAGCGGCTTGACGGTGCTGTAGGCCAGATCGAGGTAGTGCACCAACTCGTCCTTACGGGTCTTGAGCAGGGTCTGGCGCGTCTCCTCGATGCTTCGTTCGCCCATGGCCTGCTGCTCGGAAAAAGCCAGCAACTGAATGATCAAGGCCAGCAAAAGGGCAGGAATGACGGCCAGCAGCAGAACCTTGTTGCGTATTTTCCACTTCATGGGAAGTCCTGGGTCGGGGAGGAATCTTGTTATGTTTTCTTTATCGACCTGCCGGCGCAATTGTTCAGGCCGGTCAGTAGGATTTCTCAAGAGACGCCGGTATCCGCCGGGTGAAATCCGTCCGCGCGGGCACGGGTGCCGATCCCTTTTATCAAGTGCTGGATATGCTCTCTGTATTGAACCGAAGAAGCGATATGACCATCGACTGACTTGACTTCGGGGGCTGGTCGGTGCCGGTCATGGGGTTGCCGGATTGCGAGCGGCTCCACATCCATTCATCGATCATTCCCGTGAAGGCGCAGGCTGTTCACGTAGATAACGCCCGGGCGGCAGGCCCACATGCCGGCTGAAGGCGGTGCTGAAGGTACTGGCCGAGCTGTAGCCGACCCGTTCGGCGATTTGCGCCATGCCGAGATCACCGCGACTCAGCAGGTTTTTCGCCATGGCCATGCGCCAGGCCACCAGGTATTCCATCGGTGGCATGCCGACGGTGCGGGTGAAACGCTCAAAGAACGCGGAGCGTGACAAGGCGGCCACCTTCGCCAGTTGCACCATGGTCCAGGCGCGTGCGGGATCGCCATGCATCTGCCGCATCGCCAGGGCGATATGGCTGTCCGCGAGCCCGCGCAGCAGGCCGGGTGGCGAGTCTTTGCCCGAGGTCGAGCGCAGGGCTTCGATCAGCAGCATCTCCACCAGATGCGTCAGCACCAGGTCGCGGCCTGCGCGCCATTGACTTGCCTCTTCGGCCACCAGCCCGGTCAGCAGCGACAGGCGTTCGACACCACGCACATGGATCTGCGCCGGCAGCAGCGAGACCAGCAGGGCCGCATCAGGCGAGTCGAACAGGAAGTAGCCACCGAGCAGGCGCACATCGGCGGCGCCGTCCTGCCGGCCGTGGCGAACCTCGCCCGTGGGGGTTGCGGCCGCGTTGGGGTCCAAGCATTCGGGGGTGACCGGTTCGAAACCCGACAGGGTAAAGCCGGGTGTCGCCGGCAGGAGCACGAAGTCGCCTGGCTGGAGGGTGAGGACCGGTTGCTGGTCGACCGCGAGCAGGCAACTGCCTTCGAGGACGACACAAAACCCTGGCTGGCCGAAGGCGCAATAGCGCACGCCCCAGACCCCGGCCCCGCTGATGCCTTTGGAGAAGACGGCGCGGGGGCGGAGCAGGGTGATGATCTCGGAGAGTGGATCGTTCATTTTTGGACGATTGCAAAACAAATAAGGACTTTCGATTGTAGAGCGTCCCGTCTCTCGTCGCTATCGTTGCCACTCTTGAAACTACCCCGGATCTCTTTTCATGAAAACCGTGCTTATCACCGGCTGCTCCTCCGGCTACGGCCTTGAAACCGCGCGCTATTTCCACGCCCAGGGCTGGAACGTGATCGCGACCATGCGCACGCCGCGCGAGGACCTGCTGCCCGTTTCGGAGCGCCTGCGGGTCCTGGCGCTCGACGTCACGCAGCCCGAGAGCATTGGCGCCGTGCTTGAGGCGAGCGGGCCCCTCGATGTCCTGGTCAACAATGCCGGCATCGGCCTGTTCGGTGCTTTCGAGGTGACGCCGATGGCGACGACGCGGGAAGTGTTCGAGACCAACACCTTTGGCGTGATGGCGATGACCCAGGCGGTGCTGCCGCACATGCGTGGCCGCCGTTGCGGAGTGATCGTCAATGTGACCTCCAGCGCGACGCTGGCGCCGATGCCGCTGGTGGCCGTGTATACCGCCAGCAAGATGGCGATCGAAGGGTTCACCGCGTCGCTGGCCCATGAACTGGAGGCATTCGATGTCGCGGTGAAGCTGGTCGAGCCGGGCTATGCGCCGACCACCCGTTTCACCAGCAATGGCAGCGCGCGCATGGACGGGCTGATCCCCCCGGCTTATGCGCCGTTCGCCCAGGCCGTCTTTGCCTCCCTCGCCCAGTCGTCGGCGCGGACCACCGAGCTGGACGTGGCCGAAGCGGTATGGCGCGCCGCGACGGATTCCACCGGCCAGCTGCGTTTTGCGGCGGGAGCGGATGCCGTGGCCCTGGCGGGTTGAGAGCCGCGCTGGCGATTGCGGTGGTCCCCCTGATGTGGAATCCTGCCGGGCATTACCTTCCCGAACGTTTCCCCATGTCCCGCTCCCAACGTCTCCTGGCCTTGCTGCAGATCCTGCGTCGTCACCGTTTTCCTGTCGCCGGGGCGGCGCTGGCCAGTGAGCTGGGCATCAACCTGCGCACGCTCTACAGGGATATCGGCACCTTGAAGGAGCAGGGCGCGACCATCGAGGGCGCCGCGGGGCTGGGCTATGTGCTTCGCCCCGGATTCATGCTGCCGCCGTTGATGTTCTCCGAAGATGAGATCGAGGCCCTGGTGCTGGGCGCGCGCTGGGTGGCGGGACGTGCCGACGAGCATCTGGGTCACGCGGCACGCAATGCCCTGGACAAGATTTCAGCGGTGCTGCCGGCGGGCCTGAGGGACGAGCTCGATGCGTCCGCCCTGCTGGTGGGGCCGAGTGCTTCGCTGTTGTCGACGGACATCGTCCAGCCCCTGATTCGCAAGGCGATCCGGGCCGAGCTGAAAACCCTGGTGGTCTACAAGGACCTGAAGGGCGAGGAATCTGCCCGGACGGTCTGGCCGTTTGCCCTGGGGTACTTCGATGAAGCCCGGGTGATGGTGGCCTGGTGTGAGCTGCGGGGCGGTTTTCGGCATTTTCGCACCGACCGGATTGTCGCTTTCACGGTTGCCGAGGAGCGGTATCCCCGCCGGCGCCAGGCACTGTTGAAGGCCTGGCGGCTCCAGGAGGGGATTGCTCCGCAGTAGCTGATCACTGCTGACAGAAATTGGTAGTGGCATACGTAGGATGGAGGCACTGGCAGACATCGCGCTGACAGTTTACTTCTTACTCCACCGTTCAGAGCCACTTCAATGATCAAGCCAAACTTCATTATCCTGTATGTCGATAGCCCGGAAACCAGCGCGCGTTTTTATGCCGAGTTGCTGGGGCGTGCACCGGTGGAGCAATCGCCGACCTTCGCCTTGTTCGCACTGGACTCGGGGTTTATGTTGGGGCTCTGGTCCCGGCATACGGTGGAACCTCGGGTGGCCGAGGTGGGTGTCGCGGGGGAAGTCGCGTTCTCCGTCGAGGACAACGCTATCGTCGATTCGACCTTTCAAACCTGGGTTGCTCGTGGGCTGGGTGTTCTGCAAACACCGACAGAGATGGACTTCGGTTATACCTTTGTCGCTCTCGATCCCGATGGCCATCGCCTGCGTGTGTTTGCGCCATCCGGCAACTGATCGAGCACTCCTGGCCCACGCTTGCCTTGGACCTGATGGTGTGGCGAGGCTCAGGCCCGCCGCGCCATCAGCAGCACCGAAGCCGCCCCCGACAACAGCACCGCGCAACCGCGATTGAACAGGCGCTTGCCCTTGGGCTCGGCGAACCAGCGGCGCATATGCACGCCCATATAGGCGTAGGCGCTGATGGCGATCCATTCCAGCGCCAGGAACAAGGCGCCCAGTACCGCGAATTGCGACGAGACACTCTGGGTCGGGTCGACGAACTGCGGCAGGAAGGCGGTGAAGATCAGGATGGCTTTCGGATTTCCCGCCGCGACCAGAAATTCCTGGCGGGCGAGGGCGGGCAGGCTGGCCGGTGCGCCAGCCGCCTTGGCTTCGGCCTCAGGGTTGGCGCGCCAGAGCTGGATGGCGAGGTAGATCAGGTAGGCCGCGCCGAGGATCTTGATGCCGTAGAACAGCAGCTCGGAAGTCTGCAGCACCACCGCCAGGCCCGCCGAGGCCAGGGCGATCATTCCCCCGAAGGCCAGCAAGCGCCCGAGGCCGGCCAGGCATGAAGTGCGAAAGCCATAACGGGTCGAGTTGCTGACCGACAACAGATTGTTCGGGCCGGGGGCCATGTTCAGGGCGAAGCACGCCGGGATAAACAGGATCAGGGTCGACAGGTCCATGGCAGGCTCCAGATCGAAAGTCGGAAAAACCGACAATAACGTCAAGTCCTGGCCGGATACCAGTGCGTCGCAGGCTTTCCCCATCTGTACCTGAAACTTGCTGCTCAGGTGTACGGTTCAGTGTCGATATTCCAGGGCGGCTGCTCGTTTGGTTGCAGTGCAAGGTCACAGGGCCATCGGCGGGGCGGGTGCTCAACGGTTTACCTCTGCCCCCTCAGCTTGATCGTTTCGATCGTTCCCACGCTCTGCGTGGTAATGCAGCCCGTGACGCTCTGCGTCACATCGCAGAGACATGAGGGGTATGTTCGCCTGTCTGTGTCATCCGGTCATGGCTTGGGATCGCTGTAGAACGCGCAGATCGCATAACCATTGGTGGTGTCGTAAAGCTCGGTCAGGAAGGTATTCAGGAACTCGCGGAAATTGTCCTTGCCGATGGCACAGGCGCCTTCATTCGGGTCGTACAGAGCCATGGCGCCAGTAGGGAAACGCCATACGCCGATGGCATGTGCCGCCCCCGACGGAAAATAGATCACAAAAATACTCATGCTCTCGCGCTTGTTCAGCGGATCGAATTGCAATTTCAGGTCGGCACCGTATTTTTTTGATGTGTACTCGTGCTTTGTTGTCGAGCGATACCAGAAATGCTGGCCGACAGTCACTTTCGCCTGTGTTTCGACGGTTGCCAGACCTGCCCAGCCGGCTTCCATCTTGTTCTGTAGGTTCAAGGCCTTGGCCTTGTTGACGATGCCTTTCGCAGGATCGGTCTTGGCCGTGTTCTGGGCAAACCACATCATCACCAGCGCCGCGCACACGCCTTCATAGTTCATCATGGGACCACCGAGAAACGTGGCAATGGTGTCCTGGGAAGACGTGAACAACAGCGCTCCTGCGCTGCTTTCGACCATTTGCGTAAAGCTCTTGGGCATGGCGCACGCTCCTGATGGCGGTCAAGTCAGTCCCAAGGTGTAGCAGCTACGGCTGCCTGGCGCCATTTCCTGCTGGGTGGTATCCGACAATTGCTTGTGTGTTCCTTGAGTTGTAGCGACGCGGACTGGGGCAGTTTGATCAGTTGTGAAGGGGGCATTGGGCTTGCTTTCGGGGGGCGGTGATAGGCTTGACGACTCAACTGCTGGATGGCTGTTATCGGCCAAAGGCGGACAACGGCAAGCGACCGCTAGCGGCCAGAACCAGTCATTCGGTCTCTGAGAATCTAGGAGCGATTCAAAGGGGAGCCGGGAAAAACGAATCCACCACATGATGCAAGTGTAATTCTATTAAAAATCATGTAGTTGCAGGTTATATGGCTATGCTTTTTCCCGCTCTGCTTTTCCCAGATTGCCACTTTGACGCTTGGTAGGATGGCCAATATGGCCATTTAATGCTACGTATGCTTCTGCCGGATCCGGACACTCGGCGCGCAGATTGCTCTGGGCGCTTGCACCCAAACGCATGACAGGAGTTGCTAGGCATGAGGGATACCTTTCCAGTAGAACACGGTCTGTCCGCATCTGTGGCAGATGGGTTGGTCTACCGATCCGAGGGGGCGATTTCCCTCACTGATGTTCAGTACCTCGCATTGGAGTCTGGCGTGGCGCATGGACAAAGCATGCTGGTGGTTTCCCCTACCTCCACGGGAAAGACTCAAATTGGGCTCTGGGCTATTGCTGAAGGACTGCTCGCAGGGAATAAAACAGTTTATTTGGTGACCCATCGCGCACTGGCCAAGCAGAAATTTGAAGACTTCAAAACGTTGTTGTTGGACAGATATTTGGAGAGCGATGGTGCTTCCATGGTTATTGCCACGGGGGACTACGTCGAAGATGCCACGGGGCAGTATTCTGCGGCACCTCTTAGTGCTCCCCTGGTAATTGCTACATATGAAAAATATTTAGCGCTACTGTCGGCATCTGGGGTGCCGAAAAGCATGCAAAATACGATTGTCGTATGCGATGAAATTCAGCTGATGGGAGACGAAAACCGCGGGCAAAATGTTGAAGTCCTTTTAACACTTATGCGGAACGCGGGTTGGAAGCAGTTTGTAGGATTGTCAGCAGTGCTAAAAAGCAAGGACGCCCAGGACTTAGCGAACTGGCTGCGGGTTCAGCTTATTTTCGAGCAAAAGCGCGAGAAACATTTACGGTATGAATGTTGGATTGGCGATCAGGTTTATTCAGTAAGCAGTGCGAAGCCTGATGTGATGGAATCGGACAAGCGACTGCCTGCTGGAGTTAAAGCGGAAACGATTTCAGCTTTAACCTATTTACTTAAGCAAGATAATCCACCGCTTCCAATAATAGTTTTTTGCATGAAAAAGCAAGATACTTATGATCTTGCTGAGGCTTTTGTAGCTTCGTACCACAAGGGTAAGCAAGGACAGTTGTCGTTAGAGTTTGATACCTTGCCCGAAACTTCAGCTAACACTATGCTGGCGAAAATACTGGATCTCCGAGTAGCGAGTCATAACGCGGACTTGACTGACGAGGAGCGAGGAGTAGTGGAGCGTTACTTGTCAGAAAATAAGCTGGATGTTGTATTTGCTACAAGTACTTTAGCAGCAGGTGTGAATTTCCCTCTAGGGGCAGCAGTATTTGCTAATTGGGAGCGTTGGGACGGCCAGCAAAGGCAGTATGTCGCAATAGATAGCGCAGAGTTCCACAACATGTCCGGGCGGGTCGGGCGCATGGGGTTTGAACATGCAGAAGGGCGTGTAATATATTTTAGTACCGGGCCGCAACGCGCATTAGCTACAAGTTATCTATCAATTGAGCAGCTTCCTGAAATCAAAGCACGAATTGTGCCTGCTAGGTTTGGTCAGCTTTCACTGCAACTGATATCTTCAGGGTTGTGCAACAACAGAACCGAACTTGAAGAGCTTGTTTGTACAACGTTCAGTGCGTTAAGAGAAGAAGATAACAACTTAACTGCATTTAAGACGTGGCCGAGTAAAGTCGGTGTTGCTCTGGCCGGGTTGATTGATGCTGGCTTCGTCGTTGAAACATCTGGTGGGGACCTGAGCCCCACGCCAGTGGGGCGAGCGGTCGGGTTCAGTGGTTTGCTACCTGAAACTGGGGTGTTTTTAATCAACTTTCTGTCTAGGAAGTCACTTTATTTGGCAGAACTCATTGGGCATCTTGAATCGGCGGATCTCAAATCCAGGCTAGAGATGCTTATCTTTTCCGCATGCTTATCCAGCCCTGAGTTTCGTCCGAGAAATGGAGTTAAACCTACTCGGTTCCTGCCTTATCAGTTGAAAGATCCCATTTATGATGCGGAGCACCTCGCAGATGACCTAATGGAATCAATTTGGCAAGTTGACCCAGTACCTACTAATGCGGCATGGTTGTGCCAGAAGTGGACTAGCGGTGTTGAGATTAGGGCAATTGAGCGTGAAGTTAAATCTCTGAGTGCTGGCGCTGTCAAAGAAATGAACAGAAACCTATCCTGGGTCCTACAGGGCTTAGCTGGAATAGCTATGTCCGCCGCCGATAAGCGTGTGCCGCCAGTTCTACGTCCGCCACAGTTAAGAGTGGATGATACTTTGCTGCGCTCGATATCCAAGCTAACGCGCTACATTCGAAGATTAGCATTCAGAGTCCAAGAGGGATTGCCGGACGACATTCTCTGGATGACAGGTGTATCTGCGGCGGGTAGTGCTTTAAAGCTGTATAGGCATGAAATTTTGCTCTTGAAGCAGCATGGAGTCACAACGCCGCAATTGCTTATGCTTGGCAGCCCTGAGGCGAACTCAGCAAGAATTTTAGCTTTTGTAAAATCTAAGCCTAATGCGCAAGCTAAAGCAAATTGGGTACGAGACGCTTGTCGAGATTGGAAAGTTGACCAGCGAAAGCGAATGTCTGTTAGGCATCTAAAACGAGCTAGCAGATGCGATAGTAAGGTTCTAATTGAGAACTATTATGAGGCAAAAGGTGATGCGTTTGAAGTGGCGTTTGAACAGGTGCTTGCTCAGCTAGGCGTAGCGTTTGAAAAATTAGATGACAAGACAAAAACTGGCGCGCCCGACTATCTAGTCAGATTCTTCGATTCGCCTACGTTTGTGGTCGAGCTAAAATCGAAAGAGGGAGATAAACTTGTCGACTACAATAAAGCGGTAGAGGTTTTAGCAGCTTCCGAAATTCATGGCTTTAGAGATTGTTTTTGCGTGACTCTTTGCCATCCCGGAGTAGATCCGAGTGTGCCACAACAAATTACATCCTGTGGCCGGTTAAGCGTAGTTGAAAGCGGGGATTTGGGTGAGGCTCTATTGCGATTGTGCGAGGGAAGCCTTACACAACAACAAGTGTGGCAGTGGCTCTGCACTCCTGGGCAAGCCGTCGCCGAAGACCTGCCATTTCGTTTATATAATTGATTAGTATCTAAGAGAAACTTGTGAGACCTATAGCCCTGCTATTTCTAGTAGGGCTGAAGGCTTTATATCTAGTGCTTCGGCGATCTTGATGACGCTCAAGATTTTTATGAATCGCCCATGGTTTCGTGGACATATCCGACTGACTGCTTATGGCCGATCGCTGCCTCTCGCGAGGGCCACAAACGACCCATTGCGGACATTCGAAAACGCCAAAGATTGTATCTCCTCAACTTCGATATGCTGTATATCCTTCCAAGCCTTGAGGGAGTCGAAGTCAATGACTTCCAAAAAACTTATATTGGCGCAGTAAGAGCATAGTGATACAGTCAAACAAATCTCTTGACGCTTTTGGTTCCGAATGGCACCTCTGAATGGCGACATTGGCCGGCGACGGCATTCGCTGCGTGTAGGCAATTTGGCTAGAGACTATTTACGCTGGAAGGGCGTGACCTGTATATTTCGAATTTTATAAAAGCACGAGGGAAATGTGAAAATATTTCGTCAGTTACTGAGGGAGTTCTGGATACCATTTTTGATTTCTTCGGCGTGGACCGCCTATTCTACGTGGGGCGGAGGTGCAGATGTTAAGAAAATAGTATCTATTTTTGGACCCACCTTTTTTTGATCAGTTGGATCGTGGGGCAAGTTTTTAGAGTTAGAAAGCAGGCTGGTGTAGAGAGTAGCTTTAACAATGTTGAACACCGTCTGGAAAAACTCACAGATAGCCTGGAGCGTAATGTCAGAACGATGGTCGGCCATATAAATGGAGGCGATAGCTTCTGTTACCTAATGCCGAATGGGAAACATGAACAAAAGGGTGCAAGTTTTGTTTTAAGGCATTGTGGAGAGTTTCCATTATTTAATTTGAAAGTTCGAATTGTTGACATTGATGCTCTGAGGCAGGGTGTGACCGCGGAACACTCTTTTGTTATTGATGAGTTTTCAGTGACGGGCTTTCAGCTACTTGATACTCCCCATTTTTCGAAGTCCAGAGCGCTTAACATATTCTATCATTCAAGAAGTGGGAGGGTTGTTCAAGAGGTTAGATTTGCGCAGGTCAATGATCAGAGTTCTTACGCCTATCATATTACACGTGACGGTGAGGTGTTGGCTCAATTTTTACCCGAAGGCTTTGAGTTAGACGAGGAGGATAAAAAGTCATGGCTTGAAACCACGGGAGTTAGCGGGCCTCAGGCACATTGGACATTAGAATATGCGTTCATTGATTTAATGAACGCGAAAGCAGCTTCTCGATGAAGATTGTAGCGTTCTAGCTCAACCCTGATCGCGTAGTGATCTGATGACCGCTTCTGGCCGAAAGCTGCCGCCCGGTCAATGCGTGTCACCGATCGAGCGGCAAGCCGGGTCGGAAGTCAGCCTCGCCTATTTCAACGGAACGTAAATATCCGTTTGCCATTGATCCTGCGGCGTTTCGGGAAAGACGCTCAGGTAATGGAAGAACAACGGATGATCCCGAAGCTCTTCTTTACTGGAGGGAAGCCAGTCGCGGTAAAGCGGGTAGATGGTTTCTCCGATGTAGTCAGGTGAACCCGTATGGCGAATCACGGCACAGCGCCCTGCGGGGATGATCCGTTCATGCACACCGAGTTCATTGGGCAGTACGGCCTCCTTTATCTCGCCGCAAATCGCGAACCGAAAGTCCTCCGCGGGCGTGGTATCGGGATTGTCGTAGGGGATGCCAAAGGAGCGGCTCAGGGCCACCGGCGACTGGCCGCTCCGCATGCGCCATTGACGGAAAAGATTGACGCTTTCACTGACGAGGCCGGGAGCCCCGTGATGTTCAAGCGCTGCCACGCGGGTTTCGGCGAACTCCACGATACGTATCTGCATGGTGATACTCCTGGAAAAGTGAGGGACAACGAATACCGCACTCCAGAGCTGCCAGTTCGGTGCCTTTGCGAACGCACTCGGCGCCATGCCGAAGGCTCGCTTGAACGCCCTTGAAAAGGCCTCGGGGCTTTCGAAGCCAGCACTGAGTGCTGTCTCCAGAACGGACTGATCAGGTGAGCCAACCAATTGGTGCGCGGCGCGCCGAAGCCTCATCAACTGCACATACTGTGCAACCGGAACGCCGACATACGCCGTGAACTGTCGATGAAAATGGAACGCCGAGAAGTTGGCGATCCGGCTCAATGCATTCACCGACAGATCGCCTTCGAGGTACGTATCGATGTAGGCGAGCACGGCGTCGAATCGTTTTGCATAGGCATGGCTGCTGCTTAAGTCAGTCACCGAACGAAAACT
Source organism: Pseudomonas gingeri (assembly GCF_013385635.1). GTDB lineage: Bacteria > Pseudomonadota > Gammaproteobacteria > Pseudomonadales > Pseudomonadaceae > Aquipseudomonas > Aquipseudomonas gingeri_A. The sequence continues at coordinate 579,557 of NZ_JACAPR010000010.1, forward strand.
CCTGAAGATGCGGTGAGCAATAGCATCCGCCTTTGCGCCCTCGATGTTCCTAGCCGGGTTTGCTCTGATTGGGTTTGGCCTCGCAGTGGAGAGCTGCCGCTTCGCTCACTGGGCAGGGGCCAATCTGTTGCGTCGACCGGTTGAATCCACAACCCCAAGCAGACACTCACGGACGCTGTATCTAGAGCGACAGGTCTGAACGGGGAGTGCTATTAACGAACCGCGCTGATGCCTTCCAGCGTCGAGAAAGAAGTATCTTTCGCCGTCAGTAAAAAGTCTTGCATGTATGGCGTTGCCAGCATGTCTGAACGCACCGCAGCGAACAGAGTCGGAAACAATCCGCTGTCGCCCAGGCGCCGCGCTGTGACATAACCACGAGACGTGTATTCGTATAGCGCCCAGTTCGGCAAGCAGCAAACGCCCCTACCTGATGCCACTAATTGCATCATCATCACGGTCATCTCTGACGTTCGAACGTTGAGTGGCTCGACATCGGCTGGATCGAGGAAGCGTGTGAAGATATCCAGGCGGTCCCGTTCGATGGGGTAGGTGATCAGCGTGAAGGGTTTCAAGTCGATTGGCAGAATGACGTTTTTTCCAACCAGTGGATGGTGATTATCTACTGCCAGTAATGCTTCATAGGCAAACAGCGGCACGTAGGTAATGCCGTTCAGGTTGATTGGATCGGATGTTACGACCAGATCCAGATCCCCACGAGCCAGTGCAGGTAGTGGTGCGAAAGAAAACCCTGATGCCAGATCCATCTCTACCTCGGGCCATGAGGTCCTGAAGGCGTCGATGGCTGGCATTAACCACTGAAAGCAGCTGTGGCACTCAATAGCCATGTGCAAACGTCCAGCTGAGCCCCCCGCTAGCCGGCTGAAATCGCGTTCGGCTTCCCTCAGCAATGGCAGGACTTCGTCAGCCAGTCTCAGCAATCTCAGGCCCGCGCAGGTAAAGCGCATCGGCTTTGATTTGCGCGTGAACAATGTCATTCCCATCCGCTCTTCCAACTCCTTCATCTGATGGGAAATGGCTGACTGAGTAAGATTCAGGCGCTCAGCCGTTTCAACCAGGCTGCTGGTGTCACGCATGGCTTGAACGGTTTTAAGATGACGAATATCGATCATGATTATGAATAAAATTTGAGTTGAGAGGTATTAGGATTAGTTTGTCTCACCATAGATCAATTGACGACAATGGGTCCAGCGAAAGGCATGGAGCCTGAGTGCTGCGTGCGTTGCACCCTGTGCTTTGAGATGCGTTTCGAGCGTACGGCCCTGTACGCCCTCGAACATGGCTTCAGCGTCATCAGCAGTTCGCTGGGGATTTCTCGTTGGAAAGACATGAAACAGATCACCGATAGCGGTATCCGCAGCGCACGGAAATACCCCGGCGTCACTGATTGGGATTACAACTGGCGCAAGAGTGGTGGCGTCGCTCGTGATCGAAGCGGTCAAGCAGATCCGCCATCATGAGCGCGACTAATGTTTTTTTGAAATCAATTCGTTTTTGTTCATACAGCCTCCCTGCTTAAAATGCGCGCAGCTCTTCACAGTGGTCGATCTACAGGCTGCCGAGTGAAGGAACAGAAAGTTGATCAAAGCTGAAAGAAGCAAGACGCCAGTTCAGCTTTGTCGAAATACAGGTGCGGGTCACGATGAAAAACGAATTCACATTTGCTATCAAGAGCATTTGTTTCGATGAGAACTATTGTCCGTCGGACAAGACGCGGATTACCACCAACTTTGCCAATCTGGCGCGAGGAGAGAGTCGTCAGGAGAATTTGCGTAACACCCTGAAGATGATCGACAACCGCTTCAACACTCTGGCGCATTGGGACAATCCTGAAGGTGATCGTTACACGGTCGAGCTGGAAATCATTTCCGCTGAAATGACTATCGATGCGCATCTCAGTGGTAATGCCATCCCGTTGATCGAGGTGTTGAAAACCACCATCGTTGACAGGAAAACCAACGAGCGCATCGAGGGCATTGTTGGAAACAACTTCTCCTCCTATGTGCGGGATTACGATTTCAGTGTCGTGTTGCTGGAGCACAACAAGAATCAGACCGGGTTCAGTACGCCAGACGGTTTCGGCGACCTGCACGGCAAGCTGTTCAAATGCTTCGTCAACTCGGACGCCTACAGAGAGCACTTCAAAAAGCCACCTGTCATCTGCCTGAGCGTTTCGAGCAGCAGAACTTACCAGCGCACCGAGAACCAGCATCCTGTACTGGGTGTTGAATATCAGCAGGATGAATATTCCCTGACGGATGAATATTTCAAAAAGATGGGCTTGAAGGTCCGCTATTTCATGCCGCCGAACAGTGCAGCGCCGTTGGCTTTCTATTTCTCCGGCGATTTGCTCGATGATTACAGCAATCTTGAGCTGATCGGTACGATCAGCACGATGGACACTTTCCAGAAGATCTATCGCCCCGAGATTTACAACGCGAATTCCGCGGCAGGGAAAGTCTATCAGCCCAGCTTGAAACACCAGGACTACTCGTTGACTCGAATCGTGTACGACCGAGATGAGCGCAGTCGTCTGGCTGTTGAGCAAGGGAAGTTTGCTGGAGAGCACTTCATCAAGCCTTATCAGATCATTCTTGAGCAATGGTCTGCCAGTTACGCTCTTTGAGTCATTGAAAATACAAGGTTTTAATCGGCTATGAAAAAACTGTTACCGACTTCAACTGCTGGCAGCTTGCCTAAACCTTCCTGGCTAGCACAGCCTGAAACCCTCTGGTCGCCCTGGAAATTGCAGGATGAAGGGTTGATCGAGGGCAAACAGGATGCATTGCGCCTGGCGCTGCAAGAGCAGCAGCACGCTGGCATCGATATCGTCAGTGACGGCGAACAGACGCGTCAGCACTTTGTGACCACATTTATCGAGCACCTCGAAGGGGTCGATTTCGAAAAGCGCGAAACCGTCAGGATTCGTGATCGCTACGATGCCAGCGTACCCACGGTGGTGGGGGCTGTTGCCCGCAAGAAGCCAGTTTTTGTAGAAGACGCGAAGTTCCTGCGTCAACAAACCGGGCAACCGATCAAATGGGCTCTGCCAGGCCCCATGACCATGATCGACACGCTCTTTGATGCCCACTACAAGAGTCGTGAAAAGCTGGCTTGGGAGTTCGCCAAGATCCTCAACCAGGAGGCCAGGGAACTCGAAGCTGCTGGCGTCGACATCATTCAATTCGATGAACCTGCATTCAATGTGTTCTTCGATGAGGTGAACGAGTGGGGCGTTGCCACCCTGGAACGGGCCATCGAAGGACTCAAATGCGAAACGGCGGTGCATATCTGTTACGGCTACGGCATCAAGGCCAACACCGACTGGAAAAAGACCTTGGGTTCAGAATGGCGCCAGTATGAAGAGGCGTTCCCCAAGTTGCAGAAATCAAGCATCGATATCGTCTCGCTGGAGTGCCATAACTCCCACGTTCCAATGGATCTGATCGAACTCATTCGCGGCAAGAAAGTGATGGTCGGTGCCATCGACGTGGCAAACCATACCATTGAGACGCCTGAGGAAGTGGCCAATACCCTGCGCAAGGCACTTCAGTTCGTCGATGCCGACAAGCTCTATCCATGCACCAACTGCGGCATGGCGCCATTGCCTCGCCAGGTAGCAAGGGGCAAGTTGAATGCGTTGAGCGCCGGTGCAGAGATCATCCGCAAAGAGCTGTCGAACTAGGATTTAGCATGTCACTCCCTGCCACTGAGACAGTTACTGCCATTGAGCCCGTGAGCTTTCGTGAGGCGCTCGGACACTACGCTTCCGGTATTACGGTGATTACATCGCGCACTGGTGACGAACCGATTGGCTTTACGTGTCAGTCGTTCTATAGCGTGTCGATGAACCCGCCGCTGGTGTCGTTCAGCGTCATGTGCAGTTCGGCCAGCTATCCGAAAATTCGCGAGGCGGGTCGATTCGCAGTCAATATTCTATCCGGTGAACAGGTCAGGATTTCCAACCAGTTCGCTCGCCGGGGCACGGATAAATGGCAGGGAATCGAATGGCAGCAATCACCGCTGGGCAATCCGGTTATTGCCGACAGTCTGCATTGGCTGGATTGTGAAATTCACGCTGAATATGTTGCGGGTGATCATGTGATCGTGATTGGTGAAGTGAAAGCGTTAAACCTGCATAAAGCCGACGCGGCGCAGCCGTTGCTGTATTTCAAAGGGCAGTACCGCAATTTGGCGGCACACGGTGCCGTTTGAGCAAAGAGTCTCTGGCAGTGTGTAACGGAGTGTACAGAGGTTACTCCGTTGCTTTGTATTGACGCGACCACCCGGCTAATCACAACGCTCGCACCGGAATGCACAGCTCGCAGTCGAGCTTACCGGCCACCGCATACGTGACGTCCATGGTCATCTGCTCCTGGCGCGGTTTCCCAGGGCAAGCCCCAGTGCAACGACGATCAGTCCCAGGGCCACGGCAAAGGTAATGTGCATGCCGGCTGCCACCGCCTCGGGATCCGCCGTGATGATATCGCTGCTGGTCGTGGCGAATACAAATACCGCGCCCAAGGCTGCGGCGCCGGTGATCAGGCCGAGATTGCGCGACAGGTTGAGCAGGCCGGAAATCACGCCCCGCCGGTCCGCCGGGATTTCGCTCATGACGGCGGTATTGTTGGCCGTCTGGAACACGGCGTAGCCCAGGGTGAGGATCACCATGGGCACGATGTAGCCGGCGATACCCAGGGTTCGCGGCAGCAGCGATAACGCCAGGCAGCCGAGGGCGATGGCCAGCAAACCGACGAGGGTCATCGCGGGTGCGCCGAAGCGGTCGGCGATACGTCCGGCGGGGACGCCGGTCAGTGCCGCGACGGCGGGCCCGATCGCCAGCACCAGGCCGACCTTGGCTGGTTCCAGGGCGAGTGCGCGGGCCAGGTAGAACGGTCCGACCACCAGGGTCGCCATCAGTACCGTGGTGACCAGCGTGCTCATGACCAGGCTGGCGCTCAGCAAGCGGTCACGGAACATCGCCGGTCGGATCAGTGGCGAGGCGACCTTCGTTTCAACCCATCCGAACAGTCCGACACCCACGAGCGCCGCCACCAGCAGGGCGATATTGAGCGGACCGAAATGGCCGCGGCCCAGGGTCATGGCCATCGCGTAGGCACCGAGGGTCAGTGCGAGCAGCAGCGTGCCGAGCAGATCGAAGCGCGGGCGCCGGACCTGCTCTGCAGGCGGGTCGGTGGGCAGGTGGCGATAGGCAAGCAGCCAGGTCAGCAGCCCCAGCGGCAGGCAAATCAGGAAGATCGCCTGCCAACCAAACCCGGCGATCAGGACACCGCCCAGCGACGGACCCAGCGCGGTACCTATGGCCGAGGTGGTGCCGAGCAGGCCCATGGCGCTGCCGATCCGGGCCTTGGGCACGGTCTGGCCGACAAAGGCCAGGGTCAACGCCATCATGATCGCTGCGCCAAGCCCTTGCAGCGCCCGGGCGCCGATCAGCCAGCCGAGTGTCGGTGCCAGGCCGCACAACGCCGAGGCTGCCGTGAACAGGGCAATGCCGGATAGCAGCAGGCGGCGCCGGCCCAGCAGGTCGCCCAGGCCCCCGGCACTGACGATCAGCGTGGTGATGGCCAGCAGATAGGCGAGGACGACCCACTGGACCTGCTGGAAAGACGCATCGAACACCTGGGCCAGGGTCGGCAGGCCGACATTGGCGATGCTGGTGCCGAGGGACGACAGCAGCATGGACAGGGCCAGGCTGCCCAGGGCCCAGCGCACTGATGGCGCATATCCGCTACGGTCGATGGCGGCTTGATGTCGTGCGGTGGTGGTTTTCATCCTGTCCTCTTTTCCCGGCGCTGCCGATACGCAGCTACCGGAAATCTACACCGGCCCCTACTATGGCGGAAGGCGCATGGGTTGCAGGTTATTCATGCGTCTGACGCTATCCATGAATCACCTGAAGCCGGGGCTGCCGATGTCGACACCTGACCTGAATCTGTTGCTGACCCTCGATGTGCTGCTGGCCGAGGGTAGCGTGGCGCGAGCGGCCGAGCGTTTGCGCCTGAGTCCGTCGGCGATGAGCCGGGCGTTGGCGCGCCTGCGGGAAACCACCGGTGACCCGCTGCTGGTCCGGGCCGGACGTGGCCTGGTGCCGACACCCCGGGCTCTGGAGTTACGCGAGCGGGTCGGGCGCCTGGTGGAGGAGGCGCAGGCCATGTTACGGCCTGTCGAGCAGCTTGATCTCGGGCAGTTGGTCCGGACCTTTACCCTGCGCACCAGCGAAGGCTTCGTGGAAAATTTCGGCGCGGCGTTGATCGCCCGTGTCAGCCAGCAGGCGCCGGGTGTGCGCCTGCGCTTCGTGCAGAAACCGGACAAGGACAGCACACCACTGCGCGACGGCACGGTGGATCTGGAAACCGGTGTGGTGGGCAAGGCGGCGAGCCCGGAGCTGTTTACCCAGGCGCTGTTCCGCGACCGTTTTGTTGGTGTGGTGCGCGCCGGGCATCCGTTGAGCGAAGGTGAAATGACCCCGGCTCGCTATGCGGCGGGCCGGCATATCAGCGTGTCACGTCGCGGGCTCGACAAGGGACCGATCGACGATGGGCTCAAACGGCTAGGGCTGGAAAGGGAAGTGCTGGCGATTGTCGCGGGCTTCTCCACCGCGCTGGCGTTGGCCCGTTCCAGTGATCTGATTGCCAGTGTGCCGGAACGGCATACCGCGAAGCTGCGATTGGATATGCACAGCTTCGTCCTGCCGCTCGACGCGCCGGACTTCAGTGTATCGATGCTCTGGCATCCGAGGATGGATGCCGATCTGGCCCATCGCTGGTTGCGCGGCTGTCTGCGGGAAGTCTGCGCGCTTTAATCGCGCAGCATGCTCGCGCCGTATTCACTGAAGCTGCTGCCCAGGTTGCTGTTCATCGAACCGCTTTCCTGGCTGACACGGACGCTGCTGTTGTAGTGCTGCTGGCAACTCAGTGTCTCGCAGGCGCTGTTGTTCTGGGTGGTCACGCCGGAGCAGGCGCTCAACAGCAGACTGCCGACGACCAGTGCGGCTTTGATGAGGCTCGGTTTCATATTCGCTTTCCCTGGGCTGACACATTTTGTAATAGGTGCTCAGCCCATCTTACGCCTTCGCCGGCCGCTGCTACATGAAACTTTCGGGGCTCAGGTAGCGCTCGGCACTGAGGCTGTAGAGCAGGCTGTGGGGCTGGCCTGGAACATCGTCCAGCTCACCGTCGACGATCATCCGGGCACGCTCCAGGGTGCGGCGCGAGGGCAGGTTGTCCGGTCGCACCAGGCCGATCACCTCGTTGCGCTCCAGGGTCCTGAAGGCCAGGTGCAGGGCGGCTTCGACCATTTCGCTGGCGTAGCCCTTGCCCCAGGCGTCCGGCGCAAAACGGAAATACAGGTTCAACCCGGTGCGCGAACCGAAGAGGCCGTCCTGGAGTCCGCCGAAACCCAGGACTTTCTCCGGGTGTTCCTTGTCGCAGACGGCCCAGTAGCCGAAGCCCCGGGTTTTCCAGTGCTCGATCCAGTTGAACAGGTTGCTGCTGGTGGTTTCCAGGGACGCTGTGCCCTTGGGGTTGTAGCGATTGGTCTGCGGGTCTCCGTGGATGGCCTGGGCGACCTTGAGGTCGTCCGCCTGCACCGGACGCAGCAGCAGTCGATGCGTCTGAAGAGGGTGCTGAATGATGGGCACAGATGTGGAAGCCGACATGTGGGATGTTCCTCCAGAGCAACACGATGAAGCGGATAATGCGCCGCCAGGGGAGTTTTCTTCAATACGCTGTCGGGTTGGCTGAGTACTTTGCTTCTCACATTTTACTGAGAGGGAAGTAGTCGATGAGCGTTCTGATTTCCATGGCCGCCTTTGCACTGGCGTCGTCCATCACCCCCGGCCCGGTCAATGTCGTGTCCCTGAGTTCCGGCGCACAGTTCGGCCTGCGCGCCAGCCTGCGGCATGTCACCGGTGCCACCGTGGGCTTCACCCTGCTGCTGGTCTTGATCGGCCTGGGCTTGCACGAGCTGTTGCTGGCGCTGCCCGCGCTGACGCGGCTGATCCAGCTCGGCGGCGTGGCGTTCCTGCTGTACATGGCCTGGAAGCTGGCGCTGGACGACGGCTCGCTGAATGCCGGCCAGCCCGGCAAGCGACCGACCCTGGCGGTCGGCGCGGTGATGCAATGGCTCAACCCCAAGGCCTGGCTGGCCTGTGTGGCGGGCATGGGCGCGTTTGCCGCCAACGGCGACACGCGGGTGGTGCTGGAGTTTGCCTTGATCTACTTCGTGATCTGCTATGGCTCGATTGCCTGCTGGGCCTTTGCCGGGACCTTTTTGCGCCGATATCTGGAAAATCCCCGGGGCATGCGCCTGTTCAACCGGCTGATGGCCCTGTTGCTGGCGCTCAGTGCGATCTACCTGCTGCTGCCGTGAGTCTTCAGCCGCGATATTGTCCCGGTGTCGCGGCCAGGTGTTGCTTGAAGGTCCGCTGGAAGTGCGCCTGATCGGCAAAGCCGGCTTCCAGGGCGACATCGGCAATCAGTCGGCCGCGACGCAACTGGTTGCGCGCGTACTGGATGCGCCGGTTGACCAGGAAGGCGTGGGGCGTCATGCCATAGTGCTGCTTGAAGGCGCGGGTCAGGTAGGACGCCGACAGTTGCGCGGCCTGGCAGATGTCCTCCAGTTTCAGCGCTTCGGTGCAGTGCTTGTGGATATAGGCCGCGGCCCGCTCCAGTTTCTGGTTGATCTCGCGGGCGGGGACCGGCGCCGGGTTCAGCCGGTGTTGCAGCAGGGTGAAGAACTCGACGATGGCGCACTGTTTTTCCAGGTGGGCGAGGTCGTTGTCCACCAGTTGTTCGTAGAGCAGGTTCAAGCCGCGGAAGAGCAGCGGATCGGTGCTGTGGGTGGCGGAAAACGCCCGGAAATCCAGGTCCGGACTGAACCCCAGTTCATGTTGCAGGGACGTCAGCCAGGGTGTCTCGACATAAAACATCCGATAGGCCCAGGGCTGGTCGTCGATAGGGTTGCAAGCGTGCACCTCACCAGGATTCATCAGCACCACGGTGCCGGCTTCGACCTGCCATTGCTGCTGTTCATTGATATAGGTACTGCGCCCTTGAGTGATCGCGCCGATGGAGAAATGCTCGTGGGAATGACGCGCATAACAAACCTTGCGGCCGTCCTGGATCGAACGGGCCTCGATAAACGGCAGCGTGGCATCGCGCCAGAAATACGGGGCCTTGTCGTCGAGAGGGGCAGCGGCAGGTTTGTGCATGGTCGATTCCATTGATTCAGCCGGCGAGATCGAATTCTTTCATCAGAATGGCAGGAGAGACGTTGCTTGGGAACAGCGCTGTTGCAGTCTCGGCGTAGTAGAGGAGGCGACTATTGTCTTATGATGATGGCAATTAAATATTGCCCGGCTCAGCGCTTCGCCCGGTCGTCCTGCACGCGTCAATGAGACCGTTCCGAGGGCGCGCAAGTGCTGGCCCATTACGTGTTGACTAGGGATGGTGTGCATGCACAAGGCCCATTTTGGGGAAAATCGTCGTCAGGTACTGAGCTGGCTGACGGATCACTGGCTGGAAGACGGGCCGGTGGTGTGTTTCGTCGAAGGGTTCCCCGGCGTTGGGAAGAGTGAGCTCTCGGCGGAACTGGCGATGCATGTCGAGCAGTTGGAGGGCTGGCAGGTCATCATCGAAGAGGTGGTGGAACGTGCGGGTGCACTGCAGGGGACGCTGTCCGATATCGCCGAAAGGCTGACGACGCTGGGCGTCGAAACGATGTTGAACACCTTGCTTTCCGAGCAACCCAATCCCGCTTTTGCCCTGGAGCAGGCATTGCGCAAACCGGTGCTGATCGTTCTCGATGAGGCGCAGCGCCTGTTCAAGGCGGATACGGGGGAGCCGCAAGGCGACCTGGTCGGGATTCTGGCCTTCCTGAGAGCCCGACCCACCCTCCGGGGGCGATTGCTATTGGTCAGCGACCGCCTGGTCGAGCGTGCGCGTTGGTCGGAGAGCTTCCCGATCAAAACCTTGACGGCGCTGACAGAGGAGGACGCTATCGCGCTGCTGGACGACCGGTTGTTGGGCAGCGGCAATCTTGACGCGGTACCGCCGGAGCGCAAGCCGGAACTGATCCGTTCATTGGGCTGCAATCCGAGGGCTATCGAGAGTCTGGTGGCGACCCTGGCCTATGAGTCCCTGGATGAGGTGATAGGTGCCAATCCCAGTCTCTGGGCTTATCAGGATCGAGAAGTCTCCCGTGATTTCCTGCAAAGGCTCGAACGCGATCTGCTGGAACGCACCATGAGTCATCTGGAGCCGCTCCAACAGCGTCGGCTACGCATGCTCTCTGCCCATCGCAGAAGTTTCGAACGGGTGTGTTTTGAGGTGATCTGTGGCGGTGTCAGCAAAGACGCCAATGATTTTCGCAATCTGCTGATTACCCGCTTTCTGCTCAGCCAACGTCAGGGTTGGCATTCGTTGCACCCGATCATCCGGGAAATCGGACTGGCCCATCTGCGCGATTGCGGGCCTGATTTCAGGCAGGCTCACTCCAAAGCCGCCGATTATCATATTCGCCCCTACGAAGCACGAGCGATGGTGATGGACCAAAAGCGAGTCGCCAGTACCTTCGCGGAACTTCGCTATCACCTGCACCATGCCGGTCGTCACGAAGACCTCAATCGGGTCGTGTTGAGCACCGCCGACCATCTGATGAAAACCATCAAGTCGAACTCGAAGATTCCGGCAGGGGAAGAGCTGGATGAATTGATCTCGGTGCTGACCATTCTGCTGGAGGATTGCCTGGTCAGGCCGCTTGAGTATTACCTGGCTCGTTGTCTCAACCAGCGCAACAGGGTGGGCGATATCGAGCTCGCGCTGGGGCACGCCAAATTGGCTGTCGGCGCTGACGGTCCACGGGATGCCGCGGACTTTGTAGCTCGTCTTGAAGAGCGCCTGGGCCGTATCGACGATGCATTGCTGACCCTCAATGCTGCGATCGAAGCGTATTCGGAGGGTGGAAATCCAGTCTCTCTCTACTTGCACGGCGTCAAGCTACTCAGGAGCAAAGGACGGACGGAGGAGGCTCTGGATCTGCTAAGACGGGGTATGGCCGCTATCCCGGCAGAAAAGAATGTCGTCGCGCTTTATCATGCGCACGTGCAACTTCTGGTGGAGGAAAATCGTAGTCCTGAAGCCATCGAGTTTTTGCTCGAGGGGATCAATCTCATATCCGCCGAGTTCAATAGTGTGGTGCTGTATACGCAGTGCGCCGAACTGCTGAAGAAAAATGACCAGTGTGATCGAGCTATTTCCTTGTTGCTCGATGGTATTAAAAAGGTGCCTGCGGAATTCAATCTCGTGGCGCTGTATCAGCTGTGCGCAGAGTACTTGAAAGAGGATGGGCGGCAGTCACAGGCGATTGAGCTGGTCGAAGAGGGACTTGAAAAACTGCCGGTGGAGTGCAATCGCGCCGCCCTCTATCTTATCGGTGCCGAGTTCCTCAAGGACGATGGGCGGCGACCGGAAGCCATTGCGTTATTGGTTGAGAGCATGAGGATATTGCCCCATGAATTTCACCAGATTCCGATCTATACCCAGTGCGCTTATCTGATGAGGCTGGAAAACCGAATTGATGAGGCACGTCTGCTGCTTTCCAATCCGCAAATGCCACGGCACATTGCCGAGAGTGGGACTATCAGAGAAAAATCTGTTTTCAATTCTGCTATCGGACTTGATCTTGATTATTTGTGGGGTGTTATCGAGCTTGATAAGGGCGCGTCGGCGATCGCTTTTCTCGCCAAATGTCTTTTGGCTCAGATCGAGGGGCGCTGGGCTGACGGTGCGCAAATCGCCCGTGAAGGCCGAGCACAGTGGCCATCAAGTTACTACCTTGTTATTCAGGAGGTGTTTTGCCGGTTGTGCGCTGGCGAGGTGAACGATGCGCACGTCGTGTTGGAATCGCTCGAACGCTTGGGTGATGAGTCCGGGCATGTCGGCACCTGGTTGCGCTGTTTCATTGCCTTTCGCCAGGGCAATCTATCCCTGGCATCTCATCTTTATTCGGTCTATATCGGTGCAAGGCAGCTTAGGGACTTCTCTCCGACACGGGCAGACCTGTTGGAGTTGTGGAATGAGCCGGTGTCCTACTCGGCGGCTCATCCTGCCAACTGCCTGACGTTGTTGCCTCCCTCTTTGACCGGAATGGACCACGTGGTGAGACGGCCACTGAATATGGACGCCTGTCACGAACTCACGGATTGGATAACGCATATGAAAGAACATGGCAGCCACGCGACGACACAACCCTCGACGTCCCACGTACCGGCGCAGCAAGCGCTTTCCCGCGGCCCTTCGGTTCTGGTGATGGCCACGGAGTGGAAGTCCGCCCATGGCGGGTTGTCCACGTTCAACCGCGAGTTTTGCCGGGCCCTGGCAGCGGCAGGGTGCAGGGTCGTCTGTGCGGTGCCGGATGCCACCGAAGCGGAAATCGGTCATGCCCGGGAATATGACATCCATCTTCTGCGCGCGCCTGGAGGGCCCGGCTCCCAAGTCATGAGCGGATTGCTTCGCCGTCTGGATTTGCCGGAGGGATTCAATCCACAACTGGTGGTGGGGCATGGACGGATTACCGGTCCGGCGGCGGATGTCCAGGCAACGGATTTCTTCCGTGAGGCCAAGCGGATTCATTTTGTCCATATGGCTCCGGGCGAGATCGAGTGGTTCAAGGGCAAGGACGATGCCGCGGCCCAGAGCGAGGAGCGTGAAAGGATTGAGCTCGGGCTCTCAGAAACGGCTGCATTGGTCGTTGCAGTTGGCCCGCGCTTGTCCCGTGAGGCGCGTAATCTGGTGGCGGCGCTGGAGAGTCCTCCGGATGTCCATGAAATGATTCCGGGCTTTTCCTGCTCGGCGATGAGGAGTCCACCGAGTGGGCTGCATTGTCTGATTCTGGGGCGTGCCGAGGATCTGGAACTCAAGGGACTGGATATCGGAGCTCTGGGGCTGGCCAAGCTGCTGGACCGTAACGTGCGTTTCCAGTCGGACCCCGAGCTGATTGTACGGGGTGCGCCACAAGGAACAGGCGCCGCCTTGCGCATGCAACTGTTGAATATTCCCGGTGCGGAAAATCTGTCGATTCGGGTGCGCGAGTATGCCAGCGAGGGGAATACGATCGAGGGTGACCTGAGGCGCGCGACATTGTTATTGATGCCCTCCCGGCGTGAAGGGTTCGGCCTGGTCGCCCAGGAAGCCCTGGCTCTCGGCGTCCCCATTCTGGTCAGCCGCCAGAGTGGTATCGGTGAGTTCCTTCGGCACGTCTTGGGCGATGTCGAGTCCCAGCATTACATTGTGGAGGCCAGGGACGATTTGGCGTCAGCCTCCGATGAGTGGGCCAAGCGTATCGAAGGGGTACTGCGCGATCCGCAGGCGGCCTTCCAGCGAGCTCATGAGCTCGCCCGGAAATTGGCTTCGGAGTATTCATGGAAGCATGCTGTCGGCTTACTGTTGGATACGATCAAAAAATGATGTGACAAGGCCTCGGTGATCGCTACAGCAGCGCCGGTCTATCCAGCGCTTGCCAGGCCTGCGCATCGCGGGTATCGGCGCGGGTCAGCCAGAGGTCGCCATGGCGTTCCAGGGCTTCGGCGGGCCATTCCAGCACGTGCTGCAAGGCGATCTTCACTCGACGGCCAGGGTCCGAACCGTCGCGCAGGTCCCAGTCGGCCTCGAACTGGCGCAGGTGCAGGGTATCGTCGCTGAAGTCGATGAACTGCGGGCGGTTGCCCAACCAGTCCGGCGCGGTGCGCAAGGTGTGTGCTTCAAGATCGAGCAGCAGGAGTTTCCAGGCACGTCCTCCGTGTTCGAAATCGCGATGCTCCAGATAAAGCCGGGTCAGCGCCAGGTAACGCCCTCGGGGCGACCAGATCATCGAGGGCGCGAGATCGGAAAGGGCACAACCGGAAGCGGTCAGCAGGTGGCCGCCCAGGCGTGAGACCTGTCCGCGCAGCAAGTCATTGCCGTATTCGGTGCCGCCGCCGAACAGCCAGGCGGCGTCCAGCCCGGTAGGCGCCGGCTGGATGAAGTCGCCTTCGGCGGTGGCGATCTGCGGCTGGTTGACCACGCGCCAGGCGGGCAGCGCCTCAAGCGTCTCGGCGTCGAGCTTGAACCGGCGCAGTTGGTAATACAGCCGCGAGTCTTCCCGGTACTGACAGAACGCGCCGGCCTCTGCGGCTGGCGGGGCGGCTTCGGTAAAGCGTTGCAACGGCGTGCCGGTGAGGTCACGGGGTTGGCGGCCGCTGACCACGGCGACGCTGAGGATGCTGTCGCGAAAGTCCACCAGCTCGGTGAGGCGCGCCGCCGGGCCGTCGATCAGGCAGTGGGTACGGGGATCGGCCACGACGACCCGATCCGCCATCGCCGGCGTGTCGGTAAAGGGTATCAGTGCCAGGTGACAGGCGTCCTCGCTGAGCCGGTGCTCCAGTCGCCAGAGGCCGGGCAGGCTCCATTTTTCCAACCCGGGGCCGGCCACCTCGCAACGGTAGCCGCCGACAGCGTCCTGGTTGTCCCGTTCCCAGCTGAAACGGGCACGGCTGCCGTCCTTGAAGGCGGCGGACTCGATCTGCAGGTCGCAGGCCCGTCCATCGCTGTCCAGCGGCAGCACCAGGCGGATGCGCGCGCGGTTCCAGTCGGCGTCCAGTTCCCGGCCGAGGGGATCGTGGCCGACGAGAATTTCCGAGTCGCTGTGAATACTGTGCAACTGGTAGCCGAAGCCTCCGTTGTCGGGTTGGTGCAGCGGCAGGTAGCTCTCCAGCCAGACGAATTGTGCGTCCAGTGCCACCGGATCGCTCCAGTAGCCCGAGGGGCTGCGGTCGTTGGCGCTCCAGGGCGTGCGCAAGGCACGCCAGCCCTGACCCTGTTGCCAGAGCCACAGACCGTGGGATTGCCCGGGCGGTTCTGCGGCGGGCGTGGCGATACAGACCAGACGCTGGCTGTCGTCGCTCCAGATCATGGGCGTCTGGGCCTTGACCAGCAGCGCCACGGGTTCGCCGTCCAGGCTGAGGCGGTAGTCCGGGTGCAGCAGCGGTGCCAGGGGTTGCTCCAGTTCCAGCAGGCGGGTGGGCAGGCTGAGCTGGCCTTCCAACAGGTGGCGACCGTCCGGCGAGCGCTGTTCGATCTGCTGTCGGGCCAGCGCCTGCTGCCAGTGGCCGGGTTCGAGCCAGAGATCGCCGACGGACAGCAGGTCCACGGCCTCTGCATCCTTGAGCAGCGTCTCCAGGGCGACGAGCTGGACGCTATTGTCCACCAGCGGGCTGTAGCGTCCACCGAGGCCGTGTTCGTTGAAGATGTCCAGCTCCCAGAAACGCTCGTTGTGACAACGGTAGAGGCGGCGCAGGGGCCGGTCGAGAATCACCAGGCCCCAGTTCTGCCGCGACGGTACCGGTGCGGCGAAGTAACGGCCATCGCCGGAGAAGCGGGCTGACGCGCCCAGGCCTTCGAGCAGGATGCCGTCGGGAAACAGGTAGTCGCAGATGACCGGGCCGCCCATGGCGATTTCGCTGTAGTTGTAGACCCGGATCGGTTCGCCTTCCGGCGTATGGGTCGGTTCCTGGCCGCCCCAGGCACTGGGGCCGGGTTGGCCTGCGTGGGCCCCGGTGCCCGGTTCGGGTTCCGCAACCAGGCCCAGCTTGCGTTCCCAGGTGCTTACGCAGGCCAGTCCGGGGAAAATGGCGAGAAAGGCCGCGGCGATATTCCAGTATTCGGGCAGCGCACGCCCCAGGCTGAAGCCGAGACCGAACACCGCCGCGATCATCAGCCGGGCCGCGCCTCTCGCACCGGGCAGCCAGGCGAATCGTGCACATAGCCACATCGCGCCGGCAAAACCGAGCACCACGGCGAAGGCGAACAGTGGTGGCAGGATCGTCACGAAGAAAATCGGCACCACCAGGACCAGGATCTGCCAGGTCAGTTCCAGCAACAGACGGCCAATGCTCTTGGAATCGTTGGTCTCATTACGGGCGGCGCTCACGGGTGACATCCTGTGCGGTGATGGCGGAGAACGAGTATGACGTTTGTCGCTGCCGGCGAGCAGGTTTTGGCGTCGGGTTGTGGCGCCGGTCACAGGTCGCGTCCGTAGAACCCTGGTGGATATACAAGGTCCATATCGTTGTACAGGTTCATTTCTTGTCTACGCTTGCAGGACCGCAAGCCTGGGAAGTCTGTGATGTTAGCGCCGATAAAACCTGCCAATGAAACCGCCCGCGTGGAAACCCTGCGCTCGCTGAATATTCTCGATACCTCGCCTGAGGAGCGCTTTGATCGCCTGACCCGCCTGGCCAAGCGCCTGTTCAACGTGCCTATCGCCCTGGTCAGCCTGGTGGATGAGAACCGCCAGTGGTTCAAGTCCTGCATGGGGCTGACGGCCAGCGAGACGCCGCGGGATATTTCCTTCTGCGGTCATGCCATTCTCGGCGATCAGGTGCTGATGGTGCCGGATGCGGAAAACGACGAGCGCTTCCATGACAACCCGCTGGTGACCGGCGAGCCGGGTATCCGCTTTTATGCCGGTTGCCCGCTGACGGTGGGCAATGGCAACAAGCTGGGCACCTTGTGCCTGATCGATACGCGACCGCGCACCCTGGACGACGAAGAACGTGCGTTGTTGCGGGACCTGGCGCGCATGGCCGAGCAGGAACTGGTGGCGGTGCAGATGGCGACCATGGACGAGTTGACGCTGCTGTCCAACCGTCGTGGTTTCGAGGCCCTGGCCGATCATGGCCTGAGTGTCTGCAAGCGCATGGGCAAGCCGGCGTCGTTGCTGTTTTTCGACCTCAACGACTTCAAGCAGATCAACGACGTGTTCGGCCATGCCGAAGGCGACCTGGCACTGAAGACCTTCGCCGACGTGCTGCGTATAGCCTTTCGCGAAAGCGATGTGATCGGCCGCCTGGGTGGCGACGAGTTCGTGGTGTTGCTGACCGGCTCCGACCACGTCGAAACCGGCGCGATCATGGCACGCCTGCGCGAAACCCTGGATGAGCGCAACTCAGGGCAACAGCGGGGTTATGACATTAAGTTCAGCGTGGGGCAGATCGAATATGACGCCAAGCGCCATGAGACGGTCGCAAGTCTCCTGGCGGACGCCGACAAGGCGATGTATGCGCATAAACAGGCACTCAAACGCCGCTGAGCGCGGCCCGGGGAACCGGGCCGGTTGATCCGTGGTTACTTTGCGGCCTGGGTGCTCACCTGGCGGTTCTTCAGGTTTTTGTCGGCCTTGTAGCGCAGGGCCACATCCGGCACGCCGCCACTCTTGCCGGTTTCCACCCAGTTGCGGATGCGGCTGGCATCGGCGAAGTGGGTGTACTTGCCGAACGCGTCGAGAATCACCAGGGCCACCGGGCGGTTACCCATTTCGGTGACCAGCACCAGGCAATGACCGGCCTGGTTGGTGAAGCCGGTCTTGGTGATCTTGATATTCCAGCTGTCCTTGTTGATCAGGTGGTCGGTGTTGCGAAAGCCCAGGGTGTAGTTGGGTTTGCGGAACGCCACGGTCTTTTCCTTGGTGGTGCTCAGCTCGCTCAACATCGGGTAGTGACGCGCGGCCATCAGCAGTTTGCTGAGGTCGCGGGCGGTCGATACGTTGTGGATCGACAGGCCGGTGGGCTCGACATAGTGGGTGTTGATCATGCCCAGGGACTTGGCCTTGGCGTTCATTGCGGCGATAAACGCGGCGTAGCCACCCGGGTAGTGGTGGGCGAGGCTGGCGGCGGCGCGGTTTTCCGACGACATCAGGGCGATCAGCATCATCTCCTTGCGCGGCAGCTCGCTATTGAGCTTGACCCGGGAGAACACACCTTTCATTTCCGGGGTATCGCTGATGTTCACCGAGATGTACTGGTCCATCGGCAGCTTGGCGTCCAGCACGACCATGGCGGTCATCAGCTTGGTCACCGAGGCGATCGGCACGACCACGTCCGGGTTGCTGGAATACAGGGTCTTGTTGGTTTGCAGATCGATCAGCAGGGCGCTGCCGGAAGCGACTTGCAGGTGGGTGGTATCGCGAGGGGCCTGGGTGGTTTCACGCGCCTCGACGGTGGTTGCAGCGACGGTGCCGGCCAGGACAAAAAAAAGGCCGAGGATGGAATGACGAATGTTCACGCGGATGGACTCGCTAAAAAATGGATATGCCGTTGGCAACGGGCTTTTCTTGAAAAAGCTTTCTGTCAAAAGCTTTCTGGAAAAAGCGTTACATTTTATGAATATAGTTCAGAAAGTTGCCATACCTCTGGAGATATTGGGCGTAACTGACACAAAATTTACTTTTGTACCGATTTCGTCGCCATTTCTCTCTTCGAGCTTCCGATTTTCGTCCAGTCCGTGGGGGCGTTCAGCCAGTGTGAACCGTGGGGCAGCAAGCGCCGAAATCATACTGGCCATAAGACATATGGTAGCCCAGTCATGATCGCTGTTGTATGGGGAGCGGGCCTTTATTTCGAGGGTTTCAGCGAAGGGCGAGCCGCTGCTGGCGCTCGCCCGGGCACATCAGGGTTCCATCAGAGTTGAGCGCCGGCCATGAGCACGTATTTGACGTGAACGTACTCTTCGATGCCGTAGTAGCTGCCTTCCCGGCCATACCCGGATTGCTTGACGCCACCGAACGGAACGGAGGCGGTACCCACCGAGCCGGAGTTAAGGATCACCATCCCGGCTTCCAGGCCCCGCGCCAGGCGCAATGACCGCCCGAGGGCGCTGGTGTAGGCGTAGGCGACCAGGCCGAATTCGGTCTGGTTGGCGCGCTCGATGACCTCGGCCTCGTCCTTGAAGGAATAGATCGCGAACACGGGACCGAAGATTTCGTTGCGTGCCAGCGGTGAGTCATCCGCCAAACCGGTGATGACGGTCGGTTCGTAGAACAGGCCGCCCTTGGCATGTGGCTTGCCGCCCGAGAGGATTTTCGCGCCGGCAGCCCTGGCTTCCTCGACCAGGGCCACGACCTTGTCGAAGCCCATCTGGTTGACCATTGGCCCGACGACAAAATCTTCCCGCAGGCCCTGGTCGACCTCGATCCTGGCCACGCTGGCTTTGACCCGCTTGACGAAATCTTCAAGGATGGTGTTCTGCACGAATATCCGGTTGGGCGAGATGCATACCTGGCCGGAGTTACGCAGCTTTGCCCCCACCAGGCCTTTGACGGCTTCGTCGATATCGGCGTCCTGGAACACGATAAAGGGCGCGTTGCCGCCCAGCTCCATGGTCATCTTCTTGATGGTCGATGCACATTGCGCGGCAAGGAGGCGGCCGACCCCGGTCGAGCCCGTGAACGAGATCTTGCGGATGCGTGGGTCGCCGGTCAGGATCAGGCCGATTTCCTTGGGATCGCCGACGACCACTTCGAGTACACCTTCACCGATACCGGCCTTGCGTGCATGTTCCAGCAGCTTGAAGGCGGTGAGCGGGGTGTCCTCGGCCGGCTTGATGACCATGGTGCAGCCCGCCGCGAGGGCTGTCGCCACCTTGCGGGTGATCATCATGAACGGGAAGTTCCAGGGTGTGATCGCCGCGACGGGACCGATGGCCTCCTTGGTCACGACCACGGACGCATTTTTATCGTGGGTCGGGATAGTGTCGCCATAGACCCGCTTGGCCTCTTCGGCGTACCACTCGATAAAGCCGAGGCCATAATCGATCTCGCCACGGGCCTCGGTCAGGCACTTGCCGTTTTCCCGGCACAGGAGTTCGGCGAAGGCTTCCTTGTCTGCCTTGACGCTGTCGTGCCAGCGCCTCAGGGTATCGCTACGTTCCTTCGCCAGTTGCGACGACCATTGCGGGAATGCCGCGCAAGCGCGGTCAACCGCGTCCTTCACTTCGGCCGAGGTGTTCTTGGCGACACGACCGACTTCTTCACCGGTTGCCGGGTTATAGACGATTAACATGGAGACTCTCCGGAGCAGGAATTGAAAGTGCGACTGCAGTTTTCGTGGTCTGCAACCGTCCTTTTCAAAGCTACGGAGAACGCCCGGACAAGCGAATATCCGTTCATGTGCTTTGATTGCCCATTCCTATAAGTCTGGATAGATGTCGTCAGCATACAAAGCCTTGAAATTGATGCCGAGTCCTCTTGATTGTTTGCCTGATCCTATGAGCGATGTAGTCAGGGGCGCCACCATCGGAGTACATTCCGGGTTTGTGCTGGAGGCAGGCGACATGAGCCACGACAACCCACGTACCGACCGGATCATCGAGTTGATGGGGCAATTGGCGCCTGTCGAGGGATACAACCTGACCCCGCTCGACGATGTGCGTTTTCTGCGCTCCAATCGTCCGCTCGACCGCACGCCGGTGCTTTACGATCCGGGCATCGTGATCGTCTGCCAGGGACGCAAGCGCGGGTATCTGGGCGAAGATATCTATGTCTATGATGCGCAACACTACCTGGTGGTTTCGGTCCCCGTACCCTTCAGCATGGAAACCGAGGCCAGCGCAACCGAGCCGATGCTGGCGGTGTATCTGCGTCTTGATTTCAACCTGGCCGCCGAGCTGATGCTGGAGCTTGATGAAGTCACCGGGTTGGTCGAGGCCAGACCCAGGGGCATGTACTCCTCGCCGATGGGCGACAAGCTGAGCGAGTCGCTCCTGCGCTTTCTGGAAGTGATGAGTGTCCCGGTCGAAGCGAGGATTCTCGGGCCGACGCTGATGCGGGAAATCTACTACCGCATCATCACCGGCGAGCAGGGCGGTTCGATGCGCGCGGCGCTCAATCGACAGGGCCAGTTCGGCAAGGTCGCCAGGGCCATACGCAAGATTCACGCGTGCTACAGCCAGCACCTGGACGTCGAGGAGCTGGCAAGGGAAGCGATGATGAGCGTGCCAAGCTTTCATTCGCACTTTCGCACGGTCACCGATACTTCGCCGATGCAATACCTGAAGTCCACCCGCCTGCACCAGGCGCGCCTGCTCATGTTGCGAAACGATATTACCGCGGCGACGGCCTGCGCGATGGTGGGCTACGAAAGCGCGTCCCAGTTCAGTCGTGAGTTCAAGCGCTTCTTCGGCCGTACCCCGCAGGAAGAGATTCAATGGATGAAGCGCACTTATGCCTTGCCGGCACCTGCCGGCAGTTCCATCTATGTTTCGTCCCATTGAGAATTGAGCATCGAGTTTTGTGTATCCGCCCTGACATGTGATGGTGTCGGTCACGAACAGCGATTAGCATCGCCACTTGATCGCGATCGGCGCTTTTCAAGACGTGAGGAGTCGGGCAATGGCAAAAGGTTTTATCAGCCGGGATTACCTGCCCATGGTGGTTGGGGCGGGGGTCGTGGCCGTGGTGCTGCTGGGGTTTGCCTTCTTTCCGAAATCGGTCGACTGGTATGGCTGGATCCAGGCCGTGGGCTTGATCGTCGGGCTGATGGTGGCGATTGCCGTGCCGGCGATCCAGCGCAAACGGGAGTTCCAGGCTGAACGCCGGCAACTGCGCGAGCGTGAAGTGGGGTACGCGCGGCGCCTGCATTATTTCGGCCTGGAAGTGCTGGAGTTGCTGGCGCGGATCACCGCCAGCCTCGCTCACCTGCGCGCGACCGATCGCCATCGCTATCAGCGTATCCTCGAGGATTTCCTGCTACGGCTGTTCGAATCCCACAAGCATGACCTGAACGATGACCGGATTGTCATCATTCACGAGTTGCGCAAGGTCGCCTATGCCCTGAGTGACGAACTGGAAAGCGGGCGTTCGGACCGCGTGGTGATGATCGAGCTGGAGAAGCGCCTGCAGAAGCTGGTGCATCGCACCCAGGTCAATACCGCCCAGGCCGAGCGCGGTTGATCTGCGCCCATAAAAAAGCCCGCAACCAGTGCGGGCAAGGGGTTGTGCGGAGCAACGCACGATTCGGGAACAGGTAGGCGGTCAGGCACCGAAGATGTGCGGGTCCATGCGCTCGGACAGGGCCTTGGCCGCCGGCAGGGACGTGAAGGGACCGCTGATGGGGACGCCGTCGCGGACCAGGTACCAGCAGGCGAGCAATCCCAATTCCCTGAGCGAGGCGGGAACGGCGCTGCCGATAACGGACATGATCTGGACCTTGTGCATAAGTACCTCCATCAATCTATGGAGCTACATTACGGGGATGGCGGTTCGGGGGAAAATCACCGCGCTCGATAGTGGACATCGACGAAATCAAGACTTGCGCCATAACGGGGCGTCGACCGGATGAGCTCGAGCAGAAGCTGGATCAGTCGACAACCTGATCCAGCATGTTCACCACTTCCTGTTCGCTCAACAAGCCCTTGCGGACCAGGTTCTCGGCCAGCAGCGAGAGAAACTTGGCCGTGCGATGGCCCTCCAGTTGCTTGAGTTCGGTGAGTGCGCTGTAGACCTTGCTGGAAGTGCAGAGGCCGGCGGTGCGATGCGGATTTTGCGTAGGCATGGCTCGTCCTTGTTCTTATAGGTAGAAATTTTCAGGGCGTACGACCGATCTTGCCGATCGGTAATGGCACCCATATGACAGCCGTGTGAATACCTGCTCAGGGTAACGGCTGATGCTTATCATGCGCCATTGGCTCTGCGTTGCTGTCTCGCTTGCGACCTTTACCACCGAAATTCAGACCAGGACTGTGAAGCGCTCGTACTTTCAGCCGGCCCAGAACGAGTCAGGCCCCGTCTTGCGAGCGGGGCCTGGGGTTCTTGCCTTGACGATTACCAGCGTGGGCCGTAACCGTAATGCGGGTGACCGTAGTACGCCGGGCGGTAGTAGCCGCCACCGCCGTAGACCACCACCGGAGGCGGGGCCTGGACATAGACCGGGGCCGGCTGGTAGTAGACCGGAGCCGGTTGCTGGACATAGACCGGTGCTGGCTGCGCATAGACAGGCTGCTGGACGTAGACCGGGCGGCTGTTCGATACCACCGAGCCGACAATCGCTCCACCGATCACGCCACCCAACAAGGCAGGACCAACCCAGCCGCCACCGTGGGCAGAGGCCTGACCTGCGACAGCGAGTGCACCAACGAGCAAAGCTATCTTGGGAATTGTACGAATCATGATTATTCCTCGGTTCCAACCCCAGCGCTTGTTGTCTGCAATAGACTCAAGGACTGTCGCGGGGATACTTCTATGACAGCGGTTTCCTGAAATTCTTCACAGCCGCTGAGTAAATTTTGTGTAAGGTTCCTGGCGATGCTTCCTTACAGTCCTGCGACACCCGCGCCAGAGCCCTGCACCTGCGTCCTATGATCAACGAAAACCAGGGTCGATGGCTAATCCCGTCTATCCGAAAGTACCCTTCAGGAGATGAAACATGCAGATGAACCCCAACAAAGACACCCAACTGTGCATGTCGTTGTCTGGGCGCCCCGGAAATTTCGGCCTGCGTTTCCACAATCATCTTTATGAGCAACTGGGCCTGAACTTCTACTACAAGGCCTTCAGCAGCCAGGACCTGCCCGGTGCGGTCGGCGGGATCCGTGCCCTGGGGATTCGCGGTTGTGGTGTGTCGATGCCGTTCAAGGAGGCCTGCATCGCCCTGGTGGACGAGCTGGACGCCTCGGCCGCGGCGATCCAGTCGATCAACACCATCGTCAACACCGCCGGCTATCTCAAGGCCTACAACACCGACTACATCGCGATCGCCCAGTTGCTGGAGCGCCATGCGGTGCCCCGCGACACCAGCTTTGCCCTGCGTGGCAGCGGCGGCATGGCCAAGGCCGTGGCGTCGGCCCTGCGTGACGGCGGTTATGGCAATGGCGTGATCGTGGCACGCAATGAACAGGCCGGCAGGGCGCTGGCGGCGAGCTGTGGTTACGCGTGGCAGGCAGAACTGGGCGGGTTGCGCCCGCAGATGCTGGTCAATGTGACGCCGGTGGGCATGGATGGCGGTCCGGAGGCCGGTCAACTGGCATTCGAGGCGAGCGCGGTGGACGCGGCCGAGACGTTGTTCGATGTGGTGGCGATTCCTTCGGAAACCCCACTGATCGTGCGTGGCCGGGAGCAGGGCAAGCGGGTCATCACCGGCTTGGAAGTGATTGCGATCCAGGCCCTGGAGCAGTTTGTGCTGTACACCGGTGTGCGGCCGACGCAGGAGCAGTTCCAGAAGGCCGTGGCGTTTGCCCGGGCCTAGAGGCGCAGGCCGGGCGTTTTTGTGACGCGGAGCGTCACGGGCGGCATTCCCACGCTGAGCGTGGGAACGATCATGTGTCGGCGCCGGCCTATTCCAACCGAGCAAGGCGCTCTTCCAACGCGGCAATCCGTGCTTCGAGCTCTTCGATCCGCTCCACCGACACCGCGTTGGCAGTGCCGCGCTCCGGCCCTTGCTGGCGCGCCGCGATGATCGCTTCGATATCCGCCGGATCGCCCAGGGCGTGGGTGTAGCGGTCTTCGCGCTGTCCGGCCTGGCGTGGAATCAATAGCGCGAGTCCGCGGGCGATCAGGCGCTCCAACTGGTGCACCACCTGCTCGGTATCCTCGAAGTCGTGCATCCGGCCACTGCGGGTCAGCAGTTCATTGACCGTCTGCGGCCCGCGCAGGAACAGCAGGCCGATCAGCACCACCTGCGCCGGCACCAGTTCCAGGGCCTTGTCGACCCGCTGCTCCCAGCGGTCGGCCCGGCTGCCCATCACCAGCCGGGTGAAGCCCTGGCCTTCGAGAGCGCGCAGGCTTTGCCCGACCTGGCCCTGGCTGAGGTTCGTCACCGGTTCGCGGCTGGTTTTCTGGTTGCAGGCGAGGACCAGGGCATTGAGGGTCAGCGGATAGGTTTCCGGGTTGGTGGCCTGCTTTTCGATCAAGGAGCCCAGGATGCGGATTTCCGTGCTGTTCAACCGTGGCTGGTCGACGGAAGTCTCTTGCTCGGTGCTCATTGTGCTGTTCCCTATGCTGTGAAAGGCCACTAGCGTAGGGCCGGCCGGCGTAAAAAGACAAGCCGCAACGACAGGAACCCTGGCTATAATCGCCCGGCTTCATTCCTGCCATCTTCATTGCGAGATCCCCATGACCATTTCCCTGTACGCAGCTTCCATTCCGGTCTTCAAGCAAATGCTCAATGCCCTGAGCGACGTTCTGAACAAGGCCGAAGCCCACGCGACGGCGAAGAACATCGATCCGAGCGTATTCGTGCAAGCCCGCCTGGCTCCGGACATGTTCCCCCTGGTGCGCCAGGTGCAGATCGCGGTCGATTTCGCCAAGGGCGTGTCGTCGCGCCTGGCAGAAGTTGACGTACCGTCCTACCCGGACACTGAAACCAGCTTCGCCGACCTGCAGGCGTTGCTGAGCAAGACCCTGGCGCACCTGGACACCATCACTGCCGCCCAGGTCGACGGCAAGGAAGGCATCGAGATCGTCACCCGTCCGGGCACCCCGAAAGAGAAACGCTTCAGCGGCCAGTCGTACCTGCTGAGCTATGGCCTGCCACAGTTCTTCTTCCACGTGACCACCACCTACGCGATCCTGCGTCACAACGGCGTGGAAATCGGCAAGCGCGACTACATGGGCGCGTTCTGATTCATTCCGTTTGAAGCAGCAACCCCGGAGCGCTTCGTGTCGAAGTGCTCCGGGACGATTCACCCGTTCCAACGCAATTGGTCAGCGCCTAACCTTCCGCCCCCATGAACAGTTCGCGTCGGGCGCCCTCGGTAATCGCCAGGATGCCCGGATGCTTGACCTTGCGCTCCACCGAGATCGCATAGAACGACTCGCTCACGGCATCGGTCTGCCCCATCAGCCTGACACCGTACTGCTTGCACACTTCATCGGCGATCACGCTCGGGGCGATAAAGAAGCCGCTGCCGGATTGCCCGAAAGCCTGCATCAAGGCGCTGTCGTCGAACTCGCCGACAATCTTCGGCTGGATCTTCTGTTCGGCGAACCAGCGCAACAACCGGCTGCGCACCACGGTTTCCTGGCCGGGAATCAATAGTGGCGCCCCTTGCAGGCAGTTCGGGAAGACGTCGCCGAAACGTTCCGCCAGTGCCTCGGTGGCGAAAAAGCTGACCCCGCATTCCCCCAATTTCTGGCTGTAGCCCTTGATATCCAGGTGGCTCGGCATCGGGCTGTCGGAAATCACCAGGTCCAGGCGCTGGATCGCCAGGTCAGCCAGCAGGCGTTCGAGCTTGTCCTCGCGACAGGTAATGCGGATCGGTTCGTCCAGCTCCATGGTCGGGGCGATCAGCCGGTAGACGATGGATTTGGGCACCACATCGGCCACGCCGACCCGAAACAGCACCTGCTGCTCTTTCGGTTGTGCCCGCAGCATCGCCTCCAGTTCGTTGCCCAACTGGAACATCTGCTCGGCGTAGGGCAGCGTCTGGCGCCCGGCTTCGGTCAGTTCGAGTTGCCGCCCGGCCTTGCGGAGCAGCTCAACGCCAAAGGTCTGCTCCAGCAGGCTGATCTGGCCGCTGATGGTTTGTGGGGTCAGGTTCAGCTGTTCGCAGGCGCGCACGATACTGCCGGTCTTGGCCACGACCCAGAAATAGTGCAGCTGTCGGTAATTGAGCATGGCGACCATCACTTCGTAAAAGCCGAAGTATAGCGCTTGAAAATACGAATTTTCCTGAAGTATCACGCTCCCTAGAATGCAGCGCTATCGGCGGGCCAACTCAGAGGCTCGCCCGGAAACAGAAGGAACCCTGGATGAAACGCCATTCGATCATGACCACCTCGCTGCTGATTGCCACCTTGCTGGTGCTCGGCGGTTGCGACCAGGCCGAGAAAAGCGCCCAGCAACTGATGGGCAAGGCGGCCGAAACGGCCAAGCAAGCCATCGACGACACGCACAAGGCTGCCGAGCAGGCGCTCAGCGATGCGACCAGGGGATTGCCGCTCAACAAGTCGAAACCTGCGGACGCGACTGAAAAGTCCTCCCAGGAAATCTAACCGCTTCATCGGAATCAGGATTGAACCATGGAATACCTGTTGGAACTCGCTGTCAGCCCCACCGCCTGGATTGCCCTGGCGACGTTGATCGTCATGGAAATCGTGCTGGGCATCGATAACCTGATCTTCATTTCGATCCTGACCAACAAGCTGCCTGCGCAATTTCGGACCAAGGCGCGGCGGATCGGCATCGGCATGGCGTTGATCCTGCGCCTGGCCCTGCTCGGCACCATCGCCTATATCGTCAAGCTCACGGCACCGGTGATCGAAGTGTTCGGCCAGGCGTTTTCGTGGAAAGACATGATCCTGATCGCCGGTGGCCTGTTCCTGGTCTGGAAAGCTACCACCGAGATTCACCACAGCATGGACCCGCAGACCAAGGAGGACGATGACAAGAGTTCGCGCATCGCCCTGGGTTTCGCCGCGGCCATCGGCCAGATCCTGATGCTCGACCTGGTTTTTTCCATCGACAGCATCGTGACCGCGGTGGGCATGACCGAACACCTGCCGATCATGGTGATCGCGGTGGTCGTGGCGGTAGCCGTGATGCTGCTGGCTTCCGAGCCGTTGGCGAAGTTCATCAACGACAACCCGACGGTGGTGATGCTGGCCCTGGGTTTCCTGATCATGATCGGCATGACGCTGATCGCCGAAGGTTTCGGTGCCCATGTGCCCAAGGGCTATGTGTACGCCGCCATGACTTTCTCGGCGGTGATCGAGGGGCTGAACATGCTGGCCCGTCGCGCCCGGCAGAAGCGTGAGGCGGTAGAAGCCTGATCCACGCCGTGTAACGACAAAGGCCGCCTGATTCCAGGCGGCCTTTTTTGTGGGAAATCTCTTAGTGGACGCTGACGGTACGTCCCTCCGGCTTGTCGGCTTCCTTCGATGGCGAGGGCAGGGCATGTGGATGATGGCGCCGGGAGATCCTCAGGATTCCCCATAGCATGGCCGCCGCGACCGCCAGCCAACCCAGGATCAACAATGCAACTGTCAGGATAAGGCTCATCAGTGCCTCCTTCGCCTCGAGTGGGGCCCGCTCACTTCGTCTTGCGTGAGGATCAGTCTAGTCGCTGGCATGTTTCAGGCTATTGACCAATGGTCGTGTTCAGTCAGCCATTTCGCTCTATGGCGTCAGACAAACTGTGATGAAAGGCTATACCACCGCGTGACTGCGACCTATGATCAAGGCCCAAGCCGGGGCTGACCTTGCCTGGCACCTGATCAAGAGAGTGAAGATGTTCGAGGGATCAACCCATTTGCGCTCCATCCCATCCCGTCGGTTGTTGGTGATGGGCGCCTTGTTGCTGGCCCTGGGCGGCTGTGCCGGCAGCGTCCAGCCGCAAATCCAGCGTTTGCCGGAGCGTGTGGAACTCAACGGTGTGCCGTTCTTCCGCGGCGAGGCTTACCAGAGCGGTCCTGGAGCACTGGCCAGCATGCTTTCGCAGCAGGGCATGACCGTGACGCCGGGGCTGTTGGATAAACCTCTGAAGCTGCCGGGCGCCGAGGCGGATCTGCAGCGCAATATGCAGGTCCTGGCGCGTGAGTACGGCATGGTGGTGTATCCGCTGGATGCCGAATTGTCGGCGGTGCTGACCCAGGTCGCGGCCGGATTCCCGGTGATGGTGCGCTTCAATGAAGGGCGGGTATTTTCCGAGCCCCGTTATGCCGTGGTCGCCGGATACAACCGGACCAAGCAGACGGTGTTGCTGCGGGCGGGGATGAACCGTCGGATGCTGATGGATTTCGACAAGTTCACTTCAGCCTGGAAGAGCGCCGGTGGCTGGGCGGTGCTGATCCAGTCGCCGACGCAACTGCCGGCCCAGGTCGATCAACAGCGCTGGCTGAAAGCCGCCGATGAACTGTCCCGGGCGGGACAGGAGCAGGCGGCTGCCAAGGCGACCAAGGCTATCTCAGGGCACTGATCGAATCCGTGGGAGCGTGATCGTTCCCACGCTCCTGCGTGGGAATGCCTCGTTGGACGCTCCGCGTCCGCTCTTAAACCCCGAGCTTGTCGCGCATCGTGTAATACCACGCCCCCAGCGCGGTAAACGGTGTGCGCAACAGTTGCCCGCCGGGGAACGGATAGTGCGGCAGGTCGGCAAAGGCATCGAAGCGCTCGGCCTGTCCGCGCAAGGCTTCGGCCAGCACTTTGCCCGCCAGGTGCGTGTAGGTCACGCCATGGCCGCTGCAGCCCTGGGAATAATAGATGTTGTCGCCCAGGCGACCGACCTGGGGCAGGCGCGACAGGGTCAGCAGGAAGTTGCCGGTCCAGGCGTAGTCGATCTTCACGTCCTTGAGTTGCGGGAAGGCCTTGAGCATCTTCGGCCGGATGATCGCCTCGATATTCGCCGGGTCCCGTGCGCCATAGACCACGCCACCGCCGAAGATCAGGCGCTGGTCGCCGGAAAGACGGTAGTAGTCCAGCAGGTAGTTGCAGTCTTCCACGCAGTAATCCTGCGGCAGCAACGATTTCGCCAGTGCATCGCTCAACGGCTCGGTGGTGATCACCTGGGTGCCGCAGGGCATCGACTTGGCGGCCAGTTCCGGCACCAGGTTGCCCAGGTAGGCATTGCCCGCGACGATGATGAACTTGGCCCTGACCTTGCCCCGCGGGGTATGCACCACCGGGTTGGCGCCGCGCTCGATACGTACTGCGGGCGATTGCTCGTAGATCGTGCCGCCGAGTGATTCGACCGCCGCCGCTTCGCCCAGCGCGAGGTTGAGCGGATGGATATGACCGCCGCTCATGTCGAGCATGCCGCCGAGGTACTGGTCGCAGTCGACCACTTCGCGGATACGGCGCTGGTCCATCAATTCCAGCTGGGTATGGCCGTAACGCTCCCAGAGCTTCTTCTGGGATTCGAGATGGCCCATCTGTTTCCTGGTGATGGCCGCAAAGACGCCGCCGTCCTTCAGGTCGCACTGGATATTGTACCTGGCTACCCGTTCCCGAATGATCCGGCCGCCTTCAAAGGCCATCTGCCCCAGCAGTTGCGCCTGTTTGGCGCCGACGCTGCGCTCGATCACATCGATGTCGCGGCTATAGCTGTTGACGATCTGGCCGCCATTGCGGCCCGAAGCGCCAAAGCCGACCCTGGCGGCTTCCAGCACCGTGACCCGGAAACCGTTCTCCAGCAGGAACAGCGCACTGGAGAGGCCGGTGTAGCCGGCACCGATCACGCACACGTCGGTCTCGACGTCATCCTGCAAGGCCGGGCGCTCGGGAACCGGATTGGCCGATGCGGCGTAATAGGACTGGGGGTAGGGGGTGTTCGCCATCCTGGAACCTCTGTTTTATATTTTTTACGAGTAGCCTGATCCTACCTCAGATGAAATACCCCCGCCAGCCACCCGAAACTCCGGCGTAGTCGAGGGCCAAATAAAAAATTTGCCTATTCATAGACTTAGCGGCAAAAAAGGTATTGACACACTTAGCCAAATCCGTAGAATGCCGCCTCACAGCAGGCACGTAGCTCAGTTGGTTAGAGCACCACCTTGACATGGTGGGGGTCGTTGGTTCGAGTCCAATCGCGCCTACCAAACAAAATCCGCTCTGCTGGGCGGTGTAGAAAGGCCAACCGAAAGGTTGGCCTTTTTTTCGTCTTGAATTCGGCGATGTGGGAGGGCGGACAGCCTTTGCTGCCTGCGGGCTTTTCCGGGCTCGCGACAGGAGTGTTTGCCTGATTTCATTTGCGAAAGGTGCTTTCGGTAGAAATTTTTCAAGCCTATTCATAGGCTTAGAAGAAAAAACAGGTTGCCAGCCCGCGGAAAATCCGTAGAATGCAGCCCACAGCAGGCACGTAGCTCAGTTGGTTAGAGCACCACCTTGACATGGTGGGGGTCGTTGGTTCGAGTCCAATCGCGCCTACCAGATAAAATCCGCTCTGCTGGGCGGTCTAGAAGGGTCAACCGAAAGGTTGGCCCTTTTTTGTGTCTTGATTTTGAGGTTTTCTCCCTCCTGTATCGACGCTGCGGCGCTCCTGAAATACCGACAAACATTCGATTGGTTGACCACTCTTCTCGTATTCCTCAGCATTCTTTGCTATTGCCAGGTCGTCGTATGGAAATGCTTGGCCAGGTTTTGCGCAGGGATGCAGCATGGAAAGTAAAACGATTCGCTGGTTGGCTGACGCGATGGCGGGTCTGGGGGCAGGTGCTGCTATTACCGGTTTTTCGACTTTGTACCTCTTGGCGGGCGACGCCACACCCAAGATGGTGTTGTTGAGCGTCACGCTGTTTGTCGCCAGTGTTGTTTGTTTTGTCTTCTCTTACGTGTGCGCAATTCAGGAGGTGGGCTAGTGAAAGCCATAATCGTTCTGTCCTGGCTGGCCTGTATGGTTTTATTGATAGCTTTCGCCATCTACCGGGGACGCAAGAAAGCAGCTTCCGATGTTCGCTCCCGGTTATCGGATCGCGAGTTACTCAATCAGGCGACAACCGAACTCCAGGCCCTCCGGGCGGAGGTCCGTCATCTCGGCAGGCAAATCGAGGAAAAGTCCGGAGGTTGACTGGGGAGGTGCCCTGCTGCTCGCAATGAGCTTGAGGGCGCCAGGATTCTCCCGAATATCCGGCGCCCCGCACTGACTCCGTTACTCCGCCTGACGATTCTGTCGGGCATCGATAAACGGCACCGCGCCGTCTGGCAGTACCGTCGTCGGCAACACGCCGTTCCAGCGCTCGGCCTTGGTCAATTCCACCAGGTTCTGGTTGCTCGCCAGGGCCTGGGCGCGGGCCTTGATCGCTTCGGCTTCGGCGCGGCCGCGCAGTTCTGTGGCCTGGGCATCGGCCTTGGCCTGGGCCAGTTGCGCGTCGGCTTCGGCCTGGGCCTGGGTCACGCGGATCTGCGCCTGGACCTGTTCGGTCGCCAGTTGCTGTTCGCGGGTCTTGACCTGGACTTCGGCGGCCATGCGCGCCTCGATGGCTTTTTCATAGGCGTCGCTGAAGTCGATGTTCTCGACTTGCACGCTGTCGATCATCACTGGGCCCGCCACGGCCTTCTTGATGGCGGCGGAAATGTCGTTGACCAGCTGGACACGGTTCTGCACCGCGGCGACCGCGTTGAACTGGCCGAAGACATTCTCGACCTGGGTAGGCACCTGGCGGCTGATCAGTCGGTCGCGCACGCCGTCGATGTCCTTGAACTGGGTGTATACCTTGGCGACATCGGAGGGCGCGACGTGCCAGGAAACCGAGACCTTGAGCTGGGCCGATTGCTGGTCCTTGCTGTAGGCCTGGAGGTTCTCATAAGCCGACACCTGGCTCTGGGTGCTGATCAGCTTGACCGTCTCGATAAAGGGTGTCTTGAACGACAGGCCGGGGTCCACCACGCCGACCAGCGCGCCATTTCTCAGCAGTACGCCACGCTCTGTTTCATCCACGGTGTACCAGCTGCCGAAAAACACCACGACAAGGCCCAGTGCCGCTGCACCGCCAATCACGCTACCGATCATATTACGGGTCATAGTTCGTTCCTTTGAGCGGCGGGAAAACACATCCCTGGATACGCTGCCTGAATGCTCAGGGCGCGTCCCGCCAGCATGGCCAAGAGTTCTGGAGGCCGCCTTGCCGACTGCAACGGTTCCGGGTGCCCATCGAGGTGTCCGGATCGGCGGCTCGACATGATAGCTGCGCCGCCTGTTCCGTTCTGAGAAGCGACTCCCATCCCTGAGTCTAATCGAAACGTCTTCCTGCTTTCCCTGGGGGGTAAGGGTCACTGCCTGTAACAGTGATGGACATCGCCCGTTTCTTGTCTTTGCCTGTTTTCTGTCTTGAGGGCGGGTGCGCACCACGACAGTTCGTGGTGCGCCAAAAGTGCCCGGTCTGTCTGCTTTTTTCTCCCTGTCATGATGCTCGATCTGTCTATGTCGAGGTTTCCAAATAGGAAACTAATCGTTTGAATAGGTTGTTCAATTTGCATCTAGATACCTTGAAATGGCGAGCTTTAAGGATATTCGTCTTCATTTTTTCCATATTTTATTGGGCTTGTAATTAGTTGGATCGATTTTTGCTATGTTCAATTCAAGTTGTCTAATTGGAAACTCAAGGATCGTCCAATGCCTAGCAAGAAAATCGAAATGCCGGAGGCCGAAGCTGTCACTGGCTCATCGGGCAGCACCGACCCGTTCAACGTCGGCAGTCGTTTGCGGGCGCTGCGCCAGGCCAAGGGCATGCTGATCGATGAGGTGGCGCAGAAGGTCGGCGTCAGCAAATCCTTTATCAGTCGTTTCGAGCGCGACACGGTGCAGGCTTCGGTGGCGACCTTGTTGCGTATCTGCGAAGCCATCGGCATCAAGCCGGGCGAACTGTTCGAGCCGCCGTCCACCCGCTTTGTCGCGGCCGGGCAGGGCGCGCCGATCAGCCTGGGTGGCGAGGGCATGCGCGAGTACCTGATCTGTGGAGCCGGCAACGAACACATGATGGCGCTCTATTCGGTGATCGAGCCGGGCGGCGGTTCCGGTACCGAACCCTATTCGATCAAGGCTGCCGCCGACCTGGTGCATGTCCAGAGCGGCTGCCTGGAGATGCGTGTCGCCGAGGAAACCTACCTGCTGCGAGCCGGCGACACCCTGACCTTCGCCCCCAGCGATCCGCACACCTGGGTCAACCCGTCGAAGGATGAAGTGTGCACGGCGTTGTGGGTCATCGTGCCGCCGCCGGCCTGACCCCGCTGATCTTTCTTTCCCACAGGCATGAGGAGCGAATCGATGTACAAGCTGGCAGTGACCGATCTGCATAAAAGCTACGGCGACCACCAGGTGATCAAGGGCGTCAGTCTTTCCGCCCGTTCCGGCGACGTAGTGAGCATCATCGGCTCCAGTGGTTCGGGCAAGAGCACCTTCCTGCGTTGCATCAATCTGTTGGAGCAGCCCAGCGCCGGGACCATCCAGGTCAACGGCGAGTTGCTCGATACCCGTCGCGATCGGCGCAGCGGTGCGTTGCGGGCCCGGGACCCGGTGCAGTTGCAGCGCATGCGCGGGCGCCTGGCGATGGTGTTCCAGAATTTCTGCCTGTGGTCGCACATGACCGTGCTGGAAAATGTCATGGAGGCGCCGATGTACGTGCACGGCCTGAGCAAGGCCGAAGCCCGTGAGCGCGGTGAGGCCTATCTGCACAAGGTCGGCCTGACGCCCGCTTGTCATGGCCAGTACCCCGCGCACCTTTCCGGCGGCCAGCAGCAGCGCGTGGCGATTGCCCGGGCGCTGTGCATGGAGCCCGAAGTGATGCTGTTCGACGAGCCGACTTCGGCTCTCGATCCCGAGCGGGTTGGCGAGGTGCTCAAGGTCATGCAGACCCTGGCCGAGGAGGGCCGGACCATGGTGGTGGTGACCCACGAGATGGGGTTCGCACGGCATCTGTCGACCCAGGCGTTGTTCCTGCATCAGGGGCGCATCGAGGAGCAGGGCACGCCGGCGCAGTTGTTCGAGCAGCCGCGCAGCGAACGCCTGCGGCAATTTCTTTCCGGTCGCCTGAAATAGGAGGCTGCCATGTCCCGAGTGATGAACGAAGCCCCACCGGTCCTGGACCGTATCGATACCGCGATTCTCGACATCCTGCGCGACGAAGGCCGGATCACCTACCAGGAGCTCTCCGAGCGGGTGCACCTGACGCCGCGGCCGTGCCTTGAACGGGTACGCAAGCTGGAGAGGCTCGGGGTGATCCGCGGCTATGGCGCGATGATCGACCTGCCACGGCTGTCGTCCGGTGTTTCGCTGCTGGTCATGGTGGCGCTTTCCAACCAGAACGGCCGGACCGCACAGCGCGCTTTCGAGGCGAAGATGCGCGAAAGCCGTGAGGTGATCGAGTGCCAGTTGGTCAGTGGGGCCTTCGACTATTGCCTGCGCATGCATTGCCGGGATCTGGAGCATTACCGGGTGCTGACGGAGCAATGGTTCAACGATGTCGAGTTGCATATCGACCGTCTGGTCAGTCATCCGACCCTGGCCAGCGTAAAGCAATCCGTCGTCCCCGCCAGTGCTTTTCTGCCCTGATCCGGAGGTCGTGA
This sequence comes from Pseudomonas gingeri, assembly GCF_013385635.1. Taxonomy (GTDB): domain Bacteria; phylum Pseudomonadota; class Gammaproteobacteria; order Pseudomonadales; family Pseudomonadaceae; genus Aquipseudomonas; species Aquipseudomonas gingeri_A. The sequence goes on from NZ_JACAPR010000010.1 coordinate 614,397, forward strand.
AGCCCCAGCCGAAGCCGCTGCGGCCCGCTCGGGAAAACAGCCGTATCCCGTGCGACAGCCGGCGTTTACGACGGATAGAACCAGGGCTCCGACGTTAGCCTTTAACCCTGAAAAGACGCTGTTTCAACAGCGCTGCCATGCCGCTGTTCAACACTGCCGAACCTACGACCCACCCATAGGACGCACTCATGAACCGTTTATCCACGCTGTTGTTCGCTTCCCTCTCGATGGCAGTCGCCGGTGGCGCCCTGGCAGAGCCGATCACCATTGCCACCGACGCGACGTTCCCGCCCTTCGAATCGGTGGACGGTTCCGGCAAACTGGTCGGTTACGACGTCGAGCTGGCCCAGGCCGTCTGCGATGCCGCCAAGCTCGATTGCAAGATCATCAACGCGGCCTGGGATGGCATGATTCCCGGCCTGATCAGCAACAAGTACGACGCGCTGATCTCGCAACTCACCGTCACCCAGGCGCGGCGCAAGATCCTTGCCTTCAGTGATATCTACGACCACCCGGTGTTCCGTTTCGTCGCGCACAAGGGCGCCAACCTGACCATCTCGCCCGAAGGTCTCAAGGGCAAGGTGATCGCGGTCCAGACGGGCACACCGATGGACGCCTACGTCACCAAGAACTACCCCCAGAGCACCATCAAGCGCTATGACAGCGGCAGCGCGCCTTATCTCGAACTGAGCAGCGGGCGGGCCGACGTGCACATGAGTTATCAGGCCCAGATCACCCACAGCTTCCTCAAGGGCGACAACGGCAAGGACTTCGAACTGGTCGGTCCGCTGTTCACCGGCAAGGATGCACCCGAGTTCGGCGAAGGCGTGGCGATTGCCATCAACAAGAACAACGAGACCTTGCTCAAGCAGATCAACGAAGGTCTTGGCGAAGTGCGTGACAGCGGCAAGCTCGACGCCCTCAATCGCAAATACTTCGACGCGCAGTAACGCCCATGTTGACCGACTACATCGGCAGTGTCCTGAGCGCGGGTTGGATCACCTTCCAGCTGGCCCTGGTTTCGCTGGTCCTGGCAGTGGTCCTGGGCCTGGCCGGGGCGCTGTGCAAGCGTTCGGAGCATCGGCTGTTAAGGGTGCTGGCGGAGATCTACACCACCCTGGTGCGGGGGATTCCCGACCTGGTGCTCATGCTGTTGATGTTCTACAGCCTGCCGGCACTGCTCAACCAATGGATCGGTGCGGCGGGCGGCAGGTACTCCGTCGATCCGAGCCCGTTCCTGTCCGGTTCGCTGACACTGGGGGTGATTTTCGGCGCCTACATGACCGAGACCTTTCGCGGCGCGTTGGAGGGGATTCCCCAGGGGCAGCTGGAAGCGGCCCAGGCCTATGGCCTGGGGCGGGTGAAGACCTTGCGCAGTATCATCCTGCCGCAGATGGTGCGCCTGGCCTTGCCCGGTTTCACCAATAACTGGCTGGTGCTGGTCAAGGCCACCGCGCTGGTGTCGCTGATCGGCCTGCAGGACATCATGTTCCGCGCCAAGGGGGCTGCCGAAGCCACCGGCAAGCCCTTCACCTTCTATCTGTTGGCGGGCGGCTTCTATCTGCTGATCGCGGTGCTGTCGTTGATCCTCGTTGGCTGGCTGGGTAAACGTTACTCGCAGGGCGTTCGGGAGTTGGCGCGATGAATTGGGATGTGATCTACGACAACCTGGACCTCTACGCCCAGGGCCTGCAACTGACCTTGCTGCTGACCGTGGTCGCGCTGGGTGTCAGCTTCTTCCTCGCCCTGGCGCTGGCGGTGGCCCGCAATACGGCCAACCCGCTGCTGCGCAACGGCGTGGCGGCCTACACCCTGGTGTTTCGCGGGACGCCGCTGCTGATCCAGCTGTTCCTCATCTACTACGGTCTGGCCCAGTTCGATCTGCTGCGTGGCAGTGTGTTGTGGACCTGGCTGTCCAACCCGCTGTTCTGTGTGTTGCTGGCCTTTATCCTCAACACCACGGCCTACACCACGGAAATCTTCGCTGGCGGGCTGCGTCATCTGCCGCCCGGCGAGGTCGAGGCGGCGCGGGCCTATGGCATGACGCCCTGGACCCTGCTGCGGCGAATCCTGTTGCCGGCGATGCTGACCCGGACTCTGTCGCTGTACGGCAACGAGACCATCATGATGTTGCACGCGACTTCCCTGGCCAGCACGGTGACCCTGATGGAGATTACCGGTGTGGCGCGCAACATCACTCTCAATCACTACATCCAGTTCGAACCCTATGTCACCGCGGGAGGGCTGTACCTGGTCCTGACGATGGTGCTGGTCCTGGCTTTCCGTTTCGCGCAGCAGCGCTGGGCGAGCTATCTGCAGCCGCGTCGGGGCTGAGCCCGTCAACCCGCGCACTTTTGTCCAAATCATCAGGAGGCATCTGCCATGACTACTCGCGACAAGCGTCAATTCGATCTTCTGGGCGTTCCCTTCGACGGCGAGTCCACACTCGGCTGGCCGGGCTCGCGCTTCGCCCCGGCACGGGTGCGGGAAAGCGCCAAGTGGATCAACATGCGGATCCAGGACGGTAAGGTCTACTGCCTGGAGACTGACAGTTTCATGGAGGTCGGCGAACATCTGCTGGTGGATCGTGGCGACGTCGCGGTGGTGCCCCATGACACCCAGAAAACCTTTCTGGCCACGAGCGAGGCGGTCCGCCAATCGATCCAGGCCGGCCGGGTGCCGGTGGTCATCGGCGGTGACGACAGCCTGCTGTTTCCCGTGGCCCAGGGTGTCTGCCAGGCCTTGGAAGGACGTATCGGCGTGATTCATTTCGACGCCCACCTGGACCTGATGGACGACAGCGTCAAGCAGGGGCGCTTCAGCCAGTCGAGCGGTATGCGTCGGGCCCTGGAACTGGAGCAGATCCAGGCGACGGACTGCATCCAGGTCTGCGAACGACATTTCAACTTCCCGGCCTCGGGTCGCTTCAAGCATGACAACGACCTGATCCACCTCAGTGCGCGCGAAGTGCTACGGCTCGGCCCACAAGCCACGGTCGAGCGTATTCTCGAACGGGTCAAGGGCGCTGACCATCTGTTCCTGTCGTTCGATATCGATGCCATCGACCCGGCCTTTGCGCCCGGAGCCGGTGCCCACGAACCGGGCGGTATCAGTTCGGCCGAAGCGCTGGAGATGGTCGAATTGCTCGCGCCACACTGTGCGGCGATGGCTATTACCGAGGTCAACCCGACCACCGATGTGGGTGATATGACATCGACCCTGGCGGCATACCTGGCGTTCTCCTTTGCGGTATACGGCAGCCAGGCACAGCGCTGACTTTCATGAAGCTCCGGGGCAGTGACGGGGACCTTGCGTTTTCACGTCGTCTTTACAAGACCGCGGGTGTCGGGTGGAACTCGTTCCGGCGAAGCGAGTCATAGCTATGTGCCATCTTGGCACTTCACAAGGACGCCCAGTGATGCTCGCTCGCTTCAAACCCTCCTTTGCGATTCCCCCGGCAGGCCTGTTCCTGCTTCTGTTCAGCGGCCTGGCGCTTGCGGCCCAGGCGGCGGTAGAGGTCGATAGCCTGAGCGCCGGGGGCTCTGATCCTATCGCTGCAACTCATCGTGGTGCGGGTGAGTACACGTTGCGCAATGCCAGTTTCACGGTGGGTGACCTGCAGAAGATGCAGGACCAGCAGCAGCGCAATACCGCTGAACTGGAGAAGCTGAAGAGGACCATCAACGATCAAGCCCGAACCATCGAAGAGCTCAAGCGCGGTTCCGGATCAAGCTCCAGTTCGAGTTCCAGCGAGCTGTCGAGCCTCAAGCGTGATGTCGGTGATCAGGGGCGCGACCTGGACAACCTGAAACGCAAGGTTGAGGACTTGAGCCGGAAGGTGAAGTGACAACGGGTCCACCTGCGCCGATCAGGAGGCTGTTGCCGGCTTCTTCGGGCGGCGGTTTCTTGTGGTCTTGGTTCCCGTTGCCTTGCGCTTCTTCTTCCACGGTGCCGCGCCTTGCCCGGCCATTGCGGCGGGCATGCTGATCTGCAATTTCAGCTCGACACAGCGCCCCACCTGCTTGCTCATCCACGCCGCCTGCTTGGCGACAAACTCTTCCAGGCTCATCTCGCCGCTCTGCACCATGTCCAGCGCCTGTTCCCAGATCGCCGTGGTACCCGGGTCGGCAATCGCCCGTGGTACCGCGTCGATCAGGCTGAAAGCCGCCGGGGTCGCAGACAGGCTTTTGCCGTGCTTGACCAGGTACTGCCGATCCAGCAGGCCCTGGATGATGCCGGCACGGGTAGCTTCGGTGCCGATGCCGGTGGTGTCCTTGAGCTTCTGCTTGAGGCGCGGGTCTTCCACATACCGGGCGACGTTTTTCATCGCCTTGATCAGGTCGCCTTCGGTAAAGGGCTTCGGTGGCTGGGTCCACAGGTCCTTGAGCTCGACCCGGTTGACCATGCATTCGCTGCCTTCACGCAATGCCGGCAGGGCCTGTGGCTCCGGGGCCTCGCGTCCCTTGGCCGGCGCCAGGGCCTCGGGCAGCGCCCGTTTCCAGCCGGGCTCGACAATCTGTTTGCCCACCGCCCGCAGTGCCTGCGCCGCGCAATCGAAATCGGCCTGGGTACGGTCGTATTCGTGGTTGGGCAGGAACTGCGCCAGGTAACGCGCACGAATCAGGGTATAGACCGCCCGTGGCTTGCCTTGCAGTCGGTCGAGGCCGGCCCCGCTGCCTGTCGGGATGATGCCGTGGTGGGCGGTGACCTTGGCATCGTTCCAGGCCCGCGAGCGTCGCGTCGGATCGAGATACGGCGCCAGTTTTTCCAGGCCCGGATCGGCCCGTTCGAGTGCCGCCAGGACCCGTCCGGCATCAGCGTGCTGGCTCAGTGGTAGAAAACCGCAATCGCTGCGCGGGTAGGTAATGACCTTGTGGGTTTCGTACAGCGCCTGCGCGATATCCAGGGTTTCCTGGGCGCCCAGCCCGAGCCTTTTCGAACACACTTCCTGCAGGGTACCGAGATCGAAGGGCAGGGGCGCCGGCTCGCGAATCCGCTCGGTCTTGAGCTTGATCACCGTGGCGCCGGAGGCCGCGCCCATGGCGCTTGCCGCCTGTTGTGCCAGGGCCTGGTTCAGGCAGCGATCCTGGTCGTCGCAGGCATCCTGGGGCGCGCGCCATTGGGCGACAAAGGGCTGGCCGTCATGCAGCAGGTGCACGTCGATGGCCCAGTAGGCCACCGGTACGAAGTCGGCGATGCTGCGGTCACGGTCCACCACCAGGCGCAAGGTCGGTGTCTGCACCCGGCCGACCGGCAGCACGCCCTGATAGCCGGACTGGCGCCCGAGCAGGGTGAACAGGCGGCTCATGTTCATCCCGATCAGCCAGTCGGCCCGCGATCGGCCCAGGGCCGAGTGATAGAGCGTGAAGGTTTCGCCACCCGGCTTGAGGGCCGCCAGCGCCTTGCGGATCGAGGCATCGTCCAGCGCCGACAGCCACAGGCGCTGGATCGGCCCGCGATAGCGGCAATGTTCCACCAGCTCGCGGGCGATCATTTCTCCTTCGCGGTCGGCGTCGGTGGCGATCACCAGTTCCCGTGCCTCGCCCAGCAGGCGCTTGACCGCCTTGTACTGGCTGGCGGTCTTGGGCTTGACCTGCATCTTCCATTTTTCCGGGACGATGGGCAGGTCGGCCAGCACCCAGCGTTTATAGCGGGCATCGTAGGCATCCGGCGGGGCGGTTTCCAGCAGATGGCCGATGCACCAGGTAACGGTGGCATTCGGGCCCACCCAGCAGCCGTCACCACGGCGCGTGGCACCGAGCACGGCGGCAATGTCTTTGGCCTGGGAGGGCTTCTCGCAGAGGAACAACCGCATAACCACCTTGTTTCATTCAGGGCCTGGCAAGGCCTACAGAATGCTCAGAGTTGGCGCGTCGGGCAACCTTTATCTGTATGAATATACAGCTAAAGGTTGCCATGCAGGCAGCGAAGCGCCGGGTTGCCCGGCAGAGACCGCGATAATCATCGATCAGGGCGATAAATAAGCTGGAAAATAAATCGCTAATATTCAGGTTGTTTGCGCTCTAGATTAGAGTCGGTACACCGGATTCGATGGGCCGGCAGGCAATGGAACACTTTTCTTCACCCGAGGCGACGCCATGATTACCTTCAAGCAACTGGAAGCCATCTACTGGATCGTCGAGCTGGGCAGTTTCGAATCGGCCTCGCTGAAGCTGAACATGTCCCAGTCGGCGATTTCCAAGCGTGTCCAGGAGTTGGAAGATGCCTTTGACGTGCCGATTTTTGACCGTTCGAAACGCAGCGCGCGCCTGACGGAGAAGGGCACCGAACTCTTCGAACACGCGGCCGAGATGCTCCGCCAGCGCGATTACCTGCTGGAGCGCATCAGTTCGCGGGAGGTGCTGGTCCGGCGTTTTCGCCTCGGTGTGACCGAACTGACGGCCCTGACCTGGTTGCCGGCCCTGGTGGAGCAGATTCGCCAAGCCTACCCCAAGGTGCTGCTGGAGCCCTCGGTCGAGCTGAGTTCCGAGTTGTTCAAGAAACTGGAGAACGATCAGCTCGATCTGATCATCGTGCCCGATGTCTTCGACGATGCGCGTTTTATTGCCACGCCGCTGAAGACCGTGGAAAACGCCTGGATGTGCGCGCCGGCCCTGTATCGCGAATCGGCGCCGATGGAGCTGCAGTCGTTGTCCGACTACACCGTGCTGACCCAGGGCGGCAGTTCGGGGACCGGGCTGGTCTACGAGCGCTGGTTGGCCCAGCACGATGTGCGCCTCAATCGCACCCTGATCAGCAACTACCTGGTGGCCCAGATCGGCCTGACCATCTCCGGCGTGGGCATCAGCTATCTGCCCCGGCTGTGCCTGGCGCCTTTGATCGCCAAGGGTCGCCTGCGGATCATCGAGACCTATCCGGAGCTGCCGCAGATCCGTTATGCCGCGGTGCACCGGGCGGACCGCCTGCAGGGCCTGAGCGTCGAAGTGGCACGCCTGGCGCACCAGTGCTGTGATTTCGGCCACCTGCTGTTGCAGGCGTGAGCCGGCTGGACCCTTCCCGTCGCGTTTTCAGGCGGCGGATCCGGCGGCGTGCTCTTTCACTGCCAGCGCCTGTACCAGGAAATCGATGAACGCCCGGGTCTTCTGCGGCACCCGGCGCGCCGAGGCGTACACCGCATTGATGCTGATCGGCGGTGCCTGCCATTCACACAGCACTGGAACCAGGCGCCCCGCGGCCAGGGCATCCTCGACGATAAAGTCGGGTAGCAGGGCGATACCCATGCCGGCCTCGGCGGCCTGGGCCAGCAGGTCGCCGTTGTTCGCGTGCAGCGGGCCGGTGACCGTGACCCGCTGGGTTTCCTTGCCATTGCTCAGTTGCAGGCTGACGCCGCTTTGCAGATAGCCATAGTTCAGGCACTGGTGAGCACTCAGCTCACGGGGCGTGGCGGGAGTGCCGGCCCGTTCCAGGTAGCTGGGGGATGCGACCATGATGCGCGGGGCCGGGGCCAGCAGTTTGGCGACCATGGACGAGTCCGGCAGGCTGGCGATACGGATGGTCACGTCGAAGCCACCCTTGACCGGATCCACCTGCTGGTCGCTGAGCACCAGTTGCAGCTCCACGTTTGGATGTTGTTGGTGAAACACCGGGATCAGGGGGCCCAGTCGGCGCAGGCCGAAGGACATCGGCGCATTGACTCGCAACACCCCGCGCAGCTCGCCGATGCCGTCGCGGGCACGCTGCTCGGCTTCGTCCAGCGAGGCCAGTAGTTCGCGGGCCGCCTCGAAGTACTCCGCGCCAGCTTCGGTCAGGTGCAGGCTGCGGGTGGTGCGCAGCAGCAATTGCACGCCAATGGCTTCTTCCAGGGCCTGGATCTGCTTGCTGACTTTCGAGCGCGGCACCTCCATCGCCCGTGCCGCCGCCGCGAAGCCGTTTGCCCCAACCGTGGCGACAAACGCCCGCATGCACTCGATGCGATCCATGATTGTCCCTTAAATAGAATCAATGATTCTCGATTTTAGGGAATTGTCCCGATTTTATCCAGACCCTAAAGTTCGTTCCAAGCCGGCAGCACATACCTCCAAGCGGAGCACGCGCCGAGCTGACAGATTACCCGGACCCTCTCAGCCAAAAGGAACTCGCCATGTCCATTCGTGAATTGCTCAACCCGACCAACTCCGCCCTGATCCTGATCGACCACCAGCCGCAGATGTCCTTCGGCGTTCAATCGATCGACCGCCAGACCCTGAAGAACAACACCGTGGGCCTGGCCAAGTCGGCGAAGATCTTCAACGTGCCGACTATCTATACCTCGGTCGAGACCGAAAGCTTCAGCGGCTACATCTGGCCGGAACTGCTGGCGGTCAATCCGGGTGTTCAACCCATCGAACGCACTTCGATGAACTCCTGGGAAGACAATAAGTTCGTCGAGGCGGTCAAGGCCACCGGGCGCAAGAAACTGATCATGGCCGCGCTGTGGACCGAGGTCTGCCTGAACTTCCCCGCCCTGGAGGCGCTGGCCGAAGGCTACGAGGTATATATCGTCACCGACGCTTCCGGCGGCACCACCCAGGAAGCCCACGACATGTCCGTGCAACGGATGATCCAGGCCGGGGCGGTGCCGGTGACCTGGCAGCAGGTGTTGCTCGAGTTCCAGCGCGATTGGGCCCACAAGGAAACCTATGACGCGGTGATGGAACTGGTGCGCGAACACAGCGGCGCCTACGGCATGGGCGTGGACTACGCCTACACCATGGTGCACAAGGCACCGCAGCGTCAGGTCAAGTAATGGAGCGGGGCGGGTGTGCCGGTCACATCCGCCCCGTCGGCTTTGCACAGGCAGGTGGAATCACTCATGAATATCGAATTGGCCGACGGCGTGGTCACCTTGCTGGTGCGGCATCGGATCAGGCAGGGCGGGGACCAGGCGTACGAAGCCTGGCTGCGCCAGATCATCGCCAGGGCGCGCAGTTATCCCGGGCATCTGGGAATCGACGTGGTACGTGGGCACAGCGGTGGACTGGCACTGTTCACCAGCGTGCTGCGGTTTGCCAGCACCGAGCAGTTGCAGGTCTGGCTGGATTCCGACGACCGTCGCGAACTGGTCGACCAGGCCCGTTCTCTACTGGCTGATGGCGATCAGACGGAAATCAACGACGACCGTGAGTTCTGGTTCACGCCGGCGCAAGCGGATACGCCTGCACCGCCACCGCGCTGGAAACAGGCCTGCGTGACCTTCCTGGTGATTTTGCCGCTGACGTTCCTGGTGCCGCAGGTGTGGAAGCCGGTGTTCGGGCTGTTGCCCTGGCTGGGCGGGTACGTGCAGGCCAATGTGCTGATTACCCTGAGCATCGTCCTGCTGGTGGTCTATGTCTTCATGCCGCGGGTGACGCGTCTGTTCAGTCGTTGGCTGCAACCGCGGCGGGCGGGCTGATCCAGGGCCCGGACCGTGGAAAAAGCATAAAAAACCCGACAGCCTGTGTCGGGTTTTTTCATGGGGGCGAGGGTGTTACTTGCGACCACCCAGTGCGCCGCCGGCCGCGCCGCCCAGGCCCGCGCCAATCGCCGCGCCGGTGCTGCCGCCAAGCTTGTTGCCCAACAGCGAACCGCCTGCCGCACCCAGGCCGCCACCGAGGGCAGCCTTGGTCTTCTTGCCTTTCTTGGCTGCCACGGCACCGCCGGCCGCGCCGCCCAGGCCTGCACCAATGGCTGCGCCGGTGCTGCCGCCCATCTGCTGACCGACCACGTTGCCCAGGACGCCACCCAAGCCACCGCCGACCGCCGCCTGGGTACCGCCAGCAGCCATGGCGCCTTGGGCAAACAGGGCGCTGAGCGCCAGGACGGTAAGTGCTTTACGCATGTTGCGAACCTCGAAATAAATGGAGCGCCAATTGTCGCCGGGCGCGGGCAGCGACGCAAACGCTGTTGAGGGGCTGCGCGGGTTTATATTTTTTCTCGCCCGCGGAACTTTCCGGTTTCGAGAAAAGCTGCAGTATCACTGAATAAAAACCGTCGCCGGGTTGTTATCTGTATATGTGCCGCTCATCGGATCCTCTATTTCCAGAATTATTGTGTGCCTTTATCTCTGAATGCTCCTTGGCCGTTTCCCGCGGCCTTTTTTATTTATTTCGACCATCAAGGCGAACTGCTTTGGTGCAAACAGGTTGTCGATTCGGTTGGTTGAACCAAAACAGTGCTCTTCTTTGCCCGGACTTGATCGATAACCAGAAAAAACCTGTGGTTATTGAAGGGGTTAGGATGAATTTTATGTGAAATGATGCTCCAAATATCTTGTTACAAGTTTCGGCGTTCAGTTAATATAGCCCTGCGTTCACCTACCACGGTTTATGCATTTTTAAGCCCCAAGCGTCCATCAGCCGCTTGGGCTTTTTTTTGTCTGGAGTTTTTCCGGATTAGAGTGGCCACCCTGTTTGGGCCGTGCAGCAAGCCGAGATGGGTGGCGCATTTTGAAGTGCTCGGCGATGAGCTGTTGATTGGTTGTGCCGAACAGCAATAGGGTAATTGCGCGATTGATGACAACGCATGCCAGACGGTTTCTTCGGATGACACACGAACGGGTCAGAGGTTGCTGATCAGCTCCCGCACGCGGTTGGCCAGGTCGTCGAGGGCAAACGGCTTGGCCATTACCTGCATGCCGGGCGCCAGGTCACCGTTGCCGATCACCGAGCTTTCGGCATAACCGGTGACGAACAGCACCTTGAGCCCGGGCCGTGTGCGCCGGGCCAGTTCCGCCAACTGGCGGCCATTCATGCCGCCCGGCAGGCCGACATCACTGACCAGCAGGTCGATGCGGATCGGTGACTGCAGGATCTTCAACCCGGCCACCCCGTCGCTGGCTTCCAGCACCTTGTAGCCACGTTCCTCCAGCAGTTCGACTTCCAGCATGCGTACCTGCGGTTCATCGTCGACCACCAGCACCGTTTCGCCGGCGGTGGCCTGCAAGGAGGGCGGTGGCGAGTGGCGGACGCCCGGCTCGTCGGCCTCGGCAAAGTGACGCGGCAGGTAGAGACGTACCTGGGTCCCGGCACCGGGTTGCGAGTTGATCCGTACCTGGCCGCCGGACTGCAGGGCAAAACCGTAGACCATCGACAGTCCCAGACCGGTTCCGGAGCCCAGGGGCTTGGTGGTGAAGAACGGATCGAAGGCCTTGCTCAAGACATCCGCCGACATCCCGCTGCCGCTGTCCGCGACGCTCAGGTGGACGTAGCCGCCGGGCGGCAGCTCAAGGGCCAGGGCCGATGCCGATGTGAGGTTGATATTCGCGGTTTCGATCACCAGGCGACCGCCGTCGGGCATGGCGTCGCGGGCGTTGATGCACAGGTTGAGCAGAGAGTTTTCCAGCTGGTTCTGGTCCACCAGGGTGGTCCACAGACGATCGGACAGCTTCGCCTCCAGTTGTATTGACGGGCCGACGGTGCGCCGTATCAGGTCCTCCATCCCGGTAATCAGTCGGTTGATGTGGGTGGCGCGGGAGTCGAGGGTCTGGCGTCGGGAAAAGGCCAGCAGCCGATGGGTCAGGGCCGTGGCCCGGCGCGCGGCGATCAGCGCGGCGTTGATATAGCGTTCGAGATTGTTCACCCGGCCCTGGTCGATCCGGGTCTGGAGCATCTCCAGGCTGCCGCTGATACCGGTCAACAGGTTGTTGAAGTCATGGGCCAGGCCGCCGGTCAGTTGTCCCACGGCTTCCATCTTCTGGCTCTGGCGCAGCTGTGCCTCGGCCTTGGCCAGGGCCAGGGCCTGTTCCTTGTCGAGGGTGCAGTCGCGACCCACGGCGTGGATGACCTGGTCGGACGGGCTGGAGGACCAGTTGATCCAGCGATAACCGCCATTCTTGCAGCGATAGCGGTTTTCGAAGCGTAACAGGCTGTGCCCCGAGGCGGACTGCCGGACACCTTCGACGGTGCGCTCCAGGTCATCCGGATGAATCAGGTCATACAGCGAACTGCCGAGCAGGTCGCTTTCGTTCCAGCCCAGGGTGTCGGTCCATGCGGGGTTGATGGCGATGATCTGGCCATCGAAGCTGCAGCGCAGCATGATGTCGGAGGAGAGCGTCCATAGCTGGTTGCGATCATCGGTACGGGAGGCGACCTCCTGTTCCAGCGAGGCGTTCAGTTGCTTGAGTGCGGTTTCCGCCTGGCGTCGTTCGGTAATGTCGTTGAAGAACACCGCGACCTTGTGCTCGCCCATGCTGCCGACACGGAACGCATGCACGGCGTACCAGCGTCCCAGTGCCTGGGCCTGGTTTTCAAAGCGCTGCGGCACACCGGTCAGGGCGACTTCGCCGTAGATATCGAACCAGTGCTGTTCATGGCCGGGGATCAGGTCGCGTACCCAGCGGCCCTGGGCGCCGACCAGCCCGGTCTCGCGTTCGAACGCCGGATTCATGTCGATAAAACGGTAATCCAACGCGTTGCCGGCGGCGTCGAACTTCATTTCGATGGTGCAGAAGCCCGTGTCGACAGCCTCGAACATGGTTCGATAATGCGCTTCTCGCTCGGCCAGTTGCTCGAACGTCCGGCTTCCGGAAACTTCCATGATGACCCCATGCAGGAAATAGCTGATCGAATGGTATCAGGACACGGCTTGCCGAGGAGTATGACCGTTTGGGTGGAGCAAGTGTTCAGCGCGTGGTGATGTCGGCGTTTACCGGCGCAGAGCGACGCGCGGTATTGGCAAAGACCTGTTCGATCAGTTGTTCGGCAAACGTCTCGTCCAGCGGCGCATAGGGAATCATCAGGCGATAGTAGACCGCGCCGAACAGCAGATCCATCAGCACCTCCAGGTTGATCCCCGGCTCAAGCTCGCCGCGTTCCCGGGCACGGATCAGCAGGGCCCGGCCCTGGACGCGACGTGGCTCGATCCAGTTTTCCCAGAACGCCCGCTGCAGTTGTTCGTCCAGTTGTGCGGCCGCCAGCAGATGGCGCAGCAGGCGGCCCCGCGAACCTTCGAGCGCCCGGATCAGTTCCGCCACGGCACGGCGAAAGGTGGCGCTGATGGTCGGCTCTTCGACGTATTCGATAAAGGGTGAGATTTCCGCCAGGAAAGCGTCCATCAGGATTGCGCCGGCGCTCGGCCAGCGTCGGTAGATCGTGGTCTTGGCCACACCGCTGCGTTGCGCGATCCGTTCGACGGTAGCCTGGGCGATCCCGCCCTCGTGGGCCAGCGCCAGCGCTGCCTTGCGTACGGCCTCCGTGGCATCGCTGCTTCTGGGGCGCCCCGCAGCGGGAGTAGCGGGTTCTTTGGCAGCAGGGCGGTCAGTCAGTCCGGATTTCATCTTCAAAGCTTCGCGGGAGAGTGCTAGGATTCGCTACGCATCGTAGCGTATATGGTGCGAGTGCGGGTATCCCTTTCACGACTGCGTTTTTCCAGAGGTAACGAGCATGCGATTGTGCATCTTTTCCGGTTCCAGCTCCGGGCGCCGGCCCGGCTATATCGAGGCCGCGCGACAGTTGGGCGACGCGCTGGCGGCTGCCGGCATCGGCCTGGTCTACGGTGGCGCCGCGGTCGGCCTGATGGGGGCGGCGGCGGATGCGGCGCTGGCCCGGGGCGGCGAGGTCATCGGCGTGATTCCCCATGCCCTGGCCGACAAGGAAATCGCCCACGAAGGCTTGAGCCAACTGCATATCGTCGGTTCGATGCACGAGCGCAAGGCACTGATGGCCGAGCTGTCCGACGGTTTTATCGCGTTGCCGGGCGGCCTCGGCACCCTGGAAGAACTGTTCGAAGTCTGGACCTGGGCGCAGCTGGGGTATCACCACAAGCCTTGTGCTCTGCTGGATATCGAAGGTTTCTACAGCGGGCTGGCGGGCTTTCTCGATCACATCGTCGAGGAGCAGTTCGTCAAGCCGGTGCACCGCGACATGCTCATTACCGCCCCGGACGTGCCGGCCTTGTTGGCTGCTATCCATGCCTACCAGCCGCCCAAGGTCACCAAGTGGATTGATGAGCAGAACACCTGAGTTTGTGTGATCACGACAGTGAAACGAACGCGGCCTCCGAAGAGGCCGCGGGTACTGCGTCAACCTGGGTATCAGTTGCTTTTCGCGTTCAGCTTGCGCAGTTCTTCATAGGTCGCCGACTGGACGAACCAGAAGCCGGAAATGATGCACCACACCAGTGTGCCGCCGATCAGGCCGCCCAGGCCGGCGAGGAAGCTGCTGCTGAACATGGCAATCAGGCCGATCAGCCAGATGAAGGCCAGGGCGATGTACAGAACGGTATTGTTGACGCCGATGACGAAGTCTTTCATGGGATTCCTTTTCGGATGATGTCCTATGGCTGCTCCCCTTGAGCGGCCCTGGCGGGAATCATATTTCCATCAGGTGCCAGCTACCAGTCCTGCTTTCCCGCAACGACCCGCCCATGCCATTACAGATGGCTTGCCGCGTTCCCTGGGGCATGACAAAACCTCATGCCACCATGACTTTTAATGGTTACAGCTCCCTCCGGAGCCAGTGATAAAAAAGTGCAAACACCAGCTCATTCATAACAACAAAGAGCGTTTGCACATGACCATGAAAGAACAAGACCTCTACATCGGTGAAGGTTTCGAAGGCCCCGGCGTGAACGCCGCTCATATCAACATCCTGATCGGCCCGCGCAACGGTCCGGCCGGCCAGGCGTTCGCCAACAGCCTCGCGTCGCCAAGCCAGGGCCATTGCCCGTTCATGGTGATCGCCCAGCCGAATATCCCGGTCAAGCCGATGACCCTCTATGTCAACAAGGCCGCCATCGGCAGTGATTTCCACGGCAATGCCACCTGGGGCGCGTCCCAGGCCGGGATCGCCAAGGCCGTGCTCGAAGCACTGCTCGACGGCACCCTGCCGGCCGAAGCCGAGGACGAGTGGGCAATCGTTACCGCCAACTGGGTCAACCCGTCCTGCGATGACCTCGATGCGGTCTACCTGAACAACTACAACGCCTGCCGCACCGCGATCCGCGCCGCCCTGACCGGCCTGCCGGTACGCGCCCAGCTCGCCGATGTGGTCGACCACGTCGCCAACCCTTTCTACACCCCGAAAGCCTGAGGTCCGCGCCATGCACTACATTCGTCTGGGCAACTCCGGCCTGCAAGTCTCCAAGCTCTGCCTCGGCACCATGAACATGGGCACGCCGGACTGGAAACCGTGGATCTTCGACGAGAAGAAAAGCGAGCCGATCGTCAAGCATGCGCTGGACAACGGGGTGAACTTCATCGACCTGGCCGACTTCTATTCCGCCGGCGTCGGAGAGGAAGTGGTGGGGCGCATTCTCAAGCGCCTGGTCCGTCGCGAAGACATCGTGGTGACCACCAAGGTCGGCTACGGCACCCGCGGCGGGATCAACGCCAGCGGCCATTCGCGCAAGCACATCATGGACAGCATCGACGCCTCGCTCAAACGCCTGGACATGGACTATGTCGACGTCTTCATGCTGCATTACTTCGACGTCAACACCCCGGTCGAAGAAACCATGAGCGCCATGAACGATATCGTGCGTTCCGGCAAGGCCCGTTATATCGGTGTCTCGACCATGCTCACCGGGCAACTGGCGAAGATCCTCATGGCCTGCGAGCGCAATGGCTGGGTCAAGCCGATCAACATGCAACTGCAACTGAACTGCGCCTACCGTGAAGAAGAGCGCGAGATGATCCCGTTCTGCCGCGACCAGGGCCTTGGAGTGTCGGTGTTCAGCCCGCTGGCCCGTGGCCTGCTGACCGGTGACGCGCAGTCGACCCGCAACCAGACCGACTTTTTCACCCAGCAGATGTACAGCGACGAAGCTTCGTTCGAGATCGCCCATTCGGTACAGCGCGTGGCGCGCCGTCGCGGCGTCTCCAATGCGCAGATCGCCCAGGCCTGGGTCGCCAATCACCCTGGCGTGGATTGCATGCTGGTGGGCGCCGACACCACCGAACAGTTCGACAGTGCCCTGGCGGCCCTGGAAACCCGGCTGGATGCCGACGAGCTGTACGAGCTGGAACGCAACTACACCCCGTGCGATGTGATCAACGATTACACCGCCGGCAAACGTATCCTGCGCTCGGCCCGTCCGGTCCGGGAAGCCTTCACCCTGACCGAGGCCGTGGCATGAGCGAGCTGATCCGTACTGGCAACTACATCGATGGCCAATGGTCCAGCGGCGGCCCGAGCTATCCGGTGCTCAACCCGGCCAATGGCGAACTGATTGCCCAGGTGCAACGCGCCGGGGCCGAGGAAACTGATCTTGCCATCGCCGCCGCCGAGCGTGCCTTGCCGGCCTGGCGCAAGCTCACCGCCAAGGAGCGCAGCGTACGCCTCAAGCGCTGGAGCGAGTTGATGCTGGGCAACCAGCGCGAGCTCGCCACCCTGCTCAGCCGCGAACAGGGCAAGCCGCTGGCCGAAGCCATGGGCGAAGTGGTCTATGCCGCGAGTTTCCTCGAGTGGTTCGGCGAGGAAGCCAAACGCGCCTACGGCGATGTGATCCCCAGTCACAAGGCCGATGCGCGGATCATCGTCACCAAGGAGGCCATTGGCGTGGTGGCGGCCATCACCCCGTGGAACTTCCCCCTGGCGATGGTCACCCGCAAGGTCGGCCCGGCCCTGGCCGCCGGTTGCACGATGATCCTCAAGCCTTCGGAAGAGACGCCGCTGTCGGCCTTCGCCCTGGCGGTACTGGCCGAGCAGGCGGGCATTCCGGCGGGCGTGTTCAACATCGTTTCCGGTGATGCGGTCGCCATCGGTGGTGCGCTGCAGGCCTCTTCGGTGGTGCGCAAGCTGTCGTTCACCGGTTCGACCCGCACCGGCAAACTGCTGATGCGCCAGGCCGCCGACACCTTGAAAAAGGTCTCGCTGGAACTGGGTGGCAACGCCCCCTTTATCGTCTTCGACGATGCCGACCTGGACGCGGCGGTGAAGGGCGCAATGGCCTCGAAGTTCCGTAACACCGGACAGACCTGTGTCTGCGTCAACCGCTTCTTCATCCAGGACGGCGTGTATGACGCGTTCACCGCCAAGCTGGCCGAAGCGGTCAAGGCCATGCGTGTCGGCAGCGCCCTGGACGGCGAGACCGAGCAGGGCCCGCTGATCAACAGCGCCGCGCTGGACAAGGTCGAGCAGCATGTCGGCGATGCGCTGGAGAAGGGCGCCAGGCTGTTGTGCGGCGGTCGTCGTCACGCGTTGGGCGCAACCTTCTTCGAGCCGACCATCCTCACCGAAGCCAGCGACCGCATGCTCATCGCCCAGGAGGAAACCTTCGGCCCGGTGGCCGCGTGCTTCCGCTTCAAGGACGAGGATGAAGTGCTGCGTCGGGCCAACGACACACCGTTCGGGCTCTCGGCGTATTTCTACAGCCGCGATATCGGCCGGGTCTGGCGCATGGCCGAAGGGCTGGAAGCCGGGATGGTGGGAATCAACGAAGGGATCATCTCCACCGAAGTCGCGCCGTTCGGCGGTATCAAGGAGTCGGGCCTGGGACGTGAAGGCTCGCACTACGGTCTGGACGACTACCTGGAGATCAAATACCTGCTGATGGGTGGTCTCTAAGGTACCCACGCCCCCTTGTGGGAGCCGGCTTGCCGGCGATAGCGGTCGTTCAAGCGATGCAAGGCTCACTGGCCCCATCGCCAGCAAGCCGGCTCCTACAGTTTTGCATTCCACCAGGACATAGCCTTGAGTCAGGGATTGCTCACCAGGCTCAACCACTCGGTAAACAACCGCACTTTCGACAGCCCCTGCTTGTCGTTCGCCACGTCCAGCCAGTAGCCATAAGGCCCGATCACCTCCACGGGGGTGATCGGCAACAGGCTGCCATTGGCCAGTTCCTTCTCGATCATCTGCCGGTCGATCACCGCCAGCCCACCGCCGGCCAGCGCGGTGTTGATGACCTGGTCCAGGGTGCTGAATTCCAGGCCCTGCCGCGCATCGACATCGTCACGGCCCATGGCCGCCAGCCAGTTCTCCCAGACCTTGAGGCGCTTGCCGTCGTGCAGGATATGCAACAGCGGATTGCGCCGCAGGTCCGGTGCCTCGCCCCCTTCGAACAACTCCGGACTGGCCACCGCCATGTGCCGTTCCATCACCAGCAGATGGCTGCTGCAATGGGACGCGGCTTCCAGGCCGAAGCGGATATGACAGTCGACCTCGGCCTGGCTATCGCGGTCGGCCTGGTTGGTCACGCTCAGGCTGATATCCGGATAACGCTGGCAGAAGGCGCGCAGATGCGCCGACAGCCAGCGCGTGGCCCAGGTCGGCGGCGCGAGGATGCGCAAGCGTTGGCGCAGGTTCGGTACCCGCACGGCTTCCAAAGCACGTTCGATATGGTCGAAGGCATCCCCCAGGTGCGGTGACAGGGCGCTGCCCGATTCGGTCAGCGACAGGCCCCGGGGCGTACGCACGAACAGCGCCACGCCGAGGTAATCCTCCAGTTGCTTGATCTGGCGGCTGACGGCGCCCTGGGTCACGTTCAGCGAAGCGGCGGCCTGGCTGAAGCTGCGATGACGGGCGACTTCCTCGAACACGCGCAGCATGTTCAGCGAGGGCAGTTGACGCATGAAAGTCATACTCCGGACCGACCCTCGTGCGCCTGTCGGAAACAGATCTGGAGTCGGCTTATTGTTGTTTTCGTGAAGCGGTTTTTCTGTAGGGGGTATCTGACTATCAGCGGCGGGCCGATGCAAGCGCTGCATGAGCGCGCGGGCGAAATAATCGCCGGGGGGAGGGAGAAAAAAACGTGGGCCGGCGGACCAGGCCGAACCCACGCAAAGACGCGCAACGAACGGGAACACGTGCAGCTCAGTAGCCATCCCCCGTAGGCAGGCTTGCCCGCCAGGAGGCCCTGGAAGCCGCCAGAAGTTTCGGGGGCAAGCCCCCTCCCACAGGTGACGGTGTCAGAAGTAGTAGCCGATGTTCATGTACAGCTGGTTTTCCAGCTGGTTGCTGCCGCCGGCGCCCAGGCTCTGGGTGTAGCTGCTGCCGCCGATGTACGGATCGTTCTTGCCGATCAGCCATTCGGTGGCGATCCACAGTTTGCTCACCGAGAACGAAGTACCGAGGATCAGCCGCTGTGAGGTCTTGAAGTCCTCGTTCGACTTGTCGAAGGCGCTGTAGTTGGCGTACAGCTTGATCCCGCTGATCTGGTCGAACAGGTATTTGCCATCGACGTCGTAGCTCAGGTCGGCGACGTAGAGGTTGCCGCGACTGGCGACGTTGAAGGTGCCGTCATAGCCGCCGAAGGTCACCACCTCGTTGGTGCCGGGGTTGCGTGGCGACATCTGCTGGCGGGCGGCCTGCAGTTGCACGCCCCACGGGCCGTTCTTGCCGATGTAGTGCACGGCCACGGCATTGCGCCGGCCGTCTTCGTTGGTGTCGCGGTTTTCCAGGGTCGAGGTCAGGCCCGAGAGGCCCACTTCGGATTTCCAGTCACCCAATTGCAGGGACTTGGCCACCCGCAGCACGACGGTGTTGTGTTCCTGGTTGTCGCTGCCATCGGCGACATAACCGTCGGCCTTGGACACCACGGTGGAATAGGTCTCGCCATTGCTGGTGCCGCGACCTTGCAGCGCCGGGCGCAGGTAGTAGCCGGCCTGGATGTTCCAGTCGCCGTATTGCTGGATGTACTTGGCACCCACCTGCTCGACGTCTTCCAGGCCGACCACGTTGCCCAGGGTCTCGTAGAAGGTGCTGCCGAAGTAGGGCTGCAGGCCGAACGGCACCTGGTTCAGGCCGACCTGGACCTGCTGGTCCGGGTTGAACTTGTAGCCGACCCAGGCCGTCTCGGCGAACTGCACCGCGCCGATCCGATCGGTGTACTTGTAGGGGTAGTACTTGCCGTAGAAACGGTACTTCGCGGCGGCGATCCAGGTATCGGAGTTGTACTTGGCGGTGAGGAACGCCGTGTCGAAGTTGAAGGTCTGGATATCGCGATCCGGGTCGTAGTCCCAGCGGGCGCGGATGGCGCCGCCGAGATCGAGGTTATCGGTGACCTGCACCGCGAACGCCGGCGCGGCGAGGGTGCCCAACAGCGGTATCAGGGTGAGCGAGCGCAAGGCCCGTTTCGAAGTGATGTGCATGTTTGCTCCGTGGATCTAGGTTTTTTTGGTTTATCGTTGGCAACAGCCATCCCGGCCGCGGCAAGGACCGCGGTCTGGATGAAAGGGTGGAAAGCCTTTGTCTAGTGGTTGACGACACTCAGACCGGGTGCCGGCCCGGCCAGCGGCGGCGGTCGCACCGACGCTCCCGGTGCCGCCGCGAGCAGGGTCTGGGTGTAGGCATGCCGAGGCTGCAACAGCACTTGTTCGGCGGTGCCGTATTCGACGACCTCGCCCTGGCGCATCACCGCGATGTGGTCGCTGATCTGCGCCGCCACGCGCAGGTCATGGGTGATGAACAGGATGCTCAGGTTCAGCCGCTGCTGCAGTTCGGCCAGCAACTCCAGGACCTGTTTCTGCACCGAGACGTCGAGGGCCGAGACGCTTTCATCGGCGATCAGCACTTGCGGGCGCATGGCCAGGGCACGGGCAATACCGATGCGCTGGCGCTGGCCGCCGGAGAACTGCCTGGGCTTGCGTTTCAGGGCGTCGCGCTTGAGCCCGACCTGCTCCAGCAGATCGCCGGCCTCGATCCAGGCATCCTTGGCCGAGAGACCGCGCAACTGGGCCGCGCGGGCAATGATGTCGCCGATCCGGTGGCGCGGGTTGAGTGAGCCGTAGGGGTCCTGGAAGATCATCTGGATCTGCCTCCGGCCCCGGGTCAGCGCCGCGCCCTTGAGGGCGAGGAAGTCGCTGTCACCGAGCCAGACATGCCCGCTGTCGCTGTCCACCAGGCGGATGGCGGCCTTGACCAGGGTGCTCTTGCCCGAGCCGGATTCGCCGACGATGGCCAGGGTCTTGCCCCGGGGCAATTGCAGCGACACATCCTTGAGGGCCTGGACCCGGCGCCCGTCGACGTTGTAGGTCTTGTTCAGGTGCTCGATACGCAGGGCCATTTCACCGTCGGCACAGGGCACGTGCAGTTCCGGATTCAGCGCCGGGACCGCGGCGATCAGCTTGCGTGTGTATGGGTGGCGGGGCGCCTGCAGGACCTGCTCACGCTCGCCGATTTCCACCAGCCGGCCGCCTTCCATCACGGCGATGCGGTCGGCGATTTCCGCCACCACGCCAAAGTCGTGGGTGATGAACAGGATGCCGTGCTGGCCGCGTCCGCGCAGCTCGCGGATCAGCTTCAGTACCTGGGCCTGGGTGGTCACGTCGAGGGCCGTGGTCGGCTCGTCGGCGATCAGCAGGTCGGGGTTCATCGCCAGCGCCATGGCGATCACCACCCGCTGGCACTGGCCGCCGGAGAGTTGATGGGGATAGCTGTCGGCGATGCGCGGCGGTTCCGGCAAGTGGGTCGATTCGAGCAGGGCGAGCATGCGCTCGCGACGCTCCTGCAGCGGCATCCGGGGGGCGTGGATCTCGAAGATCTCCTGCACCTGGTCGCCGATGCGGATCGCCGGATTGAGCGCCGCCATGGGCTCCTGGAAAATCATCGCGATGCGGTTGCCGCGCAGGGTGCGCAGGCGCGCTTCGTCCATGCGGCAGATATCGTCGCCGAGAAAATCGATACGACCCTGGCTGTGGCGCAGGCCCTTGGCGTAGTCGCCCATGATCGCGCCGGAGAGCACCGACTTGCCCGAGCCGGACTCGCCGATCACGCAGAGGATTTCGCCCTTGCGCACTTCCAGGTCGATCTGCTGCACCGCATGGCTGCGGTCGGCGCCCGGAGGCAACTCGATGGACAGGCCTTCGATGCGCAGTACGGGGGGATTGCTCATGCTCAACTCCTTGTGCCTTTCTGGGCGTGTTCGTCCAGGCCGTCCGCCAGCAGGCTCAGGCCCAGCATCAGGGTAGAGATGGCAATGCACGGGAAGATCACCAGGTGGGGAAACGCGATGGCCATGCTGCGGCCTTCGTTGATCATGCCGCCCCAGTCCGGGGTCGGCGGTGGCAGGCCGAGGCCGAGGAAGCCGAGGGCGCCGATCATGATCGCGGTGTAGCCGATGCGCAGGCAGAAATCGACGATCAGCGGGCCGCCGCAGTTGGGCAGGATTTCCACGGTCATGATCCGCAGCGCGCCTTCGCCCTGGGTGACGGCGCTGAGCACGTAGTCTCGCGAGCGCAGGTCGATGGTCAGTGCGCGCATGATCCGGAAGATCGCCGGGGCGCTGGTGAACGTCACCGCGATCAGGATATTCAGCGCCGAGGCGCCGAGGGCGATGATGATCACGATGTACAGCACCAGCACCGGGAACGACAGCACGGTATCGGCGACATAGGACAGCACCGCGTCGACCCAGCCGTTGAAGTAGCCGGCGCACAGGCCCATGGCGATACCGACGGCGAACGCGGTGAGCGTCGCCAGGGTCGACCATAGCAGTACCGTGCGGGTGCCCCAGATCAGCCGCGAGAGAATGTCCCGGCCCAGCACATCGGTGCCGAGCAGGAAGGTCTGGCCGCTGGCGTCGTCGCTGAACGGCGTCAGCAGCGGGGTAAAGCTTTCCAGCGGGTCATGGGGCGCCAGCCAGGGCGCGAAGATCGCCAGCAGCACCCAGCCGCCGACCAGGAACAGGCCGAGGGCCGCGAGCGGGTTCTTGAAAGCATGCAACAGGTTCATTGGGCACTCCCGCCAAGGCTGCGCAAGGTGATGCGCGGGTTGAGCCAGGTGTAGGCCAGGTCCGAGAAGATCTTGGTCGCGCCGACCACCAGGGCACTGATCATCGCGCAGGCTTCGATCAGGTAGACGTCGTGGTTCAGCGACGCGGTGTAGAGCAGTGAGCCGAAGCCCTTGTAGGCGAAGAACACCTCGACCACGATGACGTTCGACAGCAGCCACGGGATGTACAACATGATCACCGTGATGGGCGCGATCAGCACATTGCGCAGGGCATGGCGCAGGACGATACGCCGGGTCGACGCGCCCTTGAGGCGGGCCGTGCGGATGTACGGCGCCTGCATCACCTCGACCATCGAGGCCCGGGTGATCCGTGCCAGGTAGCCGACCCCGAACAGGCACAGCACCATCAGCGGCATCGCCAGTTGCAGGGCGCTGAAGCCGTCTTCCATGCTGCTGACACCCGGCAGCCAGTTGAGCCAGAAGACGAAGATCGCCGAGACGAACACCGCACTGGCGAAGTCCGGGATCGAGGTGGTGACGATCGACAGGAACGACACCAGCCGGTCCATCGCCGAGCCCTGGCGAATCCCCGCCAGAACACCCAGGGTCAAGGCGACCGGGACCATGATCAGCAGCGCCAGTCCGGCGAGCATCAGGGTCTGGCCGAGGTTGGGCAGCAGCAGGTCGACCACGGGCGTACGAAAGTGCACCGAGGTGCCCCAGTGACCAGTGACGAAGTCCTTCAGCCAGACCAGGTAGCGCCACAGGAACGGCTGGTCATAGCCATGTTCGGTGAGCCAGGCGGCTCGTTGGTCGGCGGCGGAGTAGGGACCGAGGACGTTGATCGCGACATCCTCGATATTCAGCTCCAGTGCGAAAAAGACAATCAGTGACACCGACAGCAGGGTTGCCGCCAGGGCCAGTAGCTTGCGCCACAGGAAATCAGCCATATTTGCGTGCTCCGGCTAATGAAGTGAGCGGCTCGCCGCACCGGGGTGGGCGAGCTCATTGTTCAAAGGTCGGATCAGGCGCTGAGCCAGGTCTCGTTCATCGGGTAGAAGTCCGATGGGTGCACCAGGAAGCCCTGGACCTTCTGCGAGGTCGCGGTGAACTTGTCGGCCCAGAACGGCTGGACGATGACGCAGGCGTCCTGGAGGATCTGCTCCACGCTCTGCATCGCCACTGCTCGCTGTTTCGGATCGACGATACCCATGGCCTGATCCAGCGCCGCGTCGAAGGCCGGGTCGGCGTAATGGCTTTCGTTCCATGCCGCGCCGCTGCGGTAGGCTAGTTCGAGGGACATCACTCCCAGCGGGCGATGGGCCCAGTAGGTGAGGCTGAAAGCGGCCTTGTCCCAGATCGGCCAGTACTGGGTGGCGGGAATCACCTTGAGGTTGATGCGGATGCCGGCTTCCAGGCAGTTCTGCTGGAGGATCTGCGCGGTGTCCTGTTCGTAGCGGCCCTGGGTGTTGCCGACGATCAGGTCGATGTCGAGGCCATTGGGGTGTCCGGCCTCGGCCAGCAATGCCTTGGCCTTGGCCACGTCACGGGCGCGCCTGGGCAGTGGGAAATATTCCGGGTGGGACGGGGCGACGTGATGGTCTTCGCCCAGGGTACCCATGCCGCGATAGGCGATCTTGAGCATCTGCGCATTGTCGGCACAGAGCGCCACGGCCTTGCGGATGCGCAGGTCGTCGAACGGCTTCTGGTCCACGGCCATGCGCATTACCACGGTCTGCGCCGATTTGCAGGTCAGCAGCTTGGCATTCGGCAGGCGCTTGGCCAGGTCCAGTTCGGCGACGGTGACGCGGTACAGCACATCGACCTGGCCGGCCTGGAGGGCGGCGAGCTGAGTGGAGACATCGGTGCCCATGTCGACGTAGCGCAGCTCGTCGAGGTAGGCCGGCTTGCCCCAGTAGTCGGCGCGCCTGGCAAAGGTCGCCTGCTTGTTCACGGCAAACGAGGCGAGCTTGAACGGGCCGGTGCCCAGCGGGTTCTTCGACCAGTCGTCACCGGGCTTGAAGCTGCGGTGGACGATGGAGCAGGTGAAGGCGTTGAGCATTTCCGGGATCGCCAGGATCGATCGCTTGAGCACCAGCTTGAACTGGTAGGGACCGAGTTTCTCGAAGGCGCTGATGTCCTGGAACGCGGTGCGGTTGACCGACTTGGAGTCGGCGGCGGTCCAGCGCTTGAAGTTGTGTTCAACGTCGTCGCTGTTGAAGTCGTCGCCGTTGCTCCACTTCACGCCCTGGCGCAGGTTGAAGGTCCATTCCTTGAGATCGTCGGAGGGTTTCCAGCTTTCAGCCAGGTACGGATGGGTGATGTTTTCGGCATCGACCCAGGTCAGGTATTCCAGGCTGTTGCGCATCAGGTTCGACGCTTCGATCCAGGTGATCAGCATCGGGTCCTGGATTTCCTGGATGGCGCAGGCAAAGCGCAGGCTGCCACCCATGCGTGGAGGTTGGGTTTCGGCGGCCTGGGCCGACTCGCCGAAGAGTACCGGACCGAGGAAACTGCCGGCGCTGGCGGCGGTGATCCCCAGCAGGGTCGCGGTGTGGAGAAATTGCCGGCGGCTGATCTGGCCGCCCTTGGCTTGGGTGCACAGGTCTTCCACGGCTGGATGCGGCGCGGAGCCGTCCAGGGTCTGCAAATCTTTCATGAGCCTCTCCGAATACTTGGGCGTTGGTGCGTGTAGGGCTGACTGCGGGAAAAGGCGGTGCGGTCAGCGCTGGCGGTCAGGATCGAAGCCGTGACCGGACAGACAAAACGACGGCAGCAGAACAAAGCGCAAAGAAATCAGGAGGCAGGACGTGAGGTAGGACATGGCGCGGCTCTCATGTTGTTTTTATTTGAGATGCCCGCAGTTTTGTCATCTGGCCCGGGATGAACAAACGATAAATTCAGCGCAGGATGATTCCTAAAACGCATATTACTGATTGCTCCCCCGACGTAGACACGCTCCCGCCTGTTGTACACGGTCCCCTGCAGGAGCCGGCTTGCCGGCTCCTGCAGGTCCTGCGGTGGTCCTACGGCATCAGGCGCGGATCGAACGGGTAGTCCGAAAGCAGCTCGATACCGTTCTCGTGGATATAAATCTGCTCTTCGAGCTTGACCCCTTCACCGCCTTCGTCGTGGCCGATATAGCTTTCCACGCAGATGGTCATGCCGGCCTCGAACACACCGTCGTAGCCCAGCGAGTCGATGTCCTCGCGATGCACCACGTAAGGGTATTCACCGGTCATGCCAACCCCGTGCACCAGGGCGAAATAACGGTTGGCCTTGTAGTTCTGCGGAATCTTCCAGGCCAGCTCGGCGTACTCCTTGAAACTGCGCCCGGCCTTGAGCATTTCCATGTTGGTCTGCACCTGTTCGTAGGCCAGCTTGTACAGTTCCTGCTGCCTGGCCGTGGCCGCCTGTTCGCCGCAGAGGAAGGTCCGCGAGAAGTCGGCGTAGTAGCCGAAGCGGCCCACCACATCGGTATCCAGGGCCACCAGGTCGCCGGCCTCGATGGGGCGGGTACTGCATTCCTGGAACCAGGGATTGGTCCGTGGGCCGGAGGACAACAGGCGGGTTTCCACATAGTCGCCGTCGGTGGCGATCACATGCTGGTGCAGGTGCGACCAGAGTTCGTTCTCGCTGATGCCGGGACGCAGCTTGCTTTCCATCAGCCGCACCCCGGCTTCGGTTGCCCGCAGGCTGGCGCGGATCATCTTCAGCTCGTTCGGAACCTTGATGCAGCGGGCGCGCTCCAGTGGTTCCTGGGCGTCGAACACCTGGTAGCCGAGGCGCTGCAACTCGAAGGCCGCTGCCGACGTGGCGCTTTCGATGGCGATGCGCTTGCCACCGCCGCATTGCTTCACCAGATCGTCGATTTCAGCGGCCCAGTCCGCGGTGACATTGCTCAGGAAACTGTCGCAGAAGTAATAGGAGATGGCCTTGGCCGGGCGTACCTCGTCGACGGTATTGAGCTGCTGCGCCAGGTGCAGGCAGCCGCCGAACTCGAACACCACCACCGGGCCTTCCGCCGGGATAAAGGCATAGCGGGCCGGGTTGCGCGCCGAGTACACCTGCATGTTGCGCGAGCCGGTGGCGTAGCGCATGTGGGTCGGGTCGAACAGCACGCAGGCGGCGTAGTCACGTTTCTTCAGTTCGTTGCGCACCCGCTGCAGGCGGTCCAGCTGGATCTGCTGGATCTCGGCGGCGCTGGGTTCGCAGTCGGCTGGGTTGCGGTTGGGGCCGGAAAGACTCATGGGTGTTCCTCGCTGATATCGGTCACTGATGGAAATAAGTTCTTATGGGCACAGCAGTGTTTTTTGGGCGCACACAACCTGTAGGAGCCTGGCTTGCCGGCGATGGCGTCCGGATGGACGGCGCAAGACTGAATGGCCTCATCGCTGGCAAGCCAGCTCCTACACAAGCCAGGCTCCTACAAGAGCCGTGCGTATCGGGTGGAGAGGTTCAGTCGAGCAACTGGTCGCTGCGCACCAGGTTGCGTTCGGCTTGCAGGTGGGCTTCGGAGAGGCGCCCGTAGAGTTGCTTGGTGCGCTGGGCGCGGCCGATGATCCCGGGCTTTTCCGAGTAGGCGAAAATCGCCGTGTTGCGCTCGATGGCGCCTTCGACGCGGGTCACGCGGTGGACCGAAAAGCGCCCCTTGAATATCTGCAGGTCGCCGGGATTGAGTTCCAGTTCCTGCACCCGGCTGCGGTCTTCACCCCGCACCACCTTGCCCACGGCCCCGAGGTTTTCCGCCGAGCGCGAGCGGATCATCGGCGCGTACTCGAACAGGCCGCCGGCCTCGGGTTTCTGGGTCATCATGCTGACGATGAATTCGTTGGTATCGAAGTGCCAGGGTTGCTCGGTACCGGTGGGCATCACATTGATCACCAGGCCGGCGAACGGGTCGGCGTATTCGAAAATCTCCGGTTCGTCGAGGCAGGCGCCGATGAACCGTTTCATCATCGGCGAGACGTAGAGGCGGTGGATGATCGCGTCCGGGGCGATCATGTCGCGGGTCACGAAGCCGCTGGTGCGCTCCATGAAGGTGCGACGCGGATCCTCTTCAGGCAGCGACGGATCGTCCTCGGTGAAGTAGGCGTTGACCTTGCGCACGGAATAAAAGGTCTTGTCCGACAGCGCCTGGCCCTCGCTGCGAGCCTGTTCCAGTACTTCGGGACGCAGGAAGTTCTTCAGCAGGCAGCAACCATCGATGGCCAGTTCGGCCCTGGCGTGCTCGATCAGGGCCTGTAGTTGAACATGGCCCGAATCATGTATGGGGTACAGTTCGGTGTTGACGATATCGCTGATATCACCGACTTCGGCATCGGCAAGTTGAAGGCTCATGTCACGCTCCCCTGATTGAAGTAATCATTTATTCGCCAGTACAAGGTCAAAGTTGTTGCGGCGTTGGATTGATAGTTACTTAAATAGGGGCGTAATAGAAATGATCACTTCCGATCGAATCCATCGGCAGGCGCGATAGTTATGTCAGGTCATCTGGATGGAAGTTTGCTCAAGGTCTTTGTCGCGATTATCGAGTGCAAGGGCTTTTCCGCGGCAGCCGAACGCCTGCACAAGACCCAGTCGACGGTCAGCCAGAGCCTGCAGCGCCTGGAGGAGGTGGTGGGCACGCCGCTGGTCTATCGCACCAGCCGTAGCGTCAGCCTGACCCCCAGCGGCGAGACCTTCCTGATCTACGCGCGGCGCATCCTCAAGCTGCACAACGAGGCGATCAATGCCGCGCATCTGCCGGGCGAGGGCGGCTGCATTCATGTCGGGATGCCCGAGGACTATGCGCAGTACTGCCTGGCCGGGGTATTGCGCGACTTTCGCGAGCACTTTCCGAAGATCCGTCCGGATATCTGCTGCGAAATGTCCGTGGCCCTGGTCGGTCGTCTGCAGCGCGGCGAACTGGACCTGGTGCTCGGTGTGCAGCACGCGCAACTGCAACCGGGCGAATTCCTTTGTGACGAGCCGCTGGCCTGGGTCACCCGCGAGGGTTGGGCGCCGGGGCGCGACGAGTCGGTGCCGCTGGCGGTTTATGCCGAGGGCTGTGCCTTCAGGGCCAATGCCATCGACGCCCTGGCCGAGGCCGGGCGGCCCTGGCATGTGGTCTATACCAGCCAGAGTCCGCGGGGGATCGGCGTTGCCATCGACGGTGGCGGCATGGTCGGGGTGACGGCGCGGCGGCTGGTGCCGCCGGGCTGGCGAATGTTGGATGAGGGGGAGGGCTTTCCGCCCATCGAACCGGCGCGGTTGATGCTCTGGCGGGCGACGGACGGCCAGGACCCGGAACTGGATGCGCTGGTGGCGATTCTCTGCCGCCGGTTGCGCGATTCAGACCGCTTCGGCGAGGGGCGTGCGGTGCCGCTGATGGCGGGCCATGGTCTGTAGCAACAGCAGGCTGGCAACGATCCAGCCGGCGATCCAGGCATGGATCACGGCAAATGAGCCGCTGGCCTGCAACAGCAGGCCATTGAGGGCGTTGGCGCTGGCGCTGCCCAGGCCGTAACCGACCATGCTCAGGCTGACCACCTGCAGGCTGTGCACCGGGCTCAGCCGGGCGCTGAGGTAGGCGGCCATCAGGCCCCAGACCGGGAAGTAGAACAGCGCGAACAGGCCGGCGGCCAGCCAGGCCAGGACCAACGCCGGATGCAGCAGCAATGCCAGCATGGCCAGGCCGAAGGCACCGATGCTGATGGCCATGACCCGCAGGACTCCCCAGCGGTCGGCAAGCGAGCCCAGCAGCAGTCCGCCCAGCGCCCCGCAGGCGCCGATCAGGGTCCAGAGCGAGCCGGTGGTCTGTGGCCCGGCGCCCAGGCGTTCGGTGACAAAGGCCGAGAGAAAGTTGAGAAACGGTCCGCTGATGCTGCCGATAAAGGCGCTGAGTAGCAGGATATGCACCGCGACCGGTTGTTCCAGGCACAGCCGCAGCCACTGCCGGAACACCTGCCTGAACGAGGGCGTGGCAATGGCGCGCGGCGTCGCGGGTTGCCCCGCAGAGGTCAGGGTCCAGCAGGTGAGGGCTGTGACCAATAGCGTCAGGCCGGCGCAGATCAGCCAGAAATGCTGCAGGGAAATGCCCTGCAGCAGGGCGATCAGCAGCCCGTTGAGGCAGATCGCAAAGGCCGCGCCGGAGGAGGCCAGGCCCAGTATCCGACTGCGGTGACTGGCGGGTACAAGCTCGCCGGCCAGGGCGGCGATCGCATTCCAGTTGGACACCGCGCAGGCCGACACCAGTGCCAGGCACAGGGCGAAGGGCAGCACCCGTGGTGTCGCCACGGCCAGTGCCAGCAACAGGGGGCTGAGCAGCATGGTCAGGCGCACCATGTTGCGCGGGCTGATCCAGGCGGCCGCCAGCCCGCTGGCAATCGAGGCTCCCATATAGAAGAGTTGCAGCAGGGCGGCGATGGCCGCGGCCTGGCTGTAGCTCAGGGCGAAGTGTTGGCGAATCTCGGGTAATAACGCCGAATAGAGAAAGATACTGAAGCCATGGGTGGTGGCATTACAGGCAGTGAATATAAAAGCGAGCAGGGCGAGGGACCTTGTCGGAGTGTTTTTATGAGTTGTCATTATCGGCTCCGAGAAAAATTAGTTGTTTGCTTATTGCAACAGGATGGGGCGAAAGTTTGAATTTCGCCCTATGCAAGTGCATGAGCTTGTTGTCTGTCGAGTTGTCGATCAGCGTACCTTTTACAAGTTGCAAACAGCCAGTGCTGAATACTCATGGGGGCTGTGCGAAATACTCTTGCTATTTATCTTCTTGCGACAATTTTCCTGCAAAAACGACCTTGAGCCAGGTAACTTGTAGGCGCCGGCTTGCTGGCGATTACGATGTTGTATTCACCGTTGCTATCGCCGGCAAGCCGGCTCCTGCGGATCGTGTTCAGCCATGTTTCGTGGTAGGGACGCTGTTGTTTTTTGTAGGACGATCAGCGAAAAAGGAATGTTACTCGCCCTGGCCCCATGCCATGCTTAGGGCAGTCCGGCCCATGGTGAGTGTCTTCCTTGAAACGCAAAATGCCCGCGCTCAACGCGCTCAAAGCCTTCGAAGTGGCCGGTAGCACCGGCAGTTTCACCCGTGCGGCCGAACTGCTGAACGTCACCCAGAGTGCGGTCAGTCGCCAGGTTCGCCAGCTTGAGGAGCAACTGGGTGAGAGCCTGCTGGAGCGGCGCCATCACCACCTCGAACTGACCAGTGCCGGCCGGGTCCTGCTGCGCGCGCTGCATCAGTCTTTCGACAAGATCGAGATGACCGTGCGCGGTATCCAGGAGAAGAACCACGCCAACCGCCTGCGCATCAATGCACCGCCGACCTTTACCAGTCGCTGGCTGCTACCGCGTCTCGGGCGTCTGCGCCAGCAACATCCGGGGCTGGAACTGAGCATCACCACCCGCCTGCAGGACAGCCTGGCCGAGACCAGTACCCTCGATTGCGCGATTCGTTTCGGTGACGGCGAATGGGACGGCCTGGACAGCTCGTTGCTGATGCACGAGCGGCATATCGCGGTGTGTTCGCCGAGCCTGTACGCGCGGGAAATGGGTGGACAGGAGATCGATCTCAATCGTCTGACCCTGCTGCATGTACTGGCCAAGGAGGACCAGCGTTACCTGACCTGGAAGCACTGGCTGGACGCGGCGCGGATCAGCGGCGTCGACACCCTCAGCGGCTATGAGTTCGACCTGCTGGACCTGGCGATCCATGCGGCGATCGATGGCCTGGGCATCACCATCGCCGATTGGCACATGGTGGCCGGCGAACTGGCCTGCGGGCAGTTGACCCAGGTGCTTAACGTGCATGTCGACGGGCACCAGTCCTACTGGCTGGTCACGCGCCCGGAGCAGACGCAGATCCCCCAGGTACAGCTGTTCAACCAATGGCTGCAGGACGAGCTGGAGCTGGCGCGGCGACAGCTGGAGCCGTCCACGGCGGCGATCATGCCCGCTATCTGAAGGCGTGACGCGGACCTTGTAGGAGCCGGCTTGCCGGCGATGCAGGCGCCGCGGTGCATCCGTTACACCGCGTGATCGTTCATCGCCGGCAAGCCAGCTCCTACACGTCTGGCGGTAACCTGCATTTTTCGAATGTTTTGCACCTGAATTAATCGTTTGTTCATCCTGTGCCGGATGACAAGACTGCTGGCATCTCCGATAAGAAAAGTACGAGAACCAGTACATGCCCATCCAGCGCAACTTTGTTAACGGCCAGTTTGTCGATCCTGCCGGCACCGCATCGATCGCGGTCTACAACCCGGCGACCGAAACCCTGGTCGGTCACGTGCCTGCCGCCACCCCCGCGGAAGCGATCCAGGCCGTCGACGCCGCCGCCATCGCCCAGAAGGCCTGGGGCAAGCTCACCAGTATCCAGCGTGCCGAGCACCTGCGGGCCTTTGCCGATGCCCTTGACGCCCGTGCCGACACCATCGGCCAGGCCCTGGCGGCCGAGTCCGGGAAAAGCCTGGCCGATGCCAGCAATGAGGCCCGCTACGCGGCGCAGATCACCCGTTACCACGCCGAATGGGCCCGCCGTATCGAAGGCGAGATCATTCCCAGCGACACCCCGGACGAAAACCTGTTCCTGCAACGCGAGCCGATTGGCGTCGTCGCCGCGCTGATTCCATTCAACTACCCGGTCTATACCCTGCTGCGCAAGATCGCCCCGGCGCTGATCGCCGGCAACACCGTGGTGGTGCGGCCGAGCAACAACACGCCGATCTCGGCGTTCGAAATCGCCCGGGCCGTGGAGCAATCGGGGATGCCGGCCGGCGTGGTGAATATCCTCACCATGGACCACGGCACCGCCGCCAGCGTCTGCACCCACAAGGCCGTGGGCCTGATCACCCTGACCGGCAGCGTCAACGCCGGGCGCATCGTGCTCGATTACTGCAAGGCCAATATCGCCAAGCCGTCCCTGGAACTGGGCGGCAAGACCCCGGCGATCATCGAGGCCGATGCCGACCTGGAACAGGCCGCCAGTGCCATTGTCGCCTCCAAGACCACCCACTGCGGGCAACTGTGCACGGCGGTGGAACGGGTCTATGTTCAGGAGAGCGTGCATGACCGTTTCCTGGCACTGCTGAAAGAGAAGATCAGTGCGGTGAAGTCCGGTGACCGGGCCACGGACGCCAGCCTGATGGGGCCGCTGGTCAACGCCGCCTCACGGCACAACATCCACGCCATGGTCGAGCGGGCCGTGGCCGATGGCGCAGTGCTGGAAACCGGCGGGGTGATTCCTCAAGGCGCGGGGCATTTCTACCCGCCGACCCTGCTCAGCGGTTGCCGCCAGGACATGGAAATCGTCCAGGAAGAAATCTTCGGCCCGGTGCTGCCGGTGCTCAAGTACCGCGATATCGACGAAGCGCTGGCCATGGCCAACGATCACCAGTTCGGCCTGTCGTCGGTGCTCTATACCGAGAACTACCGCACGGCGATGAAAGTGGCGAATGCCATCGAGTCCGGCGAGCTGTACGTCAACCGCACCCCGGCGGACCCCTACCAGGGCTTCCACGCCGGCTGGAAACGCTCGGGGCTGGGCGGTGACGACGGCAAGCACGGCATGCTCGAATTCACCCAGACCCGCCTGGTGGTCATGAAGTACTGATCGGCAACACCGCGACACGCTATTCCAATAACAACAATCGATAGAGAGGGGCGCCCGGATTGTGCCGGGTGGCCCGAGGTCTTCTTCATGTCCAAGCCTGCAGCTGTTCATGCCGGTGCCGTGTCCGCGAAAAGCGACAAGGGCAGCCGTTACTTCCAATTGATGTTGCTGGTGCTGGCCGCCGGGGCGATCTACCCGATCCTCTACCTGCGTCAGGTCTACCAGACCACCATGCTGGAAGTGTTCCATATCAACCACAGCGAGCTGGGCTACCTGTACTCGATGCTCGGCACCATTTTCCTGCTCAGCTACCTGCCCAGCGGCTGGCTGGCGGACCGCCTGCCACCGCGCTTCCTGATCTTCTTCTCACTGGTCGCCACCGGCGCCCTGGGCCTGTGGTATTCCACCGTACCGTCGCTGACCGGCCTGATGATCATCTTCGGTTGCTGGGGCCTGACCACCGGTCTGACGTTCTGGGCCTCGGTGCTCAAGCGGGTGAAGATGATCGCCCACCATACCGAGCAGGGCCGTTTCTTCGGGATCCTCGATGGCGGGCGCGGGCTGGTGGAAGCCCTGCTGGCGACCGTCGCCCTGGGACTGTTCGCCTACGCCACCGAGACACGTGGCGAGTCGACGGGCGAGGGCTTCAAGCAGGTGGTGTACCTGTATTCCTTCACCTGTATCGCCATCGGCTGTGTGCTGGTGTTGCTCAAGGACCCCAAGTCCCTCGAGGCGAAAGCCGCCGAAGTGGACAATCAACCCCACAACCTGCTCGGCGACCTGCTGACCCTGGTGAAGATCCCCGAACTGTGGCTGGTCACCGCCATCGTGTTTTGCGGCTATCACATGTTCTGGGCCACCTACAGCTTCTCCGATTACCTGCAGGGTGGCGGCATGACCGCGGTCATGGCGGGCACCATCACCACGATCAAGCTGTGGATGCGCCCCATCGGTGGTATCGGCGGCGGCTGGCTGGGGGACAAGTTCTCGAATATCTCGGTGCTGATCGTCGCGCTGGTGCTGGTGACCCTGGCGATGGTCGGCCTGATCGTGTTTCCGGCCCTGGGCAGCCTGGGCCTGTTGATTGGTACGGTGATCTTCATCGGCCTGATGACCTATGCCATTCGCGGCCTGTACTGGGCGATCCTCGACAGCTGCAACATCCCGCTGCGGATCACCGGCCTGGCCATCGGCATCGTCTCGGTAGTGGGTTACCTGCCCGACACCTTTATCCCACTGATCAACGGCTACCTCACCGAAACCTATCCCGGTGCGGTCGGTTACAACCTCTATTTCGGCTACATCGCCTTTATCGGCCTGCTCGGCACGCTCGCGGCCCTGACCCTGCGTGCCCGCATCAATCGTAAAACTCATAACCGGACAGGTGCCTGAGATGAAAATCGTCGCCCTTGAAACCCATATCGTCGCCGTACCGCCACCGCACATCGGTGGCATGTACTGGCTGTTCGTCAAACTCAAGACCGACTGCGGCATCGAAGGCGTGGGCGAGATCTACGCCGCCACCTTCGGCCCCAAGGCCATGCTACCGATCATCGAGGATGTGTTCGAACGCTACCTGCTCGACCAGGACCCGCACCATATCGAGCGCTTCTTCCGCCAGGCCTACTCCAGCGGTTTCACCCAGCGTCCGGACCTGACCATGATGGGCGTGGTCAGCGGCCTGGAAATGGCCTGCTGGGACATCATCGGCAAGGCGGCGAACAAGCCGGTCTATGAACTGCTGGGTGGCAAGGTCAACGAGCGGCTGCGTTCCTACACCTATCTCTATCCGGTCAACAGCAAGGGCGAGTACGACTACGACGACCCGGACCTGGCGGCCGAGTGTGCCATCGAGAACATGAACAAAGGCTTCACCGCGGTGAAGTTCGACCCGGCCGGCCCCTACACCGCCTACTCCGGCCACCAGATTTCCCTGGAAGTGCTGGAGCGCTGCGAGACCTTCTGCCGCAAGATCCGTGAAGCGGTGGGTGACAAGTGCGACCTGCTGTTCGGTACCCACGGGCAGATGGTGCCGTCCTCGGCGATCCGCCTGGCCAAACGCCTGGAGAAGTACGATCCGCTGTGGTTCGAAGAGCCGGTACCGCCGGGCCAGGAGGACGCCATGGCGCAAGTGGCGGCCAAGACCAGCATCCCCATCGCGACCGGCGAGCGGCTGACCACCAAGTACGAGTTCTTCAAGCTGCTGCAGGCCGGCGGTGCGTCGATCCTGCAAATGAACGTGGCGCGCTGCGGCGGGCTGCTGGAAGCCAAGAAGATCGCCAGTATGGCCGAGGCTTATTACGCGCAGATCGCCCCGCACCTCTACAACGGTCCGATCGGCGCGGCGGCGAGCTTCCAGCTGGCGACCTGCACGCCGAACTTCCTGATCCAGGAAAGCATCATGACCTGGGGCGGTTTCCATGCCGAAGTGCTGACCAGGCCGTTGCAATGGGAGGACGGCTACATTATTCCGTCCACCGAGCCGGGGCTGGGCGTCGAACTGAACATGGACGTGGTCCGCAAGCACACGCCGTACACCGGCGAGCGCCTGCACCTGCAAATGGCGCCCACGCCCGCGGATGTGAAAGACACCTCGCCCGCCAGGGGCTGAACCACCCTCCCGCCCTCGGAGAGGGCGGGGCATGGCACCCCAAGAGTGCCTTCAACGACTGACGCGGTAACCGTGCATGACATACGACTACATCATCGCTGGCGCCGGCGCCGCCGGCTGCATTCTCGCCAACCGGCTCTCGGCCTCCGGGAAGTTCACGGTGCTGCTGCTGGAAGCCGGCGGCAAGGACAGTTCACTGTGGTTCAAGATCCCGGTGGGCTTCGCCAAAATGTATTACAACCCGACCTTCAACTGGATGTACTACAGCCAGCCCCAGAAGCAGTTGGGCAATCGCCGGATCTACGCACCACGGGGCAAGGTGCAGGGCGGTTCGGGTTCGATCAATGCCATGGTCTATGTCCGTGGCCAGGCCCATGACTTCGACGACTGGGCGGCCAACGGCAATGACGGCTGGTCATTCAAGGATGTGCTGCCGTATTTCCGCAAGCTGGAAAACCATCCGCTGGGCGACACCGAGTACCACGGTGGCAGCGGTCCGATCAGCATTACGCCTATGCAGGGGTATACGCACCCGATCTGCGATGTGTTCCTCAAGGGCTGCGACGAGCTGGGCTATCAGCGCAGCGACGACTTCAACGGACCGAAGTTCGAAGGGGCGGGCGTGTATGACGTCAACACCCGCAACGGTCAGCGCAGCTCCAGCAGCTTCGAACACCTGCACCCGGCCCTGGGGCGGCCGAAC
Organism: Pseudomonas gingeri; assembly: GCF_013385635.1. GTDB lineage: Bacteria > Pseudomonadota > Gammaproteobacteria > Pseudomonadales > Pseudomonadaceae > Aquipseudomonas > Aquipseudomonas gingeri_A. Next base: position 650,894 of record NZ_JACAPR010000010.1, read on the forward strand.
CTGAGCATCGAGCACCATGCCCTGGTGGACCGGGTGCTGTTCGACGACGACCTGCGGGCCACCGGCATCTCCATCACCCAGCATGGCGTGGCACGGACGTTCAAGGCCAACAAGGAAGTGATCCTCTGCGCGGGCGCGGTGGATACGCCGAAGATCCTGCAACTGTCCGGAGTGGGCGAGCAGAAGTTCCTCGGCAGCCACCAGATACCGGTGGTCAAGCACCTGCCGGCGGTGGGGCAGAACCTACAGGATCACCTGTGTGTCAGCTACTACTACAAGGCCAATATCCCGACCCTCAACGACGAACTGAGCTCGCTGTTCGGGCAATTGAAGCTGGGCCTGCAATACCTGCTGACCCGCAAGGGCGCCCTGTCGATGAGCGTCAACCAGGCCGGCGGGTTCTTTCGCGGCAATGTGGAGCAGGCGCATCCCAACCTGCAGATGTACTTCAACCCGCTGTCGTACCAGATTCCGAAGAACAACAAGGCCAGCCTCAAGCCGGAGCCCTATTCGGGCTTCCTGCTGTGCTTCAACCCGTGCCGGCCGACCAGTCGCGGCAGCATCCGGATCGCCTCGAAGAACCCGGCGGACGCGGCGCTGATCGACCCGAACTACCTGAGCACCGAAAAGGATATCGACGAAGTGCTGCAGGGCAGCCGGCTGATCCGCAAGATCATGCAGGCGCCATCGATCCGCGCGATTACCGTGGACGAGGTGTTGCCCGGCAAGGCAGTCAATGATGACGCCGGCATGCTCGAGTACTTCCGCGAGAACAGCGGCTCGATCTACCATCTGTGCGGTTCCTGCGCCATGGGCTCGGACCCGCAGCTCTCGGTGGTCGACAAGCGCCTGAAGGTGCATGGCATGCAGGGGTTGCGGATTGTCGATGCGTCGATCTTCCCGAATGTGACCTCGGGCAATACCCATGCGGCGGTGCTGATGGTGGCGGAAAAGGGGGCCGACCTGATCCTGGAAGACGCCTGAGTCAAGGGCGTCAGTGCCGGCCCCTTCGCGGGCAAGCCCGCTCCCACAAAATCTGTGTCGCTCACTCATGTTGTGAGCGACGTCCCTCCTGTGGGAGCGGGCTTGCCCGCGAAGAGGCCATCGGCCACGCCCATCTACAGACGCCCCCGACCCCAATCCTCAAACCACAGAGTCTGCTGCCCAGCCCCTCGCGCCCCGCAACGATAACCATCACAGCCCGTGAATTGGCATGCTGGCGTGCCCCCGTGCCGGTAGGCCAGCGGCTGAAAGTGATTTAGGCACTGCCCGAGGAACGCCGTACAATGCCAAGGGTGGCGCATGAGATGGATCTGGGTCGCCGAGATCCCCGAGCCTGCGCAACCGTTTCTTTCTGGTCGTTTGAAGTGAGGCAAGCCATTCATGGCGGATATTCGTGACCTGTCGATCGTACTGGATCGCATCGACCAGGCAATTATCGAGGTGCTGCGCCACGACGGGCGCATCACCTATCAGAAACTCTCCGAGCGCGTGCACCTGACCCCCAGGCCCTGCCTGGAGCGGGTGCGCAAGCTGGAGCAACTGGGCGTGATTCGTGGCTACGGGGCGATTCTCGACGAGAAGAAACTCTCGCCGGGCTTGTCGCTGCTGGTGCTGGTGGCGCTGTCGAACCAGAGCGGGCGGGCGGCGCAAAAGGCCTTCGAAGCCAAGACCCGGGCCTGCCCGCACGTACTCGAGTGCCGCCTGCTCAGTGGAGCGTTCGACTACAGCCTGCGCATGCGCTGCCGGGACATGGAGCACTACCGGGTACTGACCGAGACCTGGCTCGAGGATCCGGAACTGCATATCGACAAGCTGGTCAGCCATCCCGAGCTGGCGACGGTCAAGGCGTCCATGGAATAACCGCTGCGCCAGGGGGGGCGGCGGGCCTGCCCGCTCGCCGCCGCCCGCGCTGCTGCCCTGGACCACAGGCTATGGCCGAACTCGCCGATTCTGCTGGTCGCGGCAAACCTTTCAGCCATTTCCAGCACCCGCCACTGGCTTACTCAACCGGGTTTTCCCCTCGACCAGACAGACAATGGGCACCTCGATCCCTCATTGATCCCGCGCCCATGCAGACCACCCACACTGTTTTGATGATTCGCCCGGCGAGCTTTTCCTTCAACCCGAACACCGCCGCCAACAATCGTTTCCAGCATCAGGCCCGGGCCGATGAAAACGTCCAGCGCCTGGCCCTCGAGGAGTTCGACGCCTATGTCACGGCACTGCGAGCGCAGGATGTCGAGGTGCTGGTGCACAACGACCGCGCCTTGCCTCATACCCCGGATTCGATTTTCCCCAACAACTGCTGGAGCAGCCATCCCGACGGCACCCTGGTGATCTATCCGATGCAGGGCGAGAACCGCCGGCTGGAACGCCACAAGGGTGTCCTCGACTGGCTGCGCGAGCATCACCAGGTCGAGCGTCTCGTGGACTTCTCCGATCTGGAGCGTCAGGGCCTGTACCTTGAAGGCACCGGCAGCATGGTCTTCGATCGCGAGCAGCGAATCTGTTACGCCGGCTACTCGACCCGGACCCATGCCCGGGCCCTGCGGCAGGTGGTCGACCAGCTCGGCTATCAGCTCTGCGGCTTCCACGCGGTGGATCGTGGCGGCGTGCCGATCTACCACACCAACGTGATGATGAGTGTCGGTCGCCGCCTGGCCCTGATCTGCCTGCGGGCACTCGCTGACGAGGCCGAGCGCGAGGGTCTGCGCCAGCGCCTGGAAACCAGTGGCAAGGAGCTCCTGACACTGGACTGGGAACAGTTGGAGTCCTTCGCCGGCAATATGCTCGAAGTGCACAACCGTCGGGGTGAGCCGCTGCTGGTGATGTCGCGTACGGCCTGGCGCTCGCTGGATGCCGGCCAGCGCCGACAGATCGAACGCCATGCCACGCCCTTGCCTGTGAATATCGACACCATCGAGCGCATCGGCGGCGGCAGCGCCCGTTGCATGTTGGCCGAGGTGTTCCTGGCCAGGCGTCAATTCGCCGTGGAGTGTGCCCGATGATCCTTTATTGTTCGAGGGGGGTGAATAAGGTCCGTAAAGTCAGTGAAATGGCACGGTAAAACGCAAAACCTGTTATTTATGACAGTTGTGTGGTGCAACCTCGATGGATTGAATAGCGGGCAGGTCGCGCGGGCACTACGGTCGCAGGCGACGCCCCTTTCATGGAGGAATCCGTCGATGCTGCTGCAAGCGTTACGAGGTTATCGGGTCAGCCCGGCGGGTGAGCTCGATCCGGGGTTCGGTTGCTCGGGCAAGGCATTGGTGCGGTTTCCCGGCAGCCTGTCGAGCCAGGCCAATGACGTGGTGTTCTGCCCCGACGGCAAGATCCTCGTGGTGGCCAAGGTGGACTTCGCCGAAGGTGCGTTCTTCGGCCTGGCGCGTCTCAACAGCGACGGCTCGATGGACGGCGCGTTCGGCGAGGACGGCAGCCTGGTCGGTCGTTTCGAAGCCGGGGGCGAGTCAGCCGGTATCAGCCTGCGCCGGCTGCACGACGGGCGCATCCTGGTCTTTGGCCTGCATTATCTGGATGCCCACCGGACCTTGCCGGCCGTGGCGCGATTTCTCGCCAACGGACGGCTCGATCCGCAGTTCGGCGACCAGGGTATCCAGGTGTTGCGCCTGCCCGGCAACCTGTCCGAGGGCCCCCGTGACGGCTGGTTGCCGCCAGGCTTGCCGGGCGTGGAGAGTTGTTCCGGCAGCATCCAGGCGGACGGCAAGATCCTGCTGACCCTCAATCACAGCTATGTCTGTGCCGATCATGTCGGCCTGCTGGTGCGACTGGAACCGGACGGTGCCCTTGACCCTGCTTTCAACGGCCATGGTTTTGTGGTGGTGCGGCACCTTCTGCTGAACACCTGGCTCAGCTGTGTGCAGGTCCAGCCCGATGGCAAGATCCTGGTGGGCGGCTCGATCGATTTTCCGTCCAGTGGTTTGGTTGTCCGCTACCTGCCCGATGGCCGGCTGGATCCGGCCTTTGGCGACGAGGGATATTTGTCCGTGCGATTTGCCGGCGCCAGTTCGATGGTCACGCAACTGGCCCGTGGCACCCAGGGCCAACTGCTCTGCGTGGGCAATCGTTTCGACCCGCTGGGCGGCGCGCTACAGGGTTTTACCACCAGTGGCGGCCTCGATCGGCGTTTCAATGGGGGCGAGGCCGTGCTGCTGGAAATCGAGGCCCCCGCCAGCCAATGGGCGGCGGTCGCGGTGCAGTCCGACGGCACCATCCTCGCCGCCGGTTCGACGGTGGCGGGATTCGGCTCGGACCTGGTGCTGGCGCGTTATCAGCCGGACGGGCAACTTGACCGCGATTTCGCCGCCGGCAAGGGCTGGGTACGCACCCACCTGGGCAAGAGCCTGGACACGGTCACGGCGCTCGCCTTGCAGGGCGACCGGCGGATCCTGGTGGCCGGCCATTCACTGTTCGGTACCTTCCAGGCAGTGGTGATGCGCTACCGGGGCTGACTCGGGTGATGTGGACAGGATAGTGGCTATTAAGTAGCATTTCGCTGCTACGGACATTCCGCACATTTCCATTTCGACCGACGTGAAAGACATCAAGGACGCTAGATGACCGGATTCACCCATGGCAAGAAAACCCTGAGTTTTGGTTATACGGTCGGGGAGGTCCTGGACAGCGAAAAATTCAGCCAGACCCAAGTCTCTTCCAGCGGCGGCGGGGGGCATATCGGCGAGCATGGTGGCAATGTCCGGCCGGTGCGCATTCAGTCCACCAGTATCATCAATCATGAGTTCTGGATCCGGGAGGATTCAGGGCAGGAAAAGGATATCAAGCTTGTCGGGTACGATATTCCCCTGCGTGCGGGGCAGCGTGTCAGCATGGTCATGGTGGCGGATCTTGACGCCAGCAAGTTGGTGTACAGTGCACTGGTCAATCATAGCGCCGGTAAAAGCTGGATACTGAAAGATGCCGATGCAATGGACAAGTTTTTCGGCCTGACCGGGTTCAACTACAAGGCGCTGCTGATTGCCGTGGCTGTCTGGATCGTGGTCGGTCTGCTGTCCTTGGGTGTGCTGGGTTTCTTTGCCGCGTGTGGCACCTACGGCTACCAGTACTGGCGTGGGCGCCAGCGGCGGAAGCGGATGCTGGCAGAGCTGGATGAGTATCAGCGTGAGGCTATCGATGAGCGGCTTTCGGAGGAAGAGGAACGCTCATCGCGAGCCGCCTGACCGATAGCTGTTCCTCGGTAGCTGCCATATGGCAGCTACCGTTGGCGATCCTGTTCACTCGCGCAATTCCGGGCGATCACGGAACTGCTCCAGCGCCTCGGGATTGGCCAGGGCGTCGGTGTTTTTCACCGGCCGTCCGTGCACCACGTTGCGTACCGCCAGTTCGACGATCTTGCCGCTGAGGGTCCGGGGAATATCCGTCACCGCGAGGATCTTGGCCGGGACATGACGCGGCGTGGTGTTGGCGCGGATCACCTGGCGGATCTGCTGTTCCAGCGCGTCATCCAGCACCACGCCCTCGTGCAGGCGTACGAACAGCACCACTCGCACGTCACCCTGCCATTGCTGACCGATGGCCAGGCTTTCCAGCACCGACTCGACCTTTTCCACCTGCCGGTAGATTTCCGCCGTGCCGATGCGCACGCCGCCAGGATTGAGCACGGCATCGGAGCGCCCGTGGATCATCAGGCTGCCGCTTTCGAGTTCCTCGGCGTAGTCGCCCTGAGCCCAGACTCCGGGAAATTGGCTGAAGTAGGAGGCCTTGAGTTTTTCCTGCCGTGGGTCGTTCCACAGGCCCACCGGCATCGCCGGAAAGTGCCGGGTGCAGACCAGTTCGCCCTTTTCACCGCGCAGCGGCCGACGGTTGTCGTCCCACACCTCGACGGCCATGCCCAGGCTCTTGCACTGCATTTCGCCACGGGTGACCGGCAGCACCGGGTTGCCACTGACAAAGCACGAGACGATATCGGTGCCGCCGGACATCGATGACAGGCACAGCTCGGCCTTGATTTCGCGATAGACGTAGTCGTAGCTGTGGGGCGACAGCGGCGAGCCGGTCGAGAGCAGGGTTTTCAGACGGGCCAGTTGGTGGCTGTGCCGCGGGCTGAGCCCGGCTTCTTCCAGGGCGGCCAGGTATTTGGGGCTGGTGCCGAAGACACTGATGCCTTCGCTGTCGATCAGGTCGAGCAGGCGCTGCGGACCGGGGTGAAATGGCGAGCCGTCATACAGCACCAGCGTGGCCCCGACCGCCAGCCCCGAGACGAGCCAGTTCCACATCATCCAGCCGCAGGTGGTGTAGTAGAACAGGCAATCGTCGCGGCCCAGGTCGACATGCAGGCCATGTTCCTTGAGGTGCTGCAGCAGTACGCCGCCGGTGCTGTGGATGATGCATTTCGGCACCCCGGTGGTGCCGCTGGAGTAGAGGATGTACAGCGGGTGGGCAAAGGGCACCGGGACGAAATACGGTTCGCCGCCGGCCCGGTAGAAGTCGTTCCACAGGCTCACCCTGGCATCGGTCGTGAATTCCTCGGCGCGCGTCTGCGCGCGGGCATAGGGCACGATCAGCAACTGCTGCAACGACGGCAGGCGCTCGAGGATTTCATTGAGCTTGGCGGTCTGGTCGAGCTCCTTGCCGGCATAGCGGTAGCCGGCGCAGGCGATCAGGACCTTGGGTTCGATCTGGCCGAAGCGGTCGATCACGCCCTGGGTGCCGAAGTCTGGCGAGGAGCAGGACCAGATTGCCCCGAGGCTGGTGGTGGCGAGCATCGCCACCAGGGTTTGCCAGGTGTTCGGCATGCACGCCGCGACCCGGTCGCCGATGCCGACACCGGCGACCCGCAGTTGCTGTTGCAAGCCGGCGACATGGGCGGCCAGCTCGGCGTGGCTGAGGGTTTCCCGGCGGCCGTCTTCGCTGACCGCGACCACTGCCAGATGATTGTCGCGGCGCCGCAGCAGGTGCTCGGCGAAGTTCAGGGTCGCGCCCGGGAACCAGCGGGCGCTGGGCATCTGCTCACCTTCGACCAGGACGGCCTCGGCCGGCGTCTGGAACTCGACATCGAAGAAGTCGACGATGGCTTGCCAGAAGGCTTCCCGGCGCTCGATGCTGAAGCGGTGCAGGGCCGGGTAATCGGCGATCCGCAGGTCGTGACGGTGATTGACGAAGCGCCGGAAGGCTTCGATCCGGGTCTTGCCGATGCGCTCTGCACTTGGGCGCCACAGGACTTCTGACATGGGGTCCCCTTTTTATTGTGTTTAAAACCGAACCTGGAGACTGATCGTTCCCACGCTCTGCGTGGGCATGCAGCCCGTGACGCTCTGCGTCACACGGGCGGACGCGGAGCGTCCAGGGAGGCGTTCCCACGCTGGAGCGTGGGAACGATCTTAAGGCCAGCAACTATTGCGCCAACCAACCGCCATCGATATTCCAGGCCGCGCCGCGTACCTGGCTACCGGCCTCGCTGCAGAGGAACAGTACCAGTTCACCCAGTTGCGGTGGTGTGACGAACTCCAGCGACGGTTGTTTCTCCGCCAGCAGATCGTGCTGCGCTTGCTGGGGATCAACGCCGCTGGCCGCGCGGTCGTCGATCTGCTTCTGCACCAGCGGCGTCAACACCCAGCCCGGACAGATGGCATTGCAGGTGACATTGCTGGTGGCGGTTTCCAGGCCGACCACCTTGGTCAGGCCGATCACGCCGTGTTTGGCCGCGACATAGGCGGCCTTGCCCACGGAGCCGACCTGGCCATGCACCGAGGCGATATTGACGATCCGCCCCCAGCCACGGGTACGCATGCCCGGCAGGGCCAGGCGGGTGCTGTGAAACACCGAGGACAGGTTGATCGCAATGATCGAATCCCAGCGTTCCACCGGAAAGTCCTCCACCGCCGCCACATGCTGGATGCCGGCGTTGTTGACGAGGATATCGACCCCACCGAACTCCCGTTCGGCATAGGCGAGCATGTCGGCGATCTGCGCCGGATCGCTGACATCGGCCGGGTGATGGCCGACCCGGCCGCCGAACTGTTGCACCTCGGCAATCACCGCGCTGGCATCGCCGAAGCCATTGAGGACCAGGTTGGCCCCCGCCTTGGCCAGGCTCAGGGCAATGCCCAGTCCTATGCCGCTGGTGGAGCCGGTGACCAGTGCGGTTTTTCCTTTGAGACTCATAGTCGATTCCTCAGACAATGCCGGTGGCGTAGAACGTGGCGATCACCACGAAGACCGCCAGGGTCTTGATCAGCGTAATGCAGAAAATATCCTTGTAGGCTTCGCGGTGGGTCAGCCCGGTCACCGCCAGCAGGGTAATCACCGCGCCGTTGTGGGGCAGGGTGTCCATGCCGCCGCTGGCCATGGCCGCGACCCGGTGCAGGACTTCCAGGGGAATATTGGCGGCATGGGCGGCGCTGATGAAGCTGTCGGCCATGGCCGCCAGGGCGATGCTCATACCGCCCGAGGCGGAGCCGGTGATCCCGGCCAGCAGGGTCACGGTAATGGCTTCGTTGACCAGCGGGTTGGGAATGCTCTTGAGCCAGTCGGCCAGCACCAGGAAGCCCGGCAACGAGGCGATGACCGCGCCGAAGCCGTATTCCGAAGCCGTGTTCATCGCCGCCAGCAGGGCGCCGCCGACCGCGCTCTTGCTGCCTTCGGCGAGCTTGCCGCGAATCGCCCGGAAACCGAACGCCAGCACCATGATGATGCCCACCAGCAAGGCCGCCTGGACCGCCCAGATGGCGGTGAGCTTGGCGATCTCGGTCTGCACCGGCGCGGCCATGCCCGGCAGGCTGAGGCTGTGGGTCTTGCCGTACCAGAGGGGAATCCAGTGGGTGAACAGCAGGTTCATGATGCCCACCAGCAGCAGCGGCGAGAGGGCGACCCAGGGATTGGGCAGGCGGATGTCCTCTGCCGTTTCCGGTTCGTTGCGCAGCTCGGTGCCATAACCTTCACCGGCGCGCTGGGCCTTGTTGCGCTGGCGTTGCAGGAACAGCATGCCGGCGCAGAACACGAATACCGTACCGATCACGCCCAGCCAGGGTGCGGCCCAGGCGGTGGTGTTGAAGAAGGTGCTGGGGATGATGTTCTGGATCTGTGGGGTGCCGGGCAGGGCGTCCATGGTGAAGGAGAACGCGCCGAGGGCGATGGTCGCCGGGATCAGGCGCTTGGGAATATTGCTCTGGCGGAACATCTCGGCGGCGAACGGATAGACCGCGAACACCACCACGAACAGCGAGACGCCGCCGTAGGTCAGCAGGGCGCAGACCAGCACGATCACCAGCATCGCCTGGCGGGTGCCGAGCAGGCGGATGGCGGCGGCGACGATGGAGCGGGAGAACCCGGACAGCTCGATCAGCTTGCCGAATACCGCGCCGAGCAGGAAGACCGGGAAGTAGAGCTTGATGAAGCCGACCATTTTTTCCATGAACACCCCGGTGAAGGCGGGGGCGACGGCGGAAGGATCGGTCAGCAGGACGGCGCCGAGGGCGGCGATGGGGGCAAACAGAATGACGCTGTAGCCACGGTAGGCGGCCAGCATCAGCAGCGCCAGCGCCGCGAGGGCGATGATCACACTCATGGTGTGTCTCCAATTGTTATTTTTGTAGGTTAGGTCTGAATCTCCAGTGGGATTAGCGAGTTTCGTGCCACAAGGCTAACATGTTGAAATCAAAGGCTATTTTTGTTTTTTACAGAAGGTTTTCTTGCGATTGTCTCTGAATGGAGACTTTTCTTCTCGGGAATTTATCCTGAAGCTACCCGATCAGGAAGCGGGCCTGTGTAGGAGTGGGCTTGCCCACGAAGCTTTTAGCGGGCTTGGGGGCGCTTTCGCGGGCAAGCCCGCTCCCACAGGGGAGGGGTGTCTCGTTTTGGGGATGTATGTCTCTTTATTGAGACTCGGAGATGCCCAGGGCCAGCATCTTCTTGTACAGGGTCGATCTGCCCAGACCCAGCCGGCGTGCCGCGTCGCCGACCTTTCCGGCACATTGCGCCAGGGTGGTTTCAATCAGTTGCCGGTCGAATCGCTCCCGGGCGGCGCTGAAGGTTTCATTGCCCACGGGGGCCGTGACCTGGACGTGCGGGCGTTGCAGCGGGCTGAAGGTGCCGATGGCGCCCCGAATGTCGGCAGCATCGAGGACCTGTGTATCGCTGAGCAATGCCGCGCGCTCCAGCACATTGCGCAGTTCGCGGATATTGCCCGGCCAGGCATGTTGCCCGAGGAGTTCGAGGGCCTCGGCGGCCAGTTCGTGGTGGCTGCGCAGTTCCTCGAGGATCGCTTCGCTCAGCGCCGGCAGGTCGTCCAGGCGCTCGCGCAGCGGCGGCACCTGGATCGGCAGGACATTCAGGCGGTAATACAGGTCGGCGCGGAACTCGCCGCGCTTGATCGCCGCTTCCAGGTCGGTCGAGGTCGCGGCGATTACCCGCACATCGCTGCGCAGTACTTCGTTGGAGCCCACCGGCTCGAACTCTTTCTCCTGCAACACCCGCAGCAGCTTGCTTTGCAGGGGCAGCGGCATATCGCCGATCTCGTCGAGGAACAGGGTGCCGCCCTGGGCAATTTGCAACTTGCCGGGACGGCCCTTGCGATCCGCGCCGGTAAAGGCGCCGGGCGCGGTGCCGAAGAACTCCGCTTCGAGCAGGGTTTCCGGAATCGCCGCGCTGTTGATGCTGACAAAGGCCTTGTGCGCCCGTGGCGAGGCGCTGTGGATGGCATGGGCCAGGAGTTCCTTGCCGGTGCCGGTTTCCCCCAGCAGCAGGATCGGCGATTCGGTGCTGGCGCTGCGGCGGGCGCGGCGCTTGACCTCCAGGCTCGCGGCGCTGGTGCCGATAAAATGAGCGAAGTTGTATTTGGTCTGTCGCGCCCGCAGCAGCGAGCGGGTCGAGGCCAGTTCGGCCTGCATGCTCTGGTAGCGCTTGAGCAGCGGCGACAGGCTGTGCAGCTCGCCGAACAGGGCGAAGCCGATGGCGCCGATCACCGTGCCGGCGTCGTCATGGATCGGCAGGCGCATCACCACCAGTGGTTCCTTGGGCATGTCCTGCAGGTCCAGCAGGATCGGCCGCCCGGTGCGCACCACTTCACGCAACAGGCTGCCGGGGATCACGCTTTCGCAGGGCTGGCCGATGGCTTGTTCGGCGCTGGCGAGGCCAAAACGCCTGGCGTAGCGCTCGTTCATCCAGACGATCCGCGCGTCGCGGTCGACGATCACCGTGCCTTCGCTGGACTGTTCGATGATCTCGAACAGCGAGCGAATCGCCAGCAGGCGAACCCGTTGGTAGTCCTTGAGACTTTCGCGGTCGTTCATGGGCGTTTCGCTCAAGGGGTGCACGATGGGGCGGAGACCGGCAGGGTCGCCGCCAGCAGTTCGCGGGTGTACGGATGCTGCGGGTCGTCGAAGACCTTGCAGGTGCTGCCGCGCTCGACCACCTGGCCGTCCTTGATCACGATCAGGTCGTGGGCCAGGGCCCGCACCACCGACAAGTCATGGCTGATGAACAGGTAGGTCAGGCCATGTTTTTCCTGGAGGTCGCGGAGCAGGGCGACCACCTGCTTCTGCACCGTGCGGTCGAGGGCCGAAGTCGGCTCGTCGAGCAGGATCAGCGCCGGCTTCAGCACCAGGGCCCGGGCAATGGCGATGCGCTGGCGCTGGCCGCCGGAGAACTCATGGGGGTAGCGATGGCGGCTTTGCGGGTCGAGGCCGACTTCCTGCAGGGCACGGATCACCTGGATATCGCACTCGGCGGCGGTACTGGCGCAGTGCACCTCGATGCCTTCGCTGATGATCTGCGCCACCGACATGCGCGGGCTGAGGCTGCCGAACGGATCCTGGAAGACCACCTGCATCTGCTTGCGCCAGGGCCGCAGCTGTTTCTGGTTCAGACCGTCGAGGGCCTGGCCCTGGAAGCGGATGCTGCCCTGGGAGTCGAGCAGCCGCAGGATCGCCTGGCCCAGGGTCGACTTGCCCGAGCCGGATTCGCCGACAATGCCCAGGGTCTTGCCCCGTTGCACCGCGAGGCTGATGCCATCCACGGCCTGCAGGTATTCCTTGCGACGAAACAGGCCGCCGCCGATCTGGAAGCGCACTCGCAGGTCGTCGACTTCCAGCACGCTTTCGTGATCGTCCAGCGGCAGCGCTTCACCGGCCGGCTCGGCATCCAGCAGCAGGCGGCTGTAGGGGTGTTGCGGTTGGTTGAACAGGGTTTCGCAGTCGGCCTGTTCGACGATTTCCCCGGCTTTCATCACGCAGACCCGCTGGGCGATGCTGCGCACCAGATTGAGGTCGTGGCTGATCAGCAGCAAGGACATGCCCAGGCGCTGTTGCAGGGACTTGAGCAGCAGCAGGATCTTGCGCTGCACGGTCACGTCGAGGGCGGTGGTCGGTTCGTCGGCGATCAGCAGTTCCGGCTCGCAGGCCAGGGCCATGGCAATCATCACCCGCTGGCGCTGGCCGCCGGACAGTTGATGGGGATAGGCCTTGAGCCGCTCGCGTGGTTTCTGGATGCCCACCAGCTCCAGCAGTTCGAGGATCCGCGCCTGGGCCGCCTTGCCGCCGAGGCCCTTGTGCAGCAGCAGGGTTTCGCCGATCTGTTTCTCGATGCTGTGCAGCGGGTTGAGGGACGTCATCGGCTCCTGGAAGATCATGGCGATGCGGTCGCCGCGGATCTTGCGCAGGGTCATGGCGTCGGCACCGAGTAGTTGCTGGCCGCGATAGGACACGCTGCCGGTGGAGCGGCAGCCGGTCTGCGGCAGCAATTGCAGGATCGAATGGGCCGTCACCGACTTACCCGACCCGGACTCGCCGACCAGCGCCAGGCATTCGCCGGCGCGGATATCCAGGCACAGGTCGCGGACCACGGGCTGGTCACCGAAGGCAACGGTCAACTGGCGGATTTCAATCAGGTTCTCGGTCATCGCGGGGGCCTGGTTCATGAACGGGGGTCGAAGGCATCACGCAACGCCTCGCCAATAAAGACCAGCAGCGAAAGAATCAGCGCCAGGGTGAAAAAGGCGGTGAATCCCAGCCACGGAGCCTGCAGGTTCTGTTTGCCCTGGCCGATCAGTTCGCCCAGCGAAGCACTGCCGGCGGGCATGCCGAAACCGAGGAAGTCCAGGGCGGTGAGGGTCGAGATGGCGCCGGTGAGAATGAACGGCAGGTAGCTCAGGGTGGCGTTCATGGCATTGGGCAGGATATGCCGCAGGATGATCTTGCGGTCGCTCAGGCCCAGGGCGCGGGCGGCCTTGACGTATTCCAGGTTGCGCCCACGGAGGAACTCGGCACGCACCACATCGACCAGGGCCAGCCAGGAAAACAGTGCCATGATCCCCAGCAGCCACCAGAAGTTCGGCTCGACGAAGCCCGACAGGATGATCAGCAGGTACAGCACCGGCAGCCCGGACCAGACCTCCAGCACGCGCTGGCCGAGCAGGTCGACCCAGCCGCCGTAGTAGCCCTGCAGCGCGCCGGCGGCGATACCGATGAGGGCACTGATGACGGTCAGGGCGAGGGCGAACAGGATCGATACCCGCGCACCGAAGATCACCCGGGCCAGCACGTCGCGGGCCTGGTCGTCGGTGCCCAACCAGTTCACCGTGGTCGGCGGGCTGGGGGCCGGCTTGTTGAGGTCATAGTTGGGGGTGTCGGCGCTGAACGGGATCGGCGGGAACAGCATCCAGCCGCCGTCCCTGGTGATCAACTGGCGCACGTAGTCGCTGCGGTAGTCGGCCTGGAACGGTAGCTGGCCGCCGAACTCCTGCTCGGTGTAGCGCTTGAAGACCGGGAAATACAGCGAGCCCTGGTAGTTGAGCACCAGGGGCTTGTCGTTGGCGATCAGTTCGCCGCCCAGGCTCAGCACGAACAGCGCGGCGAACAGCCACAGCGACCACCAGCCCCGGCGGTTGGCCTTGAACCGGTCGAAGCGGCGCCGGCTCACGGGAGAGAGTCCGGGCATCAGGCGTTCCTCGCGGCGAAGTCGATACGTGGGTCGACCAGGGTGTAGCAGAGGTCACCGATCAGTTTTATCAGCAGGCCGAACAGGGTGAAGATGAACAACGAACCGAACACCACCGGATAGTCCCGGGACACCGCCGCTTCGTAGCTCATGCGGCCGAGACCGTCGAGGGAGAAGATCACCTCGATCAGCAGGGAACCGGCGAAAAACACGCTGATAAAGGCCTGGGGAATCCCCGAGACCACCAGCAGCATGGCGTTGCGGAACACATGGCCGTAGAGCACGCGCCGTTCGCTCAGGCCCTTGGCCCGCGCGGTGACCACATACTGACGGGTGATCTCGTTGAGGAAGGAGTTCTTGGTCAGGATGGTCAGCGTGGCGAAACCACCGATCACCAGCGCGCTCACCGGCAACACCAGGTGCCAGAAGTAGTCGGCGATCTTGCCCAGGGTCGACAGTTGGTCGAAGTTGTCCGAAACCAGGCCGCGTACCGGGAACCAGTTCAGCGAAGTGCCGCCGGCGAAGGTGACGATCAGCAGCATGGCGAACAGGAAGGCCGGCATGGCGTAGCCGAGGACAATGGCCGTGCTGCTCCAGATGTCGAAGCGGCTGCCATGGCTGATGGCCTTGCGGATGCCCAGGGGGATCGACACCAGGTAGGTGATCAGCGTCGCCCAGAGGCCGAGGGAAATGGTCACCGGCATCTTTTCCAGGATCAGGTCTGTGACCTGGGCGCCGCGGAAGAAACTCTTGCCGAAGTCCAGGCTGGCGTAGCTCTTGAGCATCAGCCAGAAACGCTGCGGCGCCGGTTTGTCGAAACCGTATTGGCGTTCGATATCGGCGATCAGTTTCGGATCGAGGCCGCGGCTGGCCCGGGACGAGCCGTGTGGCGCGTCACCGCCGCCACCGATGGCGCCACCGGCACCGCCGCCCAACCCTTGCAGGCGGGCAATGGCCTGTTCCACCGGGCCGCCGGGCGCGGCCTGGACGATCACGAAGTTGACCAGCAGGATCATCAATAGCGTCGGGATGATCAGCAGCAGGCGCCGCAGGATATAGGCCGGCATCAGTGACGTCCTCCGCTGTGGCCGCGCTTGATCAGCTCGGCGGTCATCTGCTCGTTGGTCAGTGGTGTCGAACTGACTTCCCACCAGGTTTCAACGGCGGCGTCATTGCTGGCCTGCACCCGTGGTATGCCGAAGCGGTTCCACCAGACGGTCGAGATACCGGGCGGGTAGTAGTTGGGAATCCAGTAGTAGTTCCATTGCAGCACCCGGTCCAGGGCGTGGGCGTAGCTGAGCATCTGTTTTTGCGTATCGGACTTGATCAGACCGGTGATCAGGCTGTCCACGGCGGGGTTCTGCAGGGCCATGAAGTTGTTCGAGCCGGGATCGTTGGCCGCCGAGGAACCGAAGAAGTTGTACAGCTCGATGCCCGGCGAGGTGCTGACCGGGTAGCCGCTGACGATCATGTCGTAGTCGCGGGCCCTGAGGCGATTGACGTATTGCGAGGCGTCGATGCGGCGGATATCCATGCGGATGCCGATTTGTGCCAGGTTGCGCTTGTAGGGCAGGAGCAGGCGCTCCATGCCGTTCTGGGCATTGAGGAAGGTGAAACTCAAGGGTTCGCCGCGAGCGTTGACCAATTGGTCGCCGTCGGGTTTCCAGCCGGCCTGTTCCAGCAGCGCCAGGGCTTGCAGCTGCTTGTCCCGCAGGTTGCCGCTGGCATCGGTCCTGGGGGCTTCGAAGACCTGGGTGAAGACTTCGTCGGGGATCTGTCCGCGCAGCGGTTCGAGAATCGCCAGCTCGGCCTGGTCGGGCAGTTCACGGGCCGCCAGGGGCGTATTGGAGAAGAAGCTCTGCTGGCGCAGGTACATGTTGCGCATCATCTGCCGGTTGCTCCACTCGAAGTCCCAGAGCATGGCCAAGGCCTGACGTACGCGGCGATCCTGGAAGAGCGGCTTCTGCAGGTTGAACACATAGCCCTGGGCCGATTGCGGCGACTCCTGGGCCAGGTGGGCTTTTTGCAGGCGGCCGTCGGCGAGGGCCGGGCTGTCGTAGCCGATGGAGTAGGCGGTGGCGGAAAACTCGCGGTTGTAGTCATAGGCGCCGCCGCGCAGCACCTGGCGGGCCACGTCGGTGTCGCCGAAGTATTCGATGCTGAAGCGGTCGAAGTTGTACAGACCGCGATTGACCGGCAGGTCCTTGCCCCACCAGTCGGCGTTGCGGATAAAAGTGATGCTGCGGCCGGAGTCGACCTTGCCGACCCGGTACGGGCCGCTGCCCAGCGGTGCTTCGTAGCCGCCGCCATCGGCGAAGTCGCGGGTCTTCCACCAGTGCTCCGGGAGCACCGGCAGGGTCGCGATATCCAGGGGTAGGGAACGGTTCTCGGTGTTCTTGAAATCGAAGCGGACCTGGGTCGGCGATTCGACCTCGACGTCCTTGATTCCTTCGAACTGCAGGCGATAGCTCAGGCTGCCTTCGCTCATCAGCAGATTGAAGGTATAGCGCACGTCTTCGGCGGTGATCGGTGTGTTATCGGCGAAGCGCGCCTTGGGATTGAGGAAGAAACGCAGGGACAGGCCGTCATCGGAGCGCTGCATCTTTTCCGCGACCAGGCCGTAGACGGTATAGGGCTCGTCGAGGGAACGCACCGCCAGCGGCGAGTAGATCCAGCCGTCGACCTGGGAGACGCCGATGCCTTTGTCGATATACGGCAGCACATGGTCGAACTGGCCGATCTCGATGGCCGAGCGCTTCAGGCTGCCGCCCTTGGGGGCATTGGGATTGGCGTAGTCGAAGTGGCTGAAGCCGGCCGGGTACTTGGCCGGTTCGCCGTAGACCGTCAGTGCGTGTTGCGCGGGGGCGGCGTAGGCCGGCGGCCCCGCAAACAGGGCCAGGACGGTAAATGTCAGGGATAGAGCCAGTCGCATCATCAGCCTTGAAGACGGTTCGAAGTATCAGGGTTGTACGCTACACGGGCCTTTCAGGCCAGCCAAGTCTGTGCAGCGGATACGAAACGGCCCACGCAGAAGTGGGCCGTTTCATGTCAGCAACGCGCAGGCGGATCAGTCCTGGCGGCTGGTGACTTCCAGCAGGTGGTAGCCGAACTGGGTCTTGACCGGGCCTTGCACGGTGTTGACCGGAGCGCTGAAGACCACGGTATCGAATTCCTTGACCATCTGGCCAGGACCGAAGGAACCCAGGTCACCGCCTTGACGGCTGGAAGGGCAGGTCGAGTTCGCCTTGGCGATCTCTGCGAAATCGGCGCCGCCTTCGATCTGGGCCTTGAGTTCATTGCACTTGGCTTCAGTGGCAACCAGGATGTGACGGGCAGTGGCTTTGGCCATGGGGAGATACTCCTTTCAATAAAGTGCTGAGCCTACCGGATTCAGGCCGGTTTTTCCCGGCAAAAGTTCCTTGGGCGCGGCGTGTCATGTCAACTGGTGTGCCCTTTATTCGCGGGCAAGCCCGCTCCCACAGGTCAGCAGGTGTGCCTTTGTTCGCGGGAAGCCGGCGTCCCGGCAAGCCCTCACCCACAGGTCAGGCCACCACCGCCTTGGCCGCATGCGGCTGGCGCAAGCGTTCGGCGGCACCGCGCAACATCTGCTCCGTGGCCTCCCAGCCCAGGCAGCCGTCGGTGATCGACACACCGTATTGCAAGGTGCCGCTCAACGGCTGGCAGCCTTCGAACAGGTGACTCTCCAGCATCATCCCGATCAGCGAGCGATCGCCCCGCAGGCGCTGTTCCAGCACATCGGCGAACACCGCCGGCTGGCGCAGCGGGTCCTTGCCGCTGTTGGCGTGGCTGCAGTCGACCATCATCCGCACGGGAATGGCCTGCTTCTCCAGGCCTGCCCTGACCTGGGCGACGCTGTGGGCGTCGTAGTTCGGCCCGCGATGGCCGCCGCGCAGCACCAGGTGGGTGTCGCGGTTGCCGGCGGTCTGGATGATCGCCGGGTGGCCCTGGCCGTCTACGCCGAAGTGCCGGTGCGGATGCGCGGCCGAGCGCATGGCATCACCGGCGATGCCGACACCGCCATCGGTGCCGTTCTTGAAGCCCACGGGCATCGGCAAGCCGCTGGCCATTTCCCGGTGGATCTGCGATTCGGTGGTACGGGCGCCGATCGCGACCCAGCTCAGCAGGTCGTCGAAGTAGCTGGCGGCCATGGGCTGCAGCAGTTCGGTGGCAATCGGCAGGCCCATGCGCAGCATTTCACGCATCAGCTCGCGGGACAGCGCCAGGCCGCCGGCCATATCGTCGCTGCCATCCAGGTGCGGGTCGTAGGCCAGGCCTTTCCAGCCGACGGTGGTGCGCGGTTTTTCGATGTAGGCGCGCATCACCAGGAGCATCTGGTCGCTGACGTCGTTCGCCAGGTTGGCCAGGTGTCCGGCGTATTCGAGGGCCGATTGCGGGTCGTGGATCGAGCAGGGACCGACGATCACCAGCAGGCGCGGGTCTTCACCGTCGAGGATGGCGCGCACCGCCTGGCGGTGGCTGGCGACCTGGTCGCCCAGCGTTGTATTGAGCGGCAGGTGTTGCTTGAGCTGCAGGGCGCTGGGCAAGCGCTGGGTCAGCGGCTCGTTGGCGGACGACAGGGTGGACAGTGGCAGTGCAGAGAGTGACGAATTCATGTTCGGGCTTCCTGGGCAGGCGGCGGGTCTTCCCGCGCGCGGCCCTACTGGGGTGTTCGACAATCAGCGGCCGGATTGGCTACGAGTGTGTGCTTGCCACCTGTGCGTGACCGTTCGGAGGCGGCGAGCTGTCCCGAGCGGAGGTTGCTAAATCGCCAGGCGGTGGTGAGTTCGTAGCGGTAGCAGGTGGCGTAGTTCATGTCGGTGTTCCTCGATTCAAAATGTCTGGTTGAGCAGTCTGTTGAAAAAAACAGTGCGCTGAAAAAACAAAACCCCCGGTCGGGAGGCCGACCGGGGGTTGAGAATTCTCTGGTAGGCGACCCCTTGAGTAGTGGGCGCCGGTTGGGTATCAGGCGCGCCAGTGGCTAAACCAATACCCAAAATAAAAACCTGCGGATGCACGGGTGCCATTCATCCGCGCAGCCGCTGGCAAGCGCGGGGCGCTGACAGTCTGGCAAGGCGTGGAATGAACAGGATGCATGGTGTGTCTCCGATGGAATGTGACCGAGCTTACTCGACGGGTGGGAACCTGTTCAATCAGAAATTTCTATGGACCGGGTCGTGCAGTCGCTATGGGTTAAATGCCGTAAACCTTTATGACACACTTGCCGGACTTTTCTGATCCGATTATCAGGCCCGACCATGACCACCCTGACCGTTGCCGCCGCCCAGTCCTTTTCCCTCGCCGGCGACCTGCCGGGCAATATCCGCCGGCACCTGCGCTTCATGCAGCAGGCGGCGGAGCAGGGCGTGGAGTTGCTGGTCTTTCCCGAACTGTCCCTTACCGGTTATGAGCGCAGCCTGGCCGGTGCCCTGGCGATCGCGCCGGACGCGGCTGTCCTGCAACCCTTGCGGGACCTGGCGCGCGAGCTGCGCCTGGTGACCGTGGTCGGCATGCCGATTCGCCTGTCCGCCGGCGGGCCGGTGCTGATCGGCGCGCTGACCTTCAAGGCCGATGGCTCCCAGCAGATCTACAGCAAGCAGCACCTGCATGATGGCGAAGAGCAGGCCTTTGCCCCCGGAACGGGTGGCGCCACCCTGTCCATCGGCGACGACACCGTCGCTCTGTCAGTCTGTGCCGACTTTTCCCACGCCGGCCATGCCCGCCATGCCGCGCAATCTGGCGCTAACCTGTATGCAGCCGGTGTCTTGATCACCGGCAATGGCTATGCGCCGGATACCGCGTTGCTGGAAGGGTATGCCCGTGAACATGCCATGGCGGTATTGATGGCCAACCATGGCGGAGTCACTGGCGGCTGGGAGTCGGCCGGGCGCAGTGCGATCTGGGCGGAAGACGGGCAACGGGTGGTTGCCGCGGCCGGGACGGGGGACGCGCTGGTGATCGGGCGACGTGTTGCCGGTCACTGGCGTGGCGAGGTGGTGGAGGTTTCGGGATGGTGAAACGGGACTGGCGTTTTCGACCGGCGACCGATGTCGACCTGGAGTTTGCCCGGTCGCTGACCCGCCGCAACATGATGACGTATTACTGCGAGTACGATCTGCTCTGGCAGGAAGAGGCCTTTGACGTGGCATGGGCGGGGCGACAGAACGCCTTGTTGTGCGAAGGGGAGGACGTCCTGGGGTTCGTCAGTTTCAGCCGGGACCCGAGAGCCCTCTATATACGGGAGCTGCAACTGGTCGAGGCGGGGCGGGGGCAGGGTTTGGGTAGCTGGTTGATTGCCCAGGCCCGTGATATCGCCTTCAGGGAGGGGCGCCCGGAGATGCGGCTGACCGTCTTCAAGAGCAATCCCGCAAGGCAGCTCTATCAGCGTATGGGGCTGGAGATCGTGGGGGAAGATGAATGCTTCTTTCGCATGAGCGCGACAGCCTTGAAAGCGGGGTATTGATTCGACTGACAGTATTTTCGGATTAAGCCGACGTCTTGGCGCTTTGAGGCGCATACTGATCCGAGCAGGCCGGTTTATTCACCGGCCTGGCCGCCGGCTTCCAGGATGATGCCGTCTTTCATGCCCAGCAGGACCGCGACCTTATGGGCTTCCCCTCGCCGTCCCTTTTTTCGCCCAGCGAGCACTTGATAGGTGGTTGCCGGGTCGACGCCATGCTCACGCGCAAACTCCTGAACCGATTTTCCTTGGTGTTCCAGCCAAGCCTTGGCTTGTGCGGCGGTGCGAATACCGGGCATAGTTCAAAACCGTTCAATTTTGTTTAAATCGTGTTGAGTATACCACCCTTAGGGGTGCATAGACTGGGATCTTGCATCCAAATGAATGGAATTGGTTCGCGATTGCGGCAAGAGAGAGAGCGACTTGGATTGTCGCAGAAGGCTTTTGGCGAAATCGGAGGCGTTGAGGCCAACGCCCAGGGTAAATATGAAAGCGGTGACCGCGCGCCGAAGGCGGACTATTTGTCGCGCGTGGCCGAGCGAGGCGTCGATGTGCTGTATGTTCTCACCGGCAACCGGACTCCCACGCTGGTGGACAACCTCAATTCCAACGAAGAAAAAGTCCTGGGTAGCTATCGCACGCTGCGCAAGGAAGATCAGGAAGCGATCAGCCGGTTGACCACGACCCTGGCGGAAGCCATTGCCACTTATGGCACCAAGGGTCACAAGGGGCCGGGCGCCTCCTGAGTCAATTCGACATTGAACGCAAGCATTTGCGACCCCCGCAGCTGCTTATAGCGCATTGACACTCTTATGTGACGCTTGCAGCTAGGTCTGGCCCCCGGTTTTTTGCTAAGGTGGTCAATAACCTGATAAGACCATATTCGCGAGGTGTCTGCTTGATTAGGGTGCTAGTTGTCGATGACCATGATCTTGTGCGTACAGGCATTACTCGGATGCTCGCTGACATCGATGGCCTGCAGGTTGTAGGCCAGGCGGAGTCGGGAGAGGAAGCCCTGCTGAAAACGCGGGAACTCAAGCCTGATGTAGTGTTGATGGACGTCAAGATGCCGGGCATCGGCGGTCTTGAAGCCACACGTAAACTGCTGCGTAGCCACCCGGATATCAAGGTCGTGGCGGTTACCGTGTGTGAAGAAGATCCGTTTCCGACGCGCCTGCTGCAAGCCGGTGCCGCCGGCTACCTGACCAAAGGGGCCGGATTGGCGGAAATGGTCCAGGCAATTCGCCTGGTGTTCGCCGGACAACGCTATATCAGTCCGCAAATCGCCCAGCAGTTGGCGCTCAAGTCCTTCCAGCCGGCCAGTGATTCGCCGTTCGACGCCTTGTCCGAGCGGGAAATCCAGATTGCCCTGATGATCGTCGGTTGCCAGAAGGTGCAGATCATCTCGGACAAGTTGTGCCTGTCGCCGAAAACCGTGAATACCTACCGTTATCGGATTTTCGAGAAGTTGTCGGTCAGCAGTGATGTCGAGTTGACGCTCCTGGCGGTTCGCCATGGCATGGTCGATGCTGGCTGAAAATGACTGACCTGTTCGATTCAAGTGCTTTTCTTTCCACCTGCAGTGGCCGTCCCGGTGTGTATCGCATGTTCGACAGCGATGCACGCCTGCTTTACGTGGGCAAGGCCAAGAACCTGAAGAGTCGCCTCGCCAGCTATTTCCGCAAGGCCGGCCTCACGGCGAAGACCGCGGCCCTGGTGGGGCGTATCGCCCAGGTGGAAACCACCATCACCGCCAACGAAACCGAGGCGTTGCTGCTTGAGCAGACGCTGATCAAGGAATGGCGGCCGCCGTACAACATCCTGCTGCGTGACGACAAATCCTATCCGTACGTGTTTCTCTCGGACGGCGATTACCCGCGCCTGAGCATTCACCGTGGGGCGAAGAAGCTCAAGGGCAAGTACTTCGGGCCATACCCGAGTGCCGGGGCGATTCGCGAAAGCCTGGCCCTGTTGCAAAAGACCTTCCACGTGCGCCAGTGCGAGGACAGCTACTACAAGAACCGCACGCGCCCGTGCCTGCAGTACCAGATCAAGCGCTGCAAGGCGCCCTGTGTCGGGCTGGTGGAACCGCAGGAGTATGCCGATGACGTGCGCCATTCGGTGATGTTCCTGGAAGGGCGCAGCAACGCCCTGACCGACGAACTCAATGCCGGCATGGAGCAGGCGGCCAGCACCCTCGATTTCGAACGAGCGGCCGAATTGCGCGACCAGATCTCGCTGCTGCGGCGGGTGCAGGACCAGCAGAGCATGGAGGGCGGTACCGGCGACGTCGATGTCATCGCTGCGTTCGTCAACCCGGGCGGCGCTTGCGTGCACCTGATCAGCGTGCGTGGCGGGCGGGTCCTGGGCAGCAAGAACTTCTTCCCGCAGGTCGGCATCGACGAAGACGTGTCCGAGGTCATGGCGGCATTTCTCGGGCAGTACTTCGTCAGCAGCCCCGAGCGCGACCTGCCCAGCGAACTGATCGTCAACGTGGTCCATGAGGATTTCCCGACTCTGATCGCCGCCATCGAGGAACTGCGCGGCCGTGAGCTGAGCATCAGTCACCGGGTGCGCGGCACCCGTGCGCGCTGGCAGCAACTGGCGGTGACCAATGCCGAGCAGGCCCTGGGCGCGCGCCTGGCCAATCGTCAGCACGTCGCCGCGCGTTTCGAGGCACTGGCCGAGGTGCTGAACCTGGACGAGCCGCCGCAGCGCCTGGAGTGCTACGACATCAGCCACTCCAGCGGCGAAGCGACCGTGGCGTCCTGCGTGGTGTTCGGTCCGGAAGGGCCGATCAAGTCCGACTACCGGCGCTACAATATCGAGGGCGTGACCGCCGGCGACGACTATGCGGCGATGCACCAGGCGTTGACCCGGCGTTTCAGCAAGCTGAAGGACGGCGAGGGCAAGTTGCCGGATATCCTGCTGGTGGACGGTGGCAAGGGGCAGTTGTCGATGGCCCGCGATGTGCTCAACGAGCTGGCCGTGCCGGACCTGATCCTGCTGGGCGTGGCCAAGGGCGCCACTCGCAAGGCCGGTTTCGAGACCCTGTACCTCAACGATGCCGCCCACGAGTTCACCCTCAAGGGCGACTCGCCGGCACTGCACCTGATCCAGCAGATTCGCGACGAGGCCCACCGTTTCGCCATTACCGGGCACCGCGCGCGACGGGGCAAGACCCGCCGTACCTCGACCCTGGAAGGGGTGGCGGGTGTCGGGCCGAAGCGCCGCCGCGAACTGTTGAAACATTTTGGTGGATTGCAGGAGCTGTCCCGTGCAAGCATCGACGAGATCGCCAAAGCACCGGGGATCAGTAAAAAGCTCGCGGAGTTGATTTATGCAAGTCTGCACAGCGAGTAGAATGTTCCTTCACCTCGTAGCCAGTTGTGCCGATGAATATCCCTAATCTGATCACCGTTCTACGCGTTTTACTTATCCCGATCTTCATTTTGCTGTTCTACCTGCCGTACCAGTGGAGCTACATGGCGGCCAGTTCGGTGTTCGCCTTTGCCGCGGCGACGGACTGGCTGGACGGTTATCTGGCCCGACGCCTGGAGCAGAGCACGCCATTTGGCGCGTTCCTCGATCCGGTGGCGGACAAGCTGATGGTGGCGGTGGCGCTGGTCCTGCTGGTGCAGGAGCATGGCAACCTCTGGCTGACCCTGCCGGCGGCGGTGATCATCGGGCGGGAGATCGTGGTTTCGGCCCTGCGCGAGTGGATGGCCGAGTTGGGCGAGCGCGCGCAGGTCGCCGTATCGAACATGGGCAAATGGAAAACCGCGGCGCAGATGCTGGCGCTGGTGATCCTGCTGGCCAATCCGTCGGACTTCAGCTTCTGGGTCTTCGCGGGCTATAGCCTGTTGATGATTGCCGCGGGCCTGACCCTGTGGTCGATGGTGCAGTACCTGCGGGCGGCGTGGCCGCATCTGAAGATCAATGCGGAAAATCCGGAAAAGAAATAAAACTATTTTGAATCAAGGGGTTGACGTGGTGCGTGGATTCTATAGAATGCGCACCACCAAGACGCGGGAATAGCTCAGTTGGTAGAGC
Source organism: Pseudomonas gingeri (assembly GCF_013385635.1). Taxonomy (GTDB): domain Bacteria; phylum Pseudomonadota; class Gammaproteobacteria; order Pseudomonadales; family Pseudomonadaceae; genus Aquipseudomonas; species Aquipseudomonas gingeri_A. The sequence continues at coordinate 675,336 of NZ_JACAPR010000010.1, forward strand.
ACGACCTTGCCAAGGTCGGGGTCGCGAGTTCGAGTCTCGTTTCCCGCTCCAAATACACAAAAACGCCACTCAATCGAGTGGCGTTTTTGTTTGTGTATTTTTTATCTCTGGCGTTGAAGCGACGGGTTTCTCGCACGGCAGCAGCCAGTCGGTCGCGGCAGTAGAACGGGTTATTGCCGTGATACTGCCTGTCTACGCTGAAAACCCTTCAAGGGTGCCCTCAGGCATCCACGAACAACACCTGGCCGGTGATAAAACCCTCCACCGAGTGTGCGAAGGCCTTGCCCTCCGGATACCGGCTGGAAGCCCGGCATCGCCGCCATAAAGGGCGGTGGGGTGCAATTCCTTCATATCCTCCCACGGCACCGGACGGCATGCGCCAAAGCCCCACGCCCATGGCGTGGTGACTGAGGATGGCAATGGGATAAACAACGGCGGGAGAGGTTGGCTGTCTCCCGCCAAGGACCGGCTCAGGCGTTGTTCCGGTTCAGTTTGTCCACCAGGACCTTCGCGGCCTCACTGGACGACGCCGGGTTCTGGCCGGTGATCAGCAGGCCGTCGCTGACCACGTAGGACGCCCAGTCGTCGCCTTTGGAGTACAGGCCGCCGTTGGCCTTCAGTACGTCCTCGACCAGGAAGGGCACTACGTGGGTGAGGCCTACGGCTTCTTCCTCGGTATTGGTGAATCCGGTGACATTCTTGCCCGCGACCAGCGGTGTGCCGTCAGGCTTCTTCACGTGGCGCAGGACGCCGGGAGCGTGGCAGACGAGGGCTGCTGGCTTGTCGGCGGCAAGGAACGACTCGATCAATCGGATCGAGATCGGATCTTCGGCCAGATCCCAGAGCGGGCCGTGGCCGCCCGGATAGAAGACCGCGTCGAAATCCGCTGGCGAGACGCTGTCCAGGCGTGCGGTGTTGGCGAGCAAGGCTGTCGCCCGGGCGTCGGCTTCGAAACGGCGGGTCAGGTCGGTCTGGAAGGATGGCTCGTTGCTCTTCGGATCCAGTGGTGGCTGGCCGCCTTTTGGCGAGGCCAGGACGATTTCGGCGTTGGCCGCGAGAAAGGTGTAGTAGGGCGCCGCCAGTTCCTCGAGCCAGAAACCGGTTTTACGGCCGGTATTGCCGAGGGTGTCGTGCGAGGTCAGGACCATGAGAACTTTCATCTTGATGATTCCTTTGCGGTGAATGTGTGGCTACGTTAATCGCTAATAGACCAGTCGTCTAGTTCTTTGCGAAATTTTTCCCCCGTGATTTTTTGCCATGGGCAGGGGGCGGAGGGGAGCAATATGAGAGCTGAGACGGGGGGGAAACTGAGCGACGGCGCGGGCGTCTGTATCCGGAGTCGCCAAGGCCAAGAGGCAACGCGATCGGCGTTGCCTTCGCCAGTCAGCGCAGATTGAGTATCTGGCGGGTGGTGGTCATGGCCATGTCGAAGGGCTGGGTGGTTCTGGCAATTTTCACCATGACACTGGCGCCGAGCCATAGCTGATAGAGGCTTTGTGCAACGATATCCGGCTCGGCGTTGATCTGTAGCGACCCTTCCGCGACGCCGGCCTCGATGGCTTTTCCGAGTCGACTGGTGATACCCGACGTGCCGCGCTTGAGCACGGCACGCATGGGCTCCGAAAGATCGGCGACTTCGACACCCAGCTTCACCGCCAGGCACTTGCCCTGACAATCCAGGAAGGACTGGGTGTCCTGCCATGCACGCCAATAGTTCACCAACCGCTGTGCCATCGTCAGGTCGGGTTGGCTGAGTGTCTGGTCGAGATCGGCCAGGTAGTCGTGGAAATAGCTCTCCAGGATCGCCTCGCCAAAAGCGTCCTTGGAACTGAAGTAATGATAGAAGGATCCTTTCGGGACTCCGGCGGTAGCCAGAATCTCGTTCAGGCCCACGGCAGAATAACCTTTGGCGGCCATGATGCGCTGGCCGACATCAAGGATTTCCTGGCGAACGCTGGAGGATTCACGGGTCTTTGAAGTGCTCATGGCCAAATGTTATCCCACTGGCAGATCGGTCTACCAGTTTTTATGGCCGGGCCGGGAGCGACCGGTGTGGGTCTTCGGTATCTGGCGTCGGGATAGAAGGAGGCGCCTCAGCCAGCCCGGATAACCCCAAGGGACCTGGCGGTTGATCAATGCCCCACCAACTCTTCCAGTAATTGCTCCTTGTACCCTTGCAGCACCGCTGATGTGCGATCCCGAGGATGCGGCAGGTCCACTTCGATCTGGTGCTTGATCCGCCCGGGATGCGCGTCCATGACGATCACGCGCTCGCCCAGGTACAGCGCTTCCTCGATGTCGTGGGTCACCATGATCACCGTGCAGCGCTGCTGTGCCCAGATGCGCTGCAACTCACGTTGCAGGTGCACGCGGGTCAGCGCATCGAGGGCGCCCAGCGGCTCGTCGAGCAACAACACCTTGGGTTTGTTGATCAGCGCCCGGGCAATGGCCGCACGTTGCGCCATGCCACCGGAAAGCTGGTGCGGGTAGGCGTTTTCAAAGCCCGAGAGGTTGACCAGGGCGATATGCTCGGCTACCTGGCGATCCTTCTCGGCCTGGGGCAGCGGGTGGTTCTTCAGGGCCAGGGCGATGTTCTGGCTGACGGTCATCCACGGAAACAGTCGATGGTCCTGAAACACGATTCCGCGTTCCAGGCTGGTGGCGGCGATGCGTTTGCCGTCCAGCAGGATATCGCCCTCGTACTCGGCTTCCAGCCCGACAATCAGCCGCAACAGGGTGGATTTACCGCAGCCGCTGGCGCCGACGATGCTGACGAACTCCCCAGGGCGCACGTCGAGGTGGATGTCCTGCAATACCGGCAGCGAGCGGCCTTCGATCCGATAGGCCTTGTTCAGGCCGCGGATCTGCAGGGCGCCTGTTTGCAGGTGGTGATGGAGGGCATGGTGGGCGATTGCATTCATGTCGGGGCCTTTCAACGGAGGTTGCGCCAGCGCAGCAGGTGGCGGCTCAGAAGGGTAAACAACAGGGTCATCAGATAGCCGAGCAAGCCGATGCACAGCACGCTGAGCACGATCACTTCCATGCGCGAGCCGGCCTCGGCGTTCATCATCAGGTTGCCCAGGCCCGCCCCTGAGGACAGGAACAGCTCACTGCCGATGGCGGTCACCCAGGCAAAGGCCAGGGCCTGCAACACCCCGGTGGCGATGCTCGGCAATGCCGCGGGCAACAGCACCCGGGTGAACTGCTGCTGCGGGGTCAACACCAGCACCTGGCCGACTTCGCGGTAGCGCCGCTCGACATGACTGAAGCCCTGGTAGGTGTTGAGCACCATCGGATAAAACGCCGCGAGGGTGACGATCAGCACTTTGGAAAACTCGCCATTGCCGAACCACATGGCAATCAGGGGAATCCAGCCGAGCATCGGTACCTGGCGAATCGAGTGGAACAGTGGCCCGATCAGGCGGTTGGCGACGGTGGAAAGCGCCATCGCCACCCCCAGCGTCACACCGAGCAGAATGCCCAGCAGCAGGCCGCTGCTGGTGCGTGCCAGGCTCGCCAGGAGGTTGACCAGCAGTTCGCCGTTACCCAGCATTTCGAGCAGCGCCGAACCGATCGCCGAGAGCGGCACAAACGCATAGGCGCCGGCGGCGTCCTGGCGCGAGGCGTATTCCCACGCCAGGATCAGCAGCAGGGGCAGCAACCCTCCACGGGCTTTTTTCAGTAGAGACAACATGAGGGCTCCTAGCGGGTCTGCCAGCGGAAGAGGTGCTGTTCAAGACGGCGAAAGGCATGGTCGAGGGCAAAACCAATCACCCCGGTGACCACCACACCCACCATCACGACATCGATGCGCAGCATCTGCCGGGCCATTTCAATCATCTGGCCCAGGCCGCTGTCGGCCGCCAGCAGCTCCGTGGCCACCAGCACCACCCAGGCACGGGTCAGGCTGATGCGAAAGCCGGTGATGATCGGCGGCGCGGCGGCGGGCAGGGCCACCAGGCGCACAAAGGTCGGCCAGCGCAGGCGGTAGACGTCGGCCACTTCGAAATAACTGCGCGGGATGCCGCGCACCCCCTCGCCGGCCGCCAGGGCCACCGGGAAAAACGCGGTCTTGGCGACGATGATGATCTTGAAGGTTTCATCGATACCGAACAGCAGTACAAACATCGGGATCAGGGCGATGCTGGGGATCTGGCGCAACGTGTGAAACAGCGGCCCGCAATACACCTCGACATTCTTCGACAAGGCCATCAGCACGCCGAAGGCCAGGCCGCATAGCGAACCGATGCCAAAACCCAGGCCGAGGCGCGACAGGCTGTTGCCCAGGTGCTCCGGCAGTTCGCCGCTGGCGAGCAATTCCCCGAAGGTCTGCAGCACCTGGGCGGGCGGTACCAGCAGGTTGCGTGGGAAGATCCCCAGGTGGGCGACCAGGGCCCAGGCAGCCAGCAGGGCCAGGGGCGAGATAAGCCAGGATAGGGCGGTCAACGATTGATGGGCGCGCATGGCAGGTCTTATTCGGCGAAGTACCCCGGGGCTATCGCAAGACATGTGCCATATGACCCCGGGACCACGCCAACCCTTGCCCATGCCCGGCTTGCCGGCGATAAGGCAGTGGCCGCTATCACCGGCAATCCGGGGTCCCATGGGGGAATTGGTGGTCAGGTGCTGCTGGAGCAGCACCCATTCAGCAGTCGCTTCAGAAGTCGTAGCTGATGCTGGTGTAGTAGAACGCGCCCTGGGCACCTTCCGGGCTGGTGATCGAGTACTTCGGTACGCCATACAGCTGCGCGCCATCGGCCTTGTCCGGATGGGTGTCGAACAGGTTGATCGCGCCCACCGAGACCTTCACGCCTTTGTGAAAGGTGTAGGACAGATCCACGTCGGTTACCCATTGCGGGCTGAAGGTCTGGTCCAGGTTGGGATTGGTGGCGTTGAGGCTTTTCCATTCGCCGTAGCGGCGCTGGGCGATATTGACGCCCCAGTTTTCATACAGCCAGTTGGCGCTCAGGGTCAGCTTGGTGTCCGGGGTGCCGTCTTCGATCAGCCCCTGGGTGTTGCGCCCGACAATCTGCGAACCCTTGATACTTCCGACATCGCGCAAGCCGGTAATGGTGGTGTTGGTCTTGGCAAAGCCGCTGCTCAGGTTCAGGCGGCCCCATTGCTGCAAGTCCCACTGGTAATTGCCGGTCAGCTCGATGCCGTCGGTGCGGGTGTCGGCGACGTTGGTGTAGAACGCCGCGCTCTGGATGTTGGCGTAGGGCGTGCCGGCGAAGATCGGCGTGACCACGCTGGCGGGCAACTGGTCGGAGAGGGTGATGCGGTTGTCGATGTTGATGCGGTAGGCGTCCACCGTCACCGAGGCATTGTCCACCGGGCGCCACACCAGGCCCAGGGAGTAGTTGGTCGACTCTTCGGGCTTGAGCGCCTTGCCACCGAGTGCCTGGGCTTCCGGGCTGTTGGCGCGCAACGTACGCTGCTGCACCTCGACGTAGTTGCCGCTGCCTGGCGGTTGTTCCACTACCTGCACACTGAACGACGACATGCCGCTCTGTACCAGCGACGGCGCGCGATAACCGGTGCTGGCCGTGGCGCGCGCGGCGATCTGCGGGGTAAAGTCATAGCGCAGCGACAGCTTGCCGTTGGTGGTGTCGCCAAAGTCCGAATAGTGTTCGGTACGCACCGCGACGCCGGCCTGGAATTTCTCGGTGATCTGGCCTTCGACGTCGATGTAGGCGCCCAGCACCTTGCGGTCCAGCGACGCTGCATCGACCTGGGTGATACCTGAGTAGTACCCGGGAATCCGCCGCCCGGTAATCGGGTCGACGGTATTGAACAGCGGCCCGTTCTGCCAGCCGGCGGCTTCGCCCGCGCTCAGTTGGTAGTTCTCCTTGCGCCAGGCCAGGCCCGCCGACAGGGTCAGCGGCTTGAACAGCAGGTCGGTGGGGAAGTCGCGTACCCAGTCCAGGGTCAGGTTGGTCTGGTCGTTTTCGCGTTCGCCGGTATAGATCTTCGACGGGCTGTCGACGCCGTAGCTGGGGTTGATCGCATTGCGGTCGGTGGATTTGAGCGTGTTGTCGCCGTGGTTCAGCGCCAGGTCGAACTTGCCCAGTCGTTCGTTCTCGAAGCGCAGGCCGCCGGTGACGGCATAGTCTTCCAGGCCGTAGCGGGTGATCGGCAGGCGGCCGTCCGGGTAGCGTTGCAACGCGGTACTGCCGTAGTTGTTGCGCAAGGCCGTGGGCGGGTCGAAGAAGCCTTCGGCGTCGGTGTTCTTGTGGGAGTAGGTGGCGAACCCGTAGGCGGTCAGGCTTTCGCCGACCCCGATCTCGCTGTTGGCCACGAAATTGTACTGGTCCGAGATATTGCCCGAACCCCAACGCCAGGTGCGGTAGCGGTTGTTCTGCTCGCGAGGCGTGTTGACGCTGGTATCGCCGGGGTAAAAGATCCGGTTGTCGGGGTTGGTGTCACTGGCGGGGTCCTGGCTGCCGGCGTCGAAACTCAAGGTGAGGAAACCGTCGTTGGGCAGCGTGAAACCTTTCCAGCCGCTGAGCTTGCGCTGGATGCCGTCGCCCTTGTCGTAGCCGCCGTAACGATAACCCAGGTTGCCGCCGTCATCGTTTTCCTTGAGCACGATGTTGATCACCCCGGCAATCGCATCGGAGCCGTATTGGGCGGCGGCACCATCGCGCAGGATCTCCACGCGCTGGATCGCGCTCAGCGGGATCAGACTCAAGTCCACCGCTGCCGCGCCACGACCATTGACCAGGCTCTGGCGGGTGATGTTGGCGCTGCTGTGGCGGCGCTTGCCGTTGACCAGCACCAGCACCTGGTCCGAGGCCAGGCCGCGCAGCGATGCCCCCTGGGCGATGGAGCCGGCAAACGCACCTTGCGGCGACTGCGGGAAGTTGAACGATGGCGACAAGGCGGTCAGGGCGCCGGACAGGTCGGTGGCACCGGTCTGCTGCAACTGCTCGCCGGACAGTACATCCACCGGTGCCGCGCTTTGCAGGGCGGTCAGGTCGCTGCGCCGTGTGCCGAGCACCACCACGGTATCCAGGTGATCGTTTTTCGCGGTGGGCTGGTTGTCATCTGCGGCAAATACAGGCACGGCAAGGCTGCCCATGACCAGCGCGATGGCGCCGGCCAACGGAGTACGTCGGAACATAAAAGAGGTCCTTTCAGGAAATTACCCACCTTGTAGGAGCCCGGCTTGTGTGGGAGCGGGCTTGCCCGCGAAGCTTTTAGCGGCCTCAAGGGCCCTGTCGCCGGCAAGTCGGGCTCCTGCAAGGTGAGGTGGCGTTGTTTGTGGTGGGGTCAGAAGCGACTGGTCACGCTCAGGCCCACGGTGCGCGGGTCGCCATAGGTGATCACGTATTGGCCCAGGCCACCGTTCGGCCTGCCATGGACCTGGTAGCGGCGGTCGGTGAGGTTGTTGACGAAGCCGGTGACGCTGAGTTTTTCGTCGGTGCTGTACCAGGTCAGGCGGCTGTTGGCCAAGGTGTAGTGAGGCTGGCTCAGGTCCTTGTCGGCACTGCTCTGGCGGTCGGCGAGGAAGTACTCCTTGTCGCGAAAGCTCACGTCGGCCCCGGCCACCAGCTTGCCGCCGATTTCCAGCGGGATGGTGTAGTCGCCGCCGAGGGACACCACGTTGCGCGGCGAACGCACGAAGCTGTTGCCGCTGTAGTCACCGGTGACCGCACCGGTGTTGGGGTTGGTGTTCTTGAAATCGGTGTATTCGGTGTCGAGGAAGGAAACCGCCGCGCGCAGGTGCAGGTAGTCGGTGGGCTGGCCTTCCAGCTCCAGCTCGGCGCCCTTGACCTTGCCCTTGGCGCCGTTGGTCAGCGCGGTGGTCAGCACGCCGTTGTTGACCGTGAGCAGGTTCACCTGAATATCCGAATAGTCGTAGTAGAAGATGTTCGCGTTGGCCGTGAGGCGACGGTTGAACCACTCGGACTTCACGCCGAACTCGTAGGCGTCGAGTTGTTCCGGGTCCACCGTGGTCAACTGCGACAGGCTGGTCGACAGCCCGGTGTTGAAGCCGCCGGAACGGAAGCCATGGGCGTAGCGCAAGAACACTCGCACATTGTCGTTGATGCGGTATTCCGGGGTCAGGTCGTAGGTCCAGGCTTCCCAGGTCTTGTCTTCCTGGCGAGTGCCGTTGGTGCCGACACCGGCCAGGGGAATCAGCGGGCCGTTGGCGGTGGCACGGGTCAGCTGGGTAAGGCTGAGGTCGATATCTTTCTTTTCCTGGGTCCAGCGCAGGCCGCCGGTGACGCTGAAATTGTCGGTGAAGTCGTAGGTCAGGTTGCCGAACAGCGCATAGCTGTCGGTCTTGTGGTCGTAGCTCAGGTCACGAAAATCGGTGGCGCCGTTGACCTGGTTGGAGCCGGTGCCGTTGGGTGTCGGCCCGGGGGCGATGAACCGTCCGGCGCTGCTGTCCAGATCCTCGTGGAAATAGTGCGCACCAGCCAGCCAGCGCAGGGTTTCCTGCTGGGGCGAGGCCAGGCGGATTTCCTGGGAGTACTGGGTGTATTTGTTGTCGGCGGTGGCGGTGCCGTTGACCTCGTATGGCGTGTAGTCGGCGTCGCTGCTGGACTGGCCGCGAATGTAGTCATAGGCGCTGATGGACGTCAGGGTGTAGTCGCCCAGGTGCCAGTTGAGGGTCAGTGAGGTGCCGTCGTGGTTGAGCTTGGAATCGTCATCGACGTTCAGGGCGATATTGCGTCCGGCCGGCCGCTGGTAACCCACGTTGTAATAGCGGCCCAGGGTCAACGCGCCGTTGGCGCCGTCGCCCTTGAACTCGCGGCTGTGGATCTTCCACAGCGCATCCAGGTCATCGTTGAGCTGGGCGAAGAATTGCAGGCGCACGGCCTTTTTGTTGACGTCGCCGTAGGTGTGATCGTCTACCAGGTTTTTCTGGAAGCCATCGCGTTCTTCGGAATACAGCGAGATCCGTGCCGCGAGTTTTTCATCCACCAGGGTGCCGCCGAGGGCACCGCTGAGTATGCGTTCGTTCTTGCTGCCAAAGCCGATGGTGCCGAAACCGTCGGTGTCGAAGGTCGGTTTCTTCGAGATGATATTCACCGCGCCTGCCGTGGTGTTCTTGCCGTACAGCGTGCCCTGCGGCCCGCGCAGGATTTCTATGCGCTCCAGGTCCCACAGCGGCCCGCCACCGGCAATCGGTGCATTCAGGTACACGTCATCGGCATAGATACCCACCGGGTACACCGTGGCCGCGCCGGTGTCGCCGGTCCCCAGTCCGCGGATATACCAGCGCGGCCGGCCGTCGCCGTCGGGGTTCTTGGCCGATGCGTTGGGAATGAAGGTCGTGATATCGCCCATCGAGCGCACGCCGTCCTCCACGATATGGGTGCCCTGGACCGCCGATACCGCCACCGGAACCTCTTGAAGGGTTTGCTCGCGGTGCTGTGCGGTGACGGTCACGGTCTTGAGCGATGGCTCGGTTTTGCTGGTGTCGTTTTCAGCGGCGTCGGCGGCCAGCAACTGCTCGCTGGCGGCCCCCCCGGCGAGCAGTAAAGCGAGCCACAGGCCGCTGGTGATCGGATTGATTTTATGCATTGCATTCTCCCCCGGAAAAGTGTCCTTGAAGGGGGTAGAGCAGAGATCGTGCCAAGAGAATTTCAAGACGGATACATGGATGTAAGTGTATGAAAATAAATAGATAATTTATTTATTTTGGGCGCGTCTCACCGAGAAAACCACGGCGCCCGCAGGCTGTGAAAATCACCTGTCGAAGATTCAGCAGAAGTTGCTTGGAGGGTGCTGCTGGAGCAGCAAGGGGAGTGTTGACCTGGCAACACTTCAGGGGCTGATATACCCGGCCCTTGCAGGAGCCCGGCTTGCCGGTGATGGCGTTCTTGAAGACGCTATCGTCGGCAAGCCGGGCTCCTGCAGGTCGTGGGCAGGGTTAAACGGCGACGCGGGAAGTGGAACCGATGACTTTTTCCAGCACACTGAAATCGATCCAGTCGCGCACGTCAAAGCGCCGGGGAATGAAGTCCCAGCGATGCAGGAAGTCGGTGAAATCCTGCAGGGCTTCAATCGAACGCGAATCGAGGGTGGTGCGCAGGCGGCGGTGCGCATCTTCGCCGTAGGCCGCCGTCACCCAGTACTCGCTGGTATTGAGTTCCTTGGCGAGAAAGCGCCGGGTCTCGTCCGGGTTGGCCCAGGCCCATTGCTCGGTGCGCAGCACGGTATCGACGATCTTCACGCTGGCGTCGAAATGTTCCCGCAGCAGGTTGATGTCCACGGTGAGGGTACGCGGCGTGCCGTTGTTGGAACGGATCAGCGGGTCCGGGTGCGAGCCGGTGTCCACCACCACATGCAGGCCGAACTCGTTGGCCAGGTGGACAGCGTGCGCGCCCTTGAGAAAGATCGCGTCGATATCGCCACGCAACAGGCCGATCAGTTCGTTGTTGCGCCGGCTGAAACGGCTGACGCCCAGGCTGACTTCGGGGCCGTAGACATAGGAGGTCTGGTTGTCGCTGTAGGTGCCACCGTAGGGGTAGTCCACCAGTTCCACATCGGCCACGTTCAAGCCTTCCAGCCTGAGTGCGTTTTCCAGGCCGCGCAGGGCCTGGGCGCGGGTGAAGTCGATCTGCACGTTGGCCCATTTCGGCAGGCCGAAGCGCCGGTTCTTCAGGTCGCGCACGCTCTTCACACCGCTTTCGGCGGTGGTCAGGATCAGTTGCACTTCATCGCTCCACGACAGCCCCAGCACGCGGGTTTCGACGCCGCTGGAATAGGCCCAGATCGCCGGGATATTGCCGCCGTGGCGCACCGAGTTCTGCAGGTGATGATCATAGTGGGCTTCGCGAACTTCCCGCTCCGTGGATTCGCGCAACGATTGGATATTGGTGCCATAGGGCAGGAAGGCTTCGGCGAGTCGCCCGGACTGCACCGCAATGCCGAGCCCGGTGGGGACCGGGCTGTGGGTGTACCAGAGAGTATCGAGTGGTTTGCTCATAAGGGTCTTCGTTCGGATCCATGAAGCCTGGCGGGTCAGCCTGCCAGCGCGGTTTTGCCGTTGAGCAGCGCGTTCAACGGTCGTGCATCAATCCATTCACGCACATCGAAGCTTTGCGGGATAAAGCGCCAGCGGTGCAGGAAATGGGTGAAATCCTGCAGGGCGGCAATCGCCTGTTCGTCCAGTTCGGTACGCAGGCGCAGGTGTGCATCGTCGCCATAGGCCGCGGTTACCCAATACTCGCTGCTGTTGGTTTCCCGGGCCAGGTAGCGCCGGGTGTCTTCCGGGTGGGTGTGGGCCCACTGCTCGGCACGCAGTACCGAGTCGAGGATGCCGGTGGCCACGTCGAAATGGTTTTCCAGCAGGTTCAGGTCCACCGCGAGGGTACGCGGAGTGCCGTTGTTGCTGCGGATCAGCGGGTCGGGATGGGAGCCGGTGTCGATCACCGTGTGCAAGCCGAAATCATGGGCGTGCTGCGCCGCGCTGGCGCCCTTGAGGAAGATCGCATCGACCTCGCCGCGCAACAGGCCGATCAGTTCCAGGTTGCGTTCACTCGTGCGTGCATTGACCGGCGTGCCGGCCACGTTGCGCACGGCGTTGTCGCTGAAGGTGCCGCCATACCGGAAGTTCCCGAGCTTCACATCGCCGACCTTCAGGCCTTCCAGCGACAGCGCGTTTTCCAGCCCGCGCAAAGCCTGGGCGCGGGTGAAATCGATCTGCGCGCCGGCCCAGTCCGGCAGGCCGAAGGTGCGACCCTTGAGGTCCTTGACGGTCTTGATGCCGCTGTCCTGGCGGGTCAGGATCAGTTGCACTTCGTCCGCCCAGGACAGGCCGATCACCCGGGTTTCGCGACCCTGGGCGCGGGCCCAGATCGCCGGGATATTGCCGCCATGGCGGACCGAATTCTGCAGGGTATGATCGAAGTGCGACTCGCGCACCGCCTTGTCATTCGATTCGCGCAGCGACTGCACTTCGGTGCCCAGGGCGCCGACGGTGTCCTGCAGCCAGCCTTTCTGCACGGCGATACCCAGGCCGGTGGGCACGGGACAGCGGGTGTACCAGAGGGTGTCGAGAGGTTGTGTCATCGAGGATTCTCCCCAGCGTTCAGGCGCTGGCTTTCAACGGTTGGATGGCCGGGCGTCGGTGCACCAGCGGCAGGACTTCCTGGCCGATGCGCAGGGCTTCTTCGAGGTGCGGGTTGCCGGCGAGGATGAAGGTCGAGAAACCGGCGTCGCGGTATTCCACCAGGCGCTCGGCGATGTTTTCGTGGCTGCCCACCAGGCCGACGGTCGGGCCCGGCTTGGCCTTGGCAAAGCCGGCCCAGAGATTGGGGCCGATGATCAGGTCGTCGAAGCGGTCGACGTTCTGGTGGTAGGCGGTTTGCCGCGCGGCGCCCACCGAATCGGAGCCGCTGGTGAAGCCCTTGGCGACGACGCTGGTCCGGCCTTCAAGCTTGTCGAACTGGCGGCGCAGGTCTTTCCAGGCCAGCTCCTCGGTCTCGCGGGCGAACAGGTCGACCCGCAGGCCGAACCGCACGCTGCGTCCCTGTTTGTCGGCAAGCTCGCGTACGCGATCGATATGCGGCTTGAGCTTGTCGATGGGCTCGGCCCAGTTCAGGTAGACATCGGCGTGCCTGGCGGCGACGCCCAGTGCGGCATCGGAGAACCCGGAGAAATACACCCCCGGTTTGCGCTCGTGCTGCAGGCCGGCGGGCAGGCCGCCTTTTTCCAGCTGGTAGATATCGCCGGCATAGGAGAATTTTTCGTTCTCCCACAGACCCTGGATGATGTCGAGGAACTCGCCGGTGCGCTTGTAGCGCAGGTCATGTTCGAGGAAGTCGCCGTTGGCGCGCTGGCTGGCGGGGTTGCCGCCGGTGATGATGTTCCACTCCAGGCGGCCACGGCTGAGGTTCTGCAGGATCGCCGCTTGCTGCGCGGCGTAGGCGGGCAGGGTCCAGGTGGCCTGGAAGGCGATCAGGAACTTGATGCGCCGGGTTTCCCGGGCCAGCGCGGCGGCGGCAATCCATGGCTCGGGGCCGGTGGGCAGCAGGGCGCCTTCAAAACCGGCGAGCTCGGCGGCCTTGGCCACCTGGGCGATGTAGTCGATGTAGGTGAAGTCGTCGGGTTCGCCGTTGGGCAAGCGTCCCGGAGCGATATGGCCGGGGCGGTAGTCGGGGTTGCCACGGTTGTGTTTGTCGGTGGTCAGCTGCGGGCCGTCGGTGCCCAGCGGCAGGCGCCAGAAAAATTCAGTGCTCATGGATGCTCCTGATTCAGTCGTGCAAGGTGCGTGGACCTGATGGCAGGGGTGGTTGCAACGCCCATGCCATGGGGCGGGGCCCAATGGCTACGGGGGCTTGCGCATGCGGGAAGGAGATGGGTGCTGCTGTAGCAGCACCCGCCCAGCAGTCGATGCTGAGCGTGCAGCAGGCCCTTGCAGGCGCCGGCGAACCGGCTCCTACAGGGATAGGGCGCTCGGCTCGTGGCTGCGCGCGCTGCGCAGGTAGGTCTGGTACAGCGCGGCATACGGTCCGTCCTGGCCCATCAACTGCTGATGCGCGCCAAGCTCCACCACTTGCCCATGGCGTACCACCGCAATCCGGTCGGCATCGCGGATCGTCGCCAGTCGATGCGCGATGATGATCGCCGTACGTCCCTCGCACAGCCGGCGCAACGCCCGCTGGATGCGTCGTTCGGTATGAATGTCCACCGCCGAAGTCGCCTCGTCCAGCACCAGCACCGCCGGGTCCGCCAGGTACGCGCGCACCAGGCATACCAACTGCCGCTGGCCGTGGCTCAGATGCGCGCCCAGCGGGCCAACCTCCGTGTGGTACTGGTGAGGCAGGCGCTCCAGCACTTCATCGGCGCCCAGTTCGCGGGCGGCGGCGATCAGGGTGGCATCGTCGGCTTCGGGGGCGGCGAGGCGCAGGTTGTCGAGAATGCTGCCGCTGAACAGCACGTTGTCCTGCAACACCACGCCGACATGGCGACGCAGGGTATGTTGCGCCAGCTCGCGTACGTCGATGCCGTCGAGACGGACTGCACCGGTCTGCACTTCGTAGAAGCGCGTCAGCAATTGCACCAGGGTGCTCTTGCCATGGCCGGACGGGCCCACGATCGCCAGCACTTCACCCGCCGGGATATGCAGGTTCAGGCCGTTGATGACCGGGGCCTGCCCGTAGCTGAACAGCACCTGGTCAAAATGCACTTCGCCACGCGCCCGTTCCAGGGGCCGGGGGCCGGTGCTGTCGACGATCTGCGGCGAGGTATCGAGCAGCAGGAAAATCCGCTGCGCCGACGCCGAGCCCGTGGCGTAACGCTCAAACAGGTCCGACAGCTCCTGCAACGGTCCCAGGAACAAAAACACATAGAACAGGCTTTCCGCGACCTGGCCGACACTGACCTCGCCCGCCGCCAGGCCATACGCGCCCACCAGCAGCAACAGCGCGATTCCCGCCGAACTGAGCAGCGCGGTAAACGGTGCGAACCACGATGAGCGCAAGCTGCCGCGAATCAGTGCCTGGTTGAAATCCTCCAGCAACTGGCGATAGCGCCGCAGGTTCGGTGCCTCGTGGGCACACTGTTGCAGCAGGCGCGCACCACTGACGCTTTCCACCAGGTGCGCGGTAAAGCGGCTGCGGTTTTCCGCGACCCTGGCCCAGTTGCGCTGGGAGATGCGCTTGAAACTCCAGGTGGCGAGCACCAGCAAAGGCACCGTGGCCGCCAGGCTGAGGAAGAACCGCGGGTCGATGCGCCACAGCATCACCGAGGCCAGGCCACAGCGCAGCAGGGCGCCCAGCAGTTCCGGCGGGCCCTGGATCACCAGCGGTTCGAGGGCGTCGACATCGCGGTCGACCCGGGAAATGATGCGCCCGGCGCGGGTCTGGTCGAAGTAACTGACGCTCAGGCCCTGGACATGGGCGAATACCTGCACCCGCAACGCGTTCAGCACACGGATCGCCGCGCCGCCGGCGACAAATTGCGAGACCCCGGCCAGCAGGAAACGCATCAGCCAGCTGGCCGCCAGGCCGAGTCCCAGCCACAGCACCAGGCGCTCGTCCAGCAGCCAGTGATCGGCCTGTTGGATCAATCCACGGTCGAGCAGTTCACGCACAAACCACGGCCGCAGAAAGACGCTGATCACCAGCAGTATCTCGATGCCGATCACCGCGACAATCTGCCGGCGGATCGGCCTGAGCAGTGGCAGCAAGCGCTTGAACATGCTGCGATCCAACGCCTTCTTCGCCAGCATTTCTTCGATTTCGATATCGCTCAAGGCTTTGCCTGGCAGCGGGTTAGCCATGATCGATCCCCAGCAGGTCGCGGTATTGCGCATGGGTTGATTGCAGGTCGGCGTGACGGCCCTGCGCGGTGATCCTGCCGTCGGCCAGCATCAGCACGCGGTCGGCCAGCAGAATGGTCGAGAGCTTGCTGGAGATCACCAGCACCGTGGTGCCGCGCAGTTGCCGCAGGTTGTGCAGTACCTGGCGTTCGCTGATGGCGTCGAGGGCGCTGGTGGCGTCGTCCAGGCACAGGATGTCCGGCTTGCCCAGCAACGCGCGGGCCAGGCACAGGCGTTGGCGCTGGCCTCCGGACAAGGTCACGCCGCGATCGCCAAGGGGCGTTTCCAGGCCTTGGGGCAGGCGCTGCAGGACGTCTTCGGCGGCGGCGAGGTGCAGGGCCTCGCGCAGTTGTTCGTCGCTGGCCTCCGGGGCGGCAAGGCGCAGATTGGCCGCCAGGCTACCGGCGAACAGGAAACTTTCCTGCGGCGCGACATGCACGCGCTGGCGCAGTGGACCGAGTTGCAGGTCACGGATGTCCTGCCAGCCGCTGCTGTCCGAGCCGAGCAACAGGCGCCCGGCCGTTACATCGCTCAGGCGTGGCAACAGGCTGGCCAGCAAGCTCTTGCCGGTGCCGGTGGCGCCGACCAGCGCGACGATCTCTCCAGGCTGCAAGGTCAGCGAACAGTCATGCAGGATGTCGCGGCCCCCACCGGGGGCGGTGACGCTGACCTGTTCCAGCTTGAGCCCCAGCGGGCTGGCGGGCAGGCTGGCGGCACCGCCGCGGATCGCCACCGGTGCATCCAGCAACTGCCAGATGCGCTCGGCGCTGGCGCGGGCATCGGCGAAGGTCTGCATCACCCGGCCGATGCCTTCGATACGGAATACCAGGGTGGTGGCGATCAGCAGCGAGGTCACCAGTTCGCCGATCCCGAGTTGACCGGCGGCCACCAGGTGGGCGCCGTACACCAGAATCCACACATGCCCCAGCGCCACCACGGCCTGGGGCAGTGGAATGCGCGAGCTGGAATAGGCCAGGGCCTGGCGCGCCAATGCGGCGAACACCGCGACCTGATCGGCGAAGCTCTGGATACGCCGTTGCTCCAGGCCGAACGACTTGATCACCCGCACGCCGCCAATCCCTTCGCTCAGGTCCTGGTTGACCCGGTCATAGGCGCTGCCGACCGCCCGGTCCAGGCTCACCAGGCGCCCGGTCTGGCGCACGAAGATCCACAGCCCGGTGACTGTGAGCAACAGCGGCACCAGGCCCAGCAGCGGGTCGTACCAGCCCAGCAGGCCGACGGTGGCCAGCACCACCAGCGGCGTTTCCACCAGCTGACGCCAGAAGGTGATCAGCGCATCGCGCACCTTGTCGGCATCGCGGGTGGTGCGAGTGATCATCTCGCCCATGCCGTGTTGCCAGTGATAACCCAGGTGCAGGCTCTGCACCTGGGCCAGGATGCGTTCGCGCAGGCGCGTCAGCAGTTCCTGGCTGATCACCAGCGACAACACGCTGGCGAGGTATTGCAGCAGGCCGCGGCCGAACGCCACGGCGAACATCAGCCCGAGCCAGTACCAACCGAGGCTGGCGTCCAGGCTGCCGTCAGGATGGTGGACGACGGCGCGTCCGGCGCTGACGTCGTTCACCGCATGGCCGATCAGCCATTGTTGACAGACCAGCCCCAGGTTGATGGCCACGTACAGCGCCGCCACCAGGGTGAATCGCCAGGGCATTTCCCGGTAGATCGCCAGGCTGCGTAGAAGGGGGTGTTGTTCGATCATGAAAAGCTCGTCAGCCATACACGGGGAATGGGCCGCGCACGGCCCGTATTGCTTATTTGCGGGTGGCACCCTGGGTTTCCCGGGCGTTGAGAATCGCGGTGTACTCGCCCGGGTCCACGCCGTTGAGGTAGTAGTTGCCCACGTGGTGCAGGCGCCAGCGGATCGGATCGTGGGTGGTATGCACCCGGGCATTGCGCCAGAAGCGATCCAGGTTCCACTTGCTCAACGATGAACTGGCCCCCAGCAGCGAGAAAATATCGCTGGAGATCTTCAGCGAGGCGCTGTCGGAATGCGCACGGGCGGTCGCCACCGAGAGGATCAACTCGTCCTGCAGTTCCTTGTTGTCGGGGTCTTGCTTATGGGCATCGAACACCCGCGCCGCGTCGCGCAACAGCGATTCGGCGGCGCGCAGGCTCACGGCGTATTCGCCGATCTGCTTGATGATGTGCGGCTCTTCATTGGCGTGGTCGACCCCGCTTTCCACCCATGGCCGCGCGTTGTGCTTGAGGTAATCCACCGCGGCCGACAACGCGCCGGCGGCGATACCGGTATCGATGGCCGCGTGAAGAATCTGCGGGAAGGTTAGTCCGGTGCGTTTCATCGGGCCTTTGCGCCATGAAACGAAGTCTTCATCCAGGACGACATTGTCGAAAATCACTGTGCCGCTGACCGAGTTTTTCTGGCCGAAGGCTTCCCAGTCATCCACCAGCGTCAGGCCCGGTGTATTGCGATTGAGCAGCACGCCCGCGCCGCCGTCGTCCGAGGCGGCCGTGAGCGAGATCCATTCGGCGAGGTAGGAACCGGTGGAGTAGAACTTGCTGCCATTGAGTACCAGGGCGCCGTCTTCACGACGTTCGACGCGGGTCTTCAGCGCGAACTTGTTCTTGCCCCCGACCTCGGCCAGGGCGTTGCCGAAACGCTTGCCGGCCAGTACGTCGCTGACCAGTCGATCACGCACCGCGTCCGGGTAACCGTTGAAAATCCCCCGCAGCATCACGTTATGAATCTGCAGCAACTGTCCGACGCCGCCATCGGCCTCCGAGATCAGGCGTACGGTTTCGACGATGGTCTGCACCGACGCGCCGAGCCCGCCGAAGGCCTTGGGCACGCCGATGGCGGTCAGGCCGCTTTCCGATAACAGCTGAGCCTGGCGCCAGGGCAACTGGCCGTTCTGCTGGCTGTCGGCGGCGATGCTGGCGATCTCCACGGCGATTTCCCTGGCGGCGGCGATGGCCTCGGCCTCGCTCGGTAGATGGCGTACGGGCGCCTGTTCGAATGTAGTCATGGTTCAGTCCTTGGTTTGCGTAAGGCAGTGAAAAGGGCCTTGAGCAAGTTCTGCGCCAACGCCAAAACCCCCGCTGCACAGGGCTCTCGGTGAGCGGGGTGCTGCTGGGGAAGCAGTGCTCGCCGGGGACTGCTGAAGGAGCAGCAGTGCTGCTGGCAGGCCAGCAGCCGTGTTCCGGGTGTTGACTCGAAACCCTTGTAAACCGGGGCTTCTGGCGATTGGCACGGCCTCTGCAATACCCCCATGGACTGCCTTGCCCAATTCAATGGAGCTGACCATGACCCTTTCCGCTGTCCTGCCCACGCCTGAGCTTGAGCAGATCTGGTTTACCCGGTGCCCGGTGCCGACCGCCTCCGGCATCGCCTACAAGCTGGGGTGGTTGACCGATGAGTTCGCCCCCGACGGCCTGCCGGTATCCACCCTCCAGGAGGCCCGCCAGCTCGGTCGTCATCATTACGATCACGACCTGCCGGGGCTGTTTCGCGAGGGCGGTAATGTGCCGGCCCTGGCCGCCCGCGCCGCCGGTGCGCCGAGCCGCCTGATCGGTCTGACCTGGATCGAGGAATGGCAGACCATTCTGGTCCGGCCGGACTCCGGCATCACCCGTCCCGAAGACTTGCGAGGCAAGCGCCTGGCCTTGCCGGCCTGGGGCGACAACCGTCCCGGCAGCATCGCCCGGGCCATGAGCCTGCACGGCTACAAGGGCGCGCTGAGCCTGGCCGGCCTGGGCTTTGATGATGTGGAACTGGTGGAAGTGGCGTTGCAGGACCAGGAACTGGCGGCCGATCCGCGCCAGGGCTTGCAGCGCCTGTGGTCCGGCCTGGATTACCTGGTGCGTGGCGAGGTCGACGCGGTGTACGTCAAGGGCGCCTCGGCAGCCGACGCGGCACGGCGCCTGGGGCTGGTGGTGGGCATTGACCTGGACCTGATCGCCGAGCCGCGCTACCGCATCAACAACGGCACGCCGCGGCCGATCACCGTCCACCAGAGCCTGCTGGATAACCACTTCGACCTGGTGGTGCGCTTTCTCGCGCAGACCCTCAACGCCGCCGACTGGGCGGCGAACAATCGCGACGGCCTGAACGCGATTCTCGAAGAAGAAACCCGTGCCGGCAGTACCGGCGTGGCCGAGGCCTATCGCGGCGATTTTCACACCACCCTGGCGCCGGACCTGTCGGCCCAGCGCCTGGACTTCCTTGGTGTGCAGAAGGATTTCCTCTACCTGCACGGCTTCCTGGAACGTGATTTTGCCATCGCCGACTGGGTCGATCCGCGTCCCCTGCAAGCTGCCCATGAACTGCTGGCCAAGCGCCGCGCCTGAACCTGGAGAACCCCCATGACTGCCATTGTCCACGCCCAACCGATCAGCCAAGAACTGCAGGCCTTTGTCGACAAGGTGCTGCTGGAAGCCGAAGAGGCCTTCACCGTATTCCGCGAAACCAACACCATCACCGCCAATGGCACCGTCGGCTTTATCGAGCGGGTGCCGGGTCAGGAACTACTGGTATCGGTCAACTACGGCGGCCCGTGGAATTACCGCAAGCCGCTGCAAGCCACTGTCACCGACTTTGCCGGCAATGTCATTCTCGGCAAGGGCAAGGGCGGCCTGGGACGCTACACCAAGCTGTTCCAGCAGCACGCGGATGTGACCACCGTGTCCCACGTGCATTCGCCATACCTTGGCGCCTGGGCCCAGACCCACCGCACCTTGCCATTCCACTACGTACCGGTGCAACGCTACCAGCTGGCCCGGGAACTGCCGGTGTACATCGACCGCCGCCAGCAGGAGGTGGATTTCATCCTCGACAAGATCGCCGAAAACCCCTTCAACCTGGCGATCCTCGAAGCCAACGGCGGCTCCACCGTGTGGGGCAAGCAAGGGCTGCGGGCCACCGCGGAATTCATCCTGTTGCTGGAGGAGGGCGCACAGTTGCAATTGCTCGCGGATGCCCTCGGTGGTTCCCGCCCTTATGGTCCGGGCGTGTTGACCCAGCAGTGGAAAATGAGCGGCCTGTTCGAGCAAGCCACGGAGTTGGGCCTGGTGCCGGCTATCGACCGGCGCAACTAGTTCCGCCTGCGGGGGTCGGTCAACCGGCTCCCACGGGGGTATCGGCTTACTTCAAGGACGTTTCTCATGGCTGTGAAAATTCTCTGGTACCTCACTACGCCCGACGGCCCCTATCCATGGGAACCGGAAGGACGCTGGAAAACCGATTTCCAGCATCTCAAGCAGCTTGCTGTCGCCAGCGATCGCCTGGGTTACTACGGTTCGCTGCTCGGCTCCAGCCCCAATGAGAGCCTGGCGGTGGCGGCTTCGCTGATCGACGCGACCCAGCGCCTGCGCTTTCTCGTGGCCCAGCACCCGGGCGAGCTGTCGCCGGCGGTCCTGGCCAAATGGGCACTGACCTTTGACCAGTTCTCCAACGGTCGCCTGCTGTTCAATGTGGTCAACGGCAACGATGCCGGCCTGGCGACGCTGGGCGTGCACTATCCCCATGACGAGCGTTATGCGTTCAGCCTGGAATACTGGCGGGCGTTCCAGGGGTTCTATGCCGGCGACACCCGCGGTTATGACGGCCAGTACGTCAAGCTCGCGCCACGTGCGCCGGGCGCGGCCGGCCATCCCCTGGGAGGGTGGCATCCGCCTTGCCAGAAACCCGGCATCCCACTGTGGGGCGCCGGTACGTCGGGGCCGGGCGTGGAACATTCGGTGCAATTGCTCGACGTGTACCTGAGTTTCGCCAATACGCCACCGAAGCTGGGGGACAAGTTCCGCAAGGTCGCCGCCGAAGCGGCGAAGATCGGTCGTGAACTGACCTTCGGTACCCGCCTGCAAATCATCGTGCGCGAGACCGAGGAAGAGGCCTGGGCCCACGCCGAAAAACTGCTGCAACGCACTTCGCTGCAAACCGCGCGCAATGCCATCGAGCGCCAGTTGCCACCCGGCGTGAGCTTCGACGACTTCCACAGCGACGACCCGCAGACCCAGCGCAACGTCGAGACCATCCGCGCCGGGCGCCTGCCGACCGCGCGTGAGCTGGAGATCTACCCCAACGTCTGGCTCGGCCCCAGCCTGTTCGGTTTCAACATCCTCGGCCCCGCCGCCGGCACCTACCTGGTGGGCAGCGCCGAACAGGTCGCCGAACGCATTCGCGAGTATGAGGCCCAGGGCACCTCGGCATTTATCCTGTCCGGTTTCCCGCTGATCGATGAAGCCCACCGCGTGGCCGATCTGTTGTTCCCGTTGCTGGAACTGGACCATGGCTTCGATGTGCCGCGTCTGGGCGTGACGCAGAAGACCACGCAGCGCGAAGAGGCATGAATGATGAGTGACGGATTTTCCCGCCGGGCGTTTCTCGGCCACGGCCTGGCCATCGGCGGCGGTCTGCTGCTCGGTGGCTGCGATAGCGGCGCGGCCACCCAGGGCGCTTCGGTGCTGGCCGGCAAGCCCGTCAGTGGCGGGCGCCTGCGCGTCGGCATTATCGATGGCGACCAATCCGGCAACCTTGATGCCCATAAACCGGTAGGCGGCGGGATCATTCGTGGCTGGGCCCTGTACAGCAAGTTCTGGGAATGGAACACCGACGTCAGCACGCGCCTGGCCCTGGCCGAGTTCGCCGAGCCGAATGCCGACGCCAGCGCCTGGACCATTCGCCTCAAGCCGGGCCTGGAATTCCATCATGGCAAGAGCATCGGCGCCGATGACATGCTGTTTTCGTTGTTGCGCCTGACCGATCCCAAGCTGGCCTCACCCTTTGCCGGCCTGGTCGGCGCCATCGACCGCAATGCCTTGCGCAAGCTGGACGAGCGCACCATCGAAATCCGTTTCCAGCAGGGCCAGAGCTTTTTTCCGCTGGATGAAACCCTGATCAGCTTTGGTGGCATCGTCCCCACCGACTACGATCCGGTCAGCAATCCGGTGGGCGCCGGCCCTTACAGGCTCAAGCGCTTCGTACCCGGCCAGCGCTCGCTGTACACGCGTTTCGAGAATTACTACAAGCCCGGCCAACCCTATGCCGATGAACTGGAAATCATCGAGTTCAAGGACCAGGTGTCCCGCGTGGCCGCGTTGCGCGCCGGGCAGATCGATGTTGCCAGCGGCGTGCAGGCCGAGCACAGCGCCTTGCTCAAGGCCGATTCGCGCCTGTCGCTGTGTGTGTCGCCGAGCACCTCGTTTACCGGTTTCAACCTGAACCTGGCCAAGCCGCCGTTCGACGATGTGCGGGTGCGCCAGGCGTTTCGCCTGCTGGCGGATCGGCAGGAACTGGTGGACCGTGGCCTCAACGGCTTCGGGCGCATCGCCAACGACCTGTATTCGCCCCACGATCCGACCTACAACCACGCGATTGTGCAACGTCCCCATGACCCGGAGCAGGCGCGTTCGCTGCTGCGCCAGGCCGGGCAGACGGATTTGCGGGTGGAGCTGACCACCACGCCCGGGCCCGGGGTCAACGCCGCGCTGGTGTTTGCCCAGCAGGCGAAAAAGGCCGGGGTCGAGGTGCGTGTCCGCCAAGTCGATGGCGCCGTATTCAATGGTCCGCAACGCGAGCAATGGCAAGTGTCGCCAGGCTCGACACCGGCACGGGGCTTTCTCGCTTCGGCGCTGCACAACGACGCGCCGCTGGCGATCTACAACCGCAGCAATTTCCATGATCCACGCTTTGCCAGCTTGTACCGCCAGGCGCTGGCCCAACCCGACCTGGAACTGCGCAAAGGCCTGGTTCATGAGGCCCAGCAGATCCAGCACGAGCGCGGTGGTCTGCTGATCTGGGGATTCAACGATGTGCTCGACGCGGCCTCGGTGAAGGTGGGGGGCCTCGGGCCCGAGCAGACCACCTTCGCGTCCTGGCGTTTTGACGAGTTGTGGTTGAACCATGTCTGAGCCCTCGTGCAACTCCCCACGCACCCCGGCATGGCTGGCGTGGTTTATCGGACGCCTGGGCTATGGCCTGCTCACGGCCTGGGTCATCAGCCTGGTGGTGTTTATCGCCACCCAGGCGCTGCCCTCGGACCCGGCGCGGGTGATCCTCGGCCCGGATGCGCCGTTGGCAAGCATCCTGACCCTGCAACGCCAACTGGGGCTGGACCAGCCGATCCTGTGGCAATACCTGCGCTGGCTCGGCGCCGCGTTGAGCGGCGACCTTGGCGTGTCACTGGATTCCGGCGCTCCGGTCGGCCGCATCCTGTGGGGGCGTTTTGGCTATACCCTGGCCCTGTTGGCCGGAGTGATCGCCGTAGTGGTGCCGGCGGCGCTGGCACTCGGTGTGGCGCTGGCGCTGCGCCGGGACAGTCGGCTGGATCGCTGGAGCCTGTCGTTGCTGATCTTTCTCAAGGCCACCCCGGGATTCCTGTTGGCGATTGGCCTGGTGTTGCTGTTTTCCATGCCGCACATGGATTTCTTGCCCGCGGTGTCGATCCTCGATCCCGACCAGGCGCTGCTGCGTCAGCTCAAGTTTCTGATACTGCCGGTATCGGCCCTGAGCCTCGGCGCATTGCCTTACCTCACGCGTATGGTGCGCGCGGCGATGATCGAGGCCCTGGAGTCCGATTATGTGATTGCCGCGCGGCTGCGCGGCATTCCCCATCGACGCATCGTGTGGGGCCACACCTTGCCCAACGCGCTGGTACCGGCAATCCAGGGCGTGGCGCTGACCTTGCGCACGCTGATCGGCGGCGCGGTACTGGCCGAAGTGATCTTCAGCTACCCCGGTATCGGCACGGCCCTTCACGCGGCGATCCAGATGCGCGACCTGCCGATGATCCAGGCGATCGTGCTGGTGATCACCCTGGCGGTGGTGCTGATCAACCTGCTGGCCGACCTGTTCACCGTGCTGCTCACACCCAAATTGCGTACCGCGCGCCGGGTCACGATGATTCAACGCAACCGGCGGGGTATCACCCCGTGGTGGCGCCGCTCCCGAGGTGATGCATGAGTGCCCGTCGATGGTTGGCTGAACCGCAAACCCGCAAGGGCGGCTGGATTACCTTACTGGTGATTGCCTTTGCCCTGCTGGGGCCGTGGCTGGCGCCCCATGGCTCGACGGACATGGTCGGCCCGGTCTATGGCGCCCCCGCGGACGGCGCGTGGCTGGGTCATGATTTCCTGGGGCATGACGTGCTGTCACGGCTGCTCAGCGGCGGCTTGTCGGTGCTGTGGATGTCGGTGGCGGCGGCCAGCATCGCCCTGGCCGTGGGCAGCACGCTGGGCTTGCTGGCGGGGTTGTCGCGGCGCCGGCTGGACCAGCTGATCACCTGGTCGGCGGATGTGTCGCTGGCGTTTCCCGACCTGATCCTGGTGCTGCTGATCGTCTCCATGCTGGGGCGCGCGCCGTGGCTGATCGTGTTGACCGTCTCCATCGCGTTCATCCCCGGCGTGATCCGTCTGGCGCGGGCCAGTGCGGTAGCGGTGGCGGGGCAGGAGTTCGTCGAGGCGGCGCAGATGATGGGGTATTCGCGGCGACGCATTCTGTTCAAGGAGATCCTGCCGAACATCCTCACGCCGCTGCTGGTGCACTTCGGCAACATGCTGACCTGGGGTGTCGGAATGCTCTCCGGCCTGAGTTTTCTCGGCTACGGCGTGGCGCCGCCCACGGCGGACTGGGGCCTGATGATCAATGAAAACCAGGCCGGCCTGCTGGTGCAGCCGTGGGCCGTATTGGCGCCGGCGGTACTGATCGGCGTGTTTGCCTACGGCACCAATATCCTCGCCGAAGGCATCGGCCGCAGCAGTGCACGGATGGGAGAAAAACAGCCATGAACGCCATCACTGAAATCGATACCGGAGTGCTGGAGGTCCGTGACCTGCGCGTGGAGTTGGCGGGGCAGGTGGATGTGCTATCCGGTATCTCGTTCAACCTGCGGGCCGGGGAAATCCTTGGCCTGGTCGGAGAGTCGGGCTCGGGCAAGACCACCCTCGCGACGGCGCTGCTGGCCCACGCCCGGCGCGGTGCACGGATTGTCGGTGGTCAGGTGCGGGTGGGGGGCGAGGCGCTGTTGAGCCTCGAAGGTGAAGCCTTGCGCCGCGCCCGTGGCAGCCTGATCGGCTATGTCGCCCAGGATCCGGCCACGGCGTTGAACCCTGCGCTGCGCATCGGCATCCTGTTGCGTGAAACCCTGGCGGTGCACTCGTTGCGAGGCGGGTATGCGGCGCAACAGCAGCGGATCGATGACACCTTGCGCGATGTCGGTTTGCCCCATGACCGCGAGTTCCTGCGACGCTTTCCCCATCAGCTGTCCGGCGGGCAGCAGCAGCGGGTGATGCTGGCGCTGGCCTTTGTGCTGCGTCCGCGCCTGATCGTGCTGGACGAGCCGACCACCGCCCTCGACGTGAGCACCCAGGCGCATATCCTCGCCACCCTGCGTCGCCTGTGCAAAAGCCAGGGGGTGGCGGCGGTGTACGTGTCCCATGACCTGGCGGTGATCAAGGACCTGGTGGACCGGGTGATGGTGATGTATGCCGGGCGTATCGTTGAAACCGCGACACGGGATGCCCTGTTCAGCCGACCCTCCCATCCCTATACCCGCGGGCTGCTGGCGGCGATTCCCGACGTCGCGGGGCGACGGGAACTGAAGGCGATTGCGGGGCATGCGCCAGCGCCGGGGCAGCGACCGCGGGGGTGTGGTTTCGGGCCGCGCTGTGAGCGGTTCGCCTCGGGTTGCTCAGCTGTCGAACCGCCATTGCATGCAATCGCCACGGGCCATGAAGTGGCGTGTTTCGCGCCCCACGACCAGCCACTACAGGCCATTGCCCTGACGCCGATTGCGCCCCTGGTCACGCAGACCGAGCCACCCCTGCTGTCCATCGATGGCTTGAACGTCGCCTACGATCGACAGGTGTTGTTCGACATCGCGTTGCAGGTACGCCCGGGCGAGTGCCTGGCGCTGGTGGGCGAGTCCGGGTCGGGCAAGACCAGCCTGGCACGCGCCGTCGCCGGTCTTGGGGAAAATGCCGAAGGCGAGTTGAGCTACGCCGGACGCCCTTTGCCGCTGCGGGCCCGCCAGCGTGATGCGAGTGCGCGCCACCAGATCCAGTACATCTTCCAGAACCCCTATCGGGCGTTGAACCCACGGCAAACGGTGTACCAGACGCTGAGTGCACCGCTGGAGCACTTCTTCGCGGTGAAAGGCGCGGCAGCGCGGGAGCGGGTCGAGGCCGTGCTCGCGCGCGTGGCGCTGCCGGCGTCGCTGGCCGATCTGTATCCCCACAGCCTGTCGGGTGGCGAACGCCAGCGCGTGGCCATCGCCCGTGCGCTGTTGTGCGAGCCGGGCTTGTTGATCTGCGATGAAATCACCTCGGCCCTGGATGTGTCGGTACAGGCGTCGATCCTGGATCTGTTGCGCCAGTTGCAACGCGAAGGATTGACGTTGTTGTTCGTCACCCACGACCTGGGCGTGGTCCGGGCAATTGCCGACCGGGTGCTGGTGCTGAAGGCGGGCAGGGTAGTGGAGCAGGGGGCGGTGGACAGGGTGCTCGATCAGCCTCAGGCCGCGTACACGCGCACGCTGTTGGAGCATTCGCCATCGTTGGCGTGAGTCGCAGCGTTGCGCGGTGAGCGCCGGCAAGCCGGCTCCTGCAGAGGTAGCGTCATGCAAATGAATTGCGGTTCACGCATGCCACTGTAGGAGTCGGCTTGCCGGCGATGGCGTCAGATGATGCTAGGCAACTCGCGCCTGGCGCCGCCGCGCCTCCTCCCGCACCGCCGGAATGATCCAGCGTCCGTAATCCACGGTGTCATACAGTGGGTCATACCCCCGGTTCAAGAACGTCGTTACGCCCAGGTCCACATAATCCAGCAGCGCCTGGGCCACGGTGTCCGGGGTGCCGACCAGGGCCGTGGTGTCGCCGTAGGCGCCCACGGCGGTGGCGGTGGGCATCCACAGCGCACGGTCATGCCGATCGCCCAGGGCCGCGGCAGCCAGCAGACGTTCCGAACCGGTGCCCTTGATCCGCTTCTGCCACGGACTGCCCGCCGCAAACTGCGGGTTGGCCTTGATCTGTTGCAGAATCTGCTCGGCGCGCTGCCAGGCCAGCTCCTCGGTGGCTCCGAGAATCAAGCGCACCGACAGGCTCACCCGTGGCGCTTGCACACCCGCCGCGGCGGCGGCCGCCTTGAGCTTGGCAATCTGCTCGGCCACGCCACTCAACGGCTCGCCCCACAATGCATACAGATCCGCATGCCTGACCGCGATCTGATAGGCGATATCCGAGGAACCGCCAAACGAGATCGGGATATGCGGTTGCTGCAAAGGCTTGACCGGCGAAAACGCGCCCTTGATCTGGAAGTACTTGCCCTCGAAATCGAACGGTTCTTCGGCCGTCCAGGTGCGTCGCACGATTTCCAGGTATTCATCGGTGCGCCGGTAGCGCTCGGTCTTGTCCAGCAGGAAGTCGCCTTCCTGGGGCTCGGCGGTGATGCCGGTGATCGCGTGCAGGCGGATGCGTCCGCCACCGGTGGTGTGATCCAGCGTGGCGAAAGAGCGCGCAGCCACCGTCGGTGGAGTAAGGCCCGGGCGATGGGCGATCATGAAGCCCAACCGCTCGGTGTGGGCTGCCGCATAAGCGGCGATCTGCAGGCTGTCGGCGCTGCCGGGGCCACTGGCGATCAGCACGCGGTCGAAGCCGGCGTGCTCGTGGGCGCGGGCGTGGTGGCGGATAAAGTCGAGGTCGAAATCCGGGCTGCGAACGCCACGGGTTTCCGACCACTGGCGAGGGAAAATCATGCCGACAAATTCAATGGACATGGAGCGCTCCTGCTGCGGATCAGAATTGATAATCGACCTGGGCCAGCAAGGTGCGGCCAGGCATGGGTTGCAAAAAGGTGTTGGTGGAGCCGGCCAGGCCGCTGACGAAGTTCAGCTCGTTGGTCAGGTTCAGGACCCGCAGCGTGGTGCTCCACTGCGGCTGGCGGTAGTACAGGGCGAGGTCGAGGTTGTATTCATTGGGGATCTTTACCGTCTTGCTCAGGTTCAGGTACCAGTTGCTGGTCCACCAGCCTGAAAGCTCGGCGCCAAAGCCGGAATCGAAGCGGTAGTCGACATAGCCGCTGGCGGTGTACTCGGGAATCTGCACCGCGTCGTAGCGCCCGGACGGTCGCTGGTTGAGGCTGTTGTTATCGCCAAATACCGTGCCGTTGTCGGGGATGAATCCCGCCGAGGCAAACCCGGCCTGGGAAGTGAATTCGTTGTAGGCACTGAGCTTGGACAGGTTGAGGCCGCTGCGCAGGTGGTCATCGGGTTGATAACGCACGGTGGCTTCCACGCCCTTGATCAGCAGGCGCGCAATGTTGTTATTGCTGTCGGGTGCCTGGTCGCGGGCCTGCTTGAATGCCGCCAGGGTCATGAACAGCTGGTTGGGCACGGCCTCGACCTTGACCCCCACTTCATGCAGCACGCTGAGGCTCTGGAATGCCAGCGGGTTGAGCTGGTTGGCGCCACTGCCGCTGCCCCAGCCCAGGCCGTTGGAAAAGAACCCGGTATTGACCGCCAGCGAGCGGTCGAAGGTGTAATACAGGGTGGTGTTTTCGCTGGGTTTCACATAGGGGCTGACCTGGAAGGCGAACAGCCGGTAGTTGTCACTGTCCTTGCGTGGATTGCCGCCGGCGAGCACGAACGGATTGTCGATCTCGGCCTCGATCCAGCTGCGGCTGGCGCCGATGTTCAGGCCGAAATAGTCGCCGTACTTGAGGTTGTGCTGGCTGAACAGGGTCTTGGTGGTCCAGGTGCTTTCAGCGGTGTAGGGCGCCACCGACTCGGCATACAGGCCATGCCCGGCGGCATACATCGGCGGCAGGTTGAGCCAGCCGTAGTAATTGGAGTATTGCGGCACGCCCGGTTGGCCGATCCACGCCCCATTGCCGCCGGCGGGGTTGGACCCGTCCAGGCCCAGCAGGTCGCCGGGGTTCTTGCCCGAGGGATTCTGGGTCAGGTCATAGGCGTTGATGGTCGAGCCGAAACTGTTGTTGGCGGCAATCGACTGATTGAACTCGCGGCGGTAGATCAGGCCGGTGTTGCTGTCGTCCCGCAGGGTCCAGCCTCCCAATTGGGCCTGGTTGCGTGAGTGGAACTCGAAACGGTTGTCGAAGATGTTGTCTTTCGATTGCACCTGGAACGCGCCCACGGCATCGGTGATGTCCCTGGAGCGCTGGTAGAACGTGCTGTTGGCCAGCGTGATGGTCGGCGACAGGTCGACTTCGACGTGCAATTGCGTGGTAAAGCGCCGCGAACTGCTTTCATCTTCCTTGCGCTGTCCGGTCTGCGACGACAGCGACTGTTCGCCGTTGCCCGCCAGCGTCGGGTCATACACCCAGCCGCGCAGGCTGCCGGGGCTGGCCTGGGTGTTGGGCGAGGCGGTCTGGAAGCTGCCGTCGACCACCGTGTATTGGCCCTGGGCATTGCGCTGGCGTTGCACCCAGCCGAGGGTCGGCGCATCGGCGGCGCCCGAGGCCAGCACTGGCGACCACAGAGTGTTGCCGTTCTGGATGATCGGCGTGGCCCGTCCGGCGTAGTACTTGCCGTGGTCCACCAGGTCCTGGGTGGCGCGGTTCCAGCCGTGGGTGATGTTGTAGTCGTAGTAGTCGTCGTAGCTGGCGTTCCAGTCGACCCGCACATTGTCGTTGCGCCAGGCCAGGGCGCCGTAGAACGCGTCGAAATTGTTGTCGACGTTGTCGTAGAAGTCCTGCTGGCGCTGCTTGGTGATGCTCAGCCGGTAGGCCAGGTTGTCAGTCAGCGGGCCCGTGTTGTCGATGCTGAACTTGTTGGAACTGCGCGAGGTGCCGTCCGGGACCCACGAGCCCAGTTCGCCACTGAGCCTGGTCTTGAACTCGTTGAAATTGGGCTTTTTGCTCAGGTAGTTGACGTAGCCGCCGCTGCCGGACACCGAGCCGTAGGTCACCGAGGACGGGCCGGCAACGATATCGGCACCCTCGTAGGCGTTGAAGTTCGCCGGGTGGCGCACGCCATAGGCGCGTTGGCCATCCTGGAATATCTCGGAGCCCTGGGCGCGAAACTGTGGCGCGATGCCGGCGTTCTGGCCGCCACCGCGGGTGATGCCCGGTGCGTACTTGACCAGATCGTCGGCGCTGTGGATCGAGCCGTTGGCCAGTTGTTCGGCGTTGACCTGCACCACCGACCGCGGAGTGTCGAGCACCTTGACCTCGGTGCCGCCGTACACCGAAGTCGGCGGGCGCGTGGGCAGGGCGTCGTCATCCGACTCGCCGCTGCTTGCTTGCACCGTCACGGTTTGCAGTTGGGTATCGGCGGCAAAGGCCTGCAACGGCAGGCTGGCGGCCAGCAGCAGGGGTAAACGCAAGGCGATAGCGCGCATGGCAGAAGCGACTCCTGTCAGGAAAGTGGAGATAAAACGGTGGGATCAGGCCGGGTCTTTGAGCCAGAGCTTCTCGAAGCGCCAGGTGCTGAACAGCGACTCTTCGGCCTGGGCTCCACCCACGCGGGTGGAAACGCCGTCGAGCAAGTTGGCGTAGCCCCAGATCAGCATGCCGCCGCGTTCGTACTGGATCTGCTGGACCTGGTGCACCAGGGCCTTGCGTTTTTCCAGGTCGGGCTGGGCCATGGCGGCGAGGAACAGTTCGCTGAATTGCGGGTCGTTGAAATGGGTCTTGTTCGAGACCGCGAACGGTGCGTCGGTGTGAATGGCGCTGGCCAGGAACGGTGCGCCAATGCTGCCGCCGGTGCTCAGGGGCCAGTCGTTTTTCAGCGGGCCCTGGAACGTGGCCAGGTCCACCTGCCTGACCTTGAGGGTCACGCCAATGCGCCTGGCCTGTTCCGCCAACACCAGCGCTGAACTCAAGCCCGGGCCCGGGGTGGTGATCAGCTCCACCTCGAGATTCTCCTGGCCGGCGTCCTTGAGCAGTTGCGCGGCACGCACCGGGTCATGGGGACGCGGGCCGAGATCGTGGTTGAAGGTCGGGTCGCCGGGGGCATACAAGTCATTGGCCACGCGGCCCTGGCCGTTGAGGGCGCGGCGCACCAGCTCGTCGCGGTCGGCCATCAGGCGGAACGCCTCGCGCACCCGTGGGTCATTGAACGGTGGCTTGTCCAGGTTCATGTCGAACGACAGCCAGTTGCCGGTGACCGATGTGATCACCTGGAGCCGTGGGTCCTTCTGCAGGATCGGCAACTGCTCGGTGGGCAGCACATTGGCCATGTCGATCTGTCCGGAGCGCAATGCGGCGAGGCGCGAGACCTGGTCCTTGAAGTCGATGATTTCCAGCTCATCGGCGTAGGGCTTGCCCTCCTTGTAGTAGTTCTCGAAGCGGGTGAACAGCGAGCGCTGGCCCGGGGTGAAACTCTTCAACTTGTAGGGACCGGCACCCACCGGGTTGCTGACCGGATGGTAGTCCACCGGCACGATGCCGCCGAAATTGACCCAGGTTTCCGCCAGCGGCATATAGCTGCGGCCGTCGCGAAAGCTCAGGCGCACGGTACGGTTGTCGAGCTTGACCAGGTTGTCGCGGTCCACCCAGTGCAACAGGGCCGCGTAGGGCGAGGCCAGTTGCGGATCGGTGAGGCGGCGGATCGAGAAGATCAGGTCATCGGCGTCGATGGTCTTGCCGTTGTGGAACTCCAGGCCCGGGCGCAGGCGCAGGGTCCAGGCACTCGCGTCGGCATTCGGCTCGGCCAGCTCGGCCAGGGCCAGGCGCGGCTGCATCTGCTCGTCCCATTCCCACAACTTGCTGTACAACGCAAAGCCGCGAACGATGCCGCTGCCCACCGGTTTATGCGCATCCAGGTTGCCGCTCTGGTTGCCGTCGAGGATGCCCAGGCGCAGGCGGCCGCCATAACGCGGTTGGTCGCTGGTGGCGGTTCCCGCCGGGGTATCGTTCGGGCCGCAACCGGTCAGCAACAGGCCGCCGCCGACGGTCACGCCGTAGCCGAGAAAGTCCCGGCGGCTCAGCAGTATAGTCATGGCATCAGGCTCCGCCGTTGGCCGAGTGCAGCTCCCGCACGGGCTCGTGGGGGCGGCTCAGGTCGGCCCGTTCGCTGCGAAAGTGCGGCAGGATGTGCTCGCCCAGGCGATAGGCTTCTTCCAGGTGCGGGTAGCCGGCGAGGAAAAACAGGTCGATGCCGATGCTGTTGTACTCGCGAATCCGCGCCACCACGTTTTCGTAGCTGCCCACCAGCGCGCAGCCCGGCGGGATGCCGATATAGCCGAAACCGGTCCATACATTCGGGTGGATAAAGAAATCGTCGAAGCCCTGGTCTTCGCTCTTCTGCGCAAACCCGTGCTCGTAGCTCAGCTTGCGCGCGGTGCGCAGCCCGGCGTGGGCCGCCACGGCCTTGACCGCGCCACGGGCGATGCCTTCATCGAAGAAACGCTTGGCTTCGGCGCGCGCCAGCTCTTCGGTCTCGCGGGTGATCACGTCAATCGACAGGCCGAAGCGAATATCGGTACGCCCCCATTTCAACGCGCGTTGGCGCAGGTCGGCGATCAGCGCGGCGATCTCGTCGGGGTGTTCGGCACGCATCAGGTAGAAGTCGGCGTGCTTGGCGGCAAACTCCCGCGCGGCAATCGACGAACCCGCGGTGCAGATCAACGGCAACCGGGCTTTTTTCAATGGCCCGCGCAGGCCACCACCGTCGGTCTGGTAGAATTTGCCTGCGTAATGGAAGGTCTCGTTGTGCCAATAGCCCTTGACCACGTCCATGAACTCGGTGGCGCGCTCGTAGCGTTCATCGTGGTCGCTGTAGTCGCCGACCTGGCGTTGAATCGCATCCGAGCCGCCGTTGATGATGTTCCACACCAGGCGGTTGCCGGTGGCACGCTGGTAGGTGGCCGCCTGCTGCACCGCCACCCACGGGGTGTAGTGGTAGGGCTGGAACGCCGTGACGAACTGCAGGGTGCGGGTCTCGCGGGCCAGCAGCGAGCAGACGGTCCAGGGCTCTTCGCCGGTGGGCGCGTTGACCATCAGCGCGCCGCCGAAGTGGTTGATCTCGGCCGCCTTGGCGATCTGGCCCAGGTAGTCGATGTAGGTGAAGTGGTCGCCCACGCTGAACCCGGAAACCGCGCCGGTGCTGTTGGCGCCGCCGCGATGCCAGTCGCCACGATTGCGGGGATCGCCCGGCAGGAACTGGGTTTCGCCATGCAATGGCAGACGGGTGAAGAATTCGATGCTCATGCAAGCCTCCTGCTTATTGCGCGGTCGGGGCGCAGATCGGGGTGATCGGTTGGTCGTTGATGACCTTGTGGGCAAACGGGATCGAGTCCTTGAGCGAAGCGTTGACCGTGGCGCTGTGGCCAAGACCCTTGTACAGGTGGCCTTCGACGATGGAGCCGGCGTTGCAGGCGTCCTGCATCAGCTTGACCTGGGTCGCGGCGGCGGGCGTGGTGTCTTCGGCGCCGGTGCCGATGAAGATCGGCCTGGAAGTTTTCAAGGTCGGGTATGACACTTGTGCGAGCCACGGCGCCAGTTGCTTGCCCTTGTAGTCTTTCTTGGTGTTGGCGATGCTCAGGCCGAGGCCTTCCACGTCGCCTTCCAGGGCGAACAGGCAACTGGTACGGGCCTGCTCGAATATCGGCAGGGCCTTGTCGGTGTAGAAGTCGGCGGGGTTGATGCTCGGATCATATTGCTGGGCGGCGAGCAGGGTGTAGAAACCGTAGGCCAGGGTCGGGTCGACTTTGTTGCGCACCTCCTCGCTGGGGTTCTTCGCGTAGTCGAGGGTGTAGATCACCCCGGTACCGATACTGCCCCTGACGCCCAGGTCGGGGGCGTAGGTCGCGGCATAGGCCGCGGCGGCAAAGGCGCCGGCTCCCCCCTGGGACTGGCCGACGATCAAGACCTTGTCGGCCAGTCCGGGTACCCCGGCGACCACCGCCCTGGCGGCGTCGAGAATGCCGTAGGCTGCCATGCGACTGTTGAGCAAAGGATGGCCGCCGGGCACGCCCAACCCTTGATAGTCGGTGGCGACCACGGCAAAACCTTCCGCCAGCCAACGATTGAGGTAGGCCACGTCGCGGTACGAGCGACCTTGCCAGGACGGCGCGCACACGTCCGCCACGCCGACGGTGCCGTGGCCCCAGCTCACTACGGGCCAGCCGCCGGCAGGTGGCGTGCCCCTGGGCAGGAACAGCGCACCGGACACCGCAATCGGGGTCTTGTCATCGATGCCATCGGTGGAGGTGTAGAGAATCCGTTGGGCGCTGGCGGCGTTCGCCAGGCTCAGGGTCTTGTCCAGCGGCTCGCTGCGCAGCAGTTTGCCGGGGACGGCCGGAATCGCCTTTTCCCAGGTGTAGAACGCCGAGACGCGGCCGTCGCCTTGCAGCGGATCGGGCTTGGGCGCGTAGGCGTCGGCGGCGAAGGCGCTCATGGACAGGGCCAGGACACTGAGGCCGAAGACGAAGGAGTGCGGCAGTTTCATTGGCAATTTCCCTATCAAGGATTGGTGCTGACCTGGCCGCGCAGGGCCGGCCAGTAGTCGGTGAGTTTCAGGTCGATCAGGGCCTGGTTGGTAAAGCCGGTGGCCAGCGAGGGGCCGATGTCATAGGTGTCGCGAATCAGATGGTTGGCCAGGGCGTAGGCGGTGAGGGCCTGGTAGTGGGCCTTGAGTTGCGCATCGCTTTTGGGGGCCCAGCGGTCTTTCCAGGCCACCGGGTCGTTCTGGTCATCGCGGCGCAGCACGCTTTCGGCAGTGCCGGCGCGGGAGGAGAGCTGGTAGTAGGCGTCCTGGTTCTGCGGTTGCGAAATCCACCACGCGGCCTTGACCCAGGCGGTGGCGAGCAGCTGGGTGATGTCCGGGTGTTGCCGCACAAAGGCTTCGGTGCCCCACAGGTCGGACACCAGGCGCCAGTCGTTGCTGCCTTGCTTGGTGGACCAGATGATCTTGCCCACGCCCTTGTCTTCCAGGGCATAGGCTTCGCTGAGCAGCACGGCCGCATCGACCTTGCCGGCCGACACGGCTGCCGCGCCGACCTGCGGGTTGAGGTTGGCGATCTTGAAGTCGTCGAGTTTCAGGCCCTTGCTCGCGAGGAAATTGCTGAACGCGAACTCCCATGGACGGCCCCGATGCAGGGCCAGGCGCTTGCCCTTGAGGTCTTCGATGCGCGTGGCACCGGAGCCTTCGGGCACCACCAGGTAGATGTTGTTGCCGCTGCCGCCGGGCACGATCAGCTTGCCCGGTACGCCGCCGGCCCCGGCGATCACCGAAGGCAGGTCGCCCCGTACGGCAAAGTCCAGGCTGTTGTTGCTGAACCCTTCGTTGATCTGCGGGCCGGCGCCGGCGTGGGGCAGGGCGATCCATTCCAGTTTGACTCCGCGCTCACGCAGTTGCGCTTCCAGCCAACCGTCTTCGATCACCCGTCCGGCAATGCCACCGAACACCGGTTTGCCGCCCTG
Organism: Pseudomonas gingeri; assembly: GCF_013385635.1. GTDB lineage: Bacteria > Pseudomonadota > Gammaproteobacteria > Pseudomonadales > Pseudomonadaceae > Aquipseudomonas > Aquipseudomonas gingeri_A. The sequence continues at coordinate 710,972 of NZ_JACAPR010000010.1, forward strand.
GGTGTAGGCGACGATGGCGATCTTCACCGAGGCCGGGGCGGCCGGTTCGGCGAGTGCGGCGGTGCTGGTCAGGACGCCGAACAGGGTGGCAATGCTGTTGCGCCAGAAGTTTTTCATGGGAGGTTCCCTGCCTGTGGTGAGGTATGGGAAGGCAGAGAGCAGATTGCATGCCAGTAGCCGAGAAAACCGCTCTGGCCCTTGTATTTCCTGAGCTGTAGCAGATCGACCGGGGCTGTCTCGCGAGGTCTGCTGCTGATGTGCAGACACGCGAGTGCTGGCCGATTGCTGCTCCAGCAGCAGCGAGCACGGAGGGTGTTGGCATATTCTTTAGTGGAATATATAAATATTAATTAATAATTAAATGGTCTAGAAAACTTCATGCACTATTGAGCACGCGCTTTTACTGCCAGGAATGCATCATGTCGCTGATCACCCATCCCAACGCCCGTGAATTGACCAAGTCGGTGCGTGCCACCGTGCTGGTCTTCAAGGACCCGCGCTCCCAGGAATTGCTCGCGCGTATCGAGCGTCTGGCCCCCAGTGAAGCCAACACCTTGATCATTGGCGAGACGGGCACGGGCAAGGAATTGGTGGCGCGGCACATCCACCATCTGAGCCGTCGCGGTCGCGAGCCTTTCGTGGCGGTGAACTGCGGTGCGTTTGCCGAAACCCTGGTGGAAAGCGAATTGTTCGGCCATGAAAAAGGCGCTTTTACCGGCGCCACCACGCACAAGGCCGGGTGGTTCGAGGCGGCTAACGGCGGCACGCTGTTCCTGGACGAAATCGGCGATCTGCCGCTGAACATGCAGGTGAAGTTGCTGCGGGTGCTGCAGGAGCGTGAAGTGGTGCGCCTGGGGTCGCGCACGCCGATTCCGATCAATGTACGGCTGGTGGCGGCCACCAACGTCAACCTGGCCGACGCGGTGGTGGCCGGGCATTTCCGGGAGGACCTGTTCTACCGCCTGCACGTCGCGACCATCCGCCTGCCGCCACTGCGCGAACGTCCGGGCGATATCCTGCCGCTGGCCGAATTCTTCCTGGAAGAACACTGCCAGCGCCTGGGCTACAACCGCGCCAGCCTGAGTATCGAAGCCGAGCGCAAAATGCTCGAGCACAGCTGGCCGGGGAATATCCGCGAGCTGGAAAACGCCATTCACCACGCCTTGCTGGTATGCCGCAATCAGCTGGTGCAACCGGCGGACCTGCACCTGGTGGACATGCGCTCCTCGGGTATTCGTCAGGATGAAGCCCATCAGGCGCCACCCGCCCTCAGCGGTCCGGTGGACCTGGAAAGCGCGCTGAATGCATTGTTCGAACAGAACATTCCCGACTTGTATGAGCACATCGAAGAAACCATCTTCCGGGCGGCCTATCGCTACTGCCACGGCAACCAGCTACAGACCGGGCGTCTGCTCAATATCAGCCGTAATATCGTGCGTGCCCGGCTGGAAAAGATCGGTGAGCTCAACAAGTCCTTGCTGGTGCCGGATTGAAAGATCCGGGATATCAGAAAGCCCGAAGGGCAGTGGCCAGAACAAAAGCTGTTCGATCAGCCGGGGCTCTGTCCTGATTGAAAAGGCCGCCAGTCGTGCTGGCGGCCGACGCTCGGATTCAATCTCGAATGCAGCGACGCCGCCTCAGCGAATACCGTCGTTGCGCAAGGCTATCGGCGTGTATTCGGCCGCTACGCTCTTGAAGCCGATTTCCATGCCGTCCTTCTCTTCGTTACGCATCCCGGAGACCAGGTAGCGGCCGTTGATCAGGTCATACAAGGCCTCGACGCCCATCCACGGAATCTTCTTGTCGTACAGCGGGGTCATGAAGCCTTCCGCCGTGCGCCACAAGGTGTTGCGGGCATCGTAGTGGTCGGCCAGGGCGATCTGCCAGGTGTCCTCGTCGACGTACAGCACGCGCTTGGCGTAGATATGCCGCTGGTCAGGCTTGAGGCTGGCTTCCACCACCCACACCCGGTGCAGTTCATAGCGGGTAATATCGGAGTTGATGTGGCCCGGCTTGATCACGTCGGTGTATTTCAGTGCGGGTGATTCCAGCTGGAAGCTGTTGTAGGGGATGTAGATTTCCTTTTTGCCGAGCAGCTTCCAGTCATAGCGATCCGGCGCGCCGTTGAACATGTCCAGGTTGTCTGCCACCCGTTGTCCGTCCGAAGCAGGGTACGGACCATCGTAGGCAATCTGTGGTGCCCGGCGCACGCGGCGCTGACCTGCACTGTAGATCCAGGCCATGCGGGGTTCCTTGACCTGGTCGAGGGTTTCGTGGACCAGCACCACGTCTCCGGCCAGGCGGGCGGGGGCCGTCACCAATTGCTTGTAGTAGAACAGCACATTGCCCGGATTCTGCGGATCGAAGTCTTTCAACTGGTCGCGATAGGTGAATTGCTGCTTGAAATACACCGGGTTGAAGGTGCCGTCGGCCAGCGGCGTTGCCTGGACGTGAGTACGCCGGACACTGCCGCCGCGGTAGCGGGTGATGTGGTTCCAGATCACCTCGAGCCCGTTCTGGGGAATGGGAAAGGGCGTGGCGATTTCAAAGTCCGACAGGCCGTTGCCACCGGAGACCAGCATCGATTTCAGTGCGTTCCTGGCGATGGCCTGGTTCACGCTATCGGGCAGGGCGGCGCTGCGATGGCTGGGGAAAACCCGCATATGGAAGCTGTCCGGGTAGCGCTTGAACAAGGCCTGTTGGCCCGGCGTCAGCTTGTCCTGGTACTGGGCGACATTCTGCGGGGTGATGGTGAACAGCGGTTTCTCGCCAGCGAATGGGTCGCTGAGGTTGCCTGTGGGGCTCGCACTGCCGGCATTCTCGGGCAGGCCGCCGGTCCAGGGCGGAATGCTGCCATCGGCGTTGCCGGCTTTTTCCGCGCCGACCGGTGTCAGGCTGTTGCCCAGCTTCGCCGCCTCACTCGCCGGCACTGCCGCCTGGGTCAGGGTAGTGGCTGCCAGCAGGGTGCAGGTGGTGGCAAACAGGATCAGGTTTTTCATGGTTTTTGCTTCCACTTAGAAGGACATGCCGAAGCTCAGGGCAACGAAGTCACGGTCAATATTCACGTTGTAGGCGCCGCCGAAAAAATCGGTGTAGGAGAGGCTGGCGGTGTAGGTATTGAGGTAGTTGGCGTCGAGCCCCAGGCTCAGCGACTTGGAGCCTTCATTGAAGCCGGGCTCGGGGCCGTAGCCCTTGACGTCGTGAGACCAGGCAACGTTGGGGTGCAGTTCCACGCCGGGAATCACCCCGTTGTAGTCCCAGATGGCGCGCACGCGGTAGCCCCAGGAAGTGCTGGTGGCGAAGCCGTCGTTGTTGCAGTTGGAGGGCGTCTGCACGTTGGTGGTGTGGGTACAGAGGCTGTTGTCCGGGTACAGCTGGCCTTGTCCGTAGGCGGTGCTGCGGCCATAGCGCAATCCGCCTTTGCCTTCCAGGCCGCCGATATGGGTGAGCCCCACTTCACCGATCAGGGTCAGGCGCTCGGCATTCATGACCTGGTCGAAGAAATGCGTGGCGGTGATCTGGGCCTGGGTGACTTCCTTGCGTCGATAGCCGGAGACATCCTGGCCATTGCCCAATGAAGCCGCACCGGACGACAGTACCGGCGTCAGCGCTGGCACACCGATGCCGGCGCTGATCAGGTCCACCGGGCTGATCTGCAGCGGCATGTTGGGCCGGTAGCTGATCTCGCCGGCCAGGGTCGTACCGCTGGGCAGGCTGGTACTGAAACTCAGGCCGTAGAGGCGGATGTCTTCCGGGTAGTCGATGTAGTACTGCGAGGTGCCGAGTCGGTAGGCCTGCGCCAGGCTCTGGCCGGTGGGGCTGGCGAGAAAGCCGCCGCAGGCGCCGGCCGGCACGCCAAGGTTGCCACACAGTTGCGGGGCAAACCCCAGGTCGGCGGCATGGGCGCTGCTGATGGCGCTGACGTAGGGTTGGCGGCTGTGGTAGTTGATGAAGTAGCCGGCAAACTCGCTGTTCAGCTCTGGCGCGAACCAGCGCAACGCCGCGCCCCACTGACCGCCGTCACGGGCATCGCGGTCGCGGGCACGGGGAATCACGACGCCTTCGTTGGACAGTTGCACGCCAAAGGGCGAAAGCCCCGCCCGCGCGGCCGCATTCTGGTCGAGTATCGGTCCCACCGGCAGGCCGTTGCAGCCGTCTGCGATCACGTCCGTCTGGGAGAAGAAAGTGCCGCAGTTGTCGATCGCGGTTTTCTGCCATTGCAGTTGGTAGAAACCTTCCGCCGAGAGGTTGTCGGTGAGGTTCTGCGACAGGTAGAACATGTTGACCGGAATCAGGCCTTCCTTGATCTCCGAACCGGGACGGCGAAAGGCCGTCACGTCTACCGGGTTGATGCTGTTGATGCCGCCCTGGATAAAGGTGCTTTCGCCCCAGCTCACCACTTGCTTGCCCAGGCGGACGGTGCCGGGCAGGTCGCCGATCAGGTAGTTGTGGTAGATGAAGGCATCGAGAAACTCGGCGCCGGAGGCCTTCGCACCTTCCTCGCGACCGTGGTCGTCGATGTCCTTGAACCGCTGGTGCTCGTCCTTGAGGGCGAAGTCATACCAGTACTTGCCGCGCACGAACACGCCGCTGTCGCCGTATTTGAGTTCAAGGTCGTGCACACCCTTGAACACCCGGCTGAAGGCGTCGCCCTTCTTGAAGTTGAGCCGGCCGTCGTCGGCGCTGTGGCTGCTGAGCAGTTCCTTTTCCGGGTTGTTCAAGGACCAGCTGGAGCCCACCGAGAGGCTGGAGTCGAATTGTCCGTGAAGCTCGCCGATGTCGAAATCGATCGCCAAGGCCGGTGTGCTGGCCAACGCTGCCAGACCCAGCGCGAGGGGAAGGCGAGCCTGTTGCCATGGGGGTTGTTTACGAGTCATTGCGTTCACTACCTCTTGTTGTTTTTGTGGTGCGTTACGCGTCCCTGTACGGTTTTCAAGGCGCAGCAGGTCTCCGCAGGCCATGGCAGGGACATGGCCGGTTCTCGGTGCTCAGTGGGTGGTGCTCAAAGGTCAGGTTGCGGGTGGCAGTAATCGCCTCTTCGAGTCGGCGGGCAGCGGTGGGCCCGGCTTAGCCGAGCCATTCGATCTGAAAGCTGTAGCGTCCCAGCAGGGGCATCAGCCGTTCGCGATGGGCGCCGGCGGCAATGTGCGCCACCAGCCCGCGACGCGGGTCTTGCAGCACGTTCACGCTGACGTCCTGCACTCCGGCGTTGCTCGCCTCCTGGCGTACGACCCTGGCGATCTCCAGTTGCTGCAAGGCCGGTTTGAAGATCTTGCCGACCGGGGTGACCGGCAGTGCCTCGAGGATCTCGATGCGCTTGGGCACGGCCGAGCGTTCGCAAATGGCCTGTCCGGCAAACGCCAGCAAGGTCGCGGCCGTGCAGCGCTGGCCAGGCTTGAGCTGGACGTAGGCGACAGGGACTTCGCCGGAATAGGCATCGGGGCAACCGACGGCTGCAACCAGGGCGACGGCCGGATGTGCCTGCAATGCTTCTTCAATCTGTTTCGGGTCGATGTTGTGGCCGCCGCGGATGATCAGTTCCTTCTTGCGTCCGGTCAGCCAGAAATAGCCATCGGCATCCTGGCGTCCCAGGTCGCCGGTGTTCAGCCAGCGCTGACCGTCAATCTCGATCCACAAACCCTGGTTGTGCTCGGCCTGCAGATAGCCGATAAACACGTTGGGACCATGAATGGCGATCACCCCGACTTCGTCGCTCATCGCATCGCGCAGGTAGCCACCGTGTTCATCCAGTATCACCGCGCGCATGTCCTGATAGGGCAGGCGTAGGCCGATGGAGCCGATTTTCCGTTCGCCGCCCGCGGGGTTGCACGACGACACACAGGCGCCCTCGGTAAGGCCATAGCCTTCGAGGATCGGCACGCCGATTTGTGTTTCGAAATCCTTGAACAGCTCTACCGGCATCGGTGCCGCGCCACACAAGGCGCTTTGCAGGCTGCCGAGATCGTGTCCTTTCACCGGTTGTTGCAACAGCGCGGAATACACGGTGGGAACACCGGAGAAAAAGTTGATCCTGAAGTGCTCGACCATCGCCCAGAAGCCCGGGATGACCCCGGCGCCGCGGTACCCTTGAGGTGTGCCGATAACCACTTGATCGCCTTGGGTCCAAGGCATCAGGCCGGTGACCAGTTGGCCGTTGACATGGAACAGGGGCAAACCGCAGAAAATCACCAGGCCGGGTTCCCGGGGTTCCATATTGCGGGCCATGGCCCATGCATTGAAGACTTCGGAGCCGTGGCTGCGCACGGCAATTTTCGGCAGACCCGTGGTCCCACCCGTGCAGAAGTAGGAAGACGGATCTTCGGCGCGAATCTGTCTGCCGCTGTTCAAGCTCCGATGTGGCTGTTTCTTCATCAGGCCGCGCAGGTCGGCGATCGCCAGATGGCGGTAGCGGGCCTTTTCCCGGCGGGCCATCCAGCGCAACGCCAGGCCCTTCAACGTGCCCACATAGGGCGCCATGCTGACCCAGATCACTTGCTTGACGCTGGGTAGCTGCTCCAGTTGCGCCGCGAGCCTGGGCCACAGATCGCTGCCGGGCGTCGGTGCCAGGGTGACCACGACCCTGGCCTTGGCGGCGCGCAGCAGGTCGCCCATCTGCGAGGCTTCCAGCAGTGGATTGACCGCCATGACGATGCCTGTCGCCTCGCCGCCCCAGATGATGAAATGGGTTTCCGGCAAGTTGGGCAGAATGAAGGCGATGACGTCATCGGGGCCCAGTCCGAGCCCGTGAAACGCATTGGCGGCACGGGTAATGTCGTTGAACAGCTCGGCGTAGCTCCAGTCGTGGGTCTGCTGGAAATGCCGTGCATCGAGAAAGAAGCGCAAGGCGGGCGCATCGGGACGATCCCTGGCACACCTCGCCAAGGCCTCATAGGTACTCGCCGCCAGTCCCTGACGATTGAGTGGGGTGCGTTCCAGCGCCTGTATATCGGCCAGGTTGGTCATCGCCATCAGGCTTGCTCCACCACGAGATTACGCTGGGTGCCCAGGTCGATCTGGCCATCGCTGCTGCGAATGCTGGCCTCGACGACATCGCCGGCCTTGAGGTACTGCGTGCGGCCTTCCTGGGCTTTCAGAAACAGTTTCCACTTCACGGCCTCCGGGAGCAGGGCGCCGATTCGCTGTTTCGCGGGCGAAGGCACGGTGAGCGCGCAACCGGCGGGGGTGCCGGTGGCAATCAGGTCGCCGGCGTTGAAGTCCTGGAGACCGGACAGCTCGCTGAGGGTTTCCGCCGGTCCGTACACCAGGTTGGCAGTGCTGTCGTTTTGTCGAACCTGTCCATTGACCGTGAGGCGCAGTTGCAGGTTTTTCAGGTGATGCATGTCGTGCGCTTCCAGCAGGCACAGGTAAGGCCCGACCGGGCCGAAGGTGCGGAAGCTTTTGCCCTTGTAGAACTGCATTTGCGGAATCTGGATATCGCGGGCCGAATAGTCATTGACCACCACCACGCCGGCGACGAATTCGTGCAGGTTCTGGTCGGTGACGGTGACCTTGCCCGTGATGGCGCGTTTGAGCACCAGGCCCAACTCGATTTCATAATCGAGAAAGCGCACGTTGCGGGGTTTGATCAGTTCACTGTCGGCGGCGACGATGCAACTGGTGGCTTTGGTGAAGATCATGTTGAAGTGCTTGGCGTCGGGGTCCATGCCTGATTCGATCATGTGCTGACGGTAGTTGGCGCCCTGGCAGACAAACTGTTGGTCGCGGGTGACTGGCGAAAGCAGCTTGACGGCGGTCAGGGGCAGATCGCCCTGGTTCATCCGGGCCAGTTCGGTGACGTTGGTGTTGTTGATGAATTCGCCGGTACTGGCGTAGTCACCGGCGATCACGGTGATCCTGGCGGCGTGAATCACGCCCCATTGCACGCGATTCTGGTATTCGAAGCGGATTACATGCACTGCCATGACAGGGGCTCCCGAGGCGTCGATCGGCTGATGCTGCATGGCATCAGATTGTTGTTGTGCTGCGTTTGAAATCGTTGCCAACGGCCTCAGCCGAACAGGCGCGCCAGGGTGACCAGCTTGCGAAAGGTCAGGTCCGGGCTGTGCCTGAGGTTGTGAATCAATGCGCGGATGGCGCGCAGGGTCATCTTCGGCTTGGTGAAGCTGCGGGGCATGCGCTCGCCCCACTGCGCCATGGCCTGGGCACTGATGCGGTGCAACTCGGTTGGCTGCTCCTGGGTGAACAGATCGCCATCGCAGTAGTGCTCATGTTTGTCGCCCCAGGGATCTTGCCAGTAGTCGAAAATCTGGCTGCCGAGAATGTGCCGGCCGATACCCCAGGCGTGCACCCAGCCCCGCTCGCGCAGGATGCGTTGACCCATGCCGACCGCGTCCGCGTCGACCACTTCATAGGCACTGTGGCTGTAGGCGGGCATGAAGCCTTGCGCCAGGGCCAGGGTGTGATGGTCTGCCGGGGTATCGCCGAGGTCCAGGCGCATGAAGGTCACCGCCGGTGAGCCGTCAGGCAGCACCTGCACATCGCTGGGAATCAATCCGAAATGTTCCGTGTACCAGGCGCACGTCGCCTGGTAGTCGGCCACTTCCAGCACCACATGCCCCAGCTTGAGAATCTCCGGAGCGCTGGTCGGGGGGCGTTGGGTGGCGTTGATGCGCGGGAGTTGTTCGGCCACGTTGAAGGGCAGGGGAGCCCGGTGCTGCAAGGGCTTGACCGGCACTTGCCCGTGGATGGCCTCCACCACGAACCCCGACGGATCACGCAGGCGCACCCGCTCGCCGCCGCCCGGTTGGGGCTGCTCCTCAACCCCTGAAGCACCGGGCAGGCGCGCCAGTCTGAGCAGGTCTTCCCGTGTCGCGACGGCCAGTGCGAAGCCGACAAAGCGCGCTTCGTCAGCCTTCTCGATGCGGTAGCAATAAGCGGCACTGTCGGTGCCGCGCAGATACAGCGTATCGGTCGCCCGATGGCTGACGGTGAGGCCGAAATCGCGCAGGAACCGTTCCGCCTTGACCAGATCCGGGCGCTGGAAAATCAGGTAGGCAAGCCGCTGGGCCTTTACCGTCGGGTGCGGGTGGCGCGCCGGCTGCGGGGTGGCAAGGGTCAGGGTCTGGCGATTGCTCATTCTTGTTCTCCAAAGCTTTTTTCAGGCAAAAGCTGCCCGTCGCCCCTGAAAGCACAGGGGGCGGGCCCATCGGGACTCAATCGTGAATCAGCCGGAAGGCGGCAGCGGCGGCAGCTCCACGGTGGCCAGCACACGGGCGTCTTCAATGCTCACGCCCAACGCCCGCAATATCAGTTCGGCCGTATCGGTGCCGGCATCCCGCCAGGTCTTCAGGCCTTCCAGCACCAGGAACATCGAACCGAGGACGCTGCTGGCAATAAACGAAATGATCGTGACCATCTGTTCCTGGCGAAAGTGGTAGCGGCCGATGCCCAAACCGTGGATCAGGTCGGGGACGGCCTGGCTGGAGAACATTTCCCGCAGAGCCAGGTTGCTCAGCGCGAAGCGACTCATGAAGGCGCCCCAGTGTGGCTCTTCATGGGTGCGACGGATAAACAGGCGGATGCCGTTGGCCAGGCGCTGCGCGGGGTCTTCAAGGCTATCGATGCTCTTTTTGACGCGCTGGTGCATGTCTGCGCTGAGCTGGCTGGCGACCTGCTCGAACAGTTTGTCCATCGTCTCGACGTTGTTGTAGATGGTGCCGCGCGCCACGCCCGCTTCCTGGGCAAGGTCGCTGATGTTGACCTGACTGATGCCTTTCTCGGCAAACAGGCGCAAGGCCGCCTGATGGATGCGTCGCTGCACCGGGTTCAATGACTCCACAAGCTCTCTCCACCATTCGAATCTGAAGCTATTGAACGTCACTGTTCAGTTTGAGTCAATCGTGTATTTCGAGGTGGAATCCTGTTTTTAACGAAGTTTCTCACGTAATCCTTGATTTAGAGCGGTTATGGCTTTTTATCCTGATTTTAACCTGGGTGTTTAAGTGACAGGTTCGATTGACGAATATGAACACTGGTGTTCATTATGTTGCTTGAGTGTTTTATCGTGGGCTACCACGGCCAGGTTGCGACTGTTCTCGCCAGGAATAACAACAATGCCCCTCAAGCAAGGCCTTATCGACGTACACCATCACATCATTCCCCCCGCGTTCCGCGATGCCATCCACGAGCGGGGCATGGAGCGCCACGCCGGTGCGCTCCTGCCCGGATGGACGCCCGAACAGTCGATCGATGTCATGGACATGAATGGTATCCAGCGTGCCATTACCTCCATCTCCACACCCGGTGTGCATCTGGGCGACGGGGTGGAGCAGGCGCGGCAGCTGGCGCGGGACTGCAACGAATACGCGGCGAAGATGCGCGATGATTTCCCGGAGCGCTTCGGCAACTTTGCGGTGCTGCCCATGCCGTTCACCGAAGCCGCTTGTGGCGAAGCGATCTATGCGCTGGACGTGCTCAAGGCCGAGGGCATCGTGCTATTCGGCAGCACCGATGGGGTGTTTCTGGGCGACCCGCGTCTTGACGAGCTGATGAGTGAGCTGGATCGTCGCGGCACGGTAGTGTTCGTTCACCCCAACCTGCACAGGAGCAGTGAGCAACTGGGTTTCAAGACCCCCGGTTTCCTGATCGAGTTTCTCTGCGATACCACTCGCGGGGCGGTCAATCTGATCCTGACCGGGACAATGGAAAAATACCCTCGTATTCGCTGGATCCTTGCCCACGGCGGTGGCTTCCTTCCCTATGTCGCCTGGCGTGTTTCCCTGGCCAACGCCATGCCGCAATTTCAGCAGCTGGCTCCCCAGGGCATTCTCACCTACATCCGCCGTTTCTACTTCGATACAGCGCTGTCGCCGTCGCGTCACTCGATGGCCGCGCTCAAGGAGCTGGTCGAGCCCGATCACATTCTCTTTGGCAGCGATTTTCCGTTTGCCCCGGCTCCCGCCACCAGCCTGCAATGCCAGACCCTGGAAGCAAACACCCTGTGGTCCGCCGACGAGCATTACGGAATCAATCGTGGGCATGCGCTGCGTCTGTTTCCCCAATACCGGCAGCCGGGGGAAGTCGTGCAGGCAGCGCCCATCTATGCTGGCGAATCTTTTTCCAGCCGGCTCAAACGCCGCCTGACCAGGCCGGTTGGCGCGTTGGCCGAGCGCATGCGTAATCGTTGACGGCGGCGCTTGGGGTCAGTCAACCATCCTGATAACCAGCCGAGTGCCGAGGTCGGCGCGCTTACTCGTCAGCCCGCGGCAAAGGCTGGGTGGCGAGTCTTCGGGCCTTGGCCGGGGTGGCGCCCAGGGCTTTAAGCACCATCTCGGCGACTTTCTCATCATGTTGCTCGACTGCACGGCCCTCGATCGCACTGCGCATGCCTCCTGTGGCACAGGCAATGACCAGGTCCAGGGCCACGCTTTCGTCGGCAAATGACAGGTGCCCCTGTTCTGCGCCACTGCGAAGATCCGCCTGGACGTGCATCGCGAGCTTTGAGCGCAGACCTTTATCAAAGTGCACGATCCGCACCAGCGCACTGGCCCAGTCCGGGTCGGCAATCGCGCGCAGGATAAACATGCGCACACCGATCGCAACGCGCTGGGCGCCGTTATCAATACCCGCGCTCAAGCGGGAAATGTCTTCGGAGAACTCGCTGGCCATGGCGATCCCCACGGCCTCCGCGACCTCTTCGCGGGTACGGAAGTAGTTATAGATGGTGCCGGTGGATACCTGCGCTTCTTCAGCCAGTTCCAGCAGGCCCGTTTCAAGCACGTCCTTGCGGGCGAATACCCGCAGCGCGGCATCCAGCAGGCCCTGGCGCGTGCGCTCCTTTTTCTTGTGGCCTCGGGTCAGGGGGGCCAGGGTATCGGTGGACTGTTCTGCGTCGGCTTTTTTGCTCATTGGAATGCCTGGAGATTTATTGCGCGGCTGGATGAAAGATCAGTGATAGTAATCAGATTACCGTCAATATTGCTGATCTTTTCAATTACCCAGCAGGGCCATGCAGGCTTTTGCCAGGTCATTTGCCTGGCCCGCTGCGCCGCTATGCATCACGATCCGGTCGGGGCGAACGATCAGCAGCGAATGAGCCGGCAGGCATTTCAGCAGCTCGCCGCTCAAGTCCTCGACCCAATGAGTGTCTGAATGACCCCGTTGGCCACGCTGGACGATCTGCAGATACCCGCCACCATGAGCCTGCCATTGTTCATGGGTGGCGGGTTCAAGTTGTTGGCGCGGGTCGGTGCCGAAACCGATCAGGGTCATTTGATCGCCCAGTACATCGTCACTCAAGACGATTCCGTGGCGCGAATCGCGTACCAGGCATTGGCTCAACAGGCCGCCGACAGGAAGGGACTTCGTCCTGCGCTGTTGGCTGAACAGTCCCTTCCTGAAACGGTTCTTCGGTTTGATGTCCAGCTCTTCGAACAGCCGGCGTGTGGGCGGGAACAGCGTCAGTGATTTCATCACCCCATGGATCAACAAGGCGACCAGGGCATTGCGCGGCATCACCGCACGCCCCATCAGTTTCGCCAGATCGATCATCTCCTTGGCATGGGGACGGCGTTCCTGATCATAGCTGTCGAGTATGCCGGGGGCTGCGCGGTTGTCGAGAACCCAGGCCAGTTTCCAGGCCAGGTTGCACGCGTCCCTCAGCCCGGCCACCAATCCCTGGCCGACAAAGGGCGGCGTAATGTGCGCCGCGTCGCCAATCAGAAATACCCGATCCTTTTGAAAACTTTCACAGCATCGCGCGTGGAAGCGGTACACCGCCGTGCGTTCGATACTCAAGTCGGCAGCCTTTACCCAGGGGGCCAACAGCTGCGCGATGCGATGCGGCTGCTCCATTTCCTCTCGCGTTTCCCCGGGCTGCAGCATGAACTCCCAGCGTTCCCGGCCGCCGGGCGCGGGCATGTGAGGGGTAGGGCGACGATGATCACAAAGAAACTCGACATGGTCGATCGCCTGCTCTTCGCGGCCATTGGCATCCACGATCAACCAGTCTTCGGCATAGGTCTGCCCGCTGAAATCCTGGCCAATCAGGTTGCGTACCCGTGACCCCGCACCGTCTGCGCCGATCAGGTATCTGGCGTTGACGGTAAATGTCTGGCCATCCTGATCCAGCACAAAGGCTTCCACGTGCTCGCCATGCTGCTGGACATCGAGCAACTCGTAACCCGTGCACGTGGTGATGCCGGGGTATTGCAGCAACCGGCTGCGCAACGCGTTTTCCAGGTCGGGTTGGTAAAAGGTCACCAGTTTGGGATGGCCGTCGATGCAGCCGCTGGTATTGGCGCGGCTGAACTGGCCCACCAGTGGACAGTGCATTTTGACTTCGGGAATAACCTGTTTATCGAAGGCGTCTTCAGGCAGGCCGATCAACTGCAGCATGCGCAAGGCTTCGTTATCCAGGGCAATAGCTCGTGGCATACGCAGTATCTCGTGCTGCCTGTCGATCACCAGGGCATTGACCTGATAACGCCCGAGCAGGGCCGCCAGCGCAGCACCCACCGGACCGAAGCCGACAATCAGTACGTCAGTCGAGATTGGCAGCGGGGTATTTTTATTGTTGTTTTCCATGGGAGACCGTGTGATTTCAGCGTCGTTGTGCGAGTTGCCACGATGGGCTCGTCAATTTCATGGGACAATATTCAATATTGAATAATAATTCAATATTGGATTTATTCTCATAAAATTGCGAGTGCGTGGGTTGCCCACGACCACACTGATCGGCACGGTGCCAAGGGTGTCTGTTCTTGCGGCTTTTGCATCGGTGCAGGGTTAGCACCAGGAATGTCAGGGGAGGGCTTCGCCGATGATCACCATCGGGCTTCGAGGCTTCCAGGCGGGCAGCGGATACCCGCCTGGAAAACCCCGGCTCGATCCTCAGATGCCGCCCAGGCACATGTATTTGATTTCCAGATAGTCTTCGATCCCGTACCTGGAGCCTTCACGACCCAGCCCGGAAGATTTCATGCCGCCGAAAGGTGCTGTTTCGGTGGAAATGATGCCGGTGTTGACCCCGATGATTCCGTACTCCAGGGCTTCGGCCACACGGAACACCCGGGACAGGTCGCGGGCGAAGAAATAGGCCGCCAGGCCGAATTCGGTGTCGTTGGCCTGGGCCACCACGTCCGCTTCGTCGCTGAAGCGGAACAACGGGGCCAGTGGGCCAAAGGTTTCTTCCCGGGCAACCAGGGCGTCCCTGGGGACGTCCACCAGAATGGTCGGTTCGAAGTAGGTGCCACCGAGCGCGTGGGGTTGGCCGCCGGCAACTATCCGGGCGCCTTTGCCGACGGCGTCGGCGATGTGTTCCTGGACTTTCAGGACCGCGTTTTCATCAATCAGCGGGCCGGTGGTCGTGCCTTCATCCAGGCCATTGCCCAGGCGCAGCCTGGCGACGGCGGCCTTCAGCTTGTCGGCGAACTCGTCGTAGACGCTGTCGTGGATATACAGGCGGTTGGCGCAGACGCAGGTCTGGCCGGCATTGCGGTATTTGGACATCAGGGCGCCTTCGACAGCGGCATCCAGGTCGGCGTCTTCGAACACGATAAACGGTGAGTTGCCACCGAGTTCGAGAGACACTTTCTTGATGTCCCTGGCGCATTCGGCCATCAATTGGCGGCCGATTTCAGTCGAACCGGTGAACGACAATTTGCGCACGATCGGGTTGCCGGTCAGTTCCGCGCCAATCTGTACCGCGGAGCCGGTGACGACGCTGAGCACGCCTTCGGGAATGCCCGCACGCGTGGCCAGCTCCGCCAGCGCCAAGGCCGAAAATGGCGTCTGGCTGGCCGGCTTGATCACCATGGTGCAACCGGCGGCCAGGGCCGGGCCGACCTTGCGGGTAATCATCGCGCAAGGGAAATTCCACGGCGTGATGGCGGCTGTCACGCCAATGGGTTGTTTGATCACCAGGAGTCGTTTGTCCGGCTGATGACCCGGAATGATATCGCCATAGACGCGTTTGCCTTCTTCGGCGAACCATTCGATAAAAGAGGCGGCGTAGGCGATTTCGCCCCGTGCTTCAGCCAGCGGCTTGCCCTGTTCGAGGGTCATCAGGCGGGCGAGGTCCTCCTGGTTCGCCATGATCAACTCGAACCAGCGACGCAATACCGTCGAGCGGTCCTTGGCCGTCCGGGCGCGCCAGGCGGGCAGGGCTTTCTCGGCGGCTGCAATGGCGCGGCGGGTTTCCGCGGCGCCCATTTTCGGCACAGCGCCCAGGATCTCGCCTGTCGCCGGGTTGTTCACCTTGATCTGTTGGCCATTGTCCGCATCGCTCCAGGCACCGGCGATATAGGCTTGTTGGCGGAACAGACTGCTATCTTGCAAATTCATACAGGACTCCAGTGGGGGCAGGTAGGGGACGACTCAAACGTGCTGGCCGCCGTTGACTTCGATTTCGGCACCGTTGATGTAGGAAGCACCGCTGGTACACAGGAAGTGAATGAGCGACGCCACCTCTTCGGGCTTGCCGAGCCGGTGCATCGGGATATTGCGTTCGACGATGTCCTGGGTACCCGGGGAAAGGATCGACGTATCGATTTCCCCCGGTGCGATGGCGTTCACCCGGATGCCGTGCTGGCCGTAGTCATAGGCCATTTCCCGGGTCAAGGCGGACAAGGCGGCTTTTGACGTGGCATAGGCGACGCCGGCAAAGGGATGAACCCTGGAGCCGGCAATTGAGGTGACGTTGATGATGGTGCCTCGCGCGGCTTTCAGTTCTTCGAACAGGCCGCGGGCGAGCAGGGCGGTGGAAAACAGATTGACGTTGAAGACGCGCATCCAGGTCGCATAGTCGGTTTCCAGGACGCCCAGTCGGCCGCCTTCGGGTCCTTTCGGACTGATCCCCGCATTATCGACAAACGCATGCAGCTTGCCGTCACCCAGTTTTTCCTTGATCAAGCCGATACTGGCCTCGATGCTGCCGATGTCTTCCAGATCCAGATGGATGTGGTTTTCCTGGCCGTCCGCCCAAGGACATTCTGCTCCCCAGCTCTGGCGGGAAGCGGTGAATACACGCCAGCCCGCGGCATTGAAGTATTTGACAGTGGCGTGCCCGATGCCTCGACTGGCACCTGTCAGCAGCAACGTTTTTTTCTCGCTCATGGATCGGATCCTCGATACATCGTTGTTTTGATGCTTGATGCATCATGTTTCTAACGATGTTCGCTGTCAACCCATTCTTCCTGCCTTGCGCTCGTCTCCCGCGCCTTTCTGGTGCGCTCATTTTGCTCGGGTTTCATCACACCTGTTCTATGCACGGTGGGGTCTGCAATTGGCATGTATTGTGCTGCAATCATGAAGTATAAAACATGATGCATCATGCTTCGAGGTGTGGTTAAAATGAAAACGTGCAAACCCGAGCTGCAATTTCAGAACAACAAAAAACAGGTGAAGCCATGAATACAGCCTCTCCTTATGTCCGCTTCCGAGGCGTGCAGAAGAGCTATGACGGCGAACAGTTGGTGGTCAAGAAACTCGATCTGGATATCCAGCGCGGTGAGTTCCTCACGTTGCTCGGCCCTTCGGGGTCGGGGAAAACCACCAGCCTGATGATGCTGGCGGGTTTTGAAACGCCAACCGAGGGCGAGATCCTGCTCGATGGACAGCCACTGCATACGGTGGCGCCGCATAAGCGCGGGATCGGGATGGTGTTTCAGAATTACGCGTTGTTCCCGCACATGACCGTTGCCCGCAACCTGGCGTTTCCATTGCGGGTCAGGCGCCTGGGCAACGCCGATATCGAGCTGAAAGTGAAGCGTGCCCTGGACATGGTCCAGCTCGGGCATCTGGCTGATCGTTACCCGGCCCAGCTTTCCGGAGGGCAGCAGCAACGTATCGCGCTGGCGCGTGCGCTGGTATTCGAGCCGAGCCTGGTGCTGATGGACGAACCCCTGGGCGCCCTGGACAAACAGCTGCGTGAGCAGATGCAACTGGAGATCCGACGCTTGCATCGCCAGTTGGGTCTGACTGTGGTGTTCGTCACCCATGATCAGGCCGAGGCATTGACCTTGTCCGATCGCGTTGCGGTATTCAACGATGGCGTGATCCAGCAGATCGATACCCCGAAAGCGCTTTACGAGCACCCCGGCAATTCTTTCGTCGCCCATTTCATCGGTGAAAACAACGCGCTGCCGGGCACCGTCATTTCCGTGTCAGGGCCCGAGTGCCGGGTTCGCCTGGCCGACGGTTCCGAGGTCGGCGCCCGCGCCACGACCGCCTTGCCGGTGGGGGCATCGACTTCGTTGTCCATCCGCCCGGAACGTGTCGGGCTCGACAAGCCGTCGGCGAACAGTCTTCCCGGTCGCATCGAGGAACTGATCTACCTGGGCGATCACGTGCGGGTCAGGCTCAACGTCGCCGGGCAGAAAGAGTTCACCGCGAAAATCCCCATCGCCGAAATGCAGGACGGCTGGTCCACCGGCATTTCGCTCCCAGTCAGTTGGTTCAGTCACGACGCCAGCGCGCTTGATCCATTGGTCGTTCATTAACGTCGGTCCTTCATAAAAAAGCATTGCCCCAAAACACTGCAGAGGAGCGTTTCCATGTTCAAGAAAATAGCGGTATTGGTGCTGATGGCTGGCGTGGCGAGCCAGGTACAGGCCCAGCAACTGACAGTGGTGTCCTTCGGTGGACTCAACAAGCAGGCCCAGGAGAAGGCGTTTTACCAACCCTTCTCCAAAGCGAACAAGGTCGACATCGAGGCCGGTGAGTTCAACGGCGAAATGGCCAAGATCAAGGCCATGGTGGAAACCGGCCAGGTGGGCTGGGATGTCGTCGAAGTGGAAAGTCCCGAGTTGGTGCGCGGTTGTAGCGAAGGCCTTTTCGAACCGCTGGACTGGTCCAGGCTGGGCGATAAGAAACAGTTTGTCGATTCGGCGGTAAACGAGTGCGGAGCGGGGATTTTCATCTGGTCCACGGTACTGGCCTACGATGCGAAAAAACTGGCCAGGGCCCCCACGGGCTGGGCGGATTTCTGGGACGTGAAAACCTGGCCGGGCAAGCGCGCCCTGCGTAAATCCGCGAAGTTCACCCTGGAAATTGCCTTGCTCGCCGACGGGGTGTCGCCGGGGCAACTGTACAACGTGCTGGCGACTCCGGAAGGTGTCGACCGGGCGTTCAAGAAGCTCGATCAGATCAAGCCGAATATCCAGTGGTGGGAAGCCGGCGCGCAACCCATGCAATGGCTGGTTTCCGGTGATGTGGTCATGACCTCGGCCTACAACGGGCGGGTGACGGCGGCGCAGAAAGAAGGCCATCCGTTCTCGATCGTCTGGAATGGCAGCCTTTACGATCTGGACAGTTGGGCGATCGTCAAGGGTTCGAAGAACAAGGCCCTGGCCGAACAGTTCATTGCCTTTGCCGGTCGTCCCGAGAACCAGAAAGTGTTCGCCGAGACCATCCCCTATGGCCCGACCAACACCCTGGCCATCGCGCAGATCGACGCCAAGGTACGCCCCGATCTGCCCACCGCTCCGGAAAACCTCAAGGGTGCACGCGGTGTGGATACCGAGTTCTGGATCGAGCACGGTGAAGAGTTGGAACAACGATTCAACGCCTGGGCGGCGAACTAATCAGTATCTACCGGCTTCGGTTTTCCTGAAGCCGGTTCAGCCTCACATCTGGAGACCAGCATGTCAGAAGTCAGCCTGACGGCTATCGATCACCCCACTGAAAAGTCCTCCTCGCTCAAGCAGCGCCTGCTGCATGCCGAAAGTGCTTATCGCAAACGCTCGATTCTGTTGATCGCGCCGCTGCTGCTTTTTCTACTGATCAGCTTTGTTTTTCCCATTGGCAACATTCTCTGGAAGAGCCTGGATAATCCGGAGGTCGGCAAGGCCCTGCCGAATACGCTTCAGGCATTGCAACACTGGGATGGCAAGGGACTGCCGGAAGAGAAGGTCTTCGCCGCCTTGCTCGGTGATCTGTCCGAAGCCAGGGCCCAGGGTCAGATCCCCGGCCTGACCAAGCGGCTCGGGTATGAGGACGGCCGCTATCGGACACTGCTCTCGTTGACGTTGCGCAAGTTGCCCGATCCCGGCGCCGAGTCCATCAGCCGGGCCTTGATCGCGCAATCGACCATGTGGGCGGAGCCCGGCACCTGGCGCAGTATCCAGCGTGCGGGGCGTCCGCTGACCGCCTACTACCTGTTGGCGGCGTTCGATCGCCAGGTGGATGTGCAGACCGGCAGCATTGTCGAGTTGCCGAAAGGGCAGGCTCTGTACCTGTCGGTGCTGTTGCGCACGTTGTGGATGGCCAGCGTCGTCACGCTGTTCTGTGTGTTGCTGGGCTATCCGGTGGCGTACTGGCTGGCCAGGCAACCGAGCAGTCGCGCCAACCTGCTGCTGATTATGGTGTTGTTGCCGTTCTGGACCTCGTTGCTGGTGCGCACGGCGGGTTGGATCGTCCTGCTGCAGAACGGTGGATTGATCAATAGCTCGCTGATCGGGCTCGGTTTGATCGAGCAACCGCTGCAACTGGTGTTCAACCGGGTCGGCGTGTACATCTCGATGACCCACATTCTCCTGCCATTCGTGATCCTGCCGTTGTACGCCGTGATGAAGGGCATCTCGCCCAACTATGTGCGCGCCGCCATTTCTCTGGGCGCCCATCCCTTCAGGGCGTTCTGGTCGGTCTACGTGCCACAGACCTTTGCGGGTGTGACAGCGGGTGCGCTCCTGGTGTTCATCATGGCGATCGGTTACTACATCACGCCCGCCTTGCTGGGTGGTCCGGGCGATCAGATGCTCAGCTACTTCGTCGCCTTCTACACCAATACGACGATCAACTGGGGCATGGCGGCCGCCTTGGGCAGCCAGTTGCTGACCATCGTCCTGCTGCTCTATTGGGTGTACTCGCGCATCACTCGTCCAGCCAACCCCGCCCAGCGTGCATGAGGTGTTTGATGAACCATCATTCCACATTGATCGAGCGCCTCTGGGCGCCGGTCTTCAGCGTCTTCAGTTTCAGCCTGCTGATCTTCCTGGTGGTGCCGATCCTGGTGATCGTGCCCCTGTCTTTCAACGAGGGTTCGTTCCTCAGTTATCCGTTGAGCGGGTTTTCCCTGCGCTGGTACCAGGAGTTCCTCGGTTCCCAGGAGTGGATGCGGGCACTGCGCAACAGCCTGGTGATCGCGCCGGCCGCGACCTTGCTGGCGACCGCACTGGGAACCCTGGCGGCGGTCGGCCTGGCGCGTGGGGAGTTTCGCGGCAAGGGCCTGATCATGGCGATTCTGATTTCGCCGATGATCGCGCCCGTGGTGATCATCGCTGTCGCGCTGTATTTCTTTTTTGCCCAACTGAACCTGCTCAACAGCTACCTGGGATTGGTGCTGGCCCATGCCGCGCTTGGCGTGCCGTTTGTGGTGATAACGGTCGCGGCCACATTGCAGGGCTATGACCGCAATTTCTCACGTGCCGCGGCAAGCCTGGGGGCGCCCCCGTTCATGGCGTTTCGCAAGGTGATGCTGCCGCTGATCGCGCCCGGGGTGATCAGTGGCGCCCTGTTCGCGTTCGCCACATCCTTCGATGAGGTGGTGGTCACGCTGTTCCTGGCCAGCCCCGCGCAGCGCACCCTGCCGATGCAGATGTTCGGCGGCATTCGCGAGAACCTCAATCCGACGATTGCGGCGGCCGCGACCCTGATGGTGGCGGCTTCCGCGATCCTGCTGTTGCTGATGGAGTGGCTGCGTCGACGTAATGAAAGGCTGCGCGGGAGCAGTGCCCTCTGAGTCGTTGCTATCGCTGAATGGCAGCCACAAAAAAAGGCCTGGTTCATACCAGGCCTTTTTTGTTGCCTCTTGCTATCAGCCGTTGACCCATTTGCGGGTATCGTCCAGGGCCATGCCGAATCGATCGAGCAGTGAGCGGACTTCGTTTTCCGAAATGATCAGGGGAGGGCAGAAGGCGATGGCATCGCCCATATTGCGGGTGATCATGCCATGCTCCTGGGCGCGTCCCGCGAGGAAGCGTCCGAGGGTTCCTGGCGCTTCCAGAGGGGCCTTGGTGGCACGATCGGCAACCAACTCGACAGCGGCGATCAGGCCGGCGCCACGTACTTCACCGACCAGCGGGTGATCGCTGAAGTCCTGCAGGCCACGACGGAGGATTTCGCCCATGTGCGCAGCGTGGGCGACGAGGTTTTCCTCATCGATGATCTTCAGGTTTTCCAGCGCGACAGCGGCCGCGACCGGGTGGCCGCCGCCGGTAAAGCCGTGACCCAGGGCGCCGAATGCCTTGGTCTGGTCGGCGATGCCCTGGTACACCCGATCATTGATCAGAATGGCCGAGATCGGTTGATAGGACGAAGAGAGCTGTTTGGACAGGATCATGATGTCCGGGTTGATGTCGTAGGTCTGGCTGCCGAACATGTTCCCGGTACGACCAAAACCGCAGATCACCTCGTCCGCGACAACCAGGATGTCGTGCTTGCGGCACACCTTCTGGATTTTCTCCCAGTAGGTACGCGGCGGCACGATCACACCGCCCGCGCCCATCAACGGCTCGCCGACGAACGCGGCAATGGTCTCCGGGCCTTCGTGGACGATCAAGGCATCGAGTTCGGCCGCCAGGCGATCGGCAAACTGTTCTTCGGTTTCACCTGGCAGGGCGTTGCGGTAATGGTGTGGGTTGCCCACATGCAGGAAGCCGGGGAGCGGCACATCGAAGCCGCGCTGGTTGGCCGACAGGCCGGTCAGGCTGGCGCTGGCCAGGGTGATGCCGTGATAGCCGCCGATGCGGCTGATGAACTTCTTGCGCGCCGGCTTGCCCTGGGCATTGTTGAGATACCAGACCAGCTTGATCACGGTGTCGTTGGCTTCCGAGCCGGAGTTGGTGAAGAACACCTTGCTCATGGGCACCGGTGCCATGTCGATCAGTTTCTCGGCCAGCTGGATGCTCGGCGAATGCGATTTGTGGCCGAACAGGTGGTAGAACGGCAGTGTCGACATCTGCTTTTCGGCAGCGGCGACCAGGCGCTTGTTGCTGAACCCCAGCGCCGCGCTCCAAAGCCCCGCCATGGCCTCGATGTAAGGCTTGCCGTCCTCGTCAAAGACGAAAACCCCTTCACCCCGTTCAATGATCAGTGGGCCGACTTCCTGGTGGGCCCTGGCATTGGTGTAGGGGTGCAGGTGGTGGAGCATATCTTTCTGGGCCAAGGTGGAGCGTGTCTTGTTCATGGTCTTCTCGCTGGTTGGGGGAACGACACATGAATCATAATGCATGATGCATCATGTTGTGTAGCTGGTTTTTTCTCCGTGAAACCGCGATGATGTGGCCTGCTGCGGTCAGGTTGTCCCCAACCTGCCAAATAGAGCCTTCCTTCACTCGGATCTGATATGAGCTATCCAATCGGCGAAATTAAACACGCGTATCTAGGCACCAGCGTTTATTCCTCGCTGCGAGAAGCCTTGGTCACCGGCAGGCTCAAACCAGACGACAAACTGCGGATTCGCGACCTGGCTACCCAGCTGGGTACCAGCGTTACACCTGTGCGCGACGCCATCCTGCAACTCGCCAAGGAACAGGCGCTGGTCATGCGGACCCCGAAAGACATCCGCGTGCCTTCCCTGACTCGCCAGCAATACCTGGAAATCCGTTTGGTACGCCTGGCCCTGGAAGGGTTGGCCGCCGAATCGGCTGCCGCGATGGTGACCGATGAAGACCTGCAGCGGATCGAAGACAACATCCGGGCAAATGTCGACGCCATCCAGCGCGAGGACATGGCCGAGGCGCTGAAGCTCAACCAGGCGTTTCACTTCTTCTTTGCCGACATCGCCCAGATGCCGCTGCTGCGTGGCTTTCTCGACAGCCTGTGGATGCGCACGGGCCCGCTGCTGGCCCTGGCCTACGACCACTTTTCGGAGCGGGTCGCGATCGAACACCACTGGGAGGTGCTGGCGGCGCTCAAGGCGCGCAATGGAGCTGCCGCCAGGCAGGCCATTTGCACGGATATTCTCGACGGCAACGAGATGATGCTCGAATTTATCGAGTCGCAGGTGTGAGGCGAAAAGGTTGTGAACCGCTACCGAGGGCGGCTTTAGGACCGTAGGCCGGGCACCAAGTCGTCACGGCTGCTGCCGCCATTTCCGGTGGCAGGCCGTTTCCATTCGTAGCATCCCCCCGATAACGCCCACCCTCCAGCCGTCCCCGCCAAAACCACTTCCCATAATGTGGCATCCGGTAACGACTCGCACCGTCCGGGTGCGATTGTTGGTCCGAAAATCGGCATTTTCCAGACAATAAAATTCAAACGAAGACGATAAATCGTATCGTGGCACGGTATTAGCTTACTGGTTAAATCATGATTGTTGAACAATCGTGAATTCCATCTGGCTGTACCCACCGAGGATACGAACATGCAAAAAGCACTGACCGGCAAGAAAACCACGCGCCACCTGGTGGGGGCGCTGGCCCTGGCTTGCGTGGCCCCGCTGCTGTCCGCGGCGGAAATCAAGGGCACGCTCAAGCAGGGCGAGCTGTCGGTCGGTTCCGACCTGACCTATCCGCCCTATACCTACCTCGAGCAAAAGCAGCCCGCCGGTTTCGACCCCGAGTTCATGCAGTTGATAGGCAAGCAACTGGGGCTGACGCCGCGCTTTCTCGACACTCGTTTTGCCAACCTGATTCTCGGCGTCAATGCCCAGCGTTTCGACGTGGTCGCCTCGGCGTTGTATGTCACCCCGGAACGCGCCAAGCAGGTGGATTTTCTCAGCTACCTGAAGACCGGTTCTTCACTGATGGTGCTCACTTCCAGCGACTTGCGCCCGCAACGTCCGGAAGATCTCTGCGGCAAGCGCGTGGGCTCGATCAAGGGCGCGTCCTGGGTGCCCAAGCTCGCCAAGGTTTCCGCCGAGTACTGCCTGCCCGCGGGCAAGCCGGCGATCGACTCGCGTGAATTCCCGACCTCGCCGGAAGTGGCCCAGGCCCTGTTGGCCAAAGCGGTCGACGTGCAGATGGAAGACCCCGCGGTCGCCAAGATCACCGTGCAGAAGCTGCAGGGCAAAACGCTGATCAGCTCCAGCGAACTGATCTATCCGGTGGTCATCGGCCTGGCCGTGCGCAAGGACAACCCGGCACTGCTGCAAGAGCTGACCACGGCACTCGCGCAGATCAAGCAGAACGGCAGCTACGGTCAGTTGCTGGCCCGTTACAACCTGGACGAACCGACTGCCGGGGAAATCAGCGCGGCGCTGGGTACCACTGCGCCTTGAGACAGTGCGCCGAGCGCAAACGGTAGCGGATTCATCGATGCTTTCCAGCTTGTGGAAAGCTCACGGTAACGCGGAGTAAGTACATGCAATTCGATTGGCACTACACCTTGGGTCTGTTGTGGAGCGGTGACTTCTGGCGCGCGGTAGCGACGGTGGTCGAGCTGAGTCTGGAAACCTGGCTGCTGGGTATCGTCCTCGGCTTCTTCCTCGCCCTGGCGCGACAGTCACAACGACGTTTGCTGCGGGATGCGGCCGGCCTGTACATCTGGTTTTTCCGCAGCTTGCCGCTGCTGGTCCTGCTGATCTTCGTCTACAACCTGCCCCAGGTGTTCCCGTCCACCAGCGTGCTGCTGTCCAACCCGTATTCGGCGGGCCTGATCGCCCTGGTCCTCAGTGAGGCGGCGTATATCGCGGAGATCCATCGCGGTGGCCTGCTGGCCGTGGCCAAGGGGCAACTGGAGGCGGGCAAGGCCCTGGGCGTCGGCTATCGTGGTGTACAGCGCCTGATCGTGGTGCCCCAGGCATTGCGTGTTGCCCTGCCGACCCTGGCCAACGAGTACATCACCATCGTCAAGCTGACGTCGTTGGTCTCGGTGATTTCGTTATCGGAAATCCTCCTGGTGGGGCAACAGCTCTATACCCAGAACTTCCTGGTGATGGAGACCATGTTCGCCGTGGCCTTCTACTACGTGCTGATCGTCACGGTGTTCAGTCGCCTGCTGCGGGTACTGGAAAACCATCTGGACGTGACCCGGCGCAAACCGAAGGGCATCGCCGCCGCCGAACTCGGGCAGGTGGCGACGAGCCGTGCTGCCGGCCAGGCCGAGCGGGGCGAGTTTGCCCTGGAGGCGCGGGGGGTACGCAAGTCCTATGGCGAGCTGGAGGTGCTCAAGGGCGTCGAGCTGAAGGTACGTTGGGGCGAGGTGGTGTCGATCATCGGGCCGTCGGGCTCGGGCAAGACCACGTTGATCCGCACCATGAACGGTCTGGAAAGCCTGGACCGTGGCGAGATCGTCCTGCAGGGCCAGCCCTTCCTGCGGGGTACCAAGGAGGCGGAGGGTGCGTTGGGTGACAAGGTGCATATGCGCGGTATCGTGCATGTCGGCATGGTCTTTCAGGGGTTCAACCTGTTCCCGCACAAGACCGCGCTGGAGAACGTCATGCTCGCGCCGGTCTATCACGCCCATGGTGGCGGCGATGAGTTGCGCCTGTTGAGCCTGGCGTTGTTGCGCAAGGTGGGCATGCTCGAACATGCCGGCAAGTACCCGCACCAGCTTTCCGGTGGGCAGCAGCAGCGCGTGGCGATTGCCCGGGCATTGGCCATGCGACCTTCGGTCATGCTGTTCGACGAGCCGACGTCGGCCCTGGACCCCGAGCTGGTGGGCGATGTCCTGGCAGTGATCGAGGACCTGGCCCGCGAAGGCATGACGATGGTGATCGTGACCCATGAAATGAACTTCGCCTTCAAACTCTCGGACCGGGTGGTGTTCATGGAAGGCGGCGAGATCATCCAGAACGCCGCACCGCGGGAAATGCTGGAACAGCGCAGCGAACGCATGACCAAGTTCCTCAAAGACGTACAACTGGCGTGAGCCGAGGGAGTGCAACCGTGAGTCAATCCAAGGAAAAAAGCCTGTCGCTACCGGACCAGGTCGCCATCGAGCTGCGTGAAGACATCATCGGCGGGCGTCTGCTGCCGGGCATGCCGCTGGTGGAAAGCGAGCTGGTCAATGCCTACAACGCCTCGCGCAACACGGTACGCGAGGCCCTGCACCAGTTGGGCCGCGAGGGCCTGACCAGTTATGTGCGCAACAAGGGCGTGATGGTGCGCCGGCTGGGTGTCGATGAAGTGCGCGACATTTTCAAGGTGCGCCGCACCCTCGAATTGCAGGCCATCGCCATGAGCAAGCCGCTGCGCGAGTACCAGTCCGACCTGATGCTCGAAGCCATCGAGGCGGCGCAACTGGCACAGGACCGTGAGAACTGGCAGGCCTTCGGTACCCACAGCCTGCGTTTTCACCAACATATCGTCGGGCTGATGCGCAGCCCGCTGTTCGACGAATTCTTCACCCATGTGGCGGCGCAGATGCGCCTGGTGTTTTCCAACGCGCCCAGCGAGGAAACCTTCCAGAAACCCTGGCTGGAACGTGACCGGCACATTCACGACCTGCTGGGCGATGGCCGCAAGAAGGAAGCCGAAGAAGCCATGAGCAGCTACCTCAACGACTCCGAACTGGTGCTGCTGGACATCCTCAGCAGCATCCCCAAACACTGAAGAGAGGAACCACCATGTACAAGGATTATCCAGCGGCCTATCAGGTCAGCAAAGGCGCCGCCCTGCAGGTCGACAAAGCCTTTTATGAACGTGTGCGGGACAGCCGGGAAGGGCGCAAGCTGGTCGAGCAATTCGAAGTGCCGATTCGCACCGGCCGCGCCTGGAAGGTCAAGGCCGGTCAGGTGTTTCGCGTGACGACCCCGGTCGGCCCACAGGTCGGCGACTTCAACGTGTGGAACGCCAACGATCCCCGTGAACGCATGTGGGCCGCCCGTACCCGCCAACTGCAGGGCGCCCACGTCACCACCCATGACCGCCTGTGGTCGAACCTGCCGTTCCTGCGGCCGATGGTCACCATCACCGATGACAGCCTGGCCGACTACGGCATCGACGAACATGGTGGCCGCCTCCACGACCTGCTGGGCACCCGCTGCGATCCCTACGTCAACAAGATGCTCACCGGCGAGGACTTCCATCATCACTGTCACTCCAACCTGACCCGCGCCGTGCTGCCCCATGGCCTGACCGAGTTCGACGTGCACGATGTGCTGAATATCTTCCAGTGCACCGGCCTCAATCACGATGACATGTACTTCATGAAAGCCTGCCCGGCGAAGCAGGGCGACTACCTGGAGTTCTTCGCCGAAATCGATCTGCTGTGCGCGCTGTCCACCTGCCCGGGTGGCGACCTGTCGTTGCCGATGTGGGGTCCCGATGCCGAAGACCCGCTAAAGGTCTGCCGCCCGCTGGGCGTGGAAATCTACAGTCTCGACGAGTCGCTGCTGGAAGGCTGGAAGCAGCCTGAACGCGCCAGCTACAACGGCAACCATGGCCTGCTGATCCCCAAGGCCGAGTGGGAAAAGTAACGGCAGGGCACCTCTCCACCCGGGGCTCACCGGCCCCGGGGGTTTTGCAGTTTGGCTGTACAGCCAGGAATCCATAACAATGACGATACCCTTACTCAATTGCGATATCGGTGAAAGCTTCGGCGCCTGGACCATGGGCTGCGACGCCGACATCATGCCCTTTATCGATTGCGCCAACATTGCCTGCGGTTTCCACGCCTCCGACCCCAGCATCATGCGCAAGACCGTGACCCTGGCACTGGCCCACGAAGTTCGCATCGGTGCCCATCCGGCCTACCCGGACCTGGTCGGTTTCGGTCGCCGCTCGATGAGCTGCTCACCGCAGGAAGTCGAAGATCTGATGCTCTACCAGATCGGTGCGCTGGACGGTATCTGTCGCGCCCAGGGCGGCAAGGTGCAGTACGTCAAGCCCCACGGTGCGCTGTACAACGACATGATGCGCAATGCCCAGCAACTGCGTGCGGTGTTCAAGGCCGTGGCCGCCTATGAGGGTGAATTGCGGCTGATGCTGATGGCTCAGCGTGACAACGGCACGGCCCTGGCCCTGAGCGAGGAGTTCGGCGTACCGCTGTGGTTCGAGGCCTTTGCCGATCGCGCCTACGATCCGAGCGGGCATCTGGTCTCTCGAAGCGTGCGCGGCGCGGTTCATCATGATCCGGAACGGGTGATCAACCAGGCCGTGACCCTGGCCCGTGGCGAAGACCTGGTCGCCAGTGATGGCAGTGCCCTGAACCTGCAGGTCGATACGATCTGCGTGCATGGCGACAACGAGAGTTCTATCGCCGCCGTGCAGCGTATTCGCCTGGCCCTCGGGGAGCTGCGGTCGGTATGAGGATTCGCATTGAAATCGTTGCCATTGACTGCCTGATGGTGCGGTTGTTCGACGCCATCGATGAGGCCAATATGCCGTGGATGCTGGCGGCCTCGCTGCGTCTGCGCGAGCGTTTCGGTCGTGGTCTGATTGACCTGGTACCGTCCTACACCACGCTGATGGTGCACTACGACCTGCGCCAGTTGCTGGCGGCGCAGGCCCGGCAGTTGATCGCCGAGGCGCTCGACGGCTTGCAGCCGGATGTCGGTAGCAGTGGTCGCAGTCACAGCCTGCCGACCTGGTATGACCTCAAGGTGGGGCCCGAACTCCAGCGGCTGGCGCAGCGCAGCGGGTTGTCGGTCAATGAGGTGATCGAGCGTCACAGCCGCCACGAGTATCAGGTTTTTGCCCTGGGTTTTGTCCCCGGTTTTGCCTTTATGGGCCTGGTCGAGGAAAGCCTCGCCAGCCCGCGACTGAGCACACCGCGCAAGCGTGTGGCGGCCGGTAGCGTCGGTATCGCCGAGCGCCAGACCGCCGCCTACCCGCAAGTTTCTCCCGGTGGCTGGAACCTGATCGGGCGCACGCCGGTGAAGCTGTTCGATCATTCGCTGGAGGGCTACAGCCTGCTGCAACCGGGCGACCGGGTGCGTTTCGAGGCGGTCAGCCATCATGAGTTCATCCGCCTGGGTGGCGACGACACACCACTGGAGGCCTTGGCATGAGTGGCTTGCAGGTAGAACGCAGTACCCCCCTGGTGCTGCTGCAGGACGCTGGCCGTTTCGGCATTCGCCAGCTCGGCGTGACCCAGGGCGGCGGCGCCGATTGGATCTCGATGTCCTGGGCCAACTGGCTGCTGGGTAATGCGCTGGAGGCGGCGGTGATCGAGATCACCCTCGGCGGCCTGGAACTGATTGCCCAGGAAGATGCCTGTCTGGCCCTGGCGGGTGCCGACCTCGGCGCCCGTCTCGACGGCCAGCCGCTGCAACCCTGGCGCAGTTTTCTGGTGCGCCGTGGTCAGCGCCTGGTCTTCAGTCAACCGATCCAGGGCGCGCGCGCCTACCTGGCGGCTCCCGGTGGTTTCGATGCGACACCCGTCATGGGCAGCAAGGCCACTGTGTGCCGTGAAGGCCTGGGTGGTCTCGACGGTGCGGGGTTGGCGCTGGCGGCGGGTGATCGGCTGGTCTGGTCCGGCACTTCGCCGCAACCGCGGGAGCTGGAGGCGGGCCGTATCCCTGACCTGGTTTCGACCCGACCGCTGGAAACCGTGCTGGGGGCGCAGATCGCCGACTTCGCCGGGCAGAGTCTGTTCGATGCCTTCAACAGCCCCTGGCAAGTCGATTCGAGAGCCGACCGCATGGGCGTGCGCCTGCTCGGGCCGACTTTGCACTACCAGGGCAAGGCGCTGATCTCCGAGGGTATTCCGCTGGGCGCTATCCAGGTGCCGCCGGACGGCCAGCCGATCATCCTGCTCAACGATCGCCAGACCATCGGCGGCTATCCACGCCTGGGGGCCCTGACCCCGCGCTCGCTGGCCCGCCTGGCGCAGTGCCTGCCGGGTGACAGCCTGCGGCTGGCGCCGGTGGTCCAGGCGGTTGCGCAGGAGCAGCACCTGCGTTTCCTCGCGCAATGGCATTGACGCCAACCCATGCCGCCACGTCCGCTGTCCGGGCGTGGTGGCGCGCATTCATGCCGCGTTTCGTAGCCGTTCCAGGAAGTGCTCCCAGACCTGCGGATTGAGCAGATGAGGTGGGCGTTCGCCACGCAGCAGCGTCTGGATCTGTTGTGCGGATGAGCGTGCGACATTGCGCCGGCCACCCACGCTGACGCCGGCGGTATGGTAGGTGGCGATCACGTTTTCCAGCGCCAGCAATGGCGAACCGTGGGGCGGCGGCTCCACGGCCCAGACATCCAGCCCGGCCCCCGCCAGATGACCGTCTTTCAGCGCCTCGTAGAGTGCTTCCTCATCGTGAATGCCGCCGCGCGCGGTACTGACAAACACCGCTCCCGGCTTCATCGCCGCGAACTGCCTGGCGCCCATCAGGTGTCGGGTCGAGGTGTTGAGCGGGCAGTGCAGCGAGACGTAATCCGACTCGGCC
The DNA here is from genome assembly GCF_013385635.1 of Pseudomonas gingeri. GTDB lineage: Bacteria > Pseudomonadota > Gammaproteobacteria > Pseudomonadales > Pseudomonadaceae > Aquipseudomonas > Aquipseudomonas gingeri_A. Next base: position 741,198 of record NZ_JACAPR010000010.1, read on the forward strand.
AGCAGTCGCTCAAGCGTTGCCGGTTGGGCCCCGCGTTGGCCAAGGGTGTCTGCGTCCAGGTGCGGATCATAAGCCAGCACGTTCATCCCGAAACCACGGGCCACCCTTGCGGTGCGCTCGCCGATAACGCCGAGACCGATGATGCCCAGGGTTGCCCCGTGGATTTCATCGCCCATCAGCTCTTCGCGGGCGAAACCGCTGTCCGTCCGCAACCGCCGGTTGGATGGAACGATGCGCTTGGCCAGGGCCAGGATCAGCCCGAAGGTGTGTTCGGCCACGGAGTTCGCGTTGGCCCCGGCCTGGTTCACCACGGCAATACCGGCGCGTGTACAGGCGTCGACATCGACGGTGTCGTAGCCCGCACCGCCGCTGGAGACGCAGAGCAGGTCCGGGCAGCGTTCTATCAGCGCGGCATCGGCGAACCATTGGCGCGGCAGTTCATCCTTGGCGGCGGTGACGTGATAGGCAGCCGAACGGGCCAGGCCCGCCCAGACGCCATCTTCGTCGGCGCGCAACAGGCGTTGCAGGCGCAATGCCGGGGATGCCTCGATCAGTTCGTCGAAGATCGGATTGATCCACAGGTCCAGGCGGCTGACAACTTTGCTCGATGAGCTAGACATACTCTGTCCTTTATCCAGGAAAGCCACGGTTCAAAGGTGTGATTCAAGGGCGTGACAGGACCGGCTGACGGTCGGTGACCCCGTTGTCCGCTTCGACGGTGATCGTGGTTTTCGGGCGCGGTTCGACCATGGTCAGCAGGATGATGAAAGTGAGTAGGGAGCAGGCCCCGAGAAAGACGAAGACCACGTTCCAGCTGTAGGCATCGAGCAGCACGCCGACGACAAACGGGGCAAAGGCACCGCCCAGCGAACCGCCGGTATTGACGATGGACGCGGCGAACGGGACCTTGTCCTTGACCGCCAGGCCCATGGGGTAGACCAGGAATGTCGAATAGCCGATGTTGAGGAGAATGCCGGTTAGCAGGAAGATGCCGGCCAGCAGTGCCGGATCGTCCGGCGAGTTCAGCAGCACCAACATCATCACGATGGTCGCCAGGGCGGTGATCAGCATCGCCGGCTTGCGGCGCCTGTCGAAGACCTTGTCGGAAAGCCAGCCGCCCAGCAGATTGCCGATGATCGCGCCGACCCAGGGGAAGGCTGCCACCGCACCCATCTTCAGCACGGAGTAATGCTTGACCGAGACCAGGTACGTCGGCACCCAGGTCATGATGGTGTAGGTGATGCCCACCATGAGGAAGTAACCCAGCGCACAGGCCCAGACGTTCCATGACCTGAGGATACTGGCGTTGTCCGCCAGCAGGTCCATTTCACGACTGCGAATAAAGCGGTCAAGCCGGCTGTGACGGGGCGCGAGGGTGGCAGTGGCCTTGGCTGGGGGCGTGTCGATTTCCTGGATATAGCGCCTTTCGGTTTCGGAGCAATGCGCGCTCTGCGACGGATCATCCTTGACATAGAGCCACCACAGCGCCGCGATCAGCAGGCCCGGGAAGGCAAAGATGTAGAACACTTCCCGCCAGCCATACAGGCTGACGATCAGCGCACACAGCGGCGGGACAAAGGCTGGCGCAAACTTGATCGACGACATGAAGATGCCGGTCGCCAGGCCTTTTTCCCGTGACGGGAACCAGCGATTGATGATCGAGACGATACCGATATTGATCGGCCCCTCGGCCGCGCCCAGCAAGGCACGGGCGAGCTTCAACTGCAGCACGCTGCTGGTCATGCCGATCAGTAACGTCGACAGAGAGGTCAGCACCAGGGAGGCGGTCAACAGATTGCGGATGCCGAAGCGGCTGAACAAGTAACCGGCGGGAATCTGCACCAAGGCATAAGTGAGGTAGAACAGGCTTGCCAGCGCACCGATATCGGTATTGCTGAGCATATATTCCTGTTTGATGAAGGGCACTACGACACCGATATTGGCCCGGTCCGCACCGGCGATCATATAAGCGAGGAAAAACAATGCGGCGACTATCCAGCGGAAGCCGCCTCTCTTTGGAACAGTAATACGAGATGCTGGCGAATTCATCGAGTGACCCGGTATTTTTCTTATTGGGAAAATAAATACTAGGGTTAGCGGAGGAATATCTTTAGCGATATTTAGGACTCGAATACCATCACTTTTTTTCCGCGAACTGCGTGGAATATGTCACGCCCACTTCCGAGTAATCAGCGGGCAATCAGCAGTCTGGAAAAATCACACAGTTGCTTCGCCATCTCGGCGATCTCGGCACTCACGCCGACCCAGCGATCACCCCGGTGCAGGGTGATGTAAGGTGCGTCCGGGAGGGCCGGCTCGCATTGCAGCTCGCACAGGTCACCACGGTCGAGCAGGTGCGCCAGGCAATCTTTGGGCAGATAGGCGATACCCAGTCCGGATGTCGTCAGGCCCACCTGGGCGAGCAGATTGTTGACGTTGATGGTACGGGTGAAGTCCACGCCCTGTGCGGCAAACCAGCGCTGGTAATGCAGCCCGGCCCCGGAAGAAACCCCCTGGGTCAGCAGTTTCTGGCTTGCCAGTTCCGCCAGGGACCAGACGCGGCTGCTATCCAGCAGACGTGGCGAGCACATCCACACATTCCTCACGCTCTGCAATTGGAGGCTGACAAACCGTGCATCGGCGTAGACCGCCGGCGCCACGATCAGGTCCAGCTGATCCTGTTCGAGCTGGCGAAACAGGCCCGAGCCGACATCCACCGAAGGCTCCAGTTGCAGCCTCGGGTAAACGGCATTGACGCGTTCCACCAGCGCAGGCAGCCAGGTCATTGCCGTCAGTTCGGTCACCCCCAGGCGAAAGCGGCCCACGAGCGCCGATTTGTCGCTGACCTCACCGAGCATCTGGTCACGCCGCATCAGCAGGTCGCTGGCATGGGCCAGCAATAGCGCACCCTTGGGGGTCAGGCGCGAGGTGCGCCGTGTACGGTCGAACATGGCGACGCTGAAGGTTTCCTCCAGCTCGGCGATACGCTTGGAAATCGCCGATTGGGACATGTGCAGCTTGTCTGCGGCGGCCTCGAAGCTACCGAGCTGGGATATCCAATACAGGGCTTCCAGCTGCTTGAACGTGACCATCGACATAACCTTGTGATTACTAAAAGAGATGGTAAATCATATATAAATATCGCTAAAAGTATAATTTTAGACTCACTACTATCGGTTTGTCGTGATAACAAACCTAATAAGTAGGGCATCTTATGTTACTTCCAGGCACCCGTATCAACCCATCGGTTGCGACCGCTTCCACTTCTCTGATCGAAGCCTTTGCATCAGTGGTTACCCCTCATATCAGCGACAACCTGGGCCGGCATATCGGTGCTCGTGGCCTGACGCGCTATAACCGCACGGGCAAGTTGGTCGGTACGGCGCTGACGGTCAAGACCCGTCCGGGAGACAACCTGTATATCTACAAGGCCCTGATGATGCTGAAGCCGGGCCACGTCCTGGTGATTGATGGCCAGGGCGACACCAACAATGCGGTCATCGGTGAACTGATCAAGTTGTACGCCCTGCAACGCGGCTGCGTCGGCTTTGTCGTCGACGGCGCCATCCGTGACGTGGCGTGCTTCGAGAACACGCCGTGTTATGCCAGGGCCGTGGTGCACTGCGGGCCGTACAAGACCGGGCCGGGCGAGATCAACGTGCCGGTGTCCATCGGCGGCATGGTGATCAACCCGGGGGACATCGTGGTCGGTGACGAGGATGGCCTGGTCGCGTTCTCCCAGGAAGCGGCCGAGGACGTGCTGGTCAAGGCCCGTGAACACGAAGCCCACGAAGAGCGGGTGAAGGCCGAGATCGCCACTCATGCGGTCGAGCAATCGTGGATCACCAACGCCCTCGTCAAAGCCGGCCTGATGTGAGGCAAACCATGAGTACAGCACTTCTTTCCCGACGCGTCCTGAGCATTGCCCCTTCGCCGAGCATCGCGGCCAATGCCCTGGTGGCGACGTTGCGGGCGCAAGGCCGGGACATCGTCAACTTCACCGTGGGCGAACCCGACCTCGCCACCCCGGCGCATATCGTCGAGGCGGCCCAGGCGGCGATGCTGGCGGGGGATACCCATTACACCAATACCCTCGGCACGCCTGCGCTGCGCAAAGCCATCGTGACCAAGCTGCAGCGTGACAACGGCCTCGAATACACGGTCGATCAGGTTGTCGCGGCCGCCGGTGGCAAGCAGATCATTTTCGAAGCGCTGGCGGCGACCCTCGATCCCGAAGACGAAGTCATTGTGCATACCCCGTACTGGGTTTCATATCCGGATATCACCCGGTTGAACGGCGGTACTCCGGTTGTTGTCGTCGGGCATGAAGGCAACGGTTTCAAACTGACGCCGGAGGAACTGGACGCGGCCATCAACCCGCAGACGAAATGGTTGATCCTCAACTCACCGAACAACCCCAGCGGGGCGGTCTACACCCTGGATGAGTTGCAGGCCCTCGCCGAAGTGCTGCGCAAACATCCCGATGTACTGGTCATGGCCGATGAGATCTACGAGCACTTCGTCTATACCGAGGGTGGGCATGTCTCTTTCGCCAACGCGGCGCCCGACCTGAAAGAGCGGACGCTGATCGTCAACGGTGCTTCGAAGGGCTATGCCATGACCGGCTGGCGCCTGGGCTTCGGCGCCGGCCCGACCTGGTTGATCGCCGCCATCGGCAAGCTGCTGTCGCAAAGCACCACCTGCCCCAGCTCGATCAGCCAGGCGGCTGCGGTGGCGGCATTTGCCGGCGATCAGGCACCGGTCCGCGCCATGGCCAGCCTCTACAAGGCACGGCGCAATCTCATGCTGGAGCTGCTGTCCGCCATCCCGGGATTGAGTTGCGTCATCCCGGACGGCGCGTTCTACGTGTTTGCCAACGTGGCGGGGCTGCTCGGTCGTCGGGTCCCGCAAGGCTGGACACTGCGGACCGATGCCGACGTGGTCCGCTACTGGCTTGAAGAGGCCGGCGTGGCGACGGTGGTCGGCGACGCCTACGGTCTCAGTCCCTACGTGCGTCTTTCCTTCGCCAGCGGCGATGCCTTGATCCGCGAAGGTTGCGCGCGCCTGCACAAGGCCTGCGCCGTGTTGCGCTGATCGGCCGATTCGAGCCGACAGCTGTCAGGGGAGGGTACTGCCTCCCCATTGAAAACAAGATCCTGCCACTGACATCACCTGTGAGACGGACATGCATAAACCTCGTATTCCCCTGGTCGTTCAGATCCTGATCGGCCTGATCCTCGGCATCGCTGTCGGTGCCTTGCTCAACCACTTCCCGGACGCACGTCCCTGGCTCACCGAAAACCTGCTGCAACCGGCCGGCGACCTGTTCATCAAGCTGATGAAGATGATCGTCATTCCCATCGTGTTCTGCTGCATGGTGGTCGGCGTCGCCGGCCACAGCGATCGCAAGGCGCTCGGCCGGATGGGGATGAAAACCCTGCTGTACTTCTTCGCCGTGACCACCACCGCGATCATTGTCGGCCTGGTGCTCGGCAATCTGCTCCAGCCGGGTGCCGGCACCGATCTGCACAGCCTCAAGGCCGCCAGCATCAGCCTGCCTGCCGGCAGCGGGCACCAGGGGATCATGGGCCTGCTGTTGGGCATCGTGCCGGATAACATCGTCGACGCCATGGCCAAGGGCAACCTGCTGCCGGTGCTGTTCTTTGCCGTGATGTTCGGACTGGCGCTGTCCGGCCTGCCCGATGAGCGCAGGGAGCCGGTACTGGCGGTGTTCAGGGGGCTGAGCGATGCGATGTTCCGGATCACCTCGATGGTGATGGCGTACTCGCCCATCGGGGTTTTCGGCATGATTGCCGTGACCGTCGCCAACTTCGGTTTCTCCTCACTCCTGCCGTTGGCGAAGCTGATACTGGTCACCTATGTCGCGCTGATCCTGTTTGCCGTGGTGGTGCTGGGCAGTATTGCGCGGCTGGCCGGTGTCTCGATTTTCGGCTTGATCCGGCACATCAAGGATGAGTTGGTCCTGGCGTTTTCCAGTGCCAGCTCGGCGGCGGTGATGCCGCAATTGATGGTCAAGCTGGAGAAATTCGGCGTGCCACGGGAAGTGGTGTCCTTTGTCGTCCCGGTCGGCTACTCGTTCAACCTGGATGGCGCCTCGCTGTTCCTCGGCATCGGCACGCTGTTCGTCGCCCAGCTCTACGGGATAGAACTGAGCCTTGCCCAGCAGGCGGTCCTGGTCGTCACCATGGTCCTGACCTCCAAGGGCGCGGCAGGCGTGCCCGGCTTCATGTTCGTGATCCTCTCGGCGACCCTGGCCAGCGCCGGGCTGCCGCTGGAGGGCATTGCGTTCATTGCCGGTGTCTACAGGGTCATGGACATGGGCACCACGACCCTGAATGTGCTCGGCAACGCGTTGGCGCCCCTGGTGATCGCGCGCTGGGAGCGGGGGAGCCCGGGCCTGGACGCCCAGGCCCGCGATGATCAGGCCACCGGGATCAGCGGATCGGCAGATGCCAGCGCCGTCGCACGCTCGGCGGCAGGTGGATAGATCCATACCCTGTTGATACTGGTCTTGAGCTTCTTGGCTTCGTCCTTGACCCGTTTCAACTGACGGTCCCAACCCTCGGTGTACACCGCGCCCCATTCCGTGACTATCGCAGCAGGTTTTCGCGCTGATCGAGCCGATAGATGGCTGAGGGCATCGCCGGTCCGGATCGGGCCAAGCCCTGATTGCATGCGGCGCAACGGCCCTGATGGGGGCCGCTGCGTATTCAACGGTAGTCTGCCGGAAGGCCGTGGTTATCTACTTCTGCGGGTACTTGAAGGTGAACGTCTCGCTGAAAGGTCCCCACCATTCCGGCACGCCGGTTTCCTTGTCGATGTGATGGAAGAAACCGTTGACCTGCGGGCTCTCGTAACGCAATACCACGGTGTAGGTGCCCGGTCCGTCCATCTTGACGTTGTTGGCGTAGTGCGCGCCGTCTTTGGCGACCATCGGCAGCAGCGTGCCGATTTCCTTGTAGTCAGGTGAGCCTTGCTTGACCAGCAGGTAGGAAATTCGCAGGTACGGTATCCACTCGCCGTTGGCGAAACCGTATTTGTTGTCCGCGGTGGCATGCACGTCCGTTTCAAGGTGCACGCTGTCGGCGCCCATCACCATGCCCGGAGGCATGGGGGCCATGTCGATTCCGACCAGGTAGGAGGAAGCGATCTCCATGTCATGGGTCTGCACCGGACCACCGATGGGAAACTCGCGGGCTTGTGCGCCTGCCGCGAAAGTCAGGGCGCCGACACCGGCAAGGGCCAGCGCCAATACGTTGAATGAAGATTTCACGGTGTACTCCTGAGGACGTTGAGGTTCAGTGAATCGTGGCTGCGGCGGGGCGCTGCCTGATCAACCAGCGGCCAATGATCAAGGTGGCCAGGGTGACGGCCCAGGCGGCCAGCTGCACGCCCATGGGCCTGTCGCTGTAGCCCAGCAGTGCCTGGAGTACGCGGCCGGTCATGCTGCCGTCGGCGACGATCGAGGAGCTGTCCCACCACTCGTAGCCCCAGGCGGGAATCAGGTCCGCACCGGCGAGGATCGCGGCCGCGCGCCCGGCCATGCCCGCCGCCAGCAAGGCGATCAAGCCGCTGGTGAAGTCGAAGAGTTTGTTCAACGGGATGATGACCAGGCCGCGATAGAGCAGCCATGAGACCAGGCTGCCGGCCAGCACGCCCAGCACCCCGCCGGCCAGCATCGACAGGGCGGATGTCTGGCCGGAGGCGGCGATACCGTAGAGGAACAGCACTACCTCCGAGCCTTCGCGCAGCACGGCCACAGCGACCACGGTGGCCATGGCCGGCAGGGACGACTCGCCGCGCGTCACGGCGCGCCCCAGCGCTTTCATTTCGGCGGCGATTTCCCGTCCGTGGCTGGCCATCCACAAGGTGTGCCAGCCAAGCATCACCACCGCGACCAGCAGGATCGCACTGTTGAAGATTTCTTCGCCGAACCCCGACAGCGACTCGGTGATCGCACCGGCAAACAGGGCCAGCACGCCGGCTCCGAGCACGCCTGCGCCGATACCGATGACGATGTAGCGTCCCCGGTGGCTGATGCCCTGGGTCGCGGCCAGCACGATGCCGACGATAAGACCTGCTTCCAGGACTTCGCGGAATACGATCAGCAGACTAGCGAGCATCGTCCTGGCCTCCTGTCGCCGTCACGGTGACCGTGCCCTTGGCGTCATCCGGATGGTAGTCGTCAAAGAAGCTGTAGGTCCCGGGATGCATGGGGCCGGTGAACACCGTGATGGTGCCGCCCGGGACGATGATTTTTTCGAACTTCATGTCGTAGCTTTCGAACTCGTCAACGGAGTTGTCGTGGCTGGTGAGCTGGATGCGAAAGCGCTTGTCCGCCGGGACCGTGAAGGTCGACGGGGTAAAGTGATGATTTTCCAGCACGAGGGTGATGGGGGCGTCGTCGATTGTTTCGGCGGCCAATGCTATCGGGCTCGATAGCAGGAAAAGGACAGAGGTGAATGTGATCCGGGCAAGCATGAAGGGCTCTTGTTAATAAGACTCATTCTCGAATGTTGCGTGTTACTTTCCGGGGAAGCAATCCGCCAGAGGGCGTAACCGAGCTTCTTCATGAAGATTTCATGTTCGAGGTCAGGAGGCTCGGCTGAACCGCTATCGCCCTTTTCTAAGCTAAGTCCAAAACAGTATTTAAAAGATATTATTTAGAACGTTTAAGCTGGTTCCACCACGCCACTCAGGGGGGATGCCCGGACGTTCAGCGCCTCTGTTGCCGGCGCGTCCCATGCCCGAAGAGTGGAACACCGCCCTTCAGTCCGCAGGTTCGCCACCCCATGAATGCCTTATCGCTGAGCCGTAAATTGATCACCCTGCTGGGAGTTGTCGGTATTTCCCTGAGTGCCCATGCGGCCGACTTGACCATCGGCTATATCACTGGCATCGATCCCACCAAGCTGCCCATCGCCGATGGCACGTTCGACAAGGTCATCGGCGAGAAAATCAACTGGCGCCGCTTCGATGCCGGGCCGGCGGTGATTGCGGCCATGGCCTCCGGCGACCTGCAGATCGGCAACCTGGGCTCAAGTCCATTGGCCGCCGCGGCCTCGCGTAAATTCCCACTGGTGGCGTTTATCGTCACCTCGCAGATCAAGGGCTCCGAGGCCCTGGTGGTGCGTGACGGCAGCGGTATCAAGAGTCCCCAGGACCTGATCGGCAAGACCATCGCCACCCCCTTCGTTTCGACTTCCCACTACAGCCTGCTCGGCGCGCTCAAGCACTGGAACCTGGACCCGGGAAAAGTGAAGGTGGTCAACCTGTCTCCGGCGGAAATTACCGCGGCCTGGAAACGCGGTGATATCGACGGCGCCTTTACCTGGTCGCCGGCACTGGGTGAAATCCGCAAGACCGGGAGGATCCTCACCGACGCCGGTGAAGTCTCGCAGTGGGGTTCGCCGACCTTCGAAGTCTGGGTGGCGCGCAAGGACTTCGCGGAAAAACATCCGGAAGTCCTGAAGAAGTTCACCCAGGTCAGCCTGGCGGCAATTGCCGACTACAACGCGCACAAGGCCGAGTGGACCGCCGACTCCGAGCAGGTCAAGACCATCGCGCGCTTTACCGGCGCCAATCCGGCCGATATCCCGGAACTGCTGCAAGGCTCGCATTTCCCTGATGCCGCCGAGCAGAAATCCGCGCAGCTGCTGGGCGGTGGCACGGTCAAGGCGGTTGCGCAAACGGCCGAGTTCCTGAAAGAGCAGGGCAAGATCGAAAGCGTTCTTCCTGACTATTCACCCTATGTCAGTGACCAGTACATCTCGCAATAACCAGCCTGCCATTGCCCACTGAAGCCACTCGATAGAGTGGTTTTTTTTTGCCTGTCGTCGAGAAGCTTACTGATTCGATCAATACATACGCGGGCAATTTGATTGTCGCTTCAATGGCGACGCTGAAGCGCATGGTGCGTTATTTATGCCTGCCGCAGTGATACGCATAATTCAGCCATCCATGCGGGAAAGTCGGCGGATTGTCTCCCCGGCAGCGACTAACAGTATCACTTGTCGTTATTTATCCAGATGCGTCGCTCCGTCATCATTCAGACATGGGCAGCGAAGATTCAGAGGCCGTGACGATGTTGACGAAACACCAGATCACCTCCGGTGCCTATCTCGAGAACTTCGGTGAGGTGCCCAAGGAAATCATGTGGACGCTTGAGCGAATCGAGCGCTCCATGCGGGACACGCTGGCGACCCGGCCAACTTCCGGCGACTTGTGGATCTTTGGTTATGGTTCGTTGCTCTGGAATCCATTGTTGAGTTTCGCCGGTCAACAGCCGGCCACCTTGCACGGTTGGCACAGAAGTTTCTGCATGCGGATCATTGCCGGACGCGCCACCGTTGAAACGCCTGGGCGAATGCTTGCCCTGGAGCCGGGTGGTTCTACGCAGGGCGTTGCCTTCCGGTTGACGGAGCAGGTCGCGCAGGAAGAACTGTTGCTGTTGTGGATACGCGAGATGCCGACCGGAGCCTACCGCCCGTTGTGGGCGCCGCTCTCACTGGATGACGGCACGCAAGTCACAGCGCTGGTGTTCGTGGCCGAACCGGATCACCCGCTGTATGAGGCGGATGCGCGTATCGAGTCGATTGCGCCGTTTATTGCCGAAGCTTCGGGGCCCATGGGGAGTAACGCCGATTATGTTCACAAGTTGAATCGAGCGTTATGTGAGGTCGGTTTTGTTGATGCATATATCGACGCGTTATCGACAGGCATAGCTCTCTAAGGCATGACTATTTGCAGTAACACATCGTGAAGTAATACCGCCGTAGTGGACGTTATATCCGCCCAGCTCAAGTTCTGGGTGAGGGCCTCCTTGTGCCCGGAAAAGCGGTTTTCAAGTTTTAGCAAGTTGCAGCAGCGCGAATAAGTTTTTCGATAGCCGCCTGCGGCGTCATCCAACGAGTAGGAGATAAAGAAATGATCGCCCATCCCAAACGACTTTCCGTCGTGTTGAGTGCGCTCTTAGTGGCCGGCACTGCCGGGATCGCCGTGAAGTATGGCGGTCATTTTTCCCCGGTCAGCACGGCGCAGGCGGCCGAGGTTGCCCGGGTGCCCAAGACCGAAGTAGACGTCGCCACCGTGGTCTTCAAGTCCGTCAGCGAGTGGCAGTCGTATTCCGGCCGCCTCGAAGCCGTGGGCAAGGTGGACATCCGCCCATTGGTTTCCGGGACCCTGGTGGCCGTGCATTTCAAGGATGGTGCGCTGGTCCGCAAGGGTGATCCATTGTTCACCATCGACCCGCGCTCCTACCTGGCCGAAGTGGACCGCGCCGCGGGACAGTTGGCGGCTGCCGAGTCCCGTGCGCTCTACACGGCCACCGATGCCGGCCGCGCGGCGCGACTGATCGATCAGAACGCCATTTCCAAGCGTGATTTCGATGAGAAGCAGAATGCCTCGCGCGAAGCCAGCGCCAACGTCAAGGTGGCAAAAGCGGCGCTGGATGCGGCCAGGGTCAATCTGTCCTACACCGAAATCACCGCGCCCATTTCCGGCCGTGTGTCTCGCGCCGAGCTGACCGTCGGCAACGTGGTCTCGACCGGTGCCGCGGCGCCGGTATTGACCAGCCTGGTCTCGGTGTCGCCCATCTATGCCTCGTTCGATGTCGATGAACAAACCTACCTGCGCTACCTGAACCAGTCTTCGGCCCAGCCCGCTCCGGTGTCCCTTGGCCTGGCCAATGAAGACAGTTTTTCGCGCATGGGCGTCGTCGACTCCATCGACAACCAGTTGGACACCCAGTCCGGAACCATCCGTGTGCGCGCCCGTTTCGACAACGCCACCGGCGCGCTGCTGCCAGGCCTGTATGCACGCCTCAAGGTCGGCGGCGGCCAGCCATCGGATGTGGTGCTGGTGGACGATTCAGCGATCGGCACCGACCAGGCGAAGAAGTTCGTCCTGCTGGTGGGCGAGGGCGACAAGGTCGAGTACCGCGAAGTCACCCTGGGCAACCTGCATGAAGGCTTGCGCATCATCACCTCCGGCCTGAAAGCCGGTGATCGGGTGATCGTCAGCGGTGTGCAGCGTGTGCGTCCGAACGACAGTGTCCACGCCACCAGCGTTGACATGGCGAACATCAGCCGTGCTGCGAAGCCTGCGGCTTAACGCGAGAACATCATCATGAATATCTCCAAGTTCTTTATCGACCGGCCGATCTTCGCCGGCGTGCTGTCGGTGCTGGTGGTCCTGGCGGGGCTGATTGCCCTGACCAAACTGCCCACCGCCGAATACCCGGAAGTGGTGCCGCCCTCGGTGGTGGTGCGCGCCGAGTACCCGGGCGCCAACCCCAAGGTCATCGCCGAAACCGTGGCGTCGCCGATTGAAGAGCAGATCAACGGCGTCGAAGACATGCTCTACATGCAATCGCTGGCCAACAGCGACGGCAAGTTGACCACCACCGTGACCTTCAAGCTCGGCACCGACCCGGACAAGGCCCAGCAGTTCGTGCAGAACCGCGTGGCCCAGGCCTTGCCGCGCCTGCCGCCGGATGTGCAGCGCCTGGGCGTGACCACGATCAAGTCGTCGCCGACCCTGACCATGGGCGTGAGCATCACTTCGCCCAACCAGCGCTACGACCTGACCTACCTGCGCAACTACGCCCTGATCAACGTCAAGGACCGCCTGGCGCGGATTCCCGGCGTGGGTGAAGTGGTGATGTGGGGCGCCGGTGACTACTCGATGCGCATCTGGCTCGATCCGCAGAAAGTGGCGCGCCTGAACCTGACCGCCACCGATGTGGTCAACGCCATCCGCGAGCAGAACGTGCAAGTCGCGGCCGGTATCGTCGGTGGTGCGCCGATGCTGACCAACGTGCCGATGCAACTGAGCGTCAACGCCCAGGGCCGTTTGAAGACCGAGCAGGAATTCCGCGACATCATCCTCAAGGCCGCTGGCGGGGCGGTGACTCACCTGTCCGACGTCGCGCGGGTCGAGATGGCGGCTTCCGAGTACACCCTGCGGGCCATGCTGGACAACAAGCCGGCCGTGCAGATGATCATCTTCCAGCAGCCCAATGCCAACTCGCTGCAGATTTCCGATGACGTGCGCAAGGTCATGCAGGAGATCAAGCAGGACATGCCGGACGGTGTCGACTACGGCATCAAGTACGATCCGACCCAGTTCGTCCGTGACAGCATTCACGCGGTGATCCAGACCCTGCTCGAAGCCATCGCCCTGGTGGTACTGGTGGTCATCGTGTTCCTGCAGACCTGGCGCGCCTCGCTGATTCCCTTGCTGGCGGTGCCGGTGTCGATCATCGGCACCTTTGCCCTGTTGCTGGGCTTTGGTTACACCATCAACGCCCTGTCGCTGTTCGGCATGGTCCTGGCCATCGGCATAGTGGTGGACGATGCCATCGTCGTGGTGGAGAACGTCGAGCGCAACATTGCCGACGGTCTCTCGCCACGGGAGGCGACCTATAAAGCCATGCAGGAAGTCAGTGGGCCGATCATTGCCATCGCCTTGACGCTGGTGGCAGTGTTCGTGCCGCTGGCGTTCATGTCGGGCCTGACCGGGCAGTTCTACCAGCAGTTCGCGATGACCATCGCCATCTCGACGGTGATCTCGGCGTTCAACTCGCTGACCCTGTCGCCCGCACTCTCGGCCATCCTGCTCAAGGGGCATGACGAGCCGAAAGACCGCCTGACACGAATCATGGACGCTCTGTTCGGGCGTTTCTTCAACGCGTTCAACCGGGTCTTCAACCGGGGTTCGCAACGCTATGGCCATGGCGTGGGCCTCGTGGTCAACCGCAAGCTGGCGATGCTGGTGATCTACGCCATCCTGCTGGGCGGCGCGGTCTGGATGGGCAAGATCGTGCCCGGTGGTTTCGTACCGGCGCAGGACAAGGACTATGTGGTCGCCATTGCACAACTGCCCAGCGGCGCCACCCTGGACCGCACCGAGCAAGTCGTACGGGAAATGGGCGACATTGCCCTGGCCATTCCCGGGGTCAAGAACCTGCCGCAGTTCCCGGGGTTGTCGGTCAGCCTGGCCAATTCGCCCAGCAGCGCGCTGGTATTCCCGGTGCTCGAACCATCCAAGTACCGTTCCAAGGCTGAATCCGCCGCGGCCATCGTGGCGCAGTTGAATGCCCGGTATGCCGGGATCAAGGGCGCCGCCATCGCGGTATTCCCACCACCGCCGGTGGCCGGCCTGGGCACCGTCGGCGGCTTCAAGCTGCAGATCGAAGACCGTGGCGCCCTGGGTTACGAGGCATTGAACAAGGCGACCCAGGATTTCCTGGCCGCCGCAGCCAAGGCGCCGGAACTGGGCCCGGCGTTCTCCACGTTCCAGATCAACATGCCGCAACTCAACGTCGACCTGGATCGGGTCAAGGCCAAGCAGTTGGGTGTGTCGGTGACCGATGTGTTCGACACCCTGCAGATCTACCTGGGCTCGATGTACGTGAACGACTTCAACGCCTTTGGTCGTGTGTATCAAGTGCGAGCTCAGGCTGATGCACCGTTCCGGGCCACTGCTGACAACATCGGCCTGCTGAAAACCCGTAACGACAAAGGCGAGATGGTGCCGTTGTCGTCGCTGATCAAGGTCAGTACCACCTACGGTCCGGAAATGGTCGTGCGCTACAACGGCTACACCGCAGCCGATATCAACGGCGGGCCAGCACCGGGCTATTCATCCGGTCAGGCGCAAGCGGCGGTTGATCGTATTGCGAAGGAAGTGTTCCCACGCGGTATCAGGTACGAGTGGACTGACCTGACCTACCAACAGGAATTGGCGGGTAACGCGGCGCTATGGGTATTCCCGATCAGCGTGTTGCTGGTGTTCCTGGTACTGGCGGCGCTGTATGAAAGCCTGACCCTGCCACTGGCGATCATTCTGATCGTGCCGATGAGCATCCTATCCGCACTGGTCGGCGTCTGGCTGACCAATGGCGACAACAACATCTTCACCCAGATTGGCTTGATGGTACTGGTGGGGCTGTCGGCGAAGAACGCCATCCTGATTGTCGAGTTTGCCCGTGAGCTGGAAATGCAAGGTCGCACCATTGTGCAAGCAGCGGTGGAAGCCAGTCGCCTGCGTCTGCGCCCGATCCTGATGACCTCCATCGCTTTCATCATGGGCGTGGTGCCCCTCGTGTTCTCCACCGGCGCGGGTTCGGAAATGCGTCAGGCCATGGGCGTCGCGGTGTTCTTCGGCATGCTCGGCGTGACCTTGTTCGGCCTGCTGCTGACACCGGTGTTTTACGTGCTGCTGCGCAAGCTGTCGGGTGTCGAGCACCTGGTGGACAAGCATGGCAAGCACCCGCACCTGGGCGCTGATCTCGCCGGCCATGAGCATTCGGATCAGATTATCCCTCCCACCCGGTCTTCGGTTCACGCGCCTGAAATCGCGTAAGAGCCGCAAGGAGAACGACATGAAAGTATTTGCGCTGAATCGCGTGTTTTTCGGGACTGTGTGGCTGGCGACCCTGCTGGCGACGGCGGGTTGCTCGCTGGCTCCCACGTACCTCAAGCCGCAGGTGTCGATGCCGCCGGCGTACAAGGAGGAAAAGACCCCGCCGCTTTTAAAGCCCGCTGAAGCCGGAAGCTGGAAAGCCGCCGAGCCGGCGGAAGCCATTTCACGGGGCGAGTGGTGGCGGGTGTTCGACGACACCGCGCTCAACCAGCTCGAAAGCCAGGCCCTCGATGCCAACCAGAACCTGGCGGCGGCGGCGGCCCGCTTGAAGGAGGCGCGGGCGTTGAAGCAGTCGGCCCGTTCTGCGCTGTTCCCGACCCTGGACGCGGGTTTCGGCCCGACCCGGGAGAAGGTCTCGCCGGCCTCGCAGTTCCAGTCGGACAGTGGCCAGGGCGCCAGCCAGACGATGTGGCGCGCCCAGGCCGGGGTGTCTTACGAGGTTGACATGTTCGGCCGTGTCGCGTCGACAGTGGATGCCGCCGATGCGGACGCCCAGCGCAGCGAGGCCCTGTTCCATTCGGTGTTGCTGGCGCTGCAGGCGGACGTCGCGCAGAACTATTTCGCATTGCGTGAACTGGACGCGCAAGCCGAGGTTTATCGCCGTGGGATCGAGTTGCGCGAGCAGGCCCTGAAGATGGTGCAACAGCGCTATGTGACGGGTGATATCGCCGACCTGGATGTCGCCCGGGCCGAGTCCGAACTGGCGACGGCGCGTACCGATGGAATGACCGTGCAGCGCCTTCGCGCGGCCTCGGAGCACAGCCTCGCGGTACTCCTGGGCAAGACCCCGGCGGAGTTCTCCATGGCCGCCAACCCGCTGCAACCGGTGAACCTGCGGATTCCCGCCGGCCTGCCGTCGTCGCTGCTGGAACGACGTCCGGATATCGCCGCGGCCGAACGTGCCATGGCCGCGGCCAATGCCCGGATCGGCGTGGCGAAAGCGGCGTTCTTTCCGTCGCTGACCCTGACCGGTTCGGCGGGGTTCGAGTCGGGTTCGCTGAGCAACCTGTTCAAGTGGAGCAGCCGTACCTTCCTCCTCGGACCCTTGGCCGGGACGGCGCTCAACCTGCCGATCTTCGATGGCGGCCTGCGCAAGGGCAATCTGGCCAATGCCCGCGCGGTCTACGAGGAGGACGTTGCCAACTACCGCCAACAGGTGCTGGTGGCGTTCCGCGAAGTGGAAGACAACCTCTCCGACCTGAGGGTGCTGGCAGACCAGACCTTGACCCAGGCGCAGGCGGTGGAAGCGTCCCGGCGCGCTGCCGGATTGGCCCGCGCCCGGTACACCGAAGGCGATGCCAGCTATTTCGCGGTGATCGATGCCGAGCGCGTGGCTTTGCAGTCACGCCGCGCGGCGGTGCAACTGGAAGGCGTCCAGGCGGCCGCGACGGTCAACCTGATTCGTGCCCTGGGCGGCGGTTGGGACGATGCCGCTGCGGCCCGTGCCGGCACGACGCTTTCGCAAAATTGATTCCAGTGGGTAGCGCGATCTTCAAAAGCTGCCCACGCCACTTTCCATCCCACTAACGGTGAAATCATGACCTCAATCGACCGCGATACTCCGTCGAGGGACAAGCTGTTCATTCTTGCAGCCATCTGTCTTTCCGCCCTGGTATTGCCCCTGAGTTTTACCGGCGGGGCCGTTGCCACGCCCGCCATCGGTCGCGACCTGGGCGGCAGTCCGGTGGCGCTGACCTGGATCACCAACGCCTTCATGTTGTCTTTCGGCAGCTTGCTGATGGCGGCCGGCGCGCTGGCCGATGTCTACGGGCGCAAGCGCCTGTTCACCCTCGGCATGCTGTTGTTCACCGCCGCTTCCGTGGCGCAGAGCCTGGCACCTTCGGTGTTCTGGCTGGATGTCCTGCGGGCCGTCCAGGGCGTTGCCGGTGCGGCGGCGCTGGCCAGCGGTTCGGCCGCCCTGGCGCAAGAGTTCGAGGGGCATGCGCGGACTCGTGCGTTCAGTATGCTCGGCACCACCTTCGGCATCGGCCTGGCGTTTGGTCCCCTGGTGGCCGGTGTACTGATCGAAGCGTTCAGTTGGCGGGCGATCTTTGTCTTCACGGCCGTGATCGGGGTGATCGCCATGGTCTTCGGCCTGCCGCGCATGCGCGAAACCCGCGACCCGGATGCCATGGGTCTGGACTGGCCAGGCACTGTCACCTTCAGCGCGGTGCTGGCCCTGTTCACCTTTGGCGTGATCCAGGCGCCTGACAGCGGCTGGGGTAGCCCGCTGGTGGTCGGCCTGCTGGCGGCGTCGGCGCTCTTGCTGGTGGCTTTCGTGATGATCGAAATGCGCGTCAAGCGGCCGATGCTGGACCTGACACTGTTGCGTTTCCCGCGCTTCGTCGGCGTGCAGATGCTGCCCATCGGCACCTGCTACTGCTACATCGTCCTGGTGGTCATGTTGCCGTTGCGCTTTATCGGCGTCGAAGGATTGAGTGAAATTGACGCCGGCCTGCTGCTGTTGGCGCTGTCCGCGCCGATGCTGGTGGTGCCGATGCTGGCCGCTTCGCTGACCCGTTTTGTTTCGGCGGGGATCCTCTCGGGGGTGGGCTTTCTCATTGCTGCCGTAGGGTTGCACTGGCTGAGCCTGTACAACGTCGGCGAACCGAAATCCGGCCTGGTAGCCCCGATGCTGTTGATCGGAATCGGTGCCGGCCTGCCCTGGGGCCTGATGGATGGCCTGTCGGTCAGCGTCGTGCCGAAAGAGCGCGCCGGCATGGCCGCCGGGATCTTCAACACCGTACGAGTGGCGGGCGAGGGCATTGCCCTGGCCAGCGTGGCGGCGATGCTGGCGTCGCTGTTGCACAGCCACCTCTCCGACGCCTTGCAGGTGGTTGCCGGCAGTGCCGATGCTGTGCTGATTGCCGAAACCGCGCACCGTGTCACCACGGGCGACATGGCCCATGCGATCAACACAGTGCCGGGGCTGGCCAACGAGCGCCTGGTCGCCGGCTATGCGGCGGCGTTCCAGTATCTGCTGCACATCCTGACCCTGATCACCCTGGCCGCCGCTGCTGTGGTACTGGGTCTGTTGAGCAAGGATCGTGCGGTTGCCGATGAGGCGATCAGTGATACGGCCTGATTGTCTCCCGCTGATCTACAGAGCATCTCCTTTCTGATTGTTTATCCACAAAGTCCACAAGCACACACTTTATCCATCGGGCCCGAGCCGGGAACGAATCACTCAATCAACCTCAGGTACAGCCATCATGCACAAACTCTACATCGCCAATCAGACCTGTTCCCAGACCGTCCAGATCATTGCCAACGAACTGGGCCTGAGCCCCGAGTTGATCCACTACGATGTGTTCGGCAAGAGCACCTCCAACGGTGATGACTTCAATCAGGTCAACCCACTGGGCTACGTACCGGTCCTGGTGCTCGACAATGGCCAGAACGATCAACTGTCTGAAACGGTGATTATCTCCTCCTACCTGGCCGACCAGTTTCCCGAGTCGCAGCTCACCCCGGCGAGTGGCACCCTGGAGCGCGCCAAGTTCGATCAGTTGCTGAACTTCCTGGCGACGGAAATCGCCCAGAAACATATCCCCCTGATGCGCAAACTGCTGACCGTGGACGGCGCCCAGTGGACCCGGGACAAGCTGGTCAGCGCCTACGGTGTGCTCGATGCCCGCCTGGCCGACGGCCGCGCCTACCTGACCGGCGACACCTTCACCGTGGCCGATGCCTATGTGTTCGGTACCTGGTGGCATGAGCGTTCCGGTGCGCCGATCACCCATCTGAAAAACCTGATGGCCTACAAGGCGCGCATCGATGCCCGTGCCTCGGTACAGAAAGCCTTGAAGGATGAAGCCGAAATCGTTGCACTGCATGAAGAGCGCAAGTCGGCCTGAGGTTGATGGCGCTGTCGAGAAAGGCCGCTTGTGCGGCCTTTTTTATTGGGCGGTTTTCTACCGAGGCGAAGAGGAGAGCTAACGCAGGCGGTCCGCCAGGTAGTTGAGCACCGCGCGGTTTTTCGCCGGCATCCGGTGGCCCAGGGGAATCAACGCATGGACGGGCGGGCCGGGTGAATCCGCTGCCGGCAGTACTCGCACAAGCCTGCCGCAATCCACGTAGGGCTGGGCCACCTTGTCGTAGAGCTGCGCGATACCGAGTCCGACAACGGCGGAGTCAATCACGCCCTGGCCATCGGAAACCACCAGTACCGGGGTGGGCATGAACTCTCTGACATGACCGTTTTCGCTAATCGACCAGGGCCGCAGTCGACCGGTGAAGCCGCGAAAGATCACCGCGTCATGATTGACCAGGTCGGCGATGGACTCTATCGGTGTGTGGCGCGCCAGGTAGTCGGGGGCGGCGTAGAGACTGAGGGTGATATTGCACAACTTGCGCACGGTCATTTCGCTGTCCTGCGGCAACTCGCCGGCCCTGACGACGATATCCCAGCCTTCGCCGACGGCATCGGACATGCGGTCGGTCATGGACAATTCCAGGGTCACCTGCGGATAGCGTTGACGCAGTTCGGAGATGGTCGGCAGGAACAACTGGCGAAAACCCGATGGAATGTCCAGCCGTACCCGACCGATGGGCTCTTCCTTGCGGGCCGCCAGCGCCTGTGCGGCATCGCGCAGTCCGTCGAGGGCGGCGATGGCGGCGGCCAGGTAGGTTTCACCGTCCTCGGTCAGGCGTACGGCGCGGGTGGTGCGCTGGAACAGCTTGGTACCGAGCCGGGCCTCCAGGCGCTGGACGGCCTTGCCGACATTGGATTTGCTGGTCGAAAGGTTTTCCGCCGCTCGGGTGAAACTGCCGGTCTGGGCGACGCCGACAAAGGCGGCGATATCCGGAAATGAAGCATCGATGCGTTCCATTACTGTCTCTCGCTGGGCACCTGGGCATTTCGAACTGGATTATTGCAGGAATACCTGAGGTTGCACGGGGGCGCCAGTATAGACACGGGCATTTATCCGATTGGCGTCTTTTGGGCGACACACTGTCTCTCGGCGGGAGGCCACGGGTTGACCCTCGCTTAATGAAAAACGCCCCGGACTTCAAGGGCCGGGGCGTTTGCATGCAACCGAAGGACTTAGTGACCGGCGCTCTGGCCGCCGTCCACGTGGAGGATCTCGCCGGTGACAAAGGCGGCCGATTCCAGGTAGACGATCGCCTGGGCGATATCCCTGACTTCGCCCATATGCCCCATCGGGTGCAACTGCCCCAGCGCGGCGTGGGTTTCCTCGCCGTGCATCGGCGTCTTGATGATGCCGGGGCTGACCGCATTGACCCGGATTCCGCGCTTGGCGTACTCGATCGCCAGGGATTTGGTCGCCGAGTTGAGGCCGCCCTTGGTCAGCGAAGCGAGGACCGACGGCACGCCGTCGATGGCGTGGTCCACCAGGCTGGTGGTGATGTTGACGATATGGCCGCTGCCGTGTTTCTCCATCTCGTTGATCGCCAACTGGGTGATGTAGAAGAAGCCATTGAGGTTGACCGCCAGTACGTTGACATAGTCTTCGTGGGTGTAGCCGGTGAACGGCTTGGCGATAAAGATCCCGGCGTTGTTGATCAGGCTGTCGATACGACCGAAACGTGCCACGCCTTCACGGATCACGCGCTGGGCGGTGGCCGGGTCGGCGATGTCGCCGGCGATGGCGAGGATGTCCGGATCGCTGGACGGCTGGATCGAGCGGGAAGTGGCGACCACCCGGTAGTCCAGGTCACGGAAGGCCTTGACCACGGCGGCACCGATACCTTGGGACGCGCCGGTAATCACGACGACTTTTTTTGCATTGCTCATGATAAAAACCTCTATAGGTGGTAAGTGGGGTAAAGCGTGATCAATCAGGCCGCGGCGGAGGAGATTTCCCGCAGCATCTGTTCGTAGTAAGCGATCGATTGCGAACCGGAGACCAGGTGGCGCTCGTTGAGAATCATCGCCGGCACCGAGTTGATGCCGCGTTGGCGATAGAACCCTTCGAGTTCGCGGACCTCGTCGGCGAAGGCAGCCGAGGCCAGGACTTCACGGGTCGCCGTGGCATCCAGTCCCGCTTCGGTTGCCAGGCGCACCAGGGTCTCGCGGTCGCTCGGGTTCTGGCCCTCGCTGAAGTAGGCACGCAACAAGGCTCGCTTCAGTTCGATCTGCCGCCCTTGCTGCAAGGCCCAGAGCAACAGGCGGTGGGCATCGAAGGTGTTGTAGAAGTGGCTGCGTTTTTCCAGGTCGAAGTGAAAACCGATGGCTTCGCCACGGGTCATCAACATCTGCTTGCCGGCAACCACTTCCTCGGCGCTGCGTCCGTACTTGCGCATCATGTGTTGCACGGCGTGCTCGCCTTCGGCCGGCATGTCCGGGTTCAGTTCGAAGGGTTTGAAAGTCAGCTCCACCGGGATTTCACCGGCGAGGTTGGCGATCGCCTGCTCCAGGGCCGTCACGCCCAGGGCGCACCAGGGGCAGACCACGTCGGAGATGAATTCGATTCTGACGGGGGCGCTCATGACGGATTTTCCGCCAGTTGCTTGCGGTACTGGGTGGTGGTGATACCGGCGTAGCCCCAGTTATCGGTATCGACTTCCTCGATCACGATATGGGTCAGGTCCGGGCGTTTGTTGAGGACCCGTTCCAGGGTTTCGGTGATTTCGGCGATGACCTGGGCTTTCTGCTCAGTGGTAACGCCGTCGCGGGTGATGCGTACGCTGACAAAAGGCATGACAACTCTCCAGTGGGCTGGCCATCGGCATGATGGGCAGGCAGTGGAGTCAATCTATTGTGTTGTCGGCTGCGGATAAATAGGGGTTAAAGAACATCATTAGTAATATGGTGTAATCAATTTGACGAGTTAAATGCCGAAGCCCGGCGATGGCCCGGCTTCGGTGCAAAGGCTGGATCAGCGCAGTGCGCGGCAAAACCGCTGGATGGCTTCGCAGGCCTGGCGCAGGGAGGCGTCATCCAGTGCATAGGCGATGCGAATGTAGGGACCCAGTCCGAACGCGCTGCCGTGCACCACGGCCACATCCGCTTCGTCCAGCAGGGCGTGGGCGACATCCTCGTCGCTGTGCAGCACCCGTCCGCCCGCGGAGGTACGACCGATCAGGCCGGCGCAACAGGCGAAGGCATAGAAGGCTCCCGCCGGACTCACGCATTGCAGTCCCGGTATCTCGTTCAGCAGCGCCACCATCAGGTCCCGGCGACGCTGGAACACCGCCCGGCTTTCCAGGATGAAGTCCCTGGGGCCAACCAAGGCGGCAATCGCCGCCTGCTGTGAGATCGAGCTCGCGCCCGAGGTCTGTTGCCCCTGCAGCTTTTCCATGGCTTCCAGCAACCAGCGCGGCCCCGTGGCAAAACCGATGCGCCAGCCGGTCATGGCATAGGCCTTGGAGACCCCGTTCATGGTCAGGGTACGCGGTTGCAGGCGTGGCTCCACCTGGGCCAGGGTATGGAAGGGCTGGTCGTCGAAGATCAGGTGTTCATAGATATCGTCGGCCAGGACCAGCACCTGCGGATGGTCCAGCAACACATCGGCCAGGGCGCGCAGTTCATTGCGGTTGTACACCGCTCCCGTGGGATTGCAGGGTGAATTGAGGATCAGCCAGCGGGTCCGTGGCGTGATCGCTGCTGCCAGGGCGGCCGCGGTCAGCTTGAAGCCGCTGTCGGCGGCGCAGGTGACGATGGTGCTTTCGCCGCCGCACAGTTGCACCATCTCCGGGTAACTGACCCAGTACGGTGCCGGCACGATGACCTGGTCGCCCTCGTTGAGGGTCGCGGCCAGGGCGTTGTAGATCACCTGCTTGCCGCCGTTGCACACCAGTGTGTCCTGCCAGCTGACGTCCAGGCCGTTCTCGCGGCGGAATTTGGCGGCCACCGCTTCGCGCAGCGCACGGACACCGGCGACCTGGGTGTAGCGGGTATGGCCGTGCTCGATGGCGTCGATGGCTGCAGCGCGGATATGCGCGGGGGTATCGAAGTCGGGTTCGCCCGCGCACAGGGAAATGATCGTCGCCCCTTGTGCCCGGCGTTCCGCGACCCGGTCGATGATCCGATAGGTGGCTGAAGGTTGCGCGCTGGCCAGGCGCGCGTTCAGGCGTTGGATGTCAGTGCTCATGCTTTCCTCTGCAGGTTGTGGTAACCCAATACCGTGCGGGCTTCCTTGAGGGTCTTGCCCTGGGCGATCAGGCTGCGGATCTCGGCTTCGACCGTTTCGATCCGGCGGGCACAGGCGGCCACTTCGGCCGCACGGGCCCGTGGTACGACCACCACGCCATTGGCATCGGCGACGACGATGTCGCGGTCACAGACCCGCGCGCTGCCGATGGACACCGGCTGGTTCACCGACTGCACTTGCACCCGGTCCTTGCCGGTGCGCATGAAGCGGCCCTGGCTGAAGATCGGGTAGCCGTCGCCGAGTGCCTTGTTGACGTCGCGGCAGACGCCGTCGATGACGGTGCCGGTGATTCCGCGTGTGCCGGCGTACTGGGTCATGATGTCGCCCCAGACGGTGCAGTCGGTGCGCCCGCCATTGTCGATGACGACGATGTCACCCGCCGCCACGTCCTCGATAAAGTCACCCACGGTACCCGGCGGTACGCTCGCGGCGACGTACTGCACGGTGAACGCGGGGCCGACGATGACCTGGGTGTAGTTGTCCAGGGGCGCGATGCCCAGGCATTGGCCGGGCAGGCCGAGCTTGTCCATGGCATCGGAGATGCCCGGAGTATCCAGGCCAGCGAACAGGGCCACCAGGGCCTGGTCTTCACGGTTCATCGGGCGTGCTCCACGTAGATGGCTTCGAACTGGTTGTCATGCATCACCTCGGCCACCGAACGGCCGCTGCGGACCGCCTCGACCATGCCGTCCTGGCGACGGGCAATACGCTCGCCCAGCTCGAGCACTTCCTCGATCTGCGCGGCCGATACGAACACCGTGCCGCAGCGGTCGGCGATGACATAGTCGTCCTCGCTGACAGCGACGCCGGCCACGTCGATGGTCACGGCGGCAGCGATCTGTACTACGCGATTGCGCGCACTGATCATGGTCACGCCACGGCCGTAGACCGGGTAGCCGATCGCTTCGCTACCGTCGATATCACGACTGCAACCGTCGATCACCGTGCCACGCAACTGCTTGGCGACGGCGGCATTGGCGAGGATGTCGCCCCAGCAGGAAATGCCTTCGAGACCGCCGGCAATCACCAGTACGCGATCATTGCTGTGGATCTGCTCGACCACCGGCGTGATCAGGTGCGCGGTACGGCTGTTGTCGGTCTTCGGTGCGAGCAGCACGGTGCTGGCGCGGCCGACGATTTTCGGACAGTTCCACAAGGGCCGCAGCCCCACTGTGGCGCCGGGCAGGCCGAGGAAGTCGAGGGCATCGGACACGGTGTTGGTGTCCAGCGCGGCCAGGCGCTCGAGAAAGCGCTGGCCGGTCATGTTGTTGTCAATCATCGGAGAACCCCTGGGGTGAAGGAGGCATCCAGTGTCGGTGAGGCAGTTCCATAGGTATATTACGAATCACAGAAGCGTTGGATACGCTGAACCTATGGATAAGTCATGATCAATTTCCGTCTGATTCGTCATCTCTGGTTGTTCCTGGCGGTGGCCGAGGAGCAGAATTTCGGCCGAGCCGCCAAGCGCCTGGGGATGTCCCAGCCGCCGCTCAGCGAGCAGATCCAGGTGCTGGAGCAGGCCCTCAAGGTCACGCTCTTCGAGCGTTCGCGACGCGGCGCGAAGCTGACCCCGGTCGGTGCCGCGATCCTGCCGGCAGTGCGCAAGTTCGCCGAGCAACTGGAGCGCCTGGAGCTGGCCGTGGAGGAAGCGGTGGCAGGACAGTCGGGCATGCTCACCATCGGGGCGATTTCGACGGCCATGTTCGACGTGCTGCCCGGCCTGATCGAACAACTGAAGAGTTGCTACCCGCACCTCACGGTCTCCGTGCGGGAAATCGACAGTGTTGAAGCGGTCCCGGCTCTGGAGGCCGGGGATATCGACCTGGCCTTTGCCCGCCTGGACGGTGATCTCGGAGCGTCGATCCAGTCCTTGCCGTTGACCGAGGATCGCCTGGTGGTGGCGCTGCCTGCTGATCATCCGCTGGCCGCGCGGTCGCGCATCAGCCTGTCGAGCCTGGCCAACGAGCCCCTGGTGATGTTTTCCCGCAAGGTCAGCCCGGTGTATTTCGACAACCTGATCGCCACCTGCCGGGCCAGCGGCTTCTCCCCGAGGGTGCTGCATGAGGTGCGTTCGGTGGCTTCGCAGATCGCCTTTGTCAGCTACGGCCAGGGCATCGCCCTGGTGCCGGCGGCACTGAAGAAACTCGCCCCGGACAATGTCGTGTTTCGACCGCTGAGCCAGAAGCTGCAAGTGGTCACCACGGCGCTGGCCTGGAATGCCGATCGGCCCAATCCAGTGGTGGAGGAGGTGGTTGCGCGCTACCGGGCCGGGGGCTGAGCGGGCCGTGCCCGGCAATGATAGGTTTGGCGTATGGAGGCCTTACCGAATCCGTTATTTACACCCGCCCCGATCTCCCTGACATTGCCGTCTGTGCCGTCGCCGATCTTTTCGTTCAAGGAGCTGTTCACGTGTCTTCAGCCGAAACCTTCACTCATGCCCGACTGCCCCTGACGGTGGAGGGTGTCCAGTTGAGCATCGCCGCCATTTCTCGTGAAGGCAGCCTGGCGCCCATCGTCTTCCTGCATGGTTTCGGCTCGACCAAGGAAGACTACGCCGACATCGTGCTGCAGCCCGCATTCGCCGGTCACCCGTTTGTCGCTTATGACGCGCCGGGGTGCGGCGAGAGCCAGTGCAGCGACCTGTCGCGGATTTCCATTCCCTTCCTGCGGCAGACGGCGTTGCAGGTACTGGAGCATTTCGGCATGGAGCGTTTCCATCTGGTCGGCCACTCCATGGGCGGGCTGACCGCGCTGATGCTGGCCCATCAGTTCCCCGGGCGGGTACTCAGCTTTGTCGATATCGAGGGCAATATCGCCCCGGAAGACTGCTTTCTCAGCCGGCAGATCGTGGATTATCCGGCGGATGATCCCGAGGTGTTTTTCACCGCCTTCATCGAACGCGCCCGGCAGGCGCCGGCCTATGCCAGTGCGTTGTATTCGGCGAGCCTGCGCCACAAGGTGCGGGCCGGGGCGGTGCGTGGCATCTTCGAATCGATGGTCGACCTTTCCGATAACGCCGACCTGATGGGCAAGTTTCTCGGTCTGGAGTGCCCGCGGATGTTCATGTACGGCGAGCAGAACGCCTCGCTGTCCTATCTCGCGTCTATCCAGGCCCAAGGCGTGCGGCTGGCGCCCATCGCGCAGTGC
This sequence comes from Pseudomonas gingeri, assembly GCF_013385635.1. Classification (GTDB taxonomy): domain Bacteria; phylum Pseudomonadota; class Gammaproteobacteria; order Pseudomonadales; family Pseudomonadaceae; genus Aquipseudomonas; species Aquipseudomonas gingeri_A. Next base: position 767,909 of record NZ_JACAPR010000010.1, read on the forward strand.
GGGCACTTCCCGATGTACTCCAATCCCGTGGCGATGTGGCAGCAGATTGCCGATTTCCAGGGCACGGGCCAGGTGACGGATGTGCCTGAAGTGACTTGAGCCTCAGCATCGACCGGCAATAAAAAACGCCCCGAACCTTGCAGGTCGGGGCGTTTTTGTTCAACCGGGCATTGGCGGCGCTATCAGGCGATAGCATCCCACGCGCGGTCGCCATGCTCGTCCTTGATACGAGTGGGCAGGCCCATGGCATCCAGTGCCTTGAGGAACGGCTCGGCTGGCAGCTCCTCGACGTTGGCCATGCGCTGCACGTCCCACTCGCCACGGGCGACCAGCAGGGCCGCGGCCACGGGCGGTACACCGGCGGTGTAGGAGATGCCCTGGCTGTCGGTCTCGACGTAGGCTTCCTCATGGTCGGCCACGTTGTAGATGAACAGCTCGCGTGGCTGGCCATCCTTGCTGCCCTTGACCAGGTCGCCGATGCAGGTCTTGCCGGTGTAGCCAGGCGCCAGCGAGGACGGATCCGGCAGCACGGCCTTGACCACCTTGAGCGGCACGACTTCCAGGCCCTCGGCGGTGCGCACCGGTTTTTCGGACAGCAGGCCGAGGTTCCTCAGCACGGTGAAGACGTTGATGTAGTGCTCGCCGAAGCTCATCCAGAAACGCACGTTGGGCACGTCGAGGTTCTTCGACAGCGAGTGCACTTCATCGTGACCGGTCAGGTACAGGTTCTGCGAACCGACCACCGGCAGGTCGTCGGTGCGCTTGACTTCGAACATGGTGTTGCTGGTCCACTGGCTGTCCTGCCAGCTCCACACCTGTCCGGTGAATTCGCGGAAATTGATCTCGGGATCGAAGTTGGTGGCGAAGTATTTGCCATGGGAACCGGCGTTGACGTCGAGAATATCGATCGAGTCAATGCGGTCGAAATACTGTTGCTGCGCCAGTGCCGCATAGGCGTTGACCACACCCGGGTCGAAGCCCACGCCAAGGATGGCGGTAATGTTCTTCTGCTGGCATTCTTCGAGGTGTTTCCACTCGTAGTTGCCGTACCAGGGCGGTGTTTCACAGACCTTGCCCGGTTCTTCGTGGATGGCGGTGTCGAGATACGCCACGCCGGTGTCGATACAGGCACGCAGTACCGACATGTTGAGGAACGCGGAGCCGACGTTGATGACGATCTGCGATCCGGTTTCGCGGATCAGCGCCTTGGTCGCTTCGATATCCAGGGCGTTCAGCGCGAAGGCCTGGATATCAGCGGGCTGTTTGAGGCTGCCCTTGGCCTTGACGCTGTCGATGATGGCCTGGCATTTGGAGATGTTGCGCGACGCGATAGCAATACGACCGAGTTCGTCGTTGTGCTGCGCGCACTTGTGGGCCACCACCTTGGCGACACCTCCTGCACCAATGATAAGTACGTTCTTCTTCAATTTTTTCATTTCTCCTCAATCCGCCAGCTTACGAGAGGCTGGACAGGTAGTCTTCGTAACCGAACTCACGAACGACCTCGACAGTACCGTCGAGTTGTTTCACTACGATGGACGGCATCTTCAAACCGTTGAACCAGTTTTTCTTGACCATGGTGTAGCCTGCCGCGTCAACGAACGACAGCCGATCGCCGATGGACAGCGGACGATCGAAGGGGTACTCGCCGAAAATGTCTCCGGCCAGACAGGACTTGCCGCACACCATGTAGGTGTGGTCGCCGTTGCTCGGCGCCATCTTGGCGTCCAGGCGGTAGATCAGCAGGTCGAGCATGTGGGCTTCGATGGAACTGTCCACCACCGCCAGGTTCTTGCCGTTGTACAGGGTATCGAGCACGGTGACTTCCAGCGAGGCGCTCTGGGTGATCGCCGCTTCGCCCGGTTCCAGGTAGACCTGTACGCCGTACTTCTGCGAGAACGCCTTGAGGCGTGCGCAGAACGCATCCAGGGCATAGCCTTCACCGGTGAAATGGATGCCGCCGCCAAGGCTGACCCACTCGACCTTGTGCAGCAGGTGGCCGAAGCGTTCCTCGATGGTCGCCAGCATCTGGTCGAACAGGCCGAAGTCGCCGTTCTCGCAGTTGTTGTGGAACATGAAGCCGGAGATCTGCCCGATGACCTGTTCGATCTTCGCCGGGTCCCACTCGCCCAGGCGGCTGAACGGCCGTGCCGGGTCGGCCAGCAGGTAGTCGGAGCTGCTCACCTGGGGGTTGACCCGCAGGCCGCGGACCTTGCCCGTGGACGCTTCGGCAAAACGCTGCAGTTGGCCGATGGAGTTGAAGATGATCTTGTCGCAGTTCTCGAGCATCTCGCCGATCTCGTCATCGGCCCAGGCTACGCTGTAGGCATGGGTTTCGCCGACGAACTTCTGGCGGCCGAGCTTGAGCTCGTAGAGCGACGACGACGTCGTACCGTCCATGTATTGCTGCATCAGGTCGAACACCGACCAGGTGGCGAAGCACTTGAGCGCCAGCAGCGCCTTGGCTCCGGACTGCTCGCGCACGTAGGCGATCTTCTGCAGGTTGACCAGCAGCTTCTGCTTGTCGATGAGGTAATACGGCGTCTTGATCATTTCGAGGCCTGCTAGCCAAAAAAGGACGCGCATTGTGCCTTTACTTGGCCCGAATCGAAAGGTTGGCAGGCGTATTTCCTACCGGTCGGTACCGACGGTCAGACGAAGCTGCCGATAGGCGCTCACCAACTGATCGAGGGAAAAAGCCCGGTTGCGCCCGCTGGGATTGGGCAGGACCCACACCGCGGAATTTGCCAGGCGCCGGGGTTGCAGTCCCCAGTTGACGTCCCGCTGGCCGGATAGTCCGCAGTATGCCGCCTTGCCGAGAAAGGCCACGCAAGCGGGGGCATGACGTGCAATCTTTTGTTCAAAATTCGCAGCGGCGGCGATGAATTCATCGCGGGACAGCTGGTCCGCCCGTGCGGTCGGTCGCTCGACCACGGTGGTCAGCCCGTACCCGTAGCGCAGGATATCCCGATCGTTTTCCGGGAGCAGTTCCCCGGGGGTAAAACCGGCCAGATGCAGGGTGCGCCAGAACCGGTTGCCGCGACCGGCAAAGTGATGCCCCTGGGCAACGGCCATCAGTCCCGGATTGATGCCACAGAAAATCACCGCCAGTTGCCCGGCCAGAATATCTTCGAGTCCTTCAGTCACGACACACCTCACATGCCCGGGCTCAGCCGCAGATGACCCTGACCGCGTTGCGCGCCAGTTCGGTCAGTTCGGCCCGGGACTTACCCGCCCGAGCTCGTATCGAAATGCTGTGCATCAGGCCCGAGGCAAGCGCCGCCAGGGCGGCCGGGTCGGCATCGGCTTGCAGTTCGCCGGCATCGATTGCCGCGCGCAGACGGGTTTCCAGTTCGGCATCGAGGCGGCCGAGCCGGTTGGCAAGAATCTCGCGGATGGCCGGATCCTCGACCGCCTCGGTGGTGGCTGTGCCGATCATGAAACAACCCCGCGGCTGGCCGTCACCGGAGAAGTAGATCGACAACTGCCCTTCGTAGAAACGCAGCAACGCCTCGCCGAGGGTCAGGGAGCGGTCTTGCAGCGCCTCGTCCACGGCCGCCGCGGCCATCTCCCAGTACTGCTCAAGCGCCTTTATATACAGCGCGTGCTTGTCCCCGAAGGCGGCATACAGGCTCGGGCGGTTCATGCCCGCCGCCGTGGCGATGCTGTCCAGGGAGGCGCCGGCATAGCCGGTATTCCAGAACACTCCGAGCGCTTGCTGCAGTGCTGTCTGGGGGTCGTAGGCGCGAGGGCGGCCGCGGCCTTTTCCCTCGGTGGTCTTTTTTTGTGCCATGTCGTACAAAAATCCTTGAGTGAAGGCCGGGGTGGCTATATTCTTACATTGTCGCACAAAAATCGGAATTCAGACATTCACGGTTCCAGGCGTGCTCCCCGGCCACAGGTAAATTCGATCATGACCCAGCAATTCGACAGTACGGCGACACACAACTTCGAGCATCCGGGACCTGGCCAGGCGGCCGCGTTCATGCGCAACCCCTTGAAGGAGAGGGTGCGACCCCTGCTGATGGTGGGGCTGCCGGTGCTGTTCGCGGCGGTTGCGATTGCCCGTTACCTGGCGGCCGAGCCCTTCGTCTCGACCGACAACGCCTATGCCCGGGTCGCGAAAGCCTCGATCAATGCACGGATTTCCGGGCAGGTAGTGGAAATCGCGGTCGAGGACAACCAGCAGGTGCACAAGGGCCAGGTACTGTTCCGGATCAATCCGGAGCCTTTTCAGATCGCGGTCAATCGGGCGGAGGCGCAACTGAGCGTGGCGCGGCTGCGTATCGCCGGGTTCAAGGCCAGCTACCGGCAGCAGCAGGCCGAGTTGCAATCGGCCAGGGAGTCGGCGAGTTTCGACGAGAAGGAGTTCGCCCGGAAGAAGGCGCTGATGGCCACCGAGTTTGTCTCACGCTCGATCTATGAACGCGCGGACACCGATCTCAAGGTCGCGCGGCAACGCATCGCCGCTGTTGAACAGCAGATCGCCAATACCGTGGTGGCGTTGAACGGCAATCCGGATATCGACATCGACAGCCATCCGGCGATTCGCGAGGCAAAGGCGCAGCTTGACGAGGTGCAGTTGTACCTTTCGTATGCAACGGTCTATGCGCCGGACGATGGCATCGTCGCCAAGGTCGACGACCTGCAGGTCGGCAACTATCTCAACAGCGGTGCGCCGGCCTTTGCCTTGCTCTCGGCGCGGCAGGTATGGGTCGAGGCCAACTTCCGCGAAACCCAGCTGACCCATATGCATCCGGGCCAGACCGCGACCATCAGCATCGATACTTACCCGGATCATCCGTTCAAGGCCCGTGTCATCAGCATGAGCCCCGGGGCCGGCGCGGACTTCGCCCTGCTGCCGCCGGAAAATGCCACCGGCAACTGGGTCAAGGTGATCCAGCGGGTGCCGGTCCGGCTCGAACTCGATGAGGTTGATCCGCGCCTGCCGTTGTTCTCCGGCACCAGCGCCACGGTCACCGTCGATACCGGCTATCGCGCGCCCTGGTGGCAGCCGCTCAAAGGGTTGTTGACCGCGGGCAGCCGACAATGAGCAGCGCAGAGGGCGCGCGTGCGCTGAGGTTTGCCGCATTGCTGGCGACCTATATGCAGTCCGCCAACCTGCCGCTGCCGAACGCGGTGCTCAGGTTGCTGCAGGGCAGCTTGTCGATGACCGACGACCAGGCCGGCTGGGTCTTCACCTCCTACCTGGCGGCGAGCGCCATTACCTTGCCGATCGCCCAGTGGCTGGGTGGCCGTTATGGCCTGAAGCTGATGTACCAGGGCGCGCTGGCGATCTTCGCCCTGGGCCTGCTGCTCGCAACGTCGGCAACGACATCGCTGGAGTTCGTCGGTGCGCGGATTGTCCAGGGACTGGCCAGTGGTGTACTGGCGCCATTGTCGATGGCGATAGCCCTGGAAACCCTGGCACCGGCGCGGCGCGCCACCTTCGGCTCGACCTGGACCGCCATCGTCCTGCTGGGCATCGCTACCGGTCCGAGCATTGGTGGCTGGCTCGGCGAGCATTACGGCTGGCGCTCGATCTTCTATCTCGGTCTGCCGCTGTCGGCCTTCATTTTCCTGGTGGTGGCGCTCTGGTTGGCGGAGAAAAAGGCCGGGGCCAGGCAGCCCTTCGACTTCTTCGGTTTCGGCACCTTTACCCTGGGCATGATCGGCCTGCAGATGCTGCTCGACCGTGGCGAGCGCCTGGAGTGGTTCGCCTCGCCGGAAATCTGGCTGGAAGCGCTGGCCGCCGGATTGGGACTCTATCTGTTCGTGGTCCATGTGCTGACCGCAAAGGTGCACTTTGTCAGCAAGGGGCTGTTTCGGGATCGCAACTTCGTGTTGTCGACGGTGATGTTTTTCGCCCTGGGTTTTGTCCTGTTGTCGACCATGGCCTTGACCTCGCCGATGCTCGATGAACTGCTCGGTTATCCGCCCGACACGACCGGTGGCCTGACCCTGCCGCGAGGTATCGGCTTGGTGGGAGCCTTCCTGCTGATGAGCCGGGTTCCGGCTCGTATCGACCAGCGGGCCCTGGTGGCGGCGGGTATCGCCCTGGTGGTTTATGCCAACTGGCTGATGCTCGGCTATTCGCCGTTGATGGACAGCTGGCCGGTGGCGATTGCCGGTGCGCTGCAGGGTATCGGTCTCGGGGTGCTGATGCCGGCGCTGAGCAAGATGGCGTTCAGCACCCTCGATCCGAAACTGCGTCCGGAAGCCGCCGGGATTTTCAATCTGGTCCGGGTCTATGGCAGCACCCTCGGCGTAGCAGTGGTGCAGTTGTACTTCTTCAACAATACCCAGGCGATGCATCAGGCGCTGGGCAGCCACCTGACGGTGTATCGCGGCGCGGCATCGATGTCCTTGCCGAGCCTGGCCGGGCTCAACGAAATGATCACCGGCCAGGCAGCTTTTATCGCGCTGATCGGCCAGTTCAAGATTTTGCTGGTGGTGATGCTGGTGGCAAGTCCGCTGGTGCTGTTTCTGCGCAAGCCCGTTCCGACCAACTAGTGCTCGTGGAGTCTGGAAAATGCAATCCAATACGTTCGTCAGCAACAGACAGCGGTTTCCAGCGATGGTCGGGACGCTCTCGACGGTTGCCCTGTTGTCCGCCTGTACCGTCGGCCCGGACTTCAAGACGCCGTCGCCAAGCCCGTCGCAGCACTATGACCCGCAAGCCGAGCAACGTCTGGGCGGGCAAGGTGATCAGCACATCGAACTGGGCAAGAAGCTCAAGGGTGATTGGTGGTCGACCTTTCAGTCAACCAAGCTCGATCAGTTGGTTCGCCGGGCTATCGCCAGCAATCTCGAACTGGTAGCGGCTGACGCGACACTTCGGCAAGCGGCTTCCTCCGTGGCCGCGGCGGAAGGGGCGCTGTCTCCACAGGTCGATTTCGGCGCCCAGGCCGGCCGTCAGCGGATACACGCGAGCGCCGAACCTGCGGTTGCCAATTTCTATTCGGTCGGGCCACGGGTCGGCTTCGACCTCGATGCCTTCGGTGGCAACCGGCGGCGGATCGAGCAGCAGCAGGCGTTCACCGAGCTGCAGCAGCACCGCTACGAAGCGGCCTACCTGACGCTGACGGGCGATGTCGCCAGCCAGGCGCTGCTGGTGGCTAGCGCCAATGCGCAGATGGCGGCGGTGGAGAAGCTGCTGGCCAATGACGCGAGGAATCTCGAACTGGTGCGTACGGCCCAGCTCAATGGCGCCACCACGCGGATCGACGTGTCGCTGGCCGAAACCCGGCTGGCGCAGGATCGTACGCTGTTGCCACCCCTGGCCCAGCAACGCGATGCGGCGCGGCATGCGTTGTCGATCCTGGCGGGCAAGGGGCCTGCCGACTGGATCGCCGCGGATTTCGAACTGGACGAATTTACCTTGCCGGCCAACCTGCCGGTCAGCCTGCCTTCGGAAATGGCCCGCACCCGGCCCGATATCCTGCAGGCCGAGGCCGACCTGCATATGGCCAGCGCCGCGGTGGGTATCGCGACGGCCAATCTCTATCCCCACGTGGAGCTGTCGGCCTCGCTGGCACAGGCCGCTTCCGGCAATGGCGGCGCCGCGCTCTGGGGTCTTGCAGCAGGGCTGGCGGGACCGATCTTCGACGGCGGCACCCGCGAGGCCGAACGCCAGGCTTCTATCGACGGCTACCAGGCGGCGTTGGCGGGCTACCGGCAGACGGTCATCAGTTCCTTCGGCCAGGTGGCGGACACGCTGCAGGCGATCAACCACAACGCCGAAGCCAACCTGGCGCAGACACAGGCCTTGCGCGCCGCCGAAACCAGCCTGCACCTGAACCAGCAAGCCTATGCCCAGGGTGAAAACAGCATTCTCCAGGTGCTGGAGGCCGAGCGCGCCTATGAGCAGGCGTCGCTGGGGCTGATCAGGGTGCAGACCGCGCAGTATCTCGACACGGTACGGCTGTTCGTGGCGCTTGGCGGCAACGCCGTCGGCGCGGTGGCACGGCAGGTTGCCTCCGGCGAAATCAACAGACAGACCATGGAGTAACGACATGACTTATCAAGACACCCTTCGCGATACCCGGTTTCCACTTATCTACGGCAGCGGTTCGATGCCGGCGGTGGGCTTCGGTACGCTGTTCCGCGATCTTTCGGCGACCACCGAGGCGATCAGGACCGCGCTGCAAACCGGCTTCCGGCATTTCGATTGTGCCGAGCGCTATCGCAACGAAGAACAGGTCGGCGTGGCGCTACAGGAGGCGCTGGAGATCGGCAAGATCAAGCGGGAAGAGCTGTTCATCACCACCAAGCTATGGAACACCAATCACCGCCCCGAGCGCGTCAAGCCGGCGTTCGAGGCCAGCTGTCGGCGACTGGGTGTCGACTATATCGACTGTTATCTGATCCATACGCCGTTTGCCTTTCAGCCCGGCGACAACCAGGACCCGCGGGACGCACAAGGCCAGGTGATCTACGACCCGGACGTGACCCTGATCGACACCTGGCGGGCGCTTGAAAACCTGATGGATGAGGGGCGGTGCCGCGCCATCGGCCTGTCGGACATCACCCTGGAAGCCTTGAAGACGGTGGTCGCGGTGGCCCGGATCAAACCCTCGGTGGTCCAGGTCGAGTCCCACCCGTATCTGCCGGAATGGGAGTTGCTCGAGTTCTGCCGGGAGCACGGCATCATCGTCCTGGCGTTCGCGCCCCTCGGGCACGGCATGCAGCCCAATGTGCTGGAAGAACCGGTGATCACCGGGATCGCCCGACGTTTGCAGAAGACCCCGGCACAAGTGGCCCTGGCCTGGTCGGTACAGCGTGGCGTGGCGTTCCTGACCACCTCGGCGACACCGAGCCATATCCAGGAGAATTTCGACATCGCGACCTTGCCCCACCGCGCCATGCGGGAAATCCAGGAAGAGATCAGCACCCGGATACGTTTCAACTCGGTGGTGGAAACCGGTGTGCCTGGTTTTATTCCGCGTAAAAAATGATTCCAGGCATGATCGATGAATGATCGTTCCCACGCTCCAGCGTGGTAATGCAGCCGTTGACGCTCTGCGTCACAGAAGCGGACACGGAGCGTCCAGAGAGGCATTCCCACGCGGAGCGTGGGAACGATCGAGCGGGCAAGCCGGCTCCCACATTTGCGAGGTGGCAACGATGGACGTATTCCAGAGCATGCGGTTTTTCATCACCGTCGCGCAGAGCGGCAGCTTCACCGCGGCGGCCGGGGTGCTGGGCACCACGATCACCAATGTGTCCAAGGCCGTTTCCAGTCTTGAAGCCAGTCTGCAGACCCGGTTGATCAACCGCACCACGAGACGCCTGGCGCTGACCGAGGCCGGTGTGCGCTACCTGCAACGCTGCGAGAAGATTCTCGACGAAGTGCGCGAGGCGGACGAGGAGGCGGGGACGGCCCATGTCATGCCCGCCGGACGCCTGAAGATTCATGCGATGTCGGCTGTCGGCAATCACTACGTGATCGACGCCATCGCCCGTTACCGGGTGCTGTATCCCTCGGTCCTGTTCGACCTGACCCTGACCAATCGCCAGCCCGACCTGCTGGAAGAGGGTTACGACATGTCGATCGTGCTGGCACGGGAGCTACCCGATTCGGGATTCGTCGCCCAGCGGCTGGGGAGCACCTACAGCATTCTCTGCGCGTCACCGGCGTACCTGGAGAAGCGCGGCATGCCCGATTCGCCGAGCGCCCTCGCTGGCCATGATTGCCTGCGGATCGTCAACACGGTCATGCCCGTGGAACACTGGGCTTTCGAGGGGCCGCACGGCATGGAGGCCATCGATATCCCGGTGTCGCCTTTTCATATCAATACCGCCGCCCTGATGTTTACCGCCACTCGAATGCAGCGGGGCGCTTGGCGATGAAGGCCTCCATGCCTTCCTGCTTGTCATGGGTGGAAAAACAGACGGCACACGCCTGGGCCTCGGCCTGCATGCCGGAGCTCATGTCGGTGTTCTCCACGGTTGCGATGGTCCGTTTGATCTGGGCCAGGGCGATGGGCGCCAGGGCGGCGATCTGCGTGGCCAGGGCTTTTGCGTCTTGCATCAACTCGTCAGGCGCGCATAGCTGGGTGACCAGGCCGATTTCGAAGGCACGCTGAGCGTTGAGAAACTGGCCTGTCAACGTCATGTGCCGGGCTACGCCGCTGCCGACTACCCGCACCAGACGTGGCAGGCCGCCACCGCCGGTCATGATGCCCAGCTTCGCTTCCGGAAAACCGAACCGGGCCGTTTCCGAGGCGATTCGCAGATCGCAAGCCAGTGCCAGTTCCAGCCCGCCGCCGAGGCACCAGCCATTGACCGCGCAGATAACCGGCTGCGCCAGGGCCGAAAGACGGTTGTTGAGGTGGAGAATGCTTTCGGACAGCGCCATCGATTGCGCCGCGGTCATGGGGGCCATGTCCCGAATGTCGGAGCCTGCGGCAAATGTCCTGGAGCCGGCGCCCGTCAGGATAACAACACGCACGGAGCGGTTCGACTCCAGCACGGTGACGAATGCCAGCAATTGCTCCCTGACTTCGGCACTCAGGGCATTGGCGGCATCAGGCCTGTTGATCGTGAGGGTCGCGACCGGTCCATCGATGTCCATGATCACCACTTCGGCCTTTTCTGCAGCAGGCGGTGGCGAGGCCAACGGGATCCGGGCCTGGCCTTCACCGACTGACTGCCCGATGAATGCGTCAGTGTGCTGACCAAGCTCTGGAACGACCGCCGGCTTGCCTCGGACCAGGGTCGAAAAATGCACGGGCTGTTCTGGCAGGCGCATTTCCTGCCCGCCAATCATCCCCTTGCGGAACAGCGCTCGCGCGACGGCTTGGGGGCCGTCGACGGCACTGGCGACATCATCGATGGCCGCACAGGGGATTCCGGCCTGCTCAAGCATCTCGACGATACGTGCGACCGGTAGTGAACGACTCCAGCCTTCGATGGCGGCACGCAGTTGCGCCTCATGCTGGCCACGTCGTTCATCGCTGGCAAAGCGTGGATCCCGGGACAGGTCCGGGCGGTCGATGAGCAGGGCGAATTGTTCGAAAAGGCTGTTGTTGAGAATGGCGATGACGACATTGCCGTCCTGCGCCGCAAATGCACCAAAAGGCGCGGAGAACGGGTGGCGGTTGCCCGCCCGGGTCGGCGCCTTGCCGGAAACCAGGTAGCTGGCGGCGGCCGTCGGCATCAGCGTGAGCAATGAGTCGAACATTGAAACGTCGATCTGGCAGCCTTTTCCGCTGCCGTTGCGCTGGACCACTGCGGCCAGGATGGCCCAGGACGCGAACAGGCCGGCCGTGAGGTCACCGAATGCCTCGCCGACAATCATCGGCGGGCCCTCCGGGTCGCCGTTGATCGACATCAGCCCGGTCAACGCCTGGACGACCAGGTCGTACGCCGGTTTGCCCTTGAACGGACTGTGTTGGCCAAAGCCGGAAATGCTGGCGAAGATCAGTTTTTCGTTCAGCGCGCGCAGGGCCTCATAACCAATCCCCAGGCGGTCGGCCACACCCGGGCGAAAGTTCTCCACGACGATATCCGCGGTGCTCGCCAGTTGCCGTGCGACAGCCAGGTCCTCGGTTTTTTTCAGATCGAGGACGACGCTTTTCTTCCCCCGGTTGGCAAAGGCGAACAGGGCGCTGGAGCCCTCTACGAAAGGGCCGACATGGCGGTAGTCATCACCGCCCGGCGACTCGATCTTGATGACTTCGGCACCCAGGTCGGCCAGCAGCGCCGTCGAGAAGGGACCGGATAACACGCGGGTAAAGTCGACGACTCTCAACCCGGCAAGGGGGCCGGCAGACGTCGGATCCTGGGTTTGGTCGGAAGGTGCAGCGATGGACGACATAAAAACCTCGATCATTGTCTGGGCGGTGAGGGATGGCATGGACGTCATTGACTCGAAGCGATCGACTTTGCCCGAGCGTGAATTAATATAAACACGTCATGACAACCTAGGCAATCATGAATTCCTGCCGGGTGTCGGTTCCGCGTGGTGTGAAGGTCGGGTCATGACGCAGATGTGCCTGAATCCATTCGTGCTAGGATTGAAGGCTCTCTTAAAAGACGGGTGTCCCATTGCCTCTTCCTCTCTATCAGCAAGTAAAGGCCTACGTACTGGATGGTATCGCCAGCGGCCATTTCCGTTCGGGGGAGAAAATTCCCAGCGAGAGTGAGCTTGTCGCCGAGATGGGGGCATCGCGCTTGACCGTCAATCGCGCGCTTCGGGAACTGTCGGAGTCAGGAGTGCTGGACAGGATCCAGGGCGTGGGTACCTTTGTCGCGCCACCCAAGGTGGCCTCGACCTTCATCAAGCTGCACAACATTGCCGATGACATCCGTAATCGGGGACAGATCCTGACCATCCGGGTGCACAAGCTCGAACAGGTCAAGGCCAAGGCCAAGATCATGGCCGAGATACCCTTGAGCCAGGGCGCGGGCGCCAAGGACGTGTTCTTTCACAGCCTGCTGGTCTATTGTGCCGACGGTGTCCCCATCCAGCTGGAGGACCGTTTTGTTTCGGCACGCTTTGCACCGCTTTACCTGGAGCAGGATTTCACCCGGCAATCGACGACCGACTACCTTCAGTCCATTGCCATGCCGACCAAGTCGGAGCATGAAATCCAGGCCACGTTGCCCAGCGGTGCGGAGTCGACCCTGCTGGAGTTGACTGCCCCCGAAGCGTTTCTGGTGTTGACTCGCAAGACCTGGGTGAACGATGTCATGACCTCGTTCACCCGCTTTGTCCATCCGGGATCGCGGCAACGCTTCGTCGGTACGGCCCTGCTCAACGGCGCCCAGACCTGACGCAGCGGGGCGGCTGGTATTCACCGGCCGCTCTGCTCCCTACCTTTGCGGATGACCACTGGAACCCGGCCATGGAGCCGGGTTTTTGTTGTCCGCCGTTGCCGGAAAAATTCGTCTCGAAAAACTGTCGACAGCGCTTGAGCTGCGAGTTAGTTTATACACGTCATGACAACTTGATGACGTAAGCCGAAGTGAATCGAGTGGGTTTCGGTTCGACTGAATTGGCGCGCCGTTTGCAAGTTAGACTTCATGACATGTAATGACATTTAAATTCGCTGAGAGGTGCACCAAATGAGGATCGGATTTATTGGCGCAGGCGTGATGGGCGCTCCCATGGTGCGGCGCTTGCTCGATGCGGGTCACCACGTCCGTGTCTGGAATCGGACGCTGGCAAAAGCCGAACCGCTGGCCGCCCATGGCGCCCAGGTAGTGACGGCCCTTGGGGAAGTGGCGAGCGATGTCGAGTTGTTGATTTCGGTCATCGAGAACGGTGCCGCGGTGCGTGAGGTACTTTTTGCGCCGGAATTGCTCGATCAGGTGAAAGCGGGGTTGGTGATCGTCGACATGAGTTCGATCGCACCCCATGAGTCCGTGGACATCAGCGAGCGATTCCAGGCACTGGGCATTGCCTATGTGGATGCACCGATCTCGGGTGGCCCTGACGGTGCGGAACTGGGAACGCTGGCGATCATGGCGGGCGGCAGTGCCGAGGCCATCGAATACGCCCGGCCGGTGCTGGAGTGCATGGGGCGCGTCACTCATGTCGGGCGTTCCGGCGCGGGGCAGACGGTCAAGCTGCTCAGCCAGACAATTGCGTCGACCGCCATCACCGCGGTCTCTGAAGTGATGGTCCTGGCGACCCGGCTAGGCCTTGAGCCGGCCCGTGTCCGCGCGGCGCTGACCGGCGGTTTTGCCGACAGCAAGATGTTGCAGATTCACGGTCGGCGCATGGAAGAGCGCAATTTTGTTCCGGGCGGTCATGTCCGCACTTTTCTCAAGGACCTCAATAATGCGGCGGCGATCATGTCGGCAAACGGCCTGGTGCTGCCCGTGGCCGATCTTGCGCGAAGTTACTTCGCCCAGTTGTCGCGGGAAGGTCACGCCGACGATGACATCTCATCGGTGGTGCTGATCACCGAAAAACGCAACGCGTGTGCCTGAAGACGATCGGTGAGTTGACTACCCTTTGCGATGGGATGGTGTGCTCCTGCTCTTGAATGAGGGAAAGCCTGTGATTACGTTTGAGAATGTCACGAAGCAGTACATAGGTGGCACCGTCGCGGTAGACCGGCTGTCGCTTGTCGCCCCGACCGGGAAGTTGACGGTCCTGGTCGGGCCTTCCGGGTGCGGCAAGACAACGTCGCTGCGCATGGTCAATCGGCTGATCACGCCCAGTTCGGGCACCATCAGCCTGGACGGGGAGCCCACTTCAAGGATGGATGTGGCGCTGCTGCGGCGCCGGATCGGTTATGTGATCCAGCATGCCGGGCTGTTTCCCCATCGCACCGTCCTGCAGAACGTCGCCACGACGGCGTTGCTCAACGGTATCAAGCCGGCCAAGGCCCGCACGGTTGCCCTGGAACTGATCGAGCGTGTCGGGCTCACGCTGGATTTTGCCGATCGCTATCCATGGCAACTCTCCGGTGGGCAGCAACAGCGTGTCGGGGTTGCCCGGGCGCTGGCGTCGGACCCGGAATTCATGCTGATGGATGAACCCTTCAGCGCCGTCGATCCGGTCGTGCGCCTGCAACTGCAGGACGAGTTCCTGCGCCTGCAACGGGAGATCGGCAAGACCATCATCATGGTCACCCACGATATAGACGAAGCGCTCAAGCTCGGTGATCAGGTGGCCGTTTTCCGCACGGGCGGCGAACTGGTCCAGGTGGCTTCGCCACAGGAACTGTTGACCCGGCCGGCCAACGCGTTTGTGGCCGATTTCGTCGGGCGCGACCGTGGCTATCGCTCCCTCGGCTTCACGCCCATGGGCCACAACCTGCCGCTGCGTCCCGAACCGACCTTCAGGCTCGGCGAGCCTGTCCAGGCAGTCCGCCTTAGTGCCAATGAGCGCTGGGTCCTGGTGGTGGATGCCATCGGCAAACCGCTGGGTTGGGTCGATGCGCCGAGCCTGCGAGGCCCGGTCCAGGCGAGCGACTTGAACCTCAGTGGCACGCTTGCACCGGTCGATGGAACGCTTCGCCAGCTTTTCGATGCAACCTTGAGTGCACCGGGACGCCGGGGTGTCGTCGTGGGGCTGGACGGCATCCTCCTGGGCACCGTGAGCCTGACCGACGTCGCTGCCGCGCTGGGTGATTTCCAGGGTGCCCGGGACAGGAGCCTGTCATGAAGTTCGACTGGCTAATCCAGGAGTCCGGCACGATCGCAGGGCTGTTCTGGTCGCACCTGATCCTGTCAGTGGTGCCGGTGCTGATCGGGCTGGCCCTGGCGTTGCCGCTGGGCTGGGCCGCCCAGCGCAGCGGGGTGTTCAAGTCGGCCATGCTCGGCGCCGCCGGACTGCTGTACACGATCCCGGCGCTGGCGCTGTTTGTCCTGCTGCCTGGGATCATCGGCACGCGGATTCTCGACCCGCTGAACGTGGTCATTGCCCTGACGCTCTATTCGCTGGCATTGCTGGTCCGCACGGTCAGCGACGGGCTGGATTCAGTCCCCGAAGAAACGCTGCAGGCCGCCGACGCCATGGGCTATCGCGCCTTGCACCGCCTGGTGGCGGTCGAGCTGCCCATCGCCGTCCCGGTGATCGCCGCCAACCTGCGGGTCGCGGTGGTGTCCAATGTCAGCGTGGTTTCAGTCGCGGCGCTGATTGGTACACCGCAACTTGGCCTGTTGTTTTCGCAAGGGATGCAACAGCGATTCCTGACGCCGATCGTCGTCGGCATCGTCCTCTGTCTGCTGCTGGCGGTCCTGCTCGACGGGCTGGTGATCCTGCTGGCCGCACGCCTGACCTCCTGGCAACCGCGCAAGGTGCAATCATGATCGACTGGTTCCTTGATCCTTCGCACTGGACGGATTCCGAAGGAATCCTGGTGCGTGTCGCCGAACACCTGTTCTACAGCGCCGTTGCGTTGTTGATCGCGGCGGTCATTGCGGTGCCGATCGGCTTGTACGTTGGCCACACCCGAAAAGGCGTGGTCTGGGTCGCGGGATTCGCCAATATATTGCGAGCCTTGCCGAGCATCGGCCTGATCGTGTTGCTGGTGATTCTGTTCGGCCCGGTTTTCGCTTCCGACCTGGCCTTTCTGGTGCCGAGCCTCATCGTGCTGATCCTGCTCGCGGTCCCGCCGATCATGACCGGGACTTATGCCGGAATGGTCGCGGTCGACGCGGCTGTCGTCGACGCGGCGCGGGGCATGGGTTACCCGCCGCTGAGCCTGCTGTTGCGTGTCGAGTTGCCGTGCGCACTGCCGTTGATGCTCTCCGGGCTGCGTGGCGCCACGCTCCAGGTCATTTCCACGGCAACCATTGCTTCGTATGTCTCACTCGGCGGTATAGGCCGCTTCATCATCGATGGGCGTGCCCAGAACGATTATGCGCAGATGGCGGCGGGCGCCTTTCTGGTCGCTGTCCTCGCGCTGGCTGTCGACCTGCTGATTGGCCTTCTGTCCTCTGTTCTGGTGTCTCCCGGGCTGACCCGAAAGATGCCGAAAAGTGCTCGACGCAGTTCCATGGGTTGACGGATCGACCCACCAACCTTCCCCCTGGGATCCTTGAGAGAGTTCAGACCATGATAAAAGCAATGTTTGCCTTGGGTGTGTTCGCTGTTTCCAGTCTTTTGAACGTTTCGGCGATGGCTGCCGAAACGGCAAAAGTGGAGGCGATTACCATTGGTTCGGCCGATTTTCCTGAAAGCCAGCTGCTCGCCACGATCTATGCCAAGGCCCTGGGGGCAAAGGGTATTGCGGTCAATACCAAGCTCAACATCGGTAGCCGGGAGGTTTACCTGCCGGCGCTGCTCGATGGTTCGATCGATATGATTCCGGAGTATTCAGGCGCGACGCTCAGCTACCTGAACAAGAAAGCCACCGCCCATTCACCCCAGGATGTTGCCGAGGCGTTACGCAAGGCATTGCCGGAAGGCATCTCGATGCTGCCGCCATCGTCGGCCCAGGATTCCGATGTGGTGGTCGTCACGAAGGCGACCGCGGAAAAATACCAGCTGGCGACTATCGCGGACCTGAAGCCGGTTGCCCATCAGCTGGTACTAGGCGGGCCTCCGGAGTGGAAGTCGCGCAAGGAAGGGGTGCTCGGTCTCAAGGAGGTTTATGGCCTGACCTTCAAGTCATTCAAGACCCTGGACGTCGCCGGGCCGCTGACGCTTTCCGCATTGCTCAACGGGCAGATCGATGCCGCTGACCTGACTTCGACCGACCCGGCGATCAAGAGCAATAACCTGGTGCCCCTGGCGGATCCGCTGAACCTCTTTCCCGCCCAGAATATCGTGCCGATCTTCGCCGCGAAAAAGATGACGCCCGAAATGGCGAACCTGTTGAACGCCGTGTCCGCCGCGTTGACCACCGAGGACCTGATTGTCATGAACGGCAGCCTGAACGAGCACGAGAGCATCGATGTCATTGCCGCTCGCTGGCTGACCGTGCACAAGATGAACTGAGGCGGTGCGGGTGCAACGCGTGGCGTTGCACCATCGATGATCTTTCCATGAGGACACAATCTTGACCCGTCACATGATCACCGTAAAGCTGGGTGCGGAACCCACCTCCATCGACGACATCGCCGCGATCGCCGCCGGTGCACCGGTGGTGCTCGATCCCGTCATGCTCACTGCGATGAAACGTATCCACGATCTTATCCAGCTTGAGCTGGACAGCGGGCAGTCGATCTATGGGCTTACCACCGGGGTGGGCGACCTGTACTCGGTGAAGCTGCGCCCGGAGGAGATTTCACGCTCGCAGCTCAATATGTTGAGGAGCCACGCCAGCGGGGTCGGGGACCCCCACGACAACCTGGCGATCCGGGCCATCATGGCAACCATGATCAAGGCGCTCCTGCAAGGCTGCAGCGGTGTCAGCTCCGAGCTTGTCGTGACCATGAGCGAGATGCTCAACCGGGGCGTCACACCCTGGTCGCCAGGAGGCGGGTCGGTCGGCTATCTGATTGCGACGGCCCATATCGGCCTGGCTGTTTTTGGCCAGGGCCAGGCGTGGTACCAGGGTGAGTTGCTGCCCGGTGGCGAGGCGCTTGCGCGTGCTGGTATCGCCGTCCGTGAGCCGGGGCCGCGCGAGGGGCATGCGCTGCTCAGCGGGACCTACGAAATCACCGGCATCGGTGCCCTGGTGCTTGACCAGGTGGAGCAACTGGTCGGCCTGGCCGATGTGGCAGGCGCGATGAGCCTTGAAGCCTTGAAGGGCAACACCAAGGGCTATGACCCGAGGCTGCAGCGCATGCGTCCCCATGCCGGGCAAGCGGCGACGGCCGCCCGGCTCCTGAGTTTGCTGGACGCCAGCGAGATCATTGCGGCGAATGTCGATCACCGTTTGCAGGACGCTCTCAGCCTGCGCTGCATCCCGCAGGTGCATGGTGCCGTGCGCGAGGCCATTGCCTACTGTCGTGGCGTGCTTGAGGTCGAGATCAACTCGGTGACGGACAATCCGGTCTTTGTCGTCGAGAACGATACGCTGGTCGCCTTGCCCGGCGGCAACGGCCACGGTGCACCGACCGCCTTGGCCCTGGATTTCCTGGCGGTGGCCATTTCGCAACTGGGCAGCATGTCCCAGGCCCGCTCCGATCGGTTGACCAATAGTCACCTCAGCGAGCTGCCCGCGTTTCTGGCCGATGGCCGTGGTTCCAACTCCGGCTTCATGATTCCGCCTTATGTCGCCGCGGCACTGGCTGCCGATAACCGCGGGCTTGCGGCGCCGGCCAGTGTGCACAGCGTTTCGACCTGCGCGGGCCAGGAAGACCATGTGTCGATGGGCGTCGGTGCCGCGCGCAAGGCACGCACCGCCGCGAACAACACGGTGGATATTCTCGGCGTCGAGTTCATTTGCGCCGCGCAGGCCCTGGAGTTCCAGCGCCCGTTGCGACCGGGGCGGGGCACGGGGGCGGCCTACGACATGATCCGTACGCAGGTGCCGGCGCGTGACGAAGACCGGGACATGTATCCGGAGCTGCAGGCCATTCGCGAAATGATCGATGATGGTCGCCTGGCCAGCGCGATCGAGAGCGCCATGGGGTCGCACTGAGAGACTCGACGCTCGGTGAAACCGGGGTTAGCATTGCGGCGACCTCGGTATTGCCCGAAAAGTCCTCAGGAAAACCTCAGGCCATGACCATGCTCGCACGTGCCAAACACTTCTCCATCAAGCAACTCGCCATCCAGGCGGGGGTCAGCAAGGCCACGGTCGATCGTGTGCTGCATGAGCGAGGCAGTGTGCATTACCAGACCCGGCGGCGTATCGAGCAGGCCCTGGATGAACTCGAGTCCCAGGAAAAAAACGGCCTGGTGGTGGGGCGCACCTTCCATATCGACGTGATCCTGCACACGCCACGGCGTTTCAGTACGGCGGTGCAGAAGGCGATCATCACGCAACTGGGCAGCCTGGCGCCGTTTCGCATCGCTCCGCGGTTTCACCTGTTCGAGGACATCGAGCCGCAGGCGATGCACGACAGGCTACTGCGTTGCCTCGACACGGGCAGCCAGGGCGTGGTGCTCAAGGCCGCCGACGAGCCGGTGGTGAACCAGGCGGTCGGACGACTGGCCGAGGCTGGTATCCCGGTGGTGACCCTGGTGAGTGACTTGCCGCAAAGCGAACGCATCGGCTATGTCGGCATGGACAATCGCACCGCCGGGCAGACCGCCGCGTACCTGTTTTCACGCTGGCTGCCGTCCGAGCCCCAGGAGGTGGCCGTGGTGATCAGCAGCGAGCTGTTCCGTGGCGAAGAAGAGCGGGAGATGGGCTTTCGCATGTGGCTGCGTGGACGTGCCGCGCATTTGCGGGTGCTGGATATCAGCGGTGGTTTCGGGGTTTACGCGCGTACCTTCGAACGGGTGAGCGAGGCACTCAAACAGCATCCCGGGCTCAAGGCGGTGTACAGCGTCGGCGGTGGCAATCGCGCGATCGTCGATGCCTTTGCCGCGCAGGGCCGGCCCCTGGAAGTGTTTGTCGGTCACGATCTGGACGAAGAAAACCGGCAGTTGCTGAACGAGGAAAAAATCGCCGCGATCATCGACCACAACCTGCAGGTCGATGCCCGCAATGTGTTCCTGCACATCCTGCAGTTCCACCGGCTGTGGAAAGCCGGACCGATTGCTCCGTCCCAGGTGCAGATCGTCACGCCGTTCAACCTGCCTGGTGGTTAAAGCGTTGGGCGATGCCACGGTACAACATCGGGCCTGACGTGTTGCTGAATGTGCTTCTACGTGGCGCTTTGGCCTACAAGATCCTGGGAAGCGTCTGCCTATCTCTTCCAACAGGTTTTGGCCGAGTATCCGAATGGTATTGTTGTCGTGCGCAGCACCTGGCCGGGAAGGCCGGCTTGACGATGACCACACTCCTTCGAGCCGATGTCTCCAGGTCGCTTGTCAATTGCAGGAGCTATTATGGAAATGTCGCTAACCTTATACGACGCACTGACGACTGCCAGTATTCCGGCGAACAAGGCCAAGGCGGTTGTAGATGCCTGGGAGGCCGATATGAAAAATCTCGCGACAAAGTCGGATTTGCTGCAAACCGAAGCACGCCTGGAAGCACGGCTGGATGCACGCTTCTCGGAGCAGGGATCAGTTGTCAGGGAGCTGGGCAGCGAAATGCGGGCACAAGGTGTCGAACTGCGCGCCTTGATCAAGGAGCAAGGGGCCGATCTGCGTTCGTCCATTTCGGCATTGGAGTCGCAGAACAAGATCCTGCGGTGGCAGTTCGGCCTGATCTTCATCTGCGTCGCCGTACCGCTGCTGAAGATGGGTTTTGAGCTGCTGAGCAGGTCGGCCTGATCTTCGCGTTCTTTCATTCAAGCGCGACAAACGAAAAGCCCGCGCAATGGCGGGCTCTCGACAGATGGGCCAAATCCCTTTGGCTGACATCATTCTGATTAACGGGTATGACGATGTGGTGACAGAGTCGCAATGATTGCGTGACAGCCTCTGTGTCATCTCAAGGCTGTCGACTCGACAGCGTCAGCCTCGACCACTCGCTCCATCCGCCACCCAGCGCCGTGTACAGGTTCACCTCCGCCACCAGTTGCGCCAGCTGATCGTTGATCAGGCCTTGCTGCGAACTGAACAGCGAACGTTGCGCATCGAGGAACACCAGGCTGCTGTCGACCCCGGTCCGATAGCGATGCTCAGCCATATCGTAATAGTCCTGTGTGGCCTTCACCAGGTCACGTTGCGCCTGGAGTTGCTCGTCGTAGGTCTGGCGTGCCGCCAGGCCGTCAGCAACTTCCTGGAAGGCAGTCTGGATCGATTTTTCGTATTGCGCGATACGGATATCCTTCTGCAGCTTCGAGTAGTCCAGGCTCGCCCGCAGGCTGCCGGTATTGAAAATCGGCAGGTTGACCTGCGGCTGGAAGGTCCAGGATCCCGAGCCGGCCTTGAACAGTCCCGACAGTTCCTTGCTGGTGGTGCCGGCATTCGCGGTCAGGCTCACGCTCGGAAAGAACGCCGCCCGCGCCGCGCCGATATTGGCGTTGGCGGCCTTGAGCTGGTATTCGGCCTGGAGGATGTCCGGGCGCCGTTGCAGTAGATCCGAAGGCAGGCCCGCCGGCACTTGCGCCACCAGGCCATCGGCCAGCGGTCGTTCGGGCAGCGAGTCGGGCAGTGGTGCGCCGACCAGCAGTGTCAGGTTGTTCAGGTCCTGGGCGACCTGGCGCTCGTAGCGCGACAGGTTGGCGCGGGCATTTTCGACGCTGGTCCGGGCCTGGCTGACATCCAGCGCCGAGAGCTTGCCGGCATCGCGGCTGCGGGTGGTCAGGTGCAGGCTCTGTTCATAGGCGGCGAGAGTCTTGCGGGTCAATGCCAGCAATTCACGGTCAGCCAGCCAGGTCAGGTAGGCATTGGCGACATTGGCCACCAGGCTCAACTGGGTGCTGCGTCGTGCCTGTTCCGAGGAGAGGTAGGTGGCCATGGCCTGCTCGGTCAGGCTGCGCACGCGGCCGAACAAATCCAGCTCATAGGCGCTGACGCCCAGGTTCACCGAGCTGCTCGAGGTGATGACCGGCTTGCCGCCCGCCAGACTGCCCGGCACCCGCTGGCGTGAGCTGCTGCCATTGGCCGAAACCGCCGGCAGCAGGTCGGCGCGTTGGATCCGGTACTGGGCCTGGAAGGCGTCGACATTCAGGGCGGCCACCCGCAGATCGCGGTTGTTCATCAGGGCGTTTCCGATCAATTGCCGCAGCGTCGGGTCACGAAACAGGCTGCGCCAGTCCGCGCCTGGCGCAACGCTGTCTTGGGCGGTCGTCGCATAGGCCGGGCCCTGGGGATACTGCGGCGCACTGGGCGAAGCCGGTTGCCGGTAATCCGGCATCAGCGAACAACCGCCGAGCAGCAGTGCCGCGGCGACCAGGGAAAGAGGGGATTTGCTCATCGACCAGCCTCATGGAAGGGAAGGGCGGGTGGCCGTGTAACCGGCACCCGCTTGTCAGCAAGAAAGGAAGGTCTAGGCGCCGGCCATCCAGCGGGCCAGCCCATGGCGTCCGCTGACCCCGAGTTTGGCGGCCGCGCGCTTGAGATAGGTTTCGACGGAACTGTTCTTCACGCTGAGTTTCTCGGCCATCTGTGGCACCGTGCCACCCACCAGCAGCCCCAGGCAGACTTCCCGTTCCCGGCTCGACAGAATGATGTCGCCCAGAGCCAGGCGCTTGCTGAAGGCTTGCTGCAACGAGACGGGCTCCTGTTCCGCCTGAGGCCCCGGCATAGGGCTGGTGACGTTCTTCAGGACGGCCTGGCGGCTGATCTGCGCATGGCGTTCGATCAGCGGCAGCAGGGTGTCGGAGAGGTTCTTGAGAAATGACAGCTCGCCGAGGGCAAAGCCTTTTTGCGTGTGCGAACGGTAAAGCGAAATGACACAGCGCCGATTGGATTTGCGCGACACCAGGTTGCACTGGTGGGCGGCGTCCCGGTTATCACGGCGGTTGACCTGCGCGTTCATCTGGATCAGGAGTGAGTCATCCATCTCGATCATCTGGCTGAGCAGTGGATGTGTATCCGGGTGCTGCGGGAGTTCGGGCGGCGCAGAGTCGTCTTTCAGGCCGGCGCAGCCCAGTGGCTCGATATCGACCACGCTGGCCTGGCGCTCGTCGAGTGTCCATTCGCTGAGGTCGATCCGCTCGACCGGTACCAGCTTATCGATCAGGTTGAGCATGTTGCTGGCAAAGTGTTCATTGCCCGTGCTTGAAATCAGTTCGCCCAATTCGAAATAGAAGCCGGGGCTTTCTACGTCTCGAATACTGCTGGTCAGATTCATTTCCTTGTCTTCCTTGATATAGACCTGTCGTCAAACGATTTGCGGCATGAAATCGGAAGCAACCAGTTCTCCTTGAACAGGATTTCTCCGGGGATTTAAGCCTATGCATTTATCCTACGTCTGTAGTGGAAAAAGGGGACATAAAAATCTATGAAGGGTGTAGGGGGTATGGGGATTTTCTGACTATATCAAACGCTTGTTCTGTGTTGGGTTGTCTTAATAATATAGCTACAAATGCATGATATTAATAAATTTTATGGGTTGTATGGCGGGTGATTCAGTCGGTGGCAAAGGTGGTCTTTAGCGTATTTCCTACATATTTTTAAGACTTTGCTTAAGTGGCGTTTTGACGGTGGCTACAAAGATTCCGGGGGAGTGCTCAATGTCGCGGGTCCTGGTGGGGGAGTCGCTTGCATGAATATCCCCAGGGATAAGCCCCTCCATACAGGAGGTTTTTTTGTCCGGGGTTTTGGTGCCATACAGCCCCGCAAGCCGGATGTTTAAATTCGCGGATAATTGTTTGAGACGGACCTTATGGAACTTTCCCGCGCTACCGACATGGACGATACGGCTGTGACTCGAGAGGGCTTTCCCCTGACGGCCAGCCAGCGGGACATCTGGCTTGACCAGATGAGTCGGGGTGATTCTCCGTTGTACAATATCGGAGGATATGTAGAACTTAATGGGACCATTGTCCCGCAACTTGTCCAGCGTGCGGTCGAGTGCCTGGTGGCCAAACACGATGCCCTGCGCACCGTGCTGCGGGCCGGTGCCGATGGCCTGCCCGTACAGAGCTTCGCCCCGACGCTGGCCGTGTCGGTGCCGTTGTACAGCGTTGCCAGCCAGGCCGATCCGCTGGCAGCCGCCCGGCGGCTGATGCAGCAGCAGATACAGCAGCCTTACGAACTGGAGGGCGGGCCGTTGTTCCGCTTCTTCCTGGTTCGGCTGGACGATACCCACAATTTGCTGGGCACCCAGGCCCACCACCTGATCCTCGACGGCTGGGGCTTCGGGCAGATGCTGGCCTCGCTGGGAGGCATCTACAGCGCGCTGGCGCGCGGCGAGGAGCCGGACCTGGTGGCACCGTCCTATATCGACTTTATCGCCGATGACCAGCAATACCGCGATTCGTCGCGCTACACCCGCGACCGTGACTACTGGCTGGCCAAGTACCGGACGGTACCGGACCCGATGCTGCTGCCGCGTTATCGCGGTCGGTGGGCCAGCGACAGCGTGGTCCAGGCCTTTCCCACATCACTGCACGAGCGGATGAAGGCCCTGGCGAGTACCTGCCAGGCCTCGGCCTTCCATGTGTTGCTGGCGGCGGTGCATCTCTGCTTCGCCGGTACTTCGCAGCCCAATGACTGGGTGCTCGGCGTACCGATCCTTAACCGTGGCAATGCCCGCTTCAAGTCGACCCTGGGACTGTTTACCCAGGTCAGCGCGCTGCGTTTCGATTTTGCCGATGGGCTGTCGTTCGGCGAACTGGTATGCGGTGTACGTGATGTCCTCAGGCAGGACCTGCGGCACCAGCGCTACCCCCTGAGCGAGATGAACCGTGCGCTGGGCCTGCTGCGCGAGGATCGCAGCCAACTGTTCGAAATATCGGTGTCCTATGAGCAGGATGACCATGATTACCGGTACGGCGAGGCGCAGGCGCACACCGTGAAGGTGTCCAATCGTCACGAGTCGACACCGTTGACCCTTCATCTGCGCAGCAACCGTTATAACGACAAGGCCTGGATCCACCTCGTCTACAACGAGGCCTACTTCGAGCCCGCCGAGGTCCAGGCACTGGCCGAGCGGCTGACTTTCGTGCTCGAGCAGGGACTGGAAAACACCGGCCTGGCGCTGCGCGAGTTTGTGCTGGTCACGCCGGCCGAAACCGAGCGGTTGGCGGCTTGGAATGCCACTGAGGCGGCCTATGATCTCGAACAGACCATCCAGCAGGTGTTCGAGGCCCAGGTCCGACGCACACCGGAGGCCGTGGCAGTGGTGGCGGGCGAGCGGAGCCTGACCTATCGCCAGCTCAACGAGCGGGCCAACCAGTTGGCGCACTGCCTGCGCGAGCAGGGCGTGCAACCCGATGCGCGGGTGGCGATCTGCGTCGAGCGCGGCCTGGAACTGGTGATCGGCCTGTGGGCCATCGTCAAGGCCGGGGGCGCCTATGTGCCGCTGGATCCGGGCTATCCGCCGGAGCGCCTGGAGCACATGCTGCGCGACAGTTCGTCGGTACTGCTGCTGGTGCATGCCGCTACGCGTCACCTGCCGGGCGCGGTGACCATACCCGTGCTCGACTTCGACCATGACACCTGGCATGACCAACCGGTGAGCGAGGTGCAGGTGCCGGGACTGACCGCGTCGAACCTGGCCTATGTGATCTATACCTCGGGCTCCACCGGCACACCCAAGGGCGTGGCGCTCGAGCATCGCGGCCTGTGCAACCTGGTGCACTGGAGTTCGAAACTGTTTACCGGCGATCGCAGCGGGGCGTTGTTGCAGAAGTCCCCGTTCAGTTTCGACGGCTCGGTCTGGGAGTTCTTCTGGCCGCTGACCGTGGGCATGCGCCTGGTGCTGGCCCGTCCCGACGGGCAATGGGAATCGGCCTACCTGGCGCAAACGGTGCGTGAGCAGCAGGTCACCGTGATCAAGTTCGTGCCGGCGATGCTGCAGCAGTTCCTCGAACTGGAGGAAGTCAGCCAATGCACCAGCCTGACGGACGTGTTCTGTGGCGGCGGCGAACTGACGGCGGCCCTGGCCCACAGGGTCCGGGAGTGCCTGCCAGGGGTGCGCCTGCACAACGTCTACGGGCCGACGGAGGCGACGGTCGACAGCACGGTCTGGACCCTGGAACCGGGTGCTGCGATACCGGATATCCAGTTGCCCATCGGCCGGCCGATCTGCAACACGCGCCTGTATGTGCTCGATGCCCAGGACCGGCCGGTCCCGATCGGTTTCAGCGGGCAATTGCACATTGGCGGGGTCGGCGTTGCCCGTGGCTACCTGGGGTTGCCGCAGTTGGTGGCCGAGCGTTTTATCGACAGTCCGTTCGTGGCCGGCGACCGCCTCTATCGCACCGGTGACCTAGTGCGTTATCGCGCCGATGGCAACCTCGAATTCCTCGGGCGCGACGACTTCCAGGTCAAGCTGCGCGGCTTTCGCCTGGAGCTTGGCGAGATCGAGGCGCGCCTTTCGGCCCATGACAGGGTCAGGGAGGCGGTGGTGCTGATGCGCGACGAGCGGCTGGTGGCCTATTTCACGCCGCGAGACCCCGCACAGGTGCCGGCCATCGAGGCGCTGCGCAACCATCTGTCGACACTGCTCCCGGACTACATGGTGCCATCGGCCTATGTGCGCCTCGACGCATGGCCACTGACTCCCAACGGCAAGCTGGACCGCCAGGCACTTCCGGCCCCCGGCATCGAGGCGGTGATCAGCCGGCGTTACGAGGCCCCACAGGGCGCCGTGGAAATCGCCCTGGCGCAGATCTGGGCCGAGGTGCTGAAGCTCGAGCGGGTGGGCCGCAACGACCATTTCTTCGAGTTGGGCGGGCATTCGCTGCTGGCCATGAAGCTTGTGGCACGCATGCGTGAGGCGGGCCTGGAGGCCGATGCCTCGGCCATCTTCAGCGAACCCCGCCTTGCTGCCCTGGCTACCCGCACCGTCGGGCGCGTGCAAGCGCTCGAGATCCCGGCCACCACCATTCCGACGCTCAATCGCCGGCGGCGGCTCTGACTGTCGGGGCAGCCTCGCACCCCCTGAAAACGGCGGCGTTGGCCATGTCCCCGCTTCCCATGTCAGACACATCCGAATGGATGCTTTAGTTTTCAAACCAGTGAAAAAACACTGATGGCTTAGTGCCTTTATTTCCTTTTTTTGAGCAGGACGCCTCATGCGTCCTGATGACACGCAGCGCCGCCTGGTCGGCGCAAGGGCGCGAAGCACGGGCACAGCGTTGCCTTTGAAAATGGACTTTCTCGTCAACCGTTTCCGAATTTAAAAGCAGGTCTCTCATGCAGTTCAGCGAATTGATGGCAGTTATTTCCACCCATGCGATCCGTCTTCAACGCGAGGAGGACGACCTGGTTGTCCTGGGCAACGATGACGCGCTGGACGATACGCTGTGGCAACAGCTGAGTGCGCACAAGGCGCAGTTGCTCGACCTGGTGGCGCGCCATGGCGGCGACTGGCTGAGCCCGGCCCTGCGCATTACCCCGGACATGCTGCCGCTGGTGACGCTGGAGCAGGAAGCCATCGATCGGATTGTCGCCGGGATCCCCGGTGGCGCGGCCAATGTCCAGGACATCTACCCCCTGGCACCGTTGCAGGCCGGTATGCTCTACCACCACCTGGCGGCCGGGCAGGGCGATCCGTACCTGCTGCACAAACCGTTCGTCTTCGGCGATCGCGCGCGCCTCGAGGCGTTTGTCCAGGCCCTGCAATGGGTGATCGAGCGCCACGATATCCTGCGCACCTCCATCGTCTGGGAACGCCTCGACGAACCGCTGCAAGTGGTCTGGCGCCAGGCCCCGCTGGTGTGCGAGGAAGTCGCCGTGGACGCCGCCGGCGGCGAAGCCCTGGAGCAGCTGCGCGCCCACCTTGAGGCCCGTGACTACCGCCTGGATCTGCGTCAGGCGCCCTTGCTGCGCCTGGTATTTGCCCATGACGAGGCCCGACAGCAGGTGGTCGCGGTGCTGTTGTTCCATCACATGGCCCTCGATTACACCGGCCTGGAGGTGGTACGTCGGGAGATCCGCGCGCACCTGCTCGGGCAGGCCACCGAAGTCGGGGCTGCAGTGCCGTTTCGTGATTACCTGGCGCGGGCGCGCCTGCGCCTGGACGAGTCTGCCCACGAGGCCTTCTTTCGCGAGATGCTCGGTGATATCGACGAGCCGACCTTGCCGTTCGGTCTGCAGGATGTGCAAGGCGACGGTCGAGGCATCGAAGAGAGCCGTATCGGCTTGCCCCCTGACCTGAGCCGACGCCTGCGCCAGCAGGCGCGGCAGGCGGGAGTCAACGTGGCGAGCGTGCTGCACCTGGCAATGGCCCAGGTGCTGGGCAAGGTCTGCGGGCGCTCGGCGGTGGTCTTCGGCACGGTGCTGCTGGGACGCATGGACGCCGGTGTCGGCGCCGAGCAGGCGCTGGGGATGTTTATCAATACCTTGCCGCTGCGGGTCGATGTCGGTAGCGAAAGCGTGCTGGCCGGCCTGCTCAAGACCCATGAGCGCCTGACCGCGCTGCTGGGGCACGAACAGGCCTCGCTGGCCCTGGCCCAGCGTTGCAGTGGCGTGAGTGCGCCGACGCCATTGTTCAGCGCGATGCTCAACTATCGTCACAGCGACGCCGCCGAGCGGGTCGAGGTGAGCGAGCTGGCCCCGGGCATCCGCATCCTGGGGGGCGAGGACCGCACCAACTATCCGCTGACGGTCAGTGTCGATGACCTGGGCGAGGACTTCACGCTGGCGGTCAAGACCTTGCCGGCGATCGGTGCGCAGCGGGTCAGCGGTTATCTGCAGACGGCGCTCGAGGCGCTGGTCGATGCGCTGGAGCACGATCCTGTGCAGGCGCTCCAGGGCCTGTCGATCCTGCCCGTCGAGGAACGCCAGCACCTGCTGGTGGACCTCAATGCCACCGAGGACGCTTACGATCTGGAACAACCCATCCAGGCACTCTTCGAGGCCCAGGTCCGACGCACGCCGGAGGCCGTGGCGGTGGTGGCGGGCGAACGGAGCCTGACCTATCGCCAGCTCAACGAGCAGGCCAACCAGTTGGCGCACTACCTGCGCGAGCAGGGCGTACAGCCCGATTCGCGGGTGGCGATCTGCGTCGAGCGCGGGCTTGAGCTGGTCATCGGCCTGTGGGCCATCGTCAAGGCCGGGGGCGCCTATGTGCCGCTGGACCCCGGTTATCCGCTGGAGCGCCTGGGCTACATGCTGCAGGACAGCGCGTCGGTGCTGGTGCTGGTGCATGGCGCCACCCGTGACCTGCTGGGCCCGGTGGCGGTCCCGCTGCTCGACTTCGATCGTGCCGATTGGCACGACCGCCCGCTCGCCGATACACCGGTACCGGGGCTGGGCGCGTCGAACCTGGCCTATGTGATCTACACCTCGGGCTCCACCGGCACGCCCAAGGGCGTGACCCTCGAACACCGTGGTCTGTGCAACCTGGTGCACTGGAGTTCGACACTGTTTACCGGTGATCGCCACGGCGCGTTGCTGCAAAAGGCGCCGTTCAGCTTCGACGGTTCGGTCTGGGAGTTCTTCTGGCCGCTGACCGTGGGCATGCGCCTGGTCCTGGCCCGCCCCGAAGGGCACCGCGACCCGGCCTACCTGGCGCAACTGGTGCGTGAGCAACAGATCAGCGTGATCAAGTTCGTGCCGGCGATGCTGCAACAGTTCCTCGAACTGGAGGAAGTGAGCCAATGCATCAGCCTGACGGACGTGTTCTGTGGCGGTGGCGAACTGACTGCGGCCCTGGCCCGGTCGGTGCAGAAACGCCTGCCACGGGTGCGCCTGCACAACGTCTACGGACCGACGGAGGCGACGGTCGACAGCACCGCCTGGACCCTGGAGCCCGGTGCGCCGGTGCCGGAACCGCAACTGCCGATTGGCCGGCCGATCAGCAACACGCGCCTGTACGTGCTCGATGACCAGGACCTGCCGGTGCCCCAGGGCGTCAGTGGGCAATTGCATATCGGCGGGGTCGGCGTGGCCCGTGGCTACCTGGGGTTGCCACAGTTGGTGGCCGAGCGTTTTATCGACAGTCCGTTCGTGGCCGGCGACCGCCTCTATCGCACCGGTGACCTGGTGCGTTATCGCGCCGATGGCAACCTCGAATTCCTCGGGCGCAACGACGACCAGGTGAAGATCCGCGGCCTGCGTATCGAGTTGGGCGAGGTGCAGTCGCGTTTAAGCGCACATCCCGCGCTCAAGGATGCCGTGGTCATGGTCCGCGAGGACGAGCCGGGCGATCCGCGCCTGGTGGCCTACTACGCCGCCGAGGAGCGCCAGGCCATCGAGTCCTTGCGCGCCCATCTGCTGGAACACCTGCCGGGCTATATGCTGCCCACCGCCTTTGTCCATCTCCAGGCCCTGCCGCTGACCCCCAACGGCAAGCCGGACCGCAAGGCCCTGCCGGCCCCGGACCCGAGCTCGCGGGTACAGCGCGTCTACGAGGCGCCGCGCGGCGAGGTGGAAATCACCCTGGCGCGAATCTGGGCCGAGGTGCTCAAGGTCGAGCAGGTCGGTCGCCACGACAACTTCTTCGAACTGGGCGGTCATTCGCTGCTGGCGGTCAAGCTGATCGAACGCATGCGCCAGGTCGAGCTGAGTGCCGATGTGCGCGTGCTGTTCGGTCAACCGACCCTGGCGGCGCTGGCCGCCGGGGTTGGCGGACAGCGTGAGGTGGCGGTCCCGGCCAACCGGATTGGCGCGCATTGCCGGCGCATTACCCCGGACCTGTTGCCGCTCGTCAACCTGGACCAGGCGGCCATCGACCGTATCGTCGCCAGTGTTCCCGGCGGCGTGGCCAATGTGCAGGATATCTACCCGCTGGCGCCGTTGCAGGGCGGCATTCTCTACCACCACCTGACGACCGAGGGCGATCCCTACGTGCTGCAGGCGCAGCTCGGCTTTGCCGGCGAGGCACAGGTGCAGGCCTTTGCCAGCGCCTTGCAGGGGGTGATCGACCGGCACGACGTGCTGCGTACCAGCGTGCACTGGGAGCACCTCGACGAGCCGGTCCAGGTGGTCTGGCGCCAGGCTTCGCTGGGTGTCCAGCAGGTCGAGGTCGATCCTCGGGACGGCGATATCCTCGAGCAACTGCACCGGCGCTTCGACCCGCGTCACTACCGGCTGGACTTGGGCCAGGCACCGCTGATGCGCCTGGCGTATGCCCAGGACCCGGCCCATGACCGTTGGGTCGGGGTGCTGCTGCGTCATCACCTGGTGCTGGACCACACCTCGCTGGACGTGCTGCTGGAAGAAATGCGCGCCAGCCTGGCGGGCGAAACCGCCCCGCAAACCGAGGCCGTGCCTTACCGCAACTATGTGGCGCAGGCCCGTCTGGGTTTGAACGAGCAGGCACACGAAGCCTTTTTCCGCGAGATGCTGGCGGATATCGATGAGCCGACCTTGCCGTTCGGCCTGCAGGACGTCCAGGGTGATGGGCGTGGCATCGGCGAGGCGTCGCTGGCGCTGGACCCGGTCTTGAGCCGG
Source organism: Pseudomonas gingeri (assembly GCF_013385635.1). Classification (GTDB taxonomy): domain Bacteria; phylum Pseudomonadota; class Gammaproteobacteria; order Pseudomonadales; family Pseudomonadaceae; genus Aquipseudomonas; species Aquipseudomonas gingeri_A. The sequence goes on from NZ_JACAPR010000010.1 coordinate 799,338, forward strand.
CGTCTGCGCGAGCAGGCGCGCCAGCAGGGGGTCAGCGCCGCCAGCCTGATGCACCTCGGCTGGGCCCAGGTACTGGGCCAGCTTGCCCGGCGTCGCGACGTGGTCTTTGGCACCGTGCTGCTGGGCCGCCTGCAGGGCGGGGAGGGCGCCGACCGGGCGCTGGGGATGTTCATCAACACCCTGCCGCTGAGGGTCGACGCCGGTCAGGTCGGGGTGCGTGACGGGCTCAAGGCCACCCATGCCCGCTTGAGCCAACTGCTGAGCCACGAGCATGCCTCGCTGGCCCTGGCACAGCGCTGCAGTGGCGTCGACGCCGCTTCGCCGCTGTTCAGCGCCTTGCTCAACTACCGACACAGTGCACCGGAGGAAGCGGTCGCCGGGCAACTGCAAATCAGTCCGGGCATCCAGGTATTGCGCAGCGAAGAGCGCAGCAACTACCCGCTGGTGCTCAGTGTCGACGATCGCGGCCGTGACTTCAGCCTCAAGGTGCTGGCCGTCGAGTCCATCGGCGCGCAACGCATCTGCGGCTACATGAACACCCTGCTGGAACAGCTGGTGCAAGCCCTGGAGCAGGCCCCGGGTAGCGCCCTGGAACAGCTGTCGATCCTGCCGGATGGCGAGCGCCGGCAACTGCTGGAGGGCTTCAACGCCAACCGGGTCGACTACCCGCGCGGGCAGACCGTGCAGGGCCTGTTCGAGGCCCAGGTGGCGCGTAGCCCCGAGGCGGTCGCGGTGGTCCAGGGCGGTGAACAACTGAACTACCGTTTGCTCAACCTGCGGGCCAACCGCCTGGCCCACCACCTGCGCAAGCTGGGGGTGCAACCGGACGACCGGGTCGCGATCTGCATGCGCCGCAGTCCGCAGATGCTGGTCGGTCTGCTGGCGATCCTTAAGGCCGGCGCCGGTTATGTGCCGCTCGACCCGGCGCTGCCGGCCGAGCGCCTGGGTTACCTGATTGACGACAGTGCCCCGGTGGCGCTGTTGACGCAAGGCGAGTTACTGGCGCAACTGCCGAGGGTCAATGTGCCCGTGGTCGACCTGGACCGCTGCACCTGGCAGGACGAATCCTCGGCCAACCCGCACGTGACCGCGCTCGGCCCGGCGAACCTGGCCTACGTGATCTACACCTCGGGTTCCACTGGCTTGCCCAAGGGCGTGATGGTCGAACACCGGACCCTGGAAAACCTGGTGCACTGGCATTGCGATGCCTTTGAACTGGAGCAGGGCCGCCACACCTCCAGCGTCGCCGGCGTGGGTTTCGATGCCATGGCCTGGGAGGTCTGGCCGGCGTTGTGCGTGGGCGCGACCCTGCACCTGCCGCCGGCCCTGGTCGGCAACCAGGACATCGATGCGCTGCTCGACTGGTGGTGCGCCCAGCCGCTGGCGGTCAGCTTCCTGCCGACGCCGGTGGCGGAATATGCCTTCAGCCGGCAGAGGCAACACCCGACCCTGCGCACGCTGCTGATCGGCGGCGACCGCCTGCGCCAGTTCGGCAAGGCCCCGGGGTTTGCGGTGGTCAACAACTACGGGCCGACCGAAGCGACGGTGGTCGCAACCTCCGGGGCCGTGGAGGCCGGGCAGGCCCTGCACATCGGCAAGCCGCTGGCCAATGGCCGGGTCTACCTGCTGGATGAACAACAGCGTCCGGTGCCGGTCGGCGTCGCGGGCGAGTTGTATGTGGGCGGTGCCGGTGTGGCGCGCGGCTACCTCAATCGCCCCGAACTGACGGCCGAGCGCTTCCTTGACGATCCGTTCAGCCGCGAAGCGGGAGCACGGATGTACCGCACCGGCGACCTGGCGCGCTGGCTGGCCGATGGCACGCTCGACTACCTGGGGCGCAACGACGACCAGGTGAAGATCCGGGGCATGCGCATCGAGCCGGGTGAGATCGAAACCGCACTGATGAGTCATGACCGGGTCAAGGACGCCGTGGTGCTGGTGCGCGACGGACGCCTGGTGGCCTGGTTCACGGAGCACCATTTCGAGCATAAGCCGGTCGATATCCAGGCCCTGCGTCGCTACCTGCAGGAGCGCCTGCCGGAGTACATGGTGCCGGCCGCCTATGTGCGCCTGGAGGCGCTGCCGCTGACCGCCAACGGCAAGCTGGACCGCCGGACCTTGCCCGCACCGGAGCCGGACGCACTGCTCAGCCGCGAGTTTGAGGCGCCACAGGGCGAGATCGAGATCACCCTGGCGCGGATCTGGGCCGAGCTGCTCAAGCTAGGACAGGTGGGGCGCCATGATCATTTCTTCGAACTGGGCGGGCACTCGCTGCTGGCGGTTAGCCTGGTCGAGCGCATGCGCCAGGCAGGCCTGAGCAGCGATGTGCGCACCCTGTTCAGCCAGCCGACCTTGGCGGCGCTGGCCGCTTCGGTGGGCTCGGGCCGCGAGGTCGAGGTTCCGCCCAATGGCATCCCGGCCGATTGCCAGCGGATCACCCCGTCGATGCTGCCGCTGGTGGCGCTGGACCAGGCCGCCATCGACCGTATCGTCGCCAGCGTTCCCGGTGGTGCGGCCAATGTCCAGGACATCTACCCGCTGGCGCCCCTGCAGGAAGGCATTCTCTACCATCACCTGAGTGCCGGGCAGGGCGATCCCTACCTGCTGCAGACCCGCCTGGTATTCGATGGCTACGAGCGCCTGCAAGGCTTTGTCGCGGCGCTACAGCAGGTGATCGACCGTCACGATATCCTGCGCACCGGCGTGCTCTGGGAAGGCCTGGAGGCACCGCTGCAAGTGGTCCGGCGTGTCGCCGAACTGCCGGTGCAGGAGGTTGTGCTGGATACGGCGAACGGTGATGTGCTCGAACAACTGTGTGGGCGTTTCGATACCCGTCAGTATCGCCTGGATATCACCCGCGCGCCGCTGATCCACCTGGTCCATGCCTGGGACGCGACGCGGCAACGGGTGGTGGCCATCCTGCTGTTCCATCACCTGGCGCTGGACCATACGGCCATCGACGTCGTGGTGCGGGAAATGCGTGCCTGGGTGCTCGATCCGTCGCAACCGCAGCCGGCCTCGGTGCCTTATCGCAATTATGTCGCGCAGGCGCGGCTGGGGCTGGGGGAGGAGGAACATGAGGCGTTCTTCCGCGCCATGCTCGGTGATATCAGCGAGCCGACGCTGCCGTTCGGCCTGCAGGATGTACGTGGCGACGGTCGCGGCATCGAGGAGGCGCGCCTGCCCCTGGCGGGCGAGTTGAGCCGGCGCGTGCGCGAGCAGGCGCGTCAGTTGGGGGTGAGTGCCGCCAGCCTGGTGCACCTGGCCTGGGCCCAGGTACTGGGGCAGGTTTCCCAGCGCGACGACGTGGTATTCGGTACGGTGCTGATGGGGCGCCTGCAAGGGGGCGAGGGCGCGGACCGGGCTCTGGGGGTCTTTATCAATACCCTGCCGCTGCGGGTCGAAGTCGGCCGGCTATCGGCGCGGGCCGGGGTCAAGGCGACCCACGCGCGCCTGAGTGCCTTGCTCGGCCATGAGCATGCCTCGCTGGCCCTGGCCCAACGTTGCAGTGCGGTCGAGCCGGCGACGCCGCTGTTCAGCGCCTTGCTCAATTATCGTCACAGCAGCCCGGCAGCAGGGGCGCAGCAGGGCTCGCCACTGTGGCCCGGCATCGAGCAACTGGGCGGTGGCGAGCGCAGCAACTACCCGCTGACCCTGAGCGTCGACGACCTGGGCGACGACTTCCGCCTGACCGTGCTGGCGCTGCACGCCATCGGTGCACAGCGCATGTGCCGCTACATGGAGACGGCGCTGGAGCAGTTGGTGCAGGCCCTGGAGCAGACACCCGAGGTCGCCCTCGACGGCCTGTCGATCCTGCCTGCGGCGGAGCGCCAGCAACTGCTGGCCGGCTTCAATGCCAGCGCTGCGGACTATCCGCGCGGGCACACCCTGCACGAGCTGTTCGAAGCCCGCGCGCAGGCGCAGCCCGAGGCCTTGGCGGTGGTCCAGGCCGGGCAGCCCCTGAGCTATGGCGAACTCAACCGGCGCGCCAACCGCTTGGCCCATCACCTGCTCACCCTGGGCGTGCAGCCGGACGACCGGGTGGCGCTCAGCGTGCTGCGCGGCCCGGACATGCTGGTGGGCCTGCTGGCCATTCTCAAGTCCGGCGCCGCCTATGTGCCGCTGGACCCGAGCCTGCCGACAGAGCGCCTGGCCTACCTGCTCGACGACAGCGCACCGCGGGCGCTGTTGACCCAGGAGAACCTCCAGGCCCGGCTGCCGGCGCTCGACGCGCCGCTTATCCTGCTGGATCGACCGACCTGGCAAGCCGCCTCGCCGGCCAATCCCCAGGTCCCGGCGTTGTCCCCGGCGCACCTGGCCTATGTGATCTATACCTCCGGTTCCACCGGCCTGCCCAAGGGCGTGATGGTCGAGCACCGCAGCGTGGAAAACCTGGTGCACTGGCACTGCACGGCCTTCGACCTGCAGCCTGGCAAGCACACCGCCAGCGTCGCCGGTTTCGGTTTCGACGCCATGGCCTGGGAGGTCTGGCCGGCGCTATGCGGCGGCGCGACCCTGCACCTGCCGCCGGGTGATCTCCACAATGAACAGATCGACGCGCTGCTCGACTGGTGGCGCGCGCAGCCGCTGGATGTCGGGTTCCTGCCCACGCCCGTGGCCGAACATGCCTTCAGCCAGGGCCTCGGCCACCCCACCTTGCGGACGCTGCTGATCGGCGGCGACCGCCTGCGCCAGTTCGGCAAGGCCCCGGGGTTTGTGGTGATCAACAACTACGGCCCGACCGAGGCCACGGTGGTCGCCACCTCCGGGCGGATGGAGGTCGGTGCGCCCTTGCATATCGGCACGCCGATGGGCAATGCCAGGGTCTATCTGCTGGACCGCCACCAGCAGCCGGTACCGGTAGGGGTCGAGGGCGAGCTGTATGTCGGCGGGGCCGGCGTAGCGCGCGGTTACCTGAACCGCGCGGACCTGACCGCCGAGCGTTTCCTCGACGATCCGTTCAGCCCCGAGACGGGTGCACGCATGTACCGTACCGGCGACCTGGCGCGCTGGCTGGCCGATGGCACGGTCGATTACCTGGGACGCAACGACGACCAGGTGAAGATCCGTGGCCTGCGGATCGAGCCGGGCGAGATCGAAAGCGCGCTGGCCACCCACGAATGCCTCAGGGACGTCGTGGTACTGGTCCGCGACGGGCGCCTGGTGGCCTATTTCACCGAGCATGAAAGCGCCGATATCCAGGCGCTGCGCGATGACCTGCAAGGCCGCCTGCCGGACTACATGGTGCCTTCGGCCTATGTCCGGCTGGAGGCGCTGCCGCTGACCGCCAACGGCAAGCTGGACCGCAAGGCCTTGCCCGCGCCGGACCAGGGCGCGCTGTTCAGCCGTGAATACCAGGCGCCCCAGGGTGAGGTGGAAACCACCCTGGCGCGGATCTGGGCCGAGTTGCTCAAGGTCGAACAGGTGGGGCGCCATGACCACTTCTTCGAACTGGGCGGCCACTCGCTGCTGGCGGTCAGGCTGATCGAGCGCATGCGCCAGGCGGGCCTGAGTGCCGATGTGCGCGTGCTGTTCAACCAGCCGACCCTGGCGGCCCTGGCGGCGGCCATCGGCAGCGGTCGGGAAGTCGAGGTGCCGGACAACCGGGTTGCGCCCGGCTGCCAGCGCATTACCCCCGAAATGCTGTCGCTGATCGACCTGGACCAGGCGAGCATCGACCGTATCGTCGCCCGTGTTCCGGGCGGTGCCGCCAACATCCAGGAGATCTACCCGCTGGCGCCGTTGCAGGAGGGGATGCTCTATCACCACCTCAGCGCGCAGCAGGGCGATCCGTACCTGCTGCAGTCACAGATGATCTTTGCCAGTGTCGAGCGCTTGCAGGCCTTTGCCGGTGCCCTGCAACGGGTGATCGACCGCCACGATATCCTGCGCACCGGACTAGCCTGGGAAGGCCTGGACCGGTCGGTGCAGGTGGTCCTGCGCCAGGCCGCGCTGGTGGTGCAGGAGGTGGCGCTGGACCCCGCCGAGGGCGATATCCTCGCGCAGTTGCAGGCGCGTTTCGACGCCCGCCACCACCGCATGGACATCGGCCAGGCGCCGCTGGTAAGGCTGGTGCATGCCACGGATACGCAACATCCCCGTATCGTCGCGCTCCTGCTGTTCCACCATATCGTGCTCGACCATACGGCCCTGCAGGCCGTGCGTGAGGAGATGCAGGCGAGCCTGCTGGGCCTCGACGCGCCGCTAACGACTCCGGTGCCTTATCGCAACTACGTGGCCCAGGCCTGCCTGGGCGTCAGCGAGCAGGAGCATGAGGCGTTCTTTGGCGAGATGCTCGGTGATATCGTCGAGCCGACCCTGCCGTTCGGCCTGCAGGATGTGCAGGGCGACGGCCAGGCCATGGAGGAAGTCCGGCACCGCCTGCCGCTGGCCCTGAGCGGGCGCCTGCGTCATCAGGCGCGAGCCCTCGGGGTCAGTGCCGCGAGCCTGTTCCATCTGGCCTGGGCGCGGCTGCTGGCCGTGGCTTCGGGCAAGGACAGCGTGGTGTTCGGCACGGTCCTGCTGGGCCGTCTGCAGGGCGGCGAGGGCGCCGACCGGGCGCTGGGGGTCTTTATCAATACCCTGCCGCTGCGGGTCGATGTCGATGACTCGGACGTGCGCGCCGGGGTCATGGCGACCCACGCCCGGCTGACGGCGCTGCTGGGCCACGAGCATGCCTCGCTGGCCCTGGCCCAGCGCTGCAGCGGGGTGGCGGCGCCGCTACCGCTGTTCAGCGCCATGCTCAACTACCGGCATGGCGACGGCGCCAGCAGCCGGCAGGACATGGCGCAGGCCTGGCAGGGTATCGAGACCCTGGCCCACGAAGGCCGCACCAACTATCCACTGACCTTGAGCGTCAATGACCTGGGCGAAGGTTTCAACCTGACCGCCCTGACGCTGGCGCAGGTGGGCGCGCAGCGCCTCTGCGACTCGATGCAGACGGTGCTCGAGTCCCTCGCCGACGCCCTGGAGCAGGCGCCGGAATGTGCCCTGAACCGCTTGCCGGTGTTGACGGCGGCGCAGCGTGAGCAACTGCTGGTGGGCTGCAACCGCCCTGAGGTCAACCACGAGCAGGCGTACACCCTGCACCAGCTGTTCGAAGGTCGCGCCCAGCGCACGCCGCAGGCGGTGGCGGTGATCGATGGCGAAAGGCAACTGACCTACGGCGAACTGAACCGCCGCGCCAATCGCCTGGCCCGCCACCTGCGCAAGCAGGGCGTACGGGCCGATGCGCGCGTGGCGATCTGTGTCGAGCGCGGGCTGCCGATGATCGTCGGCCTGCTGGCGATTCTCAAGGCTGGCGGCGCCTATGTGCCGCTGGACCCGACGTCGCCGGCGGAACGTCTCGCCTACCTGGTGCAGGACAGCCAGCCGGTGGTGGTGCTGGTCCAGGGGGCTACCCGCGAGTTGCTGGGCGCCCTGGCGGTGCCGGTACTGGACCTGGACCGCGAGAGCTGGCAGGACGAGTCCGACGAGGATCTGGTGCTGCCGGAGCTGACCCCCCGCCACCTGGCGTATGTGATCTACACCTCCGGCTCCACAGGCTTGCCCAAGGGCGTGATGATCGAACACCGCCAGGTGGTGCGATTGTTCGCGGCGACCCGACACTGGTTCGATTTCAACGAGCAGGACGTGTGGGCGCTGTTCCACTCGTTTGCCTTCGACTTCTCGGTCTGGGAAATCTGGGGCGCGCTGGTCCATGGCGCCCACCTGCTGATCGTGCCGCAAGGGGTCAGCCGCTCCCCGGACGACTTCCACGCGCTGCTGTGCACGGCGGGCGTGACCATCCTCAACCAGACGCCCAGTGCGTTCCGCCAATTGATCGTTGCCCAGGGCCAGAGCCCGCTCAAGCATTCGCTGCGCCAGGTGATCTTCGGCGGCGAGGCGCTGGACCCCACTATCCTCAAGCCCTGGTACGCGCGCGTGGCGAATGCCGGCACGCAACTGGTCAATATGTACGGCATTACCGAAACCACGGTGCATGTGACCTACCACGCGCTGATGGCAGCGGATGCACAACTGTCCGGCGTGAGCCCGATCGGCCGGCGCATCCCGGACCTGCAACTGTACCTGCTCGACGAGCGCCGTGAGCCGGTGCCGGTCAATGTCGTCGGTGAACTCTATGTCGGCGGCGCGGGGGTGGCCCGTGGTTACCTCAATCGCCCCGAACTGACGGCCGAGCGTTTTATCGCCGACCCGTTCAGTGGCCGCGCCGAGGCCCGCTTGTACAAGACCGGCGACCTCGGACGCTGGTTGGCCGATGGCAGCCTGGAGTACCTGGGGCGCAACGACGACCAGGTGAAGATTCGCGGTTTCCGTATCGAACTGGGCGAGATCGAAGCCCGCCTGGCGGCCTGTGACGGCGTTCGCGAAGCCGTGGTCATTGCCCGCGAGGACGAGCCGGGAGACCAGCGCCTGGTGGCCTATATCATCGCCCATGACGGCCGCGAACCCTTGGCTGCGGACCTGCGCGACCAACTCTTGCTGACCCTGGCGGACTACATGGTGCCGAGTGCGTTCGTGCTGCTCGAGCATTTCCCGCTGACCACCAACGGCAAGCTGGATCGCAAGGCCTTGCCGGCGCCGGACCAGGCGGCGTTGTCCAGCCGCGCGTTCGTCGCGCCGCAAGGTGAGGTGGAGCTGGCCCTGGCGCGAATCTGGGCCGAAGTGCTCAAGGTTGAGCGGGTAGGGCGGCACGATAATTTCTTTGAGCTGGGTGGCCACTCGCTGCTGGCGGTCAAGCTGATCGAGCGCATGCGCCAGGCCGGCCTGAGCGCCGACGTGCGCGCGCTGTTCAGCCAGCCGACCCTGGCGGCATTGGCCCAGGTCCTGGGGCGTGGGCGCACGGTGAGGATTCCGGCCAACCTGATTCCAGGCGATTGCCAGCGCCTGACCCCTGAGTTGCTGTCGCTGATCGAACTGGACCAGGCGACGCTCGACCAGATCGTCGCGCGCATTCCGGGCGGCGCTGCCAACGTCCAGGATATCTACCCGCTGGCGCCGTTGCAGGAGGGGATTCTCTACCACCATCTCAGCGCGGAGCAGGGCGACCCGTACCTGCTGCAATCGCGGATGGCCTTTGCCAGCCCCGAGCGCCTGAGCGCGTTTGTCGAGGCCTTGCAGAAGGTCATCGAACGCCACGATATCCTGCGCACCGCCGTGCACTGGCAGGGCCTGGACAGCCCGGTACAGGTGGTGCTGCGCCAGGCCGAACTGCAAATGGAACAGGTCGTCTGCGATCCGGCAGCCGGTGATGTGCTCGAACAACTGCATGCCCGCTTCGATGCGCGGCACTGGCGCATGGACTTGACCCAGGCCCCGCTGATCCGCCTGGTGCATGCCTTCGATGCCGCGCAACAGCGGACGGTGGCGATCCTGTTGTTCCATCACCTGGCCCTGGACCATGCCGCCCTCGAGGTGGTGCGCCATGAAATGCAGGCCGGCCTGCTGGGCCAGGCCGAACCCGCGGGCGCGGTGATTCCGTACCGCAACTATGTGGCCCAGGCCCGCCTGGGCGTCAGCGAGCAGGAGCACGAAGCGTTCTTCCGCGACATGCTCGGTGATATCGACGAACCGACGCTGCCCTTCGGCCTGCAAGACGTGCGCGGCGATGGCAATGCCATCGAGGAAGTCGTGCAGACCCTGCCGGCCACCCTGAGCGAGCGCCTGCGGGCCCAGGCGCGGGTGCTTGGGGTCAGTGCCGCGAGCCTGTTCCACCTGGCCTGGGCGCAGGTCCTGGCCGCCACCAGCGGCAAGGAGGCGGTGGTGTTCGGCACGGTCCTGCTGGGCCGCATGCAGGGCAGCGAGGGCCTCGACCGCGCGCTGGGCATGTTTATCAATACCTTGCCGTTGCGGGTCGATATCGATGGAACGTCGGTGGCCGCCGGCGTCAGGGCGATCCACGGGCGCCTGACCACGCTGCTGGGCCACGAGCACGCCTCGCTGGCCCTGGCCCAGCGCTGCAGCGGGGTGGCGGCGCCGCTGCCGTTGTTCAGTGCGATGCTCAACTATCGCCACAGCAGCGTGCTGCAACGCCAGCCCGAGGCCATACAGGCCTGGCAGGGCATCGACACCCTGGCCAGCGAGGAGCGCACCAACTATCCGCTGGCCTTGAATATCGACGACCTGGGCGATGGTTTTATCCTTACCGCCATGACCGTTGCCCGGATTGGTGCGCAACGGATCTGCGATTACCTGCGCACCGCGCTGGCGTCGCTGGTCGAGGCCCTGGAGCAGGCGCCCGAGCGGGCGTTGAACCGCCTGCCGGTGTTGACGGCGCGGGAGCGCGAACACGTGCTCTTCGACCTCAACGCGACGCAGGTGAACTACAGCCTCGACCAGACCCTGCACGGCATGTTCGAGGCCCGGGTCGAGCGTACCCCGGACGCCGTGGCGGTGGTCGCAGGCGAACATCGGCTGAGCTGTCGCGAGCTGAACCGGCAGGCCAACCAGCTGGCGCACCACCTGCGCGGGCTGGGCGTGGGCCCGGATGCGCGGGTGGCGATCTGCGTCGAGCGCGGCCTGGACATGGTCATCGGCCTGTTGGCGATTCTCAAGGCGGGCGGCGCCTATGTGCCGCTCGATCCGGCCTACCCGTCGGAGCGGATCGCCTACATGCTGCAGGACAGCGTGCCGGTGGCGGTGCTGGTGCAAGGCGCCACCCGCGAGTTGCTCGGTGACGTGGCCGTGCCGGTGATCGACCTGGACGTCAATACCTGGCAAGACCTGTCCGTGACCAATCCCGATCAGTCGGAACTGAGCGCGCGACACCTGGCCTATGTCATCTACACCTCGGGCTCCACC
>NZ_JACAPR010000011.1 GCF_013385635.1 Pseudomonas gingeri
CGCAATGGGGGTTTTGAATGAGCTTGCAGAGTCTGATCCTCACTTGCCTGGGCGAGCGCGATGCCCTGTCCCTGGGCCAGGAACAGGTCGCGACCTGGGAGAGTTGGTTGACTCCCATCGACGCGGTTTCCCCGATGGGCGAGGCTCCCGGTTACGACGATGACTTCCAGCGTATGCGCGATGAGGTCAATAAACTGTCCGGAGCGGATGCCGGGCAGGTGATCGACCTGGCGCAGAAACTCTTCAGCCAGCGCTGCAAGGATCTGCGCGTGGCTACCTACTATCTGTGGGCGCGTCTGCACAAGGACGGCGAGGCGGGGTTGGCCGATGGCCTGAGCTTGTTGGCGGCGCTGATCGAGCGTTATGCCGCTGAGGTGCTACCGGCCCGACCCAACAGCCGCAAGCTGGCCCTGGAGTGGCTGGCCGGCAGCAAGGTGCTGGACAGCCTGTCGCTGTACCCGGAAGTCGTCAAGAGCGAGGCCGAGCGCACGGTGGCGGCACTGGCCTGGCTGGAGCATGGCCTGGGTGCGTGGCCACCGGAGCAACGTCCGGTCCTGGACGCCCTGTATGGCGCGTTGTCCACCCGGCTGGCGCAATCCGGCGGGGTGGATGCGGTGGTGCCGCAGAACAGTGCCAGCCATGAGTCGAATATTCAGGCTGGCGCGCCGTCTGCTCCGGCGCTGAAGTCCGGGCGCGACCTGTTGGACAGTGGTCGGGCCTTGGCGGCTTACCTGCGCGAGCAACCCCAGGGTTGGCTGGCGGCCCATCGACTGATGAAAAGCCTGCGTTGGGACACCGTGCACCAGACACCTTCCCAGGAAGTCGACAGTAACACCCGCCTGGCTGCCCCCCGCGCCGACTACCGGGCACAGCTCAAACGCCTGCATCTGCAACGGCGTTGGAGTGAGCTGCTCGAACTGGTCGAGCGGGTGTACGCCGAGGGCGTGAACCATTTCTGGCTGGACCTGCAGTGGTACCTGTACCAGGCGCTGAGCAAACAGCCTGCGCCATGGGACGGCTGGGCCGATATCGCCAAGCGTGACCTGGGCATGTTCCTTGAGCGCCTGCCGGGTCTGGAAACGTTGTGCTGGAGTGACGGTACGCCCCTGGCCGACGAGACCACTCGCGAGTGGCTCAGCCAGCAGGTTAGTGGCAATCGGCCGCAGCAGTGGTTGCCCGCGCCGGCGGCGGTATCGACAGCGACGGATACCGAGTGGCTGTCGTTGGAAGAAGAAGCCCTGGCGCAGGCAGACAGCGATGGCGTGGAGGCCGCGTTGGCCTGGCTGGCTGCCCGACCCGACGTGCAATCGGGGCGGCGGCGCTGGCTGCTGCGCCTGCTGATGGCGCGGCTAGCCGAGCAATATGGCAAGAGTGACCTGGCCCTGCACCTGTTGGGCGAACTGGAGGGGATCGCCGGGCGTCAGGCGCTGGTCGAGTGGGAGCCCGAACTGGTGTTCGAGATCAACGCCCGTCTGCTCAAGCTGTTGCGTCTGAAAGCGCAGCGCAACGATACCGACAAAACCACCATGGCCCGAAGGATGGAGGCATTGCTGGCGGCGCTGGTGGCCATTGATCCCGTACGTGCCGCAGTGCTCTGCGGCTGAACCTCATCGATCAGGACGCATTCTGTGAGTAAAGACAATCTGATATTGCAGTATTTCGACGCCGAGATGCGTTATCTGCGCGAAGCCGGCAAGGAGTTCGCTGAAGCTTTTCCGGATCGCGCGGCGTTGCTCAACCTGGACAAACCGGGAGCCCAGGACCCTTATGTGGAAAGGCTGTTCGAGGGTTTCGCCTTCCTGATGGGCAGGCTGCGCGAGAAGCTTGACGACGATCTGCCGGAGTTGACCGAAGGCCTGGTCAGCCTGCTGTGGCCGCATTACCTGCGCACCATTGCGTCCCTGTCGATCGTCGAGTTGTTGCCCGAGCTCGAGACGATGAAGCGCAACCAGATCATCGGCAAGGGTTTCGAAGTGTTGTCACAACCCATCGGACCACAGGGCACCCGTTGTCGCTACACCACCACCCAGGATCTGACGCTGCGCCCACTCACCCTGGAGTTGCTGCGACTGGACCATGAGCCGGACGGGCGTTCGTTGTTGCGTTTGCGTTTTGCCCGCAGCGAGCTGGCGAGCTGGAACGACATCGACCTGAGCCGTCTGCCGCTGTACCTGTATGCAGATGCGCCGCTGGCCAGCGCATTGCACCAGGCGCTGACTCTTAACGCCCGGGCGTTGTACGTGCGCCTGCCGGGGCAGTCGGAGCGTCGTGTGCTGGACGGTCATTTCTCGCCCAAGGGTTTCGCCGAAGAGGATCGCCTGTGGCCCAAGGGTGACAGTGCCTTCAGCGGTTATCAGTTGCTGCTGGAATACTTCACCTTCCGCGAGAAGTTCATGTTCGTGACGCTCTGTGGGTTGGAACAACTGGACATCGACGCGGCAGCACGTTCGTTTGACCTCGAGGTCGTGCTTCGCGAGGCATGGCCCCATGAGTTCGAACTGCGCACCGAACACCTTCGCCTGCATGCCGTGCCGGTGATCAACCTGTTTGCGCTGGATGCCGATCCACTGACCCTGGACCCCTTGCAAACCGATTACCTGTTGCGTCCGATGCGTTTGCAGGATGGTCATATCGAAATCTATTCGGTGGATCAGGTCACCGCCGCGAAGAACGCCCAGCGGCAGGATTATGTGCCGTTCAGCAGTTTTCGCCACAAGGGCGGCATGTTGCGCGACGAGGCGCCCGAGCGTTACTTCCATACGCGCTTGAGGCGTGGCGCCAATGGCCTGCATGACACCTGGCTGATCCTGGGGGGCGACGGCTTTGACCAGGACCGGCTGAACGGCAGCGAAAGCCTGTCCTTGAGTCTGACCGGCACCAACGGTCAGTTGCCACGCAAGGCGTTGCAAAGCACCTTGCTCGATAGCCTGACACTGTCCGGTCAAGAGGGGGGATTGCGGGTACGCAACCTGTGTCCGCCGACCTTGCCGTGCTATCCGCCGAATCGCGACCGGTTTCATTGGCGGGTGCTCAGCCACCTGGGCTCGAATTTCCTGCCGATGCTCGACAGCGCCGAGGTGCTGCGAGGCACCCTGGCGCTCTACGACTGGACAGGCAGTGAGTTGAACCGGCGGCGGCTGGAGGCGATCGTCGAGGTTCGCCATTATCTGCTCCAGCGCTTCGAGAAAGGCTTTCTGCTGCGTGGGGTGGATATCGAAGTCACCCTGGATGCCAACGGCTTCTGCGGCGAGGGCGATATCAGTCTGTTCGGCGAGCTGCTCAATCGCTTCTTCGCGCTGTATGCCGACATCCACCTGTACAACCAACTCACCTTGATCCTGCAACCGACCGGGAAGTGCCTGCGATGGAGCGAGAATCACAGTCAGCGTATTCCCGGCTGAAAGCCGGTGGTTTGCTGGACAACTTTGATGGGCGGGTGGCCGAGGCGAACCTGTATCGCTTCTGCCAGTTGCTGGAACAGGCATTGCCCGATCATCCGCCACTGGGGAGTACCGCCAGCCCGGCGGATGATCCGGTACGTTTTCGACCTGACCCCAGCATGGGCTTTCCTGCCAGCGAGTTGAAAGCCATCGAAACCGACGAGGACAATCCCGGGCGTCCGGCCACGGTGCGCACCCGCCTGCTCGGCTTGTACGGGGTGGGCTCACCGCTGCCGACGGCCTATCTGGACGATATCGCCCAGCGTCGAGAAGGGCATGAGGCACTTGAAGCCTTTCTCGATATTTTCAATCACCGGATTTTTACCCAGTTCTACCGTATCTGGCGCAAGTACTCGTACCCGGCCACGTTCGAAGCAGGTGGCCGCGATGCGACCTCACAGTGCCTGCTGGGACTGATAGGCCTGGGGATTCCCGGTACTGCCGAGCGACTCGCCACGCCGATATCACGTTTTCTTGCGTTACTCGGGGTGATGCGTCTGCCCACGCGCAATGCCGAAGGTGTCAGCGCACTGGTCAAGCTGCTGGCGCCTGGCACCGGGGTACGAGTCACCGCGCACTGGCCACGGAAAATCCCCTTGGCGCAACCGGCCGGTCTCTGCGCGAGCCATCCGGTGAACCTGTCCCAGGGCACGCCGTTGGGGCCTGTCGGGCAAGACGCCAATAGCCAGTTGCACCTCGCGTTGTTCACCGGGGACCGGCACGAGTCCAGAGGCTGGTTGCCGGGCGGTCAACTGTACCAGGACCTGCTGGCGCTGCTGCGCGTGTACTTGGGCTGGCGTTGCACCGCAAAACTGCAACTGTCGCTGCCGGTGTGCAGCCTGCCCGTGCCGATGCTGGGGCGAGCGCCGGTACTGCTCGGCATGACGGCGCTGCTGGGGTTGGGCAGCACAACCTGGCAGGCCACGGAAAACGCCGTTGTCACGATCAATCTCGGCCGCTATCAGGGCCTGCGAAGCAACCCCCAGGACAGGGAGATACACCATGTCGCGTACCCTTTGTAAGTCATTGATGCTCACGGTACTCAGCGCAACGCTTGGCGGTTGCGGATTGATGCAGTCCGTGACGGAAGGCACCCGATCCACCGCCAGGAGTATTTTCTACAAGCAGGTGAATACCCTGCATCTGGACTTCGATGGGCGGGCGGCGATGAATACGGACATGCTGGATATGAGTGCGTTGTCGGCACCGGTCCTGGTGCGCGTGTACCAACTGCGTGACAGCAGGGCGTTGGAGAGGGCCAGCTACGACCGTTTGCTGGATGATGCGTATGGCGTGTTTGGCAGCGACCTGCTGGATGAGCGCGCCGTGATGGTGAGGCCGGGGCAGGGGGCGCAACTGAATGTCCCCATGGACAAGGACGCGCGATTTGTCGCGGCAGTCGCCTTGTTTCGCCAGCCGGATGTCCGGGCCAGTAGCTGGCGTCTGACCCTGGCCCGTGATGACCTGGAGCCGGATCGGGCGCGGGTGATCGAGTTGGGCGACAACCAATTACTGCTGCGCCCCCTGGCGAAGGAATGAGCCATGACCGAGGCCAACCCTTCGCTCTACGAAATGCTCCTGCAGAATTTTTCCGGTGAACTGGATGTGTCCCGAGTCGACGAGGAGGACCAATACACCCTGTCGGTATTGGACAATCTGCAACGTATCCTCAACAGCCGCGCCGGAAGTCTCAGTCATCTGCCGGACTATGGCTTGCCGGATATGGGCAGGGTCCTTCAAGGGCTTCCCACCTCGGCCCATGAGTTGATGGTCACGATGGCCGACACCCTGCTCAAGTACGAACCCCGTCTGGTAACGATTGCCATCGAGCAGTTGCCGCAGGCCCTGCCCGGGCATCTCGAGTATGCCCTCGACATGCAGCTCAGGGGCGGCGGGCGAGTGACCTTCGGTACCACCCTGGAGCCTGAGGGCAAGGTGCTGGTACGACACCTGAAGCGACAGAACTATTTGTCGCACTCATGAATAACCGGATGGGAAGGATGCCGGATGGTGGGGTTGTTTGAAATGCAGGTTCGGGTGGGTGGTGACCCGCGCGGTTTTGATGAATTCACCGCGTTGCGCGATGAGCTGGCCAAATTGAGCCACCCGGCGTGTCCGCCGACGGACTGGGCCTATGTGGAGCGCCTGTGCCTGGCATTGTTCCAGAAAAACGGCGCGGAGCTGCAAACCGCGGCCTGCTTTGCGCTGGCCCGTGGTCAACTTCAGGGACTGGAAGGTGTTGTGCAGGGAGTGGCGCTGATCGAGGCGCTGGCGGAAGAGTGGCCGCGCTTGTGGCCATCCGAGGCAGCCATGCGCCTGGATATTCTGGTCTGGTTGTTCGCCCAGCTACAGCTGTTGCTGCGTCGGCTGGAAACCAGTACACGCAGTCTGGCGGCACTGATTCGTCTGGATGCCGGGCTGGAGCGTTTGAACGAGACGCTGGATCGTCAGGGGCTGGCGTCTTTCGTGGCGCGACAGCTCCTGCGCCAGCAGGTCGGCAGCCTGATCCGACACCTGGAGCGCAACCCCTCTTCGGGCGAAATCGTCGTGCCGCCGTCGAGGCCTGAATCGCCAAGTGTTATTCCGCTGATGATTCTGCTGGGAGAGCGCACTCCCGATAGACCCTTTCCCGTCCCGGCAACCAGGCGCCGCCGACTAGCCCGATGGATGCTGGCGGCTGTCGCCCTGGTTGTGATCGGTGCCGGCTGGTTGATCGCTGCGCAAGACAATGGCCTGTATCGTCGGGCGACATTCTATTGGTCGGAGCGAACGATACCGGCTCCGGTACGCCTGGACAGCTTGTCACTGTTCGATGTCGGCAGTGTCGAACTCAGGCCCGACTCTACCAAAGTGCTGATCGATGCACTGGTGGGCATCAAGGCCCGGCCCGGCTGGCTGATCGTCATTACCGGGCATACCGATGCAACGGGTGATGCCGGGCAGAATCTGCGATTGTCCCAGGCCCGCGCTCAGGCGGTACGTGACTGGATGCAACGCATGGGTGATATCCCCGACGACTGTTTCGCCGTGCAGGGTTTTGCCGCCAGCCAGCCAGTCGCGGGCAATGACAGCGAAGCCGGGCGTGCCGCCAACCGGCGTGTCGATATCCGCCTGGTGGCGCAACCGGGGGCTTGTGGACAGCCTTCCTGGGGGTAGCGCCGGAGTGTCAGACATCAGCCGCGACTTCAGTTCGCAGGTAATAGCGCCGCCTGACTTTAGTATTCCGGATGCTCCAACTGCCCACGCGGCAATAATGGGCTTCGACTCATCGGTGTCTATGCGGGTTGTTCTTTTGTGCGAAAGGCGTGGCGCGCCGCTCATTACTTCCGATTGGATGAAAGGAGCGAGACGCGCCCAGAGAATATTATCAACATAATAATGACGTCAATATGTTGCCAACACCCCTTGTTGTACTCACACATGCCCATGGACAGCTGCATTCTCGCATGTCGACGGGTATGTAACATGCTTTTGCGGAGTGCCTGGCGAGAGGTTTTCCGTGTCTCGTGCCCGGAGTATGAGTATCGACGGATTGTCCGACGTTTTTTCAACTAAGCCGCCACTTGGCCTTTAATTGACACCGCACCAATTTAACCGGAGCCGGTACACACTCAAACGCGTGTCCCGGCTCTCGGCGACACTCCTAGGCGCAGACCTTGGCAATCTGTTCGCGCAGCCAGGTGTTGGCGCTGTTCTGGCCGGCCTTGCGGTCCCACAGCATGTCCATGGTGAAGCTGGGCAGGCCCGCCGGGGGTTTGCAGAAGGCGAACTTGGTTTCGTCGCAGATCAGCGCCTGTATGCGCCGGGGCAGGGTGAGCACCAGGTCGGTGCCGTTGATCATCTCAAGCGCCGCGACATAACTGTTGGAGCGAGCAACTATCTGCCGGGTATAACCCTGTTTGCCGAGCCAGCCGTCGACCATGTTGGTGTCCGACATCCAGGGCGTTGGAAAGATATGTTGGCGCTCGACAAAAGTTTCCAGGTTGAACTTGTTGTCGGGTGGCATGAAGTTCTTGTCGACCACGCACACCAGGTCGTCGTCCAGCAGTATTTTGGATTTGAAGTTCTTCGCGTCGCGATGAAAGTTGGGGCCGGAGCAGATGACCAGGTCGAAACGGCCATCGGCAAGTTTCTCGACCGGAATGTCTTTATGAAACTTGTGGATGTTCAATATGACCGGGAAGCTGCTCTTGATAAAACTCTTCAACAGGTTGGGCAGAATCAATAGTTCAAAATATTCAGGTGCACAGATATTGAACGTGATCTCTTTCTTCGCCGGATCGAAGGGTTTGGTATCCGAATGACAGAGGTTGATGCTCTTGATGATGTTGATGACATGGCTGTACATGCTGGTGGCCTTGCTGGTGGGCCACATGGCATTACGGGTGTGGATGAACAGTTCGTCCTCGAAGCTGGTGCGCAGTTTTTTCAGGCAGTAGCTGACGGTGGACTGGCTGACGCAGAGGGTTTCGGAGACCTCGGTGACACTGTTCTGCTCATAAAGTGCGACGAATACCATCAGGTCCTGCATGTCCAGCTTTCTGAGCAAATTGCTATTGAGCATAAAATCCGTCTCGGTGAATATCCATGGGTATTACTTTTCGTCATGTTTGTAGTAAATCTGCCTATTGGTATATTAGCGGATGCATTTTAGTTTTTAAATAGCCTGTAGGAAGCCTCCTCCATATATTCGCGTCTCGCATTTTGATAACCCCTGCACAGGGACGGAGGAGGACGAAATGTTGGTACGTGTCACGGAAAGTCAGACACCCTTGTGGACGCAGGCGACGGAAGTTGTGAAGGAAAAATTTCGCAGCTCTTATAAGGCAAGCGTGGAACCAAACCCGCAATATTTTGCACTAACGCAAGACGCCGAGGAGCGGATTCTTTCTTGCGCCGGTATAACTTTTGCCGATCATCGAACACTGTTTTCCGAGCAGTATCTGCCGGAGCCGGTAGAGACGATTCTGTCGCGACGCTTCGAGAAAAGCATTGATCGCTCGAACATCGCCGAAATCGGCAGCCTGATCTCCCATCACCTGACGGCGGGCATCATCATGGTCAACATGATTCCCCTGCTGGCCTGGTGCATGGGCGCCCATTACCTGCTGTGCACCGTCACCCCCCGGGTCCGGGAGATGATGGAAAGCTGCCAGATCGTCTTCGAACCGCTGCTCGCCGCCGACCCGCAGCGCTTGGCCGATGAGGCCGGCAAGAAGTGGGGCAGCTACTACTCGAAATTGCCGGTCACCGGTTTTATCCGGGTCGATCCGCAACGCTCGCGATTCGCCGCGCTGACCCTGAACACCCTGTTCAGCCAGCTGCCGACCGACCTGCCAGCGAGGGCGCAACCATGAGCCGCGCGTTCATTGCCGACTTGCGGCTGGCCTTGCAGGTCAATCGTCATGAAGTCTGTTCGGTCGATTGTGTTGCCGCAGGTCCCGAGCATGGGATTGCCCTGACCTATGGCGAGCTGGAATACCGCGCGTTGAACCTCGCCGCCGAGCTGCAGCGCCGTTTCAGCGCCGGTCCCGATGGCGAGCGGGCGGTGCTGGGGATTGCCACGCGCAACAGCAGTGACTGGCTGATCGCCGATCTGGCCTGCCTGTTTGCCGGGATCACTGCCTTGCCGCTGCCCCTGGCATTCAGTCAATCCCAGGCCGAACACCTGGCTGAGCGTTGCGACGGTTTCCTGGTCGATAGCGCGGGGTTGCGCACCCTGGCCGAGCGCTGGTTGCTGGATTTCCCCGCCGACCGCCTGCGCCGCATCAGCGAGCCGGCTGTGGAGCAACCGTTATTGCATGAGCCGGACGACGGCGACTGGATCTGCAAGATCATCCACACCTCGGGCACCACCAGCCGGCCCAAGGGCGTACGCTTGAGCACGGCGGCGGTAGGGGCGGTGCTGACTTCCCTGCGCCAGGGCATGCCGGCCGATGCCCATCGTCGTTACCTGTCGCTGGTGCCCTTGAGCCTGTTGCTGGAGCAGGTGACCGCCGCGTATCTGCCGCTGCTGGCCGGCGGGACCGTGTATTTCCTGCCGGAAGAAGAGGCACTGCTGGGGGAGCCGGGGGCATCGCCCCAGGACTTGATCGACTGGATCCTGCGGGTCCAGCCAACAGCCCTGACGGTGCCGCCGGTGATGCTCAATCGTTTCTACGAGCAACTGACCCGGGTCGATACCCAGGGCGAGCGTCTGTCGCGCTACCTGCATTCGGGGGTGCACATCACTTGCGGCGGCGCGGCGGTCAGCCTCGATATTCTCAACGCCCTCGCCGAAGACGGTATCCCGGTGTTCCAGGGCTATGGGCTGTCCGAGAACGCCTCGGTGGTCAGCATGAACACCGCGCAACACCAGCGCCTGGGCAGCGTCGGCAAGCCACTGCCCCATGTCCAGGTGCGCATCGGCGCCGACCAGACCATCGAGGTCAAGAGCAGCTCGCTGTTCAGCGGCTACTCGGGCCTGGACCCGAGCGCCTGCTCGATGTCCGCGGATGGTTGGATGGACACCGGCGACCTGGGCGAGTTGGACGCCGACGGCTACCTGTATGTCCGGGGGCGCAAGAAGAACGTGATCTGCCTGCCCAATGGTCGAAACGTCAGCCCCGAGCAGGTCGAGCTGGAATACCGCGAATACCCGGGTGTGCGCGATGCCGCGGTGTTCTTCGATGAGGACCACGGCCTGGTGGCCCTGCTCTGCGTCGAGGCGCAACCGGACCAGGCCGAACTGGCCAACTGGTCGGGCCGGCGCTTCTCCGATATCGAGCGCCCGAGCCACCTGTGGCTGCTGACCAAGGACGATCCGCTGCTCGAACAACTCTACACCGTGACCGGCCGCCCGAAGCGCGCCGATATCGCCACTGTCTTCGCCACTCTGCAAGGGAATGCACACCATGAACACGCCTGCCTATCACTCTGAAAACCCGGATATCTCGATTGTCGAACCGCGCCATTTCGGCAGCCTCGGCAAGACCGAACTGTACGAATTGCTCGGGCACTACGGTGTCGTGCTGTTTCGCAACTGCATTCACAACGCCGAGGATTTCAGTGCCTTTGTCCGCCAGCACAGCTCGCGGCTGAGCCTCGATCCGGCCCGGGTCATGGTCGGTGGCGCGGCGCAGCTGGTGGACGCGGGCCGCGATGCCGTCGGCCTGCATTGCGAAAACGGCAACTCGCCGTTCTGGCCGGACATTACCTGGTTCTATTGCCAGGAAGCGCCGCGCAAGGGCTCGCAAACCACCCTGTGCGATGGCGAGCGGGTCCTGGCGAAGCTCTCCCCTGAGTGCCGCGGGTTCTTCGAGCTCAACCCGATCCGCTACAGCCGTACCGTTGCCGGCGACAAGTGGCGCCGCCTGGTCTGCCATTACTCATCGACGCTCTCGGACCCGGCGGCGGTGGTCATCGAGGACCTGTTGCAAGTCATCGGCGATGATCCGCGCACGCAGATCTCCTTCAATCCGGAGGATGACTCGATCCATTACGCCTTCACCACCTCGGCGATCCTGGTCTCGGAATTCAGCCAGCGCCCGGCCTTTGCCAACAGCATCCTCGGACCGTCCTTCAACTATGAGGCGCCGGTGATCGACACGCTGTCCGGGTTGCCGATCCCGGGCGAATTCCTCGCCGAAATCGCCGCCGTGACCGCCCAGGAAACCTACCCGGTGGGTTGGCGCGACCATGACATGGTGATGATCGACAACCGCAGGGTGATGCACGGCCGCCAAGCCATCGTTGACGACCGTCGGCGCATTTTCAACGCCCTGAGCTACCGCTGAGACCTCTCTATGAAAACCAGGAACAAACAAATCATCACCGGCCAGTACGAGACCTATACCGACGGCAACGGTCGCCAGATCGTCGACCTGAGCGGCGGCTTCGGTTTCCAGGTGCCCGAGGTGATCGACGCGGTCAGCCGCCAGGCCGGCATCATGGGCCTGTCCAACCGGGTGCTGATGTCCGAGCCGCTGATCGGCCTGTGCCGCACCCTGGCCGAGCTGTTGCCCGAGCCGCTGGTCAGCTCCTATGTGTGCAGCTCCGGCGACGAAGCCTTCGAGGGTGCGTTGAAGCTGTGCAAGGGCCTCAAGCCCAAAGGCAAGACGATTGTCTTCATCCAGGGCGGCGACTATGGCTCGCTGAGTTACGGGCGCTGCCTGAGTGCGTCCCAGGATTATCAGGAGATCCAGCGCTTCCTCGGCTTCGAGCGGGTGGCGATCAGTCGGGTCGGTGACCTGGACACGGTCGACTGGAACGACTGCTTCGCGGTCTGCCACACCAGCACGGTGATTGACGACAGCGGTCACCTGCGCCTGATCGAACAGGCGCTGCTCGACCAACTGTATGCGCGGGCGGCCAAGGCCGCGGCACCGGTCGTCGCGGTCGATGTACAAAGCTGCCTGGGCAGCCTGGGCCACCTGTTCGGTTTCCAGCGCTACCGCAACACGCCGGATATCGTGGTCCTCGGCGGTGCGCTGGGTGGCGGTGCGATTCCCATCGGCACCTATACCTGCAGCGAACAGATGGCCTATGACGTCTATGGCCGCAGCAGCCCGGCGAAACACGGCAGCACCACGGCGGGCAACCCGATGGCGTGCGTGGCCGCGCTGACCGCGCTGGACTATGTGCGCACTCACGATTCGGCCAGGCAGTGCCTGGACAACGGCCAGCGCCTGGCCCAGGCCCTGGCCTCGGTCGGTGCGGTCGCCTGCGGGGCCTGGGTCAGTGTGCCGCTGCCCGACGACCTGACACCGAGCGAACTGTGCGAGGCGCTGTACGAACAAGGCGTCTACGTCAGCGAACCGCGCGGCCGCGAATTGATCCTGCGTTGCCCGATCACCGCGCGCCCCGAACCCATCCAGCGTGCCGCCCAGCTTATCAAGGAGACTTTCAGCCATGTCCTTAACCCTGCCGCATGAGCAACTGCTGGATGATTGCCAGCGCCACTGGAGTGCCTCGGCGGCCAAGCTCTATCGCCTGGGCAAGACCAGCGTCGAACAGCACACCGATGGCATCTATGTCACCGACCATGCTGGCAAGCGTTTTATCGACTGCGCCTGCAGCTACGGGGTGTTTATCGTCGGTCATCGCAACCCGCTGGTGCGCGAGCAGGTACAGCACCAGCTGAACCGCATGGCCTGGGTCCCCGAAGGTCGCGTGCACCCGTTGCAGGAAGCGCTGTCCGAGCGCCTGCGCGACCTGGTCCCGGGTGACTGGGGCGATGTGCAGTACATGGTCTCGGGGGCCGAGGCCATCGAGCAGAGCCTGCGTTACGTGCTCAAGGTGCAGAAGCACCGTCGCGGCATCGTGGTCATGGGCGATTCCTATCACGGCAAGACCCTGGCGGCGATGAGCATCCTCGGCCAGCAACAGCACCATCGCAGCTACGGCACCCATGCGCCGCAGGTGACCTACGTGCCGTACGGCGACTTCGCCGCCTTGCAGAAGGCGGTGGGCGAGGGCGTGTGCGCGGTGTATGTCGAGCCGATCCTCGGCGGCGCGCACCTGCAGGTTCCGCCGGTGGGCTACATGGCCAACATCCGTGCCCTGTGCGACGCGACCGAGACCCTGCTGGTGGCCGACGAGATCCAGACCGGCTTCGGCCGTTGCGGCAAGTGGTTCGCCGTGCAGTATGACGAAGTGGTGCCGGACATCATGATTCTTTCCAAGGGCCTGACCGGCGGCTACACCTCGTTTGCCTGTGCCATGTACAGCCAGCGCCTGACCCGGCAGCATCCGCTGCGCGAGATCGAGCCGGACCAGCGTACCAACGGCGGTCACCCGGTGGCCTGTGCCTCGGCCCTGGCGGCCATCGATTACATCGAGCAGCACGACCTGGTGGAGCAGTCACGGGTCAATGGCGGCCTGCTGCGCCACGGCCTGCAACGGCTGGCCGAGCGCTACCCGCAGATCGTCGAGGACGTGCCGGGTGTCGGGCTGATGACCGGCCTGCGCCTGCGCGGCTCGGTCTATGAAGCGCTGATGAGCATGGAGCTGGGCAAGCGCGGCATTCATGCCGGGCATTCGATGAACGAGAAGGCCAGTCGCCCGGTGTTGCGTTTCTATCCGCCGTTGAACATCACTCCCGAGGCGCTGCGGCATGTGCTGACCATGACCGAGGAAGCCCTGGAGGCCATCGCCCAGCGGCCGGCCCTGGGGATCAAGGCGTTCTCCCTGGTGGTGCGCAACATGTACCAGATCCCCAACAAGCTGCTGCGCAGCAAGGGGGAGCGCTGAACATGTTCAATCCGGACACTCTGACCCTGCGCGAAATGGCCGGCCTGCTGCGCCGTGGCGCGCTGACCAGCGTGAACCTGCTGGAGTTCTACCTGCAGCGCATTGCCGAGCGTAACCGCTCGATCAATGCGCTGATCCAGCTGGAGTCGGTCGACGAACTGCGGCGTCAGGCCCGCGAGGCCGACGAGCTGGCCAGTGTCGGCAAGCTGTGCGGGCCTTTGCATGGGGTTCCCCTGACCATCAAGGACGTCTGCCATGTGCGTGGTTTTCGCATGTCACGGGGCTTGGAGGAGTTGCTCGGCGAACCCAGCGAACAGGACGCCACGGTGGTGGCGCGACTGCGCGACGCCGGGGCGATCATCCTCGGCATCAGCAACGTGCCCGAACTGTGCATGGCCTTCGAGACCGAGAACCTGCTCTATGGCCGCACCCTAAACCCCTACGATCCGCTGCGCTCCGCCGGCGGCAGCAGTGGCGGTGAAGCCGCTGCCATCGCCGCCGGTTGCTCGCCGGCGGGGCTGGCCTCGGATGCCTGTGGCAGCGTGCGGATTCCGGCGCACTTCAACGGCATCTGCGGCCTCAAGCTGACCCAGGGCCGGGTGCCGTTGACCGGGCAGTTTCCCAATGACCGCTCCGGCCTGTTCCACCTGACCTCGGCGTTTGGCGTGATGGGCCGCTATGTCGACGACCTGGCGTTGCTCGGGACGTTGATCAGCGGTGCCGACGGCCAGGATCCGGATACCGTCGATGTGCCCTTCGTCGAGAGCAAGCCCCTGGCCGAGCTGCGGGTGGCGCTGTCCTGGGAGTCGGCGCGAAGCCGCGTCAGCCCCGGCGTGAAGCAGGTGCTGCAGCGGGTCGAGGCGTGCCTGGGCACGGTGGTCGCCGGGCTCTCCCCGGCGGTACCGCCGATGCTCGACGAGGCCTGCGATGTGTTGTGGCGGGTGTTCATCACCGGGGCCGACGGCGGCCGTGGCTGGCAGCGGTTGTTCCAGGCGATGAACAAGCAGGCCTATACCCCGGCCACGGCGGAGCTGGTGCGGCTCAGCGGCGAAGTCGAGCTGAGTGTCGATGAAATGAAGCGCGACTGGATTGCGATCGATACCTTCCGCTACCAGCTGGCGAAGTTCTTCACGGCGCACGACCTGTTCATCTGTCCGGTGTTCCCGGACGTGGCCTTTGCCCATGGCGAGTCCCTGGACGACCGTGATCGCTACGCCTTCGTCTTCCCGTTCAGCCTGTCCGGGTCGCCGGCGGTGGTGATTCGCGCCGGCCATGATCCGGACAGCGGCTTGCCGATCGGCATCCAGATCGTCGGGCCGCATTGGCAGGAAGAACGCTTGCTGGCCGTCGCCGCGTTCCTTGAGCGCCAGCTGGAACGCTGGACCCCGGTGATGCCACGGGGGGCGACGACACACTGAGGTCTTTTACGCCAGCACGGGTTTGGGGGTACGGCTGGTCATCACCAGCACCCCCATGCCGACCGCTACCAGCACGGCACCGACGGCTTCGACCAGCGTCGGTTGCTGGCTGAGCCAGAACCAGTGGAACAGGGTCACGAACAGCGTGTTCAGGTAGACATAGGAAATCACCGTCGACGGCGCAATCACCCCGATGGCCCGATGCAGCAGCCAGAAGGTGGCCAGGGTGCCGAACAGCGCCAGGTACACCAGCCAGAACATATCCCGCCCCGTCAGCAGCACCCCGCTGCGCCAGCCCCCGCCGAACAGACAGAACGCCAACAGGAACAGCGCGCCGAAGAGCATGTTCCAGAAGGTCATCGCCACCGGATCGCGGCCCGTCAGGACACCGGCCTTGAAGCGCTGGCTCAAGGGTGAATACAGCGCCATCGCCAGGCAGCCGACACTGAACACCAGTACCGGATACAGCGCCGGCAATTCACCCGGCGCCGAACCCTTGAGAATCAGCAGCACGGCGCCCACTGCCGCGAGCAGCATCGGCGCCAGGCGGGTTTTCAGGTTGGGCCCGGGTAACAGGAAAACTTCGAAGCACAGCGTCATCAGCGGCACCAGGGTGTACAGCGTCGCGGTATTGACCGCCGTGGTGTAGCGCAACGCTTCGAACAGCGAACCGAAATACGCCGCCAGCAACAGGCCCAGCACGCCATGGGCGAGCAGGCCTTTGAGCGAGATCGGCGAGGTGTTGTTCAACAGCAGCAAAGGCAGGAACAGCAGGGCGGAAAACAACAGGCGCAGCCCGGTCAGCAGGATCGGATCGATCGACTGGCCGACCTCGGCGGCGGCAAAAAAAGACGCGGCGATCAGGATCGCCCAGATCAACATGCCGCCGTGAGCGGTGGCAAAACTGGCTGGTTTCATGAGTGTTTCCAGGGTTGGGCGTGCGTGGCCATGATGGCCTGCGGGCACGGGTGGGAAGAGGCGTGGCGCAGTGGCGCGGGGAGACTGGAAACGGTCCTTTCAAGGCTGGCCGGGCAGCCGCTGGGGAGACCCTGGAAGGACCGTCGACGCTTACTGGATATGCTGTGCGTAATGCTTGGGGTTGAAGCGCAGCACCATCACGATCATTACCGCCATCACGGCCGCGAGGGACCACCAGGCCCACTCGAAGCTGCCCAACTGGTCGCGGATCATCCCGGCGATCAGTGGCGAGAGGCCGGCGATCAGGTAGCCGATACCTTGCACGAAGGCGGTCAGGCCGCCGGCCCGGCGCGGGTTGTCCAGGTGGTCGAGG
Source organism: Pseudomonas gingeri (assembly GCF_013385635.1). Taxonomy (GTDB): domain Bacteria; phylum Pseudomonadota; class Gammaproteobacteria; order Pseudomonadales; family Pseudomonadaceae; genus Aquipseudomonas; species Aquipseudomonas gingeri_A. The sequence continues at coordinate 16,380 of NZ_JACAPR010000011.1, forward strand.
GAGACGATCAGGCTCATCGGGAACAAGCCGCCGATCCCCAGGCCCAGCAGGCATGGCCACAGCAGGGTGAAGCGCTCAGGGCTGAGGATCAGGCCGCAGAAGCCGGCGATGATCAGCAGGAGCAGCACCGCCAGCACCAGGCGACGATCCTGGCTGCGGTTGGCAATCGCCGGGGTTACCAGGCCGGACACCACTTCCATGGCGGTCAGCAGGCCCAGCAGCAGGCCAGCGCTCTGTTCGCTCCAGCCTTTTTCCACGTAGTAGGGCGCGAGCCAGGCCAGTACGCAGGTGTAGGACGCGGTACCGAGGCCGAAGAAAATCGCCAGCAGCCAGGCCCGTGAGTTGCCGAAGAACGATTCCTGGCGCTCGCTGGTCGGTGCCTGTGGCAAGTGCGGCACCGCCGAGCGCTGGGCGAACCAGACGACCAGGCCCACCAGCGCCAGCAATCCCCAGACCGCCAGGCTGATCCGCCAACTGCCGGTCTGCGCCAGGACGAACGGCGAGAACGACGCCGCCAGTGCCGCGCCGCCCATGATCGAGGTGACGTAGACGCCCATGAACAGCGAGACATTGTTGCTGAAGCGCGACTTGATCAACGCCGGCATCACGGCCTGGATCAAGGCGATGCCGAGACCGGCCAGTACCGCGCTGAGGATCAGCTCGGCGGTGCTGTCCAGGTACAGCCGCGAAGCGGTGGCCAGGCCGATGACCAGCAGCGACACGACAATGGTGCGGTGCTCGCCGAAGCGCTGGGCGACGCGCATGCCGAGGAACATCGCCAGGCCCATGGCCATGACCGGCAGCATGGTCAGCAACGCGGCGGCGCTGAAACTCAGTGGGATATCGCCACGAATGGCCGACAGTAGCGGGCCGACAGCGGCCATCGACGGTCGCAGGTTGAGTGCGACCAGTACCACGCTGACCATCAGCCAGACGGCATGAGCGCTTGAAGCTCTAACGTTTTCCATGTGGGAGCCTTTGATTACAAAGCTCCGATTAGGCCATCGCGGGTGCGCAAGGGCAATTTGAAAACTAGTGGGTGATATCGAGAAACTAGGATTCGCCGCCTTGCGGCAAGAAACGCCACGGGATTCGGGTGGCGTTTGCCCGCGTCGGTGTTACGGCTTGAGTTCCACCAGCGACTTGCCCTTGTGCACGATATAGGTGGCCAGTTCCGAGGCTTGGTCCTTGCCGATGTTCTTCGCCAGGTGGGCGATGCCCTCGGGGATAAACAGCGAGTCGCCGGCCTTGAGCGTCACGGGCGGCTGCCCTTCGAGCTCATATTGCATGGTGCCCTTGAGCACATAGGCCACTTCCACCCCCGGATGGGAGTGCCGGGGCGCGGCCACGCCGGGTTCGAAGTCGACCCGGGTCTGGATCACTTCGCGGCCGGACGTGGCGTCGAGGTCCTTCTGCACCAGGTCGGTCCGGTGCAGCCCGGTTTGCCAGCTCTTCATGGCCGGTGCCGCGGTTTCCCGGGCCTGGGAAAAACCCGAGAAGGCGGCGAGGGCACTGGCGGCCAGGATCAGGCCGAAGGTTCCAAGGGTATTACGGGACGCAATGACGGACATCATGGTTCTCCTGCACATGCACGGCTGGGCCGCGCGGGACGCCGCGAATACGGCGACCCCATCAGGCGCTCGCCATGTATCGCGTACATGTCGCGCAGGCCTGGGTTTGTATGCGCAGTTGGCTGGCGCCAGTCGGGATACAGTCACATACAAATCCGCCGGCATCGGCCCTCAGTCATCCGTCTGGTCATCGAGCGGTATGCGCCGCAGCCGGCCGGTCAGGGGCGCCATGCCGTTCTGCGGCGTGGGCAGCGTACGGCCGGTCAATCCCATGCCTTCGCTGACCACCACCGCGCCCGGCACCAGGCACAGGTTGGACGGGGTATCCAGGCCACGGGCGAGCACGCTGACCTGACCCGTTCGCAGGTCGCAGCTCAGCAGCCGGCCACTGAACCGCTCGAAGCCGCCATGCCGGGTTTCGCCCGCCCAGCCCGGTGGCAGGGGTTCGAGCAGACGGTCGCAGAGTTCCAGTACCAGCAACTGGCCCGTGGACGTCAGGGCGAGGCCGGTGGGCAGTTGCAGACCGCGCACGACGGTCTCGATCTGCCCGTTGGCCGGCCAGGCGCGGATGACCTGTCCGGCCTTGCCGGCGAAGTCGATCCCCTGCTGTGCCGGAGTACTGTGCAGCTCGCCGGAAAACAGACTGATCAGCACGGCATCGGTCGCGGGTTCATGGACCAGGGTCACCGGCACGGCGTCCTGGCCCTGGTCCAGGTCAGGCAGCTCGACCAGCACCTGCTCCCCGTGTTCGGCGGTGAATTCAACCAGTTGGTTGGCGTCGGGCTTGACCGCCAGCCAACTGCGCCGGGTCGGGTGGTAGCACAGGGCATTGAGATTGCCGCGGCTGCTGAAGACCGGTTCCGGAGGACTGTATTGCAGGTCGAGCAGCCGGGAGCCTTCGACATAGTCGGTCAGGCTGACCAGGTAGCGGCCCTCGCCATGGGCGATATCGGACAGCCCCATGATTTCGTCGCGCAGCATGCGTGCCTGCATGTTCATCGAACGATAACCCTGGGCCAGGATTTGCGCGGGCAGATAGGCGCTCGGGTGCCGTGGATCGGGGAGCAGACGGCTGATACGCCCGCTGAACGGCTGGTCCGGCAAGCCGGAGCCGGCCTCCACCAGCAGCAGGCTGCCGTCGAAACGTGCACACAGGCCGCGCGGGTTCAACAGGCCTTCGGCGATGATATGGCCTGCGCGCAGGTTTTCGATCGGTTGATCGGGAATGGTAAGGGTCATGGCAACACTCCATGTTCAATGGTGCCGGGTGACAGGGAGTCACCCGGCGTTCCGTTGGCGGTGGGCGGGTCAGTATCGGTCGTAGTCACTCATGCTGAGGGGTAGCGGTGGGTAGTTGCGCTTGACCAGTGCCTGCGCCCAGAGCTCCAGCACGGCACGGCGGCTTTGCGACATGTCGCGGGTGATGGGCATCGACAGCGTGCTTTCCTCCTGATACTCCTTGCTGATCAGCACGATCAACTGGTCGACGGCCCCCTCGATCCGCTCCAGGGAGTTGAGGGGCATGTACTTGCTCATGATCGGGTACAGGTAATAGAAGGGCTGCAGGATGCGCGGGTAGATGAAGGTGTCCCAGATCACGGTCCGTGCGCTGGCACTCTGGTAGATCTTGTTCCATTCGTTGACGAAGTCCTGTTCCAGTTGCGGTTCCAGCGGCAGTAGCCGCAACGGCGCGAGGAAGTCGGTATAGGCCTCGGTGTAGTTGAAGCTGAAGGGGATCTTCGGTGGCTGGCTGCCTTCCTGCACGAAGAACCGCAGGGTCGGAAAGCCCGGGGCCTGGCCCTTGGCGGTCAGCAGTGCAATACCGCTGGCGTCGGTCTGTATCTGGGTGACGCTGTAGTTCACGACACTGTTTTTCGGGTCCTGCAGCGTTCCCTGCATCGCTATCGCGTTGTTGAAGGCCAGGCTGGGGGCCAGGGCAACCGAGGCGGCGGTCGGCAGGTACTGTTGATAGGTGATGGGAATCCCCTGATCGGCTTCAACCTCGGTGTCGATGGCCGTGAGCCGGCGACCGCTGCCCGTGCTGGCATGCACGGATTTTTGCAGGCTATCGACAAACTGCGGCAGGTTGGGCTGGTTCTGCTTGCGATTCTGCGGATAGTCGTAGAACAGCGTGAAGTCGGCTGCATTGCTGAACGTCAGGTAGTAGTTGCTGGTACTGAGCATGAAGGCGTTGGCGTACTCCGCGACCCATAGCACGGTGCCGGCCGGTGCCGGCTGGCCATCGCGCTGCACCATGATTTTCAGGGTCCGGCTGTCGCCGACATCGATGAAGCTGCCGCTTTCCACCACTTCGGCGGTCCATTTCTGCTGGGTCGCGGTCGGTAGGGGTTTGCCTTTCTGGCGCAACTCCAGCGCACCGCTCTGCAGCTTTTGCCGCAGTGCCGCATTGAATGGCAGGTCGAGGATGCCGGAGCGCTTGTCAAAGGCGGCCTGTTGATACTGGGCGAAACCGAAGTCGGCCACGGCGGTGAATTGACCGGCGTTGTTGACGCCCAGGGTGAAATCGCCGACCTGGTACTTCTCCGCCACGGGAATATCGGCATTCGGGTTGGCCTGGTAGAAGGGGAAGGTGGTCGAGAGGTCCAGCGATAGCGTATCGCTGTCGGACTGCAGGTGAGTCGAGGTCACCCCCAGTTGGATTGCGACACCCGGTGGCAGCGTGGTATCTCCGGGCACCGTCTTGTACAGGCTGATCGGCGCGGCGGGAACCAGGCGTTGCCCCGCCGGCGCGGAGGGGAACTCATCCTCGAACCACAGCCCCAGGGTGCCGGCGGTACGGCTGTAGGCCGGGTTGAAGAAGATGTCGGCAACGTTGTCCAGGCCCTTCTGGTACATCTCCTGCACCTTGGCGTGGGCCGCGGCGCTGTTGGTGTGGGTATCGATGGGCGGGTAGTTGTTGAAAATGCCGTTCTTGTCGTAGCAGGTCAGGTAGGTGGAGAAGCGGAACATCAGGCCCTTGGCGTTCTGTTGATCCATCTGTTGCTGAAGGTTCTGCAGCAATTGCGAGTCGCCGATCACCCATTGGATATGGTCCCTGGGAAAACAGGTCTGCCAGGTGGTGGTGACACTGATCAGCCCGCCCAGTGGTGCCCATCTGAAGTTGAGGAAACGGTCGAGCATCCGGTGCTGGCGGTTGAGGGTCAGGCCGCACTGGGCGTCGCCCAGCACCAGTTTGTCGAAATACAGCGCCGTGAAGGTGTTCTGCCAGGGGCTGACATCGACAAAGCGCGCCGGCGGCAGGCTGTTGCTGCCCAGCGGATTGCCCAGCAACTGGTAGGGCTTGTTGATCAGCGTATCCTGGTCGATGTACGCACCGGTCTGGATTTCGCCGCCGATGATCACCGAGCGGGTCTGGCCGTAATTGACCGTGCCGCAGGCGTTGTCACCGAACAGGTCCCATTCGGCAGGAATCATCGGGTAGTTCTTCGGGTCGGCGTTGCCCGGTACCTGCAGCACATAGTCGGGAACATCGCCGAACGCCAACGGTTTGATAAACCATGGCATCAGGGTGCTGTCGGCATTGGCCGGGGTGATCTCGTAATTGGCGAGAAAGGGCCAGTTCATCTCCATCTTGACCGCTTCGTAAGCCGGGAACACATCGTTGTTGTTGGCTGTCGGCGGGTTCCAGAACATATGGCCGTTGAAGTAGATGCGAGGGAAATTCAATACGCTCATGTCATGCTCCTTAGCGTTGCCACTGGGCGCGTTTGAGCGACCAGACAAAGTCCAGTTTGTTGTAGCCGGCAAAGTCTTTTTCCGGCACCGGGGCGGTGGGGTAGACGACACCACCCTGTTCCTTCATGGCGAAATTGAAGTAACCCTTCTGGACCGAGTACGCCGCCGTGCCGTGACAGGCAAAACACGACGACTGGCTCTGGAACGCCGACTCCAGTTGGGAGTTGGCGAGCAGGGTCGGATGGGTCTGGACCTGGGTACCGATCAGTTCGTACTTCGCCAGCGCCGGGTAAGCCGCCTGGAACGTGGTGTTGACCGGGACGGAAGCGGGCGTCGGCCCGGTGCTGTTGGTCATCGGCGTGGGCGGTATCGCATTGGTGACGGTGTACTTGCTGTTGTTGATGTTCTCGAAGGTGGTCCAGACCCAACCCGGATTCAGCTTGTTGATCACGTGCAGGCCGCTGAGGGCCGCGTAGCCGACCTGGTACTTGTTGCCTTCCTGGTAGTAGGCCTGGGCGATGTAGTAGCCGTCGTCCTGGAGGGTCTTCTGGTATTGGGTGTCAGTCCCGATCCACAGCCACGAGGCTTTCAGTTCCCAGGCCGTGGACGGGAAGTCCAGGTTGCTGGTCAGGGCGGCCTGGCCGTTCACGTTGTAGACCTGCTTCTGCACGATGTAGTCGAAGGTGCCTTCGGACATCAGCAGTTGGAAGCGCACCGGCTTGCCTTTTTCAGCATCCGGCACGGCGCCGCCCATCTCCAGGATCATGCCGTCGACCTGTTGCGTGGCATTGAGGTTATGGAACAGCCGGTTGGGGTTCAGGCCCAGTGTCTTCGCCTGGGCGAGCACCGCGCTGGGGGGCGGCACGCTCTGGTTGTAGGGCAGGGGCTTGGCGCCGTCGCTCAGGTAGACCTGGTCGGAGGGTTTCAGGGTTTCCCAGACCAGGTTGGGGCTGCCGCTGGCAGCAGGCTGGTTCAGGCAGACGAACCAGTTCCAGGTCAGGGTCTCGGGGCCCTTGAGAAACTCGGCCCGGGTCTTGTTGACGTCTCCCCCGAACTGCAGGAAGTCGTTGCAGTTGAAGCTGCTGGCGCTCTGAGCCTGGGCCAACCCGGCCAGGGTACTCAGAACTGTTATCGAAATGGCTCGCCGCATGGAAGCTCCTTGGCATTGGCCTTGTCACGGTAGGGCTGCCCCAGGAAATGTTGCAGGAGCAGTTGCTTTACCGCCGTCACCGGAAGGTGTTCCGGCAGCGGCAGGTCGCAATTGGTAATCAGCAGTGGCCCGTTGGCGGGTTTTTCGGGGAGCCGGCCGTGGCTGCCGCGAATCATCCGGGTGTCCAGCGGGATCAGGTCCATGTAGTAGCGAAAGCCGAGTTTTTTCTGCAGCAGGCGGCGCGCTATTTTCAGTTTGGGAAAGCGGATGGCCGGGTCGACGAACAGCTCCAGCGGGTCGTAGCCGGGCTTGCGGTGGATGTCCACGGTACGGGCGAAGTCGGGTGCCTTGCGGTCGTCGAACCAGTAGTAGTAATCGAACCAGAAACCGGCCGCGGCCACAGCCACCAGCTCGCCGCTGCGTGGGTGATCCAGTTGCCAGGCGCGTTGTTCCTGCTTGTCCAGCGCTTGCTCGACGCCGGGCTGGCGCTGCAGCAGGGCCTTGACCCTGGGGATGTCCCGGGCCTGGCGGACGTAAATGTGGGCAACCTGGTGATCGGCGACCGCAAAGGCCGCGCTGGCACCGGGGTCGAGCAGTTCCCAGGACAGTGACTGGCGCACCTGCAGCAAGCCTTCGGCCCGCAACAGGCGATTGAGCGAGATCGATTCGCGCACCGGCTCGATACCGTACTCGGACAACAGCATCACCGCCGCGCCCTGTTGTTCGGCGAAGTCCAGCAGGCGCCCGACCTCGCTATCGATGGCCCGCAGTTCATCGGCGATGGCCGGGTGTTCGGGGCCCAGGCGTTGCAGGCCGTAATCGAGGTGCGGCAAGTAGACCAGTTGCAGGTCGGGCCGGTTGATCTGGTACTCGGCCATCGCACAGTCGACGATCCAGCGGCTGGAGGCGATGCCGGCGGCAGGCCCCCAGAAACCATGGAAGGGGAACTCGCCGATCTGTCGCTCGATGGTTTCGTGCAGGGTCGGCGGTGACGAGTACAGGCCGAAGACCTTGCGCCCGTCAGCCGGGTAATGTGGACGCGGGGTAATGGCCGCCGCCACGTCCGCGTACATGTTGAACCACCAGAACAACTGGCTGCAGCGAAAGCCCGGCAGTTGCCGTTGCAAGGCCTGCCAGACCTTCTCGCCCTGGATCAGCGCATTGGGCTGCAGCCAGAAACGCACCTCGGCCTGGTCCTGGAAGTACCAGCCGTTGCCGACGATGCCATGGCCGGAGGGCGGCAGGCCCGTGAGGATCGACGCTTGCACCGTCGAGGTCACCGCCGGAAAGACCGGCTGCAGATGGGCCATCCGGGCGCTACCCAGCAGTTGGTTGATGCGTGGCGTCGAAGCGCCGAGCAGGGCCGGTGTCAGCCCCACCACATTGATCAGCAGCAGCGGTTGGCGTTGATCAGCGGACATGGGCGCGGGCCTCCTGCTGGCGTGGCCGGGGACTCAGCAGGCACCGCTCGTGCAACTGCGCTTCGACCCATTGCAGTTCCGTCGCGATGCCTTGCAGCAGTTCTTCTTCGGTCTGCGGACGCAGTTGCGGTGGCAGGACGTTCCAGCTGTAGGTTTCCACCTCCAGCACCGGATGGAAGCGGGGATGGTCGGCGAGAAAATCGAAGGTCTGGAACAGCGCGTCCTGGCTGCCGCCGAGTTCCGGCAACAGCAACTGTTCGCTGAACAACGGGACGTGGAAATGGATTCTCAGTTCGGCACACTGCCCAAGGTCCAGCGCCCGGTGAGCAAGAGCCGCGGGCAGGTCCGCCCAGGCCAGCATCCGAGCCTGCCGGTCACGGGCCTTGACCTGGTGCAGGTAGGTGCTTTCGACAAAGTCGCCCAGGGCCTGCAGCACTTGTGGATGGCGTGGGTGGTTGGGGGCGGGCAGTGTGCAGACCAGGGCGTTGGACAGCTGGATCTTGCCGATCGCAATCCCGGCCCGCAGCAACCTGTCCAGCGACTGGTAGCAGTCTTCGAAGACCACCGCCTGGTGACAGACATCGAAGCACAGCGCCAGGTGGGCATGGTGCGGGTCGCTGGCCTGCCAGTGACGGAAGAACGCGATGGCCTGGTCGGTGGTTTCCAGCACGCAGTCCGGTTCCATCTCCAGGCAGAGTACGATCTGCTTGCCGGTTTCCCGCTGCAAGGCAGCCAGTGCGGCGGTGAGCTGGCGCAGTTGCTGCCCGGCCCGTTGCTGTCGGTGCGTGTCCCAGGTGGCGGCATAACCCAGCGGCACGCTGGAAATCACGCCCCGCGCGCAATCCGCCGGCAACGCCGCCGCCAGCAGTCGCGCCAGTTGCAGGCTGTATTCCAGCCGTCGGGGATCGGCCCAGTCGGGCAGGTAGACCTCGGCCTTGACCGCGCCCTGATGGAACTGACCATAAGGGAAACCGTTGAGCGACGTCAGGCGCAGGCCGCTGTCGCGCAGCAGGTCGAGAAAGGCAGCACGCGCCGCTACGGACTGCAATTCGGCGGCGGCGCGGGCGCTGATCCACAGGCCGCTGTCCTGTTCGGCCAGGCCACGCCGGCGGCGTACGCCCTGGAACGGGTGCTGGATCGAAGCACGCAGGGCGGCCAGGTCGGGGGCCGGGTGGACGTTGCCGCAGTAGCCGAGCTGGGCGGCGCTCCAGCCGCTGCCGGGACTCATTTGACCACCGGTTCCTGGCCCCGCAACGCGGAGTTCTCCTGCCATTGGCGACGCTGGTCGATGGGCAACGGGGTACTGACCAGGGTCTTGTCCAACTGGCCGCTCTGGGCGAAGAAGTCGATCGGGTTGTGGAACAGCACCTGCTCGACCTGGGCTTCGCTGAAGCCTGCCGCGAGCATCGCCTGGCCGGTCTTCGGCACCTTGAGCGGATCGCTGATGCCCCAGTCGGCGGCGCTGTTGACCACCATCTTCTCGGTGCCGTACTCCTGGAGCAGCGCCACCATGCGTTGCTCCGACATCTTGGTGTTGGGGTAGATGGAGTGGCCGCGCCAGCAGTCGCTGTCCAGTACCAGCGGCAGGGTCAGCTCGTTCAGGTGATCGATGATCACCAGGTGTTCGGCGATTCCCACTTCGCGAATCACCGCCAGGGTGCGCTTGGTGCCGCCGATCTTGTCACGGTGCGGCGTATGCACCAGTACTGGCAGGTTGAACTGCCTGGCCAGTTCCAGCTGGGCGGCGAGAAAGCGGTCCTCCTCGGGGGTGATGTCGTCATAACCGATTTCACCGACCGCCACGACTCCGTCCTTGACCAGGTAGCGCGGCAGGAGCTCCAGCACTTCGTTGGCCACCGAGAGGTCATTGGCTTCCTTGGGATTGAGGCCGATGGTACAGAAGTGATGGATCCCGAACATGCTGGCGCGAAAGCGTTCCCAGCCCAGCAGCGTGTCGAAATAGTCGACGAAGCTGCCGACGCTGGTCCGGGCCTGGCCTTGCCAGAAGGCCGGCTCGATGACCCCGGTGATACCGGCGGCGGCCATGTTCTGGTAGTCGTCGGTGGTACGGCTGACCATATGGATATGCGGGTCGAAGTACTTCAGCATGATGAATCCTCGTGCAGGGGACGTGTGCTGTCGGGCAGCGATTCGGTACGGGACGGTTCTAGCCGGGCAGGTGCTCGCGCCAGCCCGGCGGCAGCCGTTGCTGCCGGTCCAGCTTGACCAGGCGCTGCAGTTGGAGGGGACTGAGCAGCGCAAAGGCGATGACGTGGGGCAGACCGGCGGAAACGGCGCGGTCGGCGGCGAGTTGTTCTTCCAGCAGATCCAGCGCCAGTTGGTTGAGCGTGTGGCCGCGACGTTGGGCCAGGCCCTCGGTGCGGCGCACATCGAGGCCCATGCCCAGCGCCTTGAGGATCAGTTGATGGAACGCGCGCTCGTCGTAGTGCCGTGCCGGATAAGGGTTGTCCAGGGCGATGGCGGCAAAGACCTGGCTGTTGTTGGTCCGCCCGGCCTGCAACGCCAGGCCCAGGCAACTGCCATGGCTGTCCAGCCAGTCCAGGGCCTTGAGCAGGGCAATCTTTTCCTGGTCATCGGCCCAACGGAACAACTGTTGTAACAGGGGCAGCCGCTCGGCTTCGGCCTGATGCTCCAGGGCCTGGGCCAAGAGCAGTACATGGGCCAGTTGCGTGTGCGTCCAGGCGCTATTGCCGGGGATGTGCTGGCCGGGCCCGCGCTTGTACTGGCTGCTCAACAGCGCCACGGTGTTGGCATCCGGCTGCCGGGCGAGGCGATCGCGCGCCTGTTGCCACCACTGTCGGGCGCTCTCGTCCAGGGGCTCGATAAAGCGCCGGCGCAGTTCGGCGAGGGTATCGTGACGCATGTCGAGTGCCGGGCGGGGTGTTGGCGTGATGGGCAGGTTCATGTCGGTCTGATCCAGCGCTGGAAGTAGGGGAGCAGGAAAAACACCAGGACACAGGCCAGGCTGGCCAACGGCTGGTTGGCCACCGCCAGCACCAGCGCATCGAACAACGGCAGGGCGGCCAGGCCCGCGCCGATAAACGCCCGCACTTGCCGTTGCGCCGGATTGGCCAGGTGCCGCCGGTAGTTCCAGCCCAGCCAGCCGAGCCAGAACAGCAGCACCAGCCAGAACTCGAGATTGTCGGTATAGGCCGCCAGGGCCAGCGGACTGAGCATCAACAGCAGGGGAATGCGACTGAGCAGCTGGTTGCGGTGTTCCTGGCGGGCCAGGTAGGTCAGGCCGCTGATGTAGGTGCCCAGCAGCACGGCGCAGAGCCAGATCGGTTGTGGTGGCGCGGCCAGGCTGGCGGCGGCGGTGATGTACAGGGCAGAGCGACAGGCGCCCATCAGCCAGACGCTGTGGGCGTACTTCTTGTGCAGCAGGTTGTAGGCCAGGATAAAACCCGCCAGCAGGACGACACTGCCCAGCAGCCAGACCGGTTCGTCGATCAGCCGGCTGAGGCCGCCGACTGCGACCGTGGCGAGCAACAGCAGCAACGCGGTGGCGAGTCCGACTTGCCGTCGGTTGACCAGTCCGAGGGGAATGGGGCGTGGGTTCCGGTGCCGGCGATCCCAGTCGGCGTCCAGCAGGTCGTTCAGCAACATGCCGGCCAGGTAGAGCAGCGACAAGGTGACCAGCAGCAGGATCCAGACCAGCGACGAGGGCGAAGCCAGCGCCCCGGCACTGCTGGCCAGCAGCACGGCGGCCAGGGTATTGGTCCACACCGTCGGCAGGTTGGAGACGCGGCCCAGGGTCATCCAGGTCCGCAAGCTCAGGTGCGGGCCGTTCATTGCGGGCAGTCCTGTATCCCGTCCAGTACCGCTCCCGTGCAATGGGACAGCCGTTGCAGGGCCTGTTCCATCAGTGCCGGGTCGATCTCGTGGACATCAAGGGACTCGCCCATGCGGCTGAGCATGGGAATGGATAACTCGCCGCCCAGGTGCTGACGGAACTCTTCCAGCCCTTGCAGGACCAGGAAACGGCCCTGGGCGTCCTTCACCATCAATTCGGGCGGGTTCAGGCCAAAGCCAAGCCTGGACAACAATTGCAGCAAGCGTTCGTTCTCGCTGTCGGACAGCAGCCCGCGGGCATTGGCATACAGCGCATCCAGGGCCATGCCCACGGCCACCGCTTCACCGTGGCGCAAGCGATGCCGGCTGAGTTTTTCCAGCTTGTGCGCGGCCCAGTGACCGTAATCCAGCGGTCGGCCGTTACCCCGTTCAAACGGATCGCCCGCGCCGGTGATATGTCCCAGGTGCAGTTCGGCGCAGCGGCGGATGGCATAGCGGCTGGCCTGCTGTTCGAAGGTGGCGAGGGCTTCGGCGTGCTGCTCCATCCAGAGGAAAAAGGCCGGGTCCTTGATCGCGGCGACCTTTACCGCTTCGGCCAGCCCGGCGATCTGGTCGCGCGGTGACAGGCTGCTCAGCAACTGGAAGTCGTTGATCACCGCCGTGGCGGGGTAGAAGGCCCCCAGCAGGTTTTTCTGCTCGAAGGCATTGATGCCGTTCTTCACTCCGATGCCGGCATCGTTTTGCGCGAGCACTGTGGTGGGGATACGGATCAGGCGAATACCGCGATGGAAGGTGGCGCAGGCATAGCCCACCGTGTCGAGCGTGGCGCCGCCGCCCAGCGCCAGGACATAGCCATGGCGATCCATGCCTTGCTCCAGCAACTGCGCATACAGCCGCTGCAAGACATCGGGCTGCTTGCTCGGCTCTCCTGCCGGCACCGACAGTGCGGGTGCTTGCAGGCGCAGATCGGCGGGGCAGGCGGCGAAGTAGTCATCGATCTGCCGCGACAGCTGCGGACGGCTGTGCAGCAGTTGCTCGTCGGCGAACACCAGGATCTTGACCGGACCGGCCTGCAGGCGTGTGAGTTGTTCCCGCAGGCAAGGGTTCGTGGGGTCGAACACGTACTCGGTGAACACCACCGGATAGTGGTAGCTCACCTCGAAGCGCCCGTGCAGGGTGTGCGTGTCTTGCGGCCTGGCATGCGCCCGGTAAGTCCGCAGCAGACTGCGAGCTCCGAGGAACAGGCCCGGCAGCACCATGCTGGCGAGGATCGCCACCAGCAGCGCGTTCTGTTCCAGCAGGGCCGTGCCGATGGCGCTGTAGGCCAGTGCCAGCCCGGCATTGGCGAGGGTGGTCACCAGCAGGAACTGGCGCAGCGGGTAGCGTTGCATGCCGGCCGCGACCACCGAGGTTTCCGCCAGCACCGGAACACCCCGCAGGCACACCAGTGACAGCGTCCCCAGCGGGGTGGCGAACGCTCCTGGCGTACGCTTGGCGGGATCCAGCCGGGGCGACAGCAGGCGGAAGTAGCCGGCGCCCAGGCCGTAGCCGAAAGCGGCCCCCAGGCACAGGCCGACGAAGATGACCAGGTAGCCGCCGACGCTGCCGAGCAAGGCGACGGCCAACAGGGCGACCATGCTCGAAGGCACCGGCAGCACCACGTCCAGCACCAGTAGCGCGATCAGCAGGAGTGCCAGGTTGATTTGCTGGGTGGGGGTGGCGGGGTGAGACAGGCTCAGATGTTCGAGGAAACCTTGGATCTGCTGCTCGAACAACAGGAAACTGGCGATGACCAGGCCGGCGAAACAGGCTAATGACAGCCAGTGATTGTTGGCTGGTCCCTTTTTTGAAAACGCACGATACCACCGGCTGCGCTTCATCAAGCGTCCCTCTTGATTATGATGACTGAGTTCCGTTTCAGTATTTGAAAGCGATGTCGTTTTTATTGTTCTAGGAGGGTTCTCCGGTTATTTCAGCGGTGGGCCGGGTGTGTGCCTGGTCACTCTCTCAGTTCAGTAGTGATGAACTTAGACGGCCATGGGCTCTTTGCCATTATTGGTTGGCTATACCACTTATTGCGCCTGGCTATATAAACGTGCCGATAAACAAGGCCCGGGAGCTGATACGTCCCGGGCCTGTCCACGTCATGGCATTTGCGGTAACTCCTCCGGCCGCAGGTCGAACACCAGCACTTCGGCATCCACGCCGTTGCCCAGGGTCAGCAAGCGCTCCTTGCGCACCCGCACGCCATCCCCGGCCTGCAAGGCCAGTCCATTGAGTTCGACGCTGCCACGGGCCACATGCACATAGGCGTAGCGGTCTGCGGCCAGTTCGACGCTGGCGGTTTCCTTGCCGTCGATCAGACCGGCGTAGACTCGGGCGTCCTGACGCACCTTCAGCGAGCCCAGGACTCCGTCGGGAGAGATGATCAAGGCCATTTTTCCGCGCTTCTTCTGGGTACTGAAGTGCTCCTGCTGGTAACGCGGTTTCGCCCCACTGACCGCGGGCACGATCCAGATCTGCAGGAAGTGCACCGGGCGGCTGGCCGAGTGGTTGTACTCACTGTGGGCCACGCCGCTGCCGGCGCTCATCAGTTGCACATCGCCGGGTCGGATCACCGAGCCGGTGCCCAGGGTGTCCTTGTGTTCCAGGGCGCCTTCGAGCACGTAGGAGAAGATCTCCATGTCGCGGTGCGGATGCTGGCCAAAGCCTTTGCCGGCCGCTACCCGGTCATCGTTGATCACCAGCAGGTCGGAAAAACCCTGCTCGTTGAGGTTGCGGTAGTTGGCGAAGGAAAAGGTGTGGAACGATTTCAGCCAGCCGTGATTGGCTATGCCGCGATCGGTGGCTTTGCGCAGGGTCAGCATGATGGATTCTCCTCTGGGGACGTGAATTCGTCCGAGTGAGGAAAAGGTTAATGTTTACCCTTCGCTGCAATAAGTAGATGGAAATGGTAAGACTGTCTCTCTGTAGTTGACAGTTTTTTTATCCCGATGCTGTATTCTCTGGCGGTATTCATCCCGCGCCGGTCAATCGTGGCCGGGTCCCTCGGCAGGTGAACGGGCATGAACAGTCTCAGGCAACCAGGCAGCGACACGGTACTGCGTTTCGGCAACCACGCCTTTCACCTGGGTCAGCGTCTGGTCCTGGCCGGGGATCGTCCGCTGCGCATGGGCGGGCGTGCGCTGGACATTCTCCAGGTGCTGCTCGAACGCGCCGGCGAGGTGGTCGGCAAGGACGAACTGATCGCCCGGGTCTGGCCGACTTCGGTGGTCGAGGACATCAACCTGCGGGTGCATATCGCCGCCTTGCGTCGGGCCCTGGGTGACGGCCAGGACGGCCAGCGCTACATCATCAACCTGCCGCAGCGCGGCTACAGCTTCACCGCCCCGGTACAGTACGAACGCGATGCACGGCCGGTGGCCCTCGATGTGCCAGCCCCGCTCCGGCACAACCTGCCGTCCCGGCTGACAGCGGTTGTCGGGCGTGATGCGCTGATCGGCAGTCTGGTGCGGCAGTTGCCAGTCCGCCGCTGCATGACCCTGGTGGGACCGGCCGGAATCGGCAAGACCACCCTGGCCCTGCGGGTCGCCGAATTGCTCCTGGAGCATTACCGCGACGGTGTCTGGATGATCGACCTGTCGACCATCGATGACCCGGCGCAAGTGACCGATCACCTGACGCGCACCCTGGGGTTGCCGGGCGGGCTGCAAGCCCTGGCGCCACAACACGCCTTGCTGGTGCTGGACAACTGTGAGCACCTGCTTGAGCGTTGCCGCGATCTGGTCGGGCACCTGCTGGTCAGTTCGCCTCGGTTGTCGGTTCTCGTCACCAGCCGCGAGCCGTTGCGTGCCATTGGCGAAACCGTCCAGCGCCTGCCGCCGCTGACGACGCCACCGGCTGGCGCGTTGGGCAGCGTCGCCGAAGCAATGGGCTATTCGGCAGTGCAGTTGCTGGTCAGCCGCGCCCGCGCCTGCCAGCAGGGGTTTGTCCTGCGTGAGCGTGACCTGGTGGCGGTGCGCGAGATCTGCCGTCGACTCGACGGCTTGCCCCTGGCCATTGAGCTGGCGGCGGCGCAGATCGATGCCTTGGCCCTGGTCGGTTTGCAGGCCCAACTGGGCAACTGTTGCCAGTTGCTGACCCTGGGGCGACGTACCGCCGTGCCCCGGCATCAGACCCTGAAGGCCGCGCTGGACTGGAGCTACGAGCGCCTGAGTGCCGATGAACAGACCCTGTTGCAGCGTCTCGCGGTGTTCAAGAAGGGCTTTACCCTGGACGCCGCTGTCGCGGTCGCCGGCTGCGAACGATTGGGCCCGGCGCAGTTGCAGGAACTGCTGCCGTTGCTCGCGCGCAAGTCCTTGCTGGTGGTGGCGCGGGGCGTGGCGCGCTACCGGCTCCTCAACACCACCCGTGCCTATGCCCTGGAACGGCTTGAGCGCAGCGGGCAGAAACCGGCCCTGGCGTAATCCCTGTCAGCCAAGGCGAACACAGCCCCTGTAGGAGCCTGGCTTGCCAGCGATGAGGCCCGTGAGGTCGCCAAAAGCTTCGCGGGCAAGCCCGGTTCCTACAGTTTTCAGGCCTTGGCGCGTCATCGTTCCTCGGGCGCAGCGGGTTTCAAGCTGACTGGCGCAGCGGCAGCGCCTTGAGCAATTGCCGGGCGCTGATCAGATCCGGGGTGGCAAAGCCTTCGCTGAAGCGGGCATACAGCGGTGCGAGCAGGTCATGAGCGGACTGGAAACGCCCCTGTTGCTGCCAGAGTCGGGCCAGGGCCGTGGCGCTGCGCAGTTCCCAGGCCTGTGCCCCTTGCTCCTGCGCCACGCTCAAGGCCTTGAACAACAGCGCCTGCGCTGCGTCCGGAGCCTGTTCCGATAACAATACCTGCGCCCTGGCGCGGAGGATTTCCGCCGTGCTCCAGCCCGCTGCACCGCTCTCGGCCCGTTCCAGCAAGGTGTCATCGACGAAGCGGCTGTCGAGGGTGACCATGATCTCCCTGAGCAGGCCACCAGCGGGGGGAAGGGCAGCATCTGTCGCGATGTTTTCGATTACCTGGGCGTAGTGCTGGCCCCAGGTGTGGAACAGCAGCACCGAGTGCTTTTGCGCCTGTTCCAGCAATAACCGCAGCAGTTCGCGGGCGGTGTGGCTGTCGCCGTTGTAATAAGCGATCGGGCAACCGGACAGCGCCAGGGTGTAGCACACCGAGGTGCCGTGATTGATCTGCAACGCGATGTCCAGGGCCAGGCGTGCGGTTTTCCAGGCCTGTTCCGGATAGCCCTGCAACCAGAGAATACGCGCCAGGACGGTCAACGAGGCCACGCTCTGATCGTACTGGACGCCGAAACCCTGGGTGAAGCGGTTACGGTGACCACTGTGGGCCATGCGCTGGACAACCTGTTCGGCGTTGTCCCGGGCCTGCCCCTGGTCGCCGGCGAAATGCAGCGCCAGGACCCGCAGGCGGTGAGTGCTGAGGGACAGCAGGACGTCGTCGCGCAAACCCAGTCGATCGAACTGCAGGCTCTGTTGCAGGGCTTCGCGATAGTGGCCGCAGCTGAGATTGACCGCCATATGACCGGATACGGCGCGCAACTGGCCGTTCACGTCATCGTGGTATTCGGCCAGGGTCCGGGCGCCGTTGAAGGCCTCGATGGTTTCGTGGGTACCGCCCTGGGTGTGATAGCAGGAGCTGCCCAGGGCCAGCTTGAGGGCGATGCTCAGGTGCGGGCAAGGCTGCGCCGAGCTCTCCAGCAGCGCCAGTGCCTGGCGTACATGGCTGCCGTGTTCCCTGAGCAACGACAGCTCCTGCCACAACGGCGTCGACGCGACGGTCAGGCGGATCGCCAGCTCTTCCGGACCCCGGGGACCCAGCCCCCATTCCAGGGCCGCCCGCAGGTCTTCCAGGCTCCTGGCGTAACGCTCGACCCACACGTCGCTGGCGGTGTGTTCCCACTCGTCCCGGGCCTGGGCCATCAGGGCCAGGCAATGTTCGGCGTGAGCCCGGCGAGTACCGGGCAGCTCACAGGCCAGATCGAGTTTTTCCAGGGCATAGCTGCGAGTGGTGTCCAGCAGGCGATAGAACACTTGCTCATCGCCGACCTCGACGTTCAGCAAGGATTTGGCGACCAGTTGGGTGATCGAGGCGAATACCTCGCGGGATTCGACCTGTGCGCCCATCACCACCGCCGCGGCCGAGGCGAGGGTAAAGCCACCTCTGAAAATGCCCAGCCGGCGCAGACAGATCTGTTCGCCAGGGCTGAGCAGCGCGAAGCTCCAGTCGAGGGTGGCGCGCAAGGTCTGATGGCGCGCGGGTGCGGTCAGGCCGCTTTGGGCCAGCAGGTGAAAGCTGCCCTGCAATTGCGCCAGCAGGCCGCTCAAGCCAAAGGTGTCGACCTGGGCGGCCGCCAGTTCGATGGCCAGGGGAATACCGTCCAGGCGCCGACAGATCTCGATGGCCTGCGGCAGTCCGGCTTCCGTCAGTTCGAAGCTGTCCTGGCTGGCCATGGCGCGCTCGATGAACAGTTGCAGGGCGGCAAAGCCCAGGGCCCGGGTGCGGTCCAGGACCGCGACGGGCGGCGGACAGTCCAGCGACTCCAGGCGCTGTACGAACTCGCCTTCGGCCCTCAGGCTCTCGCGGCTGGTGGCGAGGATATGCACCTGTGGTGCACCGCGCAGGACGCTTTCGCAGAGCAGGGCGACGCTGTCGAGCAGGTGCTCGCAGTTGTCGATCACCAACAGCATCTGGCGCCCGCGCAGGATGTTCACGAGGCTGCTGACAGCATCACCTTCGGGCAGGGCGACACCGAGCAGTGTCGCCAGATGACTGCCGATCATGGCCGGGTCGCCGAGTGGTGCCAGGTCCAGCAGGCGGATGCCGTCGCGGTAACGGCCGATCAGTTGTTCGGCGACGCTCAGGGCCAGGGTGGTCTTGCCGATGCCGCCGGGGCCGACCAGGGTAATGAAGCGTTGTCGCGACAGCTGCGCCGGCAGGCTGTCGAGCAACGGCTGGCGGCCGATCATCCGGGTCCGGCGCACCGGCAGGTTATGGCCCAGGAGTGTCGGCGCGTGGCTGTGTGGCCACGCTTCGCGGGTGTCCAGCTGATAGGGGGCGACAAAGCTGTAGCCGCGCTGGGCGACGGTGACGATATAGCGCTGGCCGGCCTGGCCATCACCGAGGGCCTTGCGCAGCGCGGCCATGTGCACCCGCAGATTGATCTCTTCCACCACGCTGTTGGGCCAGACCCGGGCCATCAACTGCTGTTTGCTGACCACCTGGCCTGCGTGCTCCAGGAGGATCAGCAGGATATCCATGGCCCGTCGTCCCAGGCGCAGGGGGCGCTCGGCCTCCATGACCAGGCGTTGCCCGGGATGGATCCGGTAGGGACCGAAACGTACGGTCTGCTCGGGGGGAAGGCTCAACGGCTGGCTCCTGCTACAGGTCCTGTGATTGCCGTAGTGGCGGGTCTGCACCCGTCTATCACGCGGTACCCGGGTATATTCCTCAGGATTGGCCGGCGGCGCAATCGTCCGCCGAGCAACGGCTGCACAGGTCCGCAAGCCCGTGCCGTGGGCAACAGGCGGGTCGGTCACAGAGGGTGTGGAGAAGAGAACGCCGCCGCCGGGCGGGCTGCGGCGTTGAGGGGTTATCGGGCTGCGGGACGTTCGACGTAGCACAGGTGGCGTGTCGTGCGCCGGGCAGGCGCGGCGCCCAGTTTCTGGCAACGCCAGGCAAACGGATTGATGCCTTCGCTGCGGGTGAAGATATGACAGAAATGTGCCTGGTCGCAGAAACCGCACTCCAGGCTGATCCGCGTCAGGCTCAGGTCGGTGTGCTCGATCAGCGTTTTCGCCCGCAGGATGCGTTGCTGCCGGATCCAGTCCTGGGGCGACAGGCCGGTGGTGCATTTGAAAGCACGGGAGAAATGGCTGCGCGACAGCGCACAGGCACGGGCCAGCTCGGTGACTTCCAGGGTTTCGCTCAAACGCTCGAGAATCAGTTGCTTGACCAGGTTTTCCCGCCAGGGCGCGAGACCGCCTGGCGTGGGCGTCCGTGTTTCGCTGGCAAAGGGTAGGGGATTGTTGTGCTGTAGTTGAATCATGAGCAATGTCCGTGTCGGGAGAAAGACGCTGGCGCACAGCACGTCGAGTCAGCGGCGTTCCTCTGGAAAAACAGGTGAGGGGGCAGAGCGGTTCATTCTTGGGCGGGGGGGCGGGAGCGGGCGAGTTAAACGTTGTTAATTTCGGGACATGTCGTCGTGCGTGGAGGCTCTCGAAAAGGGGCTTTCGAAAGAGAGCACGTACATTCAATTTTTCCCAGCCCGGCGCCGGCACTATCGAATGACGGTCCGGCGTCACGACGCCGGTGGTTTTTCATGGCGATGGGTGTGGCATGGACGTTTTGCGCCTGGCGTGCTTGCCTATTCTCTGTGTGCTGCTGGTGGCGCTGTTGATCGTGCACCCGCAATGGACGCTTGCCGAAGGCCCGTTCGACTGGCTGCTGCCGATCCTGTTCACCAGCCTCCTGATTGCCGGCCCCGGGCGGCTGGCGCTTGGTGAGCGTTTCGCCGGGATCTGGCGTCATGCCTGACACCAGGGACGATCTTTTAATCATGCTCACTCTGTCGAAGGAAACGCGATGAACGCCGATCTGATTCTGTTCAATGGTCAATTTCATACCGTCGACCGTGAAAAGCCCCTGGCCAGTGCCGTGGCCATCCGCGACGGGCGCTTTGTGACGGTTGGCAGCGATGCCCAGGCCATGGCCCTGCGTGGCACCGGCACCCAGGTCATCGACCTCAAGGGCCGCTGCGTGATCCCCGGCCTTAACGACTCGCACCTGCACCTGATCCGTGGCGGCCTGAACTACAACCTCGAACTGCGCTGGGAGGGCGTGCCGTCCCTGGCCGATGCCCTGCGCATGCTCAAGGACCAGGCCGACCGTACGCCGACACCCCAGTGGGTGCGGGTAGTCGGTGGCTGGAACGAATTCCAGTTCGCCGAGAAACGCATGCCGACCCTGGCGGAACTGAACCAGGCCGCACCGGATACCCCGGTGTTCGTGCTGCACCTCTATGACCGCGCCTTGCTCAACCGTGCTGCCCTGCGGGTAGCCGGCTACACCCGCGACACGCCGAACCCACCCGGTGGCGAGATCGTCCGCGATGCCAACGGCGAACCGACCGGCATGCTGGTGGCGCGTCCCAACGCGATGATTCTCTACTCGACCCTGGCCAAAGGACCGAAGCTGCCGCTGGAATACCAGGTCAACTCGACGCGTCAGTTCATGCGTGAACTCAACCGCCTCGGCCTGACCAGCGCCATCGATGCCGGCGGCGGTTTCCAGAACTACCCGGACGACTACGCGGTGATCGAGCAACTGGCCAGGGAGCAGCAGTTGACGGTGCGCATCGCCTACAACCTGTTCACCCAGAAACCCAAGGAAGAATTGGCCGACTTCAAGAACTGGACCGGCAGCGTCACCCTGCGCCAGGGCGATGACTACCTGCGGCACAACGGGGCCGGGGAGATGCTGGTGTTCTCCGCCGCCGACTTCGAGGACTTCCTGGAGCCGCGTCCGGACCTGCCGCAGACCATGGAAGCCGAGCTGGAACCGGTGGTCCGGCATCTGGTGGCGCAGCGCTGGCCGTTCCGCCTGCACGCCACCTACAACGAATCCATCAGCCGCATGCTCGATGTGTTCGAGAAGGTCAATCGCGATATCCCGTTCAATGGCCTGCCGTGGTTCTTCGACCATGCCGAGACCATCACCCCGCGGAATATCGAGCGGGTACGAGCATTGGGCGGCGGTATCGCGATCCAGGACCGCATGGCGTTCCAGGGCGAGTACTTCGTCGAGCGCTACGGTGCCAAGGCCGCCGAAGCCACGCCGCCGATCAAGCGCATGCTCGCCGAAGGCGTGCCGGTGGGCGCGGGCACCGATGCCACGCGGGTGTCCAGCTACAATCCGTGGACCTCGCTGTACTGGATGGTCAGTGGGCGCACGGTCGGTGGCCTGGCCTTGCACGAGGAAGGCCAGTCGCGGCAGACCGCCCTGGAACTGTTTACCCATGGCAGCGCCTGGTTCTCCTCCGAACAGGGCAGCAAGGGCCAGATCAAGGTTGGCCAGCTGGCGGATCTGGCGGCCCTGAGCGCGGACTTCTTCAAGGTCGAGGAAGAGGCCATCAAGTGGATCGAGTCGGTGCTGACGGTGGTCGGCGGCAAGGTGGTCTACGCCGCCGGCGACTTCGAGAAACTCGGCCCGGCCAGCCTGCCGGTGCTGCCGGACTGGTCGCCGGTGGTCAAGGTGCCGGGGCACTGGCGTCCTGCCTCGGCGTTGCAGGCCCAGGTCCATCACTGCAGCGGTCCCTGTGCCGTGCACTCCCACAGCCATGAGCGGGCGCGCCTGTCGAATGCGCCGGTCAGCGACTTCCAGGGCTTCTGGGGGGCGTTCGGCTGTTCGTGTTTTGCCTTCTGATTCCCCACCGGCACCGGGCCTTGCGGTCGGCGCCCGCAGCACTCTCACGTCACCAAGGAGTTTCACATGAGCAACGTTCCCTACAAACGCCTGAACAAAGACGACGCGGTGGTCCTGCTGGTCGACCACCAGACCGGCCTGATCTCGCTGGTGCAGGATTTCTCGCCGAACGAGTTCAAGAACAACGTCCTGGCCCTGGGCGACATCGCCAAGTTCTTCAACCTGCCAACCATCCTCACCACCAGTTTCGACAGCGGTCCGAACGGCCCGATCGTACCGGAGCTCAAGGAGCAGTTCCCGGACGCGCCGTTCATTGCCCGCCCTGGTCAGATCAACGCCTGGGATAACGAAGATTTCGTCAAGGCGGTCAAGGCCACCGGCCGCAAGCAACTGATCATCGCCGGTGTGGTGACTGACGTGTGCGTAGCCTTCCCGACGCTGTCGGCACTGGCTGAAGGTTTTGAAGTGTTCGTGGTCACCGATTCCTCCGGCACCTTCAACACCACTGTGCAACAAGCTGCCTGGGCGCGGATGTCGGCGGCTGGTGCCCACCTGATGAACTGGTTTGCGGTTGCCTGTGAACTGCAGGTCGACTGGCGCAACGATATGGAAGGCCTGGCGAACCTGCTGTCGCAGCGTCTGCCCAACTACCGCAACCTGATCAACAGCTACACGGTGTTTACCGCCAAGTAACTGTCACCGATCCTGTAGGAACTGGCTTGTGTCGGAGTGGGCTCGTCGGGAAGCCGCACCGCCGCAAAGCTTTTAGCGACCTCAAGGACGCCATCGCCGGCAAGCCGGCTCCTACACGGGTTGTGTGTGTCACCGATTATGGGATGTCGGGAAGGAGAAAAGCCGCTATAAAGGGGTTTGCTGTCAACCCGAGCGTGACAATGAATCCTTTCGAAGACATGCGTCTGTTCTGTCAGGTCATGGATTCCGGCAGTTTCACCGCGGCCGCGGATCAACTGGGCCTGTCCAAGCAGTTTGTCAGCCGCCGGCTGATGCAACTGGAGGAGCGCCTGGGCGTGCGCCTGCTCAATCGCTCGACCCGCCGCCTGGATGTCACGCCCCTGGGGCAGAGCTACTACGAGTCCGCCTTGCGCCTGCTCGCTGAAGTCGAGCAGGTGGAGCAGGGTATCGCCGGCCAGAACGCCGAGCCGCGCGGCACCCTTCGCCTGAGCGCGCCGCTGTCGTTTGCCCTGGCTCACCTGGGATCGCTGCTGCCGGCATTTCTCCAGCGTTACCGTGACGTCACTGTCGAGGTCGATCTCAGCGACCGTCCGGTGGACCTGCTCGGCGAGGGCTATGACCTGGCGCTGCGCATCGGCGTGCTGGAGGACTCGACCCTGATCGCCCGGCGCATCGCAACCATCGACCGGGTGTACTGTGCCAGCCCGGCCTACCTGGCCGAACACGGCACGCCGCTCAAGCCCGACGACCTGCACGCCCATGACTGCCTGCCTTATGGTCACGGTCGCCAGGTGCAATGGCGCTTCGAGGGGCAGGGCAAGCCGCTGGTGGTCAACGTCACCGGACGCATGCGGGTCAACAATGGCGAGTTGCTCAGGGACGCCGCCATCGCCGGCATGGGCATCGCCTACCTGCCGACCTTTATCGTTGATACGGCCTTGCGCGACGGACGCCTGGCAACGGTGCTCGACCACCTGCGCCCCGAGCCGCTGCGCTTGTCGGCGGTCTATCCCCAGCACCGTCAGGCGTCGCGGCCGGTGCAGGCGTTTATCGAGTTTCTGCGCGAAAGCCTGGCGCGTGACGATGGCGGCCTCTAGCGCCCGGCCGGGAAAATCGCCGCGCCTCAGTCCCGGCTAAGTTTGCCCGGGTAGTCTCCCCCCAGCGCCAGTTGCCGCGCTGCCAGGGAGATAACCTTCACATGAAGCCGCTAACCGGAGCCGACTGGCTCAACAAAGTCCCCGAAGTGACGTTGTCGTTCTGGGTCATCAAGATCATGTCCACCACTGTCGGCGAAACCGCCGCCGACTACCTTGCCGTCGATGCCGGGCTGGGCCAGGGCCTGACCAGTATCGGCATGGCCGTGCTGCTGGCCATCGCGTTGTTCGCTCAACTCCGTACCCGCGCCTACACCCCCTGGATCTACTGGCTGAGCGTGGTGCTGGTGAGCATCGTCGGTACGCAGATCACCGATGTGCTCACCGACCAGCTGGGCATCAGTCTGTATGCCAGCACGGCGGTGTTCAGCGTGCTGCTGGCGATCAATTTCCTGGTCTGGTTCAGGCTGGAGCGCAGCCTGTCGATTGCCGATATCGTCACCCCGCGCCGGGAGCTGTTCTATTGGGCGACGGTGCTCTGCACCTTTGCCCTGGGCACGGCGGCCGGCGACCTGGCGACCGAGGCGCTGGGCCTGGGTTTCACCCTCGGTTCGGTGATTTTCGCCTTGCTGATCGGCGCCACATTCGCCGCCTGGCGCCTGGGCGGCAATACGGTCCTGACCTTCTGGATCGCCTACATCCTGACCCGTCCGTTCGGTGCTTCCCTGGGGGACCTGCTGACCCAGGCCAAGACCTATGGCGGCCTCGGCATGGGCGCGGCATGGACCAGCGCGATCTTCCTCAGCGTCATCCTGATGCTGGTCATCGTCGCCCAGCTCGGCGTCGGCCAGCGCAAGCCGGTTTCCGACTGACCCCGCCTTCAACCTCACTCATTGCAATTATCAAGGAATCATCATGCTGACCGTTCGTAGCACTATTCGCAAAGCCGCCATTGTCTGCGCCATCGCCTTGTTGAGCCTGGCCACCGCCTGCTCGAAATCGCCGGATAGCCCCAAGGCCGGCACGGCCAATGCACAGGCCGATTCGAGCCATGCCTCGCCCTCCAAGCTGGGCGACCTGTCGGCCTTCCAGGGCATCGCCAGCCAGGTTGCCGGGTTGGTCGAGCAGAACGACCTGGCCGGTGCAAAAACACGGATCAAGGACCTGGAGCTGGCCTGGGACTCCGCCGAAGCCGGGATCAAGCCCCGTGCCGCCAGTGACTGGCACCTGCTGGACAAGGCCATCGACAACGCCCTTGAAGCCCTGCGCGCGGGTTCGCCGAAGCAGAGCGACTGCAAGGTCGCCATGACCGATCTGCTGAAGACCTTCGCGAGCCTGCAAGGCGGCAAGTGATAGCCAGCCAGCTCGACCGCCGCGTGCAGCCAGGTCAAAACGCTGCACGCGAGGGGTGACAGGTGCTTCAATAGAGGCTCGGCATCCGCGTCGCGGGTGCCGGGCCTTGCTGATTGTCGGAGAGGGATATGCGCATACTGCTGGTCGAAGATGACCCGATGATCGGGGAGGTGATCCAGGGGGCCCTGAAGGATGCCGGCTATGCCGCCGACTGGGTCAACAATGGCCTGACCGCACTGGCGACCCTGGACACCCAGCACTACGACCTGGTGCTGCTGGACCTGGGCTTGCCCGGCAAGGATGGCCTGGCGGTGCTGGACAGCATTCGTTCCGCCGACAATGCCGTGCCGTTGCTGATCATCACCGCCCGCGACAGCCTCGATCAACGCCTGCGCGGCCTTGATGGCGGTGCCGATGATTTCCTGCTCAAGCCGTTTGAAATGGCCGAATTGCTGGCACGCATGCGTGCGGTACTGCGGCGCAAGGGCGGCAGTGCCTTGTCGCTGCTGAGCAATGGCCTGGTTACCCTGGACCTGGTGTCCAAGCAGGCCAGTACGGCGGAGCACCCCGAGGTGCAACTGTCGAATCGCGAGTTTTCGCTGCTCCAGGCGCTGCTGATCCGTCCGGGGGCGATTCTTTCCCGTGCCGATCTCGAAGATCGTCTCTATGGCTGGGGCAACGAGGTAGAAAGCAATGCCGTGGAGTTTCTGATCCACGCGCTGCGGCGCAAGCTGGGCAGCCAGGTGATCAAGAATGTCAGGGGGATGGGATGGATGGTTTCAAAAGGCGTCTGAGCGAGTCCGTCCAGCTCAGGCTGTCCGTCGGCCTGTCGCTGGCGATCCTGGTCGTTGCGGTGGTGGCGGGTATTTTCGCCTTTGTCTCGGCGTTCGATGAAGCGCTGGAGTTGCAGGACAATACCCTGCGCCAGGTCGCCGTGCTGGTCGAGCGCCAGAACATGACCCTGAGTCCGTCGGCCCCCGGTATGTCGATCAGGGACGACGACGAGGAGTCGCGGGTGGTCGTCCAGTACCTGCGCGATGGGGCCCGGGCTTCGGGCAATATCGATGACGGCGGCCCGCTGCCATTGCCGACGAGCCTGGCCGATGGCCTGGCGACCCTGACCGTCGGCGGCGAGCCGTTTCGCGTGCTGGTCAAGACCCTGGGCACGGGCGAGCGCATCGCCGTGGCCCAGGAAACCGGTGCACGGGACAAGGATGCCCGGGAAAGTGCCTGGCGCGGCCTGCTGCCTTTTCTGATCCTGCTGCCGGTACTGTTGCTGGTGGTGGCCGACCTGGTGCGCAAGCTGTTTCGTCCGATCGCGGTCCTGGCGCAGGACATCGACCAGCGCAGCGAGCAGGACCTGCATCCCATCGACGAACGGCACCTGCCCAGTGAAATCCGCTCCTTTGTGCTCGCCATCAATCGCCTGTTCGACCGGGTGGCCTGCTCGATGGACAGTCAGCGGCGTTTTGTCGCCGATGCCGCCCACGAACTGCGTTCACCCTTGACCGCGTTGTCGCTGCAGGCCGAGCGCCTGGCCGCCGCCGAGCTGTCGCCGGACGCCCGCGAGCGGCTGGTGCCGTTGCAGCGGGGCATCGAGCGCGGCAAGAGCCTTATCGATCAGTTGCTGGCGCTGGCCACGGCGCAATCGACGTCTACAACCCCCGCCGCGCCGATCTCCGTGCATGGCATCTACCGCCGCGTGCTGGAAGACCTGCTGCCACTGGCCGAACTCAAGCAGATCGATGTCGGCGTGGAAGGCGAGCAGGACATGCGGGTGTCGCTCAACGAGATCGACCTGTTGGCCCTGGTCAGGAACCTGGTGGACAACGCCATCCGCTATACCCCGCAAGGCGGGCGGGTGGACCTGTCGGTGAGCGCGGAGCAGGGCGGCGTGCTGTTGCAGGTCCGGGACAACGGCCCGGGGATTGCCATCGAGGAGCGCGAGCGGGTGTTCGACCCGTTCTACCGCAGCCTGGGCAATACCGAGGTCGGCTCGGGGCTCGGGCTGTCGATCATCAAGGCCATTGCCGAGCGCACCGGCGCGCGTATCCGCCTGGGGTACAGCGATGAAGTACGGCAGCGCGGCCTGAGCGTTTCGGTCTGGTTACCGGCGGCCGTGGGCTGAGGCGTGCCTATCGCACCGTGCTGACCCCTGCGAAAGTGCTGGTGAGTTCCTGCGTGAGCGACTGGACCTCCGTGAAGGTGGCCTGTAACAATTGCGCAAACAGGAAATACCCTGACGTTTATCGATTCAAGGTTGAAGGTGCATTGCATAATGGATGATTACAACGATAGGGGGGCTCAGGGGAGCGATGGCAATCCGGCTTTTCATGGCTTCATCTATCAGAAAAAAGTCACCGTATGGATCGCGTTGCAACTACTGTTGAATCGTGTCGATGGCTGCAACGAAATCATCGTTGAGCCAGTCTCGCAGGAAGACGTCGAGGCTTGCATCGATGACGAGGAATCGACAGTCAGCATTGGTGGCGTCCATAAGCTACTGATTCAGATAAAAAACCGCGGAAAGGGCTATTGGACGGCCAGCGCGTTTTCGGAACTGGTCAAGGACCGGGTTGCACGAAGTGCTTCGGGGCCAGGTACCAGGCCCAGGGGAAAGGCACTGCTGCTGGAGGATCCCTCCCGGCGTTATATTTTTATTACCAATTGCAGTGTCGCTGGGGAACTGGCGGCAGCCGAGCTTAAAAATGTCGATGAGGCACTGGACCCTTCGTTCCTCCCTCCAAAACTGACAGAGATAGAGGCCGAACAACAGGCGCTGACCGGTCGTTGGGGGCTTATCCAGAATCTGACTGAAAATGACCTGCAGGCACGTATCCATGACTTGCTTGAATCCAGGGGCAAGGTACCGATTTCGAACCTGCCGGCGGCGATAGATAAGTTGGAGCGCTTGGTCGAACTGCGTATGGCGGGGCTGGTGGAGCCCCTGACGCGTGATCATGTTCGGGATGTCATCACCACTGAAGGCGGGGGAGCGGTACGCGACCAGGAGTTGCGCGAGTTCATCGCACCGCCTGCCTTGGCACGAGCAGAGTCGCTGTTGGACACGTTGCATGCGGTGATGCTGATCGGACCGCCAGGCTACGGCAAATCGTTGATTGCCAAAAACATGGTTCATGCCCTGCGTGAAAGACAGCGACCCTATGAGGTTGTGAGGGAGTCGGCAGGGCTTGCCGCAATTGAGCGCTATCTGGCGCAGAGGGGCTTGTATGTCTTTCATCTCGACGACCCCTGGGGGCAATCGAAGCTTGAAGCCGATGCGGACAAATGGGTTATTCAACTCCCTCGGTTGCTGGCGCGTGCCTCTGCCGACAAGCTGTTCATCATCACTTCGCGTACCGATATTCTTCGTCAGAGTCGGGTCGGGGAGGATGAAGAACCGTGGCGTTCGCTGACCTGCGAAGTATCGGATAGCGATTATGGCGATGACGTCAAATGGAACATCCTGGAAAAGAAGCTTGAGCAAGCCCAGGCATGGATGCTGCCGTTCGCCGAGCGGTATCGTTCCGGGCTGCTCCAGGTCCTGCAAAGTCCCCTGGCAATCGATCGCTTCTGCAAAGGCTTGCTGGCTTGCGGGGACGAGTCGGTTGCATTGATCGAACAACTGGTCGATCAGGCACAGGTTTCCAGCATTCGCCAGATTGTCCGTCAGCAAGTTCTGGGATGGCCGGAACGCGGCGTGGAGTGCGCTACGGTGATCTGGGCGATGATTCGCCGGAACCAACGTATTTCATTTGAGGGGTTGAGTACGATCCGGCGTGCCCTGGATGACCTCAGTCCGCCGCTTTCCATTGATCTCGAGCGCTTCGTACAGCATTTCCTGATCTCCACACTGGACGAGGATGAGAAAGAGGAGATCGGTGCCCACGGTAAGGTCATTGAGGCCTTTGAGGAAGTGATTACCGACAGTCCCGCTGTATTGGAACGGACCTTGGGCCGGTGCGTGGAGGCCCTGTATGCGCAGTGGTGCGATGACCCCGCCTGTCTCAACGCCTTGATAAATCTGCTTGAAGCAATCAGCAGTCTGTGGCCCCAAAAGCTTCGCCTGAATCGTGTTCAGCAGGACAAGGTCGATGAGTTCCTGCGCAAGTGCATTGCTACCACCGATGATTTTCAGTTCGATTACTATTTTGACCGGATCATCAGATGGGGCTCGGAGCGTTGCGCCATTGCCCGGTTCTTACGCGATTTGACAGCATTCAAGCCGGTGGCATCCGGGCGAGAGGTGAAGTACTGGAGTGCGCCGGCGCTGAGTCCGGAGTTCAGGCGGGTATTGGAAAGAGATCCATTGATACCGCGGCTCTTGAGTTCATGGATACGTTATCGATTTATCGATGGCGACATTGTCTATGACGGTCCGCAGCTTTTTACCTGGCTCACCGGGTTGGGCGGGGACCTTGGGGAGGCTTGGGCACAATCCTGTAATTGGGCGGCCCCGGCAGGTCGCAACCAACCTAATACACTGGCGCTTTTCCAGTGCGCGGCGCTGGCCGGTGCTTTTCATTACGATGATGAGATGTTCAGTCTGATTGAGGGTATCGAGGACGGGCTACGTGAACACCGGTACGAGGTGGGTGACTACCAGGAGCAGAGTTTCCAGGGCATTGACGATGCGTCGATTGAGCTTCTGTTCAAGAACATGCTGGATGATGATCAGGAACTGATTCATCGTCTTACCATGGCTTACGTCCAGATGCGCCGCCGGAATGACGGGTATCAATGGATTGAGGGCCACCCACGCCATGATCTGATTCTCCCCGCCTGGTCGATGACCCTGGATGAGCAATCCTCGCAGGTGTCTGCCTTGGAGAGGGAGAGCCTTGAGCTGCTCAAACGTGCCTATGATCAGTCCCTGATCCTGGCGGATCATGATCTCGAAGGTATTTGCGAAGACCTGGATATCCCCGATATCGATGATTTCCTCCAGCTTGAGCCGATGAAAATTGTTGAAGAACTGCTGAGCTTGGAGACACAGCGCAATGGCGATCCCCATGAGC
Source organism: Pseudomonas gingeri (assembly GCF_013385635.1). Taxonomy (GTDB): domain Bacteria; phylum Pseudomonadota; class Gammaproteobacteria; order Pseudomonadales; family Pseudomonadaceae; genus Aquipseudomonas; species Aquipseudomonas gingeri_A. The sequence goes on from NZ_JACAPR010000011.1 coordinate 46,654, forward strand.
TGATCGAGCAAATGTACTACCTGGAAAACCTTGCAGTCGCCAAGGCCTTGAGAGAGGCCGTCGGGCGTATGGATGCCGTGAGTGTGCGCAAGCATCTTCCGAGCCTCATGGAGCATGATCATGCCGATGTACGCAGGCATGCCGTGAGTTTTTTTGCCGGCCTGGTCGAGCCCCTGGGGTTGAACAGATATTGGCTCTACAACGGTGCCAGCGATAAAAGCGCGCACGTTCGTCTGGAGTTGGCGAAGGTCATTGGCCACTTCAAGTGGCAGGACGGAGTGGAATGCCTGATTTCCCTGCTGTCGGATTGTCGGGATTATCAGGCGGACGAGGGGGGGCCGCGTTTTGAGGTGGCCCGCGCGGCTGCCCGGACACTGGCGGGTATGCACAATCTTTCAGAAGAACATCGACAGGCGATACGAACGTTCTTGAGTCAGCCCCCTCGGGATCTGCAAGATCCTGTCGTCAATGACTTGCTCAATAGATCGTTCCCACGCTCTGCGTGGGAATGCAGCCCGTGACGCTCTGCGTCACAGGTCACAGCTTCGCGGGCAAGCCCGCTCCCACAGTCAAAACCCGCTCCTACAGCGTAGGAACGATCCAATGAGCGGTATCAGTCGGCTCAGGTCGGAGAGATGGTGGCCAGCAGGCCGATTGCGATTGTCAGTAAGAGAAAACCACCCAGAAAAAGCGCCATCTTGCCCATTTCAGGCCTCCTGAATCACAGGGTTGCGGTACAGCGGAAAAAGAGTCTTGGAGAACTCTGCCTTGAAGCGCCGCCCGAGGCCGGGTGGCAGGCTTATTGTCGGGGGGAATCTGATCTCGATACAGAGGCAGGTAGTGCAGAAAAATACGGATCAGATGGGGAGGGGAGGTGTTCTGGCGTGAGTTCACGCCAGATCAACAGGGTGGCGAACGGCAAAGCCCGTTCGCCACCGGTACGCGCGTGCCGTCAGTTGCGATCCAGCCACACGGTCTGGGCGTTGCAGAACTCGCGTACGCCGAAGTGCGACAGCTCGCGGCCGAAGCCGCTTTTCTTCACGCCGCCAAAGGCCACCCGTGGGTCGGAAGCGCTGTAGCCGTTGATGAACACGCCACCGGTTTCCAGTTCGTCGGCGATCTGCTGCGCCAGCGCGACATTGGCGGTGTAGACCGTCGAAGTCAGGCCGAAGTCGCTGTCGTTGGCCAGTTCCACGGCGTGCCGGGCATCCCGCGCGGTGATGATCGAGGCGACCGGCCCGAACAGTTCCTGCTTGAACGAGGTCATCTGGTCGGTGACATCGGCGAGGATGGTCGGCTCATAGAAGTTGCCATGCCCCGCGATCTTGCCGCCGCCCAGCAACAGGGTCGCGCCCTCGGCCAGGGTGGCCTGGACCTGCTGGTCCAGTTCGTCACGCAGATCGAAACGCGCCATCGGACCCACATAGGTCTCGGCCAGCAGCGGATCGCCGACCACCAAGCGACGGGTCGCCTCGACGAACTTCTCGGTGAAAGCTTGCACCACCCCTTCCTCGATGATCAGGCGCTTGGCCGCCGCACAGACCTGCCCGGTGTTCTGGTAGCGACCGATCACCGCGGCCCGGACCGCCGCATCGAGGTCGGCATCTTTGAGCACGATGAACGGGTCCGAACCGCCCAGTTCCAGTACGCACTTCTTCAGGGCCGCACCGGCCTGAGAGCCGATCGCGGTGCCGGCACGCACGCTGCCGGTCAGGGTCACGGCGGCAATGCGCGGGTCGGCGATGGCCTTGGACACGCCGTCCGGCGTCACGTTGATCACCTCGAACGCACCCTCGGGGAAGCCCGCCTGCTTGAAGGCATCGAGCAGCAGGTAGGCGCAGCCCATCACGTTCGGTGCGTGCTTGAGCACATAGGTGTTGCCGGCCAGCAGGGTCGGTACCGCACCGCGCAGCACCTGCCAGATCGGGAAGTTCCAGGGCATCACCGCCAGGATCGGACCCAGTGGACGGTATTCGATACGCGCCTTGCCGTTGTCCACCAGGGTCGCTTCCGGCGCGAGCATGGCCGGGCCCTGGGCGGCGTACCAGTCGCAGAGCTGGGCGCATTTCTCGATTTCGCCACGGGCCTGGGTGATCGGCTTGCCCATCTCCCGGGTGATCATCTCGGCCATGGCGCTGGCGTTGTCGCGCAGGGCCTTGCCCAGGGCGATCAACAGCTGTGCGCGCTGCGCTACGGAAGTCCGGCGCCAGCGGGCGAAACCTGTGGCGGAGCGGGACAGCGCGGCATCCAGTTGTGCTGCCGATTCATAGGGGTAGTGGCCGATCTGCTCGCCATTGAGGGGGGTGATCGAGAGCGCGTGGGTCTGGTTCGACACAGTAGTCATGGCACCGTCCTGCTGGGTGGGTAATGAATCCAGCGTACGGGGCTGTTGCTTTTCTGGAAACTGAATAATACTGAGTGAAACGTTCACAATTGGAGAATGACTTGGATCTGGTTCAGCTGGAGATTTTCAAGGCCGTTGCCGAGCAGGGCAGTATCAGCGCCGCCGCACAGTTGATCCACCGGGTGCCGTCGAACCTGACCACCCGGATCAAGCAACTGGAACAGGACCTCGGGGTCGATCTGTTTATCCGCGAGAAAAGCCGCTTGCGCCTGTCGCCGGCCGGTTGGAGCTTTCTCGACTACACCCGGCGCATTCTCGATCTGGTGGCCGAGGCGCGCCTGACCGTTTCCGGTGAAGAACCCCAGGGCTCGTTCGCCCTCGGCTCGCTGGAAAGCACGGCGGCGGTGCGCATTCCGGCGTTGCTGGCGGCCTACAACCAGCAATACGCCAAGGTCGAACTGGACCTGTCCACCGGACCTTCCGGGACCATGATCGAGGGTGTGCTGTCCGGGCGCCTGGTGGCGGCGTTCGTCGACGGACCGATCCTGCACCCGACCCTGGAAGGCGTGCCGGTGTTCGACGAGGAAATGGTCATCATCGCGCCGTTGCACCACGCGCCTATCACCCGCGGCGGCGATGTCAACGGCGAGAGCATCTATGCGTTCCGGGCCAATTGCTCGTACCGGCATCACTTCGAAAGCTGGTTCACCGAGGACGCGGCGGTGCCTGGCAAGATCTTCGAAATGGAGTCCTACCACGGTATGCTCGCCTGCGTCAGCGCCGGTGCCGGCCTGGCGTTGATGCCCCGCAGCATGCTCGAAAGCATGCCCGGTTGCAGCACGGTGAGCGTCTGGCCGTTGTCGCAGAAATTCCGTTTCCTGCAGACCTGGCTGATCTGGCGACGCGGTACCGTGTCGCAGAACCTGAGGGTATTCGTGCAGTTGCTTGAGGAGAGGAAATGACGCTCAGCTTGGTAAAGATGCATGCTCATGGCGACGACTTCGTCATCATCGACCGCCGCGGCGAGGCTGACCCGATAACGCCTGCCGTGGCCCGACGGCTGGGGGATCGTAACCGGGGTATCGGCTTCAACCAGTTGGCCGTCGTGCTCGACTGCGAGGATGCCGCCGCCCGCATCGTGTTCTGGAATCCCGACGGCACGCCTCTCGACACCTGTGGCAGCGCCACCCGTGGTGTGGCCGACACCTTGATGCGCCAGGGTAATACCTCGTCGGTGCTGCTGCGAACCAACCGCGGGCTGCTGAGCTGCGTGCGGCAGGCGGACGGCGGCGTTTCGGTGGACATGGGCAAGCCTTCGTTGCATTGGCAGGACGTGCCGCTGGCCAGGGAAATGGATACCCTGGTCTTGCCGCTGGCGGGCGAGCCGGTGGCCTGCAGCATGGGCAATCCCCACTGCACCTTCTTTGTCGAGGACCTCGCGGCTATCGACATCGCCGCACTGGGCTCGAAGATCGAAATCGACCCGTTGTTCCCGAAAAAGACCAACGTGCATTTCGTCCAGGTCATCGATCGCGGCCATATCCGCCTGCGTATATGGGAGCGTGGCGGCGGTATTCCACAGGGCTCGGGTTCGTGCTGCTGTGGAGCGGTGGTCGGCGGCATTCGGCGTGGGCTGCTGGACGACAGCGTCGACGTGGAATGTGACGGCGGCACCGTGAACGTGAAATGGGACGGTAGCGGCGGGGTGATCCTCAGCGGACGGGTGGAGAAGGTGTGGGAGGGGACGGTAGCGGAGCATTTGCTGCTGGCTTAGTGTTGCGAGGCTTGAGGAGAGTGGCTATTTGATATCTCTGCAAGTAATCTGCGCGGCGGATCTGCCGCGTGAATTTCTTTTCAAGGAGCCATGATTGATCAAAGCACTCTGTATCGCCCTGACGCTGGTCTGTCTCGCCGGTTGCAGCAAACCAGGACCTGTTGTGCTGGACAAAGCCGGGCATGGGCTGCAGCAGAAACAGCGTCCGCTGATTGTCGGTAGATGGTACAGCGACTCGCCGACCACTGAAGGTGGGCATGTCATGGAGATTGCCGAGCATCGTGCCAATGGCACCTACGTGGTCAGCTTTCGTGTCATCGACAAGACGGGCAAGGTGAAGGACTCCCAGGAAGCAGGTTTCTGGGGCACGGCCGGGAACATCTACTTTACCATCACCAAGGGCTGGATCCAGGGTTCCAAGTTCATCCCGGCCCCGCCAGGCTTGGCTGATCTTGAAGATGCCTACCAGATTCTCGAACTCAAGAATGGGAAATTCCGCTACAGGTCGGTCGAGAACAAGAATGTCTACAGCGCTATAAAAGTGGACGACACCTTCCAGTTCCCAGGCATCCCGCCTTCGAAAGGCTGATGATCCATAGGACCGAAAGCACGTGCGGTGATCAGGCGCGGTGATTATCCTTCACCGTGTTTTTAGCCACCTGTGTCAGGGTGTCTCCCGTTAGCGGGCAATCATGAAAATGAGCAACGAGATCTCCAGCAATGTCTGAAACCACCGATGATTCGTTCTACGACCGCGCGGACGAGCATATCCATCTGTCCAACGAGCAACTCAAACGGTTCGACGACTTTGGCAAGGTCAACGCCTCGATGATGTTCGGCACCACCCGCTTCAACGCCTGGGTCAGCGCGCGTGGCTTCAAGTCCGGCGAGGAGATGGCCCAGGCCCGCGAGGCAATGCTGAACTACTTCTGCAATCAGTACCGGATGATGCTCGAGGACAACCTCGACGACCATATCAACAACTTCAGCCAGTACATGGGCGCGCAGCAGGGCTGACCGCCAGACCTGCCTCCCCGACGATGGTCTTTGCCCGGACCATCGCAGTCCGGCCAAAGACACTCACGCCATCACTTGGCAGCCGTGTCCTTTGCTGCGCCGCCGGTGCCATACAGCGCCAGATGGTTGGCGATGCACATATCGAACGCCTTGACCTGAGTGGTCGGCACGTCCCCGGCAGGAAACTCCTTGTCCGCCAGCAGAGCCACGTCGATAGGACCGGTGAACCCGGCCAGCAGCGAGGTCTTGCGCGGTTGTGAGTGCAGGTTGGCGTAGGTCACGAAGTGCAGCACCTTGATCGTCGGTAGGTTGCTCAACTCCGGAAACTTCTCATAGGCACAGTGTGCCAGCCGCCGCGGGCCGGTGGTTTGGTCGAATCGTCCACCACGCGATCAGGCTTGGTAGTAAAGTGAATAAACGATTGAAAAAAAACGCTATAAGCTTTACTTGGAAGGCATATTGCTAGTAATCAGTCAGTGAATATCGCCAGTTTTGGCGCAGGGAGCGTTGATGAGTGTTCGTCCACTGACTGATTCCCCGGGACAATCGAACGATTACGATGTTGTCGCCTCTCAACTGAAAGGGAATCCGGATACGGTCGACATGGCCTACGCGGGCAACGAGGACACGATCGAGCACCTGCTGGACTCAGCGCGCACCTGGGGCCATACCAGCGCCTGGGTGGTTTACCGCGCCGGAGAGCAAATGCATCGGGTCGGGCAGGGCGACCCGTCGCTGCCGTGGCCCTCAAGCATTGCCAATGACGAGTTCGAAACCTTTTGCCAGAGCCGCCAGTTGCACCGCTGGCCTACCGGCAGGGGCGAAGGCGTGCTGGGTTGGCTGCTCGCGCCCGCCAAGGATGCAGCAGAACCGGCCCTTGCCGAGTTTGCCCAGCGCCTGGGCATCGAGGTGCAGACCAATACCCTGGCCCGCGCGCAGATCACTCAGCGCGTGCTCTATGAAATCACCTACCTGGCCAGCTCGATCCGCGACCGCTCGGTATTTCTGGTGGGGGTGCACCAACTGCTGGCGAGCCTGATCGACGCCGAGAATTTCTACCTTGCGCTGTATGACCCGCTCACTGGCAAGATCGACTACCCGTACTACGTTGACATCATCGATGTGGATGCCCTGGAGTCCGAGAACTACGAGTACCTGGACGTTTCGCACTTGTCCCTGACCGGCCAGGTGTTGACCAGCGCCCAGCCGTTGCTGATCGACTCCGCCGGCATTCTTGCGGCCCAGGCCGAGGGGCGTTTCTATTGCGTGGGCGATCGTCCCGAATTCTGGATGGGCGCACCGTTGAAAAACGCCTCGGACGAGGTGTTCGGCATGCTGGCGATGCAGGTCTACGACGTGGCCCGTATCTACAGTGCTGAAGACCGTGCGCTGTTCCTGGTGGTGGCCCGCCACGTCGCCATGGCGCTGGACCGCATCCTGCACCGGGCCGACCTGGAAGAGACGGTGATGCGCCGCACCCTGGAGCTGTCGGCCCTCAACGATACCTTGCGCCAGGAAGTGGTCGACCGCGAGCGCGCCGAACACCTGCAGAGCGCGCTGTTCCAGATTGCCGAGCTGTCGAGCCGGCCCGGTGACATGGCCGAGCTGTTTCAAACCCTGCACGGCATCGTCGGCGAGCTGCTGTTCGCGCAGAATTTCTACATCGCTCTGTTCGACGACACCACCGGCGAAGTGACCTTTCCCTACTATGTCGATGAGCGCCAGACCGTCCGCCCGGCGGCACGGCGTGGGCGCCGCGGCTTGACCGAGTACATTATCCGCCAGCGCCGAGCGTGCCTGATCGACGTCGACGAAGCTCTGCGCCTGGCGGCGAACTACGAAATCGTCCTGGGTCATGAATCTGTTCGCTCCTACTCCTGGCTGGGCATCCCGTTGTTCGACGGCGACGTGGTGCGCGGCGTGCTGGCCGTACAAAGCTATACCTCGCAGGTGAGCTACAGCCTGCGTGACCAGGAACTGCTGACCTTCGTGTCGCGACACATCGACACCGCGTTGTCGCGCCGTACCGCCGCCGAAGCCATCCACGCCGCCAACCTCATGCTCGAAGCCCGGGTGCAGAACCGCACCCGCGAACTCGATCACGCCAACGCCAAGCTGCAGCACGAGAACTCCCACGATGCACTGACCGGGCTGGCCAACCGCACCTACCTGCAACAGCGCCTCAACCAGGCCTGGTCGCGGTTCGACAGCGAAGGCGGGCACCTGGCGGTGATGTTTATCGACCTCGACCGTTTCAAGATGGTCAACGACAGTCTCGGCCATCACTTTGGCGACCTGCTGCTGATGCAGGCCGCCGACCGTCTGCGTGGCTGCCTGCGCGACAGCGACATGCTCGCGCGCCTGGGCGGCGACGAGTTTTCCGTGCTCGCGCCCGAAGCGCCGCTGGACGTGGTGATCGACATCGCCGAACGGATCCTGGTGGCGTTCGACCTGCCGTTTTTCATCAATGGCCATGAAGTGTTTTCGTCCTGCAGCATCGGCATCGTCAGCGCCGACGGCCAGTTCCACCACGAACCGGCCGACCTGCTGCGTGATGCCGACGCGGCGATGTATCGGGTCAAGAGCGCCGGGCGCGACAGCTACGCGGTGTTCAACCAGGAAGTGCGCCGCGAAGTCTCGGACCAGGTCGAGCGGGAAGGGGCCTTGCGCAACGCCCTCAAGCGCACCGACGAACTGCTGCCGTATTTCCAGCCGATTGTCAGTGTTGAAAGCGGTGAACTGCTGGCCCTGGAAGCGCTGGTCCGCTGGCACCAGCCGGGTGGCCGGGTGGTCGCACCGGGCGAGTTCCTGCCGGACTTCGAGGGCCTGCGCCTGATCGGGCGTCTGGACCTGTACATGCTGACCAGCATTGCCGTGATCCTCGCCCAACCCCAGCACGCCAACTGGCCGCCGGTGCACGTCAACTGCTCCAGCTACAGCATGACGCGCCCGGACTTCGCCAGTGAAGTGCTGGCCCTGCTGGCGCGGCACGGCGTCGAGCCGTCACGGATCTGCCTGGAACTGACCGAAGGCGCGCTGGTGGCCGAACCGGCGATGGCCCGGCGCACCATGCAGCAACTGGCCGACAACGGCATGTCGGTGGTGCTCGATGACTTCGGGGCGGGGTTTTCTTCCCTGAGTTATGTGCACCAGTACCGTTTCAGCGGCTTGAAGATCGACAAGTCGTTCATTCTTGAGCTGACCAGCAGTTCGCGCAGTAGAGCGATTGTTCGAGCGATTGTGCGGATGGCGGAATCGCTGGATTTGAGTGTGGTGGCTGAGGGGGTTGAGGACGCCGCGACGTTGGCGTTGCTGCGGGAGATGGGCGCGGGGCAGGCGCAGGGGTATTACTTTGCCAAGCCGATGGGGTTGGAGGGGTTGATGGGGTGTTTTTCTGGTGCAGAGTCTTCGCTGTGGTACAAGGGGCCGTGACGGCCGCTTTGCTCGAATCGACCGCAGGGGCGACTCATTTCCCGTAATCCGAGGCTCCATGAATACCCCGCTCGCGCGTTTGATTTCTGACTACCAGGCCGGCGTCCGAGCGGCGGTGGTGCTCATGCACCGATCTGGTATCCCTCTGCCTGCGACCAGCACAGACTGGGTTGTATCTGATATTCCCCAGCAGGGGACACTGGAGGGCGGCATCCGCACTGGATTGCCGCTGGCGAAAATGTGCAAGTCGGGATGTCCTGGACACCACATCTGTCGAACAAAGTCTCGAAGTGAGCTTCCCTGAAAACGTCTATGAGCTGGTATTCAGCCTGGGGGCGGACAACCTCTGGACGCAGGCCTGAGCGGCGCCGCAGTGGTCAGTTGGAACCGCCCCGATCCAACGGAAGAAGGCTTGGCGCTGACATCGAAAAACATCGTGTAGTGAAAGACCTGAACCAGGAAAGCAAAACGGGAGGCGAGGTCTCCCGTTTGTGCTCGGGCATCTCCAGATGCAGATCTAATTTCCGTGATAGACAGGTGATCTCCCTTCAGCTTCTGCCTTGCGCCCTTCCTGAAAGTCCTTTGATTTATACAGCGTTGCGCGTTGCGCATCCAATTGGGATAGAGCGTCGGCTTGCACCGGGTCGATAACCCGATGCGCAGATGCCAGCGATGCTTTGATCCCTAATGGCCCATTGGCGGCGATCTTGTTTGCAAGCTCGATCGCTTTGTCGAGGGCTGACTGTGGATCGGGGATCTCCTGGACCGTTCCCATGCGATAGGCTTCACGGGCGGTCCAATGATCTCCCGTGAGAATATAGCGCATTGCGTTGGCCCAGCCGGCTTCGCGCACGAATCGTACTGTCGATCCACCACCCGGGAAACGACCATGCGTATTTTCGTCCTGTCCGAAGTTGGTGTTGTTCGCCGCGACCCGTATGTCGGCGACAAGAAACAGCTCATGCGCCATATTCCAGGTGTCGCCGTGGACCGCTACGATCAGCGGTTTGGTGAGGCCGGGCATTTTCTTGCCGAGCGGGTCAATCAGCCCGTCACCGAGCGTAGGTCCGCCTGTGCTGGCAACGGCCTTAAAGCCCTCAACATCAAGGCCCTGCGAGAAATTGTCGCCGTGTCCGAACAACACGGCGGCACGAAGTGATGGATCATGGTCGTAGTCGTAATATGCCTTGGCGAGGGCCAAATACGCTTCCGGATCAAGCCTGTTCTGAATATAGGGTCGGTTGATGCCAATCAATACGATCTCACCGCGACGCTCGACGGTAATCTTGTGGGATGAGCTTGTCGGAATATCGACCATTGTTACTTCGTTAGGGCGTGATTCGATTTTGTCGGCAGATTGCGCAATGACAGCCCCCGTGAACAGGGAAAGTGCTGAGAATATGATGATCTTCCGGAATAATCTTTGCATCGATACTTCCTGTTGTGAAGTCGGCGGGGTGCCAGGTTGGCGTCGAATCCGGAAGCTTAAAGGCCGGAATGAATCACCTGTAGACGGCAACGGGGACTAACATTTATTCCGGATTGGAATACTGGCTGTACGGTCGTCAATCCACGTTCACCACCTTGCGATTAATGTGCCTTCCTCTTTTCTGGCTCCCTTCCAGATCGCTCTTCAAATCGACATGCCCCTCCAAAAGCAGCCACGTCCTGTTGGCGAATTGATCTCCAATTTACGAAAGGCCCTACAGCACTTTTTGTCGACGATCTGCAAAGCTGATCTGAACGCCGCTCCTGTGGAGCGTGTGGCCACCGAAGTTTCAGCTACGAGGTCAGAAGCATGGCTGCCGATACCAAGAAAAAAGGACTCATCTACCGCCTGGGCTACGCATATGGTTGGCTCTCTGGCTGCTATCTCCGTTGCGAAGAGCCAGTGATTCGCTGGGTCTTGAAGAAGGGCATGCCCGCCACTTTGACGGGCTTGCTGAGTGGGCTGATACGGCTGGCGTTGATAGGAGCTTTTCTGTATCTGGCGTTCTGGGTCGTGGTTGCGGTTGTTGTATGTGCTGTGCTCATGGAGATAGCAATTTGTAATTTCGATTCAGTCCTTAAGGAGGAGATAGTTACATTTAATGCCGATGAGGTATTTCCCGACCCTTACTCGCCAGAAAATATCAATGATCCAGCGTTTTATCGTGATATCTGATCTGTAAAGCTACTTTCATTTATATTTGGTTATTAATTTTTTTGAGGCCTTTTGTACCAAACCTTTACCTTGGCCTCCGTGTTGTTGCGCACTATTTGTTCCCTCTGCAAGCCCTCGCAAAATCTGTCCTGATTGGAGTCCAACCCACGTCAGTGATGTCATCCAGAATGAGGGCATCAAAAGAAACATCGCCCCCATCACAATATTCAACAGAAAATCCGCCTGCTGATTGTTCAACCCCATCAACGGGTTCAGGTTCGCATGAGGCGAGGTGAATCCATACAGGGTGTCGAAGATGGTGCTGTCGATCCAGCGCGCCAGCTGGAACCAGAAGTCCACGAAGATCATCGCGAACTGTATGACCGATACTGTGATGGCCGCCTTCAGGTCATAGCTGCCGATGACCAGCACCAGCGGAATGCAGATTATCAGCGCCATCTTCAGGGCCGCCATCACCATCGGCAGCGCCTGGCGCACAACATCCATCGCCGGAAGGTTCGCCAGGGACCCCATGGTCGTGCCCACTGCCCCGGTCACACGAATCGCGGCATCCGGTATTGAAGCCCCGACCCGCCCACCATAATCGGTGTAGACATTGCCCTGGGTCATGCGCTGGCTGCCGGGTGAAACGATCTGCCGAATGATCGAGTCATTCACTTCATCCTGGCTGGCAAAGCTGGCCCATTGTGTGAATCGCTCCAACAAGCTGCTGTCCACCTCGGCAAGCAGCCGCTTGCGCAGTCCCTTGTCGCCATCGTTCCACCACTGATTGCACGTCGGGTAGCCACCACCGTTACTCACCTGCGCCAGGCCCATATCCCGATTCGGATCATAGGGCCACTCGGCACGCGGGTTCTTGGAGTGATAGGTGTCGTAATACCCTGACTGCTCCAGGAAGTACCGGGAGCCGATCCAGTTGATGTCATTGGTCATCTCTTCGCCAAGGGTGGGGCGGTTCATGAACAGCTTCGCCCGGGCGTAGCCGTAGCAGTCATTGGTGAAGTCGGCGACCTCCTGGCCCAGCAGCGGATCGTTCAGTCGTGTGTTGTTCACCTGCATGCGCATTTGTCGCAGATCCGTCCCGCAAGGTATGGCAGCGACTGCCGCACCGCTCACCGCCTTGGACATCGAATGGACGAAGAACCACCAGACCGGCACCTTGGCGCTCTGGCCGTTCAGGGTGGTGAAGGAGCGTCCCCAGCCGGTGTCCTGAGGATCGGGCTGCAGGTACTGGCATTGCTCCGAACGGCTCTTGTCGAATTGCAGGGTGCTGAGGTCCAGCTGAATAAAGGGTATCCCGGCAAACAGGATCACCGCCGTGGCTAACCACAAGCGATGTTCGATGCTGGCACTGGCAGCCAGCGCCTTATCCCCGTCACCGCCTTCCTGACGAGCCTTGAACCACTCCTGGAGCATGATCACCACGAAGGGCAAGGCGAACAGGCCTGACTCCATCAACACGTCCCAGATCCCGTTACCGACCAGCCAGCCCACCAGGGTCAGGTAGTACTCCAGATAATCGTTGGTATAGAGCGTCATGTCAGGCTCCCCACCGGGCGTACGCCCGCAACATCTCCACTAATAGCACTGCCAGGGCAACGGCCTTTTCGGAGCGCTTCAACCCCTTGAGAAAGGCCGGCTGGGCACTGAGCAGCTTTGTGCGAAACCGTATCCAGCCCATTACGCCAAGGCTGTACAGCACGATGCGTGCAGCCAGGAAGTGCCAGTAGGCATCCATCTGCCAGCCTTGCCAGGCGGTGAGGTGCATCAGGGAAAGGCCGCCCACGTTCATGAGACTTGCGACGAGGAGGGTCAGCAAGGCAAACACCATCGGCCCGAAAAGAATCAATCCGAGCAATTGCAGGTATTGGCGTGTGCTCATGATTTCACCGCCGGCTTGCGCGCAATTGAGATATGGCAAAAGTCGACGACCAGAAGGCGCTGATCATCGATCTGAAATGGCGAGCCGAATGCAGCAGCAACGGTGTGTAGGAGGGCGGTGCAAAAGGACCTGATGACGCTGGCCGGTGACCAGTTCCGATTCAACGACGCAGCAGCAGAGATCAGGTATTGAAGGTAGGGTAAAGACATTGCGTGGCTCCTGAAAGAGAAGCCTTCAATCCTCCTCAATGTCTCACAAGACCACAGCCATAAAACTGATATGCGAGTGGAGCCTTTGCTTATAGCGATTACCTGAGCGTTGGTTCAGTTTCTGCACTGCCCCAGCATGCCGGCCGAGCGACGACCCTCACCGACGCTGTCCTCATCCTGCTGCTAGCCACCCGTATCCATGGTAAGGACGACGCCGTGCGGGCTTCTGCCAAGAGCTGCGTGAAGAAGCCGCCCCGGAGCAAGCGCGACCCGATCTACAACGTGATCAACAGCCGTAGCCCCATGGAACTGGTTGCCTTCCTGGCTGAAAACCTCCGGGACTGAAAGCGCTCGCTGTTTGACCCAGGGATATTTTTGAATGAGCAATAGCGGCAGTCCTGGGGCACGTCTCGGATGTCGACCCGGCGTGCCACCCGGTAGCTATCGACCGGCCCAGGCTAGTTGGCAAGGCAGGCCGTCACCGTATCTTCAAGCATCTCCACCAACTCCGGATCCATGTAGCGGTAATCATCCGCAATATCCAGACAGTGAACCTGCTTGTGCGCAAGCAGACGGGCGTACTCTGCCTGGAGACGCTGCAGATGCTTGCACTCCATCCGCACCACACGGGTGCGCTGCACCATGGGGGCGCGTAAACATCAGGAGCGACATTGAGTTTCGCTGTCGTGACTGTACTGCCGTCCAGTGCGCGATGACTCAGCGAATCAAAAAGTGAATCAGGTCAATCGAATTTGGGTGGCAGGCGACTGAGTACCTTCTGTCTGCCTAAAAACACGGGCTCTCAATGCTGGTTCATTTGATTCACTCGTTTTTTTTCTGGCACAGCTGTTGCAATTTCACCTGCATCTTCCGCACTCATTCGTGGTTATGCCGATGGACCGTGACTGTCTTTGTGCACAACTGAAACAGCAGTTCGACTCCTTCCCCCGGCAGGAACGCGCTGCAGCCAGTTTCATTCTGGACAACCCGCATGAGGTCGCCGTGATGTCCATGCGCGATCTGGCGCGCCTGGCCAATGTGCCGCCTTCGACCATGACGCGCCTCGCCAAGCGAGTGGGCATGGCCGGGTACGACGAGCTGCGCGAAGTGTTCATCGATTCATTGCGCGGGCATAACAGCGCCTATGGTTCCCGGGCCCACGATCTGGTGGAACTCAAGCAACGTGTCGGCGCGCACCGGGTGATTGAGGACATGGCCAACAACGCCATCGAACAGATCCAGTTGATGTGCAGCCAGGACAATCTCGAATCGATTTCCCGCGCGGTGGCTCTGCTGGCGGGTGCCCGCCAGGTCTATTGCCTGGGCATGCGCTCATCGTTCGGCGTGGCGTTTCAGTTCTCTCACGTGGCCTCGTATTTCGCGAAGAACGTGCGCCTGGTCGAAGGGGCCGGTGAAAGCGGCGTTATGTCGATCATCAACCAGACCAGCCCGAAGGATGTGGCGCTGGTGTGCAGTTTGCCGCGCTATTCACGGCGCCTGATCACCTTGACCAATTACCTGCACCAGCAGGGCGTGCGCGTCATCGCCATCACCGACAGCGTCACTTCGCCCACCGCCCGATTGGCGGCTGAAACCATCATCGTGAAAAACCAGACCCCGTCCTTCTACGACACCATCGTGCCGGCCATGTTGGTCAGTGAAATCCTGGTGGCGTTGATGTCGGCCAGCTCCAGTCAGAACACCGAAGCCTCGGTCACTCACACCGAAGAGCAACTGTTGAGCCTCGGCGAATGGTGGGACCTGGGGTGAGCGCTTGGTCACCTCAATCTGTACCTGTTTTCGAATCCTGAGCCGTTTAACCCTTGGAGTACCCGCATGAACGTGAACCCGTGCCAGCCTTTTAAAACAACCCTCATCGTGACAGCCCTCTGCGCAATGTTTTCCAGCACGTTCGCCCAGGCAGGCGATGCGCTGAGTCACATTCTGGAAAGCAAGGAACTGCGTGTCGCCGTGCCGGTGGACTACCCACCTTATGGTTACGTGGGGCCCGACATGGTGCCCCAGGGCCTGGATATCGACGTGGCGAACCTGATGGCGAACAAGCTGGGCGTGAAGCTTGAGTTGGTGCCTGTGACTGCACCTAACCGGGTTGCCTACATTCAGTCGGGCAAGGCCGATTTCACCATCTCTTCGTTGGGCAAGACACCCGAGCGCGAGAAAGTGATTGATTACAGCATCGCCTATTCGCCGTTCTTCGACGCGGTGTTTGGTGCTGCTGCGTTACCGGTCAAATCCCTGGCTGACATGACCGGAAAATCGGTGTCGGTTACCCGTGGATCGATGCAGGACCGCGAGTTGACCGACACCGCACCACAGGCGGTGGCCAAGCGTTTCGAGGACAACAACAGCACCATTTCCGCCTTCATGTCGGGACAGACTCAAATGGTCGCAATCGGCACCACGGTCGCGGCCTCCCTCAAGCAGAAAAATCCGGACCTGGACATCGCGCTTAAGGTCGTGCTGTCCAACTCGCCGAACTACATCGGGATGAACAAGGATCAGCCTGAACTGCGTGCCAAGGTGAACGAGATCATTAGGGCCGCCAAGGCTGACGGGACGCTGGACGCGATTTCGCAAAAATGGCTGGGAGCCCCGGCTGGTGAGCTTCCAGAGTAACCATGAACGACCTTATCCCAACCCTCGTTGCGCTATCGCGCTGGAGCTCGACCGTGCGCCTGGAACAGGTTCCGTCCGCGGTCCGGCACGCGGCTAAACGTTGCCTGATCGATACGCTCGGGGTCACGCTGGCCGGCAGTCACAGCGACGTCGCCACTCAGGCGCGAACGATCGGCCTCGCCGTCAGCGCCACCGGGCATGCAGAATTGCTGGGGCATGCCCAGCGACTCAGCGCACCGGCAGCGGCCTTCGTCAACGCGACGGCGGGACACGCGCTGGACTTCGACGATAACTGCTACCCAGGCGTCGTCCATGGCTCGGTGGTGATCATGCCAGCGGCCCTGGCCGTGGCGCAGATGCGTGACCTGGATGGTGCGGCGTTGCTGATGGCGTTTGTAGTGGGGGCCGAGTGTGAATACGCACTGGCCAAGGCGTTGACTCGCCAGCTCTATGAGCGCCGCTGGTGGACCACCGGGTTGTTGGGCGTCGTCGGGGCCTGCGCGGCGGCGTGCCACGCCCTTGGGCTGGATGCCGAACGTACCGCCTCGGCGCTGGGGATTGCACTGTCCGGCACGGCGGCCATGAAGGCCTGTTTTGGCACCGATGCCAAGGCCCTGATGGCCGGGCGCACCAGCGAGGCGGGCGTGATGGCCGCGCTGTTGGCCGAGCAGGGCAGCCGCGGGCCAGTGGACATCGTCGAACATGCCAATGGCCTGGCGGTAATGTTCAACGCGGGTGTGCTCAAGACGTTGCCATCTCTGGGGGAGTCCTGGAGCCTGCTTGACCCGGGCGTCGACATAAAGCGCATCCCGCTTTGCCTGTCATCCCATGCCGCCGTGGATGCGCTGAAGGACATGCTCGGGAGCGGTGGGGTAGCGGTCACGGATATCGCCGAAATTGTCTGCGACGTTCCCCCCATTGTGATCCAGAACCTGACCCATGACTTGCCCGTACAGCGCCAGCAAGCGCAATTCAGCATGCCCTTCGCCATGGCCGGCACCTGCCTGTTGGGCGACATCACCCTCGCGGCGCTGACGCCGGAAACGATCAACCGCCCGGATATGCAACGGCTGATGAAGCGGGTGCGCATGTACAGCAGCGAGCGCTGGAACACCGAGCGGCTGGATCAGGCGCCAGAAGGTGCATGGGTCAAGGTGGTACGCAATGACGGCGGCAGCGTCGAACGGTTTTGCGCAAGGCCGCTAGGGGCGGCGCTCAACCCTCTGTCCCGGGCGCAACTGCACGACAAGTTCATGGGCTGCGCCACACCGGGAATGCCCACCGCTCAAGCGCAAGCACTGTTTGAGCATCTGGAACAGTTGGAGCGTATCCCTCGGGTTCGCCGCCTCCTGCCTTATTCACATGCGGTGGAGCAGACCGACTCATGACATTGGATTTTTCTGTGGTACTGACGCAATGGCCACTGTTGCTGAAGGGGTTGCTGTTGACGGTGTTCCTCACGCTGTTCTCGGCGATTTTCGGCACGGCATTGGGTATCGCCTGCGGTCTGGTGCGCAGCAAAGGCCCTGGTTGGGCGCGTTGGACAGTGGGGCTGTACGTCGAGCTGATCCGCAATACACCGTTCATCATCCAGTTGTTCTTCATCTTCTTCGGGCTGCCGGCCCTGGGGCTGAAAATGACCGCACTGGCCGCTGCGATCCTGGCCAACGTGATCAACCTGGCAGCCTATGTCAGCGAGATTGCCCGTTCGGGGATCGAGGCGACACCTGATGGGCAAATCGAGGCGGCGCAAAGCCTGGCGCTGGACCGCTGGCAGATTTTCTCCAGGGTGATCCTGCCTCCGGCGCTCAAGCGGGTGTGGCCGGCGCTGGTTGGCCAGATGGTGATCATCATGCTCGGGTCGGCCGTGTGCAGCCAGATCTCCACCGAAGAACTGACCTACGCCGCCAATCAGATCGCCAGCAACTCGTTCCGTAATTTCGAAACCTACATCGTGGTAGCGGGCCTGTACCTGCTGCTGGCCATCGCCTTGCGCCGCCTGCTGAACTGGGTCGGTCCGCGTTTTATCTTCGGTCGCTGAGGGAAAACACCATGTTCGAATTCTCCGCCTGGGATATCGCCCGCAACCTGTTGCTGGCCATGCGCTGGACCATTGGCCTGTCGCTGATCGCGTTTATCGGCGGTGGCCTGGTGGGCGCGCTGTTGGTGGTCATGCGCCTGACCGGCAGCCGCCTGGTGCGCGGGCTGGTGATGTTGTACGTCCAGTTGTTCCAGGGCACGCCGCTGCTGTTGCAATTGTTTCTGGTGTATTTCGGCCTAGCCATGTTCGGTGTCAGAACGACCCCGTTGATGGCCGCGTCGGTGTGTCTGACCCTTTACGCCAGTGCCTACCTCACCGAGATCTGGCGGGGCAGCATCGAGTCTGTCGACCACGGCCAGTGGGAAGCTTCCGCCAGCCTGGCGCTGAGCTTCAGCGAACAGATGCGTTACGTGATTCTGCCCCAGGCGATGCGCGCCGGCATCGCGCCCACCGTTGGCTTCATGGTGCAGGTGGTCAAGGCTACGGCGCTGACCTCGGTCATCGGTTTCGTCGAAATGACCCGCGCCGGGCAGATCATCACCAATGCCACCTTCCAACCGTTCCTCATCTATGGCTCGGTCGCGCTGATGTACTTCGCGCTGTGCTTTCCGCTGTCGTGGTACAGCCGCGTACTTGAACAGAAACTTCGCCGATAGGGGCTTGCCGATATGAATCCCTCCCACACCCATGACCCCAGGGCTGACTTTGCCCTGGTCGATATTCGCGGCCTGCGCAAACGCTTTGGTAGCAACGAGGTCCTCAAGGGCATCAACCTGCAGATCGCCCGCAAGGAAGTGGTCTGCATCATCGGCAAGAGCGGTTCCGGCAAGAGCACGCTGCTGCGCTGCCTGAACGGGCTGGAAACCTTCCAGGAAGGCAGCGTTGTGGTCGATGGCCAATCGATCCGTCACGATGACCGCCAGGCCATGCGCGAGTTGCGGCAGAACGTCGGGATGATTTTCCAGGGCTTCAATCTGTTCCCGCACCTGAGCGCCGGGCAGAACGTGATGCTCGCTCCGCGCCTGGTGCAGAAAGCATCCCGTGCCGGCGCCGAACAACAGGCCCGCAAATTACTCGATCGTGTAGGGCTGGGTGAACGTTTTGATGCCTTCCCCGACCAGCTTTCCGGCGGCCAGCAGCAACGTGTTGCGATCGCCCGCTCCCTGGCGATGAACCCCCACGTATTGCTCTGCGACGAGATCACTTCAGCCCTGGACCCCGAACTGGTCGGCGAGGTGCTGAGCGTCGTCGAAGGGCTCGCCAAAGAGGGCATGACGCTGATCATGGTCACCCACGAAATGGCCTTTGCGCGCCGGGTCAGCGACCGGGTGATTTTCATGCATCAAGGCCTGGTTCATGAGGCCGGCGACCCCGAGACCCTGTTCACCACCCCGAAAACCGCTGAGTTGCGACGTTTCCTGTCCATGGAAAGTTGATCGCCCAGCCCGTGATTTCACGTATTCGCCCTGCCTTCCCACTGCCCGTTCAGGAGACACCCATGGATTTTCCATTGACCGTACCGCCGTCCAAAAAACACCAGAGCTTTCTGTGGTCGCCGATCTGCACCGACCTCGATCAGCTCGACGCTCACGTCGCGATTATCGGCATGCCTTTCGGCAAGGCCTACGTGGCAGAACACATCACCAATGATCAAAGCCGGGCACCGGACGCCATTCGTGCCATGAGCGACCGAATCTGCCGTGCGCTGCACCATTACGACTTCGACGTAGGAGGCCCGATCTACGACAACCGTGCGTTGAAAGTCGTCGACTGCGGCAACGTGCCCGCCGACCCGGGCGACCTGAGCAGCCATGGCGTGCGGGCCGAGCAGGCGGTACGCAAGATCCTCGAGGCGGGCGCCATGCCGATTGTACTGGGCGGTGATCATAGTATCCCGATCCCGATTCTGCGGGCCTATGAGGGCCGGGGGCCGATCACCCTCATTCACATCGACGCGCACCTCGATTGGCGTGATGAAATCAACGGCGTGCGCGACGGCCTGTCCAGTCCGATCCGCCGTGCCTCGGAGATGGAGCATATCGGCGAAATCTTCCAGATCGGCCTGCGTGCCCAAGGCAGCGGCCGGCAGACGGATTTCCAGGCGGCGGTGGACTATGGCGCACACCTGATCACCGCCTATGAGGTGCATGACAACGGTATGCAGTCGGTGCTGGATCGGATTCCCGACAACGGCAACTACTACCTGACCATTGATGCCGACGGCCTCGACCCGTCGATCATGCCCGGTGTCGCCGGTCCTGCGCTAGGAGGCGTCACCTACGTGCAAATGCGCAAGCTGATTCATGGCCTGGTCAACAAAGGTAAGGTCGTCGGCATGGACATCGTCGAAATCACGCCCACGACCGACGTCAACAACATCAGTTGCATCACCGCAGGCCGCCTGATCGTGAACCTGATCGGTGCCGCTGTTCGCGCGGATTATTTCGACGCGCCGACGCTGTAATTTCAAGCCGTTTCCGGATCCAGCCCACGGTCGGAAGCGGTGCTTCCCCATTACTTTTCTTGTCGATAAAGCCAGGTCCATCATGCCGACTCACACACGTATCCGAATGTTCAACACCAAGGACACCTACCCCAATCAGTCTCTGGACAATGACCTCTGCCAGGCCGTTCGCGCCGGTAACACGGTTTACGTCAGGGGCCAATTGGGCACCGACTTCGACGGCAATTTAATCGGCCTGGGTGATGCCGGGGCGCAGGCCGAGCAGGCCATGAAAAACGTCAAGCAACTGCTTGAAGAAGCCGGCAGTCAACTGCAGGATATTGTGAAAATCACCATTTACCTGATCGACCCACGCTACCGGGAAGAGGTTTACCTGATCGTCGGAAAATGGCTCAAGGGTGTGTTCCCTATCTCCACCGGGTTGGTGGTCTCTGCATTGGGCCAGCCGCAATGGTTGATGGAAATCGACGTGATTGCGGTGATCCCTGGCTGAGAAACTTCAGGTTCCCGCCCAGACACTGCCGGTGGGCATCGTGCGATGGGCGGGAGTCGATCTCTTCACCCGCATGATGGTTTGCCTGACTCGATAAGCACTCGCTAGCCCGGTGCATTTTTTCCATTGATGGGTTTGTCCAGACCCTCCGTCCGAGGGGCTGGCGGCATGAATAGAACCCTCAACGTTCAGCCTGGACCAGGGCGGTGCGCATAAAGTCGCGGTCCTTGAGCACAATACAGCTGATTGCGTTTGGCGGCTTCGCGGTGATCAGATGCGGATGAAATAATCATGTCAGTCATTCCTCGTGATTCAAGTGGACTCGGCGACCGCGTTATGTCGCTGAGGCAGGTTCACAACAGGGAAAACTCTGGCATGATAAAAACAACTTTTACGCCTTCAATTAAGTTGTAAATGGAATACATATGAACCTGAGAACGTTGCGAGCCTTTGTCGAAGTTGTGCGTCAAGGAGGGTTCTCTCAGGCGGCGGAAGTGGTGTCCTTGACTCAGTCAACTGTCAGTAAAGCGGTGAAAACGCTTGAGGATGAATTGGGCACTCCGCTGTTTAACCGCATCGGCCACAAGAGTGAATTGACGGCGGCCGGAGAGATTGCCTATCGCCGCGCCCTGGTGCTGCTGGCCGAGCGCAGAGACTTGATTGCCGAGATCAACGATTTGCGCGGCTTGAAGCGTGGGATGTTGCGCCTGGGTTTGCCGCCGGTGGGTTGCGGTGTGTTGTTTGCGGAAATGTTTGCCACCTATCGCAGCCGCTATCCGGATATCGACATCGAACTGGTCGAGCACGGCAGTAAAAAACTGCGCGAGTGCCTGGAGGCGGGAGAGGTGGACCTTGCCGCCCTGTTGATACCGGTGGACGAGGCGTTCGACTATCAGGAAGTACGTAGCGAACCGCTGGTGGTGGTGTTGCCCGTCGACCATCCGCTCGCACGATGCCAACATGTCGACTTCTCCGCACTGGCAGACTCACCGTTTATCTTGTTCGAGGCGGGATTTGCGTTGAACGCATTGATCATGGCTGCTTGTGAACGCAAGGGGGTGGTGCCGCGTGTTACAGCGCGTAGTGGGCAAATCGACTTTATCGTCGATCTGGTAGCGGCAGGCTTGGGTGTCGCGTTTTTACCGCGCATGCTTGCACACAAACATGAGCATGCAGGTATTGCCCTGGTCCCCCTGGATGAGCCGCAGACCGATTGGCATATTGCCTTGGCCTGGCGTGCCAGTGCGCATTTGCCACCGGCGGCCAGGGCTTGGCTGGACTTGGCGAAAGAGATGAATAGAGCGGTGCACCCTGGGTAAAGACTTATCCTGGGTGCAAGGTGCGGGCCTTAGTGAGTGCGCATGCCCGCAGCGTACATCAACAGATGCAACCCGGTGGCGATCGCCCCAGGACCAGCACGCTGCCGCCCCATGGCACTCAGATTTATATGCTCGATAAAACGACTTTTATAACTTCTTGCAAGTCATGATTGGAATGCTGCGGAAGGCTGAAGCAGCGCAACACCGTGGGTGAGTGTTTTTTTTCGGCTTGTGAAGCGTGAGCGGACCCAGTGAAGACGGTGTGAGGAGCCCGGAGAGGCGGCCGTTCTCGAAACGTGTAGCTAGCGTCTCGCATCGGCCTGATCTGTTCCGCCTGACGGGTCAAATTCGGTCACCAGGTATTCAATCACCTTGCTCACTCGCGCGGTGTGGCGCAGGTCTTTGTGGGTTACCAACCAGACATCGTAGGTATGTGATCGGGTTCGCTCCGGCCAGACCTGAAGCAGTCCGGCGCGCTCGCCCATATACAAGGGGATCTCCCCCAACCCAAGCCCTGCCGACAGTGCCGTACGCACCAGCAAACTGCTATTGGCGCTGGCAACCATGCGCGCACCTGGAACTGCTTCCTGCGCCAAGTTGTAGCGCTCACCAGTGTCCACATGGGCCTGAAACGCAACGATATCATGGCCGGCGAATCCGGTACCCGCTTTCGGCGTGCCGTTACGCTCCAGATATTGGCGTGAGGCGAATAGTCCGATCGGCCAACTGGCCAGACGACGTACCAGAAGATCGGGATTGTCAGGCTTGATTGTACGGATGGCGATGTCCGCTTCACGTTTGGCCAGATTAAGTGCCTCGACCCCGGATTTGATCTCCACCCGAACATCCGGGTATGCAGCATGGAGTCGGGCAATGGCAGGGATCACGAAGTCCACGGCAAGGGAGTCTGTTGAAGCAATACGCACCAGGCCCGTGGCGCGCTCGTCCAGCCCTTCGATACGGCGCTGTAGTTCGTTGCCAGCCTGCTCCATTTTCTCTGCGGCATCCAATGCGGCTTCCCCGGCGGGGGTCAGCGTGTACCCGTCTGAAGCTCGCAAAAACAGGGTGGCCTTCAACGCACGTTCCAGTGCAACGATTCGTCTTCCTACTGTCGCCTGATCGACATTCAATACGCGCGCGGCGCCTCGCAGTGTCGATACGCGTGCCAGCGTGAGGAAAAACCGTGCGTCATCCCAATTCATAGGGTTCTCCAGGTGCTGCATTTATGCATCGTTGGTGTGCTTAATGGCTGCATTATTTCACGTGTGAAAGACCGTATGCTGAATGCCTTCAACGGGTCGATGTCACAGCCTGTACATACTTTCTCAATGAGGTGTATCCATGAATTTGCCCAGTCGCATGAACTACGTCGAGATTACCCAACCCGGTGGGCCGCAAGTGCTGAAGTTGGCGCAGGCCGCCGTTCCAGAGCCCGCTGGGCATGAGTTGCTGATCAAGGTTCATGCCGCTGGCATCAACCGTCCCGATGTCATCCAGCGCGCTGGCAAGTACCCGATGAAACCAGGGATGAGTCCGGTGCCCGGGCTGGAAGTGGCAGGAGAGGTCGTTGGGGTCGGTTCCGCTGTTTCAGGCTTCAAGCTGGGCGACAAGGTATGTGCGTTGACCAACGGTGGCGGATACGCCGAGTATTGCATCGTATCTGCAACTCAGGCACTGCCGATTCCCGACGGTGTGGATATGATCCATGCGGCTGCTATCCCGGAAACATTCTTCACCGTGTGGGTCAATCTGTTCGAACTGGGCCAGGCTCGTGAAGGCGCAACCGTGCTGATCCACGGCGGGACCAGTGGCATCGGTACCACTGCGCTGATGTTGTGCAAGGCGCTGGGTATCAAGGCTTTTGCAACAGCGGGCAGTGAGGAAAAATGCGAGCAGATCCGTGCTCTGGGAGGGGAGGCGATCAACTATCGTGAGGCCGATTTTTCACAGGTCATCGCCAGGCAAACTGACGGCAGGGGCGTAGACGTCATTCTCGACATCATGGGCGGTAGTTATTTCGATGGCAATGTGGCGTCTCTCGCCCGCCGTGGGCGCCTGGTAATCATCGGCTTTATGGGGGGGAGTTCTGTGAAGGACTTCAGTCTGCCGGCGTTGATAGATAAGCAGGCCTCGGTGACGGGCTCGATGATGCGTTCACGCACTACCGAGGAAAAAGCCGAGATTGCCCGGGCGGTGAAAACCCATATCTGGCCGTTGCTCATTCAGGGACGGTGCCTGCCCATCATTGATCGCACTTTTTCGCTCAGTGAGGCCGCCCTCGCTCACCAACGAATGGAGGAGGGTGAGCACATTGGTAAGATTGTGCTGAAGGTGGTTTGAAGGTGGAACATGGTGTTGGCCGTTTCTACGCCGACGCTAGCTTGTTTCAAAGCGCCCGCGCAAGACGTGAATATGCTGCGCCAGATGATCCATGAACGCTTTTATCCGGCCTGAGCCTCGCAGATGCGGATGCGTCAGCAGCCACAGGCCGGGTGAGAGTGCCCGGGGCGGAAACTCGAGCAATTCCAGTTCCGTGCCGTGCGCCATGAAGCAGGGCAGTACGGTGGCTCCGGTTCCGATTTCGGCAAGCCGGCGCAGTGCCAAAAATGAATCGGCAGTGGCGGCAATGGTTGCGCCGCCGATGCGTTCGCGCAGCCATGGATTGATCGGTCCTTCCGCGAGTTGGCCGTCGGGCAGCAGCCAGGTTTGTACGGCAGGTCCATGACGGCCTGCTTTCAGGCAAGAAGGTCCGGCGTACACTCCCCAGTCCATTCGCGCCAAGGATTTGCCGACCCAGGCGGGGGGCGGTTCGTGCGTGGGGCGTAAGGCTACATCCGCCTCGCGCCGATCCAGGTCCAGCCGGGCATTTGTGATGCGCATTTCCACGGTGATTGCCGGGAACCGTTCGTGAAAGGTATGCAGGATGTTCGGCAGGATGCAGTCGGCAAGCGAATCCGTCGTGGTGAAACGTACCGGGCCTGCGAGGCCCTTGGCCTGACCTTCCATTTCGCGCCGGGCTCCAGTCAGGGCGCGTTCGAGTGCCTCGCCGATTTCAATAAGGCGCTGTCCCGCATCGGTGGGGATATAGCCGGTTTGCAGGCGGTCGAAGAGCGCCGTACCGACCTCTTGTTCGAGCGCTTGCAAGCGCCTCAGCACGGTGGCGTGCGAAACCCCCAGCGCGCGCGCGGCGCCCGCTGCCGATCCGCCACGCGCCATTGCTAGCAGGTAGCGCAAATCATTCCAATCGAGGTCTTTCATGGGAGAACCGTCGTGCCCGGTAGGATTTACCAAGTATCTGTTTATTTTTGCAGGGTTGATGTCTGTTTATAGCTATTTTCGAACAGGTGGGGCGCAGTTCATCATCAGGCACCAACTTTATCAAGGTGCTATCCATCATGTTCGACAACAAAACGGCCCCGTATGGGGTGTTATTGCTGCGTGCGCTGCTCGGCTTTTCTTTTCTGGCCCATGTCAGCGTGAAGCTGTTTGTCTATACGGTACCGGGGTTCGTTAGCTATTTTGGTTCATTGGGACTGCCGCCCGTCCTGGCCTATCTGACCATCATGCTTGAGTTGCTGGGCAGCCTGGCGTTGATCCTCGGCATCTACGCGCGCTGGGTGGCTGTGCCATTGGTTTTCGAACTGCTGGGTACGATTGCTGTGGTGCATAGCAAGCTTGGGTGGGAGTTCAACAACAGCGGGGGCGGTTGGGAATATCCTGCTTTCTGGGCGATTGCCCTGGTCGTGTTCATCTTGCTGGGCGATGGTCCCTACGCCCTGCTTCCGTCACGCCGGGTAGAGTGAACGCAAGGTACACCTGGCCCGCGTCGACCTGGGAGATTTCAATGGGGCGGACGCCAGATGTGAGTCTCGTTCTCTGCTCTCAATACACAAAAACGCCACTCTATTTGGGTGGCGTTTTTGTTGGTGTGTGTTCATGTCGCAACTATCGTACCTGCCGATCACAGGGCTCAGGGACGCGAAGGCACGTCTGACCTGTCAAGCAAGGCGTCTAGCACCGCTCGGACAGAATCGTGGAGTCAATCAGATCCGTCAGAAAACCCGCTTGTGCTCAAGCAGCCGGGCGTACCTTGCAGGCTGATAATGATGTCTATGTGCTATCATTTTCACGCCAATGAAGGCATGTCCACATTATCGTCGGTGTCAGCCTTTTCTTTCGATGTGGCGACCGTTGCCGAGTCAGGTCTGATGACCGGCTCAAGTCGCCTGCTTCGTTCATTGAGAAGAGCTAAAGGCTGCCCCTTAGTCAACAGTCAGGTTTGTGCATGATAAAAATATTCAAGTTTTCACTGATCGTTTCATGCGTAGTTATTTCGGCTTGCTCAGGGGTTCCCTATGCACCCAAAGGCTCGACAATGTACAAAGGTGGTTATAACGAAGTAAAAACAGGTGCCAATACCTACACGGTTACTTTTGAAGGCAATGCTTACAATAAAGAAGATCAAGTTGTAGGGTTTGTCAAAAGAAGGGCGGATGAACTATGTCACCCATTGAAGGCACAAGCAGAGGTTCGCCCTTTTCTTAAAGGGGCAACCAGTTATGCTGCCTTCAATGGACAGCTCTATGTATCAGAGCATAAATTCCCTAGTGCAGAAGCATCTGTTGTTTGTGTCGAGTAAGACATAAAAATGCTCGAAATCATTCGCTGAGCTACCTGGGGCGGGCAGGGCCCTGCTCCCTTATCAGGATTGCATGAGCGAAGCACTGGATTCTGACTGAGCGTTGCCAGACATCGGCCGCCTTGGCTCAATCCATCACGGTTAACGTGGAGCATGAGCCTACACACACACGGTTCCACGCCGTGCAACAGAGGCTCATATCAGATGAAACGGGTGCTTATGTTACTGGCCTGTCCCGTCCTGAGTAAGGTCAAGGTTCCCGCCGCGCTGGTGCACGCAGCGTTCATGGCCGGGCTGCAATTTGGTTACGCGAAAGTGGTGAGCACGGATGAGTATCTGGCATGACGATGAATTCAATCACCCCTACGCTTTGTGCAACGAAATGGAACCGGGAGCCGCTTCAGCCTGCTGCAAATGCGGCGGCGCCAACCGCAAGGTATTGCGGCCTGAACCCTTGGCCTCGTAAAGCGCCGCATCGGCCCTGGCGAGCAGGCTGGCGGTAGTATCGCCTTCATCAGGCACCACGCAGCAAACACCAATACTGATGCGCAGTGGGATGGTTGACTCACCATAGTGCGCCGGCGACTCGGCCAACGAGGCTCGCAGTTCATCAAGCACGGCCACGGCACCTTCGGGACCGGTGCTTGGCAGCAACAGCAGAAACTCTTCGCCACCATAACGACCAATACTGTCGGAATGACGGATTCGCTGGGTGATATGGTTGACGCAGTGACAAATCACTTCATCCCCCGCCAGGTGGCCATGCTTGTCATTGATCTGTTTGAAGTGATCGATATCGACCATGGCCACTGCCAGATAGGAGCCGTCCCGGCGCGAGCGCTCCAGCTCTATGGAAAACTGCTCAAGGATCGCTCGACGGTTGAGAATGCCGGTCAGCACATCACGCAGGGCCAGGTGTTGCAGCAAGGTCTCGCTGCGTTCTTTGGACAACAGCACCAGGCCCAGGGAAATCATCATCGCGGTGAACGTGCCAATGCTGACCGAGATGGTTTGCTTGAGGTTGCTGACGTCGTAACGCATTTCGGCAGCACTTCCGCCCAGCACGGCCACCACCCGCATCCCCAGCCCGATCAGGCTGATACTGGAACCGATGATCAACAGCATGCGCGCGCGACCCTGGGCGGGGATGTGGCGGCGAGTCCAGTAGATGATCAGTGCACACTGCACCATCAATACGAGCGTGGCGGCGAGCATCCTGGGTTCCAGGGTGTCGATCAGGCTGACCATCAATACCAGCATCAATGCCGCTGGTGCGAACACTCGCCACCAACTGACGGGTAGCTGAACGATCCGAAACACGCTGGCCCCATAAAAGGCCAGGGCCACCGCCAGCAATGTATTGGCGGCGCCGTAGGTCAACCACAACGGCGCATGGCCGTAAAAGGTGTAGCCAATGTAGGCCAAGGCGTGCGCCAACAGGCCAAAGCCTGTCGTGAGCAGTCCGTCACGCTGGTTGAACTGACCGACCAGGATCAGGCAGAACGCCATGATCGTCGCGACCAGAGCGACACAGGCGAAAAGCGTAGGAGTGTGAGCAATCATGACGTTTCATCTGGCGCTGGCAGTCGCAGCTCTGGGCGTCAGTCTAGTTGATATCAAAGGCTGGGATCACAAGGGGACTTACAACTATTAACGTCTTGAGCGGGACATTCGATATAGGCTTTGCGCTGCGAGGACTGGATCACCCGACCTCAAGTCTCCGATGAGCCCTCCACATGAACCGACACGCTATCGCCGCCACGTTTCTTGCGTTCATGACGCCGCTGCCATCCCTGGCGCAGGCCGGTACGCCGGTCACGCACGTGGCGATCTACCGTGGTCCGGCGGGTTGCGATGACTGTTCGGAAAGCGTGAAACAAGCCCTGCAACGTCTCGCCCCCGGTTACCAGATCGACTTTGTCGGCGCCGACGAACCGATCGACATCACGGCACAGACCCTTGCCCGCTACGACCTGTACGCTGATACGCAGTTTTGAAGAATAGGCCAGGGTCTTCCACCAGACTTCGAGCCAACGACATGAGAGTCTGTCACCGATGCCTTCTTTCGGTGATGGCTGGACGAGCCTTTTCATCGAATATTTCTTGAATAGGGATAGGGGGTATACCTATCATGGGGCTCATATAGGCAGGGGGGGTATCCCATGGGTCATGTCGCAGCCAACAAAGATAATCTTCTCAAGCGCGTCAAACGCATCGCCGGACAAATCCAGGCTGTTGAACGAGCGCTGGAATCAGATCTCGACTGCGCCAAAACACTGCACCTTGTCGCCGCTACCCGTGGAGCCATCAACGGCTTGATGGAGGAGATCATTGAGGACCACGCCCGGGAGCACGTTGCAAACCCGGCACTCAGCGAAGAAGAGCGCAACAAGGGCGTCGAAGAGCTGCTTGAAGCCATTCGCCGTTATTCCAGGTAAAGCGCGCAGGTACGGACTCATGAGCAACACTTCTCTCAACATCAACCACGTACACGACCACATGTTCCTGGGCTCCGCGCACGATGAAAATGCCAGGCGCACGCTTTGGGTCGTGGCGCTGACGTTAGTGATGATGGTTGGCGAGATCGCCGCCGGCTATATCACCGGCTCGATGGCGTTGCTTGCCGATGGCTTTCACATGGCGACCCATGCCGGGGCATTGGGCATCGCGGCGGCGGCTTACGGGTACGCAAAGCGCCACGCCTCCAGCCGGCGCTACAGCTTCGGTACCGGAAAGGTTGGAGACTTGGGCGGGTTCGCCTCGGCGCTGATTCTCGGCATGGTTTCCCTGGCGATTGGCGTTGAATCCGTCATGCGCCTCTTGCAGCCAACGGACGTCCAGTTCGGCACCGCGACGCTCATCGCGATTGCCGGTTTGATCGTCAATATCATCAGTGCCTTGCTGCTGGGCCACGGGCACAGTCATGATCATGCCCATGACGGGAACGACAACAACCTGAAATCGGCCTATGTCCATGTCATTGCCGACGCGCTGACTTCGGTGCTGGCCATTGCAGCTCTGCTCGCCGGTCGGTACCTCGGCTGGGTGTGGCTGGACCCGGTCATGGGCATTGTCGGTGCCCTCGTTATCGCACGTTGGGCATGGACCTTGATGAAGGTCACCGCCGCTACCTTGCTGGATCAGACGGATACCCATGTCGCCGAGGAAATTCGTGAACGGGTGGAGAAACCGGGGGATGCTACCATCACGGACTTGCACGTCTGGCGGGTTGGGCCACAGGCTCACGCGGCCATTGTCAGCGTTCTTGGTGAGGTCACCGCGAACGCCGACAGCATTCGTGAACGTCTCAAGCCGGTTCACGAAATCAGCCATCTGACAGTCGAGTTCCGCCCGACCTGATTCAGCGCCTCTCGCCCAGTTCCGAAGATGTCCGCGTGCCGCTTGTCCTACGCCAGTCCACCTGCCACTTGTGGAGGCAGATGCCTTCTTTCGGTTGATATGGAATACCGGACCCACGCCGCGGGAGGGTATCAGGATGGGAGAGTCACACCCGCGCTCCGGATCAAATGGAGAAAAAAACGGCTCCATGCTATGACTTATTCGTAATTTGAGGGCTTCCAGATGACCAAAACAGCTACTGTCAGTGTTGCTAGTCAAGTTCGCAGCCTTGCTGAAACCTACAAAGTCAGTGCAGAACGTGATGGCA
This sequence comes from Pseudomonas gingeri, assembly GCF_013385635.1. Taxonomy (GTDB): domain Bacteria; phylum Pseudomonadota; class Gammaproteobacteria; order Pseudomonadales; family Pseudomonadaceae; genus Aquipseudomonas; species Aquipseudomonas gingeri_A. Next base: position 76,736 of record NZ_JACAPR010000011.1, read on the forward strand.
TGAGCCGTTTGGCGGTGACCTTTACCCATTTGTCTGGCGATGCCGTCGAGTTGGATAATATCGAGCAGTTGCTCGTCAACCTCAAGAAGAAAGGTATTCTGAGCAAGTCTGAGACTTTGGCGTTTCAGGGGCGCTACCTTGAGGAAAAGAGGTCCTCGAAGACGACTCAAGAGGCATCTGGATAGCTATCTCAAACCGTTTGTGATCGGTATATCCAGTCGTGACCAGTGGCCGGAGATCATCGGTGGCATTAAGGGCCTGGATGGTCTGGACAAGGAAGATATCACCTACGAGAGCCTGGACAACCCGGAAGTCCAGCAGATCTACAAGGCGTACCAGGTACAATTGCTTCGCGCTCCGGTACCTCCTGAATCTGACTCCTGAACCCCGGTCTTTGAAACGACGTTTTTTACCCGCGGTGCTTGCCTGGATGGCACCCGGCTAGAGGTGCTCGGCACGAACTCGATACCTGATACACCGATCAAACTCGTCCTTTGTCCTCTGTCGGTGCTGTGGAAGATCATGCGTTATCATCGGCGCGACCTTCAACGGTCCCCATGATATGCGCCGGGATGTGCGAATCACTCATCGCCGATAGGCCGCCGCCGGATGGTCGGCACGAACCCTTGACTGGCCAGGCTCGTAGAGTCGCTCGCGCAAGGTGTCGGAGTCATCGTAGTCCAGCCAGTAGCGTCCACGGCATTGCAGCTCGGGCACCACCAGGTCGACAAACTCTTCAAAGGTGCCCGGGGTCACCGCATAGGCCAGGTTGAAACCATCGATATCGGCCTCGTCCATCCAGCGCTCAAGCTCATCGGCGACGGTACTGGGTGAACCGACGATAACCGGTCCCATGGCACCGATACCGACATACCTGACCACTTCGTCAGGCGTCCAGGTACGCTCGGGGTCAGCCTTGGAAAAGATCTCCAGGGCAAAGCGGGCCGAGTCGGTGTCGACGTACTTGAGCGGTTCGTGAGGATCAAGCTGCGAGAGATCGATGCCGGTGATCCCGGCGTAGAAGGCCAGCCCGCTTTCCAGGTCGATCCATTTCAACAACTCTTCATAACGCGCCTGGGCTTCGCTGTCGGTCGGTGCAACGATGGTCGTTATCTCGGTGAAAATCTTCACGCTGCCCGGATCACGTCCGTGCTCGCCGGCGACTTTACGGATGTCGTCCACATAACCGCGCAAGGTCTTCGCGGTGGGGGCAACCGTGAACACGGCTTCGGCATGGCGGGCGGCAAATGCCCGGCCCTTGCCGGATGTGCCTGCCTGCCAGATAACCGGAGTCCGCTGGGGGGAGGGCTCGGACAGGTGCACGCCGGGTACGGAGAAAAAGCGGCCCTTGTGCGCAATGCCATGAACCTTGGCCGGGTCGGCGTAGACCTGGGTGGCCGTGTCGTTCAGCACCGCATCCGACTCCCAGGAGCCTTCCCAGAGCTTGTAGCAGACCTCCATGAACTCTTCTGCCCGGTCATAGCGCTCGTCGTGGGGCATCTGTTGCTCCAGGCCCAGGTTACGGGCGGCACCGTCCAGGTAGGAGGTCACGACATTCCAGGCGATCCGTCCCTTGGTGAAATGATCCAGGGTACTGAAACGGCGGGCCAGCGCGTAGGGTTGTTCGTAGGTAGAGGATACGGTGATCCCGAATCCCAGTTTGCTCGTCGCCGCGGCCATGGCCGAGACCTGCATCATCGGGTCGTGTACCGGAATCTGCATGGCTCGGCGGATCGAGGCGTCCGCCGACCCCTGGTAGGTGTCGTAGACCCCGAGTACGTCGGCGATGAACAGGCTGTCGAATTTTCCGCGCTCCAGCAGCTTTGCGAGCTCAACCCAGTAATCGAGTTCCTTGTAGCGTGTCGACTGATCCTCGGGATGCGCCCACAGTCCGGGGGACTGGTGGGTGATACACGACATATCGAAGGCGTTGATGCGAATACGTTTGCTCATGCTAATCCTGACTAGATCTAAGCGGGGAGTTCATGAGCACTAGGCAAACACCATGCCGGGGCGCCAGGGCAATGGCTACGCGGTTTTCAGCTCATCCCGCGGCCTGCTTCTGTCGATGGGAAAACACTCTGTTGATCCCCTGTCCGTGGAGTGACAGTTGCGCCCGGCAAGCCTGATGAAGCCGGTACCTCCCATCGAGGCGTTGTGACGGGCCAGGCACAGGATGCCCACCCGGTAGGGGCATCTCGTTGTCACGACGCATGGGGCACCCAGGAGGCTTGAGGCGGGAGGGGCAGCACCGCGGCGGTGTTTTTCCGGGGGCCCTGCACGGCTGTAATTCGGGCCACCTCAAGGCCGTAGCGAGTAATGATGACCTCCGAGCCGCAGATGACTTGCTCGAGGATGAACTCGAGGCTGGTCTGGGCGTCGGGCATGTCATATTTCACTGGGCACATGGCGTTTCCTCATGGGACGGCGGCCTTCTCGGCGGGGCTCTGGTGGATCGCACCGGCAGTCCCGCTGCGACCCGGTATAGTCGCGAAGGTATAGATAGATTCTGATCTGTTGATTGCGGAATGTGCTTCTGTAATTCCGGTACTTGGCGCTAGGATGAGAAAAATCCTTTCGCAGAACTGAGAAAATGCAGAAAAACAATCTTGATGATATGGATCGACGGATTCTCCGCGTGCTCAGCAAGGATGGCCGTGCGAGCTTGCAGGAGGTGGGAAAGCAGGTAGGGCTGTCGCCCAGTCCGTGCTGGCAGCGGATCAAGCGCATGGAGGAGTCGGGCGTCATCCAGGGCTACGAGGCCCGTATCGACCTCAATGAACTGGGCTACAACGACGGGCTGATCGTGATGCTCACCCTTGAGCACCATAGTGACGAAATCCTGGAGAAATTCGAGCAGGCCCTGGCCGGGATTCCCGAGGTGATCGAGGCGTACCTGGTGTCCGGCGAGTACGACTATTTCATCCGCATCGCCGTGAAGAACACGCGCGACTATGAGCGGCTACTGCGGGAAAAGCTCTACCATATCCCCGGATTGCGACACTCGGTCTCCAGCTTCGTCCTGCGCCAGCTCAAAGCGGCCAGTGTGCCGCTCTGAAAACTGTATATTGATTACCCGTTTCGCGGGCATGGCCCGCTTCTACAGGCATCCCCGATGCAACTGGAATGGCTCGAAGACTTTATCGAATTGGCGCGCACGCGCAGCCTGTCGCGGGCGGCGCAAAACCGTTGCGTGACTCACCCGGCATTCGGGCGCCGTATCCGGGCGCTGGAGGACTGGGTGGGTGCACCGCTGATCGAACGCAAGCAGCCTTTGTCATTGACGCCGGCGGGCGTGCTGTTCCTCGACGCCGCCACGCAGTCGATGGCGTTGCTGCTGGCAGCCCGCGCGCAGTTCCAGAACATCGGCATGAACCGCGACGAACCCTTGCGCATCGCCACCGGCCGCACGCTGGCGAGCATGTTCTTCCCCGACTGGTACCAATCGTTGCACGAGCGCTTCGGGGCGTTCCCGATTTCGCTGGTCACCGGTGGCGCGCAGGAGGCCATCATGAAACTGTCGGCGGGCGAGGTGGATCTGCAGTTGATCTTCTCCAGCCCCTTGACGCGGATTCTCATCGACAACGAGCGTTTCGACTCACTGGTGCTGGCCCAGGAGGTGTTGCTGCCGGTCAGTGCACCCGATGCCCAGGGGCGGCCGTTGTTTTCCATCGGTGTCGACAGTGATGCGTCGAGCATTGCGTGGCTGGGTTTTTCGCCGACCTTGTCGTTGCGTGGTGTGCTGGCTCAGCACTTGGCCAAGCTGCCGCACCGCTTGGCGCTGCGCATGATTTATCAGGCCGACTCCTATGAGGCGATCCTGGAAATGGCCAAGCGCGGCAGCGGGTTGGCCTGGTTGCCAAAAATGGTGATCAGGGACGCCCTGGCAGCGGGGCAGTTGGTGATTGCCGGCGGCCCGGACCTGCACATCAATTTTGATATCTCGCTGCATCGCCTGCGCTCCAATCGCAGCGAGCAGGTCATGCGGATCTGGCAGGGGCTGCACCCTTAACGGGCACACCGAAAAAAAACCACACCCTGGAGGTTGTTCAAACCCCCAGGGCAAAGGCCGCGTGCCGAACAGGCTCAAGCTTGTGCCCAAACAGCAATTGCCGGACACGGGTTGCTGATTCAACTTGGCGTCGGGCCGGGCAGTCACGAAGGCACGGAACCTCGATCACTGCCCGGTTGTTTTCACCCATAACAATGACGACCGTCGGGTCCGTCGGGCGGCCAATGCCCACGGGCAGATGGCCAACTGTGAAACAGACCCCGGAAGCCTTCTTCATGACCACCCATTCTTCAACCGTGAGCGCAGTATCGGCCAGCCCCCGGCGGGGACCGTGGCGAGAGATCGTCGCCGCCAGTTTCGGCAACGCGCTGGAGTTCTATGACCTGCTGATCTATGGCTATTTCGCCGTGGTCATCGGCAAGCTGTTTTTCCCTTCGGATAACGAAACCACATCGCTGCTGCTCGCGGTCGGTTCGTTCGGCATCTCGTTCCTGATGCGTCCGCTGGGCGCCATCGTGCTGGGCTCGTATGCCGACCGGGCAGGGCGCAAGGCCTCGCTGACGCTGTCGATCCTGATCATGCTGCTCGGCACCGCCTTGATCACCTTCACGCCGTCGTACCAGCAGATCGGCCTGGCAGCGCCCTTGCTGATCGTCGTCGCCCGCATGCTGCAGGGCTTCTCCACGGGAGGCGAGTTCGGCGCGGCCACGGCCTTCATGGTCGAGCATGCCGATGCCCGTCATCGGGGGTTCTTTGCCAGCTGGCAGTTGTCGACCCAGGGCCTGGCCACGGTACTGGCGGCCGGTGTCAGTGCCTTGCTGAGCTACCTGCTGAGCGACGTGCAACTCAACGACTGGGGCTGGCGCGTGGCGTTCGGCGTCGGCCTGTTGATCGGCCCGGTGGGCTTCTACATTCGCAGCCAGATCGACGAGACGCCGGACTTCCAGAAACTGGCGGCCAGGGTCGAGCAAAATACGCCATTGCGTGACGTACTGATCAAGGGCCATATCAGCCTGTTGCTCGCCATTGGCGTGGTGGCGGGGGCGACGGCGTTCAACTACGTACACAAGTTGTACATGCCGACTTACGCACTGAAACAGTTGCAGATTGCAGCCACGTCTTCATTTCTCGGCGCCCTGGCCACAGGCATCACCCTGACGATCATGGCGCCGGTGTTTGGCAGCCTGTCCGACCATTACGGTCGATTCCGCGTGCTGACCATCGCCTTGCTGGTCACCGGCCTGTCGTCCTACCCGATGTTCGCCTGGCTCAATCATTTCCCCAGCTTCACCACTCTACTGGTGGTCCAGGCGGTGGTGGGCGTTCTGATCGCGGCGTGCCTTGGCCCGATCCCGGCGATGCTGGCCGATATCTTTCCCACGCGTATTCGCGGGACCGGCCTTGCCCTGAGCTACAACTTTTCCGTTACCTTGTTCGGCGGTTTCGCCCCACTGATCGTGACCTGGATGATCGATGCCACCGGTAGCAAGCTGGCACCGAGTTTCTACGTAATGGCGACCTCATTGGTCAGCGTCATCGCCGTGATCATTCTGGGACGGCGCATGCGTCACAGCAAGCCGGCCTGATCCATTCCCGACTTTTCTATCAACTGTCCACGTAGTTTCGCCGCGCCCTGAACGACCGCGGCCAGCGTATGTCATTGTCTGTTGGAGACTGAAATGAAGACCCTTGAACAAGTTCGCGCCGCCCTGAAACCTTACCCGATCGAAGTCGAATTCCCTGATATCCGGTGCTGGAAGGAAGGCACCGACGGTGTGGAGTACGTGCACAGTTTCGACAGCGGCGTGGCTGGCCCGCACGTGATGATCATGGCGTTGACCCACGGCAATGAAGTCAGCGGCGCGATCACGGTGGATGCGTTTCTCAAGCGCGAGCTGCGCCCCCGGCGTGGACGCCTGACCCTGGCGTTCGGCAACGTCGAGGCGTATCGGTGCTTCGACCCACGGGACATCGATGCGACCCGCTATCTGGAAGAAGACATGAACCGGGTCTGGTCGCCAGACAAGCTGGCGGGCGCATCGGACTCCGTCGAGCTACGCCGTGCCCGTCAGTTACAGCCGGTGATCGACACCGTCGATCTGCTCCTGGATATCCATTCGATGCACGAAGAAGCACCACCGGTGATGATGTGCGGCGCCCGGCAAAAAGGCCTGGATTTTGCGGCGACGCTGGGCGTACCGCAGACGGTCGTGGTGGACGCCGGTCATCCCAATGGTCGGCGCCTGCGTGATTACGAAGGTTTCAATGATCCGGCGAGTACAAGAAATGCCTTGCTGATCGAAACCGGCCAGCACTTTTCAGCACGCAGTCGCGCCGTGGCGCTGGATACCGCTGCACGCTTTGTGGTGACGACCGGCACGGTGCTCAAGGAGGACGTCGCCGAGTTCATGCAGCCGGAAAATCCGCTGCCGCAGCGGTTCCTCGAAGTCACCTGCCCTGTGGTTGCCAGCAGTATGGATTTCACCTTTGCCGAGGAGTTCCGTGGGTTGGAGGTGATCGAAAAGGCCGGTACGCCAATTGCCCACGATGGCGACACTCCGATCGTGACGCCGCATGACAACTGCGTGCTGATCCAGCCTTCGTTGCGCCACCTCGGGATCGGGGTGACGGTAGTGCGCCTGGCGAGGATTCTGGATGTCGTGCCTGAGTGTCTCGCGTTCTGACAAGATGCGCGGCATCGGCTGACGGCGCCTATGTGAGTGCCAGACGAATCACAAGCAGGTGACGGTCGACGGGTCTGGTTTCCAGGGCAGGGGCTCTCATTGAGTCCCATTGCCGACAGAGCTGCCCTCAATCATTGTCGCGATGGACTCCCAGCGCAGCGAGCAATTGGCCGAGGTGCTGATTGAACGTCACGGTAGGGTCTTGCTGAAGCAGGGCAAAGGGCATCATGCCTTCGGCGGCACCAAAAATAATCGGTGCGGCAACGGTGCCCGTCAGGACTGAATCAATGCTCCCGTCCTGGCGACCCCGATCCCAGGTGTCGGCGATCCATTGGGTGTTCTGCCGGGCAAATATCCGCACTTGCTCCATGATCTCTGCCGACAGCGCATTGCGTTCCACGGCCAGCATCAAGCCCAGGCACAGGCGACTGTCGTTCTCCAGGGTGTGGATGAACAGCTGCACATAATCCTGAAGGCGGATATTGGCGGTGGCCCGGTGATCGAGCGCGGCCAGATTGTCGCGATTGTGCCGGTTGTAGAGCTGCATCGCTTGCAGGACCAGGGCATTTTTCGATTCGAAGTGGCTGTACAGGCTGGCAGCCTTGATACAGGCGGCTTCGGCCAGGTCGCGCAAGCCCAGGGCGGTAAAGCCGCGATCTTGCAGAAGGTCGACGGCCAGGCTGGTCAAGGCTTCCTTGCGGGAGCCGGGAGCTGGTTCGGGCTTTTTCATTATGGGGGGCTCGCGAGTGGGGCAGGGGGCATGGGTCAAGACTTCAGTTTACAGTTCCTGCGACGTGCGGGCCCACACGTCGCGGGGCACATGACATCACGCGACGATCGTGATGCCGCCGTGATGGGCGACGAAAAACTTCGCGTCACTCAGGGCCAGGGCATCGTGCTGGTCATTGGCGTCCAGCAGCAGGCTGTCGCCAGCGTTGAGCACCACCTCGCCAAAGCGAATCGTGCCTTCGAGCATCAGGATCTGTTCCCAGCCATCGTGCTCATGCAGCGGGAAGCACGTGCCTTTGTCGAATTTCAGGAAAAAGCTGCCGTCGCCGTGCTCACCGCCGATATTCCATACGGTTGAAATCTGCATGCCTTCGTAGCCGGCACTTTCCCATTGACGCGTTTCTTGTCTGTTCAGAATCATGATCTTGCCCTCGAGATTAGTGTTTGTCAGCATATGCTAACGAACGTTAGGTTGCCTTGTCGTGGATGGACCGTCAACAGGCTTCGAGAAATATTTTCAGCGGGCCAGTCCCTTGCTCTACTGGTGGGTTTGCCGTGAAGTGGGGCTCGCCCACGTGTCGCCGGCGCAATGATCAATTCTCGGGCAGGGCCGCAGAAATTGCTGTTTACACCGGCGTGATGACTGATATGTTTCGCGCTCGCCTGATCGCGGCCAAGCAATGTCGGCGCGCCGATTCCAGGTACTGATGACCCGTCCCGTTCAAGGAAGATAAAAACATTGAAAACAGCTCTCGGCGCGCTGCTCCTGATCTGCCTCGCTACTCACGTATTCGCTGACGATCACCCCATCGGTTTCCAGACTTCCACGTTGCCGGACGCACACAATGAGCGCCCGCTGGAGATGGCCGTCTGGTACCCCGGTGCAACCACTGCCACGCCGCAATTGGTCCGTGACGATGCAGTGTTTGTCGGTGCCCTGGCCGTACCCGACGCCCCTCCGGCTGCCGGCGAGCATCCTCTGGTGGTGCTCTCCCATGGTTTTGGGGGTAACTGGGGCAACCAGGTGTGGCTCGCCAGCGCACTGGCTCATCAGGGCTACATCGTGGCGGCGGTCAACCACCCCGGCACCACCAGCAAGGACCGCAGCGCCAAAGCCGCGGCACAGCTATGGCAGCGGCCTGCTGACCTCAGCCGTGCCATCGATGCGGTCCTTGCCAAGCCGGAACAGTTTGGTGTGGTAGCGAAGGGGCGAATTGCCGTGGTGGGGCATTCGCTCGGTGGCTGGACCGCCCTGGAAATTGCCGGTGCTCGTTTCGACCCCGAGCATTTTGCCCAGGACTGCCAGGTTCACTCGCAATTGGGCGGTTGCTCCGCTTACCTGAAGATGAACCCCGCGAGCACTCCGGCATCGAAGGCCCAACTGGCCGCCGATTTGCGCGATAAACGGGTCACCGCGGTTGTATCATTGGACCTGGGCCTGTCACGGGGGATGACCGATGCCAGCCTGGCGGCGCTGCCTGTGCCGGTGTTGGTGATTGCGGGGGGCGTGCCGTCTGAAGATATGTCCCCTCAGTTGGAGTCCGCCGACCTGGTCAAACGCCTGCCCCTGGCGACGACGCGCTACGTCGAGATCAGTGACGCCACTCACTTCAGCTTTATGTCGGTGTGCAAACCTGGCGCGATAGAGTTGATCGAAAAGGCCTCGCCGGGCGATGGCATTATTTGCCGGGATGGTGACGGCGCTCGCCCGCGTGAGGTGATCCAGCAGCAGACGGTGTCGCTGATCACAGGGTTTCTGGAGGGGTGAATTCGTAACTTGAAGAGGGCGATCTTATTGCCTGCTGGTACTTGGGGTCGCCACTGCTCAGGTCTGTTGCGTGCCGATTGAGGCGAACGAAGATAGTGGGCCTGGAGTGAGGCGGATAAGAGCCAGAGACCATAGCCTCAAGACTCCGATTCCTCATCATCCAGCCTTTCATCCAACTGCGTGCTGATCATACGCATTCCCTCCAGAAACTCTTTGCTGAAACCCACGTTGGGCACGAACCTGGGAACGACCACGTCCAGTTCCTTGAACTGGTCGTGCTGTTGGAGCAGGTGCAGGTAATGCCGAAGCCGTTCAGGGGCTGCCGTCGGGCGTGTCAGCTGTTTTTTCAGGCGCTCGGCAAACAGGTCGACGTCCTTTTTCGGCGGGCAATCGTCGTCGTAATCAAGTGCCCAGAGTTCGCCTGCCAGTGTTTTCTGAGACCAGCCCAGGCGTGCGATCAGAGCCTTGATTTCTTCTTGCAGCCGCTGTGTTTCTGTCCCCATTTGTCTCCGGGCTCCTTGCTAATGTTTGAGTCGTCCCACTGAGGACACATCACTTTAAAAGGGAATTCAGCATGACCCAGAAAATGACTCAAACCGACGCTTCGCGTATCGCAGCCGCTACTGCCAAGCAGACAGGAGGGCAGGTCCCCAAGGGCTCTTTTGCCGCCCGGGCGCAAGCGGCAGCCAGTGGTGAAGGTGCCGGTTGGCCGAGTAAAAACAACGACATGCCTTCGGGTGGTGGTCGTCAAAACAATCCGCCGGCGCCACGTCGTTAATACTTATCGCGTGTGAGCCAGCGACAGTCGAGAGTTCTGGCACTGCCTGGCCGCATTTTCGAATGCGGCCAGGTACTTGTTGGTTTCGGCATTGAAGTCCTTGACCTTGTATTTCTTTTGCACCTCCCTGAGCGCGCAGGTGCAATCGTCTTTCTTTCCGGCGTAGGCAGAGGTCGCCAGCGGACGCTGAGAGGTGTTTACGCACATGTCGATGATCGCGTACTCACTCTCGATGGAGTAGCGATCGTTCAGTCCCGCATAACCACCCAGTTTCGCGGTAGCGAAGGCTCCCACGCTCAGAGCGACCACCGCGGTACCCACCGACTTCTTGATTTTGCCGTACGTGAACCCGGAGAGCGTCGCTTTGCAGCTGCCGCAGTTGATGTTGTCCAAATTCAGGTCATTGGTTTTTGAGCAGCCGGGGCACTTGATATACATAGCATTCCTTGCACATTTGAATCCCCGCGCTCGTTTATCGGGAGGCGGGCAGGTAATGCATAGGATACTGGCATTTGGCCTTTGGGCGGTGAAAAGTCCTTCGGCAACAATGACGCGATCGTGATGCGCAATGCCGTGGACAATCTGATGCAAGTGGTGATTCCGGAGGAGGGCATTGGTTGATGGAGCAAGCACCGGCGCAAATCATCAAGGCGGTTCGGGATTTTATTTCGTTGTGAGGGGAGCGCAATTGAAAGCAGCCCCTGGAAGGGCTGCATTTTTTAACCCGCTGATCAGGTGAGAGGTGCCGATAGCGTCGGGTTTGAATTGAGCGGAGGCTGCGGGGCGAGCCCAAGTCAGGAGTCAACCGCGCCTCCTTGAGCGAGAGGCGCGTTGTGCTTTCAGCTCAACGCCTGCCGCTCCGGGTGCTCACATCCACCCATACGGCCAGCACCAGGATGCTGCCTTTGACAATCATCTGCCAGTAGCTGTCGACATCGAGCATGGACATGCCGTTGTCCAGGCTGGTGATGACCAGTGCGCCGAGGAGGGCGCCGTAAACGGTGCCGGAACCACCGCGCATGGAGGTGCCGCCGATGAAGCAGGCGGCGATGGCGTCGAGTTCGCCCATGTTGCCGGCAGAAGGCGAGCCCGCGGCCAGGCGTGCGGTGTTGACCACGCCGGCAAGGGCGCACATGACGCCCATGATGCCGAAGATCCACAGCTTCACCGCCTGCACGTTGATGCCGGACAGGCGTGTGGCTTCCATGTTGCTGCCCACGGAATAGATGCGTCGCCCGAACACGGTCTGGCTGGTCACATAGCTGAACACCCCCAGCAGAATCAGCAGGAGTAGCACCGGCACCGGGATACCGTCGTAGTTGTTCAGGGTCTGGACGAAACCGGCCAGCACCACGCCGATCAGCACCACCCGAGAGATGTCACGGCCCCATGAGTGGGCGGCCAGACCATGGAGGGCACGGTTGCGGCGCTGCCTCCAGGTCAGGAACAGGGTCAGGGCGAACAGCAGCACGCCGAGTCCGGTCCCGACCGCGTGCGACAGATAACCCTGGCCGATGTAGACCAGCGACGGCGAGACCGGGGCAATGGTGGTTCCGCCGGTAATCCCCAGCAGAATGCCACGGAACGCCAGCATACCCCCCAGGCCCACGATGAACGACGGGATGCGCAGGTAGGCGGTCATACAGCCGTTTGCCAGGCCGATCACCCATCCGCACAGGACTACCAGGCCCAGGTTCGCCCAGAGCGGTACGTGGAAGATCACGTCGAGAATCGCTGCCAGGCCTCCGAGCAGGCCCAGCAACGAACCCACCGACAGATCGATCTCGCCACTGATGATCACCAGGACCATGCCGCAGGCGAGAATCCCGGTGATGGACATCTGTCGCAGCAGGTTGGAGAGGTTGCGTGGGGTCAGGAACCCGCCGTCGGTCTGCCAGCTGAAGAATAACCAGATGATCGCCACGGCGATCACCAGCGCGAGCATCTTGTAGCGGGTGAAGAGTTGTTTGAGCTGATTCATCTACGCGGTTTTCCGATCATTATTGTTATGGTCATCGGGATGGCCGAGGGCGGCGGTGAGCACCTGTTCCTGGGTGAGGTCGTGATTGATGAAGTCGCCGCGCAACTGGCCTTCGCCGATCACCAGTACACGGTTGGAAACCCCCAGCACTTCGGCCAGTTCCGAAGAAACCATGATGATCGACACGCCTTCGGCCGCCAGCGCGCCCATCAATTTGTAGATCTCATACTTGGCACCGACATCGACCCCGCGGGTGGGCTCATCGAGAATCAGCACGCGCGGTTGGGTCAGCAGCATCTTCGCCAGCACGGCTTTTTGCTGGTTGCCGCCGGAGAGGCTGGTGATCGGCAGGAATGGACTCGCGGTCTTGAGGTGCATGCGCGAGATTTCCCGGTCGATGCTGCCCAGTTCGGCCTCGGCGTCGATGCGGGTCATCTTCGCGTAGTTGTCCAGGACGGCCAGGGTGATGTTGTGGCCGACACCCAGGTCCGGAATGATGCCCTGGCGCTTGCGGTCTTCAGGGACCATGCACAGGCCGGCGCGGATGGATTTGAGGGGCGTGCGGGTGTCTATCGGTTGGCCGTCCAGCCAGACTTCGCCTTCGTGACGGCCGGGGTAGGCGCCGAACAGTGCCGACACCAGTTCCGTGCGACCGGCGCCGACCAACCCGGCGATGCCGAGGATTTCCCCGCGCCTGAGGACAAACGAGACATCGTCGACGCGCTTGCGCCCGGGATTGTCGACGTCATGGCAGGTGATATGGCGCGCCTCGAAAATCACCTCGCCGATGTCATGGGGGACGGTGGGGTAGAGGGTGTTCATTTCCCGTCCGACCATCTGGGTGATGATCTTCGGGATGTCCATGTCGGCCATGGCGGTGGTGGCGATGTGTTTGCCATCGCGGATCACCGCGATGGTATCGCACACGGCCGCCACCTCATCCAGCTTGTGAGAGATGTAGACGCACGCGACGCCCTTGCGCTTGAGGTCGCGGATGATGTCCAGCAGCACCTCGATTTCCGATCGGGTCAGCGCCGACGAGGGCTCATCGAGGATCAGCAGGCGCGCCTGCTTGTTCAGCGCCTTGGCGATTTCCACCAGTTGCTGGTGACCGCCGCCATATTGCGAAACCGGCAGCGAGACGTTCATGTCAGGCACCTTGAGCTCACGCATCAGCGCTTCGGCACGATGGATCATCGCCGGGTAGTTCATGCGCCCGCCACGCAGCGTCAGCTCGTGCCCCATGAAGATGTTTTCGGCCACCGACAGGTCGGGGACCAGGGTCAGTTCCTGGTGAATGATGACGATCCCGGCGGCTTCGGTCTCGCGGATGGAGTGGGCCTTGAGCGGCTGTCCGTCCCAGAGGATCTCACCCTCCCAGGTATCATGGGGATAGACCGCCGAGAGGACTTTCATCAACGTCGACTTGCCGGCACCGTTCTCGCCGCACAGGCCGACGCATTCCCCCGGCCTGACCTTGAGGTCGATGCCGTTCAGGGCTTTGACACCGCCAAAGGTCTTGACGATGCCATTCATTTGCAGCAGGTAGTCGGACATGGCGCGATACTCACACTGGACAGCTGGATGGGTCACTGTCCGGCAATCTGCGCCTTGGTGTAGAAGCCGTCCTTTTCCAGCAGGTCAATGTTGTCCCTGGTCAACGGGGTCGGGGTGAGCAGGATGGTATCGACCTTCTTGCTGCCGTTGTCGTATTGCGAGCTGTAGGTGGGTTTCTCGTTGCGCGCCAGTTGCACCGAGAGCTTGGCGGCCTCGGAGGCGATCAGCTTCAGCGGCTTGTAGACGGTCATGGTCTGGGTGCCATCGATCACCCGCTTGATCGCTGCCAGGTCGGCGTCCTGGCCGGAGATTGGCACCTTGCCGGCCAGTTTCTGCGCGGCCAGGGCCTGGATCGCGCCGCCGGCGGTGGCATCGTTGGAGGCAACGATGGCATCGATCTTGTTGTCGTTGCGGGTCAGGGCATTCTCGACAATGCTCAGGGCTTCGGTGGGGTTCCATTCCTTGACCCACTGTTGGCCGACAACCTTGATATCACCCTTGTCGATGGCCGGTTGCAGGACTTTCATCTGGCCTTCACGCAGGACCTTGGCGTTGTTGTCCGTGGGGGCGCCACCGAGCAGGAAGTAGTTGCCCTTGGGTGCGGCTTGCAGCACGCCCTTGGCCTGCATCTCGCCGACCTTTTCGTTGTCGAAGGAAATATAGGCGTCGATATCGGCGTTGAGGATCAGCCGGTCATAGGACACCACCTTGATCCCGGCCTTCTTGGCTTCGGCGACGGCGTTGGTCAGCACGGTGGCGTTGAACGGCACGATGACGATCACATCGACGCCACGGGAGATCAGGTTTTCGATCTGTGAAATCTGCTTCTGCTCGTTGGCATCGGCCGACTGCACGAAGACTTTGGCGTCCATTTTCTCCGCCGCCGCGACGAAGTAATCGCGATCTCGCGACCAGCGTTCCAGGCGCAGGTCATCGATGGAGAAACCGATCTTCGGGTGGGCGGCATCGGCCATGACCGGCAGCGAGAGCAGGGCGAGGGCGCTGGCGAGCAGCGTGCGTTTCAGGGTGTTCATGATGGTGCGTCCTTTTATTGTTGTTGGAAAGACACTGCCTGACGATGAATCAATCGCCGGTGGAACTGTAGAGGGTTGCCGGGCGCGGCGGGCATGGATTTGTCGTGAGAATGTCACCGCGACGCCAGGACTGGCCTGCCGTCAGGGGTAGATAAACCGGTTCACCACACCTTCGAGCATTTCCTGCCGGCCGCTGACGGCCTGCGGGTTCAGTTCATGGGCGAAGGCATGTTCGGCCAGCGCTGCGAGGCTGAAGTCACCCGCCAGCACGGCCTGCCCGAACGGCTGTCGCCAGCCGGCGTAGCGTTGTTCCTTGAAGTGCTCGAGCGGATCGTTCTGCAGCATGGCCGCCGCGCGCTCCAGGGACAGGGCGAGCACATCCATGGCGGCGACGTGGCCGTGGAACAGATCGACTTCGTCCAGACTCTGGCGCCGGACCTTGGAGTCGAAGTTGAACCCGCCATGGGTGAAGCCACCGGCCTTGAGAATTTCGTAGGTGGCGAGGGTCATCTCCTCGACGCTGTTGGGGAACTGATCGGTGTCCCAGCCGTTCTGCGGATCGCCGCGGTTGGCGTCGATGCTGCCGAAGATTCCCAGCGACACGGCCGTGGCGATCTCGTGATGGAAGCTGTGCCCGGCCAGGGTCGCGTGGTTGGCCTCGATATTGACCTTGATCTCGTTTTCCAGGCCGAACTGCTGCAGGAAGCCGAACACCGTGGCGCTGTCGTAATCGTATTGGTGCTTGGTCGGCTCCTGCGGCTTGGGTTCGATCAGCAGGTCGCCCTTGAAACCGATCTTGTGCTTGTGCTCGACCACCATGCGCATGAAGCGGCCCAGTTGTTCGCGCTCGCGTTTCAGGTCGGTATTGAGCAGCGTCTCGTAACCCTCGCGACCACCCCACAGGACGTAGTTGGCCCCTTTGAGACGCTGGGTGGCATTCATGGCGCTGAACACCTGGGCGGCGGCACAGGCGAATACTTCCGGGTCCGGGTTGCTGGCGGCGCCCGCGGCAAAGCGCGGGTTGCTGAAGCAGTTGGCGGTGCCCCACAGCAGCTTGATCCCGGTCTGTTCCTGGTGGCGTTCCAGGTGGTCGACCATCTGCGCGAAGTGGTTGCGGTATTCCTTCAGCGAGCCGCTTTCCGGGGCGACATCGGTGTCGTGGAAACTGTAGTAGTCGATACCCAGCTTGGAGAAGAACTCGAAGGCCGCTTGCGCCTTGCCGATGGCCAGTTCCATCGGATCCCCACTGCGCTGCCAGGGGCGCTGGAAGGTGCCGACACCGAACATATCGGCGCCAGGCCAGACGAAGGTGTGCCAGTAGCAGGCCGCCATGCGCAAGTGCTCACGCATGGGTTTGCCGAGGACCAGCCGGTCGGCCTCGTAGTGGCGGAATGCAAGGGGAGAGTCGCTGGCGGGGCCTTCGTAGCGAATCTTGTCGACAGTCGGGAAGTACGGCATTAGCGATTTCCTTGTTGTTCTTGGCGTGTCTCGATACTAGCAACGGCCCTGTGGTCGCTGATTATGAAAATCACCAACACGCGGTGCGATTTTGTATATTGAGATTCGTCGTTCCGGCGCCTAGTCTGTGTCGATCGCTTCTGCGTTTACCGGCTCGATAAAACAATGAAAACCGTCCCGCCCGTTCACCGCATCGCGCTGTTGTTCAACGGCAGCAAGATTTACGATCGCGGCATCATCAGTGGTATCGGCAACTACCTGAGCAGCACCCGCGCGTCCTGGGACCTGTTCCTGGAGGAGGACTTCCTCTGTCGCCTGAAAGGGATCGAACGCTGGCAGGGCGATGGGATCATTGCCGACTTCGACGATCCGCTGATCGGCGAGGCGTTGGCCGGGATCAAGCTGCCGGTCGTGGCGGTGGGCGGGTCCTATCAGGATAAGCGCGCCTATCCCAAGGGCATTCCCTATGTCGCCACAGATAATCATGCCTTGATGAAGCTGGCGTATGAGCACCTGATCGAAGCCGGGTTGACACGCTTTGCCTGCTTCAGCCTGCCGGAAGCACAAGCCAATCGCTGGGCGCAGGAACGGGAAAAAGCCTTCAGCCGGCTGCTGCGGCGCGATGGCTTGCAGGGCGAGGTCTTTCGCGGCATGGGCACCAGCGCGCCGCTCTGGGACAGCGCCGTCGAACAGCAGGTCGCCTGGTTGCAAAGCCTGCCCAAACCCATCGGCATCATCGCCGTCAGTGACGCGCGTGCCCGGCAGTTGCTGCAAGCCTGCCTGACCGCCGGGATCGCCGTGCCCGAGCAGGTGGCCTTGATCGGCATTGACAACGACCCGCTGACCCGCAGCCTGACCCGGGTGCCGTTGAGCTCGGTCATTCAAGGCACCGAAACCATGGGCCGGACCGCCGCGCATCTGTTGCACCAGATGCTGCATGGTGTGCCGTCCACGGGCACGCAGACGCTGATTGCCCCGGAAGCGATCAACGTGCAGGCTTCGAGCCTGCATCAACCGCTGGGCAATCCCTATGTCATGCAGGCACTGCTCTTTATCCGCCAGTACGCCTGCCAGGGCATCAAGACCGCGCAGGTGGCGGGGTATGTCGGGGTGTCGCGCTCATCGTTGGAATCGCACTTTCGCAAGGTGCGGGGCTGCAGCGTGCACGACGAGATACTGCGCTTCAAACTGGCGGCCGCGGCCAACGGACTGGAAAACACCGATTTGGCGATTGCCGACATCGCCCAGAGTTGTGGCTTCAAGTCGGCGCAATACCTGCACACGGTGTTCCGTCGCGAGTTCGGCTGTACACCCCGGCAGTATCAGCAGGGCGCCCAGGCCTCGGTCCATTGAGCGCCGCCCTGCATATTCAATCGACGGAGAACTTCAGCACGGTCTTCTGCGTGTAAGTCTGGCCCGGGTCCAGGCGCGTCGAAGCGAAGCCCGGCTGGTTGGGCGCATCGGGGAAGTGCTGGGTCTCCAGGGTAAACGCACCCCAATGGTGGTAGGTCTTGCCGGCCTTGCCCTTGACCGAGCCATCGAGGAGGTTGCTGGTGTAGAACTGCACACCGGGTTCGGTGGTGTAGAGCTGCAAGCGGCGTCCGGACTGCGGGTCGTGCACGTCGGCGGCCAGCTTGCTGATGTCACCCCGGGTATCCAGGGCCCAGTTGAAGTCAAAGCCACCCTGTTTCGGTTCGGCGAATCTGAGCTGGGCGTGATTATCCTTGATGTGCTCGCCGATGGCCGTGGGTTTCAGGAAATCCATGGGCGTGCCGGCCACGGGGGCCAGTTCGCCGGTGGGAATCAGGGTGCTGTTGACTGGCGTGTAGTGGCTGGCGTGCAAGGTGGCGAGCTGTTTGAGCACATCACCGTTTCCGGCACCGGCAAGGTTGAAGTAACTGTGGTTGGTGAGGTTCAGCACCGTGGGCTTGTCGGTGGTGGCCTTGTAATCGATGTGCAGTTCGTTCTTGTCGTTGAGGCTGTAGGTGACCTCGGTTGTCAGGTTGCCGGGAAAGCCCATTTCACCGTCTTTGGACAGGTAGCTCAGGGTGACACCGACCGAATCCTCGCCCTTGACCGGCCTGGCTTTCCATACGCGGTTGTCGAAGCCCTGGGCACCGCCGTGCAGCGCGTTCGGGTCATCGTTGAGCGGCACCTGGTAACGTTTGCCGTCCAGTTCGAAGGCGCCGCCGGCCAGGCGATTGCCAAAGCGGCCGATGGTGGCACCGAAGAACGCCGTACCGCCCTGATAGCCCTGGATGTCGTCAAAACCCAGTACCACGTCGTCCAGCTTGCCGTGTTTGTCAGGCACTTTCAGCGACTGCAACACCGCTCCGTAGGTGATGACCGTGGCTTGCACGCCATGGCTGTTGCGCAATATGTATTGCTCGACGGCGGTGCCGTCGCTGGTTTTGCCAAAGGGTTTGTGTTCGCTGGATAGGCCGTTCGCCTGGATGCAGGGGCAGGCCATCGCCAATGAGGGACCAACGTCGGAAAGCAGGTGCCGGGATTGCCGCATGACTGAGCTACCTTATTTATTGTTCTGATTAAATGGTTGGACTTTTCTTCATCGTTGATGGGGGCTGGGTCCAGGGAGTGGCCGACGCCTTGATGAAGTCGACGAAGGCTCGGAGCGGCGAGGGCAGGTAGCGGCGGCCGGGATAGTAGAGAAAGGGGCCGGAGAAGTCCTGCCACCAGGGTTCGAGTACCGGCTCCAATGCGCCGCTTTCCAGATGTGGACGCAGCCAGTCTTCAAACAGGTGAATGATTCCCAGGCCATCGATCGCCGCTTGCACCGCCAGGTCGACCGCCCCACCGATACGCACGACCAACGGCCCGGTGGGATCGAGGCTGATGGTTTCGCCGTTGCGTTCATAGTCCCACAAGGGCATCGCGCCGCTGGGGAACTTGCCGCGCAGGCAGGCATGTTGCAGCAGATCCCGCGGGTGTTCCGGGCGACCGCGGGCGTTGAGGTAGGCTGGTGACGCCGCGGTGGCGCAGCGTTGCCAGCGTGGTCCGATGGGGATAGCGATCATGTCCTGTTCCAGGCGCTCGTCGTAGCGAATGCCGGCATCGCAACCGGCCGCCAGCACATCAACGAAGCTTTCTTCGGCGATGACTTCGAGACGGATGTCAGGGTAGGTTTGCAGGAACGGGACGATGATCGATGGCAGCACCAGCCGTGCCGCGCTCAAGGGCACATTGAGTTTCAGCGTGCCGGAGGGGCGGTCCCGGTAATCGTTGACGACATCCAGTGCCGACTCCACTTCGCCCAGTGCCGGGACGATGCGCTCCATCAGCCGCGCGCCGGCCTCGGTGGGTTTTACACTGCGGGTGGTGCGGTTGAGCAGGCGCACCCCCAGCCCGGCCTCCATGCGCCGCACCGCGTCACTGAGGCTGGAGGCGGATTTCCCGCTCAGCCGCGCCCCTTCGCGAAACCCGCCGGCATTGACCACGGCGATAAAGGCCTGCACATCTTGAATGTCGGTTGGCATTGTTCGTATTCCCGTACAGCCCGTGCCGATTGCAACGCATTATCAGCGAAGTGGTCAACCCATATAGTGAATGTCACCCCCACTGTACAAGGTCGATGACATGAGCAACGCCAACCAGGCAGGAACCTTTTCACTCGGTGATCACACCGTCAACCGCATGGGCTATGGCGCCATGCAGCTCGCCGGCCCACAGGTATTCGGCCCACCCAGGGATCGCGCGGCGGCACTCTCGGTATTGCGTGCCGCTCGGGCGGCAGGGGTCAATCATATCGATACCTCGGATTTCTACGGTCCCCATGTCACCAACCAGTTGATACGCGAAGCCCTGTATCCCTATGACGAGGCCATGGTTATCGTCACCAAGGTCGGCGCCTCAAGGGGGGCAGACGCTTCCTGGAACCCGGCGCACAGTCCCGCCGAGCTGACCCGCGCGGTGCATGACAACTTGCGCAACCTGAATGTCGATGTCCTGGACGTAGTCAATTATCGCGCCTGGGGGACGATGCACGCCCCTGACGATGCCTCGATCGAAGAAGGTTTCAGCACGTTGGCCGAGTTGCAACGCCAAGGCCTGATTCGTCATCTCGGCCTGAGCAACGTGTCGGCCGCCCAGGTGAAGCAGGCACAGGACATAGCGCCGGTGGTGTGTGTGCAGAACCACTACAATCTAACCCACCGCGCCGACGAAGCCCTCATCGCCGAGCTGGCACGACAGGGCATCGCCTACGTGCCGTTCTTCCCCCTGGGTGGTTTCAACCCGTTGCAATCGGAGACCCTGTCCGGGGTGGCGCAACGCCTGGATGCCTCGCCTTTGCGTGTGGCACTGGCCTGGCTGCTGCAACGCTCGCCCAATATCCTGCTGATTCCGGGGACCTCGTCGGTGGCGCACCTGCAGGAAAACCTCAGCGCCAGTGAACTGCTGATTACGCCAGAACTGCTGGTGGAGTTGGATAGGCTGGCGTAGCGCTCGAGGAAGCACCGACGCGAACCATCAAGGTGGCTCGGGACTTCATTGGTGGCCGTTGAAGGCGAATCGCCGACAACCATGCTCGAATCACAACTGCTTACATTGATAGATCCAGGCGGAGAGGCCACGCCGCCGCCTGCTGTGAAGCAATGTTATTCGCCGTAACATATCTACTTTTGAAATAACTTTCGAAACGGCCTATTTCATCTCCTGGCACTATTGCCCGCTGCCGAGATAGATACGACGAATGAATGATTTTCCAATCAGAAATAAAACCCCTTGTTTGATATTGGTCGGCGCCTTATATGCCATCAGTGCCATGCCTTCCCTCGCCCATGCGAAAAACCAACCGGCTTATGGCACTGAACTTGAGGGGTTTACCTACACTTATCCGGTAAAGCACTACAGTTTCAGTTCGCAAGGTAAAAGCGTCCGGATGGCTTATGTCGATGTGCCTGCAGCCAAGGGCAGCACAGCAAAAAACCGCACCGTGGTGTTGATGCACGGAAAGTTGTTTTGTGCCGATACCTGGAGCGATACCATCAAGACCCTGAGCCGGGAGGGATTTCGTGTCATCGCCCCCGACCAGATAGGCTTCTGTAAATCAACCAAACCCGAGGGTTATCAATACAGCTTTCAACAATTGGCCAGTAACACCCACGCGTTACTGCAAAGCCTGGGCGTCACCCGCAGCACGGTAATCGGCCACTCCATGGGCGGGATGCTGGCTACTCGCTATGCGCTGATGTACCCCGACGCGACAGAACACCTGGCGCTGGTCAATCCACTGGGCCTTGAAGACTGGAAAGCCCTTGGCGTGCCTTACCTGGGCGTCGATGGTTACTACGCGGAGGAACTCGAAACCTCCGCCCAGGAGCTCAAGGCCTATCAGCAACGGGTACATTACAACGGGGAATGGCGGCCAGAGTTTGATCGGTGGGTCGAGATGCAGGCGGGGATGTTCAGCGGACCAGGTCTGCCTCTGATTGCGCATCACGCGGCGCTGACCTATGACATGATTTTCAATCAGCCAGTATTCTACGAATTCGAGAACTTGAAAGTTCCTGCAACACTGTTTATCGGCCTGACTGACAAGACCGCTATTACCCATGGTGCATCGCCGGTGGCCATTGCTCGATTGGCCAACTATGCCGAACTGGGCAAGTCCGTGGCAAAACGTATTCCCCAGTCGACACTGGTGGAGTTTGATGACCTTGGGCATTCACCGCACTTGCAAGCCCCTCAACGGTTCTACCCGGAATTGCTCAAGGTAATAAACAAGTAAGTCGAAATAATCTTCTTTTTTATCCATGGAGTTCAATATGAAAAAGCCACTGTGGTTGTTGCCTCTTTTCGCCTCGCTGATGGCCTTCGAAGCCGTTGCCCAATCGCAACAAAATGTCGAAATCCTCGATTTTGGCAACAATGGCAGTTACCCCTTCTCGGATGCCTCCCGCGTGGGCAACCTGCTGTTTCTTTCCGGTGCGCTTGGTATCGTTCCCGGCCAGCACGAGCTTGTTCCGGGCGGTATTCGCGCAGAAACCAGGCAGGTCATGGAAAACATCAAGGCAGACACCAAAGCCAGTGGCTACCAGATGAACAACATTATCAAATGCACGGTGTTCCTGGCCGATATGTCCGAGTGGGCAGCGTTCAATGAGGTCTACGCCACTTACTTCAGCAAACCTTACCCTGCCCGTAGTGCCGTAGCGGTGCGTGGGTTGGCCGCTGACGCGCGGGTAGAGGTTGAATGCATTGCCGCAAAATAACTCGTCAGACTGCCTGAGCCGTCAGTGCGCCTGGGGCGCAAACGCACACATCGCCTCTTCGACGAAGCAGCGGATTTTCGCCGTGCGCTGGCGGTCGGCGGAATAGATCAGGCTCATCGGCCTGGACGGTCCTTCATAGTCGGGCAGTACCCGCACCAGGTTGCCCGATTCGAGATCGGCCCGTACCAGGTCCTCGGTCGCGAGGAAAATGCCGAGTCCCTGCACGGCGGCCTTCAACTGTGCGTGGCCGTTGTTGGCCTGGAAGCGCCCATCCACCCTAACGGCAAAGACTTGCTCATCTCGGGTGAAGGTCCATTCGTTGAAGACCTTCTGGTTCCAGAACACAAAGCCGATGCACTGGTGCGTGCCCAGGTCTGTCGGGTGTTGCGGGGTGCCCGCCTGTGCCAGGTAGCCTGGCGAGGCGCAGGCGATCATCCGGTAACGACGCAGGGGCCGGACGATCAGGCTGGTGCTTTCGCCGACATTCGGTTCACCGATGCGAAAGGCCACTTCCACGCCATTATCCAGCAGGTTGACCAACTGGTCGGAAAGACGCAGGTCCATTTCGATCCGTGGATAACGGGCCATGAAACCGGTGGCGAAATCCATGAAGGACTGCGCCCCGAACTGGTTGGGCGCGCTGATCCGCAGTTGCCCATGGGGTTCGCTGGTGGCCTCGAAGGCCAGGGCATCGGCGATGGCGGTTTCTTTCAACACCACCACGCAACGTTCGTAGTATTGCCGGCCGAGTTCGGTGAGGTGCTGCCGGCGCGTGGTACGGTTGATCAGCGTGGCCTGCAGCCGCTGCTCCAGAGCCTGGACGTAACGCGCCACCATCTGCGCGGTCATGCCCAGTTGGGCGGAAGCCGCCGCGAACGAACCGGTGTCGGCGGCTGCCACGAACACTTCCATCGAACGAAAACGATCCAGCATTCGAAACTACCAGTACCTAAAGAAAGCAATAGTAGGTGATTTATCTGAGTCGGTGGTGAAACTAATCTGCGGGCATTCCTTGTTCCGGAGAAAAAAGATGTCAGAAGTCAGCGTTTTCGAGCACGTCGTGCGTACCCGCCGTGTCACCCGTCAGTTCCTGCCCGATCCCGTTGCCCTGGCCGATATCGAGGCGGTCCTGCGTGATGCCCGACAGGCGCCGTCGAACTGCAATACCCAGCCCTGGCTGGTGCATATCGTCAGCGGGCGCAAGCGTGAGGAATTGGCGGCAGCGTTGCTGGCGGCGGAAAGGCAGGAGCAGTTTTCCCCGGATTTCTTCTTCGACATGGCGGCCTTTCCCGGTGTTTATGCCGAACGTGCGCAAGCCAGCGGCAAGGCGCATTACGAGACCCGCCAGGTTGCCTGGGACGACAAGGCCGGTCGACGCGAGGCCTCCAGCAGGAACCTCGATTTTTTCGGCGCGCCCCATGTGGCGTTGCTGTTCATGCCGGTGATCGGCGACAGCGTGCGTACGGCCGGCGACCTCGGCATGTATGGCCAGACGTTCCTGCTGTCCCTGGCGGCTCGCGGATTGGCGGGCGTCCCGCAGACCTACGTGGCGATGTTCGCGCAGACCCTGCGTTCGGTGCTGAGGATTTCCGACGACTTCAAGCTGCTGTTCGGCATTTCCTTTGGGTATGGTGATCCGACTGCCGTGGTCAACGGGCTGGATGTGGGCCGGGCCGATCTGTCACAGAACGTGGTGTTCCATCAGTGAGTTACGCTGGAGATTCGGTAGCCTGTCCGGATGAAGGCCTGAGGTCCTGGCGCCTGTCGACCAAGGCTGGGGTAAGATATCGGCCATTCCAATCACCGCGTCCCCATCAGCAATCGACGGTAACAGCATGATCGAAGTAACCGAGGTTTCCATTGCGCAATTGCGCGCGGCGCTCGAGTCCGGCCAGACAACGGCGGTCGAGCTGGTCCAGGCCTATCTTGCCCGTATCGATGCCTATGACGGCGCCGATACGCCCACCGCCCTCAACGCCGTGGTGGTGCGCAATCCCGCCGCGCTCGAAGAGGCCCGGGCGTCCGATGCCCGTCGGGCCAGAGGCGAGACCCTGGGGCCGCTCGACGGCATTCCCTATACCGCCAAGGACAGTTACCTGGTCAAGGGCCTGACCGCCGCGTCCGGCAGCCCGGCCTTCGCCAATCTGGTCGCCTATCGCGATGCCTTCACCATCGAGCGGTTGCGCGCCGCCGGGGCGATCTGCCTGGGCAAGACCAATATGCCGCCCATGGCCAATGGCGGCATGCAGCGCGGGGTCTATGGCCGGGCGGAAAGCCCGTACAACGCCGACTACCTCACCGCACCCTTTGCCTCCGGTTCGTCGAACGGTGCCGGGACGGCGACCGCCGCCAGCTTCGCCGCCTTTGGCCTGGCCGAAGAAACCTGGTCGAGCGGTCGCGGGCCGGCCTCGAACAATGGACTGTGTGCCTACACCCCATCGCGTGGGGTGATTTCGGTACGCGGCAACTGGCCGCTGACGCCAACCATGGATGTGGTCGTGCCCTATGCCCGGACCATGGCCGACCTGCTCGAAGTTCTCGATGTGGTGGTGGCAGAAGACAGCGACACCCGTGGCGACCTGTGGCGCCTGCAACCCTGGGTGCCGATCCCGAGCGTGGCCTCGGTACGGCCCGAATCCTATGGCTCGCTCGCTGTCGGTGCCGAAGCCCTGGCCGGCAAACGCCTGGGCGTGCCGCGCATGTTTATCAACGCCGACCCCGAGGCGGGCACCAGCGAAGCTCCCGGTATCGGTGGCCCGACCGGGCAGCGGATCAACACCCGTGCCTCGGTGATCGATCTCTGGCAGGCGGCGCGCCAGGCACTCGAAGCGGCTGGTGCCGAAGTGATCGAAGTCGACTTTCCGCTGGTGTCCAATTGCGAGGGTGATCGCCCCGGCGCGCCGACCGTGTTCAACCGCGGCCTGGTGTCCAAGGAGTTCCTGCATCATGAATTGTGGGACCTGACCGCCTGGGCCTTCGACGATTTCCTCCAGGCCAACGGCGACCCCAAGCTGAACCGCCTGGTGGATGTCGACGGTCCGCTGATTTTCCCCCACGACCCTGGCACCCTGCCCAATCGCGAGGGGGACCTGGCCGCCGGCATGGACGAGTATGTACGGATGGCCGAGCGCGGCATCACGCCATGGAACGAGATCAGCACCGTGCCGGACGGCCTGCGCGGTCTGGAAGAGACGCGGCGCATCGACCTGGAAGAGTGGATGGAGCACCTGGGCCTCGATGCGGTGTTGTTCCCGACAGTGGCGGATGTCGGCCCGGCCAATGCCGATGTCGATCCGGTGTCGGCGGACATCGCCTGGAGCAACGGCATCTGGGTCGCCAACGGCAACCTGGCGATTCGGCACCTGGGTGTTCCGACCGTCACCGTGCCGATGGGCGTCATGGCGGATATCGGCATGCCGGTCGGCCTGACCTTCGCCGGCCGTGCCTATGACGATTCGACGCTGCTGCGCCTCGCGTCGGCGTTCGAGTCCACCGGCAACAAGCGCCTGATCCCGCCGCGTACTCCAGCACTGGCAACCGCCCGCTAGTCGCCATGACGGGACTGGAGTCGTTCAGGCTCCGGTCCCTGTGTCATCGCTTGTCCGTTGCCCCTTAAAGTTGGCTTTTGTCGACCGCTTTGCCTTGCGCCTTGTACTGCTTCACATCGCCCAGCTTCAGGTCCTCGGGGAGGTCGCTGCGACGTTTGCTGTGGCCGACGCGCTGGGCGTTGTAAATGCCGGTGTGCCCAGACACCAGGTAGCTGGCGATGCAGGCGATGGCGGCGAATGGTGCGATCTCGGGACCGAACAGTTCCATGGCCATCACGATGGTTGCCAGCGGGGTGTTGGCGGCACCGGCAAACACCGCGACGAAACCGACTCCGGCAAGCATGGCAAAGGGCAGGTGCAGCAGCGGTGCCAGGGCATTGCCCAGGGTCGCGCCGATATAGAACAGCGGGGTGACTTCGCCACCCTTGAACCCCGAACCCAGCGATGCCACGGTGAACACCAGCTTGCCGAACCAGTCCCAGGGCGCGACAGGCGCCTGGAATGACTGATCGATGCCGGCAGTGCCGAGGCCGATGTACTGATGGGCATCCAATACCCAGACGGCGATGGCAATCACGATGCCGCCCGCCAGGGGCCGCAGCGGCGGGTAGCCGATCAGCCGTTTCATCCAGGCACCGAGGCGGTGAGTGGCGGTAGCGAACAGCAGCCCGGCAAGGCCGAAGACGATCCCGGCGAGGACCATCGCCATGACGCTCCAGAATTGCACCGGGACCACTTCGCCAATCGCGTAATGACTGTGCGCTACGCCCCAGGCCAGGCCCACCTGGTCGGCGACAATGGCCGCGACCATGCAGGGGAACAGCGCGTCATAGCGCATCCGGCCGATGGCGAGCACTTCCAGGCCGAAGAGGGCGCCGGCCAGCGGTGTACCGAATACCGAGGCGAAGCCCGCGCTGATTCCGGCCATGAGGATGATGCGCCGGTCTTCGCGGCGCAGGCGCAGCAGGTGGGTCAGTTGGTCGGCCAATGCACCGCCCATTTGCACGGCGGTGCCTTCGCGGCCCACCGAGGCGCCGAACAGATGGGAAATCAGGGTGCCACCCAGGACCAGGGGCACCATGCGCAGGGGCACGGTTTTCTTCGGGTCGTGGATTTCATCGATCAGCAGGTTGTTGCCCGCATCCACCGGCTTGCCCAGCAGGTGATAGACCAGGCCGACGGTAAAGCCCGCCAGCGGCAGCAGCCAGATGATCCAGGGATGGGTTTCGCGCCAGTGGGTCGCCTGGTCCAGGGAAAACAGGAAAAACGCCGAAGCGGTGCCGGCCAGCAGCGCCACGATGCTGGACAACAGCAGCCATTTGCCGAGGTAGGGCACAAGATCGAGTTGTTCGGGTCGGGAGAGTCTTGACATAAGGTCGGCCGCGTGGAGCGAGTGGGCCTGACCAGGAGGGGGTCTGTACGCGAAGGTCTACAGACCCGAGCTGATCAGGTGTCTGCAGGCATCATCAGCTGCGCGAATGCAGCGGTTGATACGGAGGAATGCCATCTCCGGAGCGCCCATCATAGCCAGCGCCGGAGGCGCTGTAAAATCTTGTTACGAAAATCTTGGGTGCGCCACAGCCCTTATGAGAGCCGGCTGGCCGGCTCTCATAAGGTGTGTATTTCAGTCCCGAAAGGTCTGCGAACGGCTGGGTGGATTACCCGGCCACTCCCGTCGTCATGACATCACAGGGTGAACTTGCCCACCAGCATCTGCAGGTGGTTGCCCAGGCGGGCGAGTTCGATGCTCGACGAGGCGGTTTCTTCACTGGCCGCCGAGGTCTGTTCGGAGATGTCGCGGACGTTGATCACGCTGCGATTGATTTCCTCGGCCACCGCACTCTGCTGTTCGGCCGCCGTGGCGATCTGGTGGTTCATCGATTCGATCGCCAGGACCGACTGGGTGATGCCGTTCAGTGAGTTGCCGGCGCGACGGGTCAGCTCGACGCTGCTGTCGGTCAGCGTGCGGCTGCTTTCCAGGCTGATGGCGACCTTGTCGGTGCCGCCTTGCAGGCCAGTGATCAGTTGCTCGATTTCCTCGGTCGAGGTCTGGGTGCGTTGCGCCAGGCTGCGCACTTCATCGGCCACCACGGCGAAGCCGCGACCCGCTTCGCCGGCGCGCGCGGCCTCGATGGCGGCGTTGAGCGCCAGCAGGTTGGTCTGTTGCGCCACGGACTTGATCACGTCGAGGACGCTGCCGATCTTGTCGCTTTCCTGCTTGAGGTCGTTCATTGCCGCGGTGGAGTTGTTCACTTCGCCGGCGAGCTTTTCGATCTGCGCCATGGCCTGGGCCAGCACCTGGTCACCTTCACGCGCTTCGTGAGTGGCGTTGACCGCTGCACTGGAAGCCTGTTCGGCGTTGCGCGCGACTTCCTGGACGGTCGCGGCCATTTCGTTCATGGCGGTGGCGACCTGGTCGGTTTCCAGTTTCTGGCTGTTGACCCCGGCGCGGGTCTGCTCGGTGACCGCCGACAGTTCTTCGGCGGCACTGGCGATCTGCACCACGCCATCGCGCAGGCCACCGATCAGCTCGCGCAGGTTCAGGGTCATGCGCTGCATGCTCAGTTGCAGCATGCCCAGTTCGTCCCGGCGCGAGACCACGGCATCGTCCGTCAGGTTGCCGCCGGCCACGCGTTCGGCGCGGCGCAGGGTTTCCATCAGGGGGCCGACGATCAGCCGGGTGATGACCCAAGCGGCGATGATCCCCAGCAGCAGCGCGGCGAGGACGGCGCCGCCGAGCAGGTTGCGGGCACTCAGGACGTCGTCCAGGCGCTGGTCGATCTGGTCCTGCGACAGCTCCTGGGTCGTCGCGAGCAGGTTCTTGATATCGCCATTGAGCTGCACCTGGGCGCTGTCGGCCTTGGTCTGGGCATCACTGAACAGACCGACGGTGGCGCGATAGTCGACCATCGCCTGTTGCAGGCGCTGTACGCCGTCAGCTTCGGAGGCGGGCAGCAGGGTGCCGAGGGTCTTGATATAGGCGATGGCCTGGTCGATCGCGTCCTTGGCCGGTTGTTGCAACTCGGCCTTGAGGCTGTAGCTGTAGCCGCGCAACTGGAAACGCGCCTGCTGGACCACGGTCTGCGCTTTTACCAGGTCGTCGATCTGGGCCTGGTCGCCGATAGGCGAGGTAGCGATTTCCATGAGCTTTTTCAGTTCGGCCACGGCGTCGTCGGCGTGACCGCCAAATACCGAGCGCGTGGCATCGCGGGCCTGGACCGCCTGGGTGAAATCGCTGAAGTGGCTGCGGTAGGTCTTGACCGTGGTGATCGCCGTTTCCAGGTAGGGAATGCTCACCGGCGAAACGAATACCGAACGACTGTGGGCGAGGTGACTGTCGAGACTGTCCAGCAGCTTGACCACCGCCGCGGCGCGTTCGGCATCCGGATTGAGGCTGTAGTACAGATGTCCGTTGCGCATGTCCCGGGCCAGGTCGTTGAGCTTGGCGATATCGAGGATCCGGTCGCTGCGTTCACTCAGCGACTTGATACCCAACCAACCGGTTGTCGCAATCAACAGGGTCAGCACCATGACGATGCCAAAGCCCAGGGCGAGCTTGGCTCTGACGCTTATGTTCTCCAGCATCCTGTTAATGGGGGCAAGCATTGAACAATCTCCGCCGGTACGAACCGCTGATAGGAGGGCGCCTGGCCCTCGATTGATTAGGTCACAGCAGGGGTATCGGTCAGGGAAATTGAAACTTTATGTTTCAGGATGAGTGGTCGCGTGTTTGTTTGCATCGGGGCAACGGGGATCAACCTGCAGATCGTGACCATTCCTCCTGGCGCCAAGAACAATGGCGACGAACCCGCGGTGGCGTTGATTGCCCGCTCCGATCCCAGTGAGCAGGAAAGCGTGCTGCTGTTGCCGCATCTGGATGACGTGCACCGCGATTAAGCGGTGGGCGTGACACCGGCTGGACGGTGGTTCAGGAAGTGCCGCGCCACGATCTGTTGCGTTTTTTCCCGTCGCAGATCCAGGGCAGCCGGGTGCTGGGCCGTGCCCTCGACACTGAAGAACGTCACGTCGAGCAGGCCGACGGTTGCCAGTACGGCTTTCAGGTAGGGCCGCAGGAAGTCCGGCTGTTGGGCATGCTCGCCGGAGAAAAGTCCTCCCGAGGCAATGGCGACCAGCACCGGACGGTCGCGCAGGGTGCCGATCTTGCCGGTGGGGGTGATACGAAAGGTCCGGTCGACCTGGATCACATGGTCGAGCCAGGCCTTCAGCGCCGAGGGCACCGTCAGGTTATGCATGGGCGTGGCGATCACCACATAGTCGGCACTTTCCAGTTCGCGGATCAGTTGTTCGGATTGCAGCAGGGTGCCACTGGCGACAAGCGTACTGTCAGGCTCCCGGCGTTTGCTCGACGCCTGTGCATGTGCGCCATCGATATGCGCCAGTGCGCCTACACCCCGTTCGGTAATGACGATATCGTCACCGCGATGACGCTCGATCAGTTGACTGATCAGAGCCTGCGACAGTCGCTGGCTTTCCGAGGCACGGCCCTTGGGGCTGCAAGTCACGTGCAGTACTCTCATGGATGAATCCTTTGATGGCTGGCTGGCAGGATTTCCATGATGGCGGCTCCCGGACCGGTGAAGAAGGTCCAAGAACCGCCTGTTCGAGTAGGCCATGGCGCAAGGCTGGCGCTTGATCACTGCATCAGCGCGAGGATGCGTTTACCCAGTTGCTCCGCGTGCGCTTGTGAATCGATATTGGCGAATCCGAGCAGCAGGGCCGGCCCGGTTTGTACCTCGATGCTCCACTCGCTCAGGGCTTCGGCGTAGATGCCGGCCTGTTGCAGGCGGGCGACCAGCGCTTGGTCGGATTGCTCTGGCGGCAGCCGCAGGATCAGGTGCATGCCGCCCGGCTGGGTATCGATCCGGACCCGTGGGCCCAGGGCTTTGTTCAAGCCCCGGACGGTCGCTTCCCGGCGTTCGGCGTAGAGTTTGCGCATGCGCTGGATATGCCGGGCGAAATGGCCTTCGGTGAGAAACGTGGCGACAATGGCCTGGGTGAGTTCCGGGCAGTTGCCGAGAAACATCTGGCCGACCTGTTCGAAGCGTTCCACTTGTGCCTGTGGCACCACCAGATAGGCGATCCGGATGCCGGGGAACAGCACTTTGCTGAAGGTCCCGGCGTACAACACCCGACCCTCGCGATCCAGGCTCTTGAGTGCGGGCAGCGGGCGGCTGACATAGCGGTACTCGCCGTCGTAATCGTCTTCGACAATCCAGGCTTGCTCGCGGCTGGCCCACTCCAGCAGCTCCAGGCGCCGCGGCAGGGATAGCGATACGGACAACGGGCTCTGGTGGGCCGGCGTGACCACCGCCGCGCGGGCATCGGGCGAGCGTTCGATGCCGTCGCCGACCCGCATGCCGTCCTGGTCGACCGGGACCGCGACCGTTGCCATGCGCAGGCACTCCAGCAATTGCCGGGTGGGCACATAGCCCGGGTCTTCGACCAGCACGCGATCCCCCGGCTCCAGCAGGGCATGGGCGATCAGCGCCAGGGTATTGCGATAGCCCGAGGTGACGAACACCTGGGAGGGCAGGCAGGCGATGCCCCGCGCCACTTGCAGATAGCTGGCGATGGCCGTGCGCAGGGACTCCAGGCCGAGCACCGAGGGGTTGGCCATGTCGGCGATCTGCGTGGCACGCACGCAGCGTGCGCCCAACTGCGCCCAGATTTTCCGGGGAAAGGCGTCCAGGGCCGGCAGGGCCATCTGAAACGGCAGGACCGGTGCCTTGTGCCGGATCGACAGGCCTTCGACCGGGTTGGGTCCCTGGTCCGGATGGCGCTTGAGTACCGGGCTCCTGATGTCCGGTGATACCACCGTGCCGGCCTGGCCCCGGGACTGGATGTAGCCCTCGGCACTGAGCAGGGAATACGCGGTGTCGATGGTGCCACGGGCCAGGCCCAGCTCCTTGGCCAGCGCCCGCGCGGCGGGAATCCGTTCGCCGGGGCTGAGCAGGCCGTCACTGATCGCCCCGCGAAAACGCCAATAGAGCTGACGGTAGACGGGCTCCTTCGAATCGGGATCGAGGGGGGAGAAACGCGGAGTTGGTCGGGTCATGGTCGCTATGGTTCTGGAAGAGAATGGCTCATGGCCTATAACTAAAGGCTAATCATGGATCTTTTTCAATGGGCCAAGTCGTCGCAGGATAGAACCCTTCAAACAGCCAATACAAGGATTCATCATGACTCAACGTCTCGACTACGCTACCGCTTCGCCCGAAGGCTACAAGGCTTTTGGAGGCGTCTATGTGTACCTGCAGAAGTGTGGTTTTTCCGCCGAACTGATCGATCTGGTCTATCTGCGGGTGTCTCAGCTCAATGGTTGTGCCTACTGCATCGACATGCACACCCGTGACCTGCTCAAGCTCGGCGTGGCCGTCGAGAAACTGGTGCTGGTGCCGGTATGGCGCGATGCCGGGGCGCTGTTCAGCAACCGCGAGCAGGTGGCCCTGGCGTGGGCAGAAACCGTGACCCGGGTCGCCGAAAGCGGCGTGCCGGATGCCGACTATGCCGCGGCGGCGGCCGAGTTCAGCGACAAGGAACTCGCCGACCTGACCTATGCCATCGGGTTGATGAACGCCTTCAACCGCTTTGGCGTGACCTTCCGTTCGACTCCCGTGGCCGCCGGCAAGGCCTGATACCCACCCCGTGGCGCCCGGCCCCTGGCCTGGCGCCCACCACTTCGAAGGAATTGGCATTTATGGCATGGGCACTGTTGGGCATCGCCGGCATTCTTGAAATCGCTTTCGCCTTCTTCATGAAAGGCTCCGAAGGGTTTACCCGCTTCACCCCCGCACTGCTGACGGTCGCCTGCGGCCTGTCGAGCGTCGTCCTGCTCTCGCTGGCGCTGCGTACGCTGCCGGTGGGGACCGCCTACGCGGTGTGGACCGGCATCGGCGCGGCCGGCACCGCGATTCTTGGCATGGCGCTGCTGGGCGACTCGACAGCACCGCTGAGAATGCTCTGTATCGGGGTGATCCTGGCGGGGGTTATCGGACTCAAGCTGGTCTCGGCAAACTGAGACGAAGGCATGACGGGGTCCACGCCTTGAGCGATACTGGGAGGCTTTCGTCCCAGGGCGATATCGAAACCCGGACCGTGCCGGAGCGCAGGGGCCGCAAGGAGCTGGATCAGGATGTTGGCGGTACTCAGGCGTTACCCGACTTCGGTCAATCTGCTGTTGGCTTCTTCACTGATTCTGACCCTGGGGCGGGCCATCACGCTGCCCTACCTGGTGATCTTCCTCTCCTCGCAGTTTTCCCTGGGGATCAGCGAGATCGGCCTGGTGGTCGGTATTGCGCTGGTGGCGGGGTCGCTGCTCAGCGTGTATGGCGGCTACCTGACGGACAAGGGCTCCAGCTTCCGCCTGATCCTGTCATTCACCGCGTTGTTCGTGCTCGGTTTTATCGGCATGTGCATGACACAGCGGCTCTGGCTGTTCTTCGTGTTCCTGGTGTTGTTCAACTTCGCCTATTCGGTGATCGACGTGGTGGTCAAGGCCACCCTGGGCCGCGTGCTGCCGGAAGCCGAACAGGCCAGTGTGTTTTCGGTGCGCTACACGCTGATCAATATCGGCTATGCGGTCGGGCCGTTTATCGGCGCGGGCCTGGCGCACCTCGATATGCGCCTGCCCTTTGTCGTTTCCGCCTTGCTGGGCGTGGTGTCGTTCCTGACCTACTACAACTTCGGTGACCGGCAACTCAGTCCGGTTGATCGTGCCAGGGCCCCGGTGTCCTTTGTCGGCGTGGGGCGGATCCTGCTGCGGGACAAGCGCCTGGTCTGCTTCACCCTCGGTGGCCTGCTCAGCGCCGTGGTGTTCGGCCAGTTCACCGCTTACCTGTCGCAGTACCTGGTGACCACCGGTACGCCCGAGTTTGCCTACAGCATTATCAGTTCGGTGGTGGCGGTGAATGCGGTGGTGGTCATCTGTCTGCAGTTCATCGTGGGCAAGCGCATTACCAACCAGCACCTGAACCTGTGGCTGACGGCGGGCTTCAGCCTGTTCCTGCTCGGGGTGACGGGGTTTGCACTGTCGAGCACGGTATTGCACTGGTCGTTGGCCATGGCGGTGTTCACCCTGGGGGAAATCATCGTGTTTCCAGCCGAGTACATGTTTATCGACCGTATCGCTCCCCAGCACCTGCGCGGCATGTATTACGGTGCGCAGAACCTGTCGACCCTGGGCGGGGCGCTGGGCCCGGTGCTCTGCGGTTTTGCCCTGGCCTGGTGGGCACCGCATTTCATGTTCTACATGCTGGCGGGCTTCATCATTGCCGGCGGTTGCTTCTATCTGATCGGTGCCGCTTATGCGCGGCAGCAGGATGCCCGAGAGGCCAGTGGTTGCTGAGTCATCGGGCCATGCAGCGCGGATCTGTCATAGCCGACAAGGCTTCAACCGCCCTGGGTGGTGGTGGCACTGGCCATCTGCTGAGGCTTGCAGTTGAGGTAGGGCGAGGATTTCAGCCAGCGCCGGTCGGGGTACCAGGAGAACATGAACTGGCCGTCCTTGAGTTTGTCGACCACCTGTCGCGCCACTTGCGGGCGCACCGCGGGGCAGCCCTGGCTGCGGCCGATGCGGCCTTCACGCTGGCTCCACAGGGGGCTGACGTAGTCGGCGGCATGAATCACGATGTCACGGTCGCGGGCGCGGTCGTTGAAGCCCGGCTCCAGGCCGTCCATGCGCAGCGAGTAGCCATGTGTGCCTTCGTAGCTTTCCTGCGTACGGAACAGCCCCAGGCTGGATTGATAACTGCCCATCCGGTTGGAGAACTGGGTGGCGAAGTTCTCCCCGGATTTCTGCCCGTGGGCGACCAGGTCGCGCAGCACCAGGGTTTTCTTGCGCAGGTCGAAGATCCACAGGCGCCGTGCCGTCGAGGGCTGCGAGTAGTCGATCACGGCCAGGCGTTCGGATTGTCCATGGCCCTGATTGATCGCGCATTGCATGGCGTTCAGGGCGTTTTTCAGCACCAGGGGGTTGAGTTCCGGCGCGGCGTGGGCGAGGCTGCCATACAGCGTCGGTTTCGCCGCACTGGCGGCCAGGGCAGAACTGCCGGGCGCGGCCAGGGTCATAATGTACAAGCCCAGGATGCTCAGGCAGAGTCGGTAGCAGGATGTCAGCATGGTTGGGAGCGTCTCCGCCGTTGGTGCAGGCCTGCGCATCCCATCGGTCCTGGAACAGCACGATCACGCGCTGCCTTGAGGGTTTGTCGCCTCTGTCGTAACTATAGACCGTAACTACAGAAGACCGTAACTACAGACCGCCCGTGGGATGACCGTGGATTGGAGCCAAGCCTTTGTTCAAAAAACACGCATGTTACTTGAGCATTTGCCTGCTCGTTGCACCGCTGGTCGCGAGGGCGGAGGATCTGCCCGTCGAGCCGCCCACGCCCTTGCAGTCGGCACTGGCGCAGTTGCCCACCGACTGCCCCGCGCTGGCCGTGCAACTGGATGCGCCGGTACGCTTGCGCCTGCAGGCGTTCTACCTGCAACACGACAATGTTCCGCTGTGGTCCGGTAACGATCGGCTGCCGGCGTTGCAGGCGCAGTTGCCGCTGCTGGCCGATGACGGCCTGGACCCGGCGCGTTATCCGCTGCCCCGGGATGCCGATGCGGGTAACGCGCTGTGTACCGATATCGAGATCAGCCGGCAGTACCTGCAAGCCTTGCAGGACCTGCATTTCGGCCGCCTGTCCCAGGCCCGTTTCGAGCCAGTCTGGCACTCCCAGCCGGCCGCGCAAGACGCGGACGCCCGGTTGCTGATGCTGGCAGCGACCGGGTTGCAGGATATGGCCCGGGGGTTCGCTCAGGCGCGGCCGAATGCCGAGCTGTACCTCAGCCTGCGGCGCATCTACGCGCAACAACGCCTGCAGCCGCTGGGGCACTGGCCGACGGTGGCCGGCGGGCCCTTGCTGCGGCCGGGCATGGAGGACCCACGGGTGCCGGTATTGGCCGAGCGGCTGTTGGCCGAGGGCTATCTGGAGAGCCTGCCCGGCGGTCCGGAAAAGGCCTACGGCGGAGAACTGGCCGATGCGGTCAAGCACTTCCAGTCGCGGCATTCGCTGCAATCCGATGGGGTGATCGGGCCCGGTACCCTGACCGAGCTGAATGTCAGCCCGGCGCTGCGTCGCGAGCAGTTGCGCATCAACCTCGAACGCTTTCGCTGGCTGGCGCCGGACCTGGAGCCCGAGGGCGTGCTGGTGAATGTCGCGGCGGCGCAGTTGAGCGTCTACCACCAAGGCGCGCCCATCTGGCAGACACGCCTGCAGGTCGGTCGCGCCGAGCGACAGACGCCGCTGTTGAAGTCGCGGGTTACCCGCCTGACCTTGAATCCGACCTGGACCGTGCCGCCGACGATCCTGCGTGAGGACAAGCTGCCGGCCATCCGTCTGGACCCGGCGGCGTACCTGAGCCAGCAGAACCTGCAAGTGCTGGACAGCGAAGGCCATCCGCTGGCGGCGGACAGCATCGATTGGGAGCGTCCGGGCAATATCCTCCTGCGTCAGGAGGCCGGCCCGCGCAACCCGCTGGGCAAGATCGTCCTGCGTTTCCCCAATCCGTTCTCGGTGTACCTGCACGACACCCCCAGCCAGCCGCTGTTCGCCAAGGGGCCCCGGGCCTTCAGCTCGGGCTGCGTACGGGTCGAGCAACCTCTGCACCTGCGCGACCTGCTGCTGACCCCGGCCGAGCGGGCCAAGACCGATGAGCTGCTCGCCAGCGGCACCACCCATGAATTCCGCCTGACGGCACCGGTGCCGATCCTGCTCGGTTACTGGACGGTTCAGGTCGACAGCGACGGGGCCTTGCTCTATGCGCCGGATATCTACGCCCGCGATCCGCTGCTGTTGAAGGCGTTGGGAAGTTCGTCTTGAGGGCGTCTCCGGTCGTACCCATGCTCTGCGTGGGGATGCAGCCCTTGACGCTGCGCGTCACAAAGCGGACGCAGAGCGTCCAGTGAGGCATTCCCACGCTGGAGCGTGGGAACGATCATCACGTGGCTACTTCAACGCGGGATCGCCCGGATTGAGTAGCTTCCAGGCCTGGAGCAAGGCCTGGGCCTTGGGTTCGTGGCCGTTTTCCAAGTAGTACTGGATCAACGAGAGCCGCGCATTGCGCTGGGTCGGCTGGTGCTTGAGCAGTGTTTCCAGTTCGGCGCAGGCGGCTTCGACCTGGCCGCTGTCGTGCAGTGCCACCGCCAGCACGTAGCCATATTGAGGGTTCTGCGGTTCCAGGCGTGCCGCCTTGCGCAGGGCGACCATGGCCTGCGCGGTGTCGCCCGCGCGGATCAGCGTCAGGCCCCGGGCATGTTGCAGCAGCGCGGCATCGGGGTGTTCGTGCAGGGCCTGGTCCAACAGTTGCCCGGCCTCGCTGCCGCGTCCGTTGGCTTCCAGCCACTGCATCAGGGTGACCAGCGCGGGCAGGAAGTCCGGATCGCGCAGCCGCGCCGTCCTTAACAGTGCCTCGACCTGATTGCCGCGGCCGGTGGCCTGATACAGCATCGCCAGGTTGAGGTTGGCTTCGGCGCGTTCCCCGAGGTTCGACTGTACCTGCTCGTATTCGCCGATGGCCTTGTTCCAGGCCGGCTGGGCACTGCCCAGGCCGGCTGCCGAAGCGCCCAGCAGTTCGCGGGCGGCGCTGATGCGCACGGCCTTTACCGGGTCCGCGAGCAGCGGTGCCAGCAGGGCCGCGCGCTCGGCCGGCGGGACAAAGGCGCTGACGGCGCGCAGGGCACTTTCGCGCACCTGCGGTTCGCCATGGGTGAGGTCCCTGGCGGCGAGTTTCAGGGCCTGTTCGCTGGGGTAGGACGGCAACTCGGCCAGCAGGGTGGCGCGCTGGATCGCCGGCAGATTGCTGCGTTGCAACTGCTGGTAGAGGGCTTCGGCCGCGCCGGGCCGACCGCCACGGATCAGCAGCAGGCTTTCGCCGTAGCGCGGCGCTTGTGGGATAGAACGGTCGTTCCAGCGTTTGAACTGCGCGGTGATCTTGTCGCCGGCCGAACCCTGGTGGCAACTCAGGCAGGCGTCCGGCGTGCCGAGGGCCCTGGCCCGTTCGGGGTTGGGAATACTGAAACTATGGTCATGGCGAAAGTCATTGCCCATATAGAATTTGCCCGGCATATGACAATCGATGCATTGCGTTCCGGACTGGCCGGGTTGATGCCGATGGTGCTCGGGCGAGTCGTAGTCTTTTGCCTGCAGGCCACGGCCATCGACACCGGCGACGGCACTCTTGCCCGATGGGTTGTGGCATTGCAGGCAGACGCCATTGCCCGCCGCCTTGAGTTCGCCGCTGTGGGGGTTGTGGCAATCGCTGCAACGCACGCCCTTGCCGAACATCTTGCTCTGTAGGAACGAGCCGTGTTCGAACACCTCGTCCTTGATCGTGCCGTCCAGGGCATAGAGTTCGCGGGTCAGCACGCTGGGCAGGTAGTCGTCCATCAGTCGCTTGCCGACGGTGTAGCCATCGCCCAGCGGGGCACGCCGGGCATGGCAGCGGGCGCAGGTCTCGATCTCGACGGTGGTGTCCTTGCTGGCCAGGTCGACGGCGAAACCCTTGTGGATCAGGTCGGTCTTGCCGGCCGTCCATTGCAAGTGATTCGATGCCGGACCGTGGCAGGCCTGGCAGCCGACGCCGAGGCTGTTCCACTGGCTGGCGAACGTGTTGCTGGCGGTATCGAAGTTGCGCTGGTAGCCGGTGGTGTGGCACTCGACGCACATGAAGTTGGCGTTCTGGCTCGGTTTGCTCCAGTGCAGCGGATTCTTGAAGTCCACGCCCTGGCCGGGGTAGAGGTGGAACCAGCGCCGCTTTTCGGTATCCCAGGCGACGCCCAGGGCCTGCAGGCGACCGCCGGGAACTTCCAGCAGGTATTGCTGCAAGGGGGCGACGCCAAAGGTGTAGGCGACCTTGAAGTCGGCGGCGGCCCCGTCGGTGCCCTGGGTGTTGACCCAGAAGCCCTGGTCGCGGCGAAAGAAACGGGTCTTCTGCTGTTCGAGGTCCACGCTGACATCGGCGAAGTCACCCAGTACCGTCTCCGTCGTCGCGGCCTGCATCGCCAGTTGATGGTGGGAGCCTTGCCAGTCCTTGACCTGGGCGCTGTGGCAGCCCTGGCACTGTTGTTCATCGACCATCCGTGCGTCAGGGAGCGCGGTCGCTGGCGCCATGGGCGGCTGACTCGACGTGAGCGGGGCGGGTGTTGGTCGAACAGGCGGGCCGCCTTGCAGGGACAACCAGATGCCCACGGTGACCAGCAGCAGGAGCGCGGCGGTGACAGGTAGCAGGTAGCGGGACAGACGCGAGGGGGAAGCAGCGGGAACTGGTGCGTTTTTGTTTTTTTGCTTGGGCATTGAGACATCCGTTGTCCAACTGCATTGGGCGAGCATCGAAGCTGGCTCCAGCTTTGACGGCACAGCCGCTCCTGTCAAACAGGCTTTGAGAAATGGCCCACATTGCGTGCGCAATAATCAACATTTTCGAGCCGGCGCGGCGTTCCTTGGCTATACCTACCTTTCCTGTACCGGCGGCGGTACCGGCTAGCCAAAAGGAGTTTCGGCATGAAATCAGGTTTCATGATCAGTGCGCTGTGTATCGCCTCCCTTGCCGTGGTCGGCTGTTCGAGCCAGTCCACCCAACCCGATCACTACTCGGGATTTCTCAAGGACTACAGTCGGCTCAAGGAAGAGAAAACTCCGTCGGGTGTCGAGGTGATGCGCTGGATCGATCCCAAGCTCGACGTGCGCAAATACACCAGTGCCTATATCGAACCCACCCAGTTCTATCCCGCTCCGCAGCCCACCGTGAAAATCCCCCAGGCGACCCTGCACGGCATTACCCAGTACTACGACCAGGCACTCAAGCGTGAGCTGAGCAAATCCCTGCCCCTGGCCAACGGCCCGGGCCCTGGCGTGGTGGTGGTGCGGGCGGCGATCACGGCGGTGAGCAGCAAGACCGAGGGACTCAAGGCCTATGAACTGATTCCGGTGGCGCTGGTGGCGGCGGCGGTCAGCACCGCGTCGGGGATTCGTGACCAGGAAACCACCCTGGGCACCGAAGCCGCGTTCCTCGATGGCCAGACCCAGGCGGTGCTCGCCGAAGTGGTCCGTCAGGGCACCGGCAAGCCGCTGGAAAACGACAGCCAGGTGATGCAGCCTTCCGATGTGAAAAACGTGATCGACGGCTGGGCTTCGGATATGCACCAGTCGTATCTCAAGCTGAAGAGCCGGTAGGAACGAAAGGTCGGTGCAAGACCATCTGGCCTCATCGCTGGCAAGTCAGCTCTTGCACAGGTTGCGGCACGGTCCCCGGTAGGAGCCGGCTTGCCGGCGATGGCGCCCGTATGGGCAACGGATGATTACCGGGCCTGCCCTCCGAACCAGCGGTAGTACGGATTGCCCGGCTCGTCGCGCATCACTTCGCTCATCTCCCGGGCCCAGGCCTGGCGGTCACCCTCGTAGGCGTACAGGCTGGCGCGGTAGAAGCGCATCAGGTTCTGCTGGTAGCCCTGCAGGTAGTCGGTAAACAACTTGTCCGCGTTCAGCAGGGGAATCGGTTGTCGCAGGTCGAGCAGGGCCGGCAGCACCCGGCTGATTTCCCCGGCACGGACCCAGGGCGCGTACTCGATCGAAGGACGGTCGTCAGTCACCGCGGGCACGTTGCCGGCGAAGCGTTCCAGACCGTTGCGGTCGGTGATCCA
Organism: Pseudomonas gingeri; assembly: GCF_013385635.1. GTDB lineage: Bacteria > Pseudomonadota > Gammaproteobacteria > Pseudomonadales > Pseudomonadaceae > Aquipseudomonas > Aquipseudomonas gingeri_A. The sequence continues at coordinate 117,219 of NZ_JACAPR010000011.1, forward strand.
GGTGGCCAGCAGCGCGCTGGCGGAACCGATGCCCACGTCCTGCAGGGCACTGCGCACCGAAGGGCGGTCGAAGCGTTCGGCGATCCGCGCCGCATCCAGCTCGATCGGTTCCTGGGAGCCCACCAGGAGCATTTCGTGGAACTCGCTGGTCCACAGCGTGGCATGGGGAAACACATCGAGGAAACTGCGTACCAGCGCCCGTGAGTCATCGATGTTCTGCGTCGGCAGCGGCAGCCACTGGGCCAGCAGGCCATTCTTTTCCAGGCGGCTGGCGGCCAGTTGGTAGAAATCCCGCGAGTAGAGGTTGACCACGCCGACGGCGGAAGGCGGTGGTGGCTCCAGGGTGATCAGGTCGTAGCGCTGCGGGTTGCGCAGCAGCTCCTGGCGGCCGTCGCGCAGGCGCATCTGCAGGTTCGGGTCGGTGGCGGCCTGGAAGTTGCCCTTGAACAGCGGGGCGGCGGCGACCACCGTCGGCAGCAGCTCGGCGACGACGCGCTGGTGCAGCGACGGGTACTGCAACAGGGCTCCGGCGGTGATCCCGGTGCCGAAACCGATGACCAGGGCCGAGTCGGGTTCGCCGCGATGGATCAGCAGCGGCAGCAGGGCCTGGATACGCATGTAGCGCAGCGACGGCATGGCATCACCGGTATTCGACACGCCCTGGATGTACAGGCGCTGGAACTGCCGTTGGCCGCTGCCCTGGGTGACCACGGCGACGGTGCCGCCACGGCCTTCCTGATAGAACGCCAGGTGACCGTTGCGCGCCCCCGGCAGCAGATCGGCCAGGCGATCCACGGGCGTCAGCCAGGCCACGGCCAGGGACAACAGGCCGAGGATCACCACACCCTGGCGGTTGCCTTGGCGCAGGGCCCGGCCCCGGCTGACCGCGAGGCCACCGACAGCGGCGGCGATCAGTGCCAGCACACCGAGGGTGCGCACCAGCCCCAACCAGGGAATCAGCACAAAGCCGCAAAGCATGACCCCGGCGATGCCGCCCAGGGTATTGAACGCCACCACCTTGCCGACATCGCGGCCGACCTGGCGTTGTTGCACGCTCAGGCGCAGGGCCAGGGGAAAGGCGGCGCCCAGCAGCAGGGTCGGGATGAACACAATGCTCAACGCGGCGACGGCGAAGCGACTGCTCATACCCACCAGGGGCGTGCCACCGAGGGCCAGCACCAGGGCTTCGACCTGGGTCTGCAGCAGCACCAGCCAGCGCCCGAGCACGGCGATTTCCAGCACGGCAATCAGGCCGGCGGCGCTGATCAACCAGCCGAACACACCCCAGGGATCGCGCAGGCGGTCGACCCGTCGGGCCATCAGGCTGCTGCCCAGCACCAGCCCGGCGAGGTAGGTCGCCAGCACCACGGCGAAGGCATAGGTGCGCGTGCTCATGAACTGCACGATGGACTGCGACCACACCACTTCATAACCCAGTGCCACGCCACCGGCGACGGCGTACAGCAGCATGGCCAGGCGTGCGGACGGCTGCTCGGCCCGGGCTTGTTCCGGCACCACGGGCAGCACCGGCCGCTTATCACGCAACAGCCACAACGCGCCGCCGGCGGCCAGCAGGTTGAGCAGGGCCGCGGCCATGGCGCTGCCGCGTACGCCGAGGCTGGCGACCAGCACAAAGGCGGTGAGCAGAGTGCCGACAATCGCCCCGGCGGTATTGGCCGCGTACAGGCGTGCACCGGCCTGGCCCAATTGTTGCGGATCGGCGGCCAGGGCGCGCATCAGCACCGGCAGCGTGCCACCCATCAGGAACGCCGGAATCCCCACCAGGCTGAAGGGCAACAACCAGGCGGCCAGCCCCAGTTGCTGTTCGAGCCAGGCGAACGGCGTGGCGGCCTGGGCCAGGCTGAGGGTGGCGCCGACGCCAAGCGCGGCGACCAGCAACTCCAGGGCGGCGTACAGCAGCAGCGGTTGCGCCATGCGGTCGGCCCAGCGCCCGAACAGCAGGCCGCCCAGGGCCAGCCCGGCGAAAAAGCCGCTGATGCCGGTGGTGATCGCATACACCTCGACCCCGACCACCAGCGACAGTTGCTTGATCCACAGCACCTGGTAGACCAGCGCCGCCGCGCCGGAAATGAACAGCAGCAGGGCGGGCAGGCGCCAGGTGGTCGCGACAGGGACGGACGTGGCCGATGACAGGGTGGCGCTGCGAGATGAGGACATAATGCGTTGGCCTTGTGCGGTAATCACAGGTTTCGGGGTCGCTACGCGCCCCAGCGTGGGCAAGCCCACTCGCCACGGGGGCGCCTGACCTTCAATCAGGGCCGCCCACCGGGGTGGTGGGCGGCGGTCTTGCCGTCACTCTTTAGGTTGGTTCTTCATCTTCTCGGCGATCTTGGCATCCACCGCCGCGCGGATCTGGTCGACGCTGAAGCTCGCCGGTTTCTGGCTGGGCGGGTACTCGACAAAGGTTTCGAGGAACTTCGCCGACTTGGTCACCGCGACAGCGACCAGATAGACGTTCTTGGTACTCCAATCGTAGTACTGGTCTGATACCACATCCGCTCGCTCATACGGGTCCATCCGCAGATTGAGGATCTTCGGTACCCGCAGGCACACGAACGGTTCGCTCCAGACCCGGAAGCCGCCCGGCTCGCGCTGTTCGCAGAACACCGCCTTCCAGTTGTCGAAACGCATCGATACCAGCACCCCGTCGTCGTTGAAGTAGTAGAACTCCTTGCGCTCGCCTTTGGGTTGCTGTCCGGTCAGGTAGGGCAGTTGGTTGTAGCCGTCCAGGTGTACCTTGAAGTTGGCCCCGCCGCTGACCGGTGCCCAGCCCTTGAGCAGCTTGTCCTTGACTCCGCTATCGCCGGCGGCGGCCAGCAACGTCGGGAACCAGTCCATGCCGGAGAACATTTCGTTGGAGACTTCGCCGCCCTTGATCTTGCCCGGCCAGCGGATCATCGCCGGCACCCGGTAGGCGCCTTCCCAGTTGGAGTTCTTCTCGTTGCGGAACGGCGTGGTCGCCGCGTCCGGCCAGGAGAACTGGTTCGGCCCGTTGTCGGTGGTGTAGACCACGATGGTGTTGTCGGCGATCTTCAGGTCGTCGAGGGTCTTCAGCAGTTTGCCGACATCGCCGTCATGCTCGAGCATGCCATCCGCATATTCGTTACCGGGCATGCCGCTCTGGCCCTTCATCGAGTCGCGCACATGGGTGAACACGTGCATGCGCGTGGTGTTCATCCAGACGAAGAACGGTTTGTCCGCCTTGGCCTGTTTTTCGATAAACGCCTGGGCGGCGGCGGTGGTTTCGTCGTCGATGGTTTCCATGCGCTTGGTGGTCAGGGCGCCGGTGTCTTCGATCTTGCCATCGGCGAAACTGTGGATCACCCCGCGCGGGGAGTTGGCCTTGACGAACTCCGCGTCATCCTTGGGCCAGTAGGGGCGTTCCGGTTCTTCTTCGGCGTTGAGGTGGTAGAGGTTGCCGAAGAACTCGTCGAAACCGTGATTGGTCGGCAGGTATTCATCGCGGTCGCCGAGGTGGTTCTTGCCGAACTGGCCGGTGGCATAGCCCTGCGACTTGAGGGCCTGGGCGATGGTGATGTCGCGCTTCTGCAGGCCCACGGTGGCACCGGGGGCGCCGACCTTGGACAGCCCGGTACGCAGCGGCGTCTGTCCGGTAATGAAGGACGAGCGTCCCGCCGTGCAGCTGTTCTCCGCGTAGTAGTCGGTGAACAGCATGCCTTCCTTGGCGATGCGGTCGATATTCGGCGTCTTGTAGCCGACCACGCCCATGGAGTAGGCGCTGATATTGGTCTGCCCGATGTCGTCGCCGAAGATCACCAGGATATTGGGTTTTTCGGCGGCCCCGGCGCCTGCCGAGAGCCCCATCACTGAAGCCGCCACCAGGGCGAGCTGGGGAAGCCATTTGCGTATGCCAGTCATATGACTTGCTCCTTTTGCGCTAGCTTGAGCCGTCCTGCGACGGCCAACGTTTCTTGCTGTCCTGCATCACGTTTTGTGCTTACTGCACTTGCTCGGTGGGGGCGGCCTCGAACGGGTAGACCTTGCGCCAGGCGCTCGCCATGTCGACGACGGTCCAGCCCCGTTTGTTGGCCTCATCCAGGGCCTTGTCCAGGCGCCCTATGTTCGATTGCCGGTCATAGGCCCATTCGCGTTTGGCATCGGTGTGATGCACCAGGCCCATGAAGCGCTTGCCGCCGCCGGCGGCGGTCCATTGCAGCATCTGCAAGTCGCCGTCGGAGTTGCCGAAGGCCAGCAGCGGGCGGCGGCCGATGATCGCGTCGATGCTTTCCGGCTTGCCGGGACCGTCGTCGTTATGGGCCAGCTTGGCGGTGCGCAGGATCGACGGCGTGCCGTTGTCCAATTGATAGCGGGTGACGAAACTGGAGCCGATGACCTGCTCCGGCGGAATGCCGTACACGGTCTCGGCGAAGGCGCGCATGAACGCCGTATCGCCGCCGGAAACGAGGTAGGTCTTGAAGTCTTCGCGGCGCAGGTAGTCGAGCATTTCCAGCATCGGCTGGTAGATCATCTCGGTGTAGGGCTTGCCGGTCTTCGGATGGCGAGCCTGGGCCAGCCAGGTCCGGGCATGGTCGATAAAGGCCTCGGTGGTGATGCCGGTGTGGGTGGCGCCGATGATCGTCAGCAGGCCGTCCATGCCGCTGGCGGCCAGGGCCTTCTGGTCGTTTTCCAGCACCGCCTTGAACGGTTGCCGGGTCTTCCATTCGGGATGCTGCGGGGCCAGGCGCCTGACTTCATCGAAGGCGAACAGCATCTGGAAATAGGCCGGTTGTTCGGTCCAGAGGGTGCCGTCGTTGTCGAATACGGCAATGCGTTCGGCGGGTTTGACGAAGTCTTTCGAGTCTTGTTCGGTGACGGCCTGGACAAAGTCGATGATGGCCGCCTTGGCCGGGCCTTCCTGCCATGACGGCAACGGGTCGGCGGCTTGTGCGGGCAAGGCGAGGACTGACAAGGTGAGGACCAGCAGCGACAGCCAGCCACGACGATAGAGCGGCGATGGACGGGTCATGGGAACTCCTTCTCCAGACGAGGGTTGAGCGGGCGCAGGCCCGTTGAGCGATGGGCCCGCCACCAGCGTTGCCAGGTCCGGACGCCGCGGCGGGCCACGGGCAGGATCAGGTGCGGAACCAGGCGCACCAGCAACCCCAGCGCCAGGACGGCCAGGCCCCAGGCCAGCCAGTGTCGGGACAGATGAATGCGACCCTGGTGGGCGAGGGCCTGGACGTCCTCGGTCACCGAAAACACCGGGCGATAGTGTGCATTGGCGACGGCATCGAAGCTCACCGCCGCTACTTCGAGGGTGCGAGCCTGTCGACTGCCGCTGTCCCACCACTTGAGCTGCACCACCGGTAACTGGAAGTGCCCCGGACGGTCGATGCGGTAGTTGGCCTGGTCGATCCGTTGCCCGCCGTCGAGGTTGCCGCGGCCATCGTCGAGGTTGCTGATCCGCGGCGTCTTCAGGTAGCGGCTCAGGCCCGGTACATCCTTCAGGACCGGCGCGGGCAAGGCCATGCCCGGTGTGCCGTCGGCTTGCAGGGTCAATTCGCGGGTGACGCTGTCACCGACCGTGGGCGGGTCGGATGAATAAGCGATTTTTTGCGACAGTCGCAGTCCGCTGGCCACCAGCACCGTTTCGCCCGGAGCGAACCCTGGCGGCAGGCGAGCGCTGAAATGCCGCGTCGGAATCTGCGCGCTGAGTTCGTGGCTGGCCTGGCCGGGTGTGGCATGTATCGTCAGTGTCGGGATGACGAATTCTCCAGCCTGCTGCGGGGTGATCCGGTAGCGGTAGCGCAGGCCGAAGAAGGGCTTTCCTTCCAGGGTCAGGTTCAGGTGCTCGGCTTCGCTGCCCGGCGGTTCGACCTGGGCGCCGTCGAGTGTCAGCGCGGGCAGGTTCGCCGCGCTGGTAAACCAGCTGTCGGTCAGCACATCGACCTGCAGGCTCAGGGTTTCACCGACCACCACCGTGGTATCGGGCAGCAGCCGGGCCTGCACCCGCAGTTGCGGTTCGTCGGCCAGCACGGGCCAGGCCAGCAGGCAGGACAGGGCGCAGATCGCCGGTCGCCGGGTCTTCATCGGGCGGCCTCCCGCTGGTCCTGCAGGCTGAATTTCTGGCGCAGGAAGCGCGCCGGCGAGGTGCTGAGGTTCCGCAGCCAGAGTTCGTCGCTGGCGGCCTGAGGGGTTTGCACCTGTTGGGTCTTGCCCTTGCCGGCCGGTTTGTCGAACTGCACTTGGTCGGGTTTGACCTCGGGGGCGTTCTGCGCGGCGCTGTCGGTGTCTTTTTGCAGGGCGATGGCCAGGGCCAGGTTGGCGCTGGCTTCGGGGAACCGTGGTTGCAGCTTCAGGGCCTGGGTATAGGCGGCGATGGCCTGGTCGAACTTGAAGCGTCGGGTGTAGATATTGCCCAGGTAGAAGTACGCCGGTGCGCTGTCCAGACGGGCAAAACTGGCCAGGGCCAGGTCGTAGTCGGCGGCCAGGTAGGCGGCAATGCCTTTCCAGTAAGGGTCTGTAAAGTGCGCGGCGGCGGCCGGGTAGTGCTGGTGCTCGAAGGCCAGGCGACCCTGTTGGTCCGGAGTGAGGAAAGCATCGGCCAGCACACCGGCGCGCACCGGGGCTGGTGCCAGCCCGCTCGCCAGGCATAGCAGTACGGCAGCACTCCAGTTCAGGCTCCAGCCCTTGCGCAGGGTGAAGAACGCCAGCAGTACCAGCGGCCAACTCAACCAGTAGCCGGCGTCCTTCCAGCGTAGTTGCTGCTGTTCGGCACTGGCGGCCTGGAAGTGTTGCTGGGCGTGCAACTCGATCCATTCCAGGTCCTTGTCGTCGAGGGTCAGGCTGCCCAGGGGGGCGTCGAGGGCCTTGGCCAGTCGTTGCAACCCGGCGCGGTCGAAGCGTCCCAGTTGCGGGCGACCGCTGCTGTCGGTGCGCGGCTGGCCGGAAGCATCGCGCAGGATGCCGCCGTCTTCGCTGCCGACCGCCAGGACCAGCACCTGCAGCAGGCTGCCGCTCAGTTGTTGGTCGAGCCCCGGCAGTTGCGTGGTATCGGCGCCATCGGTGATCAGCAGCAGGCTGCCCGGCACCTGTTCGGCGGCCAACAGGCGCTTGGCCTCATCGATCACCGCGGCGACATTTTTTCCCGGACGGCCGATCAGGTCAGTGCCCAGGGCCTGGACAAAGCTGTCGAACAACGCCGGATCGTCCGTCGGTGGCAGCACCAGATGGGCGCTGCCGGCATAGGCCAGCAGGGCCGTCTTGGCGCCCTGGCGACGCTGGATCAGTTCATGCAGCTTGTGCTTGACCGCTTCCAGGCGACTGGGCCGGATATCGCTCGCATCCATCGAGGGCGACAGGTCGACGGCGATCAGCAGGGGTGCACGGTTTTCCAGGAAATCCGGCCGGTCCTGTTCCCAGGTCGGTCCGGCGGCGGCGATGGCCCCGAGCACCAGTAGGGCGCTGGCCAGGTGCACCGGGCGCAGGCGATGCGGGTCGCTCGGGGTCAGCAACAGGTGCGGCAGCAGGTGTGGCGCGATGGTGCCGCGCAGGCGTCGTTCCAGGCCCTGGCTGCGTCGCCAGAGCAGCGGCAACAGCAGGCCGAACAGCGCCGGTAGCAACCACGCGGGACGGAGGAAATGCAGCGCCTGGAGATCGATATCCATCAGGCCTCCCGCCGTTGCTGCTTCTGTGACAGGTGCAGGCGTGGCCGCAGCCAGGCGCCCAGATGATAGACCGCGAGCAGGGCAATGGCGGTGGCCACCGGTAGCCAGAACAGCTCGCGCTTGGGTTGGTGGCTGAGGATCTTGACCTGATGCGGGGTCAACTGGTCCAGGGTGCTGTAGACCTGGTCCAGCGCCGTGCGGTCCTCGGCGCGGAAGAAGCGTCCGCCAGTGGCCTTGGCGATCTGCTGCAGGCCGGCGAGATTGACCTTGGCTTCGCCGTCGGCATTGGGATCGCCAATGCCGATGGTGTGGATGACCACGTCCTTGGCGGCGGCCATGGCTGCCGCGTGCTCGGGGGTGATGGCGCTGCTGGTGTCGTTGCCGTCGGTCAGCAGGATCAGCACCTTTTCCGTTTCGTGGGCCTGCTCCAGCAGCTTGACGCTCAGGCCGATGGCATCGCCGATAGCGGTGTTGGGCCCGGCCATGCCGATGCCGGTGTCCGCCAGAAGGATCGCCAGGCTGGCGTGGTCCAGGGTCAGGGGGGCCTGGGGATAGGCGCCGCTGCCGAACACGATCAGCCCGAGGCGGTCGTCCTTGCGTCGCTGAATAAAGTCTTGTACCACCTGCTTGACGGCGCTCAGGCGATCGACCTGGTTGCCTCCGGCATCGGTGAAGTCGCGGGTTTCCATGGACTGGGAAATATCGATGGCGAGCATCAGGTCGCGCATCGGTTGCTGGTGTTCGATGGGCGGCTCGATCCATACCGGCCGTGCGAGGGCCAGCACCAGCAGCACCCAGACCAGCGCATTGAGCAGCAGTTGCCCGCGGTCACGGGTACCGCCGGCCAGATCGGGGACCTGGCCGGCGGCCTGGCTCATTGCGGCGAAAAACGGTACCCGCACGGCACTGCGCGCTTCTCGGTAGGCGGGCAGGTAGCGATAGCCGATCCCCGGCAGCACCACCAGCAGCAACAGCCAGGGGTAATCAAGCTGCCACATGGTGATGCTCCACCCAGTGCCGACACTGGTCGAACAACTGCCGCCGCTGTTCCGGCGCCAGTGCTTGCAGGCGACTGTCCGGGGCGTAGGCCAACTCGGCCAGTGCCTGGCTGAAGTCGATGGGCAGGCGGTTGTCGCCGTGTTCGACGAGAAAGCGCTGCCAGCTTTCACCGCTGAGCAGCGTGACCGTCGACGCGGGTATTCCGGGCATCGACAGGGCGACTCGCTTGAGCACCTCGGGCAGTTCGCGCAACGCCGCCGGCTGTTCGAGGCGGCGGGACAGTTGTTCGAGTCGCGCCAGGGCCTCGCGCCGATAACGGTTCTGCCGCCAGCACCAGTAGCGGCGCACGCCCCACGCCAGCAGGCCGACTATCAGCAGCCCGAGCAACACCGCCCAGCCCCAGGTCTGCGGCCAGTAGCTGACCGGTGCGGGCAGGGGCATTTCCTGCAATTGCGCAAGGCTCGGCGGCGCGTTCATGGTTTGCGGCTCCCCTGGCGACCCAGTTCGTTGCGCAACTGGGTCGCGGCGGCTTCGGCGGTGCTGAACATCATCAGTGGTACCTGGCTGCGGCGCAGCAACTGCGCGACGTCCCGCAGCCGGCCGCCGAGAAACTCGCCCAGGGGTTGATGCACCTGGCGCTGTTCCACCGCCAGTTCGACCTGCAACTGCCCCTGGGTCACCCGCAGCCGGCCCTGGTCGGGGACATTGAGGGCCAGCGGGTCATACACCTGCATGGCGATCACGTCGTTGTGCGCCGCCAGTTGCCGCAGCCATTGCAGGGTGCGCGGCCCGGCACCGGCGAAGTCGCTGATCAGGCAGACCAGGTGATCATGACCGGCCAGCGCCACGCACTGCTGCAGGACCTTGTCCAGTTGGTCCTGGCCCTCGCTGTCGGGGTTGCCGGCGTGCAGCGCCTGGTTGTGCTCGACGATCCGGCTGCACAGCGCTTCGACCCGCTGACGGCTGCGCAGTGGGGCGACGCTGTCGATACGTTGATCATTGAACACCAGGCCGCCGACCCGGTCACCGGCGTTGAACACCATCCACGCGGCGAGGGCTGCCAGTTCGGCAGCAGTGGCCGATTTGAAACTGCGACGCGAACCGAAGAACATCGACATGCGCTGGTCGAGCACGATCAACGCCGGGCGGTCGCGTTCCTCGGTAAAGGTGCGTACCACCGGCTTGCCGGTACGCAGCGAGGCACGCCAGTCGAGGTGGCGCAGGTCATCGCCGGGTTGATAGCGGCGCAGTTCGTCGAAGTTCAGCCCACGTCCGCGCAGGCGCGACGCATGGTTACCGGCCAGCAGGCTGGACCGCGGCTGCCGGGCGAGAAAACTCAGGTCGCGGGCCTGCGCCTGCAACGCCATCAACTGCGCCAGCGAGACATACACCTGGCCGTCTGCTTCGCGGCGTGGACTGGACATGGGCGGCACCTGCTCAGGCCGCAATCGCGACAGTGGCCAGCAGCCGGTCCAGCACCTGGTCGGCACTGACCCCGTCGGCGACTGCGTCGTAGCTCAGTTGCAGGCGATGGCGCAGCACCGGATGGACCACGGCCTGGACATTTTCCGGGGTGACGAAGTCCTGTCCCCGCAACCAGGCATCGGCCCGCGCGCAGCGGTCCAGGCCGATACCGCCGCGCGGGCTGGCACCGATATTGATCCAGCGGGCGAGGTCGGCGTCGTAGTCTGCCGGGTGGCGGGTGGCGTTGATCAGGTCGATCAGGTAGCGGTCGATGGCCGGTGCCACCTGGACCGCGCTGACTTCGCGGCGGGCGGCAAAGATCACCTCCTGGGCCAGGGTAAAGCGGGCAGTCGTGTCGGCGCTGGCCTGTTGCTGCTCCTCGTTGCGCAGCAGGCGCAGCACCTGGCTTTCGTTTTCCGCGCTGGGGTAGTCCAACAGCACTTTCATCAGGAAACGGTCCATCTGCGCCTCGGGCAGCGGGTAGGTGCCTTCCTGTTCGATGGGGTTCTGCGTGGCAACCACGATAAACAGTGCCGGCAGTGGGTGGCTGGCGCCGGCCACGGTGATCTGGCGTTCTTCCATGGCTTCGAGCAGAGCCGCCTGGACCTTGGCCGGGGCGCGGTTGATTTCATCGGCGAGGATCAGGTTGCCGAACAACGGGCCGGGCTGGAAGCGGATCTGGTTTTGTCCGTCGACCTGATGCAGGACCTCGGCGCCGGTGATGTCCGAGGGCAGCAGGTCGGGCGTGAACTGGATGCGTCGCATGCTGGCGTCCAGATGCCGGGCCAGGGCCTTGACCGTGCGGGTCTTGGCCAGCCCCGGCAAGCTTTCCAGCAGCAGGTGCCCGTTGGCCAGCAGGCCGAGCAGGATCTGTCGGATCACTGCGTCCTGGCCCAATACCGCCTCGGCGATGCTGGCCTGCAGGGCGTTGATATCGTCGCGTATTGTCATGGGGTTCTCCCTGAATTCACCATGGCGCCCGGACCACCACGAGTTGCACCGAGCTGCCGATGTACTGCGGCCATGGCCGGTTACCAGGCGTACTGCAGGCGCAGGGTCCAGGTGTTCACATCCGGCGAACCCTTGCGCTCCGAGATCGTGTCGGTGTAGGCAACCATCCCGCCGAACTGTGGCGACAACATGAAACCGAAGCTGGCTCCGAGCAGGGCGTTTTCCTGCTTGTTGTCCTGCCAGTCGCCGTCGATCTTCGTCTCGCCACCACGGCTGTAGGTGGCGTCCAGCGAAGCCCAGAGCGCGCGGTTGATGGTGTAGCTGTAGTGGCCTTCGATGGCGTAGAGCGGCTTCTGTTCCAGCTTGCTGTCGCCGTGATAGTCCTTGTTGTCGCCGAACAGCGAGATCCAGGTATTGATCTCCAGCCAGGTCGGGCCGATCGGTGTGCCGAAACCCAGCTCCGGCTTGAAGGCCCAGCGGTTGGAGCCGATGTTGATGACCCGGTTCTTGTCGTAGTCACCGGTCGGCGTGGTGATCCACAGCGCGCCGGTGAGAAAGGTTTCCGGGGTCCAGTTGGCGAACTCCTGCTGGGTCAGCGCCGGGCCGCCGAAGAGGTTGTGTGCCAGCACGATCTGCGTGTCGCCCATGCCGCCGTTGCGCTTGGTGCCGGTGAAGAATTGTGCGTTGTCGAAGGACGCCGAGACATCGGCATAGGGCTGCACGAGCTGGATCGCACTGTTGCGTCCGTCCACCGAGAACGAGCGGGCCAGGCGCAGGATGTACAGATCGGCATTCAGCGACAGGCCATCCAGCGGCAGCGAAGTGTCGATGGGGGTATTGGTGTCGATGCGGTTGTAGTAGCCGAAGACCATGTTCAGGTCGATCGGTATGTTCTGCCAGTCGCGGGCGTTGTCGGCGTGAGCGACGGCCGGAGCCAGCGCCAGCGCGGCAGCGCCCCATACACTCAGTCGAAAAGCTGATCCCATGGCATGGCTCCTTCAATGGCGGTTAAGGCTTGGCCTTGGTCAGCAGCGGCAACTTCCACTGGCCGTTGGCGACTTCGGGCTTGGGCAGGTAGAGGCGCAATACCCCGTAGAAGGGGCCGTCCGGTGCCGGCAGCCAGTTGCTCTGGTGCTCCTTGGCGGGGGCCTGGTGCTGCACGTAGAGGGTCAGGCCACCGTCGGCATCGCGCTGGAGTTGGTCCAGCATCCGCGAGTTGATCAGGTAGCGGTCGAGGGGGTTGGCCACCAGCAGCTTGGATCTGCCGTCGTACATCGTCAGTGACCAGAAGGCCTTGGCCGGGGGCAGGGCATCCTTGGCGAAATGCAGGGTGTAGGCGTGCTTCGAGGCATCGACGGGCTGGCCTTCGCTGTCGACGAAGTAACCGTTGTAGCTGGCTTCTTGCGCCGAATTGCCGAAAATGCCCATGTTGGCTCCGGCATAGCGGTACAGGTAATTGTTCTTCAGGTGTTCGCGATTGCCGAACAGGTCGCCGCTGCTGATCTGATGGCTGTCGACCTGGTCTTTCTTGAACCTGGCGAATTCGGCCTTGCCATCGGCGATCCCGGCTTCCAGTGCCTGGCGCTGTCCGGCACCCAGGCTGGCGAGGTCGAACGGCTTTCCGGCGGCTACGCCGATACGAGCAAAGCGCGCCAAAAGGGCCTTCTCCGACGCGTGGGGCGGGGCGAAGGCGAGCATGAAGTTGAGGTAGCGAAACAGCTCCAGGCTGTCGCTCATGGTTGCCGTCGGTGTTGGCCAGTCAATCTTCGGTGCGGCCTTGGGCGCGGGTTGCCCGAGGTAGTGGCTGAGGGACTCGACGACGTAGCCTTTCTGGATCTGCCTGACATTGTCCAGGTCCTTGTCGTCGAACAATTGGGTGCGGTACAGCGCATAGGCGATGTTGCTTTCACTGTGGATCACCCGGTCGATGCCAACGGGTTTCTGGCCTGTCCAGTCGGGGCCGGTAATCAGGTAATGCCCGCCCTTGTTGCCCGTGGTGCGGGTACCGAGGTAGGCGAAGTTCTGGGTGTAGAGGTCGATCATCTGTACCGAGTAATAAAGACTGTCTTCGATGGCGGGCAGGGTGAGGACCATGGGTTCGGCGCGCAGGTCGAGCCAGGCGAACGAGTAGGGTGTGTCCGAGTTGGGTGTGACGAAGGCTGTATCCTTGGGTGTGAAGAGCATTGCGGTGTTGCCGATGGCATTGAACGGCGCCTTGAAATTCGCTCCGTCCTTGTCCACGGCCTGGGTGTAGAGCGTCTTGTACATTTCGACCACCGGAAAACCGTAAAGATAGGCTTCCTTGGCGATCGCCCTGGCATCACCCGGGCTGGCGTCGATCTGAGCCGAGGCGATGTTGCACACGAGCAGCAGCATGCCGCCCGGCAGCCAGCGTTGCACATCTCTGAAGAGCATGGCGCGGTCCTCCGTTGATCCAGCGTGGGTGGGTTATTCCACCAGGCTGATGTCGTCGAGCTTCCAGCTTTTGTCGAAATAGGTTTCGGTCGGCGCGTAGAGCCGGAAGTAGCTGAACCAGTGCCGGCCTGGCAGGGTCTGCACCCAGTTGTTCTCGAAGCCCTTGGGCGGTTTCGGGCCGAAGTAGAGGTCTACAGAACCGTCGGGGTTTTTCTTCAGATCCTGGCGTGAGGACAGGTCGGCCTTGCGCTGGGGGTTGTCGATCAGGCAACGGCTGTCGCTGTCGTAGACGGTCATCGACCAGAACTGTTTGGCCGGTGGGTTGGTGGCGACCTTGAGGCGATAGGTGCGGGCGCCGTCGAGCCAGTTACCGTGCTGGTCGGTGTAGGCGCCGAGGTAGGTCTGGCCGAGACCGGGGGTTTTCGAAACCATGCCCTTGGTGTTGGTCACCGCTTCATAGAACCAGGCGCTGCGCTCCCACAACTGGTCGTAATACTTCACGCGCTGGGACGGCTCGGCGATGTTCAGCACGGTGTCCCAATGCCGGTCTTTCCAGTACTGCGCCTGAGGGAAACGCTTGGCGAAGGTGTTGGCCTTGGCCATCAGTTCGCCGATCTGGGCGCCTTGTTCCAGGGCCTTGCGTTGCAGGTCGGAGGGATGGAAGGGCTGGTCCTTTTCGATACCGAGGCTGGCGAGCATCGCCATGTAGAAGCGGTCTCGTTCGTTCACCGGTTCCTTCTGGATGATCTGGTGCAGCCGCTCCCAGTAGGCCATGCCCCGTGGCTGGGTGCCGGACCAGCGCTTGCCGCCCGGGGTCAGCAGGCGGGTCTTGCCCGGCGTCGCCCGCTGCGCGTAAGGGTACATGTGGAACTGCTCGACCAGCGCCTTGCCCTTGGCCGGGTCCGGATCTAGCACGCGGAAACCCACCAGCACATTCATGGTCTGCGATTGCGCCAGGTGATACTGGTCGGCATCCGCCGGTGGCTGGCTGCCTGGCGGCAGCACCAGGTATTTGCCGCCCTGGCCCTGGTCCGGGCCGGTCTGGCCCATGTCGATGATTGCCCGCTGCCAGAAATCGCCAATGCCACCCGCCGTGGGGCCGGCCGGCAATTCGATCAACAGTGGCCCGGTCTCGTTGAGGTCGACAAAACCGAGGATATAGGGCGTGGTGGCGTTGGCGGTGATGACGCCGAGCTTGTCTTCGTAGCTGTTGAGTACCATCAGGTCGCCGCTGCGAGCGCCCAGCTTGTCGCGGAATTCTTCCTGCCACTGGGCATACGACACCAGGGGCAGGGCCCACAGATAGGCCTGGCTGGCCTGCTGGAAATCCAGTTCGGCATAGAGCTTGGCAATCGCGTCCGGTGCCGGCAACTCGCCTTGCATGTTGATCGGGCCGATACGGGTTTCGAGGGCCTGCGCGCCGACGCCACAACTGACCGCCATAACACTGATTGCCAGGCCGGTAACGCTGCTGCGAATCCATTCGTTCACGGGCATTCCTTATTTTCCGAGGGTGACATTGATTCCGGCGAACAGGGTGAATTGCGGCAGGTCGTCACCCCTGCGCGCCACTGTCCATTGCGGCTCGACGAACCAGTTGTAGATGTTGTGACCGACCTTGCTGGCCTTGCCCACGCCGAAGCCGATGGGGATGTAGTGGGTGTCGTTCTTCAGGTCGAAGGTCCAGGTGCCGGTGGAGCGCAGGTACCAGCCCCTGGGCAGGTTATGGATGAGAAAAGGCTGGAAGGTCGCGGTTTCCACCCGTTGCCGGTCGCTGTCGCCGGCGAACGAACTCTGGTACTGCACCAGGGCGCCGAGCAGGCCACGGGGCGAGGCGTCGATGGCTACCGCGGCGAGCCCGGCCTGCCACTTGCCGGTGCCGAGTTCGTCACGGGCGGCGGTGGGTGCGGTGATCTGCGGGCCGATGCCCAACTGCACGCCTTCGGTCTTGAGCAGGAAGATATCGAACAGGTTCAGGTCGCCGATGCCGGTGCTATAGCCTCCGTGGGGATCGGGGCGGGTACTGACGGGCAGGGTGGCCCGCAGCAGTTGCGGGACCGGGATCAACTCTCCAGGCGCCATCGGCAGGGTGCCGCGCAATAGCAGATCATTGGTGTGGACGTTGCTGTCGTAGACCCTGGGCGTGTAGTAGTCCTGCAGATTGACGCCCGGTGCGAGGTTCAGCGGGTTGTTGCTCTTGTTGGCCGTGTCGGCGTTGTCGGCCAGCGCCCAATGTGCGGGTGCTGCGGTGAGCAAGAAAAAGGATGCAAGAACAATTCTCGACATCATGGACCCCCATCCCTGGTGGCTCAACCCCACGAAATACGGGGGCTGCAAGGCCAGCTGCGCGCTTGGCGAGCTACAAGTGAACCTAGCAGTTAACTTTTCGTTAGCCAGTCGAATGGATTAATTCGTTGGTTTTTGTGGGATGGATCACTTGATGGCCAATAGCTACAAATCCCGGCCATGCACGGTCGCGGAGGGGGACGAAAGTTTGTATCAAAAGTTTTCCAGGAACGCCGTGACGGCCGATGACTGGAGGCTGACGCTGTTCGTATTGCCTTTGGAGCCTGGGGTGCCCAGCCGAAAGGTGCCGAAGGCGAGGGCGCTGGCAAGCCGTTCCCGCGTCAGGCTGAACAGTTCCGTCAGGCAGGGCAGTTCGAAATGCGCCTGCATGGTTGCCAGCGCGCTCCAGTAGCCGGTCATGATCCACGCGTCGGGGTGTGAAGAGCAGGGGGCCAGGTGGTAGGCGAGGCAACCGGAGTCGCCCTGCAAGGTTTCAACCAACGCGTTCAGTCGAGCCTGCAAGTCGGTTGAGTGACCTTCCGCGGCCTGGATTTCAACGGTGCTGATGGCAACGATGGGCATGAGCGTGTGCATGGGGTTGTCGCTCCAAATAGGATCAACCCCACGATACTCAGCGTCCGGCTGGACGTCATTGCACAATATCGCCACACTATTGTTCAAATCGGCCAAAGACCCGTTCAGTCTCCGAGGTGTACTTTCCGTGATTCACACGTCAACCGAAGACCCGGCGGGCTCGCGCGAGGTCGATGAGATACCGCGTGCCGTGTACGCCTTGAATGCCTCCCTGGTGTCCGATGGCTGGGAGCATGCCAAGCATCACCATCGCAAGGCGCAACTGCTGTATTCGGTGCGTGGCATCCTCAATTGCGAAATCGATGACGGGGTCTGGATCGTCCCGCCGCAATGCGCGGTGTGGATACCGGGTGACATGCCCCATGTGGCGCGCAGTTCCGGCGAAACCGAGTGCTATTGTCTGTTCGTCGAGCCCGATGCCGTGCCCGGCCTGCCTACCACCTGTTGCACCCTCGCGGTATCGCCGCTGCTGCGCGAGTTGTTGTTGCGGGCGGCGAGCTTTCCCCAGTTGTATGCCGAGCAGGGCCGCGAAGCCCGGTTGATCGCGACCTTGCTCGACGAGCTGTGCCAGGCCCCGGTGGAGGACCTGCACCTGCCCATGCCACGGGAGCGACGGCTGCGGCTGTTGGCGCAGAAGCTGTTGGCCGATCCCTCGGCGAAGATCCCGATGAGTGAATGGGCCACCCGCATCGGCATGAGCGAGCGGAGCATGAGCCGGCTGCTGATGCAGGAAATCGGCGTGAGTTTCGGACGCTGGCGCCGACAGTTGCATATCATCCTGTCCCTGCGTCGCCTGAGTCGGGGCGAAAGCGTGCAGACGGTGGCCCTGGACCTCGGCTACGAAAGTGCCAGTGGTTTTGTCACCATGTTCCGCAAGGCGGTCGGCAAGCCTCCGGCGCGTTACCTGCTGGAGCGCACGGCGAGCTCGCTGCGGGACGGCGATTTTGCCAATGTTCCGGGTATCGTGCTGGGCGCGCAGACCTCCCATCACCAGACGGATAGCCGACAGTGAATCAACTCCTGGCCATGCGGGCCTTTGTGCGGGTTGTCGAAACCGCCTCTTTCAGCCGGGCCGCGGACCAGCTGGCGCTGCCGCGTTCGACGGTCAGCAAGCTGGTCACCGACCTGGAAAGGCACCTGGGCATCAAGCTGATGCACCGCACCACCCGGGCGGTCGCCACGACCTCGGACGGCCTGGAATACTACAATCATGCCCTGCGCCTGATTGCCGACGTGGATGCCGTGGACACCGCTGCCCGTGGCCGCACGCTCAAGCCGGGCGGGCACCTGCGCATCGATGCGCCGGCCTCGTTCGCCCATTGCCTGCTGATCCCGGCACTGGCGGATTTTCATCAGGAATATCCGGATATCAGCATTGCCCTGGGCATCAGCGACAGGACCGTGAACATCGTGGGCGAGGGCGTGGATTGCGTGATTCGTGCCGGTCAGCTGGATGACATGACGATGATCGGGCGTGCGCTGTTCGAGCTGCAGTACGTCACCTGCGCCGCGCCTGCCTACCTGGCACGCCGAGGCATACCGGCGATACCCGACGATCTGCGCGAGCAGCATGTCCAGGCCGGTTATTTCTTTGCCGCGACGGGCAGGCCGGAGCCGCTGATTTTCACCCGTGGCGGCGAGCGTCATGAGGTAGGGCAGTGCGCGTTTTCGACCAACGACGGCCATGGCCTGATGGAAATGATGCTGGCGGGCCTGGGTGTCGGCCAGCATTTCCGGCGGATCGTGCAGCCCTGGCTGGACACGGGCGAACTGGTGCCCGTCCTCGAGGACTGGTCCCGGCCCGCCATGCCCTTTCACCTGGTCTACCCGCCCAACCGCCATCAGAATGCCCGGTTGCGGGTATTTATCGACTGGGTGATCCAGACCTTCAGCGAAGGGCGTCCGGCTATCGGCTGATGCTCAGGCTCAGGGCAGTATCGCGGTGACGCGGATTTCGATGCGCATGTTCGGCAACCCCAGGGCCTCGACGCCCAACTGCGTCCAGATCGGTGCGTGGTCGGGCATGTACTGGCGGTACAACTGGCTCATCAATTGGTTGACCTGCGGTGGGAAGCCGCCGACATGGTAGGAGTTGACGTGGACCACATGCTCCCAGCCCGCGCCGGCGGTCGCCAGGGTGCGGTCCAGGTTCTTGAAGGCCAGGACGATCTCCTCGGCCAGTGACTCGGGGATCTGTAGTTCGTCATTCCAGCCACCCTGGCCGGAAGTCTCCACGCGATTGCCGATCCTTACCGCCTGCGAGTAATGCAGGGCGTCCAGCAGGCGTTCGCCATAGCCGGGGGTGACAAAAAACTCGGGCTTGCTCATGGTGTTCCTCGGTTCGTGCGATTGAGGGCAGCCATGCTAATGGACTGGATTTGTGAACAAAATCCCGTTTTTTTGTCAAGACTGTCCATATGTATGGATAATCAGGGAGGGTGGAAACCGGCAGGTTTTTTCTCCATCGGGTGATCAGGGGGCGAGTGAAATTCTATATATTGAGTGCAGTCGGGTTTCCCCAACGAACCGTGACAAGCGTCGTTCCAGAGCGTTCCCGATCAACCCTGACAACGAACCGAATCTGACAGGAAGACAATCATGTCACCGCTTCTCGGCTTGCCATCGTTGCGTGATATCGCGCAACGCTCGGCCGCCATCAGCAAGACTTGCCAGTGCATCGCCAAGTCCCTGGCCGGCTGGGAGGGATGGCCGGTTTCCCTGCGCGAGGCGCAGTTGCGGCAGATCGGCTCGCTGGCCGAACTGGCGGAAGAGGAGGCCACCCTCGATGAATACCATCCCGAAGGCACCTCCTACTGGTCGGTCAACGCACCGATCGCACCGCTCTACTATCCCTATAACCAGTGCGGTGTGTGGGAATGCCTGGAGTGCGGACGCGCCTATCTGCGTTACAACGACGACGGCGCCTATCACTCCGAAAGCCGTATCCGCAGCCTTGATCCGCTGCTGATTGTCGACGCACCTTAGTCGGGTCCAGTCATCGTGATTTCTGCCGGCAACTGATATTCAGGACGGCATGCCTTCCGTGCCAAAGGCCAGGCGCATCACGTAGTCCCGGATCGCTTCGGGCCAGGCCGCGATCCGTTGTTCCAGTGCGGTGCGGTCGTCGGCGAACAAGGCCCGTGTCGCGTCCTCGTAGTCGGGAAAATCGCCAGCGATTCCCAGCATGAACTGGTAGGCGGCCTCCTGGGCGGCGCGCCGTTGCTGGCGCGATCCCGTGCTTTTCCGGGCGTCGTCCACCAGGCGTCGCAGCACTGCCGAAGCACCGCCAGGCTGGGTGGCCAGCCATTCCCATTGCCTGGGCAGCAGCGTCACTTCCCTGGCGACCACCCCCAGTTTCGGCCGTCCGCGACCCTTCGGTTCGGTGGGTTCTTCCTTGACCGGCTCGGCGGATTCGCTCGGGCGCGGGCGGTAGCGTCCGCCGGCGGGACGGGGAGGCTGGGACAGCCGCTCGATGATATCGGCCTGGGTGCCACGCAGATCCAGGTCGACGACGCGCCCGGTGGCGTCGTCGAAGACCAGGAGCGAATTCGCCGGGTCATTTTCGCCGGCCGCCTTGACGGCGAGGGCCACTTCCACCAACGGGCCTGCACGCAGCAGGCGGTGGGCGATAAAGGCCGTGACAGGTTTTGAGAGCAGGTCGGACACGTGTTTCTCCCTCGGTGTGTGAGGGGGGGTATTAATACCCGGATAAAATTGTGTCGTCAATATTGTCCGGGTAATATTGGATATGCCCGCATTCAGATGGAGCGCTGATTGACCCGACTGGAGAGCGCTTCGGCGCTTTCCTTGCGTTCGGAGTAGCGGTCCACCAGATACTGCTCGCGGCCGCGTAGCAGGAGGGTGAACTTCATCAGTTCTTCCATCACGTCGATCACGCGATCGTAGTAGGCGGAGGGTTTCATCCGCCCGGCCTCGTCGAATTCGAGGAAGGCTTTCGGTACGGACGATTGATTGGGGAGGGTGACCATGCGCATCCAGCGTCCGAGCACGCGCAACTGGTTTACCGTGTTGAAAGACTGCGATCCGCCGCATACCTGCATCACCGCCAGGGTCTTGCCCTGGGTCGGACGGACTGCGCCGAGTGCCAGTGGAATCCAGTCGATCTGCGCCTTGAACACTGCCGACATGGCGCCGTGGCGTTCCGGCGAGCACCAGACCTGGCCTTCGGACCATAGCACCAGATCACGCAGTTCCTGCACCTTCGGGTGGTCGCTGGGGACGGCGTCGGGCAGGGGCAGGCCGTTGGGGTCGAAGATTGCCGTTTCGGCGCCCATGTGTTCGAGCAGGCGTGCCGCTTCCTCGGTCAGCAGTCGGCTGAAGGAGCGTTCGCGGGTCGAGCCATACAGCAGCAGGATGCGTGGTTTGTGTCCTGGAACCTCGCGCCGGGCGAGTTTTTCCGGTGTCGGCAGGTCGAGCAGGGACAGGTCCAGGCTCGGCAGATCGACGGGGGAATCCATGCTCAAGTCGTTCATCAGAGGGCTCCGATACGGTCCAGTGCCTGCTTCAGTGCGGCCGGATCGAGGGCCGACAGGTCGAGGCTGAAGAAGGCGGCAAAGCGCAGTTGGATCTGCGCCACGGTGGCGTCGAACGCGGCCTGGACCTCGGCATCGGTGCCTACTGCTTCGGACGGATCGACCAATCCCCAGTGGCTCTTGATGGCGGGTCCGAAGTACACCGGGCAGGGCTCGCCTGCGGCCTTGTCGCAGACGGTGATGACCAGTTCCGGCGGTGTGTCGGCGAAGCTCTCCGAGCCTTTGCTGTAGAGCGCCGAGGTATCTACCCCGAGCGCCTGCAGGGTGCTGACCGCGCGCGGATTGAGGCGTCCGCTGGGGAAGCTGCCGGAACTGACCGCGCTCATGCCCATGGGGGCGCTGTGATTGAACAGGCCTTCGCAGAGCACGCTGCGGCAGCTGTTGGCCGTGCACATGAACAGGACTTTCATGGTTTTCTCCTCGGAGTGAATGGCTCACCGTTCTCGATGGGATCAATATATATGAATATCCGAATATTCGTATATTCATATGTTAAGACTTTGTCGAAAGCGACGAAAAGAATCAGCCGGGGCGATCAATCGGTCAGTCAGGGTGAGTTGGGACGAATCAAGACGAGGGGGGCAAAGACAGATATCCCGGACTCGTGGCAAGGGCTGCCGGCTGGGTCATGGGGGGATAAATATAAGGAAAATGGCAGGGGCGGCTGGATTCGAACCAACGCATGGCAGGATCAAAACCTGCTGCCTTACCGCTTGGCGACGCCCCTGTAGCTGTTGCGAAGAGTGGCTGGCACTCGGCTCCTGTTGTTGCCAGCCCCGTAAGGGCCATCGCAGGAGTGGGCGGAAATTTATCAACTTTCGCCGCGCCTGGGAAGCCCTTCTGTAAATAAATTTGTTTGAAAACAGCTAGTTAATTCCTGGTTGTTGGTGGGTGACGCAATGAATGCCGCCGCCACCCGCCGCGATCGCGTCGATATCGAGCTGGACCACCTTGTGCCGCGGGTACAGCGCGGACAGCAGGTCGAAGGCGGCGGCATCGGCTTTGCTGTCGCCGAACTGTGGCGCGATGATCGCGCCCTTGGCGACGAAGTAGTTGATATAGCCGGCGGCAAAGTCCGGATTGTGCTTGCTGAAGTGGCTGTTGCGCGGTTTCAGCGGTGGCGACAGGGTATGCACCTGCAGCGTGCGCCCGTCGGCGTCGGTAGCCTTTCGCAAGATATCCAGGTGGGCCAGCGTCACTCGGTGATCGTAGGACTGCGGGTCGGTGTCGAGGTTGGCGACCACCACCCCGGGGCTGACGAAGCGCGCGTAAAAGTCGACATGGGCATCGGTGATGTCCTTGCCCTTGATACCCGGCAGCCAGATGATCTTGCGCAGCCCCAGGCGTGCCTTCAGTTCTTCTTCGACCTCGGCCTTGCTCCAGCCCGGATTGCGGTTGCGGTTGATCCAGCTGCTTTCGGTCATGATGCCGGTGCCGTGCCCGTCGACTTCGATCCCGCCGTCTTCGCCCACCAGCGCGCTGCGCAGGTAGGTGGCGCCGCTGTCCTGCGCCACCAGGGTCGCGATCCGCGCATCGGCGGCGTGCTGCTGCTTGTTGCCCCAGCCATTGAAGTTGAAGTCCACCGCGCCCAATTGACCTTGTCCCGTGATGACAAAGTTGGCGCTGATATCGCGCATCCAGATGTCGTCCAGTTCGGTGATGAGGAAAGTGGTGTTGTCGCTGCCGCACAGCTTTTCGGCCAGGTTCCGTTCGCTGGCGCGGCACAGCACCGTGACCGGTTCGTAGCGGGCGATGGTCCGGGCGATCCGCCCGATCGCCTGTTGTACATCGGCGGTGAAGTCTTCCCAGATGGCTTCCTGCGCACCGAAGGCAACGAATGCCCGCCGATGCTGGTCGCCCTCGTCGGACATGAACCAACGCTGCTTGGTGGCGGCCATGGCCGTGGGTGTGGCAAGCCCCAGGCCCATGGCGGTGACGGCTCCCAGGCCGGCGGCCACGCCAACCTGCTGGATAAATTCGCGACGCGTCGGCATCTGCTGTTCTCTCGTTCGAATCATCTGGGGGGGGCAGGCGCCGCGCCATGCCGCGCCTGAGGTTTGGCTTTTGCAGTGACAGGCGCCGGCCTACTTGACGGCGGCGGTCTTGAACCTGGTCCAGGTACGCATCCGGGCACGCATGTCGGCCTGGGGAATATCCTTGCCGGGAATCAGTCGCTCGAAGGTGGCGTCGTCCGGGTAGATCTGCGGGTTGTTGCGCATGACCGGGTCGACACTCGGCCGGGCCTTGGCGTTGGAGGTCGGGTAGCCGGTGAAATTGCTGATGGCCGCCATGTTCCGCGGGCGCATGACGAAGTTGATAAAGGCATAGGCGTACTCCGGGTGCCGGGCGTCGACGGGAATTGCCATGGTGTCCATCCACACCGTCGTGCCTTCGCGGGGAATGTGATAACCGAACGTGGTTTGTTTGCCGGCGGCATCGGCGGCCCGCTGTGCCTGGGTCATATCACCACTGTAGCCAAGGGACAGGCACAGGTTGCCGTTGACCAGGTCGGTCACCGGTTGCGACTGGAACTTGCGGATGTACGGTCGCAGCTTGAGCAGCAACTCGCTGGCGGCGGCGAGGTCCTGTGGCTTGGCGCTGCGCGGATCGCGACCGAGGTAGTTGAGTACCACCGCCAGTACTTCGTCCGGCGAGTCGATCATGGAAATGCCGCAGTCGGCGAACTTTGCCGCCAGCTCCGGCTTGAACAGCAGGTCGAGGCTGTTCACCGGTGCGTCAGGCAGGCGCTTGGCGATCTGTTCGGTGTTGTAGGTCAGGCCGATGGTGCCCCAGGTGTAGGGCACGGTGGCCTTGCTCGAATAGAGGTAATGCGTGCGCAGCTTCTGCAGGCCGGGCTCGATGTCATTCAGGGCGGTGAGTTTCGACGGGTCCAGCGGCTGCAGGCTGCCGGCATGCATCAGGCGCTCGCCCACGGTGTCGCCGGGGAAGATCAGGTCATAACCGCTGCCGCCGGCCATCAGCTTGGCTTCCAGGGTCTCGCTGCCATCCATGACATCGTAGATCACCTGGATCCCGGTTTCGGCGGTGAACGCGGCGAGGGTGTCCTCGGCGAAGTAATCGGACCAGTTGTACAGCCGCAGGATCTTTTCCTCGGCCTGCGCCGACGGCAGGACGGCACTCAGCGCCAGTCCCAGGGAGCACAGCAACCGCTTGTGGCTCAGGTTCATGTCATACCCCTTGAGTGTTCCAGCGTGCATTGATGTGTCGACCGTCCAGCCCCAGCAGGGCGCCGTACATTTCCGGGCGGCGGTCGCGGTAGATGCCCCAGGTCAGCCGTTCTTCGCGCATCGCGCACAGGTCGAGGCCGTGCACCAGCACGCCGCTGCTGTCGCGGTCGGCTTCGGCGAGCAGCTTGCCCTTGTGGTCGCAGATAAACGACGAGCCATAGAAGCTCATCTGCAGCGCCGTGTCGGTGGTCGCCACCTCGCGACCGACCCGGTTGGCCGCCACCACCGGCAGGAGATTGGCCGCCGCGTGGCCGCGCATGGTCATCTGCCAGTGATCTCGGGAGTCCAGGGCGGCGGCACCCGGTTCCGAACCTATGGCGGTGGGGAACAGCAGCACTTCGGCCCCGAGCAGCGCCAGGCAGCGCGCGGTCTCGGGGAACCACTGGTCCCAGCAGATGCCCACGCCGAGGCGGCCGAAGGCGGTGTCCCAGACGCGGAAACCGGTATCGCCAGGGCTGAAATACTCCTTCTCCTGATAACCGATGGCGTTGGGGATATGGGTCTTGCGATACACCCCCAGCAGGCGTCCGTCGGCATCGGCGACGCTGAGGGAATTGAAGAAGGCGTTGCCGGCTTTTTCGAACCAGCTCAACGGCAGCACCACGCCGAGTTCCCCGGCCAGCGCGGCGAAGCGCTTGAGCACCTTGCTGTCGCGATATTCCTCGGCCAACGCCAGGTGCTTGTGATCCTGCTCGATACAGAAGTACGGCGTGGCGAACAGCTCCTGCAGCAGGATCACCTGGGCACCACGGGACGCGGCATCGCGCACCAGTTGTTCGGCCTGATCGAGGTTGTGCCCCAGGTTCCAGGTGCAGGGCATCTGGGTCGTGGCAATCTTCAGTGGGCTCATGGCATCACTCCTTGGTCGGCCAGGCCGGCTGTTGCTGGGTGATGCAATGCACACCGCCGCCGCCGTGGGCCAGGTGGTTGATCCGCACCGATACCACTTCACGGTCGGGGAAGACCTCTGCCAGCACGGCGGCGGCCGTCTGGTCGGCCTCGATGCCATAGGCCGGCATGATGACCGCGCCGTTGGCAAGGTAGAAGTTGGTGTAGGAGGCGCAGAACACTTCGGCATCGGTGTCGACGGCTTCGCTGGCCTCGAACAGCTCGATCAGTTCGAAACGCCGTCCCTGGGCATCGCCGGCCAGTTCCAGGGCGCGACGGTTTTCCCGTACCACTTCGGCGTACACGGAGTTGTGCTCGTGGGTGGCATCCACCAGCAGCACACCCGGACGGGCGAAGGCACAGACGCCATCGACATGGCCGTCGGTCATGTCGCCGGTGACATGGTCCGGATCGCCCGGCAGCCAGATGGTTTTCTTCACCCCCAACAGGCGAGTGAAGATCTCCTCCATCTCGGCCTTGCTCATGCCCGGGTTGCGGTTCGGGTTGAGCAACACCGACTCGGTGGTGATCAGGGTGCCTTCGCCGTCGACATGAATCGCCCCGCCTTCGTTGGCCAAGGGCGTGGTGAAGCCTTCCAGGCCGAGGTGATCGAGTACGCGGCGGCCCAGGCCGGCATCCAGGTCGTGGGCCGACTTGCCGCCCCAGGCATTGAAGCGCCAACTGACCCCGGCCAGCCCCCGTTGCGGATGGCCGATAAAGCTGGGTCCGGAGTCACGGCACCAGCTGTCGTCGACCGCCAGCTCGATCAGTTCGATGTTCGCCCGGCACAGGGCGGCGGCGCTGGCTCGCGCAGAAGGATCGACCACCATCTTCACCGGTTCGAAGCGGGCAATGGCGTTGGCGACTCGGGCAAAGTCGACCTGCACCTGGGCCAGGGTCACGCCCCAGGCGGACTCCCACAAGGCCTGGTTGTGGGGCCAGACCATCCAGGTCGCCGCATGGGCTGCCCACTCCGCGGGCATCGACCACCCCGTGCTCTGAACGTCATTGCGCTGCATGTTTCTCACCTTTCAGTTAAGTATTATTTATGACTGAAAACCGCTCTTGCGGAGTGAGGTCCATGCTATGGCTTCATAAAAGGCGCAACAAACGATAGATTTAGCGCACAACTGATCAGTAGGGCTTATCGATATGTTGAAGCACTGGCCTCCCTTGAATGCGCTGCGCGGCTTTGAAGCCGCTGCCCGGCTGGGCAGTTTTCACAAGGCGGCCGAGGAGTTGCACCTGACCCAGTCCGCCATCAGCCAGCAGATCCGCAGCCTGGAAACCTTTCTCGAACAGCCGCTGTTTTTCCGCAGCGGCCGCAGCGTCAGCCTGACCGATGCCGGGCATGACCTGCACAGCACGACCCAGTCGATGCTGTTGCAGTTGTCCGTTGGCATCCGGCGCCTGGAGCAGTACCGCAAGCCCAATCAACTGGTGGTCAACACCACCCCGGCATTCGCCCGACACTGGCTGCTGCCGCGCCTGAACGATTTCCATCGGCAGTATCCCGATGTCGATCTCTGGTTGTTCACCAGCTTCGAGGCACCGGACATGGCGACCCAGACCATCGACCTGACGATCCGCGACGACCTCGGCCCGCAGGCCGAGTGCAGCTATCGGGAACTGTGCAACGATCGCTTCTATCCGGCTTGCCACCCTGATGTGCTCGCGTTGCCCGTGACGCAGCGCACCACCTTGCATGGCGAGCGGGAAATGGACTGGAGCCATTGGGTGGTGCAGGGCGGCGAGCACGTCGGCCAGCGCAGCAGCGGGTTGAACTTTTCCGATCCGGGGCTGCTGCTCGATGCGGCGTGCGCGGGCAATGGCATTGCCCTGGTCAGTCAGTTGCTGGCGGCCAATGCGCGGGCCAATGGCCTGCTGACGCCGCTGAGCCAGCAGACTGTTGCGGGGCCCAGCTGGGTCTGCCTGATTCATCGCGACAGTGAGAAGAGTTCGTTGACCCGAGGCTTCAGTGAGTGGCTGCAGGCGGCTTTTTGAGCCTCGGGTACAGTGCCGGACTACATGAGGGCGGACGAGGCGACAAAATGGCCGGGCGCTACTTCCCGGTAGTCCATGCCCGGCGCCTGGTAATCGACAGCATAGATCCTGCTGGGCACCGTTTCCTCCATCAGGTTGAACGGTTTCCTGGGCACATCCAGGTCAGCCGAGGGCACTGCGCTCAACAACCTCTGGGTGTAGGCGTGGTGCGGATTCTCGAAGACCGAACGACGCGGGCCGATCTCGACGATGCGGCCGTGGTACATCACCCCCACCCTGTGACTGACGCGCTCGACCACCGCCAGATCATGGGAGATGAACAGGAACGAAATCCCCATGTCCCGCTGCAGATCCTGCAGCAGGTTGATGACCTGGGCCTGGATCGAGACATCCAGCGCCGATACCGCTTCATCGGCGATGATCAGCTTGGGCGAGAGTGTCAGGGCGCGGGCGATACAGATCCGCTGGCGCTGCCCTCCGGAAAACTCGTGGGGATAGCGCTCGGCATACTCAGCCGGCAGCCCGACCCGTTCGAGCAGGTTGCGAACCTGCCGGCGGGCCTCCGCGCCCCGGGCAATGCCATGGACATGCAGCGGCTCCAGCAGGCTCTTTTCGATTGTCAGGCGCGGATTCAGGGAGGCATAGGGGTCTTGAAAGACCATTTGAATGTCCCGGCGCAGGGTTTTCAGGCCGTTGCTGTTCAACGAGGCCAGGTGCTTGCCGCCGAAGACGATGTCGCCGCCCTGGATCGGCATGAGGCCGGCAATCGCCCGGGCGCTGGTCGATTTGCCGCAGCCGGATTCACCGACCAGCGCCAGTGTTTCGCCTGCATAGATGTCGAAGTCAATGGCTTCGACGGCATGCACGCGACGCCTGACTTTTCCGAGCAGGCCGCCCTTGAGGTCATAGCGGATGGACAACGACTTGACGCTGAGCAGGGGCGGGCTTTCGTAGTCTGGCGCAATGTCACGGGTTGGCTCGGATGCCGAGGGGCGCGCGCCGGCCTGATCATCGATAAGCGGGAATTTCGCCGGCAACTGCGTGCCGTTCATGGCGCCGATTCTCGGCACGGCGGCCAGCAGCGCTCGTGTATAGGCTTGCCGGGGCGCCTGCAGAACCGCCCTGGCCGGACCGTGTTCGACGGTTTCGCCTTTTTTCATCACCATCACCTGGTCGGCGACCTCTGCCACGACCCCCATGTCGTGGGTGATAAAGATCACGCCCATGGCCAGGCTGCCTTGCAGCTCCTTGATGATGCGCAGAATCTGCGCCTGGACGGTGACGTCCAGCGCGGTGGTCGGCTCATCGGCAATAAGCAACGTCGGCTCACAGACCAGCGACATGGCAATCATGATCCGCTGTCGCATCCCGCCGGAAAGCTCGTGGGGATAGCGATTCATGATCTGCTTCGCATCGGGAATACGTACCAGGTCCAGCATGCGCAGTGCCTGGGCTTCAGCTTCCGAGCGATTGCAGTGCCTGTGCAGGACGATGGTTTCGATGAGCTGCGAGCTGATCTTGAACACCGGATTCAGCGAGGTCATGGGTTCCTGGAAGATCATCGACATGGACGATCCCCTGTGTTGGCGCATGACGGACTCGGGGGCGGTGACCAGGTCGATCACTTCGTTGCCGCGGGTCTGCAGGTGCATCGAGCCGGAGACAATCCTGCCTCCGGCCCGCCTGATCAGACCCATCATGGCCATCGAGGTCACGGATTTGCCGGAGCCGGACTCGCCGACGATCGCCAGCGTCTGGCCGCGCAGCACCTCGAAGGACACGTCCCGTACCACGGGCGATGCGCTTGCGCTGGGGCCGAACGCGACGCTGAGGTTTTCGACACGGGCTACCAGATTCTCGTTCATGGGACGCTCCTTCAATCGACGATCCGCGCGATGGCGGCATCCAGGTCCGCGCGGGAGCTGGCGAGCTTCAGCTTGTTCCCGGTCACCCACTCGCGGTCCTGCTCGAGTTCATCCCTGGCGATCGCCAGCAGGCGCTTGACCTCGTCCGGACCGACCCCGCCCGCGGAAACACGGGTTTCAACGAAACGGCGTGGGTTCAAGGCGTCGCGAACCTGGGCATCGGTGTACTGCAGCGGTGAACCGATGGTTTCCATCGCGGCCTGGTTCAGCGCCGCACTCGTTACCATGGCGGGCGATACACCGGCGAGCAGGCAGTTACGGACCAGGCGCGCCACGACATGGTGGACCTGGCGGAAGGATATGCCTCGCTCTCGAACGATCACATCGGCGAGGTTGCTGGCCGTGCACCAGCTCCCGGAGAGCAGGGTTGCCATCCGGTCCTCATGCACCACCAGGGTTTCGATGATGCCGGTAAACAGATCCAGCATGCCTTCGGTGATTTCCAGGGCGTCATGAATCAACGGCAGGTCACGCATGGCCTGGTCGCCGGTTCCTTCGGACCTGAACGTGGCCAGTGCCGTGCTGAGCCAGGTCACCGAACCACCCGCGGCCTTCTTGATGGTTTCCAGGCCACTGGGGTTTTTCTTCTGCGGGAAAATGCTGCTGGTCCCACAGTAGCCGTCATCGCTCTCGACAGTGGCGAACTCGACGCTCGACCAGATATGCAGGTCGGTGGCGAGGTCGTTGAGATCGGCCATGACAAATGACAAGGCCCCGATGGTCTCCGCCGCGTACCAGGCTTCCCGGCCCAGTTTGGAGTTCTCGACCAGGCTGTCGAAACCCAGCAGGTGCGTGGTGCGGGCACGGTCCAGGGGCCAGGAGGTACCGGCCAGGCCCACGGCGCCAAGCGGGTTGCGATTGACCCGGCCGTAGGCATTGCTCAGGCGGCTGAAGCTGTCGTGCAGTCTTGAGGTGAAGCTCAGCAGGTAGTGGCCGAAGACCCAGGGCTGGGCATGCTGCATATGGGTGTAGCCGGGCATGATCGTGTCGCAATGCTGCGCGGCCTTCTGGATCAGTGCCACCTGGAACTCATTGATACGATCCAGCACGGCCAGAATGCGCTTGCGATCGTACAGGCGTCGTACCGTCGCCCCCTGGTCGATACGGCTGCGGCCGGTGTGCATCTGTCCGGCCGAGTCTTCGCCGATCCTGGAGAACAGGTAGGATTCGACTTGAAGCAGAAAGCTGCCTTTCTTCACATCGAATGGAAAGTCCGCCGGTGACAGGTCCCGTATCTGGCGCAGCTCTGCCAGGATGGCCTGGCCCACCGGCTTGGTGAGAATCTCCCGCTCTACCAGCATCACGGTGTGCGCCAGGTCGACCTCGACAAACTCATGGTATTGGCGCTTCTCGGTTTCCAGCGCCGGAATATCGTGATGCTTGACCATGCGTTCGGCCGCGGGTGCGCTCAGACGGGCGTCGGTCAATAAACTTTCGTTGTCATGTGCAATGGACATTTCAAATCACCGTTCAATAAGTTCTACACGCTTGAAGTCAATGGTCCCTTCGTAATCAACATCCAGGCCACTCAAGTCTTTACGCACGCCGATAATCTGCTCCTGGTCAAAGAGCGGCAGATTGTCCGGATCCTGTTCCCAGAGAATCTGTTGTATCTGGCCGTAATAGGACATGCGTTTGTTCGGATCCAGCTCGCGGGAAGCCAGTTGGAGAAGTTTGTCTACATGGGGGTCGCTGTAGCCCGTAAGGTTTTGTGGGTCACCGCTGGACAACTTGCGCCGCAGGCGGATATCGGCATCGGAAATACCGGTGCCCAGTAACCACATGTTTGCCTCATTGCTACCTTTGCCGGTGCCTTTGCCCGTGTTTTTGTCTAAGTCGGGCCGATACAGGTTCTTTTGATACGTGGCCCATTCCCACACCTTGAACTCGGTCTTGAGCCCGACTGCATTGAGATAGCCTTGAACAACTTCGGCGACCTGACGGTCCTTGGTATAACGGCCCGCCGGAGTCCACATGACAATGGTGCCCGGATAACCACCGGGATAGACTTCATTGATAATCTTCCTGGCAGCCTCCGGGTCGTATTTCACCGGCGCAAAGGCACGTCGTGCCTGCGTACCTTCTGGAAAGGGACCGGTAGGAACCTTGCCATATCCAAGCAGCACTTTATCGACCAGCGCCTGACGATCAATGGCCATGCTGACAGCGCGGCGGATACGCGGATCATCGAATGGCGGCTTCGTCAGGTTCATTTCAAAGAATACCTGGAAGGTGCTGGGTATTCGCAGCAATGTCGACTTGTTGAGCTCCTTGAGTTCGATAGCGGCTTCCGGTGACAAATTTGCCGCGATATCGGCATTTCGGGTCCGCAACTCAATGACGCGTGAGGAGTCTTCCCGCACCGGACGGAATACTATTTTCGATGGTTTTGCGCTTTCGCCATAAAAGGCGATGTTCTTTTCAATAACTGCCTGGTCATTGGGTATCCAACTGTCGAAAACATAAGGGCCAGTACCGACTGGATGATGCCCATAGGCCCGCCCGTATTTTGCAACTGCTGCCGGGCTATTGATCGACGATGATTGTTTCGCCAGCAGTTCCAGCATGGTTGGCGAAGGGCTTTTTGTGGTGATCCTTACCTGGTACGGCGATACCGCCTCTACCGACAGAATGTCCGCATAGTAGGAGCGATGCGGAGAACCCAGCTTGGGGTCGCGAATCCTGTCCAGGTTGAATTTCACGGCATCCGCATTGAAGTCCGTGCCGTCGTGAAACTTCACGCCCTGTTTCAGCACGAATGTCCATTGTTTACCATCTTCGGACCTGGACCATGACTCTGCCAGATCAGGTATGAAGCGGGTACGGTCCTGGCCGTTCCAGGCGATCAAGCGATTAAACAGATGATCAATCACATTGAGCGACGGCACGCTACGGGAAATAGCGGGGTCCAGGGTGTCGATATCCGATCCCTGCACGAAGGTCAGCTGTCCTATTTCCTTGGCGCTGGCAACGGACGGCAAACCTGTCGACAATCCGATGAAGCCCAGAACAGCAAAACCGCGTATGAATACTGTCAGGCGATTCAAGCGACGCATAATCTTTCTCGCTGGATAATTCTTGTGGAAATTCATGACGGCCATGCCATGCCATGCCGTGCCGATCTCGTTTAAGCGTTACGCGATTTCGGGTCTATGTAGTCGCGCAGTGCATCGCCAACAATGTTGAAACTCAGTATTGTCAGGACCAGGGCGAGCCCGGGGGCGAACAGCACATAGGGATGTGTTGTCAGCAAAGGCCGTGACTCGGCGATCATCGAACCCCATTCCGGCGTTGGCGGGGGCGGGCCAAGGCCCAGGAAGCTGAGCCCGGAACCAATGAGGATGGCTTCTGCCAGCGATACGGTGGCCTGGATGATGACCAGCGAACCGATGTTTGGCAGGATATGCACCCGCAGCAGGCGCAGATCGCCGACACCGATGGATTTCGAGGCCAGTACAAACTCGCGGTTTCTCAAGGCCATCACCGGTCCGGCAAAAAAGCGCACGTAGATGGGAATGCTGGAAATGGCAATGGCCAGGGTCAGGCTCAATATGCTGTTGCCCGCCACGGTAATGACCAGGATTGCAACCAGTGTCCTGGGGAATGCGATCATGGAGTCCATGATCCGCATGACGAGGCTGGCGACAGCGTTGTTGTAATACCCACAAAATGCGCCTGCCGCGATGCCGATAACCATCGCAATGCCAACACTTGAAACCGCTACCGTCAGAGTGATGCGTGCCCCCCACAAGACTCGCCCGAGCAAGTCCCGGCCGAGTTGATCGGTGCCGAGAAAAGAGTCGGTTCCAGGACTGATAAGTGATCTGGACAGATTGATCCTGGTTACCGAATCCCAGTCAAAAAACAAAGGTGCGCCTATTGCGGCGATCACCATTGCCAGGATGACAATAAATGCTCCCAGTGCGAACCAGCGTTTATTGGAAACAAGGAAGCTGACAAAGTCCGGCCGGCGTTTTTTCGCTACTGACATATCAGCCTCAGTTGTAGGTGATGCGAGGGTCGAGGATGCCATATACAAGGTCCACAATCAGGTTGATGATAACTACCGCGGCCGCAAAGACGATGACCGTGCCTTGGACAACATAGATATCCCGGGCCATGATTGCATCAATAAGAAGTCGCCCCATGCCAGGCCAGGCAAATACGGTTTCGACAATAACGGCGCCCCCTAGCAAGCGACCGAAGTCCATGCCGAAGACTGTTACAAGAGGGATGGCGGCATTGGAAAGTGCATGTTTGAGAATGACTTTGTAGCCGGGCACGCCTTTGGCGTAAGCCGTACGAATATAGTCCTCCTTCAATACATCCATCATTGTCGATCGTGCCAGTCTCGAAAATGTTGCAACGTAAGGCAGGCCAAGAGTGAAGGCGGGCAGTATCAGGTGCTGTAGTCCACC
Source organism: Pseudomonas gingeri (assembly GCF_013385635.1). Lineage (GTDB taxonomy): Bacteria > Pseudomonadota > Gammaproteobacteria > Pseudomonadales > Pseudomonadaceae > Aquipseudomonas > Aquipseudomonas gingeri_A. The sequence goes on from NZ_JACAPR010000011.1 coordinate 150,613, forward strand.
TCTGCCGGTGGGCGGGAGCCAGCCCAGGTTTGCCGAAAATATCAGCATCAATATGAGCCCGAGGAAGAAGCCGGGTATTGAGATGCCAAGGACTGCAACCGTGGTCAGTGAGCTGTCAAGGAAGCTCCTGGGCTTGAGGGCGGCGACAATGCCCAGCGGGATGCCGATGAGCACGGCAAGCAGCATGCCCGCCGCGGTAAGTTCGATAGTGGCGGGTAGCGTCCGGGCAATACTTTCCAGTACCGGGGTAAATGTCTGGAATGATTCTCCGAAGTCACCACTGGCAATTTTCTTTACATAAATGATGTATTGAACGGCGAGTGGTTGATCGAGTCCGTAGTTCTTCCGTATCTGTGCTATATCTGCTTCCGTTGCGTCAGGTCCGGCGGCAAGTTGCGCCGGATCGCCCGGAATGAAGTGCATCACCAGGAATATCACGATGGATACTCCCAATAGCATCGGTAGCAGGAGTAATAACCTGCGTAGGGTGTAGTTCAGCACGAGTGATCCTCTTTTTATTTTACGTCAGTGTTGCCCTGAAGTTATATTGCGGGGCGCTACTGTCAGGTAAAACTACGCAACTGAATCATCGCCCTGTCATACAATTATGGCAAACCGGTAGCATGTTGGACGCACATAACAAAATGTTATACGCTGGTTGAATAGCGACTTCCTACATTCGGACGAGAGCTGCAATGAAATTGAATCCCCGCCAATTGGAAGCCTTTCGAACAGTTATGCTCACCGGTAGCATGACCATCGCGGCGGAAGCACTACAGATAACTCAGCCGGCTGTCAGCAGGCTTATCCGCGATCTTGAGTCGGCACTTTCTCTTCGACTGTTTCGTCGCGAAGGCAATCGCCTCATTCCCGGCGCGGAAGCGCAGGTCCTGTATGGTGAAGTCGACAAGTTCTATCAAGGTATCGAGCGAATCGAGCGTGTTGCCGAGGACCTGGCAACGCTGCGTACCGGCACGTTGAGAATCGCTTCGATGAGCACCCTGGGCCTGAGTGTCGTGGCCGAAGGTGTGTGCCGTTTTACTCGCAGGCACCCCGAGGTCAGAACCTCCCTGGATGTGCGCAATTCTCCGGGCATCCTGGAGCTGACATCGGCGAACCAGATCGATATCGGTTTCGTGCAGATCCTTTCGGGAGAGTATCCCGGGATCCAGGTGGTGCCCCTGCCTCCCATCAGCGCGGTGTGTGTGATGCCGGTCGACGATGCACTGGCCGCTAAAGAGGTCGTCACCCTTGATGACTTGCACGAGCGGCGGCTGATTACGCTCAATACCAACAATCCGTTGCAGCGGCGCATTACCTCGGCATTGGAGGCTCGGGGCGTTACAGGTATTTCCTCGGTGGAAACCACGGCGGCCCACGCGGCGTGCGGCATGGTTTCGGGAGGGCTCGGGCTGACGATCTGCGATCCGTTTACGGCGTCCTACTCGAAGTACCCGGGCATTACCTTCAGAAAGCTCGATCAGGACATTCCCTTCGAGATTTCCATGGTGTTCCCCAGCCACCAGCAACGCTCGCAGTTGACGGCGGACTTCATGCGAGTCATGGAAGGCATCTTCAAGTCGGAATTCATTTCCATGATTCCCCGTGAGGCCTATTAGACGGGCACCGCCGGAATCGGGCGCGTGGGATGCGCTGGCAATCAGGAGTCCTGTCCGACTTGGAACAGCTGCTCGAATCCTTGCAGCGTGCTGTCGACAAAACGCTCGTCGGTAGTACCGGCGGGGAAGTGCAGGACGTTGTGGATGACCAGCGAGGCCAGGCCATGGATGTATGACCAACTGGAGAGAGATGCCCGACGGACCTCGGCGCTGTCGATCTCGCAACCGAGCAGTTCGGCGATGATGCGCTTGAGTTCACCGAAGGCCTCCTCGCGCGCGCTGCGCAGTTGCGGGATCATCCCGCCGTCGGCGAACTCAGGACCGAACATCAGTTGGTAGAGCGCCGGATTTTTCCGGGCGAAACCGAAGTAGGCCAGGGTAGCGTTGCGCAGCCGTTGCTTGCCGGCGCTCTGCGCATCCTTGATGACCAATGTACGGCCCAGTTCGTGGAAGCCCTGGGCCGCCAGGTGACCGATCAGTTCGCCGCGATTGGCGTAGTGGTGATAAGCCGCGGTGGCGCTCACGCCGACCCTTTCCGATACCGCCCTGAGCGACAGCCTGGTCGGTCCCACTTCTTCGAGCATCTCCCGCGCAGTGGCCAGCAACTGCGGAGCCAGATTGCCCACATGGTAGGTTTCGCGTGTACGGGGAGGTGTCTTGGTCATCGGTGCGGGTGCGTCATCAGGGCATGGAACAGGCTGAAATCCTAACATGGGGAAGCATCTTGACAGTGTAAAGATATGTCCTTAACTTTCGCTCCATGGAAAGGCCGGAGGGGGAAGCTCTCGGGTAGTCGCCTGAAAAGGGCGGCATACGGGCAGGGAGCCTGGGCTACAGGCCGGTTTTTCTGACTGAATCTTATCGGTGATAAGTTAGAGGTGAATCATGAAGCACTATGACGCCGTGGTAATCGGCGCCGGCAATGCCGGATTGACGGCGGCGACGGCCTTGCAGCGTGGCGGTTGCCGGACGCTGTTGCTCGAACGCCACAACATTCCCGGTGGCTGCGCGACGTCCTTTGTGCGCGGTGACTTCGAGTTCGAGGTGGCCTTGCACCAGCTCAGTGGCCTGGGTACCGAAGACAAGCCGTTCATCATGCGCCAGCTGTTCGAGAAGCTGGGGGTGATGGACAAGGTGGCATTCGTGCAGGAGCACGCGCTATACCGGCTGGTGGTTCCCGGGGAAATCGATATCACCCTGCCGGCGAGCTGGTCCGGTATACGGCGCACGCTGCAGCAGTTGTTCCCGGCCGAGAGCGAGGCCATCGAGCGGTTCCTGGTGGTTTGCGAAAAGGTCACCCTGGAAAGCTTCACCACCTTGCCCCAGGCACGCCGCTCCAACAGTGAGGCGGCGCTCAAGTCGATGTGCCCGTACTTCGTCGAGTACGGCTTCCGGCCGCTGAAGGAGGTGCTCGACGAGTTCTTCGACGACGCCAGGCTCAAGAGCGTTCTGGCGACCTACTGGCTCTACCTCGGCGTACCGCCGAGCATGCTGCCGTTTTCCGATGTGGCGGCGATGATCTACGCCTATGCGGTGTTCAAGCCCTGGCATATCAAGGGCGGCTCCCAGGCGATGTCCAGCGCGCTGGTGGAGTCGTTCCTCGAAGCGGGCGGGGAAGTGCGCTTCAACTGCGCCGTGGAACGGATCATCACCGCTGAGGGGCGGGTCCGGGGTGTGCGCCTGGAGGGTGGCGAAACCGTCACCTGCGCTGCCGTGGTGTCCAACGCCAGCCCGCTGGTGACCTTCCACGAACTGCTGGATCTCGACGAGCCACCACCGAGCGTCCAGCAGGATTTCCGCTCCCGGCGCATGGGTACTTCCGCCTTCGTGATCTATCTGGGGCTTGACTGCACGCCCGAGGAACTGGGTGTGCAGACCGCCTCCAGCTTTATCTACGAAACGCTGGACGAGGAGGCGATCCACCAGCGCATGGGCAGCCTGGAACCGCCGTTGGGCGGCATGCTCACGTGCTACAACTTCGAAGACCCCGACGCCGCGCCCGCCGGAAAAAGCCAGGTGGTGCTGGTGTGCCTGCAATACGGCGAGGTGTGGAAGTCGGTACCGCCGGAGCGTTATGCGCAGACCAAGTTTGAATTTGCCGAGAAGCTGATCGGCGTGATCGAGAAGGTCTACCCGAAGGTGCGCCAGTACATCGAGGAAGTAGAAGTGGCCACGCCGCTGACCATGATGCGTTACCTGAACACTCCTGGCGGCGCCATCTACGGCTTCCAGCAGAGCATCCAGGATTCGCCGCTGCTGCGCGAGCGCCTGGATGCGGTGCCTGGGCTCTATATCGCCGGATCGTGGACCTCCATGGGCGGTTTCCAACCGACTTACCTGGCGGGCGAGTCCACCGCCAGGGCGGTGCTCAAACAGTTGAAAGTCAAGGAGGTGCAGCATGCCTGAGCAGAACCTGATGGACCTGGTCGCCGGCTACCGCGAGGCCCGGCAGGCCAAGCAGACCCTGGAGCAGACCGGGACCGACTTTCACGAAGTCAGGGGCGAGGTCGGCGGCATGGTCGTCCAGCTGCATCCGAAACGCCTGCAACTGGAAGTCGCCGAGATCATCGAGGAAACCGCCAGCACCCGCACGCTGCGGGTGGTCGCCGCCGATCGCAAGGCGTTGCCGCCGTTCCTGGCCGGGCAGTACATCAACCTGTTCGTGGACATCGACGGCGTCGCGACGGCCCGGCCCTACGCGATTTCCTCGTCACCTTCGCAGCCGGGTTACTACGACCTGACGGTGAAGCGTGCGCGGGATGGCTATGTCTCCCATTACCTGTTGGACCGGGTGGTGGTGGGCCAGCGGTTGCTCAGCTCCGGCCCCATGGGGACTTTCCATCACAACCCGCTTTACCATGGCGACGATCTGGTATTCCTCGCCGGCGGTTCCGGCTCCGCACCCGCCCGCAGCATCCTGGAGGATCTGCTCGATCGTGGTCTGGCGTACCGCTTCCATCTCATCTACGTAAACAGCCATCTCGACGACGTGATTTTCGACGAGGCGTTTCGCGCTCTGGCCCGGAAGCACGGAAACTTCACGCTCACGCACGTGATCTCCCGCCCGCCTGCCGATTATCAGGGGCATAGGGGTCGATTGAGTCAGGCGCTGCTACAGGACCTGCTGGGTGACGTCGGCGACAAGATGTTCTACATCTGTGGTCCGACACCGTTCAACGACCACTGCATCGCGCTGCTCACGGCGCTGGACGTCAAGCGTCGACGCATCCGGGTCGAGGCCAACGGTGCGCCGAATGCCCCGGAGGAGCAGCCCGGCTGGCCGCAAGGCGTTGCCCTGGACGATGAAGTGACGGTGACCGTACAAGGCCGTGGCGCTTTCAAGAGCCGGGTGGGGGAGCCGTTGCTCAATGCCCTGGAGCGCAACGGCTATTTCGCCGAGAACGCCTGCCGTTCCGGTGAGTGCAGCCTGTGCCGGATCAAGCTGGTTTCCGGGTCGGTGTTCAACCCCCGGGAGGCGCACCTGCGCAAGTCCGACCGGGATTTCGACTGGTTCTATTCCTGCGTGGCGTTTGCCACCGCGGATATCGAGATCCTGCTCTAGCAACGCTACGAGTCTGTTGGGTTGTCAGGCCTGCTCAGGCGCCACGCCATAACGCGGAGCAGGCCGGGCGTTGGCGAACCTTGGCGCGAGCGCGCGGCGACGTGTGCAAATGGCGCTAGCCTACGCGAGGGAAAACCTCGGCGGCGTCCTGTCCGTCGAGACCCTGGCCGAAGCGGCGCGACTGAGCCCGCGTCAATTCAGTCGGGTGTTTCGCGAGGAGACCGGCCAGTCGCCGGCCAAGGCCATCGAGCGTCTGCGCGTCGAGGCTGCACGACTGTTGATGGAGACAACGTTGCACCCGATAGAAGTCATTGCCCGCGAAACCGGGTTAGGTGACCGGGAACGCATGCGCCAGGCATTTCTCGGGCATTCGGGCAACCGCCGCAAGCGATACAGCGAACCTCGGCGAGGGTTGCGTCGGCGTTGTGAGGGGTTGTTGCGTCCCGGTTGCTGCATAGCACGCCGTCGACGCAGGCACGGGCGTTTCTGTGACTCCAGGGTTCAACGCCCGGGCACGTCTTCACGCGTCAACTCAAAGGGCCGGGGGGAGAAACCGAGTCGGTCACGGGCATCCGAATGGTCGAAGACCAGATCCTGGTTCATGCGCTCCACCAAGGCACTTGAAAGATGCCGGTAGCGTGGCAGGCAGCGCATGAGCGAAACCAGTGTGGCCAATGTCCTGGTAGATAGCGCCAGCGTATGTTCCGGGCGCCCCAGGGCCTGGAACAGGCGGCTCACCATCGTGTGATAAGGCAAGGTTTCTGCCCCGGACAGGTTGTAGGCACCACTGTTCAGGTCGGGAAGGGTCATGGCTGACAGACACGCCCGGACAACATCCTCGGCATGTACCGGCTGGCGTAATCCGGTGCTGCCACCGATCAACGGGAAGAATCCGAAACGTCGAATGAAGCGGGCAATCTCGGTAATGTTCTGGTCGCGAGCAAATCCGTAGATCATTGTCGGTCGCAGGATCACCCACTGGATTTTCCGTTCGAGCGCCCACTTCACGAACTGTTCTTCCGCATCTTTCAGGCGCAACGCCAATTGTCTTTCCCCGGCGTCTGGCGATGCTTCCTTGGTAAAGCGGCTGGTGGAAGACAAGACGACCACACGCTGGACGCCGGTGTTGGCGATACGATCCAGATACTCCGGTACAACCCAGATGGGTGCCAGTGATAGGAAGGTATCCAGTGCGAGTCCATGCCAGTCGCCGATATTTTGCCAGCTGACACCTGGGCGGGAGGCATTGGCGCTGCGCCGGGTGAATGCGGTTGTCTGATGGCCCGCCTGCATCAGAGACGGTAGCAGGTGCTCGCCCAGGAAGCTGGAACCGCCCAATATGCCTATGCGCAATTCAGGTCTCTTTTCGCAGGGTCAATGTATTCGACAACCGGATAACGGCGTGACGCAGGACCATCAGGCTGAATCGAAACCAGACCCCAATGACCACGACGATCCACAGGAAGACGGAATATCGCTGACGGAAAAATTTCCGGTAGAAATGCAGGATCCCACGGTGTTTGTGCCACTCGACGAAATAGGGACGGTCACGACTGCAGCCACCGAACACATGGGTTATCCGTGCATCCGGCACGAATAGAATACTCCAGCCCGCCTGGCGAAAGCGCATGCACCAGTCCAGATCTTCGCAATGCAGAAAGTAGTCCTCATCCCAGAGCCCGACGTTCTCGATAGCTTCGCGCTTGACCAGCATGCAAGCCCCGGAAATGGCTTCGACGACAATCGGCGCGGTCGGTAAAGGTTCCTTGTGCAGTAAAAAGTCGGCAAACACCGCTGGGAAAAAACGCGTGAACCGTGAAAGTCCGAAGGCTCGCATGAAAGCCCGTTTGGGTGTCGGAAACACTCGGCGTCCACCGGCTTGTTCGGTACCGTCCGGATTGCACAGGAAACCTCCAACCACACCGATCTCCGGTGAGCGGTGCAGCGCCAGTAGCAGGCGGCCCATGGCATCAACGGCCAGTACGGCGTCCGGATTCAGGAACAATAAATTGGGCGCAGTTGACAGTCTGGCCCCCTGGTTGCACGCCACGGCGAAGCCGAGATTGGCTGTGTTACGCAGGATCTGCAGCGCGTTGCCAGAGGCGCGAGAGCTCTCCAGCGTCATCAAGCTATCATCGTGGGAGCCGTTATCCACCACGATGACTCTGCAAGCGCCGGCGGCAAATGCCGAATCGACACATGCAGCCAATAGTCCACCTGCGTTGTAATTGACGATGATCACGTCACACTCGCCAGGTAACGGAGACTGGGACCGTTCATCAGCGGTGGGTCGTTCCATTGCATTCAATATCGTTACTCCATTGGTCGCGCTTGTCTTCAGACAAGGGCGTGACCACCAGCTGGCAGTGCCTTGCAACGCGGGCCCCGGCGATCCATGAGCCCGATCACTCATGGTATGGCCACGGAGAAACGTGCTCTCCATGAGTTGTCGCAGCGAAAACGCCGGGTGTGTTCTTCCGGTTCATCGAAGCTCAGGGCCTGATCCATGGCATGGCGTATGTCTTCCGGTCCGCCCAGCAGAAAGGTGCCTGGATAAGCGTCCCTGCCAACCATCTCTCCGAAAGCCGTACTGATTACCGGCAAGCCCAGTGCGCGGTACTCGTAGTACTTGATAGGGTCTACGAACCGCGTCAGGGCATCGCACTTGAATGGGATCAGGCCGATGTCGAAGTCGGCCATGGCCTTCATCGCTTCCTCATGGGAGACCTCGCCACTGACATGGATATTGCTGGGCAGGTGCGCAGGTAGGCGGGTGTGCAACGGGCCGATCAGGCGTATTTCGGCGTGGGGGTAGGCCTTGGCCAATGCCACCACTATTTCCCAGGCAAACCACTTGGCGATGGTGCCTACATAGCCGAGGACCGGGTTGTCCAGGCGGGTACTGCGTTTCTCCCGTCTCTGCGGAAGACGTTCGGTAGCGCAAGCGTTGCCGAGGAGTTTGACGTTGCCTGACAGCGCCGACATCTGCGCCTGTAGCGCCGACGAAGAGGTCAGTACCATCGAGACTGCCCGGGCCGTCGACTGCTGGCGGCGCTCCATGGCCTTGCGCGAAAGACCCTGGTAGAACTCGGAAAAATTATCCATGGCGTCATAGAAGCTTGCTTCGAAGATCGGTTCCCGCAGCAGCCTGGATGCCAGGCTCGAAGGCTTTCCGATACCCAGTAACGTGGGGTGTCGAGCGAAGCGGCGAGCCTGGACAATAATGGGCTGCCACAGGGGACGATTGATCCATCCCGAACCGGGAATGGGTTCTATCGGCAGGGCGCGAGGCTGGAGAACGGTCAGCCAGGAAGGCGTCTCGGGATAGGTCGGGCGTGGGTGTGTTGCGCCTGCCGATGCCAGGCGCAACTGGCGCAGGTCACCGAGTGCCGGAAAACGGGTGGGATAAGGCTCTATCCAGAGCACCGGCTCGTCGGTTTTTTCATGGAAGCAGCGCACCAGCTCATGGGAACGTTGGCTGAAGCTGTGCCAGGGCATCGGTGAGAGATAGATCAGGCGCATGTCGAAAAGTACTCCGCCAGTATCTGGACTATCCGCTCTGCGGCGTTGCCATCGCCATAAGGCGACTCCTGCCTGATCATTCCGGCATAGTGGTTGGCGTCATCCAGCAACTGCTGCACCGCCTGCACGATGTCGTCGCTGCCCGTACCGACCAGCTTCACCATGCCGTGTTCGATCGCTTCCTGGCGTTCTGTCTCATTGCGCAGCACGAGGACGGGAATACCCAGCGCGGGCGCTTCCTCCTGGATCCCGCCGGAATCGCTCAACACCAGATAGGCACTTTTCATCATTCGTATGAACCGGTGATAACCCCGCGGGGGGCAAAGCTCAATACGCGGATGCCCGCCCAACGCAGCCTCCACCGGTCCTTTCACGTTGGGGTTGGGATGCACGGGGAAAATCACCCGGATATCGTCGTTACGCTCCACCAGGCTGCGAATGGCCGTGCAGATGCTGAGCAGCGGCACGCCGAAGCTTTCCCGGCGGTGCAGGGTCACCAGCAGCACACGCTGGCCGTCGCCGCTTGCCTCGTCGGCTTCATGGGGCCGTTCGAGGCTGTGCAGCAGGGCATCTATCACGGTATTGCCGGTGACATGAATGGCTTGCTCGGCAATACCTTCGCGCAGCAGGTTGTGGCGGGCTTTCTGGGTGGGCGCGAAGTGCCATTTGGCGATTCTGCTGGCCACTGTCCGGTTCAGTTCCTCTGGAAACGGATTGGCGATGTCGCCCGTGCGCAAGCCTGCCTCTACATGGCCGAAGGGTATCTGCTGGTAGAAGCACGACAGCGCGACAGCGAGCACGGTAGTGGTATCGCCCTGCGCCAGTACTGCATCTGGACGCGATTCGAGAAGGGTCTGTTCAAAGGCGGTGAGCAGACGGCTGGTCAATTCGGAAAGTGACTGGTTCGCCCGCATCATGTCCAGATCCAGATCCGGTTCTATGTCGAACTCCCACAGTGCCTGATCCATGAGCTCGCGGTGCTGGGCCGTGGCGACCACCTGGCAGGCGAACTGCTTCGAGCGCCTGAGGGCATGGATGACCGGCGCCATCTTGATCGCTTCCGGCCGTGTGCCCACCACGACGACTATCTTGCGTTGACTCATCTGATGTCATCCATGGCTATGGGGGATCCACTTTCCCCACTTGCTTTCGTAAATAGCCTTGTTTCGTTCGAACAGGGCCGTGCGCTCCTTCGCGTCCATCAGGTTGAAGCTGGCCGACAGGTGATGGTGAACGAAGACATCGCGGGCACAGGCATTGAACAGGCCGATTTGCTCAACGCGACGGCAGTAGTCGTCGTCCTCGAAGAAACCACAGCCGAAGGCTTCATCCAGAGGGCCGACCTGAGCATAGGTGCTGCGTCGCAGCATGACGCAGAAGAATGCCACTGTCGGCAGGCGGAACCATTCACCGAGGTGCTTGTAGGTATGCAGGCAGGCCTGTCGGGCCATGTCCGGCAGCGAGTACTCGATGTCGATCCTGGCCTGGTTACCGATGTTGTTGGTCACGGGACCGATCAGGCCGATACCGGGGTTGCGGTCCAGGTGCTTGCGCAGCGTATCCGCCCAGCCGGGCGTGACCTGGGTATCGTTGTTGAGCAGTACCAGGTAGTCCCCCGTCGCGGCGGCGAGGCCCTGGTTATTGGCCGCGGAGAAACCGAGGTTGGTTGCGTTGAGAATGACCCGCTGCCCGTTGTCCTTGGCCCATTGCCGGAGAAACTCCGGCGTCCCGTCGTGGGAGCCGTTGTCGACCACGATGATTTCCAGTTCGCTACCTCGCCCATCGACGATCAGGCTGGCCAGGCATTCCCGGGTGAGGGCCAGATTGTTGTAGGTCACGACAATCACGCTGATCTCGTTCGCCGTCCTTTGGCCCTCGGTCGCACCAAGCAAGGTGTCAATGCGCTGTGCCCAGGATTGTTCGGCCGCGAACGCCCGGCGTTGGCGGCCTTGCTCGCCGGGTTGCTCCGCCAGCCCCAGGGCGATGCTGGCAATGAACTCATCTTCGTTTCGTGCACGATGGACCAGGGAGCCGAACTGCTCGATCTCGGGCAGGTCGACGGCGACCACTGGTTTGCCGGCACTGAGGTATTCGTAGACTTTCACCGGGTTGGTGGCGAGTGTCAGCGGTGTTATCCGGAAGGGCAGGAGACAGACGTCCATGGCATGCAGGTAGCCGGGAAGTACGCCGTAGGGTACCTCGCCGGTGAAACTGACGTTGGGGTACTGGCGCAGCTCACGCCGGGCATTGGCGGTATCGGCACCGATCAGTAGTATCAGGTGCTGGGGAAAGGCCTTGGCGACCGCCGCAACCAGTCCGGTATCGAACCAGTCGGCAATCGCGCCGTAGTAGCCGATGATCCTGCGGCCTGCCGGATCCTGATAGACCGAGGTCGGGCGGATGGAAAAGAACCCGTAGTCCGCGGCATTTCTGACCACCACGCTGTGCTTCGATGGGGTGTGATCCCATTGTCGGGCAAGCCAGTCTGAGGTGTAGACGGTCAGTTGTGCTTCGCGGATCAATTGCTGTTCGAGCTTGAGAATCCCTGGATGGGTGTTGCTGAAACCCTCGTGATGATCGATGCAATCGTAGACCAGGCGACTGTTGGGTGTTGCCTTGGCCACTTCAAGCCAGAACGGATGATGGATCAGTGCGACAACGGCGGATGGCCGGGTGCAGAGCAGCAGCTTGCCGAGGCCTTTTCGTAATTGGGTGATCTGTTCCGCGCTGGGTACGGTCGAATAGATGGACGGAGCTCTGCTGACGTGCAGTTGGATTTCGAACAGATTCCCGTGCTCGTTCAGGGGGGAAATGGAGAATCCGGCCTGTCTTGAGTCTTTCAAGGTGCTGGAGACATAAAACACGCGGCGCCCCCTGGCACTCAGCATCTTCGCCAGTTGTTGCGGCCGCTGATGGCGAAAGTTCCAGTCGATGACGCCCCAGATCATGTAGTCGGGATACCGGGATTCCCCCAGCAGGGATTTGAGGTTGATGTGCGCGAGTGTGTCGCGTTGCTGCAGTCGATGACGCAGTCGATGCAGCGGCCTGAGCAATGCGCCCCGGTAGATTGCCGACAGATACCTGCGCAACGGGCCGGGCAACGGCAACTGGCGATAGTGCGCGAGCAGGCGTTTCGCCGGGCTTATCGTCGGCTTGGGCTGGATATCGTGCTCAGCCATATGCGCCGGTCCTGCTTTCTGAGGCTGCAGACTGTTGTTGCGGGTAGTCATGCAGTGGTGTGTTGTCGCCCTCGGGCCACATGGAGCTGGTCGAGCCAGGGCGATAGAACGTCACGGTGACACTGCGACGGGAGACATGGCAGTTGTCGATCACCCGTGATACGGCATGCCATGAGGTGTCGGAGCGGACCAGCACCGCCGAGTTGCCGACGAGGGGGGAAATCTCCTTGACGACGCTGTCGGGGTCTCGCGAATTGAGGATCTGCAGGCAGCCACCGTACCTGGGGTCCCAGGTTTCGTTGAAGTAGAGGATATGGGTGACCACCTTGTCGGACAGGTCGGGATGGGGGCCCAGGTTGGCGCCGGGCCCGTAATGGAACAGGTTGACTTCCATGGGCGCCTGGCTCAGGTCCACCCCGGTCAACGTTCCTAGCGCCTGCCGGTATGCCGGTGAGCGCAGGTCCCGGGCGAAGTGCAGCCACTGTGGGCTCAAAGCCTGTGGGTTGACCACTTCGCCATCGGTCATGGCGATCAGTTGCCTGGCTTCGTACTCATAGTTTTTCTCGCCGCCGTAACCCTGCACGATCTTGAAGTGATCGTGGGGGTAGGTTTCGGCCAGTGCGGCGGCATCTTCAGGGCTGTAAAGACCACCGATTTCTGCCCAGTGATACGGATGGCGTTGCAGTTGTTGCCTGGCGATCCTTTCCAGGTTGATCATTGTGCGCTCCTTGCAATGAGTCTCTTGAACAGATGATAGATTCGCCGCAGGTCTGACATCGGGGCCTGCGCCAGCTGTTGTCTGGCTTGATCCAGCTCAATCCGCTGTGCCTGCAGACTTTCGGTCTGTCGCGCCTGCAAATTCTCGAGTTGTATCGGCAGGGCTTGCCAGAAGCGGTTCAGTTCCTCGGGCTTGCTGGTCTGGCCGGCGACAACAAGTTCGGCTACCCGGTCCCAGTGTTCGTGCAACTGCTCTGCTGCCTGTCGAGTGGCTGCGGAGAGTGGGCGCCTGCCGATCTGTTGGGCAAACCAGTGTGGTTCCAGCTCCAGGTCACGACTCACCTGGAAGACGCGCTCGTAGACCGGTAACGCCGTGTATTTGCCGTTTTTCAGATCTGCCGAGCAGAACACCGGCAGGCCGAAGGCGATTGCGCTGATTGCCAGGTGATAGCTGTGCCCGATCACGCCGACAGAGTGGGCAATCAGTTCGGCCAGCAGCAGCGGCGAGGGCCAGAACGGCAACGTCACCGAGCGGTCGAGCGGCTCTCCCAGCGCAGACTCATGGTCGCCGAGAGCCGGTCCGATCGGTAACACCAGAAGGTGCAGATCAACGAGTTCAGCGCTGTGGTTGCGCCAGAGATCGAGGAAGCTCTCCAGGCCGCCGATGGCGTGGACCACCAGATAAGGCTTGTCCAGGCCATATTGGTTACGAAGGTTGCTCAACTCGGCGGACGGGGTTTGCAGATCAAGCAGTCGCGGCAAGCCGAACGCCGTATCGGGCAGCACCTCGACACGCCCGTGTTCTGTCAATTGCTGCAGGGTGGCTTGCGACAGTTCGTCACGAACCTTGACGTGAGGACTCTGCTCTATGACCCGTTTCAACAACGGCCTGGCCCACTCCGGCACGTCGTTGCAATGCATGCCGGGCGCATTCCAGATCAGTGGAACGCCATGTTGCACTGCCATCAGGGCCGGGGTGAGCCAGTAACCGGTCGGGTGATGAATGGAGGCGGCAGGGGGCAGGTAGTTTTCGGCAACGAATTTATCGAAGCGAATGATAAAACCACCGCCAATCAGCGTCGCATCCAGGCGATGGGCGATCGCTGGCAGCTCTGTCAACGAGGTCACGACATAGGGCCATTGCGCGGCGTTCTTTGCGTGGTAGGAGAACCGGTGCATCTGTACTGCGCCCAAGCGACGGGACAATTCCGCTTCGGCAATGATAGGGAACAGCAGGTCGCCGTAGTTCTCTACATCGAATGTGCCGTGAATCGCTATTTGCCAGACTTTGCTCATTACTTTCTCCACGCTGGGCTTCATCTCCGTTCTGCTTCGGGTTCTGGCGTTGACGCGTTGCTGTTGGCTGCCATGGGGGGCAGCGGTTCGATTCCAAGGTCGACAAGGCCGAGGAAGGCGTTGTTTGCCACCAACGTATCGAACGTCAGCAGCGCGACCTGCTTTTCAATCAGGTGCGCAGTTTCCTCGGTATGGCCATTCATCAGCTTCAATGTGATGTAGTACCGGCCGGCGGCGAAGCGCGACGGGAAGCGCGCTGTGATGGACGCCTTGCGCCAACCCTCACGGGATGCCTGAGGCTCGAGTGCCAGGTTGGCGCCACCGATCACCAGCAGTCGCGCTTCCTGAATGGTCAGGCTGATGCTCGGCAGCGTGATGGATTCATGAATCAGCGCTTCAATGCGCACTTCGATCATCTCGTCATGAATGAAGGTCGAGTGCAGGCCTTCGGTATTGATGAAGCACGCCGAAAGAATGCGGCCTTCATTCGTGCCGAAGGCGATACCGCCCGTGTTTGCCAGATGCTCCTTGGGTGACACTATCACCGTGTCCCCGCTGGCCCAGCGGCGCTGCTCATCGCGCATATCCAGCAAGTAGAGCTCAGCGACATCCTCTGGAGGGCCATTGGCCCGGACCAGGCCATTGCGTAGGTAGAGCGCGCGTTTGCAGAAGCGCTTGACCATGCTCATGTCGTGGGAAACGAACAGTAGCGTGGTGCCGCGCTGAGTAAGCGCCTCGAGACGCTGAAGGCACTTGAACTGGAATGACGCATCGCCCACCGCGAGTGCTTCATCGACGATCAGGATATCGGGCTCCACCCATACGGAAACGGCGAAGGCCAGGCGCATGAGCATGCCGCTGGAGTAGGTCCTGGTCGGTTGGTCGATGAAGTCGCCGATGCCGGCGAAGTCGGCGATGTCGTCGAAACGCTTTGCGATCTCGGCACGACTCAGCCCCAGTATGGCGCCGTTGAGGAACACGTTTTCACGGCCCGTGAAGTCGGGATTGAAGCCCGAACCCAGCTCCAGCAATGCCGCGATGCGACCATTGCAGGTAACCGTGCCGCTGCTGGCACCGAGTGTGCCGCAGATCAACTGCAGGAGTGTCGATTTTCCGCTGCCGTTGCGGCCAATGATGCCGATGGTCTCGCCCTTCTCGATGGTAAGCGAGACGTCCTTGACCGCCCACAGTTCGCGGTAGCGCTGTTTCTTGCGGGCGGAAAGCATTTGCCACAACCTGTCCTGGGGCCTGTCGTAGATGTGAAAACACTTGCCCAGACCTGCCACTTGCACTGCGAACTCAGAGGACATCGGCAAATCCCTTGCGCATTCGCTGGAAACACCGGAAGCCCAGCCAGGCTACCGCACAGGCCAGTACCATGCCTGCAGCCCAGTCCAACGGTTTGATTGGCACCCCCCAGAACAGCACACCACGAACCTGTTCGATGATCAGTGCCAGCGGATTGAGCAACAGCAACGGACGATACGCCTCGGGTAATGCGTTGATCGGATAGAACACCGCCGAAACAAACAACAACGCGGTGGTGAAGGCGCCGACCACCTGGCTGATATCGCGCAGATAAACGCCCACGGCGGCCAGCAGCCAGGACACGCCCATGGAAAAGAGCACCAATGGCATCAGTGCGAAGGGCAGCAGCAGGGCTGTGAGAGGAGGGAGGCCGATGAACAACAGATGGAAAACCAGCCAGATCGACAAGCTTGCCATGGCATGCAACAGCACTGAGCCAAGGGTCACCCAGGGAAGTATCTCCAGCGGGAAAATGACCTTCTTGACGTAGTTCGCGTTGGCAGCAATCAGGGTCGGAGCGCGCTGTACGCATTCCGAGAAGATGTTGAACACCAGCAGGCCGGCAAATACCAGCAGGGCGAATTCGCTCCGCGATTCGCTTCCTCCCTGCCATTTCTGCTTGAACATCACGCTGAACACCAGCGTATAGACCGCCAGCATCAATAGCGGGTTGAGAAAGGACCACAAGAGTCCCATCATCGAGCCTCTGTAGCGTCCCAGCATTTCCCGCTTGATCATCGACAGCAGCAGTTCACGATGCTGCCACGGGCTGGAAAAGATTCCGCCCGATGTCCTTGTCACGATCATCGATCGGCTCCGGATGGCTGTTTTAATTAGAATGATGCGAAAGCTTCGCATTCTTGCCGGCGAGTATTGTATCTATTACTCGAAGTCCTTTTCCTCCAAGGCGGCAATAATATCTCGATAAGCTAAAGAAGAGTGATTTAGTGAGTTTCTGTTTCGATACAAACCGCTTTGCCCTGGCAGGGTATAGGCGGACGGTTTTCAGGAAGGTTCATTTTATCTGTCCGCCCCTGTGACAGTATATACAGCAAAGGGACTTGGCATTCCGGGAAGGGTTTTCATTCGGCGAAACTGATTTTTTGATATTTATCAATTAGTTGTATGTTTTTCATTATGGTGGTCGATGGGCGGTCAAAAGTGATATGAAGTATTTTGAAACATTGAGCTTTTGATAAGTTGACGCCATTGAATTGGCATATCAGCAGAGTATTCAGGGACAAGTAGTCTTTAGGCATGTTCAGGGGCGGCACACGATTTTGTCTTTTATCGTGGTCTGTCCCCTATTTCGTGGTCTGTCCCCTATTTCCCTCAAAGCGCCTTATCTGAACAGGGTATGGGCGGGCAGGTCATGCCCTCCGGCTTCAGCGCAGACGAGGCTCCTGCCGGACACACTCCACCAGGAAGTCCAGCACCGCTTTCACCGAGGGCGAGCGGCGCAGATCCGGATAGACCGTCAGCCAGAGATCGCGAACCGGCCCGTCACTGTCCACCGGCAGACGCTGCAGCCCGGGGTCGTTATCGCCCACGGTGGTCGGTAGGACAACCGCGCCCGCACCGTAGCGCGCAGCCATTTGTTGCGACGCCAGGTCGCTGGCCGAGAACACCACGGGACGATGCCGGTGAATCTGGTGCAGCCATTGTTGCTGGTGCAGATGGCCCGGCGTCTGGGAGCAACGGTTTTTGCCACGGGCAGTACGGCGCAGAAATGTGCGATTGCCATCGAGCGCGGGGCGCATCAGGCGATGCTCTACGACGAGGGTCGTTTCGCCGAGCGTATCCGCGAGGCGATCCTGGAAGGCTCCCTGAGCATCGCCATCGAAGGGCATTACACCCTGGACGACGTGCAGGAGGTTCATGCCCGTATCGAAGCGCGTGAGCAGATTGGCAAGTCGGTGATGTGCATCGACAATGCCTGCTGACTTCACAAATCCATAACACCAGCGGTATGGCTGACAGCGGTGATCGCTACGCGAGTTCCGGTCTGTTCAATCAGGACTGATTGAGCATTCTCGCTGAAACTGTCGGCGTTTGGTGAACAGAGTCAGGGAGGGTGGGTATCGGCACCCGGGACAAGTGACTGGCCTGCAACAATTCCCGTGTATAGGGCGAGCGCGGGGCTTTGAACAGCGCCTGTGCATCGCCCTGTTCAACGATGCGGCCATGTTGCATGACGATCAATTGGTCGGCTAGGTCTTCCATCACGGCGAGGTCATGACCGATAAAGATCAGCGTCAGGTTGCGCCTTTTCCTGATATCCATGATCAGGTCGAGAATCTGGTTTCGAACCGTGGCATCCAGTGCCGACACGGGCTCATCGCAGACCAGGACTTTCGGTTGCATGGCCAGGGCCCTGGCAATGACCACCCGTTGACGCTGGCCGCCTGACAACTGATGGGGAAAACGTTGCAGCAGCCCCCTATCGAGGCCGACATCTTCCAGCAAGCCGGCACAGTACGCCGGCAAGTCGGCAATCTGCAGCAGTGCGCTGCGCTGATGAATCTGCACGGCTTCGAGCAAGGCCCGCAGGATGTTGTGGCGAGGGTTCAGGCTGCCGGCCGTGTCCTGGAAAATGTATTGGCAGGTGCGGGCGAACTCCTCGCGGTTGGGCGGGTTGACCGGGTCCATTCGGCAGACTTCGATGCTGCCGGTGGTGGGTTTGATCAGGCCCATGATGGCCTTGGCCAGGGTACTTTTGCCGGACCCCGACTCGCCGGCGATACCCAGCGTACTGCCCGCCATCACTTGCAGGTTGATGTCGTGCAGCACTTGCTTGCGCTTGCGCCCCGTGCCGTATTCGGCGCTGACGCCGACCAGGCGCACCAGTGGTACTGGCAGGCTGTTTGCCTGGTATTTCGGGCGACCTGCGGACAGCCGGCGCTTGTACGCGGTGGTCAGGGCGCGGGTGTAGTCATGCTGCGGGTTGTTGAGAATCACCTCGGCCGTACCTTGCTCCAGCAGGTCGCCGTTGCACATCACCGCGACTCGATCAGCCATGGCCAGCACGGCATCCAGGTCGTGGGAAATGAACAGCATCGCCATGCCGCGGCGCTGCTGGATATCACGCAACAGGGCCAGGACCTGGGCCTGGGTGGTGACGTCCAGGGCGGTGGTGGGCTCGTCGGCAATCAGCAACTGCGGGTCACAGGCCAGTGCCATGGCAATCATCGCCCGTTGCTGCTGGCCGCCGGACAGCTCGAACGGAAATCGTGTGAGTTGCCGTGCAGGCTCGGGCAGGCCGACCTCGCGCAACAGTTGGATGGCATGCAGTTCGCGTTCCTGGCGACTGCGCGTCGTGTCGGTCGGCATGGCTTCGATGATTTGCGCACCGAGGCTCATCAAGGGGTTCAGGGAGGTCATGGGATCCTGGAAGATGATCGCGATTTCACGACCGCGAACCCTGCGCCAGCCCTTGCTGTCCAGTTGCATCAGGTCGGTGTCGCGATAACGCAGTTCACCCGACAGGTGGGGTGAGTCCGGCAACAGGCCCAATGCCGCCAGGGCGGTCAGCGATTTGCCGCTGCCGGACTCGCCGATCACCCCAAGCACTTCGCCGGGGTGGATCGCGAAAGAGATGTTGTTGACCACCGTTTTGTCGCCGTAGCGAATACTCAGGTCACGGATGGACAGCAGGGGACCGGACATGGCGGGTTCCTTATTCATGATGGCGCGCCAGGCGCGGATCGATCCACACATGCAGTGCCGCGGTGGCGATATTGATCAGTACCACGAAGGTGGCGAGCAGCATCACGGCCGCCTGAATCAGTGTGTAATCGCGGCCGTGGATGGCCTCCAGGGTGAGGCTGCCCAGGCCCGGCAGGGAAAACAGGGCCTCCATGGTCAGCGTGCCGCCGATCAGTCCCCCGAGAATGACCCCGGACATCGCCACCACCACCGACAGCGAGTTGGGCAGGATATGGCGCCAGGCAATGCGCCAGTTGGACAAGCCCTTGGCTCTTGCGGTGCGGATAAAGGGCGCACGGGTGGTCGCACACAATTCCTCGTACAGCGGCTTGACCACTTGCCCGGCAATATCGATGCCGAGAATGACCACGGGCAACAGCATCTGCCCACGGATCGGTAACCAGCGTAGCCAGACCGAAAACACCAGGATCACGATGACACCCGTGCAGAAGGTCGGCACGGCAATGGACCAGACGTTCAGGCTTTCCAGCAGTTTGCCCAGCCGCCAGCCTGGAAAAGCCAGCGCCAGTACGGCGATGCCCATGCCGGTGACCAGGCCGAACAGCAGCGCGGCACCGGACAGGACGAGTGAGTTGGGCAGTGCGTCGCGCAGCATGCCGGCAACCGGGGTGCCAAAGCGCATCGACTCACCCAGGTCGCCATGCAGCGCGGCCTTGAGCCAGAGGGTGAACTGCACGGGCAGGCTCTCGTCCAGTCCGAGCTGCTGGCGCAAGGCGAGCAGGGCGTTGGCGTCATAGTCGCCACGTGCCGAGTAGTAATCGGTGATATCGCCAGGCACCGCGCGCACCAGCAGGAAAATGATGAAGCTGATGGCCGCGATGCTCAGCAATCTGCGCAACAGGTAGGGCACGGCCTTGAACAGGGTTTGCATGTCAGGCTCCGGCAGCACGATGCTTGCTCAAGGGATCGAGGTTTTCCCGCAGGCGGTTGCCGACCAGTGACAACGACAGCGTGGTCAGTGCCAGGGCCAGTACCGGGAACAACAGCGAAAAAGGCGCCTGCTCGGCGAAGCCCGTGGCGGTCGCGATGATTCGTCCCCATGTCGGGACATCAGGGGCTACGCCCATGCCGAAAAAGCTCAGGACCGATTCGGTGGTAATGGCTCGGGGCATGACGATGGCGATCTGCGTGAGCAGCGTGCCAACGGCGTTCGGCAAGACGTGGCGCCAGGCGATCGCCAGTGGTGAAACCCCGATCACCCGTGCTGCCGTGACGTAGCCGGCGGCCGACTCACGCTCGTGGATGGCCCGTGCGACATAGGCGAACAACGGCATGTAGGCGATGCCGACGGCGATGATCACCGAGCCCGTGCCCACTCCCAGTGCGACCATCAAGGCCAGCGACAGCAGGATGGCGGGCATGGTCAGGATCATGTCGAAGCCGCCGTAAATGACCGCCCGGGTCACCCCACCGGCCAGGCAGCCGACAAGGCCCAATCCGACACCACCGAAGAACGCGATGCAGGTGGCGGCGATGGCGACGATCAGGGTCAGGCGTGTTCCCGTGACCAGGCGCGCGAGGATGTCGCGGCCAAAGCTGTCGGCGCCCAGCCAGTGCTGCATGGAGGGCGCCAGGTTGCGGGCCAGCAGGTTCTGATAGTACGGGTCCTGGATCGGCAGCAGCGGGGCCAGGATGGCGACCAGCACGGCAATGCCAAGCACCAGCCACGGCCATTGCCGGATAACCCGGCTCATGCGCTCAACCAGGTGCGGGCCAGGCCGCCATCGACTCTGTTCTGGCTCCAGGTGTAACCGGTCTGGTAACCGTGCACGTTGGCCGCGACACCGATCGCATCGGCGCTATGGCCGATGCCCAAGGTGTAGAACTTGTCCATCACCCGTTGCCACGCCGCCAGGTAGCGTTCGCGGGCCAGGCCCAGCGATGGCGAGTCCACCGCCTGGGCGATCAGGCGATCCAGCTCCGGGTCCTGGATGCCGCCCCACAACATCGGGCTGGGCCCCTGGGATTGCAGTCGCGCATAACGCAGGTAGACGTCGGCCCGAGGGCCGGAGTGGAAGGGCGCCAGGTCCCAGTCATATTGCCCCAGGAGGCGCTGTGCACCGATGTCGTCCAGCGCCTGGTGATCGATCTTGAACCCCAGTTCGCGGACCATCTGCACGGCCACCTGCGCATAGTCGGATTGCCAGGACACCACTTTCAGGGTGTGTTGTCCGGCCTCCACCCCGGCGCTCTGCAGCAGTTTGCGCGCGCGGTCCGGATCCGGCCTGGCAAAGGCGTCCTGCTGTTCCAGTGCCTGGTCCCAGTAGAACGTGTTGGGGCGGGTCGGCTGATTGCTGGTCAGCGCATCCTTGCCGCCGATGAAACCCATGTAGGCCGACTTGTCGATGCTCAGGGCAATGGCCTGGCGCACGCGCATGTCCTGCAGGAGGGGATTGGGTTTGCGGTTGTTGAACGACAGGAAGTACCACGAGGTATCCCCCAGGAACTGCACCTCGACATTGTCGCTGCGCAGCGATGGCAGGCGGTCGTTGTTGACGTAGGCCACATGCAGGTCGCCGGAGCGTAGCGACAGGCTGTTGTCGCGGTCGCCGCGCAGGTCGAAATCGATCGCGTCCAGGTAGGGCAGGCCCGGTTGCCAGTACTGTTTGAACGCCGGAGCGAAGAACCGCTGGTTCGCCTGCCAGGTGCCGAAGGTAAACGGTCCCGTGCCGATAGGCTGGCGAATGGTGTCGTGCCAGCCTTCCGACTCCGGCGCGACGATCCACAACTCGGACAGCAGATTGAGCAGGGGCGCGAAGGTTTCCTTCAGCTCGACGCGCAGGACCAGTGGCGAGGGGACGCTGATGTCATTGACCAGCTTCATCGCGTTGCTCAGCCAGCCGCCGCTGATCTTGTCCCTGACCCGTTCCAGGTTGGCCTTCACGTCCTGCCCGACCAGGGTACGTCCGTTGTGAAACTTCACGTTGTCGCGCAAGTAGAAGGTGTAGCTCTTGCCGTCATCCGAGAGCTCGAAACGTTCGGCGAGGAAGGGTTTGACCGTGCCGTCATTGGCCACGCTGGTCAGGGCTTCGACATACACCTGCTGGACCGAAATGGAACCGGCATGCCGATGTGGGTCGGAAGTATCCAGCCCCATCAGGGCGATCTTCAAGGTGCCGCCCGACTTGGGTGCCACCCCCGTCTCCGCGCGGAGCAAGGGTGGAAACAGGCCGGCACAGGAGGCCGCGGCGAACAGTTGGATCAGGGTACGTCGATGCATGAAATACAGCTCCTCGGAGAGGTTTGGGCGCCAGCGGGAATTCGCAGTTGAAGAGGGCTGCCATCCATGTCGTTGCAAGGCAGTCCCAGGTGATGCAACAGGGTCGGCGCGAAGTCCACCAGGCTGACCGGGGCATGGAACGTGCTGCCCGCGGCAAAGTCCTTGCCCTGTACGATCAGGAACGGTGCCTGCTCATAGGTGCCGAGGCCGCCGTGCTGGCCGAATCCGCCGTAGGCTTTCGGATCCTGGGCATCGGCCACGATGCAGGTGCTGCCCGGTATGCCGAATTCATTGGCTTGCCGGTAGTGCTGCATGATCACGGCGAGGGTGGTGCCGGGATCGTCGGGTGACAGGCCGAGCTCTGCCAGGGCCTGGCCCTCGTAGACCGTGGAGCACCAGGGTTGTCGGCTCAGGAAGTCGACGATTGCGCTCTGCAGGAACTGGAAACGGGGCGCGATGGCAACCATGCAGGAACTGCCATTGGGGGCAATCACCACGTCATCGCTGTCCAGGCTGGATTTGAGTCCGGCCTCCACCAGCGCCTGGCCGACGTCGATCTCGTTGATCACGGTTTCCATGCCGTGATCGGAAGCGACCATCAGCAGGACGTCATCGCCCCGTGCACGCAGTTGTTCGACGGCTTCCAGTACTTGCGCCACGCAGGCATTGGCATGACCGATGGCGGCAAAGTGGGCAGGTGATCCCAGGGGATGGCCGTGCCCGCTGTAATCCGGCTCCGAGAGCCACAGCGTGGCGATGACGGGGGCCTGGGGGCGCAGCAGTTTCTGGCAGAAGCGCGTGGTCATCTCCTGGTCGCCGGAGCTGCCGGGCTTGATCAGCAAGACCCGCTCATCGAGATAGGGCTCGCGACCCGGGCCATAGGAACCGGCGCTGTGGAATACCTCGCCATAGCCATCCGGATCGTTGAAGTAGGCCGCCCCTGGCGATACGTTGGACATGATGCACGCGCCGCCGTGGGCCGCCACGCGTTGCGCCAGTGTCGGTACGTGCAGCGTTCGGCCCGTGACGTGCTCCAGGTGGTCGCGAAAGATCGGCTCGCCGACGTTATGGCAACGCAGGCCCCGGGCTTCGTCGATGATCATCTTGTTACCGAGCAGGCCATGCCGGCCGGGGTGGCAACCGGTTGCTATGGAGGCCGAACTGACACGGGTGGTGGAAGGGAACACGGCGTTGGCATTGGCAAACCAGACAGCGCTCTTGGTCAGTGCGGTCAGTGTTGGACTGCTGTCGGGAAGTATCAAGTCCCGACGCAGGCTGTCACACATTATGAGGATGCAGCGTTTAATGTTTTTCATATTAAAAATCATCACCTTTTAATATTTCAGGGGTGTGACATTTAATTATTTTTATTTGTTGTTAAAGTTGTCTGGAATGCAAAAAAGCGAAGCCCGTTCTGTTTGCGGCTTCGCAATTTTCCGCGCTCGGAAAGTTATCTTTTGTCGAGCTTTTTTCAAGTTTTTAACAGGGTTTTATTTGCCTGTGTTGTGTACGCCGTTAAGTGCAAAATCGAAGATGTCAAAGTTGCGCAGCCGGGTTGAGGCAGCACGTTGCAGGTACGTTTCATTCAGTGGATGAGACAGCAGGAACGGCACCGGCTGCTCGGAGTATCCGCCATGGGAGCGCAGGGGGCGGTCGCCCACCGTGGACAGGTCGTGCTCGCCGGCGCTGGAGCCGAGTACGCAGGACTCGCTGGAAATCACCACGATATCGGCCTCGCGGTCTTCCGGAAGGCCGAGTTTCACGGCCGCCTGCCGGCGACTCAAGGTCTCTTCGATACCGGACAGTCCACTGATGTAATCGATCATCGGTTCGATGTCGGCGGGATCCTTGGCATACACCCGAACAAAAGAACCCAGTGCGCCATGGTGACGAACGAAGGGGTCGGTAATCGGGCAGATGACCCGGGCACTTGCAGTTCCAAAGCGCTCTTCGAGTTTGTCTTGCAGGAAGATTATATTGGGTATGCCGTTTGTATTGTTCTTGTCCGACATGCCATGGTCCGCAACACAACCGACAATGGCGCCTTCATCAATAAAGGCTTGCAGGCGATCATCGATGGCCTTGAGGAATTCGTTGGACTCTTGAGTGCCGGGCGCGAACTTGTGCTGGATATAATCGGATAACGACAGGTACAACACCCGGGCCCGTTTCTGCTTCAACAATGCCAGGCCCGCGTCCAGTACGAAGAGTGACAGATCGCCTGAATACATGTCGGGCAGCGGCCGCCCGACCAGGGCCTGGACGTCGTCGATACCGTGTTCCTCAAGGGTACAGGTGCCGGCTTTTTCCGAGGAAAAACAGATGCCTTTCAAATGGTGCCCGAGTACCTTGCGCAGTTTGTCCTTGGCGGTGATCGCCGCCACTGCGATGCCAGCCTGGGACAGCAGCGCGAGCAAGGTCTCGCCGCGCAGCAGGCTGGCGTCGGTCATCATGATTTCCTTGCCGGTTTCCCGGTCCAGGTAATAGTTGCCGGCGATACCATGCACTTCAGGGGGGGCGCCGGTGACGATGGAGACGTTGTTGGGGTTGGTAAACGACGGCATCACGCAATCGGCGGTGCTGGCAAAACCCTGGGCATGAAAGCGGGCGATGGTCGGGCAGACGCCATCGGCGATGCCCTGGACGATGTATTGCGGGTCACAGCCATCAATGCAAACGACCACCACCGGCTGGGTCGGAAGGGCGTACTGGCGTTGGTGCAGCGTTATCGAATTGTTCATCACAGGCTTCACTAGAGGGGCAGTGCTGAGTACATTAACGTGCCGATAAGGATGAAGCTGTGCCGGTTTTTCCCCTGTTTGTGAGTTTTATTCACAGTTATTTGCCAGGAATCCCATGACCCGCATCCCCCCGTTGCCTGCCCTCAAGGCGTTTCTCGCAGCTTGCCGGGCGGGGAGCTACAGCGCTGCCGCCGAGGAACTGAATGTCACTCATGGCGCGGTGAGCCGACAGATCCAGAGCCTGGAAGAGTGGCTGGGACAGAAGCTGTTCGAGCGTTCCGGACAGCGCATGGCGCCGACTTCACATGCGCTGGCGTTTGCCCTGGAGGTCAGTGAGGCGTTCGAGCGAATCAACGATGCCGCGCAACGCTACGGCAAGGGCAGCGCCAGCATGTTGCTGCGGGTCAGTGCGCCCGCGACCTTTGCCATGCGCTGGCTGATCCCGCGTCTGGGCGACTTCCACCAGCAGCATCCGGGCATGTTGATCCAGGTGCAGACCGCGACCACCCAGCAGATCTCCCTGGCGGGCAGCTTCGACCTGGCGATCCGGCGGGGTTCGCCGCAAACCGATCACTTCAGTGCCCAGCCCTTCCTCGATGAGTGGCTGACCGTGGTCGCGGCGCCGAGCCTGCTGGCCCGGGTGCCGCTCGACTCGTTGCTGGACTTGCCGCGTCATGTGTTGCTGGAAACCGAGACCCGGCCCGGAGATTGGCAGCAGTGGCTGAACTCGGCCGGCTCAACCGCGCATGGCACACCCGCGCGGCTGCGTTTCGATCATTTCTATGTGACCTACACCGCGCTGATCGACGGCCTTGGCTTGGGGATCGGCCCGGTTCCCACCCTTGAGCACGACGTCAATGTCGGCAGGCTGGTGTTGCCGTTCGCCGATATCCGCACCCCCAGCCGTCGTTACTACAGCCTGACTCCGGCAGGGGTGCCCAAGACGCTCATTCATCGCAAGTTCGAAAGCTGGTTGCTTGAGCAGGGGAACATCCAGGGCGCCCGCCAGGAGGCGCCGGCCGGGATCTAGTCCTGTCGTGTTTCCCGCCTGAGCCGGTCACTGGCTCGCTCCATCAGCGCGCGGTCCCGCCAGGCGACCCGCTCTTCCCAGTTCTCCAGCGGCACCAGGGCCCGGCGCTGGCCTTCGACCATGGCCACCAGTTCGGCGGTCCACGGATCATGCTGCCCGCGTTCGGCACCCATGCGTGCATAGGCCGGGCCCATTTTCAGGGCGTGGGAACCGATGCCGCCACGGGTGTTGAGGTCGACGGTTTCGAAGGGGCCCATGAATGCCCAGCGCAGACCGAGGCCCTGGCTGACGACTTTATCGATGTCGGCGACCGAGGTGATGCCATCGCGCACCAGGCAATAGGCTTCACGCAGCAAGGCACCTTGCAGACGATTGAACACAAAGCCTTCTATCTCCTTTTGCAGGCGCACAGGTGTCAGTCCTGCTTCGGTATAGAGTTCCAGGGCCCGGTCGACCTGCTGTGCGGCGGTGAACGGGGCCGGGACGATTTCGATCACCGGCAGCAGGTACGGCGGGTTGCCGGGATGCGCGACCAGGCAACGGCCGCGGCCGGGCAGGGTGTCGGCGAAGCTTGAAGCCGTCAGCGCCGAGGATGAGCTGGCGAGGATCGCGTCGGCAGGGGCCAGGCTGTCGAGTTGACGAAACAGTTCGATCTTCAGGTCGAGCCGTTCCGGCGCGCATTCCTGGATCAGGTTGGCGCCGGCGACCGCGCTGGCCAGATCGCCGCACAGGCTGACCCGGGAGAGCAGGGTCTCGGGTGTTTCCTGCAGCAGGCCGTAGTGAACCAGTTCCGCACAGCGGCTGGCGATTTCCTGGCCGGCCAGTTGCAGACGTTGGCCGTCCGGGTCTTGCAGGCGCACGCTCCAGCCGGCGCGGGCAAAGACGATGGCGAAGGCCACGCCGATACTGCCGGCGCCAATCACGGCGACCACGTGGGGGGATGGGTTCATGGGCTCTCCTGTTGTTGTTGAAGGATGAACAAGTCAGTGCACGACGCGCACCATGGCGCTGCGTCCCGGTGCCGTATGCACGCGGATAAAGCCGCTGAGACGGGCATCGAGTGCCGGGTCGCCGCTGTCGACGAACAATTGCCCCTGGGGCAGGGCGGCGATTTTTGCGCTGCTGGCCAGGACATGCAGATGTGTCGGGGCGATCAACGCGAGGACGGCGGCGCTGATTTGCTGGTTGCCGCGACCGAACAGGCAACCCTGGCCACCGGTGAGGCTGACGACCACGTGGGCGGGATAACGCGTGGCGAGTGTCAGCAGATCGCTTTCATTGGCATCGCGACAAATCAAGGTCTGGCCGAGATAGGCGTCGACGCCGAGTAGCGTTGGCTCTCCGTTCAGATGCCTGGCCAGCGCCTGGATGGTTCGGCCGGGGCCCAGGAAGTAGACGTGTTCCGCGTGCATTCGGGCGGCGAACAAGGTCGCTTCGGCCTCCACGGCCCGGTCCGGGTTGGCGCTGCCGGACTTGGCGCCCTGCATATGTCGTGGGTCGGCGGGTACCCGTGCGTAACCGTAGAGGCGGGTGCTGACGCGATCTTCGCGGGAGGCGTTTTCATCGATATCCAGCAGCTCGGCTTCGCGGCTGCCGACACTGCCACGGGCACACTGGCGAGCGACTTCGCCGGCGTGTTCCGGCGAGCGGGCAAACACCCCGGAATACATTTTCACCCCGCAGGGAATACCGAGCAGGAGCGTCGGCGTGGCCGCGGTGGCTGCGGCCACATCGCGAGCGGTGCCATCGCCGCCGGCGAACAGCAGCAGGTCGACGGATGCGGCAAGCAGTGCACGGCAGGCCTCGACGGTATCGCGCGCCGAGTGCTCGGTGGCCGGAGTGGCGATGACACGTGCCGGCAAGCCGGCCTCATGACAGGCGCGCTCGCCCATCTCGCCAGCCACCGTCATGACCTGGGCATCGCTGTCGAGCAGTCGGCGCAATGTTCGCACGCAACGCTCATGAGCTTTGGGCCGGGCGCCAAGCTTTAGCGCCAGGGCCACCGTATCGGCGCCATCGCTGCCCTTCAGGCCGATCGTTCCGCCGAGTCCGGCGAAGGGATTGATGAGCAGGCCGATCTTGAACGCCATCGATACTCGCCTTCGGGTGATTGAGCAGTTGCGAGTGTCAGCATTGCCACGTAGATTGTGCGCAATACAAACTTAAGTTCGCGTTTGTCCCCATATTGCGTCCGGAGGTAAGATGAGTCAACCCAGATCAGCCCATCCGTTTATGGCCAACGCTCTGCCTGATATCAAGCAGGAAATGCTGAATATCCTTGGCATTGAATCTGTTGAAGCGCTTTTCGAGCAGATTCCCGAAGCTCACCGATTGCAGGAAAA
The DNA here is from genome assembly GCF_013385635.1 of Pseudomonas gingeri. Classification (GTDB taxonomy): domain Bacteria; phylum Pseudomonadota; class Gammaproteobacteria; order Pseudomonadales; family Pseudomonadaceae; genus Aquipseudomonas; species Aquipseudomonas gingeri_A. The sequence continues at coordinate 178,875 of NZ_JACAPR010000011.1, forward strand.
GCCCGAACTTATGGGCGCTATGCGTTCAGAGGCGACCCTGAGCCGTCATTTGCGCGAAATCCTCGGTCGCAACCGTAACTGTGCCGAGACACTGAGCTTTCTCGGTGGCGGTTGCTGGCAGCATCACGTGCCGGCCATCTGCAATGAGATCGCCGGTCGCAGCGAGTTTCTGACGTCGGTGTGGGGTACGCCTTCATCCGACCAGGGGCGTTGCCAGGCATGGTTCGAGTTCAGCAGCCAGTTGGGTGAACTGGTGGGCTGCGAGTACGTCGGCCTGCCGGTCTATAGCTGGGGGTGCGCCGCCGGGCATGCCTTGCGCATGGCCTCGCGACTGAACGGTCGTCACACTTTGCTGCTGCCAAGGATCATTGATCCGGAGCGGCTGGCGGTGATTCGCAACTACTGCGAACCCGACATGGCCAACGAGCTGCAACTTGAGTTTGTCGACGCCGATCCGGTGACCGGCGCCATGGACCTGGAGGATCTCAAGGACAAACTGGGCAGCCATGTCGCGGCGGTGTACCTGGAGGCGCCGAACTACTTCGGCCTGATCGATGGCGGCGCGGCAACCATTGCCGAGTTGACCCATGCCCAGGGGGCGGAGTTCGTGGTCGGTGTCGACCCGATCTCCCTTGGCGTCCTGGCGGCTCCGCCGGATTACGGTGCCGACATTGTGGTGGGCACCATCCAGACCCTGGGCATTCCGATGTATGGCGGAGGTGGCCTGGGCGGCTTTATCGCCACCCGCGATGAAGAGCGTTACGCCCGCGAATACCCGACGCTGCTGATCAGCATCACCACCACCGCGCATCCGGGGGAGGTCGGTTTCGGCCTGTCCCTGGCCGAGCAGTCGTCTTATGGCCTGCGCGAAAACGGCAAGGACTGGACCGGTAACTCGGTGTACCTGTGGGCCATTGCCAATGCGGTATACATGTCACTGATGGGGCCGCAGGGATTTGTCGACGTCGGTGAGCTGATCGTTGCCCAGGCCCATCAGGCGGCGCGACGCCTGAATGAACTGCCGGGCGTTGCGATCCGCTATGGCGACGGTTTCTTCAAGGAGTTCGTGGTGGATTTCAACGCCAGCGGCCTTTCGGTGGCGGCCATCAACCAGGGCTTGCTGGAACGGGGAATCTTTGGCGGGCATGACCTGAGCCGGGAGTTCCCGGAACTCGGGCAAAGCGCGCTGTATTGCGTGACCGAATTGCACCAGGACGCGGACATCGACCAGTTGATCGACGCCCTTCGCGAGGTACTGAACCATGAGTGAATCCGTCAAGTTACGCCGATACCAGGCCGCCGTGTGGGATGAGCCGGTGGTGATGACCCTGTCTCGTCCCGGTCGGCGTGGCGTGGTGTTTCCCACGGCGGCTGAGCCCTGCGACCTGAGCGTGATTCCGGCGACGATGCGTCGCAAGACCCTGCCGAAACTGCCGGAAATGTCCGAGCCCGATGTCTTGCGGCATTACCTGCACCTGTCGCAACAGACCTTGGGAATGATGGGTATCTCGCTGTTTGGCACCTGCACGATGAAGTACAACGCGCGGGTCAACGAAGCGATCACCGCACGCGATGATGTGGCGCAACTGCATCCGCGCCAGCCCGATTCGACCTTGCAGGGCTCGCTGCAGGTCATGCATAACCTGGACCTCAATCTGCGGGCGCTGTCGGGCATGGACCGTTTTGTGTTCCAGGCGGCGGGTGGCGCCGATGCGGCCTTTCTGCACGTCTGCGTGACCCGCGCCTATCACGCCGCCCGCGGCGAGCTGGAAACCCGCGATGAGATCATCACCTCGATCCAGTCGCACCCGTGCAATCCGGCGACGGCAGCCACGGCGGGATTCAAGATCATCACCTTGTCGCTGGAAGAGAACGGTTATCCGTCGCTGGAGGCCCTCAAGGCGGCGGTGTCGCCGCGCACGGCGGCCTTGATGATCAATAACCCCGACGACATGGGGATCTACAATCCGGATATCGCCGAGTGGGTGCGGGTGGTCAAGGAAGCGGGTGGCCTGTGCTTCTACGATCATGCCAATTTCAACGGTGTGATGAGCAAGGTGCGGGCGCGGGACCTGGGTTTCGATGCCTGCATGTTCATGCTGCACAAGACCTTCGGCGCGCCGAAGGGCGGTGGCGGGCCGGCGGTGGGCGCCTATGGTTGCAGCGAGGAACTGATTCCCTATTTGCCGGGCCCCTTGCTGGTCGAGGAGCCGGGCGGCTTTCGCCTGGAGGCGGGCAGTGAACTGGGCATTGGTCGGGTGCGCGAGTTTCTTGGCAATCTGCCGCAGATCATCAAGGCCTATGCGTGGGTACGGGCCATGGGTATCGAAGGAATTGCCGAGGCCTCGGATCTTTCGGTACTGGCCAACAATTACATGGGCAAGCAGCTCGCCGGTATCCGTGGGGTGACCTGTTCGCATCCGCACATCAAGGCGTGGCGGCTGGAGATGACTCGCTACAGCCTCGAAACCCTGGAGCGCGAGACGGGCATCAGTGCCTATGACGTGCAGAATCGCATGGTCGATTACGGTGTCGATGCGTTCTGGCTGGCCCATGAACCCTGGGTGATTGCACAGCCGTTCACACCCGAGGCCGGCGAGATGTGGTCGAAGGAAGATATCGATTACTGGATCGCGGTGCTGGCGCAGGTATGCCAGGAAGCCTATGACAATCCGGACCTGGTGCGCACCGCGCCGCACAACCATCCCATCGGCCGCCTCGACAGCGGCCCCCTCGAAGACCCGGATCGCTGGGCGACGACCTGGCGCGCGTATCAGCGCAAGTACCCCGACGCGCTTTGATTTGTAACGCGTGACCTTCAGCCACTGGCGCGACCCGCGCCAGTGGCTGAACCTTGTCTCAGCCCTTCCAGTGACCTTCGGCGTGCAGCTGGGCGAACACCTTGTCCACGGCGCGGCGCGCGCGGGCGACCATTTCAACGACTTCGTCTTCGCTGATCACGAACGGTGGCGAGAACGAAATCGAGTCACCCTGGGGCAGGGCGCGGGTGATCAGGCCTTCTTCCAGGGCGGCGCGGGCGATGCGTGGGGCAACTTTCAGCGCCGGGTCAAAGGCGGTGGCCGGATCCCGACGGGCGACAAACTCGACGGCTCCCATCAGGCCCACGCCACGTATCTCACCCACGGCCGGATGATCGGCGAAGGTTTCACGCAGCAGGCGGTGCATCAGCTCGCCCCGCGCACCTGCCTGGGCGACCAGCCCTTCCTCCTCGATGATCTGCAGGTTGGTCAGGGCAACCGCCGCGGCCAGCGGGTGGGCGCTATAGGTGTAGCCGTGGGCGAAGGCGCCGTATCTTTCGCCGCCAAGCAGCAGGCCTTGCCAGATTTTTTCGGAAACGATGCAGGCCGACAACGGTACGTAAGCCGAGGTAATGCCCTTGGCGACGGTCATCAGGTCGGGGCGCATGCCCATTTTTTCGCTGCCGAACTGAGTGCCCAGGCGGCCGAAGCCACAGATCACTTCATCGGCGATCAGCAACACATCGTATTTATCCAGCACCGCCTGCATCGCGGCGTAATAGCCGGCGGGCGGCACGATCACGCCACCCGCGCCCATCACCGGTTCCATGATCATCGCCGCCACGGTGTCCGGGCCCTCGGCGAGGATCAGGTTTTCCAGGTCGGCGGCCAGGCGTGCGACAAAGGCGGCATCGCTCTGGCCGGGTTCGGCCTGCCACAAGCGGTGCGGTGCCGTGGTGTGGCGGATGAACGGCAGGGGCAAGTCGAAGCCCGCGTGCATGCCGGGCAGTCCGGTCAGGCCTGCCGCGACCACGGTCACCCCGTGGTAACCACGATTGCGCGCGATGATCTTCTTTTTCTGCGGCAAGCCGCGAGCATTGTTGTAGTACCAGACCAGCTTGACCTGGGTGTCGTTGGCGTCGGAGCCGGAGTTGCCGAAGAACACCTTGGACATCGGCACCGGCGACAGCTGGATCAGCTTCTCGGCGAGCAGGATCGGCGTGTCGGTGGCCATCGACGAGAACGAATGGTAGTAGGGCAGGCGCATCGCCTGGGCGTGCAGGGTGTCGGCGATCTCCTTGCGCCCGTAACCGACATTGACGCACCAGAGTCCCGCCATCGAGTCGATGTAGCGGCGCCCGTTGGTGTCCTCCAGCCAGACGCCTTCACCCTTGACCATGACCAGCGGCCCGTTGCGTTCGTGCTCGGCCAGGGCGGTGAAAGGGTGCAGGAAATAACGCCGATCCAAGTCATGCAGATCGGTCGATGGGGTACGTGGATCCATGATCTCTCCAGTTGCTAACCAAGTTTTCGGATGATTATTTGTGCGCATTGCGGTGTTGTGGGCGTTGTGCGAACATAAATGTAGCACCTTAATCCTGCAACGAGGAAACAAATCATGCTGAACTTGAAAGACCCTTCACTGCTCAAGCAAGCGATCTTCGTCAATGGCGCCTGGTCGGTTCCCGAGGGCTGCGGCTGGATTGAGGTGACCAACCCGAGTACCGGCGAGCTGGTCGGGCGGGTGCCCAAGGCGGGGCGCGCCGAGACCATTGAGGCTATCGAAGGGGCGGAGCGGGCTTTCCGTCCCTGGGCGGCGCGCCCCGCTGGCGAGCGGGCGAAGGTGGTCAAGCGCTGGTATGACCTGATTGTCGAGCATGTCGACGACCTGGCCTTGATTCTCACGGCCGAGCAAGGCAAGCCGCTGGCCGAGGCTCGGGGAGAGATCCTCTACGGCGCGGCCTTTTTCGAGTGGTTCGCCGAAGAAGCCAAGCGCGTCTACGGCGAGATCCTCCCCGCGCCGCAACAGGGCCAGCGCATGCTGGTCCTGCGTCAGCCGATCGGTGTGTGTGCGGCGATCACGCCGTGGAATTTTCCGATGGCGATGATTCCGCGCAAGGCCGGTCCGGCGATTGCCGCCGGCTGCAGCATGGTGCTCAAGCCCGCCAGCGCGACGCCATTTTCAGCCCTGGCGCTGGCCGAACTCGGCCGCCGTGCCGGGCTGCCGGAGGGCGTGTTCAGCGTGGTGACCGGGGCTGCCGGTGAAGTGGGCGACGAATTGTCGACGCATCCCCTGGTGCGCAAGGTGACCTTCACCGGCTCGACCGAAGTTGGCCGTTCACTGATGGCCAAGGCCGCAGGCACCATCAAGAAAGTCGCGCTGGAACTGGGTGGCAATGCCCCGTTGATCATCTTCGACGATGCCGATATCGACGTGGCTGTCGCCGGCGCCATCGCTTCGAAATTCCGCAACATGGGCCAGACCTGTGTCTGCGCCAACCGCATCTATGTACAGCGTGGTATCCATGATCGTTTCGTCGAGCGTTTCGCCGAGGCCGTGGCGGCACTGCGGGTTGGCGACGGGCGGGCGGAAGGCGTGCAGCAGGGACCGTTGATTGACGAGGCGGCGGTACGCAAGGTTCAGGAGCATATAGATGACGCCCTGGCACAGGGGGCGCGGATTGTCACCGGCGGTCATCGGCATGCCCTGGGGCAGACCTTCTTCGAGCCCACCGTGCTCGCCGACGTGACCGCCAGCATGCGCATTGCCGTGGAAGAGACCTTCGGTCCGGTGGCCCCGGTGTTCCGCTTCGAAACCGAAGCCGAGGTGATTGCGGCAGCCAATGACACCGAATTCGGCCTGGCGGCGTACTTCTTCACCCGTGACAACGGACGGGTCTGGCGTGTCAGCGAAGCGCTTGAAGTCGGCATTGTCGGGGTCAATACCGGCGCCACCTCCTATGAGGGCGCACCGTTTGGCGGAGTGAAGTCTTCAGGTATCGGCCGCGAAGGTTCGCACCACGCCATCGAGGAGTTCACCGAGCTCAAATATGTATGCGTTGCCCAGGTGAGCTGATATATTCCGGTCTAAACTTCTGTGCGCACGTCGCACAGGCTTTTAATAGGGAATGGTGTCAAAAATGCTCGAATCAGAATCATCGATCGACGACCTTGAGAACCGTGATCGCGATTATGTCGGTTCTTTCGCTCGCGGCCTCGAAGTGATCAAGACGTTCACCCGGCATACGCCGCGGCGGACCCTCAGTGAGGTCGCCGAGGCCAGCGGCATGAGCCGGGCCACTGCGCGCCGGTTCCTGCTGACCCTGGTGCGCGAAGGGTATGCCGACAGTGACGGCAAGTACTTCAGCCTCAAGCCGAAGATCCTCGAGATCGGTTTTTCGGCCTTGTCCTCGATGAATATCTGGGACGTGGCGCAGCCGATCATGAGTGCCTTGTCCGATCGTCTGCAGGAGTCCTGTTTCGCCGCCGTGCTGGATGGCGACTCGGTGATCTACGTGGCGCGGGCCAACTCGACGCGGGTGGTCAACATCAGCATATCGATCGGCAGTCGCTCGCCGGCACACAGCGTTTCCACCGGGCGGGTACTGCTGGCGGCGCTGCCCGAGGCGCAGCTCCAGGAATACCTGGACAAGACCACGCTGACCAAATTCACCGAGCACACCGTGACCTCCAAGGTGAAGCTGCGCGAACTGGTCAACGAAACCCGCTTGCGCGGCTGGTCGATTGTCGACCAGGAGCTGGAAATCAGCCTGCGCTCGATCTCGGTGCCGATTCGCGACCGCGATGGCAAGGTGGTCGCGGCCCTCAACGTGCCGTGTCCGACCGAGCGCGTGACCTTGCAGGACATGAGCACGCGGATACTCACCGAACTGCTGGAAGCTTCGAAAAACATCACGCAGGCCCTCCAGGGATAAGCCCTTGGCCACCGTCGATAGCGCGCTCTGATCCCTGATCGAGCGCGTTTTTTTTTGCCCGGGATTTACCTTGGTCGGCTGTTACAAATCCCTGGGCGAATTGTGCGAACACTAGTTTGCAATGCGCACAATTGTGCGATAAGTTAACGCTCACATCGACAACAAAAACATTAAGCGATGGAGTGATTGTTATGCACCTGACACCTGCGCGAACCTTTGCGTTCGCGCCTTCACCAGCCCCCTGGGCCCTGTCTCGACGCCAGTCCGCCAACACCGGCTGCGCGTTATTTCACCTTTGCATCGGCGGTCGGTAACCCGGCCAGACAACCTGTTTGCCCGCGCATTGGCATTGTCGATGCACGGGCCATTGCATGGAGTCTCCAATGTTTGACCTGAAGGGCAAGACGTTGCTTGTCACCGGCGCATCCAAAGGCATCGGCGCGGCTATCGCGACGGCGCTGGGCGAGGCCGGTGCACGGGTGATCGCGCATTACGGTGGTGATCGGGCAGGTGCGGAACAGGCACTGGCCAATGTCCCGGCGGCGGACAAACTGTTCCTGCAGGCCGACCTGCATGACCTGGCCTGTGTAGAAAGCTTGTGGGACCAGGCGCAAGCCTGGCAGGGCCGTATTGATGGCTTCGTCAACAACGCGGCGATCATGCGCTGGCACGGCGGAATGGCGGCGGATGATGAAACCTGGGACAGCGTCTGGGCGGAAACCCTGGACGTGAATGTGCTGGCCCCGGCGCGCCTGATCCGTCGTGCGGTGAAGCATTTCCATGGCAATGGTGGCGGCATCCTGATCACCATTTCCAGTTGGGCGGCGCAGCGCGGGGTGACCAATCCGGACACCATCGCCTATGCCGCGTCGAAAGCCGCTGTACGGTCGATGACCCAGACCGTCGCCCGGGCTTATGCCAAGGACGGAATCCTCGCCTATATCGTTGCGCCGGGCGTGGTGCGCACGCAGATGTCCGAGTCGTTTGCCCGTACTCAGGGCGGCGAGGAGGGTGTCACCGCGCAACTGGCGATGGGTGAGTGGGTGCCGCCAAGCGATATCGCGGCGCTGGTGGCGTTTCTGGCCAGCGGTCGTTCGCGCCATCTCAGTGGTGCCACGCTCGATGTAAACGGTGCCAGCTACGTTCGTTGAGCTGACTTAAAGTGCGCATTGACAACTTTTGTTCGTATTGCGCATTAAATTATTGACATAGATGCGGCGAAGTCAGACATTGAGATTCCAGTCAGCGCTGGCGTCGCCTGTAACCCCCAATCAGGAGTTTCACATGCTTAAATTCAAAGCTGTCATTCTCTCGCTGGCCGTTGTTGCCGCGGCCGTGTCTGGCGTCGTGCAAGCACGCAGCCTCGACTCGATCATCCAGAGCGGCACCCTGCGGGTCGGCGTCAACCCGAACTTTCCACCGATGAGTTCCTACAACGACAAGAACGAACTGGTGGGCTTCGACATCGACGCGGCCAACGAAATCGCCCGCAACCTCAACGTCAAGGCAGAGTTCGTGCCAACCGAGAGTGCCCAGCGTGTGCCGTTCCTGCAATCGGATCGGATCGACATCTCCCTCGGCGCCCTGACGCGCAACTCCGAACGCGCCAAGCTGATCGATTTCACCGTGCCGCTGCACACCGAGTCCATGGCGGTGCTGACCACCGACAAGCTCAAGGTCGATAACTGGAAGGATCTCAACAGTCCGGATATCAAGCTGGTCAACATGCGCGGCAACTGGTCGGTCGACTACCTGAAAAAAGAGCTGCCCAAGTCCAACGTCCTGCTGGTGGAAACCATCGCCGATACCGTGCGTGCCGTGGCCCAGGGGCGGGGCGACGCGATTGTCGAGAACATCGACTTCTTCATGAGCTTCACCAAGAACTATCCTGACGTGAAGTGGCGCGTGCTCAAGGACCCGATTTCCGTCGGATACGACTGCATCGGCGTGGCGAAGAACAGCACCGGCCTGCGGGACTACCTGAACGTCGTGCTGTTCGAGATGCATAGCAGCGGCTTCATCAATACCACCTGGCAGAAGGCATACGGCGCGCCGATGCTCAAGCCCGTGGATGCAAACCCGTACTTCTAACCCCCGCGCCGACCCGTACCCCGGTACGGGTCGGCGAAAAGGACGGATAGCCTCGTGGACTACACCTTTCAGTTCTCCAACGTCATCCAGAACCTCCCTTATCTGTTGAAAGGGGCAGGGCTGACACTGGAAATCGCGTTTGTCTCGTTCTGGCTCGGGTCCGCCATCGGTCTGGCGGGCGCCATGGCCAAGCTGCACGGCGGGCGCCTGTTGCGTGGCCTGGTCAGTGTCTACATCACGCTGTTCACCAACACCCCGGCACTGGTGCAGATCTTCTTTCTGTTCTACGCCTTGCCGGATGTCGGCATCGTGCTGGAGCCGATGACCGCCGTGCTGATCGGCCTGACACTCAACTCCGGCGCCTACCTGACCGACATCCTGCGTTCGGGCGTCGAGTCGGTGCGCAAGGCCGAGATCGAAACCGCCGTGACCCTGGGCATGTCCGGGCTGCAGACCGTGCGTTACGTGATCTTGCCGCACATCGCCAAGACCATTTACGCGCCGCTGTGCAACTTCTTTGTCTGGCTGGTGCTGGGCAGCTCCATCGGTGCCATTTTTGGTGTCGAGGAGTTGACCGGCCGGGCCATCAACATTTCGACCGCCAACCTGCGAACGATTGAAACCTTCTCGGTGGTGGCGGCGATTTACGTGGCATTGACCTTCGTTGCGTCGATTGCCTTGGGGCTGGTAGGCCGTCACCTGTTCCGCGCAAAAATCAAGGTGTTCTGATGTTCGATCTGATCATTTCCCAGGCCCCGCGATTCTTCACCTGGTACACCCTGGTCTTCGTTCTCGAAGCCATGGGCCGCACGTTGATGATGACGGTGATCGGTTGCTCGGTGGGGGCCGTGGCCGGCTTTGCCATTACGGTGATCCGCAGCACCACCAGCAACTGGATGATGTTGTTCCGGCTGGCGGTGACGGTCTACGTCGAGGTGTTCCGGCGCATCCCGTTCCTGGTGATCCTGTTCATCGTGATGTATGCCTCGCAAGGGCTTGGCTCGAACATTTCGCTGTCGGCGATTGCGACGGTCTCGATCTGCCTGGTTGCCACCGCGTTTCTGTCGGAGATCATCCGCGCCGGACTCGAGTCGGTGCCACGCCAGCAGTTGGAAGCGGCTCAGGTGATGAACTTCGGCTTCAGCCGCACGCTGTTCATGGTGCTCCTGCCGCAATCATGGAAAGTCATCCTGCCGCCGGCCTTCGCCTTCATGGTGATGTTCATCAAGGATACCTCGCTGGCGTCGCAGATGGGCGTCGTCGAGCTGACGTTCACCGGCAAGGTGCTGATGAACCGAGGTTATTCGCCGTTCCTGGTGTACGGCGTCGTACTTGCTGCTTATTTCGTCCTGTCTTACCCACTCAGCCGATTGGGCGCTTACCTGGAGAATCGTCTTGCCTCACCTCAACGTCGTAAATCTGTCCAGCGCGTACGCGCAAATTCCGGTCCTGCAAAACGTGAGTTTGTCGGTCGATCGCGGTGAAGTGATCAGCCTGATCGGGCCGTCCGGGTCGGGCAAAAGCACCTTGTTGCGGGTACTGATGGGTTTGTTGCCGCCCACGGCCGGGCGGGTGCTGATCGATGACGAGCCGCTCGACTACGTGTCGAAAAGCAGCCTGCGTGCCGCGCGGGACAAAATGGCCATTGTCTTTCAACAGTACAACCTGTTCCAGAACATGGACGTGCTGCGCAACGTCACGATTGCGCCGACCAAGATCAAGAAGCGTCCGCGTGCCGAAGTCGAACTCGAGGCCAAGGCGTTGCTGAAGAAGGTCGGGCTCGGGGAGAAATATCACGCTTACCCGGACGAGTTGTCCGGTGGTCAGCAACAGCGTGTAGCGATAGCCCGGGCTCTGGCATTGCGGCCGCAGATCCTGCTGCTGGACGAAGTCACGGCGGCCCTCGATCCGGAACTGGTCAACGAGGTGCTCGACACGGTCCGCGCGCTGGCGAAGGAGGGGATCACCATGTTGCTGGTCTCTCATGAGATGTCTTTCGTGCGTGAGGTGTCGACGCGCATCGTGATGATGGACAAGGGCCAGGTCGTCGAGATCGGTACGCCGCAGCAGATTTTCGAGGCGCCTGTCGAGGCGCGCACTCGCGAGTTCGTCGGCAAGATCCTGCGCCACTGAGGCGCGACCCCGACTCATCCCCGTGTTGCCACGCCCCGGCGGTTTCGGGGCGTGCGGACCGACCGCTGTTGGAGAGGCTTGATGAAAGGCATTGCTATCACTTTCGAAGGCACCGTGTACACGGCCCGCCCCGGCGAGTCGTTGGCGGCGGCCCTGATCGCTGGCGGTGTGCGGCATTTTCGGGAAACCCGGGGCGGCGCCTGTCGCGGGATTTTCTGCGGGATGGGCGTGTGCCAGGAGTGCCTGGTCGACATCGACGGTCGGCCGAACCAGCGTGCGTGCATGACCAAGGTCGTGGCGCCGATCAGTGTCAGGCGCAGCATCGCCAATACACCGCTGCCGCTGGATGTGACACAGAACGTGGTGATCGAACCGATACCGGTGCGCACGCCGGATGTCCTGGTGATCGGTGCCGGGCCGGGCGGCCTGTCTGCAGCGTTGGCGGCACGACAGGCGGGTGCCAGCGTGGTCGTGGTGGATGAGCGAAGCATTGCCGGAGGGCAGTATTACAAGCAGGTCAGTGTCGAAGGGCCGGACATAGCGCCGCCCGACCGCCAGCATCGACAAGGTGCCAGGCTGATCGCCGAGGTGCGGGCCGCGGGTGTCGAATTGATTGGCGACGCGCTGGTCTGGGGGGCATTCGAGCCTGGCGAATACGGTGTCGTTATCAACGGTCATACCCAACGCTGGAAACCGCGCAGCACGGTGATTGCAACCGGTGCCTATGAACGTGGCTGGCAGGTGCCGGGCTGGACCTTGCCGGGGGTGATGACCACGGGTGCGGCACAGACATTGTGGCGTACCGCCCGGCGTCTGCCGGGGCGGCGGGTGTTGATCGCCGGCAATGGCCCCCTGAACCTGCAACTGGCGGCAGAGTTGCGGGCGGGCGGTGCGACGGTGGTGGCGGTGGTCGAGGCCGCTGCCGCACCAGGCATGGCGACGCTGGCCAGTCTGGCGCGCATGGCCGTCGCCGCGCCGGGATTGATACTGCAAGGCCTGGCGTATCGCCTGGCATTGCTGCGCGGCAAGGGCCGGATGATTCACCAGGCATTGGTCGCCGGTATCCAGGCCCAGGACGAGAAACTGAGGGTCAGCCTGTGTGATATCGACGGCCTGCCGCTGCCGGATACTTTCGAGGTCGACTGTGTGTGCCTCGGCTACGGCTTCGAACCGGCCAATGAGCTGCTGCGGGCCCTGGGCTGCGCTCACGATTACGACGCGCAGCGCCGGCAACTGGTGACCCGCCGCGATACGCGCGGCCAGACCGATATCGACGGCGTATTTGCCCTGGGCGATTGCACGGGGCTGGGTGGTGCCAGGGCCGCATTGGCCGAAGGACGCATGGTCGGCCTGGAAGCCGCCGTCTCCAGTGGTTTCAAACTGTCCGGCGAGTTGCACGAAAGCAGCCGCGAAGCCGAAGCCGAGCTCAAGCGGCAGCGGGCATTCCAGAAGGCGTTGTGGACGCTGTACAAGGCCGATGCAAAACCGCCGGCGATGACTGCGACAGCCAAGGGTGGATGCCTGGTTTGTCGCTGTGAAGAAGTCAGTTTTGCCACGCTGCAGCAGGCGCTGGACGATGGCATCAGTACGGTCGGCGCCATCAAGCGGCACACACGGATCGGCATGGGGCGCTGCCAGGGACGCTATTGCGCGGCCACGCTCGACGAGAAGGTCTGTGAACTCAACGGGTCGACCCGCTCGGAGTGGTCCGGCTTTGCTCCGCGCTTGCCGGTCAAGCCGGTGACCATCGCCGAACTGGCGGGTTCGTTGGAAAAAAATCACGCCCCATAAAGCGAACTAATGTTCGCCATGGTAACATCCATTTCAGGATGTGCAGGATTCTGTCGCTTCGAATAAGGCTTTTCGAGTTGGTTTGGCAGTAAGAACGTCATTGATTGACATAAATGCGCGAACGTTGATCTTTTCCGCGCACAAACGTACGAAAATCGGAGTCAAGCATGAGCAAAGAATTTCGCGGCAGCTACGGCGTGACAGTGACGCCATTTACCGCTGACGGCAGCCAGATCGATTACAAGGCGCTCGCCGCGTTTATCGAATGGCAAATCGCCTCGGGTTCGCCGGGCATCATCATTCTCGGTACCACGGGCGAGTTCCTGACCATCTCCGACGATGAGCGCACCCAGTACATCGAAACCACGGTGAAACTGGTCAATGGCCGTATCGACGTGCTGGTGGGCACCATGGACGCCTACACCCCCAACGCCGTGCGTTACACCCGTGAAGCCGAAGCGCTGGGTGCCGACGGTTTCATGATTGCGCCGCCGTATTACTACACCCCGACCGAAGACGAAATCTTCAAGTACTACCGGGCGATTTCCGAGTCGACCTCGCTGCCGATCATGCTCTACAACAACCCGGTGACCACCAACGTCGATATGTCCGCCGCGCTCGTCGCGCGCATGACCAAGGCCTTTGACAACGTGCGCTACATCAAGGAAGCGAGCATGGATGTCGGGCGCATCTATGACATCGTCGAAGGCACCGAAGGGGTGATGAACGTGTTTGCCGGCGAGCGTCCGGTCGAGAGCTTTCTGCTCGGTGCGGTGGGTTACGTGAACCCTTACGCCAACTACATTCCGCGGGCGTCGACGCGCCTCTGGGAAGCTCTGGTCGAAGGCAAGCTGCAGGAAGCGGGCAAGATCCAGGCGATGATCAGCAGCTTCGATCACATCATTGCCGAAGGTCACCCCACCTATGGTCATCAGTGCTATTCGAAAGCCCTGGCGGCATCGCAGGGTTACCCGGTCGGCGATGTACGCGCGCCGTTGACGCAGTTCGCAGAACTCGGTCAGGAAGGCCTGGACCGTCGCGCGCGGATCGTCAGCATCATCGATGACATCAATAGCTACGTTGCTGCCCAAGCGGCGAAGTGATCAGGGGGCAGGGATGAGCCGTCCACCATTGTTCACGCCTTTCGACTCCCGCGGCGTGCGTTTTCGCAATCGCCTGGTGGTGTCGCCGATGTGTCAGTACCAGGCTGTCGAAGGCCTGATCAATGATTGGCACTACGCCCATCACGCCCGGTTCGCCCTGGGCGGGATCGGCGGTGCGTTGCTCGAAGCCACCGCGGTGACACGCGAGGGTCGCATCAGCCCCGGTTGCCTGGGGATCTGGAGCGACCAGCAGATCCCCGGCCTGCGGCGCATCGCCGAACTCTATCATCAGCATGACGTGCCGCTGGGCGTGCAACTGGCCCATGCCGGACGCAAGGCCAGTTCGGCGGTACCCTGGCTCGGCAGCGGTCCGTTGGGCGCAGGCACGGCAACCCCGGCCTGGCCGACACTGGCGCCTTCGGCACTGGCCCATGCCGCTGATTGGCCGACGCCGCAGGCGGCCAGTCTCGATGACATCCGGCAGGTCATCCAGGCGTTCGCCGACGGCGCTCGTCGGGCGGTTGAAGCGGGGCTGGATTTTGTCGAAATCCATGGGGCGCATGGCTATCTGATCCATGAATTTTTTTCGCCGTTGGCCAACCGTCGTGACGATGCCTACGGTGGCGATTTTGCCAACCGCGCACGGCTCGCGCTGGAGGTCGTGCGCGCTGTACGCGCCGTGGTCCCTGCGAGCATGCCGGTGTGGTACCGGGCCTCTTGCGTGGACGACGGCGAGGGCGGTATCGGCCTGGATGACAGCGTGCGCCTGGCCGCGCTGCTGGCGGCCGAAGGCGTTGATCTGGTGGATTGCTCGGCGGGCGGGATCCTGGGTCCGGTCGCGCGTTCCGCCACGGTGGCCTTGCCGGGGCACCAGGTGCCGTACGCCACGCGAATCCGTGCCGAAGCCCAGGTGGCAACCATGGCGGTCGGGTTGATTACCGAGGCACGGCAGGCCAACCAGGTGATTGTCGACGGTGCCGCCGACCTGGTGGCATTGGGGCGGGCATTGCTGGATGATCCGAGCTTCGCCTATCACGCGGCGCTGGAACTGCAGATCCCTGACGCCCATGATCTGTTGCCGAGATCCCACGGTTTTTTTCTCGCCCGCCGTCAGGCACACACGCAGGTGAAAGCCACATGAGTGATGAAGCGGAGTTGTTTCCATGGCCGATGTGATTGTCATCGGCGGCGGCCTGGTCGGCTGTGCCACGGCCTATTACCTGGCGAAGGACGGCGTTGATGTGCTGGTGCTGGAGCGCACCGAACTCAATACCCAGGCGTCGGGTTCGAATGCCGGCAGCCTGCATGCACAGATTCCCCACGACCCGTTCGTCAACAAGGGCCCCGAGTGGGCGCGGCGGTTCGCCCCGAGCATCGGTTTGATGGCGCGTTCCATCGCCATGTGGCACGAACTGCCCAAGGAGCTTGGTGTCGACCTCGAAGTCTCGACCAAGGGCGGCCTGCTGGTGGCGACCAGTGAGCAGCAGTTGCGTGAAATCGAGGCCAAGGCGGCGCTCGAACGCGAGCATGGGCTGGAGGTCAACCTGCTCGATCAGGCGGCCGTGCGCGAACTGGCGCCGTATCTCTCGGACCGGGTACTCGGCGGCGCGTTCTGTCCGATCGAAGGCAAGGCGAGTCCGTTGATTGCAACGCTGGCGTACGCCGACGCGGCGAAGCGCCTGGGGGCGAAATTCCGCCGGCACAGCGAGGTCATCGGTATCGAGCAGGGCCAGCAGAACTTCCGCGTGCGGCTGGCCGGCGAGGACCTGGTGGCGCGTCGCGTGGTCAATGCGGCGGGCGCCGATGCCGGGCGGATTGCCGCCATGCTGGGCATCCATACGGACGTGCAGGGTTTTGCGATTCAGGTCGCGGTGACCGAGCAGACCGGACCGTTGATTGCGCATCTGGTGTACTCGGCGGGGGAGAAGCTCACGCTCAAGCAGAACGCCATCGGCTCGGTGTTGATCGGCGGTGGCTGGCCGGCGCGCTGGCACGGTCGCGGGCATCCGGTGACCGATCCCGACTCGCTGGCGCAGAACATGGCCCTGGCCCTGCAGACCGTGCCGGCGCTGGGTCCGCTGCGGGTAATCCGCACCTGGGCGGCGGTGGTCAACGGCACTGACGACTGGCGCCCTATTCTCGGTGAAGCTCCCGGCGTCCCGGGATTCTTCATGGGTTTCTTTCCCTGGATGGGCTTCACCGCCGGGCCGATCGTCGCCCGCATTATCGCCAGCCTGGTGCAAGACAAACCGGTGCCCCTGGACATCGATTATCGGCCGTTCCTGTATCAGTGAAGGGCGAGCTGACGAAGAGCAGAACTGGGGTGTCGTTTCCCTGATGTCGTAAAGGACAACACCGCCCACAACTTTCTTTCAGCGACCGAGGGACGCTCTTCAATTGTTGATGTCTCTTCTACAGGTCTTGCATCACTCTGCATTTTGGAAACAGCGAACACCCCCGGAATTGTTACCCCGCCTTTGGCCCTGATTTCACGACGCGGATCACCAGCGCATTGCCGCACTTCGGGCATTGCCGTTCGGCGTGGGGATCTTCACGGCGCTTCAGGTTCTGCACATGCTCGCGATGAGTCGCCAGGGACGGTGCACGGCGGCCGGTTTGCAGGGCGTGCACCAGCGCGTTGACTTCGGCTTCGCTGAATACCTGTTGGCGGAATGACTTGATGTAGGAAATAAAGCCGATGCCCTGGGTGACGTTGTGCAGGCGGCGGTAGACTTGCTTGTCCAGCCGCCACAAGGGGCAATGGACGATATGGATGTGTGTTTGGCCCGGGTTACCTTCAGGTGCTCAGTCGATCAACCCATTGCCATCGTAAAACGGATACGGCCCCGGATACTCGCCGAACACTCCGTTATGGGTTACCAACCCGCGCTGCGGATGCCAGGCGTGCAGCAGATACCCCGCCGGTTCCAGGTTGAAATGCGCGGGGGCGGTGTCCTGCAGGTCGAGCACGATCTGATGGGATGTCCCTGGGCAAACGCTGCTGATACTGCCGCCGAACCGTCGCTGCATGGGGCGATGCATATGTCCGCACAGCAGCCGTTCTACCTGCGGATGCCGGGCGATCACGGCCTCCAGCGCCGCGGCGTTTTGAAAGGACTCGCGGTCCATATGGCCGATCCCGGTGATAAATGGCGGGTGATGCAGGATCACTAGCGTCGGTACTTCGGGACGGCGTGCCAATTGCTCATCCAGCCACTCGAGCTGGCTGTCTCGCACACACCCGCCATGGGCACCAGGCGTGGTCGAGTCCAGGCCGATCAAGCGTACCGGATGTTTGTCCACCACCCAGTCCAGAGGTCCCGACGCCGAGCGGGGCAGGTAGTCGTGCTCTGGCAAGCCCGCCAGCAGGTGTTCACGCACGTCGTGGTTACCGGGCACGACGTAGCAGGGCATCTGCAAGCGGGCGAGTTCGGGGCGCAGTACGGCGTATTCATCCGGCCGGCCGAAGTCCACCAGGTCGCCGCTGATCACCACGATGTCGGCACGCGGGACGCTGGTGTTCAGTTGGTCGACGGCGCGGCGCAGGGCGCCGAGGGTATCGACCACTCCGTACGTCAGGCGCTGGCCGGCCTTGAGGTGCAGGTCGCTGATCTGGGCGATAAGAAACGAAGAATTCACAAAAGCCTCTTGTCCGGAGAAATCATCACGAGTGCAGGGTGAACAGCGTCTGCGGTTCGATGGCCAGGGCGATAGACGCCCCGGTGGCATGGATCTGCGGGTCGGTGCTGTCCACCAGCAGCGGTTGTGCGCCGCCGATATCCACCAGCAGGCGGCTCTGCGCGCCCTGGAAAAACTGCCCCAACAAACGACCGCGCAGATGACCGTCGCCTTCCATCACCCGCAGGTGTTCCGGGCGGCAATAGACCGTGACGGGCAGGTGCGAGCCGCTCCAGGGCAGTTCGCCGCCGCTGACTTTCAGGCCATCGCGGGTACGCTCGAGCACCGCGAAGGCATTGAGGTTGCCGACGAAACCGGCGACAAACGGGTTGGCCGGTTTCTGGTAGATCTCCCGTGGACTGCCCAGTTGCGCGATGCGGCCCTGTTCCATGACCAGGATGCGGTCGCCCAGGGCCATGGCTTCGCCCTGGTCGTGGGTGACGAATACCGAGGTGATGCCGAGGCTGCGCAGCAACTGGTCCAGCTCGCTGCGCAGGCGTTCGCGCAGTTGTGCATCCAGGGCCGCCAACGGCTCGTCCAGCAGCAGGACCCTGGGACGTGGCGCCAGCGCACGGGCCAGGGCGACCCGCTGGCGCTGGCCGCCGGACAGTTCGTGAATACCGCGCTGGCCGTGCTCGCCCAGGCCCACCAGTTCCAGCAGTTCGGCGCAGCGCTTATGGCGTTCAGCCGGGGGCATGCCCCGGACCTTGAGCCCATAGGCCACGTTGTCGGCGACGTTGAGGTTGGGAAACAGCGCGTAGTTCTGGAATACCATGCCGACGTCGCGCCGCTCGATGGGCACGCGGGTGACATCCTCGTCGCCGAACCAGATCTGCCCGCTGTCGGGGCGCTCCAGCCCGGCGATCAGGCGCAGGGTGGTGGTCTTGCCGCAGCCGGACGGGCCGAGGATCGCCAGGGTTTCCCCCGGTTCGATGGTCAGGTTCAGGTCGTGCACGGCGACGGTGCCGTCGGAAAAGGCCTTGCGGCAGCCTTGCAGGCGAATGGTGGTGCCGGTCATCGACGTTCTCCACGGGACAGACGGGCGCTGATGGCCTGCAATGCAATCAGCAGCGGCACGATCAGCAACAGGAAAATCAGGGTGTAGGCACTGGCGACTTCCAGCCGCGCCGAGGCGTAGCTGTCGGCCAGGCCCACCGGCAAGGTCTTGGTCATCGGGGTGTGCAGCATCCAGGTCAGGTTGAATTCACCCAGGGACAGGGTGACCACCATCAGCACCCCGGCGAGAATGCCGGCACGGCTGTTGGGTACCACCACGGTAAAGAACCGCCGCAGCGGACCGGCACCCAGGCTCGCCGCGGCTTCTTCGAGCACCGGCAAGTGCTGGCGCTGCATCACCGCCATCACCGGGCGCACCAGGAAAGGCAGGGTGAACAGCACATGACCCACCAGGATAAACAGCCAACTGCCCCGAAAGGCGCCGAACTGACCGTAGGTCAGCAGCAGTGCCAGGGCACTGGCCAGGCCCGGCATGGCCACCGGCAGTACCATCAGTTCCTCGAAGGCGCGACTGAAACGGTTGTTCATCCGCACCAGGGCGTAGGCCGCCGGCACGCCAACGATGCACACGCACAGGGCGCAGGCCAGGGCCAGTTGCAGGGACAGCCAGACGGTGCCGGAGTAGGCCTGCCAGACCTGCAGCAGCCAGTCGAAGGTCAGGCCGCTGGAAGGCCCCTGGAAATAGTTGCGGGTCACCCCGGCGAGCAACGACAGCAGCACCGGCACCAACATGAAGGCGCAGACCAGCAGGGTGAACAGCAGTTGCGCGAAAAACAGGCCTGAACGTTTCAAAGGACGGTCCTCGCCTGTTTGACCAGGCGCCGCGCCAGCAGCAGTACCGCCCAGGTCACGCCCCCCAGCACCACGGACAGCGCCGCGGCGACGGCGAAGTTGGCGTAGTTGGTGAACACGTTGTAGATCGCCACCGGAGTGACATTGAGCCGGGTACCGAGGGTGAAGGCGGTGCCGAACGCCCCCATCGAGGTGGCGAAGCAGATCGCCCCGCAGGACACCAGCGCCGGCGCCAGGCCCGGTACGATCACGTCGCAGACCACCCGCCAATGCCCGGCGCCGAGGGAATGGGCGGCTTCTTCCAGGCTGCGGTCGAGGCTTTCGCAGGCGGCCATCACCGTCAGGATCACCCGGGGAATGGAGAAATACAGGTAGCCGATAAACAGCCCGGTCAATGAGTAGGCGAAGATCCAGCGCTCGCCGGCCAGTTGCAGGCCGAACTGGGCGAACAGACCCTGGCGCCCGGCCAGGAGGATTACCAGGAAACCCACGACCACGCCGGGAAAGGCTAGGGGAAAGGTCAGCAGGGCCACCAGCGCCGAGCGGCCGAAGAACCGTTGCCGGGCCAGGAACACGCCACTGACGCCGCCGATCAGCAGGGCGACCAGGGTGGTCAGCGCCGCCAGCAGGCCGGTCTGCACCAGGCTGCCCAGGTACTGTGCGCTGCTCAGCACCTGCCAGTAGCCGCTGCCGGCGGCGTCACGGCTTTGCGTGCCGAGCAGGATCAGGTGGGCCAGTGGTAGCAGCCAGAACGCCAGCAGCAGCGCCATGGCCGGGGCCAGCGCCCAGATTACCGCCGGCGGCAGGCGCAGTCGTGGCCAGCTGCCGGGGTGCATGGCGAGGGCCTTGTCGACCGATGTCGCCACTTACTTCACCTCGTTAAGGTAGCGGGCGGCGAAGGCTTCCTGGACGGCGGCCATATGCTCGTAGTCGACCACGCCGGCACGGGCGTAATCACTGTCCGGAAGGAAGCGTGCGGCGACGTCGGCGGGCATTTTCATCTGCCGTACCGGACGCAGGTAGGCGTTGGCCCACAAGGCCTGGCCCTGGTCGGAAAGGACGAAGTCGAGGACCTTCTCGGCGTTGGCTCGATGCGGGGCATTGCCGACCGGACTCATCACGTACGGCACGCTGAGGCTGCCCTCCTTGGGGATCACGAAGGCCACGTTGGCCTGGTCCTTGTAGCGGGCGCGGTAGGCGTTGAAGTCGTAGTCCACCAGGATCGGCAATTCACCGGAGAGCACCCGCGCATAGGCGGTCTGCTTGGGCACGATGGGAGCGTTTTTCGCCAGTTTGCGAAAGTAGTCGATGGCCGGGGCGAAGTTGTCCAGGGTGCCACCCATGGCCTGATTGATCGCGACCGCCGAGACATAACCGACAAAGGCGCTGGACGGATCGAGGTAGCCGACCATGCCCTTGTATTCGGGTTTCAGCAGGTCGGCCCAGCTTTGCGGCACGGGCAGGCCGCCGAGGGCGTCGACGTTGACCATCAGGCCGAGGGTGCCGGAGTGGATCGCGAACCAGTGTCCCGCCGGGTCTTTCAGGCCGGCGGGGATCTCGTCCCAGTGCTTGGGCTTGTAGTCGCCCAGGACCCCGGCTTTCTGCGCCTGCAGGCCGAAGGTCACGCCGTAGTAGACGACGTCGGCCACCGGTGCGGCCTGTTCGGCCACCAGTTGCGCCAGGGCCTGGCCGGAGTTCTTGTTGTCCAGCGGCACCTGGACGCCGGTGCTGTCGGCGATCGCCTTGAGCTGGGTGCCCCAGTCCGCCCATTCCGGCGGGCAGTTGTAGCAGATGGCGGTTTCGGCGGCGTGGGCCAGGCTGGCGATGCCGCCGAGCAACAGGGCCGCCAGGGTCTTACTGAGCAGGGTCATGAGGCGTTTCCTCGTAGGGCCGGGTACTTTCGCCCGGCCGGATATGGCAGGGCAGGCATTGGGATGTAGGGTTGGCGCCGTTGATGCGCGCCAGCAGGTGTTCGATGGCGGTATTCGCCAGGGCGGTGATCGGCTGGACCACGCTGCACAGCGTCGGGTGCATCTGGGTGCCGATGGCGATGCCGTCGAAACCGATGACCGACAAGCGCTCGGGCACGCCCCAGCCGTTGCGGCGCAACTCGGCGATCAGGCTGATGGCCAGCAGGTCGTTGGAACAGACCAGCGCGCTTGGCGGCTGCGGACCGCGCAGCAAAGGCTCGATAGCGGTGAAGTCGGCGCGGGTATGCGCCGGCATTTCAATCACTGGCAGCGGCGCCAGGCCGCGTTCCTGCATGGCATCGCAGTAGCCGGCGTAACGCAGGCGCGCACGGTCGGACTGCAGGGCCGGGCCGGCGACCATGCCGATCCGCGTATGCCCGGCGTCCAGCAGGTAGCGCGTGGCCAGGGCCATGCCGGCGCGGTTGTCGACCGATACCGCACAGTAGTCGGTGTTGTCCGGCTGGTGATAGGCCAGCACGAAGGGGGTGTCTTCCTGGGCCAGGCTTTCCAGCAGCGGGTTCTGCTCGGCATCGGTCACGGTCAGGATCAGGCCGTCGACCCGCTGGCGCAGCAACTCCTCGACCACCGCGCTTTCGCGGTCGGCGGCGTAGTCGGTGGTCGCCAGCAGCAGGTTGTAGCCCCAGGCCCGGGCCGCGCGTTCCATGGCCTGGAACTGCTCGGCGAACACCGGATTGAGCAGGTTGGGGACCATCACGCCGATCAGGTTGGTCTGTTGCAGGCGCAACTGGCGGCCCAGGTGATTGGGGCGGAAACCCAGTTCGCGGGCAGCGGCGAAGACCTGCTCGCGGGTGGTCGGACGCACCACTTCGGGGCTGGCGAAGGTACGGGCGGCGGTCGCCCGGGAGACGCCGGCCAGGCGTGCTACATCTTTCAAATCGGTCATTGTCGCTTCCTTGAGATCGATCTCATTGGCCTGCGACAGTACGGATCGAAGATGGCGATCCGATAAAGGAGCTATGACAGTTTGATGTCAGGTGTCGGCTGCATGTGCTGATCGTTGCTGATCGTTCCTACGCTCCAGCGTGGGAATGCCTCAATGGACGCTCCGCGTCCGCTCTGCAGGTGACGCGGAGCGTCACGGGCTGCATTCCCACGCAGAGCGTGGGAACGATCAATAACGATCACTATGATCAGGTTCAGCTACCCTGTTTTACAAGAAATCAACGTCAGGCTTTTGTCAAAAAAAGGTAGGAGCAAGACGCTTTTTTTGACGGATTTGCGCGTCCCGTGGACAATGGCATTTCCGCCACCATTGATGCTGGCCAGTCTCTTCGCTTTTCCCTGCGCGAGATTGCAGCCGAGGCTGGGCATTTCGCGACCCTGCGGTCGTCAAATGGCCTGTTCGTCCGATGGTGCCGGAGTCTGATGGCAGCGATGCCGACAATGTGTGCGACCACGCACCAACAGAATTCATGTCACTCAAGTCAGCTGAAGCCAACAACGATAAGAAGTCAGCGCAGGAGCGACATAAAAAGTGAGGCCGATGCCAGTGATGGCGGCCTTGTGTGCCCATTCTCCAGTTCTTTCGAGTGCGGGAATCCAGGTGTTCCGTGTGCCTGGTATGTCTCATGAGCAAGGCTGGAGGAGCGGATGGCGATCTATCGTAGGTATGACTATATGTTGAAAAAAGTGAACAAGGCGCTGTTGGGCCTGGCCTTGTCGATAGGGGTCACGTCCTCGTTCGCGGCCGAGGCCAAGAAGGTCGATGTGCTGCTGATCGGCGGCGGGATCATGAGTTCGACCCTGGGCATCTGGCTCAACGAGCTGCAGCCTGACTGGTCGATGGAAATGGTCGAGCGCCTCGATGGCGTTGCCGAAGAAAGCTCCAATGGCTGGAACAACGCCGGTACCGGTCACTCGGCCCTGGCCGAGTCGAACTACACGCCGTACGGCAAAGACGGCAAGATCGACATCTCCAAGGCGATCGAGATCAACGAATCGTTCCAGATCACCCGTCAGTTCCTGTCCTGGCAGGTCCGTCAGGGCGTGCTGAAGAACCCGCACTCGTTCATCAACTCGACACCGCACATGAGCTTCATGTGGGGCGATGACAACGTCAAGTTCCTCAAGGATCGCTACACGGCCCTGCAGACCAGCCCGCTGTTCAGCGGCATGCAGTACACCGAAGATCAGGAGCAGATCAAGAAGTGGGTCCCGCTGATGATGGAAGGGCGTGATCCGAAGCAGAAGATCGCCGCCACCTGGACGCCGATCGGCACCGACGTGAACTTCGGCGAGATCACCCGCCAGTACGTCGCCCACCTGCAACAGCAACCGAACTTCAAGCTCAAGCTGTCCAGCGAAGTACAGGACATCAAGCGCAACGAAGACGGCAGCTGGCGTGTGGTCTACAAGAACCTGAAAGACGGTACTGAAACCCAGACCGACGCCAAGTTCGTGTTCATCGGTGCCGGTGGCGGTGCGCTGCACCTGCTGCAGAAGTCCGGTATTCCCGAGGCCAACGACTACGCGGCCTTCCCGGTCGGCGGTTCGTTCCTGGTCACCGATAACCAGGACATCGCCCTCAAGCACATGGCCAAGGCCTACGGTATCGCTTCGACCGGCGCGCCACCCATGTCGGTTCCGCACCTGGACACCCGCGTGCTGGATGGCAAGCGCGTGATCCTGTTCGGACCATTCGCGACCTTCTCCACCAAGTTCCTGAAGAACGGTTCGTACTTTGACCTGCTGACCAGCACCACCACCCACAACGTCTGGCCGATGACCCGCGTGGGTATCGATCAGTTCGACCTGGTCCAGTACCTGGGCGGTCAACTGATGATGTCCGATGACGATCGCTTCAACGCCCTGAAGGAGTACTTCCCCGAGGCGAAGAAAGAAGACTGGCGCCTGTGGCAGGCCGGTCAGCGCGTGCAGATCATCAAGCGTGACGAAGAGAAGGGCGGCGTCCTGAAGCTCGGTACCGAAGTGGTCAGCGCCAAGGACAACAGCATCGCCGGCCTGCTGGGTGCATCGCCAGGTGCTTCCACCGCCGCGCCGATCATGCTGACCATCCTGGAAAAGGTCTTCAAGGACAAGGTGGCCACCCCTGCCTGGCAGGAAAAGCTGCACCAGATCGTGCCTAGCTACGGCACCAAGCTGAACAGCAGTCCCGAGGCTGTGCAGAAAGAGTGGAACTACACCGCTGAAGTCCTGCAACTGACCACCCCTCCGGTGATCAGCCAGACCGCAGTGGCACCGGCCGCTCCTGCCGCTGCCGACAAGCCGAAGGCCGAGGACAATCCGAAGGCTGACATGGCGCTGTAAGTAACGCCCGCGTCAACGCAACAGGCTGCACAAAAACGCCACTCGCCCGAGTGGCGTTTTTGCATCTCCTCCGATCATTGACTGAGCGTTCCCACGCCCCTGAAGTTGATCGCTCCCACGCTCCCGAGTGGGAATGCCTCTCTGGACGCTCCGCGTCCGCTCTTGTGACGCGGAGCGTCACGGGCTGCATGCCCAAGGGGACCGTGGGAACGATCAACGATCATGTTGGGGTTGTGCCGAATTCGTCATGCCGGGCGGTCAAACTGATCAAGCCTCAGGCTTGTCCATGGGCAACTCTGGAACCCTTCTTTCTGGAGTGACCTATGACTCGACTGACGCTGGACCAGGCCCATGCCCTGGCCAAACTGATCCTGCTGCACAACGGTTTCAGCCTTGCCCATGCCGATGCCGTGGCCGATACCGTGGCGGCCGGCGAGCGCGATGGTTGCGCCTCCCATGGCCTGTACCGGGTGCTCGGCTGCGTCGCTTCGCTGAAGGCCGGTAAGGTCGAGGCCAATGCCCGGCCCGAGGTGATCGACCAGGCGCCGTCGATCGTACGGGTTGATGCGGCCGGCGGGTTTTCCCAACTGGCATTCCAGGCCGGCTTGCCCTTGCTCAAGGACAAGGCCCGGGCCAATGGCATTGCCGCCATGGCGATCAATCGTTGCGTGCATTTTTCCGCGCTCTGGGTCGAGATCGAGCAACTGACCGAGGCCGGCCTGGTGGCGCTGGCCTGTACGCCGAGCCATGCCTGGGTCGCTCCGGCGGGCGGCAACCAGCCGGTGTTCGGTACCAACCCGATTGCCTTTGGCTGGCCCCGTGCGGGGCACGATCCGTTTGTCTTCGACTTCGCCACCAGCGCCATTGCTCGGGGCGAGATCGAACTGCACCGGCGTGCCGGCAAGACGATTCCCGAAGGCTGGGGCGTGGATGCCCAAGGGCAGCCCAGCACAGACCCGAACGTGGTGCTCGACCTGGGCGCGATGCTGACTTTCGGCGGGCACAAGGGCTCGGCGCTGGCAGCGATGGTGGAGTTGATCGCCGGGCCGCTGATCGGCGACCTGACCAGCGCCGAATCCCTGGCTTATGACGGTGGCAGCAAGTCGTCGCCGTACCATGGCGAACTGATCATTGCCCTCGATCCCCGGCGCTTTCTTGGCGACGCCACCGAGCAGCACCTGGCCCGTGCCGAAAGCCTGTTCGAGAGTATCCAGGGGCAGGGGGCACGGTTGCCGTCGCAACGGCGTTATGAAGCGCGGGCGCGCAGCCTGGTGGACGGCGTGGAGATTCCCACGGCGTTGTACAACGATCTCAAGGTGCTGCTGGCCTGATAGGGGACACTCCAGGGGCAGGCTGGAAACCCTGACCCTGTGGGAGGGGGGCTTGTGTGGGAAGGGGCTTGCCCCCGAAGCTTTTAGTGGTTTTGCGGGCCTCATCGCTGGCAAGTCAGGCTCCTACAGGTTTCGCATCCGGCATTTACCAGGCTTCGCGGCTGCTCTGGCCGTCCACCAGGCGGGCAATCCCCAGGGGGTTGGCGTTCTTCAACGCATCCGGCAGCAATTCATCCGGGCAGTTCTGGTAGCACACCGGCCGCAGGAAACGGTCGATGGCCAGGGTGCCGACCGAGGTGCCACGGGCATCGGACGTCGCCGGATACGGTCCGCCATGGACCATCGCCTCGCACACCTCGACCCCGGTCGGATAACCGTTGAACAACACCCGGCCAACCTTCTGTTCGAGTAGCGGCAGCACCTCGGCATGTGTCTGCAGATCGCCGGATTCGGCAATCAACGTCGCCGTCAGCTGACCGTGCAGCCCTTGCAAGGCGCGATGCAACTCGTCCCGGTCAGCGACTTCGACCAGCACGGTCGTCGGGCCGAAGACTTCCTCCTGCAGCAGCGGATCGCCATTGAGCAACAGGCCGGCATCGGCCTGGAACAACTGCGGCAAGGCCTGCTTGCCCTGTTGCGGCTGACCGGCCAGATGGGTGATCCGCGGATGCGCGAGCAGCGCCTGGAGGCCTTTTTCATAGCTGCCGAGGGTGCCGCTGTTGAGCATGGTCTGCGCCGGTTGCTGGCCCATCAAGGCCGTCAGGCTTTCGGTAAAGGCGCTGAACGCCGGCGAGCGCAAGCCGATCACCAGCCCGGGATTGGTACAGAACTGCCCGCAACCGAGCACCACCGAGGCGGCCAGTTCCCGGGCGATGCTCTCGCCGCGCATGGCCAGTGCCTCGGGCAGGACCAGCACCGGATTGATGCTGCTCATCTCGGCGAATACCGGGATCGGTTGCGGGCGCGCCGCGGCCATGTCGCACAGGGCCCGGCCACCCTTGAGCGAACCGGTAAAGCCGACGGCCTGGATCGCCGGGTGCTTGACCAGCGCCTCGCCGACCCCGCCACCGTAGATCATGTTGAACACGCCCGGGGGCATGCCGGTCTGCTCGGCGGCGCGGATGATCGCGTCGGCGACCCGCTCGGCGGTTGCCATATGGCCGCTGTGGGCCTTGAACACCACCGGGCAGCCGGCGGCGAGGGCGGCAGCGGTGTCGCCGCCGGCGGTGGAGAAGGCCAGCGGGAAGTTGCTGGCACCGAACACCGCCACCGGGCCGAGGCCGATGCGGTATTGACGCAGGTCGGCGCGCGGCAGCGGCTGGCGCTCGGGTTGCGCGCGGTCGATGCGCGCGCCGTGGAAGTCGCCACGACGCAGGACCTTGGCGAACAGGCGCATCTGCCCGCTGGTACGTCCGCGTTCACCCTGGATACGTGCGTTGGGCAGGGCGGTTTCACGGGTGACCAGGGCAATGAAGTCGTCGCCCAGGGCATCCAAATGGCTGGCGATGGCTTCGAGGAATTCGGCGCGGCGGCTGGCCGGTAGGGAGCGATATATCGGATAGGCGGTCGCGGCGGCCCTGGCGGCGGCGTCCACTTCTTCCGGGGTGGCCTGGATAAAACGGTAGGGCAGGGCTTCGTCGCTGCTGGCGTCGTGGCTGTGCAGGACGACAGTGCCGGCGGCGCTGCGGGCACCACCGATATAGTTATGACCGAGGATCTCGGGCATGGGTAACTCCGATTGATCAGGGGCTCGTGTCGAGCTCTTTGGATTTCCTGTGGCGGGCAGGGCCTATTCGCGGGCAAGCCCGGCGCCTACAGAGCCTCGGTCGAATTCAAAGTTTGTAAACGACGCAAAACTGTAGGAGCCGGGCTTGCCCGCGAAAGCGTCGGGACAGCCACTGCCGCTCTGGCAGGCTGTTCCCGGCTTTTCATTCAGAGGCCTACATCCGGCAATGCCGGCCGATTGGCCATGGCCTTGGCCATGATCTGTTCGACGAACACCCGGTCCGCTTCCGGCAATGCCAGGCGCGGTGGGCGGGTCAGCGCGCTGCCGCGACCGGCAATGGCTTCGCACAGCTTGATGCACTGCACCAGGTCGGCGCGGGCATCGAGGTGCAGGATCGGCATCAGCCACTCATAGATCGGCATGGCTTCGGCGAAGCGACCGGCCTTGGCCAGGCGGAAGATGGTTTCACCTTCCTTGGGGAACACGTTGGACATGCCCGAGACCCAGCCTTCGGCGCCCACGGCAATGCTTTCCAGGACCACGTCATCGAGACCGGCGAACAGCACGAAACGATCGCCGACTTCATTGCGCACGTCGATAAAGCGCCGGGTATCACCGGAGGAGTCCTTGAAGCACACCACGTTGTCGCAGTCGGCCAGGGAAATCAGGATGTCCGGGGTCACGTCGTTTTTGTAGATCGGCGGGTTGTTATAGACCATCAGCGGCACGTCGGCGTGCTTGGCCACGTAGCGGTAGTGCTCGGCGGTCTCGAACGGCTTGGAGCCGTAGACCAGCGCCGGCATCAGCATCACGCCGTCGACACCGACCTTGCGCACGGCATTGGCCACCTTGGCCGCCTGCACACTGGTGAACTCGGCAACGCCGCAGATCACCGGCACGCGGCCCTTGGAGGCGTCCACCGCGACTTCGGTCACGGCGATCTTTTCCTCGGCGGTCAGCGAGGTGTTTTCCCCCACCGAACCACAGACCACCAGACCCGAGACGCCGTCACGGATCACGTTGGAGATCACTTGGTGGGTCTTTTCCAGGTTGATGGAAAAGTCGTCGTTGAATTGAGTGGTGACCGCCGGGAAGACGCCGCTCCAGTTGATGCGCTTGCTCATGATTAACTCCAGTGGTTAAAAGTATTTCGTATACGATGTTTTAAGTGAAAAAATTCAGCCAGTGTTTTTTCGCCGGGCGCCGTGCTGGCGCCACCGCTTTGTTGCAATCAGCCGTCAGGCAGTGGGTTGTTACTCAGGCGCCGGGCCAGGTGTCCGACAGCCGGTAGCCCTGTGGCCACGGATCGGCGGGGTCGAGCAGCAACTGGTGGGTCCCGGTGATCCAGGCGCGACCGGACAGGCACGGATAGATCGCTGTGCGACCGGCCAGTTCGGTCATGGAATCGATACGGCAATGGAACTCCGAACCGATGATCGAGCGGCCGATAAAACGCTCGCCGACCTTCAGCACGCCCTTGGCCTGCAACACCGACATGCGCGCCGAGCAGCCGGTGCCACAGGGCGAGCGGTCGATCTTGCCGGGGCGGATCACCACGGCGTTGGCACCGGTGGCGACACCGTTCTCGTAGACCACGGGCGCGGCGATCTGGCAGAAGGAGATGTGCGACCAGTCGGGGTTCAGCGGATGGACGAACCCCAACTGTTCGTTGGCGGCGCGGGTGATCTTCAAGCCGATCTCGACCATGTCCTTGGCTTCGTCGGGGCGAATCTGGAAGCCCAGGGTCTGGGCATCGACGATGGCGAAGCTGTCGCCGCCATAGGCGGTGTCGATCTGGATCGAACCCAGGCCTTCGACTTCGATCCAGGCGTCGAGGCGATCGGCGAACGACGGAACGTTCTTGATTTCCACCCGCTGGACCTTGCCGTCCTTGCACTCGGCCACGGCTTCGATCAGCCCGCCGGGGGCTTCGAGCACCAGCCGGGTCTGCGGTTCGGTCATCGGCAGGATGCCGCTGTCGAGCAGCACGGTGGACACGCACAGCGAGTTGGAACCGGACATCGGCGGGGTATCGGCCGGCTCCATGATGATCCAGGCCATCTGCGCCCGTGGGTCCTTGGCCGGCACCAGCAGGTTGACGTGGCGGAACACCCCGCCGCGCGGTTCGTTGAGCACGAAATTGCGCAGGGTTTCATCCTGGGCGATCCAGCGCGACTGTTCCCATACCGTGGCGCCCGGCGGCGGGGCGACGCCGCCGACAATCACATCGCCGACTTCGCCTTCGGCGTGGCAGCTGACCACATGAACGATTTTCGATGAACGCATTGATACACCTCCTGTCTGTTCACTCTGTAGGAGCCGGCTCCTACGGGGGAGCGGTTATTTCACGGATTTGAGGAACGCCGCCGTTTCCGGCTGCACGGGATTGCCGATGACCTGGTCGGGCGAGCCGATCTCGTGCACCAGGCCGTTGCGAAAGAACGCCACGCGGTCGGAGACATCCCGGGCGAAGCGGATTTCATGGGTGACCAGGACCATGGTCATGCCGTCTTCGGCGAGCATGCGCATGGTGTCCAGCACCTCGCCCACCAGTTGCGGATCGAGGGCCGAGGTGGCTTCGTCGAACAGCATGTAGTCCGGCGACATGGCCAGGGCGCGGGCGATGGCCATGCGTTGCTGCTGGCCGCCGGAGAGCTTGCCGGGGAAGGTCTTGAGCTTGTCACCCAGACCCACGTGGGTCAGCTGCCGTACCGCCAGTTCCTCGGCCTCCTGCTTGCTCCTGCCGAGTACCTTGCGCGGCGCCAGCATGACGTTTTCCAGCACGGTCAGATGCGGGAAGGCGTTCCACTGCTGGAACACGATGCCGATCTTCTGTCGCAGGCGGTTGAGGTCGGTGGCCTTGTCGTGGACCTCGATACCGTCGACGCGGATATTGCCCTTGTGGATCGATTCCAGGCCGTTGATGCACATCAGCAGGGTCGACTTGCCGGAGCCGGAGCCGCCGATGATCGACACCACCTCACCCTTGTTCACTGTCAGGCTGACGCCCTTGACCACTTCCAGGTCGCCGAAGGATTTGTGTACGTTGTCGATCTCAATCATTTTCTTGCCACCTTCTTTCCAGACGAGCGCCCAGGCGTGCGACCACCAGGCTCATGACGTAGTAGATAAGGCCCGCGATGCACAGCACCAGCAGCGGTTCCTGGATGCGGGTGACGATGGTTTGCGAGGCGCGCAGCAGTTCGACGATGCCGATCCACATCACCAGCGCGGTGTCTTTCATGACGCTGAGCACCAGGTTCAGCCAGCCGGGGAATGCCACCCGCGAAGCCATCGGCAGGACGATCCAGCGCAGGTCCTGCAGGTAGCTCAGGCCCAGCGAACGGCTGGCCCGGCGCACGCTCAGCGGCACCGAGAGCACGCCGCCGCGGACGATCTCGGTGAAGTACGCGGCGGCGTAGATCCCGAGCACGATGCAGCCGACGGTGAAGGCGCTGATGTTCAGGCCGACGATGCTCTTGAGCGAGTTGAACAGCACGAACTGGATCAGCAGCGGCACGCTGCGGAACACGTCCAGGACCCAGGCCAGCGGCAGGCTGACCCTTGGCAGCAGGGCGCGCAGCAGGCCGAACGCGAGGCCGGCGACCGTGCCGAGCAGGATCGACCAGACCGTCAGTTGCAGGGTGACCCAGGCCCCGCTGAGCAGGAACAACAGGTCATTCCAGGTAAGACTGGTGGAAAACATTAAGCAGACCCCTCAGTAACGGAACAGCCGCCAGGACAAGAGCCGGGCTACCGCGACGATCGCCTTGGCGATCAGGTAATACAGCACCGCCGCGATGGCGAAGTATTCGAAGGTACGGAACGTCTTGACGTTGTAGTCCTGGGTCACCCCGGTCAGGTCGTTGTTGAGGCCGACGATCACCCCCAGCGAGGTCATCAGCACCGCCCAGACCATCTGATTGGTCAGCGGATAGAACACCACGCGCAACAGTTGCGGGACGATGATCATCCGGTAGGCCTGGAAGGCGCTCATACCCAGCGAACGTGCCGCGCGCATCTGGGTGTCGGGCACCGCCTTGAGGCCGCCGCGGAAGTTCTCCGCCAGGTAGCCGGCGTTGTTGAAGGTGATCCCGGCCAGCAACGCCAGCCAGGAGCTGACATGCAGTCCCAGGGAGCCGAGGCCGAAGTAGAGGATGTAGATCTGGAACAGCGACGGCGTGTTGCGGGCGATGGACACCCAGCCGTTGCCGATGCCGCGCAGCACCGGGTGTTTCGCCTCGCGCATCACCGTCAGGGTCAGGGCGATCAGCACCCCGAAGACCATCGACAGGGCGGCGGTCTCGAAGGTTACCCAGGCGCCGTTGAGCATGTCGGGCAGGGCCCGGAATGCCGAGCGCCACTGGAACGTATAATCAAACATGCGCCGCTTCCTCCTGTGGCAGCCAGGTCGGCAGATGCCCGCTGGCCTCGGCGCTGCAGGCGCTGTCGACGCACTCGGCCAGGCTGGCGAAATGCACCGTGCGCCCGACCAGGCCGGGTGCGTAGTGGGCGTATTTGCCGGAGTTGGTCATCAGCGTCCGCGCGGCCGGTGGGATCACCGGTTCACCGACCATGCACCAGCAGGTATCGGTGATCAGGGTCGCGCCGAAGGCTTCGATCACGGCGATATGCCCGGCGGCACGGGCCTGCTCCAGCACGGCACGACCACAGGTGATCGCCAGCACCACGCCTGGGTGTTTGTGGCGGCCACGGCACAGGCGAGCCAGGTGGGCGAACTCGGTCAGGGAGAAGTGCGGGTTGCCCAGCGAGACCACATCCACCCGCGGCTCGCGGGCGCTGTTGAGTTCACGCCAACTGCCCAGCAGGTCGTCCAGGCTGATGCGGTGCAGTGGCAACGACAGGCCCGGTTCCAGCACCTGCAACGGATCGAGGGCTTCCGGGGTGACTCCGGCGATATGGAACAGCGGTGCCGCCGAGGTGGTGGCGAACGCCGCGCCGAAGGCCTTCAGGTCGTCGAGGCTGGGATTGGCCAGCTCCAGGCCGCGCACCAGCGGGATGCGGCTGCCGGACAGGGCACCGATGTGGTAGCCGAGCAGCGGATAGAAGGCATCGTCCAGTTCGCCCATGGGCGGTACTTCGATCTCCAGGCGCGCCTTGCGCTGTTCGGCCAGGTGGCAGCCAGTCAGCGGTGCACGGCCGGTCAGGGCGATGCAGATATCCAGGTAGTCGGGGTATTTCTGGGTCCAGGCCCCGAGCACGCTGTTGGCATAGACCACGGCGTTGGATTCGGCCCAGACGATCTGTTCGCCGGCTTTCGGCGCGCTGTCGAGCAGGTAGGGCGCGCAGGTGTAGCTGAGTTGCGCGCCCATCGCCATATAGGCCGTGCCCAGGGCACTGGCGGGTTCGCCGAGAGCCGGGTCGACCCCCAGTTCACGCCAGCGGCGCTGGTCCACGGAAATGGAATTGAGGGTGGTCGGGACGCGCACGCGCGCGCCCCATTGCACCAGTTGTTCGGCAAAGCGCAGGCTCGCCGGCCCGGTATAGATGCAGCCGTCGATATGCGCCTGGGTCACGTCCAGCAGGCTGGACGCACCTTGCAGCTCGGCCATCTGCAGGACGATCTGCATGGCCACCTGGGCCGCTTTGCCGTACTGGCCCTCAAGCAGGGCCAGGTCATGCTCGCTGAGTTCGACGCTGCTCGTCGTCGCCCCGGCCTGCGCCGGCGTGACCGGTGCCTGCCAGTGCTCGGCGGGTGTTGCGTCGAACAGGGTCAGGCTGTTGCCCTCGACCCGGGCAAAGGCCTGGCCGCGCAGGGCGGCAAAGGCCTCCCGGCCGATGCACAGCACCGGCAGGGAACGTTCGAAAATCACCTTGGCCACCAGCACGCCGAGGGTCAGGATCTCATCGGCTTCGGCCAGTACCAGCGCGGCCGGTGCGTGACCATTGCTGATCAGCTCCATCATCACGCTGCTGCCGGTACAGGAACCGCGGCCGCTGGGCAGCGCCAGCACGCGGCCGGCCAAATGCTCGCCGCTCAAGGGGTGATGGCGGTCGATCACCTCGCCGCTGAACGGATCGACACCGCCCCAGAAACTCAGGCCGATATCGGCGAACAGCAAGGGGCCTTGGGCGGCTCCCTCGACCAGACTGCGTCCGGTGAGGGAAGTGGGCGTGCTGGGCATGCAGGTTTCCTCAGTAGTAGACGTGTGGCACGGTCAGGTCAGCCGGTGGAATCTCGGTCCCGACCCACTTGGTGAACAGCTCGTTGTAACGTCCGGTACGGACCTGCTGGTTGATGAACAGGTTGAGGTAGTTGATCAGGCCATACTCGTTGCGCTTGGCGCCCAGCGAGACATAGTCGATCACGTAGGGGGCATTGCCGGCGACCTTCAGGCCCTTGTACTTGCCTGATTTAAGCGTAGCCGCGGCCACGGTGTTGGTGACGACGGTGGCATCGATATGGCCCTGGGCGACGGCCAGGATGGTGTCGTTCTGCGACTGGTAGGCACGGAAGCTGCCGGTGCCCCAGCTTTTCTGGTCTTTTTCCAGGGCGATGGCTTCATAGGTGCCGCTGGTGTTGCCGACAGGGCGACCCTTGAGGTCCTCGTATTTGCTGATGCCGGTGTCTTCGCGGGTCAGGACCACCATCTGGAAGGCGAAGTAGGGGAGGGTCAGGCCGACGGTCTTGGCCCGTTCGAGGGTGTCGGAAGTGGACGCGACGATGACGTCGGCACGGCCCGAGACCAGTGCGGGAATACGGTCCGGGAACGGTGTCTCGACGATCTCGGCATCGACGCCGAGGACCTTGGCCAGGTCGTTGCAATAGTCGACGTCGAAGCCCACCGGTTTGTTGCTGGCATCACGCGAGCCCATCGGCGGAAAGTCCAGGGTCACGGCACAACGCAGCTTGCCGGAGCCGATGATGTCATCGAGCTTGTCGGCCTGGGCCGTGGCGATAAAGGACGAACTGAGAACCACACTGAGCGCTACGGCAAAAACGGGATTTTTCATGGATGCCTCGTTATCGGTAAGTGGTGTTGGCTTTCGTATTATGAATTTCGTATACGATATTATATTAGCAATGACTGTGCCTGTTTCTACGTTAGAACATGAATTCTTCATCGGCCCACGGGTTAGAGGGTTTGTCGGGCAATAAGGGCGTAGATGCCCGCTTTTATTGGGCTGCAGGGTGTTACAGAAGGGAGCACGTTTCGCCGTGCACGCCCCTTAAAGGAACACACAGGCTTTGCGAGGGACTCATTGTGGCAAGCCCGTTGCCACAAGGTCTTGCCAGATTCGGAGCACGTTGGAGGCTCAGCGATGGGTTTCGCGGTAATGGCTTGGCGACAGGCCGGTGAGGGCGCGGAACTGGCGGCTGAAGGCGCTGTGGTCGGTGTAACCGCAACGCAGGGCGATCTCGGTGATCGGCAAGTCGGCGTGCAGCAGGAGTTGCGAGGCTTCCTCCAGGCGGGCCTTGTGGATCATCTGCCGCGGGGTGAGCTGGAAGATCCGCTTGCAGTGACGTTCCAGTTGGGCCACCGACAAGCCGGCGATCCGCGTCAGTTCGGCAAGGCTGATGGGCTGGGCGAAATGCTCGCGGATATGGGCGTCCACCGCGGCGACCTTCTGGAAGGAGGGGTGGTTCGATTGCGGCAGTTGCAGGTCGCGGGAAATGCCCGCCAGGCCGACGATCCGCCCCTGCGGGTCGCGCAGCGGAACCTTGTGGGTCAGGCACCAGATCGGCTGATTGCCGTAATAAAGGTGCAGCTCCAGCTGGTCGGCCAGTTCGCGCCCGCTGCTCAGGACCCGGCGGTCCTGCGCGGTATAGGAGGCGCCGAAACGTTCCGGGAAGACCCGGTCGGCGGTCAGTCCCAGCAGTTCGTCGGGCAGCTTGAAGCCGCAGCGCCGGGCCAGGGTCTGGTTGACGAAGGCGTAGCGCGCCTCGCTGTCCTTGATGAAGAACACCACGTCCGCCAGGGTATCGAGCAAGGGGGCGATGGTACTCAGGCTGCCCAGCAGGATCGGCAGGTCGCAGGGCTTGAATCTGTTGAGCGAGGCATACATGGCGTCGGGCGTCTGGCGGCAACTCTCGGGATCATAGAGATCCGTCGAGGTTGCCGAAACCCCCGCGCCGCTATTCATGCCGGCGGGGTGTCGTCGAGGCACAGCAGGGTGTCGATCCGCGCCGGACTGAACGGCGGGCGTGGTGCCGGGAGCTGCCAGCCGAACAGATGCCGGGCCGCGCCGCCGCACACCCGGCCCTGGCAGGCGCCCATGCCGCAGCGGCTGGCCAGCTTTGCTTCGCGCCAGTCGCGATGACCTTGCAGGGCGGTATAGGTGACATCCTCGCAACGGCACACCAGGGTGTCGGGCTCGGCCAGGGCCTTGAGTCGCGGGTCCAGGGCAAAGGCTTTGTTCAGGGTATCGGCGAAACCCTGCCAGCGTGCCCGGACCGGCCACAGGCGCCGGGCCGCGTCACGCTCGCCGACCGCCGCATGGCCGGCAATCGAGCCTTCCACCAGGGCCAGTTCGCTACCACCGAAACCGGTGCATTCACCGGCCGCGTAATGATCGGCGAGGCTGCTGGCCTGCCAATCGTCGGCGGCCAGGCCCTGGCCGTCGAGCGCGCAACCCAGGGCTTCGCCGAGCTGGGTGTTGGGGATCAGGCCGAAGCCGCAGGCCAGGCGGTCACAGGCCACCTCGACGACCTTGCCGCGCTGTTGCAGGCGCACCGCTTCCAGGCGCTCGCTGCCGAGGGCGGCGATCACATGGCTGCCGGTGCGGTAATGCGTGTCGAACAGGCCGAAGGCTTGCAGCCACTTGTGCGGCCAGCGTGGCAACTGCGCGGCGAACGCGGCGACGGCGGTCCGCGAAGCCTGTTCGGCGATTCGCAGGACCTGTGCCCCGGCGTGTCGGGCGGTGGCGGCGCTGGCCAGCAGCAACGGTCCGCTGCCGGCGATCACCAGGCGTTCGCCGTTGACCGGCAGGCCGCCCTTGATCAGTGCTTGCAGGCCGCCGGCACCGGTAACACCCGGCAGCGTCCAGCCGGGGAAGGGCAGCAACAGTTCGCGGGCGCCGGTACAGAGGATCAGCTTGTCGTAGCCGATCTGCCAGCCCCGTCGCGGGTCTTCGAGCAGCAGTTGTTTCGGGCCGGTGCTGGCGATCACCCGGGTGCCGGGATAATACCGGACGTTGTCGCAGGCCCGCAGGCGCTGGCGCAGCTCACGTGCCTGGGGTGGCAGCTTGGCCTGCGGGCCGTCACGCCAGATCTGCCCTCCGGCCAGCGGGTTGTCGTCGATGATGACGATACGTGCGCCGCTGGGCGCGGCGGCCAGGGCGGCGGCGATGCCCGAGGGACCGGCGCCGATGATCAACAGGTCGGCGAATTCGCTCATGGCCGGGTCTCCACCTGCATGCCGTCCTGGCACAGGGTCTGGCAGGCCAGACGGCGATAGCCGTCGATGCTGAC
Organism: Pseudomonas gingeri; assembly: GCF_013385635.1. Taxonomy (GTDB): domain Bacteria; phylum Pseudomonadota; class Gammaproteobacteria; order Pseudomonadales; family Pseudomonadaceae; genus Aquipseudomonas; species Aquipseudomonas gingeri_A. The sequence goes on from NZ_JACAPR010000011.1 coordinate 215,922, forward strand.
CCGGCATTCCTGGCAAATGCCCATGCCGCACAGCGGCGCACGGCGGCGGCCGCTGACCGAGGTGCGGCTGCAACCGTCGCCGCCGAGGGCCAGGGCCGCGGCCACGGTGGTGCCTTCGGCGACGCGCAGGGCGCGACCGTCCAGTGTCAGTTCAGGCATGGGTGTGCGCTCCGAGAAAGCGTTGCGGCAGATAGGCGGCGGCAGCCAGGGGTGGCGTTTCGTTGAACAGCTGGGCGACCAGCAGGTCGGCGGTGCCGGGAGCGGTGGTCACGCCCAGGCCTTCATGACCGACGGCCAGCCACAGACCCTCGCGCTGCGGATGCTGGCCCACCAGCGGCAGGCCGTCCGGGCTGGCCGCGCGCAGGCCGGTCCAGGCACGGATCGCATTCAGCCGGGCCAGCCCCGGCAGGTATTCGACGGCACGTTTGAGCATCTTCGCCAGCATCCAGCCTTCGACCTGCAGGTCGCGGGTGCCGAACTGCCGCGAGGCGCCGATAAACAACTGGCCGGTGGGCCGTGGCTGGATATTGCAGGCGGCGGAAGGGCCCTTGGCGTTGTGGGTGCTGGTGACATAACCCAGCTCCACCAGGGTATGGGTGACGCTGCCGGGGTAACGGTCGGTGATCAGCAGGTGGCCTTTCTTCGGTTCGATGGGCAGTTCCGGGCACAGCTCGTTGGCCTGCACGCCGTTGGCCAGGACCACCGCCCCGGCGCTGAGCCAGTGGCCGTTGTCGAGTCGTACGCGGTTACCATCGATTTCGCTGACCCTGGCCCGACGCTGGCGAATACCAGCGGTTTCGAGCATCCAGCGGGCCGTGGCCGGGGCATAGAGAATGCCGTCGCCGTGGATCAGCAGGCCGCCTTCGAGGCCTTCGCGCAGTTGCGGTTCGCGTTCGCGCAGGGCCTGGCTGCCGAGCAGTTCGCAGGCGATGCCATGGGCCTGCAGGTTGGCATGCTTGGCCTGGGCCACGGCCATTTCCTCGGCATTGGCGGCGATCCACAGCGTGCCGTTGTTGCGATAGGCACAGCCCTCGGGCAGATCGGCAGACACCTCGCGCCAGCGCTGCACGGAGTATTGGCACAGCGCCAACTCCGCCGGGTTGTCGTCGAGCACCAACAGGTGGCCCATGCCCGCCGCCGTGGCATTGGGCAGGCCGGCGTCCAGCACCAGCACGCTCAGCCCCCGGTTGGCCAGCGCCTGGGCACAGGCGGCGCCGACGATCCCCGCGCCGATCACGATGATGTCGGCCACCGTGCCTTCGTTCACAGACGGATGCCCCAGGCGAACGGGTCGTCCTGTTCGAGGATCAGTGTCGTTTCGGCGCTGATATGCGCGCGCCCGCGAATGGTCGGCACGATGCGTTCGCCGTCGGCCTCGTAGGCGCCTTCGAATTCGCTGCCGATCACACTGGCCTGGCGCCAGACCTGTCCCGGCTGCAGCTTGCCGTCGGCCGCCAGGCACGCCAGCTTGGCGCTGGTACCGGTGCCGCAGGGTGAGCGGTCGTAGGCCTTGCCGGGGCAGAGCACGAAGTTGCGGCTGTCGGCCCGGGCGTCGTCGGCGAACAGCTCGACATGGTCGATCAGGCCGCCGTCTTCGCCACGGATGCCTTGCTGCTCCAGGGCTTGCTGCACGGCGAAGGTATAGGCGGTCAGCGCTTCGAGGTTGTCGCTGGTGACGTCCAGGCCGTGGTCGGCGACCAGGAAGAACCAGTTGCCGCCCCAGGCGACATCGCCGATCACCTCGCCGATGCCCGGCACGTGCAGGGCCAGTGCCCGCAGGTAACGATAGGACGGGACATTGCGCACACTGACAGAACGGTCTTCGTGCAGGGTGGCGTGCACCGTGCCCACCGGGGTTTCGATGGCGTGGATGCCCGGTTCGATCCGCCCCAGATGCGCCAGCGAGGCCACCAGGCCGATGGTGCCGTGGCCGCACATGCCGAGGTAGCCGGTATTGTTGAAGAAGATCACCCCGGCCGTGGCCGCCGGGTTCACCGGTTCGCACAGCAGCGCGCCGACCAGCACATCGCTGCCGCGGGGTTCGAGAACACAGGCGGCGCGCCAGGCATCATGTTCTTCGGCCAGGCGCTGGCGGCGTTCGGCCATGCTGCCACGGCCCAGGTCGGGGAAACCGGCGGTCACCAGGCGGGTCGGTTCGCCGCCGGTATGAGAGTCGATCACGCTGATACGTTGCATGGCAGGTCACTGTCGAATAAAGGAGTTCGCAGAGTGGCCTGTGGGAGGGTGATCCGGCTTGATGCTTTTATCGGGCGCTCATGACGAAATCAGCACAGTGCTGCCTGGATCAATGGGCGCGTGGCAGGTGCTCCAGCAACGTCGCGCAAACCCCGGCAATGTGCTCGTCGAGCAGTTTCACCGCCTGTTCCACATCACGGGCACGGCAGGCCTCGATGATGTCGCGGTGTTCATGGTCGGCGCGTTCCTTGCCGGCCGAAAGGCTCATCTGCAGGCGCAGGTAGCGTTCCAGCTTGTCGTTGACCGAGCGGATCAGGCTGACCAGGAACGGCCGCTGCGCCGGCTCGTAGAGGCAGGCATGGAGTTCCCAGTTGAGTTCGGCCCAGCGCCCGACGTCATTCTCGCCGACGAACTCCTGGCAGATACGTTCGGCCCGGGCGAAAGTGGTTTCGGTCATGTTCGGGATGGCCAGGCGCAGCACCTTGTCTTCAAGCAGCATGCGCACTTCGAACATCTGCGCCAGTTCCGGCTCGGAGAGGCGCGTGACCATCGCCCCGCGGTTGCGCTGGAACATCACCAGGCCCTCGGCTTCCAGGCGCTTGAGTGCCTCGCGCACGGGAATCTTGCTGACGTTGAACTGGCGGGCGATTTCGTCCTGGCGAATCGGTTCGTCCTCGGCGAAATTGCCGGCGACGATGGCATCGCGCAAGTGCCGGGTAATGATCTCCGAGGTCGAAGGAGCATTGCCCAGGTCCGGGAGATTGAGCTTGGGTAGGGTCACGGCGCGGTCATTCGAAAGAGAAGAAAGGGATATGGTATACAAAAAACGTTTTGTTTTCCTGCCTTCGATGGAAAAGGACGTGCTGATGTCGCAAATGGGCCGGGCCATGACGCGATGGTGGGGCGCCTGTGCAAGGCGCCCGCTCTGAATCACAGAGGCGAGGTTTTCCGCGGGCGCCCACCCAGCTTGCCGTTTTCCCGGGCGGCTCGGGATTTGGCTTGCGTCGATTTCGAGCCGCCTTTCTTGCCCAACTGGCTGGCCATCCACGAGGCACTGCCGAGCACGCCCTGGATCAGCGAGGGCAGGTGGATATCGACATCCAGGGCCGGAAAGTGCAGACCCTGGCCGGTCGGACTGATTTCTATCCGGTCCAGGTCCTCAGGCTTGGCATTGGCCAGGCCTTCGACCAGTCGCGGAGGAAACGACAGGCTGACCCCGGAATCGAACCCGACGACCACGCAGGCGCTTTCGGCGTCGTAAGCGGCTTTTTCCGCACGGGGGGCGTTGGCCTGGAACGCTTTGGCGGAGCGCTTCGCTTGCTGGAACTCAAGTTCAGTCAAAGTCACCATGGATCTCCTTCCACTGCTTGCATTGATAGGCCAGGTCGGCGGCCAGTTGGGCGCTCAACAGCTTCAGTCGCTTGTACGAAAAACCGTGATTTTCTCTCAACTCCGGCGGACCTTCCGGGCATCCGAGGTAGAACACCGCCTCGTCTTCGCGGGTCATGACATGCACGTGGCAGGGCCGGTGGTCGTTGGAATAAATCACTATCCGTATGTCATCGAATCGAGCTGTCGTTACCATGATCCAAGATTAACCTATACGCTTGGGTTTTTGAAAATTACCGACGTATGGCAGCGTTCGGCTGACATTCCTTGTCGGCACCCTTGAGGGTAGAAGCAGTGCGCAGGGCCGCGTCGTCACAGGTATTTCCTGATATTTGCAAGTACGACGTCCTGGATGCCGGACGTTGTGAGGCGGCAATCGGAGCGTGATTTTTCCGCTCGATAAATGAGTAACCATTGATTACATCAAGGAATGACTCAAAATCCATCATGGCCGTTTATCCGAGTTGGAGGAGGCAATACAGTGGTTTGCCAGCGCTGTCTGGCACCCGCTGGAGGTGTGGGACTCGCCTCGAGTCGCGGCCTTTGGCCCGACTCCCGGAGCCGCGAATCCTTGCCATGAACCGATCTGAAAACAGCGTTCGACCCGCCGCCGCACTTCCTTCCCCGTCTTCCTCCTATGCACAACGAAATGCGCCGTACTGGCGGCGCAACCTGGCCGTCTGTGTGTTCGGCTCGTTCACCACCCTGGTCAGCCTGAGCATGCTGCTGCCGTTTCTACCGCTGTATGTGCAGCAACTCGGGGCAGAGTCGCCTGCGGCGGTGGTGCAATGGTCGGGGATCGCCTTCAGCGCGACCTTTCTCGGTACGGCGGTGACCGCGCCGCTCTGGGGGCGCCTGGCCGACCGTTACGGACGCAAGGCGATGCTGGTGCGGGCGGCAATCGGCATGGCGATCGTCATGTCGCTGATCGGTGTGGCCCACAGCGTCGTCGAACTGGTGGTGCTGCGCCTGATCGCCGGCCTGATCGGTGGATTTGCCTCGGCGTCCATCGTGATGGTCGGCACCCAGGCTCCTCGCGAACGCGCCGGCTGGGCCCTGGGCATCCTGTCCACCGGGGCCCTGGCCGGGAATCTGGTCGGGCCGCTGGTGGGTGGTTTCCTGCCGATCTGGGTCGGTATCCGCGGGACCTTCTTTGTCGGTGGCGGGTTGATCGCCCTGACGGCACTGCTGGTGATCCTGCTGGTACGCGAGGACTTCCGGCGCGGCGTCGATGGCAAGCAGCTTCAAGCGAACGGCGACGGTATCTCGACGACCCCGCGTTCAGTCATCGTGGCCCTGTTGCTGACGGCGATGATGGTGCTGCTGGCGAACATGTCCATCGAGCCGATCATTACGGTATTTATCGCACAACTGGATGTGCCGGCCGATCAACTGACCCGGGTCGCCGGTGTGGTGATGGCGTCCTCGGCCCTGGGTAGCGTGCTCACCGCCGCACGGCTGGGCGCCCTGGCGGATCGGGTCGGCGCCTGGCGCGTGATCATCGGTTGCCTGCTGGCCACTGGCCTGGTGATGGTGCCGCAGGCCTTCGTCACCCAGTGGTGGCAACTGGCGCTGCTGCGCGGATTGATGGGCATGACCCTTGCCGGATTGTTGCCGGCGATTGCCAAGCTGGTGCGTCAGTCCGTCGACGAGCGCGAGTCCGGGAAAATGCTTGGCTACCTGCAATCGGCGCAATTCACCGGGCAGGTGGTCGGGCCCTTGCTGGGCGGCCAGGTGGGCGCGCATATCGGCTTGCACGCGGTGTTTTTCGTCACCGGTTCACTGCTGGTGGTCTGTGCCGCGCTCAATCAGTGGGTGCGTCTCGCCGGCGGGCGAGGGGCCGGGCGCGAAGCGGCCAACTGACGAGGGCCTAGATGGCCCTTAGCACCACGATCCCCGGGGTCTTCTTCACATAGGCCAGGAACGGCGAGTCCACCACCTTGTAGCTGCTCGACCGGGCGGAGGCATTGCGCAGCACCGGGCCCTTGTCGGTCATGATGAAGATCCCGGTATGGGTCACGTCCAGGCCGTCGGCCGGGGTGTAGATGCCGATGTAGTCACCGGTCTTCAACCGGCTGATCACCGCGTCGTCGACGAATTCGCTGGGAATGTAGCTGATCGCCCGTGTCACCTGCGCCACCGACTGGCCGGGTTGCCCACCGTCCAGTGGGGTCTTGAGGACCTTGGTGATGGTGGTGGCATCCGGGCTGATCCCGGTGGTCACGTCGCGGGCATTGAGGGGCGTGGCGTGGGCCCAGTCGGTAAAGAAGTGCTTGCGGTTGAGGTAGCTGATATCGCCGTGTTCATAACGGGTACGGACCACGTTTTCGATAAAGCGCGGCACGCTGTCGGACTTGCGTAGCGCTTCGACGTAATCCAGGTAGGTAAAGCAGTCCAGGCCTCGGAAGTCGATCACCAGCTGTTCCGCCGAGGTCGCCGAGCCGACCAGCATGTGCGGTACATAGGGCGTGCCGAGGAAACTGGCGGAGATCTCGTTGATTCTCTCGCCGGGATCGTCGCGGGTGTCCCGGCCCAACCGCGACTCGATCAGCTTGATCTTGCCCAGGGTATAGTCGTCCAGCTTGAGCGGGGCATCGAGGGGCGTACGGGTGAAGCCGGTCAGCATCAGGCCGAGCACAAGGCCCGACAACACTGACATCATCTTGCTCATACAGTCTCCGGAGAACACGAGGGTGAGCGTGCCGACGGCCATTGTTTTCTGCGCGACGGCGGCTGTCAAAAAAAACTGCGGGCGAGCAGGGCGAGCACTTCGCGGACGGCTTTCATACCACGGTCCGAACGCGATATTCTGCCGGATGCCCGTTTTCCCGGTCTTCCCTGAGCGCCCTCATTCATGTCCGAATCACCCCCCACGGGGCATCGTCAGTTCAGTCGCAGCCTCAAGACGCTGAATCTCGCCTACCTGAACGAGGCGGGCGAGAAGAAAGTTGTGCCGGTTCTCGGGCGGCGGATTGCCTTTGTGCTGCTGGACAATTTCTCGATGATGGCCTTCACCGGTGCACTCGACGGCCTGGTCACCGCCAACCTGCTGGGGCGGGCAGCGTTGTATGAAGTGAAGACCTTCGGTATCGATCATCCGCAGATCACCTGCGACCTGGGCATCACCATCGCCGCCGATGGCTGCATTGCCGACCTGCGTGCCGATGGCGCGGACCTGCTGATCGTCTGTGGCGGCCTGCGCAGCCCGTTGCAGCCGGCGGGCCGGCTGGTGGAGAAACTGCGCCAGTGCGCCCAGCGTTCCATGCAATTGGGCAGCCTGTGGAACGGCTGCTTTCAACTGGCCCATGCCGGCCTGCTGGACGACCGGGCCTGCACCGTGCACCCCGAGAACCGCGCGGGACTGATGGAAATCTGCCCTACCGTGCGGCTGTTGCCGCAACCCTATGTCGTCGAGGATGGGCTGATCAGCTGTGCCGGCGCCAACAGTGCCCTGGGCCTGATCCTCAATGTGATTCGTGCGCAGCAGGGCGACGAACTGGTGCGCGGTATCGAGGCCATTCTCAGCTGCGACCGCAGCGAACAGACCGACAATATGCCGCTGGCCAGGGTATCCCGCGATCCGCGCCTGCCGGTGGCCCTGCAAGGGCTGCTGGACCTGATGGAGAACAATATCGAGGACCCGCTGGAACTCGACCAGTTGGCCACCTACGTCAACCTGTCGCGGCGCCAGGTGGACCGGTTGTTCCAGCAGTTCATGCAAAGTTCGCCCAAGCGCTATTACCTGGAACTGCGCCTGACCCGGGGCCGGCAGCTGTTGCTGCAGACCAACGAATCGGTGATAACCATCGCCACGGCGTGCGGCTTTGTCAGCTCGGCGCACTTCAGCCGCTGTTTCCGTGACTTCTTCGGCCACACCGCCAGCGAGGCCCGTGCCCGCCATCGCTGAGCCCCTGACCTCGCCAAGAAGTGCCGCCACTTGTTCTCAAGCGCGAGGTCCGCGGCCCCCGAGCGCCTGGTTGCGCCCTGGGCCCGGCCCGCCAGGGCGACGAGCGGGGTGCTGATCTGCTAACCGGGGCTTGATACACAGGGGCCTAGCACATGGGCATGCCCCAGGGTCGACACCCACACCTGGCTACCGACCCTGGGCGCCTGCATGCCCGTGCTGCGTACCAGCAGCGCCCGCTTGTGCGGATTCTGCAGTTGCACCGTCAAGGTACAGGTGTTGCCGCCGAAATCGCAGTCGCTCACCACCGCGGCACAGGCATCACCCTCGACCTGATCCGGGCCGGGCGCGCTCAGTTGCAGTTGCTCGGGGCGCAGCATGATCTGCGCCGCGCCGTGGTTGCCTTCGTCATTCACCGCGATCCGTCCCAGGTCGCAGTACGCCCAGCCATTCTCGACCCGCGCGGGCAGGATCACCGCATCGCCGAGGAACAGCGCGGTGTCCGCATCGTCGGGGCGCAGGTAGAGCTCCATCGGCGGTCCGGCCTGCACCAGTCGGCCCTTGCGCATCACCGCCAACTGGTCGGCAAACGACAGCGCTTCGGCCTGGTCGTGGGTGACCAGGATGGTGGTCACGCCGGCGTCCGACAGCAGCCGCGCGACCATCTTGCGCATCGCGGCGCGCAGGCCGGTATCCAGGGCGGAGAAGGGCTCGTCCAGCAGCATCAGCCGTGGCCGTTGCGCCAGCGCCCGGGCCAGGGCGACCCGTTGCTGCTGGCCGCCGGACAGTTCGTGGGGCCAGCGCCCGGCCATCTGTGTATCCAGCGCCACCTGCTCCATCAGTTCGGCGATACGCGGCTGTCTCGCGGCCGGCTTGCCGCTGAGTCCGAAGCCGATATTGTCGGCGACCGTCATGTGCGGGAACAGTGCGCCGTCCTGCGGGACATAACCGATCAGGCGCTGGTGGGCCGGGACCTGGGTCCTGCTGTCCACCAGCGGCTGGCCGTCCAGCAGGATGCTGCCGGCGTCGGGGAATTCGAAGCCGGCGATCATCCGCAGCAGGGTGGTCTTGCCCGAGCCGGAAGGCCCGACAATAGCCGTGCGGCTGCCGGTGGCGATCGACAGGTTGATATCTTCCAGGGCCGCCTGTGCTCCGAAGGACTTGTACAGCGAATGGAGTTCCAGAGCGTTCATCGGCCCGCCGTGCGTTTGGATTGGTAGTAGAGAAGCCCGGTCAGCGGCAGTGACAGCAGGATCATGATCAGTGCGTAGGGTGCGGCCCCGGCGTAGTCGATCTCGCTGGTCAGGGCCCAGAAACCGGTGGCCAGGGTGCGCGTGCCGTTGGGTGCGAGCAGCAGGGTGGCGGTCAGTTCGTTGGTGATCGCCAGGAACACCAGTGCCGCGCCCGCGGCGGCCCCCGGTGCGGCGAGGCGCAGGGTGATCGACCAGAGGGCGCGGGCAGGCGAGCGTCCCAGGCTGCGTGCGATGTTTTCCAGTTCCACCGGGGCCTGGGCGATACCCGCGCGCAGGCTGACCAGAGCGCGTGGCATGAACATCAGCAGGTAGGCCAGCAGCACCGTGAGCGAAGTCTGGTAGATCGGCCGGGCGAAGCTGATGGTCACCGTGACCAGGGCCAGCGCGACGACGATGCCGGGCAGCGAACTGGTGATGTAGTTACAACTCTCCAGCAGGCGGTGCAGGCGCCCGGGCGAGCGGATCGACAACCACGCCACGGGCACCGCGGAACAGGTGGTCAGCAGCGCTCCGGCGGCGCCGAGCAGCAGCGTCTGTTCCAGGGCCGGGAGCAATTCGTCCAGTTGCCAGACCTCGCTGCCCCCGGCGATCAGCCAGTTGCCGAGGGTGATCAATGGCACGCCGAGGGCGAGCACGCTGCTGATCAGCGCAATGCTCAGTGACAGCAGGGTCGTGGTGCGGCCGAGGCGTACCGTGCGTTGTTGCCGCGCGCTGCCGGAGCCGACCCGGGCATAACGCGCCTTGCCGCGGGCGGCGGATTCGACGGTCAGCAGCAGCAGGCAGCACAGTGCCAGGATACCGGCCAGGGTATGGGCGGCCGGGCCGCTGAAGGTCGACTTGAACTGGTCGAAGATCGCTGTGGTGAAGGTGTCGAAGCGGATCATCGCATAAAGGCCGTATTCGGCCAGCAGGTGCAGGCCCACCAGCAGCGCACCGCCACAGATCGCCAGGCGCAATTGCGGCAGGACGATACGGAAAAACACCGCCCAGGGTTTGAGCCCGAGGGACTCGCCGACATCCTCTATGGCCGGGTCGAGACGGCGCAGGGTGGCGGCAATCGGCAGGTAGAGAAACGGAAAATAGGCGATCACCGAGACCAGCACCCCGGCGAACAAGCCGTGGATCGGTGGCACCAGGCTGACCCAGGCGTAGCTGTGGACGAACGCCGGCACCGCCAGCGGCGCGGTTGCCAGCAATGACCAGATACGGCGGCCGGGCAGGTCGGTGCGTTCGGTCAGCCAGGCCAGCGTCAGGCCCAGCGCCACGCACAGGGGAATGGTGATGACCATCAGCAATAGGGTGTTGACCAGCAGTTCCGCCACCCGTGGGCGCCAGACCAGCGCTTCGAGGGTGGCCCAGCCGGTTTGCCAGGTGGAGAGGATCACGAAGGCGATGGGCAGCAACGCCAGCAAGGACACCAGCAGCGACAGCCCGATGATCCAGGGATTGCCCTGGTGCCCGAAGAATTTTCTGCTGCGTGGACGCAAAAGCGCCGCAGGCGCGTGAGCGACTGCGGCGGGGTCCAGAGGCGGAATGGACTCTGGAAGCAATTACAGGATTCCGGCTTGGGTCATCAGTTCCACAGCCTTCTTGCTGTCGAGTTTCGAGGCATCGACCTTCGGTGCATCGAGATCCTTGAGCGGCACCAGTTTCGCGTTGGACTCGGCGCCCGCGCCCACCGCGTATTCGAACGAGTTGCCGTTCTTGAGGACGGCCTGGCCACCTTTGCCGGTGACCCACTTGAGGAACGCCTGGGCTTCTTCCGGATGTTTGCTGGACTTGAGCACGCCGCCACCGGAGGTGCTGACAAAGGCGCCGGGGTCCTGGTGCTTGAAGTAGTGCAGGGAGGTGTTCTTGCTGTTCTCGCCGGTCTTGGCCTGGTCGCCGAAGCTGTAGTAGTGATAGATCACGCCGCTTTCGACCTGGCCGGCATTGACTGCCTTGAGCACGGCGCTGTTGCCGCGATAGATCGAGGCATTGGTCTTCATTGCCTTGAGCCAGTCCAGGGTCGCGGCTTCGCCCTTGAGTTCCAGCACGGCGGCGACGATGGCCTGGAAGTCGGCACCGGCCGGCGAAGCGGCCCAGCGGCCTTTCCACTCGGGCGAGGCGAGGTCGAGCAGGGACTTGGGCAGTTGTGCCTCGGTCAGCTTGCTCTTGTTGTAGACGAACACGGTGGAGCGGGCGGCGATGCCGACCCAGTTGCCGTGGGCCGGACGGTAGGCCGCACCGACCTGTTCCAGGGTGGTCGGCGCGACCGGGGCGAACAGCTTGGCACTGTCCACCAGGACCATGGCCGGGGAGTTCTCGGTGAGGAACACGTCCGCCGGCGACTTGTCGCCTTCCTGCACCAGTTGGTTGCCCATCTCGGTGTCATCGCCGTTGCGCAGGGTCACCTTGATCCCGGTTTCCTGGGTGAAGCCATCGATCCAGGCCTTGGTCAGGCTTTCGTGCTGGGCGTTGTAGACCACGATGCCATCGGCACTGGGCGCCGCGTAGACGTGACCGGCGTTGAGCAACGCGGTGGCCACCAGGGCGGTCTTGAGAAACGAGGGGAGACGGGAAATCATTGGGAGGAAGCTCCTGCGGTCTTGTTGAATGTGTGGCAGGCGTTGGCAGGTGCGTTTGCGCCCGATTCGCCGATCCAGTTAAACAATAGGAATCATTCGCATGTTTGTCCGGGCGGGAATGTAGAGCGCGAGATGAGAAAAAAACGTCAAATAAACCGTTAATCGATGTCGTTTGTATTTTGATTGAGACTCAGAGCTTGGCCAGCAGCTGGCTCAACTGGTTTTTCGCGGCGTCACCGCTGTGGGCGCGCTTGAGCAGGCCCTGAGTCATGTTCTTGTACATCGCCACAGCTTCTGGGGAAGAGGTGACGCTGGCGATTCCGGTATGAATATTGGGCAGTTCGCCCAGCCGATAGGGGCTGACGGCGACATAGCTGGTGTGTGCCTGCTGGAAAATCTGGAAGGTCGCACTGGGCAGGGTTTCATCGATCAGGTAGATATTCACGCGGCCGCCGTCGCTGCCGATCTTCTCGATCAGGTGCTCTATCTCCCGACGGGCCAGCAGGGCTCTTTCCATTCTCACACTGGTGGGCAGGTCCAGCCGGCCCACCAGGCCGATGTGCAGGTAGCGTTCTATCTGGCGCAGGCTGATGATCGAGTGGACCTCGAAATTCTGTTTGGAGAAGGTTGCCTTGCGCTCGTTGAGAATGTCGAGGATCTGCGTCTGCATGGCGTCCTGGCGGGCATCGAAGTCGTTGGGGCGTGCTTCATCGAGCATGGTCCTGAACAGCTCGGAGTACTCGGGTGTGGTCAGCAGATAGGAGAAGGGGTCGAAGTAGGACTGGATGCGGGTGGAGCGAGCTTCGAGCTGGCGCATCCGTTCGAAGTAGCCCAGGGCGTTGTCGAAGTACTCGGTATCCGAACCCAGCAGGCTGTTGAACGAGACGTTCAGCAGTTCGGCCAACCGCTCCAGGGTTTCGAGCTTGACGATCTTGCCCAGTTCCAGGCGATACACCGCCGCCCTGGAAATATCCAGTTTTTCCGCCACTTGGTCGGCATTCATCTGGCGTCCGATCCGGTAGGCCCTGAGGCGCTCGCCGATGGCTTGGTAGTCGATTTGGCTCACTGTGGCTCCGAAAGTCTGAACGCGTCCGTGGGTGGCAGCCAATAGCTCCATCTGTTGCGGTGGCGACCGTCAAGGAAAAGGTCGCGGCACGCACAAGGAAATTTCTTGACCTGTATCGGGCTTGCCTGTATCAATATTTAGACGAGATAAATTTACTCGTCTAAAAAATACAAAAAAGGCTTGGCCATGTCTATCTGATTGGCTCGTCGCGCTGTGCCCATAACTATAAGAAATCGGAGCTCACCTCATGCGTCATGTATTCGCAGTGCCTTCGTTCGTCTCGATTTTGTCCCTTGTCCCCTCGATTTACCTGCTGACTCCGCTGGCCTGGGGCGATACGTTGGTCGGCTATCGCTACAGCGCCCATTACACAGAGCCGGGCAATGGCGGAGATGTCGCCAAGCAGATTCTGCAGGTGTCCCATGTGAGCGGTTATTCGCTGGGGCAGAATTTCGTCAACCTGGATGTGTTCAAGTCCGATCGCAGCGATCCGGCAAAGGGTGGCGGCAGCGGTGCCACCGAGGTCTACGTGACTTACCGTAACCAGATGCAGTATGGAAAGGTCTTCGGCACGCCACTGGCGTTCGGTCCGGTGCGGGACCTGGCCCTGACGGCCGGCTTTGACTACAACGACAAGGACAACGCCTTCGGCCCCAACAAGCGCATGCTGGTGTTCGGTCCGACCGTCAAGTTCGCCCTGTCGGCCGGGTTTGTCGACGCCAGCCTCTACTACGCCAGGGAATGGAATCATTGCGGCCTGGATGCGTGCGACAGGCCGGGGAATCACAACGAGATCCTGTTCGCCCCGTATTACCAGTTCAATGTGAACTGGGGCGTGCCCTTTGCAGTGGCCGGGTTACCGCTCAAGTTCCAGGGTTATTACCTGCTCAACGGCAGCAAGGGAGACGATTACCAGCAGCAGTCCACGGCGCCCGAGCAACTGATGCGCGCCTCGCTGATGCTGGATGTCGGCCGACTTGGCTGGGGCGCCAGCAATGTGCTGTGGATCGGTCCGGGCTACGAATACTGGCGAAACAAATTCGGTAATCATGACCGGCCTGGTGTGGATACCGATGCGCTCTCGGTCAATATCGAGTGGCACTTGTGATTTTTTTTGATGAACTAGTATCAAAAATTAGACAGCTCGTCTCATTTGTTCGTAGACTGCGGCACGGCGCTTGCTTCATGAAGCGTGCGTGATGCCAGTAAGGATGAGTCGGGGTAACGGCAAGCTCGCCTCTATCGGCGTACTGCCAACAACATCCAGAAAAACAAGAGGTTATGATCGTGACGGCGCAAAACGATTCGACTGCCGCAAACGCGGCTGCATCACCACGCAAGGCCCTGGTTGCCAGTGTAACGAGATACGCGATGGATGGTTTCGACCTGCTGATCCTCGGTTTCATGTTGCCGACCATCACCCTGGCCCTGGGCCTGAGCAGTTCCGAAGCCGGTTCGCTGGTGACCTGGACCCTGCTTGGCGCGGTGATCGGTGGTCTGGTCTTCGGTCAATTGAGTGACCGTTATGGACGGGTCAAGATGCTCAGTGCCTGCATCCTGGTGTTCTCCGTGTTTACCGGACTGTGCGCATTGGCCCAGGGTTACTGGGATCTGCTGGCGTATCGCACGCTGGCCGGTTTCGGCCTGGGCGGCGAGTTCGGTATCGGCATGGCTCTGATCGCCGAGACCTGGCCGACCAGCCAGCGCAACCGGGCTTCGTCCTATGTCGGCATGGGGTGGCAGGCCGGGGTCCTGGCCGCGGCGTTGCTGACGCCGTTGCTGCTGCCGCACATTGGCTGGCGTGGCATGTTCCTGGTGGGGCTGGTGCCGGCGCTGTTGTCGTTCTGCATCCGCCATACCATGGGCGAGCCGCAGGCGTTTCTCAAGGCGGCAAGCAATCCGATTTCCTTTACCCGTCGCTTTGCCGAACTGTTCAAGGACGTTCAGACCACCAAGGCCAGCCTCGGGGTCATCGTGCTGACCTCGGTACAGAACTTCGGCTACTACGGCATCATGATCTGGATGCCCAGTTATCTGTCCCGGCAGTTCGGTTTTTCCCTGACGGCCTCGGGGACCTGGACCGCCGCGACGGTAGTGGGCATGGCCTTCGGTATCTGGTTGTTCGGCCAGCTGGCCGACCGTTTCGGGCGCTGGAAGATCTTTCTGCTCTACCAGGGCAGCGCCGCCTTGATGGTGCTGCTGTACGCCAACCTCACCGATCCGCTGACGATGCTGTTCGCCGGGGTGGTGATGGGCATCTTCGTCAACGGCATGATTGGCGGCTACGGCGCCCTGATCTCCGACCTGTACCCGGCCCAGGTGCGTGCCACCGCGCAGAATGTGCTGTTCAATGTCGGACGCGGTGTCGGTGGTTTCGGGCCGCTGGTGGTCGGCGCGATTGCCCTGGCGTATTCGTTCTCGGCGGCGATCATGCTGCTGGCCTCGATCTATCTGCTGGCGATGGCGGCGACCCTGTTCCTGTTGCCACGCAGTCAGGGGGATGAGGGGCAGGCGCCGGCCGCGCCGCTCTCGCCGCAGGAGCAATAGCCGGTAAGGGCAAGGACGCCTGGATATTTGCAAAAGTTCCGTATCAAAAATTAGACATGCATGACGAGCTGGCGTAAAGTCAGCTCAGAAGAACAGTGGAAAACAGCGGATACCGCCTTGGTCAGAGGAGGTATCGCATTCTTTTGATTGTTGTGTATCAAAAATTAGACAAGAAGAGGTCCTTCCAATGACTGTGGTCTCCAGCTGCTGCCAGGCTATCGCCGTCACACCGCCCAACGACACGCTGGCGGTGGTGCTGTCCAACGAATGGGTCAATGACGAGTACAAGCGCCTGGTGCTCCAGGCCGGCGGTGCCGCCAGTGAATCCCGGCCCGGACAGTTCTTCAATCTGCTGTGTCCGAGCGACGGCGAGTACAAGCCGTTCTTCCGTCGTCCCATGAGCACCTACAAGGCCGATCCGCTGAGTGGCGAGGTGGAGTTTCTCTACAAGGTGACCGGCAAGGGCACCTATGGCCTGGATACGCTGCGGCCGCAACAGACCCTGGAGATCCTCGGGCCCCTGGGCAAAGGCTTCGACCTCGACCCGGACTGGCGTCACATGATCATCGTCGCCCGTGGCGTGGGCCTGGCGACGCTCGCACCGCTGGCGGAAGCAGCCCATGCCCTGGGCATCAGCCTGACGGCGGTGCTCAGTGCCCGCAGCGAAAAAAGCCTGCTGTCCCGCGAGCGTTTCGCTTCGCTGGGAGCCGAGGTCATCAGCGTCCTCGATGAGGATGGCAGTAGCGGGCTGGAGCACATCGAAGCGTTGCTGCGCCGCGTCATCGCTCGCGAGGGCAGCAATGCCCTGTTCACCTGTGGCTCCAGACGCCTGACGCGTCTGCTCAAGCGCCTGTGCGGCGAGTTGCACCTGAGCGGCCAGGTGGCCCTGGAGCAGCAGATGGTCTGCGGCCTGGGCATGTGCCAGTGCTGCGTCGATGTATTTGAAGTCGCAGGGTTGAAGATCGGTAAGCGCGTTTGCCTGGAAGGGCCGGTGTTCGACCTGGCGGAGGTGGTGGAATGATTGATTTGAGCGTGAAGATCGGCGGTTTGCACCTGCGCAATCCGGTGATGCCGGCCTCGGGCACCTTCGCCGAGGAACTCAGCCACCTGCTGGATTTCAACGCCCTGGGGGCGCTGGTGACGAAGACCATCACCACTGAAAAACGCAGTGGAAACCCGATGCCGCGGGTCTGCGAACTGGCCGACGGGATGATGAATGCCATCGGTATTCCCAGCAAAGGCGCCGACAGTTTTATCGACAAGGTGGTGCCGTTCTATCGCGACTACGACACGCCGTTGATTGTCAGCATTTCCGCGCCCACCGCCCAAGGCTTCGCCAACCTCGCCGCGCGCCTGGGCGATGTGCCGGGCATCGCCGGGATCGAAGCGAATATTTCCTGTCCGAACCTGGAGGCCCACGGCCAGTCATTTGGCATGCAGGCCGACAGCACGCGGCAGGTGGTCCGGTTGATGCGCAAGGCAACGGCATTGCCACTGTGGGTCAAGTTGACCCCCAACAGCGGCGAGATCGTCGAGATCGCCCTGGCGGCCGAAGAGGAGGGTGCCGATGCAGTGGTGGTCGGCAATACCCTGCTGGGCCTGTCCATCGATATCGAGAAAGGTCGTGCCCGCCTGGGCAATTTCATGGGCGGGATTTCCGGCGCCATGATCAAGCCGCTGATGGTCCGCCTGACCTATCAGTGTGCGCAGGCCCTGCGCATCCCGGTGATCGGTTGCGGCGGTATTTCCACCGCCGACGATGCCCTGGAGTTCATCCTTGCCGGCGCCACTGCAGTGCAGGTCGGCACCGCGACTTTCATCCATCCCCGGACCATGAACCTGATGGTCGACGAACTGGACGTGTATTGCCGGCGCAAGGGGGTCAGTCGCCTGAGCAGCTTGATCGGCAGTCTCGACGATGCGCCGGCCGAGCCGTTTGGAGCACTGCCATGAACTCACTGTGGCAGGCCCAGGCCAGCAGGATATTCGCCGATATCGCCGAGTTGTCACGCGATCCCAAGGAGGGTATTACCCGGGAAAGCTACGGCCCCGGCGAAAGCGCGGCGATTGCCTACCTGTGCGACTACGCCCTGGCGCGCGGGCTTGAGGTCAATCGCGACCGCGCCGGCAATGTGATCTTTCAGCGTCGTGACGATTCCGGCTTGCCGGCCATCTGGTATGGGTCGCACTTGGACTCGGTCCCCCAAGGTGGTAACTACGATGGTCTGGCCGGGGTAGTGGCTGGTCTGTTGTGCCTGTGTCGGCTGGACCAGGAGCAGGTGCGCACCGCATGGCCTTTTCGCGTCCTCGGCTTGCGGGGCGAGGAGAGTGCCTGGTATGGCAAGTCCTATATCGGTTCGCGGGCGGTGATGGGCGGACTCACCGGGGAAGACTTGCAGCGGGTTAACCGCTTCAGCCAAAAAAGCCTGGGCGATGCCCTGCAGTCGGTCGGCGCTGACCTCGACGCGATCCGCCGCCAGCAATGGTTGATCGAGCGCGAGCAGTTCGCCGGCTACCTGGAAGTGCATATCGAACAGGCCGAGTCCCTGGAGAAAGCCGGCCAGGCCATCGGCATTGTCCCCGGCATTCGCGGCAACCTGCGCCACAACCGGGTCCGTTGCCTGGGCGAAGACGGCCATTCCGGGGCGGTGTCCCGCGAGGATCGTCACGATTCGGTGTTCGCCGTCAGCGAGCTGGTGGCACGGATCGATGAATGCTGGGAGCAATGGCTGGCCGCCGGACAGGACCTGGTGGTGACGGTCGGTACCTTGGGCACCAACAGCGCTCATCATGCGGTGTCGCGAATCCCCGGCGAAGTCAGTTTCAGTCTGGAGATCCGCAGCCTGCAACAGCCGACGCTGGAGCGTTTCCATGCATTGATCCTGCATGAGGTGCGGTTGATCGAAGCGCGGCGCCGGGTGATCTTCGAGTTCGACGAGCGTGTCGACACCGCGCCGGCCGCCATGCATCAACCTTGGGTCGAACTGTTCAGCCGCCTGACCCGCGAGCAGGGCTGGGCCGGTATGCAGACGCCCAGTGGCGCGGGACACGACGCGGCGGTGTTCGCCAACGCAGGGATTCCCAGCGCGATGTTGTTTATCCGGAACCAGCATGGCTCCCATAACCCCCATGAAGCGATGGACGTCGACGATTTCGTCAGGGCGACCGAAGTACTTTATCTCGCCAGCCAGGAGTTGAATCCATGACACAGCAAGGCAATTCGTGGTTGATCCGCAACGCCACCTTGATCAATGAAGGGCAGCGTTTTATCAGCGACCTGTGGGTCCGCGACGGCCGCATCGCACGGATCGCTCCGGTCATCGAGGTGCCTGCCGATACCCCGGTGATCGAGGCAGGCGGCCTGTGGTTGCTGCCCGGGATGATTGACGACCAGGTGCATTTTCGCGAGCCGGGACTGACCCACAAGGCGGATATCGCCAGCGAGTCGCGAGCCTGCGCCGCGGGCGGCATCACCAGCTTCATGGAAATGCCCAACACCCGGCCGCCGGCGCTGGACCAGGCGTCCCTGGAAGCGAAGTACGCGATCGCCGCCGAGTCCTCGGTGGTCAACTACGCCTTTTATCTGGGGGCCAGCAACGACAACCTGGAGGCCATTCGCCGCATCGACCCGCGCAGCACGCCGGGGGTGAAGGTGTTCATGGGGGCCTCGACCGGCAATATGCTGGTGGACGATCCGCAGGTGCTGGACGGGATTTTCCGCGACACGCCGGTGATGATCATCACCCATTGCGAAGACACACCGATGATCGACGCCAACCTGGCCCGGGCCACGCTCGAATATGGCGAGGCCATCCCGGCCCGCGAGCATCCGCTGATCCGTTCTCGCGAGGCGTGCATCCAGTCCACCCGGCTGGCCATCGACCTGGCTCGCAAGCATGGCAGCCGCTTGCATGTGCTGCATATCTCCACTGCCGAAGAGCTGGAGCTGTTCGAACCGGGGCCATTGGCGAGCAAGCGCATCACCGCCGAAACCTGCGTGCATTTCCTCCATTTCAATGACCTGGACTACGAGCGGCTGGGGTTCCTGCTCAAGTGCAACCCGGCGGTGAAGAGCGAGACGGACCGCCAGGCCATTGTCCGGGCGCTGGCCGATGGGCGTATCGACGTGCTGGCCACCGACCATGCACCGCACCTGCTGGAAGAAAAGCAGGCGCTCTACACCAAGGCACCCTCGGGTCTGCCGCTGGTGCAGTTTGCACTTCAGGCAGCGCTGGAGCGGGTGTTCGCCGGGGAGTTGAGCTTGGAACGGGTGGTCGAGGCCACCAGCCATGCGCCAGCCCGGTTGTTCGACGTGGTCGGACGCGGTTTTCTGCGCGAGGGCTACGCGGCGGACCTGGTCCTGGTGGACCCGCATTCGCCGCATCGGGTCGAGCGCTCCCAGGTCTTGTCCAAATGCGGCTGGAGCCCGTTCGAGGGCACGACCTTTTCGTCGCGGATTGTCGGCACCTTCGTCAACGGCCAGCGGGTCTGGGACGGTAGCGCCATTGTTCCTGACATTCACGGACAGCGCCTGGCATTCGATCGCTGAAGCCTGCCCTGTATTCAATGACCATAAGGAACGAACCATGAATTTTTCAGCTGTTGTCCAGGAGTTCCGCAATGCCTTGCCGGGCACCGATTCCTTCAAGCGCGTACGGGTGCAATGCGAACAGATCATCCGCACGCTGCCCGAGCAGGCGGCCATCTGTTTTGTCATCGGCGAGTTCTGCCGGGCCTATGTGCTGTTCTATGAAGATCAGGAAGTTCGTCCGGAGTTTGCCCAGCAGATCCAGGCGCAGTTGCTGGGTTACATGGACAGTCTTGACGAAGCCTTGCGCACCGCCGACAGCGGCCTGATCGCCGCTGCCCTGAATGAGGTGGTGGTGGCCTATGCCGGCAGTCGCGGCTTGGTCTGAGCGTCTTGCCCGGCGAAACGGATCACCAGCCGGGCGAAGAAGGCGCCGGTGAAGATCACCGCCAGCAGACGCAGGGTCTGCATCGCCAGGACCAGGCCGACATCTGAGTGGGTGTCGACCGCGATGATCGCCATGGTGTCCAGACCGCCGGGGCTGGTGGCCAGGTAGACCGAGAGGAAATCCAGGCCGAGCCACTTCGCCAGGACCCAGGCCGAGGCGGCGCACAGGGCGATCAGGCTGATGGCGCCGAGGATCATCGTCGGCAGGCGTTTCCACACGTACAGCACGGTGGGCCGATCAAAGCGCAGACCGACGAAGCAGCCGATGGCGCCATAGGCGACGGCCAGCAGCCCGGCGGGCAGGGTGATATGCAGCAGCCCCGACAGTTGCAGAACCCCGCCGATCAGCAGTGGCACCAACAGGGCGCCGGCCGGGATACGCGCGCCGAGCACCACGCCGAGTGCCACGGTGGCCAGGGTCAGCCCCAGGTTGACCAGGCTGAAACCGTGCAGAGCGGCTTGCGTGGCATGCAGTTCGCTGCCGTTGGCGGGGGCTTCCAGCACATGGCTGACCAGCGCCCCGATCACTACCACGCAGACCACGCGCACGTATTGCATGGTTGCCACGACCCGGCCATCGGCACCGAAGTCATCGGCCATCAGGACCATGGCCGACGCCGCGCCCGGTGAGGTGCCCCAGGCGGCGGTGCTGGCCTGGATCCCGCCGAAACGCACCATCGCCAGGCCCACCAGGGAGCTCAGGCACACCGTCAGCACCGTGGCGAACAGCATCAGGTGCCAGGATTCGGCCATCGACGTCAGTACCGCCAGGGTCATGGAGTGGGCGGCGAGCAGGCCGATGCAGCCCTGGCCGAAGCGAAACGCCTGCCGGTGAATGCGGATGTTGGCGCCACTGACGCCAAAGCCGATGGCCACCAGCATTGGCCCGATAAATTGCCCGGCCGGCAGGCTGGCGTGCTTGAGCAGTTGTCCGGCGGTGCCGGCGAGGATGATCAGGGCCAGCCATTGCAATGGGCGGGGCCAGGTGGTCAGGGAAAACCGTGATGACGAGGATGATGATGCAGGCAAGAAACACACTCCAGAGCGCTGGACGCGCCTGTTGCAGGGCGTTGGGATCGGCGCGGCAGATAAATTATTGATAACGCAATCGATCAAGTCCAGACTCTAATTGTGATGAAACGATAACTTTGGTTGATCAATTATGGATCTGCGAGATCTCACCTATTTCGAAACGATTGCCGAACTGGGGCACCTGGGGCGGGCAGCCGAAAAGCTCAATCGCAGCCAGCCGGCACTGACCAAGAGCATCCAGCGCCTTGAGGAGTCGTTCGGTACCAAACTGTTCGAGCGCGAGGGGCGGCGGATCAAGCTGACACCGGTCGGCATGCTGTTGCAGCAGCGCGGCCGGCAGTTGCAGCAGAGCATTGCCGAGACCCATCGGGAGGTACGCGACTTCGCCAGTGGCGTGCTGGGCAATATCCGCCTGGGCTGTGCGGCGAGCATGGCCGAATACCTGCTGCCGCAACTGACTGCGGCCTTGCTCGAACGGGCCCCGGAGATCACCCTGAACCTGGCGATCGGCCAGGACGACATGCTGCGCGAATCCCTGCGTTCCGGGCGCCTGGACATGGTGATCTGCCCGCTGTTCGACGACTCGCAGTTGCTGTCCCACCCGTTGTTCGACGACGAGGCGGTAGTGGTCGCCAGTCGCAATCATCCGATCTTCGACGGGCCGATTCGTCTGAGCGAACTGGGGCGCTATCGCTGGGTGCTGCCGGCGGCCGGCGTGTCATCGCGACGCTGGATCGACAATGTGTTCCTTGCCCATGACCTACCGCTGCCTTCGGTGCAGATCGAGACCAACACGATTTCCCTGCTGCCGCGCCTGATCGGCCAGACCCGGCTGCTGAGCTTCCTCGCACGCGAGACCCTGGAGGACGTACGGGGCGCGATGCACCTGCGTGAAGTACGCCTCAAGGAAACCACCATGAAGCGCACCCTGGTGGTTTCCGTGCGGGCCGGCGGCTATCTGTCGCCGGCCGCGCAGACCATGCTCGACCTGCTCAAGCGCGATGGCCGGGCGTTTTTCAGCGAGCGTTGACAGCGGGAATTCCTGCGCGTTGTGTGCTTGTCTGACCACTTGATCGCCGAATCCGCCTACGGTCCAGAATATTGTGTTCCGTGAATCATCGGTTCACGCTATAGTCATGATCAAGACTTTCCGACACAAGGGCCTGAAGGCCTATTTTGAATCCGGGACCACCCGGGGGATTCAGGCTGGTCATGCCAGGCGACTGGGGCTCATCCTCGCTGCTCTTGATATGGCCGCGAGTCCAGGCGAGCTCGATCTTCCGGGTTATCGCCTGCATTTGCTCAAGGGGCGGTTGGCCGGGTATTGGTCAATGACCGTCAGCGGTAACTGGCGTGTGATTTTCCAGTTTGTCGGGGTGGACGTCGAGTTGGTCGATTACCTCGACTATCACTGAAAGGAGGCCATTCATGGCCATGCATAATCCTCCGCATCCTGGCTTCATGATTCAGGAGATGCTGCCGGAACTGAACATAACGATCGCTGAGATGGCTCGGCGCCTGCATTTTTCCCGTGAAATGCTTTCACGGGTGATCAATGGTCGGGCACCCATCAGCCCTGATCTGGCTGTGCGCCTGGAGCGCTCCGGTTTGAGCACTGCTCGTTTCTGGCTGGGCCTGCAAATGAACTATGACCTGTGGCAAGCCGAACACCGCGAGCAGCCAGCGGTTGGTCGGTTGGTCGCGGCCTGAAAGGGCGCGGTCAACGCTGCTCCACCCGATTGAGAAAACGCCGGGTACGTTCGTTGTCCGGTTCGATCAGTATCTGCCGTGGCGTGCCGTCGGCGACGATCCGTCCGGCTTCCATGAACAGCACGCGGTCGGCGATGTCCTGGGCGAACTTCATTTCGTGGGTCACCAGCAACATGGTCATCTGCTGCTCATGGGCAATCGAACGGATCACCGCCAGCACTTCGCCCACCAGTTCCGGGTCCAGGGCCGAGGTCACTTCGTCGAACAGCATCACCTTCGGCCGCATCGCCAGGGCCCGTGCGATGGCCACCCGTTGCTGTTGGCCGCCGGACAGTTGGGCGGGGTAGGCGTCGGCCTTGTGGCCCAGGCCGACCATCGCCAGATAGGCATGGGCACGTTCCAGGGCTTCCTCACGACTGACCTTGAGCACCTGCAACGGCGCTTCGGTGATGTTCTCCTGCACGGTCAGGTGCGGGAACAGGTTGAACTGCTGGAACACCATGCCGACCCGATGCTCCACCGCCGGCTTCTTTGCGCCGGGCCAGCGCCAGCCCGAGGCCTTGGCCGTGACGGGCACGCCGTCGACTTCGATACGGCCCCGCTGGTAGGGCTCCAGCCCCTTGATCAGGCGCAGCACGGTGGATTTGCCCGAGCCGCTGGGGCCGATCAACGCGACTTTCTGGCCTTGGGGAATGCTCAGGTCGAGGTGGTCGATCACCCGGGTCGCACCGAAATGCTTGACCACCTGGGTGAGACGAATCTGGGCCGGCGCGGTACTCGCCAGGTGTGCAATATCAGACATGGCTGCGCCTTTCCAGGTACTTGAACAGCAGGGAAGTCGGGACGCTGATGATCAGGAACAGCACGGCCATCAGCGTATAGGGTTCGGTGTAGCGATAGGTCATGCCGGCCACTTGCTTGGCGGCCTGGAACAGTTCCGGAATGGTGATCACCGCCAGTAGCGGGGTTTCCTTGAACATGCCGATCAGGTAGTTGCCCAGCACCGGCAGCATCGGTTTCAGGGCCTGGGGCAGGATGATCCGGCGCCAGGTGGTGGCCGTCTCGAAGTCCAGCGCGCGGGCCGCCTCCCACTGGCCGGCCGGCACGCCGTCGATGGCGCCACGATAGGCTTCGGCGATATAGGCGCTGTAGTAGAGCCCGAGGCCGATCACACCGGTGGAGATCGCCGGCAGGGTGATGCCCGCCGAGGGCAGGGCGAAAAACAGCACATAGAGCTGAACCATAAGCGGCGTGTTGCGAAAGAAGCTCAGATAGCCCTGGCAGAAGCGCCGTAGCGCGACGACGGGCGAGCGCTGGGCAATGGCCAGGATCAACCCGAGCAGCACCGCCAGCAGGAAGCCCAGCACCACCACCTGCACGGTGACCAGCAGGCCGCGCAGCAGGTCGGGCAGGATCGACCAGGCAAATTCGACATCGAATTCCATGTTATTCCCGCGTTATCTATTTCGAGAGCCGGCGCCAGGCCGAGCTGTGTTGTTCGTAGCGGCGCACCAGCCAGGTCAGCGGCCAGGCCATGACGAAATAGCAGACCAGCACAATGCTCCAGATCAGCGTCTGCTGGCCCAGGGTGGTGACCAGTTGGTTGCCGGCAAAGGTCAGGTCGCTGAGGGTGATCAGCGACACCAGCGAGGTGGTCTTCATCAGTTCCACCAACTGGTTACCCAGCGGCGGCAGCATGAAGGGCAGGGCCTGGGGCAGGATGATCCGTCGAAACGCCGCCAGCGCGCCGAAGTCCAGTGCCCGCAGGGCATCGCGTTGCCCGGGGCTGACATTGACCAGCGCTGCCCGGACGATCTCCGAACCGTAGGCCGAGAACGTCAGGCCGAGGCCGATCACCCCGGTGGTCATCGGCGACAGGCTGATGCCGAACAGCGGCAGGATAAAGAACAGATAGAACAGCAGCACCAATGCCGAGATGCCGCGCAGCAACTCGACATAGGCGGTGGCGAACCAGCGCAGCGCGCGCCAGGGCGACAGGCGCATCAGCGCGATCACCAGGGACAGCGCCAGCACCAGCACTTCGGCGAGGAAGGTGATCTGCAGGGTCACCCACGCGCCATGGGCCAGCTGGCGCGCGATGAACAGGGCCGTATCCACGGCCGGGGTATCGATTGGCATGGCCTGTACTCGTGTGGGTTTGAGGCCGTTTCAGCGAAAGCGTCGGTCTTGCTTACTGGCTGCAACGTTGCGTGGCGGTGACGTCCGCGTCAGGCAGCTCGTTTTCGGTGTAGTCGTATTTCTGCAGGATCTTCAGCAGTTCGCCGGAAGCCCGCAGCCTGGCCAGTTGCTCGTTGAACGCCTGGGTGAAGGCCGGGTCGTTTTTCGGCAGGCCATAGGCCTGGTAGTTCCAGCTCGGCTTGCCTTGGGCATCGGGGATCTGGGCGAAGGGCAGGGCGCGTTCGATGGCCGGGTTGGCGGCTTTCTTCAGCAGGCCGATGATCTCGGCATCGGGGAAATACACCACGTCGATGCGTCCGGCTTCCAGGGCCGAAAGGGCCTCGGTGTCCTTGTCGAACAGCACCACGTTGGTCGTGGCGATGCCGCTGTCCTTGGCTTCCTGGACCTGGTTGGTGCCGGCCTGGGTGGCCAGGCGCGCCTTGCCGTTGCTGGCGACGTCCTTGAGGCTGTGCAGGTTCAGCGGGTTGCCGGCCTTGACGATAAAGGCGCCGCCGGAACGGGTGATCGGGTTGGAGAAGCCGATGACCTTGCAGCGGTTGGTGTTGATGAACAGGCCTTCGCCGATCAGGTCGAAACGCTTGGCGGTGACGCCCGGTACCAGTGAGCCGAAGTCGGTGATCGGGGTTTCGAGCTTGTGGATGCCCAGGGGTTCGAGAATCGCCTTGAGTACATCGACGTAGGCGCCGGTGACTTTGCCGTCGGTGCCGATATAGGCGTATGGCTGTTCATTGGCGATCCCGGCGCTGAGGCCCTCGGTACGACCTTTTTCCAGCAGGCCGGCAGCCATGGCGCTGGAGGACAGGGCGACGTTCAACAAGGCGGCAGAGCACAGCACGGCCGGAAGCGACAGCGATTTGAGGACGTTCATCAAGTAAGCCTGGGTTCAAGGAGGGTATGGGGTCGGCGGCTGCATCGGGGTGACGCAAGCACGCACGACAGGCGCGATCCCGACGGGGAGCCTGCCTGCCATGGCGTGTCTGGAATGTGTTTATAACTTTATCGTTGCGAATGGAAAGTTATAAATATCATTAAGTCATATACATATATTTTTTACAGGCCACGGATTCAGCCCGGGACACCGAAATCCAGCAGTACTTTCATGGCCTGGCTTTTGTCCGCCGCCAGTTCGAACGCCTCGATGGCCCGCGTGAACGGCACGGTATGGGAAATCACCGGGCGCACATCGATCACCTTGCGATTGAGCAGGTCCACTGCCTGGGCGAATTCGCCGTGGAAACGGAAGGTGCCGCGCAGGTCGATTTCCTTGCTCACCAGCAGGTTCAGCGGCAGCGATACATCGCCGCCGAGTCCCACGGTGACCACCACGCCCCGTGGAGCGACCCGTTCCAGGCCGTCGCGCAGGGCCTGGGCGCTGCCGGAGACTTCGAACATCACATCGAAGTAGCCTTTCTGCGCGGCATAGGCCTGCAGCGCCGTCGGTTCCTCGGCGAGGTTGTGGGTACGGCTGGCGCCCATGCGTCGGGCGCATTCCAGCGGACCGGCGGCCAGGTCGACGGCAACGATTTCCGCTGCGCCGGCGGCCCGCAGGCTGGCGATCAACAGGTTGCCGATGGGGCCGCAACCGGTGACCAGTATCCGCTTGCCGAACACCGCGCCGGCCCGCTGGATCGCATGCAGGCCAACCGACAGCGGCTCGGCCATGGCACCCTCGGCCAGGCTCAGGTCATCGGCCAGCCGATGGGCCTGGCTGACATCGATCACCAGGCTTTCGCGAAACGCGCCCTGGATATGGGGGAAGGGCATGGCGCTGCCGTAGAAGCGCATGTTCAGGCAATGATTGGGCAGGCCCTGATGACAGAAGCGGCAACCGCCGCAGGGCCGCGAAGGCGACACCGCGATCCGTTGGCCGGGGGCGAAGTCCGTGGTGTCGCCGCCCACCGCGTCGATCACCGCCGACACTTCATGGCCGAGCACCATCGGCTCGCGCAGGCGCACGGTGCCGAAGCCACCGTGCTGGTAGTAATGCAGGTCCGAGCCGCAGATGCCGCCACGGGCGATGCGCACCCGCAATTGACCGGGCAACAGCGGTTCGGACTCGGCCTGGGGTTCGACCCGCAGGTCCTTCGAAGCATGGCAAACGATAGCGTGCATGGGTGTCTCCCGGATCACAACGAGGCGGTGATGCCGCCGTCGACATAAAGGATATGGCCGTTGACGAAGCTGGCCGCGTCACTGGCGAGAAAAACCGCGGCACCGGCCAGTTCCGCGACTTCGCCCCAGCGCCGGCTTGGGGTGCGCTGGACCAGCCAGTCGCTGAACTGCGGATTGGCCACCAGCGCGGCATTCAGTTCGGTCTTGAAATAACCGGGGCCGATGCCGTTGACGGTCAGGCCATGGGGGCCCCAGTCGACGGCCATGCCCTTGGTCAGCATTTTCAGTGCGCCCTTGCTGGCGGCATAGGGGGCGATGCCGGGGCGACCGAGTTCGCTTTGCACCGAGCAGATATTGATGATCCGTCCGCGTTGGCGCGTGATCATATGCCGGGCCACGGCCTGGCCGACCAGGAACGCGCTGTCGAGATTGGTGCGCATCAGCTCATGCCAGTGGCTTTCGGTAAACTCTTCCAGCGGCCCACGCCGCTGCATGCCGGCATTGTTGACCAGGACCTCTATCGGGCCGAGACGGCTTTCGATCTGCGCCACGGCCTCGCGCACGGCCTCGCCGTCGGTGACATCGAAGGCCTGCATATGCACCTCCAGGCCTTCCTCCGCAAGGATCCGGGCACTGTCTTCCAGGGTTTGCCGATTACGCCCGTTGAGCACCACCCGCGCGCCGGCCTGGGCCAGGCCCCGGGCGATGGCGAGGCCGATGCCGCTGCTGGAACCGGTGATCAGCGCGAGCCGACCGTTGAGACGAAAACGCTCTAGTACCGCTTGCATGGGTTGACGCTCCTCTTGCGGTGGGGATTCAGACAACCAGGGACAACAGCAGGATGAAACCCAGTGCCGAGAACGACAGCACGGTTTCCATCAGGGTCCAGGTCTTGAAGGTTTCCACCACGGTCATGTTGAAATACTGCTTCACCAGCCAGAAGCCGGCGTCGTTGACATGGGACAGGACCAGGGAACCGGCGCCGGTGGCGAGCACCAGCAGTTCGCGGTTGACCCCCGGCATCAGACCGATCACCGGGGCGACGATGCCGGCACCGGTGATGGTCGCCACCGTGGCCGAGCCGGTCGCCACACGGATCACCGCGGCCACCAGCCAGGCCAGGAGGATCGGCGAGATCTCGGCGCGCACCGCCATATGCCCGATCACGTCACCGACGCCACTGGCCACCAGCATCTGCTTGAAGCCGCCGCCGGCACCGACGATCAGCACGATGGCGGCGGTGGGGGCGAGACTGGAGTCGAGCAGCTTGCCGATCCGCTCCCGGGAAAAACCACGGGCCATGCCAAAGGTGTAGAACGCCAGCAGCAGGGCGGCGAGCAGGGCGGTGATCGGATGGCCGATGAAGTCCATCCATAGTCGGAACGGATGCTCGGCGGCGAAGGCCACATCGGCGAAGGTCTTGAGCATCATCAGGAACACCGGCAGCAGGATGGTCAACACGGTGATGCCGAAACCCGGCAGGTTTTCCCCGCTGGACTCCTTGGCGATCTGCTCCATCAACTCCTCGGACGGCGTGACCGGCACATAACGGGAAATCAGGTTGCCGAACAGCGGGCCGGCGATCACCGCAGTGGGCAGGCCGACGATCAGGCCATAGAAAATCGTCTTGCCGATGTCCGCGCCGAACACGCCAATCGCCAGCAGCGGACCCGGATGGGGTGGCACCAGGCCGTGCACCACCGACAAGCCGGCGAGCAGCGGCATGCCGACCTTGATCAAGGGCAGTCCGGTCCGTCGTGCAACGATGAATACCAGCGGGATCAGCAGCACGAAACCGATTTCGAAGAACAGCGGGATGCCCACCAGGAAGGCGGAAAACATCATCGCCCAGTGCACGCGTTGTTTGCCGAAAGCACGGATCAGGGTGCGGGCGATCTGGTCGGCGCCGCCGGAGTCGGCCATCAGCTTGCCGAGCATGGTGCCCAGGCCGAGGATGATGCCGACAAAGCCGAGCACGCCGCCGAAGCCGTCCTGGAAGGATTTCATCACCTTGTCCACCGGCATGCCGGAGGTCAGGCCGAGGAAGCCGGCGGCGAGGGTGAGGGCGACGAAGGGGTGGACCTTGAGGTGGGTGATCAGCAGGATCAAGCCGATGATGGTGACCAGGGCATCGAGCAGCAGATAAGTGTCGTGGGCCAGTGGGAACATGGAGCCTCCTGTTATCGTTCTTATAAGGCATTGCTATGTCACCTCGTTGGGTGACCGCTGTACTTCAGCGTAGTAAGGCACAAGCGTCCAATGTTCATTGCTGATATGGTGATCGAAATCAGTGATAACCAATTCCGGGCATGGGGCGATGCGTGATGGAACTCAAGCATTTGCGGGCGTTTGTGGTGCTGGCCGAGGAGCTGCATTTCAGTCGGGCGGCGCAGCGCCTGTCGATCGTGCAGCCGGCCCTGAGCATGCAGATCAAGCTGCTGGAGGAGGAACTCGGGGTACGCTTGCTGGACCGCAACCGGCATTCGGTGGCACTGACCGAGGTCGGGCGGATCTTCCTCCCGGAAGCCCGCGCGACCCTGCACCAGTCAGCCCACGCCATCGATATGGCGCGAGCGTCCGGACGCGGCGAAATCGGCCGGGTGCGCCTGGCCTTTGTCTCGTCGGTACTGCCGGAGATCCTGCCGACGCTGGTGCGTACGCTGCACCAGCGCTTTCCACGTATCGAACTGGAACTCAAGGACCTGCCGGGACCGGACCAGGCCCAGGCCCTGCAAAATGGTCAGCTGGACTTCGGCCTGATGCGTCTGCCGGTGGCCTACAGCGGCGTGCAGACCCGCGAAGTGCTGCGCGAGTCGTTCATGCTCGCCCTGCCGGCCGATCATCCGTTGGCACAACACCAGAGGTTGCAGGCGAAGGATCTGGAACGGGTGCCGGTATTTGTCCTCGCCCGGCGTTACGCCCCCGGATTCCACGATGGCCTGATGCAGGCCCTGGCGAACCTTGACGTGCAACTACAGATCGCCTCGGAACTCGGCGAATTCACTACCATGCTGGCGCTGGTTTCCGCCGGGCTGGGTGTCGGGCTGCTACCGTCCCATGCCGGTCGCGCACTGCCGGTGAATGTCGTGTCGCGACCGCTGGACCTCGGCGGCTACCGCGCCACCACCGGGCTGGCCTGGATCGAATTGGACACGGCGATCAAGTGCACGGTGTTCAACCTGATGGATGAATTGTTTTTCTGATTTCACTAAAGCTAATTGACTGCTTTAAGCCAACTGGTCATATTGAAGCCGACATTCAACCCTGCCCCCGTTCGGAACCCAGCCATGACCTCAGCGTCCATTGGAACACCCGGCTATTCCTCCCTGTTCTGGTTGGCGCTTGGCACCTTTGCCATCGGCACCGAAGGTTTCATGATCGCCGGCCTGCTGCCGGGGATCGCCAGCGATGTTTCGGTGAGCATCGAGCAGGCCGGGCAACTGGTGACTTTTTTTGCTTTGGCCTATGCCATCAGCTCTCCGATCATGACTACGCTGACCGGTCACTTTGATAAGCGAAAAGTACTGATCTGCTCGATGCTGGGATTCGTTTTCGCCAATCTCCTGGCTTTCGAGGCCCAGGGTTACTGGACGCTGTTGGGCGCGCGGCTGCTGCTGGCCTTCGCGGCCGGGCTGTATGCGCCCAATGCCAATGCCCTGGCCGCCGCGCTGGTGCCGCCGGAAAAACGTGGTTCGGCGCTGGCGGTGGTCAATGGCGGGACCACCCTGGCCCTGGTGATCGGTGTGCCCCTGGGCACCCTGATCGGCAACCAGTTGGGCTGGCGCATGACCTTTGCCGGTGTCGCGGTCCTGGCGTTGATTGCCCTTGGCGGATTATTGCTGGGGCTGCATCAGCATGTCGGGCGGGGCATGCCCACTGCCAGCCTGTCGGAGCGGCTCGCGGTGGCGAAGAATCCGGCGGTGCTGCGCATCATCCTGGTCACCACCCTGTGGACCACCGGCGCATTCTGCAACTACACCTACCTGGCGTCCTACCTGACCACGACCACCGGGATTTCCGGTTCGAGCATCAGCGAGGTGTTGTTTGTCTGGGGGATCTCGGCGGCAATCGGCATGTTCGGCGGCGGTTACCTGAGCGATCGGCTGGGCCATCGCAAGGTCGGCGTGGCGGCCCTGCTGGTGTTGATCGCCAGCTTCGCCAGCCTGTCGCTGATCGCTCATTGGCTGCCACCGAGCCAGGCCCTGGTGCCGGTGTTGCTGGTGCTCATGTGCTGGGGGCTGGCCGGTTGGTCGTTCTTCCCGTCGCAGTTGTCGCGCCTGGTGGAAACAGCCGGTCCACGGGTGGCACCGGTGGCGCTGTCGCTGAATGCTTCGTTTCTCAACCTGGGGATTTCCCTGGGGGCCGCACTGGGCTCCTTTACCCTGGTGGCCGGGACCTCGGCTGACCTGGGTTGGGTAGCGGCCTGCTGTGAGGTGGCGGCGGTCAGCCTGCTGCTGTATGTCGTGCGGCGGCCAGTGGTGCGTCCGGTCACCGTCTAAGATGAAATTTGTCGAAGGGCAGTAACAGAATCGAATGCGGCAGGTCCCAGGTCAGGGTCTGAATACCTTCAGGTCCATCCGTCCGGGAGATGTCCGCGTGTTTCGCTCATTCGATTGTCCTGCCTTTACCTGCGGTCTGCGCCGATCCCTGCTTGCCTGTGCCCTGACGGTTGCCTGCGTCGGCGGCACGCAGGCGGCAACAGCGACCGACAATGCCCCGCCGATTGGTGTGCGCGCCATAGAAGGCAGCTTGCGTGACCTCGCCCATGTGCTGGGGCAAAGCCGTGGCGCGCCTCTGGACAACGCCACCCGGCAGCGCATCGTTGCTGCCGCCCAGGCGTTCCAGGCCGCGCTGAAAATCGATGGCGGTGCCCGGGCGAACCTCGATACCGATGCGAAGAACATCATTGCCTCGCTGTCGGACGGCTCGTTCAGTGCCGACGGTAGCCTCAATGCCTTGCACCGCGATGCCAAGGGCAGTGTGCTGTTTGTCGGCAAATGGAATCCTGGCACCTTGCAGGGCACACCGATCCCGGGGCCTGTCGGCACCCACCTGAACCAGACCAGCGAGGGCGACTGCGTGGGCATCTCGGTGGTCAAGACGTTTTCCAATACCCGTGTCGGCGAGGCGATCCTGCACAAGACGGTCACCGGCAACCCGGACGGTTCGTTCACGATCAGCCTGCCCGGCGATCCGACAACGGTCTATCACCTGAGCGGCAGCGACCTCGATCAGTACGGCACCGGCGATCCTTCCGCCGCGGCGCTGGTGGGGGCGATGTTCCAGTATTTCCATATGGATCCGAAGAAGGGCGCCCTGCCGACCAACAAGGTCATGGAGTTGCTGGCCGGTCACTTCGGTGAGCACCAGCGTCTGGCGGATCGCGACACCAGCGCCCAGGGCATCGTCGACTTCCTCACGCGCCATGCCGCCGATGTCGGCAGCCGCACGGCCATGGTCTTCGGCGGCAAGCCGAGCCGCGGCGGTGACTGGACCCAGGGCGACGGCCATGCCTTCGCAGTGATCCGTATCGATCCGGCGGCGGGCCTGGTGACCTACACCAATCCGTGGAACGAAGGCACCACGCGCACGTTGGCGATTGCCGAACTGGCGCGGCAGGCGGCGGGTACTTCAGCGGATTTCGAGACGATAACGTTCCGCTGAGCGACTTGAATCCATGAACGGAACAGGCGGTTTCGTTCTCGGGTTCGAGGTTCGCGCCGTTGCGAAACAGTCGAAGGGTGTGAAGCGGGTGACCAGACGATCCTGGGGCGTGACGTCCGTGTCAGGAGATCGAGGTATTGCCGGGGTGACCGAATTGCGGCTGCGGTACAGGGCGTGCCCGCAGTGGCGGAGTGCTGCGTTTGGCCGCGACGGATTTTTCCGCGCCGAAGAGGGCGCCAATGGCCTGGCGGGCCCGTGACAGGCGACTCATCACCGTGCCGATGGGCAGGTCGAGAATCTCCGCGGCTTCCTTGTAGCTGAAGCGTTCCACACCCACCAGCAGCATCACTTCACGCTGGGTGTCGGGTAACTGCTCGACCGCCGTAAGGATCTGATGGTGCAGCAGGTCGGTTTCCGGCGTCTGTGCGTTCGGGTCGCTGACGGTCTCGAGGAATTCGTCGTTCCAGTCCTGGCGCGAGCGACTGCGCACATTGCGCGAACGCAGCTCGTTGATCCAGGTGGAATGGACAATGGAGAACATCCAGCTCAGCACCGACGTATCCGGCTGCAACTGATGCGCTCGCTCCAGGGCGCGCACGCAGGCCAGTTGCACCAGGTCCTCGGCGTCGTGCTTGTCGCCCGAAATCCGCAGCGCAAACGCCCACAGGCGCGGTAGCAGCCCAGGAAGCAGTGCGGGTAAATCTGCACCGGTGATCGACATATTTCCTCTTTTTATTAACATGCCAGCCTGAAGTACAGCGTCGAGTTGCGAGGTCATCCCGTGACCGGTGCCAATCCCTGGGATGGTATTGCGTGTTTCATATTCCGTTGTAGCAGAATTGATACAATCGCAGCGGCAAGTATTGTGCCACTCGATTCGATAAAAACCTACCGTGATACTGCACTGCAAAAAAGACTTATAATGTATCGGAATTGATTTCGGTATTGCTTCAGCGTCAGTATGTTATGACTGTTTTAATGAATACGATGATGGCAATATAGTGGCAACTTTCCTACCCACTTAAGTCGCCCCTGCGGCCCACAAGGCCTGTTCCCTAAAGTGCAACGATGAATCTTTAAAGGAGACTCGATCCCATGGTAGCGGATGATGCCCTGCTGATGGCCTATGTTGACGGTGAGCTGTCACCGCAGCAGTGCCAGGAACTGGAGCGGCTCATGGACGCATCGCCGGACCTGGCCGAGCGCGTCTCGCGCTTGATGGCTTCCTGCCTTCCCTACGATCAGGCCTTTGCCCGTCAAAGCCTGCCGCCGGTGCCCGAGAGTCTCGTGCACAAGATTGAGGCGTTGACCGGACAGCGTGCCACTACTGGTGCAGAGAACCCTTCTCAAACACTCAAGGCTCAGCCGGTGCCTAGAGCAGACAGCTTTTTTGCCCGTTTGTTCGGTCAGGGGCGACCAAAGTTTGCCTGGATGATAACAACATTTGCCGCCGGTGCAGTGTGTTATGGATTGGTTGTAGAGAGTGGAATTGTCACCACCCTGTTACATGGTGAAACCGAGCTGCGAGGCCCGACAGTTGTACAGGCATCCCCCTGGGTTCGGCAGGCGGCCAATTATCAACAGTTGTATACCCGCGATACTGTGAGTTACGTCACACCGGACTCGGAAGTCGTGCAAAAGACCCTCGCCGATATACGTTCGGAAGATGGCCTGGCCTTGCGTATTCCCGACCTGACATCCGTCGGCTTGACGTTCAAAAGAGTGCAGCGCCTGCGTTTCAATGACAAAGCGCTGATCCAGTTGGTCTACCTGCCCGCAAACGGTGCGCCCATCGCCCTTTGCGTAATGAAGGAGCTGATGCCCGATCAATCGACCGCGCAACAACAGGTGTCCGGGATGAACGTTGTGACCTGGCGACAGTCTGAGCTGGGCTATGCGCTGATCGGCGAGCCCCAGGGCGTGGACTTGAACGCCGTGGCGCGGATGGTCGCCAACCGTAGCACCGGTCAGTTGTTCGCCGGATCTCCCGCGCCGCTGTGGATCGCCGCTCTCCAGCAATAACCAGGCTGGAGCGGGGAGGCATTGCGAAACCGATGCCTCGTCTTCCGGGTAGGCTCAATGAATAACCACCATCACTGGCGTCTTGCTCCCCTTGTCTTCGCAATCGTTTGCGTCGGCGCCGTGCTCTTTCAAGCCCGTAACTTCGCCTCGACACCGTCGTCGTCCGCGCCGCCGCCGACGGCTGCGCAGATGGTCGACGAGTTCGAGGCATCCGCCGGCCCGCATCCGGGATTTCGTCGCAACCACGCCAAGGGCACCTGCATCAGCGGTTATTTCCAGGGCAGTGGCAACGCCAGTGCGCTGTCGGTGGCCAACGCTTTCAAGCCAGGGGTGGTGCCGGTGATCGGGCGCCTGTCGATTGCCGGTGGCAACCCGACGATGAACGATGCGCGGGGCGATGTACGCAGCCTGTCCCTGAGCCTGCTCACCGATGACGGTGAACTCTGGCGCCTGGCGATGAACTCGACACCGGTGTTTCCAGTGCGTACGCCGCGGGCCCTGTTCGAACAGATGCAGGCCTTCATGCCGGACAAGGCCACGGGACATTCCGATCCGCAAAAGGTCGAGGCGTTCCGCCGGGCCCATCCGGAAGACCGTGCCTTTGCCCGCTGGCTGGAGAACAATCCTCCATCCTCGGGGTTTGATAACAGCACGTTCTATAGCGTCAATGCCTTTCACTTCATCGACCGCCACCAGCAGGTTCGCGCGGTGCGTTGGGCCATGGTCCCGGAATCGCCCTACCAGCCTGTCAGTGCCGAGCAGGGCAGCGGCGATGACCCCGACTTTCTTGCCTACGGCCTGTCTACCCGGTTGGTCCAGGGACCGGTGCGCTGGCACCTGATCATCACCCTGGCCGAACACGGTGATCCGACCGACGACGCCACCCGTCAATGGCCGGCCCAGCGTACGCATATCGACGCCGGCGTGCTGGTGATCGACAAGGTCGAGTCGCAGATCGACGGTGCCTGTCGTGACGTCGATTTCAACCCGCTGATGCTGCCACCGGGCATCGAACCTTCCAACGATCCGCTGCTGCTGGCGCGGGGCGCGGCCTACGCCGAGTCCCATCGGCGGCGCCTGCTGGAGGGCGGACGTGTTCCCGCCACCTCCGATCCCGCCGGCGCCCGCGCGGTAGAGCATTGCGAGAACTGCGCGGTAAATATTTACGGTTCTTCGGAATAAAGTTCGAAGGTCGATTGTTCTCTCCCTGAGTACGCGTAATGCGACGTTATCCGGGAGAGAGATTCGATGGGCCTGTCCACCGACCTGCAATACCGCCACCCGAGCGAGTCCGCGCCACGCCCGGCCGTTGATGGCCGCGTGGTCGAGGAGGGCGCCCGTGGCTGATTCCCTGAACGCCGATTTCCTCGCCCTGGCCGCGCCGCTGAGCGACGCCGAGCCCTGCGGCGTCAGCCTCGAATACGACGCCGATTTCCTCTTGCTGGAAGAAGAAGCCCAGGGCAAGCCCGAGGTCGAGTACGGCGACAGTCTGACCCAGGCCACGCCGGCGAACTGGCAGCAGGTGATGGCCATGGTCCTGCCCCTGATGGCGCGCAGCCGCGACCTGCGCCTGGCCCTGTACCTTACCCGCGCCCAGCTCAATCTCCAGGGCGTTGAAGGTTTCGCCGGCGGCCTCCAACTGATCGAAGCGCTGCTGTCCGGACAATGGGACGCGGTACACCCGCAACTGGACCCGGATGACGACAACGATCCACTGCTACGGGTCAATATCCTCGCGTCGTTGTGCGAGGCCGGTGGCATCCTCCAGGAACTGCGCGATGCGCCGCTGGCCCGGGCGCGCAGCCTGGGGGCCGTCAGCCTGCGTGACCTCGACCTCGCCAGTGGCGAACTGCCCGCTGGCGAAGGCCAGGAAAAGCCTTCCCTCGCGGTGATCGAGGCGACGTTCCAGGAAGCCGGACAGGACGCGCTGGCCGCGACCGAGGCGGCGCTGCGCAGCGCCTTCGACCGCAGCGTGAATATCGAGCGGGTGCTGACGGAAAAGGTCGGCGTGGCCCACTCCATCGACCTGAGTGCCTTGTCCACGATGCTGCGCCGGGCGGCCGAAGCCGTACGGCAACGACTGTCGGATAGCGTGGTGGAGGCACCGGTCGTGTTGTCGCCGGCCGAAGCCGCATCGTTCGCCACGCCAGCCCAGGTTCGTGGCGAAATCAGCAACCGCGACGATGTGCGGCTGATGCTCGACAAGCTTTGCACCTACTTTGCCCTTCACGAACCCACCAGCCCGGTGCCCTTGCTGCTGCAGCGCGCACGCAAGCTGGTGGACAAGAGTTTTATCGAGCTGCTGGAAGACCTGGCGCCCGATGGCCTGGCGCAACTGGCCTTGGTCAGCGGTCTCCGCAACGACAATCACGATGACTAGGCAGGCGCCGGCAAGCCCGTTCCTCCGGGCTTGATGCAGGCAACTGCGTTCCTTCACACCGCACCGGAGAATTCCCGTGGCAAAAGAAAACAGTCAGAAGTTCATCGCCCGCAACCGTGCACCGCGCGTCCAGATCGAATACGACGTGGAGATCTACGGTGCCGAGAAAACCGTGCAACTGCCGTTTGTCATGGGCGTGTTCTCGGATCTCTCGGGCAAGCCGGCCGAGCCGTTGCCGCCGGTGGCCGAGCGCAAGTTCCTGGAGATCGATATCGACAACTTCGACGAGCGCCTCAAGTCGATGAAGCCGCGTGTCGCGTTCCAGGTGCCGAACACCCTGACGGGCGAGGGCAACCTGCCGGTGGAGATCACCTTCGAGAACATGGACGACTTCAGTCCCGGCGCCGTGGCGCGCAAGGTGCCGTCGCTCAATGAGCTGCTCACCGCCCGCAACCAGTTGTCCAACCTGCTGACCTACATGGACGGCAAGGTCGGTGCCGAAGAACTGATCGCCAAATTGCTCAACCAGCCGGCGGTCATGCAGGCACTCAGCGCGGCGCCGAAACCCGCCGAGTAAGTTTCCGCTTTTCCGATAGACAGTGACTCCCGCCGGTCCCCAGCGCCACAGGCCCTGGAAACCGGTGCAGGACGACTTCGCCCAAAATTTGAGGGAACCGTTATGTCCACCACCCCATTGGAAGGCCTGCAACCGGCCGCCACCAGCAACGAATTCGACCCGGGAGACTTCGCCAGCCTCCTGCAGAAAGAGTTCAGGCCCAAGACCGACAAGGCCAAGGAAGCGGTCGAAAGCGCCGTGCGCACCCTGGCCGAACAGGCCCTGCAAGGTACCCACCTGGTGTCCAACGATGTACTGGGCACCATCGAGGGCCTGATCGCCGCGCTGGACCAGAAGCTGTCCGAGCAGGTCAACCATATCCTCCACAACCCCGAATTCCAGTCGGTGGAAAGCGCCTGGCGCGGCCTGCATTACCTGGTCACCAACACCGAGTCCGACGAGTCGCTGAAGATCCGGGTGATGAACATTTCCAAGAACGAAGTGCACAAGACCCTGCGCAAGTTCAAGGGCGTGGCCTGGGACCAGAGCCCGCTGTTCAAGAAGCTCTATGAAGAGGAATACGGCCAGTTCGGCGGCGAGCCCTATGGCACCTTTGTCGCCGACTACTACTTCAACAACAGCGCGCCGGATGTCGAGTTGCTGAGCCAGATGGCCAAGGTCAGCGCGGCGGCCCACTGCCCACTGATCACCGCCGCCGATCCCAGCGTGATGCTCATGGATTCCTGGCAGGAACTGGCCAACCCGCGGGACCTGACCAAAATCTTCCAGACCCCCGAGCACGCGGCCTGGCGTGGCTTCCGTGCCTCCGAGGACTCGCGCTACGTCGGCCTGGCGATGCCGCGCTTCCTCGCGCGCGCGCCTTATGGTGCCAAGACCAACCCGGTCGAGGAGTTCGATTTCGAGGAAAGCGTCGACGGCATCGGCAGCAAGGACTTCACCTGGGCCAACGCCGCCTATGCCATGGCGGTGAACATCAACCGTTCGTTCAAGCACTACGGCTGGTGCTCGCAGATCCGCGGCATCGAATCCGGCGGCGCGGTGGAGGGGTTGCCGGTGCATACCTTCCCGACCGATGACGGCGGCGTCGACATGACCTGCCCGACCGAGATCGCCATCAGCGACCGCCGCGAAGCGGAGCTGGCGAAGAACGGCTTCATGCCCCTGGTGCACAAGAAGAACAGCGACCTGGCGGCCTTTATCGGCGCCCAGTCGATGCACAAGCCGGCCGAGTACGACGACCCGGATGCCACCGCCAACGCCAACCTGGCCGCGCGGCTGCCGTACCTGTTCGCCACCTGCCGGTTCGCCCATTACCTCAAGTGCATCGTGCGCGACAAGATCGGTTCGTTCAAGGAACGCTCCGACATGCAGACCTGGCTCAACAACTGGATCGGCAAGTACGTCGAGCACAACCCGGCGACCGCTTCCGAAGCCGACAAGGCGCGCAAGCCGCTGGCCGGCGCCGAAGTGGTGGTCGAGGAAATCGAAGGCAATCCCGGCTACTACAGCTCCAAGTTCTACCTGCGTCCGCACTACCAGCTCGAAGGCCTGACCGTGTCCCTGCGCCTGGTTTCCAAGCTGCCGTCGGCCAAGACCTGAGTCGGGGCGGGCGTTGTGCGCAACGTCCGCCGCCTTTTTACCTCCGAGCTTCTGTTCACCGCAGCACCGGCAAATCCCTTATTTCACCTGAAAGGTAATCACCATGATCCTGCTTAATTTCGCCACCAAAATCAAAGGCACCTCGACGGTCTCGGCTCACACCGACTGGATCACCATCGACGCGATCCAGATGGGTGTTGGCCGGGCGATCTCCACCAGCGGCGGCGGTGCCGACCGTGACACCAGCAACCCGTCGTTCTCGGAAATCTCCCTGAGCAAGGCCACCGATATCGCCTCGGCCGACCTGTTCATGGAGGCCGTCTGCGGCAAGAGCCTGGGCAAGGCCGAGATCCACTTCATCCAGACCGGCGGCCCGGACAAGAAGCAGCAGGTGTTCCTGACCATCGAACTGGAAGAGGCGATCATCAGTTCCTATTCGGTCAGCAGCAGCGGCGAACGTCCGAGCGAGAGCTTCTCCATCAACTTCACCAAGATCAGCTACAAGTACGACTCCTTCAGTGGCGACAAGATCACCACCGGCACCGCGAAGAAGTGGGACCTGGAAGCCAACGCGAAAATCTGATGCCGACCTGGCTGCAGGTTTTGCCGAGCCGGCGCCAGGGTGCCGGCCGGTTGTCTTTTCCGGAGGTGTCGCTGCATGGCTGAACTGACCAGCAAAGAGCGCCTGCAACCCTCGTTGCTCGATCGCCTGACCGACGAGGATACCCAGGCCACCCAGGAGTCGCGGGACAAGCGCGTGCTGTCGATGCGCGGCTTGCGCAAGGCGGTGCTGCGCGACCTCGGCTGGCTGCTCAACAGTACCAGCCTCGGCAGCTTCCGGGACCTGGCGGGCCACCCGCTGACCGCGCAATCGGCACTCAACTTCGGCCTGCCGGACCTCTCCGGCAAGACCGCGGCGGGGCTCGATCGCGAGGAGCTGGGGCGACGCATCCGCCAGGCGATCTGGGATTTCGAACCGCGCATCCTGCGCGACAGCGTGCGGGTCGAGGCTATTGCCTCGGCGGGTGCGGCGGCCAGCCCCAACCAGGTGACCTTCGAGATCCACGGCGAACTCTGGGGCCAACCGCTGCCGGAGCGCCTGTACCTCAAGACCGAACTGGACCTGGAAGCGGGCGAGGTGAAGGTCTTCGACATTGAATCAAGGGATTTGCGGTGAACTCGAAACTGCTGCATTACTACGAGCGTGAACTCCAGCACCTGCGGGAAATGGGCGGCGAGTTCGCCCATGACTTCCCGAAGATCGCCGGTCGGCTGGGGCTGGAAAACCATGCCTGCGCCGATCCCTATGTGGAGCGCCTGCTGGAGGGCTTCAGCTTTCTCGCGGCGCGGGTGCAACTGAAGATCGACGCCGAGTTTCCGCGCTTCACCAACCATCTGCTGGAACTGGTCTATCCCCAGTACCTGGCACCCACACCGTCGATGACGGTGGTGCAACTGCAACCGGACATGAACGAGGGCAACCTCGCCCGTGGCGTCAGCGTACCCCGTGGCACGGCCCTGAACAGCCTGCTCGGCAAGGGCGACCAGACCACCTGCGAGTTCCGTACGGCCCATGAGGTCACGCTGTGGCCGATGGAACTGGTGGAGGCGCGCTACTTCGCCTGCTCCGGGCAGGTCAGCGGCGTCGACCTGTCGCGCCTGGGCGGCGTCAAGGGGGCCTTGCGCCTGCGTCTGCGAGTCGGCGCGGGGCTGAACTTCAGCGAGCTTGAACTGGATCGCCTGCCGCTGCATATCCGTGGCGCCGAAGCGCTGCCTTCGCGGATTCTCGAGCACCTGCTCGGCCAGTCCGTCGGCATGCTGGTCCTGCCGGTGCAGGAGCATATCGACTGGCACGAAATCGTACCCAGGTCGGCCATTCGCGGCCTCGGCTACAGCGATGAGGAAGCATTGCTGCCGGTGGGCCCGAGGACGTTCCAGGGCTACCGCCTGTTGCAGGAATACTTCGCCCTGCCGCAGCGTTTCATGTTCGCCGAACTCGGTGGCCTGGAGCGCGCCACCCGCCGTTGCCTGGCAACGGAAATCGATGTGGTGGTGCTGTTCAAGAAGTTCGAGCCGCTGCTGGAGCAGAGCCTCAGTGCGACCAACTTCGCCCTGTATTGCACCCCGGCGATCAACCTGTTTGCCCGGCGTACCGACCGGGTCCATCTGTCCGACCTGCAATCGGATTACCACGTGGTTCCCGATCGCACCCGGCCGATGGACTACGAGATCTATCAGATCCTCAATGTCACCGGCTACGGCAGCGGGGCCGAGGCGGCGCAGACCTTTCATTCGTTCTACACCGCCAACGACCTGCACTCGGCCCGCGAGCGTAGCGCCTATTACCAGGTACGCCGCGACACTCGCCGTCTGTCCGAGCAACAGCGCCGCCAGGGCCCGCGTTCCAGCTATATCGGCAGTGAACTGTTCCTGTCCCTGGTGGATGCCCATGAAGCGCCGTATCGCAGCGGCCTGCGCCAGTTGGGTATCGACACCCTGTGCACCAACCGCGACCTGGTCCTGAGCATGCCGGTGGGCAGCGGCAAGACCGACTTCACCATCGAGTCCGGGGCGCCGGTGCAATCGGTGCGCTGTGTCGTCGGGCCGACCAGGCCGGCGGCGTCCCATGCCGAAGGGGAAACCGCCTGGCGCCTGGTCAGCCACC
This sequence comes from Pseudomonas gingeri, assembly GCF_013385635.1. Classification (GTDB taxonomy): domain Bacteria; phylum Pseudomonadota; class Gammaproteobacteria; order Pseudomonadales; family Pseudomonadaceae; genus Aquipseudomonas; species Aquipseudomonas gingeri_A. The sequence continues at coordinate 257,779 of NZ_JACAPR010000011.1, forward strand.
TGTCCCTGAACTACCTGTCGTTGCTCGACCAGGACCCGCAACAAGGCGCGACGGCCCTGCGCGAACTGTTGCGGCTGTACTGCGCCAGCGAAGATTCGGCGGCCCACAAGCAGATCGAAGGACTGCGCTCGGTCACCGCCGAAACCATCGTGCGGCGCCTGCCGGTGCCCGGGCCGATCACCTATGGCCGTGGCCTGCAGATCAGTGTCAGCCTCGATGAAAGTGCCTTCGAAGGCAGCGGGGTGTTTGTCCTGGGGGCGGTGCTGGAACGGTTCTTCGCCAAATACGTGTCGCTCAACTCGTTCACCGAAACCGTGATCAAGAGCACGACGCGCGGCACGATCATGCACTGGCCGGCGCAGGTGGGACGATGCGAGATCCTCTAGCGCTGCTGGAGCAGTTGCGGCAGCGACCGGCGTCTTTCGATTTCTACGCGGCCTTGCGCCTGGTGGAGTGCGCCTATCCCGAATTGCCCAGGATCGGCCAGGCCCAGCGCCCGGCCGACGAAGCTCTGCGCTTGGGCCAGCAACCGTCGCTGGCCTTCGAGCCGGCAATGCTGGCGGGCCTGGAGTCCCGTGGCGAGGGCAGGGCACCGCAGCTGTTGATGAACTTCTTCGGCTTGCTGGGTGCCAACGGCCCGCTGCCCACGCACCTGACCGAATACATCCGCGACCGCCAGCGCAATATGGGCGACCCGACCCTGGCGCGCTTCTGCGACCTGTTCCATCACCGCCTGATCAGCCTGTTCTATCGCGCTTGGGCCAGCGCCCAGCCGGCCCTGAGCCTGGACCGGCCGCAGGCGGACCACTTTGCCCGTTATCTCGGCTCGCTGATCGGCATCGGCCTGCCATCCCTGCGCGCCCGTGATGCCGTGCCGGATGTGGCCAAGCTGCATTACGCCGGTCGTCTCGGCCCGCAGGCGCGCAATGCCGCCGGGCTGGCGGCGGTGCTCAGTGATTTTTTCCAGGTGCCGGTCAAGGTCCAGGAGTTCGTCGGCCACTGGATGAGCCTGCCCGCCGACGGTCTCGGCGGCCTGCGCAGCGGCCCCGACGCGCCGGTGCTCGGCGTGACCACGGTGCTCGGCAAGAAGGTCTGGAACACCCAGCACAAGTTTCGCCTGGTAATGGGCCCGCTGGACCTCGAACAGACCCGCCGCCTGCTGCCCGGTGGCGAGAGTATGCGGCGCCTCACCGACTGGGTGCGCCAATACGCCGGGCTCGGCCTGGACTGGGACGTCAACCTGATCGTCAAGAAAGAACAATTACCGGGCCTGCGCCTGGGACGCGATGCGCCCCTGGGCTGGACCAGCTGGCTCAGCAGCAAGGCCCCCGAGCGCGATGATCGCCAACTGGTGGTCAGTCCACGGCGTGCCCCGCGCCCCGAATCCACCTCCCATGAAGGACCAGTCCATGGCTGATATCAGTCGCGTCGCCCTGTTCGGCAAGCTCAACAGCCTCTGCTACCGGGCCATCGAAAGCAGCACGGTGTTCTGCAAACTGCGCGGTAATCCCTATGTGGAACTGGTGCACTGGCTGCATCAACTCCTGCAACTGGCCGATTCCGACCTGGCGCGGCTGGTCCGCCATTACCAACTGGATGCGGCGCTGTTGGCGCGGGAACTGACGGCGGCCCTGGATCGCCTGCCCCGGGGTTCCACGGCGGTCACCGATCTGTCTTCGCAAGTGGAGGAAGCGGTGGAGCGGGGCTGGGTCTACGGCACGCTGATGTGCGGCGAATCCCAGGTGCGTTCCGGGCACCTGCTGCTCGGCCTGCTGAAAACCCCAGGCCTGCGCAATGTCTTGTATGGCGTGTCGAGCGCCTTCAAGCAGATCCGTGTCGACGATCTCGGCGAGCATTTCGCCGAGCTGCTCAAGGATTCCCCCGAAGCCCTGATGCAAGCCAGCGATGGTTTCCACACCGCGCCCGGAGAGGACCTCGGCGCCACGGCGCCGGCGGCCATGGGTCGTCAGGAAGCCCTGAAGAAGTTCACCGTCGACCTCACCGAACAGGCCCGCAGCGGCAAGATGGATCCCATCGTCGGCCGTGACGACGAGATTCGCCAGGTGGTCGATATCCTCATGCGTCGCCGCCAGAACAACCCGATCCTGGTGGGCGAGGCGGGGGTCGGCAAGACCGCCGTGGTCGAGGGATTTGCTCAGCGCATCGCTCGTGGCGACGTGCCACCGAGCCTCAAGGACGTGCAACTGCTGGTCCTCGATGTCGGCCTGTTGCAGGCCGGCGCCAGCATGAAGGGCGAGTTCGAACAGCGCCTGCGTTCGGTGATCGACGAGGTGCAGGCCAGCGTCAGGCCGGTGATCCTGTTTATCGACGAAACCCATACCCTGGTGGGCGCCGGTGGTGCTGCCGGTACCGGCGACGCGGCCAACCTGCTCAAGCCGGCCCTGGCCCGCGGCACCCTGCGCACTGTCGGCGCCACCACCTTTGCCGAGTACAAGAAGCATATCGAGAAGGACCCGGCGCTGACCCGGCGTTTCCAGACCGTGCAGGTCGACGAACCGGACGAGGCCAAGGCGTTGCTGATGATGCGTGGCATCAGCGCGACCATGGAACAGCATCACCAGGTGCAGATTCTCGACTCGGCCCTGGAAGCGGCGGTGCGCCTGTCCCATCGCTATATCCCGGCGCGGCAACTGCCGGACAAGGCGGTCAGCCTGCTGGACACTGCCTGTGCGCGGGTTGCCATCAGCCTGCATGCGGTGCCCGCTGAAGTCGACGACAGCCGTCGGCGCATCGAGGCCCTGGAGGTCGAGCTGGCGATCATCGCCCGCGAACGGGCGATTGGTGTCGACACGGCGACGCGCCTGGCAGCGGCCAGTGAACAATTGGCGATTGAGCATCGGCGCCTGGATCAACTGGAAGCCCGCTGGGCCGCCGAGCAGGCGCTGGTGCGGCAGATCATGGCCCTGCGCAGCCAACTGCGCGAGCCGCAAGCGGTTGTCGATGAAACCCGGCGCGAGCAATGGCTGGGGGAACTGCGCGGCCTGCAGGAAGAACTGGCCCGACAGCAGGGCGAGACACCGCTGTTGCTGCTGGGCGTGGACGAACAGGCGGTGGCCGCGGTGGTGCAGGACTGGACCGGAATTCCGGTCGGGCGCATGGTCCGTGACGAGATCGACAACGTGCTCAATCTGGCCGAGCGCCTGTCCCGGCGGATCATCGGTCAGCGTCATGCCCTGGAGATGATCGCCCGACGTATCCAGACCTCCCGCGCCGGCCTCGACAACCCCGGCAAGCCGGTGGGGGTATTTATGCTCGCCGGTACCTCGGGGGTGGGCAAGACCGAGACCGCCCTGGCCCTGGCCGAAGCCCTGTATGGCGGTGAACAGAACGTCATCACCATCAATATGAGCGAGTACCAGGAAGCCCACAGCGTCTCCAGCCTCAAGGGCGCGCCGCCGGGTTATGTCGGTTACGGCGAAGGCGGCGTGCTCACCGAGGCGGTACGCCGCAAGCCTTACAGCGTGGTGCTGCTGGACGAGGTGGAGAAGGCGCATCCGGATGTCCACGAACTGTTTTTCCAGGTTTTCGACAAGGGCTGGATGGAAGACGGCGAGGGCCGGGTGATCGACTTCAAGAACACCCTGATCCTGCTCACCACCAACGCCGGCACCGAGCTGATCAGCCGCCTGTGCAACGGCCAGGCCCAGCCCGAACCCGAGCAGATCGCCAAGGACCTGCGCGGACCGCTGCTCGAGGTATTCCCGCCGGCATTACTCGGGCGGTTGGTGGTGATTCCGTACTACCCGCTCAACGACGAGATGCTCGGTTCGATCATTCGCCTGCAACTGCAGCGTATCGGCAAGCGCCTGGCGAGCAGCCACCGGATTCCGTTCAGCTACAGCGACGACGTCGTGCGCCTGATCGCCAGCCGCTGCACGGAACTGGAAAGCGGCGGGCGGATGATCGACGCGATCCTGACCAATGCGCTACTGCCCACCATCAGTACCGAATTCCTCAAGCGGCTGATGGCCGGGACGCCGGCCTCGCGGGTGCACCTGGAGGTCCGCGACGCCGAGTTCGCCTATGCCTTCGAAGGGGAGCCTGGTCCGCCGCCGCTGGCCGATCTCTGAACCCGTATTGTCCCCACAAGCGACCCGATCGTCTTCGACCGGGCCCGGGTCGCGGTTTATTCAAGTCATGAAATCCAGGTAGCCGAAATGCCCTATGTAGCGTGGAAAACACCAATTGCAATGAAGTGGCACCGTGTCGCCAAGTTCAAGCAGCGCGCGCAACTGTCCAAGAATCCCTACCTGCAAGCCATGCCCAGCCTGGCTGGCGGCGCCTGTGTCGGCGCGACCTTCGCCTGGCTGAACCGGCACTTGCAGGTACCGGCGCAATCCCCGGCCAATCGCTGTGCCTTCCTCAGCCGCGACGATACCTGGTGCCGGATCGAAAGCTACTGCAGTGCGTTCAATAACACGCTGATCCTCGACACCACCCAACGCATCAAGGCCAACCTGCCGAACATCTGCGGACTGGTGGACAGTTCCTCCATCGAGGCCCAGGGCCTCGATGGGCTGGCGACCCTCGCGCAGCATATCGACAGCACGCAGCCGGGCTATTACGTCTGGCTCTTCACCTTCGAGTGCGGCGGGCCTTCCCATGTGTGCGGAATCTACGCCGACCGCAATGGCATGAGCTTCTTCGATCCCAATTCGGGCGAATACCGTATCAGCGCCAGGGGCAAGCTCGATTTCTTCAAGCAGCTCTACAAACACTACCTCAACTATCTGTCGGGTGCGGGCGTGAAGAAGGAACTCAAGTTCGATGACCACTACCTGGTCCAGTTGGGCTCCTGAGCTGGCTGCCGTCGGCGACTTTCGATTTGTCTTTCAAGCAGGCGACCCCGCCTGACCTGGCACAGGAGCAAGTGAAATGGCCTTTCCCGTCATTGCAGGTGGATTTACCCTGGCACCGGTGGCGAACGTGGCGTATGACGCCTCATGCCCGGCCGATCTGGTGCAGATCGCGCCCTATGTCATGAGCGCTTTCAGTCCGTTGATGCAGCGCAACTTCTCGACCATCACCCTGTACGCGATCAATCCCGTCGCCGCCGGCGAAGAGGAGTGCCACGGCTACACGGCGATGCAGCCCCAGGGCGTGCAGATCGCGATCACGCGGATCACCGATAACGTATCGTCGGTGGAGAAGCAGGGGCGCTACGCCAATACCCTGGCCCATGAAGTGTTTCTGCATGCGGCCAACTTTCTCTACAACGGCAAGTACGGCGGCTCGGTCGCCCCCCTCAGTTCGGAGGACGCGGCGCACAAGCGGATTTTCTATCCGGCCGACCAGCACAACGACTACTTGAACGTGATGCGCCATGTCCTCGGCTACCTGCCGCCTGGCCAGGCCCTGCGGCGGGCCTTTCTGGCGGAATATGCGCGGGACGTGGACATCAACATCCTTCATCACTGCGACGATGAGAGCCACACCGAAATCGCCTATCAATGGCAGGCACAACTGGAGGGCGCCGCATCGAATCCGAACGATCCGCTCTGGGCGCCGCGTGGCGGTCCGGGTGACCTGATCGCCAGCGCATCGACCGACTTCATGAAGAACCTGATCGGTTTGAGCTGACCCGCGGGTTGCTGCCTGGCGAGATAAATACGCGCAGCGACGGAATAAATCCCTCCGCCCGATTGTTCTATCCAGGTGAGCAGAGTGACGCGTCTTGTCGCGTCGCAGGTGTTATCCGTGCATTCAGGCAGGAGGGGACAGATGGCGACCGCCGCGGAAATCAAGAGCGCCCGGCAACGGGAAGCGATAGAGGTACGTCGCAATCGCGGTAAAACCGGCCTGATGTCGTTCGTGCACAAAACCTATCCCGGCCCCGGTGGCGCCACGGTGTCCATCGGCACCGAGGCGGGGGACAGCAAGTCCGACCTGAAACTCAAGGCCATCGACACCGCCCTGGAACTGCTGGCGGCCAAGGGTTTTACCTTGCCGACGCTGGAGTTCCAGTCCACCGCCGCCGCCGGCGTGCCTTGCGTGGCCTATATGGGCGATGCCGGCGGCAACAGCCAGTACACCATCTTCATGGGCCCCAAGACCGGCGAGCACAATCCGCAGATTCTGCAGAACGGCGTGCCGGGCGGGCTCGGCAAGGACGGTCCGCGAGGTCTCGCCGACCAGGTCTATGACGGCACGCAACGCTGGTTCGGCAACCCGCGCATGCACAACCACGCCGCCACGGTGGTGATCCACGAAATCGGCCATGTGCTCCATGAGATAGCGGCGGGCCCGCTGTTCTGGGATTTCAAGCTCGGACGCCAGGACACCGCGACCACCTCCGGCGTGGTCAGCAAGGGCTGCGATGTGAGCCTGTACGCCACCAACAACGCCCTCGAATTTGTCGCGGAAACCTTTGCCGGCTGCATGTCGGGCAAATCCTATAGCGAGTCGGTCATGGCGTTCTATCGCTCCGTCGGCGGCCCGTTTCCACCCTCGGGCAGTTTTTCATGAGCACCACTCAAGCCAATCGCGACATATCGGTCACCAGCGTGCTGGGCGCCGATACCTTGCTGTTCCGCCGCATGCGTGCCACCGAAGCGCTGTCCGAGCTCAGCGAGTACAACCTCGACCTCTACAGCGAGCGAGCCGACCTGCGGATCGACGATGTGCTGGCAACGCCGATGACTGTCGCGGTGGGCCTGCCCAAGGGCGGCAAGCGCTACTTCAATGGCATTGTCTCGCGCTTCGCCATGACCGGGCGCCAGGGGCGTTTCGCCACGTACCAGGTGACCCTGCGCCCCTGGCTGTGGTTCCTGACCCTGGCCTCCGATTGCCGGATCTTCCAGGACCAGAGTGTGCCGGACATCCTCAAGGCGGTGTTCGCCCCGTACACCATTGCCGATGTCGACACCTCGGGCCTGAGCGCCAGCTACCCGACGCTGACCTATTGCGTGCAGTACCGCGAGACCGACTTCAATTTCGTCAGCCGGCTGATGGAGCAGGAGGGCATCTACTACTTCTTCAAGAGCGCCAACGGCCGCCACACCCTGATCCTCGCCGACTCCTACGGCGCCCACGAACCGGCGCCCGGTTACGCCCAGGTGCGTTATATGCCCGGCGAAGACCAGACCATGCGCGAGAGCGAAGTGATCTATGACTGGCGCATGAGCGGCGAGGTCGAGCCCGGCGCCTATTCGCTGCAGGACTTCGACTTCGAGAAACCCTCGGCCAACCTGCTGGTCAAGTCGACCCAGGTGCGCAACTACGCCCAATCCAGGCATGAGCGCTATGACTATCCGGGGCGCTACACCGAGCGCAAGCAGGGCGAGACCTACGCCCGCAGCCTGATCGAGTCCTTTCACACCAGCTACCAGCGGGTGCATGGCGAGACCCGCGCGCGGGGCCTGTTTCCGGGGGCGCTGCTGACCCTCACCGAACATCCGCGCAGCGACCAGAACGGCCAGGTGCTGATCCTTGATGCCACCTATGTGCTGTCCTCGGACACCTATGAACCGACCCGGCCCACCGATCCCGAGCCGATCCTCACCTGTGTGTTCACCGCGCTGTCCAGGCAGCAGGAGTTCCGCCCGGCCTGTCGCGCACGCAAGCCGCTGGTCCAGGGCCCGCAGACGGCCATGGTGGTGGGCAAGAAGGGCGAGGAAATCTGGACCGACCAGTACGGCCGGATCAAGGTGCAGTTCCACTGGGATCGCCTCGGCCAGGACGACGAAAGCAGTTCCTGCTGGGTCCGCGTGGCCCAGGGTTGGGCCGGCAAACGCTGGGGCAGCCTGTTCACGCCACGGATCGGCCAGGAGGTGATCGTCAGTTTCCTCGAAGGCGATCCCGACCAGCCGCTGGTCACCGGCAGTGTCTACAACGCCGAGACCATGCCGCCCTACGGGTTGCCGGAACACGCCACGCGCTCGACGATCAAGAGCAATTCGTCGAAGGGCGGGGGCGGTTACAACGAGCTGCGCTTCGAAGACAGGAAGGGCGCCGAGCAGGTGTTCCTGCATGCCCAGAAAGACCTCGACCAGCGCATCGAAAAGGACTCGCTGGCGTGGGTCGGCGCCGACAGCCACAGCATCGTCAACAAGCACCTGCGCGAGCATGTCGGCGGCGACCGGCATTCGTCGGTGGGCGGCGATCGCAACGAGAAGGCCGGCGGCAGCCTGTCGATGGCCGCGACGCAGAACATGATTCTTGAAAGCGGCCTCAAGTGCGGCCTGAGCGGCGGTGTCGATGTGCTGATCAAGGCCGGGATGAACGTGGTCATCGAGGCCGGGGCGAGCATCACCCTCAAGGCCGGGGCGGCTTTTCTCACCGTCGGCCCGGCGATGATCGTCGCCTCGACCATTCCCATTCCCTTGCCCCAGGCCTCGACGGCGGCGAATGCCATGGCGATTGCCGCCACCACCGGCCCGGCCGGCATGCCGCTGCCGCCCAAGGAGGCCGACGATGGCTCGCAATAACCCTTTCAAGGCCCTCGCCAGGAGTCGCACATGCCTTTGATCCTTCAGGTCACCCGCTACCGTAACCAGCCGCCGGCGGTCGATCTTTCCTGTGTCTTCAGCGCCGAGGGCGGGGTGATCGGCCGTGCGGTCGGCAGCGATCTGGAACTCGAGGATCCGGGCAAGTACATCTCCCGCGCCCATGCCCGGATCCATCAGCGGTCGGGGCTCTACTACCTTACCGACACCGGCAGCAACCCGAGCATCGTCAACGACCGGCCCCTGGGCAACGGGCGTGAGGCGGCGCTGGAGAATGGCGACCGGATCGTTATCGGCGACTACCAGATCGTGGTGGCGGTGTACCCGGATGTCGAAGCCCAGGTCGAGGACCCGAGCGAGACCCTGAACATGCCGCCGCCGTTCGTACCGCCACCCGTGGCGGTCCCGGCGCCATTGCCGCCGCTGGAAGTCTCGCCGCCACTGCCGCGCCAGTCCGAGGCGCCGCCAGCGACGGTGCACGATGCCCTGGCGGATCCGCGTGTCCTGGGTTCACTGCTCGATGTCGGCGTGCCGTTTGCCGACCCGCTGGGCCTGAGCCTGTTCGACGATGGTCAGATGGCCTTGCCGAGCCTTGGCGGTCCGCGCCGGGAGGCCTTGATGCCGGCTTTCCGGGGTGCCGAGAGCGATCATCTGGCGCCGCAGTTCCAGGCCTTTACGCTGCCGCCGCGCGTGGTGCCGGTCGAGCCTGTGCTGCCGCCGGCCGATGAACCGGTCGCCACCGTGCAGATGATCCCGGCCGGTTACGATCCGCTGACTGACCTGCTGCAGCCGCTGGTCAGCCCGGCACCGGCACCGACACCGCGGCCGATGCCGTTGTCGGCGGTGCTGGTGCCTCCCGCCGAGCCGCAGCAGGCGCCGGAAGATATCTGGCGAGTCGCGGAGCCGGAGGTCGTCGCGCCGCTGGTCGAGCCGCTGGGAGCAGCGCAACCGGCGCTGAAACCGACAGCACCGACGACCACCGATGATGCCGTGCTGCAGGCCCTGCTCAATGGCCTCGGCCTGCCCAACCTGCGTTCCGACCGCGCTCCGGCGGAGCTGGCGCAACTGGTCGGGGCAATGCTGCGCGAGGCCATCGGCGGGACCATGGACGTGCTCATGGCACGGGCCCTGACCAAGCGCGAAAGCCATATCGACATGACCATGATCGGCGCGCACTCGAACAACCCGCTGAAGTTCTTTCCCGATCCCGACAGCGCCCTGACCCAGATGCTCAGCGCCGATGCACCGGCCTACCTGAAACCGGTGAAGGCCCTCGACGGCGCCTTCGACGACCTCAAGGCCCACGAACTGGCGGTGATCGCGGGCATGCGCGCGGCACTGGGCGCGGTGGTCAAGCGCTTCGCCCCGCATCGTATCGAACAACGCCTGGCCACCCCCGGACGCCTCGACCGGTTGCTGCCGGGCAGCCGCAAGGCGCGGCTATGGGACCGCCTGGTGGAGTCCTATGGCGACCTGGCACGGGATGCCGACGAAGACCTGCAACGGCTGTTCGGCGAGATGTTCTCGGTGGCCTATGAAGAACAGGTCGCGCGGTTGCGGGACAAGCCTTGATGACACTCGCTGGCAGTTGTGTCGTCCATGAGGGCCTCTTTGCGGGCAAGCCCGCTCCCACAATGGTCCGAGTTGCTCATCGCTTGATGACATGACGCAGTTCCTGTGGGAGCCGGCTTGCCCGCGAAGACGGCATGACAGGCACCGCAGTATTAACAGATCGCCCTACTTAATTTGCCTCAGCGAGACCCCCTTTATGTCCTGGAACAACAAAGTCGTCTGGTCGGAAGGCATGCTGCTGCAACCCCAGCACCTGCAACAGCACGATCGTTTCCTGCAGACCCAGCTCGAAGCCAGGGTACGCGCCTTGCGTCCTTACTCCTGGGGCTTCTCGCGGCTGGAGATCGACCAGCAGCAACTGGCCCTGGGCAAGCTCTCGCTGCTGTCCTACAGCGCTGTGCTGCCCGATGGTACGCCCGCCGGCCTGCCGTTCGAGGACGAGGCGCCGTTGCCGCTGGATATCCCCGCCGACGCCCGCGACCTGACGGTGGTGCTGGCCTTGCCGGCGGCCCGTCCCGGCGTCCCCGAGGTCGATGACCGGCCCGGCTTCGAAAACTTCGCCCGCCATCGCAGCAGCGAATATGAAGCCTGGGACAGCAACGGCCTGGACAACAGCGCACTGATGAGTATCGGCAAGCTGCGCCTGCGCCTGGCCTTCGAGCACGATGTCGCCGATGCCTATAGCTGCATCGGCGTGGCGCGGATCGTCGAGCGCCGGGCCGACAACCGGGTGGTGCTCGACCGTGACTATTGCCCGCCGTGCCTGGACGTCCGGGTCGCGCCGCTGCTGGGCAGTTTCCTCGACGAATTGCTCGGCCTGCTGCAACAGCGCAGCGATGCCCTGGCTTCGCGCCTGACCCAGCCGGACGGCAGCGGCGCAGCCGAGATCGCCGACTTCCTCCTGTTGCAGGTGCTCAACCGCAGCCTGCCGCTGGTGCGCCACCTGGCGAGCATGACCGGGCTGCACCCGCAAACCCTGTATCGCGACCTGGCGGCACTGGCCGGCGAACTGGCGACCTTTACCCAGGAAGACAAGCGCGCAGTGGCCTACCCGGTGTATCGCCACGATGCGCTGGCCGAGACTTTCAGCCCGCTGATGGTCGACCTGCGGCGTTCACTGTCGGCGGTGCTCGATGCGCGGGCGATTGCCATTGCCCTGGAAGAGCGTCAGTACGGCATCCGCGTGGCGGTGCTGCCGGACCAGGAACTGCTGCGCTCGGCGACCTTCGTGCTCGCGGTGCGTGCGCAGATGTCCGCCGAAGCGGTGCGCAATGGCTTTCCGCCACAGGTCAAGATCGGCTCGGTGGAGAAGATCCGCGACCTGGTCAACCTGCAACTGCCGGGCATCGGCCTGCGCCCGCTGCCGGTGGCGCCACGGCAGTTGCCGTTCCATGCCGGCTTCACCTATTTCGAACTCGACCGCGCCAGCGACTACTGGCAGCAATTGAGCAACTCCGCGGGCTTCGCGATGCATGTGGCCGGCGTGTTCCCCGGACTGGACATGCAGTTCTGGGCTATCCGACTCTAAGCGCAGGTAAGTGAACGTGAACCACAACGACACCTTCGATGCGGAACAGGACCCGGACCGCACGCTGTTGATCCCGACGCCGGGCGGTCGTCGCCCGGCGCCTGCGCCGGCTGCCGTCCAGCCGCCGCTTGCCGCGCAACCGGCGCCGAGGACGGCCACGACCGTGGTGGTCAACGGCAAGGGCCTCAACCCGCTGGTACGGGCGGCGAACCCGTTGCTCGACCTGGTGGTGCCGCTACGGTTGATGACCTCGGCGCCGGATATGGAGAGTTTGCGCCAGCGCCTGATCCAGGCGATCCAGGCCTTCGAGGGCCAGGCGCGGACCAGCCAGATTCCCGCCGAAACCGTGGCTGCTTCGCGTTATGCGCTGTGCACCCTGGTGGACGAGACGATTTCCAGCACGCCCTGGGGGGCGGGCGTGTGGAACAGCCGCAGCCTGCTGGTGACCTTCCATAACGAGGCCTGGGGCGGCGAGAAATTCTTCCTGATCCTGCAACGGCTCAGCCAGGACCCGCGCACCCATATCGACGTGCTGGAGTTGTTGTACCTGTGCATGGCATTAGGCCTGGAAGGACGTTATCGGGTGCTCGACCGTGGTCTGGACCAGTTGACCACCTTGCGTGAACGCCTGTTGCGATTGATCCAGCAGCAGCGCGGTGCCCAGGAGCAGGACCTGTCGCTGCGCTGGCGCGGCGCCGAAACGGTGCAACCGTCGATGTTGCGGCTGGTGCCCTGGTGGGTGCTGGCTGCGGTGGCGGCAGTGTTGCTGCTGACCTTGCAGATGACCTACAGCTGGCTGCTCAACCGCGCCTCCGATCCGGTGTTCGCGCAGATGGGCGCGATTCGCGTGGCCTCGCCCTTGCGCGCGCCGGCAGCGCCGACACCGGCGCCGGTGCGTTTGTCCGGGTTCCTCGCCGCCGAGGTGGCCCAGGGGTTGGTCAGCGTCAAGGACAGCGCCGATCGGTCGGTGGTCACCCTGCGTGGCGATGGCGTGTTTGCTTCCGGCAGCGCCGAAGTGTCGAGCAACTTCGACGACCTGCTGGCGCGCATCGGCGATGCGCTGAAAACCGTGCCGGGGGATGTGGTGGTGGTCGGGCATACCGACAACCTGCGGCCATCGCTGTCTTCGCGCTTCGCCTCGAACTTCGACCTGTCCACGGCACGGGCCAAGACCGTGGCACGGCTGCTGGCCGAGCGCACCGGTGCGCCGGAGCGTTATCGCAGCGAGGGCCGTGGCGAAACCGAGCCGCTGGTGGCCAACGACTCGGCGGCCAACCGCGCACGTAACCGGCGGGTGGATATCACCGTGCTGATTCCGGCCCAGGGGCAGTAACAAGCCAGCCCTTTCTTTTTCAAGTATGCGGATATTTATGAAGCGATATTTTCTCTGGCTGGTGAAACCGTGGTTTCTGTCCCTGCTCGGGGTGCTGCTGCTGTCGCTGCTGGTCTGGTACGAAGGCCCGCTGCTGGCGTTCAACGGCCATGAGCCGCTGGCCCCCGAAGCCTGGCGCTGGCGGCTGATCCTGTTGTTGCTGCTGCTCTGGGCCGGTTACTTCGCCTGGAAGCTGTTCCAGGCCTGGCAGGCCAACCGGGTGTTGATGGCCGGTGTCGGCGGGCAGGACCAGACCCAGGCCATTGCCAGCACGGGGGCGCGCGAATCCGAAGCCGAGGTGGCCGTGCTGGGCGAACGCATGCGTGCGGCGATGGCGGTGCTGCGCAAGGCCAATCCCGGCTGGAAAATGAGCGGTCAATATCTCTACCAGTTGCCCTGGTACATGTTTGTCGGCGCACCGGGCAGTGGCAAGACCACCGCACTGACCCATTCCGGCCTGCAGTTTCCCCTCAGCGACGCCCTCGGTGCCGGGGCCATCGGCGGGGTCGGCGGTACCCGACACTGCGACTGGTGGTTTACCGATGAGGCAGTGCTGCTCGACACCGCCGGGCGCTTCACCACCCAGGACAGCCATGGCGAAGTCGACAAGGCGGCCTGGCTCGGCTTCCTCGACCTGCTGAAAAAACACCGGCGACGGCGCCCGGTCAATGGCGTGATCGTCGCCCTGAGTGTCAGTGACCTGCTGCAACAGGGCGAGGCCCAGCGTCAGGTCCAGGCCCTGGCGATCCGCGCGCGGATCAACGAATTGCACGAACGTCTCGGCCTGCGTTTTCCGGTCTACGTGATCATCACCAAATGCGACCTGATGGCCGGCTTCTCCGAGTTCTTCGAAAGCTTCGGGCGCGAGGAACGTTCCCAGGTCTGGGGCGTGACCTTCCCCCTGGCCCAAGCCGGCCAGGGCGGTCAGCCCGATACCGCGCTGGCGGCGTTTCCGGCGGAGTTCGATGTCCTTGAGCGACAACTGCATGTGCGCCTGCTGGAGCGGGTGCAGCAGGAGCGCGATCTGTCGCGACGGGCGCTGCTCTACAGCTTTCCGCAGCAGTTCGCCGGAATCGGCGAGGGCCTGACGCGGTTTCTCAATACCGTGTTCGAGTCCAATCGCTACCAGGAACCGGCACTGCTGCGCGGGGTGTACTTCACCAGCGGCACCCAGGAAGGCAGTCCCATCGACCGAGTGCTGGCGTCCCTCGCGGCGTCGTTCGGCCTCAGCCGCAAGGTCCTGCCGCCGAATGCCGCCAGCGGCCGCAGCTACTTCATCACCCGCCTGATGCGCGAGGTGATCTTCAAGGAAGCCGGCCTGGCCGGGGTCAATCCACGGGAAGAACGCCGTCGACGCTTGTTCGAACGGGGCGGCCTGGCGCTGGCCGGGGTGCTGGTGGTGTTGCTGGGCATGTGCATGACCATCAGCTACAACCGCAACCAGGACTTTATCGACACCTCATTGCTGCGTACCCATGAGGTCGGGCAACTGGCCCATGATCTGCCCGGCGAGGGCAATGTGTTGGTGACCCTGGCGTTGCTGAATGCCGCCCGTGACCTGCCGGCGGGATTCGCTGCCCGCGACCAGGGCGTGCCGTTGCTCAATCGCATGGGCCTGTACCAGGGCGACAAGCTTGGCGTGGGCGCGGTCAACCTGTACCGGCGCCTGCTGCGCGGCACGCTGTTGCCGCAGATCGTCGCCAATATGGAAAGCGCGCTGCGCCGGGGCGATACCAGCAACCAGGATTTTCTCTACGAGACCTTGCGTGCCTACCTGATGCTCGGCGAGCGGCAGTATTTCGATGCCGCCTCGGTGCAGGCCTGGGTTGATCTCGATTGGCGCCGTGACCTGCCCCAGGCCACGGAAGAGCAGCGCCAGCAACTGTCGGCTCATGTCAGCGCCTTGCTCGATGCCAACGACGAGGAGGCCGAGCCGGTGCAACTGGACACCGCGCTGGTGGCCAAGGTGCGCCTGGCGCTGGCGAGCATGCCGCTGTCCCAACGGATCTATAACCGTCTCAAGCGCCAGGTGGCCGAGGGCAATCTGCCGGAGCCGAGTGTCAGCGGCGCGGTGGGGCGCGATGTCTCGCCGGTGTTCAAGCGCCAGAGCGGGGCGCCGCTGTCCCGCGGTGTCAGCGGGGTCTACAGCATCGCCGGCTACCGGCTGCTGGCGAGCAAAAGTGCGGCGGCGGTGGCCGACATGGCCAAGGACAGCTGGGTGCTGGATCGCCAGGAATCGCTGACGACCCAGGGCGACAGCCCATCGATGAATGCGGCGGTACTGCAACTCTACTACGCCGACTATATCCGCCAGTGGGATGCCTACCTGGACGATGTGCGGCTGGTGCCGCTGACCAGCCTCGACCAGGCGGCGCGGGTGACCAATGCCCTTGGCGCCGGCGATTCGCCGCTGCGCCAGTGGCTGCAGGCGGTGGCCCGGGAAACCACCCTTGATGGCGTGTTGAATGCGCCGCTCAAGGACCGCCTCGGTGCGGCGTTGCCCAGCGGCCGGCTGGCGGACGCGAAGAAAAAGCTCGAGTCGGTGCTTGGTCAGGGAGATGCCCCGGCCGCAGCCGATCCGGGCGGCAATCCGGTGGACCTGCATTTCGCCGCGCTGCACAAGCTGGTGGGCGATGGCGGCAGCGGGCCGATAGACGAGGTGGTGGCCTCGATGAAGGACGCCGCGCAGTATTTCGACAGCGCCGACAGCGCCCGTCGCAGCGGTGCACCGGCGCCTTCGGGGGAAGTGCTGACCCGTCTCAAGCGCGCCGGCGATGTACAGCCTGCGCCGGTTTCGGCGTTGCTGCGGGATGTCGAGTCGGGGGGCAATGCGCTGACCTTGGGTAACGAGCGGGCCCGTCTGAATGCCCTGTGGGAAGCCTCCGGCGCGCCATTCTGCCGTGATGCGATTGCCGGTCGTTATCCGCTGGTGCGCGGTTCGAGCCGGGATGCCACCGCCGACGACTTCGGCAAGTTCTTCGCTCCTGGCGGCATCATGGACGACTTCTTCAGCAAGAACCTGCAGGCCTATGTCGACATGAGCGGCAGCCAGTGGCGCTGGCGTGCCACCAGCGCGGCGACCCTGAGCATTCCCCAGGACGTGCTCAACCAGTTCCAGCGCGGCGCGCGCCTGCGCGACATGTTCTTTGTCGCCGGGGCCCACCAGCCCTCGCTGCATTTCGACCTGAAGGCGGTGAGTGCCGACCCGGCGCTGAGCAAGGTCACCCTCGATATCGACGGTCAGCCGGTGGTGTTCGACGTGACCACGCCGTCCAACTTCACCCCGATTGTCCTGCCCAGCGGCAAGGGCGGCGATCTGGTGCGCTTTGACGCGATACCACCGCTCAACAGCCTGCTGCGCGCCGACGGCCCCTGGGCCTGGCTGCATCTGGTGGACAAGGGGGTGCTGGAGAGCGAGCAGGGCGAGAACTACCGCCTGACCTTCAGTCTGGATGGGCGCAAGGTGGTCTATGAGTTGCGCGCCAGCAGCGTGATCAATCCGTTCCGTCGCGATGCGCTGGAGCAGTTCCGCTGCCCGGCCAGCTTGTAGGGGCGAGGGCATGGAGCAGAACACCCATGTCGCCGGATTCTTCGGCAAGGTCATGAGCCATGGCGATTTTGTGATGCGGCGCTTGCCCGCCGGCTTCCTGCGTGAATGGGACAACTGGTTGCAGGCGGGCTTGCAACACAGCCGCGAGCGCCTCGGCGAGCAGTGGCTGGCGGTGTACCTGTGCAGCCCGGTGTGGCGCTTTGCGCTGTCCGCCGGGGTCTGTGGCGAGCAGGCCTGGTGCGGGGTGATGATTCCCAGCCTGGATCGGGTGGGGCGTTATTTCCCGTTGACCCTGGCCGCCAGTGCGCCGCCGGCGCCGTTGTTGCAACGCCTGGAGTTCGACGGTGACTGGTATGGGCAACTGGAACGGTTGGCGCTGTCGTCGCTGGCCGACGGCTTTTCCCTGGAGCGCTTCGATGCCCAGGTCGATTGCCTGGCGCCGTTGTCTCCCGCGATGGGCGTGCTGCCGCAGGAGGGCGGCTTTGCCTCACCGGCGGCGGCCTCCTGGCTGGATATCCCCGGACTGGATCGACTGGCCGAGGCGCTGCCCTGGTTACGGATCCAGATCGATGACGAGCGGCTGGCGGGGCATTGCCTGTTCTGGACCGAAGGCTCGCCGCAGCTGCCGCCGTCGCTTCTGGTCAGCGCCGGGTTGCCCTCGGCGATGACCTTTGCCGATATGCTCGATGGGCGGCACTACCGGGAGTAGGGTGGTTGGCTGTGCCGGCCTCTTCGCGGGCTTGCCCGCGAAGAGGCCCGAACAATCACCGCCACGCTTCAATGTGCACACAGCGCCAGGAGCACTGTCACATTGTCCCGTCCGCCATAATCCCCGGCCAAAGTCACCAGGTACTGGCACACCGCATCCAGGGTCTGCGCCGTGGCCACCGCCAGCACATTGGCGATCTCCTGGTGCGGCACGCAACCATGCAGGCCATCGCTGCACAGCATCAGCAGGTCACCTGCCAGCACTTGCTGCGCACGGATCTGCGGTTCCACCCTGGGTGACGGCCCGATGGCCTGCAGCAACAGGTTGCGCGCCGGCAGACGATCGACCTTGCCCGCTTCCAGTGCCTGCTGATACCAGGTCTGGTCACGGGTCAGCAGCGCCAGTTCGCCTTCACGCCAGCGATACAACCGGCTGTCGCCAACATGAAAGACAATCATCGGCCCTTCGTCTTGCGGGCGCCAGAAGCCGGTGAGGGTGGTGCCCATGCCACTACCTTCGCTGCGCTGGCGGGCGACATTCTGCGCGTAGAGCCGGGCGTTGACGCACTCGATGGCGTCATGCAGCACGCCCACCGCGCGCATGTCCGGGTCGGACCAGGTGGCATCGGGGTCGACCGAAGTGGCTACTGTCGCCAGGGCATGGTCGTCGAGAAAGTCACGCAGGCTGTTGAGCGCACAGGCACTGGCCTGGGCACCGGCTTCATGGCCGCCCATGCCATCGGCCACCGCCAGCAGGCCGAGGCCGGTGTCGATGAGGAAATTGTCTTCGTTGCTGTCACGCACCGGGCCGACGTCGCTGACGCCATAGGCCACGGCGTTGGCCAGGCGATGCGGGCCACAGGTACCCAAGGGGGAATGTTGTGTCATGCCGGGGTCTCGAAGCTGCGCAGGAATTCACTGCGGTCGGATTCACGCTCGATGTGCTCTGCCAGCAGCACCAGGAAGGGTTGTCTGAGAAGGGTCACGCGACTGGCCCGGGTCACCACGATCCGGGCGATGGGGCCGATCAGCACCGCCAGCCGTTGCTGGGCGAGGGTGGCGAACGCCGGGTCGATCTCGACCTCGGGGCCGCTTTCAACGCTGACTTCAACGTTGATGTCGGCGCTGGCCTCGGAGACGGTCTGATGAGGGCTGGTCGGCTCGACCTGGTCGATGGGGGCGGGCACTGCGGTTGCCAGCGTGCCGGCTGTCGTGCCGATGCTGCCGATAGTGGTCACCGCCGAGGTCATGACGCTGTCCTCGACGACGGTGGCGGACAGGCGCTTGAACAACAATTCGGTGGCCGCGACAAACTGCTCGCGCCCACGTTCTGACGGGATATGCGGCAGCAACGCGCTGCGTACTGCCTCGAAGTCGTCAGCCTGGCTGATGCTCTTGCGCACCAGGAAACGTGCCAGTGGCCCGATCTGATGAGACAGCAGCGATTCCAGCTCGGGAATGGCCTCGCGTTTCCACGGCGTCAAGGTGTCCTGGCTTTCTTTGATCTGGCTCTCGCTGAGCGCCGACTGAGTGGCGCGAGCTTGGCTCACCGCAGGCGCGGCAGGCGGGATGTCGCTCAGGCTGGTCAGGCTTGGCCGGATCAACAGCGTGCGGTCGTCATCGATCAGCACCGGCGCCAGGCTGGAATTGGCCGACAGCGATTCCAGGTCGTCGAGAAATGCCTGGGCCGAGGCATAACGCTCGCTGGGGCGCTTCGCCAGGGCCTTGGCGATCACCCCGTCGAGGGCCGGGTCGAGGGCCAGGTTCAGGCTCGACGGTGCCACCGGCGTCTGGTTGAGGATCTGTTGCATGACCATGGTCGCCGAGCCGGAGAATGGCCGTTCGCCGGTCAGCAACTGATAGAGCAGGATGCCTGCGGAAAACACATCGGAACGGCCGTCGACCACATCACCGCAGAACTGCTCCGGCGACATGTAGCTCGGGGTGCCGATCATCGAGCCGGTCTGGGTCAGGGTCGAGGAGTCCAGGCGGGCGACGCCGAAATCGGTGACCTTGACCTGGGCATCGACGGTGATCAGCAGGTTGGCCGGCTTGATATCGCGATGCACCACGCCACGGGAGTGGGCGTAGTCCAGGGCCCGCAACAGCTGGCGCATCCAGCCCAGGGCATGGTTCAGCTCGCGCGGTTGCTGCGCCGCCAGCAGGGTGTTGAGCGGCGTGCCGTCGACAAACTCCATGGCGATATAGGCCGAGCCGTCGTCCTCGCCGTAGTCGTAGACCGCGACGATGTTGGGGTGCATCAGCCGGCCGGCGGCCTGGGCCTCGTTCTTGAAACGGCTGATCAGCTCGTGGTGATGGCTGTCGCCGAACAGTTCCTTGCGGATCGTCTTCAGGGCCACGGTCCGCGCGATATGCGGGTCGTAGGCCTTGTACACGGTACCCATGGCACCTTTGCCGAGGACACTGTCGATCCGGTACTTGCCGAGTTGTTCGATCATCGCAGCCTCCTGGCTATTCTTCGAGCATCTTCATCGCGCTGACCAGGCTGGTGCGCATCCGTCCGAAGGACTGGCCCAGGCGGGCCAGTTCGTCGTTGCCGCTGACATCGATTTCCGGCACATCGGTGTCGCCGAGGCTGACCCGGTCGGCCAGCGCCGACATCTGCCGCAGGCGGCGGGTGACGAACAGGTGGACCATCAGGTTGAGGGCGGCGAACAGCACGGCGAAGATCACCAGCATCGACAGCATGTAGCTGTGCAGCATCATGTTGGCGCGCTGGAAGGGCAGGGCCAGGGGTACGGTGACCACCTGGGCGCCGATGATATCGTTGAGTTTCCAGCCGAAACCGTTGACCGGACCATAGAGGTCGACCATGGTTTTCGGCGCTGCCTCGGGGGTGCTGTGGCAGGCCAGGCAGGCGCCGTCCTTGATCTGGATCGGCCGCGCGATATACAGCGACGGGCCCTTGGCGTCGGCCCGCTCGCCGACCAGTTCATCGGTCTGTGGTTCGCTGCGCAGCTTGTTGACCAGCTCGGTTTCCCAGGCGTTGGCCTGGTCGCGCTTGTTGGTCGGGTTGAGCGTGGCCTCCTTGTAGGAGTAGTCCGGGTAGGACTTGAGCAGGCTCTGCAGGTGCGTGATGGCGGCGAAGTCCGGCACCGATTGCGGCAGGAACTGGAACTTCAGGCGGTTCTCCAGCAACGGCACGATCTGTTCGGCGGTGTAGGTCGAGGCGGCGGTCGCCGATCCCATCAGCAGGCGCGCGGTCTCCAGGGTTTCCTTGCGCGCGCTCTGTTGCAACAGGTTGTTGGTGAAGACGCTGGTGGCGATAAAGCCGACCACGAAAACCGCAAGGAACACGACGTTGAATTTTACCGCGAGCGACAGTTTCATAGTGACCTTCGGGTGCTTTGAGCCATTGAGCGGGTGAAGCGGTTAGTGCAGGCGTTTGCGTTGTTCGAAACGGAACAGCTCCAGCTCCCAGTCCAGGCGGCCGCCGAGATGGGTCTTGATGTCCTGGCGGAAGGTCGCGTCGTTCAGGCGCGGGCCGAAGCGGTTGGCGAGCTGGTTCTGGTTGAGATTGAGGGGGCCGCTGAGCCAGGGCGCGATATCGTCGAAGGTCACTTCCCGTTCCTTTTTCAGGGCCGGTGAATTGCCGGATTTTTTCGCCTGCGGTACCAGCGGGTCGAGGAACGGCCGCGGCAGCGCATTGACGAAGGTCTCGGGCGGGCGTCCCACGGATTTCAGCGCGTCGTCGGTGTTCTGCACCGCGTAGGTCTCGCGGCTCAGGCTGAGGCTGTTGCCGGTGTGTCCGTGGCCGTCGCGTTCGCTGACCGACTGGGTACCGTCTTCGACAAACAGCTCGATCCTGCGGTTGCCGGCATGGATCACGCTGGCACTGTTGGTGACGGTGAACACCACGGTCCCGGCGTTGATCGCCAGGCCGTTGTGGCTCGGGTCGGCGGCCGGTTGCAGTTTCAGCCAGCCGCTGAGCAGGCTGATTTCGGTACGGTTACCGTCCCGGGCGAGCAACACCCGGGTGTCCGGACCGAGGGCGACGGTGGCGGCGGGCAGGCCTTCGATCTGCAGCACCGATGCCCCCGACTGGAGGATATCGCCGGCCTGCAGGCGGGTGCCGGCGGTAACGCTGTAGAGGGCCGTGGCGCGGATGATCCGCGCGGGTTTTTCCGCGAAGGAAATCACCCCGAGGGTCGGGGCCGCGGCCGTGGCGGCCCAGGACTGGGAGATCTGCAACAAGCCTGCAATCAACAAGACTACCGAGAGTTTCTTCACGTTCGTGCCATCTATGAAAGGATGAAAGCGCCTGCCGTTTGCGGCTTCGGGAGGGGATTTTTCGATATTTTTCGGCACTGTTCCAATTGAACAATCTCATGGAATAAAGCGTCGGGGCGGGGTGTTATCCCTGTGGTTCGCCGTCTCAAACCAGGCCGCGATCAATCCGTAAGGCCCGACTTTCCAGGAGACGTCATGTCCGGTGAGTGCAACAGGCAGTTCGACTACACGCGCAACTTCATCCGTCAGAATTTCATGACCACGGTGCGTTTTCCGGGAGCGGTTTCAGGCCTGACCACCTTCGACCTGAACAACAACCGCTTCGGCGGCAGCCTGTTCAAGCGCTCCAGCGGCATTCACGTGGTCACGCTGGATCGCGCCGGCGCCCACAGCAAGGGCACGCCGCTGATGGGCTACTGGGTGCCCCAGGGCGGTTACTGCGATATTCCGATTCGGCCCCGGGGCGCGGGCCTGGTCTTCACCCCGGACTTCAGCGGCTGCTCGATCCTGGTGGACCAGATCAGCCACGACCATTACCGGGTCTACCACGTGGAGGGCGGCGGTAATTATCTACAGACCCAGTACCTGAGCCAACCGCGCCACGGCCTGGGGCTGGCGGCGACCATGACCTTTCATGACTATGGCGATGCGGCCTATCCCCGTGGTTTCGCTTTTCTCAAGCATGAGGACGGGCGCTGGTGGATCTACTTCCAGCGTCAGAACGGCGTCGGCCTGAGTTTTGTCCGCAACAAGAAATTCCAGGCCGCCGGTGCCCAGACGGTGCGGGGTGGCGGCCGCATCCCGGTGGCCGACCTGATGCGCGAAGTGCCACGCCACGGCGCCAGTCACAGCGGCCAGGAACTGGCGGTGACACGCAATATCAAGGCGCAGAAGCGCATGTTGCCCAATGATGAGTTGTGGTGAGGCTCGGGGTCGGCGGGCATTGCTGTCGATTGCGCGCCACAGTTCGGGCCAGTGCGGTGGTGACTGTGCGCCAGCCCATTGGCCATGGCATTGCGCGACTCGGGTGAAGGTCCCGAGGCGCTCCCACAGGAGAAGCTGTTTCATTCAGCAATTCAACTGCCGCCTTCGGTACGGCCGCTGCTGACTTCCGCGGGCACGTCGTCGCCGGCCATGCGTTTGCGGAACAGGCCGGTACGAGCCAGCAGCAAGGTGGTCACCGGCACCGTGATCGACAGCAGGATCGGAATCAGCCAGGCATGAATCACCGGCTCCGACTTGAGCGCCGAAAAATACAGGATCGAGGCCAGCGCCACGCACCAGGCGCCGATGGTCGAGGCCAGAGCCGGCGGGTGCATGCGCTGGAAGAAGTCCTTCATGCGCAGCAGGCCGATGGCGCCGCACAGGCTGAACAGGCTGCTGAGTACCAGCAGCACGGCCACTGGAATCTCGATCCACAGGGACAGTTCGTTCATTCGATCACCTCGCCGCGCAGGAGGAATTTCGCCAGGGCAAAGGAGCCGACAAAGCCGAACAGGGCAATCAGCAGCGCCGCTTCGAAGTAGGTGTCGCTGGCGTAGCGGATGCCCAATACCAGCATCATCAGCATGGCGATGATGTACAGGTAGTCCAGGGCCAGGACCCGGTCCTGCGCCGAGGGACCCTTGAACAGGCGGACCACGGTCAGGACCAGGGCCACGCTGAAGATGAACAGGCTGAACAGGATCGCGTTGGCGAGCAGGGCGCTCATTCGAAGATCTCCATCAGGGGGCGTTCGTAGGTGGTCTTGAAGTGCCGGATAAACGCCACGTCTTCGTCCAGGTCGAACACATGCAACAGCAGGACGCTGCGGTCCAGTGCCAGCTCGGACCAGACCGTGCCGGGAATCACCGTGCAGATCATCGACAGTGCGGCCAGGCCGTTGGCATCGCGCAGGTCCAGCGGCACCTTGATAAAGGCCGAGCGTGGCGCACGCCGCCCGGCATTCAGCACACCCCAGCCCACGGCCAGGTTGGAGAGGATCACATCGAGGCCCACCCGCAGGAACAGGCGCAGGATCACCCACGGCCGGCGAATGCGGATCGGTAGCGGTCGCAGCGGCGCCATCATCAGCGGCGCACAGAAACCCAGGGCGGCGCCGAGCAACAGGTTGCCGGGACTGATCGACAGGTTCAGCACCAGCCACAACAGCCACAACGCCAGGGACAGCCAGGGGGCGGGGAACAGGCGTTTCATGGCTGCACCTCCAGCGCCGCGGCCTTGACTGGCGGGCTGGGAACGCTACGCGTCGCCAGCACCGCCATGACATAGTGCTCGGGGTTGTTGAGGCTGTCGGCGGCGGCCTGGGTGTAGCGCAACAGCGGTTCGGCCTTGACCGTCAGCAGGATGCACAGGCCGAGCAGGGCGACGATGGGCAGGCACTCGAAGCGCCGCAGCTTCGGCGACGGGCGATCCGCCGGGGTCCAGAAACGCTGCACGCCCATGCGCGAGAAGGCCACCAGCGAGGCCAGGCCGGACAGCACCAGCAGCGCCAGCAAGCCCCAGGCCGCCGGCGAGATCGGCGCCGCATGGCCCAACCCCAACGGGTTGAGCAGGGCGCTGAGCAGGCTCAGCTTGGCGATGAAGCCGGACAGCGGCGGCATCCCGATGATCAGCAGGGCGCAGGCGATAAAGCTCAGGCCGAGGAAGGCCATGGTCCAGGGGATCACCTGGCCGACCACGACGTTCTGTTCGTCGTCGAGGTTGGTACCGGGGCGCGGATGCAGGGATTCCAGCGGACGCGGCAGTGGGTCGATGTCCTCGTCCAGCGGCAGTTCATTGGCCGAACGCGAGCGTTCGATCAGCTCGGCCAGGAGGAACAGCGCACTCAATGCCAGGGTCGAGCTGACCAGGTAGAACAGCGCGCCCGCCGTCAGGTTCGGCTGGGCGAAGCCGACCGCCGACAGCAGGATGCCCGCCGACACCAGGATACTCAGACTGGCCATGCGCTCCAGGCGCTGGGCGGCGAGGATCGCCACGGCGGCGCAGGCGATGGTCGCCATACCGCCGTAGATCAGCCAGTCACCGCCGAAATACGCCGAGGCCCCGGCCTGGCCGGAGAACAGCAGGGTCCACAGCCGCAGCAGGGTATAGACGCCGACCTTGGTCATGATCGCGAACATTGCCGCCACCGGCGCACTGGCCGAGGAGTAGGCGGGCACCAGCCAGAAGTTCAGCGGCCACATCCCGGCCTTGGCCAGGAACGCCACGGCGAGAATCGCCGCGCCGGCATGCAGCAGGCCGCGATCGGCTTCGGGCACCAGAGGAATTTTCAGGGCCAGATCGGCCATGTTCAGGGTGCCGGTGACGCCATAGACCATCGCCGCGCCGATCAGGAACAGCGACGAGGCCAGCAGGTTGATCGCGATGTAGTGCAGGCCCGAGGATACCCGCGCGCGGCCGGAACCGTGCAGCATCAAGCCGTAGGAGGCCGCCAGCAGCACCTCGAAGAACACGAACAGGTTGAACAGGTCGGCGGTCAGGAAGGCGCCGTAGAGGCCCATCAGCTGGATCTGGAACAGCGCATGGAAGCTCGCGCCGGCGCGGTCCCAGCGGGCCATGGCGAACAGCAGGGCGCTGACGCCGATGATCCCGGTGAGCACCAGCATCAGCGCCGACAACCGGTCGGCCACCAGCACGATGCCGAACGGCGCCTGCCAGTTGCCCGGCAGGTACACGCCGATGGACGCCGGCTCCGAGGACTGCTGGGCGCCGATCAGCAACAGCACGGAAATGCCCAGGCCGAGCAGGCTCGATACCAGGTTGATGCGAGCCTTGAGCGGGCGGTGTTTCTCGCCGAGCATCAACATCACCGCCGCCGTCAGCAACGGCAGCAGGATGGGGGCGACGATCAGGTGCGGCATCAGGTTCATTCCTTGGGCTCCCGGCCGTCGACATGGTCAGTGCCGGTCAAGCCACGCGAGGCCAGCAGCACCACGAGGAACAGCGCGGTCATGGCGAAGCTGATGACAATCGCCGTCAACACCAGGGCCTGGGGCAGCGGGTCGGTGTAGTTGAGCAGGTCCTGGGGCACGCCGTCCTTGATGATCGGCTCCTTGCCGATAAACAGGCTGCCCATGCTGAAGATGAACAGGTTGACCCCATAGGACAGCAGGCACAGCCCCATCACCACCTGGAAGGTCCGCGGCCGCAGGATCAGCCAGACACCGGAGGCGGCGAGCACGCCGATGGCAATTGCAATGACTTCTTCCATCAGGCGGCTCCTGGCTCGGGTTGCGGCTGTGGCCTGGCTTGCGGCAGGGCCAGTTGACTTGGCCGATGGGCGCGGACCGACTGGTGCGCCAGGGCCGTGAGGATCAGCAGGGTCGAACCGACTACCACCGCGTACACGCCGATATCGAAGAACAGTGCGCTGGCGACGTGGATATCGCCCAGCAGCGGTAGGTGCAGGTGCGCGGTGTGGGTGGTCAGGAACGGGTAACCGAAGGCCATGGCCCCCAGTCCCGTGACCGTGGCGAACAGCAGGCCGGTGCCCATCCAGCGTAGCGGCCGCAGGCTCATCTGGGCCTCGACCCACTGGGTACCGGCGACCATGTATTGCAGAATGAACGCCACCGACATCACCAGGCCGGCGACAAAGCCGCCGCCGGGCTGGTTATGGCCGCGCATGAACAGGTACATCGAGACCATGAAGGCGATCGGCAGCAGCAGTCGCACCAGCACCGCCGGGACCATCATGAAGCCCAGTGCGGTGTCGCTGGCGCTGCGCGGGTTTACCAGGTCGGTGACCACGTCGCTGGCCAACTGGCGCTGCTGGTTGGGCAACTGCAGGCTTTCCTTGGGCGGACGGAAGCGGCGCAGCAGGGCGAAGATCGCCAGCGCCGTGGCCACCAATACGGTGATTTCGCCGAGGGTATCGAAGCCTCGGAAGTCCACCAGCATCACGTTGACCACGTTGCTGCCACCGCCTTCTGGCAGGGCGCGGCTGAGGTAGAACGAAGAGATATCGTTGGGTGTCTGGCGCGTCAGCATGGCGTAGGACAGCAACGCCATGCCGCCACCGACCAGGACCGACAGCAGCAAGTCGCGCAGGCGACGGATGCGCGCCTTGCGCAGGCTGTTGGGCAGCGGCGAGACTTCTTCGATCCGCCGTGGCAGCCAGCGCAGGCCGAGCAGGATCAGCACGGTGGTCACCACCTCGACCACCAGTTGGGTCAGGGCCAAGTCCGGCGCGGAGAACCAGACAAAGGTGATGCAGGTCATCAGGCCGCAGACACTGACCATGGTCAGGGCTGCCAGCCGGTGGTACTTGGCTTGCCAGGCGGCGCCCAGGGCGCAGGCGATCGCCAGCAGCCAGAGGGTGACGAAGACAATGGAGCCGGGGATCTTCGGCCGGTCGCCCCAGCTCAGGCTGCTGTGCAGCATCGGGATCATGCCGGCGACCACGGCGGCCAGCACCAGCACGAACAACTGCGGTTGCAGGCGCTGGGTGCTGATGCGGCGTTCCAGACGCCGGGCACAGCGCATCATGATCACCAGGCTGCGTTCGAACAGGCGCTTGCCGTTGAGACGGCCGACCAGCGGCGGCCGGCTGAAGCGGCCGCGCTTGAGCTGATTGCGCAGCAGCAGGTAGAGCAGCACACCGCCGGACATGGCGATCAGGCTCATGATCATCGGTGCGTTCAGGCCGTGCCAGATCGCCAGGCTGTACTCCGGCAGGGTCCCGCCCACCACCGGCAGGGCGGCGCTGGCGAGGATCGAGCCGACCACCTGGGCCGGGAAGATCCCCACCAGCAGGCAGGTGAACACCAGCAGTTCCACCGGCGCGCGCATCCAGCGCGGCGGCTCGTGGGGCGTGTGGGGCAGGTCGGTGGCTGGCGGGCCGAAGAACACATCGACGGTGAACCGCAGGGAATAGGCGACGCTGAAGGTCCCGGCAAGGGTGGCGATGACTGGCAGGGCCATCTCGACCCAGGCGGTGGAATTGATGAACACGGTTTCGGCGAAGAACATTTCCTTGGAGAGGAAACCGTTGAGCAGCGGTACGCCGGCCATCGAGGCGCTGGCGACCATGGCCAGGGTGGCGGTGAACGGGATCAGCTTGATCAGGCCGCTGAGCTTGCGGATATCGCGGGTGCCGCTTTCATGGTCGATGATGCCGGCGGCCATGAACAGCGAGGCCTTGAACGTCGCGTGGTTGAGGATATGGAACACCGCGGCTACGGCGGCCAGCGGGCTGTTCAGGCCCAGCAGCAGGGTGATCAGGCCCAGGTGGCTGATGGTCGAATAGGCCAGCAGGCCCTTGAGGTCGTTCTGGAACATGGCGCAGTAGGCGCCCAGCAGCAGGGTCGCGGCACCGGCGCCGCCGACGATCCAGAACCATTCCTCGCTGCCGGACAGTGACGGCCACAGCCTGGCGAGGAGAAACACTCCGGCCTTGACCATGGTCGCCGAGTGCAGGTAGGCCGAGACCGGGGTGGGCGCCGCCATCGCATGGGGCAGCCAGAAGTGGAAGGGAAACTGCGCGCTCTTGCTCAGGGCGCCGATCAGGATCAGGGGCAGCAAGACCGGGTACAGGGTGTGGGCACGGATCTGGTCGCCGGCTGCCAGCACGGCGTCCAGGTCATAGCTGCCGACCACATGGCCGAGGATCAGTACCCCCGCCAGCAGGCATAAGCCGCCGGCACCGGTGACCGTCAACGCCATGTAGGCGCCGCGGCGGGCGTCGGAGCGGTGGTGCCAGTAGCCGATCAGCAGGAACGAGAACAGGCTGGTCAGTTCCCAGAAAAACACGATCTGGATCAGGTTGCCCGACAGCACCAGGCCGAGCATCGCGCCCATGAACGCCAGGAAAAACGCGAAGAAACGCGGCACCGGGTCTTCCGGCGACATGTAGTAACGGGCGTACAGCGACACCAGCGTGCCGATGCCGAGCACCAGCATGGAGAACAGCCAGGCGAAGCCGTCCAGGCGCAGGACCAGGTTCAGGCCCAGGCTGGGCAGCCAGGTGATGGTCTCGTGGATCACGCCGCCATGGGCGATCTGCGGGTAGTACAAGGCCATCTGAATCGTGCCGACCAGGGCAACCACACCGGCCAGGATCGATTCACTGTTACGTGCGTTATGCGGCAGCAAGGCCGCCAGACAGCTGCCGACAAAAGGCAGAAGCAGTAGAACTATCAGGGACATAGGCTTCTAATCTGCAGGAGTTTGCGAAGGATCATACGTGGCCGGCCCTGGATCACCAACCCACAAGCTGTCGCAGAATCCTACAAGGTAGGTGGTAAATGCCTGATATGCATGGTCGAAATTGTCGACAGATGACTGATCGTTCCCACGCTCCGCGTGGGAATGCCTTTCTGGACGCTCTGCGTCCGCTTTGTGACGCAGAGCGTCACGGGCTGCATTGCCCACGCGGAGCGTGGGAACGATCAACACGCGGTCTATGGGTTGTTCGAATCCAGCACTTCGTTCTCCACTTCGTCTTCGGTCGGCTCGGCCGCTTTGCCCTTGGTCTTCAGCTCGCTGACAATCACCGCGGCGACGATCAAGGCCGCCCCGACCAGCGCCAGCCCTGGCAGGCGTTCACCGGCCAGGCGTCCGGCGATCCCGGCCCAGACCGGTTCGCCGGCATAGATCAAGGTCGCGCGGGTCGGCGAAACGCTTTTCTGTGCCCAGTTCATCGCCACCTGGATCGCCGCGCTGGCCGCCCCCAGGCCGACCGCGCTGACCAGCAGCAGCCAGGAAAACTCCGGCAGCGCCTCCTGGGTCGGGACGATCATCAGGAACGCCAGCACCGAGGCGGTGCCCAGTTGCACCACGGTGACGCGACGCACATCGACCTTGCCCGCGTAGTTGCTGATCAGGATGATTTCGGCGGCAATGGCGATGGCGCTGATGATGGTGGCGATTTCCCCCGGGCTGAATTTCAACTGGGCGCCGTTCGGCCCGGACAGCAACATCAACCCGGTAAAGGCGAGCATGATGCCGATGCTCGGCATCAGCCCCGGCCGCTTGCCCAGTACCAGCCATTGCAGCAGCGGTACGAAAGGCACGTAGAGCGCGGTGATAAAGGCAGACTGGCTGCTGGGAATGCTCTGCAGGCCCACGGTTTGCAAGCCGTAGCCGAGCATGATCGCCGTGCCGATAAAGATCCCGGCCTTCATCTCGAAGGCGGTCATGCCCCGCAGGCTGCGCGCCGAAAACAGCGCGACGATGCAGGCCGCCGCGGCAAACCGCAGGCCGACGAAGAACATCGGTCCGCTGACGGTCATGGCGTTCTGTACCAGCAGGAAAGTGCCGCCCCAGATCATGGTGATCAGGATCAGCACGCACTCGGCTTTGCTGAACCGCAGGGTCGAAGGTAACAAACTGTTGGATTTCACCGGAGTCATGGCCTTGCGCGCTACCTGGGTGAGACGCACAATGCGCCGGAGCTGGGCAGTATACTGCGCAAACCCACTAAGTGAGCAATATAGTGCACAAAGAAACTTCGCAACGCGCCTCGGTCCTGCAACACGTCAGCCAGAATGTGCGGCGCCTGCGGCATGAGGCCCAGTTGAGCCAGACCGCGCTGTCGGAGAAATCCGGGGTGAGCCGGCGGATGCTGGTGGCCATCGAAGCCGGGGAAAAGAATGTCAGCCTGACCACCCTCGACCGTGTGGCCGAAGCCCTCGACGTGGCCTTCAGCGACCTGATCCAGGCCCCGGAGGCCCGTGACCCGAGTCGTATCAACGAACTGGCCTGGGCCGGGCTGATTCCCGGGAGCAAGGCGGTCCTGCTGGCCAAGGCGGTTGCCAGTCGCGAGGTGGAACTCTGGGAGTGGCGCCTGGAGCCGGGCGAGCACTACCACTCCGAGCCCGATGGCGATGGCTGGAGCGAGCAACTGTACGTTTTCGAGGGTTGCCTGACACTGTTGCTCGGCGAACAGGAGCAGCAGATCCATGCCGGCGAGTTCTTCATGTTCGCCAGCAACCAGCCCCACGGCTATCGCAACGATGGCGAGGTGGCAGCGCGCTTTGTGCGTAATGTGGTGATCTAGGGGCGCCCGATCGTTCCCACGCTCCGCGTGGGCAATGCAGCCCATGACGCTCTGCGTCACACAGCGGACGCAGAGCGTCCAGAGAGGCATTCCCACGCAGAGCGTGGGAACGATCAATCTAGACAGTCGGGCGCTGTTGGCCCAGCAACAGTTGATGGACAGTTTGCTGTTTTTCGTCTGTGAAAGTTTCTAGGTTTTAGTAATAAATATCTGATTTATAAGGTTTATTGTTTGTGGCATGGCTCCTGCTATGTCCTGTGCATGCGTTTTTCGCACTCATCAGGACTCTGGAGTCGGTCTATGACAACTGCCGCCAAACCCACCTACACCGCCCATGTCATTCGCTCGGATGAAGAGGCCATTGCCGCCGCCAGGACCCTCGCCGCGCGTTTTGCCGTCGAGGCGGGCGTACGCGACCGTGAACGACGCCTGCCGGCCGCCGAACTCGATGAATTCGCCGCCAGCGGCCTGTGGGGTATCACCGTGCCCAAGGCCTACGGCGGTGCCGGGGTGTCCTATGTGACGGTGGCCGAAGTGATCAAGATCATTTCCGCGGCCGACTCATCCCTCGGCCAGATCCCGCAGAACCACCTCGGCGTGCTCGACATCCTGTTGCAGACCGCCACCGAGGAGCAGAAGCGTCACTACTTCGCCAAGGTGCTGGAAGGCTACCGTTTCGGCAATGCCTTCTCCGAAGCCAAGAGCAAGCATGCCGGGACCTTCGATACCCGTATCCGCTTCGACGGCGACACGGCCTATATCGATGGCGAGAAGTTCTACTGCACCGGCGCCTTGTTCGCCCATATCGTCCCGGTGGTCGGCCTGGACGAAGCGGGCAACGCGCAGATCGCCTTTGTCGAGCGCAATGCCCCGGGCCTGACCATCGTCGACAACTGGGACGGTTTCGGCCAGCGCACCACGGCCAGCGGCAACGCGCTGTTCGTCAATGTCAGTGTGCCGCGCAGCAGCGTCATTCCAGCCCACCAGGCCTTTGACCAGCCCACCGCCAACGGTCCGATCTCGCAGATCATCCAGGCCGCCGTCGACACCGGCATTGCCCTCGGTGCCCTCGAAGAAACCAAGCGTCATGCGCGCCAGGCCCGGCCCTGGATCGACAGCCAGCAGGAGCATGGCTGGCAGGACCCGTTCAGCCTCGCCGCTATCGGTGACTTGGAGTGGCGGGTGCACGGCACCGAAGCGATCCTGGAAAAGGCCGGGCGGGCAGTGGACCACGCCCTCGCGCAACCGGGCATCGACAGCGTGGCCGAGGCCTCCGTGGTGGTGGCCCAGGCCAAGGTGCTGTCGGCCGAAACCGCCTTGCTCGCCAGCAGCAAGCTGTTCGAACTGGCCGGGACCCGCTCGGTGCTCGGCAAGCACAACCTCGATCGCCACTGGCGCAACGCCCGGACCCACACCTTGCATGACCCGGCGCGCTGGAAATACCACCTGATCGGCAACTACCTGCTCAACGGCGTCAAGCCGGCCCGGCATGCCTGGAACTAGGAGTTCGTGATGAACGCATTGAATCATTCCATTGCCCCTGATGCTTCGCTGGCCCGTGCCGGCGATGACCTGCTGGCGGCCCGCGCCGGACTTGAACGTACGCTCGCCGCCGTGCGCGCCCAGCCACGCCAGGCGCAAGACCCGCAGGTGATCAGCCAGTTCGGCGACCTGCACATCCGTATCGATGTGGCCGCCGCCCTGATCGAACGCGCCGAGCGTTTTGCCGTCGGCCCGCAGGACGAGGCCGAGAAAATCATTGCCGCTACCGAAGCGGCGATTGCCAGTGCCGACGCCTTGCAGCAGGTCGGCAATGTCGAGTGGGCGCTGACCGGGCAACGGGCGCAACTGGCGCCCGGCCATGATCCGCTGCAAGACCCCCTGCATCTGAAATACACGCTGATTGGCAACTTCCGCCTCAATGGCGTCGTGCCTGACCGTTCCAGGAGTGCTGTCGATGTCCCGTGAAATCCGTCTCAATGCCTTCGACATGAACTGCGTGGGCCACCAGTCCCCGGGTTTGTGGGCTCATCCACGGGATCGTTCCTGGCAATACAAGGACCTGGAGTACTGGACCGACCTGGCGAAAATCCTCGAGCGCGGCAAGTTCGATGGCCTGTTCATCGCCGATGTGCTGGGCATCTACGACGTCTACAACGGCAACGGCGACGCGGCGATCCGCCAGGCCGCGCAGGTGCCGGTCAACGACCCGTTGCAACTGATCCCGCCGATGGCGCTGGTGACCGAGCACCTGGGCTTCGGCCTGACCGCTTCGTTATCGTTCGAGCACCCGTATCCGTTCGCCCGTCGCCTGTCGACCCTCGACCATCTGACCAAGGGCCGTGCCGGCTGGAATATCGTCACCTCGTACCTGGAGAGCGGGGCGAAGAACCTCGGCCAGAGTGCCCAGACCGAACATGACGCGCGTTATGACTACGCCGAAGAATACCTGGAGGTCTGCTACAAACTCTGGGAAGGCAGCTGGGAGGACGGCGCGATCCTGCGTGATCGCGAGCGCAAGTTGTTCAGCGATCCGAGCAAGATCCACGAGATCCAGCACTTCGGCAAACACTTCCAGGTGCCCGGCATCCATCTGTGCGAGCCATCGCCGCAGCGTACGCCGGTGCTGTACCAGGCCGGCGCGTCGAGCCGGGGCAAGCAGTTCGCCGCCGAGCATGCCGAATGCGTCTTCGTGGCCGCGCCCTCCAAGGTGCTGCTGAAGAAGGTCGTGGCCGATATTCGTCGGCGCGCGGCTGAAGCCGGACGGGACCCGCGCAGCATCCTGATTTTCAACCTGCAGACGGTGATCCTCGGCGAGACCGATGCCAAGGCCAAGGCCAAGTTCGAGGAATACAAATCCTATGTCAGCTACGAGGGCGCCATGGCGCTGATCTCTGGCTGGACCGGGATCGACTTCAGCCAGTTCAAACCGGACGAACCGCTGCGGCATGTGCACACCAACGCCATCCAGTCGGCGGTGGAGACCTTCTCCACGGCGGACCCGAACCGGATCTGGACCCCCAACGAACTGGCCGACTGGGTCGGTATCGGCGGCTTCGGCCCGCTGTTTGTCGGCAGCCCGGAAACCGTCGCCGACCTGTTGCAGGAGTGGGTCGAGGACACCGATGTCGATGGTTTCAACCTGGCTTATGCGCTGACCCACGAAACTTTTGTCGACGCGGTCGAGTTGCTGGTGCCGGAGTTGCAGAAGCGTGGCGTGTACAAGACCGAGTACGCCCCGGGCACCTTGCGCGAGAAGCTGTTCGGCGCCGGGCCGAAGCTTTCGGATATCCATCCGGGAGCGGGCTTCCGGGATCTGGCGGCCTTGCGGGAAAAAGGGCTGCGTTCGGCTTGACGGTGAGGGTGGTCGGGAAGGCCCTTTCGCGGGCAAGCCCGGCTCCTACGGGTTTTGTGTCGTCCACAACGTTTGCGGACACGCTTTCCTTTGTAGGAGTCGGGCTTGCCCGCGAAGAGGCTCGCAAAATCGCCACTGCCCTCAAAGACAGACATGAACTCCACATCCGCCAGCGGACCACCGCACGCCAAACGACTGAACGAGGTGAGCCCATGAGCGTGCACGAACTGAAGCGTCCGCCGGTTATCCATCCGCCCCACGGCGAAACGGTCTCGATCTTTCCCGGTGCCCTTGAGCAATTGCGCCACTGGGCACAGGTCAGTCCGTTGCAGGGCGCCCTGCGCCACAAGCGCCATGGACAATGGCACAGCTGGCGCTGGATCGATGCCCTGCGCGAAGTCGAGCGCCTGGCCGATGGTCTGCGTCAGCAAGGTTTCAATGCCGATTCGCGCCTGGCGGTCAGCGGTGCGCTGGAGCCGAACCTGTTGTTGCTGGCATTGGCCGCCCATTCCATCGGCGGCCAGGTCCTGGGCCTCGCTCCGGAACTGAGCACCGAAGCCCTCGGCCAGGCGTTCTGGCGCCTGCAACCGAGCCACGGTTTTGTCGACAGTCGCCAGCAACTGCTCGACTGGCTGGATGTCGGCGATTCCGGCGCCGCTCCTGGCGTGCTGATCGCCAATCAGTTGCCGGGCCGCCTGCCGGGGTCGCCGAGGCAAACCGTCCTGGCCTTCGCCACGCTTTCGGGTGATAGCCAGGAACCGCGGCCGCTGGTGCTGTGGCGCACGGCAAGTGCCCAGTCGCAACTGTGGAGCGAGGAGGACACCCACTGGCAGGGCGGCTTGAGCGTGCTGCTGGAGCAATGGTTGCACACCGGTCACAGCCTGGCCTTCCCGGAAAGCAGCGACAGCGCCAGTCGTGATCGACGCGAGGTCGCACCCTCCGGGTTGCTGCTGTCGGCGGAGCGCCTGCAAGCCCTGGCGGACGAGATCGAACAGCGTCTGGCGCCGCAGGAAAGTTGGCGCCGACGCCTGTGTGAATGGGCCCTGGCCCATCCCGAACGATGGGTGGCCCGCCTGTTCAAGCAACGGGTGCGGCGCCTGCTGGGCTTCCAGCACCTGCAATACATCTGGCAAGCGTCGAGCCCGGCGCAATTGCCGGCCACCTTCAATCAATGGCGGGTCGATGCCCCGGGACGGAAAAGCGCATGAGTGTGGCCGAGTCGATTCTGCAGGTGCGTGGCGTGTCACTGTCGTTCAAGGGGGTCAAGGCCATCAATGAACTGTCGTTCGATGTCCGTCGCGGTGAGATCTGCGCCCTGATCGGCCCCAACGGGGCGGGCAAGAGCTCGCTGCTCAACCTGTTGAACGGGGTCTATCGCTTCGACAGCGGCGAGATCGTTTTCGAGCAGCGCCGCTTTCGCCGTATCGATCCCCTGCAGGCGGCCCGCCAGGGCATTGGCCGGACGTTCCAGAACAATGCGTTGTTCAAGAAGATGAGTGTGATCGACAACCTGCTGACCGGGCTGTCGCGGCATATGCGCAGCCATTTTCTCGAACAGGCCCTGGGATTGCCCCGGGCCCGCCGCGAAGCCGAGGCTTTTCGCCGCAAGGCCCAGCACATTCTCCAACTGCTTGAGCTGCAGGCGCTGCGCGACGTGCCGGTGGGCACGCTGTCCTACGGCCTGCAAAAGCGTGTGGAGCTGGGTCGGGCGCTGATCGCCGGGCCCACGCTATTGCTGCTGGACGAGCCCATGGCCGGCATGAACGCCGAAGAAAAGCAGGAAATGGCGCGGTTTATCGCCGACGTCAATCGCGATCTCGGCACCACCGTGGTGCTGATCGAACATGACATGGGGGTGGTGATGGGCTTGTCCGATCATGTGGTGGTGCTCGATTACGGGCGCAAGGTCGGCGACGGGACGCCGGCCGAGGTGCAAGGCAATGCCGAGGTGATCGCGGCCTACCTGGGAGCGGTGCACTGATGGGCTTTTTCCTTGAAACCCTGATCGGTGGGCTGCTCGCCGGCACCCTCTATTCGCTGGTCGCCATCGGCTTCGTGCTGATCTACAAGGCCAGTGGCGTGTTCAATTTCGCCCAGGGCTCGATGCTGCTGTTCGCCGCCCTGACCTTTGTCAGCCTGCACGATCAGGGCGTGCCCTTTGTCCTGGCGCTGCTGCTGGCAGTGCTGGTGATGGTGATCGGTGCGCTGCTGATCGAGCGCCTGGTGCTGCGGCCGCTGGTCAACCGCTCGCAGATCACCCTGTTCATGGCGACTCTCGGCCTGTCGTTCATTATCGAAGGCCTGGCCCAGGGGCTGATGGGCTCGCAGGTCCGCGCATTGGACCTGGGCATCGACGACGTGCCGCTGTTTATCCACGGGGTGATGCTCAGCCAGTTCGACCTGATTGCCGCCGCCACCGCCGTGGTGCTGGTGGTGGTCCTGGCGCTGTTGTTCAACAAGACCCGCATCGGCGTGTCGCTGCGGGCGGTGGCCGACGACACCACGGCGGCGCTGTCCATTGGCATCAACCTCAATCGCATCTGGCAGATCGTCTGGGCGGTGGCCGGCTGCGTCGGCCTGGTGGCGGGGCTGCTCTGGGGCGCACGGCAAGGGGTGCAGTTTTCCCTGTCGCTGGTGGTGCTCAAGGCCTTGCCGGTGCTGATCATCGGCGGCTTCACCTCGATTGGCGGGGCGATTGTCGGCGGGCTGATCGTCGGCGCCGCCGAGAACCTCGCCGAAGTCTATATCGGCCCGCTGATCGGCGGCGGCATCACTCCCTGGTTCGCCTATGTCCTGGCGTTGGCCTTCCTGTATATCCGCCCGGCCGGCCTGTTCGGCGAGCGGGCCATCGAGCGAGTCTGAAGCATGTCTGTTCCCGTGATAAGTGAAACGGCGCCCTGGGTGCTGGTCGAGCGGCGCTTGCCGTGGTCGCTGCTCGGCCTGCTGGTGCTGGCCTTCGGCGTGGTGCCGCTGGTGGGCAACGATTATTGGCTCAGTGCAATCCTGATTCCGTTCCTGGTGCTGTCCCTGGCCGGATTGGGGCTCAACCTGCTGACCGGCTACACCGGGCAGACCTCGGTCGGCGCGGCCGGCTTCATGGCGGTGGGGGCCTTTGCCACCTACGGTTTTCTCCTGCGCCTGCCGGAGCTGGGCCTGCCTTTGGCACTGCTCGGCGGTGGCATCATCAGTGGTGGGGTGGGCCTGCTGTTTGGCTTGCCCAGCTCGCGGATCAAGGGTTTCTACCTGATGGTCACCACTCTGGCCGCGCAGTTCTTCCTGGAGTGGCTGTTCGTCAAGTTTCCCTGGTTCTACAACTACGGTTCGTCCGGGACCATTTCCGCGCCGAGCCTGTCGCTGTTCGGGCATGACCTGAACACGCCACTGGGACGCTATCTGCTGACCCTGGTCACGGTGCTGCTGTTGACCTGGGTCGCGCGCAACCTGGTGAACAGCCAGACCGGGCGCAACTGGATGGCGATCCGCGACATGGACACCGCGGCGGCGGTCATCGGCATACCGGTGGCCCGCTACAAGCGCCTGGCCTTTGCTGTCAGTTCGTTCTACCTGGGCATCGCCGGGGCGTTGTGGGCGTTCGCCTACCTGGGTACGGCGAGTGCCGGCAGCTTCGATATCAACCGCTCGTTCCAGATCCTGTTCATCATCATTATCGGCGGCATGGGCAGCATCGCCGGCAACTTCGTCGGCGCGGCCTTTATCTGTCTGCTGCCGATCCTGCTCAGTCACCTCGGCCAGGCCCTGCTCGGCGGGGCGGTGGATGCCGGGCAGTTGCAGAACCTGCAGAAAATCATCTTCGGCGTGCTGATCATCCTGTTCCTGATCAAGGAACCGGACGGGTTGATCCGCCTGCTGGGCAATACCCGCGACCGACTGCGGCACTGGCCGTTGCGTTTCTGACTTCCCGACTTCCCATCCCTGGAGAACGATTCCACCATGCGTGCACTTTTCAAACGTTCACTGACCGCCGCGGCCCTGGCCCTGACGGTGCTCGGCACCGCCGTACCGATGGCCCAGGCCTCGCCCGACCAGCAGTTCTTTCCCCTGGCCACCTACAGGGTCGGTGCCTACGCCTCCAGCGGCGTGCAGGTATGGGCCGGGATGATCGACTACCTCAACTACATCAACGAAGTGGAAGGCGGCATCAACGGCGTCAAGCTGGTGTGGCAGGAGTGCGAGACCGAATGGACGGCGGAGAAGGGCATCGAGTGCTACGAGCGCTTCAAGAACGGCCTCGACGGCGCGCCGGTGGCGGTCTACCAACCTAACGGTGCGCCGGCGGCCTATGCCCTGAGCGAACGCGCGGAAGTCGACAAGATCCCGCTGATCACCCTCGGCTACGGGCGCACCGAGGCCACCGACGGCAAGGTGTTCCCCTACAACTTCCCGGTGATGCTGACCTTCTACAGCGAAGCCTCGACCCTGGTGAACTACATCGCCCAGCGCGAAGGCGGCTTCGACAAGCTCAAGGGCAAGAAGATCGCCACCGTCTACCACGACTCGGCCTATGGCCGCGAAACCCTCGGTCCGTTGAAACTGTTGGCGGAAAAATACGGCTTCGAGAATATCCAGATCCCGGTGGCCGACCCGGGCAACGAACAATCGGCGCAATGGCGGCAGATTCGCCAGCTCAATCCGGACTGGGTGTTCCTGCGGACCTGGGGCGTGTCGACGCCGGTGGCGGTCAAGACCGCCGCGCGCTTCGGCTTCCCGGTGGATCATATCGTCGGCGATATCTGGGCCAGCTCCAGCGAAGACGTACTGCCGGCGGGCGCGGCGGCCAAGGGTTACCTGGCGTTGACACCGTATCCGGCGGGTGCCGACTTCGAGATCCACAAGCGCCTCAAGCAGTACATCCTCGACAAGGGCAAGAGCGATCTCAAGGACCTGAACAACTTCGGCAGTGTCTACTACAACTCCGGTCTGGTGAACGCGGCGATTGCCGTGGAAGCGATTCGCACCGGCCAGGGCAAATTCGGCAAGCGGCCGCTGCACGGCGAAGAAGGGCGCTGGGGCCTGGAGCACCTGGACATCGACGATGCACGACTCAAGGCCATGGGCTTCTACGGCCTGATGCAGAACCTGAAGCTGTCCTGCAGCGACCATGAAGGCGGCGGTTCGGCGCGGGTGCAGCAATGGGACGGCGCCCACTGGAGCCTGGTCAGCGACTGGATCGCGGCGGATCGGGCGTTGCTGCGGCCGTTGATCGACGAGAAATCGGCAGCCTTTGCCCAGGAAAAACACCTGACCCCGCGCACCTGCGCGGCAGGCGAATAAGCCATGGGCCAGCCGGCACTTGAAACGGGTGCTGCGCCGCTGTTGCAGGTGGCAGACATCGAGGTGATCTACGACCGCACGATCCTCGCCGTGTCCGGGGTCTCCCTGAGCGTGCCCAAGGGCGGTATCGTCGCCTTGCTCGGGGCCAACGGCGCCGGTAAAAGCACCACTCTCAAGGCCATCTCGGGGCTGGTGCGGTCCGAGCGGGCGCAGGTCACGCGCGGCAGCATCCACTTCCGGGGAACGGATAGCCTGGAGGTCGATCCGAGCCAGCGCGTGCGTGACGGCCTGGTGCATGTACTGGAAGGTCGCCATGTGTTCGGCCAACTGACGGTGGAGGACAACCTGCGCAGCGGCGGTTTTGTCCGCGGCCTCGGGCGGCGGCAGATGCAGGAGGACCTGGAGCGGGTGTATGCCTGGTTCCCGCGCCTGAAAACCAAGCGCAAGACCCAGGCCGGGCTGACCTCCGGCGGCGAGCAGCAGATGGTCGCCATTGGCCGGGCCTTGATGACACGACCGACTTTAGTCTTGCTCGACGAACCTTCCATGGGCCTGGCGCCTATTATCGTCCAGGAGATCTACGAAATCGTCGCCCAGCTCAATCGCGAACAGCAGGTCAGCTTCCTGATTGCCGAACAAAACATTAACGTAGCGTTGAAGTATGCGACCCAGGCCCATGTGCTCGACACCGGCCGGGTGGTGCTCAGCGGTACGGCGGATGAATTGCTGGCCCGGGGCGACCTGCACGATTTCTACCTGGGCAAGCACTGAACAAGAGAGCGAATGATGAGTGAAACCCTGAGCGGACAGGCGACACACGCCATCCCGGCGGCCGATGTGGTGATTGTCGGTGGTGGCCTGAGCGGCGCGATGCTGGCGGTGCAATTGCTGCGCCTGCCGGGCCGGCGGCGGATCCTGATCGTCGAGCCGCGTGCCGAACTGGGGCGGGGTGAGGCCTACAGCGCCACGGAGCTGGGCCATACGCTGAACGGCAATGCGGCGCGGATGAGCGTCGAC
Organism: Pseudomonas gingeri; assembly: GCF_013385635.1. Lineage (GTDB taxonomy): Bacteria > Pseudomonadota > Gammaproteobacteria > Pseudomonadales > Pseudomonadaceae > Aquipseudomonas > Aquipseudomonas gingeri_A. The sequence goes on from NZ_JACAPR010000011.1 coordinate 297,890, forward strand.
CCGGACAATCCCGATGACCTGACCCAATGGTTACAGGCCCATATCGCCGCCGGCGGCTGGCCCGAGTCGGACCGGCAGCATGTACCGGTCAGCGAACTGTTCCCGCCTCGCGGGCTTTTTGGCGTGTACGTCCAGCAGCGCCTGGCCGAAGCCCGGGAGCAGGGCGCGACCCGGGGTTCGACGGCCGAGCATGTGCATGGCGAGGTGGTTGATCTGCAAAGCGACAGCGACGGCGTACGCCTGACCCTGGCCGACGGCCAGCAACTACAAGGCACCCGTGCCGTGCTGGCCACCGGCATGTTCCCGGCGGCGCGCACCCGCCAGAAGCAATCCAGTGGCTTGAATGCGGCGGCGGTGGACCCCTGGGATGTGGCGACCATGTCGCGGATTGATCCGCAAGGCACGGTACTGATCATCGGTTCCGGCCTGACCATGGTCGATGCCGTGGTGTCCCTGGAGCAGGCCGGGCATCGCGGACCGATCCGGGTTATTTCCCGGCACGGGCTGCTGCCCCATGTACGCCGCCAGCCACCGGCCTGGGTGGATTTCCTGGCGGCGGATCACAGTCTCCGCAGCCCTCTGCAGTTGCTGCGCGAGGTGCGTCGCCAATGCACCTTTGCGCTGGAGGCCGGGATTGACTGGCAGGCGCCGTTGGACACGGTACGGGCGCATATCGGTCGGTTGTGGAGCCAGGCCAGCGATGTCCAGCGTCGACAGTTCGTCCGTCACGTCCGTCCGTGGTGGGAGAGCCATCACCACCGTTCGCCGCCTCTGAGTGCCGAACTGATGGAGCGCCTGCACAGGGAAGGGCGGCTGACCATCGAAGCGGCGTCGCTCAAGGGCCTGGGCGAGCCACGGGACGGCGAGGTGAGTATCGCCATCCGGCCACGGGGCGAGTCGCAGACGCTGACGATCAGCGGCGCGGCCTTGATCAACTCCACGGGTATTGAATATGACTGGCGCCGGGTGGATCGCCCGCTGCCCCAGCAGTTGCTGGCGCGCGGACTGATCCGACCGGGGCCATTGGCCTTGGGGATCGCGGCTGATCCGGGCGGCGCGGTGGTGGATGCCGGGGGCGACACCTCCACGCGGCTGTTTGCCATGGGGCCGCCGTTGCGGGGGCAGTGGTGGGAGAGCACGGCGGTCACCGATGTGGCGAGCCAGGCCAAGGCGCTGGCGGCGCGCCTGGCGCACCTGGAGGTTGCGCAGAAAGCCCTGGGCTGACCTAAAAATTATTAGAATTCAGGGGGTTGCCAGTGTCATTCAACTAGGACATAATGCGCGCCATCAGCTCGGACGGCAACGTCGCGAACGCTGAAGAATCAAGGAGTTGCGGCAAGCCAGTCTTGCAAGGGCGCTCGATTCGACCTGAGGCCGAGTAGCAAAATGGTTATGCAGTGGATTGCAAATCCATCTACGCCGGTTCGATTCCGACCTCGGCCTCCACTATTCGAAAGCCCCGTAGATTAGCGTCTACGGGGCTTTTTCTTTGCTTCGGAAAAGTAAGTCGCTGCACACGGACAATGGATGCCATTATTGAAGAGGCAAAGCGCAAGCAGAAAAACATCGCTTGATGTTACCGATTATCTGGCTTGAAGAGGTGCTTGCCGACATTCGGGTACGCGCGAGCTTGTTGTCCACCCGAACTACATGATTGTTTATCGGGTCGCGGCAGATAGAATCGAAATCGTGAACGTTTTGCATACTCGGCAAAACTACCCTGCGCCTTAGGCGCTCGGCGTGCGAACAAGCTGACCAAGAAAACTCATATTTCCCACATGCTTCAGGCGTGGGAGAATATTGCGTGCGCCAAAGGCCGAGGCTACTGTTCAAGTGTCGCTGCAAATTCAGCGACACGGGTGTGGAAACTCGTAAAGGAATCGGCGCACATTGCCGCATAAGCGGCATTTTTGTACTCGCTTTATGGCGGGCTGTGCGTGGGACACCTATGGTGTGCCGGGTTCCTATTCTCCGGTTTTCCACCCCGCGTACAGTTCGCCACCCTTCGCGTGGAAACGAATATGGCGAACTCCTAAATCTGAATAGGGAGGTCACCATGACCAAGAAAATTACGCCCGATCCACCGACTGCTGGCAAAGTCCCAAACACCCACGACAAGGATGTGTTCCTGTGTCAGATCCTCAACGACCCTTCGAGGCCTGACGAGTCGGAAGTGGCGAACGCACCGCGTTTACTCGATACCCTCACGTTCACATGCTCCAAGCCTGTTACGCCACAAGCCCGGGATAAGCCTTCATTGTTCGCCATCCAACCGGGCATCAATGCCCAGGATGCACTGACCTACGTTTCCCATCTGCTCGAAGCGGCAGAGCTCAACGGTGATGAAATCAGCCTGCACGCCAATCCCGTCGAACGGGCATTGTTCTGGAACATGTTGCATTCGGTGGAGGTGGCGCGTGCGGTGGTGGATGCGCTGCTTGAGGGCTCTTCCTCGTCTGATCAGGCATTGCCCGAGGGCTGATATCCCTGTCCATAGGAGGCCATCATGAGTACTCGACTTTCCCCGGTCGTTTCGGAGTTCGAGACAGAAGAGCAGGCGGCCAGTTATGACCGTTGGTTTCGTGCCAAGGTGCAGGCGTCGCTTGATAATCCGGGTCCTGGCATTCCGCATGACCAAGCGATGGCTTTAGTGCAAGCGGCTCTGGACGAACGCAGGTCGGCTCGTACGAAGCGCTCGCTGGACTAAAAGACCGCCAGTGACCTGGTGGAATCGTCGATTATTTTGAGTTGCACAACGGTCCTTCTATACGAAAAGAGAGCAGATTTACTTTCACGATTGTTGTAGACGTGAAAGTAAAGCTGCCCCCGTTTTCTATTGATATCAGCTGTAGTCTTTAAACGTCTTGTCCTGCCATTCGCCGGAGTTTGGGTTGTACACTTTGTCCGGTTTTTGTACTGATCCCGAGGCACCAGACCCTGTGTAACCCCTTTGGATCGAGGTGATTCCGCTTATTGGGACTTCATTGATCTGGCCGCTGTAGGTCGTCGATTCAAGAAAGGCCTTTCCTGCCAGGGTGTCCACATTCCTCAGCTTGCCCTGTATGCATTGGGGCGACATGGCTCCAGGAAATTGCCCCCAGATACGAAGGTATTCACCAGTAGGAATACTGTTAAGTTCTTCAGCGAAATTACTCATTCTGGTTCCCTCAGAAAGTTATAAAAATAAGCAGGTGCCTGGAAAATATAATCGCTCGATTTTTGGCTGTTAGAACTTTTGCTATTTTTGCATATAGCGTTTTATTTTTTGTTGGATGCTGATCATGTGCTATTGGGCGTCTCGATACCTGTAGATGGTTCGCGTGGTGGTGTTTTTCGAGGCGTGTTTATATGTTTAATTATTTATGGTTTTTGTTTAAATTTGTTAGTGGTGTATCGTATGTTTCTTTAGATTTAAAAACCTGCGCCGAACCAGCTAAAGCTCCCTTAGCGCCTATGAAATATTTGTCAGTTGTCCCGAACCGCTACGACACGGGGCGTGGCTCGGAATCAACGGCAATCATGCTATTTCAACACGAGGGAAATCTGTTCCATGCATCAGAAAAAATGCTCACCGCGGCACACTGTCATCAGAGGACGAAAAATGACCAGCAAAGCGCCCCAACCAATGCCGTCGTCCGGACGCAAGGGAATTGCGCATGACGGTAAAAACCCTCCACCGCCGAGAGCTGTTATCAGGCCAACTGCTCCTTCGGCTCCTCCTCCGCCCAAGAGATGAGAATGGAGCCCCGGCGTCAGGAAGGTCGTCGGTGTGGCATCAATCCTGGCTGAGTCAAGTTGCCAGAGCGTTGAGCACATGCACAGGGTCATTATGAATGGCTCTCAGAAGTGCTTTCGCTGGACCAGTGGGTTCCCGCCGACCTTGCTCCCAGTTGCGCAGGGTGCCCAACTGGACATCGATCATCGCTGCGAACTTGGCCTGGCTCAGCCCGGTAGCCTTGCGAATTTCTTTGATCTGCAAGGCGTCGACGGTAAATTCGCGAGAGGGCTGACGTTCACCTCGCACAATTTCGTCCATTTGCTGAACGCTTTCCATCAGCTCAAGTCTCGCTCCATCCACGCATCATCGGACAAACCCAGGCCAGGTAATCCAGGCAGGTTTCCTTATCCATTCATACAGGTGCAGCCATGCAGAAGCCCCCTCCCGAAGGCTTACCCATTTATCGGATCCTGACAGGCAAGGATGACGCGTCATTCTGCCATCGAGTGTCTGAAGCCCTTGCCCTGGGCTACCAGCTTTATGGCTCGCCAGCGGCAACGTTCAACGGCGAGTTTGTGGTGGTGGCGCAGGCTGTCATCTGGCCGGGCAGGTAGGTTTCCTGTCGGGCAACAGGCCCCCGGGCCGTTCGCCGGGCCTTGTGTATCGGGCAGGCATGAAGCCGTTCGAAAGACCGGGTCGCTACTCCACGGTGCAGACCCAGCGATGGTTGTGCCGGTAGGGGGCCCGGGTAAACGCAACGTCCGCTACCAGTATCATGCCGCGTTCTTGCAGCGCTTCGGTCAGTTGTACGAGTGTCTCTGCTTCGATAGTCATTGCTGTTACCTCGTCAGATTGACTGCGTTCATAATTCCTGACCAGGAGGACAGGCGGCTAATTCAATTTTTCTACCTCGGCGATACAGGCCTCCTTGATCTGGCAGGGCTTTTATCGGTTCGACGCCTGGCTGGCCCGATGACGCTTGCATACGGACGTATCTCGGAATACTGTATGGATAATCAGTATCGAGATAGATCCCATGCAGCTTATCGCCAAGCTCGGCATCCTCGCCGACGCCGCCAAGTACGACGCTTCGTGCGCCAGCAGCGGCGCACCCAAGCGCAGCTCCCGTGGCCGTGAGGGGATCGGTGCCACCGATGGCATGGGCATCTGTCACAGCTATACCCCCGACGGCCGCTGCGTGTCGTTGCTCAAGGTGCTGCTGACCAATTTCTGCCTCTACGACTGCCAGTACTGCGTCAATCGCCGCTCCAGCAATGTGCCCAGGGCGCGTTTCACGCCGGAGGAGGTGGTGCGCCTGACCCTCGACTTCTATCGGCGCAATTGCATCAGCGGGCTGTTCCTGAGCTCCGGCATCATCCGCTCGGCCGACTACACCATGGAGCAGTTGGTGCGGGTGGCGCGCTTGCTGCGTGAGGAACACCAGTTCCGGGGCTATATCCATCTCAAGACCATTCCCGACGCCGATCCCTTGTTGATCGAGGAGGCCGGACGCCTGGCGGACCGCCTGAGCGTGAACATCGAGTTGCCTACGGAGGCGGGCCTCAAGCTGCTGGCCCCGGAGAAGCAACTGGTCACCATTCGCCAAGCCATGGGCACCATTCACCGCGGCCAGCAGGCGGTGGCTGGAGAGCTCAGGGCGCCGCGCTTCACCCCGGCGGGGCAGAGCACGCAGATGATCGTCGGGGCCGATGCCAGCGACGACCGTACGATCCTGCGCAACGCCGAATCGCTCTATCAGGGCTATGGCTTGCGGCGGGTCTATTACTCGGCATTCAGTCCGATTCCCGACAGTCCCGGCAGTGTGCCTCTCGCCGCGCCGCCATTGCTGCGTGAGCATCGGCTGTACCAGGCCGATTTCCTCATGCGCGGCTACGGCTACAAGGCCGGCGAGCTGTTGACCCAGTCCACCCACCTGGCGTTGGACATCGACCCCAAGCTCGCCTGGGCGCTGGCCAATCGCGAAGTCTTCCCGCTGGACGTGAACCGCGCCGAGCCGCCATTGCTGGCGCGCATCCCGGGGATAGGCCTGCGCAGCGTGCAGCGGATGGTGGCGCTGCGCAATGAGCGGCGCATCCGCTATGACGACCTGATCCAGATGCGCTGCGTGCTGGACAAGGCACGGCCCTTCATCGTCACCAGTGATTATCGACCGCCCCAGGCGGAGATACGCAGCGGCCTCTTGCGGGCGCGCCTGCGCGAGCCCCAGGCACCCTTGCAAATGGGGCTGTGGGGATGATCGCGCTGGACTGTGCCGACGACTTCGGCACTTGGCGTGACCAGGCCCGCAGACTGCTCGGCCACGGTATCGACCCGGTGGATGTGACCTGGACGCAAGGCCCGATGGACGATCTGCTGGCCGTGCCGGCGCCGTTGCCGGCAGGCCCGGGGCAATTCTGCGCCCGAGTCCCGGCGGTCTTGCTGGCCCAGCTCGAACAGGCTGCGCGCTATCGCGGTGAGCAGCGCTGGAACCTGCTCTACGAAGTGCTCTGGCGTGTTGCCCATGGCGATCGCACGGCCATGCTCGCCGGCGATCGCCTGGGCAGCGAACTGCAACGGCGGATCCGTCAGGTCAGTCGTGAAGCCCATCACCTGCATGCCTTTGTGCGTTTCGTGCCGTTGCCCGAAGCGCTCGCCGAACGGCTGCAACTGGATCTGGTGGCCTTCCACGAACCGGCCCACGACATCCTCGAAAGCGCCAGCGGCCATTTCGCCGAACGGTTGGGCCGGCAACGCTGGCTGATCGCAACCTCTCGCGACGGCATCCGTTTTGACGGCCAGGTGCTGGACTATCGACGCACGTGCCCCGAGGAATGGCGGCAGTGGGCTTGCCATGCCGATGACCCGGGTGCCGAGTTGTGGCTGACCTACTACCGGCACATCTTCAACCCGGCCCGGGTCAACCCGGATGCGATGCGCCAGCACATGCCGGGTCGTTTCTGGCGGCACTTGCCGGAAGGACCGCTGATTCCTCGGCTGGTGGGCCTGGCCCGACAGGGCAAACAGCGCGATGGGCAGGCGCAGGAAGTGGGCCAGCAGAACGGCAAGCGGATTGCGGTCGGGGAGGGAATGACTGGGCAGTAAGGTTGCGTAAGCGGCCATTTCAGTTTCGACTGGAGCGCCTACAACGATCCGCATCGTCGCTACTGATTCCTTTCGACGAGCGTCCGACAGCCCCGTGTCATACGGGGTTGTCGGATCATGGCCGGAGCCGGCTTGAGACTCAGCCCAGGGATGTCCTTTGGGTCTGGCTTCGGTCCCCGATCAGACACAGCACCAGCGAAAGCACGATCGCTCCGATGCTCACATTCATCCATGGAGTGATTTGCTCATCCAGCAACAACGCAGACCACGCAATCCCCGCCGCCAGTGCCGCGAAACTGGCAAATGAAACATATATCCCACCTGCCCGTCGTACCAGTTCGAAGAAGGACCAGACCTCAACTGCGGTGACGATCACCAGTAGTGCCACTTCCGATCCATGCTGGACGAGATCCTGGTAGCCCACCTCCGACGTCGATGTAAAGAACAATGGGAGTGCCAACAACGCAGCCAGCACCGACTCATAGGCGGCCATGGTGAACACCCCCAGGCCTTTCGGCCAGGCCGCGGCAACGTACAGGTTGTACAGCGCGTAACTCACCGGAACCCCGATGGCCACCGCCAGCCAAAAACGGGACGATCCCTGCGGAAGCGCTGCACTGGGCAGCAGGAGCATCATGGCTGCACCAATACCCAGTGCGGCACACAGCACATGCCAGAACGTGACCGTTGCCAGACGAAGCAGAAAGCCCAGGCAAATGCAGAAAACCGGTGTGCTTGTGACGATCAGGGTAAGCAAGGTCGAGTCAATGTAAGGCGCCACCACCAGTTCGAGCCAGATCGGGAATGCATAGCCAAGTACACTGCAGATGATCAGGAAGACCCACCATGACCGGTTGGTGCGCCACGAACTGCGTGTGACGACCATCATTGCCAGGAACGCGATGGCCACACCGACCAGCGTCGGGAACAGGATCAGATCTGCTTGAACCCCGACGCTGGTGATTTTCTTGACGAGTACGAAGTGGAGCCCCCAGGTGCTGCCCATCAAGGCCAGCAGTAGAAAATTGATGTAGCGCGTCAATTCGGTATCTCCCTTTTAAATGAAACTCGCGGTTCGGCATCATCCATGCGCGACGGTTTGAGCCTGTAAGGATGGGGGAACTGATCCAGCCATCACGGTATAGGCCATCTGCTCCGGCGTGAGGCCTGGAGATTTTTCTTGCCCCCAGCATTCATGTGAGGCGATCGCTTCAGTGATCGTAAGGTCATCCATGCAGTCGGAAAGCGACAGCGACTTCACGACAGCGAACACTCTCAGCGCCGGGACATCCTGCGGGTACGCCAGAATGTGAGCGTTCAGCGTTGCCAGCCATGTTGCCGAGTTCACCAGGACCAGGTCTTTCACCTGCTGACGCATGGCTTGATGGATTTCGTCCATCGTGTAGCTTTTGCTGGAGCATAGATGATAGGTGCTTGTGGCCGTCGAGGGGAGGCTCGCCGGGTTTACTACGCGGGAGGCAATCTGGCCCGCGATGCGATCCGCCGGGCAGACTTCCAACTGCATGGGCATGATCGGAAATTGTCCGATTCTCTGGCAGACACTCAAGAACTGGAAGACATAGTCATTGCTGGCTTCACCCACGTTCGTGGTACTGCCCCACAGGCGACCACAGCGATAGATCGTTGCCTTGAGGCCCTCAGCCCGGAGCTGCTCCAGCAACATTTCGATCATCCATTTGCTTTGCAGATAACCGGAGGTCACGCTATCCACTTCCGCCATTTTGGTGCTGGGGGATAGGTGCGCGAGACGCGGTTTGGTGTCAAACAAGGCAAGAGATGAGGCAAAGTGGAAGCCGGCGCCGCTTGCAAGAGCCAGGTTGATGAGGTTCAGGCTTCCGAGGACGTTGGTCGTCATCAGCTTCGAATAGGGTGACAACATATGGGTATCGGCGGCGCAATGCACGATATCGGCGACGCTGTGTTGCAATGCGTGCAGACAATCCTCGTCCAGCCCCAGTTGGTCGCGGTTCAGGTCGCCCACGATGACATGCAGTCTTTGCCGCTCTTCATGGCACACGTTCAGCGTTTGCATCAGTTTTCGACGAAGGGCTTCGGGGCTTTCAGCGGTCGAACTGCGAACCAGGCAGTGGATTGGACGTAGCGTTCTTTTCAGCAGGTCCTTGACCACATGGCGTCCGAGCAGCCCCGTAGCACCTGTCACAAGAATGCCTTCTGCGATACGAGTGGAAGGGGGCGTGCCGACCCGGAGCAACCCCTTGAGCCGATCGAGTTCCGCATCGCGCCAGTCGCGGAAGTGTCGGGCCCTGTGTTGTACGTGTACCGATTTACCGGCGTCGGTGAGAATCGTGCGCAGGCTCGCACAATGGTACAGCGTCGATACCGGCCATTCCCGACCGCTGTGCCGTTCCAGAAAGACAGCCAATCGCACGATCTCCAGTGAGTCGGCGCCATTCTCCGCCAGGCTGGCATCCCAGTTCAGTTCGCGTGCGCCCAGTATCGAGCGTATGCCTGCCATGAGTTCGCTCTCTGGTTGTGGGTCGAGATCGCCGTTCTCCCTTGTCTTGGCAATGGCGGTCGCGAGAGCCCGCACCCTGTTGTAATCGATCTTTCCAGCAAGAGTGCGCGGCATTTCGTCGAGCAGGACAAAGCTGTTCGGAACCATATAGGACGGAAGATCCAGGCTCAGCTGGTGACGCAAGTCAGTTTGTGTCACCTCGATACCAGGCATCAGTTGCACGGCGCACAGCAGCTTGGCATTACTACCTGCGTCGGTCATGAGCACACAGCAATCCGACACTTCGGGCAGCGTTCGGACGATCGACTCGATTTCGCCCAGGCTAATCCTGAAGCCCTGGCGTTTCATCACATTGTCCATGCGGCCGTGATACTCCAATGCGCCGTCGACGCCGATGCGCCCCAGATCCCCACTCTTGTAATAGCGATGCTGGCTTCGATCACTCTCGACCCGGATGAAGAATTTCTCATCGGTCATTTCAGGGCTGTTCAGGTATCCGGTGGCCACGCCCGGACTGGATATGCATATCTGCCCCATGCCCCCGAGCGGTGCCGGCCGGTCAAACCGGTCGAGCAAGACAATCCTGCTGCCGGCAATGGGGCGACCGATGGAGATAGCGTTTTTTATCTCGTCCCCGGAACAGGGCTGTCGCACGCGCTGGAGGGCTGTGACAACCGTCGTCTCGGTTGGGCCGTAGGAGTTGATCAGGTGTGGACGAGGTGGCGGGAGACGGAACCAGGCGTGGATATCGGATTTGTAGAGTGCTTCTCCGCCAATGACAACCAGATTGACGCTGGGTGGAAAGTGGAGGTTCTCCGATAGGCAGGCCAGACTGAGCTCTCGCCAGTAGCCGGTGGGCAAGTCCAGAAAAGTGATGCGTTGTTCATGCACGAACTGCAGAAACCTGGCGGGTCGCAGATCGACCTCCGAATCACGGATAATCAACGTTCCGCCGGCCATCAGGCAGGGATAGATTTCCTCAACGGAGGCGTCAAACGAGACGGTGGCAAATTGCAGGACCCTGGCATGACTCGTGAGACTGAAGGTGTGCCTGGCAACGCTGGCGTAGTACGAAAGCGATGAGCGTGAAACCATCACTCCCTTGGGGCGTCCGGTTGTGCCAGAGGTGAACAGCACGTACCCGCAACCCGAGTTGCCTTCGGATTCGGTTTCGGCCATCGAGCGAATCCTTGTTATTACCCCATCGCCCTCAATGATCCATCCCGCCCGAGCATCTTCGAGCATCAGTTTGCTGCGCTCGACTGGCAGTTCGAGGTCTATTGGAATGTAGATGGCATCCAGCGAAAGCAACGCCAGCGCGGCAATGATAAAACCGCTTGAGCGTGGCAGGCGTAGTGCGACACGGCTGCCGGCGGTTACCCCCTCGCGTGCCAGCTCTGTGGCGAGCTTGCGGGCCTGCGCCGATAACTGTCCGTAGCTGATCGTTGTGCCGGCATCACAAATGGCTGCTTTTTCAGGGTTCCGACCTGCATGGCTCTCGAATGCCTCCAGCACATCCTGATCCACGACGCCCTGCAGTTTGCCCAGCAACTCGGAGTTCGACTGTACAGGTCTTGCGAACTCCACAAGCTGTTGTGGAGTGAGATGATTGTCACTCTGAAGAGCCATCGCGATGGCCAGAAGCGCATCGAGGATCTCGTGAGCCAGGTCTTTTTCAAGCACCTGCCTGTCGAACAACAATTCGACCGAGGCTTCGCGGACATTCATCTGCAACTGGGCGGCACCGAACAAGCCCTGGCATTGCTCGGTGTCCGACCAGGCCCGTACCTGCCAGGGCGCGTGCTGTGCGCCGGACATGTCGTTCAGGGCTTTTCTGCAATCAGCACGAAGTGCGCTTGCCGATGCCAGCGGATCCACATTCGGGCAGTCGAGATGCCCTGCGTGAGAGACGACAACGCTGCTCACTTCTTCCGCCCAGTTGGCGTACCAGCAAGCGGCTACCAGCCAGGCGGTGAGCAGGCTGGCCTCGAATTCGGCGCCGGTCGTACCCACGGCGTCCGCTCGCTCCAGGCTGACCGCTGCCTGGCTCACTGTCGAACTTTCGCTTTCCACGCCTGGCACTTGTGTATCGCGCACCGAATCTGTGTGTTCGATTTCATCGAATGTCATCTCTTATAGTCCTTTATGTTTTCGGCTCAATGACAGTTATTTCAGTGCTTGCTGGATAACCAGGCAGAGATGATCGATTTGTTCCTGATTGATACACAGCGGGGGCGCGATCTCGATCGTCGGATCGTTGCGGGTGTAGTACAGGGAGGTGATCACGCCATGGTTCAACAAACGATCGCGAATCACTGCGACTTCTTCCGTCGTGGCGGGAGCCGGGGAGTCAGGTGACTTCAGGTGGATGGCCTGGAGCAGGCCCGTCCCGGTGAGACCGGAGACCTTTGGATGTCCTGCGAACAAACCGTGCAGTCTGTCCTTCAGGTAGACACCCATGGACGAGGCGTTCCCGAGCAGTTGCTCGTGATCGAGAATCCTGATGTTTTCCAGTGCGGCCGCGGCTGCGGCTGGACGACCACCGAAGGTGGCGCCATGGGTGAACATGCTGTCGTTGCCCTGGGCGAAGGCAGAAGCGACACGTTCGCTGACGATTGTAGCCCCGAGGGAGTCGTATCCACTTGTGAGGCCTTTGGCGCAAACGATGATGTCTGCTTCGAGACCATAGTGTTCAGCGCTGAACCAGCTGCCCATACGTCCGAATCCGGTAATGACTTCATCGACGATCAACAGGGCGCCGGTCTCCTCGCGCAGCCTGCGTAGTCCATCAAGATACTCGGTGCCGGGCGTCACCATGCCGTTGCTGGTTTCGATGGTTTCCAGCAGTACGCCTGCGACATCCTTGCCACGACCTGGGGTGGCCTTCAGGAGGTCATTGAAGGGATCATTGCTGTCGTGCATCGAAGGAATGGTCGCGGTCATGGGCAGAAGTGGACCGAACTCTTCTTTCAACGATGCAAAACCGCAGACCGACAGCGCGCCCAGCGTAACGCCGTGGTAGGCATGATCGCGGGAGACCAGCCATTTGCGCTGGCTTTCACCACTCTTGACGGCAAAGGCCCGGGCAATTTTCAGCGCGGTTTCTACTGCCTCCGAGCCGCTGTTGGTGAAGAACACCCGTGCATTGGCTCCGACGACGGGGGACGCCAGGTTTGCCAGGGCCTGAGCCAACTGGGTGGAATAGGGGTTGGAAAAACTGAACGGAGAGCAGAATGCTAGCGTCTTGGCTGCCTGGCTGGCGGCATCGACAATCGAGTCACGACCATATCCGACATTCACACAGTACGCACCGCTGATGGCGTCCATATACTGGCGGCCCTGCGAATCCGTTACGTAGATGCCTTGTGCCTTAACCAGGGACGAGGGGAAAGCATCGGTCTTGCCAAGTTGATCGGAAGGGAAGAAGTGCAGCCAGGTATTGTCGTGTTCAGACAGGGACTTTTCTACAGGCATGGGGAATCCTTGCGCTTGTTATGCAAGCGCTTGTGTCATCAGGTTTCGGTGAGCGCGCGATTGATGGCGTATCAATTGCGCGCCACGTGTTATTAGTTGTAGTGCGCGCCGTTGTTGCCGGCTTTGATATGGGCCGCAGTAAAGGGTGGAAGGCGAATCAGTCCATGTTCTGACGAAGTGCTGGCGGCCAAGGGGTCGGTAAGGAATAGTTTTCCATCGCCCTGAAGATTGATTAGAAGCTCCTGAGCAGAGAAAAGATGTTCGGTCTGGCCGGAGGCGACATGATTCGAAAGTCTCAGGTCCGAGCTTGTCAGTTCCGTGGAGTCAGCGGTTGTGCCTGTCAATATCTGATGGTCAAGCTCCAGCCCGAAAATATCCTGGTAGATCATCAACTCTACAAAACCGCGCAATATATGAGGCGCGGCATCATCACCAAAGCGATCCAAGGCATGGGATATAAGGTTGTCAAGAACCCAGCGACCATGTGCCTGGTCGACCGAAGTGTGAACGTCGAAGTAGTGACAGTCGACTTTTCCGCTGTAGATTTCGCGAACGGATTCACCCAGTTGTTTCTGCCATACAATGAAGCACGCTTCATTGCGGAAGAATGCGCCCAGGTAACGCAAGAACTTACTTTTATCGTGGCAGATCTGGTAGGTATAGGCCGAGACCAGCATGTTGCTGGTGAGGAAGTGGTCCTGGTAGGCATCCGGTGTATCGCTCAGACCAAGATCCACCATCGTCTTCTCATACAAATGGCTGTGTTTGTCCTCAGGGACGCCATTGCCCATCTCGTCCTGGTAGACCCGCAGCAAATGAGACTGCAAGGTGCCGAACGCGCCTGTTGCGTAAAGTCCCATCGGCGCGCCTTCGATGAGGAACTCGATCGAGAACTGCGTCAACAGGCTCCTCATCAGTGCCTGGCCGTTTGGGTCGTTGAGGATGTAGGAAAGCGTAGGGTCAAACTCGCCATTCTTGAGTCGACCAAATTCCTCATCCAGCTGTATGCCGAAGAACGACTTCAACTGCTCTGCCGAAACCGAGAAGTCGACTTTATCCAGTTGCGAACTGATCGGTGCAAATACGACGGCTTCGAGGGTTCTCAGCTCATCCAGGGCTTTCTTGCTTTTATCACGACCATATCGTTCGTCGAGATGCTGCTGGATGTCTCCTTCGATTTCCTTGTTCAGGAATAGCATGTCCTGTTCGTAGCAACCAAGCAGGCGCTTCACATTTTTATTCATGCGAGCGCCCAGGAGTTCCTCTGTTGCAAGATTGAGTTTTACAGTTTTCCCATTGGGGAGCGGATAGGAAAGATGGATAGCATTGTCCAGAAGCTTCATAGAGGTCCTTTCATTTTATAGGCGAAACTTTTCCTGCGCTGTATTCCGGCGCAAGGTTCAAGCTAATTGGCATTGTAGATATTGCACCCGCAAGTAATGACATTCGCTGAGTTGAATCTCGGCGGGAAGTCGATGCGAATAGATTTCAGGTATCCATAAGATGCCGCAGTGCGGAGGGATCAGGTACGGTTGTTCCAACTAGGAAGTGTTGCTGAATCGCGTTGCGATGGGGGAGTCATGAAACGATGAAATGCACAAAAGGGTATGGCGGGGCATTGATTTCATTCCATGAAAGTATCGTGTCCTTGTTTCGAATCATAAAGTCGTAAAGCTGTAACTGTCAATGTGGAAAAGATAATGTTGGTGTTCGATATTGTGTTCGTGGTTAGTTTGCTTTTAGGCGGGCTGAAACCGGGAGGCTAGAAAAAATTCAATATTTTCATGGAGTAGCAAGAGCCTCATTGGAGGCGTTAGTAAAATATAATGAACGCAAGGGTTGCCTTGTTAACTCCCGGGCGATGATATCGGGATGGCCGAACCGCCTGCTCACGAGAGTCAGGCAGTCCGGCCCTGTCAAGGACTGCTCAGGTGCTCAAGCCAGGTGGGTGAACAGATAGTCCTGCGGCAGGCGCGACTTGGGCAGGGCGGCGTTGAAGTCGCTGTCGCTGCGATAGCCCAGGCAGGCGATAACCACACTGGTCAGTCCCTGTTCGTGCAGGTTCAGTTCGGCGTCCAGCGACTTTGCGTCGAAACCTTCCATCGGCGTGGCGTCAATGCCCAACGCAGCGGCACCGAGCAGCAGGCTGCCAAGGGCCAGGTAGGTTTGTTTTTCCATCCAGTGTTGCAGGTCTTTCTGGTCGTAGCGGTGCAGGTTGACGAAGTTCGAGCGGATTTGCTGCTGGCCGCTCCTGGCGGTGTCGGATGGGAAGCGCCCGTCCTGTTCTTCCTGTTTCAGTATCGTGTCCAGGTGCTCGTCGCTCATGGCCGTGCGGGTGCACAGCACGATCACGTGGGAGGCGTTCAGCACCTTCGGCTCATTGTAGGGGAAAGCGCCCAGGGCACCCTTGGCCAGGCGGGCCTTGCCCTCGGCGGTCGAGGCCACGATAAAGTGTGACGGCTGCGAGTTGACCGAAGAGGGGGCGTTGCGCAGCAAGGTCAGCAGTTCGTCGATGGTCGCCTGGGGAATGCTTTTCGAGGCATCGAAGGATTTGGTGGTGTAGCGCTGGGTGGTGATCTGCGCGAGGTTCATCAGGTTCTCCAGGGGAATGGGCTGAGGCGTTGGCGGCGATTTTGATCTTCGCGATCAGGGAGATAAAGAGGTAGCATCGGGTAGCTCTTTCACTCTGGGTGTGAAAATGATTCGATTCGATGACCTGGCGCTTTTCGTGCGTTCCGCCGCGCTGGGCAGTTTTTCCAACGCCGCGCGGGAAGTCGACCTGTTGCCTGGCCAGGTCAGCGCGGCGATCCAGCGCCTGGAGCGTGAACTGGATATCCGCCTGTTCGCCCGCTCCACCCGCAGCCTGCGCCTGACCGCCGAGGGCGAACGCTACCTGCCCTATGCGCGCGGCGTGCTGGACACCCTGCGCGAAGGGCATGAGCAACTGCATGTCGAGCGCCTGGAATTGCAGGGTACGCTGCAGATGGCGGTCTCTTCCGACCTGGGGCGTAACCTGTTATCGCCCTGGCTGATCGAGTTTCGCCGTCTGCACCCACGGTTGATCCTGCGGCTGTTCGTGTCTGACCAGGTCTCCGATGTGTTCCGCGATCCGGTGGATGTCGCGGTGCGCTACGGACAGATCAGCGATGCGAGTTTTGTCGCCTTGCCCCTGGCGGAAAATCGTCGGGTGCTGGTGGCGGCGCCGTCTTATCTGGACGCCCGCGGTCGCCCGCAACGCCTGGAAGAGCTGGCCGAGCACAGCTGTCTTTGTTACGTGTTGCAGGGACGTTTCTATGACAAATGGGGGTTCTACAAGGACGGGCAACGCCGTGAAGTCTCGGTGACGGGAACGCTGTTCAGCGATGATGCCGATGTGGTCCGGCGCTGGGCGGTGGCGGGCGAGGGCATTGCCTACAAGGCCTGGCTGGAGGTGCGGGCCGATGTCGCGGCGGGTAACCTGGAACTGCTGCTGCCCGACTATCACGGAGAGCATACCCGGCTCCAACTGGTGTGCCCGCACCGCCGGCAGATCTCGGCGTCGGTGCAGGCCTTGTATCAGTTTCTCAAGGGAAAATTCCTCGAACTGGATCAGAAGGGACCGGTGTTGCCGCCTTGAAAATGCCGGTGAGGATGTGGGAAAGCGCAAATGGTAACCGGCATGCGCCGCGATATTCCGCAGGCTCGCTCGGAGCGACACGCAATCCTTTGAAAATCATAAGCTTGCGAAATAGGTCGATTGCCGAAAATTGACGCCGGCAAACTTGCTTCAAGGGGAGGGGATGTATATATTCGTCCCCTTGTCGCACAGGCATCAGGACCATCAAAAGGTTATGAGGCCATACGGTTCCCGAGGAGCTGTTGTGTTGACCGCTTCACCGCGCTACCGCCCGAATGGCGAAATTGGTAGACGCATGGGACTTAAAATCCCCCGCTCGTAAGGGCGTGCCGGTTCGACCCCGGCTTCGGGCACCATCTTGCATTCCACAGAGCACTTACGCGTTCTCTGTAACCCCCAAAAACCTGCCTTCTGGCGGGTTTTTTCGTTTTTGCGTTCCGTCGAATTCCAGGCCGTTCTGCTGGGGCCCGCTCCCGGTCCCGCCGCAAGCCAGTGCTTGCTGGAACGCCGCTCCCCCTGGGGATAGCCAACGGTTATCGGCAGGGGCGCACTTCTCATTACTCGCCCCGCATGAAGTGAAGTATTTTCAACTCATCCCACCGACGCCGGCGGGCTCGATTTCGTGGGACCGGGGCGACTGGACCAGGGTGTCTGAAGTCAGTTGGTATTTGTCTAAGGTCAGGGTGAGAACAAGAAAAATGACGGTTTTAGCTAATCCTGTTTCGTCCATATCTACATCCACATCGGACTTGATTCGTCTCGTTGGTGTAACCAAGTCATACGGCAGTATCAACGTATTGAAGCCCGTTGACCTGGACATCAAGGATGGTGAATTCCTCACTATTCTTGGCCCGTCCGGGTCCGGTAAAACCACCATTCTACGGATGATTGGCGGGTTCACGGCGCCTACCTCTGGCCAGATCCTGTTGCGCGGCACCGACATCGTGAGCCTGCCGATATTCAAAAGACCGTTCAATACGGTCTTTCAGGATTACGCGCTTTTTCCACACATGACCGTGGCGAGCAACGTTGGGTACGGTCTGCGTATTCGACGTATGCCTGCCGACCAGATCAAGGCGAAAGTCAGGGCGGTGCTTGAAACCGTGAATCTGGCGGATAAGGCTGACCGATACCCTGCGGCACTCTCCGGAGGCCAGCGGCAACGCGTAGCCCTGGCAAGGGCCATCGTCTGTGAGCCGCAAGTGGTCCTGCTCGATGAACCCCTGGCCGCACTGGACGCCGAACTGCGTCGTTCGATGCAGGAGTTTCTCAAGGATCTGCAACGCAGAATCCGTACCACCTTTGTCTTCATCACTCACGATCAGGAGGAAGCGATCTCGATGTCGGATCGCATCGCGGTGATGGATCACGGCAATCTCGTTCAAGTCGGAACACCCAAGGAGATTTACTACAGGCCGAAAAGTGAGTTTGTAGCAAAGTTCTTCGGGGAAAATAATTTACTGCCGACGACCACGGATACCCAAGGGGGGGCATCCATGATTGAAAGCCCGCTGGGCCGACACGTGTCGCCAGGGCCGAAGGGCAAGGATTTTCAACTGGCAATCCGCCCGGAAAGCTTCAGCCTGCATGATGGCAGCGAGTGCAAGCCGGATCAGCGGGTCACCACGGCGAAGCTTGAAGGTGTGACATTCCTTGGACCGACTACGCAGTTATCGCTTTCGCTGGGGGCAATGGAGGTGCACCGAATCAAGGTCCGTATACCGACCGCACTGTGGGCGAACAATCTCGGTGTTGGCGCAGAGGTCTCGCTGCGGTGGTCGGAATCCGATGTCAGTTTCGTGCCGAGAGAATCCTAGATGACAGCCCTGACCCTGAATATGGAAACCGCCGGCCCGAAGCGGCTACAGCTCACCAGGTTCATTGTGAAGCTGGTTATCTACGGTGTGCCAACGGTGATGGTGTTGGTCCCGCTGGTGTCCTTCCTGGCTTACAGCTTTCTGGAACAGAAAGGCGGCGTCCTTACCGGAAGCCTGACCCTGGCCAACTATGCAGGCTTTTTTGCAGGTAGTTATCTCAAGGTCTTTTTAGGCACGCTGAAGCTGGCATTCTTCGTTGCTTTTGTCGCCTTGGTGTTTGGCTACATCATTTCGTACCTGATCTGGCGCCTGGAGGGGACGGCCCGTTATCTGCTGCTTTTGTTCAGTGCGCTGCCATTGGTCATGAATTACGTAGTAAAGATTTACGCAATGCGAAGTATCCTCGGGTACAACGGTTTTTTGAACTCGATTCTGTTGTCTCTGGGCGTCATTGATACACCCAGCCGGCTTTTTATATTCAACCAGACAGCCGTGATGATTGCGATGGCGGTCATCTATCTGCCATTTGGCATATTGCCGATATTCCTGGCACTGGACCGTATTCCACAATCATTGATCGCCGCTGCCGCCGATCTGGGGGCGAAGCCCGGCAAGACTTTCATGACCGTAATCCTGCCGCTGAGCCTGCCCGGATCGATTGCCGGCGCGCTATTTGTGATGGTGATTGCCGTCGGTGATTACCTTACGCCACAAATGGTCGGTGGGAGCGAGGGGTTTACTTTCGGGCGCGCGATCTGGAGCCAGTTCGGTATGGCCTTCAACTGGCCGTTCGGTGCAGCGCTGGCAGTGGTGCTGCTTGTTGCCGTTATCGCCATAATCGGGCTTGCGTCCCTGATTTCCCGTGCAGGGAGAGTAAAATGACACCCATGGAACGTATTACCGTTGCTGTGCTGTGGATTATAGGTATTTTCGCTTTTGCCGTACTTTATGCCCCGGCAGCCATTGTGGTCACACTGTCGTTCTTCAGTATTAAAGATCATCAGGTCGATTGGTCAGATTTCAGCTTGAAGTGGTACGGCAAGTTTTCTGAGAACTCTCAGTTGCTGGACTCGCTGGGGAACTCATTACTTGTCGGCGCCTGTGCTGTAGTGATCGCAACAATCATTTCGCTGGCGCTCGCCTATTACATGAAGACTGGCGCCCGCAAGGGGCAGAAGTATATTGAGTTTGTAATATTCCTGCCGTTCGTACTGCCTGCGATTATCACCGGGATTTCATTGCTGGTGGCTTTTCGGGAAGTCGGCCTGGAACGTAGTCTTGTGACCGTCACCATAGGGCACGTCGTGCTGATTCTGGCTGTTATCTACCGGATGATAATGATCAGACTCGACACGCTTGAAAGCTCGCAGATCGAAGGATCGCTTGACCTTGGCGCGAATGGCTTCGAAACATTTATCTATATTGTCTTTCCTCAGCTTCGTTCCGCGTTGGTGACCAGTTCTTTACTCGCCTTTGCCCTTTCTTTCGATGAGACGTTGGTGACGTTCTTCCTGGTCGGGGGAGATAGCACTCTGCCGATGCGCTTGTGGGCAATGATGCGAACCGGCTTCACCCCTGAAATCAATGCACTTGTCTCGGTGGTGCTATGTGTAACGCTGGTTTTTGCAACGCTGGGCGCTATATCCCTGCGCCAAAGTATTGAGCGCAAGGCATAAGGGGAGGGGCGTCAGACTGGAAATAAAACCATGACAAATGGACGTGGGAAAAACCTTGGGAAATTGCTTCGCGACTGCCGTTCTTGTTGTAGCAACTTAGGATGAGCGGGAAATTACGCTCATGGAATATTGCACATAATAACTTAAAAAATATCGAGAGAGGGCGAAATGAAAAGACGTGACTTTTTGGCTTTGAGCACAGTCGTCGCAGCAAGTGCGCTAATTACTCCAGGTTTCATGCGTTCAGCGAGTGCGGCAAGCAAGGAACTGAGGGTCTTGACCTGGGAAGGTTACGCTGACGACCAATGGGTGAAGGCCTTCGAGAAAAAAACAGGCGCTTCTGTGAGCGTCACTTATGCAGCCAGTGTCGATGAGATTTTTGCAAAGATGACGGCTTCGCAAGGCGCCGATTATGACGTGATCGCCATCGAGACCTCTTCCTACAAGCGTCTGACCCAGGAAAAGCTGATCCAGCCACTCGACCCGGCCAAGCTGCAGAACGCCAGGAATCTGATGCCTGCTTTCCAGAATGTTTCGGCAATCATCTTTGATGGCAAAACTTACGCGGCACCCTTCGCCTGGGGTTCGATACCGCTGATTTACAACGCTGATGTATTCAAGGTCGCCCCTGATAGTTGGGCAGTGCTCTGGGACGAGAAATACAAAGGGCGGATGATCATGGTCGATGATGCCAACAACGCTATTGTCACCGCAGCGTTGACGTTGGGGATCAAGGATCCGTTCAATTTGACGGATGATCAATTCGGCTTGATCAAGGCGAAGCTGTTGGCGCAAAAATCCAATATCGCCAGCTATTACTCCGGTTTCGACGATGGGGTCAGTATCTTTGCCCAGGGTGGCATCGACTTGATGATGTCCATGGGCGAGCCTCAAGCCGCGATGCTCAAGAAACGGAACGTCAATGCCAGCCTCACCATTCCCAAAGAAGGCGCCATCGGCTGGATCGATTGCTGGTGTATCAGCGCCAAGGCCCGCGATACCGGTCTTGCGCATGCCTGGGTCGATGCCATGCTTGAGAAAGATGTCGGTACTTATATCAGCGAAAAAACCGGTTATGGTAATTCCACGAACGAAGATGCCAATACCAGGATCGGTCTGAATTACTCCGACAAGCTGGTCTTTCTGCAGGCGCCCGAGGACTTTGGTCGTCGCATAGAACTATGGAATGAGATTAAAGCAACAGCAGTGTAATGAGATCGCTACTTCCATAAGAACAAGAAGTGCCGGTCATTATTATTTTCTGCTGTGATGAAAGGCATATTCGAAAGTGTGCACGTGAGAGGAAAAATTTCATGAAGGAAATATTTGGGGCCGTGCCTCTGGGACTGACTGACCTTCGAGTAAGCCGGTTGGGGGTCGGTACTACGGCAATCGGTGGTCTTTACTCGCCGACCAGCGCTACTAGCGCCGAAGAAACGCTGGAGGCCGCCTGGGACATCGGTGTGCGCTTCTTTGACTCCGCACCCCAATACGGTAACGGCATGGCTGAATACCGCCTGGGTGCTTTCTTGAAGAGCCAGCCTCGTGATGAATTTGTCGTGTGCACCAAGGTCGGCCGTCTCCTGCGGGTACCTGAAAAGCCGGTGGTGGATGGCTACTACAAAGACACTCCGCCCGAGCGACCGGTCTTCGACTTCAGCTATGACGGCGTGATGACTTCGGTGGAAGAGAGCCTGGCCCGACTGGGCCTCGATCGCATCGACGTATTGCATATCCATGACCCTGACGCGAGTTATCGGCAGGCCATCGAGGGGGCCTATAAAGCGCTCGACCGGTTGCGCTCCGACGGCACTATTGGCGCGGTCGGTGCGGGTATGAATCAAAGCGAGATGCTCGCCGAGTTTGCTCGCAATGGCAATTTCGACTGCTTCCTGTTGGCCGGCCGCTACACCCTCCTGGAGCAAGGTGCCCTCACGGAGCTGTTGCCTCTTTGCGTGCAGAAAAATATCTCGATCATTATTGGCGGGGTCTATAACAGCGGTATTCTCGCCAATCCGAGTGCCGGCGCGAAATTCAATTACGAGGACGCGGACCGCGCACTGATAGAGCGAGCGTTGATGCTGGAGAAGGTCTGCCTGAGCCATGGTGTGCCGTTGAAAGCCGCCGCGATACAGTTCCCCCTCGCTCACCCGGCGGTGGCCAGCGTGCTCACGGGGCCCAGAACCCCCGAGGAAATGGTTGAAAACGCCGAGCTGTTCCGCAGGCCGATTCCAGGTGCCTTGTGGCAGGATCTCAAGGCCAGGGGCCTGATTTCTGCTGATGCTCCAACGGCGTGACGAACATCATGTCGAATCAGATAATCGATACCCATCAGCATTTCTGGGACCTGTCCACCGGGTCCTACCCATGGATGGCGGGTGATGAAATGCGCGCTTTGCGCCGCAATTTTGGCCCCGACGATCTGCAGCCGCTGTTAGCCGATAATGGCGTCAGCTCCACGATCATCGTGCAATGCCGGCATGATCTGGCAGAGACCCGGGATCTCCTGGCGATAGCCGCTACCCATGATTTTGTCATCGGTGTCGTCGGCTGGGTCAACCTGGAATCAGGCGACGTGCCGGAGCAGATCGCCGCCTTGCGCGCGCTAACCGGTGGCGACAAGCTGGTTGGTATTCGCCATAACGTCCATGACGAGGCGGATCCCGACTGGCTGTGTCGCTCCGCGGTACAGGAAGCCGTTGGCGCGGTGATCAACGCCGGATTGACCTTCGACCTGCTTGTTCGAAGCAGAGAGCTGCCCGCTGCCACACTTCTGGTAAGGCGCTATCCGCAAGGTCGTTTCGTCCTTGACCACCTCGCCAAACCTCCGATCGCCGAAGGGTTCAGTCCCGCCTGGCGCGAAGCGTTCGAACTGCTCGCCGAAAACGACAACGTCTGGTGCAAGGTATCCGGCCTGGTCACCGAGGCGGACACCAACTCATGTGGGGCAGACACCTTCGACCTGTATACGCGTACCGCACTGACGGTATTTGGACCAGAACGCATTCTATTCGGGTCGGACTGGCCCGTTTGCACCCTGGCGGCCACCTACTCCGGGGTAAAGGCAATCGCCGAGCGACTCGTCGAAACGCACCCCGAGATTGCTTCGCGCTTTTTTCAACTCAACGCAATCGCCGCCTATAACCTGCGTCAAGGCTTTGGAAGAAAAGGATAACGATATGAGCATCGACATCAGTACCGGAACGTGGCTGAACCCACCCGCCCATTGGGTGACGGATGACGGCGGCCTCACCATGACCACCGACGAGAACACCGACTTCTGGCGCAAAACCCATTACGGCTTCATCCGGGACACGGGGCACTTTTTCGGTTTCCCGACGGATAGCGGGTTCACCGCGCAGATTCGTATCCGGGGGCAATTTCGTGCGCTTTACGATCAGGCCGGTCTGATGGTGCGGATTGACGAAACGCGCTGGATGAAAACCGGCGTGGAATTCACGGACGGTGAGTTGTTTCTGAGTACCGTCATCACGGACGGCCAGTCGGACTGGTCGGTCTCCCAGCCTTTCAAGGAACTGGAGGACTTCTACCTGAGGGTCACCGTGGCAAAAGGCGCGATGCGCATCCAGGCCTCCCGTGACGGTATTTTCTGGCCTCTGCTGCGTCTTGCGCCGTTCCCGGAGGCGGACAGCTATCAGGTGGGGCCGACCGCTTGCACACCAGAACGAAGTGGCCTGACCATTCGTTTTTCAGAGTTTTCCATCGGCCCGGCCACCACCAAAAATCTCCACGACTTGAGCTAAAGGAATTCCCATGCTGATTGGTATTGACCCGATCCTGAACGCCGACATCCTTTTTGCCTTGCGCGCCATGGGGCATGGTGACGAGATCGTCATTGTCGACGGCAGTTTTCCCGCCCAGACGGTGGCCAAACGGTTGATTCGCATGGAAGCGGCTGACCTGCCACGGATGTTGAAGGCCATTCTCTCAATCATGCCGATTGACGAGTCCGAACCTGATCCGGTGATCGGCATGCAAGTGATCGACGAGCCCGACACGATCGTAACGGCGCACACCGTGATTCAGGACGCATTGAACGCGGTGCCCGGCGAATCACCGAAGCTTTATCGTATCGAGCGCTTTGCTTTCTACGACCGGGCCAAGGAAGCCTTTGCCATTATCGCGACGGGTGAAACGTTGTTCTACGGCAACGTGATCATCCGCAAAGGTACCGTCAACCTCGGCGGAAACTGACATCGACAGGGCGCCTGGGACAGGCGCTCTTTCACGTCGTTGGTGCTCTGACTGTCAAAGTGACTTGATGCGGGGTGAACTCAGGATGATCACCCATGCAATTACACAGCGCTAAACCGTAGGTTCCCGCGTTTCAGGTGATGGCGCCAATCTGCCAGGGCACGAACTCATTCTGTCCATAGCCGTGGCGTTCGCTCTTGCTGCGCTCGCCGGAAGCCACGCGCAGCATCATGTCGAAGATATGCGCGCCCCGTTCCTCGATGGTATCGGTGCCGTCGGCGATGCCACCACAGTTCACGTCCATGTCCTCTTCCTGATGATTGAACATGTGCGAGTTGGTCGCGATCTTGATGGAGGGCGAGGGCGCTCCGCCGAACGCCGATCCACGGCCGGTGGTGAAGGCAATGAGGTTGGCACCTCCGGCCACCTGGCCTGTGGCCGAGATCGGGTCGTAGCCGGGGGTGTCCATGAACACCAGGCCATGGGCGGTGACCGCTTCGGCGTATTCGTAGACATCCACCAGATTCGTCGAGCCGCCCTTGGCCACGGCGCCGAGGGATTTCTCCAGGATGGTCGTCAGCCCGCCTGCCTTGTTGCCGGCCGACGGGTTGTTGTTGAGCTCGGCATTCATGCGTTGGCAGTAGCTTTCCCACCAGCGGATACGGGCGATGAGCTTTTCACCGACCTCGCTGCTTACCGCGCGGCGCGTCAGCAGATGTTCGGCGCCGTAGATCTCCGGCGTTTCGGAAAGGATCGCCGTGCCGCCTGCCGCCACCAGCCGGTCGACCGCATTGCCCAGGGCCGGGTTGGCGGTGATCCCGGAGTAACCATCTGAGCCGCCGCATTGCAGCCCGACGATCAGGTGCCCGGCACTGACCGCCTCCCGCTGGACCTGATTGGCGGCGGGTAGAAGCGCCTTGATCTGCTCGATGCCGCTGGCGATGGATTTCGAGGTGCCCCCGGTCCCCTGGATGGTGAACACACGCAGGTGCGGACCGGCCTGCAAGTGCCGGGCCTTGAGCAGGTCGTCGATCTGGTTGGTCTCGCATCCCAGGCCGATCATCAGGACGGAATGGAAGTTGGCGTGGACCGCATAACCCCCCAGCGTTCGCTGCAACATCGCCAAAGCCTCGCCACCGGGGTCCACGGCGCAGCCTATGCCATGGGTCAGGGCCACCACGCCATCGACCTCCGGGTACGGCGCGAGGGCTTCGGGGTGGATGTCGCGACGGAAGTAGTCGGCGATCGCCCGCGCCACGGTGGCCGAGCAGTTCACCGAGGTCAGCACGCCGATGTAGTTGCGCGTCGCCACGCGACCGTCCGGGCGAACGATGCCCATGAATGTCGCTTCCCGATGCTCTGTCTGCCTGGCGTCGATGCCGAATTGATGATCGCGTGAAAAGTGCGCCATGCCGAGGTTATGACTGTGCACGTGTTCACCGGCCTCGATCGGGGCAGAGGCGACGCCGATGATCTGGCCGTAGCGGCGAACGCTCCCGCCGGCCTCGATACGCCGCACCGCGACCTTGTGCCCGGCAGGAATCGCCTGCTGGACAACGACGCCTTCCGCTTCCAGCAAAAGACCCGCCGGGAGCGGCTGGCGTGCGATCAGCACATCGTCATGCGGATCCAGCCGGATCGTGGCGGCCACGATCTGGCTTTGCGCACTTGTTTTAGCAATCAATTCCATTACGGCACCTTACTGGGGAGAAAAGCGGATGCTTTGCTGCAGGGTTCATGGCGCGATCCTAGCGCCGGCCCGACAGGGTGGGTAATGAAAATCCGGAGGCTTGAGATAACCGAGCGTTATCTGTGTCACCGAGCCGGGCAGGCTCCGGCACAAGGCGTATTACTTCGTCAGTTCCTCGATCAGCAAGTGCGTCAGTTGCGAGAGTTCCACCTGGGTACGCGTGACGATGGCGAACGGCTCGGTCTTGGGCGTGATGGTATAGGGCAGGGACGTCAACATGGCTTGCAACAACGGCAGTTCCGCCACGTCAGTGGGCAATACCGCGATCAGATTGGGATCGCTGATCAGCAGCAGCAACGTGGCGAAGGTGGACGAGGTTTCGATGGGGTGGGCTGGAAAGTTCACGCCTGCTTCATGGAACTCGCGCTCCAGGGTCTGACGCAGCGGCATGTTCGCCGAGAAGATCACCCAGCCTGAATCCGCCAGATCCTCCAGGGTCAGTGACGTGCGTCCCACCAGCGGATGCCCGGGGTTGGTCATGACCACCAGGGCTTCGGGTTTTATGCTGATGCTGTTGTAGGCCGTGGGGCGCGGGCTGACGCTGGGGTAGCACAGCGCCATGTCCAGGCGTCCCTGGTCCAGCAGGCTCAGCAGCTTGACGCTGGTGTCCTCGACAATCTCGATGGTCGCCTGCGGTTGGCGTTTGCGCAGTTGCAGCAGGCTGGCGGTCAGCAGCGGTACGCCACCCATGATCGTGCCGACGGTGATGCGTCCCCCATGTCCCTGGAAGATCCCGTGCATCTCCTGCCTAAGATGGGACAGGTCGGTCAGGATCAAGCGTGCGTAGCGAATCGCGCAACGACCCATCGCATTGGCGTTCAGTCCCTTGCTGGTGCGTTCGAACAGCGTCGCGCCGAGGGTTTCTTCCACATCGTGCAGGGCCTTGGTGGCACCGGGCTGGGTGATGCCGATGATTTCGGCGGCCCGGTGGATGGAGCCGTGGTCGTCCAGTGCAATCAACAGGCGCAACTGCTTGAGGCGAAGGCGCGAGGAGATGGTTTCCAGGGTCGGCATCATCGTCAGGGCGGCGCTTTTTCAGGGGGTGACTCGCATTAGGCATCAGCAGGCGGAAAAACTCCAGCCACCCCCGACCCTGGCACAAGCACCTGTCGCGGCAGCCCGCCATGCGGGGATAGCCAGGGGTTATCGAGAGGGGCGTACTTCTCATTACTCGCCCCGTATGAAGTGCAGTACTTTGGGTTCAGCCGATTTAGCGGTGTTTATTGTTGCGTCGCGCAGCCCGCAACACGATCCGGGTTGTTTTATAGAGAGGAGCCATGTACATGCCTGACAGGCTGGAAAACCATAGCGAAGTGACGGGCAGAACCCGCGTACTGGGTATTCTTGCTCACCCGACCGAACATGTAAAAGCGCCACCCAAGATCAACAGGATTGCGCGTGAGCGTGGCTGTGACGCGATCATGGTGCCCATGAATGTGGCCCCTGAAGACTTCGAACGTTTCGTCAATAGTCTGCGGACACTGTTGAGCTTCGATGGCGCCATTGTCACGGTGCCCTTCAAGCAAGCCATCTTGCCGTTGTGCGACGAACTCAGTGAACAGGCCGCCGCCGTCGGCGCCGCCAATGTCATCCGGCGCCTGGCCGATGGCCGCCTGGTCGGCGACCAACTGGATGGCATCGGCTTCCTGCGGGGGCTGCAGCATGCCGGCATCGAAGTCGCCGGCCAGTCGGTCTACCTGGTCGGTGCCGGTGGCGCGGCGAACGCTGTCGCCTTCGCACTGGCCCGGGCCGGCATCGCCCGGCTGACCCTGGCCAACCGCAGTGAACACAAGAGCGTTGAACTCAAGGAGCGGCTCCAGCGCCACTATCCGGCCCTGGATGTCTCTTTGGGAAGTGATCCCAGTGGCCATCAGCTGGTCATCAACGGCACTTCGCTGGGCATGCATGCCACGGACCCCTTGCCGTTGGATGTCACCAGGCTGACCCCGCAGATGACCGTGGCGGAAGTGGTCCAGGAGCCGGAGCGCACCGCGTTGCTGATCGCGGCCGAGGACATCGGCTGCCGGGTCCATCTGGGGCGCCACATGCTGGAACACCAGGTGCAGTCGATGGCGGACTTCCTTGGCCTGTAACGGATCGCACTCATTTAACAAGAAGGATTGATGATGAACGAATTAGCCATCCATGGCGGACCACGCGCCATAGAAGGGACGCTGCCCAGCTTCCGTGACGCATCCGGGCGCACGTTCGGTGCCGAGGAAGAACAACTGCTGCTGGAAGTGATCCGCTCCGGCAGCCTGTCCTTCCTGGTCGGACCCAAGACCCGACAGTTCGAGCAACGCTTTGCCGAGATCTATGGCGTGTCCACGGCCGTGGCTGTGGCGAATGGCACGGCGGCCTTGCATACCGCGGTGATCTACCTGAACCCGGAACCCGGCGATGAGATCATCCTGTCGCCGGTGACGGATATCGGCACGGTCATTCCGGTGCTGGCGCAGCTGGCGGTGCCGGTCTTCGCCGATGTCGACCCACTCACGCAGAACCTCGATCCGGTTTCCATCGAGAAGAACATCACCCCGCGGACCCGCGCGATCATCGTCACCCACGTGTTCGGCCATCCGGCGGACATGGACGCGATCATGGCGATTGCCCGCAAGCACGATCTGTTCGTCATCGAGGACTGCGCCCAGGCGCACCTGGCCTACTACAAGGGCACGTTGTGCGGCACCATCGGCGATGTGGGCTGTTTCAGCTTCCAGCAGTCCAAGCACATGACCACCGGCGATGGCGGCCTGGTGATCAGCAACCGGGACGAATACAACGGTCGTCGCCTGCGCGCGTGCAGCGACAAGGGCTGGCCGCGCGAGCGCGGTGGCCGTGATCACCTGTTCCTGGCACCCAACTACCACATGACCGAATTGCAGGCCGCCGTCGGCTTGGCGCAGGTCGAGAAACTGCATCAGTTCGTCGATGCGCGCGTCGCGTCGGCCGATCGCCTGACCGGGTTGCTGGACGGATTGCCCATCCAGCCGGTACTGCCATTGCCGGACACCCGTGGGGTCTACTTCTTCTATTCGTTCCGCGTGGACACCGCGCAACTGACGGTCCCGATGCGCGATGTCATGCAAGCGCTGGTGGCGGAGGGCATCGACGGCTTTATCGGCTATCCGGGCGAGGTGCCGCTCTACAGCTACCCGGTCATCCGTGAACGCAAGACGTTCGGCACGTCGGGGCTGCCCTTCACCCTGCCGGGCGTGAGCCCGCAGGACTTCTCCAGCAGTGTCTGCCCGGTGGCGGAAACGGTATGCAAGGAAACGGTGTGCATGTGGTGGACCGACCGTTTCGAGGAGAAGCACCTGCAAGGCATCGCCCACGCGATCCGCAAAGTACTGACGGCCTACGGCCGCGATTGACTCATGTCTGCGACGGGCCGTTTCCGGCCTGTCGTTTTCCAAATGGAAGAGGTTTTTGCGATGCAAACGACTGGGCCGTACTCGGGGCTGTTTCCTGTTGCCCCGACGCCATTCTCCGACGCCGGCGAACTCGATTTCGAGGGGCAGGGGCGGGTACTTGACTGCATGATCGACCAGGGCGTGGATGGCATCTGCATCCTGGCCAACTACTCGGAGCAGTTTCTGCTCTCGGATGAAGAGCGGCGTCAACTGACGGAATTCTGCCTGGAGCATGTCAAGGGGCGGGTGCCGGTGATGGTCACCTGCAGCCACTTCAGCACCCAGGTCGCCGGCCAGCGTGCGCGCCACGCGGCGGACCATGGGGCCGCGCTGATCATGATGATGCCGCCTTACCACGGCGCGGGTATCAAGCTCGAACCGCGGTTGATCCTCGATCACTTCGCCCGCGTCGCGCAGGCGTGTCAACTGCCGATCATGATCCAGGACGCACCACTGAGCGGCGTGATGCTCTCGACCGCTTTCCTGGCGGAAGTGGCGCGCACCCTGCCGCTGGTGCGTTACTTCAAGATCGAAGTCCCTGGCACCGCGGCCAAGCTGCGCGAGCTGATCAAACTGGGTGGCAGCAGCATCGTGGGGCCTTTCAATGGTGAAGAGGCGATCACCCTGATGGCCGACCTGGATGCCGGTGCGCGTGGGGTCATGGCCAGCGCGATGATCCCGGATCTGATCCGACCGGTGATGACCGCCCATGCCGAAGGCCGACGCCAGGATGCGATCCAGGCTTATGAGCGGATTCTGCCGCTGATCAACTATGAGAACCGCCAGTGTGGCCTGCGTGCGGCCAAGACGGTCATGAAGGAGGGCGGTGTGATCAGGTCCGACAGTGTTCGCCATCCCCTGGAGGCATTGCATCCGCAGACCCGTGACGGCCTGCTCGAACTGGCCCGTGCGGCCAATCCGATCGCGTTGCAATGGGGTAAGTAAACCGGCTGTCCCGGCGTGAAACGACAGCGCCGGGGTGGCTGGCCCCGTTCATTTCATAGGTTTCGGCAACGCGCCGAGGCAATAGAGAGAGTTGAAAATGCTTCCTGTACTTGGCCAGCAGTTCATCGCGGGTGCCCGTAGCGGCCTCGGCGAGCCCCGTCACCAGAGCTTCGATGCCACCAGCGGTGAAGCCCTGTCTTGTACCTTCCACCAGGCCACGCTCGAAGAAGTCGAGCAGGCCGCCCTTGCCGCGAAAAATGCCTTCGGTCCCTATCGTCAACTGAGCCCGGCGCGACGCGCGGAATTCCTCGAGGCGATCGCCGAGGAGCTGGATGCACTGGATCAGGACTTCGTCGCCATCGTCTGCCGGGAGACCGCGCTACCGGCCGCGCGTATCCGGGGCGAACGCCTGCGCACCAGCAACCAGATGCGCCTGTTCGCCCGGGTGTTGCGTCGTGGTGATTTCCTCGGTGCGCGTATTGACCTGGCACTGCCGGGTCGCCAGCCTCTGCCACGGGTCGACCTGCGCCAGTACCGCATCGGCGTCGGCCCGGTGGCGGTGTTCGGTGCCAGCAATTTCCCCCTGGCCTTCTCCACGGCCGGGGGCGACACGGCCTCGGCGCTGGCGGCGGGTTGCCCCGTGGTCGTCAAGGCCCACAGCGGCCACATGGCGACCGCCGACCTGGTGGGCTGCGCCATCGAGCGCGCGGTCATGCGCACCGGCATGCCGGCGGGCGTGTTCAACATGATCTTCGGCCAGGGTGTCGGCGCGGACCTGGTCAGGCATCCGGCGATCCAGGCCGTGGGCTTTACCGGCTCGCTGCACGGCGGGGAAGCGCTGTGCCGGATTGCCGCCGAGCGTGCGCAGCCGATCCCGGTGTTCGCCGAAATGTCGAGCATCAATCCCGTCATCCTGCTGCCCGGCGCCCTGGCCGCCCGCGGCGCGACAATCGCCGGCGAGCTGGCCGGCTCGGTGGTGCTGGGAGCCGGGCAATTCTGCACCAACCCCGGCCTGGTGATCGGGATGCGTGGCGCGGCATTCACGGCGTTCACCGCGCAGCTCCAGGAGCACCTGTCGGTACAGGCGCCGCAGACCCTGCTCAATGCGGGTGGCCTGGACAGTTACCGCAAAGGTGTCGATGCCTTGAGGCTGTGCCCGGGCGTCGTGCACCTGGCAGGTCAGCCGCAGGAGGGCGGCAAGGCCCAGGCGCAGTTGTTCAAGGCTGACGTCGGACTGCTGCTCGAAGGACATCCCTTGCTGCAGGAAGAGGTCTTCGGCCCGGCCACCGTCCTGATCGAGGTGGCCGACGACGCAGAGCTCGAGCGTGCGGTGCTGGCCCTGCGCGGTCAACTGACAGCGACCCTCATCGGTGAACCGCACGACCTGCGTCAGTACCAATGGCTGGTGCCACTGTTGGAAGAGAAGGTGGGCCGCATCCTGGTCAACGGCTATCCGACCGGTGTGGAAGTGTGCGACGCGATGGTCCATGGCGGCCCTTACCCGGCGACAAGCGATGCGCGGGGCACCTCGGTCGGCAGCCTGGCGATCGATCGGTTCCTGCGTCCGGTCTGCTACCAGAACTACCCGGACAACCTGTTGCCCGCTGCGTTGCAGAACGCCAATCCCCTGGGCGTGAAGCGCCTGGTGAATGGTGAATGGTGAGTGGGGTGGCGACGTCATTTTGCCGTAGCGAAGCTACTCGGCTCAGCCCCGATCAGACCTTCGGGTCCTCATGGAGCTTGAGCGGATGCGCGTATTGCGGCTTGAGCTTGCCGTCCTTGTCCAGCAGCCACGCATCGAGGATCTCGCGCACCACGGGGCCGGCTACCCGGCCACCGGCTTCACCGTTTTCGATCATCACCGAAATCACGATCTGCGGATCTTCCGCCGGGGCGAAACCGACGAAGAGGGCGTTGTCGCGGTTACGCTCCGAGGTCTTCAGGCGGTCGTAGCGCTCGCCCTGCTTGATCGCCACCACCTGCGCGGTACCACTCTTGCCGGCAATCCGGTACTGCGCGCCGACGGCCGCCGCCCGGGCGATGCCGCGCGGGTCATGCATCACCAGTTGCATGGCGTAGTTGACCTGTTCCCATTCCTTGGGGTCGCGCAAGACGATATTCGGGATCGGGTTCTCGTCCACCGGCGCCACCTGGCCGACCGACTTGGCCAGGTGCGGGCGATTCCACACGCCCTTGTTGGCGATCAGCGTGGTGGCCTGGGCCAGTTGCAGCGGGGTGACCTGCATATAGCCCTGGCCGATCCCGAGAATCACTGTTTCCCCCGGGAACCAGGTCTGGCGGCGGGTGGCGCGCTTCCATTCGCGTGACGGCATCAGCCCCGAAGACTCTTCGAACATGTCCAGGGAGACCTTCTGTCCAACGCCGAACTTGTTCAGGTAATCGTGCAGCCGATCAATGCCCAGCTTACTCGCCAGGTCATAGAAATAGGTGTCGTTGGAACGCATGATCGCCGCGTTCAGGTCGACCCAGCCGTCGCCACTGTGGTTCCAGTTGCGGTACTTGTGATCTACATTGGGCAGTTGGAAATAGCCTGGGTCGAACACCCGTGTCGAGGGCGAGATCACGCCGCTGTCGAGGCCGGCGATGGCCACTTCCGGCTTGATCGTCGAACCGGGGGCGTAGAGCCCGCGCAGGGCACGGTTGAACAGCGGACGGTCGATGGAGTCGCGCAGGGCCGAGTAGTCCTTGGCACGGATGCCGGTGACGAACAGGTTCGGGTCGAAACTCGGCTTGCTGACCATCGCCAGCACTTCACCGGTCTTCGGATCGATCGCTACCACCGAGCCGCGGCGGTCGCCCAGGGCGTTCTCGGCGGCTTCCTGGAGCTTGATATCCAGGCTCAGGACGATGTTCTTGCCGGGGATCGGATCGGTGTGCTTGAGCACCCGCATGACGCGGCCCTGGGCATTGGTCTCGACTTCTTCATAGCCGACATGGCCGTGCAGTTCGTTCTCGTAGAAGCGTTCGATGCCGGTCTTGCCGATGGATTGGGTACCCCGGTATTCCACCGGATCGAGTTGCTTGGTCTCCTTCTCGTTGATCCGCCCGACATAGCCCACCGAATGAGCGAAATGATCGCCCAACGGGTAGTGGCGCACGAATTGCGGTTCGACCTCGATCCCCGGCAGCTTGAACTCGTTCACGGCCAGCAGGGCGATCTGCTGTTCGGTCAGTTCGTAGAGCAGGGTCACCGGTTCGAAGGGATGGCGCGACTGCTTGAGCGCCTTGCCGAACATTGTGCGGTCTTCTTCCGGCAGGTTGAGGATGCTCATCACCGTGTCCAGCACCTGGCCGACGTCACCGGCGCGTTCGCGGGTGAGGGTCATGTTGAAGCTGGGCTGGTTGTCGGCGAGTACTTCGCCGTTGCGATCGTAGATCAGCCCGCGTTCCGGCGGGATGGGCAGGACATGGACCCGGTTGTTTTCCGAAACCGTGGAGTTATAGGAAAACTCGGTGACCTGGAGAAAGTACAGGCGGCCCACCAGGGCGGCAGCGAGGCCCAGAACCAGCAGGCCACAGGCGATCAGGCGCTTGTTGACCAGGCGTTTTTCGGTCTCGTGATCCTTGAGATGAATGGGATCGGTCATGAGGAACCTGTTTTGTGCAAGAAAAATTGACGATATAGGGTGTGGCTGATAGAAAAAATAAATAGGTAGCTACTTAAATCGGCGCACACGATACCAAGAAGCGCCGGATTTAGGGGCTTTATTGCTGGAGGATCCGCCAAAAGGCGGTAGGGACAGGGCCTGATGCAAATCCTTTTGGGCCAGGCAGGGCGGAACTAGATCACGTGGGCCAGGTGCAACTCGGTCAGCGATTGTGCCTTGAGGGCGGCCAGCACCGGGTCGCGGCGATCACGGGGATGGGCCAGGTCGACCGACAGGGTCTGGCGAATACGGCTGGGGCGGTTGTCCATTACCAGCACCCGGTCACTCAGGTACAGCGCCTCGTCGACGTCGTGAGTCACCAGCAGCAGGGCAATGCCGTGGCGTCTGGCCAGTTGCAGGAGCAGGTCCTGCAGTTTCATGCGGGTGAAGGCGTCCACCGCGCTGAAGGGTTCATCGAGCAGCAGGATACGCGGCTTGCTGTACAGTCCCCGGGCGATCGCCACCCGTTGTGCCATGCCGCCGGACAGCGCCTTGGGCAGTGCCTGGGCAAAACCGGCAAGGCCGACTTCCTCGATCAGTTGCGTGACCCAGGCCCGATCGTAATGGTCGTCTTCGCTGAAGCCGATATTCTGCTCCACCGTCAGCCAGGGCATCAGGCGTGGCTCCTGGAACACAAAGGCGATGGGCGCGGTGGTGTGTTTCAGCTCGCCCTGGAAGTCCTTTTCCAGCCCGGCGACGATCCGCAGCAAGGTGCTTTTGCCGCAGCCGCTGGGGCCCAGCAGGCTCACCGCCTCCTGTTCATGGAGTTGCAGGCTGACCTGCTTGAGTACCGTGGTCGCGGCAAACGCCTTGCGTTCGACATACAGATCCAGCAATGGCTCGTTCATGTTCATGACTCCCGATCCTGGCCGTTGAACGTGTCGCGCCAGGCCAGGAAGCGTTTTTCCAGACCGGCCAGCAGGCCGTCGCTGAGCTTGCCCAGCAACGCCAGGACAATAATGGCTGCCAGCACGATATCCGGGCGTGAGGTTTCCCGGCCGTCACTGAGCAGATAACCCAGGCCACGGGTGGCGGCGATCAGTTCGGCGGCCACCAGAAACATCCAGGCCAGGCTCATGCCGCTGCGCAGGCCGGTGAACAGGCCGGGCAGGGCGGCGGGCAGGAGAATCCGCCGGACCAGGCGATAGCGGCTGAAACCGAGCATCTGCCCGACCTCCACCAGTTTGCGATCGATATCGCGAATCGCCGCCACGCCGTTGAGGTACACCGGGAAAAACGCGCCAATGGCGATCAGGACGATTTTCGAGGTTTCGTCGATACCCAGCCACAACAGCAGCAACGGCACCCAGGCCAGGCTCGGGATCGAGCGCAGCCCGGCGAAGGTCGGCTCCAGGTACGCTTCGGCTTCCCGGCTCAGGCCGACCCAGGCGGCAAACACCAGGGCCAGGCCGGCACCGATGGCAAAGCCGCTCAGTACCCGCAACAGGCTGGCGCTGATGTGTTTCCACAAGGCGCCTTCGGCCAGGTCACGCAAGGTCAGGACGATTTCGCTGGGGGCCGGCATCTGGTAGGACGGCACCCAGCCGATGCGCACCACGAACTCCAGCAGGACGATGATCGCCACTGGCACGACCAGGCCCTTGAAGTTGCGCCGCCAACCGCCTGTACGCAGGGAACCGGCCGGCAGGACGCCGGGCAGGGATTTACTCTTGCTGGTCATGGGCACTCCTGGCTCGCACGGTGGTTACCCGAGTCACTGCCTGGCGACGGCGACGTTGCTGAAGCGGGTATCAATCAACTGGTCGATCACCTGGTCGACGTTGACGCCACGACGGACAAGCTCCTCGGACACGAGGATCGGTGCCGCGGCTTTCGATGACAGCAGGTCCTGCGGGCCCAGGCGGGCGTTGCTCAGGTCGGTGCGCGACAGTTGCAGCTTGGCGACGTCCAGGGGCAGGCCGGATTCGGTCGCCAGCAGCCGGGCCAGTTCATCGGGATTGTGCTGGGCCCACTCACGGGCTTTTTCGTAGGCACCGAGCACTGTCTCGATGGTCTGCGGGTGTTCCTTGGCGTAGGTCTCGGTGACGCTGATCACGCCGTAGCTGTTGAAGTCGGGATTGCGATACAGCAGGCGCGAACCGGCCTGGATCTGGCTGGCGGCCATATGCGGATCGAGTCCGGCCCAGGCATCGACATCGCCTTTTTCCAGCGCGATGCGGCCATCCGGGTGTTGCAGGTGGACCAGCTCCACATCGTCCTTGCCCAGCCCGGCCTGTTGCAGGCTGCGCAGGGTGAAGAGGTACGGGTCGGTGCCTTTGGTGGCGGCAATCTTCTTGCCCTTGAGGTCGGCGAGGGTCTTGTAGGGTGAGTCCTTGCGTACCAGCAGGGCCGTCCATTCGGCGCGGCTGTAGACATAGACCGATTTGATCGGGCTGCCGTTGGCCCGGCTCAGCACCGCCGCCAGGCTGGCCGAGGACGCGAAGTCGACGCCACCGCTGTTCAGGTATTCCAGGGAGCGGTTGCTGCCCTGGCTCAGCACCCAGGTGACTTTGCTCTGCGGCAGGGCTTTTTCCAGCCAGCCGAAATGCCGCAGCACCAGGCTCACGGGAGAGTAATAGGCATAATCCAGATGGACTTCGGCCGGCACGGTTTCGGCGGCCTGGGCCAGCGGTTGCAGGCCCAGTGCCAGGGCCGTGGCGGCGGCGAGCAAGCGGGCGGCTCGGGTGATCGGGGTGAGGGTTTTCATCGGATGCTCCAGGAGAGGGACTGCGGTGCTTATTTCGGAATAAGCAGTCATAACTCCGATGAACTGCTTAAATGGAATAATGCAGGCTCTGTGCCAGTTGCCTGTCGATCGTTGCTGATCGTTTGATCGTTCCCACGCTCTACGTGGTAACGCCTCACTGGATGCTCTGCATCCGCCTCTGTGACGCGGAGCGTCACGGGCTGCATTCCCACGCGGGAGCGTGGGAACGATCGAAGCCTTTAGTGCCCTCAAGGACCTCATGGCCGGCAAACCGGCTCCTACAGGTAAGCGGTCAGCCCGCCGATTTGGGCGGGGCGGGTGAGTGTCGTTTCGCGAACACTCTGCTGAAGCACTGTTGCTCCAGCAACATCGGCAACCGGTCTCACAAAAACATTGTCAGCGATTGTTTCAAACCGGCATGCTGACGGGCTTCTCCTCCCCGTTGTAGAGACCCGTCCCACATGCCTGCCGTGGCTGCTCACCCGACCGACTCCGCCTCCCGCCGTTCCGCCATCGTCCTGGCCCTGTGCCTGCCCAGCGATGTCCTGCTTTACCTGCTGCTGCCGATGAACACCGCGGCCTTTGGCGTGACCCTGGCCCAGGCCGGGGTATTGCTGGCGGCCAACCGCCTGGTACGGATCTTCGGTTACGGTTATGTACTGCGTTATTACGCCCGTCACGGCGACCGCGCGACGTTGATGCTGGCCGCCGGGGCCAGTGCCTTGTGCGCCTTGGGCAATTCGTTGATCTCCGGCTTTTTCTGGCTGTTGCTGTTACGCCTGGGCTGGGGCTTGTCCTACGCGGCGTTGAACCTCTCGACGCAAGTGTTGGCGACCCTCGAACCGAGTGGTGCCGCGCGTCGGGCAGGGCGCTCGCGGGCGGTGATTGCCATCGGGCCGATGATCGCGTTGTCCGTGGGCGGCTGGTTGAGCCTGCAGTTCGGCCCAAGGCTGATTTTCCTGCTGCTGTGTGCGGCCTCGCTGATCGGCTGGTGGGTGGCGCGTGGCCTGCCGACGGTGGGGCATGAGTTGTCGGCACCTTCCGGGCGGCGTTTCAACTGGCCGGACAGTGTGGCGATCTGGTCCTTTGTCGAAGGCGTGGCGCTGGACGGGTTGTTTATCTTCGGCCTGTCGTTGCAGGCTTCCGCCGTGCTGGGCGGCAACGCGGTGATCATTGCCGGGGTGTTGATGGCCCTGCGTTATGTCTCGGAAATGCTCCTCAGTCCCTTGGGCGGTCGGGCCGCCGACAGCTATGGCGTGGTGCGCATGCTGCTGCTGTTCTCGATCCTCAGCGGCCTTGCGCTGGCCGCTTTCGGCAGCCACTGGCTGATTCTCGGTGCCGGCTCGGTACTGGTCCTGCGGGCGCTGCAACTGCCGCTGGTGGTGACCCTGGTGGCCCAGCGCAATCCCGGTGCCGGACGGGTCCAGGCCCTGGCCTCCAATGCGGTATGGCGCGATATCGGGGCCGGTGTCGGGCCGTTACTGGCGGGTGTGTTGTTGCCGGTGGCCTCGGCCAGTTGGGTCTACTCCCTGGCCGGCCTGGCGATTGCCCTGAGCGCGGTGGGCTGTGTGGTCTGGCGCCGCTGATGGGTTGATCGCTCCTATGTCTTGCGCTGATCGTTCCTATGCTCTGCGTGGGAATGCGCCTCTGGACGCTCTGCGTCCGCCTTTGTGACGCAGAGCGTCATGGCTGCACCCCCACGCTGGAGCGTGGGAGCGATCAACGAGCCTGTAGCGATCGACAGTCACAGGTTCAAGGCTGCCAGATACCCACATCCCGGGTATCGATCTTCTGCGGTAGCAGCCCGGCGGCGAGGAACGCATCGGCGATCTGCTGCTGTTCGCCCAACTGATCGACCGTGACCGCCTGCACCGCATAACTGCGATGACGGTTGGCGGCCTCGACTGTCACCGCGTCCAGGCCGCCCCACAGCGGACCGAGGATCTCGGCGGCGTCCTTGGGATGGGTCTTGATCCAGGCACCGGACTTTTGCAGTTCGGCAAACACCTGCTTCAAGACGTGCGGGTGGGACTGGGCGTAAGCCGTGCTCGCCAGGTAATAACGTTTGTAGTTCGCCAGGCCCTGGCCGTCGGCCAGGGTGCGGGTCGGCAGTTGACGCTGGACGCTGCTGAGGAAGGGCTCCCAGGTCACCCAGGCATCGACCTTGCCGTTCTCGAAGGCGGCCCGGCCGTCGGCGGGCGTCAGGTAGGCCGGGGTGATATCGCTGAACTTCAAGCCGGCTCTGGTCAACGCCGCGATCAGCAGGTAATGGCTGCCGGCGGCCTTGGTCACCGCGACCTTCTTGCCCTTGAGGTCGCCCAGGGCCTTGATCGGTGAATCGCTCCTGACCACGATCGCCTGGGCTTGGGGAGACGCGGCCTCCTGGGCGAAGTAGGTCAGTCTGGCCTGGGCCGCCTGGGCGAACACCGGCACCGTATCGGCGACATCCGCACTGATATCGACGTTGCCCACATTCAACGATTCGAGCAACGGCAGGCCGCTGGGGAACTCATGCCAGCTGACCTCGATATGCTCCTTGGCCAGGGCTTTCTCCAGGGTGCCCTGGCTCTTGAGCAAGGTGATCAGGGTCGAGGATTTCTGGTAGCCGATGCGCAGGGTTTCATTGGCGTCGACATAGGAAGCGGCCAGGGACAATGTGGCGGCCAGCACTGAAAACAACAGACGGGAACGGGTAATGCCGGGAACCGGGGCGACCATGAACACCTCGCAGGAGCAACAGTGAGAAGGGGGGGGCCGGTGGTCCGGTGGGTGGAGCTTATGAGAGGCGGAGGGCTTTGGTTAAATAACCTCTTCGCATAACCATAGAGGCGACTGCACGGGTGCCTGTCGAAGCAAGGAAAAAGCGTGAAGGCTCTTTGCTATCAGCGATGTTTGAGGCAAGATCCGCACTTTTGTTCCGGGAAGGATCCGTCGTATGTTGGCCGCCATACAGC
This sequence comes from Pseudomonas gingeri, assembly GCF_013385635.1. GTDB lineage: Bacteria > Pseudomonadota > Gammaproteobacteria > Pseudomonadales > Pseudomonadaceae > Aquipseudomonas > Aquipseudomonas gingeri_A. The sequence goes on from NZ_JACAPR010000011.1 coordinate 337,442, forward strand.
TAGCCGCGCAACACATTCGCCAGGGTGTCAGGGCGGCAACCGAAGGACTGATCGGACGTGAGCAGTTGGCCGAGCTGATCGTGCTGGCCGCCGTGGCCCAGGAGTATCTGCTGGTGGTCGGCCCGCCGGGAACGGCCAAGAGCGCCGTGGTGCGTCGCGTGGCCCAGGCCATGGGCGGGCGCTATTTCGAGTACCTGCTGGGGCGCTTTACCGAGCCGTCGGAGTTGTTCGGCCCGGTGGACCTGAAGAAACTGCGCGAAGGCACGGTCGAGACCGATGTCAGCGGCATGCTGCCGGAAGCTGATATCGTCTTCCTCGACGAGGTCTTCCTCGGATCTACGGCGATCCTCAATACCTTGCTCGGCGTGCTCAACGAACGCCGCTTCCGTCGTGGGCATACCCAGATCAACTGCCCGCTGCGTATCTGTGTCGGTGCCGCCAACGGCTTGCCCGACGACGAAGCGCTGGCTGCGTTCGGCGACCGTTTCCTGTTGCATCTGTTTGTCGATGCGGTCCCGGATAACCAGCTCGAGGCGCTGCTCAGTGGCGGCTGGCAATCGGACCGGCTGCCGGTTCGGCAATTGATGAGCCTGAGTGAACTCGACACTCTCAGCCAGGCACTGCCGCAAGTGGACATGGAGACGGTGCGGCCGGCACTGGCCAACGCGATTCGTCGCCTGCGTGCGGCGGGCATCCAGTTGTCCGACCGGCGCATCGTCAAGTCCCAGCGACTGATTGCCGCCGCCGCGCTGCTCGGTGGCCGTCTGCAGGCCAGCGAGGCGGATCTGTGGCCGCTGCTGTATGCGCTGGCGACCAGGGAAGCCCAGCAGCATGGCCGTGAGGTGCTGCGCGATGTCCTGCAACTGTCGAGTAATCGCAACCTGTTCAGTGCCGTCGAGGAGGCGACGCTGCAACCGCTGTCCCGCGCCAGTCGCCTGGTGGAGACCGCGCACAACTGCCTGATGCGCGTGGCTTCCGGGCAGGTGCTCGATCCGGCCGAGTCCGAAGCGGTACTGCGCGAGATCGATGCGAACTTTTCACAGGACAGCATGCCTCCCGAACTGCTCGGCCTGAGAGGACTGCTGGCCAAGCAACTGACGCCTGCGACATGAGCCAATCCCCCCTGTTGACCTGGGGCTGGACAGCACAACCCGACCCCGCGCCTCCGGTTGCCGCGGTGGCCTGGGGCTCCGTGGCCAGGCAACTGCATGCACACCTGTCGTCGATGAGCGGCGAGCGGCGGCGGGGCCTCCAGGCCACGGCCAATCGTGACGTATTGATCGTCGGTGGCGAGGCATCGCGCCTACCCTGGGTCGCGGGTGTCGATTACGCCTGCGCCTGCGAGCATGCCCCGCAGCTCTGGCTGCCAAGCCTATGGCAGCCGGATGCGGCGCTGGATCTGCTGGCCCAGGCCTTGCTGGCGAAGTTCAATCGACAGCCGCTGCTGGTATGGCATCAACCGGCAACCTGTGTGCCGCTGGATCGCTTGCTGCCGGTCAGCGCCGAGTGGTTGGCGCGCATCGACACCTACTGGGGCTAGCGGCATGCCGGTTCTTTTGCTTCCAAGCCGTCCCCGTCCCCGTCGTCGTTCGGTGCCATAGGTCTGTCATGCAACTACCCGAATCCTTGCAACCCTGGCGCCAATGGCTGGAGTGGTTTGCCCCGGAACTGGTGCCGACCCTCGGTGCCTTGCTGGGTTGCATCAGCCCCGTGCTGGGGCCTTTCAGGGGGACGCAACAGGGCGGCGTTCCGGAGCCGGATGGTCTGGGCGACCTGCGCCGGCGGGGCTCCTATGAGCGGCTGCTGACCAGTGAATGGCTGCTGGCCGACGAGTTTGCCGATGAGTTCCTGCGCCGGGCCTCCAGTGGCGAGCATCTGTTTCTCGCGCCGCAACTGCGGGCGCAACAGGCCTCGCGGCTGATCGTCGTACTGTTCGATGCCGGTCCCCTGCAACTGGGGGGCGCACGCCTGGTCCACCTGGCGCTGATGATCCTGCTGGCCCGGCGGGCGGGCGAGCACGGAGCGCAGTTCCGCTGGGGCGTATTGCAACAGGAACCCGGGCTGTTCGACCTGCATTCGTCGTCGCAGCTGCGCCGCCTGCTCGATGCCCGCACCCATGCGGTGGCGACCGACCAGCATTGGCAGCGCTGGCAGGCGTTCCTGGACGAGCAGGAAGAGTCGGTGAGCGAGTGCTGGCTGGTGGGCCAGCGCCTGCCGGTGGCGCCCGATTCGCAAGACCGCTCGGCACGTCGCCTGCTGATCCGGCAGGGGCTGTTCGGCCAGGCACTGGAACTGCAGATGCAGCCTTCGGGCGGCAGGCCGATTGTCTTGCCGCTGCCCGACGAGGCGGCGGCCAGGCGGTTGCTCAAGGGGCAGTTCGATCATTCTGTGCCGGTGGATGCCCACAGGACCACGACCGCCAGGATTGCCTTGACCTTGCCGCCGATGATTTCCAGTACCGGATCTCATGTAGCCGTACGCCTGCTCGATGATCCTGGTGTGCTGATGTTCTCGATTCCGAGGATCGGGCAGAAGAAAGCCGCGAAGATGGTTCGCCAACTCTGGCCCCGCGAGGCGACGCCACTGGGGGTGACCTTTCAGAACCGGCAAATCGGCGCGGTCCTGAGTGCGGGCGACCAGTTGCGTTTCTGGCAGATACCGCGCATGACGCCGGCCAGCCGGCCGCCGCAGGAAGAACTGCTGGTGCCCGCCGCCACGGCGACCTTGCGGCCTGTCGTATGGTTGCACTCGGCCAAGAGCAGCCGGGTCTTCCTGTTGACGAGCAATCGCACCCTGGCGTTCTGGATGGCGGCCGAGAAGGACGCTGCGTCGGGCTCTTCGGCGAATATCACCCACTACCGTGATCGTGATGTGCTGGGCATGGTGCGGGTTGATGACGATACGCTGGTGTATGCCAGTCGCAGCGCGGGCCAACTGTCTGTGCGTCACGTCACCCTCAACGCCACCCGTTACGAACCCTTTGCCCTGGGCGACGGTCGCGAGGCGACGCAGGTACTGTTTTCCCTCCTGCCGTTCTGGCGTCGTCGTTTTGGGGTCTGTGCCGTGCAGAACGGTCATGGCAAACGGGAGCGCTGGACAGTGTTTACCCCCAGCAGCCATCCCCAGCCGATGACCCGCATCGAACTGATGCCAGGTCACCGGGCCATCGGTCTGTTTCATGACAACACGAGCGGGCAGTGCGCCCTGGTGGTCAGCACAGGCGGTGGCACCGGTGTCCTTCTGGTCGGTTCCGAAAGGACGGAGACGCTCTATGCGGCGACCTCGCGAATCCTGAAAATCAGCTTCTGCCCAGCTTCCGGGATATTGGCCCTGATCACCGAAGCGCGTGAACTGGTGGTCTACGACGTGAATGAACGCCAGATTCGGCTACAGATGCAGACCGCCCGCAAGGAGCTGTCCGATGAGTGAAATCCTTGCGATGGCTATCCGGCGTCCCGGGCTGGCCGGCTGGCAACCGGTCGATGCGTTGTGGTTTCCCCGTGACTGGTTCGACGAAGCGGCGAGTCAGGCGCAGATCGTCCGGCACTGGCAGCCGGGGGCTCGTGCCTACCGCTTTGCCGAGGGCGATGTACTGTGCTTCAAGGCGGCCACGTCGATGGCCTGCGACCGTCTCAGGCCCTGGCCGTTGGTCCGCCAGGGGCGGGCACTGTGTTCGGCAAGGCTCGAACCGGCTGAAATCAGCGCGCTGCCCTTGGCGGATCTCTGGTTGATCCGCGATGCCCGGGTCCAGGCGTTGAACCTGGCTGACGGGGTCGAATTGCAACCGGGCCAATGGTTCGATATCGATCACTATGGCTTGCTGGAAACCTACGACTGCCGTGAGGTCCTGCCTGAACCTGTGCTGGAGGCCTGGGAGCCGCAGGATATTCACCAGGTACTGGGCGATGTGATCGGTGCCCCCAGCGCCGAGCGCGAGGTGATGAGCAAGGCGCTCAAGGCTGCTGCCACCAAGCCCAAGGCGCGCGCTGCAGCGGCAGGCAACTCCCGTGAGTCACGGGAAAAGTCCTCGGCACGGACCTGGTTGATGCCGGGGCTGGCCGTCGTGGCGATACTGGTGATTTATTGGGAGAACGCGGTACTTTCCCCGCCGGTCTTGCCTGGCAAGGCCGTGCCCATGCGAGTGGCCGAGGCGTCGACCGGTGGAGGTTTCGACCCGGTCTGGTTTTTTCTCTCGGCGGCAGTGCTGACCTTTATCCTGTGGCTGTTGCGACGTGCGCTGTACGGGCGTATCGAGATCGAGCGCCAGGCCCTGGCGGCCCAGGCCCGCAAGCACCAGGCCCCGGCGGCTGCACACGCAGACGCCCCCGCGGTTCCCGAGCGCAGGCCGCGCGACCGTGACAAACCATCGCTTTGGCGTCAATGGCTGGGGCGGATGGCTATGGCCTCGCAGTTGAAAACCTTGCTGGATCGGCGCCAGGCGGCCTATATGCAGCGCATGCTCGATATGTTCGAGCAAGGCGATATCGCCCAGGCCCTGCGCCATGCCATTCCCCTGGACAGCGACCAGCCTTCCGCCGGGCAGGCCTTTGGCGCGCCCAAGCCTCGGGATGAACTCAAGATGGGCCAGGCCAGGGGACCCGCGCTGACCTTCAATCTGGCGGAGGATTTCCAGGCTCATCTGCGCAAGCTCTATCGTCAGACCTTCGAACGTCTCGATCGCCAGGGACGGATTGAAGAAGCGGTGTATGTCCTCGCCGAGCTGCTGCACGTGCGCCCGGAAGCCCTGGACTATCTGGAAAAACACCAGCGCTACCAGCAGGCGGCGGAACTGGCGTTGACTTGGGATTCACGCTCGGCGGTGATTGTGCGCCTGCTGTGCCTGGCCGGCGACTGGCAGCGGGCGTTGCAGGTGGCCCGCCGTGATCGTGCGTTCGCCGACGCCGTCCTGGGCCTGCAGGCACAATGGCCGCAAACCGCTGAGCGCCTGCGCCTGGAGTGGGCCGATATGCTGGTGGGGCAGGGCGATTGGCTGGACGCCGTGGATGTGATCTGGGCGCTGCCCGGGGAGCGCGAGCGGGCCCGGCAATGGCTGCTCAACGCCGAGGCCGCTGGCGGCACCCTGGCCGCGGCTGCGCTGGTCAAGCGCGCGGTACTGCTGCCCGACACCCTGGCGGTTTATGAGTCTTACATCCGTGCGTTGCGCGATGATATCGAGCGTGCTGACGAGCGTGCCGTCCTGGCCATCGAGCTGATCAGGGTGTCGCCGGCGTCGTCCAGTGTGCAGTCGATAGCGGCGGCGATGGTCCATGGGGTGCTGGCCGATCATGCCGGCGGCCATCCCGGAGTGACGGCAAGGGACCTGGGCGCCCTGGTGAAGCTCAGCGGTGACGGATTGCTCAAGCTCGATATGCCCTCTGGGGTCGTCCCCCCGAATCAATCAAAGGCATTGCATCCGGTGATTCCCCTGCCGCACTGGTCGGCACCGTCGCCGGGCAGCTATGCGCTGTACGACGCCGTATCGCTGCGTGACGACAATTACCTGGTGGCACTGGGCGAGTCGGGGGTGGCGGTGGTGGACCGCCTGGGTAGCATCGGCCAGCGTTTCATCGTACCGGCCAGTCACCTGGTGATCGGCAACAATTGCCGGGTTGCCCTGGCACTGATACAGCGCGATTCGGTGTGGCGCATCAGCAAGCTTGACCTGGTGACCGGTACCGCGACGGACCTGGGTGTTCTGCCCCTGGCGCTTTTTGCCAGGCGTTTCGATGGCGTGGCCTGGACCGTCGTGACCCACGGACAGGTCAGGGTGGTGGATATCGACAGGGACTTTGCCACGCTCTGGCATGTCGGCGATCTACCCGGTCCCCTGGTGTCCCTCGATGTCACGGCGGATCATGAGTACTGGCTGTTGCGGTTGCCTGATAACACGCTGGAGCAGTGGACCTACGGCCTGCCCGAGCGCCGGTTGAAGTCCCGCGATCCGCAACCGAAGCCGATCCGGGCGAGTATCTCCTGGCAGTTGTACTGCCTGGGCGAATGCATCGAATGCTGGTTCGAGTCACCGGCCGACGACCAGCAGGAACTGGTGATCAACGGCCAGAGTCGCCTGCGGCGCTTTCGTTTTCCCGAGATCACCGAGGATACGCAAGCCCGCGTATACGCCGACGAACAATGGCTGGTGATGGGGTTTTCGGTGTACGGCAAACGACTACGCTTTCACTTCGCGAACCGTGGCCTTTCGCAGTTATGCGCAATCCTGGATTGGCCCGAGGAGCAGACGCTGCGTGTACGCCAGAGTGGTGCGGACTGGATTTTCACCGACCGCCAGGGCCGGCTGTTCCATGTGAACGTGACCACCAGCCGGGTTCGCAGCCTGAGCATTCATTGAGGAAGTGTCCGGTCCACAAGGGCCGGACGTTCCTTTATTACTTCTAACGTTATTCCCTTTGGGTATTTTATTCACGGTGGTTATTTCCTATATCGTTCACGCCATATCTTGTTATAACAAGTTAGGATCAACCCATGGCGCAACTGCTTCCACTGTCTCCCGTCCCGCTCTACAGCCAGCTCAAGGACTTGCTGCGTACGCGCATCCTTGACGGCACCTATCCGCCCCTGGCGCGGATGCCCTCGGAGAACGACCTGGGCCAGTCCTTCGGGGTCAGTCGCATCACCGTGCGCCAGGCCCTGGGGGATCTGCAGAAGGAAGGGCTGATCTTCAAGATCCACGGCAAGGGCACTTTTGTCGCCAGGCCCAAGGCGTTTCAGAACGTCTCTACCCTGCAGGGCCTGGCCGAGTCGGTGACGCAGATGGGCTACGAAGTGCTCAACCGCGTGCGCAGCTTCAAGCAGGTGGCGGCTTCGGCGCGGGTTGCCGAGCGCCTGGCGCTGCCCGAGGGCAGCCTGGTCAGCGAAATCAAGCGGGTACGCCTGATCAACCGCGAGCCGGTGTCCCTGGAAATCACCTATCTGCCCCACAGCGTCGGCGAGAAGCTGGAAAAGGCCGACCTGGCCACCCGCGACATCTTCCTGATCCTGGAAAACGATTGCGGGATTGCTCTCGGCCACGCCGACCTGGCTGTCGACGCGGTGCTCGCCGACGCCGAGCTGGGCCTGGCCCTGGACGTGGAGGAGGGGGCGCCGATCATGCGCATCGAGCGCCTGACCCACGATGCCGAAGGCGCTCCGCTGGATTTCGAATACCTCTACTACCGTGGCGACTCCTTCCAGTACCGCCTGCGTATCGACCGTCAGAAGGACGCGCGCCCATGAGCCCGATCAATACCCTTGAACAGGAATACGACATCGTGGTCATCGGCGGCGGCACTGCCGGGCCGATGGCGGCGATCAAGGCCAAGGAAAAGAACCGCGACCTGCGTGTGCTGCTGATCGACAAGGCCAACGTCAAGCGCAGCGGCGCCATCAGCATGGGCATGGACGGCCTGAACAATGCGGTGATTCCGGGCCACGCCACGCCGGAGCAGTACACCAAGGAAATCACCGTCGCCAACGATGGCGTGGTCAATCAGGCCGCGGTGCTGGCCTACGCCGAATACAGCTATGAAACCATCCGGCAACTGGACCGTTGGGGCGTCAAGTTCGAGAAGGACGAGACCGGCGACTACGCGGTGAAGAAGGTCCATCACATGGGCGCCTATGTGTTGCCGATGCCCGAGGGCCACGACATCAAGAAGGTGCTCTATCGCCAGCTCAAGCGCGCCCGGGTGCAGATCACCAACCGGCTGATCTCGACCCGCCTGCTGACCGATGCCGAAGGCACGGTGAACGGCGTCATGGGCTTCGATTGCCGCACCGCCGACTTCCATGTGATCAAGGCCAAGGCGGTGATTCTCTGCTGCGGCGCCGCCGGCCGCCTGGGCCTGCCGGCCTCGGGTTACCTGATGGGCACCTACGAGAACCCGACCAATGCCGGCGACGGCTACGCCATGGCCTATCACGCCGGGGCGGAACTGGCGAACCTGGAGTGCTTCCAGATCAACCCGCTGATCAAGGACTACAACGGCCCGGCGTGTGCCTACGTCACCGGTCCGCTGGGTGGCTACACCGCCAACAACAAGGGCGAACGCTTTATCGAGTGCGACTACTGGAGCGGCCAGATGATGTGGGAGTTCCATCAGGAACTCGAAGGCGGCAACGGTCCGGTATTTCTCAAGCTCGATCACCTGGCCGAGGAAACCATCCAGAACATCGAGGAAATCCTGCACAGCAACGAACGTCCCAGCCGCGGCCAGTTCCATGCCGGGCGCGGCACCGACTACCGCCAGCAGATGGTCGAGATGCATATCTCCGAGATCGGCTTTTGCAGCGGTCACAGCGCCTCGGGTGTATGGGTCAACGAACGGGCGGAAACCTCGGTCAAGGGCCTCTACTCGGCCGGTGACATGGCCGCCGTGCCGCACAACTACATGCTCGGCGCGTTCACCTATGGCTGGTTCGCCGGCTTCAACGCCGCCGATTATGTTGCCGGACGCGATTTCACCGCGCTGGACGCCGAGCAGATCGCTCGGGAAAAGGCCCGTGTCTATGCGCCGTTGCAGCGCGAACACGGCCTGCCGCCGGCTCAGGTCGAGTACAAGCTGCGGCGCTTCGTCAACGATTACCTGCAGCCGCCCAAGGTCACGAAAAAGATGGAAATCGGCCTGGAACGTTTCGCCGCCATCGAGGCCGACCTCGACCAGATGAAGGCCGGCAACCCCCATGAGTTGATGCGTGCCCTGGAAGTCTCGGTGATTCGCGACTGCGCGGAAATGGCCGCCCGTGCCTCGCTGTTTCGCAAGGAAAGCCGCTGGGGCCTGTACCACCACCGGGTCGATTATCCGTTGCGCAATGACGCCGAGTGGTTCTGCCATTGCCATCTGAAGAAGGATGAAGACGGGCGGATGGTCAGCTTCAAGAGGCCGGTCGAACCTTATCTGATCGCGCTCGATGCCGATGAGCAACAAGCCTACAACCGTTTGCGGGTCGCCAACGAAGCGGCCTGAAACACGCAACCTGTAGGAGCCGGCTTGCTGGTGATAGCGGTCTGTCAGCTGAAACTTCCTGACCTGATCCACCGCTATCGCCAGCAAGCCGGCTCCCACAAGGAATGCATCTCTTCAGGTTGAGCGACTGTTAACAAGAATATAGAGGACACCGTGCCATGGCCTTCCAGCCCCAGGAAATATTCTTTCGCAGCAATGCGCCGGTCACCGTCGATGAGGACAAATGCATCGCCCACAAGGGCTGCACCGTCTGCGTCGATGTCTGCCCGATGGACCTGCTGGCGATCAACCCGGCGACCCAGAAAGCCTATATGGCCTTCGATGAGTGCTGGTACTGCATGCCTTGTGAAAAGGACTGCCCGACCGGTGCGGTGAAGGTGGAGATTCCCTACCTGCTGCGCTGAGCCGGCAAACGCCACACCCATGAGACTCATAAGAAAAAACGCCACCGGCCAACCACCGGACGCCTGATCCAGCACCCCTCGTTTCCCACCCCGGGTCCCGGCGGCGGAGACGACTCCATCTTTCATGATTCGAGGGGAAACACCCATGCGTGCACGCATCACTCTTGCCGGCCTGGCTCTGGCCCTGAGCGCCTTTGGCGTCCAGGCCGAGACTATCCGTATCGCCATCGGCACCCAGGACAGCACCATCAACTGCGCCGCCGGCGGCCTGTTGATCCGCGAGCTCGGGCTGCTCGACAAGTACCTGCCCAAGGACGGCGCCTACAAGGACGCCCGGTACGATATCCAGTGGAAGAACTTCACCAGCGGCGCGCCGCTGACCAATGAAATGGTCGCCGGCAAACTCGACTTCGGCGCCATGGCCGATTTCCCCGGTGCGCTCAATGGCGTGGCCCATGAGGCGGCGGGCAAGCACAGCCTGTTTATCAGTGTGCTGTCGGGCAGCATCGACGGCAGTGGCAACGGCGTCGTGGTGCCCAAGGACTCGCCGGTGCAGTCGTTCAGTGAACTCAAGGGCCAGACGATTTCCGTGCCTTTCGCCTCGACCGCCCACGGCATGTTGCTGCGGGCCATCGCGGCGCAGGGTTGGGACCCGGACAAGGACGTGACAGTGATCGCCCAGCCGCCGGAAGTCGCCGGCTCCGCCTTGCAGGCCAACAAGATCGCCGCCCACGCCGATTTCGTGCCGTTCGCCGAACTGTTCGAGAACCGCGGTTTTGCCCGCAAGATCTATGACGGTTCCCAGGCCAAGGCGCCGACCTTCCATGGCGCACTGGTGGACAGCGATTACGCCAGGCGCTACCCGGAAATCGTCGTCGCCTACCTGCGCGCCAGTATCGAAGCCAACCAGTTGCTCGCGGCCGATCCGGAAAAGTACAGCGAACTGATCGAGAAGGTCGCCGGGGTCGAGGCCGAGGTCAATTACCTGTTCCATGGCCCGCTGGGTCTGCAGACCCGCGACCTGACCTGGAAACCCGAGTACCGCAAGGCCGTTGCCACGGCCATCGACACCCTGAAGTTGTTGAAGAAGGCCGACCGGGGACTCAATACCGACACCTTTATCGATGATCACTTCATTCGCGAAGCCTTCAAGGCGTCTGGTCTCGACTACGACAAGCAACTGGCCAACTACGCCCAGCAGCCGCTGGTGGCCAACGATGCGCTGAGCGGCAAGCCGATCACCGATCCGAAGCAAGTCGCGCAGATCTGGCTCAAGGGTGAACCGAAAGTACGCAGCTATGCCTCGCCCGAGGCGGCCCTGAGCGACCTGGCGAACCTGAAGAAGGCCGGCAGGGACGTGCGCGCGGTCTATGCCCAGGCCAGCGACAGCGGGATCAAGATGCTCGCCCCGCAAGCCTGGTTTGTCAGCGATGCCAAGGGCCGGCTCAACGCTTTCCTGCTCAAGGAACAAGCCCGGCAGTTCGCCCAGGCCCATGGCGGTGAGGTACGGGATTTCGCCGATGCCAGCCGCCAGGCCCTGGCCCAGCGTTGAGGTGAAGGCATGAGTCGCTGGTCTGTCGATCTCGGGCGCCGCTGGAGTCTGCGCCTCGCTTCATTATTGCTCTGCCTGGGAGCCTGGCAGGTGGCGGCGCGCATGCATCTTGACCTGGGACTGGTGACCTTTCGCAACGTACCGTCGCCGGTCGAGGTGGTACAGGCGGCGTGGGCGTTGTTCAACTCCCATGCACTGCCCAGGCATCTGCTCAGCAGTCTCGGCCGGGTCGCCAGCGGCTATCTGGCGGCGGCATGGGTGGCGGTGGCGCTGGGCCTGGCCATTGGCCGCTCGAAGTGGGCCGAGGACCTGCTGCTGCCGCCGCTGGAGGTGCTGCGACCGATTCCGGCGGTGGCCTGGATTCCCCTGGCGATCCTGATGTTTCCGTCTTCGGAACTGTCGATGATCTTTATCACCTTCACCGGTGCGCTGTTCCCGATCCTGCTCAATACCGTGCATGGCGTCGAGTCGGTGGACCGGCGCCTGATCGCCTCGGCCCGCAGCCTGGGGGCGGGGCGCCTGGCGATCCTGTGGGAGGTGATCATTCCCGGCGCCGCGCCGAGCATCGTCACCGGCCTGGCCATCGGCATGGGCACGTCGTGGTTCTGCCTGGTGACCGCGGAAATGATCTCCGGCCAATGGGGCATCGGTTACTACACCTGGGAGGCCTACACCTTGCAGAACTACGCGGACATTATCGTCGGCATGCTGTTGATCGGCGTGCTCGGCATGGCCAGCAGCGGCCTGGTCAAACGTTTCGGGGCGCGGCTGACGCCCTGGTACCGCCCGCAGGAGAAACGCTGATGAGTGTCGCCGAACGTTTTGCCGCGGCGGGGCGGATCGCCATCGAGAACCTGTCGATTCACCTGGGTAGCGGCCCCGACGCCTTCGAGGCGGTGCAGGCGCTGAGCTTTGATGTGACGCCGGGTGAGTTCGTCTGCATTCTCGGGCCGTCCGGGTGTGGCAAGTCGACCCTGCTCGGTGTCCTGGCCGGCCACCTGGCACCCAGCGGCGGTTCGTTGCGGGTCGACGGTCAGCCGGTCGACGGGCCCTCGCCGAGCAGGGGCATGGTGTTCCAGCAACATACCCTGTTGCCCTGGCGACGGGTGCTGGACAACGTTGCCTTCGGTCTGAAGATGCAAGGCATCGGCAAGACCGAACGCCAGCGCCAGGCCCGCGAGTTCCTCGGCTGGGTCGGGCTGGAGGACTTTGCCGGGCACTGGCCGAGCCAGTTGTCCGGCGGCATGCAGCAACGGGTCGAGATCGCCCGGGTGTTGATCAACCGGCCGAAGCTATTGCTGATGGACGAGCCTTTCGGTGCCCTCGACGCCCAGACCCGCAGCCAGATGCAGGCGTTGCTGCTGGATATCTGGGGACGGATCCAGACCACCGTGGTGTTCGTCACCCACGATATCGACGAGGCGCTGTTCCTGGCCGACCGGATCCTGGTGATGAGCCCGCGTCCGGGCCGGTTTATCGAAGACCTGCGCCTGGGCTTTCCCCGGCCGCGTCAGCCGGAACTGCTGACCAGCCCCGAATTCGTCCGCCTCAAGCGCCATTGCCTGGAACTGCTGCGGCACCAGGATGGTCGTCAACTACCGCGCCTGACTCCCCTCGGGCTGCCCCTTGAAAACACCCAACCGCGATTTGCCCTATGACCGACCTGATCAGCGACAACCCCGACATTCTCGACCTGCAACCGCGCCTGGAACATGAAGACGCCGGCGTACGCCGCATCGCCCTGATCGATCTGGCCGACCTGGAAGACCCGGACGCCTTGCCCTGGTTGATCCAGCCTCTTGAGGCCGACCCGGACGGCGACGTGCGCGCCGAGGCCGCGCGCCTGCTGGAAGCCTGGGAAGAACCGCAGGTGGTCAGTGCACTGTGCAAGGCCTTGCTCGACTGGGACCACAAGGTCCGGGTGGCGGCGGCCCAGAGCCTCAGCCTGCTGAAGACCGAAGAGGCCGGCCACGTGATCCTGCCATGGGCCGCTCACCCCGATGTGTTTGTCCGCAGCAGCGCCCTGAGGGCCTTGCGCGAGCTGCGCCTGGACGAAAGCGCGCCCGTCGCCCTGCAAGCCCTGCAGGACCCGCAAGCCAGCGTCCGTCGTGAAGCGGTGGGGATTCTCGGCTGGCTCAAGCAACTCGATGCGCTGCCGGCATTGGCGCGCCTGGCCAGTGCCGACCCCGAGCCGGAAGTGCGCCGTGTGGCGGCCGGAGCCCTGGGCCTGGCCAGTGACCCTTCGGTATTGCCGGCGTTGCAGTCGGCCTTGCTGGACCCTGCCTGGCAGGTTCGCGAAGAAGCGGCCACCACCCTGGGCAAGGTCGGTCTCGGGCAGGCCGGTCCCGCCCTGGAGGCGGCGCTGGCCGACGACTACTGGCAGGTTCGCCTGCGCGCCGCGCGTTCATTGGGGCGCCTGCGCCATGTCGGCGCCCTGACGGCGCTGATCGAGCTGCTCGGTCACAGCATCAGCAACCTGCGCAAGGAAGCCGCCCTGGCTTTGGGCGAACTGGGGCAGCGCGAGGCGGTTGCGCCATTGCAGGCCGCGCAGCATGACGGTGACCCGGAAGTGCGCAAATCGGTGCGTATCGCCCTGGCCCAACTGGGCGTCGGTGGCGTCTGATGCAGCCCCTGGCGGTGCGCAATGTACGCGGCGAGGGGCACCTGCTGTTGACCTGGGCCGATGGTCAGCAGCCCCTGGCTTATGCCCGGTTGCGTGCCGCGTGTCCCTGCGCGCAGTGCCGGGCGGCGCGCTTGCAGGGCCGTATCGACCTGGTCGCGGCCGAGGTGCGCCTGGTCGAGATCAACCTCCAGGGTTATGGCGTGCAACTGGTGTTCGACGACGGCCACCAGCAGGGCATCTATCCCTGGATTTATCTGCGGGAACTGGGCTGAGCGGCCCGCTGTGAGCGCCTGTATCGGCTCTACGACGTTTGATGGCTACACAAACCGCGCCTGGCACGGTTATTCTGGAGGGCACGGGGTTACCAGTCGGCAGGGGAAGGGTTCAATGGAAAAAGTCATCGTCATCACCGGCGGCAGCCGTGGTATCGGCGCGGCGACTGCGTTGTTGGCGGCACAGCAGGGTTATCGGATCTGCATCAACTACATGAATGATGACGCGGCCGCTCATGAGGTGCTGGAGCAGGTCCGGGCCCTGGGTGCACAGGCCATCACGGTGCGGGCGGATGTCAGTATCGAGGACGAGGTGATCCGTCTGTTCAGCCGGGTGGACGCCGAGCTTGGCCCGGTCACCGCGCTGGTGAACAACGCCGGCACCGTCGGGCACAAGTCGCGGGTCGATGAAATGTCCGAATTCCGCATTCTGCAGACCCTGAAGACCAACGTGCTGGGCCCGATCCTCTGCGCCAAGCATGCGGTGTTGCGCATGTCGCCACGCCATGGCGGGCAGGGCGGCAACATTGTCAACGTGTCCTCGGCGGCGGCGCGGCTCGGTTCGGCCAACGAGTACGTCGACTATGCCGCCTCCAAGGGCGCACTCGACACCTTCACCACGGGCTTGTCCAAGGAGCTCGCGGGCGAGGGCATCCGGGTCAACGCCGTGCGCCCCGGTTTCATCTACACCGGCTTCCATGCGCTGAGCGGCGATGCCGACCGGGTCAGCAAGCTGGAGTCGGCGATTCCCATGGGCCGTGGCGGCCGCGCCGAAGAAGTGGCCGAGGGCATTATCTGGCTGCTTTCGGACAAGGCTTCCTATGCCACCGGGACCTTTATCGACCTGGCCGGCGGCCGCTGAGTCGGTTTTTGTCGCCAGAGTGTCGTTCCGGTGCACCCAGGGTTATGTCCATATCCTCAGTATGTGACGGCTGAAATTCACCGCCAGCGCTGACTTGCTCAGCCGTCACAGAGGATTGCCCGATGACCGTCACTTTCCGTCCGGCGCTACGCGCGGATGCCCGCGAGATCGCCCGGCTGTTCCAGATTTCCTCGGAGGGGGCGGCCGACTATATCTGGAGCCGGATCGCCGAGGAGGGCGAGTCGCTGCTGGATGTCGGCGAGCGCCGCTACCGCCGCGAGGGCGTGGAGTTTTCCTATGAGAACTGCTTGATGGCGCAGGCAGATGGCCAGGTCATCGGCATGCTGCACAGCTACCCGATGCTGCACGACCCCGATCCGGCACCGGCCACCGATCCGGTCCTGGCACCCTACGCCGACCTGGAAATCCCCGATACGCTGTATATCTCCAGCCTGGCCCTGCACGAAGGCTGGCGCAACCAGGGACTGGGCGCACGCTTTCTCGACCTGGCCCGCCAGCGCTGCGCGACTCTCGGGCTCAAGGGCCTGAGCCTGATCGACTATGCGATGAACAGCGGTGCCTGCCGCTTCTACACCCGCCACGGTTTCCGGATTGTCGGTGAATGCCAGGTCGTGCCCCATCCGCTGATCCGGGTGACGGGGGCGGCGTACCTGATGCATTGGCCCTCGACCGCGATCAAGACTGACGTTTGAACGCGGTCCCCGTAGGAGCCGGCTTGCCGGCGATGGCGTCCGGATAGACACCGCCAGGCTCAAGGGCTTCATCGCCGGCAAGCCGGCTCCTGCAGCGGTCGTGTGCTCATTGGTCCAGCAGCGACCGCACGATCCGCCCCAAGGTTTCCATCGCGTGCTCCGACACCTCGCTCCACGGGCTGCCGTAGTTCAAGCGGATGCAATTGCGAAAGCGTCGGGTCGGCGAAAAAATCGGTCCCGGGGCCAGGCTGATGCCTTGGGCCAGCGCAATCTGGAACAGCTTCAGCGAGTCCATCTGTTCCGGCAGTTCCAGCCACAGGAAATAACCGCCGGCCGGTTGGCTGACCCGGGTCTGTGCCGGGAAGTAGCGGCCGATGGCCGCGAGCATGGCACTTTGCTGTTCTTCCAGGGCATAGCGCAGGCGGCGCAGATGGCGGTCGTAGCCGCCGTGTTGCAGGTAGTCGGCGATGGCCGCCTGGGCCGGCATCGAGGCACAGAGCGAGGTCATCAGCTTCAGCCGTTCGATCTTCTGCGCGTAGCGTCCCGCCGCGACCCAGCCGATGCGATAGCCGGGGGCCAGGCTCTTGGCGAAGGAACCGCAGTGCATCACCAGGCCTTCGGTGTCGAAGGCCTTGGCCGGCTTCGGGGCCTGCTGGCCGTAATAGAGTTCGGCGTAGACATCGTCCTCGATCAGCGGCACCTGATGCCCGCGCAGCAGTTCCACCAGTGCCTGTTTCTTCGCCTCGGGCATGGTCGCGCCCATGGGATTCTGGAAGCTGGTCATGCACCACACGGCCTTGATCGGGTGGCGTTCGAGAGTCTGCGCCAGCACGCCGAGGTCGATGCCGTCCCGTGGGTGCACGGGGATTTCCACCGCCTTGAGTTTCAGTCGCTCGAGTATCTGCAGGCAGGCGTAGAACGCCGGGGCTTCGATGGCGACCAGGTCGCCGGGCTCGGTGACGGCTTGCAGGCACAGGTTCAGCGCTTCCAGGGCACCGTTGGTGATCAGCAGCTCCTCCATGGGCAGCATCAGCCCGCCGACCATGTAGCGCAGGGCGATCTGCCGGCGCAGTTGCGGATTGCCCGGCGACAGATCGGTGACCACCATGCGCGGGTCCATCTCGCGGCTGGCGCTGGCCAGGGAGCGGGCCAGGCGTTGCAGCGGAAACAGCGTCGGGCTGGGGAAGGCCGAGCCGAAGGGCACGGTGCTCGGGTCCTTGATCGAGTCGAGCACCGAGAACACCAGCTCGCTGACATCGACCTTGGTGGATTCGTGGACCTGGTGGCTGATCACCGGCTCCGAGAACGGGCTCGGTGCATGGGTATTGACGAAGTAACCCGAGCGCGGCCGGGCGCGAATCAGCCCGCGACGCTCCAGCAGGTAGTAGGCCTGGAACACCGTGGACGGGCTGACGCCGTAGGTCTGGCTGGCATAGCGCACCGACGGCACCCGTTGTCCGGGCCCGAGGACTCCGGAGCGGATCAGTTCGGCGATATCGTCGGCGAATTTCTCGTAGCGTTTCATGGTGGCTTGGCTCATTCGATACGGGCACGCAAGTCTTGTTCGAGGGGCGTTCCCGGGGCTTCTCGCGCCCGGGGATTCTATGTCATCAGCGATTCAGCGGGGCGACAAAGCGGCTTTTTGCCACGCTGTAGATGCCGGGCTCATCATCATCGATCACCCGGAAGTTGAGTTCCTGGGAACTGCTTGCCGGTTTGTCGGTGGTCATCGCTACCGACACCGGGAAATCGGCGATCTCGCCGGCGGCCAGGCTCAGTTCGGTCTTGCCCTGTAACTGGAAACCCTCGCTGTCGAGCAGTTCCAGGCGGTACTGCTGGTGCTGCTGGGTCTTGTTGATGACCTTGAGGCTGTAGATATTCTCGATCTGCCCCTGGCTGTTTTCGCGGAACAGGCCACGGTCCTTGCTGACGTCCAGTGACACCATCGGCCGTTGCACCAGCGCTACCACCAGCGCGCCGATCATGATCAGCAGCACCGCGCTGTAGCCGATCAGGCGTGGTCGCAGCAGATGGGTCTTGCCGCCCTGCAACTGGTGCTCGGAGGTGTAGCTGACCAGGCCACGGGCATAACCCATCTTGTCCATGATCGAGTCGCAGGCGTCGATGCACGCCGCGCAGCCGATGCATTCCATCTGCAGGCCGTCACGGATGTCGATGCCGGTGGGGCAGACCTGCACGCACATCTGGCAGTCGATGCAGTCGCCGAGGCCGACGCTGGTCGGGGCCACTTCACGCTTGCGCGGGCCACGATTCTCGCCACGGGCGGCGTCGTAGGAGATGGTCAGGGTGTCCTTGTCGAACATCACGCTCTGGAAGCGCGCGTAGGGGCACATGTGCATGCACACCGCTTCGCGCAGCCAGCCGGCGTTGATATAGGTGGCGCCGGTGAAGAACAGCACCCAGAACAGGCTGACACCGCCGATTTGCAAGGTCGCCAGCTCCTGGACCAGCGGCCGGATCGGCGTGAAGTAACCGACGAAGGTCAGTGCGGTCAGCAGGCTGATGGCCAGCCACAGGGTGTGCTTGGCGGCGCGCCGGGCCAGCTTGTTCGGACCCCAGGGTGCGGCCTGCAGCTTGATCCGCTGGTTGCGCTCGCCCTCGGTGATTTTCTCGCACCACATGAACAGCCAGGTCCATGAGCTCTGCGGGCAGGTATAGCCGCACCAGACCCGCCCGGCGAACACGGTGATCGCGAACAGGCCGAAGGCGCAGATGATCAGCAACGCCGAGAGCAGGATGAAGTCCTGGGGCCAGAAGGTCGCGCCGAAGATATGGAACTTGCTGTTCGCCAGGTCCCACAGCACCGCCTGGCGCCCGCCCCAGTTCAGCCAGACGGTGCCGAAGAACAGCAGGAACAGGAAGCCTGCACCACTCAGGCGCAGGTTGCGGAACAGGCCGGTGAAGCTGCGGGTATGGATCAGGTTGTCGCTGGACTTGGCCTTTATCTTCCTGGGCTGCTGCAGGTCGGGGTGTAAAGGCTCGAAGGTTTCAACTATCTGGACGGGGATTCGTTCGCTCATGGTCTGTCGCTCATCAGCCTCCATCAGGCCAGGGCACTATGCCGAGCGAACTGTATGCATAACAGACTCAGGTATCTGAATAAAAAGCGGATCAGATGGCCGCGCGCGCGCGCCTGCGACACCTTGTCCCAGCGCGTGCTGCGCCACGGTTGGCGTGCCCGCCGCTGCTTGGCACAAGGGCAGGGCGGGCACGCTGACACGGGTCAATCAAATCACCGAATCACTGGAAGTGGCCTTCACATGGTGGCGGCCATCGACTGCACCCGCGACGGTCAGCGCATCGGCTTCTGCTTCGGTAATCACGATCGACTGGCCGTCGAGTTCCGCGCGGGACATGCTCAGGGCGTCATCAGTGGTGATGGTCACGTCCTTGGCCGAACCGTGGACCTCGATGTGGTCTCCTTCCAGGGTGCAGGTCTGGCTGCGTAGATCGATCTTCACGGGCATGGTGTTCTCCTTTTTCTCCGGCTGATAAGCATTAGGGTTCCCGGGCCGGCCATCGTTCGCTGCAGCCGATTAGCGGTCATGGACCGAACCGGCGCACTGGCGCGGGTGTCCACCGCTTATCGAGCATAAAGAGGGCGGGATCATGGAAGCCTGGTGGCACACCGTATGGACGACGTTGCAAGCCGAGTTCGCCGATATCGGCGATGCCCAGCAGGTGACCCGCATCACCTTGCGCCTGTTGATTGCCGCCCTGCTCGGCGGGGTGCTGGGCTTCGAGCGGGAGCAGAAGGGCAAGGCCGCGGGGGTGCGCACCCACATGCTCGTCGCGATGGGGGCGGCGCTGTTTGTGCTGGTGCCGCAGATGTCCGGCGCCCAGGCCGATGCGATGAGCCGGGTGGTGCAAGGGGTGATCGCCGGCATTGGCTTCCTCGGTGCCGGCACGATCCTCAAGGGCCATGCCGACGAGGAGGGCCAACACGTCAAAGGACTGACCACCGCCGCCGGTTTGTGGATGACCGCCGCCATCGGCGTGGCGGCGGGGCTGGGGCGCGAGTCGACGGCCGTACTGAGCACCGTCCTCGCCCTGGCGGTGTTCAGCCTGATGCCCAAGGTCGTGCGGCTGCTGGAAAAACAGCCGCCCGAATCGTAGCCCGCATCCGCGTCTATGCTTGCTGCGCGATCACCGGCGGCATGGTGGTCGGCGGGTCGATCTTCGGTGGCGGGGTGGTGTCGGGCGGTTCCTGCTCCGGTATCGGTTGTGGCCCGGTCGGCGGCAAGGTCGGTTTATCGATATTGGGATCGGGCGTTTCCGCCGGAATCGGAATATTCATGAAGTGGCCTCTTTTATGCGTGGTCCGAGCATGTGGGGCGCCCGGCACCGTGTGTAGCGATGGACCCTGTGCGTTCGCGTTTGACTGCACTTTTTTGACGAGTGGACGTTGCCGGCATATCCGTCTGAACTTTTAACGCGCCGTCCGGCTCCGAACTTGAGCGGCCTTTCAGGATGAAGCCAGCCGCGACGAATCATGATCATGCAGGGTAGAGCGTCCACAGGACGTAAGGAGTGATGCTCGATGACAGCTGATAAATCGTTGGACGAGGAAATCACCGAAGTCCTGCCGTTGTCCCAGGCGCTGTTGCTGCCACGCATCGCCATCGAGAACGTGACGCCGTCCGTCGATGGCGGGCAGTTCGCGGTCAAGGCGGTGGCCGGGCAGGAGCTCACGGTGAGTGCCAAGGTGTTTACCGATGGGCATGACAAGCTGGCGGTGATGCTGGCCTGGAAAGCCACCGATGCGGCCGATTGGCAGCGCTCGGTGATGAGCGACCAGGGTAATAACGCCTGGCAGGGCCGGCTGCGGGTCGGTGGCCAGGGGCATTATGTGTACCGGATCGAAGCCTGGATCGATCAGTTCGGCAGTTTTTGCTACGAACTGGAGAAGAAATTCGTTGCCGGGGTGCTGATCGACCTGGAGTTGCAGGAGGGCCGCGAACACGTCCGCCAGGCCATCGAACGCAGTCAGGGCGATCTGGTGCAACGCCTGACGGCTTTGCATGAGGAACTGTCGCACCTGTCCAACGACGGCCAGGTCGAGTGTTTTCTCAAACCGGCCACGGCGGTGCTGATGCGTCTCGCGGACCATCATGCCTATCTCAGCCGCAGCTATGATTTTCCCCTGGAAGTCGAGCGCAGCCTGGCGCAGTTCGCCAGCTGGTACGAGCTGTTCCCGCGTTCCGTCACCGATCGCGCCTCGCGCCACGGCACCTTCAATGACGTGCATGCGCGCTTGCCGGCGATCCGTGACATGGGCTTCGACGTGTTGTACTTCCCGCCGATCCATCCCATCGGCCGACGCCATCGCAAGGGCCCGAACAATGCCCTGACTGCCGGCCCCGACGATCCGGGCAGCCCTTATGCCATCGGTAGCGAAGAGGGCGGGCACGAGGCGATTCATCCGCAGTTGGGCAGCCGCGAGGATTTCCGCCGACTGGTGGCCGCCGCCGCCGACCACGGCCTGGAGATCGCCCTGGATTTCGCCATCCAGTGTTCCCAGGACCATCCCTGGCTGCAGCAACATCCCGGCTGGTTCAACTGGCGGCCGGACGGCACGATCAAATACGCCGAGAACCCGCCGAAGAAATACCAGGACATCGTCAACGTTGACTTCTACGCGGCCGAGGCCATTCCCAGCCTGTGGATCGAGCTGCGCGATATCGTCGTCGGCTGGGTCGAGGAGGGCGTGAAGATCTTTCGCGTCGATAACCCGCACACCAAACCACTGCCTTTCTGGCAATGGCTGATCGCCGATGTTCGCGGCCGTCATCCCGAAGTGATCTTTCTCGCCGAGGCCTTCACCACGCCGGCGATGATGGCGCGCCTGGGCAAGGTCGGTTATTCCCAGAGCTACACCTACTTCACCTGGCGCAACACCAAGGCCGAGCTGGCGAGCTACTTCAGCGAACTGAACCAGTCGCCCTGGCGCGAGTGCTACCGGCCGAATTTCTTCGTCAATACCCCGGATATCAACCCGGCCTTCCTGCACGAGTCGGGTCGCGCCGGGTTTCTTATCCGCGCGGTGCTGGCGACCATGGGCTCCGGCCTGTGGGGCATGTATTCGGGGTTCGAGATCTGCGAATCGGCACCGGTGCCGGGCAAGGAAGAGTACCTGGACTCGGAGAAGTACGAGATCCGCCCGCGGGACTTCAATACGCCGGGCAACATCATTGCCGAGATCGCCCAGCTCAACCGTATCCGCCGCCAGCACCCGGCCTTGCAGACGCACCTGGGGTTGCAGGTCTACAACGCCTGGAACGACAACATCCTGTACTTCGGCAAACGCACCGCCGACCGCAAGAGCTTCATCCTGGTGGCGGTCAGCCTTGACCCGCACAACGCCCAGGAGGCGCATTTCGAACTGCCGCTGTGGGAGTTCGGATTGCCCGACGATGCCGCGACCCGCGGTGAAGACCTGATGAATGGCCATACCTGGACCTGGCACGGCAAGACCCAGTGGATGCGCATCGAACCCTGGCACCAGCCGTTTGGCATCTGGCGGATCACCACGATCTGATTGTGGCGAGGGGGCAAGCCCCCGCTGGGCTGCGAAGCGGCCCTGAATCCAGGCTACGGCTGCGCCGCCGAGCGGGGGCAAGCCCCCTCGCCACCATTTAAGGAGTTACCCATGGCGAAGAAATCCCGCCCAGCGACCTTTATCAATGACCCGCTCTGGTACAAGGACGCGGTCATCTATCAAGTGCATGTAAAGTCCTTTTTCGACTCGAACAACGACGGCATCGGCGATTTTCCCGGCCTGATCGCCAAGCTCGACTATATTGCCGACCTCGGCGTCAACACGATCTGGCTGTTGCCGTTCTACCCCTCGCCACGCCGCGACGATGGCTACGATATCGCCGAATATCGCGGGGTCCACCCCGACTACGGGACCCTCGCCGATGCGCGGCGGTTTATCACCGAGGCGCACAAGCGTGGCCTGCGGGTAATCACCGAACTGGTGATCAACCACACCTCCGACCAGCACCCCTGGTTCCAGCGGGCCCGCAAGGCCAAGCCGGGCTCCAGTGCCCGGGACTTCTACGTGTGGTCCGATACCGACGACAAGTACAACGAGACCCGGATCATCTTTCTCGACACCGAGAAGTCCAACTGGACCTGGGACCCGGTCGCCGGCCAGTACTTCTGGCACCGTTTCTACTCCCACCAGCCGGACCTGAACTTCGACAACCCGCAAGTCATGAAGGCGGTGCTGTCGGTGATGCGCTACTGGCTCGACATGGGTATCGACGGCCTGCGCCTGGACGCCATTCCCTACCTGATCGAACGCGACGGCACCAATAACGAGAACCTGCCCGAGACCCACCAGGTGCTCAAGCGGATCCGTGCCGAAATCGATGCCCATTACCCCGACCGCATGCTGCTGGCCGAGGCCAACCAGTGGCCGGAAGATACTCAGTTGTATTTCGGTGACCAGAAGGGCGACAACGGCGACGAGTGCCACATGGCCTTCCACTTTCCGTTGATGCCACGCATGTACATGGCCCTGGCCCAGGAGGATCGCTTTCCGGTCACCGATATCCTGCGCCAGACCCCGGAAATTCCCGCCAACTGCCAGTGGGCGATTTTCCTGCGTAACCACGATGAGCTGACCCTGGAGATGGTCACCGACCGCGAGCGCGACTACCTGTGGAACCACTACGCCGCCGACCGCCGCGCCCGGATCAACCTCGGTATCCGCCGTCGCCTCGCGCCGTTGATGGAGCGTGATCGTCGGCGGATCGAACTGCTCAACAGCCTGCTGCTGTCGATGCCGGGCACGCCCACCCTGTATTACGGCGATGAAATCGGCATGGGCGACAATATCTACCTGGGTGACCGCGATGGCGTACGCACGCCGATGCAGTGGTCCATCGACCGCAACGGCGGTTTCTCCCGCGCCGACCCGGCCAGTCTGGTATTGCCGCCGATCATGGACCCGCTCTACGGCTATCCGTCGGTGAACGTCGAGACCCAGGCCGGCGATCCCCATTCATTGCTGAACTGGACCCGGCGCCTGCTGGCGGTGCGCAAGCAGCAGAAGGCCTTCGGCCGTGGCAGCCTGAAAATGCTTTCGCCGGCCAACCGCCGGATTCTCGCCTACACCCGCGAATACACCGGGCCGGATGGCAAGAGCGAAATCATCCTGTGTGTCGCCAACGTCTCGCGTACCGCCCAGGCGGCGGAGCTGGACCTGTCGCACTTCGCCGGCAAAGTGCCGGTGGAGATGCTCGGGGGTAACGCCTTCCCGCCCATCGGCCAGTTGAATTTCCTGCTGACCCTGGCGCCCTATGGTTTCTACTGGTTCCTCCTGGCGGCCGAGAGCCAGATGCCCAGTTGGCATGTGGAGTCGCCCCAGAGCCTGCCGGACTTCACCACCCTGGTCCTGAAAAAACGCCTCGAAGAATTGCTCGAAGCCCCTTCGCGCACCACCCTGGAGCAGGTTTCGTTGCCCGAGTGGTTGCCCAAGCGGCGCTGGTTCGCCAACAAGGATGCCGCCATCGAACAGGTGCACCTGGACTATGGCCTGCGTTTCGGCGATGCGCAGCAGCCGGTGCTGCTCAGCGAAGTCGAGGTGACCGTCGGCGGCCAGGTCAGTCGCTACCAGATCCCTTTCGGCCTGCTGGCCGAAGAGCAGATCAATGCCGCGCTACCCCAGCAACTGGCGTTGGCCCGGGTCCGTCGCGGGCGCCAGGTCGGCCTGATCACCGATGCCTTCAGCCTTGAAAGCTTTGTGCGCGCAGTGATCCAGGGCCTGCAGGCGGGCAGCGTACTGAGCGGCAGCGCGGGCGAGCTGCACTTCCAGGCCAGCGCCGAACTGCTGGCGCAGCCGCTGCCGGCGGATGCCGAGGTGCGCTACCTGTCCGCCGAGCAGTCCAACAGTTCGGTGGTGGTGGGCGAGCGGGTGATGCTCAAGTTGATCCGCAAGGTCAGCGCCGGGATTCATCCGGAACTGGAAATGAGCGCCTACCTGAGTGCCGCCGGCTTCAAGCATATTTCGCCGTTGCTGGGTTCGGTGGTCCGCCGTGATCAGGACGGTGGGGAAAGCCTGCTGATGATTGCCCAGGGCTTGCTCAACAACCAGGGCGATGCCTGGGTCTGGACGCAGAATAACCTGGAGCGGGCGATCCGCGATGAACTGGCCGACGGCACGGTCGAGCACCCGCAGCCGTTCAATGCCCTCGACGAACTGGCGAATTTTGCCGGTTTGCTGGGTCAACGCCTGGGTGAGATGCACGAGGTGTTGGCCGCGCCGACCGCCAACGCGGATTTCAGCGCCCAGGTCAGTACCGCCAAGGACAGTCAGGCCTGGGGCAAGCAGATCGGCAGCCAGCTAACCCGGGCCCTGCAATTGCTCGAACAGCATCAGGCGCGACTTGCGCCGGCGGACCAGGTCCTGGTCACGCACCTGGTCGCGCGGCAAAAAGCCATCGTCGCCCATGTCCAGGCCCTCGCCACGCAGGTGCGGGGCGGCTTGCGCATTCGCGTGCATGGCGACCTGCACCTGGGGCAGGTGCTGGTGGTACAGGGCGATGCCTACCTGATCGACTTCGAAGGCGAACCGGCGCGTTCGTTGCAGGAGCGTCGGGGCAAGCACAGTCCGTACAAGGATGTCAGCGGGGTGCTGCGCTCGTTCGACTATGCCGCGGCAATGGCCCTCGACCGTTCTCACGCCGCCGACTCCTCGGCCGCGGCGCAGGCCGCGCTGCAGCGCGTCGCCGAGCGCTACCTGAAGGATTCGCGCAAGGCTTTTATCCGGGCATATCGGCAGGCAACGACTAGTCTTGCTCATGCATGGCAGGACCCGGCGGGCGCGGAAGCGGCTCTGGCCCTGTTCAGTCTGGAGAAGGCTGCCTACGAAATTGTCTATGAGGCGGAGAACCGTCCAGCCTGGCTCCCCGTGCCATTGCACGGTTTGAGCGGGTTGTTGAGTGAGGTGAAATCCTTGTCCGGTGGAGAGCAGCAATGAGTACAAGTAAGGAACAAGGTAAAACGAAGGCCAGCCTGTTACCCGCCAGCCACGATATCGAAGCGCTGGTGCGCGCCGAACACCAGGACCCGTTTGCCATTCTCGGTCCCCATGATGACGGCGCGGATGGGCAGTTTATCCGCGCGTTCCTGCCGGGCGCCCTGAGCGTCGAGGTCCTTGCCCGTGGCAGCGAGGAGCTGCTGGGTAGCCTGGACAGCAGCGCGGTACCTGGCTTGTATGTCGGTCACCTGGCGGATCGCCAGCCCTACCTGCTGCGTGTCCAGTGGGCCGGTGGCGAGCAGATCTGCGAAGACCCCTACAGCTTCGGCCCCTTGCTGGGGGAGATGGACCTGTACCTGTTCGCCGAGGGCAATCACCGTGACCTGAGCGGTTGTCTCGGTGCCCAGGTGATGACGGTCGACGGCATCGACGGTGTGCGTTTCGCGGTGTGGGCACCGAATGCCCGGCGGGTTTCGGTGGTCGGCGATTTCAATATCTGGGACGGCCGTCGCCATCCGATGCGCCTGCGTCATTCGAGCGGGGTCTGGGAAATCTTTATCCCGCGCCTGCATCCGGGCGAGGCCTACAAGTACGAGATCCTCGCCGCCGATACGATCCTGCCGCTCAAGGCCGACCCGGTGGCCCTGGCGACCCAGTTGCCGCCGGATACCGCCTCGCGGGTGGCCTCGCCGTTGCGCATCGACTGGCAGGACCAGGAATGGATGCAGGCCCGTGGCGAACGGCAACGGCCGAACGCACCGCTGTCGATCTATGAGCTGCACGCCGGCTCCTGGCAGTGCGAGATCGATGAGGTGGGCGAGGTGTCCCGTCAGTACAGCTGGGGCGAACTGGCCGAGCGGCTGATCCCCTATGTCCGGCAACTGGGCTTCACCCATATCGAACTGATGCCGATCATGGAGCATCCCTTCGGCGGCTCCTGGGGCTATCAACCGCTGTCGCAATTCGCGCCCAGTGCACGGTATGGCACGCCGGACGAATTCGCCGCCTTCGTCAACGCCTGCCACCAGGCCGGTATCGGCGTGATCCTCGACTGGGTGCCGGCGCATTTTCCCACCGATACCCATGGCCTGGCGCAGTTCGACGGCACGGCGCTGTACGAGTATGGCAACCCGCTGGAAGGCTTTCACCAGGATTGGGACACGCTGATCTACAACCTGGGGCGCACCGAGGTGCACGGTTTCATGCTGGCTTCGGCGCTGCACTGGCTCAAGCATTTCCATGTCGACGGGCTGCGGGTGGATGCGGTGGCGTCGATGCTCTACCGCGACTATTCGCGCCAGGCCGGGGAGTGGGTGCCCAATCGCCACGGCGGCCGCGAGAACCTCGAGGCCATCGACTTCCTGCGCCATCTCAACGATGTGGTGGCCCTGGAAGCACCGGGCGCCCTGGTTATCGCCGAGGAGTCCACGGCCTGGCCGGGAGTCAGCCAGGGCACCCAGCAGGGCGGCCTGGGTTTCGCCTACAAGTGGAACATGGGCTGGATGCATGACTCGCTGCATTACATCCAGCAGGACCCGGTGTACCGCGCGCACCACCATAACGAGCTGAGCTTCGGCCTGGTGTACGCCTGGTCCGAGCGTTTCATCCTGCCGATTTCCCATGATGAGGTGGTGCACGGCAAACATTCGCTGATCGACAAGATGCCCGGCGACCGCTGGCAGAAGTTCGCCAACCTGCGCGCCTACCTGAGTTTCATGTGGGCGCATCCGGGCAAGAAGCTGCTGTTCATGGGCTGTGAGTTCGGCCAGTGGCGCGAATGGAATCACGACCAGCAACTGGACTGGTACTTGCTGCAATATTCCGAGCACCTGGGCGTGCAGAAGCTGGTCAGCGATCTCAACCAGCTCTATCGCGAGGAGCCGGCGCTGTACGACCAGGACGATGCGCCCCAGGGCTTCCAGTGGCTGATCGGCGATGACGCCACCAACAGTGTCTACGCCTGGTTGCGCTGGAGCCGCGAGGGGCGGCCGCTGCTGGTGGTCGCCAACTTCACCCCGGTGCCGCGCGAGGCCTACCGGGTCGGCGTGCCCTTTGCCGGGCAGTGGAAAGAGGTGATCAACAGCGATGCGGCGATCTATGCCGGCTCCAATTATGGCAATGGTGGCGGGGCTTTCACCGAAGACCACGCCAGCCATGGCCAGGCCACGTCTCTGGTGTTGAACCTGCCACCGCTGGCGGTGTTGATGTTGCAGCCGCAAGGCTGAGGCGACTGATCCCGTGGCGAGCGGGCAAGTCCGCTCGCCACAAATGATGCCCGGCGCGAGTGCTTACCAACGCATCCGCACGCCGATATTGCCGATGATGCCGTTCAAGCCATTGTCGTCGGAGGTGCCGCTGTAGTCCGCGCTGACATACAGGCTGACGGTCGGCGAGACCCGGGCCACCAGGCCCAGCCCCAGCTCCACGGTGGAGGCGTTGCGACTGCTGCTGATCTTGTCGACCTGCTCCAGGCTCAAGGTGTTGCCACTGCCGAAGGTGTGCCAGAAGTTGGTACGCAGGTAGGGTTCCACCGGCAGGCCGCGGACCTCGTAGGCGCCTTTGAGGCGGGCGCCGATCCTGCCGCTCCAGAGCGACTGGTCCGCGGATGCATCCGTCAGGCCGGCGTTATTCCCGCTGACTTGCTGGTTGACCAGTTGTGCCTGGGGTTCTATGACCCAGTTGTTGCCCAGGCCTATGGGGAATCCACCTTCCAGCGAAAACGTCCGACCCCTGGAGGACGTGCCTTGCAGGGTGCCCTGGGCCGAGCGGATATAGGTCGTGCCCTGGCTGTTCATGGCAGTGAGGTTGACGTGCCAACCCTGTTGTCCGGTCAGACTCCAGAACGCCCCGACATTGTTGCCCGCGGCATTCAAACCGTCGGCACGCGGATCGCGGGGAGCCATGACAAACCCGTCGACCGGGTCCAGTGGCCCGCTTTGCCCGGTGAATACACCGGTCCTGAGGGTATGACCGCCGCTGCGATTGGCATAGGCACCGGGAATGATCAGCAAGTCGCCAAACGCTCCGGAAAACAACGGGTCGAGGTTGCCGGTTTCGTTTACGCCCAACGCCCTGTCACGGAATCCGCTGTAGGCTTCGGGATTGCCGTTGTTCGCCACGATGGCTGCAAACCGCGAGCCGGGCAGGCGCTCGCTGTTATCCAGCGTCAATGGCTGGCCGGAACGCAACAGGGTGGGCGTGTTGTTGGCAAGCCAGGCCTGCGGATCGTCCTCGGCTGGGGCCGCCTGCAGTTCCAGGGCGGAACACAGCAGGAGGGAAGTCGAAGCCATATTAACCATCGTCCTCAGGGTAGGGTGGGTCATGAACGTTTTCATCGGGTGTTCCTTGCTGTCGCATAGATACCTGCACTGGTGCCTCTCCTACCCCCGAACGAGGGGCGGCCGAAATCATCGGGGCAAACCCTCGGCGACCCGCGCCAGGCGGGCATCCGAGGGCTTGTCCCTTGGGTTTTAAAACCGGGGATAGTCACTTGTAGCTAAGGAGAGGTGTGGGGTTGCGTCAAGAAAATAGCGAATAAACAGACAGGCTGAATCAGGATTTACAACCTATTGATCATTCGGTTATTTAAGTTGTTACCGTTGATTCTGAACGGGCCTGAAAAGCGCTCATTTCGGCCCGTCTTGCTCAGATGAACACCATCTCGAAGGGTTGCCGCGCCCGTTCGATCAACGCGGGCATCAGGATCGGCTGGATGCCCCGCTCGGGGTCGCCCTGCAACTGGCTGTGATAGGCATGGATCGCGTGCAGCTTGCGCGCCACGCCCCAGGTGTCGACGCGTACCTTGCGGGCCCGGTGCCAGGGGATCAGGCCTTCGTCACGCAGTGGCCGGAACCAGGCCCAGACCGGCAGTTCGACCAGGCGCGCACCGGTGGCGGTACAGGCCCTGGCGCTGGCGCGGCCGACCGCGTCATGGTCGGCATCGCCATCTTCGCGCCAGGTGGTGAACACCACGTCGTCGGGGCGCAGGTAGCGTCGCAGGCACTGGTAGATCGCATCTTCCTGTTGCTCCAGGGCGCCATGCCGGAAGCCGCCACGAATCCACTTCAGGCTGTGCAGTTCGATGCCCAGGCGACGCAGGGCCTCGGCGGTTTCCTGTGGGCAGACCACGCTCAGGCGTTGTTCCGACCAGATGCGCGAGCCCGGATAGGTGCCGCTGCCATCGGTGATGGAGATCAGTTGCAGAGGGTGTTCGAGGGTCGAGAGCATCTGCAGCAAGCCGCCACAGCTGTGTACTTCGTCACCGGGATGGGGGGCGATGACCACCACCCGAGCGCCCGGTTCGACCAGGCGATTGAGGCTCAGGCTCGGCACCCGGGCCAGTTGCCGCGAAGCATTCCAGATCAGCGGCGCAGCCTCGTTGCGGGCTGCGGATTGGTGTTTCATAGGGGCCACGTCCTTGTGTGGTTGGGGTGTGCACGTCAATTCAAACAGCAGGTGCGGGCGCCCCGATCCTGGAGCGCCGACGGCAAGTATCGCTCAAGTTGTTCGAAATGCGACTTTTATTGTTACGGATTCGCCGACTCCTCAGTCTTCGTCATCGCGTTGCAATTCGAACATCACCAGCGAGCGTCCGGTCAGGGTGTATTCGCTGTCGAAGGCGAAGCGCTCCTGACCCTTGATCGCCGCGTCGTTGGTATCGACCATGCAGGTCCAGTACATGCCTTGCGGGACTTCGGGCAGGCGGAAATTGACCCCGTCATGGTGGGCATTGACCGCGATCAGCAAGGTGGCATCGGCACCGGCGCGGCGGATGCCGGAAACCTGGGCCCGGCCGTCGAGCAGCATGCCCAGGCAGCGGCCATGACCGTCGTGCCATTGCTCGGTGGTCATTTCATTGCCGTCCGGGGCCAGCCAGGTGACGTCCTTGACGCCAATGGCCTCGTTGTAGTTGCCCACCAGGAAGCGCCCCCGGCGCAGGATCGGATAGGCCAGGCGCAGCTTGACCAGGCGCTTGACGAAGCGCAGCAGGGACTTGCCGTCGTCGTCCAGGTCCCAGTTGACCCAGCCGATTTCACTGTCCTGGCAGTAGGCGTTGTTGTTGCCGTGCTGGGTACGGGCGAACTCGTCGCCGGCGACGATCATCGGCGTGCCCTGGGCCAGCAGCAGGGTGGCGAAGAAGTTGCGCATCTGGCGCAGACGCAGGGCGTTGATCGCCGGATCGTCGGTGGGGCCTTCGACACCGTGGTTCCAGGACAGGTTGTTGTTGCTGCCGTCCTGGTTGTTTTCGTCGTTGGCCTCGTTGTGCTTGTCGTTGTATGACACCAGGTCGTGCAGGGTGAAACCATCGTGGGCGGTGATGAAGTTGACCGAGGTGTAGGGGCGCCGGCCACGCTGGTTGAACAGTTCGCCGGAGGCGGTCATGCGCCCGGCGAAGTCGGCGAGCTGACCATCGTCGCCTTTCCAGAAGGCGCGCACGGTGTCGCGGAAGCGATCGTTCCATTCGACCCAGCCCGGTGGGAAGCCGCCGACCTGATAACCACCGGGGCCGCAGTCCCAGGGCTCGGCGATCAGCTTGACCTGGCGCAGCACCGGGTCCTGGCGGCAGGCGACGAGGAAACTGTGACGCTCGTCGAAACCGTCGTGATAGCGCCCGAGAATGGTCGCCAGGTCGAAGCGGAAGCCGTCCACGTGCATTTCCGTGGCCCAGTAGCGCAGCGAGTCGGTGACCATCTGCAGCACGCACGGATGGCTCAGGTCCAGGGTGTTGCCGGTGCCCGAGTCGTTGATATAGAAACGCTTGTCGTCGGGCATCAAGCGGTAGTAGGAGGCGTTGTCGATACCGCGCATGGACAGCGTCGGACCTTGCTCGTTACCTTCGGCGGTGTGGTTGTAGACCACGTCGAGGAGCACTTCCAGGCCGGCCTCGTGCAGGTGCGCGACCATCTCCTTGAACTCGGCGATCTTGCCGCTGGCCAGGTAGCGCGGATCCGGGGCGAAGAAGGCGATGCTGTTGTAGCCCCAGTAGTTGGTCATGCCCTTGTGCAGCAGATGCTGGTCATTGACGAAGGCATGGATCGGCAGCAGTTCCACCGAAGAGACACCCAGCTTGCGGATATGCTCCAGGACGTCATCGACCATCAACCCGGCAAAGGTGCCGCGTACCGCCTCGGGTACGGAGGGATGGCGCATGCTGATGCCGCGCACATGGGTTTCGTAGATGATCGTGCGGTCCCAGGGCACGCTGACGCGCTGGTCCTGGCCCCAGGTGTGGGCGGGGTCGATGACCTTGCTCTTGGGGACGAAGGGCGCGCTGTCGCGCTCGTCGAAACTGAGGTCGGCGTCCGGATGGCCGATGGTGTAGCCGAACAGTGCCTCGGACCATTTGAGCTGGCCGACCAGTTGCTTGGCGTAGGGGTCGATCAGCAGCTTGTTGGGGTTGAAACGATGGCCGTTCTTCGGGTCGTAGGGACCATGCACCCGGTAGCCGTAGATCAGCCCCGGATGGGCGTCGGGCAGGTAGCCGTGATAGATCTCGTCGGTGTATTCGGGCAGTTCGATGCGCTCCAGCTCGACTTCGCCAGTGGCGTCGAACAGACAGAGTTCGACCTTGGTGGCGTGGGCGGAAAACAGCGCGAAATTGACCCCCAGGCCATCCCAGGTGGCGCCGAGCGGGAAGGGCAGGCCCTCGCGGATGCGCGAGGCTTCGCCTTCAGGTGTCGGCGTGGTTTTCTTGGGATGGGTCATGTGGTGCTCCTGCGATTGACGGATGATCGTTCCCACGCGCAGCAAAGGAATGCCTCTTGGGACGCTCTGCGTCCGCTTTGTGACGCGGAGCGTCACGGGATGCATTCCCACTCGGAGCGTGGGAATGATCACTAACGATCACTATTGCAGCGCTTAGCTGGCCGGTGGTTTGCGTGGGGCGCGAGGTTTTTTCACGGCAGGCTCGACTGCCTTGGTCGCCGGTTTGGCCGCGGCTTTCAGCGCCGGCTTGGCGGCGGGCTTGGTGGTGGTCGTCACTTTCGGCCTGGCCTTGGCGCTTGCCGGTTTGCTCGGGGCCAGGGCTTCGGCTTCGGCCAGCTTGCGGGCCATTTCCCAGTGGCGGGCTTCCTGGCCCTCGGGTTGTCCCTCCGATTGCCAGATCTGATAGGCAAATTCACGGATGCGTTTTTCGTCGGTACTCATCGCCATGCTCCTGAACTGAACTCAAGGTTGGATAAAGAGATTGACCGGGAAGTCTCCCAGCGCGTCGCCGACCATCAGCTCCCTATGGGGTGTGACTGCGCACGTTGAAAAAAGTCCCTTTAGTTTGCCGGTCGGTGCGGTAAACGGCAGTCTGACCCGTGTATCGCCCCAAACCGGTGCCGCGACCCATGGCCGATCGGCACCGGCCAACAGCGACAGTGCCAGCCTTGGCACGATCACAATGGCCGTTTGTGTCGCTGTCCCGCGACTGAACGCCAACACCTTCCCTGCGTGTTCGCCGGACACTGGCAGCGGTTGATAATCGCCACGACTGAACAGGCCGGCGTGGCGGGCCCGTAGTGCCAGGGTGCGGGCGATCAATGCCTGCTTGATCCGGCCGCTGCGCCAGTCGCCGAGCAGTGCCTGCGAGTCTGTCGACGTTTGCAATGCGGCCTGCCGAGCGGCGAAATCCACGGGCCGTCGGTTGTCCGGGTCCACCAGGCTGAAGTCCCAGAACTCATTGCCCTGGTACAGGTCCGGCAGCCCCGGCACGGTCATTCGCAGCAAACATTGGGCCAGGCCGTTGAGTGCGCCGGCGACGCCGATGAACTGCACCGCGGCAGCGATGGCGCTGCGCAATGCCAGGCCCTCGGGCTTGAGCAGCAGGAGGTCGAGAAAGGCGTGGCAGGCGTTTTCATAGGCCTCGTTCGGCGCGCTCCAGCTGCTGTGCAACTTGGCTTCGCGCAAGGCCTTGCGTTGCCATTGCCGCAGGCGTTCGGCGTAATGGCGCAAGGCGGCCGGATCGTCGACCGCAAGGTCCAGCGGCCAACTGCCGATCAGGGCCTGGTAGAGCATCAGTTCGTCGCCCGCCGAGGGCGCTGCCGGATCATCGCGCAAGGCTGTCGCCTGCTCGCGCCATTGTTCGATCCAGCCGACATAGGTCGCACTGCATTCGCTCAGGACCGCCAGTCGTGCACGACTGTCTTCACCACGCTTGTGGTCGTGGGTGGCGGTGGTCAGCAGGTTGTCGGGAAAGTCCCGCAGGCGCTGGCGATTGGCCTGGTGGAAATCTTCCACGGGCGCACTGAACTGCTCGGTGGAGAAGCCCACGTCGTTGCGCGAGAGCAGTACCGCCGAGCGATAGAACGCGGTGTCCTCCACGGCCTTGGCGGCGGTCGGCGAGGTCAGTTGCTGAAAGCGCACGCAGGCGTGCTTGAGCAGCTTGCGTTCGCGACCCGGTGCCCGTTCACGCCAGCGCTGGCCCCCCAGCCACTGTTGCAGGTAGTCGAGTACCGGCCAGTCGGCTTCGCCGAGGGTCGTGCGGGCGCCGGCCAGGGCCAGCTGGAAAAACCGCTCGTCCTCGGCCGGTCGGCCGCAGGCGTTGATATAGGTCCGGTATACCGGGAAATGCACGATCAGTTCGTGCAAGGCGCGGCGGATCGCACCCAGGGTCAGGTCACGGCTCATCAGGTTGTCGCGGGCCACCTGCAGCAGCGCCTGGGCGACGCTTTCGAAGTCGCCGGCCAGCGAACCGTTGAGCATCTGCTGGCGCGCCAGCCGCGCTTCCTGGGCGAACTCGGCGGGGCGCTCGCTGAGACGGCTCCAGAGTTCGCCCAGCGGTTCGGCGCCAGCGGCGTCGTGCTGCAACAGCGACAACTGGTTCATGAACTCATAGCCGGTGGTGCCGTCGACCTGCCAGTCGCGGTGCAGGGTTTCACCCTGGCCGAGGATCTTCTCGACATGGATCGGCAAGTGCCTTCCCGGTGCCAGGGCATCGACCCGTCGCCGTAACCGGCGGCAGTAACCCCGGGGATCGGCGAGGCCGTCGATATGGTCGATCCGCAGGCCATCCACCAGGCCGTCGCCGATCAGCTGGAAGATCTTCTGGTGTGTGGCCTCGAAGACCGCCGGGCGTTCGACGCGCAGGCCGCCCAGCTCGTTGACATCGAAAAAGCGCCGCCAGTTGATGTCGTCGCCCGCGGTGCGCCAACTGGCAAGGCGGTAGTGCTGGCGTTCGAGCAAGCGGTGCAGGCGCTGGAAGCCTTCCGGCTCACGGGAGTCGTAGCGGTCCAGGCTGGCCAGGAGTGCCGGGTGGCTGTCCGTGCGGCTGGCCAGTTCGGCGCGCAGTTGCCGGGCCTGGGTATAGGCATCAGGCAGGGTATTGAGGGCCTTGAAGCGCGCGGCCAGATCGTCCAGGCCCGGCAGGTCGGCGAGAATCTGCCCATAGTCCCTGGGGCAGATCGGAAAGTGGTGCTGGTAATGCTCGACATGGAAACTGCCGCGTCCGGCGTCGAAACGCAGGGGCAGCGCGCCGTCCTGCAGGGCGACGCCATAGTCGCTGCCGAGAAACGGCATCAGCAACTGGCCTTCGAGCAGCGGGTCCGGCGAATGCCACTGGATGTCGAAGAATTCGCCATAGGGACTGCGTCGTCCCCATTCCAGCAGGTCCAGCCACCAGGGATTATCGGCCCCGCCTACCGCCATATGATTGGAGACGATATCCAGGATCAGGCCCATGCCGTGTTCACGCAGGGCGGCGACCAGGCGCCGCAGCGCCGGCTCGCCACCCAGCTCCGGATTGACCCGGGTCGGATCGACCACGTCATAGCCGTGCATCGAGCCGGCCCGGGCGCTGAGCAGCGGCGAGGCATAGATATGACTGATACCCAGCTGGGCGAAATAGGGCACCCACGCGACGGCGGTGTCGAGCGGGAAACCCTTGTGCAATTGCAGGCGCAGGGTGGCGCGCAAGGGCGCTTGTGCGAGGCCGTTCATCGATCCCGCTCGGCGGCCTGGAGGCGGGCACAGGCCAGCAGTTCGAGACGGCGTGCCGCGTCGATATCGTCCAGCAGCCCACGGCTGTTGCCCGGCAGGCGACGGCGCCAGTTGGGATGACTGTCGATGGTGCCGGGCAGGTTCGGCTGTTCCTCCATCCCGAGGGCGTCTTCCAGGGGCAAGAGCACCAGCGGCGCCCGGGTATGCCCGAGGAAACGGATACTGGCATCCACCACCTGGTCGGTCTCGTGGGACTCGTCACGAAAATTCTGCGGGTCGGCGCTCAGCGCCCGGTGCAAGCCTTCTCGCTCATGCTGGCGGGTCTGGCGCCAGTGGTCGGCGGTCGGCGTGTCGATCAGTCCGAGGCGGATATTCCAGTCGATATCCCGTGCATGCCACCAGCCGTTGAGGGTGGGCAGGTCATGGGTACTGGTGGTGGCCAGGGCATTGTCCGGCCAGTCGAGAATCGGCTTGAAGCGATGGTCGTACTCCTGTTCGAATAGCAGCACGCGCATGCCGAGGATCGAGCGGGCGCTGAGTTTTTCCCGCAGGCCGTCGGGCACCGTGCCGAGGTCTTCGCCGAGGACGATGGCCTGGTGTCGCACGGATTCCAGGGTCAGCAGGCGCAGCAGGTCGTCCACCGGATAGTAGAGGTAGGCGCCGTCGCTCGGTGGCGAGCCGAGGGGAATCACCCAGAGTCGCTGCAGGCCCATCACGTGGTCGATGCGCAGGCCGCCGGCGTGGGCGAAGTTGGCCCGCAGCATCTCGATAAAGGCGCGGAAACCATGGCGCTTCAGGCCTTCGGGGGCGAAGGCGGAGATGCCCCAGCCCTGGCCCGAGCGGTTGAGGATATCGGGTGGCGCGCCGACGGTGAGTTCGGCCAGCAGTTCGTCCTGCCGGCTCCAGGCCTGGCTACCGCCGCCGTCGGCACCGACGGCGAGGTCGGCGATCAGGCCGATGCCCATGCCGCTGCCCCGGGCGGCGTTCTGCGCACGCTCCAGGCAGCGGGCGATCAGCCATTGGTTGAAGGCATGGAAACCGATGTCTTCGGCGTGCTCCTCGGCGAAGCGGGCGAGCGCGGCACCGCGCGGGTGGCGCCATTCTTCGGGCCAGTGACGCCAGTCAGTGCTTTCGTCGCGGGCGATCCGCCAAGCCTGCAATGCTTCGAAGCGGCAGTGGTTTTCCAGGGCTTCGCCACCGGCATGGCGGAAGCTGTGGAAGTCCTCGCCGAGCGGATGATCGCCGAGCCGGAAGCCATCGTACAAGGCCCGCAGCAGTCGCTGCTTGGCGCGGGCCGCACGTGGCCAGTCGATCAGCGGCAGCTGTTCCAGGGCGTGCAGTTCATCGGCCAGCCCGGCGCTGTCTATGGCCATGCGCAGGGCACGCTCGCCGAGGATCGCGCCAGGCGCGGCATACAGGCTGTTGAGAAACAGGCGGCTGGAGGGCGAGTAGGGGCTGTAGCGTTGCGGGTCGCAACTGAACATCGCATGCAGCGGGCTGATGGCCAGGGCATCGGCGCCCCGTTCGCCGGCGGCCCGGGCCAGGTCTTCCAGGGCCAGGGTATCGCCGAAGCCGCCATCGCCGGAACGCTGCAAGCCGTAGAGCTGGGCGCTCAGGCCCCAGGCCCGGGGTGTCCGGGTGTCGGTGGCGGCGGCCATGCCGTGGCAGGCGGCCGGGGCGACGGCCAGGGTGAAGTGCTGGCCTGCGATGTTCACCGATTGATAGCCGACCGGCACCAGGCCTGGCAGCACCGCGTCGTTGTCCAGCCGCAGATTGAGTATCGCGCCGTCTTCCAGGTGGATCTCGCAAGGTGTATCGGCGGCGAAGTAGCGGGCCAGGTTCAGCCCATGACCGAAGTCCGCCGTCAGCAGTGGCGGCAGGTGCTTGTCCTGTTGTACCCGCTGCAGTTCCAGCAGGCTGGTTTCAATGGCCGCATCGTCATCGGCCGGATGTCCGAGGCCGGCGAGGACCTTGCGCAGGACCTCGGGTCGGACCTTCTGCGGGCGACCATTGGCATCGATCCAGTCAACGGCCAGGCCCGCTCGGCTCGCAAGAATTTCCAGCTGCGCATCGCTCATGGGGACTCTCCATCAAGGGACGACAAGTCTTCATCGTTGCTCAGGCTGACCACGGCGCAATACGGCGCCAGGCTGCCTTCGTCCAGCTGTCGGGTGGCGCCCGCGGTGCTTTCGAACAACCAGCTGGCGTTGCTGTCGGCGCTATGCTCGACGGGTGTGGCACCGAGGTTCAGGTCGATGCGCAGCAGGCTGCCGTCACCCAGTCGCCAGCGTGCACTGAGGGCGCCGTCGGCCAGTACGTCGGCTCCCAGGGCCTGGGCACCGGGCAGCCGGGGTATCAGTTCGCGGTGGCGGATCTCCAGTAACTGCCGGTAGAGCCGCGCCGTGGCCTCGCGGGTGAAATGCACGGGAGCATCGAAGTCCGGACATGAAGCGGCGAAGGTGCTCGCAGCGTTCGGGTCGGGGATATGCGCACGCCGGTCCGGATCGGCGAAAGCGGCGAATTCGGCGAACTCCGCACGCCGGCCTTCGCGCACGGCATCGGCCAGCTCGCCATGGTGATCGGTGAAGAACAGGAAGGGTTCCTCGGCGCCGGTTTCGTCGCCCATGAACATCAGCGGGATCATCGGCGACAACAGCAACAGCACCGTGGCCGCGCGCAGGGCCGGGGCGGGACAAAGCTGGTTGAGGCGTTCGCCGAGGGCCCGGTTGCCGATCTGGTCGTGGTTCTGCAGGAACAGGATAAAGGCCGTGGGCGGCAAGTGCGCACTCGGCTCGCCACGGCTGCGTCCATGGCGGTTGGGATGGCCCTGGTAGACAAATCCCTGGCTCAGACAACGTGCCAGTTTGGTGGTGGTTTCCCGGGCATAGTCGGCGTAGTAGGACTCGGTCTCGCCGGTCAGCAGCACATGCAGGGCGTTGTGCCCGTCATCGTTCCATTGGCCGTCGTAGGCCTCCTCCAGCAGGCTGGCCTGGTTGAATTCGTTTTCCACGGTCAGCCAGACATGCCGCGCCGGATCGACCTGCTGGCGTACCGTCCGGGACAGTTCGCGCAGGAAGGTACTGTCGCCGAGCGCATGCACCGCATCCAGCCGCAGGCCGTCGAAACGGTACTCCAGCAGCCACATCAGGGCATTGTCGATAAAGAAGTCGCGCACTTCCCGACGACGGAAGTCGATGGCCGCGCCCCAGGGTGTCTGGCGGTCCTCGCGGAAGAAGTCCTTGGCATAACGTCCGAGAAAGTTGCCGTCCGGGCCGAAGTGGTTGTAGACCACGTCGAGGATCACCATCAGGCCGTGGCCATGGGCGCTGTCGATCAGGTGCTTGAGGTCTTCGGGCGAACCATAGGAGGCACACGGGGCATACGGCAATACACCGTCATAGCCCCAGTTGCGCTCGCCGGGGAACTCGGCCAGGGGCATCAACTCGATGGCGGTGATCCCCAGTGCTGCCAGGCGCGACAGGTGTTGTTCCACCGCTCGATAGCCGCCGAGGGCACCGACATGCAGCTCGTAGATCACCGCGGTATGCCAGGGCCGCCCTTGCCAGTCCTTGTGTTGCCAATGATAGGCGAGGGGGTCGACCACCACGCTCGGGGCCTGCACACCGCCGGCCTGGGCCCGGGAAGCCGGGTCGCAGACCTGCAGTTCGCCGTCGATGTTGTAGCGGTAGCGGGTACCGGCCTCGCAGCGGGTTTCCAGGGTGAACCAGCCGTCGTTCTGCGGCAGCATGGCCAGTGAGCGGCCATCCTCCAGGTCGACGCTGACGTAATAGCTGTCCGGCGCCCATAGCGCAAAGCGGGTGTGTTCCGCGTCCAGCATGACTGCACCATGGGGCCAGGTTTCCAGAGTCCGTAACGGCATCTATGGCGGCCTCCTCAGTGCTTGCCCGATCTGCTCCGGGAGTTGGTCACCAAGGTTTCATACAGTTGCGCGTAGGGTTCCACCGCCTTGCACCAGTTGAACGGCGCGGCCATCGCCCGGCAGCGCATGGCGTTGAGCAATGGAGGATAGGCGAAGACCTTGAAGGCCCGGCGCAGGGCTTCTTCGTAGCTTTCCACGGTGGATTCGTCGAAGAGGAAGCCGGTCACGCCGTTCTCGATGGTGTCGGCCAGGCCGCCGGTATTGCGTGCCACCGGCAACGAGCCGAAACGCTGGGCATACATCTGGCTCAGGCCGCAGGGTTCATAACGTGAAGGCATCAGCAGGAAATCGCTGCCGGCGAACATGCGCCGCGCATCGGTTTCATTGAAACCGATGCGTACGCCGATCTGGCCGGGGAAACGCAGGGCCAGCTGGCGCATGGCCTGTTCTTCTTCCGGTTCGCCACGACCGATGATTGCGATCTGGCCGCCGGCGCGGACGATAAACTCGCTGACCGCTTCGGTCAGGTCCAGGCCCTTCTGGTAGACCAGTCGCGACACCACGGCGAACAGCGGACCGCTGGAGGGTTCGAGGCCGAACAGCTGGCGCACATGAGCGGCATTGGCCGCCTTGCCGTCCCAGTCGCCGATATTGAACGGGCAGACCAGATGGCTGTCGGTGGCCGCATCCCAGCTTTCATCGATACCGTTGGGGATACCGCTGAGCAGGCCCTGATAGGTTTTACTGGCGAGGAAACCGTCGAGGCCGCAGCCGAACTCCGGGGTGGTGATTTCCTCGGCGTAGGTGGCGCTGACCGTGGTGATATGGCTGGAATAGGCCATGCCGGCCTTGAGGAACGACAGCTTGCCGTAGAACTCCATGCCTTCCTGTTGCAGGGCGTGGGGCGGGATCCCCAGTTCCGGGCAGCAGGCCAGGCTGACCACGCCCTGGTAGGCGAGGTTGTGGATGGTGAACAGCGTTGGCGTACGCTGGCCGCGCCAGTGCATGTAGGCCGGAGCCAGGCCGGCGGGCCAGTCGTGGGCGTGGACCAGGTCGGGGGTCCAGTGGATCTGCGCCAGGTTGGCGGCGATATCGGCGGCGGCCAGACCCAGGCGGGCAAAGCGGATATGGTTGTCCGGCCAGTCGCGGCCGTTGTTGGCACCGTAGGGCGTGCCTTCGCGCTCGAACAGTTCGGGGCAGATCAGCACGTAGATCACCAGACCGTCGGGCATGTCCATGCGGCCGATCCTGCAGGGTGGCAGGGCGGCATGACCCCCGAGCTCACCGACGATATGGATCGGGTTGTCGCTGTGCAGCACTTGCGGGTAGCCGGGAATCAGCACCCGGACATCATGCAGGTGGTGCATCGCCCGTGGCAGGGCGGCGGAGACGTCGCCCAGGCCGCCGGTCTTGACCAGGTCGGCGAATTCGGAGGTGACAAACAACACTTTCTTCTTGTTGGGGTTGACGGCTATTGCCGGTGACAACGGCTTCCCTCCGGTCAAGGGGGTCGACACGGGGACCGACTCGCTGGCCTGAATCAAACCTTCTCCCTGAATTTCCAACGCAGCGCTGATCATGTGCCTCTCCCGTTTTATTTGATCTGATCCATGCCTTTCATACAGCGTGCCGAAACCACGTCCTTTGGTCGGACACACCCATTCAGGGCAATTGGGCGAATAGCGCGCAATGCACCGGAACAAGAAAGGGTGGGAAGCGCCTGTGCCCATGACACCCGCAACAGACGCCTTACCTTTAACCTGACCGACCGCGGTTTCAGAAGTTTCGACTTTTTTTCGCCGAAATGACTGAGCGGTCAGTAGGCCCGAAAATCAGTGTAGGAGAGATGTTGCCCATGCGAAGGGCCTTGTTTAGACGACAAACTGAAAAAAATCGCCGGACGGATATATGGGCCGACGTTTGGAGATTTTTTCTGGAACGATCGTTCGTGATCGATCGCACTCGATTGGCGCAGGCGGATAGGGCGGGTGTTCGAGGAAGGGGCGCGGCAGGCGCAAAAAAAGTGCGTGGGCCCGGTGCAGTCGTGCCCGCGGGGATAACGGGCACGACTGCACAACGGTCTAGCCGAGCACGCGGATCGGCTTGTCGGCGGCCCAGGCCTGGATATCCTCGATCATCTGGCTGTAGAACATCCGGTAGTTGTTCTGGCTGACATAACCCACATGGGGCGTTGCCAGGACATTGTCCAGGGTGCGCAACGGGTGGTCGGTCGGCAGCGGCTCCTGTTCGAAGACGTCCAGGGCGGCACCGGCCAGCCGACCGTTTTCGAGCGCCGCGACCAGCGCCTGTTCGTCGACGATCGGCCCGCGCGCGGTATTGATCAGGTACGCGGAAGGCTTCATCCAGCCCAGCGCCTTTGCATCCACCAGGCCGCGGGAGCGATCGCTGAGTACCAGGTGCACGGACAGCAGGTCGGCCTGTTCGAACAGGGTCTGTTTACTGACGTATTCCACACCCGATTCGGCGGCGCGCTCAGGCGTGAGGTTTTCGCTCCAGGCGATCACCCGCATGCCGAATGCCTGGCCGTAGCGGGCGATTTTCTGACCGATGCTGCCCAGGCCGAGAATGCCCAGGGTCTTGCCATACAGGTCGTTGCCCAGGCCCTGTTGCCAGTTCCCGGCGCGCAGGGAGTTGGCTTCCTTGAGCAGATTGCGGCTCAAGGCCATGACCAGCGCCCAGGTCAGTTCCGGGGCGGCGTGCTTGTAGCTGTCGGTGCCGCAGACCTGGATGCCCAGGGCGGTGGCGGCCTTGATATCCAGGGCGGCATTGCGCATGCCGCCGGTCACCAGCAATTTCAGGCGCGGCAACTGCTGCAGCAGGGCTTCGTCGAAGGTGCTGCGTTCGCGCATCACACAGATCACGTCGAAGCCCGCCAGGCGCTCGGCCATGACCCCGTGGTCGGCCGGGTAGTCGTGGAGGAAGTGCACCTGGCCAACACCATCGAGCGCCGACCAGTCCACCACATCGCCGGCCACGCCTTGCCAGTCATCGATTACCGCAATCTGCAACGTCATTGCCTCTTTCCTCTTTTATTGTTTGGCGGCCAACCAGCCGAGCAGGGCCTTGTGGAAGCGGGCCGGCTCTTCCATCTGCGGCGCATGGCCCAGGCCGGGGAACTCCACCAGTGTCGAATGCGGGATCAGCTTCGCCACCTGCTTGCCGAGCACGTCATAGTGACCGATGCGGGCCTTGACCGCCGGCGGCGCGATATCGCTGCCGATCGCCGTGGTATCGGCAGTGCCGATCAGCAGCAGGGTGGGCATCTGCAGGTCCTTGAATTCGTAGTACACCGGCTGGGTGAAGATCATGTCGTAGATCAGCGCCGAGTTCCAGGCCACCGCGACGTGTCCGGGGCCCTTGTTCAGGCCGGCGAGCATATCGACCCAGCGGTCGAATTCAGGTTTCCAGTGGCCGGCGTAGTAGGTGCTGCGTTCGTAGTTGCGGATGCTCTCGGCGGTCAGTTTCAACTCGCGCTCGTTCCATTGGTCGACGGTACGGTAGGGCACGCCCAGGGCTTTCCAGTCTTCCAGGCCGATGGGGTTGACCAGCGCCAGGCGCTCGACCTGTTGCGGGTAGAGCAGGGCGTAGCGGGTGGCGAGCATGCCGCCGGTGGAATGGCCGAGCAACACGGCCCTGTGAATGCCGAGGTTCTCCAGCAGGGCGTGGGTATTGCTCGCCAGTTGCTGGAAGCTGTATTGGTAGTTGTCGGGCTTGCTGGAGGTGCAGAAGCCGATCTGGTCCGGGGCGATGACCCGGTAGCCGGCGGCGCTCAGGGCCTTGATCGACTCGTCCCAGGTGGCGCCGCAGAAGTTCTTGCCGTGCATCAGCACCACGCTCTGGCCATTGGCCGGCCCGCTGGGCTTGACGTCCATGTAGCCCATCTGCAGGGACTTGCCCTGGGACTGGAAGGCAAAGTGCTCAACCGGGTAGGGGTAGTCGAAGCCTTGCAACTCCGGGCCGTAGGCCGGGCCTTCGGCGGCATGGGACAGGACGGGCAGGGAGGCAGCGAG
Source organism: Pseudomonas gingeri (assembly GCF_013385635.1). Lineage (GTDB taxonomy): Bacteria > Pseudomonadota > Gammaproteobacteria > Pseudomonadales > Pseudomonadaceae > Aquipseudomonas > Aquipseudomonas gingeri_A. The sequence continues at coordinate 380,672 of NZ_JACAPR010000011.1, forward strand.
GAACAGGCTGCCAAGGACGAGGGAGCGTGAAGTGGACATGCGGGACCTCCAGGAGAATCTGCCCGATGCTGCTCAGGCGCGATTAACACTGGATTAAAACCCGCGTCCCCCAGTGCGCCTACCCTTGTGCCAGAGCCGCGCGTATTACCGCGCCGGGTAGTCGGCGATCACCTGGTCGGTGCCGTACTTGGTCAGGCCGATCACCTGGAAGGCGTCCTGGCGATCACCCGCTTCCATGCCGGGAGAGCCCATGGGCATGCCCGGTACGGCGATGCCCCGCAGGTCGGCGCGCTTGCTCAGGGCAACGATCTGCTCGGCCGGGACGTGGCCCTCGACGAATTTGCCGTCGATGACCGCGGTGTGACAGGAGGCGAGTCGTGGCGCGACGCCCAGGCGTTGTTTCACTGCGCTCATGTCCGTTTCGACATGGTCGTTGACCTTGAAGCCATTGGCCTCCAGATGGCTGATCCAGAGTTTGCAGCAACCGCAGTTGGCGTCGCGGTGCACGTCGATGGACAGCGGCTCGGCGGCCTGGACCAGGGTGCTGATGAACAGGGCCGACAGGGCGGCTAGGCGCAAGGGATTCTTCATGAGGGGCGTCCTGGGGAGCGAAGTGAGAGTTGGATATTCTCGCCGATAACGCTGTGCTGTCCGGCTTGCGAAACACTCGGAAACAGTCTTGCGGCGAATCGGCGGTGGCGACGACGGGCAGCCAGGGTGCGCCGTCGCCGCTGTCGGCAACCTGAGGGGCAGGTGACAAATTTGTCAGGCGAGGGTCTGTTGCGCGGTTTCCATGACGCGCTTGAGGTTCTCCATGGCCCGGGTCGAAAGGTCGATCATGCGGCCCTGCAGTCCGCTCAGGTTGAGTTCGGTGATGTATTGCAAGGTCCGGGTGAAGTGCGTGCCCCGTCCCTGGCGTCGCAACTGGTACTGGATGCAGCCGTCGACGACGGCGGAGGTGAAAGCGGTCTTGAAGGCATGGGGCGGGTCGGCGAGGACCACGCGATAATTCATGTCGACCCGCAGCCCCAACAGGTCGATGACCTCGGTGAAACGATGGTCCTTGGGCAGCGAGCCGCCCATACCGGTGTCGGCGCTGACGGAGGTCGGGTGCCACTCGTGCCAGCGATCCGGCTGGGTCACATAAGCGTAGACCACCGCGATATCGGCTTCTATATAGATCTCGTTACTGAGAGTCTTGGCATAAGTCTGGAAAGAGGGCTGTTCCATGTCGGCTCCTACTGCATTCCTTGTTTGGAGGGCGAAGCAGGAGTCAGCATAGGCGATGCGGGGGTATTCCACCCGTTTGGATGGCAATCAGTAGACGCCCCCGCGGCGGTCGCGGGGGAATCCATGGGGTACAGTCCTAACGGACCTTGAAGCGGCCCATCAGCACGCTGACGCGGTTGTTGGCTTCCAGCAGGCTGCGGGTGTTGGTGTCGGTGGCATGGCCGCTGTTCACCAGTTCCTCGACCATATGACGGATCTGCACCATGCTGCGGTTGATCTCCTCGGTCACCGCGCTCTGCTGCTCGGCGGCCGTGGCGATCTGGGTGCTCAGGCTGTTGATATGGCTGACGGATCCGGCCATTTCATCCAGCCCCGAGTTGACCCGTGCGGTGGCATCGGCGGCGGACTGGCAACTGGCCTGGGTGTTTTCCATGGCCGCCACCGAGGAACTGACGCCCTGGGTCAGGCGGGTCAGCATTTCATTGATTTCCGAGGTGCTGGCCTGGGTCCGGGCGGCGAGGGCGCGGACTTCATCGGCCACCACCGCGAAACCACGACCCTGTTCCCCGGCGCGTGCCGCTTCGATGGCCGCGTTCAGCGCCAGCAGGTTGGTCTGCCCGGCGATAGCGCCAATCACGCCGAGGATCTCGGTGATGCGCTGGGCATCCTGTTGCATGCTTTCGACCTTATGCGTGGCGCTGGCCACTTCATCGATCAGCGCGACCACGCTGCCGGACGCTTCGCCCACCACCACCCGCGAACGATCGGCGTGTTCACTGGCGCGCTGGGTGAAGGCGGCGGTTTGCGCCGCATTCTGCGCAACGGTCTCGGCGGTGCTGCTCATTTCGGTGATGGCGGTCACCGTCTGGTCGGTTTCCGAGGCATGGCGGGTGAGGATCTGGTTGGTGTGGGCCGAGGTCTGTTGCAGTTTTTCCAGGCTGCCGGCCATGTCGCCGGTGGCCTGGGTGACTTCGCCGATCATGTTCTGCAGGTAGACGATAAAGCGGTTTACCGAGTGGCCGATGGCACCCAGTTCGTCTTCGGCGCGGATGGTGATGCGCCGGGTCAGGTCGGCATCGCCGCTGGACAGGGCATCGATATTGGCCTTGAGCGCCTGCATGCGTTGCACCAGCTTGCGGATGGCGTAGATCTGCAGCAGCACCAGCAGCAGGATCATCGGTATCTGCAGCAGGCTCAGGGTCTTGAGCACGTCATCGCGTTGGGCGGTGATCGACTGGGTCGGCAGCGAGGTAGCGAGAAACCACGGCGAACCTTCGATGGGGCGCATGAAGAAGGTGCTGGCGATGCCCTCGTTATCGAACTCGACCCGGCGCCGGCCGTTGTCGCGCTCCTGCAGGCCGGCCTTGACCTGGGCGGCGAAGGGCGAGTTGCCCGCCAGGTCATTGATGTTCTTCAGGACCACCGGGCTGTTGATATGGGTGCTGTTGCTGATGATCTTGCCGTCGGCCTCGACGATCAGCATCTCTGCGCCGAGGTCTTTTTCCTTGCGCGCGACCAGGTCATTGAAGAAGCCCAGGGTCACGTCGATGGTCGATACGCCGTAAGGCACGCCATTGCGCTGGATCGCCATGGCACAGTTGGTGCGCGGCTCCTGGCTGGCATCGTCCTTGTAGGCTGCCGCCCAGGCGCACTGGCCGCGTGGGGTGGCCATGCCGCCCTTGTACCAGGGCTGGTCGTAATAGTTCGGGGCTTCGGCGCTGTTCCAGAAGGTGTTGACCTTCAACTGGCCGTTGGCATCGCGGTGCCAGAAGGTGCTGTGCTTGTTCTGTCCCGGCGTGCGCTGGCCGGGCAGGGGCCAGATGCCGCCGCCGAAGACCTTCAGCTCGCCGTACTGATCCACCAGGCCCGGCAGGACCTTGTCGATGGCGTCGCTGTCGAGCAGCGGGATGGTCTGGGTGATGCTGCGCTGCTGGGCCTGGACCTTGTTCAGTTCGCCCTGGATCTGTTCCGCCACTTCGGCAATTCGGTTGAGTGCCACCTGTTCCTCGGTGTGCCGCAGTTTCGGCGCGACCAGTTGGCTGATGCCGACGACGGTCAGCACGAACAGCAGCAGGATGAACAGGACCAGAAACAGCGTGTAGCGAGCTTGGATCGTACGGAACATGGGCATGGGACCTGTCCTTGCAAAGCGGCTTTTATTGTTCGGGAGCTTTTCAGGGCTTCGACAGGTTATCGGCTTTATCGGATCGGTCTTTAGGTACGGTCGTACAAGAAGTTCGGAATGCTCTGGGACGGGAGCTACGGCCGGGTCCGGGTGGATGGCCATGTGAATGTAATGAAATGTAGATAAATTGTAACTGAATTGGAATATCGGTTGTCCGTCAGATCGATCTGACTAGAATCCGGGGTTCTTATACCTATCGTTCAGGGATGTTTCCTATGACTGCCTCATCAGCAAGTCACCAGCAGGGTCAGATTTTTATCCACCTCAGCCAGGGAGTGCGCTCATGAGCATGGGAACGGTAGGGTCGTGGGCCACCGCGGCGGGCCTGAAAATTTTCGTCAAGGATGCCACGCCGGCGGCAAAGTCCAAGATCCAGAGCGACAAGGCCAAGCAGCTTTTGCGCACGATTGGCAAGGATCCGTTGGCGATTGACACCATCAAGATGGCCAGTGCCAAGCTGCGGCCGAAGTTCAAGGACTTCAACCCGGAACAGGTGACGCCTTCGCAACTGGGCAAGATCAGTACGTTCCTGAAGGATAACGGTTTGATCGATACGTTCACGGCGAGCCTGATGCTCAATGCCGGCGAAGAGTTCGACAAGTTCGGGATCCAGAAAAAACCGGACGACAAGTTCAACGCCCTGGAGTATTTCGCGACCCAGATCAACACCATCCAGGAGCGCAGCCTGAAGAAGGACGTGTACTCCAACTACATGGTTCCAGCCTACAAGAAGGCCATCAACGTCCTGCAGAACCTGCAGCAGTTCGGCAGCACTGGTGCTGCGGTGACGGTCAACACCAAGGCCTGACAGGGCTTTTGCCAGCACCCGTTTCTGATTGGAACGGGTGTTTCGCGGTCATCGAACCGCTATCTTTCTGTGTTTCGCATAACCTCTCCCGCCTGATCGATACCCACTTCATTTCCGACTCCCCGGCTTTTCCGGGACGGCTCAGATGCGCGTGTCGTATGGCGAAACTGACGACATGGGTTGTTTAAATGTAACCAAATGTAATATTGTGTAGGTAAATTATAGGTCAATTGAAATATAAGCCGTTGCCAGGCTGGTCTGATCAGAACGCCGGGCTCCTCAATCTATCTTCAGGGATGTTGTCCATGGTCGTCTTACACGCATGTCAGCAGCATGGTCGGATTTTCACGCGCCTGAACCGGGGAGGCCGCTCATGAGTATGGGAACGGTGGGCGCCTGGGCCACGGCAGCTGGGCTGAGAATCTTCGTTCAGGATGCTGCCAGTCCAGCACAAAAATCGACGATCCAGAGTGACAAGGCAAAGCAGTTGTTACAGACGATCGGCAAAGACCCGCTGGCGCTCGACACCGGGAAAATGGCCAAGGCCAAGTTGCGGCCCAAATTCAAGGATTTCGATCCGCAAAAAGTCAGCCCTGCCCAACTGGGCAAGATCAGTACCTTCCTCAAGGATAACGGCTTGATCGATACCTTCACGGCGAGCCTTATGCTCAATGCCGGTGAGGATTTCGACAAGTTCGGCACCCAGAGCAAGCCGGACGACAACTTCAATGCCCTGGAGTATTTCGCCACCCAGATCGATACCATCCAGGATCGCGACCTGAAGAACGACCAGTACTCCAACTACATGGTCCCGGCCTACAAGAAAGCCATCAACGTCCTGCAGAACCTGCAGCAGTTCGGCAGCACCGGCGCTGCCGTGACGGTCAATACCAGGGCCTGACCCGCTTGCCAGAAGGCCTCCGTTCTGGTCGGAACGGGGGCTTTTTCGCGTCTGTATCCGGTCTGAAATAAACAGCTACATTTGTTGACGCCATAGAGTCGTCTCTCTACCATCGCGCCACTATTTTGATATCAGCTGTATTTCGAGGGATCGATCATGTCTCCACTCGCCTTCGGGACGAGGTTGTGCGCTGCGCTGCTGTGTGTTTCTGCCCTGAATACCGCCCATGCTGCCGATAACCCCGGTGTCACCGACCTGATCCGCGATCGCCAGGATCGCCTCCTCGAAGAACAGCGCCGCCGCCTCGAAGAACTCAAGGACCTGCCCGGCAAGGCCGCGGCCCCCGTGGCGCCGACGACTCCGGTCGACACCCGCTGCTTCCCGATCAAGACCATCGAGCTCAAGGGCGCCGACTCGCTGTCCGAGGGCGAGCGCGAGCGTCTGCTCAAGCCGTATATCGGCCAGTGCCTGGGTGTGCCGCAGCTCAATGAGCTGCTCAAGGTCATCACCGACCGCTACATCGAGAAAGGCCTGGTCACCAGCCGTGCCTATCTGCCGCAGCAGGACCTGTCCAGCGGCAACCTCAAGGTGCTGGTGGTCGAAGGTCGGCTCGAAGGCTTGAAGGGGGACGAGGGCAGCGGTATTTCCGACCGCCAGTTGGCAATGACTTTTCCCGGCAAGCCGGGCGATCTGCTGAACCTGCGGGAAATCGAGCAGATGGTCGACCAGTTGAATCGCCTGCCGTCGAACCAGGCGCAGATGGAACTGGCCCCGGGCAAGGAAGTCGGCGGCAGCGAGGTGCTGGTCAAGAACAACCCGCAGAAACCCTGGCGGGTCGGACTGGCCCGGCACAACGATGGCCAGCGCAGCACCGGTGAGCAGCAGTGGGGCACCAGCCTTGACTGGGACAACCCCCTGGGGTTGGCCGACCAGCTGTCCCTGCGTGGCGGCCATGATGCCCTCAGCGATCACCAGAAAACCTCGCGTAACGCGATGCTGTATTACAACCTGCCGTTCGGCTGGTGGAACCTCAGCTACACCTACAGCGAAAGCGAATACCGTTCGCTGGCCAAGGCCAGCGGTTTCGACTTCAAGCAGACCGGCGACAGCCAGAACCACCAGTTGAAACTGGAACGGGTCATCTACCGCGATGCCCTGAGCAAGACCTCGCTCAATACCGGCGTGTCCTACCTGCGCACCAACAACTTCATCGAAGACAGCAAGCTGGACGTCAGCAGCAACCGCATCAGCGAAGCCCAGTTCGGCATCAACCATGGCCGGCGGATCGGCGGGGCGTTCGTCAACGTCGACCTCGGCATGCAGGACGGCATCGGTGCGTTCGATGCCCAGGGCAACCACGACCCGAAACCGGGCCAGGCCGATGCCCGCTACCGCAAGTACACCGCGACGCTGAGCTACCTGCAGCCGTTCAAGCTGTGGGGCGAGTCCTTCAGCTTCAGCAGCCTGATGACCGGCCAGCGCAGCGAAGACGTGCTGTTCAGCTCACAGCGCATGAGCCTGGGCGGGCAGTCGTCGATTCGCGGCTACAAGGACCAGACCCTGTCCGGCGACAGCGGCGGTTACTGGCGCAATGACCTGCGCTGGACCCGTCCGGTGACCTGGGACTGGATGCGTCCGGTGTTCGCCGAGTACGGCACCAGCCTCGGCTACGACCAGGGCGTGATCCGTCGCGACCGCTACAACGCCGAGCAGCACGGGCGCATGACCAGCGACTCGCTGGAACTGTTTGCCCGCGGGCAACACGTGGCGGCCACCGTGACCTTTGCCCATTCCCTGGAAAGACCGGGGCCGATCACCGAGCGTGAAGCGCCGATCTACTTCCGCCTGGATTTCTTCCTTTAATTTTCCGTTGTATCTGATTCGAGACTTTTTGACATGGACGTTCGCCAGTTCGCCTTCCTTGCGCGCCAACCTTCTGCTGTCCTGAAAAACCGCGAGCACTTCCTGGGGTTGCCCAAGCGCGGACTGGCGTTCCTGTTGGCGAACGTCATGTTCTGGCAACCGCTCTGGGCCCAGGCGGATGGGATCGTGGTCAGCGCGCCGGGCACCACGCTCGGCCAGGCGGGCAACGGCGTCCCCATCGTCAACATCGCCGCGCCGAATGCCAACGGGTTGTCCCACAACCAGTTCAAGGACTACAACGTCGGAGCGAATGGGCTCATCCTCAACAACTCGACGAATCGTACCCAGTCCACGCAACTGGGCGGGATCATTCTCGGTAACCCGAACTTCAATGGCGCCGCCGCCAACGTCATTCTCAATGAGGTGAATGGCGGCAGTCCGAGCCAGTTGCGCGGTTATACCGAAGTGGCGGGGCAGTCGGCGCATGTGATCGTCGCCAACCCCTATGGCATCAGCTGTAACGGCTGCGGCTTTATCAATACGCCGCGAGTCACCCTCAGTACCGGCAAGGCCGTGATCGAAAACGGCAAGGTCGATCATTTCCAGGTGGACGGCGGTTCCATCAGTATCGAGGGAGCCGGGTTCAAGGCCGCAGGTGTCGATCAGTTCGACCTGATTACCCGCAGCGCCAGGATCAATGCCGAGCTTTATGCGAAAAAGCTCAATGTCATTACCGGTCGCAACGACGTCAAGGTCGATGATCTTTCAGTGGTCGCGCGGGCCGACGACGGTAGCCTGGTGCCCGAACTGGCCATCGACAGTTCGGCCCTGGGCGGGATGTACGCCGGTGCAATTCGCCTGGTAGGCACTGAAAAAGGCGTTGGCGTGCGGTTGGCCGGCGATATGGCGACCAGTGCGGGCGATATCCAGATCGACGCCAATGGCAAGTTGACGATGGCCCAGGCCATCTCCAGTGAGGCCATCAAGGTCAAGGCCGATAGTCTGGAGGCCAATGGTCCCGTGTATGCCGGCGGCAGTCTCGACATCAAGACCCGCGGTGATCTCGACACTCATAAAAGCCTGGCGGCCCACGATGGCATTCGCCTGGAAAGTGGCGGCCAACTGAGCAACACCGGCAGCATCGACGCAGGTGTCAACCAGGACAGCAGCCGTAACGCCGAGGGCGATGTCTCGTTGCTCGGCAAGTCTGTGCGGAACACCGGCAGTGTGGTTGCCAGCCGGAAAATCGAGGTCAAGGCCGATCAGACCCTGGACAATCGCAATAGCCAACTGGTGGCTGCCGATGTCGAGGTCGGCGCTGCCCGGATCGACAACCGCAATGGCCTGATCAGCGCCAATAGCGGTGCTGCCCGGGTACATGCCGAAGAGCAACTGGATAATAGCGATGGCAAGGTGCTGGTCGGTACCGACCTGGTGCTGAGCGGTGGCGAGATCATCAACCGCAACGGCGCACTGATCGCCAATACCCTGACCGCCGATATCCTCAGTCTCGACAACAGCCTCAAAGGGCGGGTCAGCGCCGAGGCCGGCAAGCTCAAGATCAATGCCCGGCAAGACCTGAACAATCATGGCGGCCGCCTGCAGTCCACCACCGGCGCGATTGAAGTCGTGGCCGCGAATCTCGACAATCGCGAAGGCATCGTGGTCGGCGAACAACTGCAGATCACCGCCGACAAGGGCAGGATCGACAACCGCAATGGTCAGGTACTGGCCCGCAAGATCGAACTGCTGGCCGCCGAGATCGATAACCGCGAGCAGGGCAAGATACTTGCCGGCAGCGAAGGATTGCAGTTGGTGGCCGACCGGGTCCTGAACCAGCAGGGTACGGTGCTGGCCGAGGGCAGCCCGCTTTCATTGCTGCTGAACAAGGGCGTGCTGAGCAACCAGGGCGGCACCCTCAAGGGCGCGGATATCAAGATCACCGCCGGTGACCTCGACAACAGCGCACTGAACGGGCAGTTGGGTTTGATTACCAGCCTCAAGGGCAATCTCGAGCTGACCGTGGATCGGGTGATCAACCGGGGCGGCCTGGTGGAGTCCGCCGGTAACCTGGCAATCGATGGCGACAGTCTCGACAACAGCGGCGGTCAACTGCGCGCGCTCAAGGGGGATGCCAGCCATATCGCGCTCAAGGGTAACCTGAACAACCAGGGTGGCGCCATTGTCGTGGGCGGTAATGCCTTCGGTCTCGACGCCGCCCTGTTGAACAATACCGGGGGCCGGATCGAGCACGCCGCCCAAGGGTTGTTCAGCCTCGCGCTCGTCAGTCTGCAGGGCAGCCAGGGACACGTGACCGGATTGGGCAGCGGCGACTGGAAAATCGGTGCTGTGCAGGGGGTCGGCAGCTGGCAGCTCAACAATGGCCTGAGCTATACCAGCGGCCAGGCACTCGCGCTCGCCGCCGGCGAGCGTATCGCCAGTGCCGGGGCACTGAAGTTCGACGTGGCGAGCCTGGACAACGCCGGCCAGTTGGTCAGCGACGGCGACGTGACCCTCAAGTTGGCGGGTGACCTGACTAACAGCGGTGTGATCTCGTCCCTCAAGACCCTGGATATCAGCGCCGTCAACCTGACCCAGAACAACGGCCGCCTGGCGAGCGCTGGCGACACCCGTCTCACGCTGCAAGGCACCCTGGAAAACCTCGGGCGGCTGGTGGCCGACCAGGCATTGGCGATCGAGGCCGCGCGGATCAACAACCACGGCACGTTGGGCGCGCTCAAGGCGGTCAAGCTGACGGCGGCCAATGGTGTCTACAACGACAAGGACAGCCTGCTGTTCAGCGGTGCCGACCTCAGTGTGCGCGGCGACAGCCTTAGCAACTTCTACGGCGATATCTACAGCAAGGGCGATCTCAGTTTTGCCGCCCTGGACGACAGCAAGGCGCGACTGTTCAGCAACCTCTCCGGCACTGTCGAAAGCGAAGGCAATCTCGACCTCAAGGCCATGGAGCTGATCAACGCCAAGGCCGAGTTCGAGATGAGCAAGGGCGGGGCCATCTCCGGCAGTCTCTCCTGGGTCTGCGGCCAGCATTGTGGCGGCCATGACTCGTTCAAGCGTGGCACGATCACCATCACCAAGGTCTTCAACGAACAGGCCATCAAGGACTCCGCGGCCTCGCGGCTGGTGGCCGGCAAGAATTTCACGGCCCAGGCGGATCGGATCGAAAATCGCTACAGCCTGATGGCGGCCAACGGCGACCTGAGCTTGACGGCGGGCAGCTTGCTCAACCAGGGGGCGGTGTCGCGGTCGGGCTACAACGTTATTCAGATAGGGACACCCGGCAGGATCGATACCGATTACTGGGACCAGATGGAATCCAGCGACGTCCCGGCGTTCAATGCCGCCGTTGCCGCCGGCCGTTTCGATGAGGCTCGTTTCAACGAACTGATCAGTCGTTCCGCCGACGATCGTTTCAGCCTGATGAGCGACGTCACCACCTGGAGTTCTGATGGCAGCACGGTATATGCCGCGACCATCCAGGCCGGTGGCAAGGTCAGCCTGAACGTTACCCAGAACATCCAGAACGGCAGCCTGGTGGACAACACCCTGGCGCAGTTGACCGGCTCCATGGGCGATAACCAGCTGGGCGCGCGGGTCGGTGGCATCGATATCGCGGTCAACCCGAGCAGCCCGCCGGCCCAGGCACCGAAAGACGTGACGCGGGTCGAGCATATCGCCGCCGACGGCAGTGTTGAAGTCAGCTTCGTGCCGGCGGATTTCAGCGGCTCGCCGTTCGTCTCCGTCGATCCCACGGCCCTGCCGACGTTCCGCCTGCCCCAGGGCGACTACGGCATGTTTACCCAGAGCCGCAACCCTCAGGGCCAGTACCTGATCGAGACCAACCCGCAGTTGACCAACCTGAAGAGCTTCTTCAGTTCGGACTACATGCTCGGACAATTGGGCTATGACAATCAACAGGCCTGGCGCCGACTCGGCGACGGTGGTTATGAAACCCGCCTGGTCAGCGATGCGGTCTTTGCCCAGACCGGCCAGCGCTTCCTGGCCAATGGCCTGACCAGCGACTACGACCAGTTCCGCTACCTGATGGACAACGCCATCGCCTCGAAGGATCAGCTCAATCTGACCGTTGGTGTCGGCCTGACTTCGTCCCAGGTCGCGTCATTGACCCACGACATCGTCTGGATGGAAGAGCGCGAAGTACAGGGCGAAAAAGTCCTGGTGCCGGTGCTTTACCTGGCGAAGGTAGACTCTCGTGACATTCGTGGCGGCAGCCTGGTCCAGGGGCGTGATGTCAGCCTGATCGCCGGGAACAACCTGGTCAGCGTCGGCACCTTGCGGGCCAGCAACGACCTCAGTGTGATCGCCGGTGAAAGCATCTACAACGGAGGTCTGGCTGAAGCGGGTCAACATATCTCGATGATGGCCCAGGACAGCATTCGCAATGCCCTGTCCGGTGATATCCGTGGCAACCAGGTCAGCCTGACGGCGCTGACGGGCGACATCGTCAATGACCGCACGGCCATTCTGGTGGGGGACGGCGCCGGTTATCGCACGGTGCTCGATGACGGCGGCCACATCGCCGCGACGGGGAGCCTGAGCATGATTGCCGGGCAGGATCTGACCAACAAGAGTCAGATCGGCAGCGCCGGCGATGCCCGTCTGAAGGCGGGTCGTGACATCAATCTGTTGTCGGTTGCCGACAGCAGCGAAACCCATGTCATCAAGAACGGCGGGCACAAGAACACCGTGACCACCGAGGTCAAGAACCTTGGTTCCGGGGTGAGTGCCCAGGGCGACCTGCTCCTGGAGGCCGGGCGCGATATCAACGCCGTCGCCAGTACCGCCAAGGCCGGTAAAGACCTTGAGGTCAGCGCCGCCGGGGACATCCTGCTGACCTCGGCGGAAGATGAAAACAGCGTCGAGACCCACACCAAGAAGGGCAAGAAACGCATCGAGGAGGTCGACAGCCATACCCGCCAGGTGGCGAGCGAGTTCAGTGCCGGGGGCAACCTGACGGCGGTTGCCAAGCATGATGTGACAATAGTTTCCAGCAACCTGAAGTCCGGCGGGGATCTTGAGGTGACTGCGGGGAACGACCTGCAGTTGCTGGCGAAGCAGAACAACGACCATACCCTTTACGACATGAAGGAGAAGGGCGGCTTCGGCAATCTCAAGCTCAAGCGCGACGAAGTGACCCAGGTCACCCATGTCGGCAGCCAGATCCAGTCGGGCGGTGACCTGACGCTCAAGAGCGGCGGTGACCAGCGTTATCAGGTGGCGAACCTGGAGAGCGGCAAGGACCTGACGCTGGACAGCGGCGGGGCGATTGTCTTCGAGGGCGTGAAGGACCTGCATGACGAGAGCCATACCAAGACCAATAACAATTCCTTCTGGAACTCCGCGAAAGGCAAGGGCAATACCGACGAGAGCCTGCGCCAGAGCCAGTTGACCGCTGCCGGCAAGATCACCATCAAGGCTGTCGAAGGCCTGAAGATCGATATCAAGCAGGTCGACCAGCAATCGGTGAGCCAGACCATCGACGCGATGGTCAAGGCCGATCCCAAGCTGGCCTGGCTCAAGGATGCCGAGCAGCGCGGCGATGTCGATTGGCGGCAGGTGAAGGAAATTCATGAATCCTTCAAGTACAACACGTCGGGGCTGGGGCCGGCATCGCAGCTGATCATCGCGATCATCATGGCGGCGGTTGTCGGGCCTGCTGTGCTGACCGCCATGGGTACTGGCGCACCATTGTTGTCGGCAGGGGTCGCGGCCGTATCCACTGGCGCCGCGACCAACGCGACGACCAGCTTTATCAACAACGGCGGAAACCTGGGGGCGGTATTCAAGGACGTGACGTCCTCGGATGCGATGAAAGGCTATGCCGTGTCATTCGCTACCGCGGGGGTGACACAAGGCCTTGGCTACAGTCCTGACAAGCTGGGTTTCAACCTGCAGAGTGCGCAGACCGTTGCACTGAAGGTGACGGCGGATGCCGTGATCAAGACGGCTGTTTATGGCGGTAGTTTCAAGGACAACCTTGCTAGTTCCGCGAAGGGCGCGGCGATCAGTATTGGCGGTGCAGTCGGCGCCGGGAAAATCGGCGACCTGGGGCTGGATGAAGGAAGTCTGGAGAAGATTCTCCTGCACGCGGGCCTGGGCGGGTTACTGTCGAAGGCTATGGGAGGCGATTTCAAGACAGGTGCTATTGCAGGCGGTGCCAATGAGCTTTTGCTTGGGGCGTTCGGCGATAAGTTGATGCCCAAGAACTTGATACCCGGCTCGACTGAATACATAAGAGCCGAGGCGAACTTGACGGCACTTACACAGATTGCCGGGGTGCTGGGAGCTGTGGCTTCGGGAGGAAATGCTGGTGTAGCAGCTTCAGTCGCAGAGAACGCAACGCAATATAATTTTTTGAACCATAGGGATGTTCAGGAACTGTCCGAGAAAGCGAAAAGATGCCAGGCTGAAGGAACCTGTGATGCCCTGCAGGCGGAGGCTAATGCTCGAGATGCTGCTAATCGTAAGCGGCTCATGGAGTGCCAGGCGACGAACACTTGTGCCGAAGTTCGTGCGGAAATAGATGCTGGTTCGAAGGCCGTAGACGACTTGGTCGCTGTACTTCCGGAAGGAAAAGCTGCGGACATTCTGGGGAAATTTACCGGGATCGGTGGTGGCAATACTCGTGACTGGACCACGGCCGGCCAACTGCACATTGAAAAAGTTGCACAGATGTTTATAAATTGGGATCCCGGTTGGGCTCCTGCCTTCGGTCAATGGTTGGATCAATCAGGATTTAATCCGTTTTCATTTAACGCCCCAGGTCTGTCGGCAACCGTTGTTCCCGGAGGAGCCAAGGGGACGTCTTCTACTTCAGCGAGTAGCGGGTATGTTGATGTTCTACCTGGAAATCCCGGTCGGCCCCGTGATGAGCCGCCGCCTGCTTCCTCATCGCTTTCCCGTGAAGGAATGCGCGAGTTTTTGGCGGCAGAGGCGGCTATTCCTAGAAATATAGTTGAGGTACCTTGGAGTGTCTGGGGAAGCTCTGTGGATAATCTCAAAATGTCATTTACCATGGATGGCGCAATGACAGCTCCCTCGGTGCGAGGAAGCTCCTCCGGGAATGCTCAGGTATTTGATGTGATAGGAAGTGCGACAGGTATTGTCAAGGTTCAATACAGTCCGTCAACTGTTGGTAAGGAAGTCCGTTCGGATCATGTTGGTGAGTATTATAAGATTACTTACAAGGATGGTAGCAAGGTGAAGGTTGTAGATCCTTATGAGTATAGGCCTACCTTCAAGAATGGAGAGCCTATTTATGATAAAAATACTATCTATTATAATCCGCAGGGAAAGAAAGTGGTGTTCGAATCCTCTAAAAACTTGTGGGTTCCGGAGTGACCATGTCAGAAAATGGTGATTTTGTTATCTCTTGGCGAGCTGGGATTGTTCCCTCGCAATCTCTTGCGGGAATTCCTCTTGGTATATCTGTGGAAGATTTTGAAAAAAATCTTTCTCGGTATGTTATTGACGAATCGAGAGGGTTGTACAAATTTCAGGGTTCTCCTATTTTAACACTGGGGAAAGAGTTGGATTCTAATGGCGACGGGGGCTATGGGTTCTCGGTTTTTGATCGGGAGTTAACTGGTTGGCGGCTATATTTTAGTACATCTGATCATGCGGGAGCAGATCCTCGGGCTCTTTACGTAATCGTTCGTTCCTGGAAGGTTTTTGCGGTTAAGGTGTGGATGTTTGAGAATTTGAGGCTCGAAGAGCTGCCGGTAAATTCATATGCAGGAAAACTTCAAGAAGGTATCGGCCTCGGAGATTTGGTAAGTGAATTCTTGAAGTATACAGAGCTAGACTTCGATGATGCAGAGGAGTGGTTCTGTACGGATGAAAACTATGGTGGTTTAGAGGTTACTGGCTATGGCGGGGATTTGAGCGAAAGCCCAGATCAGACAATTAGAGCCCTGACGGTTATATCGAGATCTTGATTTGCTGGAGGGGTGAGTATTTTCAGATATCCATTACTGCATTTTCAGAGACATAACGATATAGGGTACTGTCCAGAGTGTGGGCTGGTTTCCGATCTTGCCAGAGTTCCCGTGTTCTCTGAGGGCGTGCGTGATCGCCTCCGCGATTTCTTGACGCCCAACCATCCTGATTCTATTGGGGCGCAAGACCTTAAGTGAACTGAGAGTCCCAGCAGTTTCCACGATGGCTCATGCGCTCATGGTCTGGTGCGCACGGTGGTGCCCACGGCGTCGGGTGGCTTCGATATCGAAACCCAGCAGCCCGTTGTTCAACTCCAACAGCTGGATGGCGGGCATGGTCTGGGGCGGTAATACCAAGTTCATTGAAAAGCAGGAGTTCATGAATAACAGCCCGGTCATCAACTACCTCAAGGACACGCCGTTTTTCAACTGGGGCGGTAGTCCTCAGCCCACGGGGGGGGAAATGAAGCCCAACGGCGAACTGCGCCTGTGCGCCGTGCTGGTGTGCGGCGGCCTGATCCAGGGTCTGGTGATCTACCTCTTCTTCGGCGGTTTTTCCGGCTCCTTGCTGAAAGTGGCGGTGGTGGGCGGGCTGGTATTGGGCATGGCGTACAGCCTGGCCATCTACTGGGTGGAGAACTGGCCGTCGAGGAACGGCTCGCCTGCGCGGCGCGGGTGGCGGTCGATCATTGCCGTGCCGTTCGCGGGAGGCTTGACCCTGGGCACGGTGGCTGTCGTGCTGTTCTTTGGCCAGGGAGAGGTCCTGCCGGGCTTTGTCCTGTTTTTCCTGATCGGAGCACTGCTCAGCATGCTGGTGTGCTGGCCGCTGCTCTGGCTGGTGGAGCGGTTTCTCACCACGGGCTGGCGTTACGTCATCGGCGGTGGTGCCGCCGGTCTGCTGATCTGGATCATAACCGCCATGCCGTCGGTTCTGGAGGTCTGTACGCCAGCGGCCAGGCCACCGCTGTTCTGGGCGGGGATGGCGATTTTCATCTCTATTGGCCTGGTCGCGGGAGGGCTGTACACAGTCGCCCACTGGCTCGGCAAGCGTCGGCGTGATTCTTGACGCCCAAATCCCGCCACCTTATGATGCTGCCATTAAATTGATATCAAATGTGTCGAGGGATTGTACATGTGGGTTGTCACCCTCGGGATGAGGTTCCTCGCGGCGCTGCCGTCTTGCAATACCCCCTCTTCGAAACACCTCTGTCAGATACCCGGAGCATTCGCAAACGCAGGGCAATAACGCATTGACCCCCGCTGAATCCAGGCTCTGTCGTTGACTGCGCCAGCGCAGACAAGCCTCGCCATGCGCCTGGCAAGCCAGTCGACTCACCCATTTCGCAATTTTCCAAAATCCGATTTTCCAGGAGTGTACTGCGTGAAAAAGATGTCGCAGGTGATGGTTTCAGGGATGGCGGCACTCACGCTGGCGTCCGTTATCGGTTGTACCACCCAGGAGACTTCCCGGGCGCTGCCGGTGCAGCAAGTCGAAAGCGTCAACCGGCCTTATGCCGGTGTCCGCACGCCGATCGCCGTCGGCAAGTTCGATAACCGTTCCAGCTATATGCGCGGGATCTTTTCCGATGGCGTCGACCGTCTCGGCGGCCAGGCCAAGACCATCCTGATTACCCACCTGCAGCAGACCAACCGCTTCAGCGTGCTGGACCGCGACAATATGGCGGAGATCCAGCAGGAAGCGGCCATCAAGTCGCAGGTGCAGAAGCTCAAGGGCGCCGATTATGTCGTCACCGGTGATGTCACCGAGTTCGGTCGCAAGGAGACCGGCGACCAGCAGCTGTTCGGCATCCTGGGGCGCGCCAAGACCCAGGTGGCCTACGCCAAGGTCGCCCTGAACATCGTCAATATCACCACCTCCGAAGTGGTCTATTCCACCCAGGGCGCGGGTGAGTACGCCTTGTCGAACCGCGAGATCGTCGGCTTCGGCGGTACCGCCAGCTACGACTCGACCCTCAATGGCAAGGTCCTCGACCTGGCGATGCGCGAGGCGGTGAACAAAATGGTCGATGCCATCGACAGCGGCGCCTGGAAACCGGGCCAGCACTAATTCATTCGATAACAGGGAGTGCCAGGGGTTATGGGCAAGGTGTTCAGTTCGGCGCGGTTTGTCGCGGTAATGATGGGTGGCGCGGTGTTGGTGGGATGTGCCCAGCAACCCAAGACGCTGTATCAGTGGGAAGGCTACGAGCCTCAGGTCTACGAGTATTTCAAAGGCGAATCCAAGGAAGCGCAGGTCGCGGCACTGGAGGCTGATCTGCAGAAGATCAAGTCCACCAACCGCGCCGCGCCGCCGGGTTATCACGCGCAGTTGGGCCTGCTGTATGGCAGCCTGGGCAAGGACGACCAGATGGTGCAGCAGTTCCAGACCGAGAAGGCACTGTTTCCCGAGTCGGGAACCTACATGGACTTTCTGCTGAGCAATGCACAAAAAGGAAGCAAGCCATGAACCTGCGCTTTCTGAGTGTCATGGGTGGGCTGATCATGGTGAGCCTGCTGGCCGGGTGCGCGCACCCGATCAAGAGTCTCGATTATTCCGCCTACAAGCAGGCGCGTCCGCGGACCATCCTGGTCCTACCGCCCGTGAATGAGTCGCCGGATATCAAAGGCTCGTACAGCCTGTTGTCACAGGTGACGTTTCCGTTGGCCGAGGCAGGTTATTATGTGATGCCGGTGGCGCTGGTGGATGAAACCTTCAAGCAGAACGGCTTGAGCTCGCCTGCTGAAATCCAGAACACCTCGCCGGTCAAGCTACGCGAGATCTTCGGCGCCGATGCCGCGATGTACATCACGGTGACGCAGTACGGCACCAAGTACATGGTGCTCAGCAGCAACACCATTGTGACCGCCAATGCCAAGCTGGTGGACCTCAAGTCCGGCACCACGTTGTGGACCGGCAGCGCGACGGCATCGAGCGAAGAGGGCAACAACAGTAACCAGGGCGGCCTGGTCGGCATGCTGATCACGGCGGCGGTCAAGCAGATCATCAACAGCTCCACCGACGCCGGTCACCCGATTGCCGGCCTCGCCAGTCGACGCCTGATGTCCGTGAATCACACTACCGGGCTGCTCTACGGGCCACGTTCGCCGAAATACGGTACGGACTGATAGCCTGCAAGGTTACGGTGCCGGTCGTTTCCAGGCTGGGCCGTACAAATTCCTCGGCGCTTGCGCAACGCAAGCGCCGATCAAACACGATCCATGTTCCTCGCCATCACCGTCCCGCCATTGATGCGCTCCGCCTGCCGCCTATGATTGCCATGACGCCTGTCGGCCTTTGACCGTGATCCGACAGCCTCGCGTACTTTCATTTCTGCGAGCGCCACCATGACTCCAACAAGAACCCTCTACGACAAGCACATCGATTCCCATACGGTGTGTCGCCTCGACGACCAGGGCCATGTCCTGCTGTACATCGACCGTCAGGTCATCAACGAATACACCAGCCCGCAAGCCTTCAGCGGCCTGCGTGAAGCCAGGCGCGGTGTCTGGCGCGCGGAAACCGCGCTGGCGGTGGTCGATCATGTGAACCCCACCGCGCCCAAGCGCGTTGCCGCCATGCCCGATGCCGGCGGCGCCCGCCAGGTGTCGTACCTGGCCGAGAACTGTGCCGACTTCGGCATCGAGCTGTTCGACGTGCTCGACAAGCGCCAGGGCATCGAACATGTGATCGCCCCGGAGCAGGGCTTCATCCTGCCGGGCATGGTGGTCGCCGCCGGCGACAGCCATACCACGACCTACGGTGCCCTCGGCGCCTTCGGTTTCGGCATCGGCACCTCGGAGATCGAGCATCTGCTGGCGTCCCAGACGCTGGTGTACAAGCGCCTGAAAACCCTGCGGGTCACCGTCGACGGTGAGTTGGCGCCGGGGCTGACGTCCAAGGACGTGATCATGGTGCTGATCGGCAAGATCGGCGCCTCCGGGGCCACAGGCTATGCCATCGAGTTCTGCGGTTCGACCATCGATGCCCTGAGTGTCGAGGCCCGCATGACCATCTGCAACATGGCGGTGGAGGCGGGCGCGCGCGGGGCCTTCATGGCGCCGGACGAAAAGGTTTTCGCCTACCTCAAGGACAAGCCGCGGGCACCCAAGGGCGAACTGTGGGAGCAGGCGGTGGCTCGCTGGCGTGAACTGAAGAGTGATGTCGGTGCTCGGTTCGATCGTGAAGTGCACCTCGATGCCGGGGTCCTGGAACCCATGGTCACCTGGGGCACCAGCCCGGACCAGGCTTCGCCCATCGGCGCGAACGTGCCGGACCCGGAAGCCATCAGCGACCTGATCCTGCGCCAGGACATGCGTCGGGCCTTGAACTACATGGGCCTGGAAGCCGGTATGCCGCTGCGCGAGATCGTTATCAGCCACGCCTTTATCGGCTCGTGCACCAACGCCCGTATCGAGGACTTGCGCGACGCGGCCCGGGTGGTGCGCGGCCAGCAGGTGGCCAAGCATGTACGGGCGATGATCGTGCCGGGGTCCACCCAGGTGCGTGACCAGGCCGAAGCCGAAGGGCTGGCGGCGGTGTTTATCGAGGCCGGTTTCGAGTGGCGGCAGTCGGGCTGCTCGATGTGCCTGGCGATGAACGACGATGTCCTGGAGCCCGGCGATCGCTGTGCCTCCAGCACCAACCGCAATTTCGAAGGCCGCCAGGGCGCGGGTGCCCGTACGCACCTGATGAGCCCGGCGATGGTAGCGGCGGCGGCGATTGCCGGACGCCTGACCGATATCCGTACCCTGGAGCAACGCCCATGACCCTGCAGCCGTTTTCCCAGGTCACCGGCAAGGCGGCGCCGATGCTGGCGGCCAATATCGACACCGATGTGATCATGCCCAAGCAGTTTCTCAAGGGGATTGACCGCAACGGTCTGGACCGCGGGTTGTTCTTCGACCTGCGTTTCCTGCCCTCGGGCGAGCCCAATCCCGAGTTCGTGCTCAACCAGCCGGCCTGGAAGGGCGCGAGCTTCATGGTGGTGGGGCCGAACTTCGGCTGCGGTTCCAGCCGTGAACATGCGGTGTGGGGCTTGAAGCAGATGGGGATCCGCGCCTTGATCGGCAGCAGTTTCGCCGGGATCTTCTACGATAACTGCCAGCGCAATGGTGTGCTGCTGATCACCCTCGACGAGGTCACGGCACAGCGCCTGGGGCAGGTGGTGAGCCAGCCGCGAAGCGCCGAGATAGCCATTGACCTGGAGAGCCAGCAGATTCGCTTGCAGGACGGCGGCGTGATCGAATTCCAGATCGATACCTTGCGCAAGACCGCGTTGATGCTGGGGCTGGATGCGATCGGCAGTACTTTGCAGCGGCGCGACGAGATCAAGGCGTTCGAACGGGCGCACCTGCAGGCCAATCCCTGGTTGAGCTGAATATTGTTTGTGGCGGTAGATGAAGCGTCTGTCTGCCTGGGGCTTGTGGCGTTTGTTCCGACGTCTTCGCGGGCAAGCCCGCTCCTACAGTACCGCGTCGATCGCAGATTCTGCGCATGACACAATCTTGTAGGAGCCGGGCTTGCCCGCGAACAGGCTACCTATTCGCAGTCAGGTGTTGTTGCAGCCCTTGGCGATGGAGTCCTCGTTGGAGGTATAGGGGCGGGACGGTTCCAGGTTCCACTGCGGTTTGTTGCGGGCAATGTTGAAGTGGCAGACCAGTTGGCGGCGCATGCTGCCGACCGTGCTGTCACGGTTGTCCGGATTGTTCTTCCAGTTCGCGTCCAGGTAGTGCTCCGACGCCAGTTCATTGAAGAAATTGTTGGTCTGGTTATCCTGGATCTTCCGTCCGCAATCGGTCGGGGTGATTTCCAGGGTCATGACTTTCTTGCCGAAGCCCGGGTCGTCCCGTTCCACCCACACTGCGCTCTGTACATAACGGTCGCAGCTGTTGCGTTCGGTGGTGGGGTAGATCACCTGTTTCTTGTTGTCGTAGACGAAGCTTGCGTCCTGCTGCGGCGTCTGCGGCAATCTCATGTTGATCATCGGCAGGTAGCGCTGGGTCGCCTGGTACCACTGGATCTGGTTCAGGCGCGCGCCTTCCAGGCCACTGTCCTCGACATAGAACAACGCCAGGATCGAGGGTGAGATGGGTGGTTTCTCTTCCCATTTGGCCAGGCGCAGTTCGTTCTGGGTGCCGAAGGATTCGGCGGCGATCTGTCCCATGGCGCGGATGCTCTGGTAGAACGCCGGACCGGCCGCGGTGTTGCGCTCGTCGCGTACGTCGAAGGAACACTGGCGCGAATGATCGCCGCCGTTCTGCCGGTAGTTGGCGCCCCATTGTTCGGCGGTGGTCACACCGATCTCGTTGCAGAATTTCTCCACGCTGCCGGGTGTCCGGCGCGAATCGGTGCAGCCGGCCTGCTGGCGGTCGTCGGTGGCGGCGTCGATGGGGAACGAGCAGAGCACGGCATAATCCTGATGGTCCTTGGGATTGCCGAAGATGGTGTCGAAGATAAAGCCGCTGGTGAGTCCGTAGGCCAGTTTGCGGAATTTTGAGTCCTTGCGCAGGTACGATGCCGAGACGCCGCCGCTGGCCTGGCTCTTCGGGCTGATGCTGTAGAACTGGTAGTCGGTGGACGGCCAGGTGGCCCGGAACAGGACCCCGGAACAGAGGAACGCCGGCTTGGACGGGCCGCCGCAATCCTGTCGGGTATCGTTGTAGAGCTGGTTGAGGCGGGCGACGGTGTCACTGCCCTGGTCGGCGTGCGCGCCGGAATAAAAAGACAGGCCAAGGACAGCCGCCATGCAGGCGATGGGCGCTCTGGTGCTTTTCATCATGCTACTTCCGTGTGGTGTGAAAGCGTTGGCCGGTGTCGGCCTGCCTCTCTGGCAATGGCTTGAGAATAGAAGGGCTTGCGGAAAATGAAGGAGTTTTTGAGCGTCCCGTGACGAGGTTCACGGGATGATCGTACCCACGCTCCGCGTGGGTACGATCCCGATTCGTGCGGCAGCTCTCAGATCGACAATTGGCGGAAGTGTTCCTGCAGGAACTCGACGCAGACCCGCAGCTTTCCGGAGTAGGCCAGACGTGTCGGATACACCGCCCAGACATTCGCGCTCTGGGTGTAGTCGTGCAGCACCTGCACCAGCCGACCCTGTTCCAGCAGCGGTTTGACGTCCCACAGCGAGCGCAAGAGGATGCCGCGGCCGTCCAGGGCCCACTGCAGGACAATCTCGCCGCTGTTGGACGACAGCGGGCCGCTGACCCGCACGCTGTCCTGGCTGTCGTTGCTCTCCCGGTCATTGCGCTCCAGGTTCCAGATACCAAAGGCGTTGTCGCGCTCCTTGAGCACCAGGCAATCGTGCTGTTCGAGGTCGCCCAGTTGCTGTGGCGTGCCGCGTCGTTGCAGGTAGGCCGGCGCGGCACACAGCACCCGGCGATTGCTCACCAGACGCCGACCGATATGCTGGCCGGGGATGTCGTCGCCGACGCGGATCTCCAGGTCGAACCCTTCGCTGACGATGTCCACCACGCGGTCGAACAGGTCCAGGCGGATCTCCAGGTCCGGGTAGCGCTCGGCCAGCAACGACAGCGCCGGTGCCACGTGATTGCGCCCGAAACCGAAGCTGCTGCACAGGTGCAGGCGGCCGCTGGGGCTGTCATGGGCTTCGGACAGTTCGTCGTTGAGTTGCTGGAAGTCTTCCAGGATACGCACGGCCCAGCGTTGCACCCGCTCGCCGTCCTCGGTCAGGGCGATGCGTCGGCTGGTGCGGTGCAGCAGGCGGGTGGCCAGGGTGGTTTCGAGGATCTGGATGCGCTTGCTGACGTAGGCGGGCGACAACCCCAGCTCATCGGCGGCCGCGGCAAAGCCGGCCTTGCGAATGACGGTCAGGAATACACGGAGGTCTTCGGGCAGGGGCACGGTGTCTTTCTTTTGGCTCATGGGCGAAGCAACGAACACTGGCGGCAGAAGCCGCCAGAATAGCATTGGCTGAGAAAGTCGGAGAATGATCGCGCCATTGCGATCTGCAGGGCGGCACACATTCCGTAGGAGCCGGCTTGCTGGCGATAGCGTCTGGATAGGCACCGCCGGGCTCAAGGGCCTCATCGCCGGCAAGCCGGCTCCTACAGGGTCAAGGAGCGACCTTGGCAGCGTCGGCTTCTGCCTGGGCAGCCACGGCCTTGCGTCCGCGCTTGAGGGCAATCGGGGTCATCTTGCTGCGGTCGAGTTCGCCTTCCCAGGCCGCTACCACCAGGGTTGCCACGGCGTTGCCGATGATATTGGTCAGGGAGCGACACTCGGCCATGAAACGGTCGACGCCGAGGATCAGCACCATCGCCGCCACCGGTACGGTCGGCACCACCGCCAGGCTGGCGGCCAGGGCGACAAAGCCTGCGCCAACCACCGCGCCCGCACCCTTGGAGGTCAGCATGGTCACTGCCAGCAGGGTCAGTTGCTGCTCCAGCGTCAGGTCGATATTGGTCGCCTGGGCCAGGAACAGCACCGCCAGGGTCATGTAGATATTGGTCCCGTCGAGGTTGAAGGTGTAGCCGGTGGGCACCACGATACCTACCACTCCCTTGGAGCAGCCCAGGCTTTCCAGTTTCTGGATCAGTTGCGGCAGGGCCGACTCCGACGAGCTGGTGCCGAGCACGATCAGCAGTTCGGACTTGATGTAGCCCAACAGGCGGAAGATGCTGAAACCGGCATAACGGGCGATGCTGCCCAGGACGCAGGTGATGAAGATAAACGCGGTCAGGTAGAAGGTGCCGACCAGTTTCATCAGCGGCAGC
Source organism: Pseudomonas gingeri (assembly GCF_013385635.1). Lineage (GTDB taxonomy): Bacteria > Pseudomonadota > Gammaproteobacteria > Pseudomonadales > Pseudomonadaceae > Aquipseudomonas > Aquipseudomonas gingeri_A. The sequence continues at coordinate 404,374 of NZ_JACAPR010000011.1, forward strand.
AGCGAGCCGAGCCCGTATTTGCCGATGGTGAAGGCGATCGCGCCGAAGGCACCGATCGGGGCCACGCGGGCGATCATGCCGACGATACGGAAGAACACCTCGCTGGCCTGGTGGATCACGGCCACCAGTGGGCGACCCTTCTCACCGACCATCACCAGTGCCAGGCCGAACAGGATCGAGACGAACAGCACCGGCAGGATCTCGCCCTGGGTAAAGGCGTCGAAGAAGGTGGTGGGGATCACATGCAACAGGAAGCCGATCACCCCTTCGCCGTGCTGGGCCTGGCCGACAAAATTGGCGATGGCCGAGGTGTCGAGGGTTTTCACGTCGACGTTGAAGCCCGAACCCGGGTGCAGCGCGTGGGCGGCCAGCAAGCCGATCGCCAGGGCCAGGGTGGAGACGATTTCGAAGTACAGCAGGGCCTTGCCGCCGACTCGCCCGACCTGTTTCACGTCGTGCATGTTGGTGATGCCGGAGACCACGGTACAGAAGATGATCGGGCCGATGATCATCTTGATCAGCTTGATGAAACCATCGCCCAGGGGCTTGAGATCGATACCGGTCTGCGGCCAGTGGTTGCCGATCAGCACCCCCAGGACAATGGCGATGATGACCTGCACATACAGGGTTCCCAGCAGTTTTCTGATTGTCATTTTTATTATCTCGAGAGAGTTTCAGGCAAGCCGATCCCGCCATGGGCCATTACGGCGGCCCATGGGGGCGGGGTGTTTCACGTCAGTGTTTCAGGTCGGTCGGACCCGGTGGTTCAGCGCAGGAACGGCAGGGCTTCGTCGAGCAGTAGCTGCGGGATTTCCTCGGCCAGGTAATGGCCGCCCGGCAGGGCCTTGCCGCGTACATCGGTGGCGACCTGCTGCCACTCGTGCAGCGGGTTGAAGCAACGACCTACCGTGCCTTCGGCGCCCCAGAGGGCCAGCAGCGGCATGTTCAGCTTGCGCCCGGCCTCCAGGTCGGCGCGGTCGTGGTCCAGGTCGATGCCGGCGCTGGCGCGATAGTCCTCGCAGATACCCCGGGCACTGCCGGGCAGGCTGATGCAGCGGATGTATTCGTTGAAGGCGGCGTCGGTGAATGGCTTGAGCCCGGCACTGCGGCTACCCATGACGCTGCGCAGGTACTGTTCCGGGTTGGCTTCGATCAGGCTTTCCGGCAACGGCGCCGGACGGATAAGGAAGAACCAGTGCCAGTACGCGCGGGCGAAGGCTTCGTCGGTCTGGGCGTACATCGACAGCGTCGGGGCGATATCCAGCAGCACCATGCGCTGCACCGCCTGCGGATGGTCGAGGGCCAGGCGATGGGCGACTCGGGCGCCACGGTCGTGGGCCAGGACCGAGAATTGTCTGAAACCCAGGGCCTGCATCAGTTCGACGTCGTCCCGACCCATCTCGCGCTTGGAGTAGCTGAGGTGCTGCTCGTCGGCCGGCGGCCGGCTGCTGTCGCCGTAGCCGCGCAGGTCGGCGGCGACCACGGTGAACTGCTTGGCCAACTCGTCGGCGACCTTGTGCCAGATGACATGCGTCTGCGGGTGGCCGTGCAGCAGCAGCAGGCCCGGCCCGCTGCCACCGATGCGGTAGGCAATGTCCACACCGTTGACGTGGCGCTGGTCTTTCTGGAATCCGGCGAACATGGAGTGACTCCTTATGATTGTTGCCGACATCCTAAAACTCACAGCGCCAAGGGCAAGGCGCAAAACGTGGTGCGCTTGTTCATGAAGTGTGTTGAGAGAAGCGGACGCGGAGCGCCTGGTGAGGCGTTCCCACGCTCAGAGCGTGGGAACGATCGTTGTCAGCCTTTCATTTGCCGGAACAGTTCCGCCGCCCGCGTTTCGATCTCGGCCTGGGTCAGGTCCTCCTTGTGGGTGGCCAGGAACCAGACATGGCCGAAGGGATCTTTCAGGGTACAGCTGCGATCCCCGTAGAACTGGTCCTGAACTTCGCGGATAACCCTGGCACCGGCCGCCGTGGCGGTTTCGAACTGCTTGTCGACATCCGCGACATACAGGTGAATCCCGACCGAGGTGTGCCCCTCCGGGCTGACAAAAGGCCCTTCGTCGCAGGGCGTGCCCAACATCAGCGGCGAGTCGCCGATCCGTAGTTCGGCATGGCCGATACTGCCGTCGGGCATTTCCAGGCGCATGATTTCGCTGGCGCCGAAGGCTGTCTTGTAGAACTCGATGGCTTCGGCCGCCTGTTTGACGCCCAGGTACGGGGTGATGCTATGGAAACCTTGCGGTATCGCTTTGACGCTCATCGTGGTTGTCCTTTCCAGTGGCAGTGACCGGGTGGTGTTGCCGTCTGTTTGACTATAGGCCACGGGCGGCGAGGCCTGGATCGAGCTGACGAGTGTGCTGCCGGCGGATGTCAGCAAGGGGTGTGGGTGCTAGAAATCGACATCCGCCTGTTTGTTGTAGAGCGCCAGCAGGACATCGTAGCGATGGGTCACGTTCCAGAAGTCGTCGCTCAGTACCTGTGGTTCGGCGCGGTTGCGCCAGTCCGTCGCCAGTTGTTCCAGGGCGGCCTGGTAGCGCTGCGCGGGCTGTTCCAGCAAGGCCCACAGATCGTGAACCGGACCTCGGCGATGGTTGGCGGGGAGGCTATCGCGATAGGTCTCGCCCGCTTGCCGGGCCTGGCGCAGGGCTTCGCTGGCGGCGCCGAGCAACGGCAGGTCCAGTTGCCGGCGGGTGGCGGCCTCGTCCAGGCGTTTGACGGTTTCGCGGGCCTGGATCATGTAGTTCAGCAGGTACCAGTGCTGGTCGCGCCCCAGCCGCTGCTCCAGCTGTTCCAACTGCCTGGGGCGCAAGGCGAGGTCGAGGGATTCGAGTTGAGGGCGCAGCGTATCCGAGGCCGCCAGAAACGCTTCGATCTTGCCGTTGTAATAGGTGTCGTGAAACTTCATCGCCAACAGGGCGCTGGCCGGGGAATAGCGTTGCAGAGCCTCGTGGCGCATGAGCACATCATTGAAGGCCGAGGTATAACGATTCACCACCGGCTCCAGCTGCCGTGTACCCGGGAGCATGCCGACCTTGAAGACGATGCCCGGTTTGCAGAAATCACGCCGTATGGCGTCGGCATCATAACGTTGCAGATAGGGGAAATCGTCAGGTGCGTTGCCGGCCTTGAGTGCAGTGGCCGAAGTTGCGCGGTCGAGCCGCCAGGGCACATCGGCCACATTGATGCACTTGATCAACGGCCGCAGCGCGTTGGCTTCGGCGATTTCCTCGCTGCTGTGACGGTCGAGCCAGAGGCCGAAGCGGCTCTGCTGCTGTTCGGTGCCGATGGCCACATAGATCAGGCAGATCAGCACTACGCCGAAGGTGAGAAACCAGCGCATATCCATCAGTGGGCCTCCTTGCCGTACCACTGTTCCCGGGTCGCCGGTGGGCGGCAGTCTTCGGCGCTGGCCGGCATTCGGCTGCACAGGCGTTCGGGCCAGGGTTGCAGGCCCTGGTTGCGACCGGCGACAGTCAGGCCATGAGCGGCATACAGGGCCAGGGTGGCCAGCGAGATGACCAGGATCAGGCCCCAGGCCAGCCACCAGGAGGTCGGGTAGGTCGAGGTATTCTTCAGGTTGGCTGTCGGGCGGTCGACCCAGGCCATCCCCAGCATCGCGCCGCCGTACGCCAGCAGGGGGATGATCCCGAGCCAGGCACCGATGACCCCGGCCACCAGCCAGCAGGGCAGCAGTTCACGCAGTATCAACGGTGGCGGGCGGCGCGGGCTGAGCCTGGCCGATAGCCGCTGGCTCAGGCGCTGGTCGAGCGTCCAGAGGGTGTCGGCCATGCCGGGCCAGAACCACAGCAGGATGCCGTTCAGCCCGCAAAGCAGCAGCGACCAGAGTGCGATGGCGCTGGCGGTTTCGTTCAGGCCGTTGCCCGGCAGCAGATGATGCTGTACCGCCGCGACGCTGCAAGCCAGCATCACGGCAGCGAAGCCGAGCCAACCGGTGTCATGGGATTCCCATTCACGCCAGAAAAAGGCATTGCCGTCGGGCAGCAGGCTTTGCAGTCGCGGGTGGCTTGCCTGTATCGACCGGGCCAGTTGATGGCAGGCCTGCCAGTCTTCTTTCTCGAAGCGGCGGGAGAAGCTGCGGCGCTGGGCCAGGGGCATATCGGCAAACATCAGGCGCGCGACCCGGTTGTCCGGGGTGTCCGGTGGCAGATCCAGGCGATGTAGCTGGTTGGCCAGGAAGGTTTCGCTGCGACTGCGTTCCAGCAGGTGTGTCCAGTAGGGCTCCGGGCAATTCGGCGTGAGGCTGGCGCTGTTCCAGTGATTGAGCTTGCAGACGGAGTTGAACAGCTTGGCCGACCAGAAGGGGCTGTCCAGCAGCAACTTCGCCAGCAGCTCATTGAGGCGCTCTCGGCGCTCCAGGCCCTTGAGCCAGCCGAGTTGCTCCAGGTTGTAGTATTCGCGCCAGAAGCCTTCGACGTCGCCGTGCCCGAGCAGGTTTGCCAGGGTCTCTTCCAGGGCCTGGAACAGCCGCTGATAGAGTTCGAGCAAGGCGGGTTGCGGCAAGTCGTTGCGTTGCCAGGGACTCAACCACTCGAAATGCTCCAGCCCCCAGTGGGCCAGGGCCCAGAAGTCCGGCCCGGGTTCGAGGCAGCGCAGCAGCAGATGTTCTTCGAACTCGCGCTGGCAGTAATAAACGGCCGCCCGGGCAAAACGCTCGCCAAGCAAGGCCGGGGTGATGCCTTCGAGCAATTTGGCGGCCGCCCGTTGTGCCGCGCTGGGGCCGGTGGGAGCAGGGGACAGGCCGGTTGCGGTGGTGTACAGGATCGGTTCGACAACAGGCGCTGGTTCGATGACGGGCGCCGGTGGCCATGTCAGCGTCCAGTCGAGCGCCTGCTCGTAGGCTTCGCGCAGCCGCTGGAAACCTTCCGGGTCGTCGTCCGGGCGGGTCTGTTTGAGCAGGGTGGCATATTGGCGCTTGATGCTGCGGGTATCGGCGTCCGACGACAGTCCGAGAATTTCCCAGCAACTCATCGGCCGACCACCGGGCGCACCCTCGGCGTGAGAATGTTGCCGCTGTTCGACGCTGTGACCACGACCATACCTGATAAAACTCCCTGAAAAGACGGTTCCGCGCTGGCGACGGATCATAACAATGCCGAGGCTATCGGCGCTGCCGCGGATTTTATGAAGGGATCACGCTGGCTTTTTGCTCGGCGCTGCCTAAGATGGCCGTCACAAGGATCAGCACAAGGCTTGAGTGACGGCCAATGTCGGAAAAAGACACCATCTCCATCCATCTGGTGCGCGAGGCACTGCTGCAGAGTTGCGCCCCGGGAGCGGCCATCGAAGAGGTCCTGGACAAGGTCGGGATTGCCCCGCAATTGTTGGAGCAACCCGATGCCCGCGTGCCGGCCAGTGACTACGCCCGGCTGTGGCGCCTGTTGGCGCGACGCAACGATGACGAGTTCTTTGGCATGGACCCGCGCAAGCTGCGCGCCGGTAGCTTCGCTTACCTGTGCCGGGCCGGCATGGCCCAGCCCACGGTGGCGATGGGGCTGGAGGCGGTGCTGGGCTTTCTGTCGCTGATGTTCGAACGTTTGCCGGCACAGTTGGTGACCCGGCAGAGCCTGGCGGAAATCGTCCTGCTGGAGCCCGAGGGCGAGGTGCGCCGGCCGTTTACCTACTTCGCCTACTGGATGATCGTCCATGGGGTCGCCTGCTGGCTGGCCGGGCGGCGCATTCCGATCCTGGCCATCGAATTGCGCTGTGCCGAACCGGACTATGGCGAGGACTATCGGGTGATGTTTTCCGAGAACCTGCGTTTTGCCCGGCCACGGACCCGGATGATCTTCTCCGCCGACTGCCTGGACCTGCCGATCAAGCGCAGCGCCCAGGAATTGCAGCGTTTTCTCGGTCAGGCGCCGGCCAATATCCTGGTCAAGTACCGCGACGCCCAGAGCCTGGCCAGTCGGATCAAGCACGACCTGCGGCAGTTGCCCGCCGAGCAGTGGCCGGAAACCGAGGGCCTGGCGCTGCAATTGTGCGTGTCGGCCTCGACCCTGCGGCGCCGGTTGGCGGAGGAGGGGCAGACCTACCAGGGCCTCAAGGACAGCGTGCGCAAGGAGCTGGCGATCGCCTGGCTGGCCGAGCCTGCCATCAGCTTCGCCGAAATCGCCACGCGGCTGGGGTTCGCCGATACCAGCTCGTTCTACAAGGCCTTTCGCAAATGGTCCGGGTCCAATCCGGGGCATTACCGCAGCCTGATCCTCAACGAAGCGCAATAGCGCGCATTTCGATCATTCCCACGCTCTGCGTGGGAATGCCTCACGGGACGCTCTGCGTCCGCTTTTGTGACGCGCAGCGTCACGGGCTGCATGCCCACGCAGAGCGTGGGAACGATCAAAGCCATAGAATCTCCCACAGGGCAGGTGGCGCTGTAGCGCTGTTATTGGCCAAACCAGTCAAGCAGGTTGAAGGCTTTGACCATTGTTCCAAGTCCCTGACGGGGCGACTATTTCCAGGATTTTTCTACGGTTCCTCTTCCTTCTAATAACAAGATAAGACCGAGAGATTCCTGTTATGCGCGACTACCTGACCGCCACCGAGAGCTTCAACTATCAGCACGCGGCCGATACGGCCTTGAAAGGGACTTTGACGGCGCTAAATGCCAGCGTCGAATGCTGTGACCGGCATGCCTTGCCGGGACGGATCGCGTTGTTCTGGGAGGGCCGCGACGGCAGCAGTGCGACCTATACCTTTACCGACCTGCAGGACAAAGCCGGACGTTTCGCCAATTTCCTCCTGGCCCAGGGCGTGCGCCGTGGCGACAAGGTTGCCGGCCTGTTGCCGCGCAATGTCGAGTTGCTGGTGACCCTGTTCGCCACCTGGCGCATCGGCGCCGTCTATCAGCCACTGTTCACCGCCTTCGGCCCCAAGGCCATCGAACACCGCCTGGGCAGTTCCGCGGCCAGGGTGGTGGTCACCGACGCGGCCAATCGCGCCAAGCTGAGTGAAGTCGGCGATTGCCCGACCATCGTCACCGTTGCCGGCCCGCGCGGGCAGGGCATCGTACGCGGTGACTTCAGCTTCTGGGCCGAACTGGACAACTATCCGGCCTATTGCGAACCGGTGATGCTGGACGGTGAGGATCCGTTCCTGCTGATGTTCACCTCGGGCACCACCGGTCCGGCCAAGCCCCTGGAAGTGCCGCTCAAGGCGATCATCGCCTTCCAGAACTACACCCGTGATGCGGTCGACCTGCGTCCGGAAGATGCCTTCTGGAATGTCGCCGATCCGGGCTGGGCCTATGGGCTTTACTTCGGTATCACCGGGCCGTTGGGCCTGGGTCATCCGATCACCTTCTACGACGGTCCGTTCACCGTGGAAAGCACCTGCCGGGTGATCGAGAAATACGGCATCACCAACCTCACCGGGTCGCCGACCGCCTACCGTCTGCTGATCGCGGCGGGAGAGGCCTTCTCCGGCAGGGTCAGGGGCCGGCTGCGGGCCGTCAGCAGTGCCGGCGAGCCGTTGAACCCGGAAGTGATCCGCTGGTTCGCGGAACACCTCGACGTGACCATCCTCGACCACTACGGCCAGACTGAGGTGGGCATGGTGCTGTGCAACCACCACGGCCTGCAGCACCCGGTGCATGTCGGTTCGGCGGGCTTTGCCTCGCCCGGTCATCGCATCGTGGTGCTGGACGACGACCATCAGGAGTTGGGTGTCGGTCAGCCGGGGATTCTCGCCCTGGACCGCTCCCAGTCGCCGATGTGCTGGTTCAACGGCTACCAGGGTTTTGAAACCAAGGCATTTGTCGGTCGGTATTACCTCAGCGGCGACACCGTCGAGCTGAACGCCGATGGCAGCATCAGCTTTGTCGGCCGTAGCGACGATGTGATCACCACCTCGGGTTATCGGGTCGGTCCGTTCGATGTGGAAAGCGCCCTGGTCGAGCATCCGGCGGTGGTGGAAGCGGCGGTGGTCGGCAAGCCCGACCCCGAGCGTACCGAGCTGGTGAAGGCCTTCGTGGTGCTCGGCTCGCAGTACCGTGCCGAGCCGCAACTGGCCGAAGAGCTGCGCCAGCATGTGCGCAAGCGCCTGGCGGCCCATGCCTATCCACGGGAAATCGAATTCGTCGACGAACTGCCCAAGACCCCGAGCGGCAAGTTGCAACGCTTCATCCTGCGTAATCAGGAAATCGCCAAGGCCCAGGCAGGGACCTGACAAGGACCTTGTGCAGGAGCCGGCTTGCCGGCGATGTCGTCCCGACAGGCAATGCAGGACTTACAGGCCTCATCGCCGGCAAGCCGGCTCCTACAGGGACAGTGTCGGTTACCAGGTTTATCCACGGTTTTAACGAAGGACATGTGTGATGCGTATTCAAGACAAGGTTTTCCTGGTCAGCGGCGGGGCTTCCGGCCTCGGTGCGGCTACCGCCGAGATGCTGGTGGCTGCGGGTGCCCGGGTCATGCTGGTGGACCTCAATGCCGAGGCCGTCGCGGCCCAGGCGCAAACGCTCGGCTCCAGTGCCCACAGCGTGGTGGCGGATATCACCCAGGAGGCCCAGGCCCAGGTCGCGGTACAGGCGGCGGTCACGGCTTTCGGCGGCCTGCACGGTCTGGTCAACTGCGCGGGTATCGTTCGTGGCGAGAAGATCCTCGGCAGGAACGGCCCGCACCTGCTGGAGAGTTTCAGTCAGGTGATCAACGTCAACCTGATCGGCAGTTTCAACCTGCTGCGTCTGGCCGCCGCGGCCATGGCCGAAACCGAGGCCGACGCGGACGGCGAGCGCGGGGTGATCATCAACACGGCCTCGGCTGCCGCCTATGACGGCCAGATCGGCCAGGCTGCCTATGCCGCGTCCAAGGGCGCGATCGTCAGCCTGACCCTGCCGGCCGCCCGCGAGCTGGCCCGTTTCGGCATCCGCGTGATGACCATTGCGCCAGGCATCTTCGAAACCCCGATGATGGCCGGCATGACCCCGGAAGTCCGTGCCTCCCTGGCAGCCGGCGTGCCGTTCCCGCCACGCCTGGGCAAGCCGTCCGAATACGCGGCGCTGGTCCGGCACATCATTGAAAACAGCATGCTCAATGGCGAGGTGATCCGTCTCGACGGCGCCTTGCGCATGGCCGCGAAATAGGAGAATCGCACATGAACACTCAAGACCCGATTGTGATCGTCAGCGCCGTGCGCACCCCCATGGGTGGCTTCCAGGGCGACCTGAAGAGCCTCAGCGCGCCGCAACTGGGTGCCGCCGCCATTCGCGCGGCGGTCGAGCGTGCCGGTGTGGCCGCCGCCGCCGTGGAGGAAGTGCTGTTCGGCTGCGTGCTCTCCGCCGGCCTCGGCCAGGCGCCGGCCCGTCAGGCGGCATTGGGCGCCGGACTGGACAAGTCCACCCGCTGCACCACCCTGAACAAGATGTGTGGCTCCGGCATGGAGGCGACCATCCTCGCCCACGACATGCTGCTGGCCGGCAGTGCCGAAGTGGTGGTGGCCGGTGGCATGGAAAGCATGTCCAACGCCCCGTACCTGCTGGACCGTGCCCGTAGCGGCTATCGCATGGGCCACGGCCAGGTGCTCGACCATATGTTCCTCGACGGCCTGGAGGACGCCTACGACAAGGGTCGCCTGATGGGCACTTTTGCCGAGGATTGCGCCGAAACCAACGGTTTCAGCCGCGAGGTCCAGGATGCCTTTGCCATGGCGTCCCTGACCCGCGCGCAGCAGGCCATCAACGAGGGCCGCTTCAAGGATGAAATCGTGCCGTTGCAGGTCACGGTCGGTAAGGAGCAGCGGCTGATCAGCGATGACGAACAGCCGCCGAAGGCCAGACTGGACAAGATCGCCACGCTGAAGCCGGCGTTCCGCGCGGGCGGTACGGTCACGGCGGCGAACTCCAGCTCGATTTCCGATGGCGCCGCGGCGCTGCTGTTGATGCGCCGTTCCGAAGCGCAGAAGCGCGGCCTCAAACCGTTGGCGGTGATCCACGGACATGCGGCGTTTGCCGATACCCCTGGCCTGTTCCCGGTAGCACCGGTGGGGGCGATCGACAAGTTGCTGAAGAAGACCGGCTGGTCGCTGGATCAGGTCGACCGTTTTGAAATCAACGAGGCGTTCGCCGTGGTCACTCTGGTGACCATGAGCAAGCTGGATATTCCCCATGCCAAGGTCAACGTTCATGGCGGTGCCTGCGCCCTTGGCCATCCGATCGGTGCATCCGGTGCACGGATCCTGGTGACCCTGCTTTCGGCCCTGCGCCAGCAAGGCCTCAAGCGCGGCATCGCGGCCATCTGCATCGGCGGCGGCGAAGCCACGGCCATGGCCGTCGAGTGCCTGTACTAGGAGCCCCCATGTTACCGAGCGAAGAGCAACAACAGATCAGCGATGCGGCCCGGGTGTTTGCCCAGGAGAGGCTGAAACCGTTCGCCGCCGAATGGGACCGCGAACACCGCTTTCCTCGCGAGGCCATCGGCGAGATGGCCGGGCTGGGCTTTTTTGGCATGCTGGTGCCGCAAGACTGGGGCGGTTGCGACACCGGTTACCTGGCCTATGCCATGGCCCTGGAGGAAATCGCCGCCGGCGACGGTGCCTGCTCGACCATCATGAGCGTGCACAATTCAGTGGGTTGCGTGCCGATCCTCAACTTCGGCAGCGAGGAGCAGAAAGCCCGGTTCCTGCCGCCCCTGGCCAGTGGCGCGATGCTCGGGGCCTTTGCCCTGACCGAGCCGCAGGCCGGCTCCGATGCCAGCGGCCTGAAGACCCGCGCGCGGCTGGAAGGCGATCACTACGTACTCAACGGCTGCAAGCAATTCATTACCTCCGGGCAGAACGCCGGGGTGGTGATCGTCTTCGCGGTGACCGACCCGAGTGCCGGCAAGCGCGGCATCAGCGCCTTTATCGTGCCCACCGACTCGCCGGGCTATAAAGTCGCGCGGGTCGAGGACAAGCTCGGCCAGCACGCCTCGGATACCTGCCAGATTCTCTTCGAGGACGTGCAGGTGCCGGTGGCCAATCGTCTGGGCGAGGAGGGCGAGGGGTATCGCATCGCCCTGGCGAACCTGGAAGGCGGCCGCGTCGGTATTGCCGCGCAGTCGGTGGGCATGGCCCGGGCGGCGTTCGAGGCGGCGCGTGACTACGCCCGCGAACGGCAAAGCTTCGGCAAGGCCCTGGTGGAGCATCAGGCCGTAGCCTTCCGGCTGGCGGACATGGCAACCCAGATCGCGGTGGCGCGGCAGATGGTGCACTACGCCGCCGCCCTGCGCGACAGCGGCAAGCCGGCCCTGGTGGAGGCCTCCATGGCCAAGCTGTTCGCCTCGGAAATGGCCGAGAAGGTCTGCTCCGCGGCGTTGCAAACCCTCGGCGGTTATGGCTATTTGAACGATTTCCCGCTTGAACGGATCTACCGTGATGTGCGGGTCTGCCAGATCTACGAAGGCACCAGTGACATTCAGCGCATGGTCATTTCGCGCAACCTGTGATCAAGGACTCTATCGATGAGCTATGAAACCATTCTGCTGGACATCAAGGGCCGTGTCGGCCTGATTACCCTGAACCGCCCGCAGGCGCTCAACGCGCTGAACGCGCAGATCGTCAGCGAGTTGAACCGGGCGCTCGACGCGCTGGAGGCCGACCCGCAGATCGGCTGCGTCGTCCTGACCGGTTCGAAGAAAGCCTTCGCCGCCGGCGCCGATATCAAGGAAATGGCCGAGCTGACCTACCCGAAGATCTACCTCGACGACCTGTTCAGCGACAGTGATCGGGTCGCCAACCGGCGCAAGCCGATCATCGCCGCGGTGGCCGGTTTTGCCCTCGGCGGCGGTTGTGAGCTGGCGCTGATGTGCGACTTTATCCTGGCCGGTGACAACGCCAAGTTCGGTCAGCCGGAAATCAACCTCGGCGTGCTGCCGGGCATGGGCGGTACCCAGCGCCTGACCCGTGCGGTGGGCAAGGCCAAGGCCATGGAAATGTGCCTGACCGGGCGCTTTATCGATGCGGTGGAGGCCGAGCGGTGCGGGATCGTTGCGCGGATCGTGCCGGTCGACGAGTTGCTGGACGAGGCGTTGAAGGTCGCGAGCCTGATCGCCGGGAAGTCGATTCCCATCAGTATGATGGTCAAGGAAAGCGTCAACCGCGCTTTTGAGGTCAGTCTGTCGGAAGGTGTGCGCTTCGAGCGTCGGGTGTTCCACGCGGCATTCGCCACCGAGGATCAGAAAGAAGGGATGGCGGCCTTTATCGCCAAGCGCGAGGCGCAGTTCAAGGACAGCTGAGTCCTGTTGTTGATCGTTCCCACGCGCAGCAAAGTAATGCTTCTCTGGACGCTCAGCGTCCGCTGTTGTGACGCGGAGCGTCACGGGCTGCATTCCCACGCTGGAGCGTGGGAACGATCTTCACTCGGTATATCTGACACATCGAGTTCTCCGAGTTTGGGGGCGCTTCGCGCCCCCGCGCGGGCAAGCCCGCTCGCCACAGGTCTGTGTTATACCAAGTAGTGCTTGAGTTCCCGCGCGATCAGCATCCGCTGAATCTCGCTCGACCCTTCGTAGATCTGCGTGATCCGTGCATCGCGGTAGTAGCGCTCCACCGGATAATCTTCCAGGTAGCCGTAGCCGCCATGGATCTGCGTCGCTGACGAGCAGACCTTCTCGGCCATTTCCGAAGCGAACAGCTTGGCCTGCGAGGCCTCCGACAGGCACGGCTGGCCTGCGCTGCGCAGACGCGCGGCATGCAGGATCAGCAGGCGCGAGGCGTTGATCCGGGTGTGCATGTCGGCGAGCATATTGGCGATGCTCTGGTGCTCGATGATCGGCTTGCCGAACTGTACCCGGTCGCGGGCATAGGCCAGCGCGGCCTCGAAAGCGGCGCGGGCGATCCCCAGGGCCTGGGCGGCGATGCCGATACGCCCGCCTTCCAGGTTCGACAGGGCAATCGCCAGGCCCTTGCCGCGCTCACCCAGCAGGTTGGCTTCGGGCACGCTGCACTGGTTCAGCGTGACGGCGCAGGTATCCGACGCGCGAATGCCCATCTTGTGTTCGGTGCGATCGACGATAAAACCGGGGGTATCGGTGGGCACCAGGAACGCGGAAATACCTTTCTTGCCCAACTCCGGATCGGTCACGGCAAAGACGATCGCCAGCTTGGCCCGCTTGCCATTGCTGACAAACTGCTTGGCGCCGTTGATCAGCCACTGGCCGTCCTTGAGCTCGGCACGGGTGCGCAGGTTATGGGCTTCGGAGCCGGCCTGGGGCTCGGTGAGGCAGAAGCAGCCGATGGCCCGGCCGGTGGCCAGCGCTTCCAGCCAGGTTTCCTTCTGGGCCTGGCTGCCGTAGTTGAGGATCGGCCCGCAGCCAACCGAGTTGTGGATGCTCATCAGAGCGCCGGTGGCACCGTCACCGGCGGAAATTTCCTCCACGGCCAGGGCGTAGGCCACATAGTCGACATAGGTGCCGCCCCATTCCTCGGGCACCACCATGCCCAGCAGGCCCAGCTCACCCATCTTGTTGACGAGGCCGTCGTCGATCCAGCCGGCCTTTTCCCAGGCCTGGGCATGCGGTGCGATCTCGCCGCGGGCAAAGTCCCGGGCCATGTCGCGGATCATCACTTGTTCTTCGCTCAGTTCGATATCGTGCATGGTTCAGTTCCCGCTCGTGTCGAGGCCGTGGAAAAAACGGGCGACCTGCTCGGGCCGCAGTGCCTGCAGGGTCGGTGGATTCCAGCGGGGAGTCTTGTCCTTGTCGATCAGCAGGGCACGCACACCTTCCATCAGATCGCCGTGCTCGAACCACTGACGGTCCAGGTGCAGTTCCAGGGCGAAGCATTCCTCCAGGCCCAGGTGCCGGCCGCGACGAAGCATCTCCAGGGTCACACCCATGGCCAGCGGCGAACGGGTCTCCAGCAGGTCGGCGGTCTCCTTGGCCCACTCATGGCTGTCGGCAACGGTCACTTCCCGCAGTTGCTCGACCATGCTCGGCACATCGGGCAGGGCGAAGAAGTGGTCGATGGCCGGGCGCAGCTTGTCCAGCGGGGCATCGGGCAGGGTCTGCACGCCGAGCCTGGCCAGCAGGCTCTGCAGGTCCTTGAGGGGCGTGTCGTGCCACTCCAGTTGGTCGAGGCGCTGGTCCAGTTCGTTCAGCTTGTCACTGCTCAGGTACCAGTCGGCGAGGCCACAATACAGCGCGTCGGCAGCGCGGATCTGGCTGCCGCTCACCCCCAGGTAGAGGCCGATTTCACCGGGAATGCGTGGCAGGAAATAGCTGCCGCCGACATCCGGGAAATACCCGATGCCGACTTCCGGCATGGCCAGGCGGCTGCGTTCGGTGACCACCCGCAGGTCGGCGCCTTGCACCAGGCCCATGCCGCCGCCGAGGACAAAACCGTCCATCAGCACCAGCACCGGCTTGCGGTAGTGGTGGATGCTCAGGTCGAGGGCGTATTCCTCGACGAAGAAATCTTCGTGCAGGCGCCCGCCACTCTGGTAGCTGTCATGCAGTGATCGGATATCGCCGCCGGCACAGAAGGCACGATCACCGGCACCGCGCAGGGTGACCGCGTGGATGTGCGGATCCTCGGCCCAGGCATCGAGCTGGCGTTGCAGCAGGCGGATCATGTCCAGGGTCAGGGCATTGAGGCCGGCGGGGCGATTGAGGGTCAGGTGGCCGATATGGTTGCGCACCTCGGCGAGTACCTCGGCCGAGGTGTTGTCGAGATCCGTGGCAGCGGAGGATGAAACCCGAGCAGTCATTACTAACTCCCTGCTTTTATTGTCTTTTTGAGTGCGTTCGACGGACGAACGATGGTCGATCGTAACAGTGCAAATTTGCCCAGTACAACCCGGATAAGTGCAGGTCTTGTCTGCATTTATGCCTGTTCGAAGGCGGCTCTGGACAGTCTGGCCCAACACGCCGGGGTTGCAACCCGAATCTGCGGCAAACGGGGCGGAAATCAGATTCGTATTGCGCCGACTCAATGCTAAAGTCGCTTCTTTTTTTCGGAGCAGGGAACGGTCATGCGGATGTTAATCGGGGCGTTGGCGACAGTAGCGTTGGCGGGGTGCATGAGTCCCGGCATGAATCAGACCCGCACCACCGGGCCGACCAAGACCTTTACCTCGGCCAAGGCCGATAACGTCGTCGCCCAGTGCATCCAGTTCTCCTGGCAGGACGAGGCGGTCTTCGACGTGGATGCCGCGGCCTACCTGCAACCGGGCTACAAGGGCGGCTCCACCGTCTACACCCGGGGTTCTGAGTATTTCGTCGATGTCCGCCGCGATGCCAATGGCACGGTGGTCGACTACTACGCGACCACCAGCAAGCCGATCGGTGCCCGGAGGCTGGCGGCGGTAGCGACTTGCCTGTGATGGCATGATCCGACCTGAAGCTCGCTCGGGAAGGGGGGCGGTGGTTGATCGGGGGGAGAACCGACGGATTTGAGCGTGTTCGCGCTCGAATACTAGTTGGGGTTGGGGCTTTTGTGAGTCAGCGCTCCCTTCACGGCTCCCAACGCGATGTTATGCATCAATGCCCGATATCCACCCGGTTCCAGTCCTGCCTCGTCGGTCCAGGCCGGCAGGTTGTTCAGCAGGCACAGGAAGGTGCGCACGGTGGTCAGGGCCAGGGTTTCGTCGGATGACAGGCCCAGGGGCGTCAGCAGCTTGACCAGATGGCTTTCGTAGCGCCGGCGCAGCACCAGTACCGTGGCTTGGTGCGTGGCTTCCAGGCAGTGGAATTCATGCTCCGCGACCCGGAAGAAATCGCCTTTGTCGCGGTGCAGGTCCAGATGGGCTGCGATCAGTTCGTTCAGGCGCTTTTCCGCCGAACGTGAGGTACGCAGCGGCGGGGTGACGATTCCCAGCAGGTCCAGGTAGAGGCTTTCGATCAGCTCGAACAGCAGGGCTTCCTTGCTCTCGATATGGTTGTAGATCGAGCCCGCCTGGATGCCCAGGTGCCCCGCCAGTTCCCGCAGGCCGACCTGGGCGAACCCGCGCCGGGCAAACAGCGCCACGGCTTTTGCGCGGGTTTCCAGATGGCGCGAGGGCCTGGCCCGGATCTCCTCTCCAGGCATCGCTGGCATGGCGAGTACGGCCCGGGCCATGGGCGGCTCAGCGCTCGTACGCGTGGAAGCCGCGACCGCTCTTGCGGCCCAGGTAACCGGCCGCGACCATTTCCTTGAGCAACTGCGCCGGCCGGTATTTCGGTTCGTCGAAGCCAGAGTGCAGGCTCTCCATGATCGCCAGCAGGGTGTCCAGGCCGATCAGGTCGGCCAGGGCCAGCGGGCCGATGGGCTGGTTGCAGCCCAGTTGCATGCCGGCGTCAATGTCTTCAGCGCTGGCCAGGTCTTCCTGGAGCACGAAGATCGCTTCGTTGATCATCGGGCAGAGGATGCGGTTGACCACGAAACCCGGGCGATTGCGCGCGGTGACCGCTGTTTTGCCGATCTGCGTGGCCAGGGCCAGTGCGCTGGCGTGGGTGGCGTCGCTGGTCTGCAGGCCGCGAATGACTTCCAGCAGGCCCATCATTGGCACCGGGTTGAAGAAGTGCAGGCCGATAAAGCGCTCGGGCAGGGCGATGGCCGCCGCCAGCTCGGTGATCGACAGTGACGAGGTGTTGGTGGCGATGATGCATGTGTCGTCCACGACTTCGGCGATCTGCTTGAGGATGCGCTTTTTCAGCTCGAGGTTTTCCGTGGCGGCCTCGATCACCAGTTCGGCGTCGACCAGCACTGCGTAGTCGCTGCTCAGGCTGATGCGACCCAGCGCGGCCTGTTTGTCCTCGGCGCTGATCACGGTCTTGCGCACCTGGCGCTCGAGGTTGCCGGTGAGGGTTGCCAGGCCCTTGTCCAGGGCGGCCTGGGACACGTCGATGAGGCTGACTTGCAGGCCCGCGACCGCGCAGACCTGGGCGATGCCGTTGCCCATGATGCCGGCGCCGATCACGGCGATACGTTGAGTAGTCATAGGTGTTGTCCTTCAGATTCGTTCGAAGATGACCGCGATACCTTGCCCGCCGCCGATGCACATGGTCGCCAGGCCATAACGCCCGCCGGTGCGGTGCAGTTCATGGATCAGCTTGGTGGCGATGATCGCGCCGGTGGCACCCACCGGGTGGCCGAGGGCAATCCCCGAGCCGTTGGGGTTGACCCGGGCCGGGTCAAGGTCCAGTTCCTGGCTGACGGCACAGGCCTGGGCGGCGAAGGCGACGTTGGCTTCGATCACATCGAGGTCGGCGACGGTCAATCCGGCGCGCTTGAGGGCCAAGCGGGTGGCCGGGATCGGGCCGAGGCCCATCAGCTCGGGTTCGACCCCGGCGTGGGCGTAGGCCACCAGGCGGGCCAGGGGCTTGAGGCCGTTGGCCTGGACCGCCGCACTGGTGGCCAACAGCAAGGCGGCGGCACCGTCATTGAGGCCCGAAGCATTGCCGGCGGTGACCGTGCCGTCTTTCTTGAAGGCCGTGCGCATCTGTGCCAGTTGTTCCAGCGAGGTGGCGCGCGGGTGTTCGTCGACGCTGAACAGTTCGGTGCCCTTGCGGCTGCGCACTTCCACCGGGACGATCTGCGAAACGAAGCGGCCCTCGTCGATGGCGCGACGGGCCCGCAGTTGTTCTTCGAGGGCGAGATCGTCCTGCATCTGGCGGGTGATACCGTTGCGCTCGGCGATATTTTCCGCGGTGATGCCCATGTGGATGCCATGGAACGGGTCATGCAGAATGCCGAGCATGTAGTCGATCGCCTGGACGTTGCCCATGCGTGCGCCCCAGCGTGCCGACGGCAGCAGGTAAGGGCCGCGGCTCATGGATTCGGCACCGGCACCGATGGCCACCTCGGCATCGCCGAGCAGCAGGGTCTGGGCCGCCGAGACAATCGCCTGCAGGCCCGAGCCGCAGAGGCGGTTGACGTTGTAGGCCGGGGTTTCCTTGGGAATGCCGGCGTTCATCGCCGCGACACGGGACAGGTAGGCGTCCTGGGTGTCGGTGGGGATCACATTGCCCATCACCACATGACCGACCAGGGCCGGATCGAGGTCACTGTGCTGCAGGGCGGCCTTGACCGCCGTGGTGGCCAGTTCGCTGAGGGCGACATCCTTCAGGGCGCCGCCGAAGGTGCCGATGGCGGTGCGGGCAGCGCTGACGATATACACTTCGGGCTTTGACATGGGGCACTCCTGGTTTGTCGTTGTGATTGTAGGAGCCGGCTTGCCGGCGATGGCCTCCGCGAGGACGCCAAGAGCTTCGCGGGCAAGCCCGCTCCCACAAAAGCCGACTCCTACAGGTTGTGGGGGGTGTTCTCAATCTGAAGTAAGGTTCACCTGGCCGATAAGTCTAGGGCCGGGTGTCGGTCCGGCCTATGCCGAAACTGCTCAGTAAAATTGTTATTTTTTGCCATATGCGGCCTGGGATTCATGAAAGAAAAACATTCGGTGTCGTCGTATTTCGTCAAGGCCCTGCTGGTGCGCTTTCTCGACCGTCCGCAGCGGGTCGCCGAGCTGTTGCAGGCGGCGGGTTTCAGCGAGCGTTCCGTGGAGGAACTGGGTGAAAGGGTGGCGCCCAGGCTGCTGGCGCAACTCTGGCTGACGGTGATCCGCGAGCTGGGCGATGAGTTTTTCGGCTTCGATTCCCACGGTATGCCCATCGGCAGCTTTGCCCTGATCTGCCGTGGCCTGATCCAGGCGCCGACGGTGGGCAAGGCGCTGGGGCTGTCCCTGGAGTATTTCGCGCTGTTCCTGCGCGATATCCAGGCCCAGGTGCAGGTCAGGGGCAAGCGGGTGGTCGTGGTGATGAAAACCGCTACCGGGGATCCCTACTTGCAGGCGGTGATCACCGAAACCTTCCTGATCCTGATCGTCGGGCTGATGTGCTGGCTGGCCGGACGGCGGATTCCCATCAGCCGCGCGCGGTTTGCCCATGCCCGGCCGCCCCACTGCGACGAACACCTGCTCTGGGGCGCCTACGTGGAATTCGATGCGGCCGTCACCGAGATCGAATTCGAACGTGAGTATCTGCGCCTGCCAGTATTGCAGGACCGCAAATCGCTCTATACCTTCTTGCGGGATGCACCGCAGTCGGTGTTCATCCGCTTCCGCAACCGCGAAGGCTTCAGTGCCCGGGTCCACCAGCGCCTGCGGGCCTGTGGCTACGACCACTGGCCGACCCTGGAGCAACTGGCCGGCGAGTTCGATATCCACCTGGCGAGCCTGCGTCGGGCCTTGCAACGCGAAGGCTTCTCCTACCAGGAGATCAAGGACGAAGTGCGCCGGGCCATGGCCTTCGAGCGACTGCGCAGCAGCGATATGAGCATCGCCGAGATTGCCCAGGAAGTCGGCTTTCGCGAACCCAGTGCCTTTCACCGGGCCTTCAAGCAGTGGACCGGGGAGAGCCCCGGAAACTTTCGTTTACGCGGGCGATGCGCTACATCTGCTGACCCGCTGTAAGCCTTGATCATTCACCGATATCCATCACCCCGAGGGTCGTTCATGTCATCCCAGCACCTGACCGAATACGCCGACGCCAGCCCTGAAGTACGGGCGGTCTATGACGACATCATGCAGACCCGCAAGGTCGAGCAGGTCAACAACTTCTGGAAATGCCTGGCGGCTCATCCGCCGACCCTGCGCCGGACCTGGGAGAGCCTCAAGGAAATCATGGCCCCCGGTGCGCTGGACCCGTTGACCAAGGAACTGATCTACGTCGCCGTCAGCGTCACCAACAATTGCCCGTACTGCATCGCTTCCCACACGGCGGCGGCGCGCAAGGCGGGGATGACCGATGAGATGTTCGGCGAGTTGCAGGCGGTGGTCGGCATGGCCAACGAAACCAATCGGCTGGCCAACGGTTACCGTATCCCGCTGGACGATGCGTTCAAGCTCGACTGAGACCGCCAACCCACACAGGGACGACCGCCATGTTCAGCCATATCCAGCTCGGCGCGCGGGACCTGCCGCGCATGATTGCCTTCTACGAAACGGTACTGGCCGAGCTAGGCCTGGTGCGCATGGTGGACGACCAGGACAACGGCCCGCCTGGCGCCGGCTGGCAGTTGCCGGGGCGTGATTGGCCACAGTTCTTTGTCCAGGAACCCTTCAACGGCTTGCCGGCGACCTGGGGCAATGGCGTGCAGGTGAGCTTTGCCGCGCCGTCCCGGGCGGCGGTACGGGCCGCCTGGAACCAGGCCCTGGCGCTAGGCGCCAGGGACGAAGGGGCTCCGGGCCTGCGCCCCGATTACGCGGCCGATTACTACGGCGCCTATTGCCGGGATCCGGAAGGCAACAAGTTGTGCTTTGTGCATACGCCCGCCCTGGAAAAGCTTCTACCCGGCAGCGCATAAGCTGCCGTCAGATGGCGGCGCTTTCGTTTATGCGCGCTTGGGCGTTTTCAATCGAGCTGAAACCGCCGATGTCGGCATAGGGATCCGCATCGGGATCGGCGTCATTGACCAATTGCCCGCCTCCTGGTCGCCACACATAAAAAGGCGGGGTGTCCTTGACCTTGGAGGTGATGGTGTACCCCTTGTAGGGCGGGGTAATTGGATTGTTCTTGCGTGGATCGCTGCTGCTCATGGCATCTCTCCCAAAAGCATCTCAATCGGTAAAAGTAACTGCTGTCGACAATGTGAGCCGTGTCAGGGCGGCTGGCTACTGTCAGAAATGACAGTCTTGAACCCCTTTCGTCGGTTTTTCCGCCACTGTTGCCTGGGCAACAGCGATTCGACATTTGTTCCCGGGATGCACAGGTCCTGATCCCTGATTTTTTTGCAAGTTATTGATTTTAATTATCTAAAATAATGGCATGGGCTCTGCAATGCAGACAGGTGAACCCTTTCACCCGTCGCTCAGCGGAGCCCTGTATGCCTTGCACCCGTTCCTTGCTTTCTCCTCTTGTCTGGCTCGGCATAGCGTTATGGCTGGGCCATGCCGCCGTCTCCCAGGCCGCCGAAGGTGACGACGCCGTACCGTCCCTGGCCGGCAAGCGCATTGCCGTAAGCATGACCGGCACCAGTCATTATTTCGATATCAAGGCGTTCCAGGCCCAGGTCGACGAGATCAAGCGCCTCGGTGGCACGCCGATCACCCTGGATGCCGGGCGCAATGACAAGAACCTGGTGACCCAGTTGCAGACGGTGGTCACCCAGAAGCCCGACGCGGTCATCCAGACCCTCGGCACCCTCAGCGTCATCGATCCCTGGCTCAAGCGCATCAGCCAGGCCGGCATCCCGCTGTTCACCATCGACGCGCCTTCGCAATACAGCCTCAACAACACCACCTCGGACAACGTCGCCACCGGCCGCGCGCTAGCCGATCAATTGATCAAGGACGCCGGCGGCAAGGGCCGGATCCTGGTATTCAACGGTTTCTACGGCGTGCCGGTCTGCGCGATCCGCTACGACCAGTTGAAGCTGGCGCTCAAGGACCACCCGCAACTGGAGATCATCGAGCCGGAACTGCGCGATGTGATTCCCAATACCGTGCAGGATGCCTACTCCCAGGTTTCCGCTTTGCTCAACAAGTACCCGGTCGGCAGCATCTCGGCGATCTGGGCCGCCTGGGACATCCCGCAGTTGGGCGCGAGCAAGGCGCTGATCGACGCCAAGCGCACCGAGATCAAGACCTACGGCGTGGATGGCACCCCCGAGGTGCTGGAATTGCTCGGCCAGGCGAATTCGCCGGTGGGCGCGGTGGTCGCACAGCAACCGGCGCTGATCGGCAAGACCGCGGTGCAGAACGTCGCCCGCTACCTGGCCGGTCAGCATGACCTGCCCAAGGAAACCCATGTGCCGACGTTGCTGACCACCGCCAGCAACCTGGCGCAGGTCCAGCAACTGCGGGGTGACTGATGGCGGCAGTCCCGGCGTTGCATCTGGAGCATCTGCACAAGCGTTTCGGCGCGACCCTGGCGCTGGACGATGCGAGCCTGAAAGTCGAGCGTGGCACCATCCACGGCCTGGTGGGCGAGAACGGTGCCGGCAAGTCGACCTTGATCAAGATCCTGGCCGGTATCCACAGGGCGGACTCTGGTCGGCTGCGTATCGACGGCCAGCCGTATGCCGCGTTGTCACCGCGCCAGGTGGAAGCCCTGGGTGTGCAGTTCATCCATCAGGAGCGACTGTTGCCGACCCGTTTCACCGTGGGCGAAGCGCTGTTTTTTGGCCATGAGCTGCGCCGTGGCCCGTTTGTCGACCGGCGTCGGCAACAGCGCGAGGCCGAGCGCCTGCTGGCGGAATATTTCGACCTGCAACTGCCGGCGGGGGCGCTGGTGGGCGAGTTGAACAGCGCCGAGCGCCAGGTGCTGCAGATCACCCGGGCGCTGATCCGCAAGCCGAAGATCCTGGTGTTCGACGAGCCCAGCGTGGCCCTGGTCAAGCGCG
The DNA here is from genome assembly GCF_013385635.1 of Pseudomonas gingeri. Lineage (GTDB taxonomy): Bacteria > Pseudomonadota > Gammaproteobacteria > Pseudomonadales > Pseudomonadaceae > Aquipseudomonas > Aquipseudomonas gingeri_A. The sequence continues at coordinate 426,687 of NZ_JACAPR010000011.1, forward strand.
AGGTCGACCAGTTACTGCGGATCGTCAAGCGCTTGCGCGACCAGGGCTTGTCGATCCTGTACATCTCCCATTACCTGCAGGAGATCGACAGCCTGTGCGATCAGGTCACGGTGTTGCGCAACGGCCGGGATGTGGCGGTGGTCGAACCGCGACAGACCTCCAGCGCCCAGATCGCCCGGTTGATGGTCAATCGCGAGGTCCGGGACATGTACCCCAAGGTGACGGTCGAGCCCGGCGAGCCGTTACTGCGGGTGCGTTCGTTGAGTCTGGCCCGGCGCTATCGGCAGATCGACCTGGAACTGCGCCGTGGCGAGATCGTCGGCCTGACCGGATTGGTCGGCTCGGGCGCCAAGGACCTGCTCAAGACCCTGTTTGGCGTGGTTCGGGCCGACAGCGGCAGCATTCATCTCGACGGTCGCCTGCTGCGCCTGCGTTCGCCGGGCCAGGCCATTGCCGCAGGGATCGCCCTGGTACCGGAAGAGCGGCGCGGCCAGGGGATCGCGCCGGTCCTTTCGGTGCTGGAGAACCTGACCCTGGCCGGGCTCCGGCGCTTCAGCCGCTGCGGTTGGTTGAACCGGCGCGAGGAACGGGCGGAAAGCCTGCGGCTGATCGACGAACTGGCAATCAAGACACCGGGCCCCGAGGCCGCGGTCAGCCAGCTTAGCGGCGGCAACCAGCAGAAGGTCGCATTGGGCAAATGGTTGAGCCGGCGTTCGGCGGTGTATTTGCTCGACGAGCCCTGTGTCGGCGTGGATGTCGGGGCGAAAGTGGAGATCTATCGCTTGATCGGGCGCCTGGTGGAAGAGGGCGCCGCAGTGCTGGTGCTGTCCTCGGACCTGCCGGAACTGCTCGGTATCAGCGACCGCATCCTGGTGTTGCATCGGGGCGAGATCGCCGGTGAGTTCCGTGCCGCGGAGACCGACAGCGATCAGTTGCTGGCCTGTGCCACGGGTGCGACGCAACCCCGGAGTGTCGGATCGATAACCCTGGAGGTGGCACATGTCCCGGCCTGATGAGTTGTCCCTTGCCGCCGCCGCTCCGGGCCTGCCCCAGCGCTTGTGGGTGCTGTTGCTGCGGCGGGGTTCCCTGGGCGTGTTCCTGGTCATTCTGCTGGGGTTTGCCCTGGCCGCGCCGAACTTCCTGTCCGTGGGCAATATCGCCAATGTCTTCAGCCAGTCGGCGATTCTCGGGGTATTGGCCTTCGGCCTGACCTGCGTGATTATCGGCGGTGGCTCGAATGTGCTGGCCGGTGGACTCGACCTGTCGCTGGCGGCCAACCTGGGGCTGTGCGCGGCAGTGTTCAGCCGACTCAACAACGCCGGTCTGGAGCTCTGGGCAAGCCTGCTGCTGACGCTGGGCTGCGGCCTGGCGGTGGGCCTGCTCAATGGCCTGGCCGTGGTGGTGCTGCGCCTGCCGCCGTTGCTGGCAACGCTGGCGAGCATGAATGTGTTGGCGGGGCTGGAGCTGGTCCTGACCGAAAATACCGTGGTGCCCACCGATTCGCCGTTGCTCGACCTGCTCAGTGGCGGCACCTGGCTGGCGGTGCCGGCATTGGCCTGGGTACTGCTGGCGACGGCCGGGTTGCTGACCCTGCTGATCCAGCACACGGCCTATGGATTGCGTCTGCATGCCGTGGGCGAGTACCCCCAGGCTGCGCAGGCGGCGGGGATTCCCGTGACGGCCTATGTGTTTTCCAGCTACCTGCTGTCGGGGTTGTGTGCCGCCGTGGCAGCGTTGTGTTCGGCGGCCTTCTTCAGCGGCAGCACCACCGGCTCTGGCGACATGCTGCTGTCGGTGGTGGCGATTGCCTTTCTCGGCGTGGTGTTTTCCCGGCGGCTGGTGGCGAGCATCCCCGGCACCTTGTTGGCGACCCTGCTGATCGGCTTTCTCATCAACGGCTTTCAACTGCTGAACCTGTCCAGTTTCTGGGTCAACGGTGTGCAGGGGCTGCTGATCCTGCTGGTGGTCGCGGCGTCCAGTGCGCTGAATCGAGGTGAACCTTCATGAGGACTGTGCCCGCATACCCGGCCGTGAGCGTGCGCTCGTTGCTGCCATTCACATTACCCCTGGTGTTCCTGGGGATTGTCCTGCTCTTTGCCTGGCAGGCGCCGGGCTTTCTCAGTGGCGGCAATCTGAAGAGCCTGGTGCTGAACAATTTTGTCCTGCTGGCCGTTGTCTCCATCGGCATGACCTACGCGGTTGCGGCGGGTGGGATTGACCTGTCGGTCGGTACGGCGCTGGATTTCGCCAGCTTCAGTTTTGTCCTGCTGCTCAATGCCGGTCATGGGCTCGCCGTGGCGGTGCCCGCGGCGCTGGCGGCTGCATTGCTGGTGGGCGCGGTGAACGCCGGCTTGATTGCCGGGCTGCGGATCAGTCCGTTCCTGGCCACTCTGGGCACCTTGTTTATCGGTACCAGTGCCCAGCAGTTGCTGTCGGATGGCGGCCAGCCCATTTATATCGCCCAGGCTTTCAAGCCGGAACTGGCGAGCCTGAGTCCGTTGGGTGTGCCCTTGCCGTTGTTGAGCGTGATCGGGCTGGCGCTGGTCTATGGCCTGGTACTGGCTCGCGGTCGCCTGGGACGCGAACTGCTGGCCCAGGGAACCCAGCCGTTGCTGGCGTACTACTCGGGATTGTCGGTACGGCGCATCGTCACCAGCGTGGTCCTGGCCGCTGCCCTGGCCTGTGGCGTAGCTGGAATTCTGCTCAGTTCGACGGTCGGCGCCTATGTGCCGCTGTCCGGCAATGCGTTCCTGCTCAATGCCATTGGCGCGGTGTTCATCGGCAGCACCTTGAATCGCCAGGGGCGGGCGAATATTCCGGGGACGCTGCTGGGCGTGCTGTTCATCAATGTCATCGCCAACGGCCTGCTGTTGATCGGCTGGAACTTCTACTGGCAGCAGGTCGCTACCGGCGTGCTGATCTTTATCGTCCTGGGCTTCAGCTTTGTCAGTCGCCGGTTGCTGGAGCGGCAGGCTTAGCCGGTATGTGGTTGCTTGAGCATCTGCAACCATTCAGCGGCAAAGCGATGGCAGTCCCCCGGCCAGCGGGCGGTCAGCAGGTTGCCATCCCTGACGACAAAGCCACGGCCGGGTTTGCTCGCCGAGTCGCGCAGCAGTGCTGGCGGCCCCTGGACAAAGTCCTTCGGGCTGGCCAATGCGGCCTTGATTTCCGACTCGACGGTGCGTGGGTAGGTGCGATAGTAGCGCCCGAGCCAGGGCGCGGTGATCAGCCAGGCGGCCAGCTCCATGGTCGCGGACAGCAGGCCGGTGACCTTGCGTCCGTACAACACCGAGCGTCCGGTATCCGGATCGAGGGTCCGGGCCAGCAGCAGCGGGCCGTGGCAGACCGACGCCAGTGGTTTATCGGTCTTGAAGAAATGTAGCACGATGCGCTTCGCCGCATCCGACTCCAACAGGCTGCGCATGCCTTCGGCATGACCACCAGGCACCAGCAGGCCGTCGAATTGGCCGGGGTCGACATCGGCATAGGCCAGTGGCTGCTGGAAACAGGGATCGGCCAGCATCGCCTGGTAACTGTGCAGATCGGCTTTGCGGGTCATCAGCAACGGGTTCAGCAGGCCGAAACCCTGTTCCACCAGGCGTGGATCGGCGTAGGCCGGAGTGCCTTGCGGAGTGGCGAAGCGAACCTCGATCCCGGCGCGATGCAGGTATTGCCAGGGCACGCTGCTTTCGGTGGGGTCGTAGTCGGAGTGGGGGAGCAGGACAAGAATCATGCGGTTGGACTCGCTCGATGCGCAAAGGGGCATGGATCGAGGATAGCAGCAGAGCGGGCCAGCCCGCTCTGCCTGTACGGCAAGCCTAGCGTTCGATAGCCAGCGCCACGCCTTGGCCGCCGCCGATGCACAAGGTCGCCAGGCCTTTTTTCGCATCGCGCCTGATCATCTCGTGCAGCAGGGTCACCAGCACCCGGCAGCCCGACGCCCCGATCGGGTGACCGAGGGCGATGGCGCCGCCATTGACGTTGACCTTGGCCGCGTCCCAACCCAGCTCCTTGCCCACCGACAGCGCCTGGGCCGCGAAAGCCTCGTTGGCCTCGATCAGGTCGAGTTGCTCTAGGGACCAGCCGGCCTTGTCCAGGCAACGGCGGGTGGCGCTCACCGGGCCGATGCCCATGATCGCCGGGTCGACGCCGGCATTGGCGTAGGCCGCGATCTTCGCCAGTACCGGCAGGCCGAGGGTCTTGGCCTTGGCGGCGCTCATCAGGATCACCGCGGCGGCACCGTCGTTCAGCGACGAGGCGTTGCCGGCAGTGACCGTACCGTCTTTCTTGAAGGCTGGCTTGAGCTTGCCCAGCGACTCGGCGGTGGTGCCGGCGCGGGGTTGCTCGTCGGTGGCGAAGGCCAGCGGATCGCCCTTGCGCTGGGGAATCAGGATCGGCGTGATCTCATCGACAAAACGCCCGGCCTCGATGGCGGCCACGGCTTTCTGCTGCGAAGCGGCGGCGAAGGCGTCCTGGGCTTCGCGGCTGATGTCGTACTTGTCCACCAGGTTCTCGGCGGTGATGCCCATGTGGTAGTCGTTGAACGCGTCCCACAGGCCGTCGCTGATCATGGTGTCGACCAGTTGCGCATGGCCCATGCGCAGGCCGGTGCGGGCGCCGGGCATCACGTAGTTGGACAGGCTCATGTTTTCCTGGCCGCCGGCGATGATCACCTCGGCATCACCGCAGCGAATGGCCTGGGCTGCCAGGTGCAGGGCCTTGAGGCCCGAGCCGCAGACCTTGTTCAGGGTCATGGCCGGTACCGCGTGGGGCAGGCCGGCCTTGATCGCGGCCTGGCGCGCCGGATTCTGGCCGGCACCGGCGGTCAGTACCTGGCCCATGATCACTTCATCGACCTGGGCTCCGTCGAGGCCGGTCTGGCTCAGCAACTGGCGAATCACCGCGGCACCGAGGTCGACGGCGGAGATAGTGGCCAGTGAGCCCTGGAAGCTGCCCACCGCCGTACGGGTGGCGGCGACAATCACTACATCTTGCATCGCTTCATTCCTCATCAGGAAAACTGCATTTCGGGCACGTGGTCGGGAACGATCAGTTTACCCGCGGTCTTGCTGACAATCTCTTCGACGCTGACGCCAGGTGCGCGTTCCTTGAGGACAAAAGCGCCATTTTCGATTTCCAGGTAGGCCAGGTCGGTCAGCACGCGCTTGATGCAGTTGGCGCCGGTCAGCGGCAGGCTGCAGCGCGGCAGCAGTTTCGACTCGCCATCCTTGGAGGCGTGGGTCATGGTGACGATGATGTTCTCGGCACCGGCCACCAGGTCCATGGCGCCGCCCATGCCCTTGACCAGCTTGCCGGGGATCATCCACGAGGCGATGTTGCCCTGCACGTCGACTTCGAAGGCGCCGAGCACCGTCAGGTCGATATGGCCGCCGCGAATCATCGCGAAGGATTCGGCCGAGGAGAAAATCGATGCGCCGATGCGGGCGGTCACGGTCTGCTTGCCGGCGTTGATCATGTCGGCATCGACTTCATCTTCGCTGGGGAAGGAGCCCATGCCGAGCAGGCCGTTTTCCGATTGCAGCATGACTTCCATGCCGGCCGGGATGTAGTTGGCGACCAGGGTCGGAATGCCGATGCCGAGGTTCACGTAGAAGCCGTCCTGCAGTTCGCGGGCGACGCGCTGGGCCATTTGTTCGCGGGAAAGTGCCATTTATTGTTCTCCGATAGTCGATGGGGCCGGGGCTTACTTGCGCACGGTGCGCTGTTCGATGCGTTTCTCGAACGTGCCGCAGATGATCCGGTCGACGTAGATGCCAGGGGTGTGGATCTGCGCCGGGTCCAGTTCGCCCGGTTCGACGATTTCCTCGACTTCGACCACGGTGATCTTGCCCGCGGTGGCGGCCAGCGGGTTGAAGTTCTGGGCGGTGTGGCGATAGATCACGTTGCCGAAATGATCGGCCTTCCAGCCTTTGACAATGGCGAAGTCGCCGGTGATGGATTCTTCCATCAGGTATGGACGGCCATTGAATTCACGGGTTTCCTTGCCGTCGGCGACGGGAGTGCCGTAGCCGGTGGCGGTGAAGAAGGCCGGGATCCCGGCGCCGCCGGCGCGCATTTTCTCGGCCAGGGTACCCTGGGGGGTCAGGACCACTTCGATTTCGCCGCTGAGCAATTGCTTCTCGAACAGGGCGTTTTCACCCACATAGGAGGCCACGACCTTGCTGATCTGCCGGTCTTCCAGCAGCACGCCCAGACCGAAACCGTCGACGCCGCAGTTGTTGGAGACCACGGTCAGGTTGCGGGTGCCCTTGCGCTTGATCTCGGCGATCAGGTTTTCCGGAATGCCGCATAGACCGAAGCCGCCGGACAGCACGGTCATGCCGTCCTCCAGGCCAGCGAGGGCTTCCTCGTAGGACGCCACGCGTTTATCGAAACCTGCCATATGCACGATCCTCTTTTGTTGTTCGTGGCCCGAGCGGCCTTTGCGTAGAGTGTTGCTCCGGGAGATATATTTGTTAAGTTGATTTTTAGGTTTGATTGATTGATAAAGCTCAACAATAGCCATTCATGCCGAGACGATGCCGATGACCGTCAAACAGCTTAGGGCCTTTCTCGCCGTTGCCCAGAGTTTAAGCTTCGCGGTGGCGGGCGAGCGTCTGTACTTGTCGCAATCGGCCCTGAGCCTGACCATCAAGGCACTGGAGGAGGGGCTGGGCGGCCGCCTGTTCAGCCGCAACACGCGCAATGTTGCGCTGACCCCGGAAGGCGAAGCCCTGGTGCCCCTGGCCCGGCGACTGATCGCCGACTGGGATAATGCCGAAGATGAGTTGCGCCAGCGTTTCACCTTGCAGCGCGGTCGGGTGACCCTGGCGGCGATGCCGTCGTTTGCCGGCAACCTGCTGCCGCCGATCCTCAAGACCTTCCGCGCCCGCTATCCTCAAGTCAATGTCGCGGTGAACGACGTGGTCAACGAGCAGGTGCTGGAGATGGTCGGTGATCGCCAGGTGGAACTGGGGGTGGCGTTCGAGCCATTGCAGAACTCCTCGCTGACCTTCACACCGTTGTATATCGACCGCTTCGTGGCCGTGGTGCCGGCGGATTCGCCACTGGCCGAGCGCGAGGAGATCGACTGGGACTCGTTGCTCAAGGAGCCCTTTATCACCTTGCAGCGCCCCTCCAATGTGCGGGTGATGCTGGAGGAGCATCTGCGGGCCCGGGACATGACCCTGCCGGTGGAGTTCGAGAGCCATCAGTTGGCGACGGTGGGGCGGATGGTCGCCAGCGGCCTTGGCGTGAGCGCGGTGCCGGCGTTGTGCGTCGGGCAGATGCGCGAACTGGGCGCTCGTTGCATCACCCTGCGTGATCCGGTGGTGGAACGGGCCATCGGGGTGCTGACCAAACCGGGCCATGAACTCTCCGCCGCGGCCCAGGCATTGTTCGATATCTTGTTGGAAGAAAGATCCCGTTACCTGAATTTTGAGAAATAACTCGGTCTTGCATGGATCTTTTCCTACGATGCGCAATCATTACCCCATGAATATTCAAAGGAGGTGTGTATGTTCATCCGGTCTTTGACCCTCGCCGCTCTGTCGCTTGTCGTGTCCAGCCCTTTGTTGGCGGCCGATATCGACTCTCCGTTGGCCCAGGACTACGGAAAAAACCGTGCGTTGATCGTGATCGCGCCGAGTACGGCGGACCCGACCCTGGTCGGCCTGAAAAAGGCCCTTGATGACCCGGCCAACCAGAAAGCTTTCGACGAGCGTCAGTTGGTGCTCTACGAAGTGGCGCAGACCGTGGGCAAGCGTGCCAACAAATACATGGAGCAGCCGACCACCATGGCCCTGATTCGCGGGCTCAAGCTTGGAGTTACGCCCGAGGGCAAGTCCACGGTGATCCTGGTGGGCAAGGATGGTCAGCAGAAGACCCTTGAACATGACGGGCCGATGCCGCTGAAGGATGTGTTCAGCGCGGTCGATGCGCTGCCGGCCGCCGAGAAGGAAACCGTGGCACCGACGCCACCGCCACCACCGGCGGCTGCCGAGGCCAAGCCGGCCAAGGGCGCCAAGCCTGGCAAGGCGGAAAAACCGGGCAAGGCACCGGCTCCGCCCAAGGCGCTGGACGACTGAACCGGTAACATGAGCCGGGTAATATCCAACGGATCAATCTACCAGGGGCATATGCATGTCGGGCGTTCACAAGGCTGCACAAGTCGGTTTCAGCACTGAAGCCAAAACCTATGCCCAAGGGCGCCCTGACTATCCCGTCGAGTTGCAGTCCTGGCTTGGCGATAGCCTGGGTATCGCCGCGAACGGGCAGGCGATCGACCTCGGCGCCGGCACCGGCAAGTTCACTCGCCTGCTCGTCGCAACCGGCGCCACGGTGACCGCCATCGAGCCGGTCGAGGCCATGCGTGCCGAACTGGTCGCGCGCCTGCCGGCGGTGCGGGCTTTGTCGGGCACCGCCGAAGCCATGCTGCTGGAGTCCGGGGTTGCCGACACATTGCTCTGTGCCCAGGCGTTTCACTGGTTCGCCCACGAGGCGGCGCTGGCCGAAATCCACCGTGTGCTCAAGCCGGGCGGGCGGCTCGGGCTGGTGTGGAATGTCCGCGACGAATCGGTTGACTGGGTCGCGGCGATTACCCGGATCATCACGCCCTACGAGGGCGATACCCCGCGTTTCCATACCGGCGCCTGGCGCCGGCCGTTCACCGGCCGCTATTTCTCGACCCCCGAACTGAGCTGTTTCGGCTACAGCCATGTGGGCACGCCCCAGGATGTCATCATCGATCGCTTCCTGTCGGTCAGCTTCATCGCGGCATTGCCGGCGGCTGAAAAGGCCAGGGTTGCCGAACAACTGCAGACGTTGATCCAAACCCATCCTGACTTGCAGGGTCGGGAGACCATTGCCTTTCCCTACCGGACCGAGGCGTATCGCTGCCTGCGCCTGGACTGATGCCTGACACGCGGCACCCCGCGAGGGCGGGGTCGAACCCTATATCTGGTTATAACGTTAGATTATATTTTTATAAACGGTCATAACATTAGCCGCTATGCTGCCCGCCAGTTTTTTTGTCGTCTCGCTAGATTCTCCAGGGTTTGCTAATGGATGTCGGTAATTTCGGTTTTGTCGTGGCAGGCTTGGTGGTCGGCTTTATCGTTGGGTTGACGGGCGTCGGTGGCGGTTCCCTGATGACACCGATTCTGCTGTGGTTCGGTATCAATCCGGCAACCGCCGTGGGTACCGACCTGCTGTACGCCGCGATCACCAAGTCCGGCGGTGTGCTCGTTCACAGGAAGAACGACAATATCGACTGGAAGATCACCGGCTGGCTGACCCTCGGCAGTGTGCCGGCGGTGTTGTTGACCCTGTGGTTCCTGAGCAGCCTGCACACCGCGCCCGAAGCCCTGAACAGCATCATCAAGCGGTCGCTGGGCTTTGTGCTGCTGCTGACGGCGCTGGCGGTGTTGTTCAAGAACAAGCTGCTGGCCTTTGCCCACCGCAGCGGCGTCGATCACTCGCTGATCAGTGCACCAAAGTTGAACGGACTGACGGTACTGACCGGCCTGGTTCTCGGCACCATGGTGGCCCTGACTTCCATTGGCGCCGGTGCCCTGGGCACGGTGGCGCTGTTTATCCTCTATCCGTTTCTGCCGACCCGACGCCTGGTGGGCACGGAGATCGCCCATGCGGTGCCGCTGACCCTGGTGGCGGGCCTCGGCCATGCGAGCATGGGCAATATGAACTGGGAGTTGCTGGGCTTTCTGCTAATGGGCTCGCTGCCGGGGATCTATCTCGGCAGCCACCTGACCGGACGGGTCTCGGACGGGTTGTTGCGGCCGTTCCTGGCGGTGATGCTGTTCATGATCGGCTACAAGCTGGTGCTCTGATCGCGTTACCTGTTGAACCCTGCCAGTAACGCGTCCAGCACTGCGCGTACGGCCGGAACCATGCCGCGCCGGGAAGGGAAGATGGCATGCAGGCTGCCGGCGGGCGATGGCCGGTCGGGGAGTACCGGCAACAGGCGGCCCTGTGCCAGGTCGTCCTGCACCAGGCTGGCCGGTAGCTGGGCGATACCGATTCCCCTCAAGGCCGCCTCACGCAACGTCTCCAGATCGTCGGTGGCCAGCCTTGGCTGGTGGCTGAACACGAGCGGATGCGGTGTGAGGAAATGCCACTGGTATTTGTCGTTGGTGTTGGCCATGGCCAATGTCGGGAATCGCGCCAGATCGTCCAGGTCAATGAGGGGCGGATGCTGCGCGAGCAAGGCCGGGCTTGCTACCAGGATGCGCTGGGAGTTGAGCAGGGGCAGTAACGTCAGGTCCGAGTCTTCCAGCGGCAACAAGCGCACCCGCAGGGCGATATCCAAGCCTTCCTCGATGATATCCACGCGCCGGTTGGTCGCATCGAGCATGATCCGCACGGCCGGATTGTCCAGCATGTACTGCGTCAGAATCGCTCTGGCGCCCATCTGCAGCACGCCCAATGGAGAGCTGATGCGGACCAGGCCCTGGGGCGTGGCCCGCGTCTGGTCGATGGCGGTTTTCGCTGCCCGGGCTTCCTCCACCAGCGCCACGCAGTGCTGGTAAAACAGCCGGCCGGCATCGGTCAACGAGATCCGTCGCGAGTTGCGGTTGAGCAGGCGCACGCCCAGTTCCGCCTCGAGCGCGGCAACGCGTCGGCTGAGCTTCGAGGTCTGCAGCCCCAGGACCTGTGCCGCCGCGGTGAATCCGCCGTGATCCACCACCTTGGCGAACAGATACATGTTGTTCAGGTCCGTCAGATGATCCATGACCGGTCTCGTGCTGGGTTGATTGTTCTATTTTCTACAAGCTATCGTTGTTTTTGAAGCTGTTCTTCCATATTCATTTCAAATTTATGCTCTGTACATACGGCAACCGGCCGCCTTTGGCCGTTCTTCTACTGTGCAGGAACCGATATGTTGGAGCATCGATTCAAGGCCGATCTTGGCGGCGGCGACTTTGGTTGGCTCAAGGCCCACCATCACTTCAGGGTCAGCGCCGACGGCAATCCCGCCCATCGGTCGCTGGGAGCGCTGGTGGTCTGGAACGATGACCGGATTGCGCCCGGCACCGGGTTTCCCATGCACGGCCATGAAAGCATGGAGATCGTTTCCTATGTGCTGGAAGGCGCGGTGAGCCATCGGGACAGTCTCGGCAGCGCGGGTCGTACCGAATCCGGTGACGTGCAGGTGATGAGTGCCGGCACCGGTATCCGCCATGAGGAGCGCAATGCCGGCGACGTGCCGTTGCGGCTTTTCCAGATATGGTTGCGCCCGCGGGAAAACGGTGGGCTTCCCGCCTGGGGCACGCGCCCCTTTCCCAAGTCTGATCGGGCCGGTCAATGGGTGGTGCTGGCCAGCGGGTTGCCGGGTGACGACAACGCCTTGCCGATCCGCGCCGATGCCCGGGTTCTCGGCGCGACGCTCAAGGCCGGCCAGCGCCTGAGCTATCGTTGGTCGGTCACGTCCCAGGGCTATCTGGTACCGGCGTTCGGCGCGCTGAAGGTCAATGGTGAACGGGTCGAGGCGGGGGACGGTCTGGCCGTGAGCGAGGAGCGCGTGCTGGAGGTCGAGGCGATCGAAGACACCGAAGTGGTGCTGGTTGAGGTACCCGGCGCATGAGGACGATTATCATGACTGGCGGCACTTTCGGCCTGGGACAAGTGACCGCGCAGCGGCTGGGTGACAGCCCTGACACACGATTGATCATTGGCGGACGCACGACCCGCCTGCCGCTGGAACTGGCGAGCCTGGACAGCGTCCGGCAGTTCGCCCGGCAGGTGGTCGAGACGCTGGGTAACACGAAGATCGATGCCCTGGTCTTCAATGCCGGGCTGGGTTTTCCGACGACGGCGCGTACGGTGGACGGCTACGAGAGCACCTTTGCGGTCAATCACCTGGGCCACTATCTGTTACTGCGCCTGTTGGCGCCGGCCTTGGCCCGTGGGGCGATCGTGGTGCTGACGACCAGTAATACCCATGACCCACAGTTCAGTCCGGTCGCGCCGTTTTCTTCTGTGGATGCGCAACAGCTGGCCCAACTGGACCTGGGCAAGGTGGTGCAGGGCAGCGTGCCCTTCGAGTCGGGATTTCGCGCCTACGCCACTTCGAAGTTGTGCAATCTGCTGACGGCGCGTGCCTTTGCGGCATTGCCCGAGGCCCGGGCGCGTCGTGTGCGGGTGATCGCCTATAACCCGGGTTATGTTCCTGGTACGGGCCTGGGCCGCAACCTGCCTTCGGGAGCACTGCCGGCACCACCTTCGGCATTGAGCCCGTATTTCGCCGAGGGTATGCGCCTGCAGGCCGGCGAGCTTTTGGCCGACCTGGCATTGGGGCGGATTGTTCCGCCGAAAGGGCGCCTGTATGCGTCCCTGGTGAGAGGCGAGCTGACCTGGCCGGAACCGTCCGAGCTCGCTCGCCGTGATGAGGTTGCCCGGCAACTGTGGCAGGACAGCGCGCGCTTGTGCGCTCTAGAAGTGTGAAAGACCACCGTCGACAATGATTTCCGAGCCGGTCATGAACGACGAGTCGTCACTGGCCAGGAACACCACGGTGCGGGCGATTTCCTGCGCTTCGCCAAAACGCCCCAGTGGTACCTGGGCCTCGATGCTGGCCGCGACGGCGCTGAGGTCGGACTCCGACAACCCGAGCTTGCTGTGGAATGGTGTACTGATCGGGCCGGGGCTGACCGCGTTGACACGGATGCCCCGTGGCGCCAGTTCCGCGCCCAGGGTCAGTGCCAGGGAGCGCACGGCGGCTTTGCTGGCCGAGAGGATCGACAGGCCAGGCGCGCCGACACGGTTGAGGAACGAGGTGGTGAGGATCACGCTGCTGCCTTTTACCAACAGTGGCGCGGCTTTCTGGACAGTGAAGAACAGGCCTTTGAAATTCAGCGCGAACTGCTCGTCGATCTGTTCTTCGGTCACGGCTTCCAGTGGCGCGGCGGTGCCGGCACCGGCGTTGGCAAACAGTACGTCGATCTGTGCATGGCGGCTGCGGATGGCGTCGATGACAGTGTCCAGGTCGGCCGGTTGGCGCAGGTCCGCGCTGATCACCAGGGCTTCGGGACCGAGTTCGCGGCGGGCTTCTTCAAGGCGGCCCGGATGGGTACCGGTGACGATGACATGGGCGCCTTCGGCGCGAAATTGCCGGGCTGTTTCCAAACCGATACCGGAAGTGCCGCCGGTGATCAGGGCAACTTTGTTGGTCAGTTTCATGGTCGTTCTCCGTCGAGTGGTTGAGAGTGGATGAGGCTGTTCTGGCCTGGAAGCCACTATCGTCGTTGGAGATTTGGCCGCCAAATCAGAAGATCTGTGCCCCCGGGATAGAAAAACTATGCTGCCGGGATCCGGCTTCGGATCTGTCTCCTTGTGCTGAAAATTTCCATTCCCGTTTTTCCGGCGGACGGACACAATGGGGCCGAGTTGAACGATCAGGTCCATCCCATGAGATCCCCCCATCATCTGAATGCCCTGCGCGCCTTCGAAGCTGCCGCCAGGCATCTGAGCTACGTCCGTGCCGCCGAAGAGCTGAACGTGTCGCCCGCTGCCATCGGGCAATTGGTCAGGGGCCTGGAGGACGCCCACGGGGTGGTGCTGTTTCATCGTTCGCGCAGCGGCCCGGCGCGGCTGGAACTCACCGAGGTGGCGGTGTCCGCGCTGGCGGATCTACAGGCAGGCTTCGATCTGCTCAGTTCGGCGGTGGCCCGGTTCAAGGCCGACGAGCAGGACACCAGCATCACCGTGACCGTACCGCCGGCCTTTGCGGACAAGTGGCTGCTGGCGCGGGTAGAGGGCTTCCAGGCGTTGTATCCGCAGTACGAGCTGCGACTCGATACCAACGGCAAACTGGTGGATTTCACCACGGACCGCACCGACCTGGGCATCCGCTTCGGTGCCGGACACTGGCCTGGCCTGATGGTCACCTACCTGATGGCCGAAGAGTTCTTTCCGGTGTGCAGCCCGGCGCTGTTGAGCGGCGGGCAACCATTGGCGAGCGTGGCGGACCTCAAGCATCATCCGTTGCTGCACGATGTTTCCATGCGTGGTGTCGCGGCGTTCCCCACCTGGGAAACCTGGTTGCGCCAGTCGGGCTTCGACTACGACGAAGCCCGGCGCGGCTTGCAGATCAACGACTCGGCGGCGGTGATGCAGACTGCCATCTCCGGCAATGGCGTGGCACTGGGCAGGAGCAGCCTGGTGGCGGCTGACCTGGCGGCGGGCCGCCTGGTCAGGCCGTTCGGTGAGGCGCTGTCGTGTGAGCTTGCGTATTACATTGTGCAACGGCAAGGGGTCGAGGCTTCGCCAGCGGTCGAGGCGTTCAAGCAGTGGCTGCTGGCGCAAGTGGCAGGTGATCGATAGCAGTCGGCTTACGCCGATGCCTCTGGAGCCGGGCCGGGCTTGATCGACAACTGCCGTTCGATGATCTCCAGCAACAAATGGTTGTCCACGGTCTGCAGGATGTTCACCAGGCCGCCGATGGATGGCTCGATGGCAACGTCCAGCCGTAGCGGTTGCTTGTAGCGCCAGGTCTTGCCGCGTGTGCGACCGGCACGCAACTCGACTTCCGCGTAGTACGGCGTTGAGGTGGCGACAGCGGGGTCAAGCAGCCAGGCGATGACCAGGGCGTCATGGATCCAGCAGCCGCTCAGGCCGCGAGTGGCTATCGAGTAATCGATCCATGGCCTGAAGGTCTCGCAGACAAAACTCGCCAGGGGCGTATCGAGGCGTTCGATACGGTCCAGGTCGGCGTGGGTCATCAGGGTCTGCGTGGTGACATCCAGGGGCACCAGGGTGATAGGTGCGCCGCAGCTCAGGACCCGCTGCGCTGCTTCCGGGTCGAAGCCGAAGTTGGTGTCCTTGATGTAGTCATCCAGGGCAAACACGCCGCCCATGATCACGATTTCCCGGACCGCCGCGATCATCCCTGGGTAGCGTTCGAGGGCCAGGGCCACGTTGGTCAGCGGTCCGATCGCCACCAGGGTGATTTCCCCGGGGTTGGCGCAGATCAACGGGCCGATGGCGTCCGCCGCTTCCTGCGTCGGTGCCTCGAATTCAAGGGGCGTGCGCACGCCTTGCCACAGATGGGCCAGTTGACGCTTGTGCACGGTATTGTCCAGCGCATCACGCCACGGCGCGTCGGGCTCCTGCAAGGCCCGGGTACTGCCACGGACCACCGGCAGGGAGCGGCCGACCCTGGCCATCAGGTCCCTGGCGACGTTGTAGCCGACGGCGCTGGGCGTATTGCCCGCCACGGTGGTCACCAGTTCAAGGGAGATTTGCGCGGCGGCCAGGGCCAGGGCCAATGCCAGGCCATCGTCGACATTCGCGCCTGCAATCCCGTTCCCGGGATCGCAATCAATGATTAAACGTTTCATTCCACCTTCTTTTTTTCAGGCTTGCGGTGTTTTCACGACCGTGCATCCGCAGGATTCACCCACTACCAGGCGGTGAGAGAACTCTTGCAGCTTCACCTCGCCATCCCAGGCCAGCAGCATCGCAATGGCGGCCTTGGCCATCTCCCTGACGGGTTGGCAGACGGTGGTCAGTGACGGGGCGTAATACGCCGATTCCTCGGTACCGTTGAAGCAGACCAACGCCATCTGTTCGGGGACGTTCAGGCCGTGCTCCGACAGGGCGCGGATGCAGCCTATGGCCTGGGCCTCGTTGGAGCAGAACACGGCACGGGGAGGGCGACCGTCGACGAGCATGCGCTGTGTCGCCTCATAGCCGCCCTGGCGGGTGTAGCTCGCGGGGAATATCCATTCGGGGCGTTCCTCGATCCCGGACTCCGTCAACGCGTCACGCCAACCGTTCAGACGGTCCTGGGCGTTCAGCATGTCCAGCGGCCCGGCGATCATGCCGACCTCGCGGTAACCATGGCTCAGTAGGTGCGCAGTGACCTGACGGGCCGCTGCGCGTTCGTCGACCCGCAGCATATTGACGGCGAGCCTGGGGTCGACCCGGTCGAGCATCACGAATGGCGTGCCGCTGGCCTGGATCAGATCGATATGCGGATGGCGGTCGACGCTGGTGTAGAACAGGCCATCGACGCGCTGGCTCAGGAGGCTGTTGATCAGGTTCAGTTCGCGCTTGCGGCAGTCACCGGAATCGCCCAGCAGGATCACCAGGCCATTGTCCAGCGCCTCCTGTTGCAGGGCATGGGCAAAGGAAGCGATGAAGGTATTTGAGATGTTGGGAACGACCAGTCCATAGGTCCGGGTCTTGCCGGAGGCCAGCGCCTGGGCAACGCCATTGGGTCGGTAACCGGTGCTTTTGATGGCGTCCAGCACGCGCTGGCGAGTGGCCTTGGCGACCGGCCGGGGACCGTTGTTGATCACGTAGCTGACCACTGCAACCGAGGTTCCGGCCTCGCGCGCGACATCGTCCCGGGTCACGCGACTTGCATGCTGTTTCGTCAAGATTACCTTCCATTTCTGGTGAATAGACAGACATCCGGATGCTTCTGGGCAGCGGGTCTACTCGCGTAGATTCCCGTATCGAAAAAAAACGGCAAAGGGGGCTGAGGCGGATGAAGGGAAACAGCACTTCATGAGCAGACCATTACCGGTTTGTGACATTCGACATTATCACTTCTGTTTTATTTCAGTTTGATGACCCTGGAGAGTCCCCTTCAACCGCCTGCAACCCCTTTTCCCGGCCTTGTCCTGGCTGATCAGAAGAAGGTGTAGGTGTAACTGAAGATCAGTCGCGCCTGATCGACCGCGGCGACGTTGGGAATACCGCTGCGCAAGCTGCCTTCGCGCAGGGACGTGCCGAAGCCTTTGAGGAAACCGCTTTGCACCACATAGTCGATGCGCATGTCACGTTCCCATTCCGAGTACCGGGAGCCGTCGTTCCCGCGGATGTGGTCGCCGTGGAGATAGAGGGCAGATGCCGAGAGACCGGGTACGCCAAGCGCCGCGAAGTCATAGGAGTACTGGGCGAAATTGGTGTTTTCGCCCGCGCGGATGAACGAGTTGTCCATCACGTCGGTAATCAGATAGACACTGGCACCGCCGTTGCCTTCGTTGTTGCCGGCACCGCCGACCACGCTGCCCTGGTTCAGGTAGACCACGCCGCCCGAATCGGACACCTGCTGGCGCCCCAGCATGAAAGCGCTGCCGCCCAGGTAATAGGTGAACGCGGCACTCCAGGTGCTGTTGTCGACTTTTCCCGGTTCGCTGGCATAACCGCCGTTGTTGTTGAAGAGATAACCGGTTGTGCCGTTCTTGCCCTGTGAAGTGCTGTTGAAGTAACGCAGGTCGGTCTTGAATCTGGAGTTGTCACTGATTCTGGTGGTATTCAGGAGACCGAAGAAGTCTTGTTTGTAGTAATCGCTCAGATCGGCGTGGTAGTACTGCAGAGTGGTATCCGGAGTCACTTTCCAGTCCGCGCCGGCATAAGTGAAGTGGTTGCTGGCGCGGGTGCCGCCGGCGATCGCCAGTCCCGTGGCGTTGGAGGAGGCCCGTCCTGTCGAGCGACTCAGTTGCCCGGCGTTGATGGTCAGGTTGTCGATGTCCCTGGATGTCATCGTCACCCCTTCGAAGGTTTGCGGCAGCAGCCGGCCATCGTTGGCCACCAGGATCGGCAGGTTGGGGGCGAGTGCGCCGCCGGCGTGAAACTCGGTCTTCGAGACCCGCACCTTGGCATTGCCCGCCAGCCGGCTCCAGCCGTCGACAGGACTGCCGTCGGAATCCACGGGGGCAAACGAGTTCTGCGTATTCGCGTTCGGGTGCTGGATGCCCCCGGAGAGGTTGTAGGCCTGCATGGCCTGGACGTCGAGGCCAAAGCCGACCGTGCCCTGGGTGAATCCCGAGAGATAGTCCAGTTTGAAACCCTGTGTCACTTCGTCCTGGTCGACACCTGGCGCGTTGGGGTTGTCACTGCGCAGGTAATAGGTGCGCGAGCTGACCGAGGCGGTGCTGTCTTCGATAAAGCCTGCGGCCAATGCTTGTTGGGCGAGGATACTGGTGGTCACGGCCAGTGTGAGAGTGGCTCTTTTCATTACGTTGCTCCTGTAAGGTTGCCAATTGACAGGCGTGGTTTTGCCCGACCGGTCAATAACGGTCGTGCGGGTTTGCGCCTTCTATGAGGCGTTGGAAGTGCCGGGTGATGCGGTGGGTTGTTTCAGCGTTCTGTTTTTAATGGGCGGCGCTGTTGCCCGGGTTCATGTAACGGGGCGTGGAAGTTGAATGAGCGAGTGTCAAATGTTGGCCGGTTAAATGGCATCTTCCAGCGCATTCAAGTTGCGACCGCGGGTTTCCGGTGCGACAAAGGTCGTCAGGAAACCAATGCCTGCCATCGCGACAAAGTAAGTCGCGATCGGCCACCAGTGACCGGTCCAGGACAGCAACGCGGCAGCGATCAGGGGCGCCGTACCGCCGGAAAGGATCGACCCCAGTTCCTTGGCCATGGCCAACTTGGTGTAGCGATTCTTCACCCCGAACATTTCAACCCCCCAGGCCGCTTGCACGCCGAAGATCCCCAGGGACGCCAGGCCCATGCCCACCACGATGGTGGCCATGACGATGGTCGGATCGCGGGAGTCGAGCAGCATGAAGGCGGGGAAGGCGTAGAGCATCAGCAGGAGGCAGAACCAGCGGTAGATGACGCGTCGGCCAAAGCGATCGGACAGCCAGCCGGCCAGAGGGATGATCAGGAAACCGAGGATCGAGGCGATCAATACGGCCTGGGTCGCGACTGATTTATTGACGGCGAGTACCTTTACCACATAACCGACGATAAATCCCTGGGCCAGATAGGAAGGGCCGTTCTCGCCGATGCGCAAGCCGATCATGGTGAAGAACGACCGGCTGCCTTTCCAGAAGCTGGCGCGTTGCTCAAGGTTGGAGAGGGCGGCGAGGCTGCTGTCACGCCGGGCCTGCAACTCGGCCTTCCTGAGTTCGAATACCGGGGTTTCCCGCAGGTTGCGACGAATCCACAGCGCGGCCAGGGCAATCAGCGAGCTGCACAGGAATGGAATGCGCCATCCCCACTCCTGCAATTGCTGTTGATCCATTTGCACCACCGCCAGCCAGACCATCGAAGCCAACAGGGTGCCGCTGTTCGAGCCCAGGGCAATCACCGATGAGACCAGGCCCCGTTGTTTTGCCGGAGCGAATTCGCCCAGCATCACCGTACCGGCGGCCAACTCGGCACCGGCGCCAAAACCCTGGGTAAAGCGCAGCAGCACCAGGCACACCGGAGCCCAGATGCCGATCGAGGCGTAACTGGGGATCAGGCCGATCAAGGTGGTTGAGGCGCCCATCAACACGACGGTGGCGATCATCACCACCTTGCGTCCCTTGCGGTCGCCGAGCCAGCCGAAGAACAGCGCGCCGATCGGCCGCGCGACAAAACCCACGGACCATGTCGCGAACGTGGACAGCAGGGCCATGGCCGGGGTGACATTGGGGAAAAACACATCGCCGAAGATAAGCCCGGCGGCCAGGCCATAAAGGGCGAAATCCGCATACTCCATGGCCGTACCCAGCCAGCAGGCGAGGGTGGCGCGGTACAGCTCCCGGCGTCCTTGCGGGGTCATCAAGCTTTCATCCGCCGCACCACGCGCCCCGGGGGCAGTGGATCGAGCAGCACTTTCAACTGTGGACATCAAAAAACTCCTGATCTGAGGACGGCCGGCACAGGCCTGTCGAGAGGCTCTGTCCTGGTATCGATAGCCGCGCTGTGGCTTTCGTTCTACGCATATCTACGCGCGTAGATTCCTATCCTTGAAAATCGGCCTCGAGATAGACCTCGGAGGCCGATACGGGTAATCAATTGACCTGAACGCGGGGCGATCTTAGGCAGGGTTGTATTGCAGTCGAATGACAGGTTGCCTGATGGGCACGATGCAGCGTGTACAGGACAGTGAGCGCGCCCGCACAAACGGATTGAGCTGCTATGGTAGTCAGGGCCGGGCGTGTGCGTTGACTGTCCCTGTAAAGCGTCCTGCGATGTCCGGGCATTGTTTCTTCTTGGGGGGATCCACGGCCGATGCGGTTAAGTTTCTTCAGCGGGTTGGAGCGGATCGAAATCCACGATCGAGCCGAGACGGGGACCGGTCGATCCGGGGCAAGGACTGGTGTCGCAAGCGATGACGCGCCGGCGATGAAAATGGACCTGCGCGAGACGTGGCAGGTGGAAAGCTTTGTCCGTCGATATTTCCAGGGCTCTGGCGAGGTCCATCGCTTGCGCACCTTGCTCTCCGGCGGGTTGCCCGTGACCCACTTCCTGGGTGACGAGGAAGTGCTCCGGCAACTGTCGCGCAGTCTGCAGTCCGGTGCCTTGTGCGCCTATCTGTATCCCCGGCAACCGACGATAGCGGTCAGGCAGCCGGGACCCGCTGGGGGAAAAGCCGTTGCGCGACAGACGCCGCGCCCGACCGGTCCGGCACCCGTACCCAGGACCGATATCGAACTGGTGACGACAGCGCCGGTATCGCGCGAACGCGTCGATGCCGCACAGGATGTCGAGGCGGCGATGCTTGAGGACGCGGCCAAAAGCGCGACGCCTTTCTGTGAGGAATGTGAGCGGGCGCGCTTGCAACGTCAGGGGCAGGGATGAACGCCAGCGAATTCGAGCAACTGACGGCGCTGTTATGGCCCGACGCGCAAGATGGCACCGATCATCAGGTGTACTGGCTGCTCGACGGCGCGCGTGATCCTGGGATATCCCGGTTGGTGCGCTATGGCTCGCTCAGGTTCTGGTGCCTGTATTCCGGGCAGTTGACCCCACGTCTGCGGGCCGCTGCGCCTTATCTCGTGCAACTGACGCGCGGAGCGCCGGCTACCCTGGAACTGTTGGACAGGGGCTGGGGCAACGCGTGGGGAATATTCATCGTCGCGCCGGCTTCACTGGCGATGTCGCGGATCCGCCTGCACTTCAAGAAGTTTCTGCGGGTCCAGACGGAAGACGGCAAACGGCTGCTGTTTCGCTTCTACGATCCGCGCGTCCTGTCGATCTTCCTTCCTACTTGCACCGATGATGAATTCACGCGGTTCCTCGGTCCCATGAAGTGCCTGTTCGTCGAGTCGGAACAGGGCACGGAATATCGACTGTTCGACAGGGCGGGCCAGACCCTGCGCATCACTTCGGGACGGTTGTCCTGCCAGTGACGGGTACCGGTCGCTTAACACTCTCGAACGGAAAACAATTCCAGCCAGGTGCGATCCGACCACCGGATCAGTGAAGGTGCAAGCACGCCTCACAATCGATGCCTGCCTTTTCCATTCAATGAAGTGCTTTGTCTGACAGAAAATTCCATGTCGGCAAACTACATAATTAGGGCATCACAAACCTGAGCGGTTGGGGAGAAGGATGCGGCTGTGAACCCGTGGAATGATTTCGCAGGCCAGCCGAGGAAAGTTCACTTTGGCCGCTCGGCCATCACCATCTATCGCGCCTGATGCGATAGCGATTACAGGGAGAACAACAAATGGATTTGAATCCTGATACCACCGGCGAAGATACCTGCACGGTCCAGCTCAAGCTCAGCGAGGAGCAACTGAAGAACCGTGGTTTTGTCTATGAGCTGGCCTGTCGTATGGAGGGTTGGGCAGGTGTCGAGATTCTGAGTGTCGAGCGTGGAGAGTATTGCCGGGATGTTGCCGGCTCGAAGGATTGTTGAGATTGACAATGCTCGGCCCGAGAACGGGGCCGTTATCTGACACATGGAGTGGTGGAGGTTTATGTGCATCCCTTGAATCTGGCAGTCGCCTTTCAGATCATGAACAACATCAAGAATGGCCAACTGCGCAGTTGCCTGGCCATGGGGCTTGAAGAGAAAGACCTGCAGGCCCTGATCGATCCGCATTGCATGGGCGCCCTGGTGAACTCGCCGGTGCCCTGGTTCAAGGTGGTAGTGAACGGGCCGGTGGTCCATCGCCTGCTGACCCACGTCAAGGACAGCGACGAGGAGGAACTGATCAGCCGCGCGATTACCCTGGGCGCCAGTTCGCCGATGATCCTGGAACTCTTCGGCTTGTCGGCCAAGGAAGTCGCCATCCGTCGCACGATGCTTGGCATCCCCCATCGCAAGGGGCGTTGGCCCCAGGTCGGCGCCGAGGAGGAACTCTGCCTCTGGGAGCACTGGGTGCGCCTGACCAAGGAACAGGGGACGGACCCGGGTGATCCCCGGGCGGTGCTGCGGGTCGCCATGCTGATGAGCGAGTGCGAACCGGAGTTGAACCTGACCATGGTCTGGAGCCTCGTCCAGAGCTGGATCGTGCAAGGGCTGGTGTGAAGGCCGGCTGATCGTCGCGCCCTTCGGCAGGAAGCTGCCGAGGGCGCGCTTGATCACGGTCGTGAACTTGCGCGACCGTTGCTGTTGAGGTTCTTTTCCATCGATTCGAGGCGGTTGGTGTCCGGGTCACCCTCGTAGATGGTGCGCGAGTTGTCCTTGCGTTCCTGGTGACGGGCAATGATCGCCGCGGGGGAGTTGCTGGTCAGCGAGCGCCGCAGTTCAAGCTCGGTGCGAAGGTTGGTGATTTCCTGCTGCAAGGTGTCGCGTTCGCCGTTGATGGTCTGCGTGGCAATCTCGTTGGCGGCGACGTTGGGTTCCTTGTTGCCGGCCAGCAGCGTGCGCTGCAGCAGCAAAGCCTTTTCCAGCACGCTGGTGACCGCGATTTCCGAAGCCAGGCGCTGGGCCAGCAATTGCTGGTCGGGCTCATCGCGCAAGGCGGTGACGATGCCACGGGTGATGGGCATCGAGTTGCTGCCGGCTTCGGCCAGATTTTCCAGGCTGGTTGGCTTGCTGCCGGCAATCAGCGCTTGCAGGGCCTGGAGCTTGCTCGCGTACTCTTCCTGGATCAGCGGGGTCAGGCCGACACCGGCGGTGGCCGTACTCTGGGTACAGCCTTCGCAGGTCTGCTGCTGGACTTCGCCGAGGACGCGGTTGGCAAACGCCGCTGCCTCATCCGGCGACTGCCAGGTATCGCACAACAGGCCGCTGTTGCAGTCGTCGGGGGCAATGCTTGCGGTGTCCGTGGCACTGCGGCCATTGAGCAGGTTGTAGCCGGCCCGGGTCACCTCCTTGATCACCTGGATCGGTGGCTGCTGCCTGCCGCCGGCCTTGTCGCCACCCACCCAGGGCACACCGGTATTGCCCTTGTCCGACTCGGCCCGGGCGGTCACGGCCACGGCGTCCTGGTTCTGGGCTATGGCTTCCTTCAGTGCCTGGCCTTCGGCGAGGGCCCCCCAACTGCTCTGGTTGCCGGCGACGTTGACCATGCGCTCGGCCATGGCCCGGCAACTGGCCTTGGAGCGGTCGAAGTCCAGCCGGGCCTGGAGGATACCGTTGGTGAGCAGGTTGTACAGGCCCGGGTCCGCCCGCTGGATGATCAGTGCCGGCAGCGAGGCGACGGCACCGGTGGCGTTCTGGATAAGGCTGCCCATGATGCTCTGGAAACCGTCGGTAAGGCCGTTGAGCTGGTTGTGCAGGGTGGTGGACAGGTCCATGTTGCCGCACATGAGGTTGTTGTTCCAGCCCACACCGACACCGATGCTTTGCATGCTGCCGGCACGGCCCATGTTCACCGCGTTGCCGCCGCCGATGCGGTACAGAACATCGTCGCCGATGACACTGCCGGCGCTGCCGAAACCGGGCGGTGCGGCGAGGATGGGCAGGCTCGCCAGTGTGGCGATCAGGACCAGCCAGGGGATGGGGCTGGGGCAGGGGCGTGGAAGAAGTGATATCCGAGTCATGGCAATGCTCCGTGGTGAACGACAATCAATGGGGGCCGGTGCTGCCGAGAAAGGTCTGGCCCTCTCGCTTGCAGCAGGTGTAGGGGCGCCACAGCGACCAGGCGTAGCCGCCATCGATGGCCTGGAGATGAGGGCCCGGTTCCGGAAAGACCGAGCAGGCGCTGCTGGCCGCAGGCGTCAGTTGCTGCCATTTGCCGGTCTCGGCGGCGGATTCGCGCAGTTCCCCGGCAGGCCAGTAGCCCGGGCTGGCCTGTGCCAGAAGAGGTTGATAGACATGCACCTGTCCGGGACGGGTGACGATGTCGCCCGCGCGCTGGGCCGTTACGGCGGAAGCCTTGTAGTCGTCGGGCTGGTGCACGAAGCCGCTGCGCGGGTAGACGCTGCCCCACAGATTCGATGCCAGCCGGCTGCCGATTTCCCGCAGGCCCGGGATCAGTGACGGCGGGAAGACGCTTTCCGGAATGCCATGGCGCCAGCCGAGCGTGTCCAGGGTGCTGAGCAGGTTGGGCACGTAGGGCGTACCGGCGCCTTCGCAGGTGTAGCCCGAGCCGCTGGCAAAGGCATTGAACGCCGCGATTCCCGGATGACCGATCACATCGACGTTCTTGAACACCGAGAGGTTGTTTTCGTGCGGGTTGCCGCTGGTGCCGCTGCCGCCACCCTGTGCCGTCGAGGTGGCCGCGCTCAGGGCCCGGACTTCGACCCAGGGATTGCGACCCGTCGAGGAGTAGCTGGAGACCACGGCATCGGGCACGTAATGCCGGACCTTCGACGAGGTCTTGACCTCGCAGCCGAAGGTGGTGCAACGCAACCAGTAGCACACCCCCACGACCTGGTACTCCAGGCAGCTCGGGGACGCCACTGTGGGCACAATGGTCGCGGTGTCCAGGGCCAGGCTCACGGCCGGACAGGGCAGGGCCAGCAGCGCCGGAATCCATGAGCCGGCAAAGTGTCGTGGCGAGTGACGGTTCATGGTTTGCTCCTCCTGAACCGTTCGATCTTCGCCAGCGCCCGCTCAAGGTTCGGATCGCCATAGACGACGTAGCGGTGATCGACGACCACGGCCGGGATCCGGGTGACCCCCAGGCTCCAGGCGTCGACGATGTCCTGGTGGGCACGACTGATGTCCGCGCTGGACTCGGCGGTCATGGTTTCCTGGAAAGCGGCCTGGGCCTCGCCAGGATCGCTGGGAAGACCTTGGGAAAGCGCCACCTCCAGGTGATCGAGGCGATCGAGATGAATCAGGCGGACATCCGCCGGCACTTCAACGGGATGGGCCGAGTCCGTGATGACCCAGGTGCTGGCGAAACAGCCGGGAGCCAGGGCCAGCAGGGCGAGGGCGCCAAGCAGCGGCAAAAAAGGTGAGCGATTCATGGGCAAGATCCAGGTGACAGAAACCTGGATCTTGTTTAAAGCGAGCCACGATCACAGCAGGAAAACTGATTTGTGATCAGGAGTTTCCCGCAGGCGGCTCAGTGCTCCTTGCTTAAAGGCAGGGCGGTCTTGTAACGCACCTGTTTCAGCGAAAGGCTGGAGCGGATTTTTTCCACTTCCGGCATCGGCGACAGTCGTTCGATGATGAAATGTTCCAGCGCCTGCATGTCCGCCATGACCACGCGGATCAGATAGTCGGCGTCGCCGGTCATCAGGTAGCACTCCATCACTTCGTCACATTCGCAGATCTGCCGTTCGAAGTTCTGCAGCGCCTCGCGGCCCTGCTGTTTCAGGCTGATGGAGATAAACACGTTCAACCGCAGGCCCAGATGCTCGGGCTCCAGCAGGGCGACGTATTCACGGATGCAACCGGAGGCCTCAAGGGCCTTGACGCGAGTCAGGCAGGGCGAGGGCGAGAGATGAACGCGCCTGGCCAGTTCCACGTTGGACAGGCTGCTGTCCCTCTGCAGTTCCCGGAGGATCTTCAGGTCGATACTGTCGAAGTTCATTATGCTTCCAGTTTTATTGTTTGCGGATTTTTATGCTGCAAGGTGGCGAAGTTTTGCGGCATAACGGTCAAAAAAATTGCCTGCCTCGGCATAGACTAATAAGAAAAAGAGGAGGCGCCAATGAACCGTTTTGACTCTATCGATTCCATTGCACAAGCCGCGGCAGATAACGATGAGCTGCAGGAGTGGCGTGACGCCTTGCAGTCATTGCTGGCCAACGGTGGCCCGCAGAGAACCCGACAGGTGCTCGATATGCTGGCCGATATCGCGCGGACCCCGGCGGTCGCCTGGCAGCCTTCCTCCAACACGCCCTATGTGAACAGCATTGCGGTCGAGCAACAGCCGCGTTTCCCCGGCGACCTCGCCACCGAGGAACGCCTGGCCTCGATCACCCGCTGGAATGCCCTGGCCATGGTGGTCCGCGCCAACCGTGCCTATGGCGAACTGGGCGGGCATATCGCCAGTTATGCCAGTGCGGCGGACCTGTTCGAGGTCGGCTTCAACCACTTCTTTCGTGCCCGTGGCGATCGCTTCGACGGCGACCTGGTGTTCTACCAGCCGCATTCGGCGCCGGGCATCTACGCCCGCGCCTTTCTTGAGGGGCGCCTGGGCGAACGTGAGCTGGAGCACTATCGCCAGGAGATCAGTGCACGCAAGGCCGGCATCCAGGGTTTGTCCAGTTACCCGCATCCATGGCTGATGCCGGACTTCTGGCAGTTTCCCACCGGCTCGATGGGCATTGGTCCCATCAGTTCGATTTTCCAGGCGCGGTTCATGCGTTACCTGCATCACCGCGGACTGCAGGACACCACCGACCGCCATGTATGGGGCGTCTTCGGCGATGGCGAGATGGATGAGCCGGAAAGCATGTCGGCACTGACCCTGGCCGCGCGGGAAGGGCTGGACAACCTGACCTGGGTGGTCAACTGCAACCTGCAGCGCCTGGACGGCCCGGTGCGCGGTAACGGACGGATCATCGATGAGCTGGAGGCGTTGTTCCACGGCGCCGGCTGGAACGTGATCAAGCTGGTCTGGGGTTCGGACTGGGATGCGTTGCTGGCGCGGGACGATGACGGCCTGCTGGTGCGCACGCTGTCGCAAACGGTCGACGGCCAGTTCCAGACCTTTGCCGCCAAGGACGGTGCCTATAACCGTGAGCACTTTTTCGGCCAGGACGAAGCGCTGGCCCGGCTCGTTCGCGGCATGAGCGACGAGCAGATCGATCGCCTCAAGCGCGGTGGCCACGACATGCTCAAGATCCATGCCGCCTACCGTGCGGCGAGCCTGCACGAAGGCCAGCCGACGGTGATCCTGGCGCAGACCAAGAAAGGCTTCGGCATGGGCGAGGCCGGGCAGGGCAAGATGACCACGCACCAGCAGAAGAAACTCGATCGGGAAGCGCTGCTGGCCTTTCGCGACCGGTTCCGCTTGCCGCTGTCGGATGAGCAGGTGGAAACCCTGAGCTTCTACAAGCCGGCTGAAGACAGCGCGGAAATGCGCTATCTGCGCCATCGCCGCGAACTGCTCGGTGGCAGCGTACCGTCGCGCAACCGCGACGCCGCGCGGGTGGCGGTTCCGGCCATCGACGGTTATGCGGGGTTCTCCACCCAGGCCGACGGCAAGGAAATGTCCACCACCATGGCCTTTGTGCGGATGCTTGGCAACCTGCTCAAGGACAAGCAACTGGGACCACGGATCGTCCCCATCGTCGCCGACGAGGCCCGTACTTTCGGCATGGCCAACCTGTTCCGCCAGATCGGTATCTACTCCAGCGTCGGGCAACGCTACGAGCCTGAGGACATCGGCTCGATTCTCAGCTACCGCGAAGCCACCGACGGCCAGATACTCGAAGAGGGTATCAGCGAGGCCAGTGCCATCAGCTCCTGGGTGGCGGCGGCCACCAGCTACTCGGTCCACGGCTTGCGCATGCTGCCGTTCTACATCTACTACTCGATGTTCGGTTTCCAGCGCGTCGGTGACCTGATCTGGGCCGCCGCCGACCAGCGGGCGCGAGGTTTCCTGCTGGGCGCGACTGCGGGGCGCACCACCCTGGGCGGCGAGGGGTTGCAGCACCAGGACGGCTCCAGCCACTTGATTGCCTCCACCATCCCGAACTGTCGCGCCTACGACCCGGCCTTTGCCGGCGAGTTCGCTGTCATCCTCGATCACGGCATGCGCCAGATGCTGGAGCATGAGGTCGATGAGTTCTACTACGTGACCCTGATGAATGAAAACTATGCGCAACCCTCGCTGCCGGAAGGGGTCGAGCAATCCATCATCCGTGGCATGTACCGTTTGAGCGAGCCGGGGGAACCGACGCCGCAAGGCCAGGTGCGCCTGTTGGGCTCGGGCACGATCCTGCGCGAAGCCCAGGCCGCCGCCGAACTGCTGGCCAGCGACTGGCAGATCGACAGCGAGGTCTGGAGCGTCACCAGTTTCAGCGAGCTGGCCCGCGAAGCCCGGGAAGTCGAACGCTGGAATCGTTTGCACCCGCGTGAGAGCGCCAGGCAAAGCCATCTGGTTGACTGCTTGCCGAAAGGTGCGCCGGTGATTGCAGTGTCGGACTATATCCGCGCCTTGCCGCAACTGATCGGCTCATACATCGAGTCGCGCTATTGCGTGCTGGGCACCGACGGCTTCGGGCGCAGCGATACCCGGGCGGCCCTGCGCGACTTTTTCGAGGTCGATCGTTATCACATCGTCCTGGCCGCCTTGTCGGCACTGGCCGATGACGGGCATCTTGATCGCAGCCTGTGCGCGCAGGCTATCGAGCGCTACGCCCTGGCGGTCGACAGTGACAGTGCCTGGACCTGCTGAAGGTTCCGGCGACAATCATTGGCAATCCAGTACGGTGGACCTTGGCCGGTCCGCCTGCCTGGGCTACCTGTTCAGCCGGGCATCGATTCCCGGCTGAAGGCATCCAGTTCCCGCACCAGGCTCTGTGCTGCCAGCATCACCAGTTCGCGACCTTTTTCCGGTGTTGCCAGGGCCGGATCCGAGCCCATGCGCCCGTCCGGGTGACGGGCGCGGAAGTCGAGGGCTTCGCGGATGGGGCCCGAGGGAGCGATCTGCGGTGAGTACTCGGCGGACTTGATGGCATCCGGATAGGCCCATTGCGTGATCGCAATCTCCGATGGCGTGGCATGGGAGCCATGCCCGGTCGGAAACTGTTGGCGTGCCAGTTCGCCGACGCCCTCCAGGTCCCACCAGTTGCACAGCTTCAGGGCGAACCCTGCCGGACGTCGGGCAAAACTGGCTTCGGCATAAAGCTCCGAGAACGCCGCTTCAATCGAGGCGATATTGCCGCCGTGACCATTGAGGAAAAGGATTTTCTCGAACCCGTGGCCGGCCAGCGAGCGTGTCCAGTCGCCGATGGCGGCGATAAAGGTCGAGGGCCGCAACGAAATGGTCCCGGCGAAGCCGAGATGGTGCTGGGCCATGCCGATATTGAAAGTCGGCGCGATCAGGATATCGGCATTTTTCTGTGCTTCATGGGCAATGATCTGCGGGCACATCCAGTCGGTGCCCAGCAGGCCGGTCGGGCCGTGCTGCTCGTTGGAACCGATGGGAACCACTATGGTGCGGCTGCGTTGGAGAAATTGTCCGATTTCGGCCCAGGTCGACAGGTGTAAAAGCATGTGAGTTCCTCGTTGGTCAACGGCTGTTGCCGGCCATGGTGCTCCGGCATGCCGGGATCAGCAAGCGACACCCGGAAACGGCTGAACAGGATGATGTTGCAGCGCCTGCCGATGTTTGCCGGCAGCCCACCGCCGGCAGGGCAGTCCCCGGCGTGAAAGCGGTTATCTCAGTGCATCCTTCTCGAAATACTCCAGGAACTGCGAGGAGAACACCTCCACCAGCCCCTGGTTATGCGACTCGCTTGAGCGAATTACCAGGAAGCCGGTATCGATCGGCACGCTGAGGGGGCGTATCAGCAGGCCCTGGGCAAGAAAGTCCCGGGCCGTGGGCGGGTCGACGATACTGATGCCCAAGCCCTGGGCCACCAGCGCGCAGGCGGTATAGGTCAGGCTGGCTTCGACCTGGCTGACTCGTGGAACTTCTGACAGCGCCAGTTGCACGCCGGCGGCAAACAACGAACCGGGCCGCAGCCCGATAAAACGCTGATGGGCCAGATGCGCGGGCGTCAGGACCGCATGTTCTGCCAGCGGATGACCGGGAGGCAGGATGACCACGGCCTCCATGGCCACCGCCTGGATATCCAGGCCATGGCGGTTCAGCGGCCCTTCGGCGTAACCGATATCGACCTGGCCGGCCGCTACCATCTCCGCCACCTGATGCGAGGGGATACCCTGCAAGCTGACCTGCAGGTTCGGTCGTTGCGCCAGGAAGTGTGCGAGAAAGCGTGGCAGCAAAGTATTCGCCACCGCCGGCATGGCGGCGATGCGCAGCGACCCCGCGGTGTTTTCGCGGATACCGGCGGCGAGCCGGGCGATACGGTCGAGGCCGATAAAGGAGCGCTCGACCTCGGGGATCAAGGCGATCGCCTGGGGCGTCGGCAGCAACTGGTTGCCGCGCCTCTCGAACAGGGGAAACCCCACCACATCTTCAAAGTCGCGAATCAGTCGGGTGACCGCCGGCTGGGTCACGGCCATCAGGTTAGCCGCCCCCGTCATGCTGCCGGTACGCATCACCGCATGAAACGCTTCGACCTGGCGCAGGTTCAGGCGCATGGTTTCTCCATAACATTTACACATTTCGAATAGTTCATAAGTGATTATGGATTATGAGTGCGCCGTGCGAAATTGATTTTGAAAATAAAACCCGGGCAGTCACCCGTTGACGGCCCCGGGCAAGACCGCAACGGTCTTGACCAACACTGATGAGCGCTTGGCGCCTGCGGGGTCTGTTCGTGAATTTCTGGCAAGTAATGGGTTTTGGCGACCAGGGCTGGGCAGCTGACATGCTGCTTGCCACGGCCTCGACCTGCATGATTGCGTTATGCGGGTTCCTCTTCGGCGCAGTGATCGGCTGCCTGGGCTGCTGGGCGAAACTGTCACGCTACAGGCTGCTGCATATCCTGGCCGATGCCTACACCACGGTGCTGCGCGGCGTGCCGGACCTGTTGGTGATCTATCTGTTCTATTTCGGCAGCAGCATGGTCCTGACTCAGGTGGCACAGTCCCTGGGTGTCAACGGGTTCCTTGGTTTGCCGGCTTTTCTGGTCGGGTTCCTGGCGATCTCGGTGGTCTGCGGTGCCTATCAGATCGAGGTGCTGCGCGGAGCCTTCGGTAGCGTGCCACCCGGCACCATCGAGGCGGGCAGGTCCCTCGGACTGGGCGGCTTCAAGCTGCTGGTGCTGGTGGTCGCGCCCCAGGCACTGCGTTTCGCGCTGCCCGGGCTGGGCAATATCTGGCTGCTGGTGCTCAAGGAGTCCGCGCTGATCAGCGTGGTGGGGATGGTCGAGCTGATGCGCCAGTCGCAGATCGGCGCGGGCGCGACCCACCAGCCGTTCTACTTCTACGCCACGGCGGGCGCCTTGTACTTCCTGATCAGTCTGTCCAGCAGCCACATGATCGGACGGCTTGAACAGCGCCTGGCACTGCCCATGGGGAGAGCATGATGGACTTCGGTTTTCTCCTCGACTGCCTGCGACGCCTGCTGCAAGGCGTTCCCCTGACGCTCAGGCTGACGCTGTTTTCCTGCCTGATCGGCTTTGTCCTGGCCTGGGTATTGTGCGCGATGCGCCTGTCGAAGCGGCGCTGGCTGGACTATCCCGCACGGGTCTTTGTCGACGTCTTTCGTGGTACGCCGTTGCTGGTGCAGCTGTTCATCATTTACTACGGCCTGGGTCAATTCGCCTGGCTGCGCGAGAGCTTTGCCTGGGCCTACCTGCGCGAAGCCTACTGGTGCGTGCTGCTGGCGCTCTCGCTGAACACCGCCGCCTATACCAGCGAGATCCTGCGCGGTGGCGTGCTGTCGGTGCCGGGCGGGCAGAAGGAAGCCGCCGTGTCGATGGGTTTGTCCTCGCCACAGATATGGCGATACGTCGTGCTGCCGCTGGCCTGGCGGCAAATGCTGCCGGCATACGGCAATGAAATCATCCTGATGGTGAAGTCCACGTCGCTGGCTTCGATCGTCACGCTGATGGAGGTCACGGGCATTGCCGCACGCCTGGTCTCCGAATCCTACCGGCCGGTGGAGGTGTTCATCTGCGCCGGAGCGCTGTACCTGGCTTTCAATTTCCTGGTCACCCGGGTGGTCATGCTGCTTGAGCTTCGCCTGAGGCGAGGCATGCGGCGCGGTCACTGATGGTGTGAGCTCAACTGTCCTGTCATTTTCGAGGAAACGCGCCATGTCTCTGAAAGAAGTGTTGCTGGGGTCGCTGTTGTGCGGCGGCTTGTGGGTGTCTGCGAGTCATGCCGCTGAAGCCCCGGTGCTGAAGATCGCCACCGAGGGTGCCTATGCGCCGTGGAACTTCACCAGGCCGGGCGGTCAGCTCGATGGTTTCGAGATCGACCTGGCCCATGAGCTGTGCGAGCGCATGAAGGCCCGGTGCGAGGTGGTCGCGCAGGACTGGGATGGCCTGATTCCTTCGCTCAATGCCGGCAAGTTCGACGCCATCATGGCGGGCATGAGCATCACCGAAAAGCGCCAGCAGGTGATCGGCTTCAGCCGGCCTTATGCCGCGCCGCTCAACGGTTTCCTGGTCATGGGCCAGGGGGCGCTCAGCGGTTTGCCGGGCGCCGGGCGCAGCATCGACCTGGATCAGGATGAAGCCGGGGCCAAGGCGCTGGTCGAACAGATGAGGCCGTTGCTCAAGGGCAAGGTCCTGGGTGTCCAGGGCTCGACCACCGCCTCGGCCTTTGCCGAGAAATACCTGGCGGACCTGGTCGAGGTCCGTGAATACAAGACGGTGGATGCCCATAACCTCGACCTGCTCAGTGGTCGCATCGATGCCGTGTTGGCCAATGCCGTGGTGTTGAAGCTGGCCACCGAGGCGGCGGATATGCACGACTCGAAAATGGTCGGGCCGATCTTTGCCGGGGGCGTGTTCGGCCCCGGCATCGGCGTAGGGCTGCGCAAGAACGATGACGCCCTCAAGGCCCGGTTCGATCAGGCGATCACTGCGGCCGTAGCCGACGGGACGGTCCGGCGGCTCTCGGAGAAGTGGCTCAAGCTTGACGTCACGCCGCTCAAATAAGGTGCCTTGCGTTATGTCTGGATTGCTGTGGAGCGGGATGAAATGAGTGGTGAAACAATCGTCGTCGGCGGGGGCCTGGTGGGCCTCTCCGTCGCCTACGGACTGGCCCGCGAGGGGCAGTCGGTCAGGCTGCTGGATCAGGGCGATGTGGCGTGGCGGGCGGCCCGGGGCAATTTCGGGTTGGTCTGGGTACAGGGCAAGGGGTACGGGATGCCGGCGTATGCGCGCTGGACCCTCGGCTCCGCGGCGGCCTGGCCGCGTCTGGCGCAGGATCTGCTCGCCGAGACCGGCATCAATGTGCAACTGCATCAGCCCGGAGGTTTTCTGCTGTGCCTGGAGGCGGCGGAGCTGGATGAGGAGTCCCGGCGCCTGCATTGGCTGCGCGAGGCACTCGAGGGCGATTACCCCTTTGAACGGCTGACGCCGGCCGAGTTGCGCCGCCGCTTGCCGGGGGTAGGGCCCGATGTGGTCGGAGCCTGTTACTGCCCGGCGGACGGTCATGTCAATCCGTTGCTGCTGCTGCGGGCGCTGACCATGGCGGTCCAGCGTCGTGGCGTGGTGCTGCAGACCGGCTGCGATGTCGAGCGTATCGAGCGCCATGGCGAGGGTTATCGCGTCACCGGAGCCGGCGAAAGCTGGCTTGGCGATCGCGTGGTGCTGGCGGCCGGCCTGGGCAACCAGGCGCTGGCAGCCCAGGTGGGACTGAACGTCAAGGTTACGCCCAATCGCGGGCAGATCCTGGTGACCGAACGCCTTGCGCCGTTTCTGTATCACCCCACCAACTATGTACGCCAGACCGCGGAGGGCAGCGTGCAGTTGGGCGATTCCCATGAGGCGGCCGGGCTGAACGACAGCATCAGTGCTGGCGTCGTGGCGTCCGTGGCGCAGCGCGCGGTGAGCTGTTTTCCGCGGTTGGCGGGGGTGCAACTGGTACGTGCCTGGGGCGCCCTGCGGGTACTGAGCGAGGATGGTTTCCCGATCTACCGGCAGTCCCGCGAATGCCCCGGGGTGTTTGCGGTGACTTGTCATAGCGGCGTCACGCTGGCGGCGGCCCACGCCTTCCAATTGGCGCCCTGGATAGCCGGAGCGGCGCCACCGGCGGACCTGGATGCTTTCAGCGATCAACGTTTCCAGCAGGTTTTCAGGGAGGCCGGGCATGGGCGCTAAAGCACTGTTTCGCAGTATCGAGCCGGCCGGTCCACGGGTCACCATCGAATTCAACGGCCGGCCGCTCGACGTCCTGGCCGACACCACCCTGGCGGCGGCCTTGCTCGACGCCGGGATTCGCCAGAGCCGCCAGACCCCGGTCAGCGGTGCGCCGCGCACGACGTACTGCATGATGGGGGTGTGCTTCGATTGCCTGGTGCTGATCGACGGTATCTCCCGGCAGGCGTGCCAGGTCCGGACTCAGCCCGGCCTCAGGGTGCATAGCCATTGTCCTGTTCCTGTCGAGGGTGATGCCGATGCCTGATCAAATTGATGTCCTGGTCCTCGGCGCGGGACCGGCCGGCATGGCCGCCGCTCTGCAATTGCAGGCCCTGGGCCTCGAAGT
The DNA here is from genome assembly GCF_013385635.1 of Pseudomonas gingeri. Lineage (GTDB taxonomy): Bacteria > Pseudomonadota > Gammaproteobacteria > Pseudomonadales > Pseudomonadaceae > Aquipseudomonas > Aquipseudomonas gingeri_A. Next base: position 461,029 of record NZ_JACAPR010000011.1, read on the forward strand.
GCGGGTACTGGATGAACAGCGCAGCCCCGGTGGGCAGATCTATCGCGAGATCAGTCGCGTGCCTTCGGCGCGGAAAAAGCTGCTGGGTGCCGACTATGCGGCGGGTGGCACAACGGTCACCGAGTTCCTGGCCAGTGGGATCGACTACGTGGCGAATGCCTCGGTCTGGTTGATCAGTGCCGAGCGGGAGGTGCATTACCATGTCGCCGGCCAGGCCCATGTGGTGCAGGCCCGGCGCATCCTGCTGTGTGGCGGGGCCTATGAGCGGCCGATGCCGATTCCCGGCTGGACGCTGCCGGGGGTGATGACCGCCGGGGCAGGGCAGATCCTGTTGAAAAGCGCCGGGCAGGTGCCGAGCGGGCCGGTGGTACTGGCCGGTAGCGGGCCGCTGCTCTATCTGCTGGCCGCCCAGTACCTGCAAGCCGGGGTGCGGGTGAGCGCGCTGGTGGATACTTGTACCCGGCGCGACTTGCTTGCGGCGCTGCGCTGGTTGCCTGCAGCGCTCAAGGGCTGGCGCCAGCTGCGCAAGGGCATTGCGCTGATGCACAGTCTGAAACGCGCCGGTGTTGCCTGGTATCGCGGTGCGAGCGACCTGCGAATAGAGGGGCGCGAGCAGGCCGAAGCGCTGACCTTCCAGGCCCGGGGACACACGCAACGTATTGCTTGCGAGTTGATTCTCCTGCACCAGGGCGTGGTGCCCAACACCCAGCCCAGCCTGTCGATGGCGGCCGCGCATCGCTGGGATGACAGCCAGATGTGCTGGGTCGCCGAGCAGGATGAGTGGGGGCAGCTCAGCGTTCCCGGATGTTTTATCGCCGGTGACGCAGCGGGCATTGATGGCGCCGAGGCGGCGGCGGTACAGGGTCGTGTGGTTGCCCTGGGCATTGCCTTGTCATTGCAGCGGCTCTCTGCGCACGCGGCGCGGCAGCAGGCCAGGCCGTGGCGCCGGCTGCTGGACAAGTACCGCAGCGTGCGGCCGTTCCTGGAACGCCTGTATCGCCCGCAACCCTCGCTGTGCCTGCCGGCCGACGAGACCATTGTCTGCCGTTGTGAAGAAGTGACCGCTGGCGCGATCCGCGAATACGCGGCACTCGGTTGCCTGGGGCCCAATCAGACCAAGGCTTTCGGTCGCTGTGGCATGGGGCCCTGCCAGGGGCGCCAGTGTGGCCTCGCCGTGACCCAGATTCTCGCTGACGCCCATCAGGTCACACCGGCGCAGGTCGGCTACTACCGCATTCGACCACCGCTCAAACCCATCACGCTGGCTGAACTCGCCAGTCAGGATTGATCTTCAGGAAGCTTGAGAAATGACTTCAATTGTTCGTCTGGACAGTAACGCCCGACTCAGTCGTGCAGTGATCCACAACGGTATCGTCTGGTTGGCCGGGGTGGCTCCCGCGGACTGCAGCCAGGGCGCCGCCGGTCAGACACGCCAGGTGCTGGCCCGTATCGATGAGCTGCTGGCCCAGGCCGGCAGTGACCGCGGGCGCCTGCTGTCCGTGCAGATCTGGATGGCCAGGATGGATCTGCACTTCGAGGTGATGAATGAAGCCTGGTGCAACTGGTTGGGCGATGCCGGCCGACCCGCTCGCGCGACCTGCCAGGTGACGTTCGACGATCCCGATCTGCTCCTGGAAATCATCGTCACCGCGGCCATCTGAGCGTGAGCCGGGCTACGTGCCCGGCGCCGATACAACATGACAAGAAGGTACTCCCGTGACTCGTTATATCGACGTAAGCGACCTGGCCGAACTGGTTCGGGTCAAAGGGCTGCTGCCCTGCCTGGCCGAGATGGCCGACTACATCCGTGAAGACTATCTGCGCTGGGCCGACTTTGAAAAATGCGCCCGCCTGGCCAATCACTCGCCGGAGGGCGTCATCGAGTTGATGCCGATTTCCGACGCGGCCCTGTACGCTTTCAAGTACGTCAACGGTCATCCGAAGAACACCCTGGATGGCATGCTCACGGTAATGGCGTTCGGTGCCCTGAGCGACGTCGACAGCGGTATGCCGGTGCTGCTCAGCGAGATGACCCTGATCACCGCGATTCGCACCGCGGCCACCTCGGCGCTTGCCGCTCGCTACCTGGCCCGCCCCGGCAGCCGACGCATGGCATTGATCGGCAATGGTGCGCAGAGCGAGTTCCAGGCTCTGGCCTTTCATCATCTGCTGGGCATCGATCATATCAGTCTGTACGACCTCGACCTCGCCGCCACGACCAAGCTGGCGGCCAACCTGCGCGCCTGGCCGGGGATCACCCTGCGGATCGCCGGCTCCGTTGCCGAGGCCGTGCGTGGCTGCGAGATCGTCACCACGGTCACTGCCGACAAGAGCTACGCGACGATCCTGACGCCGGACATGATCGAGCCGGGCATGCACCTCAATGCCGTAGGCGGCGATTGCCCGGGGAAAACCGAACTGCACCGCGATATCGTCGAGCGGGCGCGGGTGGTGGTCGAGTACGAACCCCAGAGCCGCATCGAAGGTGAAATACAGCAGATGCCGGCCGATTCGCCGGTCACCCATTTGTGGCAGGTGATCAACGGTCAGGTACCTGGCCGCGAGCACGACGGACAGGTCACGTTGTTCGATTCCGTCGGCTTTGCCCTGGAGGACTACTCGGCGCTGCGCTACGTGCTGGACATCGCCAGGACGCTGGGCATCGGCTCGGATATCCAGCTGGTGCCGCGGTTGGAGAACCCGAAGGACTTGTTCGCCTTGCTCGTTCGCGATGCCGAGCCCCGGCAGCAGCTCAGCGCCTGAACCCGCCGATTACCCCCCAACAGATCCCGGGTCTGGCAACCGGCCCTGGATCAATGACAAAAAAAGAGGGACACCTCCGTGGGACCATTGCACCGTCAGCCTTTCACCCTGGATACGCCCCTGGCGTCCGTAGCCGATCACCGGACACCACGCGGCCCGGCCATTGCCGGCGCGATCAAGCTGCAGATCGAGCAGTTGCACAAGCGCTACGGCGAACACGAGGTGCTCAGGGGCATTTCGCTGCAAGCACGTAGCGGCGATGTCATCAGTCTTATCGGTGCCAGCGGCTCGGGAAAAAGCACCTTGCTGCGTTGCATCAACTTCCTGGAACAGCCCGATGCCGGGGTGATCGCACTCGATGGCAAGCGCATCGAAATGCGCAACGCCAGGGGCGATTACCAGATGCCGGATGCCCGCCAGTTGCAGAGCCTGCGCACACGCCTGGCGATGGTGTTCCAGCACTTCAACCTGTGGGGCCACATGACGGTCCTCGACAATATCTGCACGGCGCCGCAAAAGGTCCTGGGCCTGACCCGCCAGCAGGCTCTGGAGCGTGCCTACAGGTACCTGGACAAGGTCGGCCTGGCCCCGCGGGTAGCGGAGCAATACCCGGGGTTTCTCTCCGGCGGCCAGCAGCAGCGCGTCGCCATCGCCAGGGCGCTGGCGATGGAACCCGAGATCATCCTGTTTGACGAACCCACCTCGGCACTTGATCCGGAGTTGGTCGGGGAAGTGCTGAAGGTGATACAGGCGCTGGCCGAGGAGGGCCGGACCATGGTGATGGTCACCCATGAAATGGCCTTCGCCCGCCAGGTCTCCAGCCAGGTACTGTTTCTTCACCAGGGCCGGGTGGAAGAGCAGGGTGGCGCGAGCCTGCTGGATGCGCCACAAAGCGAGCGGCTGCGGCAGTTTCTGTCGAACCGCTTGAAGTGATCCTGGCGTTACCTGCCGGCTTCGTGCCGCGCCGAAGCCGACGCGGCACGAGACTCCGGCTCAGATCGCCCGGCTCGGAGGCCGGTCATGCGGGGAGGGTGATCTGCAGCTTGACGTCCCGTGGCAGCGCCTGGTCGGCACGCTCGAAGGCTTCGATCGAGCGTTCGAACGGGTAGCTCGCGCTGATCAGGGGTTTCACATCGATCTTGCCGCTCGCCAGCAAGGCGATCGCGCGCTCATAGACATTGGCGTAGCGGAACACCGTCACCAGGCGGATTTCCTTGACCATCAGCGCGACGATATCCAGGGCCACCGTGGACGCCGGCATGCCGACACAGACCACGGTTCCCCCAGGGCGCAGGTGGTTCGCCAGATCGACAAAGGCCGCGGCGGCGCCGGAGCATTCGAAGACCAGGTCGACACCGCGATTTTCCGTCAATACCGCCACCTGGCCGCTCAGGTCGGCGCCCGTGAGCCCCTCGATCCCTGGGTAATGCGCGACGTTCTGCAGCTTTTCCGCGGCTGGGTCGAAGATCAGTACACGGGCGCAGCCCGCGGCCAATGCACAGAGTGCGGTGAGAATGCCGATGGTGCCCGCGCCCATCACCAGTGCCACATCGCCCGGTTGCACGCCGGCCTTGGTGGCGGCCTGCATCCCCACGGCCAGGGGCTCGACCATGGCCCCCTCGGCCTGAGTAATAGTGGCGGGCAGGCGATAGACCAGCGTCGCCGGGTGGATCACCTCCGAGGTCAGGCAGCCATGGACCGGTGGCGTCGCCCAGAAGGTCAGCGCCGGGTCGAGGTTGTACTGGCCGATACGGCTGGGGCGGCTGGAAAAGTCCGGGATGCCCGGCTCGATGCAGACCCGGTCACCCGGGCACAGGTCGACGACCGCCGCACCACATTCCAGTACCGTGCCGGCGGCTTCATGACCCAGCACCATCGGCGCATCGACCACGAAGGGGCCGATACGGCCATGGCGATAGTAGTGGATGTCACTGCCGCAGATACCGACCACATCCATGCGTATGCGCACGTCCCTGGCGCCCAGTACCGCGGGCAGTTCGATCTCGCGCAGGGCGAGTTGACGCGGACTTTCGAGAACAAGAGCCTGTACCATCGTGACACCTCATATGCATGTATAGCCGGCATCGGCCGTGATGATCGAACCTGTCAGCAGGCTGGCCGCATCGGACGCCAGGAACTGCACCAGGGATGCTATTTCGTGGGGCTGGCCCATGCGCCCGGCGGGCGTCATGTCGAGCCATCTGTCGATCAGCCCGGGCTGGCTTTCCAACCCTTGCAGCAGGGGCGTCTCTATATAGGTGGGCGCAACGGCATTGACCCGTACCCCACGTGCGGCCCATTCCACCGCCAGGGACTTGGTCAGGTGATGCACCCCGGCCTTGGAGGCGTTGTAGTGACACTGGGGTTGCGGGACATTGACGATCTGTCCGGACATCGAGCCGATATTGATGATCGAGCCGCGCCCGGCCTCGAGCATCCGCCGACCGAAACCGCGGCAGGTACGGAACACACCGCCGAGATTGACGCCGATGACCTTGTCCCACTCCGCGTCACTCATGTCCTCGGCCGGGGTGTTGGTCACGATGCCGGCATTGCAGACGAGGATGTCCAGTGCCGGCAGGGCCACGGCCAGGGCATTGATCGCCGTGCTGTCGGTCACATCCAGGGCCTCGGCCCGCGCCTGGTAGCCCTGGGCGTTGAGTGCTTGGGCGGTGGCTTCGGCGCGCTCGCGCAGGATATCGGTGCAGATCACCTCGGCACCCGTGGCGGCCAAGGCCTCGGCGATGGCCGCGCCGATGCCCTGGCCCGCGCCGGTCACCAGCGCGAGTTTGCCGGTCAGCGATTGTTTTTCACGGTAATTCATCGTTCGCCTCTCTCAAATCACTGCACAAATCACTGCTCAAGTCAGTGCACAGCGCAATGTTTCACCGCGCAGGCCGCGCGAGGCTTCCTCGCTGGCCAGGCGCTGCAGGGTGTCGACCGAGGCGTCCGAAAAAAACGCCGCATGGGGCGACATCAGCACATGGGGCGCCGTGCGCAGTGGTGAAGCCGCAGGCAGCGGTTCCTGCTCGAAGACATCCAGTCCGGCGCCGCCGAGGTGGCCGCCGACCAGGGCGGCGCTCAACGCCGTTTCGTCAACCAGGCCACCACGGGAGCAGTTGATCAGGATCGCCCCGCGAGGCATGCGCGCCATGGCGGCGGCATCGATGACATGACGGGTTTCGGGGGTCAGCGGTACATGCAGCGACAGCACGTTGGCCGCGCTGATGACCTCTTCGCGCGACATCGGCTCGATCCCGGCGGCACGTGCCTGCTGGTTGGTGACATAGGGGTCGTAGCCGACGATACGGCAGCCGAACACCGCCATGCGGGTTGCGTAGGCACGGGCAATGCGCCCCAGGCCGATCAGGCCAACGGTGGTGTCGCGCAACGAGCGCACGCCATCGACCATCTGCGCGATCTTCCATTCTCCGCCACGGATGCCCGTGCCGTAGTGGTCGAGTTTGCGTGCCAGGGCCAGGGTCATGGCGGCGGCATGGTCGGCCACTTCTTCGATGCCGTAGTCCGGCACGTTGCACACGTGCACACCGACCTCCCTGGCCGCGGCGAGATCGACGTTATCGACCCCGACGCCGTAGCGCACGATCACCGCGCCCGGTGCCATCGCCTGCATCACGCGGCGGGTCATCGGTGCGAAGTTGTTCAGTACGGCGTGGGCACCGCGTACCGCTTCCAGGGTGTCCTCTTCGGTACGGCACTGATGCTCGAAGAACTCGGCACCGACAGCGTCTGCCGCGGCTTTTTCATGACGGGTATTGCCGAAGGCCTGGTCGGTGACCACCAGTTTCATCGTGTTCCGGCTCATAGCAGCCCCCGTTTTGCCAGGTTGCGCATCAGCGCGCGGGTGCCGTAGGTCCAGGGCGCGGCCTCGTCGGAGTAGACGACGGTGTTGCGCAGGGTGCCCAGCAGTGGCGTCGAGATTTCCACCAGGTCACCGGCCTTGTGGGTAAAGCCGGAGCCCTTTTGTTCACGATCCTGGGTCGGCGCGAACATGGTGCCGAGAAACAGCATGAAACCATCGGGGTACTGGTGCGAGGCGTTGCGTGTCTGCGCCACCAGGTTGGCCGGCTTGCGGCTGATCTCGGCCATGTTCGAGCCGCCCGACATTTCAAAGCCATCCAGGCCGCTGACGGAGAGCGTCAGGGTGGCGTTTTCAATATCGCTGAGGGTGAAGTGCTCATCGAACAGGCGGATGAACGGGCCGATCGAGCAGGACGCATTGTTGTCCTTGGCCTTGCCCAGCAGCAGGGCCGAGCGTCCTTCCACGTCGCGCAGGTTGACGTCGTTGCCCAGGGTGGCGCCACGGATATTGCCCTGGCTGTCCACCGCCAGCACGACTTCGGGCTCGGGGTTGTTCCATTCCGAGATCCGGTTGATGCCCACCTGCGCGCCATAGCCGACCGCCGCCATGGGCTGCGATTTGGTGAACACTTCGGCGTCCGGACCGATACCGACTTCCAGGTACTGCGACCAGAGACCTTCGGCGATCAGCGCTGCCTTGATCTCGGCGGCCTTGGGCGAACCGGCCTGGACATTGGAAAGGCTGTCGCCGATCAGCGAGCCGATCCGCGCCCGCAGTTCATTGGCGCGGGCCGGATCGCCGGCGGTGCGTTCGTCGATCACACGCTCGACCATGCTCCGGGCGAACGTCACGCCGCAGGCTTTGAGGGCCTGGAAATCGCACGGCGCCAGCAGGCAAGGGCGGCCGGAGTGGTAGCCCATCTCGGAGGGATCGAGGATCAGGTCGGCCAGATCGCCGACCGCTTCGCCGGTCAGTGAATCGAAGCGTTGCGCCGGGTTGTTGTCGAGAAAGTCGGCCATCGAGATCACCGAATCGGTGATGTCGATCAGCAGGTTGTCCCGCAGGATGACCACGGAGGGGCCTTTGCCTGGGAGCCAGACCCGACCGACCAGTTTGGCGTGTTTGAGCGAGGTGGGCAGCATGAGCGGTTTCCTTATTGTTGATATCTAGTAATGCTACGTTTCGATTTTGAGCACGGTCAAGCGATCTTGCATGAAAGAAATCGGCATTTTTCCGTGTTTTTTCTCGTTTTATAGCTAATATTTTGAAAAATAAGGCGAATATTAAGTGTTTCAGACTTTGGGCGACGATGGGGGTATGGCGCCTGTTCGGGCAAATTTCGAAAGGGCTATTGCAAAAAGCTAGCAATACTATATTTTTGAATCAAGTCAGTGGTTCCACCGCAGAGAAAGGCGACGGAGAAGTCCCATGCATAACAATAATTCTCTCTACGAGTCGATTGCCGCCCTGGAAGGCGCCTTGTTTATCAATGGTGAGCTGCGCAAAGGCGCAGGCGCTCGCTTGCCGGTGGAGAATCCGGCGACCGGAGAACTGATCGGCCATATCGCCGCCGCGACCCCGCAAGAGATCGAAGAGGCGGTGTCTGCCGCCCATCGCGCCTTTGCTTCCTGGTCCCGCGAGCTGCCGAAGACCCGGGCCAGCGCCTTGCATCGCCTGGGCGAACTGATCGCTGCCGATGCGCAGCACATGGCGCGGATCATGACCCTGGAGCAGGGCAAGCCGGTCAACGAAGCCAAGGGCGAAGTGCTCAAGCTCGCCGAGGCCTGCCACTTCTATGCCGAAGAAGCGACCCGCGTGCATGGTGAGATCGTGCCCAACGATCAGCCGGGCTTTCAAAGCCTGGTGGTACGCGAGCCGATCGGTGTCGTTGCGGCGATCACGCCCTGGAACTACCCGGCCGAACTGGTGGGCTGGAAGCTGTGCGCCAGCCTGGCCTCGGGCTGCACCATTGTGGTCAAGCCGGCTGAACTGACGCCCTACACCGCCCTGATGATCGCCGGCAAATGCGCCGAGGCCGGTATCCCGGCCGGTGTGGTGAACGTATTGACCGGCAAGGGCTCGCAGGTCGGGCAGGCACTGGTCGAACACCCGCGGGTCAGCAAGGTGGCTTTTACCGGCTCCAGCGCGGTCGGCCTGCATATCCAGCGCAGTTGCCCGCAGGTCAAGCGCCTGTCCCTTGAGCTGGGCGGCAATTGCCCCATGGTGGTGACCGCCAGCGCCGATGTGGATGCGGCGGTCAAGGGGGCCACGCGACGCAGTTTCCGTAACTGCGGGCAGATCTGCATTGCCATCAACCGCATCTATGTCCATCGTTCCATTTATGCAGCGTTCGTCAGCAAGCTGGGGGCGGCCGCCGATGCACTGACGGTGCGCAACGGTCTGGAAGATCCCGCCGCCGACCTGGGGGCCATGGCTTCCGCCGAGCCCCTGGGCAAGACCCGTGCGCACCTGGAGGATGCCTTGGTCAAGGGCGCACGGCTGGTTGCCGGTGGCAAGGCACCGCAAGGCGGCGAATTTGCCAATGGGCATTTCTTCCGGCCGACGGTGGTCGCCGATTGCACGCATCAGATGCTGGTGATGACCGAGGAAACCTTCGGCCCGCTGGTGGGCGTCATGCCCTTTGACGATCTCGCCGAGGCGATCGAGCTGGCCAACGACACGCCTTACGGCCTGGCCTCTTATGTCTACGCCCGGGACCTGACCGACATCCATACCCTGTCGGCGCAGCTGGACTATGGCAATGTCGCCATCAATAACGTCGATGCCGGGATCATGAATGCCCCCTACGGTGGGCGCAAACAGAGTGGCGTGGGTTACGAACACGGTCGCGAAGGGCTGCTGGAGTACTTCAACTTCAAGCATGTCCGTCTGCACCATGGCGTCGGGAACTGAGCCATGCAGGCGCTTATTGGCATCGATATCGGCACCTCGGGCTGCAAGGCATTGCTGCTCGACGTCCATGGCGCGGTGATTGCCGCCGACACGGCGACGTATCCGCTTTCTCAACCGCGACCCGGCTGGACCGAGCAGGACCCTGAACTGTGGATCGACGGCGCCCGGCGCGCCATCGCCGGTGTGCTGGCCAAGGCCTCCGGTGTGGAACTGCTCGGCATCGGCCTGTCCGGACAGATGCACGGGCTGGTGCCGCTCGATGCGGCGCAGCAGGTGCTGCGCCCGGCGATCCTGTGGAACGACCAGCGCAACGCCGCGGAGTGCGAGTGGATCACCGATACCGCCGGCGGCCTGGACGGGTTGCTGGCGGCCACCGACAACCGCATGCTGGTGGGTTATACCGGCGGCAAGATTGTCTGGATGCAGCGGCACGAGCCCGAGCTTTTCGCACGCCTGACCACTGTGCTCAATCCCAAGGACTACCTGCGCCTGCGCCTGACCGGTGAAGTCGCCAGCGAAGTCTCCGACGCTTCGGGCACGGGCCTGTTCAATGTGCGTTCGCGGCAATGGGCGAGTGGGCTGATCGAGCAACTGAGGATCGATCCCGGGCTGTTGCCGCCGGTGTTCGAGTCGCAGGTGATTTCGGCGCGGGTCAGTGCCACGGGCGCCGCGTTGTTCGGCCTGCCCGTGGGTACGCCGGTGGCCGGCGGCGGCGGCGATTCGGTGATCCAGACCCTCGGCTCCGGCGTGATCGCACCGGGCGAATTGCAGACCACCATCGGCACGGCAGGCATTCTCGCCGCCGCCCTGGATGAGCCCCGGGACAATCCGGACGGGCGTTTGCAGATTTTCTGCAACGTCGCCGCGGACAAATGGCATTGCATGGGCGTGTCGCTGAACGCCGGTGGTTCGATGAACTGGTTTCGCGACACCTTCTGTGCGGACGCCAGCGGCGTCGTGCCGTCATTCGAGCAGATCGTCGCCGAAGCGGCGAAGAGCCCGGCCGGCGCCCATGGCCTGCTGTTCCTTCCCTATTTGAACGGTGAGCGCTGCCCGCATCCCGATCCGCTGTTGCGTGCCGCCTTCGTCGGCCTGACCGCGCGCCATGGCCGGGGCGACATGGCCCGTGCCGTCATGGAAGGGGCGGTACATGCCCTGGCCGATATGCATGCCCTGATGAAGCCCCTGGGTATCGACGGCCATGTGATCAAGGCCTCCGGTGGCGGCGCGCGTTCGCCGCTGTGGCGCCAGTTGCAGGCGGATATCTTCGGTTGCGACGTGCTGACCACCGAAGGGGCCGCCGAGGGCGCGGCGTTCGGCGCGGCGTTGGTGGCCGGGCTGGCGGTGGGGGTCTGGGCTGATCCGGCGAGTGCGGCGGCGAGCTGTCGCGCCATTACCCGCCAGGCGCCCGATGGCGCGACGGCCGAGGTCTTCGCCCGTGCCCATCGCCTCTATCACAGCCTTTATCCGACGCTCAGGGAAACCTTCGCAGAGCTCGGTGCGCCCATTTTCGATTAGTCATTTTTTCTGGAGTCTGATTCATGTCCGTCTATTGCGCGCTGATTTTCGATCTTGACGGGACGCTTATCGACAGTGCGTCCGATATCGCGAAGGCCTTGAATATCGGTTTCGCGTTGAACGGCTGGCCCGAACTCGATCCGGCGCATGTCGAGACGTTTCTCGGCAACGGGCCGCGGCGGCTGATCGTCGACATCCTCGAAGACCTTGCGATTCCTTACGACGACTCCCAGGTACAGCGTGCCTTCGATGGCTACCTGCAGGCCTATATGGACGATCCGGCGGGGCGCACGCGGTTTTTCCCGCATGTGCGTGAAGACCTCCAGGCCCTGCGCGAAGCCGGTATCCGCCTGGGTATCTGTACCAACAAGAACCACGCCGTTACCGGCAAGGTCCTGGAACAGCTGGGGCTGGCGGACTTGTTCGAGGTGGCCCTGGGCGCCGATGCGGTGCCGGCGTGCAAGCCGGATCCCGGGCATTTGCTGGCCGTGGCGCAGGCGATGGACCTGGCTTCGGACGAGTGGGCCTATGTCGGTGACACCCGTGTCGACCAGATGACCGCCTATGCGGCGGGTGTGCCGTTCTTCGTGGTGCCCTGGGGCGGTGGTCCCCATGTGGACATTTGCGCGGAGCAGCGCTTGAACCGTCTGGCCGATCTGTTACAACGCAGCCCACTAATCGTCAAGGAGCGGGTATGACCGTCAGTTTGCTGCAACGCATCATTCTTGAAAGCAAAGACATGCACCGGGCCGAGCGTCGGGTGGCCAACTTCGTTTCCACTTCGCCTTCGAAAGTCCTGCAGATGAGCATGGCCAAGCTCTCGGAAACCTGTTCGGTCAGCGACCCGACCGTGATGCGTTTCTGCCGGCGCTTCGGTTTCGAGAGCTATCAGGAATTGAAGCTGCACCTGGTACAGAGCCTGGTGCCGTCGGCGCCTTTTGCCTACGAGCAGATCATTCCCGATGACAGCATCGACAACATCGTGCGCAAGACCTGTCGCAACTCGCTGAATGCGATCCAGCGCCTGGCCGAGGACCTGGCACCCGAACGGGTGGCCGAAGGTGCCCGGCTGCTGCAGGCGGCGAGCTGGATCGGCATCTACGCCACGGGAATTTCCGTGGTCAACGCCCTGGATGCCGAGCACAAGTTCCAGCGCCTGGGCCTGCGCTGCCAGGCACTGCTGGGCAGCAAGCGCCAGGAGATGCATGCCGAAGGCGCGCGGGCGGGCGAAGTGGCGCTGATCTTTTCCCAGTCCGGCCACACCCGGCAGATGGTCGACGTCGCCACCGCCGCCCGCAAGGCCGGGGCCAAGGTGGTGTCCATTGCCGCCGATGACAGTCCCCTGTCACGGGTCTCCGATGTGCTGATCGCGGTCAAGCCCTATGAACATACCGAACTGATGACGCCCCTGGCATCGCGGCTGAACCATCACCTGGTGACCAACATGCTGGTAGCCGCCATCGCCGTCGCCAGTGGCAGCCAGTTCCCTGATCAACTGACCGCCCTCGACTCATGGCGGACCGACAAGATTTGACCCCCATGACCTGTGGGGAAACTGCCCGATAGGAGTAGCAGATGAGTAACCAACAGAACGAAGCGAAGAAGGTCGCCGCCCGCCGGGTGATCGAGGAGTTCGTGCGTGATGGCATGAAACTGGGCCTGGGGTCCGGCACCACCTCGCATTTCTTCGTTCGCGAACTGGGCAAGCATGTCGCCAATGGCCTGCAACTGACCTGCACCACCACCTCCCGCTCGACCAACGATGTGGCGCGGGAAGTGGGCATCGAGATCATCGATCCCAACGAGATCGGCGAGCTCGACCTGACCGTCGACGGCCCGGACGAGATCGACCGCCAGTTCAACATGATCAAGGGCGGTGGTGCCTGCCTGCTCTGGGAGAAGATCATCGCCCATGCGTCCAAACGCATGATCTGCGTGTGTGACGAGAGCAAGATCGTCGACTGCCTGGGCCAGTTCCCGCTGCCGGTGGAAGTGGTGCAGTTCGGTTGGAAACAGACTGAGCGCCTGGTCAAGCGGGTATTGGCCCGACAGGGCATCAACGAGGTGACGATCATTCGCCGGCTGCGCGATGGGCAGCCGGTGGTCACCGACAGCGGCAACTTCATTCTCGACTGCCATTGCGGTCCGGTCATCGGCGATCCGGCACCGCTGGAAATCGAGCTCAACCGTATTCCGGGCGTGGTCGAGAACGGCCTGTTCACTCGCGAAGCCGTTGGCATGGTGGTGGGCTGTTTCGACGGATCTTCTTACGTCCGTCTGCGATAACCGGTGCTCCAGGCAAGGCCGCACCTGCGTGAAACAAGGCGAAAGATAGTATTAAACCTACAATAATAAGTCGGAGTTGATCCCATGAAAAAAGTCAATCTATCTAACGTGAGCCGCCGTAGTGTGTTGGCCGGTGGTGTGGTACTTGGACTGGGCGCGATGCTGGGGCGCAGTGCCTTTGCGCAGACCCCGCTATCGGTCGCCTATTCGAACAAGAGCCTGGACTACTACTTCTTCGTCATTCAGGAGGAGTCGGTCAAGCGTGCCGTCCAGGCGCAGTCGGGCAAGTTCCAGGCGACCAACGCCAGCTTCGACACCACCACCCAACTCGGCCAATGGCAAAGCCTGATGTTGTCCCAGCCCTCGGCGATCATCTCCGATCCCATCGACAGCCAGGCCATTGTCTCGGCCATCAAGCGTTATAACCAGCGCAAGATTCCGGTGGGCATCATCGATACCCCGGCCGACGGGGGCGATGTCGCCATTACCGTCAGTTTCGACAACTTCAAGGGCGGCGTAATGGCCGCCGAGGAAATCGTCAAGCGCCTGGTCGCCAAATACGGCAGCCCCAAGGGCACCGTACTCAATTGCTTCGGCGCCCTGGCCTCGGTGGCCTGGCGCCTGCGCAAGGAGGGCATGGACTCGGTGTTCGCCAAGTACCCGCAGATCAAGTACCTGGCCCGTCCCACCGAAGGCCTGCTGGACAAGATGCAGGCAGTGACGCTGTCGACCCTCTCCGAGTTCCCCGACCTGGACGCGGTGCATGCTCCTTCGGACTCGCCTTCGCGCGGTATCGCGGCGGCGCTCAAGCAGAAGGATCGCTGGAAGAAGGTTGGCGAGAAAGGCCATGTCATTTTCATCAATATCGACGGTGAACCGGTGGCCCTGGACTGGATCAAGGACGGTTACATGGACGCCTGCGTGTCCCAGGACCCGGTGGCCTATGGCGGCATCGCCGTCGAAATGATCACCAAGTATGCCCTCAATGGCCAGGCGGTACCGCTGGGCACCTACCAGAACAAGGACTACTTCTGGGAGTCGGGGGAAATTGTCCAGGGCAAGACCGGCCCGACCCTGATCATCCCGGCCTTCGTGATCAACTCCGACAACGTCGACGACAAGCGCCACTGGGGTTATGTCGCGGAGAAAGTCTGGGGCGTGCCTTCCAAGTGATGGTCTCGCGGGCTGCGGTTGTCGCAGCAGAGTGAAGCTCTGCCGCGATGTTCATCCGACACGGTGATGGTGAGAAAACAACATGACCCTACACGACACCCAGGCCGGCACAGCGATGGACGACACGATCCTGCGGATCGACAACGTCGCCAAGAGCTACGGTCCGGTCCACGCCTTGCGCGGCGTCACCACGCAGATCCGTCGGGGCTCGATCCATGGGCTGCTGGGGGAAAACGGCGCGGGCAAGTCCACGCTGGTGGGGATCATCTCCGGCCAGGTGATCCCCACCTCCGGGCAGATTCTCATGGACGGCCGGCCGCTCAAGCAGGTGGACGTCAAGGCCATGGAGCAGGCCGGGGTGTTCCTCGTTACGCAGGAACCGATGATCATCGGCAACCTGACGGCCGCGGAAAACCTGATGCTGGGTATCTGGCCGACCCGTAACGGTTTTGTCGACTGGAAGCAGCTGGGCGCCGATGCCGCGCGGATGCTCGATGGCTCCGGCATCGACCCGGCTGCCCTGGCCGGCCAGCTGGATGCGGTGGCACGGCGCAAACTGAATATCCTCCGGGCCATGTTCTCCGGGGGCAAGGTGATCATCCTCGATGAGCCGACGGCGTCGCTGACCGTGGTCGACCGGCGCCAGCTGTTCGACTTCATGCTGCGCCTGAAGGGCAAAGGGGTGACCTTCATCTTCATCTCCCACTACAACGACGAGATCCTGGAGATCTGCGACGCGGTCACGGTGTTGCGTGATGGCAGCCTGGCCGGGACCTGCGACGACATCGGTTCGATGACCTCCGAGCAACTGACGGAACTGGTGATCGGTCATGGCGTCGAGCTGTTCCAGCGCAAGCGCCGCGATCACGCCGGCAAGCCGCCGGCGATCTCGCTGCGGGGCGTGCGGGGCAAGTGGCTGTCCCTGGATCGCCTCGACATCGGTCCGGGGGAGGTGGTGGGATTCACCGGCCTGCCGGGTGCCGGCGCGAAGGAAATGGCCCGGGCGATCTTCGGCCTGCACCCGGCGTTGGGCACGCTGGCCATCGGCGGTGAAGCCGCGCGGGCGCTGCCACGCTCGCCACGGGCGGCGTTCGATGCCGGTATCGCCTATCTCTCCGACGACCGCCGGCGTGACGGCGCGGTGGGGCCGATGTCGATCGGCAGCAATATCGCCATGTCGTCCCTCGGCGCGCGGACCCGCCTGGGTTTTATCGACACCGAGGCCGAAGCGTCGGTGATCGGGCATTACTTTGCCGCGATGGGAGTCAAGGCGCCCAACCCGGACTACTCGGTCAATACCCTCAGTGGCGGCAACCAGCAGAAGGTCTGCCTGGGCCGCGTGCTCGCGACCCGGCCGCGCCTGCTGATGGTCGACGAGCCGACCCGTGGCATCGACATGGGCGTCAAGCAAGACGTGCTGCGCATCATCGATGAACTCAGCGATGCCGGCGTGGCGGTGATCATCGTGTCCAGCGACACCGACGAACTGGTCCGCGCGGTGGATCGGGTGTGCATTTTCGACCAGGGCACGATCAAGGAAACATTGACGGGAGAGGACATCACCGTCGAGCGCATCCGCGCATCGGTACAGGGATCAGGCAGTTGAACAATAAAAAGAGTGGAGACACGGGTATGAGAACTCTGACCAGTCCCGGCAACGGGGTGTCGCCTGCCGCGACCAGAATCAACGGCCCGGCCGTATTGGGCTGGGTGTTACACAATGTCGTCTGGATCTGGCTCATCGCACTGGTGGCCCTGTTCGGTACGTTCAACGAATTCTTCTTCACCTTGTTCAACCTGCAGAACGTGATGGTGCAGGCGACGGTGCTGGGGACCCTGGGGCTGGCGGTGGCATTGCCGCTGCTGGTGGCCGAGATCGACCTGTCGATTCCGGCCAACGCCGGCTTTTCGTCGGCGGTGGGTGCGCTGGCGTATTCCAGCTGGGGCCTGCCCTGGTTTGTCGCCGTGGCCATCGGCCTGGCGGTCGGCACCCTGATCGGCTTTTTCAACGGGTTGTGCATCACCCGCCTGAAAATGGTCTCGCTGATCGAAACCCTGGCGATGATGATCATCCTGCAAGGCGCCTTGCTGGCGCTGACCCAGGGCACGACCCTGACCAATATGGCCGACGGCTATATCTGGATCGGCCAGGTGACGATCGATGGTTGGCCACTGATGCCGGTGGTGTTCCTGGTGGCGCTGGCGGTGATCGGCGTGGTGCTCAAGCGCACGGTGCTGGGTCGCTCGATCTACGCCGTGGGCGGTAACCCGATCGCCTCGAATTCCGCCGGGATCCGGGTCAACCGGGTGAAGATCATCACCTACACGATCTCCGGGTTCCTGGCGGCGCTGGCCGGCTTTCTCCTGGCTTCCTGGCAGATGGCGATCACCTCCAGCCAGGGGGCGAGCTACCTGCTCTATGCCATTGCGGCGCCCATCATCGGTGGCGTCAGTGTGTTCGGCGGGCGCGGCAATGTGAAGGGTGTGCTGGGCGGTGTGCTGCTGCTGACCGTGATCCAGGTCGGCCTGGCGATTGTCAATGTGCCTTCGTTCTATGTCGGCATGATCGGTGGGGTGATGATCTTTATCGCGGTCGCTATCGATGCCATTCGCGTGCGCTACTTCGGCTGACTTATCCCAACTTCAGGAAACGGCAATGTCTTTTACTCCGCATGGCAAACACCTTGTCGCCGGCCAATGGGTGGCGAGCGACAGCACCTTTTCCAACGCACCGATCCAGGGCCCGGCACAGCGCTTTTCGGCAGGGGATGTCGATCTGGTGAACCGCGCCTGCGAGGCGGCGGAGGATGCTTTCTGGAGCTACGGCCATGCCAGCCGCGAGTCGCGGGCGACGTTCCTGGAAACCATTGCCGATGAAATCGAGGCCCGTGCGGCGATCATCACGGCCATCGGCGCGCTGGAAACCGGTCTGCCCGAGGCGCGCTTGCAGGGCGAACGCGGGCGTACCGTGGGACAGCTACGGTCGTTTGCCGCGCATATCCTGGCGGGCGACTATCTTGATCGCCGGCATGACCGGGCGCTGCCGGATCGCCAGCCAGTGCCGCGCCCCGATATTCGCCTGATGCAACGCCCGATCGGACCGGTGGCGGTGTTCGGCGCCTCTAATTTCCCCCTGGCTTTCTCCACGGCCGGTGGCGATGTGGCGTCCGCCCTGGCAGCGGGTTGTCCGGTTGTGGTCAAAGGCCATGAGGCTCATCCGGGGACCAGTGAGATCGTTGCCGAGGCGATCCGTGCCGCCATCGAAAAATGCGCGGTTCATCCGGGGGTATTCAGCCTGGTCCACGGTGGTTCGCGGGTTGTCGGCCAGCATCTGGTCCAGCATCCGCTGATCAAGGCGGTCGGTTTCACCGGTTCGCTGGGAGCGGGCAGGGCACTGTTCGATTTGTGTGCCAAGCGTTTTGAACCGATTCCGTTTTTTGGCGAGCTGGGTTCGGTGAACCCGATGTTCCTGCTGCCCCATGCACTGGCCGCGCGCGGCACCGAGATCGGCAACGGTTGGGCCGCTTCCCTCACCCTGGGGGCGGGTCAGTTCTGCACCAATCCGGGTCTCTGCATCCTGCTCGAAGGAGCAGAAGCCAATGGCTTTATCGAGGCGACGGTCCGCGCCCTTGAGCCGGTGGGCGCACAGGTGATGCTGACCGATGCCATGGCGGTTGCCTACCGTGCCGGACGTGACCGGGTAGCGGGCACGGCCGGAGTGCGTGAAGTCCTTGGCTCATCCTGTGACCTGCGTAACGCCAGTCCCTATCTGTTTGCCACGACCGGTCGGGAATGGCTGGCCAATGCCACGCTGGGGCATGAAGTCTTCGGCCCGCTGGGCCTGGTGGTGACGGTGGCGGACATCGATGAGCTGCTGCAGGTGGCGCGCTCGCTGGAGGGGCAACTGACGTGCACGATCCATATGGACGAAGCCGATACCGAGGTCGCGTCGCGCCTGCTGCCGGTGCTCGAACGCAAGGCCGGACGTCTCCTTGCCAACGGCTTCCCGACCGGTGTCGAGGTGTGTGACGCCATGGTCCATGGCGGCCCTTATCCTGCGTCGACCAACTTCGGTGCAACGTCCGTCGGCACCATGGCGATCCGCCGTTTCCTGCGCATGGTCAGCTATCAGAATATTCCGGAGATGTTGTTGCCCGGGGATTTGCGTTAGTTGAAGGGGGCATTTCGCGGCTGACGCAGAAGGTTCAGTGAGGCATTCCCACGCTGGAGCGTGGGAACGATCATTGACTCAGGATTGCGTCGACAACCAGGCGCGCCATCCACCCAGGGCGCTGATATCCGTGGCACCTTCAAGGCCATGGCCTTCGCAGATGAAACCGGTCTCCCAGCGCCCATCCGCCAACTGCACCTTGCCCAGTCCGAGCGGTGCCGGGATCCCGGTCAGGAATGAACCGAGCTCGCGGCTGGGCAATTGCCAGACCTCGACCGCGATGGCCACGCCGCCCTCGGCGACCCGGACCATTCCGGGGCGTCTCACCGGGCCGCCGGCCAGCGCATACAGGCGATAATCCGCCGAGCTGTGGGTGCTTTCCAGCAGCCGCGCGCCGCGTTGCCGGAGCTGCCAGTTGAGCGCCAGGCCGTCCAGGTGTGCGCCGCAGACCACCAGGCGCGCTTGGTCATTGCGAGCCGGTTGCTCGGGCGCCTTGCCGCCCTGATAGGCGTTGGCCAGGCTCAGCAGGTATTGGTCGGTGAAGGCGCGACCAAACAACGTCACACCCCAGGGCAGGCCGTTGCTCATGAAATCGCTGGGGACGGCGACGGCGGCATAGTCCAGCAGGTTCATGAAGTTGGTGTAGTAGCCCAGTTCGGCATTGCGCAGGACCGGTTCGTCGGCCAGTTCGGCGAGGGTCACCGGGCGGCCGATGGTGGGCGTCAGGACGCAATCGAGCCCGGCCATCAGGCGGTCACACTCGGCCTTGAGCGCCTGCAGTCGATACTGCGCGCGGAAGGTTTGCACGCCGGTGACCTGCGGGGCTTTCGCCAGCACCGCATGGATCACCGGCAGTACGGCTTCCGGGCGGGTCTGCGCCAGTTCGCCGACGACGCTGTAGCGTTCGGCTACCCACGGGCCCTCATAGAGTAAACGCGCGGCTTCGAGAAACGGCGACAGGTCGAGGCTGACCGCTTCGCCGCCCAGTGCCTGCAACCGCTCGACCGCCGCGGCAAACAGCCCAGGCCCCTCGTTGCAGCCAAAGAACTCCAGGTCCTGCGCGTGCGGCAGACCAAAGCGGAAGGGCCGCACGGCGCCGAATGCCAGGCCATCGTTCCAGGCCGGATTGGTGCGGCTGTAGTCGTCCGCGGGGTCCGCCTGCGCGGTCAGCGCCAGCAAACGGCTGGCCTCGGCGGCAGTGGCGGTGAAGGTGGTCACGCAATCGAGGGTGCGGCAGGCCGGCACCACGCCCGCCGTGGACAGCAGCCCCTTGGTGGCCTTGAGTCCCACCAGGTTGTTCAGCGCCGCGGGCACCCGGCCCGAGCCGGCGGTGTCGGTGCCCAGGGCAAAGCTGGTCAGGCCCAGGGCCACGGTCAGGGGCGATCCCGCGCTGGAACCACCGGCAGGGTACTGCTCGAGCACGCTGTTGCGGCAGGGTCCATAGGGCGAGCGGGTACCGTTGAGGCCGGTGGCGAACTGGTCGAGATTGGTCTTGCCCAGCGGTACGGCGCCGAGGTCGATCAGTTGCCGGACCAGGGTTGCCGAATGCGGCGGGGTATAGGCAAATGCCGGACAGGCCGCCGTCGTGGGGATGCCGGCCAGGTCG
The DNA here is from genome assembly GCF_013385635.1 of Pseudomonas gingeri. GTDB lineage: Bacteria > Pseudomonadota > Gammaproteobacteria > Pseudomonadales > Pseudomonadaceae > Aquipseudomonas > Aquipseudomonas gingeri_A. The sequence continues at coordinate 481,282 of NZ_JACAPR010000011.1, forward strand.
ATGTTGTCCTTGATGGCAAAGGGCACGCCGTACAACGGCAGGGTGTCCATCGAGGCGGATTCAAGGGCGGCCAGGTAAGGCTCCAGTTCCGCGACACTGAGCAGGTGGATAAACATATTGAACTCGGGGTTCAACGCTTCGGCCTGTTCTCGCAAGGCGAGAATCAGCTGGCGTGGCGTGCATTCGCCACGGGTGTAGCGGGCACGCAGAACATCCAGGCGCAGATCGTGTTTCATGATTTTTCTCCTGTCATGGCAGCGGGCTCGATCACCACCACCCGTTGTCCGGCGCGTACCGCAGAGCCGGGTTGCACCTGTACTTCACGGACGATCCCGGCACAGGGTGCCAGCACCGGAATCTCCATCTTCATCGACTCCAGCACGACCAGTGCGGTGTCTGCCGCGACCCAGTCGCCGACCGCCACCCGGACCTGCCAGAGATTGCCGGCGATGGGACTTTCCACCCCGGTCTGATGAGCCGGCAGAAGCATTTCTTCGCGGGCTTCGGCAACGGCTTCGGTGCTTTCGAAATGCGCCTGGCCACTGTCGATCCAGCGCTGCCGTTCGGCGGAGAAAGCCGCCTGCTGGCGGTCGCGGAATGCCTGGATACTGTCCGCCTCGCTGGCGAGGAAATCCTGGTAATCGGCGAGGCGCAACTGGCTGTGCTCGATATTCAGGTCGAAGCGCCCCAGCGGGAAGTCGCGGCGGATGCGCAGCAGCTCCTCGGCGCTGACCGGGTAGAAGCGGATCTGGTCGAAGAAGCGCAACAGCCAGGGTTTGCCGTCGAAGGCCGCCACTTCGCGGTAGCGGTTCCACATCTGCAAGGTGCGCCCGACGAACTGGTATCCGCCGGGGCCTTCCATGCCATACACGCACAGGTAGGCGCCGCCGATGCCCACCGAGTTCTCGGCGGTCCAGGTCCGTGCCGGGTTGTACTTGGTGGTCACCAGCCGATGCCGGGGATCCAGCGGTGTCGCCACCGGGGCACCCAGATAGACATCACCCAGGCCCATCACCAGGTAGCTGGCGTCGAACACCGTGCGCTGCACTTCATCGAGGTCGGGCAGGTCGTTGATACGGCGGATGAACTCCAGGTTGCTGGGGCACCATGGCGCGTCCTTGCGTACGGTGGTCAGGTATTTCTCGATGGCCAGCTGGCAGGCCGGGTCATCCCAGGACAGCGGCAGGTGCACGATGCGCGAAGGCACCTGCAGGTCGCGGGCGGCACAGACCGCATCCCACTCGCCGCTGACGATCTCCAGCAATTGCTCCAGCGGCAGTTGCTCGGGTTGGTAATGGACCTGCAGCGAGCGGATACCCGGTGTGAGATCGATGACGCCGGGCAACTGCTTGCTTTCCAACGCCTGCATCAAGGCGTGTCCACGGAAGCGCAATACCAGGTCGAGTTCGGCGGCACCGATTTCCAGCAGCAGGTGGGTGTCGCCGGCCAGGCGCGCCACCAGGCGTGTGTCGTCCCGGCCCAGGTCCAGCACAATCGGCGATGATAGCCGGGTCGGATACGACGCTGGTTGGGCTTGCGCGGTGGGTTCGGCGTTCAGCGGAGCCATGGCAAGCCGGCGTGCCTGGGCGAGGTCGCACGGCACGAAGCGCACCTTGTCACCGGCCTTGAGTTGCCCCAGTTGCCAGAGATCGGCCTCGATGACGGTCACCGGGCAGACGAACCCCCCCAGGCTCGGGCCGTCAGGGCCGAGAATCACCGGCATGTCACCGGTGAAATCCACCGCGCCGATGGCATAGGGATTGTCGTGGATATTCGACGGATGCAGTCCGGCCTCGCCACCGTCGGCCCGGACCCATTCGGGTTTCGGGCCGATCAGGCGCACGCCGGTGCGACTGGAGTTGAAATGCACTTCCCAGTCGGTGGCAAAGAAGGTGCGGATGTAGTTTTCCGTGAAGTACTCCGGTGCTCCGTGGGGGCCGTAGATCACCCGGATAGTGCGTAACGCCGCCAGTGCGGGGTGTTCGGGGAGCATCGTGCCGGCCGTGATGTCTGTCAGCGCGGCCAGGTGCAGCACATCGCCGGCCCGCAAAGCCCGGCCACCGTGACCGCCGAACTGGCCGAGGGTGAAGGTGCTTTTGCTGCCCAGGTAATCCGGCACCTGCACGCCACCGCGCAGGCACAGGTAACTGCGTGCACCGGCCCCGGCGATGGTGCCCAGGCTCAGCAGCGAACCGGCCTTGATCGCCAGCGTGGTATTCATCGCCGTCGCCACGCCATCGAGTAGCACCGGCAATGTCGCACCGGTCACCGCCACCACGGCATCGGCATTGAAGCGCAGGCTCGGCCCGCTCATGGTGATTTCCAGGCCCGCGCAACTCTCGGGGTTGCCCAGCAGTTGGTTGCCCAGGCGTAGCGCCCGGCTGTCCATGGGGCCTGAAGGGGGAACGCCCACGGCCCAGTAGCCCTGGCGTCCAGGGTAGTCCTGAACGCTGGTCTGGGTGCCACCGGCGAGCACCTCGAAGGTCTGGGCGTGATAGTCCAGGCCTTCCAGGCAGCGGGTCCAGGGTTGGCCGCCGGCAAAGGGCGCATCGAGCAGGATCTGCCGCAGGTAGTCGCGATTGGTCTCGACGCCGTACAACTGAGTGGCGCCGAGAGCCTGGTGCAGTTGCAGGCGCGCCTGTTCGCGGTTCTCGGCCCAGGTGATGACCTTGGCCAGCATCGGGTCGAAGTAGGGCGGGATCTCGCAACCGGCCTCGACCCAGGTATCGATACGCAAGGTCTTGCCGTCGGCCGGCGGAAATGTGACCGCCGTCAGCAGACCGGGGCTCGGTTGGAAGTCCTTGCCCGGATCCTCGGCATACAGGCGTGCCTGTACCGCGTGGCCATGCGGTTGCAGGCCGGCGCGCAACTCGGCGAGTGGTGGCAGGTCGCCGGCAGCCAGTTGCACCATCCAGCGCACCAGGTCGACGCCCCAGACCTGTTCGGTAACACCATGCTCGACCTGCAGGCGGGTGTTCACCTCCAGGAAATAGAAACGTTGCTCATCACTGTCGAAGACGAATTCGACAGTGCCGGCGCTGCGATAACTGACCGCTTTGGCCAACTGTACGGCGGCGGCGCAGAGTGCTTCGGCCATGCCCTCGGGCAGGTTGGGTGCGGGGGTTTCTTCCAGCACTTTCTGGTTACGCCGTTGCACCGAGCAATCGCGCACGCCCAGGGCCAGGACTTCGCCGGCGCCATCACCGAAGACCTGGACTTCCAGGTGACGGGCGCGCTGGATGTATTTCTCGATAAATACCCCGGCGTTGCTGAAGTTGTTCTGACCCAGGCGCTTGACGGTCTCGAAGGCATCCTGCAGCGCTTCGGCGGAACGACACACGCGCATGCCGATACCACCACCGCCCGCGGTGCTCTTGAGCATGATCGGGTAGCCCACTTGCGTTGCGGCGTGCAGGGCGTCGTCAAGACTGTCCAGCAGTTCGCTGCCTTCCAGCAGCGGTACGCCGTGTTGGCGGGCGAGGGCGCGGGCGGTGTGCTTGAGGCCGAACAAGCGCAGTTGCTCCGGTGTCGGGCCGACGAAGGCGATCCCGGCCGCCTCGCAGGCCTCGGCAAAGGCGGCGTTTTCCGAGAGGAAACCATAGCCCGGATGGATGGCCTGGGCGCCGCTGGCCCTGGCGGCGGCGAGGATTTTCTCCGTCGCCAGGTAGGTGTCGGCGGCGGCACCGTCACCCAGGCTCAGGGCCAGATCGGCTTCAAGGATATGGCGGCTGGTGATATCCGCTTCGGAATAGACCGCAACGCCCTTGACCTCGAGCTCGCGCAAGGTGCGCAGGAGGCGGCAGGCGATGGCGCCGCGATTGGCAATCAGTAGTGTGTCGAACATGACGGGTTCCCTGGAGGCGGCAGTGGTCCGCCTCGGCTGGGGTGCGGGTCGTCCCGCAGTTTTTCGAAAGGGTCTCGGGGCCGTCCCCGGACAGCGATCAGGTCCGCTTGCGCGGCAGGGTCTGGCCCGAACGACTCTGGCAGAGCATGAACAGCCATGACCGCAGGGGCCTGAACCAGGTCTTCAGTCCCATATCAGCAGCTCCGCGGGAGTGGGGTTGTAGCCGTTGCACGGGTTGTTCAGTTGCGGGCAGTTGGAGATCAGCACGATCACGTCCATCTCGGCCCGCAGTTGCACGTACTTGCCGGGAGCGGAGATGCCGTCCTCGAAGGTCAGGGCGCCTTCGGGCGTCACTGGTACGTTCATGAAGAAGTTGATGTTCGGGCCGATGTCGCTTTTGCCCAGCCGGCCATCGCGGGAACAGGCGCGCAGGTAGTTGTCGCGGCAACTGTGCATATGGCCCTTGTCCAGGGCGTAGCGCACGGTGTTGCTTTCCTGGGCGCACGCGCCGCCGAGGGTGTCGTGGCGACCGCAGTTGTCTTCGACGATGGTCAGCAGCGGGCGGCCAAGGTTCGAGTACAGCACGCTGCCGGTGCCCAGGTAGACGTTGTTCTGGCGCCGCAGGGTGCGCTGTACGTCGTAGCGTTCGCGCGGGTTGGCGGCGCTGTAGAACAGCGTGTCGACGGCCTGGTTGCCTTCGAGGTCGAGGATGCGCAGGGTCTGTCCGGCCTTCACTTCGGTGAGCCAGGGCTCGCCCGCCGGGACGGTGGCGCGGTAGCGGGCCGATTCGGGGTGCAGGTGTGTGGTCATGGCATCTTCCTCAGGCGAACAGGCGGTCGGTATTGATGAAGCCGCGCACATTCTCGGGACGCGAAGTGCGGCAGTGCTCGGCAACGCCGGCATCGGCGTTCATGAAGGTCAGGTGCACCGGTTTGGGCGCGTACTCCGTTGCCGGGTCCATGGGGTGTTGCAGGGCGGTGATGATGAAAAGGGTGTCCATCGGCGCGTAGAGTTCGATGCAATCACCGGCCCTGGAATGACCCGGGACAAAGTGCAGTCCGCCCTGGTCGTCGACATCGACCCGGCTGAACAGGTTGAGGGTCATGGACAGGTCGGACAGGCCCAGCCCCCACTTGCCCATCTCCACCAGCAGGTTGTCGGCACCGTTGCGATAGAAGCCGTTGCGCAGCTCCTGGTAGCGCCCCCGGCCATACTTCTGTTCGACTTCCTCGGCGCAGAGCACGCCGCCGATGCTGTCGTTCCAGCCACGGGTATCGCGGGTAATGGTGGCCAACACACGGCCCATGTCCGAGTACAGGCAATGGCCGGCGGTCAGGTTGGCGGTGTGCTGGCACTTGAGGCTGTCAGGCAGGTTCAGGCGCTCGCTTTTCTCGTGGGCGTTGAACAGCATCAGGCTGACGTTGGCACCGCCGTGGACATCGCTCAGGCGCAGCAGTTGTCCGCGCTTGAGCACGAAGGACAGGTGGCCGCCGCCTGGCAGGCGTTCTTCGGCAAAAACAGGCGTGTCATTCATGGGGAAATTCCTTGATCGGTTGGAGTGCGCCCGGCAGCGACGTCGCGAGGGCCGCCCGGGCCTCGTCGCGCCGGCTGTTGAGCGGCAAGTCGTAAGTGATGCGCGCCCCGTAGGCATTGGGCGCATGGGGATCGATACGGACCTTGTCGAAGACCATCAGGCGCGTGCCCAGGCTGAAGCCTTCGCTGAGGTCGTGGGTGACCATGAACACGGTCAGCCGGGTTTCCCGCCACAGCTCCAGCAGCAGGACGTGCATGTCCTTGCGGATGCCGGGATCGAGGGCGCCGAAGGGTTCGTCCAGCAACAGCACCCGCGGCTTCATGATCAGTGCCTGGGCGATGGCCAGGCGCTGCTGCATGCCGCCGGAGAGTTGCGCCGGGTATTTGTCCAGGGCGTGGCCGAGGCCGACCCGATGCAGCAGCGCCGCCGCCTGCTCGCGGGCGGCGCGCTTGCGTTGGCCGAACAGGCGCCCCAGCAGCGGGGCCCGGGGCAGTTCCAGGCCGAGGGCGACGTTGTCCAGCACGCTCAGGTGGGGGAAGACCGAATAACGCTGGAACACCACGCCACGGCTCGGGTCCGGCTCCGAGGCCAGCGCTTGGCCGTCGAGCAGGATTTCGCCGCGACTGGCGCGTTCCTGGCCCAGCAGCAGGCGCAGGAAGGTCGATTTGCCGCAGCCCGACGTGCCGACCAGGGTGCAGAATTCGCCTTCGGCGATGCTCAGGTTGAGCCCTTCCAGCACCACATGGTCGTCATACTGCTGCCACAGGTTGTTGACCTGGATAAAGCTCATGACCGCGCCCCTTCATACCAGGGAAAGGCCCGCCGGGTGAGTCGCTGCAGGCCCCAGTCCATCAGCCAGGCCAGCAGGGTGATCCACACCACATAGGGCAGGATCACGTCCATGGCCAGGTAGCGGCGCACCAGGAAGATCCGATAGCCCAGGCCATCCTCGGAGGCGATGGCTTCGGCCGCGATCAGGAACAGCCAGGCCGAACCTAGCACCAGCCGCAGGGAAATCAGCAGGCGTGGCAGCAGTTGTGGCAGGACCACCCGCAGGATCAGGGTCCAGGTCGAAGCACCGAGGGTCTGGGCCTTGATCAGCAGTTCGACGGGGATCTCCCGTGCCCGCTGTTCCAGGTCGCGGGCCAGGATCGGGGTGATGCCGATCACGATCAGCATCACCTTGGACAGCTCGCCGAGGCCAAAGACGATAAACAGGATCGGCAGGATCGCCAGCGGCGGCACCATGGACAGCACCACCAGCAGCGGTGACAGCGGCGCGCCGAACAACGGCAGCGCACCCGCAGCGATCCCCAGGCACAACCCCGCCACGGCGCTGATGCCGAGACCGATGGCCAGGCGTCGCAGGCTCGATGCGCTGTCCTGCCAGAGTACATAGCCGCCGCTGCGCTTGTCCTCGCTGAAGGCCAGGCGTTGCACCGCATCGCCCATCTGCGCGGCGCTGGGCAGCAGCTTGTCGTTGGGGTTGTCCGTCAGCCGCTGTGCCGAACCCAGGAAATAGGCGCACAGCAACAGCACGAAGGGCAGGATCACCAGCAACAACCGCGTTGGACGATCGGGATGACGATTGATCAGGCGCATGGCGCGTCCTCCGCTTACAGCTTGCCGTCGACAGCCATCTGCACGTAGCCCGGATCAAAACGCAGCTTGAGATTGCCCTTGTCGCCGCGGGTCACCTCGTGGGCGAAGCTCATGCCGACCGCGCTGCTGTCCTTGGCCCCTTCGCCGAGCAGGCCGTGCTCGAAGGAGAATCCGGCGACCTTGTCCATGGTCTTGGGCAACTGCGCACTACCGACGAAGTCCAGCATCTGTTGCGGGGTATGGAACAGCTGGGTGGTCGCCAATTGCGCCTTGAAACCGGCCAGATCGGTGCCGGAAGCCTTGGCCATGTGTTCCAGGGCCGCATCGCTGGCGGCGGACTGGCCGCTCATCAGTGCCACGACCTCGAACCACGCGCCGGTCAGGGCCTTGCCCAGGGCGGGGTTGTCCTTGAGGGTCTGGGTGTTGACCACCATCATGTCGATGATCTCGCCGGGGATCTTGCTGGAGTCGAATACCTCGGTGACCCCGGGCTTGGCCTTGATATCGGCCAGCATCGGGTTCCAGGTGGTCACGGCCTGGACCGCGTCGGTGTTGAGGGCGGCGGAAATGTCGGCGTCGGAGGTGTTGACGACTTTCAGGTCCTTTTCCACCAGGTCGACGCTATCGAGGGCGCGTGCCAGCAGGTAGTGGGAGACCGACAGCTCGACCAGGTTGACGTTCATGCCCTTGAGATCGGCGACGGTCTTGCCGCTGCCCTTGATGACGATGCCGTCGTTGCCGTTGGAGAAGTCGCTGAGCAGCAGCGCGGTGCTGTCCACGCCACCGGCGGCGGGTATGGTCAGGGCATCCATGTTGGTCATGGTGCAGCCATCGAACTGGCCGGCGGTGTACTGGTTGATCGACTCGACGTAGTCGTTGATCTGGGTGACCTTGATGTGGATGCCGTACTTCTTGGCCCACTTGTCGACGATACCTTGCGCCGCGGCATACTCCCAGGGCATCCAGCCCGCATAGATGGTCCAGCAGACATTGAAATCGGTCTTGGCGGCGGCGTGGGAAGACAGGCTGAACAACAGGGCGACGCCTGCTGCGAGGAAAGCGGATAGACGGGGCTTTCGCATGGTGGGACTCCAGTTGAGGGTGGACGGACAGGGAGCAGCGCGACACCCGTATCGATGGGTGGTCTGTCTCCCGGGCTTTTATCCCGCCGTGTAACCTCAACTGGAGGTCGTTGGCTCTCGGACCAGTCACTCGCCTTGCAGCGAGCCGGAACCCTAGCCAACTATTTCATTTCGCAAATTGTGGTGCACTTGGCTCGCGCTACTCCTGCACATCCGGAGCAATGCCAGAGGCGTGCCAGATCGACCTGTTTTTTTTCACGTACGGCTGTAGCGGGCGGCGCAGGCGGGTCAGGGCAGGTTCGCCGGTGGTGAACCCGGTTGTTGTGCCCTGGGTCCGTTCCCGGCGTTCGCTCCGAGTTGGGGCGGGTCGCACTCGACTGGTGCGGCAGCCCCGACGGCGGGCGGACTCAGAACTCGTCGGTTCCCGGGCACTGGCTCGCTTGCGCGGTGGTGGCGCCTTCCTTGCCTTCCTGGACAAAGGCGGCTCGGTGTTCGGCCACGACATTACGCAAGGCACTGTAGTAATCCGGCAGCCGCTGCAGGCTGTCGGTAAGCGGCAACAGCGAGGCCCGGGTATCCACGGTGCCGCCCACCAGATCGATGGTCCCGAGGGCCTGCACGGTATCGCTGTGCCCCAGTGGTGCAACCAGGAAGTTCAAGACCTTCCCGGCGGCATCGCGGCTGTTGCCCGTCCCCAGCAATGGCAGTTCGACGATGGGGCCGTTGCCGATCCCCCATACGCCAAAGGTCTGGCCGAAGTCGGCGGTGTGCCGGGGGATGCCGATCGGATCGGACACGTCGATCAAGCCGACGATCCCCACCGTGGTATTCACCGCAAAGCGCCCCAAGGTGTTGATGGAACGCCGTGGGTTGCCTTGCAGCAGATCGTTGATAAACACCTTGGGCTCGCTGAAGTTGCTGGCGAAGTTGTGCACGCCTTGCTGGAAGAATTCCGGCAGGTGTCGATAACCGCGAGCCACGGGTGCCATGGCGTAGTCGTCCACGGCACGGTTGAAAGCGAACACACCACGATTGATCGACTCGGCCGGGTCGTACACCGCGGTGGGAGCCTGCGTGCACTGTGTCTCGTCGGGCACGGCAGGCGGGGTCGTGCAGCCGGCCAGCCAGGACAGGGTCAGCAGCAGCGCGGCATGGCGAGCCAGGGGCGGGGAATACGTCAGTGGGTGCATAGGCACAGTCCAGTCTGCGGAAAAGGGAGGTCGATGCTGGCATTGGTCCCTTGCGCGAAGATGTCTGCTTTATTGCGCCATTGACGCTTTATTGCCGGATTGAAATATATGACGGGCCGCGCCGAATGGTTTTAGATGGCGCATCGACAGAACTCAGTGATACCCGCCGGTGAGCCATCTTTTAATCGTGGACGATGACCTTGAGGTCCTCGCGCTGCTGAAGAAATTCTTTCTGCAACATGGCTATGCGGTCGAGACCGCGGCCAACGGGGCGCAACTGTGGGCGGCCATGGCGCTGACCCCCGCGGACCTGATCATCCTCGACCTGATGCTGCCCGGCGACAACGGCCTGCTGCTCTGCCAGCGTCTGCGCCAGCAGTACGCGACACCGGTGATCATGCTCACCGCCATGGGCGAACTCAGTGATCGAGTGGTGGGGCTGGAAATGGGCGCGGACGACTACCTGAGCAAACCCTTCGACGCCCGCGAGTTGCTGGCGCGGGTGCGGGCCGTGTTGCGCCGCGCCGGAGAAAGCCGGCCGCCCCTGGGTGACGCCTCGCGGCCGTTGATTCGTTTCGCCGGCTGGCAACTGGACCTGACGCGCCGCGAATTGCGCTCGCCGGACCAGGTGATGATCCCGCTGTCGTCTGGGGAGTTCGACCTGCTGCTGGTTTTCGTCGAACACCCCCAGCGTGTCCTGACCCGCGAGCAATTGCTGAACCTGGCGCGCGGCCACAGCCATGATGCGTTCGATCGCAGCATCGACGTCCAGGTCAGCCGCCTGCGGCGCAAGCTGGAATTCGATACCAAGCGCCCGGAGATGATTCGTACCGTGCGCAATGGCGGCTACCAGTTCACTGTCAGCGTGACCCGCTCATGAGCGGTCGTCATCGCCGCGATACCGTGGCCCGCTGGATTGCCCTGACCATCCTGATCGCCATGTTCACCGCACTGGCCTTCAACGCGCTGTTTGTCCAGCTGGCGGGTGTCTGGGCGCGGCCGCCCTTGAGCGAGACCGGCCTGCTGGACAAGGTGGCCGTGGTGGTCCAGGTGATCGAGGCGACGAACCCGGACCAGCGTCTGCGCCTGAGCCAGGCGGTGGATGATGCCGATTTCAAGGTCGTCTGGCTGCCTGATCGCAAGACGATTGATGTGCCGGTGATCGAGGATGCAGGCTTCAGTTCCGAGAAGATTTTCAAGCGAACCCTCAAGGGGCCACCCCGGCACATGGAAGCCTATGAGCCGTCCGACTGGTCGGGTCCCGGCGGGCACTACGCGCTGCTGGTGGAACTGGCCGACCACTCGTGGCTGGTGTTCAGTGCACCGTCGCGCAGCTGGGGCATGGCGGAGGGGCCGCGTAGCCTGATCGTGCTGCTGTTGGTGCTGGTTTCCACGGCCCTGGTCACCCTGATCGCGACGCGACGCCTGGCCCGGCCCCTGGAGGATTTCGCCCAGGGTGTCCGGCGCTTTGGCGCGGACTTCCGGGCCCCAGCCATCGAACCGGTCGGTCCCCATGAAATCCGCCAGGCGATCCTGGCCTTCAATGGCATGCAGGCGCAGTTGCAACACTTTATCCGCGATCGCACGCAGATGCTCGCGGCGATTTCCCATGATCTGCGCGCGCCCTTGACCCGCCTGCGCCTGCGGGGTGAATTCATCGAAGATGTCGAGCAGCAACAACGCCTGTTCCGTGATGTCGACGAGATGCAGGCGATGATCAACACCGCCCTGGAATTCTTCCGCGACGATGCCCGCCTGGAGCAGGGTACCCAGCTGGACCTGGCGGAGCTGCTGCAGACGCTGGTCGACGACTACCGTGACCAGGCCGTCGATATCCACTTCAACGGCCCGCCGCGGCTGGTGTACTTCGGGCGCCCCCTGGGGCTCAAGCGGGTGATGACCAACCTTATGGACAATGCCGTTCACTACGGTCGCGAGCCGCTGGTCGAACTGCAACAGCACGCGCACGACGTGACCATCCGGGTACTCGATCGCGGGCCGGGGATTCCCGTCGACTTGCATGAGCAGGTATTCCAGCCGTTTTTCCGCCTGGAAGGCTCGCGCAACAAGAGTACCGGTGGGGTTGGCCTGGGGCTCTCCACCGCACGGGCGATCGTGCTGGAACATGGCGGTACGCTGACCCTGAGCAATCGTCAGGGCGGTGGGTTGGAGGCGGTGGTGGTGCTGCCGGTCTAGCCGGTTCGATGGCGTTGGCATCGAGCGGTTGCAGGGGGGACTGCAACCGCTCGCAGGTGTTATTTGTCAGGACTGTCGAGCGTGGCGCTGGAAATCCCCCGCAGGCCATCGATCCGTCGTGCTACTTCCATCGCGGCCTCCAGCTCACTCATACCCCTGGCGTTCATCAATTCGAAACGTTCGGCTTTTTCCTCTGGTTCGGTCATGGCCATGGTCAGGTAGAGACTGGGTGGCACCGCGCGAAACAGCACCTCCATGGACTTGGACAGGATTACCCCCTCGGTGAACTTCCCGGATTCCTTCCTGGCGGACAGCATCAGGGTTTTCTGGGCGTCGGTGAGCGCGCGGAACCGGGCGATCTTGTTGACCTCGTCCGGTGGCATGTTCAGGCAGATCCACCACTCGATCATGTTCAACATCGGTTCCGCGGCCTTGGGCAGGTCATCGACGTTCTGGGTGGCGAGCCAGAACCAGGCACCGAGCTTGCGCCACATCTTGGTGATCTTCACCACATAGGGCGACAGCAGCGGGTTCTTGGTGATGATATGGCCTTCGTCGGTGACGTTGATGATGGGCCGGCCGAGCATCTGGTCCCGCTCGGCGATATTGTTGACGGTATTGATCAGCGAGATGTAGGCGATGGAGAGCTGCGCGTTGTAGCCCTCGCGGGCGTAGGTGGCGAGGTCCACCAGGGTGATATCGGCTTCCGGCCAGGGCGTGCCGTCACTGTTGAACAAGTCTCCATCGGCGCCCTGGCAGAACATGTCCATGGCGTCGGCCATTTCCAGCAGGCGCAGGCATCGTGGCTCGGGCAGGCCGTGGTCATGGCCCATGGCCCGCAGGGCGTCGCGGACATCCTGGGTCAGGACGGTGCGGTCCTGGCTCACGCAGGTGTGTGCGGCGTTGATGATGCTCTGGCGAATCAGGCTGCGGTCGGCGCGGGTCAGGCGCTGTTCTTCCTTGTCCTCGCCGCCGGTGATCATCAGGCGCGCGGTGATCTCCAGTTCTCCCAATACATCGCGCTCGTCCTCTTGCGGGCTGTCGTGGTCATCGAGTGCATCGGCGTCCAGGGTCAGGACCTGCGCGGGGGTGTCCACCAGTCGACAGGCGTCCGCGAAGGGCGCCAGGCTGACCCCAGAGCCTGGCGCGAGCTTGACCCGGTTGACGCTCAGGCCCAGGCGCCGGGCAAAGTCGGCGAACAACCCGAAGCTGTTGCCGGCCTCGGCGATAAACAACCGCGGGCGGTACATGGCCATGACCTGGTTGAGCAGGTTGTTGAGGGTGGCCGACTTGCCGGCACCGGTCGGCCCGAACAGGAACAGATGGGCGTTCATTTGCCGGTCCAGGCGGTTGAGGGGGTCAAAGGTCAGCGGGCCGCCGCCGCGATTGAAGAAGGTAAAGCCGGGGTGCCCGGTGCCTTCGCTGCGCCCCCAGATGGGCGCCAGGTTGGCCACGTGCTGGGCGAATATCAGCTGGGTGTACCACTCGCTCTGGCGCATCCCCGGGTTGAACACGCAAGGCAGCCAGCGCAGGTAGCTGTTGAGCGGGGCGACCTCATGTTCGTCGCGCACCGGTTGCAGTCCCGCGTTGAGCATCACGTTGTTGAGCTGCAGGGTCCGGCTGTCGAGTTCCCGGATATCGCGGCCGCGCAGGTAGAAGGCCACTGCGCCCCGGTACAGCTTGTGTGCGCTGCCCAGGTGCGCGCGGGCCTGCTGCACATCGTCGCGGGTCTGCTCGGATGCCAGGGTGTCGCCGACCGACTTTTTCGCCAGGTGGTTGAGGTGCGCCTCCAGGGTGTCCTGCGGCGTGATCACCAGGGTGATGCACAGCAGCGTGTCTTCGGGCATCTGGTCGAAGAGGGCGTTGATGGCATCGCCGCCCTTGGTGGTTTCGCCAGTCAAGTGGCCGGTCATGGGGGGCGAGCGCAGGCGATCGAGTACCACCACGCGGTGCGGCATATCATCCAGGTACCACAGTCCCTGTTGCACATCCGAGCGCGGTTGTTCAAAGAACAGGCGCTGGGCGAAGTCGCTGCCGCTGGCCAGTGACAGTTCCTCGCTGGCGTCGTCCGGCGGGTAGTCGGCGAGCCGGTAGAAGTCCTGGCGTTGTTCCGGGGCGTTGCCCAGTAGTTTCGGATCGGGGTTGAACCAGCGCAGCAGCCAGCGATGGATCTGTGCACCGTCCAGACGTCGTGTCCTTACGCCGGCATTGCCCAAGCCACCGCTCAGGCGCTCACAGAGGCTGTTGAGGGCCTGCTCGCTGCTTTGGCCGCGCTGGGTCGGTGTGCCTTTGCTGCGTCGGTACACCACCAGGCGCACTTTGCGGCTTTGCCCGCGCCAGGGCAGTTGGGTGACGACGGTGTCTTCAAAGAGTCCGCCGGGTTGCGACAGGGCCTCAAGGTGCTGTCGGAACATCTGCAGGTAGCAGTCGGTGAACGCCGAGCCCCGGGCTCGGGGTTGCACATAGTCACCGAGGCTGTGCAGGTAGGCGCCCCAGTCGGTCTCGTCCTGGGCGTAGAGCTGCAGCACCCAGGGTTGTTCTTCCAACTCGTCGAAGCTGTCCTGCAGGGCGTTTTCCAGGGCATCGCGGACCGTGCGCAGCCAGCTCGCCTCACGGCCTTCGGTGCCGATGGGGGTCAGTTCGAAGAATGCCGCCACCGACTCGCCGTCCTCCAGCAGCAGGCACTGTGAGTCGGGCAGGAATTCCACCCAGGGCAGCAGGTCGACGAAGCTCGGGGTCGCCTCATAGAGCGCCTGTTCATCGGCCACGGTGGCTGGGCGTGGGTGTTGGGGCTTGGGCGTTTTCATCAATAGTCCTCCGTCCGCTCGCCGGGCAGGGCGTACTGCACACGCTGGTAAAAGGGAAAGACCGTGCTGTAGCCCGGCACCGGTACCGGGTCGGAACCCGCCAGATGCGGGAAGACGTACAGCACCAGGTCCGGATTGGGCAGGCGTCGGAACTGGCTGTGTATTTCGTTGCGAGCGGTCCGGGTGTAGGCCGGTTGCGCGGAAACGCTGTCGCCGAGAGGTCGGCGCAGGGCCAGGCGTGCCTCTTGCAGAGAGTTATTGCCGGGGCTGCGGGGCCCCTCGGCGGACTGCCGGTCCCAGATATCCGTCATGGTGTGCGGGCCGTGGGGCAGCAGATGGTCTTTGTCGGTACTGCAGCCGCCGACCAGCAGTGTGCCCAGCAGCAGACAGGGCAGCAGTTCAATCGAGGGTAGACGCATGGGTTCCTCCAGCGATGTGCCGCACCTGGCGGCCGAGGGGTTCGTAATCGATCTCCAGTTGCCGGTCCAGGTGCACGGCCACCTGAGCGCCGGGTTGCACGTAGACGGCGGCAAACGCCTGGCCATAGAGTTTGTTGACCCAGTCGCCGATATCCTTCACGCCACCGGAGAGAATGCTGTTGAGCGCCGAAGGACCGGCACCCACGGCGGCTCCACCGGGGGTGATTACGGTACTGGCGTCGGCCTTGTTGGCTTCGAGCAGGGCTGCCAAGCCGGCACCCGCGGCGGTGACCAGGCTTTTGCTGCCCAGGTATTGCTGGGCGTTCGAACGCCGCTCACCGGCAATGCAGGGCACACCGTACGGGTCGCTGAGCCAGCCGATACCGCCCTGGATCTTGCCGGTCGGGGTGCCGGCTGTCTGGTTGCCGCCCTGGCGACTGGTCAGTTTCTTCGGCGCGGGCAACGTGCGGATGCGTCCGTCGTTGAAGACGAAGGTCAGGCTGACGATATGGCCGCGTACGCAGGAGAGTGTCCAGTCGCCGGCGGCAGTACCGCTGAGCACAGCCCCCGCGACGTCCGGCAGGTCGATGCCATTGGCGGTGAGGTTGTCCGGGCCGATCAGCACTTTGAACGGATAGGGGTCGTTGACCACGCCGTCCACCGGCACTCTCCCGATCAGCGCGGTCATGGCGACGGAGCCGGTCAGGGTGCTGTTCTCCGGCAAGGTGTAGACAGGCCTGGCGGACGCCTTGTCCGCAGGAGCCTTGACGTTGCCGCCCCCTGCGTCGGCTTCGAGCTTGCGCTGGCCTGCCTCATCACTGAAGGCGGTAGGGAAACTCAGGCCCAGCGCCGGTTTGCCGGAGCCGGCGGGCAAGGGTTTGCCCCGGGCGTCGACGGAGGTCGCGTCCTGGGGCTCGGTCCAGACCAGGTCATCGTTGCTGGCGGAGAATTGTCCCTCGTCCCCGGGTTCAAGCCCCAGGCCAATGGGCAGGTCCGCGCCGCGGCTGGCGCTGAATTGCACCGACAGCTTTTGTTGCAGATCGTCCAGCAGGCTCTGCGTCTCCAGGGCGCTCAGGCCGGTGGGGGCCTTGTGCTGCGCCTTCTCCAGCTCGACGCCGAGGACTTGCTGGATACGCTGGTCGATCTCGCTGTCGCGACGTCGCAGGCGGATGTTCTCCTGCTGTTGATCCTGGTTTTCGGAGAGCAGGGCTTTCAGTTCCTCGCGCATCGCCTTGGTCTGGGCCACCAGCGTGGCAACCGTGTCATGGGGAGTATCACCGTCGATGCCCAACTGCTTCATTTCCTCCGCTGTCAGGCGATGGCCGCCGTGCTCGGTGTTCGCACCGGAAGTGTCCTTGCTGGAGCAGGCCCTGATCACCCCGAAGAGCACCAGCAGCACCAAGGGCAGGACCAACCATTTGAGCATGCCGCTACTGCGCATGGTCACCTCCATCCGCGAGGGAGAGGGGGCGACTGGCATCGACCGGGCTCAGGCTGGGCAGCAGTGCTTGTGCCAGGCCGCGACCGCGGGTGACCAGGTAGACCACGGTGGTATCGCTGGGTTGCGGTGCCGGGCCGAGATAAGGGTGCTGGAAGGCCGCACTGGTGAAGTCGCCCTGCAGTTCGCGTGGGTCGAGGTCGAGTGTCCGGGTCGAGAGGTTCCGCAACCTGACGGCGCTGACGATGTAGTCGTCCAGTTGCCAGGCGCCCAGCAGCCTGGCGGTGAGTGGCTGGCCGGGCAGCAGGTTCGAGAGATCGAGGTCGCGTCGTGTTTTCAGCGCGACTACGTCGGACAAAGGCTCCACGGTGCGCAGCGGAGCATAAAGGCTTTGTGCGGCGTAACGGGTCAGGACCACCGGGATCGGTGTCTCCCGGGCGCGTCGGGACTTGTCGGCTGATTCGGCAGGTGATGCCGGTGTGTCGCTGTTCGACGACATCGTCGACGCGCCGGTGTATCGCCTGGGCCTGCCGGGACCTTTGACGATCCTGATGGGTTCGAGGGCGCTGCCGGACTGGACGGCCCTTGCCGCGATATCGATCAGCATGATTTCACCGCTCTGCACATTCTGCAGTTGCAGACGGGTGGGTTCGATCGGGGCATTGGCGCGCAGGTAGAGGGTACCGCCGGTACTCTGGATGCGCAGTTTGTCGCCCAGTGAGCGCGGCACTCCGACCCTGACATTCTGGTCGATAAAGAGAATTCGTTCCTCGCCGACCTGCAAGGGGATAGCCAGCGGCAGGCGCTCCCAGGTCATCAGTTCGACGGCCTGGGCCGTGGCGCAGCCCAGGCCCAAGGCAAGCATGGGGGCAAGCAGGAAGTTCAACCGGGCCATCAGTCATCTCCTCGCGTGGGAGAAATGGCGTCGGCGGCGGACCTGGATGAGGCGGCAATGCGTTGTGGCGCACCGTCGTAGCAGTCCAGGGCCATGCCGAAGGGGTTTTTCTCCGGGTCCACATCCCGGCGCACCACCTTGAGGGGATAACGCACGAAGGCCTGCTTGACCCGCTCCGATCCGTAGAATTCCTCGGTGGCGAGATCGAGGTTCAGCAGCCATTGGTCTCGCCCCCGGACCTTGACCCGCAGCTCCGGCGACCGGGTGTAATCCCTTTCGGGAATCTCGAAAACGCCGCGGGTGCGGCTGCGTAGCTCGCCGGCGATCTGGCGTTGCTGGAAGTCGTTTTCCAACTGTGACTTGCAGCCGGGTGTCAGGTAGGCGGAGAGCTTGTGAATGGCCCGTGGGTAGTCTTTTTCGCCATCGACGGGCCAGCGGTTGAGTTGTTGAAAGATGTAGAAACCGAAGGTGTAGACCGACTCCGGCGGTACCTCCCACCATTTGCGGGTACTGCCCGAACGCAGGTCGGGCGGAATATTGATGGTCAGGTTCCGTGGGGCCTCCCACCACCCCAACCCCATGAGCAAGGCTATGCCGAACAGCAATGCGCATCCGCCACGCAGCGACTTGACATGGGATTCCAGGCGGGCCACCTCGTTCTTGAAGCGGCTCATGGGCGCGGGCTCCGACGTGTACTCCAGAGACCTCCGCGGGTCACCAGGGCGTCCGCACCGACCCAGGGGGCCAGCGGCGGGCAGTGGGTCGCCAGTTGCCATTGCAGGTGCCGATACAGCCAGGTCTGGGGTTTGCCGCGCTTGTGGCGACGCAGCAGGTTACCGCCCACGAACAACCCCAGGCCGATGCACAGCACGATCCCCGAGGGGACCAGGGCAATGCTCTGCAACAGCGTCGCCGCGACGCTGCCGAGGCAGGTGCCCGTCAAGGCCGCGACGACGACGGTGAGCCACATTTCATCGGCGGTGAGCCCCAGCACGATGACCGGCTGGTGATTGAGACGTGACGGCAGAAAGCGGATGGTGCCGTCAGCCAGGAAGTGATCCGAATCGTGAGTCATCGCGCGATCATCCTCACAGCACTTCCGTGCCTTTGGTCAACAGCCAGATGATGATCACCAGCAACAGGGCACCCACCCCGCAGGTCAGGCCGAACTGGCCCCAGGTCTTCTTGCCGTTCTGCACTTCGGAGTAACAGCAGTAGGCGTGGTAGGCCACGCCGCAGAATGCGGCGGCGGCGATGGCCAGGGCGATCAGCGCGACGATGTCGTAGCCGTGGTTCTGCAGCGTCTGGATGATGCCGTTGCCCTCGCCGCGACTGGGTGCTTCCATCGCGGGCAGGGCGGCGAACACCGGCGTCGACAACCCTGCGCTGCCGACAAGCGCCGCTCGCGAAAGCGGGCGGGCGAGCTGTTTGAAGAGGGAAAGGATATTCATCAGGTGCCTCCAATGGCAGTGGGTGAAACAAGAAAAATCAGTGCAGCAACAGGACGGTGAGCAGGATGTAGATCAGCGCCACCTTGGCTGCCAGACCGGCGAACCTGCCCTGGGACAGTTGCCCGCCGGCCCAGCCCCGGTAGCCGCTGACCATGGCCCAGGCGGCGAAGATCAATGCGATGGCCAGCACCAGGCCGGTCAGCAGGGTGGTGCTTTGCCCGGGGGTAAAGCCGCCCATGGCCTGAAAGGCCGAGAGCTGCGGCGCGCTCATGCTCATGGCGCAACCTCGTCGGAGCGGGTGTAGTGGCCGGTCAGTTCGGGCAGGCCCCGGGGCTGGGCCCTTGAAGGGCTGAGATAACCTTCGATGCCCTGGCGTACCAGTTCCAGGTCGGCGGACAGGCGCGGGTAGTCGAAGCTGAAGCGTGCCTGTTCATCTGTCGGTAGCGCGGCACTGGCATTCGCCTGCCGGGTGGCGGCGTCGAGCTGGCGCAGCAGTCCGGTCAGGTGCGTGCGTTCATGAGCCGTTGGCTCGGCCAGTACCAGAGGGACGCCGAGGCTCGCGGCCAGCGCGGTGTATCGAAGGGGGCTCAAGGCAATAGGCATAAAGGCGATCCGCTCGAAGAAAGTTCAACGAGCGTGCCGCAGGAGGCTGCCGATGACAGCCGGAAAACAGGATTGGGCGTGGTAGGTTTTACGGCTTGGCGGATCACAGGTATTTCTTGAAGCTGCCGACCGAAATGCTCACCGCCAGGCCGAGGGCGGCCGCACCGGGCAGCAGGATCAATAACGGGTTCACGCTTATGGGCAGCGCCGGATAGATGATCCAGGGGGCGACCCATAGCGGTACGATCAGCATTTTCGCCCGATGATAGATGAACCCTGATTCTCTCCCGGCACCAAACCGACGCAGATCCCGGCGCACCAGGCCATCCACCACGGCGGTGAAGAGCACCATCAGCACCAGCGGCAGGGTCAGCACCAGGATCAGTATCCGCGCCAGGAAGGTCAGCACGGCATAGACCGCCGCGAGGCCGTAGTCCTCCGTGTGTGCATGGGCCTGTCCCAGGTAGTACTGCAATCCCGTGCCGCGCTGGCCGTTCATCCGCGTGTGCGGCGCCGGCAGGTTGATCCAGTCGATCAGGCCGGTCTTCTCGAAGCCCCACTCGTAAGCCAGGGCGACGATCCAGCGGGCGGTCTGTTCCGGTTGATCGAGCAACAGGCTCTGGCTGAAGATCGTCGAAATCCACGCCAGTTCGCTGTTCAACATGTCCCGCGAGTGCTGCCAGCCTTCGTCCGGCCAGAAAAACAGCAAGCCGAGCCACTCGCTGGCGACGCTGAAAAACAGCGCCACCAGCAGGATGCCGAAGAGGGTGAAGGGCAGGGCGAGGATCTTGCCGAACAGGCCTTTTTCTCGGTAGGGCTGCTGGTTTCTTGCACTTTCGCCAGTGGCCGTCATGGCGTCGTTCCTCTCGATTTCATGGGCCCGGCACCTGCTGGTCCGTGGATGCTGACGGCACTTTCACACCCGCTTGCGGCAAGGGAAAATCGTCCAGCAGATCCGTCGGCAATGAGGCGCCCACCCTCGGTGTACCGCTGGTGATCCACCACTCGCCACCCCCATCGACATAACGCTTGCGCATGTTTTCCGCGAGGGTTTGCAGATCCCCGGGCATCTGTTCATCGGGATCGGGGGCCGGCAGGGGCATGCGGATTTTCCACAGGTTGCCACCCTCGATCAGGGCAAAGGCCTGTCCCTTGGGCAGGCTGACAATGTGCGCGGGCTCGATCAGCGGCACGCTGGTGGAGCTGACCCGGTCCTGGGTATTGCTGGTGAAGTCGGTACCGCCCGAGGGATCGGAGCTGTCGGTGGCACCGCTGACCAGCGTGGTCGAATACACGTCGACCTTGGGCAACTGACGGGTCAGCAACTCGGCGGTGGCGGTTTCCCGGACCCGCAACATGAACAGGTTGTTGAAGTTGCCCACCACCTGGCCGGCCTTCGCCCGATTGCCGATCCTGGCCTCGATGTCGCTGATGGTCTGGGTGTAGGCCGTGACCTGGATGCCCGCGCCACCGCCCTTGTTGATCATCGGGATGAACTCGTCGCCCATCAGTTCGTTGAACTCATCGGCATGCAGGTTGATCGGGATTTTCTGTTCGCGGCCGCTGTCCGGCAGGCCATCGTCGAGGCCGAATTTGTAGATATGGCCGGCCACCGACACCAGGTCGGCAAACATCGAGTTGCCCACGGCTGCTGCCACTTCCGGATCGGACAGGGCATCGAGCCCGACATAGACGACCGCCCGCTTTCGAATGACCTGCATCCAGTCGAAGATCGGCCGGGGATCGTTGAGTTTGCTGTAGTCGGGCGAGATCAGTTCCGCCATGCGCCCGGTGGTGAGCTTTTCCAGCAGTGGCAACAGCGAGGCGACGATCTTGTCGAAGTAGGTCTTGTCGTAACGCACGGCCGAACGCAGCCCGTCCATCACCGGATCGCCCACCCGGGTGCGGGCAAGGTACTGATCAATCGCCGTGACCCGTTTTTGTCGGCCGCGCATGTTGTGGGGCGTGTTCTTGTCGTTGAGGCTGGCTTCGAGGGCGGCGATGACGTCCCAGGCGCCGGGATCACGTTGGGTAAAATAGTGGTTGCTGTACTCGATGAACAGCGTATCGATATTGATCACGTGCCGCTGGATCTTCAGGTAGTCCGGGCGCACTCCCAGTGCCACCAGCGCCCGCGCGATGATATTGACGAAACGCCAGGCGAACTCGCGAAAGGCGGCGCTGCTGCCTTCGCCCGAGAGCTGTCCGGAGATCCGGCTGGCGACTTCGGAGATGCGCCCGAAACGACCCACGGCGTTGTAGCGTGCGGAAAAGTCCGGCCAGCCCAGGTGAAACACATAGAACTCGTCGCCACGCCCGGCGCGTTGGGCTTCGACATACATGCGCTTGAGCAGGTCGGCATCACCTTTGGGATCGAAGACGATCACCGGTTCGAAGTGCGAGCGATCACCGGCGACCTTCACGCGGCGAATGTCCTGGGTGATGAACAGTTCCGCCAGCCGGGTTTTGCCGACCCGCGTCGTGCCGAGGACCAGGCTGTGCCCCACGCGCTCGCCGAGCGGTAGCGAGACCTCGACTTCATTGGGCTCGACCCCATGCAACCGAGGCGAGCCGCCTACCGGCGGCAAAGGGCGCAGCGGATTGAGCGGGCTGTCCCAGGCGCTGGCCGCGGCGATCAGGCTCAACGGAAAGGGGGCTTTCTCCAGGCGCTCTTCCAGCCTGCGGACCTGCCGGAACAATGTCGTCGGTTCCACGTAGCGACGGAACTCCGGCCGGTAGGTCTGCATCAGGCGCTGGGTATGTCGCTGCTCCCATTTGAAACCGATGCCGATAAACAGTCGTCGGTTGCTGACGGGCACTTTCCTGCTGGTCATCACGTAGCGTGGCAATCGGCGGATAGTGCGTCGGTAGCGCAACACCAGCAATGCCTGGCGCAGGCGGATCCAGCCCAACAGCAGAAAGCACAGGGCTGTCGCGGCCCCGAACAGGGGTGTCAGCGCGAGCGACCAGGGGGCGAACAGACCCAGCCCGGCGCCGGCCATGCAGACCGCCACGGTGTATAGCTCCACGGCCGGACGCAGCAGTGCCTCGATGGTATGGGACTGGGTCATGGCTACTGCTCGATGCCGGTGGCGGTCACCAGCACGGGGTAGTGTGCAAGACCCAGCCGTCGTGCCAGGTCATCCGCCGCGGCCGGTAGCATATTCAGCCCCGTACCCAGCTGGCGTAGTTCGGCGAGTGCCTGTAGCCGCTGCACATCGACCACCAGGCCGACGGCGCCGAGATCGCGCAGCAGTGCCGCCCGCTGTTGCAACCAGCGCCGTGACAGGTCGTCATCGCCGATCAGGAACACCGGTTGCAATCCGGGTACATGGTGCACGCGAGGGGTGATATGCCCGGGACTCAGGGACTCGGACCGCACGGGGAGCATGTCCGTTTCGCCGTAGGCCTTTAGGCGAACGGGTGGCAGGGGCATCGCCTGCGCCGATGGGGTGGGCGGCGCTGGGTTGAGTGAGCGGTAATAGGCCAGGGCAGAGTCTGCGCCCAGGTCTTCGACAACCGTCAGTTCGGCCTGCGCGCCATGGACCAGCAACAGCGCCAGGGCGCTCGCCAGACGGGAAAATTTCATCGGGTGTGTCTTCCTTGAACGGGCCCGTGGGTGACGCGGGCGAGGTGGTGGGCAAAGGCTTTGCGGTAGCGTTCGGCGGGCGCACCGCCGACGGGGCGGTGATAGCGGCCCGCTGCCGTTACCCAGTCGACCTCGGGGGTCTTGTGTTCGAGCAGCAGCCCGGCGGCGACGCTGAGGTTGCGGTAGGGATCCAGGGCCTGGCAGGGATGGGCGAAATGCTCGCCGTTCCAGCCCAGGTTGATCTGCCCCAGGCCGGCATCGACCCGCTTCGCGCCGACTTGCTCGATGGCCAGCAGCAGGGCGTTGCAGGCAGACTGTCGATCGGCGTAGCGGTAGGGCAGGCCGGCGACATTCAGGGTCCAGGGCCAGGGCCGCAGCCGGCCGCGAAGCAAGGTTCCGCTTTCCTGCAGGGCCAGGGCGTACAGCACCTGGGGCGGCACCGGCGTGCCTTGGGTGGCCCAACGGTAAGCCAGGGGCGGCAACGACGCAGCGATCACCGGCAGCGCCAGCAGGCAACCACCCAGCAGGGTGCCGAGCACCAACAGGCGGCCAGGGTTCATCGCCGCTGCCATCGGCCATTGTCGGCCTGCATGATGGCCGGAAAGGTGCCCTTGTCGCCCTGGTGTTGCCAGTGTCCGTCATCATGATTGAGGGTGATTTCCCGTTGACGCACCTTGTGCGGTTCAATCCCGGCCTTTCTCGCCCAGTCGCGGATAAGCTCGTCATTGCCCTGGCTGCCGACCAGATACAGGTCGAAACCTTGCTTGTCTCGTTGGAGCTGGCGGACCTGTTCGACGCAGCCCCGACAGTCCGTGGTGACGAACACCGCGAGTCTTCCCGCCGGCACCACCGTCGACATCATTGGCGGCGGGTGGGTGCCGATCAGGTTGACGGGCAGTTGCTCGGGGTAAAGACGCTTGTAGGCCTGGTCGTAGGCGTTCTGGTACGCCATCAGCTTCTGCACCCGGGCGACTTCCGCCTGTACCTGCAGCTCGGCGTAGCGCTGCTGTTCAGCGCTGTCCCGCGCCTCGATGCCCAGCGCGGTCAGCGGGTCGAGGTTGGGCGAGTAGATGCCCAGCGGGCCCTCCATCACGCGCCGGTAACGCTGCCATTCCTCCTGTCTGAGTCCCCAGTCGGCGGCTCGCTCCAGTTCTTGCTGGCGAACCTGGCTTTGCTGGTGGCGATGGTTTTCGACGGCCTGCTGCACCCGTGTTTCGGCCTGTGTCACGGCTGGCAGCAGGCAGGCAGTGCTCAATACGGTCCGGAAAATCTTCATATTCATGCTGTAGCCCTCATTGGGTCGAGACGGACAGGGACGTGCCGTCAGGCCTGGCCCACTGGGCTTTGCCTGATTCCAGGGCATTCAAGCGCCAGCCGGAGAACGTCATGCCCGGCCGCAGCAGCTCGATGTCGGCAAGCCGTGGCTGCGCCGTGGATGCCACCGCCAGGAATGACTCGCCTGCGCGTGATTCAAGGCCCATGACCGTGAAGGGCGGTTGCGCGGCTGCGCTGTGCTTTTTCGCCTGTGCCTTGACCTTCGATGTGGAGCCGGGCCCGGCACCCGAGGGTGCCATTGACGCCGTGGCGATGGCGGGATCGGCAGCGGCATTGCGGTTTTCCAGGCGAGCCTTGAACGTCAGCAGCGTGCCCTCGCTGTTTTCCACCCGTGCGCCGAGCGCGGCCAGGCCCGAAGCCAGGGTGTCGATGGAGCGACTGCTCGTCTCAAGTGCCGTGAAGCGCTTGAAGATACCCTGTTCGGAGCGCCGGAACTCTGCCTGGAGCGCAGCGCTCGAATGCTGCAACGTCTCCAGCTCGGCGTCGGCCTTTTGCAGTTGCTGCTGCAGGTTTTCCAGATGATCGGCCGAAGGGCGCGAATGCACTTCTGTCGATAGCGTCGAGAGCTTGCCGCCCAGGTACAGCGCGATGCCCGCCAGCAGGACCAGGGTCGCGCCTTGGACAAGTGTATTTCGGCAAGGACGTTCCATTATCGGCCTCCCTCCGGCAATGCCGCGGACAAGGGCAATGTGCTTGTCGGCAAGCGTTCCAGGCCTCCCTGTCGCGCGACAAAGCAGATTCGGCGGGCGTACTCGTCGACCTCCAGTTGCCAGGCCGGGCCAGCCAATGCCAACAGGGCATTGCGCAGGGTGATAGGGCCCAGTTGATGGTGCGCGGCGGGTAACGGATGGGCATACAGCACCTGCACATCGCCGCTTGCCCCGGCCGGGCACAACCCATATCCCGACTGACGCAGCACATAGCCCATGGCTTCCCGGACAGTCGGGTTCACGCCTACCGGCAGGCGGATATCGATCACCTGGCTCAGCAGGTCCAGCTGATCGCTGCGTGGTGTCGTGTCGGCCAGGGTATAACGGCCGACACGCAACAAACCCGTACCTTCAGGCCGCAGCACCCGGGTCTGGGACGCCTCCGGTGCGGGCGGCGCATCCAGGACCCCTGGCGATGCACAGCCCGACAGCACGGTGGTCAGCGGGAAAGTGAGTGTTACAGCGACGGCCAGGGGCCGGGTAGGAAAGCAAAACATCCAGATGTCCTCACGCAGTGATAAGGACACGGTGGCAAATCAAGGCGGCGGGCACCGCAAGGAAACTGGATCGCAGGCGAAGGCTTTTTATCGGGGATCGCCACCGTTCGGTATAATGTAGTGGGAAATAACGGCGGAGCCCCCCATGTACGATCAGCCTGCATTTCGAAACGAGTTCGATGATGACCTTTTCCGTCTGTTGGTCGATGCAGTGATCGACTATGCCATCTACATGCTTGACCTCGAAGGGCGGGTCAGCAGCTGGAATCTCGGTGCACAGCGCATCAAGGGGTATTCGCCGGAGGAAGTCATCGGCAGGAATTTCTCGATGTTCTACACCGAGCAGGATCGTCTCAATGAAGAGCCCCGCCGTGCCCTGGATGTCGCCGCGAGCGAAGGACGATTCGAGAAGCAGGGCTGGCGGGTACGCAAGGACGGATCGTGTTTCCTGGCCCATGTGATCCTCGACCCGATCCGCTCCGACACCGGCGAGATTATCGGCTTTGCCAAGATCACCCGTGATATCACTGAGTCGGTCGAGGCGCAAAAAAAGCTGGAACTGGCGCGCGAGGCGCTGTTCCAGTCACAAAAACTTCAGGCCATCGGGCAACTCAGTGGCGGTATCGCCCATGATTTCAACAACTTGCTGACCGTTATCCAGGGCAATCTCGAACTGCTGCACAAGCGTGTCGACGGCGACCCGAAACTCTCGCGGCTGGTGGACAACGCATTGCTTGGCACCGCGCGCGGGGTTTCGCTGACCCAGCGCATGCTGGCCTTCGCCCGGCGCCAAGAGCTCAAGACCGAGGCGGTGCACCTGCCGCAACTGGTCGCCAATCTGATCGAGCTGTTATGCAGTTCGGTGGGACCACAGGTAGCTGTTCTGGCCCAACTGCCCGAGGCGCTGCCAGAGGTGCAGGCCGACATCAACCAGTTGGAGCTGGCATTGCTCAACCTGGTGAGCAATTCCCGCGATGCGATGCCAGCGGGTGGCACTGTCCGGATCAATGCCGAGGTCCACGGCAGGACCGGCACGCTGCCCCACGATGACTATGTCTGCCTGTCGGTGATCGACGATGGCGAAGGCATGGACGAGCAGACCCTGGCCTACGCGGCCGATCCATTCTTCACTACCAAGGGCGTGGGCAAGGGCACCGGCCTGGGACTGTCGATGGTCCACGGCCTGGCGGAGCAACTGGGCGGGCGGCTGGTACTCAAGAGCAGCAAGGGCCAGGGCACCACCGCCGAACTCTGGTTGCCGGTGGCGACCGATGGCGTCACGCGGTTGCCGTTGCCACCTGAGAAAAACCACGGGCCAGTGTTCAAGGCGCTGACGGTCCTGGTGGTCGACGATGACAGCCTGGTCCTCAACAGCACCATGATGCTGCTGGAAGATCTCGGCCACCGGGTGATCTGTGCGGTTTCCGGCGTCCAGGCGCTGCAATGCTTCGGGCTGCACCCGGATATCGACCTGATGATCACCGACATGGCCATGCCGCAGATGGATGGCGCGCAACTGGCCGAGGCCGTCCGCAAGCTGTATCCCGCGCTGCCGATCATTCTTGCCACCGGCTATGCCCAGCACCTTGAGGGCATGGCCGTGCAACTGCCGCGGATCCTCAAGCCCTATAACCAATCGCAACTGCAGGAGGCCCTGGCGCAGGCCGTGTCCAGGGACGCGCCACCCACTGCCGATCTTTCGGCTCCGGAGGCTTGAAGCGGATCGGAGTGTCACTAGCGTGGCATTTCCCGGTATTGCTGGCGCATTGCCTTCGCCCAGTTGCTGGCGCCGAGCCCGACCTGCAACTCCGTGTCCTCCAGACCTGATGGTTCATCAGCTGTTACCCTTGTGGATGCAGTTGCCTTGCTCGTTCGGCGCCCATGGGTGCAAGACCTGGCGGTGCGCGGGCAGCCAACCGGCGATAGTCGGAAAATACCGTGTGCAGTGGAAGCACAGGAAGATCAACGGTGCCCGCCACCAGTAGCCGTGGATCATGCGCTGCAAGGTGATGCGCTTGCAGTGCTGCCCGGCCAGTTCGGACAGGTGTCTGTGCAGGTTTTCGGTAAAGGCCGCATCGCGGATGAACAGATTGGCTTCCAGGTTCAGTGCCAGGCTCAGCGGGTCAAGATTGCTGGAACCCACCGTGGCCCATTCGTCATCCATCAACGCCACTTTTCCATGCAATGGACGTTGGCAGTATTCAAAGATCTTCACGCCGTCGCGCAGCAGGTAGTTGTACAACAGCCTGGAAAAGGCGCTTACCCAGCGCATGTCCGGTTGTCCCTGCAGAATCAGCGTGACGTCGACACCGCGTCTGGCGGCGTTGCGCAATGCGCGCAGGAGTCGATAGCCGGGGAAAAAATAGGCATTGGCCACCACCAGCCGCGTGTGGGCAACCTGAAACGCGGCGAGGTAATGGGCTTCGATGTCATGGGTATGGTGCAGGTTGTCGCGTTCGAGCAGCATGGCCCGGGCCTGGCCGGTGGGCATGGGGGTGGACGGTATCCGGCTCGGCGGGTCCGATACCGTGGCCAGCAGGCGTCGGCTCGAATCGTGTACCTGCCTGATCACGGGGCCGGTGACTTCCACGGCATAGTCCTGTTTGGCCATGGGGCCGGAGTCCATCAGATGGTCGGCGCTGTAATTGAGCCCGCCGATAAAGGCGCGCCGACCATCAATGACCACGATCTTGCGGTGCAGGCGACGGAACAGATTGGTGCGCAGGCCAATCAGCCTGGGTCGGGGGTCGAAGATGTGCACTCTGACTCCCTCGGCGGTCATGGCGTGGATGAAGGCCTCCGGCAGGTCGGCGGTGCCATAGCCATCTACCGCGACTTCGACCCTTACGCCGCGCCGCGCGGCCTCTATCAGCGCCTGCTGCAACGCTCGCCCGACCTTGTCGTCGAAGATGATGAAGGTTTCCAGTAACACCTCCCGCCGCGCCAGGCGAATGCCCGCGAATACCCGCTCGTAGTAGTCCTCACCGTTGATCAGCAACCGCACGTTGTTGCCGTCCTCCCAGGCACCGTTCACAGCAGCACCTCGACGGCGAGGGGCGCGTGGTCCGACAAATGTGACCATGGCCACGCGGACAGCACGCTGGCCGTGCCTGGCAGGGCATTGCGCAGGTAGATGCGATCAAGGCGTAACAGGGGCAGGCGCGCGGGGAAGCTGCGGGCCGGGGCGCCGCGGGTGTGGGAGAACGCTTCGATCAGCGACTGCGCGGCAAGGCGGGTATCGGCACGTCGACGCCA
The DNA here is from genome assembly GCF_013385635.1 of Pseudomonas gingeri. Taxonomy (GTDB): domain Bacteria; phylum Pseudomonadota; class Gammaproteobacteria; order Pseudomonadales; family Pseudomonadaceae; genus Aquipseudomonas; species Aquipseudomonas gingeri_A. The sequence goes on from NZ_JACAPR010000011.1 coordinate 509,729, forward strand.
GTCGTTGAAGTCGCCGGCAATGATCACCGACGCCGCGGGTGGCAAGCTGTCCAGGTGGTCGAGCAGCAGATCGATCTGGCGCTGGCGATGGGCTTCGCGTAATCCCAGGTGGACACAAATGGCATGCACCTGTTCATGGCCCGGCATATCCAGGCGGCAATGCAGCAGGCCACGCCGCTCGTTGCCATGGACCGATACATCGAGGTTGTCATAGGCCTGGATCGGAAATTTCGAGAGAAGGGCATTGCCATGGTCGCCATCGGGATAGACCGCGTTGCGCCCGTAGGCGAACTCCGGCCACATGGTGTCGGCGAGAAATTCGTACTGCGGCAGCGACGGCCAGGCCGGGTGACGGCTGGCATGCCGGGTCTGGCGGCCATGCACTTCCTGGAGAAACACCAGGTCGGCACCGGTGGTACGCACGGCATCGCGCAATTCGGGCAGGATGAATCGCCGGTTGAGCGGCGTGAAGCCCTTGTGCAGATTGAGAGTGAGTACCGTGAACCGCTGCACCGTGGTGGCTTGCCGGGTGATGTCGGCGAGGTCCGGCAGGGCGCAGCTCCCGGTCGTGCCGTTGCTGGTCATGACTCCTCCGATTCAGCTGTGCCATCAATCGATACAGGTGCGACCGAAGGGCCTTCGACGGAGTTCAAGGTGAGTGACGAATGGCTGCCGGAGCGGATAACACTGCAAGGTTGCCTGAAACCGCTGATCGGTCCTGGCGAACTATTGGCGGATAGCGCCGGTCGGCTGTTCTACTGGTCACGAGAAGGGAGTCGAGCCCATGCCCGCGCAGCCGATGCAAAAATGTGTGGTGGCCCACGGTAACGTCGGAGCACTTCATCACGAACTCGAGACCAACCGCGCATTGGCCCGCTGGCTGGCCGAAATCCTCGGTTGGCCGTTCGCCGATACCGGGTGCAACGATTCCAACCCGATGCCAGCGTTGTATTTCGTTCCCACGCAAACGCTGGTCGGCGAGGAGCTAGACGAACTCGGCATCAGCGGTGTCGACGACTTGCTCGGCGGCTACGTTCAACACGCATTCATCGCCACCAAGGCTATTTCCCATCCGCTGATAGCCGATGCGCGGGCACGGCCGGAAGGATGGAACCCGCAATTCGGCGAGCGGGTCAGGGATGTCGTGCTGGCGGGGGTGACGGTGTTCGACCACAACGATGCCCGGCGTGCCGCCACCGAAGGCTTGCGGCGAGGCGCGCTACGGGTCAAGCAGGTCGAAGCCTGCGGCGGTACCGGCCAGGCAGTCTTGCGTACTGCGCAAGACCTCATGCAATGGCTGGATGATCTGGATGCGGCGGTATGTGCCAAGGGCATAGTGCTGGAGGAAAATCTCGAACAGGCGATCACCCATAGTGTGGGTCAGACCCTGATCGATGGCCTGCTGATGACGTATCACGGCCGGCAGAGCCAGACCCGCAACACCCGCGGCGAATGTGTCTACGCAGGCTCCGACCTGTTGTTGGTACGGGGTGACTATATCGAACTGCTGGCCCGTGAACTGACACCAGACGTGCGCCGGGCCATCGAGTATGCACGGACTTACGACACAGCAGCGGCGTTGAGCTTTCCCGGCTTCTTCGCCTCGCGGCGCAACTATGATGTGGTGCAGGGCCTGGCCGGCGACGGTCAGCCCACGGTCGGTGTGCTCGAACAATCCTGGCGTGTCGGCGGTGCAACGGGGGCTGAACTGGCCGCGCTGCAAGCCTTTCGCGAATGGCCGCGGATGAGCGCGGTCCGTGCTTCCACCCATGAAATCCACACCGAACAGACTTTGCCGCAAGAGGCGCGGGTACTCTATCGTGGCCATGATCGCCACGGTGACTGTCTTCTCAAATATGCGCGGATCGATGCTTATGACAGCTAACGGTGAAGCGGTCTGGATCAATGTCGAGGAAGACCGCATCGTGGGTAACCTGCTCAGTCCCAGGGCCAAGGTCCCGGGTGTCCTGTTTGTACATGGCTGGGGAGGCAGCCAGGAGCGTGACCTCAATCGCGCCCGAGGCATCGCCGGGCTTGGCTGTGTCTGCCTGACGTTCGACCTGCGCGGTCATGGTGCCGAAGACAGTCGACAGGCCTTTGTCACCCGCGAAGACAACCTGCGTGACCTGGTGGCTGCCTATGACCATCTGCTCTCGCATCCTGCTCTCGACACCTCCGCCGTGGCGGTAGTGGGGACCAGCTATGGTGGTTACCTTGCGACTATCCTGAGTCAGCTACGCAGGGTCCGCTGGCTGGCCTTGCGGGTGCCGGCGATCTATCGTGATGAAAACTGGCAAATGGCCAAGCGTCAGCTCGATCGCAACGACCTGATGCAGTACCGCTCCAGCCATATCAATGCCAGTGACAATCGAGCGTTGCGTGCCTGTGCGGCGTTTCGTGGTGATGTCTTGATGGTCGAGTCGGAGCACGATGAACATGTGCCCCACGCAACGATCATGAGCTACCGTGCCGCGTTTCAGCAGACCCATTCCCTTACCCATAGAATCATTGACGATGCGGACCATGGCTTGAGCGACGAAGTGGCCCAGGAGGCCTACACTTCGATCCTGGTCGACTGGATTACGGAGATGGTGGTAGGCGAGCGCTTGAGTATCAATCGGCTACCCTAGCGCAGCACATGCACCGCCAGGCCAATGAGCGCACAGGCCAGCAGCACCTGAATGACACCCCGCTTGAAGCGGAACAGGGCAATCGCCGCCGCGATGGCGATCAGTGCAGAGGGCCAGTCGAGATTGCCGCTGAAGCCCTTGGGCCAGAGCACGTGGTAACCAAAGAAGCACGCCAGGTTGAGAATCACACCGACCACTGCTGCCGTAATCGCGGTGAGCGGTGCGGTGAATTTGAGTTCGTTGTGGGTCGACTCCACCAGGGGGCCGCCCGCGAGGATGAACAGGAACGAGGGCAGGAAGGTGAACCAGGTCACCAGCGTAGCGGCCACCGCCCCGGCCAGGAATACGTGATCCGCGCCGAACACTTGCAAGACATAGGCGCCGACAAAACCCACGAAGGCCACCACCATGATCAGTGGTCCGGGCGTGGTTTCACCCAGGGCCAGTCCGTCGATCATCTGTGTGGGTGTCAGCCAGCCATGGTGACCGACCGCGCCCTGGTAGACATAGGGGAGCACGGCGTAAGCGCCGCCAAAGGTCAGCAGTGCGGCCTTGGTGAAGAACCAGCCCATCTGGGTCAGGGTGCCTTCCCAGCCGTACAGGGCGGTCAGGACGCACATTGGCAACGCCCATAGCGCGGCGCCGATCAATACCAGCGATCCCAGTTTCAACCAACTGAACCGGGCGTGCTCCGGGGACGGGGTGTCGTCATCGATCAAGGCCGGGCCGAAGTATTTTCTGGCAGCGCCATGGCCACCAGTCCTGAATTTTTCGGGAGCCAGGCGACCGCCTGCATAGCCGATCAGGGCTGCACCCAGGACAATCAGTGGAAATGGTACGTTGAACGCAAAGATCGCGGTAAATGAAGCGGCGGCTATCGCCCACAACCACTTGTTCTTCAGGGCCCGGGAACCGATCCGATGGGCTGCCTGCACCACGATGGCCGTCACGGCGGGCTTGATCCCATAGAAGAGCCCGGCCACGACGGGCACCTCACCAAAGGCGATGTACATCCAGGACAATGCGATCAGGATGAATAATGAAGGCAGCACAAACAGCGCCCCGGCAATCACGCCTCCCCATGTCCGGTGCATCAACCAGCCGATGTAGGTTGCCAATTGCTGAGCTTCCGGACCCGGGAGCAACATGCAGTAGTTGAGGGCATGCAAAAAGCGTCGCTCGGAGATCCAGCGCCGTCGCTCCACCAGCTCCTGGTGCATGATCGAAATCTGTCCCGCCGGTCCGCCGAAGCTGATGAAACCAAGCTTCAACCAGAACCCGAACGCCTCGCGCAAACTGACCGCTCCTGGCCTCGGCAGGTTCTCTTCAATCGCAGGTACGAAAGCCTTGTCCATTGGGTTGTTCCCCTTTTACAAACCCGCCAGGCAGGCTGTCGAAGATGCTGCCGGCAGCATCGGTACCCGGCAGTTGTACAGGGAGTGGAGCGTAAAAAACAGTGCGGGTGGGGACCTGTTTCTCCCTGGAATCCAGCGCCTCCAAGGGGCAAAAGACGGGTTGGTCCTCCAGTTAGGGATAACCCGCCGAATGTTCTGGCGATCGAAATTGAAAAAGGCGGCTGATCACGCAGCCACTCCCAGGGCGGTTTCCAACCTCGGCTACCTTCTGCCAAAGTCGGCCGCCGAGCTGTTGTCGACGCCGCGCCGACGCCAGTTGCTGGAGCACATCTGGCAGCGTACCTCGTTGTCGCGCAACCAGTTTGCCGACCTCTACCTGCGCCCCATCGAGCGCTATGCCGAACTGGTGCAACAACTGCCGGCCTCGGAAAGCCGGCACCATGCCTACCTGGGTGGGATGCTCGATCATGCGCTGGAGTCCGTGGCCTATGCCCTGAAAATCCGCCAGTCACATTTGCTGCCGGTGGGGGCCGATCCTGAAACCCAGGCGCTGCAAGCCGAAGCCTGGAGCGCCACCATCGCCTATGCGGCGCTGCTGCACGGCATCGGCAGGATCTTCATCGACATGGAGGTGCATCTGGCGGATGGATCGGTATGGCACCCCTGGCATGGTTCCATCAGGCGTGAGTACCGTTTCAGGTATTCGCAGACGCCCTCGCATACGCTGCCAGGTGCGGCGACCGGGCTGCTGTATGCGCAGTTGCTGCCTGCCTCGATCCTCGATTGGTTGAGTGCCTATCCTGAACCCCTGGCCGCGCTGATCCATGCCCTGAGCGGGCACTACGAACAGGCCGGTGTTCTCGCCGAGGTGCTCGCCCAGGCTGACCAGGCTTCACTCGCCCTGGAGCAGGCGGTGATGCCTGCGCGAATGCTGGCGGTACCGGGGCCTGTGGCGCAGCAGGGGCTTTTGCCGGGCCTGGATTCGGCAGATGAGCGAATGAGCGACGGTGACCTGGGGCAATCTTTCATGACATGGCTTCGCCAGGGTGTGCAGAGCGGCGCGATTGCCGTCAACGAGGCCAACGCCAAGGTCCACGGCGTGGCCAGCACGGCCTTGCTGGTGACGCCGAAGATTTTCCAGCGCTATGCCCGGGAACACCCCGATATCGCGCGGATAGCCAAGGCGCAGGACAGCGGTGACTGGCAATGGGTCCAGCGTTGTTTCGAACGGCTGGAGTCGCATCGCAAGAGAGCCGATGGCCTGAATATCTGGACCTGCGAGATGAAGGATCCGCGCAGGACCAGGCGCCTCAACGGTTACCTGCTGATCGATCCCTTGCGATTGTTCAGCGAATTGCCGCAAGACAACCCTTGTCTATCGTTGAGAGAGCCGCCATCTGTCGCGAAACCGGACGGCATGGGAGCCGTCCGGCCTGGTCGCAGTGAAGACTGATGGTGGCTGCAGCGGACCGCCTTCGTCTCAAAGGTGATCCGCGTCGATCACCGCCTTGGCAAACGCTTCCGGCGCTTCCTGCGGCAGATTGTGACCGATGCCGCCGCTGATCAGGCGGAACTCGTATTTGCCGGTGAAACGCTTGGCGTAATCCTCGGGGGCCGGGTGCGGGGCGCCGTTGGCATCGCCTTCGAGGGTGATGGTCGGCACGCTGATGGACGGTGCCGTGGCCAGTTTCTGCTCCAGGGCGTCGTAGCGGCTCTCGCCCTGGACCAGACCCAGGCGCCAGCGGTAGTTGAAGATCGTGATATCGACATGGTCGGGGTTGTCCAGGGCCTTGGCGCTGCGATCGTAGGTGGCGTCATCGAACGCCCATTTCGGCGAAGCCAGTTGCCAGATCAACTTGGCGAAGTCGTGGGTGTTTTTCTCGTAGCCGGCACGACCGCGGTCGGTGGCGAAGTAGAACTGATACCACCATTGCAGCTCGGCCTTGGGTGGCAGCGGGTTCTTGCCGGCCGCCTGGTTGCCGATCAGGTAGCCACTGACCGAAACCAGCGCCTTGACCCGCTCCGGCCACAGCGCCGAGACGATATCGGCCGAGCGTGCACCCCAGTCATAACCGCCGAGCACCGCCTGCTTGATCTTCAGTGCATCCATGAAATCGATGACGTCGCTGGCCAGCGCGGCGGGCTGGCCGTTGCGCAGGGTCTTGTCGGAGAGGAAATGGGTGTCGCCATAACCACGGGCGTACGGCATCAGCACCCGATAGCCCTTTGCCGCCAGCAAGGGCGCGACGTCGTCATAGCTGTGGATGTCATAGGGCCAGCCATGCAGGAGGATCACCACCGGGCCATTGGTCGGGCCCGTCTCGGCGTAGGCCACGTCCAGCAGCCCGGCGTTAACGTGTTTCAGCGGGCCGAAGGGCGAGGGTGCGGCATAAGTGCTGCCGGCGCTGGTCGCGGCCGGTTGGGCGGCGCTGGTCGTTTGTGCGTGGGCCACGCCGAACGTGCCGAACAGGGCGAGGGCGAGGATCGATGAGCCGGCCAGACGGCGGCGGGCTTTATCGGTCTTGTGGTTGTGCAATGCCATCTTCATGGTGACGTCTCCGTGCAAGCCTTGGCCAGGGGTTCGGATCGACCCCTTCAAACCTTGCCTGCATTTGAACGCGGTGACGTATCTGGCCTGTGTCCAATCCAGGGCCGGATGAAAGCCTCGGTATCGAAAGGTCGTTCAGACACACTGTGATACAGAATGGCCTGTCCGGGTCGGGGGCTTTCATCGAGGCGTGGCGTCTATCGCCGCCTGGTTGTCTCGGTCAACCCTTCAGCGCCGCTTCGATCGCCGCGATGTCGATCTTGCCCATGCCCATCATGGCGTCGAAGGCACGCTTGGCGGTCGCGGGATCGGGGTGGGTGACCGCTGCTGTCAGCACGCGAGGGGTAATCTGCCATGACAGTCCCCACTTGTCCTTGCACCAGCCGCAGGCACTTTCCTGGCCACCGTTGCCGACAATCGCGTTCCACAAACGGTCCGTTTCGGCCTGGTCGTCGGTGGCCACCTGGAACGAGAACGCCTCGCTGTGCTTGAACGCCGGCCCGCCATTCAGTCCGAGACACGGGACACCCAGCACCGTGAATTCGACGGTGAGGACATCACCCTGTTTACCGGCGGGATAGTCGCCAGGGGCACGGTGGACGGCTTTCACCACGCTGTCCGGGAAGGTCTTGGCGTAGAACGTCGCGGCATCCAGGGCGGTGCCGTCGTACCAGAGGCAAATCGTGTTTTTGCTGATCATCCGGGTTCTCCACGAGAGGGGCTGACTCGTGAAGTCTAGTCGACGACGATTGATCGTTCCGTTTTTACGACAGCCGCCCTGTGGACAGGGCGGCCTCCCGTGGCTCAGATCCGGGCCAGTGCCTGCGCCAGGTCTGCCCGCAGGTCCTCGACATCTTCGACACCCACCGACAGGCGTACCAGGGCGTCGCCGATGCCGAGTTGCGCGCGCGTCTGTGCCGGAATAGTGGCGTGGGTCATGATCGCCGGGTGTTCGATCAGGCTCTCCACACCACCGAGGCTTTCGGCCAGGGCGAAGATCTGCACGCTTTCGAGGAAGCGTCTGGCGCCGGCCAGGTCGCTCTTCAGGTCGACGGAAATCATCCCGCCGAAGCCGCGCATCTGCCGGCGTGCCAGTTCATGTTGCGGGTGCGACGCCAGGCCCGGGTAATAGACCCGCGCCACCTGTGGCTGGCGCTCCAGCCAGGTCGCCAGTTCCAGGGCGTTGCTGCAATGGCGCTCCATGCGCAGCGACAGGGTCTTCACCCCGCGCAGGGTGAGGAAGGCATCAAAGGGCCCGGCAATGGCGCCCACCGAGTTCTGCAGGAAGCCCAGGCGTTCGGCGAGTTCGGCATTGTGCCCGACCACCGCGATGCCGCCGATCACATCCGAGTGACCGTTCAGGTACTTGGTCGTCGAGTGCACCACGATATCGAAACCCAGTTCCAGCGGACGCTGGATCCAGGGGCTGGCAAAGGTATTGTCGGCGACACAGAGGATGCCGCGGTCGCGGCAGAGGCGGGCGATGGCGGCCAGGTCGGTGAGGCTCAGCAGGGGGTTGCTCGGCGTTTCGACCCAGACCATCCGCGTATCGTCCTGCAACGCCGCTTCGAAGGCACTCAGGTCGGTCAGGTCGACAAAACTGAAACGATGCCCGGCGCTGCGCTGGCGCACCTTGTCGAACAGGCGGAAGGTGCCGCCGTAGAGGTCATTGCCGGAAACCACGTGGGCACCGGCATCGAGCAGTTCGAGCACGGTGGAAATTGCTGCCAGGCCGGAGGCAAAGGCGAAGGCCTGGCTGCCACCTTCGAGGTCGGCCACGCAGCGTTCCAGGGCAAAGCGCGTCGGGTTGTGGGAGCGCCCGTAGTCGAAGCCCTTGTGCACGCCAGGGCTTTCTTGCAGATAGGTGGAGTTGGCATAGATCGGCGGCATCAGCGCCCCGGTGGTCGGGTCCGGCGACTGCCCGGCATGGATGACCCGGGTAGCGAAGGCGCGGGGGGCGGCGGACTTGTCGTGTTGACTCATGCAAGGGATCTCCGTAAGTGATTGAGCAGGTCGACGCGGGTAATCAGGCCATGGAAGCCCGCCGCGTCGGCAATGATTGCCACCAGCCCGCGGTCCAGCTCGGCCTGCAGTTCGGCGAGGCTGGCGGCAGGGGCCAGGGTTTGCAACTTGTCGGTCATGACACTGGCCACGCTCAGGCGAAAGTGCGCCGCGTCGGCGTGCATGCCCAGCAGGATATCGGATTCATCTATTACGCCTACCAGCCGCTGTCCGTCCACCAATACCGGCAGTTGCGAGACATCCGCCAGGCGCATGCGCTGGAAGGCGGTGAGCAGGGTATCGTCCGGGCCCACGCTGATCACCCGGCCATCCTCGAAGCGCCGTGCGATCAGGTCGCGCAGGTCGCCGTAGCGCTTGTACTGCAGCAGGCCCTGGTCGTTCATCCACTGGTCGTTGTAGACCTTGGACAGGTAGCGGGTGCCGGTGTCGCAGACAAAGGTCACGACCCGCCTGGGCTCGGTCTGCTCGCGGCAGTAGCGCAGCGCGGCAGCCAGCAGGGTACCGGTGGACGAGCCACCGAGGATGCCTTCGGCGCGCAGCAACTGGCGGGCATGGTCGAAGCTCTCTTCATCGCTGATCGAATAGGCGTGGCGCACGCTGGACAGGTCGGCAATCGATGGAATGAAGTCTTCGCCGATGCCTTCCACGGCCCAGGAGCCCGCGGTGCCGACGGTGCCGTTGCGGCTGTATTCGGCGACCACCGAACCGAGCGGATCGGCCAGTACCATGGCCAGGTCCGGTTGCACCCGCTTGAAGAAACGGGTCAGTCCGGTCAGGGTGCCGGCCGAGCCGACCCCGACGACAATGGCATCGACATCGTGCTGGGTCTGCGCCCAGATTTCCGGGGCTGTGCTGGTTTCGTGGGCCAGGGGGTTGGCCGGGTTGTTGAACTGGTCGGCGAAGAACGCATCGGGAATCTCCCTGGCCAGGCGCGCGGCGACATCCTGGTAATACTCGGGATGCCCCTTGCCGACATCGGAGCGGGTGATATGTACCTCGGCGCCCATGGCCTTGAGGTGCAGGACCTTCTCGGTGGACATCTTGTCCGGGACCACCAGCACCACCCGGTAGCCCTTGGCCCGGCCGACCAGCGCCAGGCCCAGGCCGGTGTTGCCGGCGGTGGCTTCGACAATGGTCGCGCCGGGGCGCAGGCGGCCATCGCGTTCGGCGGCATCGATCATCGCCAGGCCGATACGATCCTTGATCGAGCCGCCGGGGTTCTGGGATTCGAGCTTGAGGAACAACGTGCACGGACCGGTATCGAAGCGGCTTACACGTACCAGCGGCGTATTGCCGATCAGTTCGAGGACGGCGGGGCGGGAGTTGTTCGGCATGTAGTCACCTCGTTTCGGGGGGAATGCGTACTGGATGGACAGCAAGCGAGGGGTGCTGGTTGCAGAATATCTGTCGCTTGGAACATAGGTCGCGATTGCCGGGGCTGCAACCGGATGGGGGGAAATTCATCGGGGCCTGCCCCCCGTATCGGGGGGAGGGTGCGGGTCCGGATCGAGCGAGTCAGGCGTTGTTTGCCGGAACGCGAGTCAGTCTGTCTCTGCCCGCAGCAGTCCGCCGCTTGCCAGCGTCTGGTCGACCAGGCGGATGCTGTCGCGTCCGCCCCGCTTGGACTCATAGAGCGCGGCGTCGCTTTGTTCGATCAGGGCCGTCAGGCTGGCGGGCGGCTGGTCGAAGAGGTTGGCGCCAATGCTCAGGGTCACCGCTGCGGGCGTGGCGAAGGTCTGCGAGGCTGTCTGGTGGAATCGTTCCCGCAGCCTGTTGCCCAGCCCGACGATGTGTTCATTCGAGGCGTTGCCCAGCAGGATGACGAACTCGTCACCGCCCAACCGCGCCGCCAGCGCATTGTCGGGCAATACGGAAAGAATCATCTCGCTCAAGGTGACCAGCAGCCGGTCGCCCGCGGTATGGCCGTAGAGGTCGTTGACCAGCTTGAAGTTGTCGATATCGATCAGTAGCAAGGCGCCCGGGCGAGCCACAGAGACGTCATCCAGCAGGCGCGGTGCACGTACTTCGAGGGCGCGGCGGTTGTACAGCGCGGTCAGCGGATCACGGGCCGCCAGACGCGCTATGCGCTTCTCCCGTCGATAACGCTCGGTGCCGGTCATCGACAGCGCAATCAGCATGATCGCCATGGCGCCCTCGACCAGTGAAATCTGGATGATCTCGCCACGGAAGGCGGCCAGATCGATCAGGGTGCCCGGAATGACCGCCGATATCGCCTTGGAGAGATAGAACAGCCCATGGACCAGCAGGACATAGCGCAGCTGCACCGCGCCCACGCTCAAGGATCAGCCATGGGGGCGCAGCAGCAAGCTGGCCCTGAGCGTCAACAGGGCGACCAGCAGCGAATTGACCAGCAGCATGACTTTCGACCATGACGGCTCTTCCGGCAGCAACAACAGCGCCAGCCAGGCAGCAAAGATCAGGTACCAGGCACGGGACAACCGCGCCTCGGTAAAGCGCGCAACGCCCATCAGGAAAAACCAGTGGGCAGTCACCAGCAAGCCGTTGGCGAACCAGATACCGATCAGCAGGAGGCCGCTGCTGCGCAGCAGGGCGAGTGTCGAGCCCACGGTGATCGTGGCGAACCCGGCGCTCCAGAACAGCAGCGAGGGTTCACGAATGCTGCGCCATTCGATGGCCAGGTACAGCGCGGCGGCGGCGGCAAGGGCGATCGAGAGGGTCAACAATGTGGGAGGGTCGAGCGCCATATACTGAAGCAGCCTGTCTGGTGTGCGGTGAAGTCCCTCGATTGTAAGCCCATGAGCCGGATTTTCGCAGAGTCTGGCGCTATCAGGATGTCGCCGGGATCAGGCGGCGGGTGAACTGCTGTTCGGTGACCGTGCTGCCCCATTGGTTGCCCGGTTGCTCCTGGGTCAACTGGAAGCCTTGGGCTTCGTAGAGCTGTCTTGCGGCATCGAGTCCCTTGAACGTCCACAACTGGGTGGCGCAGAAGCCGAAGCGGTCGCAGAAGGCCAGGGCTTCACCGAGTAACTGGCGACCGATCCCGCTGCCTCGGCAGCCGTCATCGAGGATAAACCAGCGCAAATGGGCTTCGTTGTTGCCGAGGTCCTGCCCGTCAATCGCGATCGAGCCGACGATCCGTTCATTGTGGATGGCCGCCCATATGCGGTTGCAGGGTTGCTCCAGGCGACCGGCGAACTCGGCAATGCCCAGGGCGATCTTGCTTTCGAAGAACTGTCCGAAACCGTAATGCCGGGAGTAGAAAGCAGCGTGCATTTCCGCTACACGTCCCACCAGGCCCGGCCTGTAGCCCGCGCTGAGGGTGATGGGACGGGGCGCAACCTCGCCACTGTCCAGACGCGATGTGCCGAGTGCCCGGGCATAGGCGGCCAGGCCCTGGGCAACGGCCTGCTGTTGCGATGGGTTCAAGTGTTCCAGCGCGGAGCTGACCTGCAGGCGGCCATGGCGATGGATATGGGCAACGGTCTGCCGGCCCTGCTCGGTCAGCAGCAGTTGTTTGGCCCGGGCATCTTCGGCACTGAGGGTTTCGCGCAGTTCTCCCGCGTCGATCAGCTTGCCCATCATCCGGCTGACGCTGGACTTCTCCAGGCCAAGTACCTGGACCAGCCGGGCCGCCGTCATTGCTCCGGCTGCCTCGACCTCCAGCAGCGCATGGACGGCCGATGCCGAATAGTCGGTGCCGGCCAAGGTGGCGCGCATGAAGCCCAGCTCGCGGACCATGGTACGCGAGGCCGAGCGAATCTCTTCGACCAGGGATGGGTCGGTGCTCATCTGTAAGCCTCTCTGGAAAAAGGTTGTATAATACAACCATTTTCCCGGGAGGCTGTCCAGTGTTGTCGGTACGGGCTGGCAACTGCCCGATCAGACGCAAACCACCCGCTGCCGTTGCTCGCCGAGCCCTTCGATCCAGAGGTGCAGTTCATCACCGGGTTGCAGCCAGCGGGGCTCGGGTTTCATGCCCATGGCCACGCCGGGCGGTGTGCCGGTGCAAATCACATCGCCGGGCTGCAAGGTCATGTAGTGGCTGCAGTAGGAGACGATCTGCGCGACGCTGAAGATCATGGTTTTTGAATGGCCGGTCTGGCGCCGTTCGCCGTTGACCTCCAGTCCCATGTGCAGATCCTGGGGATCGGCGATTTCATCGCGGGTCACCAGCCAGGGACCGACCGGGCCGAAAGTGTCACAGCCCTTGCCCTTGTCCCATTGCGTGGACTGCAACTGGAAGGCCCGCTCGGAAACATCATTGACCACGCAGTAGCCGGCCACGTAGTTCAATGCGTCGGACTCGGACACATAGCGGGCTTCGCTGCCGATGACCACGCCCAGTTCGAGCTCCCAATCCAGTTGGGTGGAGTGGGGTGGCTGGACGATGTCGTCATTCGGTCCGCTGAGGCAACTGATGGCCTTGTGAAAGATGATCGGTTCGGCGGGGATCGCCATGCCGGCTTCCTCGGCGTGGTCGCGGTAGTTCAGGCCGATGGCGATGAATTTGCGCACCTGGGCCACGGGTGTGGCGTAACGGACATCTGGAGCTACCAATGGCAGTGCACTGATATCCAGGCTGGCGAGGGTGGCCAGTGACTGCGGGGAAAGTACCGATGGATCGATATCGACGACATGCGCCGAGAGATCGCGGATGCGTCCATCGGCGTCGATCAGACCTGGGCGCTCCTGGCCGTGCGGGCCAAAACGGCAAAGCTTCATGAATTACCTCGACTCTCAGTTGACGGGTGGTGAGTTGCGGGCACTTGCTAAAGTCCAGTTTATGGATAAAAATATATTTTATGCAATAAAGAAGATTTACCACTCGTCGAGAGCCCAGGTTCCATGTCTGTAGAAAACCCAGCGAAGAGCCTGACCCAGGCGATTTACGAACAACTGCGCAAGGACGTCCTGTCCTGCGTGCTGCGTCCTGGCAACCGGGTGAATGTCAAGGAATTGGCCGAGCACTACCAGGCCAGCGGCGGTGCGGTACGCGAGGCGCTGTCGCGCCTGACCGCCGAGGAACTGGTGGTCGCGGAGCCACAAAAGGGCTTTCGCATCGCGCCGGTCTCCCTCGACGACCTGGCCGACCTGACGCAGGCCCGTATCGAGATGGAAAGCAGTTGCCTGCGCCACTCCATCGAAAATGGCGACGTCACCTGGGAGACCCGGTTGGTGTCGGCCTACCACGGTCTGTCCAGGGCCGCGGGCCCCGACTCCGGCAGTCATTACGACGCCAGGACCTGGCATGACGTACACAAGACGTTTCATGAAGCCTTGGTCAGCGCCTGTCCCAACACCTGGCTGTTGCGCATGCGCACCATGCTGTTCGAGCAATATTCACGTTATCGGGCGTTGTCGGTGGCCATGACCGCCGGCTCCAGGGATCTCGATGGCGAGCACCAGGCGTTGCGCGATGCCGCCCTGGCCAAGGATGCGAACGCGGCTGTCGAGCTGGTCACGCGGCATATTCGGGAAACATCGGAAGCTTTAATGCAAGGGCTCCAGGGGACTGGCGTCCAGCAAACATCGGAGACCAAGTAATGACCACTATCGCTGTATTGGGCCTTGGGGCCATGGGTTCGCGCATGGCGGCGAACCTTCTGCGGGCCGGGCACACCGTTACCGTCTGGAACCGTACCGCGCAGGCTGCCGAGGAACTGGTCGCGGCCGGTGCATCGTCTGCCGCGACACCGAAAGAGGCCGCGACGGGTGCTTCCATCGTCCTCAGCATGGTGCGCGATGATGCGGCCTCAAGTGACGTCTGGCTGCACCCGGAGCACGGGGCCTTTGCCGGGATGACCGCTTCAGGCATTGCCATAGAAAGCTCCACGGTTTCCCATGAGTGGGTGCTGCAACTGGGTCAGGCGGCACGGGCCAGGGGCTTGTCGCTGATCGATGCACCGGTATCCGGTTCGCGTCCCCAGGCCGAAGCCGGGCAACTGGTGTTCCTGGTCGGTGGCGAGGCGGCAGCGGTCGAGGCGGCGGAGGAAGTACTGCAGGCCATGGGCGCGTCGATTCATCATGTCGGTGCACTGGGGGCCGGTGCGCTGGTCAAGCTGGCGACCAACGCCCTGCTGGGCGTGCAAGTGACCACCCTGGCCGAACTCTTCGGCATCCTCGGCGCCCATGGCGTGGACCTGGGCAAGGCGTTCGAGGCCGTCGGCGCGACTTCTGTCTCCAGTGTCGCGGCCCAACGCAGCGCGGCGTCGATGACGGCCGGCAATTTCGCCCCGCAGTTCCCGGTGGCCCTGATCGAAAAGGATTTTGGCTATGCGGTGAGTGCGGCCGGTGGCGCCGCGGCTGCGCCGACCATCGAGGCAGCGCGCCAGGTGTTCAGTTCGGCCAGCCAACAAGGCCTGGGCGAGCTCAACATGACCAGTGTGGTCAAGCTGTTTGCCCGCTAGTGAGCTGTCGGTCGGACTGTGCCGGCCGACCTGCTTCTCGAACCTTTCGGCCCGGTGGTAACACCGGGTTTTTTATTGCCTGCGCAATCACACCAGGCCGGCGACAAAGTCCAGCAGCGCGCGGGTCTTGGCCGGCAGGTGATGTCGGGACGGATAATACGCATACAAGGGGAAGCGCTTGTCTGCCCATTCGGGGAAAACCAGCGTCAGCTGCTTGGCGGCGATGTACTGCTCGACACCGAGCTCGAACAGTTGGGCGATGCCGAGGCCGGCCAGGCAAGTGCTGTGGAGCGTGCCCGGGTCATTGACGGTGAGTGTGCCGTGGGGCTTGACCAGCAGTTTCCGGCGGCCTTGATGAAACTCCCAGGCAAAGGGCCTGCCGGTCACCGGCTCGCGGAAAAGGATGCAGCGGTGCTGGGCGGATTCCAGTTCCTGCGGGGTTTGCGGGTGTCCGAACCTTTGCAGATAAGCCGGCGAGGCCATGGCGAACACCCGTGTATCGAACAGTTTTCTGGCCACCAGTGACGAGGGCTGCGGATGGCCAAAGCGCAGCGCCAGATCGAAACCATCGGCCACCAGATCGCCCAGGTCATCCCGGCAACGCAGCTCTATCTCCAGCTCCGGATGGTTGTCCATGAAAGTGCCCAGGCGCGGTCCGAGGACAAGCTGGGCGAACAACGGGTCGACATTGACGCGCAGGCGTCCCTGGATTTTCCGCGCATCCCCGGCCGCGCTGCCGGTTGCTTCGGTGAGGGCACCGATCAGTGGCATGACTTGCTCGTAGAAGCGGCGTCCTTCATCCGTCAGCCTGACCGAGCGCGTCGTCCGCTCGAAGACACGAATGCCCAGTCTCGCCTCGAGCCGGGCGATCGCCCGACTGACCCCTGATTGCGACATGTCCAGGACTTCGGCGGCAGCGCCGAAACTGCGGGTATCGACCACTGCCGCGAGGACATCCACGCCCTCCAGCAAACGCGAACTGAATGCTTTCATTAGTGACTCGCCAGCATAAGTAATATGTCTTTCATGCTATCGCAAATCCACGACCGCAAACCCAGAATTGCTCCCATGCGTTGTACCGCTGCGCGGCAGCGGAACAACGTTGAATTCGTACACAGAGGAGTAATGAACATGGCACGCATCCTTATCACCGGGTCTTCCGACGGTCTCGGCCAGATGGCTGCGCGATTGCTGGTGGAGCAGGGCCACGGGGTCGTGCTGCACGCTCGCGACGAAGCACGCGGGGCACATGCCCTGGCGCAGGTGCCGGGCGCCGAAACGGTACTCTGTGCCGACCTGTCGAGCATCGCCGAAACCAAGGCATTGGCCGGGCGTATCAATGCCCTCGGTGACTTCGACGCCATCATCCACAACGCCGGGGTCGGTTATCAGGAGCCCAGGCGTCTTGCCACCGTCGACGGTCTGCCGCATGTCTTCGCGGTCAATGCGCTGGCGCCCTATATCCTGACGGCACTGGTGAAGTGCCCGGAGCGGCTGGTCTATGTCAGTTCGCGGTTGCATTGCTGCGGCGACCCGTCGCTGAAGGACCTGACCTGGGAGCAACGCCCGTGGAATGGCACTCAGGCGTATTCGGACTCGAAGCTGCACAATGTGCTGCTGGCCTTCGCGGTGGCCCGTCGCTGGCCCGATGTCCTGTCCAACAGCCTTGAACCTGGTTGGGTCCCAACGAAGATGGGGGGACCGGATGCGTCGGATGACCTCGACCTGGCTCCACGCACGCAAGCCTGGCTGGCCGCTGGCATCGCTGCCGAGACCCAGGTGACCGGTGGCTACTTCTACCACCAGCGACCCGCCACGGCGATGAAAGCGGCCCTGGATATCAAGGTGCAAGAACGCTTCCTGTCGGCTTGCGCCGAATTGTCTGGTGTCGCGCTGCCACACTAGCAGGCCGACCCGGGCGTCGCGACGGCGCCTGCAATCAATCCCAATCTGAACCGGAACCTGGCGTCTGTCGATGCCCGGAAGGGGCCTCGTTGCGCCCGCGAAACCGGTACTTACCACTCTCTCCGGATGGATCGACCCATGCAATCTACCGCTACACACTCAAGCCACACTTCAGATTCAGCCGGTGTGCCGGCCAAACCCTATTCCAGGGGGCGGAGCGCGGTTGCCGTCGCCGCCCTGAGCCTGGGCTGCTTTTCCTTTGTCAGCACCGAACTGATGCCGGTGGGCGTGCTGCCCTCGATGGCGGCGGGGCTGGATGTCTCGCTGGGCGAGGCCGGCTACCTGGTCACGGGCTTCGCCTTCGTGGTGGCGCTTACCGCCGCGTTGCTGACCAGCCTGGTGGGCGCGATCAACAGGAAGGCGCTGATGGCCGGCCTGCTGGCCGTCTGCTGTCTGGGCAACCTGCTGACCTTCCTGGCCCCGAACTACTTTGTCGTACTGGCCGGGCGCGTTCTGGTGGCGGCGGCGATCGGAGTGTTCTGGTCGACGGCTGTGGTGACGGCGGTGCATCTCGTTTCTGCCCGCAACGCCGTGCGTGCCACTTCGGTCGTCTTCGGCGGCGTGTCCCTTGCCGCTGTGCTCGGGGTTCCGGCCGGAGCCATCCTCGGTGGGCAGGAGGGCTGGCGCGCGGTATTCGCCGCCCTCACGGTGTTGAGTCTCCTGGTGTTTATCGCCATCGCCTGGTCGGTGCCCGCCGTGCGCATTTCCAATGCGTCGATTCGCGGAGCGATGTCCCGGGTCCTCGGCAACGGTCCGTTGTTGGCGGTATTCGGCACCACCGCGCTGATCGTGACCGGCAACTTCCTGGCCTACACCTACATTGCGCCTTATCTCGAGCAGATCGCCCGGCAGACCCCGGCGCAGATCAGCGTGATGTTGTTGATCTACGGGGCGGCGGGCGTGGTCAGCAATTTTGCCGTGGGGCCTTTCGCGAGCCGTTCGCCGCAGGGCTGCCTGGTTGTGGTAACGATGATGCTGGCGGCCAGCTTGCTGGCCATGAACCTGGTTGCCACCAGCCATGCCTCGATGGTGGCGATCCTGGCGATCTGGGGCGCGGCCTACGGTGCGTTGCCGGTACTGCTGCAGACCTCGGTATTCAAGGGCGCCTCCGTCATCGACGGTGGGGCGGACGCGGCCACTTCGATCAATGTCTCGGTATTCAACGCCGGGATTGGCCTGGGCGCACTGATCGGCGGCCTGATCATCAACGGGCTGGGTCCACAACTCATTCCCCAGGTTTCCGCGGGATTCGTCCTTGCGGCGTTGATCGTGGTGATCGCGACCCGCAACCAGCAGGTGCGTCAGCACTGAGTCGCCACCCGGGATATCGCGGCAATCGTTTACACTGGCCGGCTCTCACTCAACATCAACGCCAGGGATAGCCGAATGTTCCACGAGAGTCTTGCCGTACTGCTCGACTATGGGATCTACCTGATTCCGGGTCTGGTTCTCTGTGGTCTCTGGTTCGCGTTAATCCCCAGGACCCAGCCGGCCTTGCGTATCGTGATCCTGCTGTTGGCCTTCGTGCTGATGCGCGATGCAATGACGCCGTTGGGCCTGTGGTCGCTTAGCAGCGATTTGCAGATCGGATTTATCGCCAATCCGTGGGTGCTGGCGGTGCTGGGGGCTTTGTCACTTGGGCTGGTTGGCATGCTTGCGCGTCTGACGCCGGAACTGTGGCAACTGCTGGTGGTCTTCAAGGGCAATCGAATCGGGGGCCTGGCGGTGGGCATCGCGGTCGGCTGCCTGATGGGTTTGCCGTTGCGCGTCTACCAGGGTATCGAACCCGCGGCGATCCCCGGCTACTGGAGCTGGCTGATCGGCATGACGGTGCTGGCCTATGGGGCCAATGCCCTGGAAGAAGTGCTGTTTCGCGGTTTTCTGCAGGGCTACCTGGAACAGCACGTGACGGCGTTGCGCGCGGCGTTGATCAGTGCGGTGGCGTTCTCGGCCTGTCATTCGTTCCTCGCCCTGACCGTCACCCAACTCGGCTGGCCGGTATTGCTTTTTACGTTGCTCGAAGGGCTGGCCTGCGCGCTGGTGCGCATGCGCTACGGAGTCATGGCCTCGACGGCTGTCCATGGCAGCGCGATTCTGCTTATCGCTGTACCGATGCTGTAGCCGGCGCCACGGACTGGAAGTACTGCGTGGCCACTTCCTGCAACAGGTAGCGCATCCAACGGTGGGCCGGGTCGTTGTCGAGGATCTTGTTCCACAAGGTGAATTCGCGCAGGGGCGGCAGTTCGAAGGGCAGCGGCAGGATTTTCAAGGGCAGGAAGCCGGCATACAGGGCCGCCAGGCTCCGGTGCATCACCGCGATACGGTGGGTGCCCACCAGCAAGTGCGGCACGGTATTGAAGCTACTGGTGGTCAGTTCCACCCGGCGGGCCTTGCCGTAGCGCAGCAGGGTCTTTTCCCCCAGGCTCGGTTCGCGGTTGCTGCCGAAGTTGACGGCGACATGGCCCAGTTGCAGGTATTGCTCCAGGCTCAATGTCTCGCCCACCAGCGGGTTGTCGCGCCAGACCACGCACTGGTAGTCATCTTCGAACAGCAACTCCTTGGCATGCAGGTCCGACAGGTAGAGGTCCGGCATGATCACGAAGTCGACTTCGCCCTGGGTCAGCATCTGGTTGTAATTGTCGGCGGCCGGCTGGATGTCGATGGAGATGTGCGGCGCCCGCTGCTGCAGGCGCTGCGCCAGCGGGCTGAGGATCACCGTGGTGACAAAGTCGGTGGCGATGAGCTTGAAGTGCCGCTTGCAGGTCAACGGATCGAATTCGGGTTTGTTGACGATGCTCGACTGGATATCCAGCAGCACCCGCCGTACCGGTTCGGCCAGTCCCTGGGCCAGGGGCGTCGGCAGCATCTTGCGCCCCACCTGGACCAGCAACTCATCATCGAAATACTCCCGCAGCCTCGCCAGCAGGCCGCTGGCGGCCGATTGGCTGACGTTCAGCCGGGAGGCCGCGCGAGTGATGTTCTGTTCGGTGAGCAGGGTATCGAGAACCACCAGCAGGTTCAGGTCCAGGTGATGAAAGCGCATCGGCATTTCTCCGGTTGAGCACGCCGCTTTGTATCACTTTTTTTAGATGGATGGCATCCCGATAATCGATTGTTCGGATTCTTTCCGGCTACCTATCATCGCCTCGAGCACTGCAGGGAATGCAGGTTCGCAAAGACCTTTCACGACAAAAATAACAAGTCAGAGGTTGGCATGATGAACTGCAAGAACTGGACGGGCGTCCGGCCGCCCCGGCAGCTGGCTGCCATGGCTGCGGCAGTCGCCGCCATCAGCGTTGCGCCCCATGCGGCGGCGTTTGAAATCGATACCGGCGATTCCGACCTGCATCTGCGCTGGGACAACACGCTCAAGTACAACGCCGCCTGGCGATTGAAGGACCGTGACAGCAAGCTGGTCGGTTCGGTCAACCAGGACGATAGCGACCGCAACTTCAACAAGGGCCTGATTTCCAATCGCCTGAACGTGCTGTCCGAATTCGATGCGCGCTACAACAATTTCGGTGCGCGGATCAGCGGTGCCGGTTGGTATGACAGCGTCTACGAAGGACATAACGACAACGACTCGCCGGCCACCGCCAACCAGCGCTCGGTCGCCTATGACCGTTTTACCGATGACACCCGCACCCTGCATGGCAGCGATGCCGAGATTCTCGACGCCTTTGTCTTCGGCAAGGGCAACCTGGGTGACCTGCCCGGCAGCTTCCGGCTCGGACGGCACACGGTACTGTGGGGTGAAAGCCTGTTTTTCGGTGCCAACGGCATTGCCGCCGGGCAGGCCCCGGTGGATATCATCAAGGCCACGTCGGTCCCCAATACGCCCTTCAAGGAGCTGATCCGCCCGGTCAACCAGTTCTCCGGACAGATCCAGCTGCGACCCAACGTCTCCGTGGCGGCCTATTACCAGTTCGAATGGGAAGAGAACCGTATCCCCGCCGTGGGCAGTTACTTCTCCACCTCGGACGTGGTCGGCGAGGGTGGCGAGCGGCTGATCGTCGGCGGGCCGATCGGCCCCAACCGGCAACCCCTGGCGTTCTTCCACGGCAAGGACATCAAGGCCAGCGATCGTGGCCAATACGGGCTGTCGCTGCGCTTTTCGCCCGAAGACTGGAACACCGATTTCGGCCTCTACGCGATCCGCTATCACGCCAAGGACCCGATGCTCTATACCCGGGCCAACAGTGGCGGACCGAACGTGCTGACCGGCCAGTTGGGCGAATACCAGCTGGTGTACGCCGAAGGGATCAGTGCCTTTGGCGCCAGCTTCAGCACGTCGGTGGGCGATGCCAACGTCGCCGGCGAGGTCTCGGTGCGCCGCAACACACCACTGGTCAGCCTGTCGCAGGCCAATCCGGGCGGTCTCGGCGACAACGACAGCCACGCCCTGTATGCCGTGGGCAACTCGCTGCATGCGCAACTCTCGACCCTGTACTCGTTCAACAGCAACGGTTTCTGGGACTCGGCCAGCCTGGCCGGCGAAGTGGCCTGGCACCGTCGCACCAGCATCACCAAAAATGCCGCCGCGCTGGACCCCAACAGCGAGCGCGATGCCTGGGGCCTGCGCATGAGCTTCACGCCGAACTTCTTCCAGGTCTATCCCGGTGTCGACCTGAGTGTGCCGCTGGGACTGGGTTACAACCCCAAGGGGCGTTCGTCGGTGATCAGCAAGTTCAACAACGGCGTGGGCGACAAGGGCGGCGACCTGAGCATCGGCCTGCAACTGGAATACCTGCAGACCTGGAAAGCCGGCCTCAACTACACGCACTACATCGGCGGCAGCGACAACTTTCTCGACGCCAGCAACGCCAACACCTATGGACAGCCGCTCAAGGACCGGGACTTTCTCGCGTTTACCGTCCAGCGTTCGTTTTGAACGACTGCTCCAGAACAACAATAACCAGAGGTGCGTTTCATGAAACTCGATTCCTTGCATCCGTGGCTGCTGTCGGGCCTGCTGCTGGCCGTCGCGCCTTCGTCCTGGGCGGTCAGCGAGACCGAGGCCCAGCAGCTCAAGTCCAGCCTGACGCCCCTGGGCGGTGAGCGTGCCGGCAATGCCGATGGCAGCATTCCGGCCTGGGAACACGGCTTCAACCAGGTCCCGGCCGGTATCAGCCCGGGGCCACGGATCCCGGACTATTTCGCCAGCGACAAACGCCTGTATTCGGTGACCGCACAGAACCTGGCGCAGTACGGCGACAAGCTCAGCGATGGGCAGAAGGCGCTGTTCGCCAAGTACCCCGGCTACCGGATCGACGTCTACCCCTCCCGGCGCACGGCGGCGGCGCCGCAATGGGTCTACGACAATACCCTGAAGAATGCCATCGGTGCGCACCTGACCAACCAGGGCAATACCCTGGAAGGCGCCAGCGGCGGGATCCCGTTCCCGATTCCCAAGTCCGGTGCCGAGGTGATCTGGAACCATCACCTGAGCTGGCGCGGGGTGGCCTGGAAGAACGACTACAACGTCTACGTCATCACCGCCAGCGGCCAGCGCATCCTGTCCAGCACGGTCCAGGCGCAACGGGAAATGCCGTATTACTTCGAGAACGGCAAGTCCGAGTACAAGGGCGTCTACTGGATGACCCGGCTGGTCAACCTCGGGCCGCCGCAGCGGGCCGGCGAGGCACTGCTGGGACGCGAACCGCTGGATTATGCCAGTGGCGGACCGCAATCCTGGGTCTACCTGGCCGGCCAGCGGCGCGTGCGCAAACTGCCGGTGTCGTCCTACGACACGCCGACCCCGACCAGTTCCGGCGTGGCCAACTTCGACGAGGTCTCGGTGTTCACCGGACCGCTGGACCGCTACGACTGGAAGATCGTCGGCAAGCAGGAAATGCTGATTCCCTACAACAGCAACATGATCCTGCAACCGACGAAGGATGAGGCGATTCTCGGCGAGCGGTTTCTCAATCCCGACTACATGCGCTGGGAACTGCACCGTGTCTGGGTGGTGGAGGGCAACCTGGTGGCCGGCAAGCGCCACAGCATGCCCAAGCGGCGCTTCTACGTGGACGAAGACACCTGGATGGCGGTACTGGGCGACAGCTGGGATGCCAACCAGAAACTCTGGCGCACCTACTTTCAACTGCCTTACCTGATGCCGGAACTGCCGGGGCTGGTACGCGGCCTCTACGGTCAGTATGACCTGCAGACCGGCGCCTGGATGGCGCACAACGTGGTCACGGAAAAACGCGTGCACAACGAAGTGGTCAAGCCGTTCCCCGACAGCGACTTCAGCCCGGACGGCCTGGCGGCCGATGGTGTGCGTTGATGACCGGGCCTTTTCATTGGCTGGCGCTGGGGGTGCTGGGCATCAGCCTCGCAGCCCAGGCCGGCGAAGCCGCGGTCAGCGATGTGCTGTTGCGCCCGGCCCGCCAGGCCAGTGCACCGACCCGGGCGGTACTGATCGATATCGCCAGAGCCGGGCAGCGCCTGGTGGCGGTGGGCGAGCACGGTTTGATCCTGCTCTCCGACGACAGCGGCCAGCACTGGCGCCAGGCCGTGGTCCCGACGAGCGTGAGCCTGACCGCGGTGAGCTTTCCGACGGCAGAGCAGGGCTGGGCGGTGGGTCACGCGGGGATGGTGCTGCATAGCGCCGACGGCGGCGAAAGCTGGAGTGTGCAACTGGACGGCAATGCGGCCGCGCAACGTGTGCTCGATGCCTTGGCGGACAAGTCGAACGATACCCCGCAATACCAGCGGCAACTCAAGGCGGCCCGGGTCTTTGTCGCCGAAGGTGCCGACAAGCCGCTGCTGGCGGTGCATTTTACCGATGAGCGGGTAGGCACGGTGGTCGGGGCTTTCGGCCTGATCCTGCATACCACGGACGGTGGCGTCACCTGGCAGTCCTGGGTCGATCGTCTGGACAACCCGGCGGGCAACCACCTGTACGCGATTGCCAGCCAGGGGGCGCGCATCTATGTCGCCGGGGAACAGGGCCTGGTGCTGATGTCGGAAGACGCCGGGGCGCATTTCGTGCGTCTGCCCAGCCCCTATGAAGGCAGCTTTTTCACCTTGAACCTGTCATCCGACGGCGATGTGCTGGTTGCCGGACTGCGCGGCAATGCCTGGCACAGCCGCGACCAGGGACAGCATTGGGCGCAGTTGGACAATCCCTTCGGTAGCAGCCTGATGGCGGCACGCTCGCTGGAGAACGGCGGCGTGGTGCTGGCCGACCAGTCCGGACGCCTGCTGTCCGGCAGCGAAGACGGGCCGTTGCGTGAGCAGTCGCCGCCAGCGGGCATGGCCGTCGCCTCCCTGATCCGGGCGCCGGACGGCCGCTGGGTCGTGGTGGGCGGGCGGGGTATCGAACGATTGGAACAGGTGGTACTGCAATGACATGTCTTTCCAAGCCCGCCGCGAGCCTGAGCGCCGCCGAGCATAGCCTGGCGACCTTCGACAGCCGCTCCGGCTCGCTGATCGAGCGTGGGCTGTTCAACCACCGTGGCCTGGTGTTGTGGCTGTGCCTGCTGCTGACCCTGGGACTGGGGGCCGCCAGCAGCCGCCTCGGGCTCAACGCCAGTTTCGAGAAGATGATTCCCACGGGACATCCCTATATCGCCAATTACCTGGCCAATCAGCAGGAGCTCACCGGACTGGGCAACGCCGTGCGCATCGCCGTCGAGGCGCCGGGCGATTCCATCTACGACGCGCATTACCTGGATCTGCTGGCCCGCCTCAACGACAAGGTGTTCCTGTTGCCCGGCGTCGACCGGCCCTTCATGAAGTCCCTGTGGACCCCGAACATGCGCTGGATGGCCGTGACCGAGGAGGGCGTGGAAGGCGGGCGAGTGATTCCCGACGACTACGACGGCTCGGCGGCCAGCCTGGAAACCGTCCGGCGCAATGCCGCGCGCTCCGGGGAGATCGGCCAGATCATCGCCCTGGACGCACGCTCCAGCCTGATCTTCGTGCCGCTGATGGAGATCGACCCGAATACCGGCAAGGCGCTGGACTACGCGGCGCTCTCCCGGCAACTGGAGCAACTGCGCGGTGAGTTCCAGGCCCAGGGCCTGCAGATCCACATCACCGGCTTCGTCAAGGTGGTGGGCGACCTGATGGAAGGACTGCAGCAGGTCCTGCTGTACTTCGCCGTGGCCATCCTGATCGCCACGGCCATGCTCTACGGGTTTACCCGTTGCCTGCGCAGTACGCTGCTGGTGATGAGCTGTTCGCTGGTAGCGGTGGCCTGGCAACTGGGATTGGTGGCCTTGCTGGGGTTCGAACTCGATCCCTACTCGGTACTGGTGCCATTTCTGGTCCTGGCCATCGGCATGAGCCATGGTGCGCAGAAGATGAACGGCATCATGCAGGATATCGGGCGCGGCATGCATCGGCGGGTGGCGGCACGGTTCACTTTTCGCCGGCTGTTCCTCGCCGGACTGACGGCGCTGCTGTGCGACGCCGTGGGCTTTGCGGTGTTGATGCTGATCGATATCAAGGTCATCCAGGACCTGGCATTGATCGCCAGTATCGGTGTTGCGGTGCTGGTGTTCACCAACCTGATCCTGTTGCCGATCCTGCTCAGCTATTGTGGCGTCAGCCCCCGTGCCGCGGCACGCAGCCTGCGCAGTGAAGCGCAGGCGGAGCAGGGGCGCAAACATCCGCTCTGGGCGTTCCTCGATCGCTTTACCCGGCGTCGCTGGGCGACGGTCACGTTGCTGGTCAGCGCCTTGCTGGCGGGCGGTGGCTACTGGATCAGCCTGCAACTGCAGGTCGGCGATCTCGACGCCGGGGCTCCCGAACTGCGGGCGGATTCGCGCTACAACCGGGACAACGGTTTCATGGTCGCCCATTACGGCGCCAGCAGCGATGTGTTCGCGGTGATCGTGCGCACTCCCGACGGCACCTGCTCCGACTACGCGGCCCTGATGCGCCTCGACGCCCTGGAGTGGCGTCTGCGCCAGTTGCCCGGCGTGGAGTCGACGGCCTCGCTGGCCAGCCTCAATCGCAGCCTGCTGGTCGGCATGAGCGAGGGCAATCCGAAATGGTATGACCTGACCCGCAACCAGGCGCTGCTCAACTCGATCACCGGGCGGGCGCCGCGGGAACTGTTCAACCAGAGCTGCAATACCCTCACGCTCTACACTTACCTGAGCGATCACAAGGCCGTGACGCTGACCCGGCTGGTGAACGAGGTGGAAGCCTTCGCCCAGGCCAACAACGACGCGCAGGTACGGTTTCTGCTGGCCGCCGGCAACGCCGGTATCGAGGCCGCGACCAATATCGTCGTCAGGCAGGCCAACCACGACATGCTGTTCTGGGTCTATGGCGCGGTGATCCTGCTCTGCCTGCTGACCTTCCGCTCGCTGCGGGCGGTGATCTGCGTGATCCTGCCGCTGGCTCTCACGTCGATTCTCTGCGAGGCCCTGATGGTCTGGCTGGGCATCGGCGTCAAGGTCGCCACCCTGCCGGTGATCGCCCTGGGGGTGGGCATCGGCGTGGATTACGCGTTGTATGTCATGAGCATCCTGCTGGCGCGCCAGCGGGCCGGGGAGAGCCTTTCCCAGGCCTACTACCACGCGCTGCTGTTCACCGGCAAAGTGGTGAT
Organism: Pseudomonas gingeri; assembly: GCF_013385635.1. Lineage (GTDB taxonomy): Bacteria > Pseudomonadota > Gammaproteobacteria > Pseudomonadales > Pseudomonadaceae > Aquipseudomonas > Aquipseudomonas gingeri_A. The sequence continues at coordinate 536,206 of NZ_JACAPR010000011.1, forward strand.
GCTGACGGGGGTGACCCTGGCGGTCGGCGTGGCGACCTGGGCCTTTTCCCCGATCAAGTTCCAGGCGGACATGGGCATTCTGCTGGCCTTCATGTTCCTGCTGAACATGATCGGCGCCCTGGTGCTGCTGCCGGCCCTGGCGCACTTTCTGCTACCCCGGCCTTCGCTCGATTCATCGATAACAACAACAGGAAAAAACCTATGAGTCTGCTCTCGTCGCAAGCTGCTCCAAGCCGGACCGGATCGGGCGTATTGCTGCTGCTCGGCAGCTGCCTGCCGGTACTGGGTGGCGTGCTGATCGCGCCGGTGTTGCCGCGTATCGCCGGGCATTTCGCCGGCAACGCCAATGTCGGTGTACTGGTGCCGATCGTGCTGACCTTGCCGGCCCTGATGATCGCGCTGTTTTCGCCGTTCGCCGGCTGGCTTTCCGACCGCCTCGGGCGCAAGCGCCTGCTGGTGCTGGCGATGCTGCTGTATGGCATCTGCGGTCCCTTGCCGATGCTGCTCGACGACCTCGATGCGATCCTGCTCAGCCGGGCCGGACTGGGGTTGGCGGAGGCGGCGATCATGACCTGCTGCACGGCGCTGATCGGTGACTATTACGATGGCCGCGAGCGGGTGCAACTGCTCTCCTGGCAGACCATTGTCACCTCCTTGTCGGCCACCGCCTTTTTCATGCTCGGCGGCCTCATCGGCGAGCAGGGGTGGCGCGTACCCTTTGCGGTGTACATCGTCGGCCTGCTGCTGGCACCGCTGATGCACCTGGCGTTGCGGGCGCCGCCGCAAGCCCGGGCAGCGGCCGCGCCGGCCCGGTCCGAGCCGCAAGGCAAAGGGTTCCCGTGGCGTTCGCTGTCGGTGATCTGCCTGATGACCTTGCTGGCCTCGCTGGGCTTTTTCATCGTACCGGTCCAGACCGGGTTCCTGCTGGAGCATATCGGCATCGACTCGCCGCAACGCATCGGCATGGCCATCGGTCTTGGCCATTCGGCGGTGTTCGTCGGTGCCCTGTGCTTTCGTCGCCTGAGCCGTTTCGGACCGGGCCTGCTGCTGGCGCTGGCCTTCCTGATTTCCTCGCTGGGCCTGTTGCTGCTGGTCAATGCCGTGGACTACCGCACCGTGGTGATCGCCGTGCTGATCAATGGCCTGGGCGGCGGCCTGGCGTTGCCTACGGTACTCAGCTGGGCGCTCTCGACCTTGAGCTTCGAACACCGTGGCAAGGGCACCGGCCTGTTCAATGCGGGTTTTTTCGGCGGGCAGTTTGTCAGTCCCCTGCTGGTCATGTCCCTGACCGGCCTGGCCGAAGGGCGCGTCGGAGCGGTGGCGGTGATCGGCTGGGGGTTGCTGCTGGCGGCGGCCTTTGCCCTGATCGCGCCATTGCTGGCCGGCCTGCGGCTGCTGGACCCGATTCAGGTGCCGGACGACATGGCCTTGCACTGAGATTTGTCGCCCGCGCCGGGAGGCCGGAGGCGGGCAGTTGCATCCAGCCTTTTCACTCCATCGAGGATTGCTCCATGAAACTCGCTACCTTGAACAACGGTAGTCGGGACGGCCAGTTGCTGGTCGTCTCCAGGGATCTGCGCCAGGCGGTGCATGCGCAAGGCTTCGATACTTTGCAGCAGGCACTGGAAAACTGGTCCGAAGCCGCGCCAGTCCTGGGCCGGCAATATCAGGCGCTGAACCGGGCCGAAGCACCCGAAAGCTTTGCGTTCGCGCCGAAACAGGTCAGCGCGCCGTTGCCCCGTGCCTATCAGTGGTGTGATGGCTCGGCGTTTCTCAATCATGCCCATCTGTTGCAGAAGGCCTTCAACCTGCCACCGTTGGCCGATGAGCGTATTCCCTTGATGTACCAGGGCGCCAGTGACGATTTTCTCGGTCCTTGCGACGATGTCCCACTGCCGGATGTGGCCCACGGGATCGATTTCGAGGGGGAGTTCGCGGTCATTGTCGACGAGGTGCCCATGGGCTGTCCGGTCGACCGGGCCTTGCAACATGTGCGGCTGGTCATGCTGGTCAACGATGTCAGCTTGCGGGGTTTTCTCCGGCACGAAGTCAGCACCGGTTTCGGATTCTTCCAGGCCAAGCCTTCCTCGAGTTTTTCGCCGGTGGCCGTGACGCCGCAGGAGCTGGGCAGCGCCTGGCGTGACGGGCGAGTGTGCCTGCCGCTGACGGTGACCTGGAATCAGAAATGGTTCGGCCAGCCGGACGGCGCCGAGATGAGTTTCAGCTTTGCCGAACTGATCGCTCATGCGGCCCGGACCCGGCGTCTGCGAGCCGGTACCATCATCGGTTCGGGCACGGTGTCGAATGTCGATCGGGCGGTCGGTTCAGCCTGTATCTCGGAGCGCCGCGCCATCGAGATGATCGAACAGGGTCAGGCGCAGACCGGCTTCATGCGTTTTGGCGAGCGCATCCGCATCGAGGCGTTCGACCGTGCAGGCGACTCGGTATTCGGCGCCATCGACCAGCGTATCGTCGACGCCGGCTTGCCGACCGGGGAGGTGCGGCCATGACACCACGCAAGCGACGCCTGGTCGACCTCTCGGTGACCCTGGAAAACAACCCCTACACCGACCCGCCGCCCTTGTTGCCGAAGATCGAATACACCGACCACCAGGCCGGGGCTCCGGAGCTGCTGGCAATGTTTCCCGGCTTGCGCCTTGAAGAGCTGCCGGGACAGGAAGCCTGGGCCGCCGAGCGCCTGCACATCACCACCCACAGTGGCACGCATATGGATGCGCCGTGGCATTACGCCTCGACCACCGATGGCGGCAAGCCCGCGTACGGTATCGATGAACTGCCATTGGAATGGTGCCTGCGTCCCGGGGTGAAGCTGGATTTCCGCCATCTGCCGGACGGCGATGTGGTCAGCGCCGCGCAGATAGAGGCGGAACTGGCGCGTATCGATTATGTCCTGCAGCCGCTGGATATCGTCCTGGTGAACACCCGGGCCGGGGCCTTGTTCGGTCAGCCCGGTTATCTGGAGGCGGGCGTGGGCATAGGCCGCGAAGGCACGTTGTACCTGCTCGAACGCGGCGTCCGGGTGGTGGGCACCGATGCCTGGAGTTGGGACGCGCCTTTCAGCCATACCCGCGCCCGATTTGCCGCCAGCGGTGACAGCTCGATCATCTGGGAAGGGCACAAGGCCGGGCGCGAGATCGGTTACGGGCAGATGGAGAAACTGGCCAACCTGGAGTCCCTGCCTGCCCATGGTTTCGAAGTGTCCTGTTTCCCCTACAAGATCAAGCATGCCTCGGCGGGTTTTGTCCGGGCGGTGGCGATCTTCGAGGAGTAGTCCGGTACTTCCCGCGAGTGTTGCTTGAAAGCAGCCCTCGCGGGCTTTATCGATATCACCGGGGATCAGGGATCGACCTGACCCATCAATTCGCTGACCGACTCCGGACGCTTGGCATAACGTTGCGCCAGCACCGCACAGACCATCAACTGGATCTGATGGAACAGCATCAGCGGCAGGATCAACACGCCGATGGTGCTGCCGGCGAACAGCACCTGGGCCATCGGCACGCCGGTCGCCAGGCTTTTCTTCGAGCCGCAGAAGAGGATGGTGATACGGTCTTCCTGGTCGAAGCCGAAGGCCTTGCCCAGCACGGTGGACGCCAGCAGCACCAGCGCCAGGATCACGCCACAGACCACCACCAGGCCGCCCAGGTCCCACAGTGGGATCTGGTGCCAGATGCCTTCGTTCACCGCCTCGCTGAATGCGCTGTAGACCACCAGCAGGATCGAGCCCTGGTCAACGAACTTCAGCCAGCTCTTGTTGCGTCCCACCCAGGCGCCGATCCAGCGCCGGGCGATCTGTCCGGCAATGAATGGCAGCAGCAGTTGCACGCTGATCTTCAGGATCGCATCAAGGGTCGAGCCGCCGTCGCCATGGACATTCAGCAGCAGGGTCACCAGCAACGGCGTGAGGAAAATGCCGAACAGGCTCGACGCCGCCGCACTGCAGATGGCTGCCGGTACGTTGCCACGGGCCAGGGAGGTGAAGGCGATCGCCGACTGCACCGTGGCCGGCAGGGCGCACAGATAGAGCATGCCCATGTACAGCTTGTCACCGATCAGCGGCGACAGCAGTGGCTTGAGCGCCAGGCCCAGCAGCGGGAACAGGACAAAGGTCAGGCCGAACACCAGCAGGTGCAGGCGCCAGTGCCCGGCGCCGGCGATGATCGACTCGCGCGACAGTTTGGCACCGTGCAGGAAGAACAGCAGGGCAATGGCGATATTGGTCAGCCAGCCGAAGCCGACGGCGACCTGGCCGCCAGCGGGCAGGAGGCTGGCGAGAATCACCACGCTGATCAGGGTCAGGGTGAAGTTGTCGGGCAAGAAGCGGGGGCGGGTCATCGGCTGGGTTATCCGGGAGCAAAAAAACGTTATGTGGACTTTAACCTGTCTGGCGATTGCCGACTAACGCCAATAAGCCCGCGGATATCGCCTAAAGGACATCGCGCAGCGCCTGGTCGGCGGCTTCCAGTGCACCCTCCATATAACCCGGGTGTTCCTGCGCCGCTTCGCTGCCCGAGACGATCAGCCGTCCGGCCCAGTGGCCTTGCACAGGCTGCACCCGGTGACTGTGGGTGTGACCCGTCTGGTCGTGGAGATCGGCCTCGGTGGCCGTCAGGCCGTCGCCGGCCCAGTCCTTACCGCTCGACGTCGAGCGCAGGCTGCTGATCCGGCTGTCGAGAACAATCCACTCAGGCGGCAGTTGCCGGGCCAGGGCCCAGATCGTGTCGTGGTCCCGGACCGGGCGTTGACAGGATACGGCCGCCGAGGCGGGTACGGGCTTCGATCAGCACCCAGTCAACATTCATGCGCGATAATCGATACGCCGTGTACAGGCCGCTCAGGCCGCCGCCGATAATCGCCACCTTGCCGCTGTTCATTGCGATGCTCCGGGTCAAAGGCCAGAACGCCCGCATGGCCCCCTGGTGCGGGGCGAGACGGGCGTGTTTCGCCAGGTTGCTATCAGTGGTTGTCCAGGGCCGCGTAGGCGTCGAGTACCCGTGCGGAGTAGGTCACTGCCGCGCCTGCATTGAGCGCGATGGCCACGCCCAGGGCTTCGGCGATCTCCTCGCGGGAAGCCCCGTGCTTGACCGCGGCCTTGGTGTGCACGGCGATGCAGCCGTCGCAGCGGGTGGTGACCGCCACGGCCAGGGCGATCAATTCGTGGGTCTTGGCATCCAGATGTCCGGTTTTCGCGCCGGCGCCATCCAGCACCTGCAGGCCGCGCACGGTGTCGGGGGACAGTTTCGCCAGGTCGCCCACGCGGCCCAGCAGGCTTTCGCGGTATTCATTCCAGTCGAGCATGATGTTTTCCCTTGGTTCGGATACAGGGTTCAGATACGGCCCGCGGTGACGCCGCCATCGACCGGCAGCACGGTGCCGGTAATCCACGACGCCTGCTCCGAGGCCATGAACAGGATCGCCTCCGCGACGTCGCCCGGCTGACCGTTGCGGCCCAGCGGGTGGAAGGCGTTGAAGGTCGGCAACACGGTCTTGACCTGCTCGTTGTCCATGAAGGTGTTGTATACCGGCGTCTCCACCACGGCGGGGGCCACGGTGTTGATGCGGATATTCGACGACGCCAGCTCGATGGCCAGGTTGCGGGTCAGGGCATGTACGCCCGCGTTGGCTGCCGAATAGGCCGCCGAGGGTGTCGCGCCGATGGCTTGCAGGGCCCACAGCGAACCGGTCTGCACGATGGCGCCAGCGCCACGCTGCTGCATTGCCTTGGCCGCGGCCTGGGCCATGAAGAATTTGCCCTTGAGAATGATGTCGACGAAACCGTCGTATTCCTGCTCGTCCAGTTCCAGGAAGGGCTTGGGATTGAACACGCCGGCATTGTTGATCAGGATGTCGACGCCGCCGAACTCGGCGCTGGCCAGTTCGACCAGGGCCTTGGCGGTGGCGGGCTTGGCGATATCACCGGCGAGGAAGCGTACCTGTTGGCCGGTAGGGTCGATCTGCGCGGCGGCTTGTTGCAGTTTTGCCGCGTCACGGCCGCCGATCACCACGCTGGCGCCTTCGGCCACCAGGCGTTTTGCAACCTCTTTACCGATCCCTGAACCGCCGCCGGTGACGATGGCGACCTTGGAAGAAAATCTTTTCATGTTGTTGCCCTGCGCTGGGTTGGTGAAATAGTCTTGGCCGTTCTACTCTTGCACTTGATTGCTGTAGTGCCTCGGCTTGGTTGCTATTCTTCGCTTTGCCGACAGCGCTCACAAACCAGAAGTTTTTTTCAGTCATTAAAGAAAATCTTTAACCTATGAGCGCTCCTACCTACCTCAATGCCCTGCGCGCCTTTGAAGCGGCGGCCCGGCACCAGAGCTTTTCGGCAGCGGCCGCCGAACTGCATGTGACCTCGGCAGCGGTCGGGCAGCAGGTGCGAACCCTGGAGTCCTGGTTGGGCGTGACGCTGTTCAATCGCGCCTCCAGCGGTTCGGCGCGACTGGTGCTGACCGATGTCGCGCGCAAGGCGCTGCCGGATATTCGCGAAGGCTTCGAACGCCTGGGCGTCGGTCTGGCGCGCTTGAAGGAGGGTTCGCTCAGTACCGGCCTGACCGTGACGGTGAGCCCGGCGTTTGCCGCCAAGTGGCTGTTGCCGCGCATCGAGCGTTTCCAGCTGGCCCATCCGCAGACCGATGTGCTGCTGGACACCAACCTGCGCCCGCTGGATTTCATTGCCGAAGGCATGGATATCGGCGTTCGATACGGCGCCGGACGCTGGCCGGGACTGACGGCGATCAAGCTGATGGACGAGGAAATGTACCCGGTCTGCGCGCCCGGTTATCCACTGCTGGAGAACGGGCGATTGCCGCCGGCGAGACTGGTTGAGGCGACATTGATCCATGACTTGTCGATGGCCGGCGACCCGGCCTACCCGACATGGCGCACCTGGCTCGATGCGTCGGGATACGGTGATATCAATGCCGAGCACGGGTTGCGCATCAACAATTCGGCGGCGGTACTGCAAGCGGCCATCGACGGCCAGGGGTTGGCCCTGGGACGTAGCGTGATGTTGCGTGAAGACCTGGCGGCCGGGCGGCTGATCCGCCCCTTTGGCGAAGCCAGCCACCCGCTGGCGTTCGCCTATTACATCGTCTATCGCCCAGAGGCGGAAGGGCTGGCGAAGATCCAGGCGTTTCGTGACTGGTTACTTGAGCAAGTGTCCCCGGCCATCGGCGTTTGAGTCATGGACTACAACTCCGCCCGGCCGCCGTCGATGACCATTTCAGCTCCGAGCATATAGCGCGAGCGGTCGCTTGCCAGGAAGCAGACCGCCTCGGCGATTTCCTCCGGCAAGCCCATGCGGCCGGCGGGCACCTGGCCGCCGACCTTGGCCGCATAGGCCTCGAACGCCTCCTGTGTCTGCCCCGCCTGGCGATGCAGCGGGGTCGCTATGGAACCGGGGCTGACGGCATTGACGCGGATCTGCCGGTCCAGCAGCTCGGCGGACAGGGTCCGGGCGAAGGAGCGCACCGCGGCCTTGGACGCCGACAGCAACGAGCGGCCCGGGGCGCCGATCTGGTTGAGCCAGGAGGTGTTGAGAATGATCGAACCGCCCTTGGGCATCAGTGGCACCAGGGCCTGTACGGCGAAATAGACGCCCTTGACATTGACCGCCAGCAATTGGTCGATCATCGCCTCGTCGGTGCTCGCCAGCGGCGTGCCATAGGCGACCCCGGCGTTGGCAAACAGGATGTCGAGGCTGCCGAACGCCAGCTCGACCTGCTCGCGTACCGATTGCATGTCGGCCTGGCGGCGAACATCGGCGGCAATCGCCAGGCCGATGCCTGACGAGCCGCCGGTGATCAGTGCGGTTTTACCGTGGAGCATGCCGATAACCTCTGGGATAAGTGGGCTTTCGGCACAAAGGGTGACGCTGTATCCGGACTCTCCGACTTGAGTGCGGTCGCGGTCGAACTTCACCGTGGTATGGACGAACTCCTGGTGACTGCGTTGCCCGTTTGCATAGGACACCAGCCAGTCAAGGGGCTTGCCCAGGCGGCCAGCAGTGGCGCGGATGCTGCTGTGGCTACCGGCTGGCAGAGGCTCATGACGGTTGGCTCGGCCTTGGCTGTCGAGGCAGCGCTCGACAGCGTGGCGAGCAGTGCCACTGGAATGCCGAATACCCATGCTGCCGTACCTGCGGAAACTCGTGCCATGCTCTTTCTCAACGCGTGCTTGATGAAACCGGTGCGGGTTGTCCGCGCCGGAAAAACTAGCACAGCGGCGTTGCCGTCTTGATGAAACCGTTTTGCGGTCAGTTTCATCAAGACGGCAATACGCGGATAAACGAGCACTGAGCAAGCGTTGTGGGAATCAATGCAGGATCTGGCTGAGGAACAACTTGGTCCGCTCGTTCTGCGGATTGTCGAAGAAGTCGTTCGGCGCCGCCTGCTCGACGATCTCGCCCTTGTCC
>NZ_JACAPR010000012.1:0-466582 GCF_013385635.1 Pseudomonas gingeri
CTACTGCGGCTTCACCCAGATCCTGTCCATGGGCCGGCGCAACAAGATGACCGGCGTTGCCGAGCAGTTCCAGTACATCCTGCGCGACGAATCCATGCACCTGAACTTCGGTATCGACGTGATCAACCAGATCAAGATCGAAAACCCGCACCTGTGGGATGCCGAGATGAAGGAAGAAGCCACGCAGATGATCCTGCAGGGCACCCAGCTGGAAATCGAATACGCCCGCGACACCATGCCCCGCGGCGTGCTGGGCATGAACGCGGCGATGATGGAGGACTACCTCAAGTTCATCGCCAACCGTCGCCTGTCGCAGATCGGCCTGAAGGAAGAATACCCGGGCACCACCAACCCGTTCCCGTGGATGAGCGAGATCATGGACCTGAAGAAAGAGAAGAACTTCTTCGAGACCCGCGTGATCGAGTACCAGACTGGCGGCGCGTTGAGCTGGGATTGATCTTCGTCCTGCACGAATAGTCCGATCGTTCCCACGCTCCGCGTGGGAACGCCGCTATGGACGCTCTGCGTCCGCTTCTGTGACGCAGAGCATCACCGGCTGCATGCCCACGCTGGTGACGGGGGCAGACCTTCAACCCGCGTAAGTAATACGCCTATGGCCCAGGGCAGCGTTGGCTACATGCACCTCATCAAAGTTCAAGGCACCTTGGGGGTCGTCGTCGGCTGATTGACGCAGACGGGTGAAGTCCGCGTTGTACTGCAGGTTTTCCGTATAGGAGACGGCGGGCAAGCCCTTGGCGTCGATCCGGTAGCACTGATATTCCCCATGGCCAAACTCGGAACTGCCGTAAGCCTCGGCCCCGGCGCGGGTCCGGGAGACGATCAGGACCTCGCCATCGAGCATCTTCGGTACCCCACCAAAGAAGTTCGAGGATCTGAACCCATACTCCAGCGGGTCGCCACGGCGTTCGACACGCTGCGCTTTCTCGACGCGAAACAATTCGTCGAAATCCGTTCTCTCGATCATGCCGCGACTGTTGAAGTGAGCCCCTGGCGGAAGGGTGATGCCGGACTTGAACGGGTTATCGAGCAGCAGTTCGCTGTCGTCATAGGGGGTGTAATCGTCAGCGGAACTGACGCTGTCCGAATCGGAGGCCGACGAGTCCACCGGGCTTTGTGGCGACGGCGGCTCGAGCGGCGCGGCCTCCGATGAGCCGGCACCTGAGTGCGCTGGCAACTGATCGCCCTGGGCGCCCCCTGTTTCGTGAGCCGACCCGCGCAGGTAGATTTCCCATTCCGGATCCCACTGTGGATTGAGCCCCGCGCCTGGCAGCCTAAGGGGTTTTCCACGGCGCAGGCTGATCCCGAGGGTCTTGCGCGTCATCGGATCGATCAACCGCACAGTGTCGTCGCGCAACTTGAAATCGCTACGTATCTCATAGATCCCCGCATACCCCTCAGGATCGGTATAGCGCACATAGAAGCTGTGCTCACCGACCTGGTAAATCCCCAGGGCATTGGGCTTGAGCCCCTCGAGCGAGACTCCGCTGACGGCATGCGAACGGATAATGCGTTCCTGCCCCAGACTCAGACGATCGCTACTGGGCACGCCAGCCGCAACGGGCAGTGTCGACTCCAGCGGCGACACCGATTCGGCAGGTGTTGTCGGTGACACGGCCAACTGATCCGGCAAGGCCCGGGCGGGCGCTTCGGGCACCTTCGCCTCTCCTCCCGGAACACCTCGGGCAACCAATGGCACCGCATTGAGCAAACCGAAGAAGACCCGCCCCGCCCCAGCCACCCGCTCGTCCGTGGAGTCGGCTTCAACCAGTTGCTCAACGCCGATTGCCGACTCGGCCAAACCGAGCAACCCGGCCACCAGCTCGAATTCGGGAAAGGCCAGCGCCAGCGCCCCCGCGGCATTTGCCGCGGACTCGATACAGTCACGCCAGAAGGCCCTGATCACACTGGCATCACTGCGGATGATCAGGTCGATATCACGCACCGCGCGACGCCGCTGCAAATCGCGCAGATGGACAAACACATCCCCGGAAATAACCTGGTCGGTACCGATATGGCGCTGGGGGTTCCAGCCGGCGTCGGCAAAAACCGCTTGCTCCTGCGGGTATCTGGACACACCAAGCAAGGCGCCCATCAGGCCGCGATAGGTGGAACCGTCGGGGCGATCGCGCAGCTCGAAATGACTGGCCAACATCTGTCGCAATGCCACAACCCCGGCCTGGCGCGCCAGCCATGCCCTCATCAAGTCGATCTCGGCGAAACCGTGCAGGGGCGAAGCATTGCCCGGGATATACAGCACCACCCGGCCAAAGGCCTGGTCGCAAAACACCGCCAGGTCGGTTGCGCTGTATCCGTAGATCGTCAGCAGGGCAACATTGCAATCAGCCCCGGGCGCCGCCAATGCCTGTATCTGCGCGACACTCAGTTCGTGCCAGCGCTGCTGGGGATTGAGCCCGGCGGCTCGCCAGACCAGGCTGCGGTCCTCCCACTTCAGTGTGCCTTCGAGCCACTGCAAGTCCGCGGCCTTGAGCAGTGCGCACTTGAGCAAATCGCGATAATCCTGACAATGCGTGCGCCAGTAGGCGTCTTGCCGGGACGTGTAGCGCTTGTAGAAATCCGTATCCCAGACAAACTGCTGGAAGTCCCGTGGGTCGATGTCGAGCTGCGTGTCAGGGCCATAGCGCTGTGGCACCACACGCCGATAAATACCGTGATAGTCGTGGTAGTGCGTCTTCAGGTAGTCGACATCCAGCGGATTGGGATGAACTTCCGGCAGTTTTGCGACCGGTGTGATCTCGGGGGCCAGTTGGAAGGTCGCCGGGAACTGACGCTGAACGAAATGATTGCCCTCCTGATAATTGGAGAGCATGGCCTGGGTCAGCGTCTGCTGGTACATCACCTGGCCGATGGTTCCGGCATTACCCTGACGGCGATAATGCAGATTGACCAGCACCGTCTGATCGGGATCGAGATCCAGGCGCCACTGAGACTTGGCATGCTGGCGAATCAAGCTGGCGGCCAGCTCGGAGGGGTCGGGCAACAACATGCCGCGCTCGCGGACAAAGCGGTCCAGTTGCGCATTGGCTGGCAGCTCAGGCAGGGCTTGGGCACGCCCGACGCCTGGTGCCGGAATAAAGACCTGGTTCATACATCTCCCGGATGATTGCTATAGCGATAGAGCCCATCAGCGCTGATGGGCTCCGATCACGGCCACGCACAACGACAATGCCTGTTGTGCCTGGGGGCCGAACATCCGGACTATGTTTGAAGGCTGCCGGGAAGCAGCGGTAGAAGACTAACACCACGGAACAAGCATCGACGGCAGCGCAGGAGGGGGATCCCGAATCATCTCGACTCCCCTACCGATAATCGGAATCCCGAAAAACCGTTTGATCAGGCGCGCAAACAACTGTACAAAAACACAGTACATTTCATCCTGATCGATACCGGAGAACAGCATGTCCTGCCCAGCCAGCCTTTCAGTGCCAAGGACCACCGCCGAACGCATCGTGCTTCATCAATTCACGCCGAGGCACTGCGCCCAGGCCCGCGTCATGCTGGGCTGGAGTCATGAGCAGTTGTCCCAGGAGTCCGGGGTTTCGGTGGCCGCCATCCAGCGTTTCGAAGCTGGTGAGCCTCTCAAGGATGTCACCCGCCTGGCCCTGGCCTTTCGCCTGGAAGCCGAGGGCCTGGTGTTTTTCCCGGGCTTTGCGCCAGGTCGCGGGATGAATATTCGCGGCTGCACACCGGACCCGATCAAACGCGAAGATTTCGAGATGATCGAATAAGCGAGGCATGCTCACCTGAACGGCAGAGGGACCAAGGATGGCTTGAGCAGATCGCTGACGTCAGCGGGCTATAGGTGCCCGTTCAAGCTCTTCGATCACACGTTCGACCAGGGCGTCTACCGGATAATGCGTGGAGTCCACCCGTAACAGCGGACACCTCAGCTCCTTGATCCAGGTCTCATGACGTTTCAGGCTGCGGGTGCCGTGGTCACCCGCGTCATAACCGGCGGCCCATTCCAGAAAGGTCTGCGTGGCAAGAAAACGCTCACCACCCGGATAGATTCGCGCACCGTAGCGCTGGAACTCTCGCCATCGCAGGCGTTGCAGACGGACCTCGGGGTCCAGCCGGACGAAAATGGCGTGGGTAAACACCGGGATCAGTGCGTCACCCCACCCACACAGCGAACCGGAAAGCGTCCAGCTGTTGTGCTCGCTCAGTTGCTCGCGTAACAGGCGTATCCGTTCGTCCCGTGGACGCCTGCAACTGAAAGGCTGTTCGCTGGGCTGCCAGTAGAAGTTGTCCGAGTCGAAATGCGCGATGCCCAGGCGCCCGGCCAGCGCCTGGCCGAGAGTCGTGGTGCCGGAGCCCGAGGCCCCGAAGAGGTGGATTCTGTAGGCCATGCGGATTCCTGAGCACATCCTGTCTCAAACATCAGCATAGACCGGTTGCTTTCTAGAGCTGCAATTGCAGCGACCGGCGTATGACCTGCGGCGGCTGTCCGTAAGCCCGCAGGAAAGCCCGGCGCATGCGCTCGGCATCGCCGAATCCGGTGTCACGGGCGACGATATCGATGGAGTGCCAGCCCGACTCCATCATCAGCCGGGCTGCCTCCAGGCGCAGGTGTTCAATGGCCTTGGCCGGGGACTGGCCGGTTTCCGCACGAAACAGGCGGCTGAACTGCCGGGGGCTGAGATGCGCCACCTGCGCCAACTGCTCGACGGACAAGTCCTCGCGCAGGTTCTCCTGGGCGAAAGCCAGGGCGCTCTGCACACGATCTGACTTGGCATCCAGGGCCAGCAGCGCGGAAAACTGCGACTGCCCACCCGCCCGGCGGTGATAGACCACCAGCGTACGGGCCAGCTCCCGAGTCACCTCCACACCCAGGTCCTGTTCTACCAGGGCCAAGGCCAGGTCGATACTGGCGGTCATCCCGGCCGAGGTCCAGATCGGCCCGTCCACGGTGAAGATTCGGTCTTCTTCAAGCCGGACACCGGGATAACGCTGCCGGAAAATCCGTGCGTGATACCAGTGGGTCGTCGCCCGTCGCCCCTCCAGCAGACCGGCCGCGGCCAGATGAAAAGAGCCGGTGCAGGCCGAAGTGATGCGCCGGGCAAAGGCCGGCGCATCACGCAGATAGTCAATCAAGCCACATGCCCCGGGCACCAGATCGTTATCGCCCACCACCAGCAAGGTGTCGTACGCCTGCGCACCGAACGGCTTGGTCTCGACGCCAAAACCCATGGAGCTCCTGACCACGCCACCGTGCTCGGAAATCAGGTCGACCTGGTAGACCTCACGCTCCACTTGCAGGTTGGCATGTTCGAAGACAGCGCCGGTCGCCAGCGTCAGCGACTGGAAGCCAGGAAATAGAATAATGCCGACGCTGATCATGGAAGGGCTCTCCAGCATGTCCTGAAAGGTGGGATATCTGACATTGCTGACAATAAATTACCACCATAATCTTGCTTCCAGCAACGCCGACATCTCGCCGGCCATTCTGGAGACTCCTCATGACTCAAGCATCCCACCCGGGCGTAGCCCTGATTACTGGCGCCTCCTCCGGCATCGGCGCCCTGTATGCCGATCGTCTGGCTCGCAGCGGCCATGACCTGATCCTCGTCGCCCGCAATCGTGAGCGCCTGGAAAAACTGGCCTTGCGCCTCGGCCAGGAAACCCAGCGCAACATCGAAGTGGTCCAGGCCGACTTGAATGACAACCGCGACCTGGCCCGCGTCGCTCATATCCTGGAGACCGACAGCCGCATTCGTGTCCTGATCAACAACGCCGGGGTGGGTGCTGCATCGCCACTGCTGGAGTCCGACCAGGCCAAGATGGATGCGATGATTCAACTGAACGTCGTCGCCCTCACCCGCCTGGCAAAATCCGCCGCTGCCAGCTTCGTGGCCCGTGGTGAAGGGACGATCGTCAATATCGCCTCCATCGTCGCCCTCGCGCCGCAACTGCTCAACGGGGTGTATGGCGGGACCAAGGCCTATGTGCTGGCCTTCACCCAGTCCCTGCACCATGAATTGAGCGACAAGGGCATCAAGCTCCAGGCCGTCCTGCCCGGCGCCACCAGTACCGAGTTCTGGGATGTCGCCGGTATTTCGATCCAGCACCTGCCGACAGAAATCGTCATGAGCACCGAGCAGATGGTCGATGCCGCCCTCGCCGGCCTGGCCCTGGGAGAACTGGTGACCATTCCGTCGCTGCCGGATATCGCCGACTGGCAAGCCTATGAGCAGGCCCGACTGGCGCTGGCACCGAACCTGTCCCATAGCCGGCCGGCACAACGTTACCTGACCGGAGCCTGAGCCCCAGGAGCAAGCCCGCCAACGGGCTTGCTCACTTCCCTGCGCAAGGTCAGGGCAGAACCGGGTGAACCAGATTGGCGGAAACCTGCTCATAGCCATAGGCGATCGCCAGCAACTCGGCTTCGCTCCAGCGACCGGCGAAGAAGTGCACCCAGGTAGGCATGCCCTCGGCATCCAGCCCCGAAGGCACGGTAATATTCGGGTATCCGGCCAGCGCCGCGCTGGCGAACTCCAGAAATGCCCATGGGTGTGGGTCGCCAAGGAACGCATCCAGACGATGCGTGGCCAACAGGCCATCGATATTTGCTCGGGCTTCCCCACCCAGCTCCGCGACAAGTTTCAGGTATTCGTCCTCATCCAACTCCAACGCATTGGCCCGTTTCAACAGATCCTGATTATGGTTTTCCTCTGCCGGATGGTTTTCGTTGTAATCGATCAACGCCTGCAACGTGAGAACCGGCAGGCCCGGCCGACTGGCGAGATAATCCGGCAGGACGCGCTTGATCGACATGTCGAACAACCGATTCACACGCGTCATTTGCCCCTCACTCCAGTCGGTGGGCTGCAAATCCACCGGCACCAGTTGCGCACCCGCCGCCCTCATGGCAGCCATCGCCCCGGCAAACCGCGGATGCTCCGCCAGACCCTCGCTACCTGGCTGGAAACGACTCGGATAACCGATGACCTTGCCCTTTAGCGCATCCTCTTTCAGCAGCGCGCTGTAGTCCTTCGCTACCGGAACCTGGGCGGTGGCCGGGTCCTGCGGATCAAGACCGACCATGGCATTGAGCATCAAGGCGGCATCACGCACCGAACGGGTGATCGGGCCGGCGCTGTCGAGTTCGCGAGATGCCGGAACAATACCCGTGCGACTCAACAGGCCCACCGAAGGCTTCAGCCCTACGACACCGTTTTTCGAAGACGGGCAGATGATCGAACCCATGGTTTCGGTGCCCAGCGACAGTGGCGCAAAACCGGCGGCAACGGCGGCGGCCGAACCCGAACTGGAGCCACAGACCTCACCGTCGAGTTTGTGGGGATTGTGCGTCTGCCCACCCCTGCCACTCCAACCGTCGGGCAGGTCGTCGCCGCGAAAGTTCGACCACTCACTCATGTTGGTCTTGCCCAGGATGATCGCCCCGGCTTCGCGCAACCTGGCGACGATAAAAGCATCACGTGGCGCCGGTTGGCCGATCATGGCCGGTGAGCCGGCAGCGGTCTGCAGGCCATCGGCGGTTTCGATATTGTCCTTGAGCAGCACCGGTACACCATGCAACGGACCACGGACCTTGCCCTGCCGACGCTCTTCATCCAGTCCCTGGGCAACGCTCAACACCTCGAGGTCCAGTTCAAGGACAGCGTTGATCGCGCGCTCTTCAATCATCTTTTTATCGAGACGGCGGATACGCTCATTCAGGTGCTGAACCAGCGCCACCGAGGTGAAACAGCCTTGCGCCAACCTGTCGGCAACCTCACCGGCACTCAAATATTCGGCACCCTGTAAGGCACCGTCCCGAGTCGACGATAACGGAGCGGCAACATCCGCCTCGCAAAGGCCAGCCAGGCTGGTTGCCGGAATCAGGTACAGCGCATTCGACAAGGCGATCTGAGCCAGCGCCAAAGCACATTTTTTGAACGGTAAAGACATGAATCGTGTCCTGATCAAACCAGATGCCAGTGATCCATTTCACTGGCGCCGGTCATCCTAATGGGCGCTTCCGTAAGAAGCGCCGGACACAGGTCATTGCGGGTCGAGCCAAAAGTCGACGGTGGAAGTCAGACGCCTTGACGAACGTCGGCTGGTAATTCGGCGTTCAGCGTTTGCTCGACATCCAGCCACCAGGCACGGCCACGATGGGGTTGCAGCAGGTTGAATCCCTCGCCCATCTGCGGCGTGGTGATCGCGACATTCCGCTCCCAGGCCAAGGCCAGAATCCGGTCGAACGGCTCATGCCAGGCATGGAATGCCAGGTCGAACGTACCGTTGTGGATCGGCAGCAACCAGCGGCCCTTCAGATCCAGGTGAGCCTGCAGGCTCTGTTCAGGCTGCATGTGCACATGGGGCCAGTCGACGTTGTAGGCACCGGTTTCCATCAGGGTCAGGTCGAACGGCCCATAGTGCTCGCCGATCTGCTTGAAGCCATCGAAATAGCCGCTGTCACCGCTGAAGAAGATCCGCACATCATCGACGATCATCACCCAGGACGCCCACAGGGTCTGGTTGTTGTCGAACAGCGTGCGTCCGGAAAAATGCTGCGACGGCGTGGCCGCGAAACGGATGCCGTCGACCGTGGTTTCCTCCCACCAGTCCAACTGCTGCACCTTCCCGGCGGGAATGCCCCACTTGACCAACTGATCACCCACGCCCAGCGGCGCGAGGAAATGCTCGGTCTTCTCGGCCAGTTGCAGGACCGTCTTGTAGTCCAGATGGTCGTAGTGATTGTGGGATAGAATCACCGCCTCGATAGGCGGCAGTTCTTCCAGGCTGATCGGCGGCTGATGGAAACGCTTCGGTCCGGCCCACTGTACCGGCGAGGCGCGCTCGACGAACACCGGGTCGGTCAACCAGAACTTGCCGTGCAACTTGAGCAGCAAGGTCGAATGGCCGAGGCGAAATACGCTGAAGTCGGGCGCGGCCAACAGTTGCTCACGGCTCAGCGCAGCCACCGGAACGCGACTCGCCGGACGGGTATTG
The DNA here is from genome assembly GCF_013385635.1 of Pseudomonas gingeri. Taxonomy (GTDB): domain Bacteria; phylum Pseudomonadota; class Gammaproteobacteria; order Pseudomonadales; family Pseudomonadaceae; genus Aquipseudomonas; species Aquipseudomonas gingeri_A. The sequence continues at coordinate 8,998 of NZ_JACAPR010000012.1, forward strand.
CGCGGCTTCTGGAAGAGCATTTTCCAGAAGATGCCCAAGGTCTTGCCCAGGCCGCCCTGGGGCGTCGGAGCGAGGTTGCGAAACTGCCCCTGCTCTCGCAAGGACGAGGATTTGTCGGAAGTGCGCGAACGAATAGCCATGTCAGGGTGACTCCCGGGAACCCAGCGCAGTTCCCATGTTCAGTACGGAGTGATCGATGGCCGCCGCACGCAAGCCTTGATCCGGTGATGTTGCAAAAAACAAACTACACTACACAGTGTAGTTTCTAGCTTGCAACAAAGCGCCCGACAAGTAAACTGCCGAGTGTAATTTTTATCAACCCTTTTGAAGCCTGCCCATGACTGCTCCCCTGCGCCTGACCGATCGTAAACGCGAAGCCATTATCCAGGCCGCCATCGAGGCCTTTCGCGCCGACGGTTTCGAGGTCACCAGCATGGACCGGATTGCCGCCATCGCCGGGGTTTCCAAACGCACGGTATACAACCACTTCCCGAGCAAGGAAGAGCTGTTCGCGGAAATCCTCCACCGACTGTGGGCCAGCAGTGCCGCGCAACTGGATATGTCCTATCACCCGCAGCGGCCGCTGCGTGACCAGTTGCGCGACTTGCTGACACTGAAAATGCGCTTGCTCAATGACGGCAACTTCCTCGATCTGGCCCGGGTGGCGATCGCCGCCACCATTCATGCACCCGAGCGCGCGCAGGATATGGTCTCGCGTCTGGCCGAACGGGAAGAAGGTTTCAAACAGTGGATCCGCGATGCCCAGGCCGACGGCACCTTCAAGGCAGTCGATCCGGAATTTGCCGCCCAACAGCTTCACGGGTTACTCAAGGCCTTCGCCTTCTGGCCGCAGATCACCCTTGGCCAGCCACCGCTGGATATCCCCACCCAGACCCGCGTCATAGAATCGGCGCTGGATCTGTTCCTCGCTGGCTACGAAATCGTCAAATAGCCGGCGCAGACGCCTGAATCACCTTCCAGACCTTAGAAATGGCTTGGAAGGACACTGATTATTCTTTACGGAATGCTCGACAATATTCATCTTGCTTATCCGATGAACGGCCGTTCCGTGCAGAACACAGCTTTTGTGTTCAGATAAAGAAAAAGTGGCGCATAGACCTATGGAAATCCAACGTGGCAAAGGCCAGTCGTTTGCCAGACGCATTTACCTACCCCGTACGGTAGGCGTTGGCATCGGTTGTTTCAGCGTGATCGCCGCAATCGCTCCCCTGTCGATGCCAGCCTGGATCTGGGTCCTGCTGATCATCAATGCCGTGGCCTGGCCGCACCTGGCTTATCGGGTGGCCCGCCACTCCAGCTACCCCTACCGCACCGAACGACGCAATATCCTGATCGATTCACTGATGGGCGGGTTCTGGGCGGCGACCATGCAGTTCAATCCGCTGGTCACCGTCAACATGCTCTCGCTGATGACCATGCACAACGTCGCCGCCGGTGGCCCGCGACTGATGGCCCAGGGCGTGGCCGCGCAAGCGCTGGGGATCCTGGTGTCCTGGCTGATCTTCACACCTGCGTTCAACCCGGTGACCACTCAACTGCAGATCTATGCCTGCCTGCCAGTGCTGGTCCTGTACCCGATGGTCATCGGCATGGGTTGCTTCAAGCTCGCGATCAAGCTGGCCGAGCACAAACGCGCCCTGAGCGCCCTGAGCCGTACCGACAGCCTGACCGGCCTGCTCAATCACGGCTCCTGGAAAGACCTGCTGCACGTCAAGTTCCACAAATGCCGGCAAGCGCAATGTCGGGCAACGATCGCCGTGATCGACATCGACCACTTCAAGAACATCAACGACACCTACGGCCACCTGATCGGCGACAGCGTGCTGCGCCAGTTGAGCCGGGACCTGCGCGCCAACCTGCGTGAACACGACCTGGCCGGGCGTTATGGCGGTGACGAGTTTTGCGTGATCCTGCCGGACATCTCACTGGACCAGGCCGACGAGGTCATGAATCGCCTGCGCGAGGTGTTCAGCAACTATCGCAGCGAAGAAGTGCCGGAGCTGCGGGTCACCCTGAGTATCGGCCTGGCGCCCTGCCGCGCGGACTTCAAGGATGCCGGCGCGTGGCTGAACGAAGCCGACAAGGCGCTCTACATGGCCAAGAACACCGGGCGCAACAAGGTCAGCAGTGCCGACGACGCGAGCGCCGAGCCCTCCAGCGAGTTCCTCGCCAACTCCGCCTGACGCCCGTTCACCTTGGACAAAAAGCCGTACGGCGGATTTTTGTACAACTCCAGGCCGTTTTGTATAACGATAGGGGCAAAGTGCCACCTACGGAACGCTGGCAACCGGTCCCCTTTCCCACAGGGTGAATCGGGCCTCGACAGGGATCGACCCCAACGTTATCCCTTCTCCGAGCGAACGCCATGTTTTTTGCCGCGCACAAGAAAGCCCTGCAGACCCTGCAACAGACCATCGATCAACAAGCCCACCTGCTCGCCGCCATCGACCGTTCCATGGCCGTCATCGAATTCGACCTCAACGGCACGGTCCTGCGGGTCAACGATAATTTCCTCAAGACCACCGGCTATCGCCAGGAGCAGGTCCTTGGCCAACCCCATCGCCTGTTCTGCACACCGGCCTACGCCCGCGGCACCGAATACAACCAGCTCTGGTCGCGCCTGAAAGCCGGGCAGTTCGAGGCTGGTACTTTCGAGCGCGTCGCGGCCGATGGCCGCAATATCTGGCTGGAAGCCAGCTACAACCCGATTCGCGATGAAAACGGCAGTGTGGTGAAAATCGTCAAGTACGCGCTGGACGTGACCATCAAGATGCAGCAGGAAAGCGAAGCCAACGGCAAGTTGCAGGCCATCGACCGGGCCATGGCCGCCATCGAGTTCACCCCCGACGGCACGGTGATCTGCGCCAACCAGAACTTCCTCAACCTGATGGGCTACAGCCAGGCCGAAATCCAGGGCAAGAACCACCGGGTCTTCTGTACGCCGGCCACCGTCGGCAGCAGCGACTACCAGGACTTCTGGCGTCGTCTGAACCAGGGTGAATTCTTCAGCGGCCAGTTCGAACGCGTGACCAAGCGCGGCCAGACCGTGTGGCTGGAGGCCAGCTACAACCCGGTGTACGACGCCAGCGGCAGGTTGTGCAAAGTGGTCAAGTTCGCCTCTGACGTGACCCAGCGGGTCGAAAAGCACGCTCAGGACGCCATGAGCGCGAGCGAGGCTTATCACATCTCGGTCGAGACCCGCAAAGTCGCCGAACAAGGCACCGGGGTGATCCAGCAGGCCGCCACCGAGATGCGCGAGATCGCCTCGAACATCGAGGCTTCCTCCGCGCTGATCGCCAAGCTGGGCGAGCGCTCGGAGCAGATTACCGCCATCGTCAACACCATTCGCGGGATTGCCGACCAGACCAACCTGCTGGCCCTGAATGCCGCGATCGAAGCGGCACGGGCCGGCGAGCAGGGGCGTGGGTTTGCCGTGGTCGCCGATGAAGTGCGCTTGCTGGCGGCCCGCACCAGCGGTTCGACCGCCGAGATTTCCAGCATGATCGACATGATCCAGAACGAAACCCAGCAGGCCATCCACAGCATGAACGGCACCCGTGACCGGGCGGCCAAGGGCGTCGGCCTGGCGGACGAGGCCGGCACGGTGATCCTGCAGATCCGCGACGGTGCCAGCAATGCCGTGCAGGCGGTCAGCATGTTCGCCAACGACAAGGGACATTGATGAAGAAACGCCAGGGTGGGCACTTGCCACGGTGCGACAGGTCTATAGTGAGCCCTGATTCCATGCCTTGAAGAGTGCCCCATGACCGCCGATACAGTCGAAGTAAAAGCTGAAGAAAAAGTCGATCACCTGCGCTTCCATCGCCCCCACGCACACCTGGGCCCGACCTTTGGCAATGACAGCTTTGCGTTGAAGGCCGAAGCCTTTGCGCGCTTCTTCGGCACACCGACCTTTCTCGGCGCCCAGACCCTGATCGTGGTGCTCTGGGTGGTGCTCAACATCACCGGCATCACCCACTTCGACGTCTACCCGTTCATCCTCCTGAACCTCGCCTTCAGCCTGCAATCGGCCTATGCCGCGCCGCTGATCCTGCTGGCCCAGACGCGCCAGGCCGCCCGCGACAAGGCCCAGTCCGATGCCGACGCCCAGCACCGCGAAGCCCTGGCCATCGCCAACACCGAGCGCCAGGCGGCTGCCGCGCAAAACACTGCGCAACTGATGGAACTGCTGGAGCAGAACACCCGCCTGACGGAAATGACCAAGCAACTGACCGAGCGCATCGAGAACCTGACCTCGGAAATGCACGAGCATTTCGTGCGCAAGCCCTGAGGACAGACGGTTAGAGACTGATTGACCGGGCCAGTTCGTCGAACAGCGTGACCACCGAGCGCAAGGCGCGGCAATCCGGGCGGGTCAGCAGCCACAAGGCCGATTCGTGACAGGATACGGACCCGTCCAACACACGCATGCCCTGCGCTTCGTTGATCATGAAGCCCGGCAACACCGCGACCCCCAATCCGGCCCGTGCCAGTTCGGCCACCGACAATATGCTGTTGCAGCGGTAAGCCGGGCGCACGCCGGGCAAGTGCTGGCGACGCCAGGTGACGGTCGGATGATCGGGCAGTGAGTCATCCGGCGCGATCCACGCCAGCCGCTGCAGATCCTCATGGCCGGCGGCCTGTAGATAGGCGGCGCTGCCACACACGCGATAGCTCACCGGCCCGAGGCAGCGTCCCACCAGATGCTCCGGCGGGGAAGTCGTCAGGCGCACGGCGATATCCGCGTCACGTCGGCTCAGGTTGGCGAAATCGTTGGACGTGCTCAGTTCCAGGGTCAGCGCCGGGTAAGCCGGCATGAACCGCGCCAATGCCGGCAGCAGCAGGCTCTGCAACACCGAATCGGTACAGGTCAGGCGCACCGTCCCGCTGATCACCTCGCCGCCCTGCTCGATACTGATACACGCCGCCTCCAGCGCCTGTTCGGCACGCTCCGCCTGCTCCGCGAGGGATTGCGCCAGGCTGCCGGGCAGATAACCGGCCCGACTCTTCTCGAACAGGGTCTGGCCCAGGGCCGCTTCCAACCGCCGCACCGAACGGAACACCGTCGACACGTCAACCTTGAGCAACCCGGCTGCCCGCGCCAGGGAACGGCCCCGCACCAGCGCGAGAATCAGGGACAGGTCGGCATGCTCCAATCGATAGTGCATCGGTGCATTGTTCATTTGGGTAAATGCCTATATTGAATGCGCTGACGCCACCTTATAGTCACCTTCAGGAATCAACAAGCCAGAGGGACGCTCATGTCCGTTCAACCTCGTCTGCGCATTGCCCTGGTCGGCGATCACGATCCGCAGGTCACGGCCCACCAGGCCATACCCATAGCGCTGCAACTGGCCGCCGAAGCCGTCGACTTGACGGTGCAAGCGCACTGGCTGGCAACCGACAGTATCGATGCGCAGACCGATCTCTCGGCCTTCGACGGTTTCTGGTGCGTCCCGGCCAGCCCGTACCGCAGCCTCGAAGGTGCATTGCGGGTGATCCGCCATGCCCGCGAACAGCAACACCCCTACCTCGGCACCTGTGCCGGTTTCCAGTATGCAATTCTCGAATATGCCCGCCATGTACTTGGCTGGGCCGACGCAGAACATGGCGAAGAAGCACCGGACTCGCCGTGTACGGTCATCTCACCGCTGAGCTGCTCGCTGGTGGAAGCCAACGGCAGCATCAATTTGCTCGAAGCTACACGTATCGCCAAGGCCTACGGCAGCCCGCGAACCCATGAGGGTTACCACTGCCGCTACGGCATCAACCCCGCCTTCGAGACCGCCCTGCTCGACGGTGATTTGCAGGCCAGCGGTCACGACGATCAGGGCGATCTGCGCGCGGTCGAGCTCAAGCGTCATCCGTTTTTTGTCGCGACGCTGTTCCAACCGGAACGGGCAGCGCTGCAAGGCAAGGTCCCGCCGCTGGTCAGCGCCTTCCTCACGGCCTGCATCAACCAGCGGCAATAGCCGGCGTGGCGCTGCGTCAGGTATTCAACACCCGGCGCAACGCGACAATCTGCGGAATCTCCACCCGCCGCATATATACCCGCAGCGGCTCGGTGATCTGAATCCGGTCGTCGATATTCTGGTCCAGCAGCAGTTGGATCCTTTCCCGGGCAAGGCACATCGTCTTCTCCCCGGCCGGCAGCCAGACGAATTCGCAGGCCGGGATGATGGCGTCATCCGCCACATCCATGCCGAAGGCATCTTCACTGAAACGTACGAGGTACTGGCCGGTCTTGCGATTCAGGCCGACAAAACCCTGGAGCTGGTCGGCGGCCTGGCAGATGAGTTCAGAGGTGATGCGCATGGTAAACCTCACTGGCGAGCCGGAAGGCTCATGGGTCGGTGGTTTACACACAAGGCAGGCAGCGCGTTTCCCTCTGCCGGGGAAACTGCGACTCAAGCGTACTGCAGATTCCATCACGATTGCGCCCGAAAAAAACGACACATGTCAGCTTTATGTCGGTTTCGCGATAGCACTTGAAGCATTCAGTTGTTAAAAGGAGTTCCCCCGTCTCCACGAAAGGAATTCGAAATGCCCGTTACCTTCAGCAAAAGCACCCTGATCGTGAGCCTGTTGCTGGCCATGGGCCTGAGCACCGCGCAGGCCAACACGGCTTCGGCCAACGTCGCCGCCGCCCACGGTATCCCGCATCCGGCCGTGATCGCCCACCGTGGCGCCTCGTTCGATGCTCCCGAGTCCACCGCAGCGTCCTACACCCTGGCTCGCGACCTGGGTGCCGACTACCTGGAAATGGACCTGCAACGCAGCAAGGACGGCGTGATCTTCGCCTTGCACGACAACAACCTGTCGCGTACCACCGACGTCGCCAGCAAGTTTCCCGAGCGCAAGGACAGCCCGGCCAACGAGTTCACCTGGGCCGAGTTGCAGACGCTGGACGCCGGCAGCTGGTTCAACAAGGCCTATCCGGAGCGTGCCCGCCCGGCCTATGTCGGCCTGAAGATCCTCAGCCTGGACCAGATCATCGATATCGCCCAGGCCAACCCGAAACACCAGCCGGGTCTGTACATCGAGACCAAGGAGCCCAAGCAGTTCCCCGGTATCGAACATGATCTGAAGAACAAGCTGCAGGAACGCGGCCTGCTCAGCGCAAGCAAGGTGGTCTCCAAGGAACAGCCCCAGGTCGGCCAGGGCAAAGGCAAGGTGATCCTGCAGACCTTCGAGAAGAGCAGCCTGGAACTGCTGCAGAAGGAAATGCCGGACACGCCGAAAATCCTCCTGCTTTGGGTCGGTGAAGGCAGCATCGAACCGAAGTCGAAGGTCAGTTTCGCCGACTCCGGCGAGAAGACCAAGGCCGCCTACTACGCCAGGCAGGAACCCAAGGACAAGGCCGAGTTCGAGCACTGGATCGACTACGCCAAGGCCCAGGGCGCCATCGGTACCGGCCCGTCGGCGGAGTTGACCCAGGGTGGCGACCAGAGCTATTCGGACCTGGTCAAGCCGTGGATGAACAAGTACACCCACGACAAAGGCCTGCTGGTGCACGTCTATACCGTCGACGAGCCGCAGGATTTCAAGAAGGTCCTCGACGCCGGCGTCGACGGCATCTTCACCAACCGCGCTTCGGAGCTGCTGAAGTACTTCAAGCGCGCGTCACCGAAGAGCGTGCCGCAAATCCTCGAGGCCAACGGCTACTGAGCCAGCGCAACGCATGGACCGGTGCCCTGGGCGCCGGTTTCCAGGATTAAGGATGAATTAAGTTGCAGCACCTAAGCTGATCCCACTGAAGTCATTCACTCAAGGGATCTTCCAGATGAAACCATTTACCACACTGCTGACCGCCACCGCCCTGACCCTCGCCGCCGGTTTCGCCCAGGCCGACGTTCGTCCGGACCACATTCCCGGGCTGCTCAAGTCCGGCGCCATCGCCGATTTCGAGAAGCTCAACCAGGCCGCCCTGGCCAAGCATCCCGGTGCCACCATCACCGACACCGAACTGGACCACGCCGCCGGCGGCGGTTATGTCTATGAGGTCGAACTGACTGGCACCGACAGCGTGAAATGGGAAGTCAAGCTCGACGCCAAGACCGCCGCTTTCCAGAGTGAAAAGAAAGACACGTGATCCACCCGCCTACGCAAAAACCGCGCCCTCAACCCTGAGGGCGCGGTTTTTTTGCTTGCGTTCAACCGAATGAAAAAGCGTTATCCCGGGGACTACCAGAGCGCCAGGGTGTAGCTGAGAATCAGGCGGTTCTCATCCAGGTCGTTGCCGAAGTTCGAACGCACCGTCGCATTGCGCCACTTCACCCCCACGCCCTTGAACGTCCCGTCCTGCACCACATAGCCGATATCGGTGTTGCGCTCCCATTCCCGCCCTTCGCCCGGCACCGTGCGTTGTACATTGTCGCCGGAGACGTAGCGGGTCATGAAGCTCAGGCCAGGCAAGCCGAGGGCGGCGAAGTTGTAGTCATAACGCAACTGCCAGGAACGCTCGTTGATATTGGCGAAGTCGCCGATCTGCACGAAGTTCACCAGGTACGGGTCGCTGTGGCCGATATAAGGGAACGGATCGTCACCGCTCATGCGTTGATAACCCAGGCCCAGCGCATGGCCCTTGAGGCTATAGGTGAACATCGCCCCCAGGGCGCGGTTGTCCAGTGGCCGAAAGTTGCCGTCCTCGCTGCTGCGGGCATAACGCAGGTCGGTCTTCAGGCCTTGCCCGGAACCCAGGTCCCAGTTATGTACCAGGCCGACGAAGTTCTGCTGGTAGATGTCCTGCAACTTGCCATAGCGGTACTGGGTGAGCAGGTTGGGCAACCACTGGTAGTCGGCCCCGGCGAACTGGAACTTGTCGCTGACGCCGCCAATACGGTTGGCGCTCATGTCCTGGTAGTCGGTGGAGTCGACATAGTTGATCTGACTCAACTGCCCCGCCGTCAGCTTCAGCCGATCGATCTCCTGCACATTCAACAAGCCGCCCTTGAAGGTACCGGGCAGCAGCCGGGTGTCGTTGGAAATCACCACCGGGTCCTTGAGCTGCAGGGTTCCGACTTTCAGCACGCTGTTGGACAGACGGACCTTGGCGGTCAACCCCAGTTCGCCGTAGCTGTCCTGGGAACCGCCCTTCGACAGATCGGCCGGCAGCAGGCCGGTACCGGCGGTGCCGCGTCCCGAGTCGAGCTTGAAGCCGGTCATGCCCAGGGCATCGATGCCGAAGCCGAGAGTCCCGGCGGTGAAGCCGGACTCCAGGCGCAACATGAAACCCTGGGCCCATTCATCGGCCTTTTCCCGCGAGCCGGTCTGGCGGAAGTCACGATTGAAATAGAAATTGCGCGCCTCCAGGCTGCCCTTGCTGTCGGCGATAAAGTCCGCACGGGCGCCTGGCGCGCAGAGCAGCCCGAGGCCGAGCAAAGTGCCGATAGAAAGTGGTGAACGTGACAACGCGTCGAAGTGCTTCATGGTGTGCTCCTGTTTTGCGGGCACGAGCCGACCCTCTCGGGGGCGTTGGGCTCGCGACCGATGTGGTGAAAAACGGATGGATCGTCATGGCCCGGGCCATGGCAGCCCGGGCGTGCCGGGGCTCAGGACTCGAGTTGGCGGCCGCGGGTTTCCGGCAGGCTCAGGGCCGCCAGAATCACCACCCCGTAAGCCCCGGCGGCGAACACGCCGATACCGGTGCCGATGGGCAAGGTTTCACTCAGGGCACCGATGAACAGCGGAAACAACGCGGCGATGGAGCGACCGGCGTTGTAGCAGAAGCCCTGGCCCGAACCGCGCATGCGGGTGGGAAACAGCTCGGTGAGGAACGCGCCCATGCCGGCGAAGATGCCCGAGGCGAAGAAACCCAGGGGAAAGCCGAGCCAGAGCATCCAGGTGTTGTCGATGGGCAACTGGGTATAGGCCAGGACAATCGCCATCGAACCCACGGCAAAGAGGATGAAGTTCTTCTTGCGGCCGATGGCATCGGTCAGCAGCGCGCTGGTCACGTAACCGACATAGGAGCCGACGATCACCATTGCCAGGTAGCCGCCTGTGCCCAGCACACTCAGGCCGCGTTCGGTCTTCAGGTAGGTCGGCAACCAGGTGGTGATCGCGTAGTAGCCGCCCAATGCTCCGGTGGTCAGCAGCGAGGCACGCAGAGTGGTGCTGAGCATCCGCGGGGCGAATATCTCGAAGAAGGCCCAGGGTGAAGCCTTGGCCGGGCGCCCCTGGCGGGCCTGCTCGAAGGTGTCGGATTCCTTGACCAGCCGACGGATCACCAGCACGAACAAGGCTGGTACCAGGCCGATCATGAACAACGCCCGCCAGGCCTGTTCCGGAGGCAGGAAACTGAACAATCCGGCATAGAGCAGCGCTGTCAGCCCCCAGCCCAGGGCCCAACCGGCCTGCACCATGCCCACCGCCTTGCCGCGATCCTGCGAGCGGATCACCTCGCCGATCAGCACCGCACCGGCCGTCCACTCGCCGCCGAAACCGAAGCCCATCAGGGTTCGCGCCACCAGCAATTGTTCATAGCTCTGCGCCAGTCCGCAGAGAAAGGTGAAGAAGGCAAACCAGAGTACCGTCAGTTGCAGGGTACGCACCCGGCCGATGCGGTCGGAGAGAATCCCGGCGATCCAGCCACCGGCCGCCGAGGCGAGCAACGTACTGGTACCGATCAACCCGGCCTCGCCCTTGGAAATGCCCCAGGTGGCGATCAGGGTGGGAATCACGAAGCTGAGCATCTGCGTGTCCATGCCATCGAGGCCATAGCCGATCTTGCAGCTCCAGAATGTGCGTTTCTCATTCTTGCTCAGTGGGCCGTACCAACTGAACGGGCCGGCACGGCGCGTCCCTGAAGGCACGTGGTCAGTCATGGTGTTGTCCATGGAGGTTCCTGCGGCAGCAAAGGAAAGTGACGGACACGCCTCGTTGTTTTGTTGTGAAGGCGTTGTCGTGGGGGAGCCGACGCCATGCGCTGCGTCGTGGAGCGGATTCTTCGCGCCCGGCCGCATCAGCGTCAAACGGGAAAAAAGCTGGTCAATGCATAAGAAAAATTGATGAGCTGCGTCATCAACTTTTCTTGTTCACAACACCAGATTTTCTGGTTGGACAGCCTTGCCCGGGTTTTCTACAAAGGGCTCCCCGTTCCTTGGAGACGTACCGATGAATCAGCCCGTCCTGCCCTTCGAGCAGTTGCGCCACAGCACGCCGTTCGAGCTGCGCCAGCAGATTGCCGCCGGACGCTATCAGGGCCATACCAGCGGCCTCGGCCAGGGCCGGGTGCAGGCCAATATCGTCATCCTGCCGGGTGACTGGGCCGATGAGTTCCTGCGTTTCTGTACCCTCAATCGCCAGGCCTGCCCGCTGCTGGACGTCACCGAGCCGGGCGATCCGATCTTGCGCAACCTCGGGCAGGCCGTGGATATCCGCCATGACGTGCCGCGTTATCGGGTCTACCGCGAGGGCGTGTTGAGCGCAGAACCGCTGGATATTGCCGCGCTCTGGCAGGACGACCTGGTGGCCTTTGCCATCGGCTGCTCGTTCTCCTTCGAGCAACCGCTGCTGGATGCCGGAATCGGCCTGCGGCATATCGAACGGGGCCTCAACGTGGCGATGTACCAGACTGATATCGACACCCGTCCGACCGCACGCCTGCAAGGCAAGCTGGTGGTCAGCATGCGCCCGCTGAAAGCCGCGGCGGCGATCCGGGCGATCCAGATCACCGGGCGCATGCCCAATGTCCACGGAGCCCCGGTGCATATCGGCGATCCGGCACTGATCGGCATCCGCGACCTCGCCACACCGGACTACGGTGATGCCGTGCCGGTGGCCGAGGACGAGATCCCGGTATTCTGGGCCTGCGGCGTGACCCCGCAATCGGTGGTACAGGCCTCACGCCCGCCGCTGTGCATCACCCATGCGCCGGGCTGCATGCTGGTGACCGACCTGCACAATCACACCCTGTAATCAGGCCGTGGTGTTGACGGTGCCGCCCGAAGTGCTGCCACCGGACTCCTGCAGGGCCTGGGTCAAGGCCGCGCTGACGGTCTGCAACGAAGCGGAAATCGTCGCTACCTGGGATTCGGCGCTTGCCACGGCGGCGGCCTTGGCGTCAGGGCTTTCATTGCTCGACTGCGCCTTCTGCATCGCCTGCTCCTGTTCCTGCAACTGCTTCTGCAGTTCGGCCAGTTGCTTGCGCAGCTCTTTCACGGTATCGGATTCCGAGCTGGAGCTGTCGCTGCTGCCCGACGCACCACCGGCACCCGCCGGCTGGCCGCCTGCGGCCTTGGTGGTGTCGGTGGCCGTGGCGGCGGTACCGGTGGTGGTCGCGTCGGCGCTGGCCGCCTTGGTGGCGGTGCTGGTAGACAGGCTTGGGGTGATGGTAACCGAGGTGATGCTGACCATGGGGAGTCTCCCTGTTCTGGTGATGTCTGTGTCAATCATCGACAACAACAGTGCGTGCTTGAGACCTATCCTGTATCCCCTTGGTCAGCAGCCCGATACACAAGCACCCGATCATGCGTACCACCAGGCCGGCAATCGCGTTCAATTCGCCGCCGGAACCTTTCAGGTCGAGACACAGAGCCTGGCACGCCAACCCGTAACAAAACTGTCAAAAAGCCTTGAGATGATGCGGCTCAAGCGAACCTGTAAAAAAATGTTTCGGGCGTTTCACTCCTGCGAGCCTCCATGAACCACAGCCTTGACCAAAGCCACCGCGACTCGGACCTGTTCGGCCTTCTTTATGGCTTTCGCTTTCGCGCCGGCGAACGCGGCGAGGAAATCGATTCGGCCACCGCCCTGCAATGCCTGCAAGAACCCGAAGACCCCGAGCAGTTTCTCTGGCTGCACCTGAACCTGGCCCACGCGGCCTGCGAACGCTGGATGAAGACGCACCTGTCATTGCCTGAAGAGTTCTTCGAAGCGCTGCACGAAGGCTCACGCTCGACCCGTATCGAACACGTCGACAACGCCTTGCTGGCGGTGGTCAACGACGTGGTGTTCAACCTCAGCAGCATGGTCTCGTCGGATATTTCCACACTGTGGGTCTGTGCCCGCAGCAAGCTGTTGATCAGCGCCCGCCTGCAACCGCTGCACTCGGTGGACAAGCTGCGCTCTTCGGTCAAGGCCGGCGAACGTTTTCGCTCGCCGCTGGAACTGCTGGTGCACCTGCTGCGCGACCAGGGTGAAGTGCTGACCCAGATCGTGCGCAAGACCAGCATCAGCGTCGACCAGATCGAAGACCAGTTGCTGGCCCTGCGCCTGAGCAACAACCGCGCGGAGCTCGGCGCCATGCGCCGGGTGCTGGTACGCCTGCAACGATTGCTGGCCCTCGAACCGGGCTCGCTGCTGCGCTTGCTCAACCGGCCGCCGCAATGGCTGCAGAAGGAGGACGTCAAGGAGTTGCGCAAGTCCACCGAGGAGTTCTCGCTGATCCTCAGCGACCTCGAAGCCCTCGGCGAGCGGATCAAGCTGCTGCAGGAAGAGATCGCCGCCAACCTCAACGAACAGAGCAACCGGACCCTGTTCACCCTGACGGTGGTGACGGTGCTGGCGCTGCCGATCAATATCATCGCCGGCTTCTTCGGCATGAACGTCGGCGGGATTCCCCTCGCCGGCGACCCCGAGGGGTTCTGGATCCTGGTGGCACTGGTGGCGACCTTCACCGTGCTGGCCGGACGCTGGGCCTTTCGCAAGCGCCAGGATTACTGACAGCCTCGCAGCCAGCAGACTTCTTTGTGGCGAGCGGGCTTGCCCGCGCTCGGCTGCGAAGCAGTCGTAAAATCGGACACTTTGTCCTTCCAGACAGATCGCGACATCTGATTTTGGGGGCGCTTCGCGTCCCAGCGCGGGCTTGCCCGCTCGCCACAGTCACCGGCTTCTGGATCGAAACTTTCATAGGGCTGGCCGGACCGGCGGCAGGGCAAAATGCCTGAACACTGATGTGCGGCAGTCTCTCTGTAACATTTCGCAATGATCATGACGGTTATCCGTTCCCAAACAGGATTTCAGGCATGGCCACCCCTTCACTGACTGCCGCTTCGCCCGCTATCGGCGACGGCAGACCGCATCTCGAAAGCAAACCCCGCGTCTTTACCGCCGTGATCTTCTTCGCGGTGCTGGCCATCGGCCTGTTGTTCACGGCCTACAGCCTGGTGCATGACATGCACGACCTGGGCACCACCGTTACCACCTGGACGCCCTTCCTGCTGTTGGGGGTAGCCTTGCTGATCGCCCTGGGCTTCGAGTTCGTCAACGGTTTCCACGACACCGCCAACGCCGTTGCCACCGTGATCTACACCCACTCGCTGCCACCACATTTCGCTGTGGTCTGGTCCGGCTGCTTCAACTTCCTCGGCGTGCTGCTCTCCAGCGGCGCGGTGGCCTTCGGCATCATCGCGCTGCTGCCGGTGGAACTGATCCTGCAAGTGGGTTCGTCATCCGGCTTCGCGATGATCTTCGCCTTGCTGATCGCCGCCATCCTGTGGAACCTCGGCACCTGGTGGCTGGGGCTGCCGGCCTCGTCGTCCCACACCCTGATCGGTTCGATCATCGGTGTCGGCGTGGCCAACGCCCTGATGCACGGCCGTGACGGTACCAGCGGCGTGGACTGGAGCCAGGTGACCAAGATCGGCTACGCGTTGCTGCTCTCGCCGATCGTCGGTTTCGCCTTCGCCGCCCTGCTGCTGGTGGCGCTGCGCCTGTTCGTGAAAAACCGTGCGCTGTACAAGGCCCCCAAGGGCAAGGAGCCGCCACCCTGGTGGATCCGCGGCCTGTTGATCCTGACCTGCACCGGCGTGTCCTTTGCCCACGGCTCCAACGACGGCCAGAAAGGCATGGGCCTGATCATGCTGATCCTGGTCGGCACCCTGCCGATGGCCTATGCGCTGAACCGCACCATGCCGGCCGAACAGGCCCTGCAGTTCGCCGCCGTGGCCGAAGTCACCCAGGCCGCGCTGGTCAAGGCTGCGCCGTTGCCGGCACCCGCCGACCCGCGCCCGGTACTGACCCTGTACATCCGCACCAAGCAGATAACCCCGGAGCTGATCCCGTCCCTGGCTTCCCTGGCCGGTCATATCGGTGACGAAGTGAAGGGTTACGGTTCGCTGGCCAAGGTGCCGGCCGAGGCCATGGGCAACGTACGTAACGACATGTACCTGAGTTCCGAAACCATCCGCATGATGGAGAAGGAAAAGGTCGGCAACTTCGACGCCGACACCCAGGGCAAGTTGCAGTTGTTCAAGCAACAGATCGACAACGCCACGCGCTTTATCCCGCTGTGGGTGAAGATCGCCGTGGCGATCGCACTCGGCCTGGGCACCATGGTCGGCTGGAAGCGCATCGTCGTCACCGTCGGCGAGAAAATCGGCAAGACCCACCTGACCTACGCCCAGGGCGCCTCGGCGGAAATGGTGGCGATGCTGACCATCGGCGCGGCGGACATGTACGGCCTGCCGGTATCGACCACCCACGTCTTGTCCTCCGGCGTGGCCGGGACCATGGTCGCCAATGGCGGCGGCCTGCAGATGAAGACCATCCGCAACCTGGCGATGGCCTGGGTCCTGACCCTGCCGTCGGCGATCCTGCTGTCGGGCAGCCTGTACTGGTTGTTTACCAAGCTTTTCTGATTCAACGCCAGTGCAATACCGACCAACCCCGCCGCCCGGTGGGGTTTTTCGTTTCAGGCCAGAGCCTGCAGGACCTCGACCAACCACTCCATGAATACCCGCACCCGCCGCGGCAAATTCCGCTGCTGGGCATACAGCAGGGACACTTCCATCGGCGCCGGCAAGTAGTCGGGCAACACGGCCACCAACTCGCCGCTGTCCAGATGCTTGTGCACGCCATGACGCGGCGCCTGGATCAGGCCGAAACCACCCAGGCAGGCAGACTCGTAGCAATCGGTGCTGTTCACCGTGACGCTACCCGCCATGGGCACCTGGATCAGCTTGCCGTTGTGCAGGTATTCGAAACCCGACGAACGCGACCCCAGCACCCCGACGTAATGCACCAGCCGATGCTCGGCAAGGTCCGCGGGACTCAGTGGCGTGCCATGGCGTTGCAGATAGGCCGGGCTGGCACAGTTGACCATCTGCAGCGAACTCACATGCCGCGCCACCACCGACTGGTCCGGTTGTGCACCGACCCGCAGCACACAATCAAAACCCTCGCTCAACAGGTCGACCCGGCGATCGGTGCTACTGATCTCCAGCTCGATCCGCGGATGACGAGCCATGAACTCCGGCAAGCGCGGCATGATCACCCGACGCGCCATGACACTGGGCATATCGAAACGGATCCGCCCGGCGAACAGCGCCGCATCCTGGCGAAACAGCCCTTCCAGCTCATCCATGTGCGAAAGCAGGTCCTTGCTGCGCTCGTACAGCACCAGGCCGTCCTGGGTCGCCTGCACCTTGCGCGTGGTGCGCTGCAACAAGCGTGTCCCCAGCAGTTCCTCCAGTGCCTGGATATGCTCGGAAACACTGGACCTGGGCAAGCCCAGGCTTTCGCTGGCGAGGGTAAAGCTCGACAGTTCGGTGACACGGATGAAGGTGCGCAGCAGTTCCAGCTTGTTCATCACAGGCAGTCCTTGATTGTTCGGACAAGGCGATCAGTCTTTCCGATTTTGCTCAGTTTATCGCCTGGATGCCGGACAAATACACTTTCCCCCAAGGTCACCCATCACTTGAGGAATACCCCATGACTCGCAAAATCGCACTGATCACTGGCGCCAGCCGCGGCCTGGGCAAAAATGCTGCCCTGCACCTTGCCGCCCAGGGCGTGGACATCATCGGCACCTACAACAGCCGGGCCGATGATGCCCAGGCCGTGGCAAGCGAAATCGAACGACTCGGCGGCCGCGCCGCCATGCTCCAGCTGGATGTCGGCGTCATCGGTGGTTTCAAGGCTTTCGGCGAAAATGTCGCCAGGTTGCTGGCTACGGTCTTCGGCCGGGAACGCTTCGATTTCCTGGTCAACAATGCCGGCGTCGGCGTGCATGGCCTGTTCGTCGACACCCGGGAAGAGCAGTTCGACCAACTGTTGAACGTTCACTTCAAGGGACCGTTTTTCCTGACCCAGCAACTCTTGCCGCTAATGGCCGACGGTGGCCGCATCATCAATATCTCCAGCGGCCTGGCGCGCTTCAGCCTGCCGGGCTACGGCACCTATGCGGCGATGAAGGGGGCGATGGAGGTGCTGACCCGTTATCAGGCCAGGGAACTGGGGGCGCGTGGAATCAGCGTGAACTCCCTGGCCCCTGGCGCCATCGAGACGGATTTCGGCGGCGGCCATGTGCGTGACAGCGAAGAGCTGAATGCCTTTGTCGCCAGCGTCACGGCGCTGGGTCGTGCCGGCTTGCCGGATGATATCGGCGGGGCAATTGCGCTGCTGCTGGGTGAAGGCGGGCAGTGGATCAACGGGCAGCGGGTCGAGGCTTCGGGGGGGATGTTCCTGTAAATTGCGCTGTCCGGGCTGACGCTTTCGCCGGCAAGCCGGCTCCCACTGGGGATCGTATCGCTCTGCCCCCCGTGATCAACTGTGGGAGCCGGCTTGCCGGCGAAGAGGCCCGTCAGCCGTGCACACCACTGCGAATCAACAGATCCTTCAGCACCGTGAGCAACTCCACCTCGCCCTTGCGCGACTCGCCGGCAAACTCGATCCAGCCTTCGTTGAAGCCATCGATCATCTGCATGCGCGGCAGCGGGTTGTTCATGCCCTGGCGGGTGAACAGCGCCTGCCAGGTATCACGCGCGACCACTTCCATCCGCACCGGCTTGCCCAGCAATTGGGCGAAACCCGCGGCGATCTGATTTGGCGTGACCCGTTGCGGCCCTTCCAGTTCGACGATGCGCTTGCCGCTCCAGCTTTGCTGCAACAGCTGCGCCGCCAGGCGCCCGACGTCTGCCGTGGCGATCATCGGCACCTGCTTGTCCAGCGGTTGCAGAAAGCTCGGGACAACCCCCGTTTCAACGGCCGCAGCCACATCCCACAAGGCGTTCTCCATAAACCAGCCCGGACGCAGGAAGGTCACCGGCAAGTCCAGAGTGCCCAACCCCTGCTCAAGGATCTGCAACTGATTCAGCAGGTTCGGCTGGGTGGCCTGGGCACCGATGGTCGACAGGCACACCACCCGCCCAGGCCGCGCCTGTTCCAGGGCCAGGCGCAAGGTTTCCACTACCTGCCGGGCCTCCGGGAAACCCGGGGTCGGATCGAAGTTCGACGGCATCATCACAAAGACCGCGTCGACGCCGCTGAAGGCCTGCGTCAGCGCCTGGACATCATCGACATCCGCCAGCGCCACCTGGCAACCCTGACCGGCCCACAGTGCACCCTTCTCCGCGCTGCGCACCACCGCGCGCACCGGTTGCCGGGCCGCCAACAAGGTACGGGCGACAGCGCCACCGACTTGCCCGGTAATGCCCATGACTGCGTACATAGAATTTCCTCCAGCGAGAAGCGACGTCTGTCGCGATGGAGAGAATTATCCGACGTGGTCGTGGATTCTCCGATAGCATGGATGTCATTGCATAAGTGACAGGGAATCACCAATGAGTTTCGACTCCAGCCTCGCCAGCGGCATGGGCGTCCTCAGTGCCGTGGTCGACAGCGGCAGTTTCGCCAAGGCCGCCGACAGCCTCGACATGACGCCATCCGGGGTCAGCCGGGCCATTGCGCGGCTGGAGAAGCGCCTGGGGATCCGTCTGTTCGACCGCACCACCCGCTCGATCAAGCTGACCGACGAAGGCCGGCGGCTCTACGAAGAAATCGCCCCGTTGCTGGCCGGCCTGGAAGAAGCCGCCCACGCCGCCAGCGGCAGTGCCAGCAGCGTGCGCGGACGGCTGCGGGTGAATATCGACCCGTACTTTTCCCGGCTGATCCTCGGCCCTGCCCTCGGCGAGTTCATGGGTCGCCATCCGCTGTTGCAGCTGGAACTTTACACCCGCGATCACCTGGGTGACGTGGTGGCCGACGGCTTCGACCTCGCGGTGCGCTTCGGCCATCCGGCGTCTTCGTCGTTGGTGGCGCGCAAGCTGCTGGATGTGCGCGTGCTGACCTGCGCCTCGCCGGCCTACCTGAAGCGCCACGGCCGGCCACTGGCCCCGCTGGACATGGAAGACGAACGACATGTCTGCGTGTCGTTCCGCGACCCGGAGAGCGGCCGACCGTTCCCCTGGGAATTCCACCGGGGCGGGCAACGGGTCGATGTGCGTAACAATGCCCGACTGGTGCTCAACGATGTCGGCACCTTGCACAGCATCTGCGAAAACGGCTACGCGATTGCCCAGGTCCTCGACCTGGGCGTGCAACCGATGCTCGACAGCGGTCGGTTGGTGGAACTGTTTCCCGACTGGCCCGATGAACGCTTCCCGCTGTATGCGCTGTACCCCTCGCGGCACCTGCCACCGGCCAAGGTCCGGGCCTTTCTGGATTTCGTCATCGAACTGAGTTCGCGCTGACCGTGCAGGAGCCGGCTTGCCGGCGATCATATCGACACGTTGTCCCGTGAAACCGCGCGGCCTGGATCGCCAGCAAGCTGGCTCCGACGGGGCGTCGTGTCAGGCTGTGCGATGCTGCAACAGCCGCTCACGCAGCACGTCATACGCCCAGTGGTAGACATAGGTGTACGGCAGGAAAAACAGCAGCACACCGATGTCCAGCAGCAATGCCCTCAGCAGGCTCAACTCCAGCCACCAGGCGATCAGCGGCACGCTCACCACGACCAGCCCGCCTTCGAACAGCAGTGCATGCAACACTCGGGTCCAACCATTGTGAGTCAGGGCCAGGCGTTCGCGCAGCCGGTCGAACAGGCCATTGAACAACACGTTCCAGCCCAGGGCGATACAGCAGTTGAAAACCGTGACCACACCCATGTCCAACATCGGCTTGTCCATCATCCAGGCAAACAATGGCGTGCACAGCAACACCGCGAAAAACTCGAAGCCGATGGCCTGGAAAACACGTTCGGTAAAGGATTTGCGGGTGCTCATGATGGGATCCCCCAAGGTGTCGAGGGTTGTGATTATCGCCATCCACACAGATACTAAAAGTCGATTACCATCGACCAAGACGATAGTTCATGGCCTCCAATGAAATGCTCCAGGCCTTTGTCCAGGCCGCGACCCTCGGCTCGTTTTCCGCCGCCGCGCGCAAATTGGGTAAAAGCCAATCGACCATCAGTGCCGCCGTGGCCGGCCTGGAGATCGACCTCGGCTTCGCACTGTTCGACCGCAGCACCCGCAAGCCGAGCCTTACCGCCGCCGGCCATGTGATGCTGCAAAAGGCCGAGGATATCCTTGCCGCCAGCAACCGCCTGGAGATGGCCGCCAGCCAACTGGCCCAGGGGCTGGAGCCGAAGTTGACCGTGGTGATTTCCGACACCTACCAGTCCGATCGCTTCGAGGCTTCGCTCAGCGGTTTCGCCGCGCGCTACCCGGATCTGGAACTCGAATGCCTGATCGCCGAATGCGCCGACCTGGTGGAACTGGTCCAGCACGGTCGGGCGCAACTGGCCTTTGCCGAAACCCAGGACAGCTACCCGCCGGACCTGAGCAGCGCCACTGTCGACGAGCGCACCGAATTCGCCGTATTCGTCCACCGCGACCATCCCCTGACAGGCTTGAAAAAGGTCGACCAGGCGGCCTTGCAGCAACACCGCGAACTGCGCCTGACGACCATCGTCAATCCCTATGAGACCCGTGCCCCGGGGCGAGTCTGGTCAGCGTCGAGTTACCTGATGCTATTGGAGATGGCCCAACGCGGCTTTGGCTGGGCGCCGCTGCCGCGCTGGCTGGTAGGGCGTTTCGACAGCGGTTCGCTGGTGGAACTGCAAGTTCGCGGCTGGCCAAAACCGGTATCGGTCGATGCCCTCTGGTCGCGCCTGCACCCACCCGGGCCGGCGGGCAGCTGGTTGCTGGCGAAGATGCTCGAATAGATCGGCGTCAGGCGACAGCGGCAGACGGCGGCCGGTTGGCCTGGAAGTATTCGTGCAGGGCCCGCAACGTTGGCAGTTCCAGGGCCTGGGTCGCGTAACACAGACCAACCCGGCGACTCGGTGCCGGCAGGTGCAGGGGGCGGATCTTCACGCCGGCATGCCCGGCCGCCAGGGAGTGCGGCAGCATCGCCACACCGATTCCGGCGGCGACCATGTGCAGGGCCTGCTTGAGCGAGTCGGCATGCCCGGCCACGGTTTCCGGCGAGCGCCCGTAGAGCGCCATCAACCGCTGGTGGGAGTCGTGACCCGGACAGGTGATCCAGTCGTTGATCGGCACCCAGGGTTGGCCGGCAGCGGCGTTCGCCATCGGGTGCTCACCGGGCAGGACCATCACGTAGGACTCTTCCCAGAGCGGCAGGAACAACTCGTCCTCACAGCATTGCTCCTCCACCGCCAACCGTGCGTCGCCGTGGCAGCCCTCATGCAGGGTCAGCAGCAGATTCGGCATGGCCTGGCGAGCCTGGCGCAGGAAGGCCTCGACCTGGCTGTCGGCGATATCACCTTCGACGCCCAGTGCCAGCGGCGCGCGATCCTCACGTCCGCGAAACAGGCGACTCAAGGCCTGCGCCTCGGCCACCATCCGCCGCGCCTGGGGATACAGCACCCGCGCTTCGTCACTCACCTCCACCCCGCGCGGTTGACGCACGAACAGCGCGGCGCCGAGTTCCTCTTCCAACTGACGGATCGTCACCGACAAGGTCGGCTGGCTGATAAACAGGCGCTGGGCCGCCGAGGTGATATTGCGTTCCTCGAAGACCGCGAGAAACGCCTTGAGATGGCGAATATCCATAGGGAATTCCGATAGCAGACAGAGAAATAAGGCATTTTTAAGCAACGAACCGCCTGAATATACTGCCAGCCATTGTCAGGCATTGGTTTTTATTATTTCAGGAGAGTCCCATGAGCAAGCCACTGATCATTATCACCGGCGCCAGTTCCGGTATTGGCGAAGCGACCGCCCGGCTGCTGTCGGCAGCCGGCCATCCGCTGTTGCTGCTGGCACGGCGCACCGAGCGCCTGGAAGCCCTGGCGTTGCCCAACACCCTGAGTCGTGGTGTCGACGTCACCGACCGCAACGCCCTGCTGGCGGCTGTTACCGAAGCCGAGGCGCTGTACGGACCGGCGGATGCGCTGATCAACAATGCCGGGGTGATGTTGCTGGGCAACATCAGCGAACAGGACCCGGAACAGTGGGACCGGATGTTCGACGTCAACGTCAAGGGCCTGCTCAATGGCGTCCATGCGGTGACAGCCGGGATGGTCGAGCGCAAGCGCGGCACCATCATCAACATCAGCTCGGTGGCCGGACGCAAGACCTTCCCCAACCATGTCGCCTATGTCGGGACCAAATTCGCGGTCCACGGGCTGTCGGAGAACCTGCGCGAAGAACTGGCGCCGCACAATGTACGCGTGATCACCATCGCCCCCGGTGCCGTGGAAACCGAACTGCTGAGCCACACCACCGACGACGCGATCAAGAGCGGGTATGAAGCCTGGAAGGCCGGGGACATGGGTGGCGTGGTGCTCAGCGCCGATGACGTCGCGACGGCTATCCGCTATGCCTACGAACAGCCGCAGCATGTGTGCATCCGGGAAATCGTCCTGGCGGCGACACGGCAGCAGCCGTAAGGCGTTACCGATGCGGTGCTGGTGCGGCAGCCTTCGCGGGCAAGCCCGCTCCCACAAGGTGGATGTCGTCCAAACGGATTGGGCACGACGCGGACACTGTGGGAGCGGGCTTGCCCGCGAAGGCGCCGGCAGGAGCAGCCCGAACCACCCTGCCAGTCACTACTCCTCCAGTTCGTCCAGCCGGCCCTGGATGAAGCGCTGCTCCGGGGCCTGTTGCGTCAGCTCCAGTGCTCGCCGATAAGCCTCCCGTGCCTCGTCCAGGCGGCCCAGCCGACGACAGAAGTCGGCCCGGGCCGAATGGGCCAGGTGATAATCCTGCAACTCGCCCCTCCCCAGAATCTCTTCCAGCAGTGTCAGCCCGGCCAATGGTCCGTCGCGCATGGCCACGGCCACCGCGCGGTTCAACTCGATCACCGGGGACGGCACGGCGCGCAGCAACAGGTCATACAGCCCGGCAATCTGCGCCCAGTCGGTTTCGTCGGCAGTGGCCGCCTCGGCATGCACCGCCGCGATCGCCGCTTGCAGGCCATAGGGCCCGAAACGCCCGGAGCCCAACGCCCGCTCGACCCAGCCACAGCCCTCGGCGATCAGTTCGGCATTCCACAACGAGCGGTCCTGGGCATCGAGCAACACCAACTCACCACTCGCCGACACCCGTGCCTGGCGTCGCGACTCATGCAGCAACATCAGCGCCAGCAATCCCATGACTTCCGTATCCGGCAGCAACTCCAGCAGCAACCGCGCCAGGCGGATCGCCTCCGCGGTCAGTTCGTCGCGGGTCAGGCTGCCACCGAGGGAAGCCGAATAACCTTCATTGAACACCAGGTAGATCACCCGCAGAACGCTATCCAGGCGTTCGGGCAGCTCGGCCAGGGATGGCACCTGGTAGGGAATTTTCGCATCGCGGATCTTCGCCTTGGCGCGGACGATCCGCTGGGCAATGGTCGACGGCGTCGAGAGAAACGCGCGGGCGATTTCTTCCGTGGTCAAGTCGCAGACTTCCCGCAACGTCAGTGGCACCTGGGCATCCGCGGAGAGGGCCGGATGACAACAGGTGAAGATCAGCCGCAGCCGGTCATCCTGCAGATCCTCAACATCCCACTCGCTTTGTTCAAGTTCTTCGGCCTGGGCGATCAACTGCGCCTGGGAGGCAGCGAAACGCGCCCGCCGGCGCAGCACATCGATCGCCTTGAAGCGTCCGGTGGAGACCAGCCAGGCCCGTGGGTTGGCCGGCACACCATCGCTCTGCCAACGCTCGACAGCGATAAAAAACGCCTCGTGCAAGGCCTCCTCCGCCAGATCGAAATCGCCGAGCAGACGAATCAGGGTCGCGAGAATCCGCCGCGACTCCTGACGATAGACGAGTTCGACCTGCTGCTTGATGGCCTGCGGCGTCTCCGTCAATCCGGCAACCCCTGTTCGAGCAGCAAGGCCAGCCGGTCGAGACTTTCACCCCAGCCCTGGTGAAAGCCCATCTCTTCGTGGGCATCTCGCTCCGCCGCGCTCCAATGCATCGCACTGGCGGTATAGAGGGTGCCGCCCTCGGCTTCTTCCAGGGTGATGCGCGCGGTCATGAACGGCTTGCCGGTGGGAATCCAGCCGGGGCTGAAGGCATCGGTAAAGACGATCCGCTCGGGCGCGGCAATCTCCAGGAACACCCCTTGATACGGATACTCGGTGCCATCCGGCGCGCGCATGACCGTACGGAACAGGCCGCCGACCCACAACTGCATATCGCAGACCGGCGTGGTCATGCCGTGGTGCCCCCACCAGCGGGCGAGCAGACGAGGTTCGGTCCAGGCGCGGAACACCTGGTTGCGCGGCGCGCCCAGCAGGCGACTGATGGACAACTCGAACTCCGCGCCGGCCGGCGCCAACGATAGATTGCTCATGGGAAGGCTCCTCTTATTGTTATGGGCTTGCGTTGTTCGCTGCTTGAGGTTCAGCGCGGGTCATGGCGCCTCTACAGATTCAACTCCCGAACCGGACGGACTTCAACACTGCCGACACGGGCAGCCGGAATATTTCCGGCAATCTGCAAGGCCTCGTTGAGGTCCTTGGCCTCCACCAGGTAGAACCCCGCGAGTTGCTCCTTGGTTTCGGCAAACGGCCCGTCGGTAATGGACAGCTTGCCCCCACGCATGCGCACCGTGGTGGCGGTCTGCACCGACTCCAGCGGTTCGGCGGCGAGCATCCGGCCACTGGCCTGGATCGACTGCGCGTACGCCAGGCATTCGGGATCCTTGGGGCTGTCGGGGTGGGAGTGCAACAGCTCTTCGTTACTGTAGATCAGGCACAGGTATTTCATCGCAGGTCTCCAGGATAGTCGGACAACTATGGCTGCTGTTTGGGAATCTGGCTTCGACACTTGGCGAAGCCCCCCACCTCCAGGCGGGAACATTGACTAGTCGAACAGGCAGGGAGCCAATCGACAACCTGCCGGGGATTTCGGAAAAAAAACGGCACATCCGAGAAAGCCGATAGAATCCTGCGTTCATGCCTACAGGAAAAAAGGACCCGTCGCCGTGAGAACCACCCTGGTCGACTATACGACCCTGACCCCGGCCCAGCTCGAACAACTGGACCTGATTCAAGTTGATGCGGCGCAAAAGGAATTCTCCAGCGATATCGCTGGCGGACTTGCGGTCCTGCACGCTCATCAGGGCAACGATGTGAAGGGTTTTGTCCTGTTGGACGAAGCGTTGCCGGTGGCGTTCCTGCTGCTCAAGCGACCGCCCGCCTCGCCGGCCTGGGCCACCGGCACGACCTGTACGCTGCATGCCTTGCAGGTCGATAAAGACCAACAGGGACGCGGCCTTGGAAGACGCTGCATGGAGGCCCTGCCTGCTGTCGCCCGGGCTGCCTGGCCCGAAACCACTCATCTGATGCTGGCGGTGGATGCTGGCAATCACGCGGCTCGCGGGCTGTACCTGAAGCAGGGATTCATCGACAGCGGCGAAACCTTTTACGGTCGGGTCGGCGAAGAACGCCGGCTGACCCTGGCGCTATGAATACCGCCCCGGCGACCGCGGCAACTGCCGGGGCATCCACGTCAGGCATCGACGTGCAAACCCGTCTGGCCTGCTACTACGAGCTGTCACCCCGGCAACGCGAACAGCTCGATACGCTGCAGGTGTATCCCGAGCAACTGCCCTTCTGCGGCGATATCCAGTGCGCGTTGTATTTTCTGCCCCCTGCCCCGCACGCCGGAGTGAAGGGCCTGGTACTGCTCGACGGGGAAACCCCGGTGGGCTTCCTGCTGCTCAAGCGCCATCCGCTGGTCCCGCACTGGGCCGGCAGCGGCAGCGTCGCGCTGCACGCCGTGCAGGTGGACAAGCGTGCCCAGGGGCGTGGCTTCGGTGCGGCCCTCATGCAAGCCCTGCCCGACACCGCCCGCCGGCTCTGGCCCGAAGCGCTCGAACTGGTGCTGTCGGTCGGCAACGACAACCCGCACGCCATGGGTTTTTACCTCAGGCAGGGCTGGGTCGATACCGGCGAGGCCTATCAGGGCGAGCGGCGCCTGGCACTCAGACTTTAGCGGCACTCGACCGGACAACAGACGGCCAATGATGGCGATTACAGGGTGGCCATATATATGAGATCAACTATTCATTACTGGTAAAACTTGAGCGCTTTGCAAACTTGCCCTTCGGATATTAAATCAAGTCGCCCCTGCTTCGGCATCAGGCAGGGAATCGTTTTGTTAATAACTTGAAAGGATTCAATAATAAATGGACATACAAAACAGAACATCAAATGATAAGCCTTCCGCAGCCATAAGCATCGATCAGGACGTCGCCAACACCGCCGGCACACATGACCTCGAGTTTGGTGAGCACAGGGATGGCCTGGTCATTTTTTCAGAGGCGGGCCCGGGTTTTATAGGCCCCTCGGTATTGCAACGCGATGGTCGTCACTTCTTCATCGGCGTTCATGAATCCTCGTCAACCAGTTTGATGCAGGCAGACTTCGCTGCCGAAGGTTTTTATTACGACCATTTCACTTCACCCCTCCCGGGTTCGAGTCGGGCACTGGTCAATACCGTATTGGACAGCGAAGAGAAGTTCATTGTGCTCGGCAACTTCCGCGCCGATGAACAAGCTTTTTGCACCCGCCTCACGGCAACCGGCGAAGCGGACCCGACCTTCGGTGAACAGGGCGAATTCATCCTGCCCTACAAAGCTCCCTGGACAGGCTATGGACGCCGACTCGCCCTGCAAACGGATGGTCATATCGTCCTGCTCCTCAGGACTGACGAGATGGGCAGGCCGGACAGGGGCGTCATTGTCCGCCTGACGCCCGACGGAGGCTTCGATCCTGGTTTCGGCACCTGTGGCGTGGTCACGGCCCCTGAGCCAGGCCTGACCTTCGAGGCGGTTCGCCTGCAGGCGGACGGCAAGCTGGTCATTGCAGGCAGACGCGGCCGCCGGGCGGTTCTGATGCGCTATGGCACCACCGGCCTGCCGGACAAGGCCTTCGGCTGCACCGGTTATCTGGAGCTGGAGCCCGCCACGGAAGGCAGCGCGGCACTGTTCGATCTCGCCATACAGGCCGACCAGAAAATAGTTGCCGTAGGCTCGGCGGACCTTGCGCAGCAGGTTGCCCTGCTTATTCGCGTGACGCCCGAGGGCACGCCGGACCCACTGTTCAACGGCGGAACTCCCTGGGCGTATCCAGGACTGGGCCTGTGTTTCGCGACCGCCATCCAGGAGGACGGCAAGATCGTCAGTGCAGGTCACAAGGACAACGGCGGCCATACCTGGTTGATGCGCCATCTGGACAACGGCGAGCCGGACCGCAACTTTGGCGAGAGAGGACTGAGCCGCGTCAACAGCATTCCCGGCGATACCAGCTATCTCTCCCACCTGGAACTGCAACCCGACGGCAAGATCCTGATCTCCGGGCGTTATGCAACGCACTCGGCGATCATTCGCTGCCACGGTCGCTGAAGGCACTCTCTTGCAGGCACCTGGAGGGTGCCTGCAAGAGGCCGGGCGGCTGGCAGCAACGATCTACAGGTCGAGGATCATCTCGTGCCAGACCATGCCACCGTGATCGGACTCCGACGGCTTGCTGTAGATAAAACCGAACGCCCCATAGAACGGCACCAGGCGCTCCTGGCACATCAGGTGAATGCTCGCCTTGCCCAGGTCGTGCATCTGCTCGATAAAGGCGCTCATCAGGCGCTTGGCAAAACCTTGTCCCTGATAGTCCGGATGCACCACCACCGACATGATCACCACATGGGGGCCCTGCGGATCGTGGCCAATCAGTTCCTTGAACGCCTCGTCGGACATCTGCACCTCAAACGCCGCGCCGGAGTTGACGAAGCCGGCGACCACACCGTCGACCTCAAGCACGATAAAACCTTGCGGCCAGGTCATAATGCGGGTGGCGATCTTTTCCCGGGTGGCGGCTTCATCGCCTTCGTAGGCGATACTCTCGATGGCGAAACAACGGTCCAGGTCGGTGGCCTGGACCCGGCGGACAGTGGAATTCGAAGGACTCATGGCAGTTCGGACAACCTAGTAGCAGGAAAAATAATCGGCATCAGCGAAGCGATTCCAGCCCGCTTCGTATCTGGCTCATATTGTTGTGGGAGCAGCCCGTAAAGCTTTCATATAGTCGATGTCTTTGCCACCGCTTTTCGACTATTTCTCTGCAGGTCGCCGCCGGGTGCGGTGTTTTGCGGAGTGCTGCCATGACCAATATCCAGATCGGCCTGCTGATGCTGCTGGGCATCAGTGCCTTCGGTGTGATCACCCTCTACCTCGATTTCTGGCGCGCCACCAAGGCGCAAAGAGACAACAAATAAACCGTTACCAGCCGACCAGGCGACAGCCCACCTGCAGTCCAGTCAGGCAGCGCGGCTGTGCCGGGTCAGCTTCCCTGATCCAGTCAGGGCTTGATCGGCAACCAGATCTCGACCTTGCCGGTGCCTTTTTCAGGGTTGAAGTCAGCGCTGTAGCGCTCGAACTCCGGCGCATCGGCGGCCTTGTGGCCGGACGCGGGCAGCCATTGCTGCCAGATCGCCTCGAAGGTCTGCTTGAGGGTGTCGAGCGATCCCTGGTGCTCGAAAACCGCATAATGCTGGGGTTGCACTTCCACCCAGCGGTACAGTTCGGGCAGGTCGTCCAGCTTGCTGATGGCCACTCCGGCGATGTATTCGAAACCACCCTCACCGTCGGGATTGCAGCAGATACCGTACGTCTCCTCGCCCACCTGACCAGGCACATTTCCGATATGCGGTATGAAAGCGTCCCACAGATCGGGGATGGTCCCGGACGTATCGGCGGTAAATCGCCCGCCCAATCCGGCGATCAATTGAAAGTGACCATGCTCGAAGCGTGGTGGTGACAGGGCGTGGCTGGATGCGTCGTCCATGGGTACAGAGCTCCGTAGGAAAAAGTGGTGCGCATCGCAGTATAGAAGCAAAAAATAGGCTGGACAGAGTGCCATCAGCGCCTTTATCTTCAGCGCCGCAGGCCACCGCAGTGGCCGACGTCGCTCGGACGGTTCCGGGCGCTTACGTATCAGAGGCCACCATGGCAGACCAAGCTTCGCCGCGCCGTTTTTCGCGCATCGATCGACTCCCCCCGTATGTATTCAATATCACTGCCGAGCTGAAGATGGCCGCCCGTCGTCGCGGCGAAGACATCATCGACTTGAGCATGGGCAACCCCGACGGTGCGACTCCACCGCATATCGTCGAGAAGCTGGTGACCGTCGCACAGCGCGAAGACACCCATGGCTACTCCACTTCCAAGGGTATCCCACGGCTGCGCCGGGCAATTTCCCATTGGTACAAGGATCGCTACGACGTCGAGATCGACCCGGAAAGCGAAGCCATCGTCACCATCGGTTCGAAAGAGGGCCTGGCGCACTTGATGCTTGCCACCCTCGACCAGGGTGACACCGTGCTGGTGCCCAACCCCAGCTATCCGATTCATATCTACGGCGCGGTGATTGCCGGGGCCCAGGTGCGTTCGGTGCCGCTGGTACCGGGCGTGGACTTCTTTGCCGAGCTGGAACGGGCCATTCGCGGCTCGATCCCCAAGCCGAAGATGATGATTCTCGGCTTCCCGTCGAACCCGACCGCGCAGTGCGTGGAACTGGATTTCTTCGAACGAGTGATCGCCCTGGCCAAGCAGTACGACGTGCTGGTGATCCACGACCTGGCCTACGCCGATATCGTCTACGACGGCTGGAAAGCCCCGTCGATCATGCAGGTGCCGGGGGCCAAGGACATCGCGGTGGAGTTCTTCACCCTGTCCAAGAGCTACAACATGGCGGGCTGGCGGATCGGCTTCATGGTCGGCAACCCCGAGCTGGTCAGCGCCCTGGCGCGGATCAAGAGCTACCACGACTACGGCACCTTCACTCCGTTGCAAGTGGCGGCCATCGCCGCGCTGGAAGGCGATCAGCAATGTGTGCGGGATATCGCCGAGCAGTACCGTCAGCGCCGCAATGTGCTGGTCAAGGGCCTGCACGAGCTGGGCTGGATGGTCGAGAATCCGAAGGCATCGATGTATGTCTGGGCAAAGATTCCCGAGGCCTATGCACACCTGGGATCGCTGGAGTTCGCCAAGAAGCTGCTGGCCGAGGCCAAGGTCTGCGTCTCGCCGGGTGTCGGTTTCGGCGAATACGGCGATGATCATGTGCGCTTTGCCCTGATCGAGAACCAGGACCGGATTCGCCAGGCCGTGCGCGGTATCCGCACGATGTTCCGGGCCGACGGGCAGTTGAAGAAAACCGCCGAATAACCCTTGTGGCGAGCGGGCAAGCCCGCTCACCACAAGATCGCGCTCGGGCTTGCTATCGGGCCGACACCTTCGCAGGTGCCGGCCCGATTCGTTCAGACCACCAGCGACAGCAACAGGATGAACACCAGGCCCACCACCGACAGGATGGTCTCCATCGCGGTCCAGGTCTTGAAGGTCTCGGCCACGGTCATGTTGAAGTACTGCTTCACCAGCCAGAACCCCGCATCGTTGACGTGCGACAGGATCAACGACCCCGCCCCCGTCGCCAGCACCAGCAGTTCACGGTTGACCCCGGGAATCAGGTCCACCACCGGCATCACGATACCGGCCCCGGTAATGGTCGCCACCGTCGCCGACCCCGTCGCCACGCGAATCACCGCCGCCACCAGCCAGGCCAGCAGGATCGGCGAGATCTGCGCATTCACCGCGATATGGCCGATTACATCGCCCACGCCGCTGGTCACCAGCATCTGCTTGAAACCGCCACCGGCACCGATGATCAGGATGATTGCCGCCGTGGGCGCGAGGCTCGCGTCGAGCAGTTTGAGGATGCGCTTGGAGTCCATGCCCTGGCGCTTGCCGAAGGTGTACAGCGCCAGCAGCAAGGCCAGCAGCAGGGCGCTGATCGGGTGGCCGATCATGTCCATCCAGATACGGAAGAAATGCCCGTCCGGCAGGGCGATATCGGCGAAGGTCTTGAGCAGCATCAGGAACACCGGCAGCAGCACAGTGACCAGGGTCACGCTGAAGCTCGGCAGGCTCTTGGATTCCGGCTCGCGGGCCAGTTGGTCGACCAGCTCCTGGTTCGGGTTGCCCGGAATGTACTTGGCGATAAAGGTGCCGTAGATCGGACCGGCAATGATGGCGGTCGGCAGTGCGACGATCAGGCCATAGAGGATGGTCTTGCCGATATCGGCGTTGAACACCCCGATCGCCAGCAGCGGGCCCGGATGCGGCGGTACCAGGCCATGCACCGCGGACAGGCCGGCCAGCAGCGGGATACCGATCTTGATCATCGACACGCCGGTGCGCCGCGCGACGATGAACACCAGCGGGATCAGCAGCACGAAGCCGATTTCGAAGAACAGCGGAATCCCCACCAGGAACGCCGAGAACATCATCGCCCACTGCACCCGCTCCTTGCCGAAGGCGCGGATCAGGGTCTGGGCGATCTGGTCGGCGCCTCCCGAGTCCGACATCATCTTGCCGAGCATGGTCCCCAGCGCCAGGATGATCCCGACGAACCCGAGTACCCCGCCGAAACCGTCCTGGAACGCCTTGATGATCTTGTCCGCCGGCATGCCCGAGGTCAGGCCGAGAAACGCCGAGGCAATGATCAGGGCTATGAAGGGGTGGGTCTTGAAACGGGTGATCAGCACGATCAGCCCGATAATGGTGACCACTGCATCCAGTAGCAGATAGGTCTCGTGGGACAATCCGAACATAAGGTGTCTCCTGCTTGTTGTTTTTATCGTATTCGTGAATTGGGAATAGCATTCAGGACAGCGCTATCTTTTCCAGACAGCAATTTTTATCCAGGAATCAGGCGCTACGTTCCAGGCCGTGGGCCTGCCACCAGCGACTGGCCGATTGCGCCAGTTGCCCGACCTCCCGGGTCGCATCGAGGGTCAGGGTCAACGGTTCGCCGACCGGCGATTCAAGGGCGGCGAACTGGCTGTCGATCAGGGTCCCCGGCATGAAATGACCAGGACGGTGATTGACCCGTTCGGCGGCGACAGTCGGTGTCAGTTCGAGAAACACGAAGCCCAGGCCCGGCACGGCACCGCGCAGGCGTTCGCGGTAGCGCAGCTTCAGCGCCGAACAGGTCAGCACCGGGCGCTGACCGACGGCCACGGCACGCCGCAGTTCGTCGCACAGGCTGTCGAGCCAGCCGGCACGGTCTTCATCGGTAAGGGGAGTGCCGGCGCTCATCTTGGC
This sequence comes from Pseudomonas gingeri, assembly GCF_013385635.1. Taxonomy (GTDB): domain Bacteria; phylum Pseudomonadota; class Gammaproteobacteria; order Pseudomonadales; family Pseudomonadaceae; genus Aquipseudomonas; species Aquipseudomonas gingeri_A. The sequence goes on from NZ_JACAPR010000012.1 coordinate 41,296, forward strand.
GATGTTCGCGGCGGGGTGAAAGCTGTCGCCTTCGATCAGGGTGGCCGCGCTGAGCTGGCAGATAGCCTCGCCCACGCTGGACTTGCCGCAACCGGAAACACCCATGATAACCAGGGCAGTGATGGGTTGACTCATGTAACACCTCAGCACGCAGACAGCGCTGTCTTTGCCAGAGCTTCCATTACTGCAAAAGCAAAGCACAAATCACACGTTGCCGACGCCTTCTTGTCATTTTTATGGGTTGCCGCGGTCAAGCTTTCCAACAGGACCAGGCGAGTTCAGGCAAACCGCGCCCGGGCATTTGCAGGCCCGTCGAGACAGCGCTACCTTAGTGCCTCGAATTTTGTTTGGCAAGCCGTCCGATGACCTCGACCAAGAACGACAAGAATCCCCGTACGACGGGACGCCCTACCCTCAATGAAGTCGCGCACCTCGCTGGCGTCAGCCCGATCACCGCCTCCCGGGCCCTGCGCGGGATCAGCAGCGTGGCCACGGAACTGGTGGAAAAAGTCCGACGGGCGGCCGATGAGCTGAACTACGTGGTCAACCCGGCCGCCCGCGCCCTGGCCTCGGCCCAGAGCCACTCGGTGGTGGTGCTGGTGCCGTCGCTGTCCAACCTGCTGTTCATCGATACGCTCGAAGCCATCCACAAGATCCTGCGGCCCCGCGGCTTCGAAGTGCTGATCGGCAACTACCACTATTCTCGCGACGAAGAAGAAAACCTGCTGCGCAACTACATGGCCTACCAGCCCCGTGGCCTGCTGCTGACCGGCTTCGACCGCTCGGAAAGCGCCCGGCGGATGATCGAGGCGAGCAATGTGCCGTGCGTATACATGATGGACCTCGACCCTGGCGCCGGCGTGAACTGCGTCGGCTTCTCCCAGCAGAGCGCCGGAGCCACGGCGGCCGAGCACCTGATTTCCCGTGGCCGGCGACGCCTGGCCTACATCGGCGCGCAACTCGACCAACGCACCCTGCTGCGCGGTGAAGGTTTCCGTCGGGCACTGCAGGCGGCCGGGCTCTACGACCCGGACCTGGAACTGCTGACACCGCGCCCGTCATCGGTGGGCCTGGGTGGCGAGTTGTTCCTGCAACTGATGAACAGCCATCCGCAGGTCGACGCGATATTCTTCGGCAACGACGACCTGGCCCAGGGCGCCTTGCTCGAAGCCATGCGCTGCGGTATCAAGGTGCCGGAACGGGTGGCGGTGCTGGGCTTCAACGACCTGCCCGGCTCGGCATTCATGGTCCCGCGCCTGAGCAGCATCCGCACCCCGCGCGAAGCCATCGGCCAACGCGCGGCCGAGCAGATGCTCAACCTGATCGCCGGCAATCCCGTGCCCCAGCCGGTGGTCGACATGGGCTTCGAGTTGATGGTACGCGAGAGCAGTTGAGGATTTTCGGGCAGGGTTCGGACAATGGTCTACTGTGAGTATTCACCGAACTGTCATCTCCCTGTCAGAGTTCCTACTAGGAAGTCAGTATGAATCCGCTCAGAGTCCTGCTTACAGGCGCCTGTGGCCGTATTGGCAAGACCTTTTTCCTGGCTGCACAGCACCGCTATGACTTTGTCCTCGCTGATCGACACCTGCCGGACTTTGCCATCGGCGAGCATCGTTTCGTCCGCCTGGACCTGGACGACAAGGATGAGGTGAGCGCGCTGGTCGAGGGTATCGATGTGGTGGTGCATCTGGCGGGAGTTCCCTATGCGGACTCCTCCTTCGAAGAACTGATGCCGAACAACATCATGGCCACCACCTACCTCCTGGAAGCCGCCGCCAGGGCCCGATGCAAGCGCGTGGTATTCGCCAGCAGCGCGCAGACCATCGAAGGTTATGCGCAGGACCGCCAGGTCACCGCGGGCATGCCGGTGATGCCCGCCAACCTGTATGGGGTGAGCAAATGTTATGGCGAGGCGTTGTGCGCGTTCTATGCCAGCCGCCGTGGTCTGTCGACCATTGCCTTGCGCATCGGGGCCTTCGAGTTCCCCGACAGCCAGGACCTGCACGACGTCGACCTGAACACCTGGCTCAGTCCACGCGATGCCGTGCAATTGCTGCAACGGGCCATTGAAGTGGAAGACGTCCAGCACCTGGTGGCCCACGGCATTTCCGACAACCGCTTCAAACGCCTGGACCTGAGCGAGACCACCCGGGTGCTGGGCTATCAACCGCTGGACGACAGCTTCCAGACCTTCGATATCCCCCTCCCCGTGCACGCACTCCATCGCTGAAGAGAACATCGGCCATCCGCCGTGGCGGATGGCTGGTCCTTCAGAGGGAGTTGACGTATACCGACTTGGACACCAGGTACGGTTCCAGGGCTTCCGGTCCGCCTTCGGAGCCATAGCCCGAATCCTTCACACCACCGAACGGCATTTCGGCCCAGGGCGTCATCGCCTGGTTGATCCACAACATGCCGGACTCGACCCGCTGGGTCAGGCGATGCACGTTGGCGAACGACCGTGTGAAGGCGTAGGCGGCCAGGCCATACGGCAGCCTGTTGGCTTCAAGAATGGCCTCGTCGAGCGAATCGAATCCGCGAATGGCGGCAACCGGGCCGAAAGGTTCGTTGTTGAACACGTCGGCGTCGAGAGGGACATCCGCCAGCACGGTCGGCGCGAAGAAGTTGCCCGTGGTGCCGATCCGCTCGCCACCGGTTTCAAGGCGCGCGCCACTGGCCAGGGCACTCTCGACCACGCGGCTCATCGCGGTCAGGCGACGGCCGTTGGCGAGCGCACCCAGGGTGGTGTCGGCCTCGAGACCGTTGCCGACATTCAGGCCCTGCGCATACCGGACCATCTCCCGGGTGAATTCGGCGCGGATACTGTTGTGTACCAGGAAACGCGTCGGCGAGATGCACACCTGCCCGGCATTGCGGAACTTGGCGCCGGCCATGGCCTTGACCGCCGCCATCACATCCGCGTCCTCGGCGATGATCACCGGCGCATGCCCACCCAGCTCCATCGTGGCGCGCTTCATATGCTGGCCGGCGAGCGCCGCCAGGTGCTTGCCCACCGGTGTCGAACCGGTAAAGGTGACCTTGCGGATCACCGGGTGCGCAATCAGGTAGGAGGAGATCTGTGCCGGATCGCCGAACACCAGTCCCACCACACCGGCCGGCACGCCGGCGTCGATAAAAGCCTGCAACAGGGCCGCCGGCGATGCCGGGGTTTCCTCGGGGGCCTTGACCAGGAAGGAGCAACCGGTGGCCAGTGCGGCACTGAGCTTGCGCACCACCTGGTTGACCGGAAAGTTCCACGGCGTAAAGGCCGCGACCGGGCCGACCGGCTCGCGCACCACCGTCTGCTGCACGGCCAGGTTGCGCGACGGTACGACGCGCCCGTAGACCCGGCGTCCCTCGTCGGCGAACCATTCGATGATATCCGCGGCGGAGTTCACTTCCACCCGCGCTTCGGCGAGCGGCTTGCCCTGCTCCTGGGTCATCAACTGCGCGATGCTTTCCGCCCGCTCGCGCACCAGCGCCGCGGCCTTGCGCATGATCAGCGCCCGCTCGTTGGCCGGTACCCAGCGCCAGGTGTCAAAACCACGCTGGGCCGCAGCCAGGGCCAGGTCGAGGTCGGCGATATCGGCATGGGCGACCTGGCCGATCACCAGGCCCGTGGCCGGATTCAGCACATCGAGGGTCTTGCCGCTGCGGGCATCACACCACACGCCGTCGATCAACAGCTGGGTGTTTACGTAGCTTGCGTTTGTCATCGTACTCTCCAGATTAGATGCCCAGATCAGAAGGCCAAATCAGATGGCGGCTTCAAGGGGTCATGGCGCCAGAACACCGCCCACTCCAATCACTATCGGGTCGCAGTGCAAGTGAAATTTTCTCGTGCCGCAGCGGCAAGCCCGACGGCAAGGGTTTTCCGCTTGGCGGCCAGGGACTGCAGGTCTGTATCGGCCAGAGCACGGTAGACCAGGCTTTGTAGCAATCGGCATACAAATTGCTGGTAGTCGAGGGTATTCTCAAACCCAGGTGTTTATCCCATGTTGGTCAATGCCCGCAACCAGACTCATGCGATCCAGCCGTCGAACCGTTCCGACCTGGATCCGACCACCGCCGCCAATAACGCACTGTCCAGCGGTTTTGTGCAAAGCGCCCAGGCCGCCGCCGGCCTTACCTCGGCCCCAGCCGCCCAGAACGCGGCCAACAAGGCAGCCGATAAGGTAGCCGACAACGTCAATGCCGCGTTCGCCAAGACCCGCGTGCACCTACAGGCCAAGGTGCCGGATGTGGCCGCTGCCGCAACCATGACCGCCACCCCGCCGACCACCCGCACCGCGCCCACTGCCACCAGTAATGACAGTGACGCGATGAAGGACTTCAAGGACTACATGAGCAAATCGCCGGCCGAGCGCCTGCGCGAACAGATGCTCAAGGACCAGGGGCTGACCGAGGAAAGCTTCCAGGCCCTGCCGCCGGAACAGCAGCAGGCGATCAACAACAAGATTGCCGAACGCATCAAGGAACAGTTCAGCGCCCAGACCGACAAGAACAGCCCGAACCCGGTCGACAAGCAGACCTCCAGCGCTTTCCTGGCGACCAACAAGTAACAACGGGGCTTACCCCTCGATCGTTCCCACGCTCCGCGTGGGAATGCATCTCGTGACGCTCTGCGTCACAAAGGTGGACGCAGAGCGTCCTGGGCGGCATTCCCACGCAGAGCGTGGGAATGATCCGCACAGCCCTCTGACCGCCCCCCTTCCTCCGTGGGTACTCAGGGCAACTGCAACGTCGCGTTGATCTGGCTGATGGCATCCACCACATGCTTGGAGCCCTGCTGGATTTCCAGGATCGCCTCCCCCGCCTCGTTTGCCAGTTCCACGCCGCGCCCCGTTCGACTCAGGCTCGACTGCATGCTGCTCACCGCGCTGTGGGACAGTTCATGGTTCTTGCTGACCACCGCGACGATCTCCAGCGTCGCCTGGCTGGTACGCGCCGCCAGGCTGCGGACCTCGTCCGCCACCACGGCGAAACCGCGCCCGTGCTCGCCGGCTCGCGCCGCCTCGATCGCCGCATTGAGCGCCAGCAGGTTGGTCTGGTCGGCAATGCCGCGAATGGTCTGGACAATGGTGCCAATGATGTCCGACTGACGGTTCACCGCATCGATGCTTTCGGCGGCGTCGTTCAGGTTGCGGGAAATCTCCTGGATGATTTCCACCGTCTGCTGCACCACCTGGGAACCTTTCTGGGCACAGGCATCGTTCTGTACGGACGTGGTGTGCGCCGACTCGGCCGCCGATTGCAGGCTGGCCACCTGGGAGGTGATATCGCTGGCGAATTTCACCACCTTGTACAAGCGGCCCTTGGAATCGAAGATGGGGTTATAGGAGGCTTCCAGATAGACCGTGTGCCCGTGCTTGTCGACGCGCTCGAAACGCCGTGAATGGTATTCCCCGCGATTGAGCGACGCCCAGAAGGCCTTGTAGCCCTGGGATTCGCTCTCGCTGCGATGGCAGAACATGCTGTGATGCTGGTCCACGACCTCGTTGAGCGAGTAGTGCATGGTCTTGAGGAAATTCTCGTTGGCAGTGATCACCCGACCGTCCGGACTGAACTCGATCAACGCCATGGAACGCCCCAGCGCATTGACGATGCTCTGGTTCTCATGTTCGTAGTGAATGCGCTCGGTAATATCCGAGGCTACCTTGATCACACTCTGTACCTGCCGGTCGGCATTGATCACCGGCATGTAGCTGGCCTCCAGCCAGACTTCCCGGCCTTTCTTGTCGAGCCGCAGGAAAGTCCCGCTCAGCGCCTCGCCACGGGCCAGGTCGCGCCAGAAGCGGGCGTAGTCCTCGCTGTTGGCAAAGTCCTCCTCGCAAAAGATCCGATGATGTTTGCCGCGAATATCATCCGCCGAATAGCCCATGACTTTGCAGAAGTTTTCATTGGCATCGAGGATATGGCCATCGGGTGTGAACTCGATCATTGCCATGGAGCGACCAATCGCGGCCAACTTGGCATTAGCTTCGGACAGAGCGCAGGAAAAACGTTGTATTTCAAGCAGGTCGGACTTTCGATGAGAATCAAACATGGCTCAAATCCCTTTAGCACTGTCAAAGGACACTTGGGTTTAACAACGTCCTGCACGCTTATGATTGCATTCCTCATACAATCCTGCTCAAAAGCATAGACAGCCATTGGCCGGATGCAAGCCAGTCGCCAGTAGCCGCTACCTTTCAAGAGTACCGATACATTACAGAGTGCGATTTAATCCAGCATATCGAACAACGCCGCCACCGCAGCCGAGCGCGCCCCGGCGGCGGACGCCACCAATGCGAAACAACGCTCGACCGGTGTCTCCAGGCGCAGGATGCGCAGCCCCTTGCGCTCTTTCGGCAAGGTCAGTTCAGGCACCAGGCTCACCCCGAGATTCTCCCGCACCAGGGCAAAGGCGCTGTTCCACTCACGGACTTCAACCTGGATATCTTCGAGGCGCAGGCCGGTTTGCGCGGCAATGCTGCGCGCATTCACCGTGCAACCGCCGGTGGCCAGCACAAAGGGCTCGGCGACCAGTTCCGCCAGGCTGACACGACCTTCGACGCCACGGGCCGCCAGATGATGTTCAACGGAAACCACCGCGACCCAGCTGTCGCGACCCAACTCGCGAGCAGCCCGTCCCGGCTCCGGGTTGAGCACCACGCCGACATCCACCAGTTCGTTGGCGAGCATGCTCTCGACCTCATGATCACTGACCTCCAGCGCGACCAGTTCGATACCGGGATGGCGCTGGCGAAAGCGCCGCAGCAGCGGCGGTAGCAGCGTACTCAGGACCATGGGGAAACTCGCCAGGCGGATGGTGCCGCTGGACAGCCCCTTGGCCGTGTCGATCTGCTGGCGAATTTTCTGCAGCGAACCGAGCATCAGTCGCGCCTCTTCCAACACCTGCAGGCCGACAGCCGTCGGCACGGCCTGGCGCGCCTCACGCACAAACAGTTGCGCGCCCAGCCCTTCCTCCATCGCCGCCAGCGCCTGGCTGGCCGCCGACTGGGTCATGCCGACCTGCTCGGCGGCACGACTGATGGTGCCGGTATCGAGGACCGCCACCAACAGGCGCCAGTGCATCAGGTTCATCATGCCAGTAGCTGCCCTTATGGCTTGTTTATGAAGTATTAATTATACCGGGCGCCAGGGCCAGTACGAGAATACCGGCACACAACCCTGTTTCTCCTGGAGTCCGCCCTGATGAAGTTGTACTACGCCCCTGAAACCTGCTCGCTGTCGCCCCATATCGTGCTACGCGAGCTCGACCTGCCGTTCGAACTGGTCCGGGTCGACAATCGCAGCAAGCGCACCGAACACGGTGACGACTTCCTCGCCATCAATCCCAAGGGTTATGTCGCGGCATTGCAGTTGGATAACGGTCAGGTGCTGACCGAAGGCGGTGCCATCGTGCAATTCCTCGCCGACCTCAAGCCCGACGCCGGGCTGGCGCCGGCCAATGGCAGTTGGCAGCGGGTGCGCTTGCAGGAGTGGCTGAACTTCCTCGGCAGCGAGGTGCACGGGACCATGGGCCCGCTGTTCAATCCGGCGATCCCGGACGAGGTCAAGACGATCTTCCGTACACGCCTGTTCCAGCGCTTTGCCCTGATGGAGAACACCTTGGCACGGCGGGACTATCTGCTCGATGACGGTTTCAGCGTGGCGGACATCTACCTGTTTACCGTGATGCGCTGGAACCGCTTCTTCGGCATCGACCTGGAGCCCTGGCCGGCGCTGGGCCGCTTCATGGCCCGGATCGGTGCGCGGCCCTCGGTGAAGGCCGCGCTGGCGGTTGAACTGGCTACCCAATGATCTCCGGCCAGCCGCGCGTCTCGATCAACGCCAACAGCGCCTGCACGTCCCAAGCCCCCGGCCGATCCTGATCCAGCCGCGGCACCTGGCTGCGCACCGCCTGGTAGATCGAGGCAGTGCCTTGCCCCAGGTGCAGTGCTCCACGCAAATCAACCGCCTGGGCAGCGGCAATCAATTCGATCGCCGCCTGGGTCTGGAGCAACCGGGTCAGCTCGCGGGTTTTCTCGATCACCGCCAGGGCCTGGCCGGCGTAGTCTTCCACCCGGTCGGCCACCGGAACGCACACCGCGGGCATCGGATTGGCCAGATGGCCGATCTGCGCCACCAGGGCCGCCGAGGTCCGTTGCAACGCCGCCAGGCCGACATGCCCCGGCGTATCGATGAGGAAGCGCGGCAGTTCGCTGGAACCTGGCGACAGCAGCTTGGCCAGGCGCTCCGCGGAACACACCGCCAGCCGGCTGAACGCCAACCCCAAGCCCTCGCTCGCCAACGCCAGGTGCGTGCTGTCGAAGTTGGCATTGGCCAGCACCTGTCCTTCTTCGACAATCAACGCCGGGTTGTCGGCGCCGCTCGCCAACTCCATCGACAGTGTCTCGCGCAGTTGCTCCCAGGCGTGCCGGGCGGCGCCCTGGACCACGCTGCCACAACGAAAGCTCAAGGGGTCCTGCAAACGTCTCGCGGATGGCGACTGCTCCAGTTCGCCGCCCTTGACCAGCGCCAGCAACGCGGCGGATTGCCGAGCGTGCCCACTGGCCGGATGCAGTTGCGCGGCCCACGGCTGGAACGGGCTGAGGTTGGCCCGAAAACCTTCACAGGACAGCGCCAGCGCCGCCAGCAGCGAGTCCAGCGCCCGGTCCGCTTGCGCCAGCAGCAAGGCCCCGAGGCCGACACTCGCGGCATTGGCCGAGACCAGCGCCAGGCCGTCCTTGCCGGACAGTCGCGGTGTCGGCAAACCACCGCGCGCCAGGGCTTGTGCCGCCGGCAAACGCTGCCCCTGCCAGTTCACCCACCCTTCGCCCAGCAGGCCCAGGCTCAAGTGCGCCAGCGGCGCAAGGTCGCTTTCGCCCAGCGAGCCGGTCAAGGGAATCTCCGGGCAGATATCGGCATTGAGCAGCGCCAGCAAGGCATCCGCCGTCACCAGGGAAATCCCCGAACGCCCCTGAGCCAATCCGGCCAGCCGGGCACAGGCAATCGCTCGCACCTCCTCACGACTGGCCAGGCGCCCGACACCGACCGCGCGCCCCAGGGGAATACGCTGCTGCACCGACGGATCGTCCGCCAGCAGACGGATATCCACCGCCGCCCCGAGGCCCGTGGTGACGCCATAAATCGCCTCCCCGGCCTCGGCGCGGGCCAGCAGCAAGCCGTGGGCCGCAGCGATCCGTTGCCGTGCCTGGGCACTGAACCGCAACGGTGCCCCGTCCCGCGCAACCCGCAACAACGCCTCCGGGGACAGCCCCTGGCCGTCGAGTTCGACGGCCGTCATGCGAAGCGCAGCCGCTGGCCGATCCCCAGGCGCGCGGCCTTGCGCAACAAGGCGTGGCCCAGGGCGATATCACTCAGGCTCAAGCCGCGATGCCAGAACAGAATGCGCTCCTCGGGATTCTGCCGACCGCTCTTCAAGCCGGCGACGATCTGCCCCAGTTCGGCATGCAGGGTCTGCTCGCTGAGCTTGCCCGCTTCCACATGGGCACGTAGCGAGCCGAACATCCCGCCTTTGCATTGGCCCCAATCGTCGACCACCAGCTTGCCCATGATATCGGTCAGCGACAGTTCCACCGCGCTCATGGTGCCGTAAGGCACGACAAAGGCCCCAGGCTTGATCCACTCGGTACGCAGCAACGGCTGCGGCTGGTCCAGGCGCGAGGCCTCGACCACGATATCGGCGCCGCGCACCGTGCTCTCCCAGTCACGGGTCACGGTGACCGGCTTGCCCAGGTCACGACGCAGCTTCTCGGCGAAGGCCTCGCGGCTTTCCTCGCGGCGCGAATGCACGCGGATTTCGTCGAAGTCGAACAGGTGATCGAGCAGCCGTACGTTCCAGTAGGCGGTGCCCCGCGCACCGATATGCCCGAGGACCTTGCTGTCGGGTCGGGCCAGGTACTTGGCGCCGATGGCCGTCACCGCGCCGGTGCGCATATCGGTGATCGCCGAGGCGTCGAGAATCGCCTTCGGTAGGCCGGTGGCCGGGTCCAGCAGGTTGAGAATCGCCAGTTCCGACGGCAATCCCTGGCGATAGTTGTCGACGAAATCGCCGACCACTTTGACCCCGGCATAGCCGATATCACCGCCCAGCACACCGCGCAGGACGTTGAAGTGGCCATTGATCCCGCCACCGGGAATCAGATGCGTGCGCGGCTCGATCACCGCTTCGCCGCGCCCCTGGATGGCCAGGCTGGCCTCGATGGCGGCGAGGATCTCGTCGTTGCCCAGGTCCAGGGCGGCGATATCCAGTCCGTTGAGAAAGTCGATATAAACAGGTTGCATGGAAGGTGGTTTCCTCTGCGTGGCTCAGTCGGCCTTGAAGACAATCTGCTGCACCTTGATCGCCTTGGGGATCAGGTGATTGGCAAAGAACAGATCGGCGGTGCGTTGCTGGGTGTCGATGGTGGCCTGGTCGATGGTCTGCAACGGCGCCCGCGATCGATGCTCGAAATAGCGCTCGACCACCGCCCGTTGCAGGCCAAGGGCCTGGGTCATCAGGTCGATGCTTTGCTGCGGCTGGTCGAAAGACAACTGCTGGGCCTGGCCGAGAGCCTTGAGCACCGGCGCGATGCTCTGCGGGTGCTGGCGAGCGAAGGCCCCGCTGGCGATATACAGCGTGCCGCTGGGATTGAGGGCCTGGCCGTCGCTGAGCAGACGCGCGCTGCCGTCCAGCAGTGCCGCCGAGTAGTAAGGGTCCCAGATCACCCAGGCATCGAGCTTGCCCTGCTCGAAGGCCGCCCGGGCATCCGCCGGTGACAGGTAGGCCAGGCTCACATCGCTCAGTTGCAGCCCTGCCTTGATCAGGCTCTTGAGAAACAGATTGTGTGCGCTGGAGCCCTTGAGCAGGGCCACACGCTTGCCCTTCAAGTCGGCCACGCTGTGCACCGTGCTGGCCGCCGGCACGATGATCGCGTCGGTCTTGCCGTTGGCCGGTTCGACACCGATATACAGCAGGTCGATACCGGCGACCTGGGCAAAGATCGGCGGGATATCACCGATATTGCCCACATCGACGCTACCGCCGTTGACGGCCTCGATCATTTGCGGCCCGCCGGGAAACTCGATCCATTGCACCTGTGTGCCAGGCAGCGCCTGCTCCAGCAGTTTGTGTTCGCGAGCCAGGACCATGCTCACCGAACTCTTCTGGTAACCGACCCGCAAGGTCGCGGGATCGCCGGCCTGGGCCAGGCCGGCGACCAGGCCGAGGATCGCTGACAGCCAGAGATGCCTGATCATCACAGGTTCGCCTTCACACGTTCGGCCACCGCGGCCGGTACCCACTGGCTCCAGACCTGCGGTTGCTCACGCAGGAAGGCTTGCGCCACCAGGCGCGGCTCCAGGCGCTTCTCGCTCATCTGAGCCAGGGTCCGGTTCAGCAGGTCGATGGGCAGGTCGACTTTCTCGAAGACCCCGACCAGTTCCGGGTATTGCTGCTTGAACGCGGCGGAAACACCGATCGCCAGGTGCGCCGGCATCGAACGGGTACCACGCGGGTGCGGGTTATTGGCATCGGCCAGGGTCTTCCAGGCTTCGGCGTCGAACGGCGGCTCTTCCAGTTTCACCAGGTTGAAACGGCCCAGCAGCGGGGTGGGCGACCAGTAGTAGAACAGCACCGGCTTGCCGCGTTTGACCGAGGAGCTGACTTCGGCGTCCAGTGCCGCGCCGGACCCGGTGCGGAAGTTGACAAAGCTGTCGGTCAGGCCATAGGCCTTGAGTTTCTGGCTGTTGACGATTTCCGAGGTCCAGCCGGTGGGGCTGTTGAGGAAACGGCCACGGGACGGATCTTCAGGATCGGCGAAGACATCCTTGTAGCGTGGCAGGTCGGCCACCGACTTGAGGTCCGGTGCCAGTGGCTTGATGCCGCGTGCCGGGTCGCCCTTGATCACGTATTCAGGAACCCACCAGCCTTCGGTGGCGCCCTTGACGGTATCGCCTAGGCCGAACACCTTGCCTTCGCTTTCGGCCTTGACCCAGGCGGGACTGCGGCCGGCCCATTCCTCACCGATCACCTGGATATCGTTCTTGGCCAGGGCGGCTTCCAGGCTCACAGTGCTGCCGGGCAAGGTATCGGTCGGGTAACCGTAGCCTTTCTCGACGATCAGCCGCAGGACCTCGGTGATCAGGCTGCCGCTTTCCCAGGTGATGTCACCGAAATGGATCGGTGCCGGCTTATCGGCGGCGGGCGCCTGTTGGGCCAACAGGCCCAGGGCCAGTAGCGAGCCGCCGAGCAGGGTCTTGATGGATGTCATGGTCACCTCGTGGTGGTTTGGTTTTCATGTTGGATCTTTGCGCTCCACAGGGATTTCCCCTTGGAACACACCTCCCCTGTAGGAGCCGGCTTGCCGGCGATAGCGGCCGCATGGGTGGCGCACGGCTCAGAGGCCACATCGCCGGCAAGCCGGCTCCTACAGGTTTTTTGCTCTGCCAGAGAGAGGTGTCCCTCCGGGATTCAGCCGTCAGAAGTCGTAACTCAACCGCGTGTAGTAGAAGGCCCCCTCCGGTGCGGCCGGCGACAGGTAGCTGTATTGCTGGCCCGGCGTCTGACGCAGTTGCTTGTTAAAGTCATCCGGCGTGCTGCTGAACAGGTTGTTGGCCCCGACCGACAGGCGCAATTGCTTGCTGAACGCGTAGTTGACGTCCAGGTCGGTGGTCCACTGGGCGGAGAAAGTCTGGTCGTACTGGGCATTGGCTTGCGAGGCCGCGTATTTGCGGTACTCGCCATAGCGGGTCTCGTTCAGGGCCACGGTCCACGGGCCGTAGCGATGGGTCGCACCGAACACCAGCTTGTCTTCCGGGTAGCCGTGTTCGAGGAAGCCGCGTGCCTCGCGGGTCAGCACATCGAAGCCGTAGGGGTTGGAATTGATGCGCTCGATGATGGTCTTGGCCTTGGTGTAGCCCGCGGTCAGGGTCAGGCCGCCGTACTGCTGCAGGTCGAGGTTGTACTTGCCGACGATGTCCACGCCGCGGGTGCGGGTGTCGGCGGCGTTGGTCATGAATTGCGCCCAGGTGTACTGGCCATAACCGGCGGCCTGGAGAATCTGCTCGGCCCGCGGCCCGGAAATGCCACCGCTGTAGAGCAGGCGATCACGAATGCTGATCTGGTAGGCATCGATAGTCAGCGAAGCCTGGTCGGTCGGCCGCAGCACCAGGCCCAGGGAGAAGTTGGTCGACTTTTCCGGTTTCAATGGTTGTGCGCCCAGGGCCCGGGCAGCCGGGTTGTCGGCCGGAAGCATACGGGTCAGCACCGGGTTACCGTTGATATCGACGTTGGTCGTGGTGGTCCACGAGGTGCCGATCTGACCCAGGGTCGGCGCCCGGTAGGCGTTGTTGACGGTGGCGCGCAGACCGACCTGCGGCGTGAAGTCATACCGCGCCGAGACCTTGCCGGTGGTGGCCGAACCGAAGTCCGAGTAGTGCTCGGTACGTCCGGCGAGGCCGAACTGGAACTTGTCGGTCAGCTGGTTTTCCAGGCCGAAATACACCCCGCCGACATTGCGTGTATAGGTCCCGGCATCGTCCGGGGTCAGGCCCGAAGCCTGCACCGCGCCGACCTGGACCCCGTTGATCCCGCCGAACGAATAGGAGTCGGCATCCCCCGCTTCGAGGCGATAACGTTCATTGCGATAGGCGATGCCGGCGGAGACCGTCAGCGGATGCTTCGACCAGTCGACATCCAGGTCCTTGGCGTAATCCAGGCTCAGGTTGGTCTGTTCATTGATCAGCGTCGCCACGTCGAACTTGGTCGGGCTGTTCGCACCGAAGCTCGGGTTGACCGTGTTGTAGGCCAGTTCGTCGTGGGTATCGCGACCGTAGGTGGCGCTCAGGTCGAAGCGGCCCAGGCTCGCGTCCTCGTAACGGCTGCCGACGGTGAGCGCGCCGTCTTCATAGCGATAGCGGTATTTGGGAATAGTGCCGTTGGGGTAGATCGCCGCCACGTTGTTCGGGTTGCCCGCCAGCAGTGGCGGCGTGTTGTTGACCGAGGTGTCCTGGCCAAAGGTGGCGAAGCTGTAGAGGCGCCACTGATCGCTCAGGCCGACCTCGGCATTCGCCACCAGATTGTATTTGTTGCGCCCGGCACCGCCCCAGCGCGGATCCTGCTCGCGGCCATCGGCAATGTACTTGTCGCCGATATCGTCGGGACGGTTGTTCAGGCTGTTGAAGCTCAGGGTCAGGAAGCCGTCCCCCGGCAAGCCGATGCCATACCAGCCGTCGGCGGTCTTGCTGAAGCCGTCGCCCTGGGAGTACTTGCCCAGTTGGGTATTGAGCTGGCCGCCAGTGTCGCGCTCCTTGAGCACAATGTTCACCACCCCGGCCACCGCGTCGGAACCGTACTGTGCCGAGGCACCGTCACGCAGCACCTCGACATGGTCGATGGCACTGAGGGGAATCATGTCCAGGTCCACCGGCTGGGCGCCAATGAACGGCACGCCACCGGAGATGTTCACCACCGCCGAGGCATGCCGGCGCTTGCCGTTGATCAGTACCAGTGTCTGGTCCGGCGCCAGGCCGCGCAGCGAGGCGCCCTTGGGGTTCTGCCCACGGGTCGCGCTCTGGTTCTGTGGATAGTTGAACGACGGCAGCAGTTGGAACAGGGCCTGGTTGAGGCTGGTGGCGCCGGTCTGCTTCAGTTCTTCGCTGGTGAGCACATCCACCGGCGCGGCGCTGGTCAACGCGGTGGCATCGTTGCGCCGGGTGCCGAGGGCGATGACCCGATCGAGGGTCGGCGCGGCGGCCTCGCTGGTGCGTGTCTTGGCATTGGTTTGGACATTGGATTGCGCGCTGACCTGGGTCGGCCTGGCGCCCTCCTGGATGATGAACGCCCCGTCCGGGCTGACCTGCAGTTGCAGGCCAGTGCCGCGCAGCGCTTCGCTGACCGCCTGTTGGGCCGACAGGGAACCGTCGACCTGTGCCGAGGAGTAGTTGCTCAACTGCGGCGTGAAGGAAATCACCTGGCCGCTTTGCCGGCTGATGCTCAGCAGCACCTCGTCCAGCGGGCCCGAGGCGATGTGATAGACCTGCCGGGCATCTTCCGCGGCATAGGCGCCAGTGGCGAACAGCAGGCTGGCCAGTGGAGCGAAGGCCAGGGCCCGAAGCGGATGACGCGAAAATGTTGTGGTGTTGGACGAACGCAAAATGACTCCCCCCATGGAATCGAACAACGCTGCTCCCTCGGCAGCGCTTACGGGAGTGATGTGCAGTGACCGGCGAAAAACTTGCAGACCCTTTGGTTATGGTCTTAGAACCAACCCGCTACGCCGGGCTCAAGGTCACCCACAAGTCGGTATGCCGGGCGACACGGATCGGCAGCGTGCGGGCCAGGGTGTCGAGAATCTGCTCTGGCCGATCAAGCCGGAACAGCCCGCTGACCCGCAACGAGGCAATCGCCGGATCAAGGCGCAAGACACCCGGACGCCAGGGACGCAGGGCCTCGACCACCTCACCGAGGGTGCCGTCGCGCACTTCCAGCAGGCCGTCGACCCAGGCCGTGGCACTGCCGTGACTGAGCCGGATCGGGCCGAATCGATAGCGGTCATAGGAGACTTCATGGCCGGCCGGCAATTGCAGGCGTTCGCCGGTCGGACCGACGATTTCCACGGCACCGCCCAGGGCCACGACATGGCCCTGGCCATCCCGCTCGCGAACCAGCAGATGATCGCCATAGGCATGTACCCGGGCCTGGGGCGCCTGCACGACAAAGGGCCGCGCGGTATCCCTGGCGACTCTCGCCAACAGCTCGCCATCGAGCAAACGCACCTGCCGCCGCCGGGGGTCGAAGTCAATATCGGCGGCGCTCCTGGCATTGAGTTGCAACTCGCTGCCATCGGGCAATTCGAGGCTGCGGCGCTCGGCGGTGCCGGTACGCAGGTCGGCGGTCAGTTCGGCCAGGGAGGTGCCGGCATCGCCCAACAACAGGCCGGCACCGAGCATCACGCCGACACCGAGCAAGGCCCCCTGCAGTAACTTGCGACGACTGGCCGGAGCGCTCAGCGCCCGCTGCAGCAGTTCGCCGCTGATGCCCTGGTCGATGGGAGTCCGGAACACTCCGAGACGGTTTTCCAACTGGTTGCACAGTTGCTCATGGCGCGGATCCTGATTGCGCCACTGCTGGTAGGCACGCCGGTCGGCGTCGCTGGCCTGGCCGGAACGCAGCCGGACGATCCAGCGCGCAGCCTCTTCGATCAGCGGGTCCGGGTCCTGTTCGCGACTCATCTCAGTCCAGCCTCGCACGCAGGCAACGGCTGATCGCCCGGGTCATGTAGTCGCTGACCGAACGCTGGGAGATACCCAACTCGACCGAGATCTCGGGATAGGTCAGGCCATTGACCTGGGACAGCAGGAAAGTCGCCTTGACCTTGTCCGGCAGACCGCTGAGCAGACGGTCGATGGTCTCCAGCGCTTCGAGCATCTGGGCCAGGTCCTCCGGCGAGGGTACCTGCGCGTCATCCTCCTGTTGCAGGGCGTCGAGGTAGGCACGTTCCAGGTCGCGACGGCGCCAGAGCTGGTACATCAATCGTTGCGCAATGGTGGTCAACAGCGCGCGGGGCTGGCGAATCGGCAGGCTGTCCGCGGCCATCAGCAGTTGCACGAAGGTGTCGGCGGCGATGTCTTCGGCGCTGGCGCTGGAATCGAGATGGCGGCGCAAACGGGCGCAGAGCCAATCGTAATGCGTGCGGAATAACCCGCCCACGTAATCGCTGTGAGGTGTGTCGGCGCCGGACATGATGGCTCCAGATCAAGAGAGTTGCGCTGTATGTCCGGTGTTCCGGTGGCAGGATGCTACCAACACGGCTTATTCTTTAATAATACTTAAAAGGTATTTTTATATAACCAAAAACATAAATTACAACCTGTAGGAGCCGGCTTGCCGGCGATGGCGATCCGCGGCTCGACATCGTTGTCGCCTGACAGACCGCTATCGCCGGCAAGCCGGCTCCTACAGGGGTGGAGGTAGTGAAAGGGGTTATGCGCCCAGCCGGGCCAGGCCCAGCGCGGCCGCTTCATCCCGATAATCGAGGAGAATCCGGTAATCCGCCTCGCTGGCCGGCAGCACCTCGGCCAGCCCCAGTACCTCGGCCACTTCAGGCAGTTCGCGCAGGGCCTGGTTCATCGCCTCGCGCAGCCGACCGCGCTGCGCTTCGTCCAGGCCAGCCGGCCCGATATACGGCAGGCACGGACTTGGCGCACTGCGTGCCACCACCCGCAGCCCGGCCACTTCCTCGGGGGCGAACCGCGCCAGGTAGGCGAAGGTCACGCTGTCCACCGCCGCCAGGTCGGCCAGATCCTCGCGCAACCAGCGCAGGCTTTCGCGGTGAGCGCCGCTGTAGTCGACGCTGGCGAAGAAGCGGCCGCCACGCTGCAGCGGTGCCAGGCGCTGGCGCAGCAGGTTCATGCCACTGTTGGAGCCTTCATCATTGAGCACGCCGCGACTGTCGCGAAAGTCCTCCAGGGTCGTGCGCGGATTGTCCTCGCGGGTCAACAGCAGGCTGCAATGGTTGCCCGCGCTGGCGTCCGGCAGTTCATAGCGTGGCCGGCCGATCACCGTGACCTGGCCGCGCAACAGGGTCATCAGCGGGTAGCCGCAGGTCTGCGTCAGCAGCAACTGCGGGGACAACCAGAGCTGCATCAGGTCCAGGTCCTCGGCCGGGCGACGGCTGACAGCGAGCGTGTCGAGAATCCGCCCCAGCCATTGTTCGTTGGCCTGCTGCACGGCTTGCGGGGCCACGTACATGAGCAATTCGGCGTAACGGGCGGTCATGGCGACTCCTCAGGAGAACGGGTGTTGGGGGCTATCGATGGCTTTCATGGCATGGCGCCGCAGCAGCTCGCCGTAGCCTTTTACTAGAAAGCCACCGCTGCGCGCCAGCCACTGTTCACGGCGCGCGCGGTAGACCCGGGGCAGGAAGTACCAGGGCAGTTTCGGCAGGTCGTGGTGCATCAGGTGCAGGTTGTTGTTGAGGAACAGCCAGCTCAAGGGCCAGCCGGCCTCGTTGATCACCGTGCGCTGCTCGGGTTCGGCGTGGGGACGATGTTCGTAGTAGGAACGCAGCATGGCCACCGACAGTGCCGGGATACTGACCAGCAGCAGGTAATGCCATACCGGGATGATGCTGTGGCGGGCGACGAACACCAGCATCAGCACGGTCAGCGTGCCGTGGGTCAGCCACATCAGCCAGGCCCGGAGCTCACCTCGACGCAAGCGCCCGCTCTCTTCCCGTACCAGGGTGAACAAGGCCAGCGGCGCCCCCACCAGCAAGCGGCCGAAGACCGTCTTGTTCAACCGGTGCAGGGCTTTTTCAAAGAGGGAACAGCGCTGCCAGTCCTGCTGTCGCAGATAGCGGCTCTCGGGGTCGATGCCGGGCAGGGTCAGGTCTTCGTCGCGGTGATGGATCAGGTGGCTGTCACGATACAGGGTATAGGGATACCAGACGGCAAACGGCGCGTAGCCCAATAGCTTGTTCACCCCGTCAAGGCGCGTCGGGTGACCGTGCAGCAATTCGTGCTGCACCGACAGCCACAACGCCACCAGCAGGATCAATAACAGTGTGCTCGGCCACAGCCCCAGGTGATGACTGCCAAGGACAACCGCGAACCAGCCGCCATACACGGCGATCAGCAACAGCCAGGTCGGCCATTCGGTACGACCGGTAAAGGTGCGGGACAGGGAAAGGATTTCTTCACGGTGAACAGGGTCGAGGTAATTGGGCATCGATCGGCTTCGCACAGGACAGGCCGAGGGACAAACCTCGGCTTTATCCCCTGATGTGCATTGGCGACGCAAAATCTTGCAGATCGATTGGTTATCAGCTTAGAACCAACTTGGCGCTCAAGAACCCTTGAAGCTCAGTGACCGAATACGTTGGCCTTCTTGACCTTCTTCTCCGCGCGTTTCTCGTCGGCGGTCTTGGCCGGTTTCTTCTTCGCGGCTTTCTTTGAATCCATGCCTTTGCTCATGATGTGCACTCCGTCAGGATTTAGATTCAGGTATACACCTATCCGCTGGCGCCGGCTGTTTTATAATCGACCCCCGCCTTGTCCGTTGCCCGATCCCATGCCGACCGCTGACTACGCCCTGCTCCCGGAGCCGCTGCGACCGTTGCTGAACAAGTTCTATAGCGCCCACAACTCGTCGATGCGTTCAGCCGGCGATGGCCAATTGTGGGTCGCGCGGTGCGACGGGATCATCGCCGGGCTGTGCCTCACCGCGGTCGCCGAAGGTTTCTGGCTGACCGGCCTGCTGGTGGATCCGTGCTGGCGAGGCCGGGGCATCGCCAGCGCATTGATCGCCCGGGCGCGGCGCGAGGCCGAGGGTCCGGTCTGGCTGTTCTGTCATCCGGACTTGCAAGGCTTCTATGCACGCCAGGGTTTCAGTCCCGCGCGAACACTCCCGCAATCCCTGGCGGACCGTCTGGCGCGCTACTCGCGCAGCAAGCCGCTGGTGGCCCTGGGCATAGAACCGTTGGTTAGCTCGACTGCGAAAAATGTGTGATCGACCGCCCGGGGCTGCGTGATAGCCTCGATGGTCCACCCGTTCCTGCCAGGATGATCATGAACCGCACCCTCGTGGCTTTATCCTTCACCGCCCTGCTCGCTCCCGCCCTCGCCCAGGCCGCCATCCCCGCGACCATCAGCGACGGGCAATACGCCAAGGTCCTCGCCGGCAACTGGCGCGCCCCGGAAAACAGCGTGCGCGACGTCTATCGCCACCCGCGACAGACCTTGCAGTTCTTCGGCTTGCAGGCCAACCAGACGGTGATCGAAATCACGCCGGGCGGCGGTTGGTACAGCGAAGTGCTGGCGCCATTGCTCAAGGATCACGGGCAGTACATCGCCGCCGTGCAGGCCACCGCCACCAGCGATTACGCCAAGCGCTCGGCCGACGGCCTGAAGCAGAAATTCGCCAAGGACCCGACACACTACGCCAAGGCTGCCGTGGTCGAGTTCGATCCCCAGGCGCCGGTGCTGGGCAAGCCGGATTCGGCCGATCGGGTGCTGACCTTCCGCAACGTACACAACTGGGTCATGGCCGATGACGCGCCAGCAATGTTCTCGGCGTTCTTCAAGGTACTCAAGCCCGGCGGCGTGCTGGGCGTGGTGGATCATCGGGCCAAGGACGGTGCAGACCTGGAGAGCATCAGGCAAAGCGGCTACCTGCCCACCACCTACGTGGTGAAACTGGCCACCGATGCCGGGTTCGTGCTGGAGGGACAGAGTGAAATCAACGCCAATCCGAAGGACACCAAGGACTATGCCGGCGGCGTCTGGACCCTGCCGCCGTCGTTGCGCCTGGGCGAACAGGACAAGGCCAGGTACCTGGCCATTGGCGAGTCTGACCGCCTGACCCTGCGCTTCGTCAAGCCCGGCAAGGTGGCGGCCCGCTAGGGGTCAGTCGTCGGCGGTCGGGTCGAGGTCGGGGAACAGCACTTCGGTAAAACCGAACTTGCGCAAGTCACTGATCCGCGACGGATACAGGCGACCGATCAGGTGATCGCATTCGTGCTGCACGACCCGCGCATGGAAACCTTCGGCGACCCGCACCAGCGGCTCGCCCTTGGGCGTGAAGCCTTCGTAGCGAATGCGCGTATAACGATCCACCGCGCCGCGCAGCCCCGGTACCGACAGGCAGCCTTCCCAGCCCTC
Source organism: Pseudomonas gingeri (assembly GCF_013385635.1). Classification (GTDB taxonomy): domain Bacteria; phylum Pseudomonadota; class Gammaproteobacteria; order Pseudomonadales; family Pseudomonadaceae; genus Aquipseudomonas; species Aquipseudomonas gingeri_A. Next base: position 61,948 of record NZ_JACAPR010000012.1, read on the forward strand.
TTCCAGCTCCGGCCCCAGGGGGGTGATCAGCGGGTTGATCAGGATCGTCTGGGGCACCGCCTCGGCGTCCGGATAACGTTCGCTGTGCTCGAAACCGAAGATCACCAGTTGCAGGTCGACACCGATCTGCGGCGCGGCCAGGCCGACCCCGCCGACATGCTCCATGGTCTGGAACATGTCGTCGATCAGTTGCCAGAGCTCGGCGGTATCGAACATCTCCGGGGGAACCGGCGGGGCGATGCGCAGCAGGCGCTCGTCGCCCATTTTCAGGATTTCACGGATCATGATCAGGTTTCGTCAGTAGTCGGTTTCAGGGAGTGGTCGCGCCCCAGTCCGGAGACGGGCATCTTGTCGTGGTGTTCGTGGAAGTCCTTCTCGCCGGGATTCTTGCCTTCCGACGACATGTGTTCGATCACCGCATTCATTTCCGCGCCCAGCAGCAGCACCGCCGCGGAAATATAGAAGTACAGCAGGAGCACGATGATCGCACCGATACTGCCATACATCGCATTGTAATCGGCGAAGGTTTTCACGTAATAACCAAAGCCCAGCGAAGCCACGATCCACACCACCACCGCCAGCACCGATCCGGGGGTGATGAACACGAATTTCTGCTTCACGTCCGGCATCACGTAGTACATCAGGGCCACGGCGAACATCAGCAACAGCACGATCACCGGCCAGCGCAGGATGGTCCAGAGGGTAACCACGAAGTCTTCCATGCCGATCTGCCCGGCCAGCCAGCTCATCACCTGCGGTCCGAGGACCATCAGCGCAGCCGCGGCCAGCAACATGCCAGCGATGCCCACGGTGTAGAAGATCGACAGCGGAAAGCGCTTCCAGATCGGCCTCGCCTCGACCACATCGTAGGCAGCGTTCATCGCGCTCATCATCAGCCGCACACCGGCCGAGGCGGTCCACAGGGCGATGACGATACCCACCGAGAGCAGGCCGCCCTTGGATTGCTGCAACTGGTCGATCACCGGGTTGACCTGGTCCAGCGCCTGGGGCGGCAGCACCAGCTCCGACTGCATGCGCAGCCAGGTGAAGAAGTCCGGCAGATGCAGGAAACCGATCAGGGCTATCAGGAACAGCAGGAAGGGGAACAGCGAAAACAGCATCTGGTAGGCCAGTGCCGAGGCATAGGTCGACATTTCGTCGTCGACGAACTCCTGCACCGTGCGTATCAGCACACGGTGCAAGGGAAGACCACGCAAGTCCGGAAAAATCATAGCGTCTCCTTTCGCCGCAATCATGGGGGCCAGGTCAGCAGGCGACTCAAGGGCAGGTTTCTTGTTCACGGTAGTGCAGTGCCACGGTAGCGCAGTTGGCAAGCGCTAAACAATTTCTCTGTCTTGTTCGCCCATCCGCTATACAAGAACGGCCATCCTGGGATGGCCGTTCGTTCGATCGCAACGCGGTCTATTTATCGACCGCCTTCTTGATCGCCTCCTTGGTCTTGCCCACCGCTTTCTGCGCGTCGCCCTTCATTTCCTGGGCCTTGCCTTCGGTGCGCAGCCGGTTGTTGTCGGTGGCTTTGCCGACAGCCTGCTTGACGTTACCAACCGCTTGATTCGCTGTGCCTTTGATCTTATCGCCAGTGCTGCTCATGGTCGTTCTCCATCAGTTAAGTGCGGGGCGTCAGTGTCCCGACATAAAGGTTGACCCGAGGCTTTTGTGCGGAGTTTCAATTATTTTCGACCGGTTGTTCATCACAGACAGCAGGTTTGCCTTTATGTTTGCCCGCCGACCCATGAGAATAGCCGCCAGATTCAGGCTCAGGCGCTGAAGATCGATAACGGTAGGAAAGTGATGAAACTCGATAAAAAGCAGGCGATTGCCCGCAGGAACCAGGAACTGGGCGGCGCGGTGCTCGGCCTGAACAACTGCCATTTCACCGAATTGAACCGCAACCGCAATATCTGGTGGTTCGATATTCCCCTGGCACGCCTGGCGATCGGCCAGTACGAATGGGTGCACCTGCTATTGCATACCCCGGCCACCGGCGAATTGCTGCACCTGAAGGTGCCGACGGTGTTCCTGCGTGAACGGATGGAAGGCCTGGTGGTGCGCAATGCCGGCAAGCGCAAGCCGGAGCTGAGCCTGGAACTGAGCGCCGACAAGGACTCGTTCCTCAAGGATGTGCGCCCGACGGGTGCCGGGGTAGGTTTCGCGCAGTTCCAGCAACCCTGAAGCCTCCAGGAGATGGCCTGTGTAGGAGCTGGCTTGCCAGCGATGAGGCCCGCAAGCCTTGCACTGATTATTCGGACGTCATCGCCGGCAAGCCGACTCCTACAGGGATACGCCTGAAATGACAAAGCCCCGCATCGGCGGGGCTTTGTCATTTCTGCAGCATCAGGCGATTTTCTTCAGGCCCAGCTTCTTCAGTTCCTCGTCACGCAACTCGCGGCGCAGGATCTTGCCGACGTTGGTGGTCGGCAGTGCATCGCGGAACTCCACGGACTTCGGCACCTTGTAGCCGGTCACGTTGGCGCGCATATGCTCCATCACCTGATCCTTGGTCAGGGTCACGCCCGGCCTGGCGACGATGAAGATCTTGATCACTTCACCCGACTTCTCGTCCGGCACGCCGATGGCCGCGCATTGCAGCACGCCCGGCAGAGCCGCCAGCACGTCTTCCAGCTCGTTCGGATAGACGTTGAAACCGGACACCAGGATCATGTCCTTCTTGCGGTCGACGATGCGCATGTAGCCGTCGGGCTGGATGATCGCGATGTCGCCGGTCTTCAGCCAGCCTTCGCTGTCGAGGATCTCGTCGGTGGCATCCTGGCGCTGCCAATAGCCCTTCATCACCTGCGGGCCCTTGATGCACAGCTCGCCGATCTCGCCCAGCGCCTGCTCGACGCCTTCGTCGTTGATCACCTTGCACAGGGTCGACGGCACCGGAATGCCGATGGTCCCGGGCTGGATCTTCTGGCTCGGGTTCACCGAGGCCACCGGGCTGGTTTCGGTCATGCCGTAACCTTCGCAGATGGAGCAGCCGGTCACTGCCTTCCAACGCTCGGACGCCGCCAGTTGCAGGGCCATGCCCCCCGACAGGGTGACCTTGAGCGCGGAGAAGTCCAGCTTGCGGAACGTCTCGTTGTTGCACAGGGCGACGAACAGGGTGTTGAGGCCGACAAAGGCGCTGAACTTCCACTTCGACAGTTCCTTGACCATCGCCGACAGGTCGCGCGGGTTGCTGATCAGGATGTTGTGGTTGCCGATCAGCATCATCGCCATGCAATGAAAGGTGAAGGCATAGATGTGGTACAGCGGTAGCGGGGTGATGACGATCTCGCAGCCTTCATTGAGGTCCGAGCCCATCAGTGCCTTGCACTGCAGCATGTTCGCCACCAGGTTGCGGTGGGTCAGCATCGCGCCCTTGGCCACGCCGGTGGTGCCGCCGGTGTATTGCAGCACCGCGACGTCACTGCTGGCCGGATTGGCTTCCTTGACCGGCTGGCCGAGGCCCTTGCCCAGCACGTCGTTGAACTTGACAGCCTTGGGCAGGTGATAGGCCGGCACCATCTTCTTCACGTACTTGATGACACTGTTGATCAGCACGCGCTTGAGCGGTGGCAGCAGATCGGCCACTTCGGTGACGATCACATGCCGCACGCCGGTCTTGGGCACCACCGCTTCGGCCAGGTGCGCCATGTTCGCCAGGCACACCAGGGCCTTGGCGCCGGAGTCATTGAATTGGTGTTCCATTTCCCGCGCGGTGTACAGCGGGTTGGTGTTGACCACGATCAGCCCGGCGCGAATGGCACCGAACACGGCAATCGGGTATTGCAGCAGGTTGGGCAACTGCACGGCGATCCGATCGCCCGGTTGCAGGTCCGTATGCTGTTGCAGGTAGGCGGCGAAAGCACCGGACAACTCGTACAACTCACCATAAGTGAGTGTCTTGCCGAGGTTGCTAAAGGCCGGTTTGCTGGCGAATCGTTGGCAAGACTGTTTCAATACCGTCTGAACATTCGGGTACTCATCGGGATTGATGTCGGCAGCAATCCCAGCTGGGTACTTATCCTTCCAAAAGTCTTCGATCATGGAAGCCCACTCCTCAGCAACGCGAATTCAGCACCGCATTTAATGCGATTATTATTTGTCTGTGTTTTTTATTGGGTGAATCTGGCTTTAACTTACGCCGAGAAGTCACAAAGCGCGCCGAGAGTAGCAGCTTTGCCAAGGGTCGCCTAGAGCCAAAGATGGGCTCCACGGTCATAAACTTGACTCAAGAAACTGCAATAGTCATTTTTAGAGTAAAGATTCTATTGCGCTGGATTTCGCTCTGGCCGGGGTGTTTCAGCCTCCTTTAAAAGCTTCGCGGGCAAGCCCGGCTCCTACAGTTTCGCGTCGTATCGTTATTTCGAGTACGACTCTAGTCCGTAGGAGCCGGGCTTGCCCGCGAAGAGGCCCTCACTGACACAACATCGATTGCGGCCTAGGCGTTATCACGCAACTCCCGCCGCAGGATCTTGCCCACCGGCGTCATCGGCAACGAATCACGCAGCACGATATGCTTGGGCACTTTATAGCCGGTGAAGTTTTCCTTGCAGTAGGCCTTCAGTTCTTCAACGCTGACCCCCGCCTCCCGCGCCACCACGAACAACTTCACCGCCTCGCCCGAACGCTCGTCCGGGACGCCGATCACCGCGCAGTTGGCGACTTTCGGGTGGGCCATCACCACATCTTCGATTTCATTCGGGTACACATTGAAACCGGAGACGATGATCATGTCTTTCTTGCGATCGACAATACGGACAAAACCATCCGGGTCGATCACCGCGATATCGCCGGTCTTGAACCAACCCTCGGCATCCAGTACTTCAGCCGTCGCCTCCGGTTGCTGCCAGTAGCCCTTCATCACCTGCGGGCCCTTGATGCACAACTCGCCACGCTCGCCCAACGGCTGCTCGACGCCGTTGTCATCGGCGACCTTCAGGCTGGTGCCGGGTACCGGGATGCCGACCGAGCCCAGGCGGCCCTTGTCGCCATAGGGGTTGGTGCAGGCAATCGGCGAAGTCTCGGTCAGGCCGTAGCCCTCGGTGATGCGACAGCCCGTGGCTTTCTCCCAGCGTTCGGCGGTGGCCTTGACCAACGCGGTGCCGCCGGAGTTGGTGAGCTTCAGGCTGGAGAAATCCAGGGTCTTGAAGTCCGGGTGTTCCATCAACGCCACGAACAAGGTGTTGAGCCCCAGCAGCGCGGAAAAGCGCCACTTTTTCAGCTCCTTGATAAAGCCGCCGATATCCCGCGGATTGCTGATCAGCACGTTGTGGTTGCCGGTGACCATCATGCACATGCAATTCGCGGTGAAGGCATAGATGTGGTACAGCGGCAGCGGCGCGACCATCACTTCCTGGCCTTCCTTGAGCAGCGGTTGACCGTCGGGCCCCGGCTGCGACAGACAGGCCCGCGCCTGCTGCATGTTCGCCACCAGGTTGCCATGTGTGAGCATCGCGCCCTTGGCCAGGCCCGTGGTGCCGCCGGTGTATTGCAGCACCGCGAGGTCATCGAGGCTGACCTTGAGCGGCTGGATGCTCTGGCCGCGGCCCAGGTGCAAGGCACTCTTGAACGAGATCGCCTGGGGAAGCCGATAAGGCGGTACCAGCTTCTTCACCTTGTCGACCACCAGGTTGGTGAGCCAGCCCTTGGCCGGTGCCATCAGATCGCCCATCTTCGCCTCGATCAGGAACTCGATGCGGGTATCGGGCAGCACTTCCTCGACCCGCGCGCCGAACAGGTTCAGGTAGACCAGCGCCCGGGCCCCGGAGTCCTTGAACTGGTGGCGCATCTCGCGAACGGTGTACAGCGGGTTGGTGTTGACCACGATCAACCCGGCGCGCATGGCGCCGAACACGGCAATCGGGTAGTGCAGGACGTTGGGCAACTGGACGGCGATGCGGTCGCCGGGTTGCAGGTCGGTATTGGCTTGCAGGTAACCGGCAAAGGCTGCGCTGTAGCGTTCCAGTTCGGCGTAGGTCAGGGTCACGCCCATATTGCTGAAGGCCGGACGGTCGGCGAATTTCTTGCAGGAGCGCTCGAATACCTCGACCACGGATTTGTAGGCGCCCGCCTCGATATCCAGGGGCACGCCGGCGGGGCGCTTGTCGTTCCAGAAATCAGCTTGCATTGTTCTTGTCCTCTTGCCTGAGCCTCTCCGGGGCCGCGTTCTCATACAGCAAAAAAGCGGTGCTTAGCGGACGTTAGCAGCAATGTGGAATCAGGCAAATATGGCGGACACAGTCATTAACATCATGAATCTTGCTGCCAATGCGCAGCATGACCTGCTTCCTTGACGAGGATGCGCTATACAATGGATCGACTCCGCATGCCATCCCGTGCCCTGTCTCGCCTCGTGCCCGTCTCTTCTTGAGCAAAGGAACCGCCATGATCCACGACACTTTCTGGCTGACCGTGAGTGACCACAGCCGCCTTTATGTCAATCGCTGGTTGCCGGAGGGCGAGCCGAAGGCAGTGGTCCTGCTGTCCCATGGCATGGCCGAGCACAGTGGCCGTTACGCCCGCCTGGCCGCGGCACTGTGCGAGGCCGGATACGGGCTCTACGCCCACGATCAGCGCGGGCACGGCAAGACCGCCGAAAACGGCGTGCTCGGGCATTTCGCCGACCGCGACGGCTGGTGCGTGGTGGTCAGTGATCTGGCGAGCCTCAACCAGCGCATCGGCGAAGAGCAGCCGGGCAAGCCGATCATCCTGCTCGGCCACAGCATGGGCAGCTACATTGCCCAGGCCTATCTGCTGCACCACAGCGCCAGCCTGCAAGGGGCGATCCTCAGCGGTTCGAACTTCCAGCCCGTGGCGCTGTACCGCGCCGCCGCCGCGATTGCCCGCGGTGAACGCTGGCGCCAGGGCGCCACGGGGCGTAGTGCCTTGATCGACTGGCTGTCATTCGGCTCGTTCAACAAGGCCTTCAAGCCTACCCGTACGGCCTTCGACTGGCTGAGCCGCGACCCGGAGGAAGTCGACAAGTACGTCAACGACCCGCTTTGCGGTTTCCGCTGCACCAACCAGTTGTGGATCGATCTGCTGGGTGGCCTGCAACAGATCAGCAAAGCCAGGAACCTGACGCAGATCGACCCCGGCCTGCCGCTGCTGGTCATGGGCGGCGAACGCGATCCGGTCAGTGAAGGCAAGCGCCTCAAACATCTCGCCGATGCCTTGCGCGAAGCCGGTAGCCAAAACCTGCAATTGAGCGTCTACCCACAGGCGCGGCACGAACTTTTCAATGAGACCAATCGCGATGAAGTGACCGCCGATGTGCTGCAATGGCTGGAGCAGACCCTCGCGCACCGTCGACCAGCGCGTTCAGAATGATTATTTTCCTTTAAAATCAATTAGTTGATTTTAATAAACTTTCACAGGACAGGTATCAGATGACCCAGGTGACCAATACGCCGTACGAAGCCCTCGAAGTCGGCCAGACCGCCAGCTACAGCAAGACCGTGGAAGAACGCGACATCCAGTTGTTCGCCGCGATGTCCGGTGACCACAACCCGGTACACCTGGATGCCGAATTCGCCGCCGCGAGCATGTTCAAGGAACGCATTGCCCACGGCATGTTCAGCGGCGCGCTGATCAGTGCCGCGGTGGCCTGCGAGCTGCCTGGACCGGGCACCATCTACCTGGGCCAGCAGATGAGCTTCCAGAAACCGGTGAAGATCGGCGACACCCTGACCGTGCGCCTGGAAATCCTCGAGAAACTGCCGAAGTTTCGTGTGCGCATCGCCACCCGCGTGTTCAACCAGCGCGATGAGCTGGTGGTGGACGGCGAGGCGGAAATCCTCGCCCCTCGCAAGCAGCAGACCGTGACCCTGACCAGCCCGCCGCCGATCACCATTGGCTGATCACGACAAAAACTGTGGGAGCCGGCTTGCTGGCGATGAGAACCTTGAGGCTTGTAGCGCTCGTGAAGCCCTCTTCGCTGGCAAGCCAGCTCCCACAGGGGAGTGGAGGCAGCTGCGACAGTTGTATCGAAACGCCGATCCCTGTGGGAGCGGGCTTGCCCGCGAAGAGGGCCTTGAGGCTCGCCTTCCCTGGCAAGCCAGCCCCACAGGAGCAATAGCGGCGACTTAACTGGCGCGAGCGATATTACGCAGCGCCTTGACCTGATCATGATTGCGCAGCACGCCCTGGTACTGACGATCCACCAGGTCACGCAAGCCCAGCATGTTGTGCTTGGCGAGTTTCTCCAGCGCCTCGCGATAAGCCTTCTTGGCATGGTCCTCACCGCGCTCGGCCTCGTTGAGCACAGCCTCCTCGCCCTTGCCGGTGAACAGCGCCTTCACGTCCACCCAGCGACGGTGCAGATCACCGGAGACACTGGTGGACGTTTCCGGATCGCCGCCCAGCTTGCGTACTTCGGCCTGCAATTCCGTGGCCGCCGCCTGGCACTCGCTCGAACGTTTGACGAACAGCGCCTTGAGCTCGGGGTTCTTGATATCTTCGGCACAGGTCTTGAAGCCTTCCTGGCCATCCTTGCTGACTTCAATCAGATGATTGAGAACCGAAATGGCTTCTTTATTCAAGTTGGTCATGACTCAATTCCTTCTGGTGGTGGAAGTTAGCTATACCGTTGCAGTCACCATGCCAGCCCTCATCTTATGATTTTTATTATATTTTTCAGTAGGTTATAAAAATCCTAAAAATCTGTATCGCCGTTATTTGCATGATCTGTCAATTGGCCTGCATGCAGAATGCCTGTATTTTTCCAGTCGCTTGAACACCTGAGGCAAGGTCCCGAATGAACCCCGAAAAGCTCGAACTGCTGGTCACCCGCGAAATGCCCTTCGGCAAATACAAGGGGCGGATCATCGCCGACCTGCCCGGCCCGTACCTCAACTGGTTCGCCCGCGAAGGCTTTCCCCATGGTGAACTCGGCGGCCTGCTGGCGTTGATGCAGGAGATCGACCACAACGGTCTGTCCGACCTGCTCGACCCGCTGCGTGCCAAGCACGGCAAACCCAAACCCCGCCACTGACCCGACGAGCCCCGCCATGCCAAGGAATGAAGACAACGCCCGCGACGAACACTTCTGGCAGGCCGTGGCCCGGCGCTACGACGTCGAGCCCGGCCCGCTCAACCTGGAAAACGGTTACTTCGGGCGCATGAGTCGCCGGGTGATCGCGGACTACCAGCACAACATCGAATTCATCAACCGCAGCAACTCGGTGCATGTCCGCCAGTACTTCGACAAGGTCGGCAGCGTGGCGATTCGCGCCGAGCTGGCCGAACTGATGGGCGTCAGCGACGAAGCCATCGCCCTCACCCGCTGTGCCACCGATGCCCTGCAATCACTGATCCGCAACTACAACCGCCTGCAACCGGGCGACCAGGTGCTGTACAGCGACCTGGAATACGACACGGTCAAGGGCGCGCTGAACTGGCTCGAACGCCATCGCGGTGTGCAGGTGATCCGCATCGAGCATACCCACCCGGCGAGCTTCGAATCATTGCTGGCGAGCTACCGCGAGGCGTTCGTGCGCTATCCGCGCCTGAAGCTGATGGCGCTGACCCACGTCACCCACCGTACCGGACTGGTGATGCCGGTGCAGGCGATTGTCGAGGCGGCGCGGGAGCATGGGGTCGATGTGATCCTCGATGGCGCCCATGCCCTGGGGCAGATCGAATTCGACCTGCCGGCAATGGGCGTGGTCTTCGCCGGCTTCAACCTGCAGAAATGGATCGGCGCCCCCTTGAGCCTGGGCGTCATTTACATCGATCCCGAACGCCTGGCCGATATCGACCCGGACATGGGCGAAATGCATTATCCGATCACGGACGTGCGCTCGCGCACACCCCACAGTACCCCGAATATTCCGGCGTTGATGACCCTGCCGACGGTGTTCGCCGAGCATCGGGAAATCGGCGGCGCGGCGGCCAAGGGAGCACGGCTGAATTACCTGCGCGACCTGTGGGTCGGCGAAGCGCGCAAGATGTCGGGCATCGAGGTAGTGACACCGGATGACCCGCGGCTGTACTGCGCGATCACCTCGATGCGGTTTACCCGCCAGGCGAACCAGCAGGTGATGGTCGATCGACTGTTGCAGGACTACAACCTGTTCACCGTGACCCGCGGCGGCTCGGCCTGCGGACCGTGCATCCGCATCACCCCGGGCTTTACCACCTCGGCCGAAGATATCGGCTTATTGACAAGGGCCCTCGCCGATTTGAGCGCATGAGCTGAAGGCCGTAATTGCCAGGCCTATTGCTATCGCCAGCAAGCCAGCACGCAGGGTTTTGTATTGGCTGCGTATCCGAGGTTGACCAGGCCATTGTGTGCGGGCTTGCCCGCGAAGACGGCCGCAAGGGCGCTGTAAGCCTCAAGGGCCTCTTCGCGGGCAAGCCCGCTCCCACAGGGTGGCTCGCCCCCAGGCAAGCGAGGGGCTTTCTGCTGGCATAAAAAAACGGTGCGCCGACCAAGCGCACCGTAAAGCCGTAGTACACACAACGAATTCAGTAACGGTGAATCAATCCAGCAAGGCCAGCGCCTCGGCGGTGCACTCCTGGATGCGCGCCCAGTCGCCGTTCTTGATCCACTCCGGATCCAGCATCCAGCTGCCGCCCACGCACATGACGTTTTTCAACGCCATGTAGCTCTTGATATTGGCCGGGCCGACGCCGCCGGTCGGGCAGAACTTCACTTCACCGAACGGGCCGCCGAGCGCCTTGATCGCCGCCACGCCGCCGCTGACTTCCGCCGGGAACAGCTTGAAGCGGCGATAGCCCAGGCCATACCCCTCCATGATGCCCGAGGCATTGCTGATGCCCGGCAACAAGGGAATCGGGCTGTCGACACTGGCTTCCAGCAGGTCACGGGTGATCCCTGGGGTGACGATGAACTGCGAGCCCGCCGCCTCCGCCGCCGTCAGCATCTGGCGATCGAGCACGGTGCCGGCACCGGTCACCAGTTCCGGACGATGCTCACGCAGGATCTGGATGGCCTTGAGGCCGAACTGCGAACGCAAGGTCACTTCCAGGGCGGTCAGGCCACCGGCGGCCAGGGCATCGGCCAGCGGCAGGACATCCTGCTCACGGGCAATGGTGATGACCGGCAGGATCCGCGCACGGGCACACAGTTCATCGATCAGGGCGACCTTGTCTGCCATGGAGACGGTCGGGGCATTGTTTTTCATAGCAGCTGATCCTTGGCTCATGGGCACCAGTAAATCTCTAATGTAGGTTTCAGAAACGCGCGAATCGGCATGAGGGCGAGCTCATCGCCCGCCAACGCGGCGTTCAGGGTGGTCAATTTCGACTGGCCGGAAATCGCCAGCACGGTGAAGGTCGCCGAAGACAACAGGGCCCGGCTCATGGTCAGGCGCTGGTGCGGCACGGTCGGTGCCAGCATCGGCCAGACGCGCCGGCTGCCATCCACCTGCAAGGCGACCTGCAGGTTCGGGCTGTTGGGAAACAGCGAGGCGGTATGACCGTCATCGCCCATGCCCAGTACCAGCACGTCGATATCCGGCAGCTCGGCGAGGAACTGGTCGGCTTGCTGCGCGGCCTCGTCCAGATTGGCCGCGGCGTTATACAGGCCGATAAAGCGGGCCTTGGCCACCGGGCCTTGCAGCAGGTAACGCTTGAGCAGGCCGGCATTGCTGTCGGCGTGCTCGACCGGCACCCAGCGCTCGTCGGCGAGGCTGATCACCACCTTGCTCCAGTCCAGGTCCTGCTTGGCCAGGCTCTGGAAAAACGCCACCGGGCTGCGCCCGCCGGAAACCACCAGGGTTGCTACGCCACGGGCGGCAATCGCCGTACGCAGCTGTTGGGCGACGTCCTTGGCCTGGCCTTCGGCCAACAGCGCCGGGGTGCCGAACTCGCGGCCCGTCACGCCTTGCGGCAGTTTCAGTTCAGATATCGCCATACCACGACCTCCCATCCCGCGTGATCAGTGCAATGGAGCTCATCGGCCCCCAGGACCCGGCCGCATACGGCTTGGGCGCATCACCGGACTTTTTCCAACCGGCGATCAACTGGTCACACCACTTCCACGCGGCTTCGATTTCATCTTTGCGGACAAACAGGTTCTGGTTGCCGCGCATCACTTCCAGCAACAGACGCTCGTAGGCATCCGGGATCCGCGCACTGCGATAGGTGTCGGAGAAATTCAGTTGCAGCGGCCCGCTGCGCAGTTGCATGCCCTTGTCCAGGCCCTGCTCCTTGGTCATCACGCGCAAGGAAATACCTTCGTCCGGTTGCAGGCGGATGATCAGCTTGTTGCTGATCTGCAAGCGCTGCTCGGGGGCGAAGATATAGTGCGACGGTTCCTTGAAGTGGATGACGATCTGCGACAGCTTCTGCGGCATGCGCTTGCCGGTACGCAGGTAGAACGGCACGCCGGCCCAGCGCCAGTTGCGGATGTCGGCACGCAGGGCAACAAAGGTCTCGGTGTCGCTCTGGGTATTGGAATTCTCTTCTTCCAGGTAGCCCGGCACGGACTTGCCTTCGCTGTGCCCGGCAATGTACTGGCCACGCACCACCTGAGTGGTCAGGCCTTCCGGACTGATCGGCGCCAGGGCCTTGAGCACCTTGACCTTCTCGTCACGGATGCTGTCGGCCGAGAGATCGGCCGGCGGGTCCATGGCGATCAGGCAGAGCAACTGCAGCAGGTGGTTCTGGATCATGTCGCGCAGTTGACCGGCCTTGTCGAAATAGCCCCAGCGGCCTTCGATGCCGACCTTCTCGGCCACGGTGATTTCCACGTGGGAAATGTAGTTCTGGTTCCACTGGGTTTCGAACAGGCTGTTGGCGAAACGCAGGGCGATCAGGTTCTGCACCGTCTCCTTGCCCAGGTAGTGGTCGATGCGGTAGGTACGGTTCTCCGGAAAAAACTGCGCCACCGCGTCATTGACCTTGCGGGACGACTCCAGGTCCGAGCCGATAGGCTTTTCCAGCACCACCCGGGTGTTCTCGGCCAGGCCGACTTTCGCCAGGTTCTCGCAGATCGCGCCATACACCGAGGCCGGCGTGGCGAAATAGGCGATCAACCGCTCGGCGGTCCCGGCGGTTTCCGCCAGGGCCACGTAGTCGTCGGCCTTGAGGAAATCCACATGCAGGTAGCTCAGGCGGCCGAGGAAACGCTCGACGACCACTTCGTCGATTTCCTTGGCCTCGACGAACTCGCGCAGCTCGGCGGCGATGGTCGCCAGGTGTTCGTCGACGCTGCCCGGCTCGCGGGCCAGGGCCAGGATCCGCGTGTCCTTGTGCAGCAGACCGGCGCTATCGAGGTGGTACAAGGCAGGAAAAAGCTTGCGAAGCGCCAGATCGCCCAGGGCGCCGAACAAGGCAAAGGTGCACGGTTCAACCGTTATCGAAGGCATGATGTTTGTTCTTTTATCAAGTTAAACGATAAATACCTTTTTTTGAGGCATCACTCAAGGAAAAATGTAGTAATAACCACAACATTTTATCAAAATGACGATTGCGAGTGGTGGTCCACAGACGCCATCAGTAGGATAGGCCACCGCCGAGAGCCGCCAAAGCACGTTCTCATAGGCATTGCAGAACCAAGGAACACCCACATGGACCGCATCCGCAACCTGCTGGAACAGATCCAGAGCCGTCTCGAAGACCTGAACAAGGCCGAGCGCAAAGTCGCCGAAGTCATCCTGCTCAACCCGCAGCAGGCGACCCGCTACAGTATCGCCGCCCTTGCCCAGGCGGCTTCGGTCAGCGAACCGACGGTCAACCGCTTCTGTCGTTCGTTCGACGTCAGCGGCTACCCGGAACTCAAGCTGCAACTGGCCCAGAGCCTGGCCAGCGGCGCGGCCTATGTCAGCCGCGCGGTGGAGGCCGACGACAACGCCGAAGCCTATACCCAGAAAATCTTCGGCAGCGCGATCGCCTCGCTGGACAGCGTCTGCCAGGTACTGGATCCGGCCCTGATCAACCGCGCCGTCGACCTGCTGACCCAGGCCCGGCAGATCCACTTCTTCGGTCTCGGTGCCTCGGCACCGGTGGCCATGGACGCCCTGCACAAGTTCTTCCGTTTCAACATGGCGGTCACCGCCCACGTCGACGTACTGATGCAGCGCATGATCGCCTCGGTCGCCCATACCGGCGAGCTGTTCGTGATCATTTCCTACACCGGGCGCACGCGGGAGCTGGTGGAGGTGGCGCGCATCGCCCGCGCGAACGGCGCCTCGGTACTCGGCCTGACGGCAGCCGGTTCGCCACTGGCCAAGGCCAGCACCCTGAGCCTGAATATCCCGTTGCCCGAAGACACCGACATCTACATGCCTATGACCTCGCGGATCGTCCAGTTGACGGTGCTCGATGTCCTCGCCACCGGCATGACCCTGCGCCGTGGCGTGGACTTCCAGCCGCACCTGCGCAAGATCAAGGAAAGCCTCAATGCCAGTCGCTACCCGGTGGGTGACGAGTTCGACTGAGAACGGCACTGATTCTGTGCCGGATGAGCCGGCTCCCACAAGTACGATAGAACACCACCTGCGGGAGCCGGCTTGCCGACGATGGCGTCATCCGCCACAGCGCCTGCCTAGGCTGAAGCCCGCGCCTGCAAGCTCAGGTGCGCCCGCTCCCCCGGCGCCAGGCACAGGCTGTCGGTGCCACCACTGGCGGCCTCGACACAGACAAAGCCCATCACCTCGTTCCAGCTCACGCCCAGCAATGGCCGATGCCCCGGATGCCAGACCACGGTATCGGCGCTGTCACCGGTATCGATGCACAACTCGCGCTGCCAGGCGTGATCCTTGAGGTGCAATTCGCCGTCGTGCTGGAACACCCGCTGACAACCGCCATCCACGCGTAACTCGCCTTCCTGCTGGCAAACCTGGCGATTCAACTGGTCGTAACCCTGGGCGCCTTCCAGCCCAGACAGCGCTACCTCACCCACGTCACCAATGCGCCAATAGGCATGCAGCGCATGGCTCAACTGGCAGGGTTCGCTGTCCTGGTGCTCGGTGCTCAGGCGCAACTCCATGGTCTCGCCGAGACGGGCATGCAGGTCCACCTGCCAGTCGCACAACTGCAGGCGCCAGTGCAGGCTGACCCCCTCGTCATCGGAACTGCTTTCCAACAATTTCCAGTCGATCAGGCGGGCCCAGCCGTGGGAAGGCCAGGCATTTTCACTCGGGTGTCGACCGTACCAGGGCCAGCACACCGGTACGCCACCGCGAATCGCCCCGACCTGCGGCCACTTCGCCGCGCACCACAGCCAGGGTTTCTGTCCCCGTGGCTGGAAATGCAGCAACTGCGCACCCTGGCGGCTGAACACCGCCTGGCACAGTGGATGGTCGATCACCAGCACTTCACGCTGTTGAAAGCGCTCCCACTGGAACACCGGCTGTTCGCGCCGGGATTTGAAAAAGCGTTGTAGCGGTTGCTCATGCATGTGCCGCGAATCCTGAAAATCGTTTTGCCGTATCCATGTGACTGTGGGAGCGGTGCTTACCCACGAAGCTTTTGGCGGCCGCGAGGGCCCTTTCGCCGGCAAGCCGGCTCCTACAGGTTATGCGGCGTCTGCCAAGCGTATTGCCCTGGCGAACCGTCCTCACCCGCACCCACCAAAAAAAAGCGGACGGTCTGGTGGACCATCCGCAAGATGCGCACATAGAGAGAGAGCTTATCAGTCGAGGCCTTAGAAGACCGACTGAATTTTCAGACCGGCAACCACGGCGTTATCCACCTTGTCCACGCCACCCGGATGGGTGATGTATTGCAGGTTCGGACGCACGGTCAGCCAGTTGGTGACGTGGATACCGTAGTTCAGCTCATAGTTGTACTCGGTGTCGCGCAGTGGCGAGTACAGCGGGTTGTCGTAGTCGCTAACGCCAATGGCGGCGTTGGCCAGCTCGGCATTTTTCTTCACGTCATCGTTGACATGGATACGGGCGAAACCGATACCGATGTCATCCTTCGGACGGGCATCGAACGGGCCCTTGTACACGAACATCAGCGACTGGTAGTTGTCGACGACGTTGGTGTCCTTGTCGTGGAAGGTGGCGTTGGCCGCGACGTTCAGACCGCGGGATGCGTCGCCGTTGTGGCTGGTGAGTTGCTGTTGGGCAACGAACCAGTAGCCGTGCTTGCTGTTGTGAACGCGGAAACCGTTGCCGGTGGTGGCGGCGTCCTGGCCATTGCTGTCTTCGCGGACATCATTGGCGTCGGCGGTGCTCTTGTAGTAGCCCACACGGTATTCGCCCGGCAGGTTGTTGACCTTCGGCGACCAGACCAGTTCGACCGGCAGCACGGTGCCCTTGGTGCCGCTGCCGCTGAGCTTGAAGCCGTTGCCGTGTTCCAGTTGCGACGGGTTCTGGTTGTACGCACCGATCTGCGCGTAGAACTCAGGCGTGATGTTGTACTTCACGCGCAGTGCCGCCTGGCTGACCGGCCAGTTGTACCAGATGCCGGTCGCCCAGTTACCCACCTGGGAACCGCAGAACGCCAGGTTCTGGAAGTCGCATGGGAAGGTGTTGAAGTCTTCGCCTTCACCGAAGTAACCGGCCTTGACGTCCAGCTTGCCATCGAGGAACTGGTGCTGCACCCACAATTGGGTCAGGCGGACCATGTGACCACGACCGTAGACTTCCTGCGAGGAGCTCAGGGTGCCGGCACGTGGATCGCCAACGCGGTCGTTGGAGATGTTCTGGCCATTACGGTTGGTCAGCTGGATCTTGGCCTGGGTGTTATCCCAGCCCAGCAGCTTTTGCAGGTCGAACTTCACGCCCAGGCCGAACTGGTCGCTGTAGCGTGCCGTCTTGTCGTTGTTGTAGCCGCCGCCGAGGTTGCCGCCGACTTCACCCACGTAGTCGGCCTGGATATCGATACCCTGCTCGATCAGCTTGGTCCGCTCACCACCCCAGTCACCGGTCATCCATTTCGAATCAGAGCTGAAAGCGTCGGCTGCATGCACGCTCCCGGCCAGCATTAACGCCGCCACCACTGACAACTGGCAGATAAGTTGGGCGTTGGTGTTCTTCTTTTTCATCCCTACATCCTCGTCTTATTTTTATTAACAGTTTTTATTGAACGTGGTTTACATCGATCGCAGCGGGTGGCGAACCACCCGCTGCCAACTCAGCGGCCCTTGAACTGCGCCACGTTGTCGCTATGCGCCTGCGCTTCGGGCTTGCCCACTCGGCCCAGGCGTTCACCGGTCTTGGCGTCGAACAGCAACACCTTGGCCGGATCGAATTGCAGTGTCAGGGTCTCGCCCACCTGCGGCGCCACATCCGGCGCCAGGCGGCAGCAGACCTTGCTGTCATTGAGCGTGACGAAGACCAGCGTGTCCGGGCCGGTCGGCTCGGTGACCTGTACCTCGGCGCGGATGCTCGGCATGCCCGCAGCCTCGCCGGACGCTAGCACGATCTGTTCGGGACGAAGGCCCAGAATCACCTCACGGTCTTCGAGGCCGGCGTCGCTCATGTTCATCGGCAACTCGCAGCGTGCCTGCCCGCTGTCCAGCAGGGCGACCAGGCGGCCGTCCTTGCGTTGCAGACGCAGCGGAATGAAGTTCATCGGTGGCGAACCGATGAAGCTGGCGACGAACAGGTTGGCCGGATCGTTGTAGATCTGTTTCGGGGTGCCGAATTGCTGGATGATGCCGTCCTTCATGACTGCCACTTTGTCGCCCAGGGTCATCGCCTCGATCTGGTCGTGGGTGACATAGACCGTGGTGGTCTTCAGGCGCTGGTGCATCAGCTTCATTTCGGTACGCATCTCGACCCGCAGCTTGGCGTCGAGGTTGGACAGCGGTTCGTCGAACAGGTAGATCTTCGGCCGACGCGCCAGCGCCCGGCCCATGGCCACGCGCTGTTGCTGGCCGCCGGAGAGCTGGCCCGGCTTGCGATTGAGCAGGTGCTCGATCTGCAGCAACTTGGCCACACGAGCGACTTCCTCGTCGATGGCCGACTGGCTCATCTTGCGAATCTTCAAGCCGAACTCGATGTTCTCGCGCACGCTCATGGTCGGGTACAGCGCGTAGGACTGGAACACCATGGCGATGTCGCGATCCTTCGGGCTCATGCCGCTGACGTCCTGGTCGCCGATCATGATCGCGCCGCCGGTGATGTTTTCCAGGCCCGCGATGCAGTTCATCAGCGTCGACTTGCCGCAACCCGAAGGTCCCACGAGGATCAGGAACTCACCGTCCTTGATCGACAGTTCGATGTTCTTCAGGGTGTCCGGCAGGCCGGCGCCGTAGGTCTTGTTTACATTGCGAAGTTCGAGCGTTGCCATGATTACCCCTTGACTGCGCCGGCCGTCAGCCCGCGCACGAAATACTTGCCTGCGACCACATAGACCAGCAGGGTCGGCAGCCCGGCGATCATCGCCGCTGCCATATCAACGTTGTATTCCTTGACCCCGGTACTGGTGTTGACCAGGTTGTTCAACGCCACCGTGATGGGCTGCGAATCGCCGCTGGAGAACACCACGCCGAACAGGAAGTCGTTCCAGATCTGAGTGAACTGCCAGATCAGGCAGACCATGATGATCGGGGTCGACATCGGCAGGATGATCCGCCGGAAGATGGTGAAGAAACCCGCGCCATCGAGGCGTGCCGCTTTCACCAGGGCATCGGGAATGCTCACGTAGTAGTTGCGGAAGAACAGCGTGGTGAACGCCAGGCCGTAGACCACGTGGACGAACACCAGGCCGCTGGTGGTGCTGGCCAGGCCCATCTTGCCGAGGGTGAACGAGGCCGGTAGCAGCACGGTCTGGAACGGCAGGAAGCAACCGAACAGCAGCAGGCCGAAGAACAGCTGCGAACCACGAAAGCGCCACATCGACAGCACGTAACCGTTCAACGCACCGATGGCGGTGGAGATCAGTACCGCCGGGACGGTGATCTTGATCGAGTTCCAGAAGTAACCGTTGACCGTGGCCCAGGCCTTGACCCAGCCGATGTCGGTGATCACCGTCGGCCAGCTCAGCAGGTTGCCGGTACTGATATCTTCCGGCGACTTGAAGCTGGTCAGCAGCATCACGACCAGCGGCACCAGGTAGAGCAGCACGGCGAGAATCAGCACCGCGTAGATCGCGATGCGACTCAGGCTGATGGAAGGTTTGGCGGCGAAACTAGTCATTACGCTTGGTCCTCAGCTCGGAGTACAGGTAAGGCACGATGATCGCGAGAATCGCACCGAGCATCAGAATCGCACTGGCCGAGCCCATGCCCATCTGGCCGCGACTGAAGGTGAAGGAATACATGAACATGGCTGGCAGATCGGACGAGTAGCCAGGACCGCCGGCGGTCATCGCCGCCACCAGGTCGAAGCTCTTGATCGCGATGTGCGCCAGGATCATCACCGCACTGAAGAACACCGGACGCAGGCTTGGCAGCACCACTTTCCAGTAGATCCGCGGCAGGCTCGCGCCATCGATCTGGGCGGCACGGATGATCGATTGATCGACACCGCGCAGGCCGGCGAGGAACATCGCCATGATAAAGCCCGAGGCTTGCCATACCGCGGCGATCACCAGGCAGTACACCACGCGGTCCGGGTCGATCAGCCAGTCCAGGCGGAAGCCTTCCCAGCCCCAGTCACGCAGCAGCTTGTCCAGGCCCATGCCGGGGTTGAGCAGCCATTTCCAGGCGGTACCGGTGACGATCATCGAGAGCGCCATCGGGTACAGGTAAATGGTACGGATGAAACCTTCGCGACGGATGCGCTGGTCGAGGAACACCGCCAGCAGCACGCCGATCACCAGGGTGACGCCGATGAACAAGCCACCGAAGACCGCCAGGTTCTTGCTCGCCACCCACCAGCGATCGTTGTCGAACAACCGCGCGTATTGCGCCAGGCCTACCCATTTGTAGGTCGGCAGGAAAGTCGAGTTGGTGAACGACAGAACGAACGTCCACAGGATGTAGCCGTAGAAGCCCACCAGGACGATGAACATGCTGGGCGCCAGCACCAGTTTGGGTAGCCAGCGCTGCAGTGCATCGAACGGCGAGGCTTTGCTGAACACAGCAACAGAACTCATGGGAAAATCCAGTACAGGGAAAGGGACTACATGCAGATCCCTTGCAGGAGCCGGCTTGCCGGCGATTGCGGTTTATCAGTGGATAAATCCGGTGACCGATATTCCGCTATCGCTGGCAAGCCAGCTCCTACACAGGAAGCCTGCGGTGCTGAAAACTACTTCGCGGACTTGACCGCCGCGCCGAGTTTCTTCGCGGCATCGGCAGGATCGGCTTTCGGGTCATTGATGTAGTTGGTCACTACGTCAAAGAACGCACCCTGTACCGCCAGCGTGGTCGCCATGTTGTGCGCCATGCTCGGCTGCAGGCCGCCGGTCTTGGCATCCGCCAGGAAGTCCTTGGCGGCGGTCTGGGCGCAGGAGTCGAAACCGTACTTGCCCATGTCGCTCAGCATGTCGTTGCGAACCGGGATCGAGCCCTTGTTGATGCTGAAGACTTTCTGGAAGTTTTCACCCAGCACGACCTTGGCGATGTCCTGCTGACCGGCAGCAGTGCCCTTGTCTTTCTGCTTGAACACCGCCAGGGAGTCGATGTTGTAGGTGAAGGCCTTGTCGGTACCCGGGAAGGCTACGCATTCGTAGTCCTTGCCGGCGACTTTCTTGGCTGCTGTCCACTCGCTCTTGGCCCAGTCACCCATGATCTGCATGCCGGCCTTGCCGTTGATGACCTTGGCCGCTTCGAGGTTCCAGTCCTGGCCCTTGCCATCGACGTCCATGTAGGTCGCGACTTTCTTCAGTTCGGTCAGCGCCTTGACCATTTCAGGACCGGTCAGGGTGGCGTTGTCCAGGTCGACCAGAGCTTTCTTGTAGCCGTCGACGCCCATGACCGAGAGCACCACCGCTTCGAAAACGGTGCTGTCCTGCCAAGGCTGGCCGCCGTGGGCGAGCGGAATGAATCCCGCGGCCTTGAGCTTGTCACCGGCAGCGTAGAATTCCTGGAGGGTGGTCGGCGGTTTTTCGATCCCGGCCTTCTTGAAGACTTCAGGGTTGATCCACAGCCAGTTGACACGGTGGATGTTCACCGGCACTGCCACGTACTCACCGTTGTACTTCACGGTATCGGAGACTTTCTTGTCGAGCAGGCTGTCCCACTTCTCTTCTTTGGCAACGTCCTTCAGGACGTCAGTGTCGAGCAGACCGGTAGACGCCCATTCCTGGATATCCGGACCCTTGATCTGCGCAACGCCTGGCGGGTTGCCGGCAACCGCGCGGCTTTTCAGCACGGTCATGGCCGTGGCACCGCCACCGCCGGCGACAGCGCCGTCTTTCCAGGTGAAACCATCTTTTTCGACCTGGGCCTTGAGCACATCGACAGCCGCTTTTTCACCACCGGACGTCCACCAGTGAACCACTTCCACAGTCCCTTTCGAGTCTGCGGCCTGTGCGCTGAGGGGGAACAACGAGGCGAGAGAAATCACTGCGGCGAGGCGAGAAATCGAATTCATCTGAGTACCTTTCTTGTTGTTATGCATGCAAGTCTGGTGCTTGCGCTGCATGGGATTCTAGTCAAGGCACGCCCCGTCGCAGGTAACGAAGGGATGCGCAAATGTCACGGCATGGTTACATGTATTTATAACCGTTTTTTTGGCGCAGAGGCCCGTGCCAGAGCGCTCGCGAGGCTAGGCGCCAGTGGCAGGCAGGGTAACAGCACCGCCTGGTAGGCATGATAGAGATCGGGCTTGCCACCCCAGATGCGCGCACTCGGCTGATTGTGCTCATCGAGTTCGTGATGCCAGCTGCCGTGCAGCCGGTCGATAAAGTGCAGGTCGTTGAAATCCCAGAAGCGTCGGTACCAGGTTTCGTACTGCTCCTCGCCCGTGCGCCGCAGCAGCGCCGCCGCCGTCGCGCTCGCCTCGCAATGCACCCAGTGCAGGCGCTCGCGGACCACCGGACGGTTTTCCCAGTCCAGGGTGTAGACCACACCGGGCGCGCCATCCGCCGCCCAGCCATGACGGCAGGCGCTGGCGAACAGTTCGCGGGCATCCTCCAGCAGCCATCCGGGAGTCTCCAGCCCGGCCGCGCGGCGGGCCGCCTCAAGATGCAACACCAGCCGCGACCATTCGAAACCGTGACCCGGGGTCGTGCCGTAGGGACGGAAACCGTCTGCGGGGTTGTCTTCGTTGTAGCCCGGCAGGGGTTGCCAATGATGATCGAAATGCTCGGTGACCATGAAGCCGCCAGCAGCCGCCTGCCGATGGATCAATCGCTCGACGATGCGCAGCGCGCGATCGAGCCAGCGGCTGTCGCCGGTGACATCGGCCAGGGCGAGGAAAGCCTCGGTGCCATGCATATTGCTGTTGGCACCGCGATAGCTTTCCTCGTTGCTCCAGTCGCGGGCGAAGGATTCGCGCAGCGTGCCCTCTTCCTCGCTCCAGAAATGCGCGTCGATCACACGGATCGCCTCGGCTAGAAGGCCAGGGGCCTCCGGGCTGCCGGCAACCACCGCCGAACTGGCGGCGAGCGCGACGAAGGCATGCAGGTAGGCGGCCTTGCCACTGTTGCCATCACGATGCTCGGCAACCGCGTACCAGCCGCCGAAGGTCGCATCGCGCAGCGGTCCCCAGAGCGCGGCGACACCGTGGTCGACCAGCTCGCGGCAACCGGGGATCCCCTGGATATGGGCCATGGCGAAACTGTGGGTCATGCGTGCGGTGTTCATGGTCTCGGCCATGGCCTCGGGTGGCAGGCAGCCACGCGCATCCAGATTGCCGAAACCTTCAGTTAACCTGGAGGCCTTGGCGAACGACAGCAGGCGCTGTCCTTCTGCCATCAACCAGGCTTGGTGAGCAGGAGCATCCAGCCAACTGCCGAATGGAAATTCAACGCTGTCGCCAGTCATGGGCGTCGCCTTTTCTTGTTATTCAGTTTTTATTCAGAGCCAGGTCTTATGCCTGTGATCGTGCGGATTCTAACCAGCACCCGGCAGACAACAGGTAACGAAGGCCGGTAAAAATGTCACCACCCGGTGACAATGACTTGTCCTGATAATCCGCTGCATCAGCGCTTTTTTGCCATCAAGTAGGAAAAACGCCGACTAGGCCGCTTCCCTTTTCGGTGTAGGAGCACTCCCTAAGCAGTTTTCCCACATTGAAGGCCGCCGTTGCCTGGGCGAATCTTCCAGACTTCACCCATGACACGACCCATGAAAGCCCACGCCCGCAAGGAGGCATGCCCCATGGTTAACGACAATCCGCGCCTGGCCCGTCAGTGCTGCATTTTTCCGTTGTACCGGGGAGGGACGCAGTACGCCTGGAAAGTGGAAGTGCGGCGCGACGGTCAGCCCGTGGGCAGGACCTTCACCTTCGACGAATATGGTGGCGAACCGGGCGCGCGCCTGGCCGCCGAATCATGTCGCAACGCGCTGGTGCTGAAGATGCCGCCGGTGCTTACCTATGAAAGCCGCCAGCGCCTGCTGCCGCATAACACCAGCGGTCATCCGGGCGTACTGCGGATCGAGTCCAACAACACCGGTTACTGGCGGGCCAGTACGCGGATCCACGGCTACAACCTGAGCCGCAGCTTCAGTGTCGAGCGGTATGGCGAGGAGCAGGCCAAGCGCCTGGCCCTGGCCGAGCGCCAACGGCAGTTGGCGCTGTGTGACGAACCCTATGAGCAGGCCATGGCAACCCTGCAGCAACACTTCAGCCAGACCAATTCGCGCTTGCGCGAACATCGTATCCAGGCCGCCATCGGTCAGGCCCGGCAGACAGCCGCCTCAGCCGACAGCCAGTTGCCGAATGCCCAGGAGCCGTCCCTGACGATCAGCGCGGAGCAGGCGCTGCTTTCCATCAGTCGGCATTTCGCGGCAAGTACAAAGTAACCCGCAGGCCGCCCTCACGCAGGTTCTGCAGGCTCACTTCACCGCCATGGCTGTGGGCGATATTGCGCGCGATGCCCAACCCCAGCCCATAGCCCTGCTGCTGCCCGGACAGACGGAAATGCGGCTCGAACACCTGCTCCAGACGCTGCTCGGGCACCCCTGGGCCTTCATCATCGACGTGCAGGACAAACACTTCGTCATCGTCCTCGATATGCAGGTGAGCCTTGTCACCGTACTTGAGGGCGTTGTCGATCAGGTTGCCCATGCAACGCCGCAGCGCCAGCGGCTTGCCGGGAAAGGCTGCCAATGCGCGGCCGTCCAGCGTGACCCGACCGTTGCCGTTGGGCGGCAGGTAGGGTTCGATCAGGCAATCGAGGGCGTGATTGAGGTCCACCGGCTCGATATTCTCGTGGATATCGGTGTCCTTCACACACTGCAGTGCCCCCTTGACCAACATCTCCAGTTCGTCGAGATCGCGGCCGAACTTCAGTTGCAGCTTCTCGTCTTCGAGCAATTCGACCCGCAGCCGCAAGCGTGTGATAGGGGTGCGCAGATCATGGGAAATGGCGCTGAACAACTGGCTGCGCTCGGTCAGGTAGCGGCTGATGCGTTCACGCATGGTATTGAGGGCCCGGCCGACTTCCATCACTTCGCTGCCACCGCCCTCCAGCACTGGCCGCACTTCCTCCGCCCCCAGCGACATGTCCCGAGCCGAGCGGGCCAGGCGCTTGAGCGGGCGACTCTGCCAGTGCACCAGCAGACCGATGAACAGTAACAGGAAACCGCTGGTGAGCAGGATGAACCAGAGCTGCTGGGACGGCAGCCCCTCCTCCTCCAGGCTGGTGTAGGGCTCGGGCAGCAACGAGGCGATATACAGCCACTCGCCCGGCGACATCTGGATCTGCGTCACCAGCACCGGCGGGTTGACCGGTTCCAGGGTCAGGGCGTAGTGGGCCCAGGAGCGCGGCAGCTCGTCGAGCTTCAGGCCACCGTTGAAAATCCGCAGATCGTCGGGACTGACGAAACTCACGGAAATATCGACATCGTTGCCCAGGGACTGGCGCAGCACTTCGTGGACCGCATCGAGTACCGCGGTCTTGCGCGGGGTCGGCCCCAGCAGTTTCATGTCCAGCGGCTTGTCGTTCAGAGTCACGACAAAGCGCGTACCGCCCATGCTGCGCAGCTGGTCGAGCACCAGCGGCCGGTAGGCCAGAGGCAACGAGCGCAGGTAGCTGACACTGGCGGTCATTGAGTGCGCCAGGCTGCGGGCACTGGTCACCAGGCCTTCAAGCTGGGTGGCGCGCAATTGCGAGAGCCAGATCGCACTGGACAGGGTCTGGGCCAGCAGCACCGCGAACAGCGTCAACAGCAGCATTCGCCCCAGCAGCGAGCGCGGGACCGGCAAGCGCCGGCGCAGCTCAGAGAGCATTGGCGGTGGTGACGTTGGCGGCCAACTGGTAACCGCTGCCGCGCACCGTGCGAATCAGCCGGGGGGGCTTCTCGGTATCCCGCAGGCGCTGGCGCAACCGGCTGACCGCCATGTCGACGATACGATCCAGGGGCATCAGGTCACGCCCACGGGTGGCATTGCCGATGGTGTCGCGATCGAGGATTTCCTGGGGATGGTCAAGAAACAGCTTGAGCAGCGCGAAGTCGGCACCGGAGAGAATCACTTCCTCGCCGTCGACATGGAACAGCCGGTGGCTGACCGTGTCCAGGCGCCACTCGTCGAAGGCCAGCACTTCACTGCCGCTGCGTTCCTGGCCGAACTGGGCACGGCGCAACAGCGCCTTGATCCGGGCCTGGAGTTCGCGGGGGCTGAAGGGCTTGCCCAGGTAATCGTCGGCACCCAGCTCCAGACCAATGACACGGTCGGCTTCGTCGGAACTGGCGGTGAGCATGATGATCGGCACCTGGGCCTGGCGCGGATGCTGGCGGACCCAACGACAGAGACTGAAGCCGTCTTCGTCGGGGAGCATCACATCAAGGATGACCAGATCACTGTGGGCGTCGTTCAGCGCCTGGCGAAAACCGGCGCCATCACCGACCGTACGCACCTGGAAACCGGCACGACTGAGGTAGGTGTCCAGCAGTTCACGGATTTCCTGGTCATCGTCGACCAGAAGAATGGACTTACTGACTGCGCTCACGGTGGATGTCCTTGTTGTTGTGGGTAGGACCGAAACGCGGATTATGCCTTAATCGATTAAGCCGTGAAGCACGTGTTGTCTGAGCAGGCGCCTTCGCGGGCAAACCCTGCTGATCGTTCCGCGTCCGCTCTTGTGACGCGGAGCGTCACCGGCTGCATTCCCACGCAAAGCGTGGGAACGATCATGATTCAACATTGCGGATCAGCTGGCAAAAGCCTGCTGCAAGGCCACCCCCGCGCCGATCAGGCCGGAATACGGTGCCGTCACCAGCCATACCGGGATGCCCTTGAAGTAGTCGCTCATGCAGCCCTTGTCGGCGAAGCTGCGGGCAAAGCCGCTCTTGACGAAGAAGTCGGCAAAGCGCGGAATCACGCCGCCGACGATATACACGCCACCCCGCCCGCCCGTGGTCAGCACGTTGTTGCCCGCGACCCGCCCCAGCCAGCAACTGAATTGCTCCAGTACTTCCAGGGCAATCGGATCGCCGGCCAGTCCCGCGGCGGTGATCGCTTCCGGCGTATCCAGCACCGGCGTGTGTCCATCCACCGCGCAGATGGCCCGGTAGACCCGTGGCAGGCCACCACCACTCAAGGCGGTCTCGGCGCTGACATGCCCGATCTCATCATGAATGTGCCGCCAGAGCTGGGTTTCGCGCGGGCTGCTCAACGGCAGGTCGACGTGCCCGCCCTCGCCGGGCAGCGCCATGAAGCGTTCATCACCCAGGTGCAGCAAGGTCCCGACGCCCAGTCCGGTTCCCGGACCGATCACCACGGCGGGGCGTAGCGGCTCCGGCGTGCCTTCGCAAACCACACGGAAGTCACCAGGTTCGAGGCGGGTCATGCCCAGGGCCATCGCCGAGAAATCGTTGACCAGCAGCAGCTCGTCGACCCGCAAGGTCGCGCAGAAGGCCTTGCGGCTCAGGCGCCAGTGATTGTTGGTAAAGCGGAACTCGTCGCCACTGACCGGACCGGCCACCGACAGGCACACCGCGCCGACCGCGCCCAATTCCAGCTCCAGCTCGCTCAGGTAGACCTTGATGGCGTCTTCCGGACAGGCGTGATCGGCGGTGGCCAGCACCTTGACCGAATCCAGGCCGTTGTCTTTCCACAGGGCGAAGCGGGCGTTGGTGCCGCCGATATCGCCAACCAAAGCCAATTTCATTTCAGGGTCTCCAGGGCCGAAGTGAACGCACTGGCCCCCTGCTCCGCCGAGCTGAAGGCCATACGCATGAAGCCGAACAGTTCGCGGCCACAGCCGGTATTATTACCCAGCAGACCGATCGCCGGCTCGCGCGCTTCGAACTCGGCGTCATCCACCAGCACCTTCAGCGTGCCGTGGACCCCATCGACGCGAATCACGTCACCATCGCGCACCCGCGCCAGCGCACCGCCGACATGGGCCTCCGGACAGACATGGATGGCCGCCGGAATCTTGCCCGAGGCGCCGGACATGCGCCCGTCGGTCACCAGCGCGACCTTGAAGCCACGATCCTGCAGCACGCCGAGGAACGGGGTCATCTTGTGCAGCTCCGGCATGCCGTTGGAGCGCGGGCCCTGGAAGCGCATCACCGCCACGAAGTCCTTCTCCAGCAGACCGGCCTTGAAGGCATCGGCCAGATCCTGCTGGTCCTGGAAGACTACCGCCGGCGCTTCGACGACCTGGTGTTCCGGGGCCACGGCGGAGACCTTCATCACCCCGCGCCCGAGGTTGCCTTCCATCACGCGCAGGCCACCTTCAGGGGAGAAGGCACGGGCCACCGGGCGCAGGATGTTTTCGTCGAGGCTTTCGATCGGGCCTTCACGCCAGACCAGTTCACCGTCCTGCAGGAACGGCTCCCGGGTGTAGCGACTCAGGCCGTGGCCGGCCACGGTGTTGACGTTTTCGTGAAGCAGGCCGGCTTCCAGCAGTTCACGGATCAGGAACGACATCCCGCCCGCCGCCTGGAAGTGGTTGATGTCGGCCTTGCCGTTCGGGTAGACGTGGGACAGGGTCGGTACCACCTCGGAGAGGTCGGCCATGTCCTGCCAGGTCAGCTGGATCCCGGCTGCCTGGGCGATGGCCGGCATGTGCAGGGTATGGTTGGTCGAACCGCCGGTGGCGTGCAGGGCCACGATGGAGTTGACCAGCGACCGCTCGTCGACGATTTCGCCGATCGGCATGAAGTTGCCGCTCTGCTTGGTCAGGCGCGTGACCTGGAAGGCCGCCTCGCGGGTCAGCGCATCGCGCAGCGGGGTATTCGGGTTGACGAAGGACGCGCCCGGCAGGTGCAGGCCCATGACCTCCATCAGCAACTGGTTGGTGTTGGCGGTGCCGTAGAACGTGCAAGTGCCGGGGCTGTGGTAGGACTTCATTTCCGACTCCAGCAGTTCCTCGCGGCTGGCCTTGCCTTCGGCGTAACGCTGGCGGACGTCGGCTTTTTCCTTGTTGGAAATCCCCGAAACCATCGGCCCGCCCGGTACGAAGAGGGTCGGCAAATGACCGAAGCGCAGCGCGCCCATCATCAGGCCCGGCACGATCTTGTCGCAGATGCCGAGCATCAGCGCCGCGTCGAACATGTTGTGGGACAGCGCCACGGCGGTGGACATCGCGATCACTTCGCGGCTGGCGATCCCCAGCTCCATGCCCGGTTCGCCCTGGGTCACGCCATCGCACATGGCGGGCACTCCACCGGCGAACTGACCGACCGAACCGATCTCGCGCAGCGCCTGCTTGATCTGCTCCGGATAGGTTTCATAAGGCTGGTGCGCGGAGAGCATGTCGTTATATGACGAAACAATTGCCACGTTGGCGGCATTCATCATGCGCAGGCTCTGCTTGTCTTCAGTGCCACACCCGGCCACACCATGGGCAAAGTTCGCGCACTGCAGCTTGCCGCGCATCGGACCGTCGCTGGCGGCGCCGCGAATCAGTGCCAGATACGCCTCGCGGGTGGCGCGACTGCGGGCGATAAGACGTTCGGTGACCTCAAGAACGCGGGGATGCATGTGTAGAACTCCAGGCTAACGGATGTGGCGACCTGTGGTTCCAAGCTGACCGAAAGCCTCATAGGACAGGGCTTTTCAATCATCTGGACCTGTTGAGTCAGGTCACTCGTTGTAGATAAAACAAAATATTGCCACTAAAAAGGCTT
Source organism: Pseudomonas gingeri (assembly GCF_013385635.1). GTDB lineage: Bacteria > Pseudomonadota > Gammaproteobacteria > Pseudomonadales > Pseudomonadaceae > Aquipseudomonas > Aquipseudomonas gingeri_A. The sequence continues at coordinate 91,016 of NZ_JACAPR010000012.1, forward strand.
GTTTTCTATTTTTATGCGAATAATCTTGTAATTCCAACAACAAAACTACGACAGGCGCTTTCCTCATGACGCTACGAATCGCAATCAACGGTTTTGGCCGCATCGGCCGCAACGTCCTGCGCGCACTCTATACCCAAGGTTACCGCCAGGACTTGCAGGTCGTCGCCATCAACGATCTGGGCGATAGCTCCATCAATGCCCACCTGCTCAAGTACGACACCGTCCACGGTACCTTCGATGCCAGCGTAGAACATGACAACGAAAGCCTGACCGTCAACGGCGACCGCATCTCGGTCAGCGCGATCCGCAATCCGGCCGAACTGCCCTGGGCCGCCGAGAAGATCGATGTGGTCTTCGAATGCACCGGTCTGTTCACCGACCGTGCCAAGGCTGCCGCGCATCTTAGCGCCGGCGCGCGCAAAGTGATTATTTCCGCACCGGCCAAAGGCGCCGATGCCACCGTGGTGTACGGGGTCAACCATGACATCCTGCGCCAGTCGCACCAGATCATCTCCAACGCTTCGTGCACCACCAACTGCCTGGCCCCGGTGGCCCAGGTGCTGCACCGTGAGCTGGGTATCGAGAGCGGCCTGATGACCACCATCCATGCCTATACCAACGACCAGAACCTGACCGACGTCTACCACACCGACCCGTACCGCGCCCGTTCGGCGACCCAGAACATGATCCCGAGCAAGACCGGTGCCGCCGAAGCCGTGGGCCTGGTGCTGCCGGAGCTGGCGGGCAAGCTGACCGGCATGGCCGTGCGCGTGCCGGTGATCAACGTGTCGCTGGTGGACCTGACCGTACAACTCAAGCGCGAAGCCACGGCCGACGAGGTCAATGCACTGCTCAAGGAAGCCAGCCAGCACTCGAAGATCCTCGGCTACAACACCCTGCCGCTGGTTTCCAGCGACTTCAACCACAATCCGCTGTCGTCGATCTTCGACGCCAACCACACCAAGGCCAGCGGCAAGCTGCTCAAGGTCCTGGCCTGGTACGACAACGAGTGGGGTTTTTCCAACCGCATGCTGGATAACTGCCTGGCGCTTTGCAACGCGGAATAAGCACGCGCAACGAAGGAACGGGTAGGGAGCAGGAACCGATGATAGGTATCAGTTTTACCCGCAACACCATGGCGGCGCGCAAGCGCATCGCCCTGGTGGCCCACGATCACTGCAAGGTATTCCTGCTCGATTGGGCCGAGCGACAGAAGGATCGCCTGGCCCGGCACGAACTGGTGGCGACCGGGACCACCGGCCTGCTGCTGAACAAACGCCTGGGTCTGCCGGTGGAAAGCATGATCAGCGGTCCGCTGGGCGGTGACCAGCAGCTCGGCGCGCGGATCGCCGAACAGCGTGTCGACCTGCTGGTGTTCTTCTGGGACCCCTTCGAACCACAGCCCCACGATCCGGATATCAAGGCCTTGCTGCGCGTCGCGGCGGTCTGGAACATCCCCGTGGCCTGCAACGAATGCACCGCCGACTACCTGCTCAGCAGCCCGCTGATGGAGCAGGCCCACGAGTATCGGGTACCGGACTACGACGCGTATCTGTCAACGCGGCGCTAGTCCCGACGGGTTGCCCCAACGGGCATGCCGCCAAAAAAGAAAAAGCCTCGTGAGTCACGAGGCTTTCGAGAGGCCAATGGTTCTTCAACTTTGCGGCTTCAGTCCCTGGGAAAGACCGAACATGAACAACAGCAGATCGTGATCGGGCTTGGCGTCGGCGCCAGCCTTGGCCACCCGCGGCAAGGGACAATGACCACTGCCATTGGCCGTGGTGAGTATCTTCGTCCCTGGCTGCTCCCAGACCACCAGGGCCAGCGAAGCAATGGCCAGGGCACTGAGCAAGAACAAACCTCGAGCTATTTCTAACTTCATCGCCGTAAACCTTTGATGGTGCTGCCGAACGCCATACCGTAAAAATAGCTCAGCTTGTTCCAGTCCGTGTCATTCCACGACGAATGGCGCCGCAGTTGCTTCATGTCATGGCTCGCCGCCCGTCGGCGGCTCAAGCGCTGGCGAGCCTTCTCCAGATCCAGCAGCGCCACCTCGACATTGGCCGACTCACCTTCGCCGCTGACCCGAACAAACACGTGCTTGATGTACAGGCAGCCATGCTGCCAGCGACCGCGGTGCATCCGCGCCAGAGTCTCGGCGAGTTCCTGCAGCACACGATCATGCACGACCTCGCCGTGGCGCTCACGACCGCCCTCGGCATACCAGTTCTCGATCTCGGTGAAACCATCCAGCGCCGCGGTGACCAGCAAGGCCTGCCACGCCCCCTCGTCACCGCGCCGGGCGCCGCAGAACACCAGTTCGGGCACCGCCACGTCCAACATGCGCAACCCCTTCAGCGCAGCCTGCTCACGCAGGACCGTCGGACGACCGAAGGGGTGCAACAGGCTGCGGTAGGTATGCCCCACCTGGCGTTTCACATACAACAGTCGACCGCTGCTACCCATCACTCGCTGGACGCCACTCTCCCCGCCTCGACGCTGGTTGGGCTCTTCAACCCACTCACCCTTCTGTTGCCAGAAATACTCGAAGCGATCCTTGGTGACATCTTTCGCGTGCGATACGTACTCAACGGTCATCCTGTTACCTCTTGCGCAATATATAAACCCGCCACATGGCGTAGAGCGGGAAGAAATCCAGATGCTCCTGGATGCGAAACCCCGCTTGCCTGAATTCTTCTTCTACCTTGGCCGCAGGCAGCACGTAACGGTTCTGATAACCGTCCTGTGCACCGTCGGCCTGCCGCTCGCGCTCCAGGCGCTTGCGTTTCCAGGCCTTGAAATTGCCGTCGACCCAGAGTGAAACGATCACGCTGTCACGGGTTACCCGCTGAAACTCCTCCAGCAAGGCCATACGATGCGCCGATTCGCCGATATGGTGTAGCAGGCGCATGCAGAAAATGCTGTCGACGGCGTTATCAGGCAAGTCGATATCAAATGCCGACGTTTGCAGCGGCCGTATCCTCTTGACCACGTCGGCCGGCTGCGCCTTGAGCGCGGTTTCAAGCATGGGCGCCGAGTTATCCGCACCGATGATCACCCGGTTGGGTTTCTCCGCCAACAGTGGCCAGAACCGTCCGGCACCGCACGGCAAGTCGAGCACCAGGCCAGGCTCGCCGGCCAGGGCCAACGCGGCACGCGCCAGTTGCTCATCACGCTTGTGGGACAACCGACGCGCCAAGCCTTCCTTGTGCTTGAGCAGATACTGCTGGGCATGTTTGTCGTCGTACTTGTCGGAAAATTCAAGTTTTATCGGGGAATTCATCGCAATCTCCTGTAGCTAACCACCGCCACAGTAGGTCGGTGCGTGTCAGCGACAGGTCGTCCCCTCGTGAAAATTTTGTTCTGCCTCGAACAAACCATTACAAAGTTTTACAGGCTAGCCGTGATAGCCGAGGGCCATATCTGTACACTTCGACGAAGTCTGTGCCCTGAAGAAACAGGGCACGGCGGGAGGAATCAGGCAGTGGGCCGCGTCAGGTCCACATGGAAGCGACAACCATTGGGCTGCATGGTCGTCAGGCTGACATACCAGCCCTGGTTCTCGCAGATCCGCTGCACCAGCGAAAGCCCCAGGCCCAGGCCTTCACCACGCTTCTCATCACCCCGCACAAAAGGCTGGAACATCGCCTCGCGCTTTTCTTCCGGGATCCCGACACCACTGTCCTCGACCACGAAGCCCGTCGGTTCGAGTGTCAGGCGGATAAAGCCCTGTTCGGTGTAATGCAGGGCATTGCGCAACAGATTGCCCATCACCGCGTGCAGGAACGTCGCGTTGTAACGCGTATCGAGGGGATTGCCCGGATCGAAGATCAGCTCCAGGCCTTTTCCCTCGATAGGTGCCCGCCAGAGGCCGATCAGATCCTCGGCCACCAGCTTGAGCGAAACCTGCGGCGACATGCTGGCGTCTTCACGCTGGGCACGGGCCAGCATCAGGAAAGTCTGCACCAGCTCGCGCATTTCCTCGCAGGCCCGGGCGATACGTTCGACCTGGTTACGACCACGCTGATCGATCGCCGGGTTTTCCAGCAACAGCTCGCAGGAACTGGCCAGCACCATCAAGGGCGTGCGCAGTTCGTGGCTGACATCACTGGTAAACAGCCGTTCGCGGGTCAGGGCCTGACGCAAGCGCCCCAGCGTTGCATCGAACGCCACCGCCAGCTCACCCACCTCGTCCGCCGCATAGTCAGGCGCAAGGGGTGGCGCGAGCCCGAGCAACTGGTCGCGGTGACGTACCTGGCGGGCCAACCGCACCACTGGAGCCATCACCCGTCGAGCCAGGACCCAGCCGAGGAACACCGCCAGGGCGAGGGCCAGGACAAACCCCACCAGCACTACGGCGAACAACACCCGCTCACGCTCCTCGAAGTCGCTCTGGTCCTGCAACAGCACGTAGCGCCGGCCATCAACCACCTCGACCATGGCGTGATAGGACAGCTGTTCGCGAAAGACTTCATGAAATCCCGGATCGAGGTGGCGCAAATCCTTGGGCAACTCGAAATCGCCCTTGCCGCCGCTGTAGTAGAACAACTGGTCGGGTTCGGGCCGGTGGCTCCAGTCCCCCACGCTGTCCATCAGCAGCAGACGCTGCAGATCGCCGCCCAGGCCGGCGGAGATCAGTTTTTCCTCGACCAGGTGGACCGTGGCGACGATGCCCATGGCAAAGGCACCCGCCACCAACGCGCTCATCAACGCAAAGGCAATGATGATCCGCTGGGCAAGACTCTGCTTAAACTCCATCACGGCCCTCGGCCAGGCGGTAACCGACACCATGCACGGTGTGCAGCAACGGCTTGTCGAACGGTTTGTCGATCACCTGGCGCAACTGGTGCACATGGCTGCGCAGGCTGTCGCTGTCCGGACAATCGTCGCCCCACAGGGCTTCTTCCAGAATTTCCCGGCGCAATACGTGCGGGCTTTTCTGCATCAGCACCGCCAGCAGTTTCAGGCCCACCGGATTGAGCTTGAGCAGGCGCCCCTGGCGGGTGACTTCCAGGGTATCCAGGTCGTAGCTCAGGTCACTGACCTGCAAGGCACGCCGACCGCCGCCCTGGGCACGCCGCAACACCGCCTCGATACGCGCCGCCAGCTCCGACAGCGCGAAGGGCTTGAGCAGGTAGTCATCGGCGCCGGACTTGAAGCCCTGCAAACGATCATCGAGCTGATCACGGGCCGTCAGCATGATCACCGGCGTGTCGCGCCGGGCATCCTCGCGTAGACGCTTGCACAGGGTGTAGCCGTCGATCCCGGGCAGCATGATGTCGAGCACGATCAGGTCGTAGTGCTCGGTGGCGGCCAGGTGCAGACCCGACAAGCCGTCCTGCGCGCAATCGACGGTATAGCCTTTAAGCCCCAGGTAGTCGGCCAGGTTGGCGAGGATATCGCGGTTGTCTTCAACCAGTAGAATTCGCATGGGTACTTTCTCCGTACGCAGTAACGGCCGTCATGGCCCGCGCAGCTTAAGGTGTAGTTCGGCTCACCGCTAGGGCACGAAGATTTAATGGTTTTTTCACTCGAGGTTCACGGCCTGGGCACAGTGTCACCGGTAAAATCGGGCGCCCCCGCTGTATTACCCCCCCGATCCGCTCTCTCTCCGGTCAGCCCGCGAGACAGAATCGCGCCCATGAAAAAGCCCCGCACCAGGCGGGGCTTTTCTGTACGGGAGCCGGGTGGCTTACATCATGCCGCCCATGCCACCCATGCCGCCCATGTCTGGCATGCCGCCGCCAGCTGCGCCTTCTTTCTTCGGTGCTTCAGCCACTGCCGCTTCGGTGGTCAGGATCAGACCGCCGATGGAGGAAGCTGCCTGCAGCGCCGAACGAGTCACCTTGGTTGGGTCCAGGATGCCCATTTCGATCATGTCGCCGTATTCGCCAGTCGCGGCGTTGTAACCGAAGTTACCCTGGCCGTTCTTGACTTCGTTGACCACGACGCTTGGCTCGTCACCGCTGTTGGCGGAGATCTGGCGCAGCGGCGCTTCAACAGCGCGACGCAGGACAGCGATACCGACGTCCTGATCGGCGTTGTCGCCTTTCAGTTCGCTGATGGCTTGCAGGGCACGGATCAGTGCCACGCCACCGCCAGGTACCACGCCTTCTTCGACGGCTGCACGGGTTGCGTGCAGGGCGTCTTCAACGCGGGCTTTCTTCTCTTTCATTTCAACTTCGGAACCGGCACCGACCTTGATCACAGCAACACCACCGGACAGCTTGGCCAGGCGCTCTTGCAGTTTTTCACGGTCGTAGTCGGAGGAAGTCTCGGCAACCTGGGCACGGATCTGGGCGATGCGCGCTTCGATATCGCCTTGTACGCCAGCACCGTCGACGATGATGGTGTTTTCCTTGGACAGGGTGACGCGCTTGGCGCTGCCCAGGTGATCCAGGGTGGTGCTTTCCAGGCTCAGACCGATCTCTTCGGAGATGACGGTACCGCCGGTCAGGACGGCGATGTCCTGCAGCATGGCCTTGCGACGATCGCCGAAGCCCGGTGCCTTGACGGCAGCAACCTTGACGATACCGCGCATGTTGTTCACAACCAGAGTCGCCAGGGCTTCGCCTTCAACGTCTTCAGCCACGATCAGCAGTGGACGGCCGGCTTTGGCAACGGCTTCCAGCACTGGCAGCATTTCGCGGATGTTGGAGATTTTCTTGTCGACCAGCAGGATCAGCGGACCGTCCAGCTCGGCAACCATGGTGTCCGGCTTGTTGACGAAGTACGGGGACAGGTAGCCACGGTCGAACTGCATGCCTTCAACGACCGACAGTTCGTTTTCCAGGCCCGAGCCTTCTTCAACGGTGATCACGCCTTCTTTACCGACTTTTTCCATGGCTTCGGCAATGATGTCACCGATGGAGTTGTCGGAGTTGGCGGAGATGGTGCCGACCTGAGCGATGGCCTTGGTGTCGGCGCAAGGCTTGGACAGGGCCTTCAGCTCCTTGACGATGGCGATGGTCGCCTTGTCGATGCCGCGCTTGAGGTCCATCGGGTTCATGCCGGCAGCGACAGCCTTCAGGCCTTCGTTGACGATCGACTGGGCCAGAACGGTAGCGGTGGTGGTACCGTCGCCAGCGTCATCGTTGGCACGGGAGGCAACGTCTTTGACCAGTTGCGCGCCCATGTTTTCGAAACGGTCTTCCAGCTCGATTTCCTTGGCAACGGAAACGCCGTCCTTGGTGATGGTCGGAGCGCCGAAGCTCTTCTCGATGATCACGTTACGGCCTTTCGGGCCCAGGGTCGCTTTTACCGCGTCAGCCAGGACGTTGACGCCTTTGAGCATTTTCTTGCGGGCGGAGTCGCCAAACAGAACTTCTTTAGCAGCCATGATCGTAATTCCTTGAATACTTTGTCGTAGCGGGAAAAATGAGCGGGAATCAGCCTTCGATAACAGCGAGAATTTCGTTCTCAGCCATTACCAGCAGGTCTTCGCCGTCTACTTTCACAGTGTTGCTGCCGGAGTAAGGGCCAAACACAACCTTGTCACCCACTTTCACGGCCAGCGCACGGACTTCACCGTTGTCCAGCACGCGGCCGGTACCTACAGCGAGAATTTCACCGCTGTTGGCTTTCTCGGCAGCCGAACCTGGCAGAACGATGCCGCCAGCGGTTTTCTTTTCTTCTTCGCTGCGACGGATGACGACGCGGTCATGCAGAGGACGAAGCTTCATTGTCGATCTCTCCTAATTATGGTTTTCAGCGACCGGTATCGATACCGGCCTGTTAGCAAATCCGGCGTTGCCGGTTGCGGCTCGACAAGCGAACCGCAGAAGACTGTCTGGCGGTTTACGCCAAAAACCTTGCGGTGACCGTTACATAGGGTCGCCAAAGATAATTACAAGGGCCGGGTGACGATTTTTTTTGCAGTGAGCGTCCCCATAAAACACACACGGCACCCGAAGGTGCCGTGTGGAGGATGCCGATCGATCAGGAGTCGCGGTGCTCGAACTCACCTTCGATCACATTCGGCTGGCGACCATTGGCCGGCGCTGCGCCGTGCTGGCCACGGGCATGCAGGTCATCGGCGAAGGCGCGCTGGCGCATTGCCTGCTCCTCGGCCCGTCGACGCATCTTGCCGACCGCCAGTCGACGAGTGACGGGCAGCAGCAGCAACAGGCCGAGCACGTCACTGATGAAACCTGGCAGCAACAGCAGGCCACCACCCAAGGCCAGCATCAGGCCCTCAAGTACGGTCTGGGCCGGCAGCTCACCACGACTCAGGCTTTCGCGCGCCCGAAACGCGGTGGCCAGGCCGGCCACCCGCAGGACCAGTACACCGAGCGCCGAGCCGAGAATGATCAACGCCAGCGCCGGGAAAAAGCCGATGGCCGTGCTGACCTGGAAAAACACATACAGCTCCAGCACCGGAAACAGCACAAAGAGCAATAGAAAAGCGCGCATCAAATGGTTCCTCTACGGAAGAATGCCTTCCAGTAAACATCAGATGACGTCGGCACTTCGTGAATTCAAGCCTCGGCCACCTGCTTTTTCGGCCATTGCTGCGCGTGGGCCAGGGAAACAAGGGCCTCGCGAACCTGCGTCGGCGTGTTGCAAGGTGTTTCAAAGCAGAGCCAATACAGCCCCTGGCCGATCCTCAGGTGCATCCCTTCCGTGTCGATACCCACCAACTGCGCCGGCACGGTGCCTGGCAACCCCGTCAGTTCGACATAGTGGGCAATCGCCTTGGCATGGTCGCTGTTCATATGTTCGACCATGCTCACCTCCGCCTTGCCGGCGAATGGATTGGCCAGGCTCACCTGATCCAGCCAGTGGATCGCACCGAAGCCGCCGATATAACGATGACGCACCGGCTTGAGCACCCAGAAATCGAAATCGTGGGCCTTGTGGTAACTCGCCGAATCCGGGAAGTACCGGTAGTAGCGCTCGGCGGCCGCCTCGATGGCCTCGGGCTCGGCGAGTTTCTCGGCTTCGGCCAGGTAGGTCAGGCGACCGACCGCCTGGACGTCCTCGGCTTCGCGCTCGCCCACCAGCAGTGAGCATTTCGGGTCTTTCTGCAGATTGTGGGTGTGCTGGGCGATCCGGCTGATCAGGATCAGCGGCCGGCCCTGATCGTCCAGGCAGTAAGGCACCACGGAGCCGAACGGAAAACCGGGCATGGCCTTGGAATGCGTCGACAACACACCCCGGTATTCCTTGAGCAGCAACTCACGCGCATTCTTGGCAACTTCAACGCTCACCTTGTGACTCCTCGATGCAAAATCCACTGGCTGCCTTATAGCACCCCTGCCCCTTACCAGGCCACGCCGAATCCGACGGTGTAACGCGTCTTGTTCAAGCTGGTGTCATCGTCGCCATTAATAATGTCGCGTTCGGCCTTGAGGTTCAGCGAAGCCCACTCGGTGACCTTGTAGCGCAGGCCCATGTCGGCATCCAGAGAGTATTTGGAGGGCCCGCTCAACGGCCGGCCGACCTCGCCGGTGGTGAAGAACTCCACGGTCTTGCCGATCAGGTAGCGGTTGTAGTCCCACTTCATGCCCAGCGAATAGAAATTCTTCTTCTCGCCATCGTCATATTCATAGTGGGTGTTGTTGATCAGCGAACCCAGGGAGAACGCCCCCAGCTCATCATCCCAGAACTGATAACCCGGACCGGTACCGACAGTGCGCTGGCGGGACAGATCCTCGACCCGATCGCGCTTGTAGGTCAGGCGCCCCTGCCAGAACCATTTTTCGGTGATGAAACGATCGAGGGCATACTCGACACCCCAGTTGTCCGTGGTCACCACGTTGTCCTGGAACTCGCGGTTGTACTCACCTTCGGCGTGATGCCGCCAGGCGCCATGGCGAGCCGTGGTCTTGAAGTCAATATCGTAGTCGTCGGTGTCTTTTTCCGCGCGCTTGTAATCCAGGGCCACGTCGACATTGCCCTTCCAGACCAGGTCTTCGATCACAGGCCTGGGCTTGACGATCTGCTGGATACTGGCCAGCTCCACGGTTTTTGGCGCTTCGCCATTGGCCAGGGTGACCTTGCCGGCATCGGCGGCCTGCAGCGACTTGATCTTCTCGCCGGTGTAGGCATCCTGCTTGACCAGCAGTTCCTGATCGCTTTCCAGGGTCTTGACCTGCGCCCAGTCCACCGCAACGGCCCCGGCATAATCGGTCTGGACCAGCAGCTTGCCGCCGTCGAACAGCTTGATCTTGCCACTGAGGCGATCGCCGTTCTTCAACCAGACGGTATCGGCCAGCAAGGGCATGGAGGCGCTGAAAACAGCAAGGCACAGCAGGGTTCTGGACAACATAGGCAACACAGGGCTCGGGTTTGCGGAAAAAAACCGGCATTATCCCGCTGGATAACGCCTCAGCAAGGACTGACCGGGCAAACAGGAGTCGAGTTCAATAATCACTCTTAATAAGCGGAAATCTCTTACTTTTAGAGGCAAAGATCTCCCACAGGAATGGCCCCGTGAGCGAAGAAACAGCCAGTGAAAGCCCTGCCCAGATGCGGCGTACGGCCCTTTACCTGACCCTGGCGCAGGTACCCGAGGGCAAGGTCGTCACTTATGGCCAGCTCGCCGAACTCGCCGGGCTTGGTCGTGCCGCCCGCTGGGTCGGGCGGACCTTGAGCCAGTTGCCGGCCGATACCCGCCTGCCCTGGCACCGTGTCCTGGGTGCCGGTGGTCGGATCAGTCTGCCGGTCGGCAGCCCGTCCGGCGACGAACAACGCGCCCGGCTGCGCACCGAGGGGCTCAGCGTCCTGAACAATCGTGTCGATATCAAGCGTCATGGCTGGCGTCCGATAGAGCACAGCGGTTAGAGTGCGCGCTTTGTTTCCGTCAACCCTGAGGCAGACTCCAGCCCATGCCCCGTAAAACCTGGCGCGCCGCGCTCGCCGCCTATGCCAGCCCCTCGACATTAGTGCTGTTGCTGCTCGGTTTCGCTGCCGGCCTGCCTTACATGTTGGTGTTTTCGACGCTTTCGGTGTGGCTGCGCGAGGCCGGTGTGGCCCGCGAAACCATCGGTTATGCCAGCCTGATCGGCCTGGCGTACGCCTTCAAATGGGTCTGGTCGCCCTTGCTCGACCAATGGCGTCTGCCGCTGCTCGGCAAACTGGGGCGCCGGCGCTCCTGGCTGGTCCTGGCACAGACCCTGATTATCCTCGGATTGATCGGCATGGGCTTCTGCGATCCGCAGAAACACCTGTCCTGGCTGATCGCTATCGCCGTGCTCGTCGCCTTCGCCTCCGCCACCCAGGACATCGCGGTCGACGCCTATCGCCTGGAAATCGCCAACGACAGCCAGCAGGCCGCCCTCGCCGCCAGCTATATGTCCGGCTACCGGGTCGCGGCCCTGCTGGCGACCGCCGGCGCGCTGTTTTTCGCCGAAGGCTTCGGCTCCACCGGTTTCAGCTACAAACACTCGGCCTGGACCGGCACCTACGTGCTGTTCGGCGTCCTGATGATCCCCGCGCTGCTCACCACCTTCCTCATGCGCGAACCGCCGGTGCCGTTGCGTACCCAGCTCTCCGCCGGACGCTACAGTTTCGTGCACCAGCTGGCCTCGGTATTCGTGCTGATCATCCTGCTGGTCTCGGTACCGGCGATGTTCACCCAGCTCTACAACACTGACTTCGCCAGCGTGCTGTTCCATGGCGTCAGCCTGCTCGACCTGCTCCTCGAAGACCGCGCCTTCCTGCGCGCGATCCTCTACACCACCCTGACCGTGCTCTGCCTGTCGAGCATGGGACGTCGGGGATTGGCACCGGTTCTCACGCCAGTCAACGACTTTATCATCCGCTACCGCTGGCAAGCCCTGCTGCTGCTCGGGCTGATCGCCACCTACCGGATGTCGGATACGGTAATGGGGGTGATGGCCAACGTCTTCTACATCGACCAGGGCTTCACCAAGGACCAGATCGCCGGGGTCAGCAAGATCTTCGGACTGATCATGACCCTGCTGGGTGCCGGCATGGGCGGCCTGCTGATCGTGCGCTTCGGTATCCTGCCGATCCTGTTCATCGGTGGCGCCGCCTCGGCAGGCACCAACCTGCTGTTCATGTTGCTGGCCGACATGGGACCGAACCTGAAGATGCTGATCGTCACCATATCCCTGGACAACTTCAGCTCCGGCCTGGCGACCTCGGCCTTCGTCGCCTACCTGTCGAGCCTGACCAACCTGAAATTCTCCGCCACCCAGTACGCCCTGCTCAGTTCGATCATGCTGTTGCTGCCAAGGCTGATCGGGGGTTATTCGGGGGTGATGGTCGAGAAGTTCGGCTACCATAAATTCTTTATCGCCACGGCGATAATGGGCGTGCCGACCCTGGTGCTGATCGCGCTGCACTGGTATCAGGAAGTTCGTCGCGGTGGCGATACGCCTTCGACCACCGAAGACGCGCAGGAAACCCCGTAAATACAGGGGGGAGCCCGACTCCCCCCGCGTCAGACCGGCCACACGCCTGTACGTCGCCGGATCCCGCCCGTACAATGCTCCGTCATTTCTAGCCATCAGCAACGACAACGGCCAACCATGCGCACCAGTCAATATTTGCTCGCCACACAGAAAGAAACGCCTTCCGATGCGGTCGTGATCAGCCATCAGCTGATGCTGCGCGCCGGGATGATCCGCAAACTCGCTTCTGGCCTGTACACCTGGCTGCCGATGGGCCTGCGCGTGATGCGCAAGGTCGAGGCCATCGTGCGTGAAGAAATGAACGCCGCCGGTGCCCTGGAAGTGCTGATGCCGGGCATCCAGCCAGCCGAACTGTGGCAGGAATCCGGCCGCTGGGAACAGTACGGCCCCGAGCTGCTGCGCCTGAAGGATCGTCATGACCGCGATTTCTGCGCCGGCCCGACCCACGAAGAAGTGATCACCGATCTGTGCCGCAACGAATTGAGCAGCTACAAGCAGTTGCCGATCAACCTGTACCAGATCCAGACAAAATTCCGTGACGAGATCCGTCCACGCTTCGGCCTGATGCGCGGTCGCGAGTTCATCATGAAGGACGCCTACTCCTTCCACGCCGACCAGGCATCGCTGCAGGCCACCTACGACCGCATGCACCAGGCCTACTGCAACGTCTTCACCCGCCTGGGCCTGCGTTTCCGTCCGGTCGAAGCGGACAACGGCTCCATCGGCGGTGCCGGCTCCCACGAGTTCCACGTGCTGGCCGAGTCCGGCGAAGACGATATCGCCTTCAGTAACGGCTCCGACTACGCGGCGAACATCGAGAAGGCCGAAGCCGTGCCGCGGGAAACCTCGCGCCCTGCACCGAGCGAAGCACTGCGCCTGGTCGACACGCCCGATGCAAAAACCATCGCGCAACTGGTCGAAGGCTACAACCTGCCGATCGAAAAGACCGTCAAGACCCTGATCGTCCATGCCGAGGAAGAGGGCAAGCTGATCGCCCTGATCATCCGTGGCGATCACGAATTGAACGAAATCAAGGCCGCCAACCAGCCTGGCGTCGCCAGTCCGCTGGTCATGGCTTCCGATGCCGAACTACGTGACGCCATCGGTGCCGGCGCCGGCTCCCTCGGCCCGCTGAACCTGCCACTGCCGATCATCATCGACCGCTCGGTCGAGCTGATGAGCGATTTCGGCGTCGGCGCGAACATCGACGACAAGCACTACTTCGGCCTGAACTGGGAACGCGACCTGCCGGTCCCGACCGTTGCCGACCTGCGCAACGTCGTCGCCGGCGACCCGAGCCCGGACGGCAAGGGCACGCTGGAAATCAAGCGCGGTATCGAAGTCGGGCATATCTTCCAGCTCGGCACCAAGTACAGCGAAGCGATGAAGTGCCAGGTCCTGGGTGAAAACGGCAAGCCGGTGACCCTGACCATGGGCTGCTACGGTATCGGCGTTTCCCGCGTGGTGGCCGCGGCCATCGAGCAGAACAACGATGACAACGGCATCATCTGGAGCGACAGCCTCGCCCCGTTCCAGATCGCCCTGGTGCCGCTACGCTACGAAACCGAACAGGTTCGTGAAGCCACCGACAAGCTCTACGCCGAACTGACGGCCGCGGGCTTCGAAGTACTGCTGGACGATCGCGACAAGAAAACCAGCCCGGGCATCAAGTTCGCGGACATGGAACTGATCGGCATCCCTCACCGGATCGTGGTCAGCGACCGCGGCCTGGCCGAAGGCAACCTGGAATACAAGAGCCGTACCGAGGCCGAGGCGCAAGCGCTGCCGGTCGCCGATGTGCTGGCGTTCCTCCAGGCCCGTATCCGTCGCTGAGCCCAGATAGAGACCTCATGTTCAATCGAAGTACCTTAGCCCTCGGGGGCGCCGCCTTGTGCGGCGCCCTGCTGCTCGGCGGCTGCGCCAACCCGATGTCACAGCGCAGCGAGCACGAGGAACGCGTCGAACGCAAACTGCTCGAGCACAGCCTGCAGATCGATGTCGGCGACCCGAAGATCCTCGAGCTGCCGCAACGTCGTGTGCGGATCAACGAGCAGAAGACCTTCGAAGTCACCGAGTTCGATGTCACCCGTCGCTATGATCGTTACACGCCTTACCAGCCCTGGCGCAAAGTCTATGAAATACCGCTGGGCGCCGTGGCGCTGGTGGGTGGTATCGGCGCCAATGTGGTGAATATGTTCGCCCTCGGTTCCCTGCCCACCAGCGTGACCCGCGACTGGATCAGCTACGGCATCGACGGGCTCAACCCGTTCATGAACGTGGAGTCCCACGGGCGCGCGCAGCAGAACCTGGCCGGTATCGAAGAAGTCCAGCGCGACAAACGCATGGAGTATTCGAGCCTGCCATGGGCCGAGCGGCCGGTGGAGGTGGTGGCAGGTAGCCAAACCTATGAGCTGACCACAGATCGCCATGGCGTGTTGCGCCTGAACCTGCTGGACAGCCCGTTTGCCGAGCAGGACCTGAATCACATCAGCAGCCTGACGATTCGCGTCGAGGACGCCCAGGATGAAGCCCATTCGGATTCGAGCCTGTCCATCAGCAGCAAGCTTCGGGGCAAGTTGCTGGAGGCCCATGCGCTGATCTATGACGACCTGGAGGGCGACGATGTCGGCCAATGGGTACATCGGGTCAAGCGCCTGTCCGAGCTGGGCCTGGAAGAAGAAGCGAGCGAGCTGGAACAGAGCCTGATCGAACTGACACGCAACGATCCCGAGTTGCAACGCGAGTTTCTCAAGTCGCTGACCAAGAATGCCGGACGCCTGGTCGCGGACCCCGGAGCCAGCTGAACACGATCCCTGTAGGAGCTGGCTTGCCAGCGATGAGGCCCGCAAGACCGCCAGAAGCTTCGCGGGCAAGCCCGGCTCCTACAAGGTTACGTGGCCAGTTTGTTTACCGGCTGAACAACTCCAACTGCTCATGGCCGCCACGCAAATCCTGCAAGCGCACCCCGATGCCCAACAGGCGTACGGGCTTCTCCCCACGGGCAAACGCCTGGCTGAGCAACTGTCGATAACTCTCCAGATCCCGCGCGGCCCCAGCCTGCTCCAGCGTGGTCTGAGTGAAATCATGAAACTTCACCTTGACGAACGGCTTGCCCGGCCGATAGCTGCTGTCCAGCCGCGCCATGCGTCCGGCGAGGGTTTCCATCAGCTCCGGAAGCTTTTGCAGGCAGCTTTCCAGATCGGGCAAATCGACATCGTAGGTATTTTCGACACTGACCGACTGCCGCCGGCTGTCATTCTGTACCAACCGCTCATCGATACCCCGCGCCAACCCCCATAACCGTTCACCGAAACTGCCGAACTCGCGTACCAGGGCCAGCTTGCTCCACTCACGTAGCTGCAGACAGTCGCCGATACCCAGGCGCCCGAGCTTGTCCGCCGTGACCTTGCCGACGCCATGCAGTTTGCTCACCGGTAGCCCGGCGACAAAATCTTCCACCTGATCAGGGGTAATCACGAACAGCCCGTTAGGCTTTTTCCAGTCACTGGCAATCTTCGCCAGGAACTTGTTCGGCGCGACGCCCGCCGAGACGGTGATATGCAACTGCCGCGATACCCGGCGCCGGATATCCTGGGCGATCCGTGTCGCACTGCCGGCAAAGTGCGGGCTGTCGGACACATCGAGGTAGGCCTCATCCAGTGACAGCGGCTCGATCAGGTCGGTGTAGTCGCGAAAGATCGCCTGGATTTCCTTTGACGCTTCCTTATAGGCATCCATGCGCGGCTTGACGATCACCAGGTCCGGGCACAGGTTCAAGGCGTGCCGCGATGACATCGCCGAACGCACGCCGAATGCCCGCGCCTCGTAGTTACAGGTGGCGATCACTCCGCGCCGATCTGCCGCCCCACCCACCGCCAACGGCTTGCTCGCCAGGCTCGGGTCGTCGCGCATCTCGATGGCGGCGTAGAAGCAATCACAGTCGACGTGGATGATTTTGCGTTGCGTCATGGAAGACAGTGTTCATTCAAAAGGCAGAAACGGCACGGATCATCAGTATCTCACTGACACCTGTATATAGCACCAGTAGTTTGATTCTTCCTCCAAGGTCGTGGGAAATAACCAATATGAATTTAGTTTTTCAATCGAAACACCACCCACGATAGAGCTGAAAACCTTGCCAGGCATGGCCCCAAGCCCCCTCAAACACCCTGTTCGAAGGGCTAAGCAATTGAACAATAAAGAGGTTTTCCGAAATTATGGTTTGACAGATCAACGTTTCTCTGTAGAATGCCGACACACAGACGCGGGATGGAGCAGTCTGGTAGCTCGTCGGGCTCATAACCCGAAGGTCGTCGGTTCAAATCCGGCTCCCGCAACCAAACATCAGAAAAGGCTACTCGAAAGAGTGGCTTTTTTTGTGTCCGCTTGTTTCTTCTCTACCCCTCGTCACCCGATCAGAAAAAAACCTTGATTGTCTGACACTTATCCAATCCAAACGGAAGACTTGGGTGTTTTTGCATTATTTTGACCCTCTGGATCATTAACGGTTGACACTCCGGCGTTGGACTGTAGAATGCCGCCACACAGACGCGGGATGGAGCAGTCTGGTAGCTCGTCGGGCTCATAACCCGAAGGTCGTCGGTTCAAATCCGGCTCCCGCAACCAAACATCAGAAAAGGCTGCTCGAAAGAGTGGCCTTTTTTGTATCCGCCGAAAAAGCAGTTCAGCACATGGCGCTGGAGCAGAACGAACCCTCGACGGAAACCGGAGTCAATGCCTGCACAGGCTATGCTGAATTCGCAACAAACTTCCTCTACAACAGCCCCGGGGCGTGGGTCGCCGCAAGACGGCGAGACGCGTTAATATTTGTAATTATTTTGTCCATAGGGATTGGTAACTTGGCTGGATACCCCCATCCTGTCGCGCACAATCCTAGAGGTGATTGATGCGCGCCAACTCGTCTGAACCACAAGAGACCGTCACAGCGACACAGCCGATTGCAGCCGCCCGTTTGCGCTGGCTGGATCTGTTGAGCAAGTACCGTCAATCCGTTGGACTGGCCGTCACCCTGTTGTTGTTCGCCATTGCCTTGATCGCCTGTCGCCATCTGTTGATCGAACTCGACCTGGATGCGCTGCACGATTCGATTCTCAGCGTGCCCAAGCCGGCCCTGGGGGGGGCCATCGCGGCAACCGCCATCGGCTTTATCATCCTGCTGGGCTATGAGTGGTCCGCCAGTCGTTATGCCGACGTCCACCTGCCGGCCAAGACCCTGGCCCTGGGTGGTTTTACCGCCTTCGCCATCGGCAATGCCATCGGCCTGTCGCTGCTCTCCGGCGGCTCGGTACGCTATCGCCTCTACGCCCGCAACGGCCTGGGGGCCGCCGAAGTCGCGCGCATGACGCTGTTCGCCAGCCTGTCGCTGGGTTGCGCGCTGCCGCCGCTCGCGGCACTGGCTACCTTGAGCAACCTGCCGGCCGCTTCCGAAGCCTTGCACCTGCCCGCCTATCTGCTGGGCGCGATTGCCGTGGCGATCCTCGCCCTGTTCGCCCTGCTGGCCGTGGGTATCTATCGTCGTCGCCTGCCGGAACAACCCATCCCGAACAACCTGCTGGTCAAGGTCGGCCGCCGCACCCTGCGCCTGCCCAGCGCGCGCCTGACCCTGCTGCAACTCGTCATCACCGCCCTGGACGTGGCTGCCGCCGCGACAGTGCTGTACCTGCTGCTGCCGGAAGCACCGCCGTTCGGTGCATTCCTGCTGGTGTACCTGCTGGCCCTGGCCGCAGGCGTACTCAGCCATGTGCCCGGTGGCGTCGGGGTGTTCGAAGCGATCCTGCTGGCCGCCTTCGCCAATCAACTGGGCGCTGCCCCGCTCGCAGCGGCACTGCTGCTGTATCGCCTGATCTATGTACTGTTGCCGTTGCTGCTGGCCTGCCTGACACTGCTGAGCACCGAGGCCCAGCGCCTGATCGCCTCGCGCCAGAGCATGCGCGTGGCATCCGGCCTGGCCGCGCCGATCCTCGCGGTGCTGGTATTCCTTTCCGGCGTGGCCCTGCTGTTCTCCGGTGCCACCCCGGAAATCGACACCCGCCTGGAAGGCATCGACTTCCTCGTGCCGGATCGCCTGATCGACGCCTCGCACTTCGGTGCCAGCCTGGTGGGCGTGTTGTGCCTGCTGTTGGCGCAGGGCCTGCGCCGACGCCTCTCGGCGGCCTGGATGCTGACCATGATCCTGCTGCTGGTGGGCGCCCTGCTCTCGCTGCTCAAGGGCTTCGACTGGGAAGAAGCCAGCATGCTGACGGCCACGGCCTGTCTGCTGGGGGTTTTCCGGCGCTCCTTCTACCGCCCGAGCCGCCTGACCGAGCTGCCGTTCTCGCCGCTCTACCTGGTGGCCAGCCTGTGCGTACTGGGGGCTTCGGTGTGGCTGCTGCTGTTCGCCTACCAGGACGTGCCCTACAGCCATGAACTCTGGTGGCAGTTCGCACTGGACGGCGACGCCCCGCGCGGATTGCGCTCGTTGCTGGGCGCCGCGGTACTGCTGGTGGTGGTCTCGCTGACCTGGCTGCTACGCACCGAACGCCCGGTGATCCATCAGCCCAATGCCGAAGAACTGCAGCGTGCCCACAAGATCCTGATGGCTTCCGACCAGCCCGACGGCGGCCTGGCCCTGACCGGCGACAAGGCCTTCCTGTTCCATCCGACCGACACCGCCTTCCTCATGTACGCCCGTCGCGGCCGCAGCCTGGTCGCGCTATACGATCCGATCGGTCCGGCACGCCAACGCGCCGAACTGATCTGGCAATTCCGCGACCTCTGCGATACCCACCACGCGCGCCCGGTGTTCTATCAGGTCCGTGCCGAGAACCTGCCGTACTACATGGATATCGGCCTGACCGCCATCAAGCTCGGCGAGGAAGCGCGGGTCGACCTGCACCGCTTTGACCTTGAATCCAAGGGCAAGGAGATGAAGGACCTGCGCTACACCTGGAACCGTGGCAGTCGCGACGGCCTGTCCCTGGAAATCTACGAGCCGGGGCAAGCGCCCCTGGACGAGCTCAAGGTGATCTCCGATGCCTGGCTGACCGGCAAGAACGTCCGCGAGAAAGGCTTCTCCCTGGGTCGTTTCAGCCCGGAATACATCAACCATTTCCGCGTGGCGATCATTCATTTCGAAGGTCGCCCGGTGGCGTTCGCCAACCTGCTCGAGACCCACAGCCATGAACTGGCCAGCCTCGACCTGATGCGCTCGCACCCCGACGCACCGAAACTGACCATGGAGTTCCTGATGGTCGGCCTGATTCAACATTATAAAAATCATGGATATGCACGCTTCAGCCTCGGCATGGTGCCGCTCTCCGGCCTGCAACCCCGGCGCGGCGCTCCCCTGACCCAGCGTCTGGGCTCGATGGTGTTTCAGCGCGGCGAGCAGCTCTACAACTTCCAGGGACTGCGCCGCTTCAAAGACAAGTTCCAGCCTGACTGGGAACCTCGTTACATGGCCGTGCCAGCCGGACTCGATCCGCTGGTCGCTCTGGCTGATACTGCCGCCCTGATCGCGGGTGGCTTGACTGGATTGGTGAAACGCTGATGATTCGACGCTCCTGGCGGGTTTTACTGGTAATAGTGTTAGTCCTGGCCGCGCTCGCGGGCGCCGGCTACTGGTTCTGGAACCGTCCTGCGCCGGAACCCACCCTGGAACACCTGAGCCAGGCCGATGGCTCGACCCTGACCCGCCTGATTCCCGGCACCAAGCCCAAGGCCCAGGTCATCGTCGCCACCCTCGCCGAAGACGCCCTGAGCGACAAGCAGTTGGCCGCACTGAGCCGTGGCGGCGCGGCGCAGATCGTCCAGGTGATCCTGCCCAAGGACGACTGCGAGCTGCAGCAACAGGCCCTGGACAACGCCCGGCAACAATTGAGCGGCCCGGCGACGCTGGTCAGCGGTATCGGCCCGGGCGCTTCCCTGGCCTGGAACTGGCTGGCGACGCAGACCGATGACAAAGCCCAGGCCATCTCGGTCGGCTTTGCCCTCGAACAGCCGGGTTGCACCACGCCGGTTCCCAAGTCGGCGGCCCACGGCCACTGGCTGGTGGCCTGGAACGACGGTCCGGATGATCCGAGCGCGGCCTTCGTGCGCGACCAGGCCAACGCCGAGACCAGCATCAGCGACTACGATATCCACCTGCCACAGGTGCTGAACAACGAACTGCGCAAGATGCTGGTGGGCAACGAGAACGGCGGCCTGGCGATTCCCGTGGTCGAAGTCCCGGCCGGCCAGACCACCGACACCGTGACCCTGTTCCTCTCCGGCGACGGCGGCTGGCGCGACCTCGACCGCGATGCCGCCGGCGAAATGGCGAAGATGGGTTATCCGGTCGTCGGCATCGACACCCTGCGCTACTACTGGCAGCACAAGAGCCCGGAACAGACCGCCGTCGACCTGACCGAACTGATGCAGCACTACCGTCAGAAGTGGGGCATCAAGCGCTTTATCCTGATCGGCTACAGCTTCGGCGCCGATGTGCTGCCGGCGATCTACAACAAACTGCCGGAGGCCGAGCAGCAGCGTGTCGACGCGATCATCCTGCTGGCCTTTGCCCGCAGCGGCAGCTTCGAGATTCATGTCGATGGCTGGCTGGGCAAGGCCGGCATGGAACTGGATACCGGCCCCGACATGGCCCAGTTGCCGCCCGCCAAGGTGCTGTGCATCTATGGCAAGGAAGAAGTCGACGAAAGCGGCTGCACCACCAAGACCGCCGTCGGTGAGGCCCTGGAGCTACCAGGCGGTCACCACTTCGACGAAAACTACCCGGCGCTGGCCAAACGCCTGATCGATGCGATCAACAAGCGCCAGGCCAAGAGCGAATAAGCCAAGGCGACTCCGACAAAAAAGCCCCCGCTGCCGCAAGGCAACGGGGGCTTTTTTCTGCTCGGTGTCCCGTCCTGAATAAGGTTTACGCCTTCTGACCTATCTTCAGGAGGAGTCAATGGATTCGGGCAAAAGGCGGAGCCAGCGTGACTACATGCTAGCCTTTAAATTATCGGTCGTAGACCAGGTCGAAAAGGGCGAGTTGAGTTATAAAGAGGCTCAACGGCGCTATGGCATTCAGGGCCGGTCCACGGTACTGGTCTGGCTACGCAAGCACGGCCGGCAGGACTGGAGTCAAGGCGCCTCAATTCGAGAGCCGAGGAGCAGGTCCATGACCGAGCCAACCCTCCCGCTGACCCCCGAGCAGCGGATCAAAGAGCTCGAAGAACAGCTGGCGCTAAGCAATCAGAAAGCGCAATTCTTCGAAGCCGTCGCGAATGTTCTGAAGAATGACTACGGTGTTTCCGTCGTAAAAAAGCGACCCGGCAAGTCCTCTCGCAAGGGCAAATCCAAGGCCTGAGCATCACGAGGGCTTGCCTGTTTATGAGCATTTCGCGCCAAGCGTATTACCAACGCAATCGGGCTTTTGACGAGAGGGCTCGTCAAGATCAAGAAGTCATGGACTTTGTTCTTGAAAAGCGCCGCCGCCAGCCCCGGATAGGTACGCGCAAGCTGCATTACCTGATGAACGTCGAAGTTGGCGCATCAGTGCGGGTCGGCAGAGACCGCCTGTTTAGCATCCTGCGCAACGCTCGAGAACTGGTTGTGCGCAAACGGGCTTACCACAAAACGACGGATAGCCATCACCGTTTTCGCCGCCATCCTAACCTGCTCAAAGCAGGTCAGGAGCAGATCGTGGCCAATAGGCCAGAGCAGGTCTGGGTTGCAGACATAACCTACCTGCCGACACAGGAAAGCGTGGCTTATGTGAGCCTGGTGACAGACGCCTACTCGCGCAAGATCGTAGGCCATCATGTGCATGAGAGCTTGCATACCGAGTCGGTGATCAAGGCGATGGAAAAGGCCGTTGGTGAACGCCGAAGCACGCTGCCACTGATCCATCACTCAGACCGTGGAGCCCAATACTGCTCTGAGCTTTATCAACGCTTGCACGCTAGTCATGGCGTCAGGTGCTCAATGACCGACGGCTATGACTGCTACCAGAATGCTCTGGCGGAGAGGATAAACGGCATTTTGAAGACCGAGTTCCTACTGTATCGCCCTAAAAATCTGGCGGACGCAGTGAAAATGGTGGATGAGTCGGTGCTGATCTACAACGGGGAACGGCCACATCTGTCCCTGAAATACAAAACGCCCGATGCGGTGCATCGGGCGTTTTGAGACTGAAACAGGTGTAAACCTATTTCAGGACTAGACACGGTGAGATTACATCTCGACCTGGGTACCCAACTCGATCACCCGGTTCACCGGCAGCTTGAAGAAGCGCAGGTTGCCGTTGGCGTTCTTCAACATGAAGGCGAACAGCGACTCCCGCCAGCGCGCCATGCCGACGATCTTCGACGCGATCACGGTTTCACGGCTGAGGAAGTAGGTAGTACGCATCGGACTGAAATCCAGTTCATCGAGGTGGCACAGCTTCAGCGCCTCCGGCACGTCCGGCTCGTCGGTGAAACCGAAGTGCAGGATCACCCGGAAGAAGCCTTCGCCGTAGGAATCGACCTCAAACCGTCGCTGACTCGGCACCCGCGGAATGTCTTCGTAGACCACCGTCAGCAGCACCACCTGTTCATGCAGCACCTGGTTGTGCAGCAGGTTGTGCAACAAGGCGTGAGGCACCGCGTCCGCACGGGCGGTGAGGAACACCGCCGTGCCCTGTACGCGATGCGGCGGCTGCACACGGATACTGCCGATAAAGATCGGCAGCGGCAGGCCACCCTCGTCCAGGCGATCCACCAGCAGCTCCTTGCCGCGCTTCCAGGTGGTCATGAGGATAAACAGGACAATCCCCGCCAGTACCGGGAAAGCACCGCCCTGGACGATCTTCGGCACGTTGGCGGCGAAGAACAGCCCGTCCACCAGCAGGAAACCGACCAGGATCGGCACCGTGAGAATCGGCGACCACTTCCACAGCAGCAACATCACCGCCGACACCAGGATGCTGGTGATCAACATGGTCCCGGTCACCGCCACCCCGTAGGCCGAGGCCAGGGCGTTGGACGACTCGAAGCCGAGCACCAGCAGGATCACGCCGACCATCAGGGTCCAGTTCACCGCACCGATGTAGATCTGCCCCTGTTCGGCACTGGAGGTGTGCTGGATATACATGCGCGGGATATAGCCGAGCTGGATCGCCTGGCGGGTCAGGGAGAAGGCCCCGGAAATCACCGCCTGCGAAGCGATCACCGTCGCCAGGGTCGACAGCCCCACCAGCGGGACCAGTGCCCAGGACGGCGCCAGCAGGTAGAACGGGTTGCGCGCCGCTTCCGGGTTCTCCAGCAACAGGGCACCCTGGCCGAAGTAGTTCAGCACCAGTGCCGGCAGCACCAGCGCGAACCAGGCACGGGCGATCGGCTTGCGACCGAAGTGGCCCATGTCGGCATACAGCGCCTCGGCACCGGTCAATGCCAGTACCACCGCGCCGAGAATTGCCACGCCCATGCCGGGGTGGACGATAAAGAACCGCACGCCCCACATCGGGTTCAATGCGCTGAGCACTTCCGGATGCTGGAGAATGCCGTGCACGCCAAGGACCCCGAGGACCAGGAACCAGGCGACCATCACCGGCCCGAACAACTTGCCGATGCTGGCCGTACCGTGCTTCTGGATCAGGAACAGCCCCACCAGCACCACCAGCGACAGCGGCACGACCCAGCGCTCCAGGCCGTCAAAAGCCAGCTCCAGGCCCTCCACCGCCGACAATACCGAGATCGCCGGGGTGATCATGCTGTCACCGTAGAACAGCGCCGCGCCGATCAACCCGAGGATCACCAGCACCGCGCGCAGCCGCGGATACGGCGATGCCGCCCGCCGTGCCAGCGCGGTCAGGGCCATGATCCCGCCTTCGCCCTGGTTGTCCGCCCGCAGGATGAACAACACGTACTTGATCGAAACCACCCAGATCAACGACCAGAAAATCAGTGCGAGAATCCCGAATACCCCATCGTGGTTGACCTGGACCCCATACCCACCGGAGAACACCTCTTTGAGGGTGTACAACGGGCTGGTGCCGATATCGCCGTACACCACCCCCACCGCTGCAACCAGCATGCCCAGCGGCTTTGCCGCCGAGTGCCCGGCTTGCGCCTGACTCACTGCCTGACCCATCAATTACTCCCCTACTACAACTTGGACCGGGCTTCTTCGAAGAAGCGCTACTCTTTTTTTGGTGCGGCTTTTCAGGTGCAGCGTTTATCAGTACAGCTGCTCCAGCGCAGCATGCGCTGATTTTCTTACAGTTGCCGACGATTAATCTTTTGTCGGCAATTTGAAACAAAAAATGACACCTAGCCGCGACGCGGCGAAGCATAGCGCAGCACTCGTCGCATTTCCCTCCATAAAGCTGGTCAAGTGCGTCGCCCATCGCTAGAATTGCGCACTTTTTGATCAGAGGCGCATCAAGCGCCCGTCCGTCGTGAGTGGTTTTACCCAAACCGCCAAACGCAGCGATCCCTATACCGAGGTTAGACATGTCCACCCCCACCGCGCCGGCCAACCCGAAGGTCGGTTTCGTATCCCTGGGTTGCCCCAAGGCCCTGGTCGACTCCGAGCGCATCCTCACGCAACTGCGCATGGAAGGCTATGACGTCGTCTCCACTTACCAGGACGCCGATGTCGTGGTGGTCAACACCTGCGGTTTCATCGACAGCGCCAAGGCCGAATCCCTGGAAGTGATCGGTGAAGCGATCAAGGAAAACGGCAAGGTCATCGTCACCGGTTGCATGGGTGTGGAAGAAGGCAATATCCGCAACGTGCACCCGAGCGTGCTGTCCGTGACCGGACCGCAGCAGTACGAGCAGGTGGTCAACGCGGTGCACGAAGTGGTGCCGCCGCGCAAAGACCACAACCCGCTGATCGACCTGGTGCCACCGCAAGGCATCAAGCTGACCCCGCGCCACTACGCCTACCTGAAGATCTCCGAAGGCTGCAACCACAGCTGCAGCTTCTGCATCATCCCGTCGATGCGTGGCAAGCTGGTCAGCCGCCCGGTCGGCGACGTGCTCGACGAAGCCCAGCGCCTGGTCAAGTCCGGCGTCAAGGAACTGCTGGTGATCTCCCAGGACACCAGCGCCTACGGCGTGGACGTCAAGTACCGCACCGGCTTCTGGAACGGCGCACCGGTCAAGACGCGCATGACCGAGCTGTGCGCAGCCCTCAGCAGCCTGGGCGTCTGGGTCCGCCTGCACTACGTGTATCCGTACCCGCACGTCGACGAGTTGATCCCGCTGATGGCCGCCGGCAAGATCCTGCCGTACCTGGACATCCCGTTCCAGCACGCCAGCCCGAAAGTGCTCAAGGCAATGAAACGCCCGGCCTTCGAAGACAAGACCCTGGCGCGGATCAAGAACTGGCGCGAAATCTGTCCTGAGCTGATCATCCGCTCGACCTTTATCGTCGGCTTCCCGGGCGAAACCGAAGAAGACTTCCAGTACCTGCTCGACTGGCTGACCGAAGCCCAGCTAGACCGCGTCGGCTGCTTCCAGTACTCACCGGTCGAAGGCGCGCCGGCCAATGACCTGGACCTCGAAGTGGTACCGGATGACGTCAAGCAGGACCGCTGGGAGCGCTTCATGGCGCACCAGCAGGCCATCAGCTCGGCGCGCCTGCAACTGCGCATCGGCAAGGAAATCGAAGTGCTGATCGACGAAGTCGACGAGAACGGTGCTGTCGGCCGCTGCTTCTTCGATGCCCCGGAAATCGACGGCAACGTCTTTATCGACGGTGCAGGCGATCTCAAGCCGGGCGACAAGGTCTGGTGCCGGGTGACCGACGCCGATGAGTACGACCTCTGGGCAGAAACCCTGTAAGTCGTAAAAAAATCGAAAAGCCCCGCTCTTTCCACGAGATGCGGGGCTTTTTTACGGCTATTGTTTGCCTCAATAACCAGGCCTGCGCCAGACAAGGAACGGCGACATGCACCAGCACCCGGTCATCCATACCCCGAAACCTGGCGACTACCCCGAGCTGACCGCGGTCTGGGAAGCGTCCGTTCGCGCCACCCATGATTTCCTCCCGGACAGCTACATCGAACTGCTGAAGAACCTGGTGCTGACCCGCTACCTGGACGCCGTCATGCTGATCTGTACCCGCGACGCCCGCCAGCGCATCACCGGCTTTGCCGGCGTGGCCGCGGGCAAGGTCGAGATGCTGTTCATCGCCCCACAGAACCGCGGCCAGGGCCTGGGCAAGCGGTTGCTGTGGTACGCGATCGAACACCTCAATGCCGACGAACTGGACGTCAACGAGCAGAACCCGCAGGCCATCGGCTTCTATTTCAGGCAGGGCTTCGAAGTGATCGGCCGCTCGGAACAGGACGGCATGGGGCAACCGTATCCGCTGCTGCATCTGCGCCTGAAACGCTGAGGTTTGCATCGTTCTTCCGGGCGCCATCGCCGGCAAGCCGGCTCCTACGGGGTTTTGTGCCCTACCGACGCAGTGCGACAAATGTTGCCGGGCTTAACCGGCGCCAGGCGGGTACAATGGCTGCCCTCCTTTCCTACGGCCGCTGTCATGTCTGAACCCATTCGCCTTTCCAAACGCCTTATCGAGCTGGTCGGCTGCTCCCGTCGGGAGGCCGAGCTGTTTATCGAAGGCGGCTGGGTCACGGTCGACGGCGAAGTCATCGACGAGCCGCAGTTCAAGGTCGACGGGCAGAAGGTCGAGCTGGACCCCGAAGCCAAGGCCACCGCGCCGGAGCCGGTGACGCTGTTGCTGCACCAGCCGGCCGGCATGAGCGCGGACGGCGCCCTGCAACTGCTCGACGCCGCCAACCTGTCCGAGGAGCACCGCTACGGCAAGCGCCCGCTCAAGGGGCACTTCCTGCGCCTGACCGCCGCCGCCGACCTGCAGGCCAAGGCCAGCGGCCTGGTGGTATTCACCCAGGACTGGAAGATCCTGCGCAAGCTGACCGCCGATGCCGCCAAGATCGAGCAGGAGTATGTGGTCGAAGTCGCCGGCGATATGGTCGCCCACGGCCTCAACCGGCTGAACCACGGCCTGACCTACAAGGGCAAGGAACTGCCGGCGGTCAAGGCCAGCTGGCAGAACGAAAACCGCCTGCGCTTCGCCCTGAAAAACCCGCAGCCGGGTGTGATCGCGCTGTTCTGCGAAGCCGTCGGGCTCAAGGTCGTGGCTATCCGCCGCATCCGTATCGGCGGCGTCTCCATCGGCAAGGTACCGGTGGGCCAATGGCGCTACCTGTCGGCCAAGGAAAAGTTCTAACCCCCCATTATTCCAACGCCGCGCCAGATGCGCGGCGTTTATCACCCAGGACTGCCCACATGATTCATAACGATGTACTGCGCAGCGTGCGCTACATGCTCGATATCAGCGACGCCAAGGTCGTCGAGATCATCAAGCTGACCGGTTTCGAAGTTGCCAAGGCGGATATCGTCACCTACCTGAAAAAGGACGAGGAAGAAGGTTTCGTGCACTGCCCAGACGATGTCATGGCGCACTTCCTCGACGGCCTGGTGATCTTCAAGCGTGGCAAGGATGACAGCCGTCCACCGCTGCCGGTGGAATTGCCGGTGACCAACAACATCATCCTGAAGAAACTGCGGGTCGCCTTCGAACTGAAGGAAGACGACATGCACGCGATCCTCAAGGCCGCCGAGTTCCCGGTGTCCAAGCCGGAACTGAGCGCGCTGTTCCGCAAGTTCGGCCATACCAACTACCGTCCCTGTGGCGACCAGTTGCTGCGCAACTTCCTCAAGGGCCTGACCCTGCGCGTGCGCGGCTGACAGCACTGCCTGCGGCGGCCATACGGCCCCGCGGGCAGGCATGATGGTTCATTCCCCCGCAAAATAGTGGCTCCGTTTTCGGCACCTGACGACTAGGGTATCGGCACCCTTTCGTGTTCAGGACTCGCCATGCATCCCTACTTCTCCCTGCAAGGCCGCACCGCCCTGGTGACCGGCGGTACCCGTGGTATCGGCAAGATGATCGCCAGGGCCTATGTCGAGGCCGGCGCCACGGTCTATGTCTGTGCCCGCGATGCCGAGGTCTGCCGGCAGACCGCCGAGGAGCTCGGCGCGCTGGGAACCTGTCATGCCCTGGCCGCCAACCTCGCCACCGAAGACGGCGTGCTGGAACTGGCCACGCGCCTGGGGGGATTGATCGACCGCCTGGATATCCTGGTCAATAACGCCGGCACCACCTGGGGCGCGCCACTGGAGAGCTATCCGGTGAAGGGCTGGGAAAAGGTGATGCAACTGAACGTGACATCGGTGTTCAATTGCATCCAGCAGTTCCTGCCCTTGCTGCGCCAGGCCGGCTCGGCGCAGAACCCGGCGCGCATCATCAATATCGGCTCGGTGGCGGGGATCTCCTCCTTCGGCGAACAGGCCTATGCCTACGGGCCGAGCAAGGCCGCCCTGCACCAGCTGTCGCGGATCCTGGCCCGCGAACTGGTGGGCCAGCACATCAACGTCAACGTGATCGCGCCGGGGCGTTTCCCGAGCAAGATGACCCAGCATATCGGCAACGACGAACAGGCACTGGCCGACGATACTGCGCTGATCCCGATGAAACGCTGGGGCCGCGAGGAGGAAATGGCGGCGCTGGCCATCAGCCTGGCAAGTACCGCCGGTGCCTACATGACCGGGAACATCATCCCGCTGGACGGTGGTTTCAGCCTGTAGATGCCTTGGTCAGCAGCCCCATGCAGCGCCTGTGCCGCCCTCTTCGCGGGCAAGCCCGCTCCCACAGGGGCGGCGTCTCGAGCACTTGTGGGCATGCCTACTCCCACAGGGGCAGGGGTCTCGGACACTTGTGGGCATACCCACTCCCACAGGGGCGGCGTCTCGAGCACTTGTGGGCATGCCTACTCCCACAGGGGCAGGGGTCTCGGACACTTGTGGGCATGCCCACTCCCACATTGGCAGGGCCTCGAACACTTGTGGGAGCGGGCTTGCCCGCGAAGGGGCCATCAGGTCAGGCCCTCAGTTCCCGATCAGATCCCGGCCCGCAGCACATCCTCGGGCAACGCCTCGCCGCGCTCGACACTGGCGGCGACGCGCTCGATCAGCACGTCCAGGCGATAGCCCTGGGCCTTCAGCCAGGCTTCGTCGTAATAGGTGGTGGCATAACGTTCGCCACCATCACAGAGGATCGCCACGATCGAGCCGCTCTCCCCCGCCTCGACCATCTGCCGTGCCGCCACCAGCGCGCCGATCAGGTTGGTCCCGCTGGACCCGCCGACCCGCCGGCCCAGGCGGCGTGCCAGGTAATGCATGGCCGCCAGGGACAAGGCATCCGGCACCTTGACCATGGCATCGATGACCTTGGGCAGGAACGATGCCTCGACCCGCGGCCGGCCGATTCCTTCGATACGTGAACCGCACTCCAGGCGCAGGCCGGCGTCGCCCGTCTGGTAATACTCGAAGAACACCGAACGCTCGGCATCGGCGCACAGCACCCGCGTGCAATGCTGGCGGTAGCGCACATAACGCCCCAGGGTTGCGGTGGTGCCGCCGGTGCCGGGGCTGGAAATCAGCCAGCTCGGCTCCGGGTGCCGCTCGAACCGCAACTGCTGGAAAATCGACTCGGCGATATTGTTGTTCGCCCGCCAGTCGGTGGCCCGTTCGGCGTAGGTGAACTGGTCCATGAAGTGCCCGCCGCTTTCCCGTGCCAGGCGCTCGGACTCGGCATAGATCTGCGTCGGATCCTGCACCAGATGGCTCTGGCCGCCGTAGAAGGCGATCTGCGCGATCTTTTCCTGGGACGTGGTCGCTGGCATCACGGCAATGAACGGCAGGCCCAGCAAACGCGCAAAGTAGGCCTCGGAAATCGCCGTCGAACCGCTGGATGCCTCGATCACCGGCGCCCCCGGTTTCAACCAGCCATTACACAGGGCATAGAGGAACAGCGAGCGCGCCAGGCGATGCTTGAGGCTGCCGGTGGGGTGGCTGGATTCATCCTTGAAATACAGCTCGATGCCCGGCAGGCCCGGCAGCGGCAAGGGAATCAGGTGGGTGTCGGCACTGCGCTGGAAGTCGGCCTCGATGATCCGGATCGCTTCCCGGGCCCACTGTCGATTGTCGCTCATGATCGGTTACTCGTTGGAACGGGCACGCTCGAAGGCGCTGACGAACTGCTGCGCCACTGGCTCTGGGCCAAACCGCTGAAGGAAAAAGGCGGACAGCTCCGCCAGGACTCAACACCAACTATAGGAAGTTTCCTACAGTCCGCACAGATACAGTGAAGACGCATTTGGACACACAACTGCTAGGCTCCTTTCCATTGGCATCTCTATTTTCCGCTTATAACAAAAAAGAATATAACTTTTGTTTTAACAACTAACAGTACGGGTTAGGGTGTCCCACCTTTTGACTTTATCAATGGAGAGCGACCTTGCCTCTGCGTAGCACTTTCACACGTTTCTTTCAGTTGGAAGCTGCCAGCGGTCTGTTATTGATTGCCGCTGCAGCCCTGGCCCTGATCATCAACAACTCACCGCTGTCGTACTTGTACAACGGCCTGCTGGACGTACCGGTGGTGGCCCAGGTCGGCGCCTTGAAAATCGCCAAGCCGCTGCTGCTGTGGATCAACGACGGCCTGATGGCCATGTTCTTCCTGCTGATCGGCCTGGAGGTCAAGCGCGAGGTGCTCGAAGGCCATCTGTCCAAGCCTTCGCAGATCGTCCTGCCGGGAGCCGCGGCGATCGGCGGCATGGTGGTGCCGGCGCTGATCTACTGGTTCCTGAACAAGGACAACCCGGCAGCGCTGGGTGGCTGGGCGATCCCCATGGCCACCGATATCGCCTTCGCCCTCGGCGTACTGGCCCTGCTGGGCAAACGCGTGCCCGTATCGCTGAAGCTGTTCCTGATGACCCTGGCGATCATCGACGACCTCGGCGCGATCATCGTCATCGCGGTGTTCTACTCCAGCGAACTGTCGACCCTGTCGCTGCTGCTGGCCGGCGCCTGCCTGGTGGCCCTGATCGCGATGAATCGCCTCGGCGTGGTCAAGCTCGGGCCCTACATGATCATCGGCCTGATCCTCTGGATCTGTGTACTCAAGAGTGGCGTGCACGCGACGCTGGCCGGCGTCACCCTGGCCTTCTGCATCCCCTTGCGCACGAAGAACTCCGAGACATCGCCACTGCTCAGCCTGGAACATGCGCTGCATCCCTGGGTAGCCTTCGGCATCCTGCCGCTGTTCGCCTTTGCCAATGCCGGTGTGTCGCTGACGGGGGTCAACCTCGAGAGCTTCACCCATCATGTCCCGCTGGGCATCGCCGCCGGCCTGCTGATCGGCAAGACCGTCGGGGTATTCGGCCTGACCTGGCTGGCGGTCAAGGCCGGCATGGCCGCATTGCCCCACGGGGCCAACTGGGGCCAGGTACTCGGCGTGGCGATCCTCTGCGGCATCGGCTTCACCATGAGCCTGTTCGTCGGCTCCCTGGCCTTTGTGCCAGGGAGCAGCGAGTACGTCGGCATGGACCGCATGGGCATCCTCACCGGTTCGATCCTGGCTGCGTTGATCGGTTACGCGGTGACGGCAATGGCCAGTCGCAAGACTCAGTGATCGCATGAAGCGGACGCGGAGCCTCCCAGGCGGCATTCCCACGCAGAGCGTGGGAACGATCGAAAGGCCCGGCAGTAACCCCATAAAGAAAAACCCCGGCCAGTTCCCTGGCCGGGGTTTTTCTTTACAGGCTGATCGTCGGATCAGTGGGAAACACGGCTGGTACCACCCACGGTGGAAATACGTACGCGCTCGCCAACCCGGAAGATTTCGTTCGGCGCCACTTCCTGTACATAGGCACGCAGGCTGCCGTCGTCTTCACGCACGGTGATTTCCACGCCCTGGGTCTTGGTCAGGCCTTTCTCGGCCATGTTACCGAGCACGCCGCCGGCTACCGCACCGATCACCGCGGTGACGATACTGCCACGGCCGCCGCCGATGGCGCTGCCGCCGACACCACCCACGATAGCACCGGCACCGGCACCGATCGGCGAGTTGCTGCCTTCGATCTGTACCGGACGCAGGGACTCGATGGTGCCCAGGCGGATGGTCTGCACACGACGGGCTTCATCGCGGGAATAGGTGTCGCCGGTCAGGCTGTTGGTGCAGCCACCGAGCAGCATGGCCATGGTGGAGAAGGAAGCAATCAACAAAACAGACTTACGCATAAGGGCAACTCCAAAAGGACATGACTCAATTAAACTCCGCGGCTTGATCTCTGTCACGGCAGCCGGCGGATAAAATGGTTTTCATTCAGCACCGGTACAGCCGGCGCACAACAAGACTGAGAACAGGGTAGCGTGCTTTCAACTCGCCCGCCCCGCCTGCCACAAGGACTGTCATGGATTACTTCATCATTGTCATCACGACCGCCGCCGGCTTGTATTTCCACGGCTGGCTGTACGTGAGAATCAGACGCTGGATGGACCGCGACCTCGCATTGTCGCTAGCGGGAGACAGCGAAGCACGGCAAAAGTTCATGCTGCAGCGTCTCGACGACGCCAGAAAACAGAAGGTGAAACGCCGGGATCTGCAGCGTTGGCTGGAGGCCGCCGCTGCAGAATGCCCCGATCAGGGTGCGAGTCGCGAACGACTCCAGCCGTCGTTGACGAAACGATAGTCGAGGCGATCATGCAGGCGGCTGGCGCGACCTTGCCAGAACTCGATGCGCTCCGGCAGCAGGCGATAGCCACCCCAATGCTCCGGGCAATCCGGCTGGGTATCGCTGAACCGGGCCTGAGTGACCCTGAGCAGCTCCTCCAGTTCGGCCCGGTCGGCGATCACCCGACTCTGCGGTGACGCCCATGCACCCAGGCGGCTGCCCATCGGGCGGACCTGGAAATAGGCATCCGACTCCTGCGGCGAGACCTTGACCACCCGCCCCTCGATCCGTACCTGGCGTTCCAGGCTCGGCCAGAAGAAGGTCATGGCGGCGAACGGCCGTACCGCCAGTTGCCGGCCCTTGTCGCTTTCGTAGTTGGTGAAGAAGGTAAAGCCCTGCTCATCCAGGCCCTTCAACAACAGGATGCGGCAATGGGGACGACCGTCTGCATCGACGGTCGCCAGCGTCATGGCGTTGGCTTCCACCGGTGGCTGCTCGGTCTTCACCGCATCGGCAAACCACTGGTGGAACAGCGCGAACGGCTCGGCCGGGGCCTGGGCCTCGGTGAGGCCGTCGCGGGTGTAGTCGCGGCGCATATCGGCCAGGGACTGGGTCATGGCGTTTTCCCTTCTAATCCCGAATCAATAATCGCGAATCAGTTCTTGGCCGCGCTATCAGCCGCCGGATCTTTCTTCGCAACCGCCGGCTTGGCGGGTGCAGCTTTTTTGACCGGGGCTTTCTTCGCCGGGGCCTTGGCCGCCGCTTTCTTGGCCGGGGCCTTGGCCTTGGAGGTTGCCGCCGCTTTCTTCGCAACCGGTGCCGGAGCCACTGCAGGCTTGACGTCCTGTGCCGCCACCAGGGTCGCTGGAGCCAACGCCGAAGGCGGAATGCTGTACTTGCTGAGCAATGCCACCATGGTGTTCTGCGGGGTCAGGAGGATTTCCACGCGACGGTTCAGGGCGCGGCCCTCGTTGCTGTCATTCGCCGCACGTGGCATCACCGAGCCCATGCCACGCAGGATCAGGCGATCGCGCTGCAGGCCGCTGAGGCGGAAAATCGCCGCCACCGACTGGGCGCGCTGCTGGCTCAGGGCCTGGGCAGCATCGGCGCCGGTGCTGTTGTCGCCGTGGCCGAGGACCAGTACCGCGGTTTTCGGATCGCCTTCAACGGTCTTGGCAATGCGCGAGAACGGCCCGAGGGTCACTGGCAGCAGCATTTCCGGGCGTTTCGGGTTGTAGGAGCCATCCACCGGGGCAATGATCACCAGGACATTTTCGCGACGTTCCAGCTTCAGCGAGGAATCCTGGATCGCCGTGCGCAGGCGCGGCTCATAGTCGTCGAGCCAGGCCTGGGTGATTTTCGGATCGGGCATCGGCACGGCCTTGACCGGCGCCTGGGTAGTTTCCTTGGCCTTGTCCGAACTGCCGAACGGCCACCACCAGTGGGTCGCCGGATCAGCCTGGGGAGCAGGGTTGGTCGCCGCCGCTACCGCGGTCGCCAGGGGGACGGGCTTGTCCTGGGGCTTGGCGGCTGCGGCCGAATCCTTTGTCGCGTCC
The DNA here is from genome assembly GCF_013385635.1 of Pseudomonas gingeri. Taxonomy (GTDB): domain Bacteria; phylum Pseudomonadota; class Gammaproteobacteria; order Pseudomonadales; family Pseudomonadaceae; genus Aquipseudomonas; species Aquipseudomonas gingeri_A. The sequence continues at coordinate 125,530 of NZ_JACAPR010000012.1, forward strand.
TTCTTGTCGGAAGAACCGAACGGCCACCAGCTGCTGCCGCTGCTCGCTTCAGCCGCCGGGGCTGGAGCCGCTGCCACAACAGGTGCCGCAGCCGGCGCGGCGGCCTTGGCCGTCGGTGCCGGAGCAGCCGCAGGAGCCGTGGAGGCCTGCGCCGCGTCCTTCCCGGCGACCTTGTCGGACGAACCGAACGACCACCAGTGGCCGCCATCTGCATTCTGTGGAGTTTGTGCGCAACCGGTAACGGTCAGGCAAATGGCCAGGGCGAGGGACTTATTCGATGACATTGGAAATCCACAAAATGAGATAGAGGTACAAGGGCCAGAAGGCCGCATAAACAGGTGCTTTGAAAGCAAAAAAGCCACAGGGTTCCGGCCTGCGACCTGCTGCCGGCATTCTACAGACAGCCGGCAAGAATCCGTACAAGCTTCTGCGCCCGTGGGTCCATGAGAACGTAGGGCCCAAGAGTATTTGTCACGAAACCGAAAGCGACATCATGCTCTGGATCAGCAAAGCCGATCGAGCCCCCTGCCCCCGGATGCCCGAAAGCCCTGGAACCGAGGCCGAACGTGGCATTGGCGACGTCCGGCTGATCAAGCATGCAACCCAGGCCGAAACGGGTCTGGGTCAGCAGGGTCTTGTCCATGCCCAGGCTGTGCTCCCGGGTCAACTCGTCGAGCATTTCACCTTCCAGCAGGCTACCGTCCAGCAGGCCGCTGTAGAAACCCGCGAGGCTGCGTGCGTTGCCATGGCCATTGGCCGCCGGCTGTTGCATGCGCCGCCATTCCGGCTTGTTGGTACTGGTCATGATAGACGGCGGGTTGGTGAATGCACGGGTGGTCATCGCCGTGGGCTCGCGCATGGTCACCTGCAGCAGGCGCTGGGCCGCGGCGTCACCGACATTGCCCTTGCCACGGGCAATGTGCGCTACCCGATGGAACTCCTCGTCCGCCAGGCCGACATGGAAGTCCAGTCCCAGCGGCCGGGCAATCCGCGCGGCGATGGATTCACCCGGCCCACGACCATCGGCCCGACGCAACAACTCGCCCACCAGCCAACCGTAGGTGATCGCGGCGTAGCCGTGACCGTCGCCGGGCGTCCACCAGGGCGCTTCGGCGGCCAGGGCGTCGACCATCACCTGCCAGTCATAGAGCGCTTCGGGAGCCAGCAACTCGCGCAATGCCGGCAACCCGGCCTGATGGCAGAGCAGTTGGCGCAAGGTGATGTTTTCCTTGCCGGCAGCAGCGAACTCGGGCCAGTAGCGCGCCACCGGAACGTCCAGTTGCAACTTGCCCTCAGCCACCAGTTGCAGCGCGGCGACGGCGGTAAAAGTCTTGGTGCAGGAGAACAGGTTGGCGATGGTATCGCTGTGCCAGGCCTCGGCGCCGTCCTTGTCGGCGGTGCCGGCCCAGAGATCGACCACGGTTTCCCCGCCGACCTGGATGCACAGCGCTGCACCGCGCTCCTGGGGATCGTCGAAGAGAGCCGCGAACGCCTCGCGCACCGCCTCGAATTGAAGCTCGTAATGACCCTGAATCTGCACCCTTGAATTCCCCCGGGGCTAACGCCTGACAAAGTGGGATGCATTGTTCCAGCGATTGCCCGGTTTGGGAACAGACACAGGTCGGACGATTCGCACCTTCGCCCTGTAGGAAAAAGCTCCGGCAAGGCTATCCAGATGCAGTGAATTCGATCAGTGGCCGTTGCCTGAGTGCCCGCCGGCATGGCCCGCGCCCGTCCCACCGGCGCTGCCCGAGCGGCCCTTGCCGCCATCACCGTCGTGATCGATACCCTTCGCTGCTTTTTGCTGGGCATCGACCTTGGCTTTCTCGGCGGCCTTGGCCAGCAATTCGAGGGCCTGCAGGTTGCTCTTGCGCACGCTCTCGACAAACCCCTGGAACGGCACGTCGGTGATGCCGACCAGGCCGAAATGGCCGTTTTCACCGTCCAGCAGACGACCGGTAACGGGTTGGTCGAGGTACTGGAACCAGTGCACGCCGACGACCGACGGTTCACTGACCGCCTGCTTGAGGAAGTTGGCGTAGGCCGGGCCACGGTCTTCTTCCTTCGACAACTCGGTCACGCCACCCCAGAACGGGCCACGGTCGCGCGAACCGAAGTTGAACTCGGTGATCAGCACCGGCTTGTCCAGCGCGTCCAGCTGGCTGAAGTCGTAACCGTCCTGGGGCTGCTGGGTGTAGAAGTTGAAGCTCAGCACATCGCAATACTGCGCACAGGACGCCACCGCCTCAGGTGTGCTGACGGCAAACCGGCCACCCAGCAGCAGGTGATTCGGCGCATGCCATTTCAACGAGTCGGAAATGGTCTTGAAGTAGGTGTCGGCGAAGACTTTCTGGAAGTACTTGAGGTCAGCCTCGATTTCCGGGTGCTGCGGATTCGGCAATGGCGCTTCGAAACCCGGGTCCTCCATCTGCTCCCAGGTCGGGATATCCACGCCCCAGGCTTTCGACAGGCCCTGCTGATTGCGGTACTTGTCGCGCAGTTGCTTGAGAAACGCGCGCTTGGCCGGGACGTCGGTGGTCATGCGCAAGGTGCCGTAGGCCAGCGCATAACGGGATTTCGGGTCATCGCCGGGACCGGCCCAGGCCAGCTCGTTGTCGGCGAAATAGCCTACCAGCCACGGATCGTCGCGGTGATCGCGGGCGGCGATGGCGACCGCACGCTCGGTGGCCATGGCAAAGCGCGGATCAAACGGATCGGGCATGCCGCCCCACCAGTCGCTACCGGTGCTGATGCTGGCGTAATCGCCGACGATCGACAGCGGCAAGGTGTACGGCACGCGATCGTTCAGGCCCACCGCCGGATCGCTCCAGTTGCCGAGGGTGTTGAAACCCCAGGCTTGCAAGCGGTCAAGGGTATGGGCCTGCCAGCGCTTGGTGTCAAAGCCCCCGGCACACGGCACCTTCGGCTCGCCTTCCTTGGGTTGTGCACAGGGCTGGCCATAGGTGCGCTGCAGGTTGGCACCATAGAAGTCGAACCATTTGCCATGGTTGAACCCGCGCCCGGCGTTGGAAGCCAGGGCGACACTGTTATCGCCCTTGCCGTAATAGCCGGCGAGCGGTTCGCCGTCCTTGGGCAAGTCGCCGAACATCCATTCGCGGCCTTCGACATAGGTCTGCTGGTCGCCGGCGCTCACGGTATTCACCCCGAGCGAATAGAACGGGTGGCCTTCCGGCGTCACCAGGTACCAGCGGCCATCATGCTTTTCAGTACGGAAGAAGCCCGTGGCTTCGAAGCTCGGGCCCTTGGTCCAGCCGCCAAACTTGTCCAGGCCACTGCGCTCGCGCTCGGCCAGCCAGCCCTTCAACTGTTGCGACTCCCGGGTCGAGGCAGCCTTGAGCTGGTCGTCGGAACTGATCTTTTCCGGCCAACGGGCGCGACTGGACTGGCCGTAGCCGTCCACCAGCGAGCTGTAGGCGGCCTTGATCACATCGTCGCCATTCTGCACGCCAAAACGCTCCAGGAGGATGTTCTGCGCGACTTTCGGCTTGTCCATCGACAGGGTCACCGACACAACTTGCGTGCGATCCAGTTCACCGGCACTGCTCGCCAGCAGGACCCGCTGGCCCTCCACGGTCAGCGGCATCGGCGGGCCGGCGCGCATGCCCTGGCTCAGGGGCGAGAAGGCCTGCAACGGTACCAGCAGGGTCTGCGCCGGGCCGGCCGGCAGGTCGACACGACTGGTGAGGGTCTTGCCGTCATTGCTCTGGATGGTCACGTTGAGCGTAAGTGCCCAATCCATCGCGCTCTGGATCCGCAGGCTCATCACCCCCGACTGCGACCAGTCCCAGGCACCGCTCTGCGGCGTCAGGCGCAGGCTCGGCTGGGCGGTCGGGGTGAAGGTGACACGCCGCAGCACTTCACCTTCAGCGGTCTGTTCGGCATTGGATTGCGGCAGGTCGGTGCCGTTGGTCACCACCTGCACCACATCGGCCGGACGAACGAAATTGAACAGCATCTGCTGCCCGGCGGGCGCGGCCAACAACGGCGCGGCGAACAACAAAGCAAAAACGGCAGGCAGCGTGCGGCGAATCATATGAATCATTTTCTCCCTAACGGCCGGTCAAGGGCCTGCGTGACGCGGGTAACGCGCCACCCATAGACAATGAAATAGGCGATTTAACCTACATCACACTAAGAAATTTCACGGCGGAATGGCGGCAAGGCATTGAGGATAGCCTTACCGTAGCGCTGGGTGACCAGACGCCGGTCGAGCAAGGTGATGATGCCCCGGTCCTCCTCCGTGCGCAGCAGCCGGCCACAGGCCTGGACCAGCTTGAGCGAGGCGTCCGGCACCGAGATTTCCATGAACGGATTACCGCCACGGGCCTCGATCCATTCGGCAAGCGCGGCTTCCACCGGATCGTCCGGCACCGAGAACGGGATCTTGGCGATCACCACATGCTCGCAATAGGCCCCCGGCAGGTCCACGCCTTCGGCGAAGCTCGCCAGGCCGAACAGCACACTGGAGTCACCACCGTCGACCCGCGCCTTGTGTTTGTTGAGGGTTTCCTGCTTGGACAGGTTGCCCTGGATAAACACCTGTTTGCGCCAGTCGCGATCCAGGCCGTCGAACACGTCCTGCATCTGCTTGCGCGAGGAAAACAGCACCAGCGTGCCCCTGGAGCCTTCGACCAGCTCCGGCAGGTCACGGATGATCGCCGCCGTGTGGGCCACGGCATCCCGCGGGTCGGCCTTGAGGTCCGGCACTCGCAACACACCGGCATCGGCGTGGTGGAAGGGGCTGGGCACCACGGCCGTCACGGCCTTCTTCGGCAAGCCGGCGCGCATGCGGAAACGGTCGAAAGTGCCGAGGGCGGTCAGGGTCGCCGAGGTCACCAAGGCGCCGTAGGCCACGTTCCACAGATTGCGCCGGAGCATTTCCGCCGCCAGGATCGGGCTGGCATTGACCTCGATATCGAACAGCGCCCCGCTTTCCGCCAGGCTCAACCAGCGGGCCATGGGCGGGTTGTCTTCCGGGTCCTCGACGGTGAACGCGGTCCACAACTCCCAGTTGCCCTGGGCCCGGGACAGCAGGCTGCCGAACAGCGGGTACCACTCCTCGGCCTGGTTGCTGGTGATGCCGATATTGACCTCACCGTCCATGCCTTCCTTGAGCAGTTCGGTCAGGCGGGTAAAGAGGTCATTGAGGCGGGCAAAGCCCTTCTTCAGCTCGATGCCCATTTCCCGCAGGTGATCCGGGATCAACCCGCCGACAAAGCGATGGCGCGGCCGCTCGCGACCTTCCATGTCTTCGCCGGTCTTGAAGTCGGCCAGTTGCTCGCACGCGGTGAACATGAACTGCTGGTGGGTCTTGATCTCCCGCGCCAGTTCCGGGACCTGCTCGATCAGCTTGCCCAGGTCACCCGGCAGCGGGTGCTGGGCAAGCAGCTTGGTCAGGTTCTTGGCGGTCTGCTCCAGCCAGTCGGCTGTGGACCGCAGCCGCGTGTAATGGGCAAAGTGGCCGATAGCCTTGTCCGGCAGGTGATGGCCTTCGTCGAACACATACAAGGTATCGCGCGGGTCCGGCAACACCGCACCACCGCCCAGGGCCAGGTCGGCCAGGACCATGTCATGGTTGGTCACGATCACATCGACCTTGCCCATTCCCTCGCGGGCCTTGTAGAAGGCGCACTGGCCGAAGTTCGGGCAATGGCGGTTGGTGCACTGGCTGTGATCGGTGGTCAGGCGCGCCCAGTCGGCATCTTCCAGCGCATTGGGCCAGCTGTCGCGATCACCGTCCCACTTATTGCCGGCCAGTTTCTCGATCATGCTGGTGAACAGTTTCTGGCTGGCCTCATCGATCTCGATCTTGAAGCCTTCTTCCTCGAACAACTGGGCCGTGGCGGTCTGCGCGTGCCCCTCCTGCAATAGTATGTCGAGCTTGGACAGGCACATGTAGCGCCCACGCCCCTTGGCCAGGGCGAAACTGAAATTCAGCCCGCTGTTGCGCATCAGGTCGGGCAGGTCCTTGTAGACGATCTGCTCCTGCAGGGCGACGGTGGCGGTGGCGATCACCAGGCGCTTGCCGGCGGCCTTGGCGGTGGGAATCGCCGCCAGGCTGTAGGCCACGGTCTTGCCGGTACCGGTGCCGGCTTCAACGGCGACCACGGCCGGCTCGCCGTCGCGGCGGCCTTCATCGTCGGTGTCGATATCGCCCAGGACCTTGGCCACTTCAGCGATCATCAGGCGCTGACCGTAGCGGGGTTTCAGGCTCTTGGCTTCGAGGAAACGCGAGTAGGCGCCCTGGATCGTGGTTTTGAGTTCGGTGCTGATCATGAGTCTTCGGGCGCGAAAAACGCTGGATAAATTTTCAGTGGTTCGAATGGCCGCTATCATACCCCGCTAATTCATCCCGCGCCGAACGGAGTACCCGAATGACCGCTTTTGCACTCGTCTATACCCTGCATCTGCTGGCCGCCCTGATCTGGGTCGGCGGCATGTTCTTCGCCTGGATGATCCTGCGCCCGGCCGCCATGGCGGCGCTCGAAGGCCCCGCCCGCCTGAAATTGTGGGTCCAGGTGTTTCAGCGCTTTTTTGTCTGGGTCTGGGTCGCGGTGGTGATCCTGCCGATCAGCGGCGTGGGCTTGATCCAGCTGCGTTTCAGCGGGTTCGAGACCGCGCCGCGGTATGTGCAGGTGATGATGGGGCTGTATATCGTGATGTTGGCACTGTTTCTTCGTATCCAGTCATTGCAACTGCCGGAACTGCGCAAGGCGGTGGAGGCTGAACAATGGGCCGAAGGTGGCGCCGCACTGGGGCGGATTCGCCGACTGGTGGGGATCAATCTGTTGATCGGCCTGGCGCTGGTGGCGATAGTCGCTGCGCGCCCGACCTTCTGAGGAGAAGATAATCATTGATGATCGTTCCCACGCGAGCGTCCAGTGAGGCATTCCTTTGCTCCGCGTGGGAACGATCGACCGGCAGCCGTCAAAGACGCTGGATGGTCACGCTACCCGGCGCACCTTGCGGCCCCGGTTGTCCCGCCAGGCCCGGACGCCCGGACTTGCCACCATCGGTCTTGTAGACAAAGCAGCCCTTGGACTTGCCGCCCGCGCCCGGACGCCCCGCCGCGCCTGCCGGGCCACCGGCACCACCCTCGACCTGGACCTTGATCTGCTCGGCCGGATAATCCCGCGGCAGTTCGAGCCGGACCTGCGCTCCCGGCGCCCCCGGACGGCCATCGCCACCGTTGTCGCCATCGGCCCCGCGGCCGGCCTGGCCCCAGGTGCAACCCGGTTCCTCGCCATTGGCGCCGTCGAGCCCGACATAACCTGGAATGCCGGTACCGCCACGGGCATCCACCGACAACACAGGGCCGCTCAGGGCATCGATCCGCAGGTTCAGGTTACGGCCTGGCAGCGGTGCCTTCTGGTAACTGCCCGGAGCGCCTCGCGCGGTAATCTGGCTACCGCTGCCGAGGTCGGCGCGAGCAGCCCTGAGCTCGAAACTCTGTTCGCTGGGCACGATGGCGATACGCGCCTCGCGGCCCAGGTGCAGTTCGCCCACGTCCAATCGGGTGATACCTGCCGGCACCAGGAGGGTGCCATTGTCGGCCACGTCCAGGCGTTCCAGTTGCAACACACTGGTATTGCCCGGCAGGCGCAACAGGGAATTGGCTTCAACAGTCACGACCTCGGCACAGGCCAGCGGGCTGCACAGCACCGCCAACAGACACAGACTACGCATGGCTGACTTCCTCACGCGCCGGCAATGGCAGGATCTGCAGGTGGAACATACCGAACAGCAGGATCTGCGCCCGGTCACGCCAAGGGTGCGAACGGCCTTGCAGGCTGCCGTTGAACAGCAGTATCTCAAGCAGATGAGTCAGCAACAGCAGGCTCCCGGCCAGATTCACCAATAAACGAAACGGGCTGACCAGCGGATTCACCAGGTTGATCAACACCACCAGCCAGAACAGCAGCGTCAGGACCTTCCCCAACCCCCAAAGCACCTTCATACGCCCCCCTTGGTACATTATTCTTTGGGCGCACAGTAACGGCTTGCACAGGCAATTTGCCAGTGGCCCCGGAAAATTATTCTCCAACGGTCGTCCTGCCCACCCATTCGGCGAAATTCACCGGTCCAGAGCGGCTGTCCAGCCATTGACCGACACCCGTGCAGGGGGCCTCCTCCAGCCTGTTGGCGATTTCCCGAACCGCGCTCTAGGCCGGGCCGTTCGGGCAGGCTAGTCTTTGCAGTTCTGATTGAGGATTTTCGATGACCGAGAGCATTTCTTCCCGCACGCCCCAGCAAGCCCTGGCGGCACTCCTGGACCGCTATGCACCGCAGAACCTGTTGCTGGTGGGCGCAGGCAGCTTTCCGGCACTCGAGGCGTTCCAGGCGGCGCACCCGCAGACCCAGGTCGCCCTCGCCAAACCGGGGGCCCTGCCGGCCGAGCTGGCGGCACGGCGCTTCGACCTGGCGCTGGTGGTCGATTGCCTCGAACACCTGCCCAAGCGTGCCGGCCGGGAACTGCTGGGCGGCATCCGCAACCTCAATGCCAGCCGTATCGCGGTGTTGGTGGACATGCCGGCCAGTGGCTGGCAGGACAGCGACTTCTTTGCCCTGGCCCTGCAAAGCAGCGAGCGTTTCCAGCGCGACCAGCAGGTGCTGACGCTGTTCACCTACGATCTGCGGGAATACAAACAGGTGCCGGACTGGCTCAACGCCAAGTTCTGGGCCAACCCGGAAAACTTCGGCAAGTACTGGTGGTAATCCGATGAGTACATCCATTTGCCCTTGCGGCAGCGGCAACCTGCTGGACGCCTGCTGCGGCCACTACCATGAGGGCCATCCCGCGCCCTGCGCCGAGGCCCTGATGCGCTCGCGCTACAGCGCCTACGTGCTGGGCCTGGTCGATTACCTGGTGACGACCACCCTGCCCGGCCAGCAGCACGGGCTGGATCGCCAGTCCATCGCCGACTGGAGCGCGCAAAGCACTTGGCTGGGCCTGCAGGTGGAAAGCTCGGAGGTCTTCGGCGGCCAACCCGAGCACGCCTTCGTGACCTTTACCGCGCGCTGGCATGACCACGGCGGCGAACACAGCCACCGTGAGCGCTCATCCTTCGTGCAGAACAGCGGCCGCTGGTATTTCATCGACCCAACCGTCCCGCTCAAGGCCGGACGCAATGACGCCTGCCCCTGCGGCAGCGGGCAGAAATACAAGAAGTGCTGTTCGAGCTACCTGATCATCTGAGCTTCAGATGCGACGTATCGGGCACCGCCGCGGCAGGCGGCGCCGGTAGCTGGCCCATGTCACTGCCCACCGGGGCCACGCTGAACGCCGACAGGTCGAGGGCCGGTGCCACAGGCGCCGGCTTGAGGTCCTGCACATCACTGCCGATCTCGGCAATCACATAGTCCGGCGCGTCGACCTCGCTGAAGGCGGCCATATAGGCATCTCGCGGCACCACCCGGGCACGCCCGGCGGGCTCGGGAGCGGCGATCATCTCGATCTCTTCCATCGCCATCTCGACCACCGAGACCACCGCACCGGCACGTTCGATGGTCGCCCGGTACTTCTCGGCGGCGGCCACGTCGAGGTTGTTCTTCAGGACCAGGCGGCGCCCGGAGAACAGCAGTTCGATACGCTGGGCATCGGCCTGGAACAGCCGCGCCAGGTTGTTCCTGACCTGCTCGGCCGGGGCGCCGGGAACCAATTCGCCGCTGAAGACAATCTCGTAAAGACTCATGACCACACTCCTGTGCGCCGGGCTCGGATCCGTTGCGCGAATGAGCGGAAGTATCACCCAGGTGGTTTTGCCATCACAACCTTGCAACGCTTGCCCTGTCACCTTGCTAGACTGAGTTTTCGGTGGAGGAATCTATGCACTCACGGATACTCGGTGGCCTTGGCCCAATGATGCTTGGCCTGACGATGCTGCTGGCGTTGTCCGGCTGCGCGTCCTGGCTCGATGCCGGGCCCCGTGACCCCGAGGTGCACCTGGTACGGGTGGAACTGGTCAAGGCCAAGTTGCTGCAGCAGAAATTCAAGCTGCACTTTCGCGTCGACAACCCCAACGACAACACCCTGACCGTGCGCGGGCTGCGCTATCGGATCTACCTCGACCAGTGGTTGCTGACCGAGGGCGAGTCCGACGAATGGCTGACGGTGGAGCCCAACAGCCGGGCGTTTTTCGTCGTGTCGGTGCGGACCAATCTCTGGCAACACATGAAGCCCTTGGCCAAGCGCCTGGAAAAACCCGACCAGCCGATCCCCTATCGCCTGGAGGGCGAACTGAAAACCGGATTATTCATCGGCTATGACGTGCACCTTGAGCGTAAAGGCGAGATAATTCCCGGCGATTTAATTTCGGAGTAGTTCCAGCATGACTCAGCAACCTCACGTCCATGGCCCTGATTGCGATCACGATCATGATCACGCGCACCATGATCACGACCATGGCCATGTTCACGGGCCGAACTGCGGGCACGCTCACCAGGAGCCGGTGCGTAACGCACTCAAGGACGTGGGCCGCAACGACCCTTGCCCTTGCGGCAATGGCAAGAAGTTCAAGAAGTGCCACGGCGCCTGAGCGCCTGCCGGTGCAAAAGAAGACCTGCCTGAGCGCAGGTCTCTTTTTATCAGCAGGTCGCTGACCGGGGCTCAACCGCGGCTCACGCCCTCGGTGAGGGTGTAGCTGATGCTGCGTCCAGGCAGCAGATCGATCTTCGGCGAGTGACTTTCAATCTCGAAGTAGGGCAAGTCGGGTGCATTGAACACCTCGGTCGGATGCCCATGGGCGTAGGCTTGCGCTGCTGTCCCGGGCACCACCGGCGCGAACCGCCAGTACTGGTAACGGCCCTCGGGCAAATCCAGTCGAACCCTCGCCAGTCCCGTACCCCCGCCCAATCCCACCTTGAACTGCTGGCCGTGCTCACAGCGAACCAGCGCATTGCCGGCATCCACAGCAATCAGCTCCTGGCGCGTCAGGTCCTCAAGCGAGCCTTGACCGGCAATCGCTCGGAAGGGTTCGTCCCTGCTATCGCCGAGATCGACCACGACCTGGCCGGCGCGGCGCAGCATCAGCACGTCCCAGATCCCGCAGGGCACCACCCCATCGCCGGTGTTGCTCAACGTATGCTGCACCGTCCAGGATTGTGTCTGCGCCTGGAGGGTAATCTTGCGGCGTATCCGCAATCCGCTTTGCCGACAGACCGGGCTCAGCAGTTCGATGCCCGCCGACGAGTCGTCCACCCAGGTCTGCAGGACCGTATAGCGGCCACTGTCCAGGTCGCGGTGGGGATTGCCTTCGGGCCAGGCGGTTTCCGGCGCCACCCAGGTCTTGCCGCCGCCCCAGAGGGGAAACGACCAACTGCCACACAGTCGCTCCCAGACCTGCGGATCGTCACTGGCCTGTTCGCCAGCCAGTTGTGGGTGGATAAAACACAATTGCGTGCCGGCGCACTCGATACCCATCAGCCGCCCGCCGATGTCCGGCACCACCTGCAACGCCAGTTCGCCGTGGCGCAGTGTCCACGCCGGCCAGCCGAGAAACTCCCCTGAATGTAGTTGCACCTTTTCACCTCAACTCTTGTCGACCGGTTTGCTGCGCAGCAGGAACACCGACTCGGGCTGCGCGACCTTGCACATGACCGGGGCAATGCGCCGGCTGATCAGTTGCGCGTCAGCGACCACGCGTTTGCCGATCTGCCGCAGGGCCTCGTCCATCGCGCCCGCCTGGTGCGGTGACAGCAACAGGTTGTCGATACCGCGCAGGCGATGCTCCGCCGGTACCGGCTCGACCGGGAAGACATCGGTCGCCACGCGGATATGCCCGCTGGCCGCCGCATCGAGCATGGCATCGAAATCCACCACCCCGGCCCGGCTCACCAGGATAAAGGACGCCCCCGGCTGCATGGATGCAAACTGCCCGGCATCGAGAAAACCCTGGTTCTGCGCCGTGACGCCGGCCACCACGAAGATGATTTTCGACTCCCTCAGCACTTGCTCCAGCGTGGCGGCCCGGCAACCCAGTGTGCCCAGGTAGTCAGCCGGCAGCCACGGATCATAGGCCATCACCTCGCAATTGAAGGGTTTGAGCAATGGCACGATGGCTTTTCCCAGATCGCCCATACCGATAAACCCGACTTTCTGGCGAAACAGGCTGTAGGCGTCGCGGTTGGCGTCCAGGCCATAAGCCTCCGAATGCGTGCGGAAACGTCGATCCGAGCGGCTGATGCCGCGAGCCAGGTCGATCGCCATGCCCAACGCCACCTCGGCCACCGGTTCGGCGAATACCGGGCTGACATTCAGCACCCGTACGCCATGGCTGAAGCAGTAGGCGTAGTCGATGTTGCCGAGGAAGTTACCCTCGACATTGAAGATCGCGGTCAACTCGGGCAGTTGCGCCAGACGCTCCGCCGGCAGGTCGATCTGGCCGATGATCATCGTCGAGCCCAGCACTTTTTCGTTGAAGATGGCCTCGGTCACCGGCCCGTCTTCATGAATGCACACCTCCCCCAGGTTATGCAGGGCGGCAAGATCGTCCTGGTCGAAGATATCGCTGACCGCGCGTGGAGCCGGGGCGAGAAAGATACGGGCAGGCGGTATGACTGGTGACATGAATGACTCCTGGAACGGCAAGAAATGTCCACCCGCTGCCAGTACCGGCAGCGGGCAAAAGATAATCAGGAAGAATCAACGGCTCTTTTTGCTGAATAACTTGTCCAGCGTGACCGCCAGGATAATCAGCGCCCCCATCACGATTTGCTGGTAGTACGACTGCACGTTCATGATGTTGAGAATATTGCTGATGACACCGATGATCAGTCCGCCGATCACCACGCCGGTTATCTTTCCGCGACCACCAAAGAAACTGGTGCCGCCAATAATTGCCGAGGCGATGGCAAAGGTTTCAAAGCCGAAACCGGCGTTGGGTTCGGCTGCCCCCGTTCGCGCCGTGGTGACAATACCGGCCACACCGGCACACACACCGGAAATCAGAAACACGATAAAGGTGTGCGACTTGATATTGATCCCGGAAAACCATGCCGCCTGGGCATTACCGCCCAGCGCGTAGATATTGCGACCCAACTTGGTGTGCATGCTGAGAAAGTACAGGAAGCCCACCACGACCACGGTAATGATGACCGGGATCGGCACACCGAGCAGGCGACCGGAAATCAGCTCGATAAAGTGCCGATCAAAACCGAATACCGAACGGGCATCGGAAATGATCAGGGTCAGCCCCCGGTAAATCGCCGTGGTACCCAACGTGATGATGAACGGATGCAACTGGGTGATATTAACCAGCGCGCCGTTGATCGCGCCCAGCACGGCGCCCATCAGTAAACCGCCCAGCAGGATCGCCGCCCAGAACGGGCACCCGGCGATCATCAGCTTCGCCGTGATCATGCCGGTCAACGCCAGCATCGAGCCGACCGACAGATCGATACCGGCGATCAGGATGGTAAAGAACACCCCGCAGGCCAACAGCACCATCACCGAACTTTGCACCAGTATCTGGCTCAAGTTGTTGGCCGTAAGAAAGTAGTCGGGAGACAGGATGCCCGACAACACCAACAGCAGGACCAGAATGCCGACGGTTCCATAGGACTGCCAGAGATCGGCACCGCTTCGTTTCATGGGCACTGGGGCAGCAGCAGTTTTTTGTTCGACTTGTGTCATGGCAGATTCCCGGATAATTGAGCTAGCCCATTGCAATACGCATGATGCCTTCCTCGCTGGCATCACCATTGTTCATGACCTCGGCAATACGGCCTTCTTTATAAACAGCGATGCGATCACAGACCGCGAGCAGTTCCGGCAACTCCGATGAGACCATGACAATGCCTTTGCCGGCGTTGGCCAGGTCGCGCATGATTTGATAGATCTCGCTCTTGGCACCGATATCGATACCGCGCGTGGGTTCATCGAAAATAAACAGCTCGCAATCCGCCGCCAGCCATTTCGCGATAATTGCCTTTTGCTGATTGCCGCCGGAAAGTTCGGTGATGTTCTGCTCCGGCGACGTGCAACGAATACGCAGGCGCTGCTGGTAATCGACACCGAAGCGCTGTTCCTCGGCCCGGTCGATACGCTCCAGCGATATCTGCCGCCTGGCGTTGCGCAGGAACGACACCAGGGAGATGTTTTCGGCAATCGAGAAGTTATGGAAGAAGCCGGTCTTGCGCCGGTCCTCGGTGACGAACGCCATGCCTGCCTTCACCGCGTGATAGGGGCTGTCGACCGTGGCCTCTCGTCCCCCCAGGGTCACCGTGCCGCCGGCACGGGCCCGGGCACCGAAGATCACTTCCATCAGTTCGCTGCGACCGGCGCCCATCAACCCGGCGAAACCGAGAATCTCGCCCTGGAAGAGATCGAACGAGACATCCCTGACACGCCCGTCCCGCGATGACAGGTGACGCACCTCCAGCACCCGCTCGTCCGGTCGGACCCCGGCCCCGTCAGGTCGGCTGCTGTTGATTTCACGCCCGACCATGCTTGCCACCAGGGTCCGCAGAGGCGTGGTCCTGGCGTCGAAGGTACCGACGCACTGACCGTCCTTGAGCACGGAAACGCAGTCGCCGATTTCGGCGATCTCCTTGAGCTTGTGCGAGATGTAGACAATGCCGATACCGGCGGACTTCAGTTCGTTGATCACCTTGAACAGGTGCTGTACTTCGGTATCGGTCAGCGACGAAGTGGGCTCATCCATGATGATCACCCTGGCATCGCACACCAGCGCCTTGGCAATCTCCACCTGCTGCTTTTCGGAAATGCTCAGTTCGCCGACCAGGGTCGCCGGGTGCCGGGCCAGGCCGATCCGCGCCAGGGTCTCGCGCGTCTTGCGGTGCATCAGGGCCCGATCGATCATCGACACCCCCAGCACCTTGCGCGTCGGCAGGCGCCCGACAAACAGGTTCTCCTCGATGCTCAGGTAATCGATGACGCTGAGTTCCTGGTAGATCAGCGCAATGCCGTAGGCCTTCGAAATACTCGGGGTCAGGCTGGCGTACTGCGTATCGCCGAGCTGTATCTGGCCTTCGCTGGGCTCATAGATGCCACTGAGGATCTTCATCAGTGTCGACTTGCCGGCACCGTTTTCGCCGAGCAGGATGTGCACCTGCGAGGCATGGATATCGAAACTCACGCCATCGAGCGCCACCGTGCCGGCGAAGCGCTTGACGATATTGCGCACTGAAACCAGCGCTCCCATGATGCTCTCCCGACAAGAAACACGACCTGGTTATCGCCCGGGGCAACGACCCCGGGACAACACCCGCACGGGTTACTGGCCCTGTGTGATCAGATGCGAATCGATGGCGATGAACTGCGCCGCGTTTTCCACGCTGATGGCCGGCTTGTTCTTCAGGGTGTCAATCATGATGTCCAGCCCGCGTGCGCCCATGGCCGCCGAGTCCTGGGCAACGGTGGCGGTGAGCTCGCCGTTCTTCACCGAATCGAGGGCCTCGGGTGCTCCGTCGGTGCCAACCACGATGACCTGACCTTGCAGGTTGGCGTTCCTGACGGCTTGCACCGCGCCCAGGGCCATGGTGTCGTTGGCGGCATAGATGCCCTTGAGGTCGGGGTTGCGCTGCAGGATGTTGGTCGTGACGTCCAGCGCCCGTGCCCGGTCCCAATCGGCCGGCTGGCTGGCGACCACCTTGATCCGGTCCCAGCCCTTGAACGCCTCGGCGGCGCCATCGCGACGCGCGTCACCGGTGGCGTTACCCGCCTTGCCTTCGATGATCGCGACCTTGCCACCGCCGGCGCCCAGGCGGTCGACGATATACTGGCCACCCTTTTTACCCACCAGCTTGTTGTCGGTGGCGAGGAAAGCCACCACGCTGCCGCCTGCCGCCTTCAGTTGCTCGACATCGACCTTTTCATCCAGGTTGACGATGTACACGCCCTTGCGGCTCGCCGCGGCAATCGGCTGGACCAGGCTGACCGCGGTGATCGGGGCCACGCCGATGGCCTTGTAGTTCTTGTTGATCGCGTCCTCCAGCAAGCGTTGCTGGCCCTGGATATCGTCCTCGCTCCCTGCCGCGAAAATATCGACGGTGACGCCCTTGGCCTTGGCTTCCTGCTCGATGCCGTCACGCATCGATATCCAGTACGGATTGGCCAACGTCTTGAGGATCACCGCATAGTCCGCCTGTGCGGCCATCGCCTGCTGGAGAGAGCCCAGCAACAGACAACCGCCCATCAGCACTGCCACCATGGATTTCGATTTCATGGTTTATCTCCTGTACGCCGCGAGGCGTTCTTATTGTTGTAGAAGACAAGAAACGGGATATTTCGAGGGTTCGGGGCGGGCTATTGCGTCGGTTCCCGCAGCGTTCTCGGGTCAGCAGCAATGGCTACCCAGCCTTGCTGTGCCACGGAGTTCAACACGGCATCGACTATCGCCGCCGAGCGCAGCCCATCCATGAAGGTGGGCAGTCCCTCGGGGGACTCGCCATCGATGGCGCGGTAGGTATCACCGATAAACGCCGCGAAACAGTCGACATAACCCTGGCCATGACCGGCAGGCACGGTGGCCAGGCGACGCTGTTCGCAGGCACCGCGCGAAGGGTCCTTGACCCGCAGCTCCACCGAATCGACACCACCGATCCAGAGCTGCTCCGGGGTTTCCTGGTCAAACACCAGGCTGTGTTTGGCGCCGTCGATCTCGAACCACAGGCGATTCTTGCGCCCGGCCGATACCTGGCTGATGGTGACGTTGGCGAGGGTGCCGGTGGTGGTGCGCAACAGAGCGACCGCCACGTCTTCGGTATTGACCGCCACCGTGGGGCCGGCGGGCGATGCGGCCGCGGCGCTGAAGGTCTGGCTCGCCAGGGCCGGGCGACTCTTGATGGTGGTCGACAGGCTGGCCACCACCGACTCGAAGCGCTCGCCGCTGATCCACTCGACCAGATCGCACCAGTGCGAACCGATATCGGCGAAGGCCCGGGACGCGCCGCCTTTGCCGGGGTCGACCCGCCAATTGCTGTCGCGGCTGTCCAGCAGCCAGTCCTGCAAGTAGCTGCCATGAATCAGTTGCAGCGCGCCGATGTCGCCGCTGCGCACCCGCGCCCGGGCTTCGCGCACCATCGGGTGGTAGCGATAGACAAAAGGCACGGTTGCGACAAGACCACGCTCGGTCGCCAGGGCCGCCAGCGCCTGGGCATCGGCCTGGGTGGTCGCCAGCGGTTTCTCGCAGATCACATGCTTGCCGGCCTTCAGCGCTGCCTCGGCGGCCGGGAAGTGAAAGGCATTGGGCGAGCAGATGTGCACGACCTCGACCAGGGGATCGGCCATGACCGCCTCGATGGACGTGTAGGCGCACTCCGCGCCCCACTCGCTGGCTATCTGCCGTGAACGCTCGGGCGATGACGCCAGCACACCACGCAAGCGGGCACCCGCCTGGCGCGCCGCCTGCCAATGCACGGCACCGATCATCCCGGTGCCAATGATCGCAATGGAACGTGGCTGCATATCGTCTCCGTGTCTTTGTTATTGATTGGACGGATGGGCATCGGCCAGCCAGGGGCGACCGTGCTTGTGGGATAATAAAAACACAGAAAAACCTAAATAAAAACAACTTTTGATTTAAAATAAAACAAAAGTGAACGAGCAGCCTTTTCAAAGCGCCCTCCGTTACAGAAAATGGCCCTGAAGAAAACGGCCTGACAGAAAACAAGGTGGAAAGATCCGCGTGATGCCAACCAGAATCGAAGAGATGCTGTCGCCCAACAGCGCAGGCGCCATCCTCAACCTGATCCACACCGGCAAGGCATTGACCCGGGCGGCGATCATGGAAGTGTCCGGATTATCGCGATCGACCGTGACCCAGCGGCTCGACACCCTGCTCGCCAACGGCTACATCCGCACGGCGAGCCATGAAAGCTCGACCGGTGGCCGCCCCTCGGGGCGCTTCGAGATCGACAAGGATTTCGGCGTGATGCTGGTGGCCGATATCGGTGCCCAGCAGATGCGCATCGCGCTGAGCGACATGCACGGCCAGATGCTGCTGCAGGAACACTTCCAGATAGAGATCAACGATGGACCGGAGCACATTCTCGGTGCTGTCGAAGGCTGCTTCCTCGACCTGCTGGGCAGGGCCGGGAAAACCCTGGACGATGTCAGGGGCATCGGCATCGGCATCCCGAGCCCGGTGGAATTCGCCACCGGGACACTGGTGCGCCCGCCCTTGATGATCGGTTGGGACGGTTGCTGCGTGCCGGATTTCTTCCGCGCCACCTTCGATTGCCCGATCGTGCTCGACAAGGACGTGAACCTGATGGCGCTCGGCGAACACCGGCAGATCTGGCCGACCTCGACGCACCTGATGTTCCTGACCATCAGCACCGGCATCGGCGCCGGGCTGGTGATGGATGGCCGCCTGCAGCGTGGAGCCCAGGGCGCCGCCGGCGATATCGGCCACCTGTTCGTCGGCAACACGCAATTGGGCGAACTGCCGCTGTGTCGGTGCGGCAATACCGGTTGCCTGGAGGCCTATGCTTCCGGCTGGGCGATCAGCAAGCAATTGCAGGCCGACGGCTACAGCCGCGCGGCCCTCAGCGACATCACCGCCATGGCACGCCAGGGCCAGGCCAATGTGGTCAATCTGCTGCAATCCTCCGGACGCTTCGTCGGCGAAGCACTGGCCCAGGCGGTGAGCCTGATCAACCCGTCGCTGGTGGTGCTGGGCGGTGTACTTGCCGAATGCCAGGACCATCTGCTCGCCGGTGTGCGCGAAACCATCTACCGGCGCTCACTGCCCCTGGCCACCCGCGACCTGCAGGTGGTCAGCAGTCAGCTGGGCGACCTCGCTGCGTTGCACGGTGCGGCGCATCTGGTTCGCGACCAGGTGTATGCACCGGCCGCGGTCAACCGCTACCTGGCCCGTGCCGGCTGAGCGCTAGTCATGATCAGGCGCCAAGCGGGGTCACTCGGGGCTCCCCGCTAGCCGTCGAGCCGGCGCTCGAACGCCAGCACCACCTCGAGCCCGCCACCCTCGCGATTGCGCAGGGTCATCCGGCCGCCATGGGCGGCCGCGATGGTATGGGCGATGCTCAGCCCCAGGCCATAACCGCCGGTCCTGGCATTGCGTGACCCCTCGACCCGATAGAACGGTTCCACCACCTGCTCCAGCAACGCCTCGGGAACGCCCGGCCCGCGGTCGCTGATGACGATGCGCAGCCACTGCGGCTGATCCTCCACCCGCACCACCACCTCGCAGCCATAGCGCACCGCGTTCTCCAGCAGGTTCTGCACACAACGTTTGAGGCTGCGGGCATAACCGGGCAAGGGACGCTGCGCCCAGCCCTCGACACTGACCGGCTCGCCGATATCCTGCAGGTCCGCCTGCAGACTGCGCAGCAGGGCATTGATATCGATGTTCTGCCGCTCTTCGTTGACTTCACCGCTGCTGACAAAGTCCAGGGTGCTGGAGACCATATGCTCCATGTCTTCCAGGTCCGTGCGAAAGCGCTCCTTGACCTGGTTGTCCTCCAGCAACTCGGTGCGCAGGCGCAGGCGGGTGATGGGCGAGCGCAGGTCATGGGAAATCGCCGCGAGGAAACGCGTACGCTCGGCGATATTGGCGATCAACCGTTGCTGCATGGCATTGAAGGCCTGGGCCGCCCGACGCACTTCGGTCGGCCCGTCCAGCGGCAGCGGCGGGCGCTGGATATCCCGCCCCAGAGCCTCGGCCGCCCGCGCCAGGGCATTCAACGGCCGAATCGCCAGGCGCACCGCCAGCAGCGCGATGATCACCAGCACCACGATCCGCAACAGATAGATGCGCATCAGGTAATCGAACAGCACATCCACCGGCGAGGTGCTGGTCCAGCCCTGTTCCTCGCTGGCATCGACCATCAGCCAACGCCCGTCGGGCAGGCGCAGGTCGATCAGGAAATGGCCGACCGCCGGGTTGCTGCCGAACAGCGTCGGCAGGCCCGCGACCTGGCCCTGCTGGTCAAGCACGGATAACTGCAACAGCCGCGCGGTCTGGGCATAACCGGTTTTTTCCGACAGTACCTTGTTCAGCAGGCGCTCGGTGCCCTGGTCGGCGTCCTCCAGTTCATCGGGCAGATCGCTGGCCTGGTCACTCAAGGTCAGATGAAAGTTCGGCGAGTCGATCAGACCGATCAGGGTGTCGACGCGCTGCGGATCGAGATGGGACAGGCGGACGATATTCGCCAGGCGGGTGGCGATCAGCCGGGTGGGAATCTCCAGTACCTGGCTGTGGCGCACGTCGTACCAGATGCTGCTGGTCACCACCTGGGCCGCGAGCATGCCGGCCACCAGGATCAGCACCAACCGGCCGAACAGCGAGCGCGGCCACACCCTCACGACTGGGGATCCACATCGGTGGCGGTCAACATATAGCCTTCATTGCGCACCGTCCTGATCAGGCCCGGCTCCAGTTGCTGGCGCAGGCGACTGATACAGACATCGATGGAACGGTCGAACGGCGTACTGTCCTTGTCAAACACGTGGTTGAGCAGGAAGTCGCGGCTGAGCGGACGGTTGGGATGTTGCAGCAGCAGGCGCAGGACACGGAAATCCGAATTCCCCAGGCTGATCACCAATCCTTCCGGGGACAGCACCTGGCGGGCCCGGGTATCGAGTTGCCAGCCGGCGAAACGGATGGTCGGCACATCGTCGATCCGCGCTCGCTCGGGAAAACTCTGGGCACGGCGCAGCACCACCTTGATACGGACCAACAGCTCACGGGGATCGAACGGCTTGGGCAGGTAATCATCGGCGCCCAGCTCCAGGCCGAGGATGCGGTCCACCAGGGTGCCGCGGGCGGTCAGCATGATCACCGGCGTATTGGAGGTCACCCGCAGTTCACGGCACAGGCTCAGCCCGTCCTCGCCCGGCAACATCAGGTCGAGGACGATCAGGTCGATGACATTCAGCTCCAGGCGCCGACGCATTTCCTTGCCGTCACAGGCGGTGGAGGTCTGGTAACCGGCGTTGCTCAGGTACTCGGACAGCAACTGACGGATTTCCGGATCGTCATCGACGATCAACAGGTGATCTGGCTTGGTCATGGAAGAAAGTCAGCATCCGAAAAAAAACTAGGAGATAGCCGAAAGCTCACGGCTTGTTGGAGTGAAATGTAATGGAATGTGTTGAGTCGCGCTTGTATGCGATTCCAATACAAAGCGCGCTCCGCCCGGCGAACCCGGCTCTTTAGACTACCGAATCTAAATAAGATTGATTTTAATTTAGCATAGGTTGTCGCGCATGCCATCGTTGTCCCAGCCCTCCACTTCACGTCTCCAGCCCTTGGCCCTGCCACGTACGCTGGCCCCTGTTTTCGGCCTGATGGCCATGGGCGCGCTGAGTCCCCAGGCACTGGCTCAGGATACCGAGGCCCAGGGCGCACTGACCCTGCCCGACCTGAAGGTCGAAGGTGACTATAGCTCGCCCTACAAGGTCGACCGGGCCAGTTCGGCCAAGCTCAGCCAGCCACTGCTGGATACCCCGCAAAGCGTCACCGTCGTGCCGCAGCAGGTGCTCAAGGAGCAGAACGCCCAGACCCTGCAGGAAGTGCTGCGCAACGTACCCGGGATCACCTTCATGTCCGGCGAGGGCAACCTGGGCTGGGGCGACCTGTTCTCGATCCGCGGTTTCTCCTCGGAACAGAGCCTGACCGTGGACGGCGTGCGTGATGCCGGCATGTCGACCCGCACCGATACCTTCAACCTGCAACAGGCCGAGGTGTTCAAGGGCACCGGGGCCATCGAGTCCGGGGTCTCGGCGGTGGGCGGCAGCGTCAACCTGGTCAGCAAGGAGGCTCATCTGGGTGATGCGAACAAGGTTTCGGCCGGGGTCGGCAGCGACAACTACCGGCGCCTGACGGCTGATATCAACCATGAGTTGAACGACACCAGCGCCCTGCGCATCAACCTGATGCGCCACTACAACGCCGTGGCCGACCGCGACGATGTCGACTATGACCGCTGGGGCATCGCCACTTCCCTCGGTCTGGGCCTGGGCACCCAGACCCGGATGTTTGTCGACCTGTTCTACCAGAAGGACAACAACACCCCGGACACCGGCCTGCCGATCCAGCGCGGCACTAACGGCGACACCATGCCGGGCGTGAAACGCTCCAACTGGTACGGCGATTCGAGCCTGTACACCCAGCAGACCGAAACCACCTCGCTGACTGCCCGCCTCGAGCACGACTTCGACAACGATGCCAAACTCAAGAACCAGATCCGCTGGGAACGCACCGACAACTTCGGCGTGCTGTCGCCGGCACGCTTCTTCGCCGCCAACACCAACGGCCAGAAAACCTGTACCGGCCCCCGTTGCGCGACCCTGGGCTATACCGGCGTCGGTCCGGTCAGCCAGGTGCCGGGTTCGACCGTCAACGCTTACCCCGGCTACACCAGCAACGACAACACCGCCTACGGCATCCTGCGCGGTGACGACTTCGGCCAATCGAAGCGCTATACCATCCTCGACAACCAGACCGACTTCAGTTTCGGCTTCAACACCGGCAGTTTTTCCCATGCGGCGGTCAGCGGTATCGAGCTCTACCACGAGACCTACGGCGGCCTGAAGCGCAACGCCGAAGTGCCCACCGGCGACATGCTGTTCAACATGGCCGACCCGCAGCACGACTTCGCCAGCACCTGGGTGACAAAGGGCGAAGGCGATCCCCGCTCGATCATCGACAACGCCGGTGTCTACTTCGGCGACACCGTGACCCTGACCGAACAATGGCAGGTCCTCGGCTCGCTGCGTTATGACAACTGGCGCGCCCAGACCACCCAGCGCGGCCAGGCCGATATCAAGAGCGACGATGGCGCCCTGAGCGGACGCGCCGGCGTGGTCTACAAGCCACTGCCCAACGGCAGCATCTACGCCTCCTACAGTGAGGCGGCGGAACCTTCGGCGGTCGGTGCCTCGACCAACAACCAGATCTACGGCGCCTCGACCACCAGCAACTACACGCCGGCCAAGTCGAAGACCTACGAGGTCGGCACCAAGTGGGATATCGCCCACGACCAGTTGAATGTCACGGCGGCGATCTTCCGTACCGAACTGGAAAACTCCTGGGAATACCAGGACGGCGAAACCGCCCCGGTACGGGCCTTGCCGGCCAAGCGGGTCGACGGCGTCGAACTCGGCCTGCAGGGCAATATCACCCCGCGCTGGACCGCCTACAGCGGCTTCTCCGCCCTCAAGAGCGTGCAGACCAAGGGCGCCAACAAGGGCTCCGAGGCCAAGAACGTCCCGGACCTGACCGCCAACCTGTGGACCACCTACGCGGTGACCGATGCCCTCAGCCTCAGCTACGGCGCCAACTATGTCGGGCGCCGACGCTACAGCGACAACGAGTATGTCGGTGGCCTGAACAATAACAGCAGCTACGCCAACGGCCCGTCCGGGGTCAACGCGATCTACGTCAAGGACAACGAAAAGGCCCCCGGCTACTGGCTGCACAACCTGGCGGCACAGTACCAGTTCAACCCGCAGACCCGGGTCAACCTGAACCTAAACAACGTCTTCAACACCTTCTACTACAGCCAGATCGGCGCATCCCTCGATGGCTTCCAGCTGTACGGGATTCCCGGCGCCGGCCGCACGCTGACGGCCAGTGTCGACTATGAGTTCTGAACCGGCATGCTGATCGAGATTCCCGCACTGTTCCGCGCCGCCGAAGCCCGCGACATGGTCGCGGCCCTGCTGGCCGAGCCGTGGATCGACGGCAAGGCCACCGCCGGGCTCGACTCGGCTCGGGTCAAGCACAACCGGCAGTTGCCGGAAGACTCGGCCCTGGGCATCCGTCTCGGCGAGCGCATCCTCGGCCGGCTCTCGGACAACGCACTGTTCATGTCCGCCGCCCTGCCGAAGAAAATCTATCCGCCGCTGTTCAATCGCTACAGCGACGGCGAGTCGTTCGGCCTGCATGTGGACAACGCCATTCGCGGCCTCAAGGGTGTGCGCGAACGGGTCCGCACTGATCTCTCCGCGACCCTGTTCCTCGCCGATCCGGCCAGCTACGACGGTGGTGAACTGGTGATCCGCGACACCTTCGGCGAACACGCCGTCAAGCTGCCCGCCGGACACCTGGTGCTCTACCCCGGCAGCAGCCTGCACAAGATCAACCCGGTCAGCCGTGGCGAACGGATCGCCGCATTTTTCTGGACCGAAAGCCTGGTCCGCGAAGACAGCCAGCGCAGCCTGCTGCTGGACATGGATGTGGCGATCCAGCGCCTGAGCGCGCAACACGCCGACCCGGAATCCCTGCTGCAACTGAGCGGCGCCTACCACAACCTGCTGCGGCGCTGGAGTGACGTCTGATGCGCCGCCTGCCTTTCCCGGAGATATCGTGATGACCAAATCCCGTGCGCTGCTGCGCCTGAGTGCCCTGTTCACCGTGTTGCTGCTCGGCCCCGTAGCGGTGGCCTCGGCCCATGAAGTCACCGACGTGCTCGGCCGCAAGGTCGATGTACCGGACCATGTCCAGCGCGTGGTGCTGGGTGAAGGCCGGCTGATTTCCGCCTTCGCCCTGCTCGACCGCGAGGCACCGTTCCAGCGCATCGTCGGCTGGCAGAACGACCTGCGCCTGCTCGACCCGCACACCTACGCGGCGTATGCGGCCAAGTTCCCCAAGGTCAAGGACATCCCGCTGATCGGCCAGGCCTCGGAGCAGAGCGTCAGCGCCGAAGAAATTCTCAGCCTGAAACCGGACCTGGCGGTGTTCAGTATCTCCGGCCACGGCCCGACCGAGCATAGTCCGGTGGCCGATGTGCTGGCCAAGGCCGGCATCGCGGTGCTGTTCGTCGACTTCCGGATCAATCCGATCAAGGGCACCCACGACAGCCTCAGTGCCCTGGGCCAGGCCCTCGACCGCGAGCCACAGGCCAAGGCGTACCTGGATTTCTATGACCAGCACCTGAAGGCGATCACCGACAAGGTCGGCAACCTGCCGGAAAGCCAGCGCCCGAAAGTCTTCCTCGAACTGCTGGCCGGGGCCTGGCAGGCACCGGGACACACCACCGGCAAGAGTGGCATGGGTGAAGTAATCCGCACCGTCGGCGGGGTCAATATCGCCGAAGGCGTGGTGCCGGGTGCGCTGGGGGATATCAGTGTCGAATATGCGCTCAAGGCCGATCCGGACCTGTATGTCGCCACCGGCAATCACAAGCCGGGGCTGATCCTCGGTGCAGAGGTCAGCCAGGCCGAAGCGAGCGAAGCCTTCGACAGCGTGCTCGCCCGTCCCGAGTTCAAGAACCTGCGGGCGATCCGCATGGGCAATGCCCACGGCCTGTGGCATGACTTCTACAACTCGCCCTACAACCTGCTGGCCATCGAAGCCCTGGCCAAGTGGATCCATCCGCAACTGTTCGCCCAGTTGAATCCGCAGGACACCATGGACGCCATGAACCAGCAGTTCCTCGATACGCCGCTCAAGGGCGCGTACTGGATCGACGCGCCAACCCATCATTGAGGATCAAGGGCTGTCACGCGCCCCTTTGTGGGAGCCGGCTTGCCGGCTCCCACTGGAGTTGTGACAAGCCTGAAGACGATGAGTACATCCTTGAGTGTTTCTCCCCTGGACCTGGCAACTGCCAGCCAGGGTTATCGCCGCCTGTTGCTGCGCCGCCTGTGGTTACTGGTGCTGCTGGGCGGCGCCTTGCTCTGCGCGATTCTGGTCGACCTGGCCAGCGGCCCGTCCGGGATGGGCCTGCCGGCCCTGCTCGACGGCCTGCTGCACCCGGCCCACCTGAGCCTGACCGACCAGGTGATCATCTGGAACGTGCGCCTTCCCTACACCCTGATGGCCGTGCTGGTGGGCTGCGCGTTGTCCCTGGCCGGCGCGGAAATGCAGGCGATCCTCAACAACCCGCTGGCCAGCCCGTTTACCCTGGGCGTGTCCTCCGCCGCGGCTCTCGGCGCCTCGCTGGTGATCGTGTTCCCGGTTTCCACTGTGTGGCTGTCGAACAATACGGCGATTTCGCTTTCGGCCTTTGTCTTCGCCGCTGCCTCGGTATTTCTCCTGCAAGCCATGTCACGCCTGCGCGGCGCCGGGGTGGAAAGCCTGGTGCTGTTCGGCATCGCCCTGGTCTTCAGTTGCAACGCGGTGGTGGCGCTGCTGCAACTGGTCGCCACCGAAGACGTGCTGCAACAACTGGTGTTCTGGACCCTGGGCAGCGTGACCCGGGCCAACTGGGACAAGCTGGGCATCCTCGCGCTGGTGATCGTCGTGGTCATGCCCTTCTCCTTTTCCGCCGCGCCACGCATGACCTTGCTACGCATGGGTGAGGATCGCGCCATGAGTTTCGGCGTCGATGTGAAGCGCCTGCGTTTCGCCTCGCTGCTGCGCATCAGCCTGTTGTCGGCGACGGCGGTGGCCTTTGTCGGCACCATTGGTTTTATCGGCCTGGTGGGACCGCATATCGCGCGGATCCTGGTGGGCGAAGACCAACGTTTCCTGCTGCCCGCCAGTGCCCTGGTCGGCGCCTTGCTGCTGTCGCTGTCGTCGATTGCCAGCAAATTGATCATGCCCGGCGTGATCGTACCGGTGGGCATTGTCACGGCACTGGTCGGCGTACCGATCTTCGTGCTGCTGGTGTTCAAGCGCGGGAGGCGGCCATGAGCGAGCAGGAACACGGCCTGCGGGTCGAACATGCGGTGATTGGCTACGGACGGCGCCAGGTGGTGCGCGACCTGAGCATGCCAACGCTGCAACCTGGCACCCTGACGGCGCTGATCGGCCCCAACGGTGCCGGCAAGTCGACCCTGCTGCGCGGCATCGCCGGCCTGGAAAAGATGAGCGGCGCGGTGCGCCTGCAGGGTGAGGACCTGACCCGCCTGTCGGTCGCCGAACGGGCGCGACGGGTCACCTATATGCCGCAGAACCTGCCGCCGGGCCTGAGCCTCAGCGTGCTGGAAAGCGTGATCGCCGCCCTGCGTGTCGGCCAGCTGTCCAGCGCCGAATGCCTGGAAGAAGCATTCAAGGCGCTGCAGCGCATCGGCATCACGCATCTGGCGGACCAGTGGTTGAGCACCTTGTCCGGCGGCCAGCGCCAACTCGTCAGCCTGGCGCAGTTGATTGCCCGGCGACCGCAGGTGATGCTGCTGGACGAGCCCACCAGCGCCCTGGACCTCAACTACCAGTTGAAAGTCATGGCCTGTGTGCAATCGCTGGTGCGCGAACACCGGTTGATCGCCGTGGTGGTGCTGCACGATATCAACCTCGCCGCACGTTATGCCGACAACCTCGCGGTGCTGCGCCAGGGCCAACTGTTCGCCAGCGGCGCGCCCGAGGCGATTCTCGATACCCGTCTGTTCGCCGAGGTCTATGGCGTGCGGGCACGGATCGAGCGCTGCTCGCGGGAGACCTTGCAGGTACTGGTGGACGAGGCGGTCGGCTAACCGCTCAAAGCAGCTCGCGGCTGGATACCACGGTGGCGTACTCGCCATGCAGGTTGCCCAGGGACATCGCGTGTACCTCCTGGGCGCTGTGGGGTTGGCCGAAGAAGTCCACCTTGTCGAAGGTGTAGCAGGCGTCTTCGACCACCCAGGTGGCAAACCCCAGGTTGCCGGCGGTGCGCGCCGTCGACTCCACGGAGTTGTTGGTGGCCACGCCGACGATCACCAACTGCTCGATGCCCGCCTCTTGCAGACGGACTTGCAGGCCGGTGGCGCAAAAGGCATCCGGCACGTCCTTCTGCACCAGCCATTCCCCCGCCGACGGCCGGAAACGCTGCTGAAACTCCACCCCCGACTGCCCTGGCCAGAACACCGACTCCGGTGAGCGGGACAGGTGCTGCACATGGATCACCGGACGCGCGTTGCCGCGCCAGTGCCGCAGCAACTCGGCCATTCTTTCTTCAGCCTGCGGATTGTTGCGTGGCCCGAGCCGCGGCTGTTGAATGCCCTGCTGCTGGTCGATCACGATCAATGCCGTGCGGTCCCCGATAGTCGCCATTCCCCGTGTCCCTGTTATCTGCCTTGAAGCCTTGCAGTTGAGCATCCAGGGCTTCCACTCGACAAGCCATTGGGAGTAAAACAGTCGGCTCACGGCGAACCGCCGGGCAAGATCCACTGCGGTTCAAGCAGACCTGACCTGGAGCGCGGCATGATCGACCTGTATTACTGGACCACCCCCAACGGCCACAAAATCTCGATTTTCCTGGAAGAGGCCGGCCTGCCCTACCAGGTTCACCCGGTGAATATCGGTGCCGGCGAGCAGTTCAGGCCCGAGTTCCTGAAGATTGCCCCCAACAACCGGATTCCGGCGATTGTCGACCACACGCCGGCCGACGGTGGTGAACCGCTGTCGCTGTTCGAGTCCGGCGCGATCCTGCTGTACCTGGCGGAAAAGACCGGCCGCTTCATTCCCCAGGACCTGCGCGGACGCCAGGAAACGCTGCAATGGCTGTTCTGGCAGATGGGCGGCCTGGGGCCGATGGCCGGGCAGAATCATCATTTCAACGTCTTCGCGCCGGAAAAGATTCCCTACGCGATGAAACGCTATATCGACGAGACCGCCCGTCTGTACGGCGTGCTGGACAAGCGCCTGGCCGACCGCGCATTCGTTGCCGGCAGCGAATACAGCATCGCCGACATGGCGATCTACCCGTGGATCGTTTCCCACCAGCGCCAGAGCCAGAAGCTGGAAGACTTCCCCCATCTGCATCGCTGGTTCAAGGTCATCCAGGCCCGGCCGGCCACCGGGCGGGCCTATGCTTGGGTGGACAAAATCAACCCGCCCAAGCCCTGAACCTGAAGCCTGAAGCCTGGAACTGAGACTGAGACTGAGACTGTGGGAGCGGGCTTGCCCGCGAAGAGGCCAGTGAGAACGCCAAAAGCTTCGGGGGCAAGCCCCCTCCCACACTCCCTCCTCCCACCAATCCTCCTCCCACCCAAAAAAACCAGCTTGCCCCCCTCCCCCGCCCGACAGAAACAGCCAGGATTGCGCAAAACCCGAAAATAAGCGCAGCCCCCGTCTTGCGCGGCTTCCTCCTGCTCACTAACGTAGCGCCTTTACTGACGCTACCCCCGCAGGAGCCTTGCCATGGCCTCGCCAGCCTTTCCCCCTTTTCTTCACAAATGTGGCGTTGCCGCCGCCGTGGCAGGCCTGCTCGGCCTGGGCGGCTGCCAGGCCTGGAACACCCAGGACAGCCTGCCGCCGACTTCCGGCGTGCAACCGCTCAAGGGGCTGGCGCAGAACGTGTCGGTGCGCCGCAACGCCGTCGGCATACCGTTGATCGAAAGCAACACCTTCCATGACGCGTTATTCACCCTCGGCTACGTCCACGCCAGCGACCGCATCACCCAGATGGTCACCCTGCGCCTGCTGGCCCAGGGTCGCCTGGCGGAAATGAACGGTGCCGATGCCCTGGACACCGACCGGTTCATGCGCGCGGTCAACCTGAAGAAAAGCGCCGGAGAGCTGTACAACGCCGCGTCGCCACGCCTCAAGCGCTTCTTCGAAGTCTATGCCCGGGGCGTCAACGCCTACCTGTTCCGCTATCGCGACAAGCTACCGGCGGACCTGGCCCAGAGCGGCTATACGCCGGAATACTGGAAACCGGAAGATTCCGCGCTGATGTTCTGCCTGCTGAACTTCCAGCTGTCGGCCAACCTGCCGGAAGAGATTTCGTCGCTGGTGATCGCGCAGAAGGTCGGCATCGACAAACTCGCCTGGCTGACCCCGACCGCACCGGACGAACCGTTGCCCCAGGCTGACGCGGACAAGCTCAAGGGCGTGGCCCTGAGCCAGATTGCCGGGCTCGGCGCCGTCAACAAGGCGGCTACGCAAGTGGCGACCCTGAACGGCTTCGGCGCCGGCACCTCGACCAACTGGGCTATCGGCCCGCAACGCAGCCGCAGCGGCAAGAGCCTGCTGGCCGCCGACCTGCAACAACCGAGCAGCGCCCCCGCCGCCTGGAACTACGTGCAGATCCGCGCGCCGAAGTACCAGGCCGCCGGTGCCTCGATTGCCGGCCTGCCGGCGATCCTCTCCGGTTTCAACGGCAAGGTGGCCTGGAGCATGGCCTCGGTGCTCGGCGACAACCAGGACCTGTTCCTGGAAAAACTCAAGCGCCAGGGCAACGCGCTCTATTACGAAGCAGACGGCAAATGGCTGCCGGCCATCGCGCGCAACGAAACCTACTTTATCAAGGGCCAGCGACCGATCCGCGAGCTGGTCTTCGAAACCCGCCACGGGCCGTTGCTCAACAGCGCCCTGGGCGATACGCCACTGGCCAGCGGTTATGGCCTGGCGCTGCAGACCCCGTCGCTCAAGGACGACAAGAGCCTCGATGCGTTCTTCGACCTGTCCCGGGCCCAGAGCACCGAGAAGGCTTCGGACGCCAGCCGGGAAATCCGCGCCATCGCCCTGAACATGATCTTCGCCGACGCCAGCAATATCGGCTGGCAGGTCACCGGTCGCTACCCTAACCGTCGCGAAGGCGAAGGCCTGTTCCCGTCACCGGGCTGGGACAGCCGCTTCGACTGGGACGGTTACGCCGACGCGATGCTCCACCCCTACGACCAGGACCCGCAGCAGGGCTGGCTGGGCACCGCCAACCAGCGCACGGCGGCCAAGGGCTACGGTATGCAACTGTCCAACTCCTGGTATTACCCGGAGCGTGGCGAGCGCCTCGCGGAACTGGCCGGCTCCGGCAAGCAGGACACCCGCAGCGTGATCGCGATGCAGTACGACCAGAGCACCACCTTCGCCAACAAACTGAAGAAGATGTTCGAGGCCCCGGGCATGGCCCAGCCGCTCAAGCAGGCCATCGATGCCCTGCCCGAAACCGAGCGCAGCAAGGCACGGGAAGCCTTCAGCCGACTGATGGCGTTCGACGGCAAGCTCAGCCCGACCTCGGCCGATGCCGCGCTGTACGAACTGTTCCTGCAGGAAAGCATGAAGCAGATCTTCCTCGACAAGCTCGGTCCGGAAAACGGCGTGGTATGGCAGGCGTTTATCGCCGATGGCCGGTTGTCCTACTCGGCCCAGGCCGACCATCTGCTGGGACGCGAGGACAGCCCGTTCTGGGACGACAGCCGCACCCCGCAGAAAGAAGACAAGCCGGCCATCCTGGCCCGCAGCCTGGCGGCGACGATCACCGCCGGCGACAGTCAGTTGGGGGCCGACCACAAGGCCTGGCAATGGGGCAAGCTGCACCGTTACGAGTGGAAGAATGCCAGCGGCCAGGTGATCCGCGGTCCGATCCAGGCCGGCGGCGATCACACCACCCTGAACACTGCGGCCTACCTGTGGGGCGGGACGAATTTCGATATCACCCTGGCGCCGGCGCTGCGACTGATCGTCGACTTCGGCCAGATCGAACCGATGATGGGCCAGCAAAGCCCCGGCCAGTCCGGCAACCCGGCCAGCCCATACTACGCCAGCGGTATCGATGGCTGGTTGAAGGCGCAGTACGTCAGTTTCCCGATGCAGCCGCAGAACCTCGACAAGGCCTACGGCACGACGCGCCTGACGCTGACGCCGAGCAAGTAGTCCCGACAGTCACCAGAGCGGACGCGGAACGTCCAGAGAGGCGTTACCACGCAGAGCGTGGGAACGATCTTTCAAAGGTTACTGCTCCAAGTTGATCCTCCCCACGCTCCGCGTGGGTATGCAGCCCGTGACGCTCCGCGTCACAAGCGCGGACGCGGAGCGTTCGCAGAGGCACCACCACGCAGAGCGTAGGAACGATCTGCCATAAAGTTATTGCACCAATATGAAGCACTTGTTTTTTAGTGCACGATTTCGGGCATGATTGGATGGCTCGTAGCCATATTCCTGCCTTTTAAAACGCTCGTTCGGGACTCTGGTTCGGAAATTGCTACTTTTACCGAGTCATACGCGTTCCAGTAACAGTACTTAGTGCGCCACAAGCGCTCATCTTGGTTTTTAGGGATTGAATAATGAAAAAAGCATTGCTGACCCTTTCTGCACTGGCTCTCTGCATGGCCGCCGGCGTCGCCACGGCCAAGGAATACAAGGAACTGCGCTTTGGCGTGGACCCGTCCTACGCGCCTTTCGAATCCAAGGCCGCTGACGGCAGCCTGGTCGGCTTCGACATCGACCTGGGCAACGCCATCTGTGCCGAACTCAAGGTCAAGTGCAAATGGGTCGAAAGTGACTTCGACGGCATGATCCCCGGCCTCAACGCCAACAAATTCGACGGCGTTATCTCGTCGATGACCGTGACCGAAGCCCGCCAGAAGGCCATCGACTTCTCCAACGAACTGTTCTCCGGCCCAACCTCGCTGGTGTTCAAAAAGGGTGCAAACTACTCCACGCCTGAGTCCCTCAAGGGCAAGAGCGTAGGCTACGAGCAAGGCACCATTCAGGAAGCCTACGCCAAGGCCGTGCTGGACAAGGCCGGTGTGACCACCAAGGCCTATGCCAACCAGGACCAGGTCTATGCCGACCTGACCTCCGGTCGTCTCGACGCTTCGGTACAGGACATGCTCCAGGCTGAACTGGGCTTCCTGAAGTCGCCAGCCGGTGCCGGCTACGAAGTCAGCAAGGCGATCGACGATCCGCTGCTGCCAGCGAAAACCGCGGTCGGTATCAAAAAAGGTAACAAAGACCTCAAGGCATTGCTGGATAAAGGTATCGAAGCGTTACACAAGGACGGCAAGTACGCCGAAATCCAGAAGAAACACTTTGGCGACCTGAATCTGTATAGCGGGAAATAATCCCCTGGGCGCCCCCTCGCCAGGGGCGCTTTCCTGACAGCCAAAGGCACCCGTTCATGTTCGACAACCTCCTGCAAACCCTGGGGCTTTCAGCCTTCAGCTTGAGGGGCTTCGGCCCGATCCTGCTGGACGGCACCTGGATGACCATCAAATTATCGATACTGTCGCTGCTGGTGGCCGTCCTGCTCGGCCTGCTCGGCGCCAGTGCCAAACTCTCCAGCATCTCCCTGCTGCGGATCCCCGCCCAGCTCTACACCACGCTGATTCGTG
Organism: Pseudomonas gingeri; assembly: GCF_013385635.1. GTDB lineage: Bacteria > Pseudomonadota > Gammaproteobacteria > Pseudomonadales > Pseudomonadaceae > Aquipseudomonas > Aquipseudomonas gingeri_A. Next base: position 158,453 of record NZ_JACAPR010000012.1, read on the forward strand.
GCGTACCCGACCTGGTGCTGATGCTGCTGATTTTCTACAGCCTGCAAACCTGGCTCTCCACCCTGACGGATGCCATGGACTGGGAATACATCGAAATCGACCCGTTCGCCGCCGGGGTCATCACCCTGGGCTTCATCTACGGGGCGTATTTCACCGAGACCTTTCGCGGCGCGATTCTCGCCGTACCGCGCGGGCAACTCGAAGCCGCCACCGCCTATGGCCTGACCCGCGCCCAGCGTTTCCGCTTCGTGACCTTCCCGCAGATGATGCGCTTCGCCCTGCCGGGGATCGGCAACAACTGGATGGTGATCCTCAAGGCTACCGCGCTGGTCTCGATCATCGGCCTCGCCGACCTGGTCAAGGCCGCCCAGGATGCCGGCAAGAGCACCTATCAACTGTTCTATTTCCTGGTACTCGCCGCCTTGATCTATCTGCTTATCACCAGTGCCTCGAACTATGTCCTGCGCTGGCTTGAACGGCGTTATGCCGCCGGTGCCCGGGAGGCCGTACGATGATCGAACTCCTCGAACAATACTGGCGCCCGTTCCTCTACAGCGACGGCCAGCACATCACCGGCCTGGCGATGACCCTGTGGCTGCTCAGCGCCTCGATCTTCTTCGGTTTCCTGGTGTCGATCCCGCTGTCCATCGCCCGCGTCTCGCCCAAGCGCCGCATCCGCTGGCCGGTGGAGTTCTACACCTACCTGTTCCGCGGCACGCCGCTGTATATCCAGTTGCTGATCTGCTACACCGGGATCTACAGCCTGGAAGCGGTGCGCAACCAGCCGCTGCTCAACTCGTTCTTTCGCGATGCGATGAACTGCACCATCCTCGCCTTCGCCCTGAACACCTGCGCCTACACCACGGAGATCTTCGCCGGAGCGATCCGCAGCATGAACCATGGTGAGGTCGAAGCGGCCAAGGCCTATGGCCTCAGCGGCTGGAAGCTCTACGCCTACGTGATCATGCCGTCGGCGCTGCGTCGCTCGCTGCCGTACTACAGCAACGAAGTGATCCTGATGCTGCACTCCACCACCGTGGCCTTTACCGCGACCATTCCGGATATCCTGAAGATTGCCCGGGACGCCAACTCGGCGACCTACATGACCTTCCAGTCGTTCGGCATCGCCGCGGTGATCTACCTGGCGATCACCTTCACCCTGGTCGGCCTGTTCCGGTTGGCCGAGCGCCGCTGGCTGGCCTTTCTCGGCCCGGCTCACTAGGACTTCCGCTCATGCGTCATGTCACTCACGATCTGCTGGCGCCCGTACCGGGCACCGCCCGCCAGATCCACAGCTTTCACTTCGGCCCGGAACAGGCCGGACGCAAGATCTATATCCAGTCGTCCCTGCATGCCGACGAACTGCCCGGCATGCTGGTCGCCTGGCACCTGAAGCAGCGCCTGGGCGAACTGGAACGCGACGGCCGCCTGCGCGGCGAGATCGTGCTGGTACCGGTGGCCAATCCGGTTGGCCTGGAACAGGTGCTGATGGACGTGCCCCTGGGGCGCTACGAGTTGGAAAGCGGGCAGAACTTCAACCGCTGGTTCATCGACCTCAGCGACGAGATCGGCAACCAGCTGGAAACCCTGCTCAACGATGACCCGCAGCACAACCTGTGGCTGATTCGCCGGCTGCTCAAGGCCGCCCTGGCGGCCGAAGTACCGGCCACCCAACTGCAATCGCAGCGCCTGGCCCTGCAACGCATCGCCTGCGATGCCGACATGGTGCTCGACCTGCATTGCGATTTCGAAGCCGTGGCCCACCTGTACACCACGCCCGAAGCCTGGCCACAGGTCGAGCCGCTGGCACGCTACATCGGTTCCGAGGCCAGCCTGCTGGCGACCGACTCGGGTGGCCAGTCGTTCGACGAATGTTTCACCCTGCTCTGGTGGGACTTGCAGCAACGCTTCGGCGAACGCTTCGCGATTCCCCAGGGCAGCTTCTCGGTGACCGTCGAGTTACGCGGCCAGGGCGATGTCAATCACCCGCTGGCGGGCCTCGACTGCCAGGCGATACTCGATTACCTGACGCACTTCGGCGTCATCGATGGCGACATTGCGCCCCTGCCGGAACTGCCGTATCCGGCCACCCCGCTGGCCGGCGTCGAGCCCGTCGCCACGCCGGTAGGCGGGCTGCTGGTATTCAGTGCCCTGCCGGGGCAATACCTGGAAGCCGGACAACTGATCGCCGAGGTCATCGACCCGATCACCGACCGCGTCACCCCCATTCATTGCAGCACCGCGGGCCTACTCTACGCCCGCTCGCTGCGCCGCATGGCGACCGCCGGCATGGTCGTCGCCCATGTTGCCGGCCGTGAGGCCTATCGCAGCGGCTATCTACTTTCTCCTTGAGGTGCCCATGTACAAACTGACCATTGAAGGCCTGCACAAGAGCTATGGCGAACACCAGGTGCTCAAGGGCGTCTCGCTGAAGGCCAAGACCGGTGACGTGATCAGCCTGATCGGCGCCAGCGGCTCGGGCAAGAGTACCTTCCTGCGCTGCATCAACTTCCTGGAAACGCCCAATGACGGCGCCATGAGCCTCGACGGCCAGGCGATCCGCATGGTCAACGACAAGCACGGCATGCGCGTGGCCGACGACGCCGAGTTGCAGCGCCTGCGCACCCGCCTGGCGATGGTGTTCCAGCACTTCAACCTGTGGAGCCACATGAGCGTGCTGGAAAACATCACCATGGCCCCGCGCCGGGTGCTGGGGGTCAGCAAGAAGGACGCCGAGGACCGCGCCCGTCGCTACCTGGACAAGGTCGGCCTGCCGGCCCGGGTTGCGGAACAGTACCCGGCGTTTCTCTCCGGCGGCCAGCAACAGCGCGTGGCAATTGCCCGGGCACTGGCGATGGAACCGGAAGTGATGCTGTTCGACGAACCGACCTCGGCCCTCGACCCGGAACTGGTGGGCGAAGTGCTGAAGGTGATCCAGGGCCTGGCCGAGGAAGGTCGGACCATGATCATGGTGACCCACGAAATGAGCTTTGCCCGCAAGGTCTCGAGCCAGGTGCTGTTCCTTCACCAGGGCCTGGTGGAGGAACAGGGCGCGCCGGACGATGTGCTGGGCAATCCGCAAAGCGAGCGGTTGCGCCAGTTCCTCAGCGGTAACCTCAAGTAAGCGTCAGTTGTGGGCGGCCTGCCAAGGGTAGGCCAGCCACTTCTGCAGGCGCTTGGCAAAGCGCCCGCTTTCCAGATCCTGATGCAGCCACTGGTCGACGTACTGCTTGAGCACGATGTCCCGGGGCAGCAGCATGGCCTTCTCGGAAAAGTCGAACGGCTGGTCCGGATGCACCGCACACAACTGCGGATGCAGTTTCTGTTGCACCAGCGTCTCCACGGCATCGGTCATCATCAAGTCGGCCTTGCCGTCGACGATCTGCTGGAAGATGGTGACATTGTCCCCGTGCATCACGATCTGCGCCTGCTTGAGGTTCGCCCGGGCGAACTTTTCATTGGTCCCACCGGGGTTGACGATGGCCCGTACCTCGGGCTGATCGATCTGTTCCAGGGTCTGGAAGTCCTGCTGCCGTGAACACAGGGTGATCGGCGTCTTGCCGTCACGCTGGTAAGGCTGCGAGAAGAACGCCTGCTTCTGGCGCTCCATATTCACCGAGATGCCACTGATGCCCAGGTCGAAGCGGTCGGCCTGCAAATCGCTCATCAGCGTCGGCCAGGTGGTCGGCACCAGTTCCAGCTTGACGCCCAGGGAACTCGCCAGGCCTTCGGCCAGTTCGATATCCAGGCCGATAAAGCGCTCGCCGGCCTTGTAGCTGAAGGGTTTGTAGTCGCCCGTGGTACCGACTCGCAGCACGCCCTGCTGGAGAATCCGGTCGAGGCGGCTGATGGCGGTTTCCTGCTGGAGGGGAGCGCTACCGTCCGGCGGCGCGGGCGCGGCAACGGCACTACCGGCCAGTAACAGCCCGACGAACAGGGCACGGGAAAAACAAGTGGGAATGGCAAACGTCATGAGTGGCCTTTTTTCTTGGTCTTGGCCATTGGGTTTGTAGCGTAAACACGACCCAGCGTCGACCAGCTCTTGTGATCTAGACGCCGGCTTGATCATGCGGTGTCCATACCGACCTCATCGCCGGCAAGCCGGGCTCCTACGGGGCAGGTGTTCGGCAACGATTCATCGACACGCCCCAACGGGCTCAGGCGACCGGAACGGGCGGTGGCTCGTCGGGCAGCACAGGCTCACCGGGCTCGGTGGGTTGCTCGTTGGGGGTATCGGGATCGGGCTGGCCCGGAATGCCGCCGGCCAGGCTATGGGGATGAGCCAGCAACGACCAGGCCAGCAGGCCCACTTGATTGGGTTCCAGTTTCGCCAGTTGGGCGCTGATACTTGGATCGATCTTCATGGGCGACTCCTGAACGTTGTGGCCCGGCTGGCCTTGCGCCAACCGAGGCGGTACACCCAATAGAGTGTGCCACCGTCCAGGAATTCCCTCGGGCGAAGCGCCCTTCGTCAGGTGCGCGGCAGGGTCACGCCACGCTGGCCCTGATACTTGCCGCCGCGGTCCTTATAGGAGACTTCACACTCTTCGTCGGACTCCAGGAACAACATCTGCGCCACGCCTTCGTTGGCATAGATCTTCGCCGGCAGGGTGGTGGTGTTGGAGAATTCGAGGGTCACGTGACCTTCCCATTCCGGCTCCAGCGGAGTGACGTTGACGATGATGCCGCAACGGGCGTAGGTGCTCTTGCCCAGGCAGATGGTCAGTACATTGCGCGGGATGCGGAAGTATTCGACGGTACGGGCCAGGGCGAAGGAGTTCGGCGGGATGATGCAGACGTCGCTCTTGACGTCGACGAAGCTCTTCTCATCGAAGTTTTTCGGATCGACGGTCGCCGAGTTGATATTGGTGAACACCTTGAATTCATCGGCGCAACGCACGTCGTAGCCATAGCTCGACACACCGAAGGAAATCAGTCGGTCAGCGCCTTCGCCACGCATCTGGCGCTCGACGAAGGGTTCGATCATGCCGTGCTCTTGCGCCATGCGGCGAATCCACTTGTCCGATTTGATGCTCATGGCGGGTGTCCTGAATAGCGAGGTGGAAAAATTCTGTCCGGCATCTTACCGGGGCGCGTCGCCGGGTTCAAAGTCCGCCGCCGATTTGCGCCAAAATAGCCTTGCCGGACACGTCCGCCGAGCCGCGCAAAGCACCGCGACGGGGGCGCTTGCGGGCCCTGCGGGCCGCCGTCAGTCATGAAATAGGCGAAACCTTGGCAAAGACCATTGGCACGTTCCGGAAAAAGGGTTAAGGTGGCGCCACTGTGCTGCTTGTGTCACTGAGAATCTCTACACGATGTTGAATTTCGATCCAACCATCTCCAAGAATTTTTCCTGCTCTTTGCACTCAGTCTCGGCCAGGGCTTTTCCTGAGTCGCAGTTAACTTTGTCCAAGGAGACATCAAATGTCTAATCGCCAAACCGGTACCGTCAAGTGGTTCAACGATGAAAAAGGCTTCGGCTTCATCACTCCACAATCCGGTGACGACCTGTTCGTACACTTCAAAGCAATCCAATCCGACGGCTTCAAAAGCCTGAAAGAAGGCCAACAGGTCTCTTTCATCGCTACCCGCGGTCAGAAAGGCATGCAAGCTGAAGAAGTTCAAGTTATCTAACTTGTACTGATCCAGTAAAAAGCCCCGCTCTCTCACGAGATGCGGGGCTTTTTTGTGGGCGATTGTTTTGTACGGCACCAAACCTGTAGGAGCCGACTTGCAGGCGATGGCGGCTTATCAGACGACAATGATGTCGACTGTCAGATTGCAATCGCCAGCAAGCCGGCTCCTACAGGTACAGCGTTACACCTCAATCGTCGCTGATGGTGATATTCGGCATCGCCTGGCTGGCCGCTTCCTGCAACACGATCCGCGCGCCCACGTGCCGTGCCAGTTCCTGGTAGACCATGGCGATCTGACCCTCGGGATCAGCGGCCACGGTCGGCTTGCCACCATCGGCCTGTTCACGGATGACCATCGACAGCGGCAGCGACGCCAGCAGTTCGACGCCATACTGCGAGGCCAGCTTCTCGCCGCCGCCCTCGCCGAACAGATGCTCGGCATGGCCGCAGTTGGAGCAGATATGCACCGCCATGTTTTCCACCACGCCCAGCACCGGGATATTCACCTTGCGGAACATCTCCACGCCCTTGCGCGCATCGAGCAGGGCCAGGTCCTGCGGGGTGGTGACGATCACCGAGCCGGCCACCGGGACTTTCTGCGCCAGGGTCAGCTGGATATCGCCGGTACCTGGCGGCATGTCGATCACCAGGTAATCCAGGTTGCCCCAGTCGGTCTGGGTCACCAGTTGCAGCAGCGCGCCGGAAACCATCGGCCCGCGCCAGACCATCGGTGTGTTGTCGTCGGTCAGGAAGGCCATGGACATCACCTCGACACCGTGGGACTCGATGGGCACGAACCACTTCTGGTCCTTGATCTTCGGCCGGGTTCCTTCGGCGATGCCGAACATCACGCCCTGGCTCGGGCCATAGATATCCGCATCGAGAATCCCCACCCGCGCTCCTTCACGGGCCAGCGCCAGCGCCAGGTTGGCCGCCGTGGTGGATTTGCCCACCCCGCCCTTGCCCGACGCCACCGCCACCACGTTCTTCACGTTGGCGAGGCCGGGAATCTGCGCCTGCGCCTTGTGCGCGGCGATCACGCACTCGATCTCGACCTTGGCCGAGGCCACGCCATCGAGGCCTTCGATCGCCATTTGCAGCATCTGCGCCCAACCGCTCTTGAACAGACCGGCGGCATAGCCCAGCTCAAGCCGGACGCTGACACGGTCAGCCTGGATATCGATGGCCTTCACGCACCCGGCACTGAGGGGATCCTGGTTCAGATAAGGGTCGGTGTACTGGCGAAGGACGGCCTCCACCGCTGCGCGATTGACTGCGCTCATGGGCAACTCCCGAAAAAGACTGAGTAAAACAGGCAGCTATCCTACCCGTTCTGAGAAGCAGAGACATGCCACAAGGGGTGAATTATGCGCGCCGGCGCTTTATAGTGTTCGGTCTCCGTTTCACTTCAAGTAGCCGAGCCCCATGTCCGAGCCACGCCAGATCCTCGTCACCAGCGCCCTGCCCTATGCCAATGGTTCCATCCACCTTGGCCACATGGTCGAGTATGTCCAGACGGACATGTGGGTGCGCTTCCAGAAGCACCGCGGCAACCAATGCATCTATGTCTGCGCTGACGACGCCCACGGCTCGGCCATCATGTTGCGCGCGGAAAAGGAAGGCATCACCCCGGAACAGCTGATCGCCAATGTCCAGGTCGAGCACAGCACCGACTTCGCCGACTTCCTGGTGGAGTTCGACAACTTCCATTCGACCCACGCCGAAGAAAACCGCGAGCTGTCGAACCAGATCTACCTGCGCCTGCGCGACGCCGGGCATATCGCCACGCGCTCGATCACCCAGTATTTCGACCCGGAAAAGCAGATGTTCCTGGCCGACCGCTTCATCAAGGGCACCTGCCCGAAATGCGGCACCGAAGACCAATACGGCGACAACTGCGAAAAATGCGGCGCCACCTACGCCCCCACCGACCTGAAAGACCCGAAGTCGGCGATTTCCGGGGCGACCCCGGTGCTGAAGGATTCCCAGCACTTCTTCTTCAAGCTGCCGGACTTCCAGGCCATGCTGCAAACCTGGACCCGCAGCGGTTCCCTGCAGGATGCCGTGGCGAACAAGATCGCCGAGTGGCTGGATGCCGGCCTGCAGCAGTGGGACATCTCCCGCGATGCGCCATACTTCGGCTTCGAGATCCCGGATGAGCCGGGCAAGTACTTCTATGTCTGGCTGGATGCGCCGATCGGCTACATGGCCAGCTTCAAGAACCTCTGCGCACGTCGTCCGGAACTGGACTTCGACGCGTTCTGGGGCAAGGACTCCACCGCCGAGTTGTACCACTTCATCGGCAAGGACATCGTCAACTTCCACGCCCTGTTCTGGCCGGCGATGCTCGAAGGCGCGGGCTACCGCAAGCCGACCGGGATCAACGTGCATGGCTACCTGACCGTCAACGGCCAGAAAATGTCCAAGTCCCGTGGCACCTTTATCAAGGCCCGCACCTACCTCGACCACCTCTCGCCGGAATACCTGCGCTACTACTACGCGGCCAAGCTGAGCAAGGGTGTCGACGACCTCGACCTGAACCTGGACGACTTCGTGCAGAAGGTCAACTCGGACCTGGTCGGCAAGGTGGTGAACATCGCCAGCCGTTGCGCCGGCTTTATCCACAAGGGCAACGCCGGGGTGCTGGTGGCGGGCAACGCCGCGCCGGAACTGACCGACGCGTTCCTCGCCGCCACACCGAGCATCGCCGAAGCCTACGAGGCCCGTGACTTCGCTCGCGCCATGCGCGAAATCATGGCCCTGGCCGACCGCGCCAACGCCTGGATCGCCGACAAGGCCCCGTGGTCCCTGGCCAAGCAGGAAGGCAAGCAGGATGAAGTCCAGGCCGTCTGCGCCGTGGGCATCAACCTGTTCCGCCAGTTGATCATCTTCCTCAAGCCGGTGCTGCCGCTGCTGGCCGCCGATGCCGAGGCGTTCCTCAATGTCGCGCCGCTGACCTGGAACGATCACGCCACCTTGCTTGGCAATCATCAGTTGAACGAGTTCAAGCCACTGATGACCCGTATCGACCCGGTAAAAGTGCAGGCCATGACCGATGCCTCGAAAGAAGACCTCGTCGCCAGCCAGACCGATACCGGCAGCGCCGCCCCGCAAGGCAACGGCGAACTGGCCAAGGATCCGCTGTCGGCGGAAATCGACTTCGATGCCTTCGCCGCCGTCGACCTGCGCGTCGCGCTGATCGTCAAGGCCGAAGCGGTAGAGGGCGCGGACAAGCTGCTGCGCCTGACCCTGGATATCGGTGACGAGCAACGCAACGTGTTTTCCGGTATCAAGAGCGCCTACCCGAACCCGGCCGAGCTGGAAGGCCGCCTGACCATGATGATCGCCAACCTCAAACCACGGAAAATGCGTTTCGGCATCTCCGAAGGCATGGTGATGGCGGCGGGCCCCGGCGGTGAGGAAATCTACCTGCTGAGCCCGGATAGCGGCGCCAGGCCGGGCCAGCGGATCAAGTAATCCCGCCCGACCCTCGCGGGCCACGAACAATCGTGGCCCGCGACGCTTCATAACTAGTGCAGCTCCCCTCCTTGCCGGATAATCACTGCTATCCGTTCACCCGGCACGATCATGACCGACCTTTTTCTCACCCTTGTCAGCGCCGCCCTGATCAACAACCTTGTGTTGCAATGGCCGCTGGGCGTCGATCCGCTGTTACAGGCGACACGCACGCCAGAGGTCGAACGGCGCAAGCTGCACGCACTGGGTATCGCCACCACCTGGCTGATGCTGGTCGCCACCCTCTTGAACTACAGCCTCTATCACCTGCTGCTGTTGCCGCTCGACCTGGGTGTACTGCAACTGTTCATTTTCCTGCCGCTCAGCGTCGCGCTGATCAGCCCGAGCCTCAAGCTGCTCGCGCGCGGGCTGCCGAGCCTGCCTTTCGCAGCGCTCTGGCCCCTGCTGCTGGTCAACGCCGGCATTCTCGGCCTGGCCCTGACCAGCACGCAGAACGACCACGGACCCGGCCACGCGGCCATGCTGAGCCTGGGCACGGGATTGGGGTTCTGGCTCGTCCTGGGACTGTTCAACGACCTGCGCCAGCGCACCTATCATGAAGAAGTGCCCCTGCCATTTCGCGGGCTGCCGATCGAACTGATCAGCGCCGGCCTCATCGCATTGGCCTTTCTCGGCTTCAACGGACTGCTCAAACCATGAGTCTGATTCAACGTATCGATGCGCTGCTGCCGCAGACCCAATGCGGCAAATGCGGTCATCCGGGCTGCAAACCCTACGCCGAAGGCATCGCCCGGGGCGAGCCCATCAACAAGTGCCCGCCGGGCGGCAGTGAAACCATTGCCGCCCTCGCCGGCCTGCTGCGGGTGCCAGTGCTGGAGCTGGACCCGGAGCGCGGCACGGCGCCGGCCCAGGTCGCCTTTATCCGCGAAGCCGAGTGCATCGGTTGCACCAAGTGCATCCAGGCATGTCCGGTGGACGCCATCGTCGGCGCGGCCAAGTTGATGCATACGGTGATCGTCGATGAGTGCACCGGTTGCGACCTGTGTGTCGCGCCGTGCCCGGTGGATTGCATTGACATGCACCCACTGCCCCTTGCCGAGGTCGTGCCGATTGTCGGCGGACTGGCCTTCGATATCGAGCAGCAACTGGCGCGCGGCGAAAAGCGCAAACGTGCCCGCCGTCGCTTCGACCAGCGCAATACCCGGCTGCACGCCGAAGAGGAACGCCGCCACGCCGAACGCCAGGCCCGCGCGCCCCGCCCGGCGCAAGCGGACAGCGCGACGCACGATCCGGTCATGGCCGCCCTGGAGCGCGTCAAGGCACAAAAGGCGCCCGATTCCGATGCCGCGTTGAAAAAGGCCAAGATCGACCTGGCCATGAGCCGAGCGCAACTGAACAAGTCATTGAAGGCTTTCGGTCATCCACCGATTGCCGAACAGGCCGCCCAACTGGCAATCCTCCAGCAGCAGTTCGAGGCCGCGGAACAGGCACTCGACGACGCACAGCGCCAGGTCGACGCCCATGCCACGCCGTGAAACCGGCGTGCAGCCGGATGAGCGCCTGCAGCAAGCCATGCAATGGGTGCTGCTCGCCACACTGCCCGCGGCCCTGACCCTGCTCCTGTGGTACGGCTGGGGCGTGCTGATCAACCTGCTGTTTTGCGCGTTCACCGCACTGCTGGTGGAAGCCGCTGTGCTGCGCCTGCGCGTCCGACCAGTCCGCCCCGCGCTGATGGATGGCAGCGCCCTGGTCAGCGCCACGCTGCTGGCCTTGGCGCTGCCGCCCTACAGTCCCTGGTGGCTGCCGGTGTTTGCCAGCGCCGGCGCCCTGCTGGCGGGCAAACACCTGTATGGCGGAGTCGGCAGGAACCCTTTCAATCCGGCGATGCTGGGCTATGCCCTGGCGCTCGTGACCTTTCCCCAAGCCATGACCCACTGGCCCGTCTCCCATGGGATGGACCTGCTGGGTGGCTTGCAGCAGGTGCTGGGCCTCCATCTCGCCGGGCAACCGGACGCCTGGGCCCAGGCGACTGCCCTGGATACGCTGCGGATCAATAAAAGCCTGACGATGGAGGAGTTGTTCGCCGCCAAGGGCGCCTTCGGGCACTGGGGCGGCAAAGGTGCCGAATGGGTCAACCTGGCCTTTCTGGCTGGCGGCCTATTCCTGCTGAAACAACGGGTGTTCAGCTGGCATGCCCCGGTCGGTATGCTCGGCAGCCTGTTCCTGATCAGCCTGGTCTGCTGGAACGGCTCCGGCTCGGACTCCAACGGCTCCCCGCTGTTTCACCTGCTGACGGGTGCCACCATGATCGGCGCGTTCTTTATCATCACCGAACCGGTTTCAGGCCCTCGGAGTGCAAGGGCCCGCCTGCTGTTCGGCGCCGGCGTCGGGCTGCTTACCTACATCATCCGCACCTGGGGCGGCTACCCCGATGGCGTGGCCTTCGCGGTACTGCTGATGAACCTGATGGTACCGGCGCTGGAACGCTGGTCCGTGCCACGCTCGGTACAGGTGGCGCCATGAGCAAAGCGGGCTCGCTGCTTGTCCTGGCCGCACTGACGGCGCTCATCGCCGGCCTGACCTGGGCGCTGCAGCAGCAGGCGGCACCACGCATCCAGGCACAGCAGCAGGCGATCCAGACCCGGGCCCTCGCGCAGGTGCTGCCGGCTGGCGAGTACGAGCAGACGCCGCTGGCATTGAGCGCCGAGCCACTGTCCCATAGCAGCCTGATACACGGCTATCGGATGCTGCAGCAAGGGCAACCGGTGGCGGTGATCCTCCAGAGCAGAACCCAGGGCTATGGCGGTCCCATCGAACTGCTGATCGGCATCGGCGCGAACGGCAAGCTGCTGGGTGTGAAAACCCTGTCCCATACGGAAACACCGGGCCTGGGTGGCAAGATCGCCGAAGAAGGCAGTGCCTGGCTGAGGGGATTTCTTGGAACATCCCGGAACGAGCCCCCGGATACGGCGTGGGAGCTGAAAAAGGACGGCGGACAATTCGACCAGATGGCCGGGGCAACGATTACCTCCCGGGCAGCGATCAACACGATTCATGATGCCCTGCGTTACTTTGACGAACACCGGGATCAATTGCTGGGAGGCGGCGCCCATGAATAGCACCCGATGGTTGCCAGGCTCACTGATGTTGCCATTCCTGCTCGGCGCCAGCGACTTGCTGGTCAAGGCCATCTCGTTATGGCTGGCGAGCGTGGTGGTGGTGCTGATCTACGCTGTCGCGGGCCGTGCGCTGAAGCCCTGGATCAGCACGGAACTGAGGTGGCCGGCACATATCCTGCTGGCGGCCGGTAGCGCCAGCCTGGCTTCCCTGGGACTGCAAGCCTGGTCCTGGGAGCTCTACCAGGCCCTGGGCATCTACCTGGCGCTGCTCAGCGTGCAGTGCCTGGCGCTTGAGTACCTGGGATTTTTCCAACCGGGCAGGCTGAACGACAATATTCGTCTGTTCGCTGGCTTCGGCGCCCTGATGCTCAGCCTCGGCCTGCTGCGCGAGCTACTGGCAAACGGCACGCTATTGGATCATCTGCAATGGTGGACCGGAGTCGCCAGCCACCGGGCCATCAGCCTGTTCGCCGCGGAGAACGGCCTGCATCTGGCCGCACGGGTCCCGGGGGCCTTTCTCCTGCTGGGCTTGCTGCTGGCCGGGAAGAAAGCCTGGACCCTGCGCTCAACCTCAAACCCAGTGCTTCAAAGGAAATGACTGCCCCATGAATGCCGCCAAACGCCTGGAGATTTTCCGTCGGCTCCACGAGGACAACCCGGAGCCCAAGACCGAACTGGCCTACTCGTCACCGTTCGAGCTGCTGATCGCCGTGATTCTCTCCGCCCAGGCCACCGACGTCGGCGTGAACAAGGCCACTGCCCGGCTGTACCCGGTGGCCAATACCCCCGAAGCGATCCATGCGCTGGGAGTGGAAGGCCTGTCCGAGTACATCAAGACCATCGGTCTCTACAACAGCAAGGCGAAAAACGTCATCGAGACCTGCCGCCTGCTGATCGAACGCCATGGCAGCCAGGTCCCGCAGACCCGGGAAGAGCTGGAAGCCCTGCCGGGAGTTGGTCGCAAGACCGCCAACGTGGTCCTCAACACGGCCTTTCGACAACTGACCATGGCCGTCGATACGCATATTTTCCGAGTCAGCAACCGGACGGGACTGGCCCCGGGGAAAAATGTGGTGGAGGTGGAAAAACAGTTGATGAAATTCGTGCCAAAACAATACCTGCTTGACTCCCATCACTGGCTGATCCTGCTTGGACGCTACGTCTGCCAGGCCCGCAAGCCGCGCTGTGGCAGTTGCCGGATCGAAGACCTGTGCGAATACAAGCACAAGACATCCGACGATTGAGGCGTTATTGCTTTTATTGATAAGTCGATTGAAAAAATCTTTTTTACCCGACAGGTATTTATCGTTATAAGGAGCGCCAACGGCAGTCTTAGCCCGGAGTTGACTTTATGAGTACCGATAAAGAAGCACTGGATGTAGAGGACGACCTGATGCAGGTCGATTCGGACGAAACAGAACCTCCGGTGGAGGTAGCGAAGACCAATCTGAGCAAGCGTCGCACCATCGACAACCTGCTGGAAGAACGCCGCCTGCAAAAGCAGCTGGCTGATTACGATTTTGATCTGTAAGTGATGTAGATCCGCCCATCAAAAGCCTCCTGATCGGAGGCTTTTTGGCTATGACGACTCGTCTGTCGTACCGCCCTCATGACCCTGAGGTCACCCACTCTCCCTGCATGCGGCCCGAATGATGCGCCTGTTCGTCTCAAACCAGGCCATTGCGCTGGGCGAGCTCGATCAGGTCAACCAGTGAGCGGGCATTCAGTTTCAACAACAAGCGTGTCTTGTAGGTGCTGACCGTCTTGTTGCTCAAGAACATCCCATCGGCAATTTCCTTGTTGCTTTTGCCCCTGGCCAGTTGCTGCAGGACCATCATTTCACGACCCGAAAGCCGGTTGACCATGTCCGCCTCACTGGCATTGCCCATGCTCGAGCGCACGGTGTGCAACGCCTGGTTGGGGAAATAGCTGTAGCCGGAAAGAACAGCCTTTATGGCACTCAGCATTTCGGTGAGGTCCTGCTGCTTGCATACATAACCGGCAGCGCCCGCTTGCATGCAACGCATGGAGAAATGGCCGGGAGCCTGTGAAGTAAGTACCAGCACTTTGAAAGAGAGCCCCATGGAAGTTAGACGAGCAATGACTTCCAGCCCGTCCAGCTTGGGAATTCCAATATCGAGTATAACAATATCCGGTGCATGCTCTCGCGCCAGTTGCAAGGCATCCACGCCGTTGTCCGTCTCCGCAATGACTTCGTAGCCATGCCGTTCCATCAGCATGCGTACGGCAAGGCGAATGACGGGATGATCATCCACGATCAGCACTTTATTCATGGGCAAGTCCAATTTTCGCTGTTCGAATTTTCAGAGTCAGCACAATAGCCTAGTCACAACCTCCTGGGCATAGCGCCTACCCCGAGCAGTACCAGCCAAAGACCTTCCCTACAAACAACAAGGATTTACCCTACAAAAAAAGCACCGCAAGAAAAGTGCTGTTTTCAGGAGCGAGGTGACAATCGATTTATCCAACAGTCAAGAACGTTACCTCATAACCATCTGATCCGCCGTAGGGATGCAGCTTCATGATGCAGGAGAAGATGCAGATAAACAGGATGGGCAAACACCTGCACGCAAGACGCTATCCGTCACACATAAACATTAGAGACGCCAGGCGCTGAGTGTCTAATGGTTTTCTGCAACAAGAAATAACCCTTCCCCCGAGTGCTCTCCCGAAGATCATCAGCAGAGAGCCGCCGGAGCTGGAGCTGAAAAACGTCAGGACACACTGAAAACAAACACCGCCACTACTCCACTATACGGCCACCGGAAGGAAACATTAAACATCCAGCATCCTGCCCGGCGCCCTGTAAGTGCAGATATGACAGCACGTGTAAAAGCGCTTTTGAATAGTCTTCATGTGTATTTGAATACCGGATTGCCTATCATGAAAAACCCCTGATATATTTCCAGCAATAGCTCTTTCGACTTCCAGTAAATACCACCAAAACATTTAAATCCATCACCCTCGCAACTAAAGGAAACGTACTACGCAGCACAGGGAATACTTACCAAATATTTAAAACCAGCTTTTCGAGAAAAAAACAAACAATTGAGCGGCATATTTTTCTTGCAAACCATATGTTCTCCCGCTAGCTTTTTAAAACAGGAAACACCATAACAACTGACTTTTTCAGACGAAAACGTCACGACGGCCTATCCCCCTTTACGAGCAGGCTATACTTCATGAAAAACACCACCATAAACAAACAGAAGAACAACTACAAACCCCATGATCTAGAGTTCGCCATCAGCGAGTTCATCAAGCGCGGCGGAGCGATAGAGTCCGCCTCGGCCAAAGAAACGATCAGGGATAATTGTGAAACCCTGATCCCCGCGGAAAAACAAATCGACACAAAGGAAGAATATGCAAGAAAAGTTGAGTTACTGAAAAACCTCATAACAAAGGGTGCTGGAATATCTGCCCTGCAATACTCATTGAAAATGAATAAAGGCGAGATAAGAAGAATTGCCCAGGAACAAGGGTTGAGGATCCCCCATCGCCGTCCATTGTCCACGACCCGAAAATACCGAAGTACTCTTTCAGAGCCTGCCGACTCACTCGCAGACGATGTAATCGCCGGACACGCCATGCACTACGCTGCATTGGGATATACCGCCATGGAGATTGCCCAGGCGCTGGAACTGACGGTCCGCCAGGTATGGGAGCTCGGCAGGAGCTATCGATTCGAACTCAGGCATCATCGAGACGACCCAAGGGAATGAACACCAGGTTTATTCCCAGATGAAGAGAACCTCTCCCTACCCTGTCTCCCGCCTGATACCCCTTCCGCCTGACCGCATAGCCCGACGCTCCCCAGGAGCCACCGGAACATCGATTACCGGGCAAAAAAAACCCCAACCTGCCGGCCGGGGTTTTTCATGCAAACGGGCGGATCAGAACAGCTTGCGCCCTTTGTTTGCGGCAATGCGCATGCGCAGTGCGTTCAGCTTGATGAAGCCTGCCGCGTCAGCCTGGTTGTAGGCGCCGCCGTCTTCTTCGAACGTCGCGATATTGGCATCGAACAGCGACTCGTCGGACTTGCGCCCGGTCACGATCACGTTGCCCTTGTACAGTTTCAGGCGCACCACACCGTTCACGTGTGCCTGGGACGCATCGATCATCTGTTGCAGCATCAGACGCTCAGGGCTCCACCAGTAGCCGGTGTAGATCAGGCTGGCGTACTTGGGCATCAACTCGTCTTTCAGGTGAGCGACTTCACGGTCCAGGGTGATCGACTCGATCGCCCGGTGCGCGCGCAGCATGATGGTGCCACCTGGGGTTTCGTAGCAGCCGCGGGACTTCATGCCCACATAGCGGTTCTCGACGATATCCAGACGACCGATACCGTGTTCGCCACCGATGCGGTTCAGGGTCGCCAGCACGGTGGCCGGGGTCATTTCGACGCCGTCCAGCGCGACGATATCACCGTTGCGGTAGGTCAGCTCCAGGTACTGAGCCTTGTCGGGAGCGTTCTCCGGGGAGACGGTCCAACGCCACATATCTTCTTCGTGCTCGGTCCAGGTGTCTTCCAGCACGCCGCCTTCATAGGAGATGTGCAGCAGGTTGGCATCCATCGAGTACGGGGATTTCTTCTTGCCATGACGCTCGATCGGGATCGCGTGCTTTTCAGCGTAATCCATCAGCTTTTCACGGGACAACAGGTCCCATTCGCGCCATGGAGCGATGACCTTGACGCCAGGCTTGAGGGCGTAGGCACCGAGTTCGAAACGAACCTGGTCGTTGCCCTTGCCGGTAGCGCCATGGGAAATGGCATCGGCGCCGGTTTCGTTGGCGATTTCAATCAGGCGCTTGGCGATCAGCGGACGTGCGATGGAAGTACCCAGCAGGTACTCGCCTTCGTAGACGGTGTTGGCGCGGAACATCGGGAAGACGAAATCACGCACGAATTCTTCGCGCAGGTCGTCGATATAGATCTCTTTCACGCCCATGGCCTGCGCCTTGGCACGGGCAGGCTCGACCTCTTCGCCCTGACCCAGGTCAGCAGTGAAGGTCACCACTTCACAGTTATAAGTATCCTGCAGCCACTTGAGGATCACCGAAGTGTCCAGGCCGCCGGAATACGCGAGAACGACCTTGTTTACGTCGGCCATGCCATCACTCCACGGGGTTGTACGGAAAGACGTCGATTCTACCGACCAAAACCATGGATTTACAGGGGCGCGACAGCTAAGGACGACAAAGCGACAGATAATGTCGAACGGGCGACGACGACAGCCGATTCAGGAAGTCGCCGCCGCATTTCCCGCCGATGCGGTCGGGGCCGGCTTTTCAGGCGCCGGGACGCGCTCGAGGTGAATATTGACCCGGCGGTTCTTCGCCCGGTTGGCGGGGTTGGTATTGGGTGCCAGCGGATAACGCTCGCCATGGAAACGCATGACGATCTGCGACTCCGGGATGCCGTTGGCCTTGAAGAACTCCATCACCGAAAGGGCACGACGACGCGACAGGTCGCGGTTGGTCAGGCGATTGCCGCTGTTGTCCGAGTGCCCGTCGAGTTCG
This sequence comes from Pseudomonas gingeri, assembly GCF_013385635.1. Lineage (GTDB taxonomy): Bacteria > Pseudomonadota > Gammaproteobacteria > Pseudomonadales > Pseudomonadaceae > Aquipseudomonas > Aquipseudomonas gingeri_A. Next base: position 176,226 of record NZ_JACAPR010000012.1, read on the forward strand.
ATGTGATTGACGCTCGGGTCAGCCTTGATGAAGTCAAGCATCACCTGCAACTGGGCCTTGGCCTGGGCGTCGAGGTCGATGCCACCACCGGGAAAACCGATCTCGGTCTGCTTCACCTGCTCGAAGTTCTTCGGCAGCAACTTGGCGGTACAGGCCTGGAAGTCGCTGTAGGCCTGGGTGAACTTCACCGGTAGCAGCCGCACTTCGGAAACCCCGCCGTCCCGCGAGTAATGGCGGATGACCGGGCTGCGGCCATCGAGCAAGCCGTGGAACAAACCACCGGCCTGGCCCTGGGAACTGTTGAACAGGACATCACCGTTGCCGACCTTCACCGATCCCAGGTTGATATCGCCACGCCCGGGTTGCCAGGGCGCGGCTGCGGCCAGCAGGGTCGCCGAACCACCGCCGAGCACGTGGTTATAGGATTTCAGGCGAAAGATCGCCTGCTCGCCGGCGCGGCGCACGAACTCGCCCGAACCGAAGTCGGTGATCGGCTGGGCCAGCCGGCACTCGAACTTGTCACCTTCCACCTTCCACTCGATGCTCTCCAGACGGGTCTGGAAGGTCAGCGCCATGGCGGGCAGGCTGGCGAACATACTGAGCAGGGCTAAATAACGCTGGCGCACGGGAGGCTCCAATGGTTCCACGACTTTGAGACTGGCGTACCGGTTCTACGCCATACGTTCTGGATATCGGTCGCTTGCGGCAAAACTTGATAGCGGGTGCCTGAGAGAGTCTTTTCCGGTAGCATTCCCATCAGTTCGACCCGCCTGGAATCCCCAATGTCCGACCGCCTGACCCTGCTGCGTCCCGACGACTGGCATATTCATCTTCGCGATGGTGCTGTGTTACCCCACACTGTAGCGGATGTTGCGCGCACCTTTGGTCGCGCCATCATCATGCCCAACCTGGTGCCTCCGGTACGCAACGCCGCCGAGGCCAATGCCTATCGCCAGCGCATTCTCGCGGCGCGGCCGGCCGGCAGCCGTTTCGAACCGCTGATGGTGCTCTACCTCACCGATCGCACCCAGCCCGAGGAAATCCGCGCCGCCAAGGCCTGCGGTTTTGTCCACGCAGCCAAGCTCTATCCGGCCGGCGCGACCACCAACTCGGACTCCGGCGTGACCAGCGTGGACAAGATCTTCCCGGTCCTGGAAGCCATGGCCGAAGTCGGCATGCCCCTGCTGATCCACGGTGAAGTGACCCGCGGCGACGTCGACGTGTTCGACCGCGAGAAGCTGTTCATCGACGAACACATGCGCCGTGTGGTCGAACATTTCCCGACGCTGAAAGTCGTATTCGAGCACATCACCACCGCCGACGCGGTGCAGTTCGTCAACGAGGCTTCAGCCAACGTCGGCGCGACCATCACCGCGCACCACCTGCTCTACAACCGCAACCACATGCTGGTGGGCGGTATCCGGCCGCACTTCTACTGCCTGCCGATCCTCAAGCGCAACACCCACCAGCAGGCTCTGCTCGACGCCGCCACCAGCGGCAGCGAGAAGTTCTTCCTCGGCACCGACTCGGCCCCCCACGCCCAGCACGCCAAGGAAGCCGCCTGTGGTTGCGCCGGCTGCTATACCGCTTATGCAGCCATCGAGCTGTATGCCGAGGCATTCGAACAACGCAATGCCCTGGACAAGCTCGAAGGTTTCGCCAGCTTGCACGGCCCACGCTTCTACGGCCTGGAACCGAACAGCGAGCGCATCACCCTGGTCCGCGAAGAGTGGACCGCCCCTGCCAGCCTGCCATTTGGCGAGCTGTCCGTAATCCCGCTGCGCGCCGGTGAAAAACTGCGCTGGCGCCTGCTGGAGGAAACGCTGTGAGTGAAGACCATTTCGATGACGAACTGGAAGGCAATGGCAACTCAGGTGGCTCCCGTCACCCGATGGCCGCGCGCTTTCGCGGCTACCTGCCGGTCGTCGTCGATGTAGAAACCGGTGGCTTCAACGCCGCCACCGATGCGCTGCTGGAAATCGCCGCGACCACCATCGGCATGGACGAAAAAGGTTTCGTGTTCCCCGAGCACACCTACTTCTTCCGGGTCGAACCCTTCGAAGGCGCCAATATCGAGGCCGCGGCCCTGGAGTTCACCGGGATCAAGCTCGATCACCCGCTGCGCATGGCCGTCAGCGAAGAAACCGCGCTGACCGACATCTTCCGTGGGGTGCGCAAGGCGCTGAAGGCCAACGGCTGCAAGCGCGCGATCCTGGTCGGACACAACAGCAGCTTCGACCTGGGCTTCCTCAACGCCGCCGTCGCGCGCCTGGACATGAAACGTAATCCGTTTCATCCGTTCTCCAGCTTCGACACCGCCAGCCTTGCCGGCCTGGCCTATGGCCAGACCGTGCTGGCGAAGGCCTGCCAGGCCGCCGATATCGACTTCGATGGTCGTGAAGCCCACTCTGCGCGCTACGACACCGAGAAGACCGCCGAACTGTTCTGCGGCATCGTCAATCGCTGGAAGGAAATGGGCGGCTGGGAAGACTTCAACGACTGATCGCTTGCCAGCGCAGATCCCGCCCATAAAAAAACCGGCCCTCAAAGGCCGGTTTTTTTGTCCGTGAAACGACGGCTTACAGCTTGCCGGCGTTCTCGGTCAGGTACTTGGCAACGCCTTCTGGCGAAGCGTCCATGCCCTTGTCGCCTTTTTTCCAGTTGGCCGGGCAGACTTCACCGTGCTCTTCGTGGAATTGCAGGGCGTCGACCAGACGGATCAGCTCTTCCATGTTACGCCCCAGCGGCAGGTCGTTGATGATCTGCGAACGGACAACACCCTTGTCGTCGATCAGGAACGCGCCACGGAAAGCCACGCCATCGACGGACTCGACGTCGTAGGCCTTGGCGATGTCGTGCTTCATGTCGGCAGCCATGGTGTATTTGACCTTGCCGATGCCGCCATCATTGATGGCAGTGTTGCGCCAGGCGTTGTGGGTGAAGTGCGAGTCGATGGAAACGGCAACCACTTCAACGTTACGCGCCTTGAAATCGTCCATGCGGTGGTCCAGGGCGATCAGCTCGGACGGGCAGACGAAGGTGAAGTCCAGCGGGTAGAAGAACACCAGGCCGTATTTGCCTTTGATGGCCGAGGACAGGGTGAAGCTGTCGACGATTTCGCCATTGCCCAGTACGGCCGGGACGGTGAAGTCGGGGGCTTGTTTGCCTACGAGTACGCTCATTGGATATCTCCTGGTGTAGTAACGTTCAGAACAAGATCGCACCCAGCCTGCCAGCCTTGAGCGACAAGCCTGTGACACGATCCCGTTTCCTTGGAACCGACCATCATACACCGCGTTTTTTGACGTTCCTAAACGGTTTTTGCAAAGTCGCCCCCGACGCCGATTACCACGCGCCACCCCCCGTTCGTCAGCCAACGACCGATCTGACAAAAAGCTTACATAAACCACTTTGACAATCATTCTCGTTAACATTAAGATCCATGGCAATTGAGCCCTAACCAGCGACGGTTCTCACCTTATGTATGTCTGCCTCTGCACTGGCGTCACCGACGGACAAATCCGCGATGCGATCTTCGAGGGTTGCTGCAGCTACCGCGAAGTGCGTCAGGCCACCGGTGTTGCCAGCCAATGCGGCAAATGTGCGTGCCTGGCCAAGCAAGTGGTACGCGAAACCCTGACCGAACTGCAAAGCAGCCAGGCAGCCTTGCCCTACGCGGCAGAATTTTCAGCGGCGTAAATGCCGCGATTCAAAGAACCGGACTTAGTGTCCGGTTTTTTTATGCCTGTAATTCAATCGCTTAGCCTCAAGACGCGGAACACAAACATTCTTATTCCGATTAATTTTCATATATTATTCAATAACTTAGGTTTGACACTCGAAGTTGTCGGGATCAAACTCTGCCTTATAGACAGCTATTACAGGGCAGGACCCCATCATGAAAGGCGACAAATCAGTCATCCAGCATCTCAACAAGATCCTTGCCAATGAACTGGTCGCGATCAATCAATACTTCCTGCATGCCCGCATGTATGAGGATTGGGGCCTGAACAAGCTGGGCAAGCACGAGTACCACGAGTCCATCGACGAGATGAAACACGCGGACAAGCTGATCAAGCGCATCCTGTTCCTCGAGGGCCTGCCGAACGTGCAGGACCTGGGCAAGCTGCATATCGGCGAGAACACCAAGGAAATGCTCGAGTGCGACCTGAAGATTGAAAGAACAGGCCACAAGGATCTGAAAGAAGCGATTGCCCACTGCGAAAAGACCGGTGATTTCGGCAGCCGTGAACTGCTGGAAGATATCCTCGAGTCCGAAGAAGAACATATCGACTGGCTGGAAACCCAACTGGGCCTGATCGATAAGGTCGGCATCGAAAACTATCTGCAATCGCAGATGGGCGACGAATAACCCGCCCCCAATAAAAAGCCCCGCACTCTTGTTCAGAGTGCGGGGCTTTTTTATAGGTGCCGGATAAGCAGACACCTATTCCTGCAGGAGCCGGCTTGCCGGCTCCTGCAAGGCCGATCAGGCTTCGGTCTTGGCCGCGGCTTTCTCGGCAGCGTCCTTGACCAGGGCTTGCAGCTCACCGTTGGCGAACATTTCAGCCATGATGTCGCTACCGCCAACCAGCTCACCGCCGACCCACAGTTGCGGGAAGGTTGGCCAGTTGGCGTACTTTGGCAGGTTGGCGCGAATTTCCGGGTTCTGCAGGATGTCCACGTAGGCGAACTTCTCACCACAGCCCATGACAGCTTGAGCGGCTTTCGCGGAGAAGCCACATTGTGGGGCATTCGGCGAGCCTTTCATGTAAAGCAGAATGGTGTTGTTGGCAATCTGCTCTTTAATCGTTTCGATGATATCCATGGAACACCTCGGCTAAACTTTCCGACTCAGTTGTCGGCACGGTGACGCATTGTATCGGAAAGCCGAGCGTGGTGCTCGGTCTCCCCGACGGATATCGCTCTGGCATGGCCGCCTGCGGCGGTTCGTCGGAACGCCGCCCGGACCAAGCCCACAATGTCCCCCAGCGATACACAAATTCCAAGCCTTGCTCGAAACTTGTAGGAGCTGGCTTGCCTGCGAACCGCGCAGCGACCAGGCGACATACCACTCAAGCCGCCGCCACCCGCACCGGCACTCCGTTCAGCGCGGCATTGCCCGACAGCTCGTCGAGCTGGCGCTCATCGGTCAGGTCATTGGCGCTGGAACCCGGCTGACCGCTGGCGATCGTCATCTGCACACCCGGCCGTGCATGTCCCCAGCCATGGGGCAGGCTCACAACTCCCGGCATCATCTCGACGCTGGCGAGCACCTCGACCTCGATCACCCCGACCCGCGAACTGACCCGCACCCGCTGCCCGTCATCGAGCCCGCGGCTGGCCAGGTCGTCAGGGTGCATCAGCAACTGGTGGCGCGGCTTGCCTTTCACCAGCCGGTGGTAATTGTGCATCCAGGAATTGTTGCTGCGCACATGCCGCCGTCCGATCATCAGCAGTTCGCCCGCCTCGGGCAGCTGCTGCGCGGCGAAGCGCGCCAGATCAGCGAGGATCTCCGGTGGAGCGGCCTGGATACGTTGCTCCGGGGTTTTCAGACGCTTGCCAAGATTCGGCCGCAGAGGCCCGAGGTCGACGCCATGGGGATGCCCGGCCAGGGCCTGTACCGACAACTTGTGCTCGGAGGCATCGCCATAACGCCCCAGGCGCAGCCCCATGTCGATCATCTGCGCCGGTGGCATCGTCGGCTTCAACTCCTTGCCCGTCATTGCGGCAAACGACTTGGCCAGGCCGACAAAGATCTCCCAGTCGTGCAGTGCCCCCTCCGGCTTGGCGAGGATCGCCCGGTTGAAACGCGTGACGTTGCGCACGGCGAACATATTGAACGTCGTGTCGTAGTGATCGTTCTCCAGTGCGGAAGTCGAGGGCAGGATCAGGTCGGCGTAACGGGTGGTTTCATTGATATACAGGTCAATGCTGACCATGAACTCCAGACCATCCAGCGCCTGTTCCAGCTGGCGGCCGTTGGGTGTCGACAACACCGGGTTGCCGGCCACGGTGACCAGTGCGCGTACCTGCCCTTCACCTTCGTTGAGCATCTCCTCGGCCAGCGCCGACACCGGCAGCTCGCCACCGTACTCCGGCAAGCCGGAGACGCGGCTCTGCCAACGGTTGAAATGCCCGCCCCCGGTCGAAGCCACCAGGTCCACCGCCGGGCTGGTGCACAATGCACCGCCGACCCGGTCGAGATTGCCGCTCACCAGGTTGATCAATTGCACCAGCCAGTGACAGAGGGTGCCGAAGGCCTGGGTGGAAACCCCCATACGCCCATAGCAGACGGCCTTGTCCGCCGCCGCGAAATCCCGCGCCAGTTGCCTGATCTGCCCGGCGGGCACGGCACACAGCGGGCTCATGGTTTCAGCCGTGAACCCCGCCACGGCCTTGCGCACTTCATCCAGGCCATCCACCGGCAGATGACTGTCGCGGGTGAGGCCTTCCTGAAACAACGTATTGAGCAGGCCAAAAAGCAGAGCCGCATCGCCCCCGGGACGTATGAACAGGTGCTGATCGGCCATGGCCGCGGTTTCGCTGCGTCGCGGGTCGATCACCACCAGCTTGCCGCCGCGAGCCTGGATGGCTTTCAAGCGCTTTTCCACATCCGGTACGGTCATGATGCTGCCGTTGGAGGCCAGCGGATTGCCGCCCAGGATCAGCATGAAGTCGGTGTTGTCGATGTCCGGGATCGGCAGCAGCAGCCCGTGGCCGTACATCAGGTAGCTGCTCAGGTGCTGCGGCAGCTGGTCGACCGAGGTCGCGGAGAACCGGTTGCGGGTCTTCAGCAAACCGAGGAAATAGTTGCTGTGGGTCATCAGCCCGTAATTGTGCACGCTGGGATTGCCCTGGTAGATCGCCACGGCGTTCTGGCCATGGCGGGCCTGGATCGCCCCGAGGCGCTCGGCAACCAGCGCAAAGGCCGCCTCCCATTCGATCGGTTGCCATTCGCTGCCGACCCGCAGCATGGGCTGGCGCAAGCGATCCGGATCATTCTGGATATCCTGCAGGGCCACGGCTTTCGGGCAGATATGGCCACGGCTGAAGGTGTCCTGGGCGTCACCCTTGATCGAGGTGATCTGCACCCGGTCTTCGCTGCGGGTGGTTTCGATGGTCAGGCCACAAATGGCTTCGCACAGATGGCAGGCACGGTGATGAAGAGTCTTGGTCATGGCCAGTCTCTGTTTTATTCGGGGCAACCTCGCTCAGGTTGCGGGAATAGAACTATGGCCCGTGACGGATAAGCCCGCCAGCGACGTTCGTCTTGTGAATCGAGGGGCATCAGGCGAGCCGATGACACTCGCGAAGATCAGGCCAGGGGCAGCCTGGGGGCGGGTTGCAATTGGATTTCCTGGATGGTTTCGACCTGTTCGTGGGCCACATGCACACCGGTCAGCTCACCGATAAGGCGCCAGTGATCGTCGAGACCGGAACTGATGGTGGCCATGCGGTCAATCATTCGCCGCCCGGCCGCGCGCGTGACCTCGTCTTCACTGCGTAACAATTCGAAAGACATTGACGTCACCGAAGCGGTCATGTGCGTCAGCGTCTGCGCGGTCAGCTTCAGCAACTCCATGAGTTGTTGTTCCTTCGATTCCATTCCAAAGCCTCGGTGTGTCTGCAGTGATACATTTATAACCTAGCAGCATTGTTTAGGAAATGTTTCCGCTTTTGACCGAGAGCGTGATGCTGCACGCAAACACCCCGACCGGAGATCCGGAAAACGACCAGAAGCCGCCTGTAGCCGTCCCCTTCAATTGCCAAGCGACGCTGCGCCAGTGTACAAGTGCACCGGCTGTAATGATGGCAACAGGCTTGGACAGACGTGGAAAAACCGCTGGGGACAGCTCCATTCCCTCGCTACAACGCGCCAAAACAAAGCCTCCTATTGGTAACACGCGACATTTTCTTATACGATCGCGTCTTCCCCTATTTCGTCGCCCCGTGCGGCTTACGCCGCAGGTCTCGCCCGTTTTTCCGAAAAACCCGGCTTTGAGTATCTGCGGTCTGTTGCAAAAAGGTAGTTAATGATGAGCGCAAGGCACTTTCTCTCCCTGATGGATTGCACGCCCGAAGAGCTGGTCAGCGTGATTCGTCGAGGCATCGAGCTGAAGGACCTGCGTGATCGCGGTGTACTGTTCGAGCCACTCAAGGGTCGGATTCTCGGCATGATCTTCGAGAAGTCCTCGACACGTACCCGCGTCTCGTTCGAAGCCGGCATGATCCAGCTCGGCGGCCAGGCGATCTTCCTCTCGCCGCGCGACACCCAACTGGGCCGTGGCGAGCCGATCGGCGACAGCGCCATCGTCCTGTCGAGCATGCTCGACGTGGTCATGCTGCGTACCTTCAAGCACAGCACCCTGACCGAGTTCGCCGACAACTCCCGCGTACCGGTGATCAATGGCCTGTCCGATGACCTGCATCCCTGCCAGTTGCTGGCGGACATGCAGACCTTCCTCGAACATCGCGGCTCGATCCAGGGCAAGACCGTGACCTGGATCGGCGACGGCAACAACATGTGCAACAGCTATATCGAAGCGGCGATCCAGTTCGACTTCCAGCTGCGCGTCAGTTGCCCCGAGGGCTATGAGCCCAGTCCGGCACTCCTGGCCCTGGCCGGCGAGCGGGTCCAGCTGGTTCGCGACCCACGGGAGGCCGTGCGCGGTTCGCACCTGGTCAGCACCGACGTCTGGACCTCCATGGGCCAGGAAGAAGAAACCGCCAAGCGCCTCGCCCTGTTCGCGCCGCTGCAAGTCACCCGCGAACTGCTCGACCTGGCCGCTCCCGACGTCCTGTTCCTGCATTGCCTGCCGGCCCACCGTGGCGAGGAAATCAGCCTCGACCTGCTCGACGACCCGCGTTCGGTCGCCTGGGACCAGGCCGAGAACCGCCTGCACGCGCAAAAGGCCTTGCTGGAGTTTCTGGTCAAGCCGGCGTATCGCCCGGCATGAGTCATCCCCTGCTGTTGAATCTGCACAACCTGGCCTGCGGTTATCAGGACCAACGGGTAGTGCAGAACCTCAACCTGCACTTGAACGCCGGTGATATCGGCTGCCTGCTGGGCTCCTCCGGTTGCGGCAAGACCACCACGCTACGCGCCATCGCCGGTTTCGAGCCGATCCACGAGGGCGAGATCCAGCTGGCGGGCGAAGTCATCTCCAGCGCCGGGTTTACCCTGGCCCCGGAGAAACGCCGGATCGGCATGGTGTTCCAGGACTACGCGCTGTTCCCACACCTGAGCGTCGCGCAAAACATCGCCTTCGGCATTCGCAAGCATCCGCAACAGGCTCGTGTCACCGACGAGTTGCTGGAACTGGTCAACCTCAAGGGCCTGGGCAAGCGTTATCCCCATGAGCTTTCCGGCGGCCAGCAGCAACGCGTGGCCCTGGCCCGGGCATTGGCTCCGGAGCCGCAGTTGCTGCTGCTCGACGAACCCTTCTCCAACCTCGATGGCGAACTGCGGCGCAAGCTCAGCCACGAAGTACGCGACATCCTCAAGCTGCGCGGCACCAGCGCGATCCTGGTCACCCACGATCAGGAGGAAGCCTTTGCGGTCAGCGATCATGTCGGCGTGTTCAAGGAAGGTCGGCTGGAGCAGTGGGACACCCCGTACAACCTCTATCACGAGCCGGCGACACCGTTTGTCGCCAGCTTTATCGGCCAGGGCTACTTTATTCGCGGACAACTGAGCAGCCCGGAGTCGGTACAGACCGAGCTGGGCCTGCTGCGTGGCAACCGGGCCTATGCCTGGCCGGTGGGCGGCCCGGTGGATGTGCTGCTGCGTCCCGACGATATCGTCCACGCGCCCCACAGCCCGCTGAAAGCCAGGGTCATCGGCAAGACATTCCTCGGCGCCTCGACCCTCTATCGCCTGCAATTGCCGACCGGCAGCCAACTGGAGTCGATCTTCCCCAGCCATGCCGATCACCGGCCGGGAGACGATGTCGGAATTCGCGTCGCGGCCGAACACCTGGTGCTGTTCCAGGCGTCAAACCACGCCGCCTGAGTCGAAGCGGCGGCTCAGCTCCGGTTCTCTCAGGCCAGGCTCAGCCGCCCGCTCGCCACCAGCGTCGCCCTGCCACCGATCTTCACCCGATCGCCTTCCAGTCGGCAGGACAACTCACCACCCCGCTGCGAGCACTGGTAAGCCGTCAAGTCGGTCTTGCCCAGGCGCTGCGCCCAGTAGGGAATCAGCGCGCAATGGGTCGACCCGGTGACCGGATCCTCGTTGATGCCAATGGCGGGGGCAAAATAACGCGAGACAAAATCATGCTGCCGGCCCGGCGCGGTCACAATCACCCCCGGCCACGGCAGTTTCGCCACCGCTGCCCAATCGGGCGCGCATTCACGTACAGCCTGTTCCGAGGCCAGGACCACGAACAACTCGTTGGCCCCGAGGACATCGACCACGGTCGTGCCCAGTGCACGCTCGACCTCAAGGGTCACGCCGATCGCGCTGGGCGCTCGTACCGGGAAATCCAGCCATAGCAAGTCGCCCTCGCGGCTGACACTCAGTGGACCGGACTTGCAGACGAAATTGATGGTTTCAGCCGTTTCGCCATAGACCTCGAACAGGACAAAGGCGCTGGCCAGTGTCGCGTGGCCGCAGAGCGGGACTTCAGTAGTGGGCGTAAACCAGCGAATGCGCCACCCCGATGCCTCGCGGACCACAAACGCGGTTTCCGCCAGATTGTGCTCGGCGGCAATCTGCTGCATCAGTTCGTCGGCCAACCAGGCGTCGAGCCGGTAGACCATGGCCGGATTACCGCCGAAGGGGCGCTCACTGAAAGCGTCGACCTGGTGAAATTCAAGCTGCATGACGTCCTCTCCTTGTCTTTAGTTCACAAGCATGACGACGACGTCGCTCGACGCCTAGTGACAGAGACGTCCGATTTCCACCATACAGCCGCAGCCCGCCAATCAGGCACGACCGATATCGGCGAACTTCGCCTGGGTATGCTCGGCCAGCACTGCCGGCGCCAACTCCACCTCCAGGCCGCGACGCCCGGCGCTGACAAAAATGCTCGCGAAAGACTGCGCACTCTGGTCGATAAAGGTCCGCAGGCGCTTCTTCTGCCCCAGCGGGCTGATACCGCCCAGCAGATAGCCGGTGGCTCGCTGGGCCGCGGCAGGGTCGGCCATTTCGACTTTCTTGACCCCTGCCGCCTGGGCCAGGGCCTTCAGATCCAGACTTCCGACGACCGGTACCACCGCCACCAGCAATTCGGCTTTTTCGCTGCTGGCCAGCAAGGTCTTGAACACCTGGGCCGGCGCGAGCCCGAGTTTTTCCGCGGCCTCCAGGCCATAGGAAGCGGCTTTCGGATCATGTTCGTAACTGTGCACACGATGTTCGGCACGAACTTTTTTCAGCAGGTCCAAGGCAGGCGTCATGATCGTTCCCGACAGATAGGAAGGTAAGCCCGGATTTTAGGCCATCGCTGGGCAAAAGGCTCTATTACACACTCGCAAGCCTCTATCTCAGGGGACTGGACACGCCGAAAGCAACGTATCCATCACCAGGGCCCGACAGACAAAACCACCTCATTCACACGATCAATAGTCAGAATGTGGACGATAGTTCACTTTCGACCTTTGACAGCAGTGTTTCTTGTCTATATTTTTTCGAATCTGAAGATCATAGTCCTACACCAACAGTACTCAGCGGCAAACCGCTTTCAGGGATGGGGATCCCCGCAAGTCGACGAAAGACCACGCCAACCATCGGGATTGGCGTCAGACAACAACAAAAATCGAGGTATCCAATGACCACTGCTTTGAAACAACCGTCGCTGTCGGGACAATGCATTGCCGAGTTTCTCGGTACCGCATTATTGATTTTCTTCGGCACAGGTTGTGTTGCCGCGCTCAAGGTCGCGGGTGCCAGCTTTGGTCTGTGGGAAATCAGCATCATCTGGGGGATCGGCGTAAGCATGGCGATCTACCTGACCGCTGGCGTTTCCGGCGCTCACCTCAATCCGGCCGTCAGCATTGCGCTGTGCCTGTTCGCCGACTTCGAAAAACGCAAACTGCCGTTCTATATCCTCGCCCAGGTCGCCGGTGCCTTCTGTGCCGCCGCGTTGGTTTACACGCTTTACAGCAATCTTTTCTTCGATTTCGAACAGACTCACCACATGATCCGTGGTTCGCAGGCCAGCCTGGAACTGGCGTCGGTGTTCTCCACCTACCCTCATCCGGCCCTGACCACCGCCCAGGCCTTCCTGGTGGAAGTGGTGATCACTGCCATCCTGATGGGCGTGATCATGTCCCTGACCGACGACAACAACGGCTTGCCCAACGGTCCGCTGGCGCCGCTGTTGATCGGCCTGCTGATTGCAGTGATCGGCAGTGCGATGGGCCCGCTGACCGGCTTTGCGATGAACCCGGCACGGGATTTCGGTCCGAAGCTGATGACCTTCTTCGCCGGCTGGGGTGAAATAGCCTTTACCGGCGGGCGCGATATCCCGTATTTCCTGATTCCGATCTTTGCACCGATTGTCGGTGCCTGCCTTGGCGCTGTGCTGTATCGCGGGATGATTGCCCGCCACCTGCCCAGTGCCGCCGTTGTAGAGGATGAACCGACGACCGCGGCCAACAAGGTCCAGGCTTCCTGAAACACCGCAACACGTCCGACCCTGCCGGCACCGTTCTCCCTGATGGTGCCTGCTGACTCAACTTTTCCCTATTTCAGTCCAAGGCAATCGAAAATGACCGACATTCAGAATAAGAACTACATCATTGCCCTCGATCAGGGTACGACCAGCTCCCGGGCGATCATCTTCGATCGCGACGCCAATGTGGTCTGCACCGCCCAACGTGAATTCCAGCAGCATTATCCACAGGCCGGCTGGGTCGAGCACGACCCGATGGAAATCTTCGCCACCCAGAGCGCGGTGATGGTCGAGGCCCTGGCACAGGCCGGCCTGCACCATGACCAGGTCGCCGCCATCGGCATCACCAACCAGCGTGAAACCACCGTGGTCTGGGACAAGACCACCGGCCGCCCGATCTACAACGCGATCGTCTGGCAATGCCGTCGCAGCACCGAGATCTGCCAGCAGCTCAAGCGCGACGGCCATGAAGACTACATCCGCGAAACCACAGGCCTGGTCACCGACCCGTACTTCTCCGGGACCAAGCTGAAATGGATCCTCGACAATGTCGAAGGCAGCCGCGAACGCGCACGCAACGGCGAGCTGCTGTTCGGCACCGTCGACAGCTGGCTGATCTGGAAATTCACCGGTGGCAAGACCCACGTCACCGACTACACCAACGCCTCGCGCACCCTGCTCTTCAACATCCACACCCTGGAATGGGATGCGAAGATGCTCGAACTCCTGGACATTCCCCGGGAAATGCTCCCGGAAGTGAAGTCGTCCTCGGAAATCTACGGCCGTACCAAGAGCGGCATTGCCATCGGCGGGATCGCCGGCGACCAGCAGGCCGCCCTGTTCGGCCAGATGTGCGTGGAGCCCGGCCAGGCCAAGAACACCTATGGCACCGGCTGCTTCCTGTTGATGAACACTGGCACCAAGGCGGTGAAATCCAACCACGGCATGCTCACCACCATCGCTTGCGGCCCGCGCGGCGAAGTGGCCTATGCCCTGGAAGGCGCGGTGTTCAACGGCGGTTCCACCGTGCAGTGGCTGCGTGACGAGCTGAAGATCATCAACGATGCCCACGACACCGAGTACTTCGCCAACAAGGTCAAGGACAGCAACGGCGTCTACCTGGTCCCGGCCTTTACCGGACTGGGCGCGCCGTACTGGGACCCCTATGCCCGTGGCGCGCTGTTCGGCCTGACCCGTGGCGTGCGTGTCGACCACATCATCCGAGCCGCGCTGGAGTCGATCGCCTACCAGACCCGCGACGTACTGGACGCCATGCAGCAGGATTCGGGCGAGCGCCTCAAGGCGTTGCGCGTGGACGGTGGCGCGGTAGCGAACAACTTCCTGATGCAATTCCAGGCCGACATCCTCGGCACCCACGTCGAGCGTCCGCAAATGCGCGAGACCACCGCCCTCGGTGCCGCCTACCTGGCCGGCCTGGCGTGCGGCTTCTGGGGCAGCCTGGAAGAGTTGCGCGGCAAGGCGGTGATCGAGCGTGAGTTCGAACCGCAACTGGCCGAAGGCGAAAAGGAAAAACTCTATGACGGTTGGAAAAAAGCCGTGAGCCGTACCCGCGACTGGGAACCGCACGAAGGCAACCACTAATCCGGACACCCCTCTGGTAGGAGCCGGCTTGCCGGCGATGGCGTCGGGAGAGGCGCAGCAAGGCTCAAGGGCCTCATCGCCGGCAAGCCGGCTCCTACAGGGGAATCCGCTTTCGGGACTTAACCGACAAACATTGCCCGATTTACGACGCAACCACCGTCCATCCACGATTCATTGGCCCTGCAAGTGGCAGACCGGTCCTTCCTGCGGCATGATGGAAGAATTTGTACGGCAGCCCAAAAGGACGCCCCATGAATCTGCCTCCCCGCCAGCAGCAAATCCTCGAACTGGTCCGCGAACGCGGCTATGTCAGCATCGAGGAAATGGCCCAGTTATTTGTCGTGACCCCGCAAACCATCCGCCGCGATATCAACCAGTTGGCGGACTCCAACCTGCTGCGCCGTTACCACGGTGGTGCCGCCTACGACTCCAGCGTGGAGAACACCGCCTACGCCATGCGCGCCGACCAGATGCGCGATGAAAAACAGCGTATCGCCGAAGCCATCGCCGCGCAGATCCCCGATCACGCCTCGCTGTTCATCAATATCGGCACCACCACCGAATCCATTGCCCGCGCCCTGCTCAACCACAACCAGTTGAAGATCATCACCAACAACCTGCATGTGGCGTCGATCCTCAGTGCCAAGGACGACTTCGAAGTGCAACTGGCCGGTGGCAACGTCCGTCGCGACGGCGGCGTGGTGGGCCAGGCCAGCGTCGACTTCATCAACCAGTTCAAGGTCGACTTCGCCCTCGTCGGCATCAGCGGCATCGACGAAGACGGCAGCCTGCTGGATTTCGATTATCAGGAAGTGCGGGTTTCCCAGGCGATCATCGCCAATGCCCGCCAGGTCATCCTGGCGGCCGATTCCAGCAAATTCGGCCGCAATGCCATGGTGCGCCTGGGGCCGATCACCCTGATCGACTGCCTGGTGACCGACCAGGCCCCGGTCCCGGCCCTGGCGCAACTGCTCAACCAGCACAAGATCCGCCTGGAAGTGGTCTGAGTTTCAATCGCTGATCGTTGACGATCGTTCCTACGCTCCGCGTGGGAACGCCTTACTGGACGCTCCGCGTCCGTCCTGCAAGTGACGCGGAGCGTCACGGGCTGCATGCCCACGCGGAGCGCAGGAACGATCATGCCGCCATATCCCGTCCGGGCGCATCGTCGATCGCCCTACAATGTTCGATAATTTTCCTTTCGGCCCGTCTTGATCAATTTTTTCAATCAAGTCCGGGTGGTCGTGTGCGCGTTTATCCGCTACTATTTTCGAAAATGAACATAAATGTTCGAATTCAAATATAGAATGACCAACGCGAGGCTCACCGATGAACCCCAGCACCTTGCCTGCACCACCCCTTGCCGAGATCTATGACATCGCCGTGATTGGCGGTGGTATCAATGGTGTCGGGATTGCCGCGGACGCAGCCGGTCGCGGTCTTTCGGTGTTCCTTTGCGAAAAGGACGACCTCGCCAGCCACACTTCGTCGGCCAGCAGCAAGCTGATCCACGGCGGCCTGCGCTACCTGGAGCACTATGAGTTCCGCCTGGTGCGTGAAGCGCTGGCCGAGCGCGAAGTGCTGCTCGCCAAGGCACCGCACATCGTCAAGCCGATGCGTTTTGTCCTGCCGCACCGCCCGCACCTGCGCCCGGCGTGGATGATCCGTGCCGGCCTGTTCCTTTATGACCACCTGGGCAAGCGCGAAAAACTCGCCGGTTCCCGCAGCCTGAAGTTCGGTGCCGACAGCCCGCTCAAGGCCGAGATCAGCAAAGGCTTCGAATATTCCGACTGCTGGGTCGACGATGCCCGCCTGGTCGTACTCAACGCCATGGCCGCCCGCGAGAAAGGTGCCCATATCCATACCCGCACCCGTTGCGTCAGTGCTCGCCGCAGCAAGGGCCAGTGGCATCTGGAGATGGAACGCGCCGATGGCGCGCGCTTCTCGATCCAGGCCAAGGCACTGGTGAACGCGGCAGGACCGTGGGTCGCCAAATTCATCAAGGATGACCTGAAGCTGGACTCGCCCTACGGCATCCGTCTGATCCAGGGCAGCCATCTGATCGTGCCGCGCCTGTACGAAGGCGAACATGCGCACATCCTGCAGAACGAAGACCAGCGCATCGTGTTCACCATTCCGTACCTGGAACGCTTCACCCTGATCGGCACCACCGACCGTGAATACCAGGGCGACCCGGCCAAGGTCGCGATTACCGAAGTGGAAACCGACTACCTGCTCAAGGTGGTCAACGCCCACTTCAAGAAGCAACTGGGCCTCGGCGATATCCTGCACAGTTACTCCGGCGTCCGGCCGCTGTGCAACGACGAATCCGACAACCCTTCGGCGGTGACCCGCGACTATACTCTGGCCCTGTCGGCCAATACCGGGGAAGCGCCGTTGCTGTCGGTATTCGGCGGCAAGCTGACCACCTACCGCAAGCTGGCCGAGTCGGCGATGGCCCAACTGCTGCCATTCTTCACCCAGATGCGCCCGAGCTGGACCGCCACCGCAACGCTGCCCGGCGGCGAGCAGATGACCACGCCGCAGGCCCTGGCCCAGGCGATCCGCAGCCGCTTCGACTGGGTACCGAGCGAAATCGCCCGCCGCTGGGCCACCAGCTACGGCAACCGCACCTGGCGCCTGCTGGACGGCGTGCAGAACCTGGGCGACCTCGGCGAGCACCTCGGTGGCGGCCTGTACACCCGCGAAGTGGATTACCTGTGCAGCGAGGAATGGGCCACCAGCGCCCAGGACATTCTCTGGCGCCGCAGCAAGCTGGGCCTGTTCACAAGCCCGGCAGAACAGCAAAAACTGCAGGACTACCTCGAAAAGGTCGAACAGAACCGCAGCAAGATCGAAGCGGCCTGATTTCAGGTCAATAGGACCGCCTTTGCAGGAGCCGGCTTGCCGGCGATGAGGCCCTCAAGCCTTGCAGCGTCTATCCGGACGCCATCGCCGGCAAGCCGGCTCCTGCACGTTTGCGTTTCACCGCAAAATATCGCCGCTACCACGGCCCGCTCCTGCAATCATCACAAGCGCTGAACATAAGCCAAGCCTATAGCCCATCCCCCATTCGGCTTTCCGAACGCCATCACTGGCCAGTATTCGGCTTACCGGACAGCCAGCCTCGCCCCGCCGCCCAAAAAAGAACTTAAATTCCTTTTAAATCAATAGCTAAGGCTCTTACTCCTGGCCTGGCATGACTCATGCTCTACACTTCTGAGCGAATGTTCTGCCCGCCCTTGAGCCGGCCGAACCGTTCGAGGTATCCGCGAGTCGGTTGAACGGCTCCATAAAAAAAACAATCTCGAGGAAATTATCTGATGCGCATCGTTCCCCATATCCTGGGCGCAGCAATCGCTGCCGCTCTGATCAGCACTCCAGTTTTCGCCGCCGAACTGACCGGCACCCTGAAGAAGATCAATGAGTCCGGCACCATCACCCTCGGGCATCGCGACAGCTCCATTCCGTTTTCCTACATCGCGGATGCTTCCGGCAAGCCAGTGGGCTACTCCCACGATATTCAACTGGCCATCGTTGAAGCGCTGAAAAAAGACCTGAACAAACCCAACCTGCAGGCCAAGTACAACCTGGTCACCTCGCAGACCCGTATTCCGCTGGTCCAGAACGGCACCGTCGACATCGAGTGCGGTTCCACCACCAACAACGCCGAACGCGCCCAGCAAGTTGACTTCACCATCAACATGTTCGAAATCGGCACCCGCCTGCTGGTCAAGAAAGACAAGGATGGCAACCCATCCTATAAAGACTTTGCCGACCTTAAGGGCAAGAACGTCGTGACCACCGCCGGGACCACGTCCGAGCGCATCATCAAGGCGATGAACGCCGACAAGCAGATGGGCATGAACGTCATCTCCGCCAAGGACCACGGCGAATCCTTCCAGATGCTGGAAAGCGGCCGTGCCGTGGCGTTCATGATGGACGACGCCCTGCTGGCCGGTGAAGAAGCCAAGGCCAAGAAACCGGATGATTGGGTGATCACCGGTACTCCACAGTCCTTCGAAGCCTATGCCTGCATGGTTCGCAAAGACGACCCGGCCTTCAAAAAAGCCGTGGATGACGCCATCGTTGCGCTCTACAAATCCGGCGAGATCAACAAGATCTACAGCAAATGGTTCGAAAGCCCGATTCCACCGAAAGGCCTGAACCTGAACTTCCCGATGAGCGACAAGGTCAAGGAACTGATCTCCAATCCGAGCGACAAGCCGGCGCCTGAAGTAAAAATCTGAGTCGCGACTAACCTTGTCTCCAGGACTGCCGAGGCAGTCCTGGAGGTTTGTTGACCACCTGCTGTACTGGCTTCTTATTGATTGCATGGAACAACACTCGGACCGCGAGCGGTGCGCGTGTGCCTGACAAACGCAGTCAGGCGGGGCGGAGTCCCGGGAAGCACGTGCTTGTACATCGATCGAATCCGAGGGGAGACCCTAATGAATTACAACTGGGACTGGGGCGTGTTCTTCAAGTCCACCGGCGTGGGCAGCGAGACCTATCTCGACTGGTACATCGCCGGCCTGGGCTGGACCATCGCCATCGCTGTCGTGGCATGGATTATCGCCTTGTTGCTTGGCTCCATTCTGGGCGTCATGCGCACTGTGCCAAACCGCATCGTATCGGGCATCGCGACCTGCTACGTGGAGCTGTTCCGTAACGTGCCGCTGCTGGTCCAGCTGTTCATCTGGTACTTCCTGGTGCCCGACCTGCTGCCGCAGAACCTGCAGGACTGGTACAAGCAGGACCTGAACCCGACCACCTCGGCCTACCTCAGTGTCGTCATCTGTCTCGGCCTGTTCACCGCCGCGCGGGTTTGCGAACAGGTACGTACCGGGATCCAGGCGCTGCCACGCGGCCAGGAAGCGGCCGCCCGTGCCATGGGCTTCAAGCTGCCACAGATCTACTGGAACGTGCTGCTGCCCCAGGCCTATCGCATCATCATTCCACCGCTCACCTCGGAATTCCTCAACATCTTCAAGAACTCGTCCGTGGCCTCGCTGATCGGCCTGATGGAACTGCTGGCGCAGACCAAGCAGACCGCCGAATTCTCCGCCAACCTGTTCGAAGCCTTCACCCTGGCGACGCTGATCTACTTCACCCTGAACATGAGCCTGATGCTGCTCATGCGCGTGGTCGAGAAGAAAGTCTCGGTGCCCGGCCTGATCTCCGTGGGGGGTAAATAATGGAATTCGACTTCAGTGACATCGTCCCGGCCATTCCCGGCCTGTGGAACGGCATGCTGATGACCCTGCAACTGATGATCCTCGGCGTCGTCGGCGGGATCATCATCGGCACCCTCCTGGCGTTGATGCGCCTGTCCCACAACAAACTGCTGTCGCGGATCGCCGGGGCCTACGTCAACTATTTCCGTTCGATCCCGCTGCTGCTGGTGATCACCTGGTTCTACCTGGCGGTACCCTTCGTCCTGCGCTGGATCACCGGCGAAGACACACCGATCGGTGCGTTCACTTCCTGCATCGTGGCCTTCATGATGTTCGAAGCGGCGTACTTCTGCGAAATCGTCCGGGCCGGCGTACAGTCGATCCCCAAGGGCCAGATGGGCGCCGCCCAGGCGCTGGGCATGGGCTATGGCCAGACCATGCGCCTGATCATCCTGCCCCAGGCGTTCCGCAAGATGACCCCGCTGCTGTTGCAGCAGAGCATCATCCTGTTCCAGGACACCTCGCTGGTCTACACCGTGGGCCTGGTGGACTTCCTCAACGCCTCGCGTTCGAGCGGCGACATCGTCGGCCGTTCCAATGAGTTCCTGATCTTCGCCGGTCTGGTCTACTTCACAATCAGCTTTGCCGCCTCGCTGCTGGTCAAGCGTCTGCAAAAAAGGTTTGCCGTATGATCTCTATCAAGAACATCAACAAGTGGTATGGCGACTTCCAGGTGCTGACCGATTGCAGCACCGAAGTCAAAAAGGGTGAAGTGGTCGTGGTCTGCGGCCCGTCGGGCTCCGGCAAGTCGACCCTGATCAAGTGCGTGAACGCCCTGGAACCCTTCCAGAAAGGCGACATCGTGGTCGACGGCACCTCCATCGCCGACCCGAAGACCAACCTGCCGCAATTGCGTTCGCGGGTAGGCATGGTGTTCCAGCACTTCGAGCTGTTCCCGCACCTGACCATCACCGAGAACCTGACCATCGCGCAGATCAAGGTCCTGGGCCGCAGCAAGGAAGAGGCAACCAGGAAAGGCCTGCAACTGCTTGAGCGCGTCGGCCTCTCGGCCCATGCCCACAAGCACCCCGGCCAACTCTCCGGTGGCCAGCAGCAGCGCGTGGCGATTGCCCGGGCACTGGCGATGGATCCGATCGTCATGCTGTTCGACGAACCGACCTCGGCGCTCGACCCGGAAATGGTCAACGAAGTGCTCGACGTGATGGTCCAACTGGCCCATGAAGGCATGACCATGATGTGCGTGACCCATGAAATGGGCTTCGCCCGCAAGGTTGCCAGCCGCGTGATCTTCATGGACCAGGGCAAGATCATCGAAGACTGCAACAAGGACGAGTTCTTCGGCGACATCAGCGCCCGCTCCGATCGTGCGCAGCACTTCCTCGAGAAAATCCTGCAGCACTGAAACGACCAGGCTTGCGCACCTGCAAAGGCGCGCGAGCACGTATAGGTAGGAGCGGGCTTGCCCGCGAAGGCGTTATTCCAGGCGACAGCCGATGTCGCGAGCCGTATCGCTTTCGCGGGCAAGCCCGCTCCTACAGGTTCCGCGTACACACCGATCATGCGTCCCCACGGCAACACGATCTGGTTGACCCAAGGCATCTGTGATGAAATGCGACCCCAATTCCTATCGCGCGACGCCGCCATCACTCGCCGTGAAACCCCGCCTGATCCGCCACCTGTTCCTGCCGCCCCTGGTCATCCTGCTGATGATCGGCCTGGGTTACGCCGGCTATCGCATCAGCGAACACTATGGCATCCGCACCCTCAGCGAGAGCGGTGAACGGGCGCTGGAGCTGCATGCCCGGACCGTCGAGAGCGAGATCAGCAAATACACCTACCTGCCCAGCCTGCTGGAGCTCGAATCCAGCGTCTCGGCCCTGCTCAAGGATCCCGACGCCGAACACCGCCAGACCGTCAACGAGTACCTAGAAGGCCTCAATCGCCGCAGTCGCAGCCGGGCCATCTATGTCCTGGACACCTCTGGTCGGGTCCTCGCCACCAGCAACTGGCGCGACGCCGACAGCTACCTGGGCGAAGACCTGTCGTTCCGCGCCTACTTCCAGGACGCCGTGCGCGGCCAGCCCGGACGTTTCTACGGCATCGGCAGCACCCTCGGCGAACCGGGCTACTACCTGGCCCACGGGCTTGAGGAACAAGGCAAGATCATCGGCGTGGCGGTGATCAAGGTCCGCCTCGAAGCCCTCGAAGAACGCTGGCAGCGGGCACGCCTGGAAGCCTTCGTCAGCGACGAGAACGGCATCATCATTCTCTCCAGCGACCCGACCCGGCGCCTCAAGTCGGTCCGGCCGCTGACCCCGGAGATCAAGGAACGCCTGGCCCGCAGCCTGCAATACTACTGGTGGCCGCTGAACGAACTGCAGCCCCTGGCCCGCGAGCGCCTCGCCGAAGGGGTGGAAACCCTGACCTTCCCCGCCAACAGCGAACTGGTCAAGGATGGCGACAATGTCAGCTACCTGGCCCAGACCCGCGGCCTCGTCGACACACCCTGGCATTTCACCCTGCTCACGCCGTTGCAGGACCTGCGCCGGGAAGCCGCCAACCAGGGCATCCTGGTGGCCGTGGCCTTTGCCCTGGTGGCGTTCCTGCTGATCGCCTGGAACGAACGGCGCAAGGTCATCGCCACCCGCCTGGCCGCCCGCGAAGCCTTGCAGGAAGCCAACAACCAGCTGGAACGGCGGATCACCGAACGCACCGTCGACCTGCGCGCCAGCAACGACCGTCTCAAGGACCAGATCCGCGAACGGCGCCAGGCCGAGGAAACCCTGCGCCGGGCCCAGGACGAACTGGTCCAGGCCGGCAAGCTGGCGGCCATCGGCCAGATGTCCACCAGCATCGCCCATGAACTGAACCAGCCGCTGGCAGCCTTGCGTACGCTCTCCGGCAATACCGTGCGTTTCCTCGAGCGCGGTGAATTGGACACCGCCAGCACCAACCTGCGGACCATCAACGAACTGATCGATCGCATGGGTCGCATCACCGCCAGCCTGCGCTCCTTTGCGCGCCGCGGCGACGACAAGGGCGAGGCGAGCCTGGGCAAGGCCATCGAGGCGGCGCTGCAGGTTCTCAACAGCCGTATCGAAGCCCTGCACCTGGAAAGCCATCGCGACTATGACGATGTCCAGCTGGCGATCGACCAGACGCGCCTGGAACAGATCCTGGTCAACCTGATCGGCAATGCCCTCGATGCCATGCAGGCCCAGCCGCTGCCGGAGCTGTGGCTTGAAGGCGACTTCGTCGAAGGCAAGTATCGCCTGCTGGTGCGCGACAACGGCCATGGCATCGAGCTCGAAGCGCGCAAGCACCTGTTCGAACCCTTCTTCACCACCAAGCCCGGGGAACAGGGCCTGGGGCTGGGCCTGACCCTTTCCGCGAGCCTCGCCGCGGCAGCCGGCGGCCACCTGGGCGTGGAACACCCGGCCACCGGCGGCACCGCTTTCGTCCTCCATTTACCGCGAGTCAACCCTGCCAAGGCCGAGCCGATATGAACAACGACCTGACCGTCCTGATCGTCGAAGACGATCCCCATGTGCTGCTCGGCTGCCAGCAGGCACTGTCCCTGGAGGATATTCCCAGCGAAGGCGTCGGCAGTGCCGAAGAAGCCCTGGCGCGGATCGGCGACAACTTTGCCGGCATCGTCATCAGCGATATCCGCCTGCCGGGTATCGATGGCCTGGAACTGCTGACCCGCCTCAAGGCCCGCGACCGCAGCCTGCCGGTGGTGCTGATCACCGGCCATGGCGATATTTCCATGGCCGTCGGCGCGATGCGCAGCGGCGCCTACGACTTCATGGAGAAACCCTTTTCTCCCGAGCGCCTGGTCGAAGTCGCCCGCCGCGCCCTGGAGCAACGCGGCCTGGCGCGGGAAGTCTGGTCGTTGCGCCGGCAACTGGCCGAACGCGATTCCCTGGAAGGGCGGATCATCGGTCGTTCCCCGGCCATGCAGAATCTGCGGGAACTGATCGCCAACGTCGCCGATACCTCGGCCAACGTGCTGATCGAGGGAGAAACCGGAACCGGCAAGGAATTGGTCGCCCGCTGCCTGCACGACTTCAGTCGCCGCCAGTCGCAACAGTTCGTTGCCCTCAACTGCGGCGGTTTGCCGGAAAACCTCTTCGAAAGCGAGATCTTCGGCCACGAGGCCAATGCCTTCACCGGTGCCGGCAAACGGCGGATCGGCAAGATCGAACACGCCCATGGCGGCACGCTGTTCCTCGACGAAGTGGAAAGCATGCCGATTCCGCTGCAGATCAAGCTGCTGCGGGTCCTGCAGGAACGCACCCTGGAACGCCTGGGCTCGAACCAGAGCGTGGCAGTGGACTGTCGGGTGATCGCCGCCACCAAGTCCGACCTGGACGAACTGGGCAAGGCCGGCGAATTTCGCAGCGACCTCTATTACCGCCTGAACGTGGTGACCCTGGAACTGCCGCCACTGCGCGAACGGCGCGAGGATATCCTGCAACTGTTCGAGCATTTCCTGCAGCAATCCTCGTTGCGCTTTGACCGTACGGCGCCGGAGCTGGACAACCAGACCCTGTCGAACCTGATGAGCCATGACTGGCCGGGCAACGTACGCGAACTGCGCAATGTCGCCGAACGCTTCGCCCTCGGCCTGCCGGCCTTCAAGAAAACCGGCGCGCAAAGCACCGGCGGCCTGGGCTTCGCCGAAGCGGTCGAAGCCTTCGAACGCAACCTGCTCAACGATGCCCTGCAGCGCAGCGGCGGCAACCTGACCCAGGCCAGCCAGGAACTGGGCATGGCCAAGACCACCCTGTTCGACAAGGTCAAGAAATACGGCCTGAGCCACTGATACGGACCTGCGCTTGCGCGGTCAAGCACCTTCGCCGGCATACATTCCCCTATAGGAGCCGGCTTACCGGCGATGAGGACCTTGGGTCCGGCGTTGATCTCAAGGATGCTATCGCCGGCAAGCCGGCTCCTACAGGTGTATCGGCGCATGCAAACGCCCACTACACGGCTGGCCCGTCCTTTGCATTTACCCGGCAAAGCCCGCACTGCCTGCCTTTCAGCCTGGCCAGGTACTTTGATGTGCGGGCGCTGCCACGGATAAATCGACGTTGTGAACATTTTAGATCTCGACCACAGCCTGACGGCCCAGGCGCCGATCCAGCACCTGCTCGACAGCGGTCGCGCGAAACGCCTGGACCTGCTGGACCTGGGGCCCAAACTGCGACTCTGGACCACCGAACGCCAATACCGCCGCTTTGCCGAACGCCTGCGCCAGCTTCCGGCGCCCGCCACCGGCAAACCGCAGATCTACTTTGTCGGTTCCGGCGACTACCACCACCTGACCCCGGCCTTCCTCGGCAACCTGACGGAACCGGTCAGCCTGATCCACTTCGACAACCACCCCGACTGGGTACACCTGGCGCCACGCCGGCATTGCGGTTCGTGGGTCAACCGCGCGCTGAAGCTGCCGAACATCATGCGCATCGTCACCCTCGGCCCGTGCAGCGAAGACCTCGACACCCCGCAACTGCGCGGCGGCAACCTCGGCGCCCTGCGCCGTGGCGCCCTGCAACTGTTTCCCTGGCAGCACGCGCCGTCCAAGGTCTGGGGACGGATCGGCGACGGCGCCGGCCACCAGCAGCAGGAAAACCACCTGCACTGGCGCAACCTGGCCGACGAACACTGGCCGGACTTCCTCGAACAACTGATCCGGGGCCTGCCCACCGAAGCCATCTGGATCACCATCGACAAGGACGTGCTGGCCAGCGAAGATGCCGCCACCAACTGGGACCAGGGCGGCATGCGCCTGACCCACCTGCTCGACGCCATCCGGGCCCTGGCGGCGCACAAGCGCATCCTCGGCATCGATATCTGCGGCGAATTCGCCAAACCGGCCTTCAGCAATGCCTTCAAGCGCTGGGAAGCCAAATCCGATCAACCGCCCGCCGAACGCTGGAGCGCTGCCGACCTGCAACGCAACGCGACCACCAACCAGGCGCTGATCACGCTGTTCGAGGAGCTGTTTCCGTGACCCTGACCGTTGTTCTGCTGGTAGCCTTTTCCATTGTCCTCGACGTGGTCGGCCAACTCTGTTTCAAAATCGGCCTGGACCGCCTGCCGGAGCTCGAAGGCGGCTTTCGCCTGAATGCCTTCTGGGGCCAGGTGTTCAATGCGCCGCTGCTGTGGTGCGGTATCGGCGCCTACGCCGTCGAATTCCTGGTCTGGCTCGAAGCCCTGTCGCGGGCGCCGCTGAGCCTGCTGTTCCCTTCCGCCGCGCTGGCCTATTGCGGGGTGGTCCTGGCGGGCAAGCTGGTGCTGGGGGAAACCGTCAGCCGGCGCCGCTGGATGGGCACGCTGGTGATCACCCTGGGCGTCATGCTGGTCGCCATTGCCGGTAGCTGAGGCTTAATTCATGTTTGAAGGAACGGATTTATGAGCACTTCCAAGCACGTGGACTGGCTCCACGGGCGCTTCGGCACGATCGTGCTGTGGGCCCTGCTGATCACATTCGAAAGTGCCGGACAGATCGCCACCAAAGTCGGCGGCGATCAGTTGGGGCAGATGAATTTCAACCTGCAATGGCTGGCCTCGGTCGCGGTCAACCCCGGTGTCTGGGTGGCGATCAGTTGCTATATCGGCGCGTTCTTCGTGTGGATGCTGATCCTGCGCCGCAGCAGCCTGTCCCTGGCGTTCCCACTGAGTTCGCTGGTGTTCGTCGCGGTATTGCTCGGCTCCTGGCTGGGCCTGGGCGAGCAGATCAGTGTGCTGCACTGGGTCGGCGTGCTGGTGATTGTCGGCGGGATCGCGCTGCTGGCAGAAGGCGAGAAGAACTGAGAACGGCCAGCAAAAAACACCCGCCAGAGGTTTGCAGTCCTGATTGTTCCCACGCTCCAGCGTGGGAATGCAGCCCGTGACGCTCTGCGTCACAGAAGCGGACGCAGAGCGTCCATCGCGGCGTTACCACGCGGAGCGTGGGAACGATCAGAAGGGCCTCATCGCCGGCAAGCCGGCTCCTACAAGTGTTTCACCAGAAAGCCCAGGCCATGGGATACCGGAATCACTTTCACCCCCGCCTCCCGCTGCTGGTCCCTGATCTGCGCATGGAATGCCTTGACCTTGGTCCAGTGCATTTTCGGCCGGTAGTGATGCTCGGCGTGATAACCGTTGTTCATCCAGATCAGGTTGTAGAGCCGGCTGTAGGAACTGACGCCCCAGGCGATCGGCAGGTCCGGGTTGCCGCCCAGGTGCTCGTAGTAGCCATTGAGCGATGACAGCGACTGCCCCAGGTACCAGAACGGCAGCAACACCAGCACCGCGCGCCAGTCACAGGCCGCCAGCGCCAGGTAGAACGCCACCGTCGCATAGATCTCGACCTTGACCCAACGGGCATCCGCCGGATGCTTGCGCTTCATTTCCTCGTAATAGGCCTTGGGGTCATCGCGGAAGAAACTCAGGAAGGTGTAGGCCCAGACATTGTCCGGCTGGCCATCCTTGCCGTGCAGGTAGATCGACAACGGGTCGATGGTGGTCCCGTCCTCCCGTGGCAAATCGGAGTTGCCGCGATGGTGGCGGTTGTGGATATCGCGGTACATCGTCTGCGAAAACCCGATGGTCAACGACAGCAACAGGTCGAACCCGCGGTTCAGCCAGTACGGGGTGAAGTAGGGATTATGGATCTGGTTGTGGGAGATGCTGTTGATGCTCCACGACAGGCTGACCGCATAGAGCAGCGCCGCGGGGATGATGATCCACCAGGACTGGTCATGAAAGCCCAACACCAGCCACAACACAAAGGAGAAATGCGCCAGCGCCATGGCAATGGGCACCAGGTCCCAGAGCGAATAGGCCAACAGGCGATAAGCAGGACGAGCCATCTGAAAAACTTCCCGGAAAATGATTTCCGGGGCGTCGCTGCAAACACCAGACCAGCTTTGCGTTCTTTGCAAAAACTCGCCAGGCGACGATCAGGCTAACCTGTTTTCAGTTGCGCATGATCGTCGTGCAGGCAGCTTTAGAACTTGTAGCTGATGGCGGTCTGTACCTGGCCCTGATTGTTGTCGCCACGTTCTTTGACAATGCTGCTGTCGGCGGCGTTACCCACCAGGTGGATCCAGCTCGCACTGGTCATCAGTGACCAGGCGCCGCCCAGCGGAATCGCGAAATTCTGGGTCAGGGTATAGTTCTGCAGGCCGCCACCCGGCTTGTACTGCTCGATCCCCGAGGCCTGGGCCTCTTCAGCGGTCACGCCGAAAAAGGTCCGGGTCTGCCGGGCATCGGCGAAGTGCGCGCTCAGGTTGCTGCTGCCGATGATGCCCATGCCCAGCGGATAACCCAGCTCGCCGCCGATCTTGCCGAGCAGGCCGCCCTGGCCGTTGCCGCCGCCGACCGCGCTGCCCAGCTGGACGAATACCCGCCAGAAATCGGCCGGCGCGTACTGCACATAACCGCCGACCTGGCCCATGTTCGGCACATTGCGCAAGCCGCGCAGGTCGCCATCGGAATTGCGACCCGGCAGGTAGTTGATGAACGGCCCGGCGGTGAAACCACTGTCCTTGAAGGCATCCCAGGTCAGGCCGTCGTCGCCGCTGAGGCTGACGTCACCCCAATCCAGGTCCAGGTAAGGCAAGGGCACCGTGTCATAGCTGCTGCCCGTGGGGTCGTGGGGCTGATAGCCGATACCGGCACCGATCTGCCCGGTCAGCCCTTCCTCGGCCAGCACGCCGGTGCTCAAGCCGCTCAGGGACACCAAGCCGGCAAGCAGCAATGTGGAGGTAAACCTGGCCATGAATCGTTTCCTTGTTCTGAACATGCGCGCATCAATCACCAGCGCACGCCGTGTAGGCAAGCACTGATGTTCTTTGTAGCAAGCTACAAAATTTGTAGCTCTTTGTACTCATTCCAATACAAACACCGGGGAGAGCCCGCGAATACTGGCGTTGCGGTCGGTTGGCACGCTCCGTGCTCTGGCACCTGGCATGCGCAAAGTGCGCTCTTATTCAACAGGTAACTGCAGATGATGCACTGGCATATCGTGTGTGACTTCGACGGGACCATCTCCCGCACCGACGCGATCGACAACATCCTGGAACAATTCGCCGACCCGAGCTGGGAAACGATCGAACAGGAATGGCTGGACGGTCACATCGGTTCGCGTGAATGCCTCAGCCGCCAACTGGCGCTGGTCAAGGCAACGCCCGCCGAGTTGCTGGCCTACTTCGACACCATCGACATCGATCCGGACTTCCCCGATTTCGTCGACCATGTGATGAGCCTGGGCGCGACCATCGAAGTGGTCAGCGACGGTATCGAACAAGGCATCGCGCGGATTCTGTCACGCAACTACGTGACCTTGCTACCGATCCTCGCCAACCGCCTGCGTCAGGTCGACCAGAACAGCTGGCGCATCGACTTCCCTTATTCCAGCGACGCCTGCCGGGCCGCTTCCGGCAACTGCAAATGCAAGTCCACGCCCAAGGGCAAGCGCGTGCTGGTGATCGGTGACGGTCAATCGGACATGTGCGTGGCCTCGACCGCCGACTTCGTGTTCGCCAAGGACCGCCTGGCCGAACACTGCGAACGCAACGGCATCCCCCATGTGCGTTTCGAATCGTTCGCCGAACTCCCGGCACTGCTGGCCCTGCTGCCGAGCAGCGAAGCCGCCAATGCCACCACTTTCGCGCTCGACAGCGCTGAAAACTCTTCACAAACTCAGGAACTCTTCCACCATGTCTGAGATTCGTATCGCTACCGCCGAAGACCAGGTGCTTCTGGAAAAAGAAGCCAAATATTGCTCCTACGGCGATACCGTCCACTACATCGAGCCACCGCGCATTTTCAGCCGCTGCGAAGGTTCCTACGTCTGGGACACCGAAGACCAGGCCTACCTCGACCTGCAAATGTGGTACTCGGCGGTCAACTTCGGCTACGCCAACCCACGCCTGAACAACGCCCTCAAGCAACAGATCGACACCCTGCCGCAGATCGCCAGCCAGTACCTGCACAAAGGCAAGATCGAACTGTCGGAAATGATCGCGGTCGACGCCAAGAACAAGTTCGGCCTCGACGGTCGCGTGCACTTCAACGTCGGCGGTTCGCAGTCCATCGAAGACTCGCTGAAAGTCGTGCGTAACGCCACCAACGGCAAGAGCCTGATGTTCGCCTTCGAAGGCGGTTACCACGGCCGTACCCTGGGCGCGTCCTCGATCACCTCGAGCTACCGCTACCGTCGCCGCTACGGCCACTTCGGCGAGCGTGCGCAGTTCATCCCGTTCCCGTACCACTTCCGCGGCCCGAAAGGCATGACCAAGGAAGAATACGGCAGCCACTGCGTGCAGCAGTTCGCCCGCCTGTTCGAGACTGAATACAACGGCGTCTGGGACCCGAAAGTCGGCTCCAGCGAATACGCGGCGTTCTACGTCGAGCCGATCCAGGGCACCGGCGGCTACGTGATCCCGCCGATGAACTTCTACAGCGAGCTGAAGAAGGTCCTCGACCAGCACGGCATCCTGATGGTCGTCGACGAAATCCAGATGGGCTTCTGGCGTACCGGCAAGCTGTGGTCGATCGAGCACTTCGACGTCAAGCCGGATGTGATCGTCTTCGGCAAGGCGCTGACCAACGGCCTGAACCCGCTGGGCGGCATCTGGGCCCGTGAAGAGCTGATCAATCCGAAGGTCTTCCCGCCAGGTTCGACCCACTCCACCTTCGCCTCGAACCCGCTGGGTACCGCGGTAGGCCTGGAAATGTTCAAGATGACCAGCGAAGTCGACTACGGCGCGATGGTCATGGCCAAGGGCAAGTACTTCCTCGACGGCCTGCAAGAGTTGCAGAAACGTTTCCCGATCATCGGCGACGTCGATGGCCTGGGCCTGGCCCTGCGCTGCGAAATCTGCACCACCGACGGCTTCACCCCGGACAAGGCCACCCTGGACTATATGGTCGAGGAAGGCATGAAGGGCGACATGGTGGTTGACGGTCAGAAACTCGGCCTGATCCTCGACGTCGGCGGCTACTACAAGAACGTGATCACCCTGGCGCCGTCGCTGGAAATCAGCTACGCGGAAATCGACCTGGGCCTGAAACTGCTCGAGCAGTTGCTGAACCGGGCCATGAAGCGGTGAACATGGCAGCGATCGATCTGGGCGAAGGCGACGCGGGCTTCGTCCTCGGCGACGGTCCGGTCGGAGTCTTGCTGATCCACGGCCTGACCGGCACCCCGGCGGAACTGCGCCGGGTCGCCCAGGGCCTGGTCAAGCGCGGTGGTTGCACGGTCTACGTGCCCACCCTGCCCGGCCATTGCGGCGGCAACGCGGACCTGCAGGCCACCGGCTGGCGGGACTGGTACGAAGGTGTGCGCAAGACGTTCGTCGGTGTGCAGCAGCGTCATGCCCAGGTGTTCGTCGGCGGCTTGTCCATGGGTGCGGTGATGTCCATGTACGTGGCCTCCGAGTTCCCCGGGCAAGTGGCCGGCCTGTTGATGTATTCGACCACCCTGCGCTATGACGGCTGGAGCATCCACAAGCTGGCGTTCCTGACGCCCTTGCTGATGAAGATTCCGTTCGGCGTGCATATCTGTCGTTTCGAGGAGAAGCCGCCGTATGGCATCAAGAACGAACGCCTGCGGGCGATTGTCGAACGCCAGATGAAAGCCGGCCAGAGCAGCGATGCCGGGCTGTTGACCATGGAAGGCATCACGGTGCGCGAACTGCACCGGATGAACGCCGTGGTCATGCGGCGCATGCCGTCGATCAAGACCCCGGCGCTGGTGATCCACTCCGTCGAGGACGATATCACCAGCCCGTGGAACGCCAACTACGTCGAACGTCACCTGGGTGGCCCTGTCACCAAGGTCATGCTCGACAATTGCTACCACATGATCACTGTCGACCTGCAGTACCGCGAAGTGATCGAGTTGAGTGCCGACTTCATCGAACGTCTGAGTGACGTCCCGAGCGTGCGCGAAGACTACCGGCAACTGGCCTAAGGAAAGACCCGTGATTACCGCCCAAGCCTTCTCTAGCATCGAGGCGATTGAACGCGCAGCCTGGAACGACTGTTTCCCGGGTGCGCTGGAGAATTGGGAGTACTACCTGGCGGTGGAAAAAGCCCGCATCGACGACTTCGAATGGCGCTACCTGGCGCTGTTCGAGGAGGGTCGGCTGCTGGCGGTCGCCCCCGCCTTCATCACCCGCTACAAGCTCGACACCACGGTGCAAGGCACCAGTAAACGCATTACCGGCTGGATCAATCGGATCCTGCCGGGCTTGCTCGAATTTCCCCTTTACGCCATCGGTTCGCCGGTGGCGGAACGCTGCAGTGCCGGCACCGCCAGCCATGTCCCCACGCAACAGCGCCAGGCGTTGCTGGAGCGCCTGCTGGTGCTGGCCCGCGAGGACGCCACGGCGCTGAAAATCCGCCTGACCGCGGTCAAGGACGCGCCCAGCGCCGACGACGACTGGAATGCCAGCTGCAAGGCCACCGGTTTCCAGAAGGTCCTCAGCCTGCCCAGCGCGCTGCTGCCGATCCCGTTCGGTTCGGTCGACGCGTACCTGGGCACCCTGGGCAAGTCCACCCGCAAGGACCTGCGGCGCAAGCTGCGGGCGCCGGGACCGCGGATCGAATGGCGACGTAATATCGATGACGTCCTGCCGCAGATCATGCGGCTGTACGAGGCGACCCTGGAGCGCAGCGAGACCCAGTTCGAACGCCTGCCGGCGGATTACTTCACCAGCGTGCTGGAACACCTGGACGAACGTGCGGCCTGTGTCCTTTACTGGATCGACGAGCAACTGGTGGCATTCAACCTGATCCTGCTGGACGGCGAACGGCTGATCGACAAATTCTTCGGCCATGACTTGAATCAGAGCCGCGAGCACAACCTGTATTTCCGCAGTTGGCTGGCCAATGTCGAGTACTGTATCCGTGAGGGCATCCCCCTCTACGAATGCGGCCAGGCCGGTTATGCCAGCAAGATTCGCCTGGGCTGTACCTTCCAGGGCAACAACCTGTTCTTTCACCATCGCAACTGGCTGATCAACAATGTCCTACGACTGGTCAAACTGTTTATCCGCCCGGACCGATTCGACCCTGCCATGGCTGCTGCGATAAGCGAAACCTGATGACTTCTACTCCAGAACGCCGCCGTAAACGTCGCCCCTTCTCGATCTCGCGCTGGAGTGTGCAACGCAAACTGCTGCTGGCGTTCTGGCTGGTCAGCGTGGTGCCGACCATGATCGCCGCCGAACTGGCGGCGACCACCCTGTCGCAGATCTTCGACAGCAACGTGCGCATCTGGCTGCAGGAGTCGACCAAGATCGTCAAGGACGAGATCAGCGAGATCCAGCGTGACAACGCCCGGGTCGCGCAACTGTTCCTGCTCTACACCCGGCCGCCGACCTCACGCCAGGCGGCCAAGCACGACAAGCTTACCGCCGACATCGCCGATGCCATGGGCATCGACCTGGTGGCACTGATCCGCACCCAGGACCACAAGGTGGTGTTCACCACCGAGCCCGACGATATCGTCAGCCAGATCAGCCTCGCGCCCAATGCGGTCCTGCAGACCATCAAGGTCGCCGGGGTACCGACCGGCGTGGTGGTCTCGACCTTCCAGACCTCGCAGGAAGGCGTCGACTACCAACTGTTGATCGCCACCTACCTGGACAGCAGCTTCCTCAACAGCGTGGCGGACGTGCACTCCCTCGACCTGCGCCTGTACCTGGCGAACTCCAAGGGTTTTTCCGAGATTTTCTCGACCCAGCGCTTCGAAGACCACCCGTTGCAGATCCCGGCGAAAATCGAAAAGACCTTGCGTGACACCCGCCTGCCCAGCGAACTGTTCACCAACCGCTACAGCGGCCTGTACTGGCCGATCTTCAACGATACCGGTGACCTGCAGGGCGTGATCTTCAGCGGCCTGCTGCGCCACAGCAGCCTGGTCGGCCTGGTCAACCAGAGCAACCTGTTCATCCTGATCTTCCTGATGGGCTCGGCGCTGTCCCTGAGCGTCGGCTGGCTGGTCTCGCAGCGCCTGACCCAACCGTTGCGCGGCCTCTCCGAAGGCGTGCGGGCGGTGATCTCCGGCAACTACAGCAAGCGCATTCCGGTCACCGGCAGCGACGAACTGGCCGAGCTGAGCCATACCTTCAACCACATGACCGAACGCCTGGGCGAGCTGCACCATCTCGAAGCCCAGCTGCGCCGCCGCGATCGCCTGCACGCGCTGGGCGAGGTCGCCATGGGCCTGGCCCATGAAATCCGCAACCCGCTGGGCATCATCAAGACCGCCACCCAATTGCTGCACCGCAGGGCCAACCTGCCGGATACCGACAAGCGCCACCTGGAATACGTGATCAGCGAAGTGTCGCGGATCAACGACCTGATCACCGAGTTCCTCGACTTTGCCAAGCCGAGCGCGCCGATCCGCTCGATCCAACCGGCACGGGAACTGGCCGAGGAGATCCTCGGTTTCTGTGCGCCGGAGCTGGCCACCCACAACATCGATGCACGGATCGACGACCAGGCACCCGGCGCCACCCTGTACGCCGACGCCCGGCAACTCAAGCAGGCCTGCCTGAACCTGATCCTCAACGCCATCGACGCCATGCCCAAGGGCGGCCGCCTGACCCTGGGCATTGCCAAGGACCAGGAAAACACCATCATCAGCGTCTCCGACACCGGCCAGGGTATCGAACCGGACATGATCGAACGGATCTTCACGCCGTTTGTCACCACCAAGGCCTCGGGCACCGGCCTGGGCCTGGCGAAGGTCTTCTCGATCATGGAAAACCATGACGGACGGGTCGAGTGCATCAGCGAGAAAGATGCAGGCGCGAGCTTCAAGCTGTACATTCCGGCCCATGGCGAAGACCTGGATGTCGAGGATGACGAGGAACACGACGATGACGCATAAGGTGCTGGTGGTCGATGACGAACCCAAGCTCTGCGACCTGCTCAGTTCGGCCCTGAGCCAGAACGAGATCCAGGTATTCACCGCCGGCAACGGTATCCAGGCCCTGGTGGTGCTGGATCAGGAAGACATCGACCTGGTCATCAGCGACTGGCGCATGCCCGGCATGGACGGCCCGCAACTGCTGGCCGAGATAAAACTGCGTTTTCCGCAGTTGCCGGTCATCGTGATGACGGCCTACAGCACCGTGAAAAACGCCGTGCAGTCGATGCGCAATGGCGCCTTCGACTACATCGCCAAGCCCTTCGATATCGACGAGCTGGACATCACCGTCAGCAAGGCCCTGCAGTTTCGCGACATCCTGCGCGACAACGCGCGGATGCGCGCCGAGCTCGACGAACACCAGCAGATCGACAGCCTGGTGGGCGACAGCCCGGCCTTCCGCCGGGTCCTGCAAGCAGTGGACTCGGTCCGTGACAGCAGTGCCACCATCCTGCTGACCGGCGAAAGCGGCACCGGCAAGGAAATGGTCGCCAGGGCGATCCACAAGCACGGCAACCGCGCCGACAAGCCGTTTGTCGCGGTGAACTGCGCGGCCATTCCCGAAGGCCTGCTGGAAAGCGAAATGTTCGGTCACCGCAAGGGCGCCTTTACCGGTGCCGTCTCCGACCGCGTCGGGCGTTTCATGCAGGCGGACAAGGGCACGCTGTTCCTCGATGAAGTCGGCGACATGCCGCTGGCGTTGCAGGCGAAGATCCTGCGCGCCCTGCAGGAGCGGGTGATCGAGCCGGTGGGTGATCCGCGCGAACGCAAGGTCGATGTGCGGGTGATTGCCGCGACCAACAAGAACCTGCTCGAAGCGGTGGCGAACAAGGAGTTTCGCGAAGACTTGTATTACCGCCTCAACGTCTTCCCGATTCCCCTGCCCGCCCTGCGCGAGCGGGTCGAAGACATCGCCCCGCTAGCCCGGCATTTCGCCCATTCGCTGGGGGCCAGCGCCGGCAAGCGCATCAGCGGTTTCAGCCCGCAGGCCATGCAGGCCATGGCCAACTACAGCTGGCCGGGCAATATCCGTGAGCTGCAGAACTGCGTGGAACGGGCGACCATTGTCGCCGCCAGTCCGGTGATCGAGGAAAGCGACCTGCCGGCCTACCTGTTTGCCCCGCAGTCAGCGGAACCGGGCAACGCGGCGGCGGCCCTGAGCGTCGGCGCGGCGGTACCGAAGGACCTCGACGCGGCCTTGGCGGAAGTGGAGAAGGCCTACATCCTCGCCGCGCTGCATGAAACCAATGGGGTCCAGGCCGCCGCGGCGCAGATGATCGGGATTTCCGAGCGCAGCTTCTGGTATCGCCTGAAGAAGCTGGCGATCCAGGTGGACAAGATCATTCGCTGAACATCCTGGGCAGCGACGGTAGCAAACGCCTGAGGGAGGAATTCTGTGAGAGGGGGCTCGCGGGAAGGAGCTCTGTGAGAGGGGCTGGTGTGGAAATGGCTTGTGTGGGAGCGGGCTTGTGTGGGAGCGGGCTTGCCCGCGAAGAGGCCCTCAAGGGCGCCAAAAGCTTCGGGGGCAAGCCCCCTCCCACAAGACCACCTCCCAAACAAGCCATTTCCCCACAAGCCCACGTCTACACCAGCCAGCTCCTGCACCAGCCAGCTCCCCCATCAAGGTCAGGCCTTGGCGGATTCGGCGATGATCTGCCGGATCGCGCCGACAAAGGTCTCCACCGGCTGCCCGCCACTCACCGCGTACTGATCGTTGAAGACGATGGTCGGCACCGAGCTGACCCCGCGCGATACCCACAACTGCTCCTGCTCACGGACCTCGGCGGCATACTCGTCGGAGACGAGAATGGCCTCGGCGCGCTGGCGGTCCAGGCCGACGCTCTCGGCGATCAGGCTCAACTGGGCATGATCGGACGGATTGCCCTGGTCGGTGAAGTAGGCCTTGAACAAGGCTTCCTTGAGGTTGTACTGGCGCCCTTCCAGGCCGGCCCAATGCAACAGTCGATGGGCATCGAAGGTGTTGTAGATACGGCTGTCGCCGCTGGTGCGGAAACTGAAGCCCACCTCGGCCCCACGCTCGCGGATCATCTCGCGGTTTTTCTGTGACTGCTCCGGCGTCGAGCCGTACTTCTGGGTGATGTGCTCGGTGATGTTCTGCCCTTCGGCGCCCATCTTCGGGTTCAGCTCGAACGGCTGGAAATGAATCTCGGCCTGGACCTCGGCGCCCAGGCGATCCAGCGCCTCGGTCAGGCCGCGCAGGCCGATCACGCACCAGGGGCAGGAAACATCACTGACAAAATCGATTTTCAACGGGGTACTCATGATCAACCTCACAGGCATTGATTCGCCGTAAAGCCTGCACGATACACCCGACTCAGAGTTGCGCCCAGTGGCTGACGTCCTGCTGGTGCTGACGCAGATAAGGCAGCACCGCCGCCAGCAACGGCGCCTTGAACGCCTCCTGGAAACGGTGGGCCAGCCCCGGGATCAGCACCAGTTGGCTGCCCTGGATATGCGCCGCCAGGTGCACCCCGTGCATCACCGGCAACAACGGATCGGCGGTGCCATGCACCACCAGGGTCGGTACCCGCAGCTGGTTGAGCAAGGGCACGCGGCTCGGTTCGGCGAGAATGGCCATGATCTGGCGCTTCACCCCTTCCGGATTGAACGCCCGGTCATAGGACGTCGCCGCCTGCTGCAACAGCTTGTGCCGGTCATCGCGGACCTCCGGGCTGCCCAGCGCCGCCAGCAGGTCGGCCTGCTGTTCGATCGCCACCTCGCGATTCGGCGCACTGCGTCGCGACAGCAACTGCACCAGGGCCGCACTCGGCGCCGGCAGGCCTTCGGCGCCGGAACTGGTCATCACCAGCGTCAGGCTCTCGACCCGCTGCGGGGCCATGGCCGCGACATGCTGGGCGATCATGCCGCCCATGCTCGCGCCCAGCACGTGGAACTGCTCGATCTGCAAGGCATCCATCAAGCCCAGCGCATCGCCGGCCATATCGGTCAGACTGTACGGCGCAGCCACCGGCAGGCCGAGCTTGTAGCGCAGGACCTCGAAGGTCAGGTTGGCGCTCGCCGGCGCCTGACGCCAGCTCGACAGGCCGACATCGCGGTTGTCATAACGAATCACCCGGAAACCCTGCTGGCAGAGAGCGACCACCACTTCATCCGGCCAGTGGATCAACTGCCCACCCAGGCCCATGATCAGCAGCAAGGCCGGATCCGAGGCACGCCCGATACTCTGGTAGGCCAGGCTGACCTGAGCCAGGTCGACATGCTCGGTTGGAACATTGACATCACATCGAGAAGCCGCAAAGGACGGCAGGCCGAACAACAGTGCGGCCAGGAGAATAACTACACGCATGAAAAAACACCGAAACGCAGAACCCCAGTAGAGCGCGAGTCTGATGAAATCTGTTCAAGCGCGCTGCCACAGTTCAATGACAGTTTGATGAAGATTGCCAGGGATGTGTCCCTTGAGTGTTGCGCCGCCCTTCCGGACGCCATCGCCGGCAAGCCGGCTCCCACAGGACCTGTGGAACCCGTAGCCCCTGTGGGAGCTGGCTTGCCAGCGAAGACGACCGATCAGACGCCACAGCCCCCGAGGCTGACGGCTGCTGGTCGACAGCCGCCCCTGCATGAGACAAACTCACCCCTTGCGCGTTCATTACAAACTTTGCTCATGGAGCTCCTGGTGCTGGAAATCCGTCACTTGAAAACCCTGCACGCCCTGCGTGAAGCCGACAGCCTGGTGGAAGCCGCCGAGCGCCTGCACCTGACACAGTCGGCCTTGTCCCACCAGTTCAAGGAACTGGAAGAGCGCATGGGCATGCCATTGTTCGTGCGCAAGACCAAGCCGGTACGCTTCACCAGCGCCGGTTTGCGCCTGCTGCAACTGGCGGACGCCACCTTGCCGCTGCTGCGCGGGGCGGAACGGGATATCGCGCGGCTGGCCGGCGGCACCGCGGGGCGGCTGCACATGGCGATCGAGTGCCACAGTTGCTTCCAGTGGCTGATGCCGACCATCGACCAGTTCCGCGATGCCTGGCCGGAAGTCGAACTGGACCTGGCCTCCGGTTTTTCCTTCGCTCCGCTGCCGGCCCTGGCGCGCGGCGACCTGGACCTGGTGGTGACCTCCGACCCACTGGAGCTGGCGGGTATCACCTATGTGCCGCTGTTCACCTATGAGGCGATGCTCGCGGTCGCCAACCAGCATCCGCTGGCGAACAAGGCCTATATCGTGCCCGAGGACCTGCTCAAGGAAACCCTGATCACCTACCCGGTGGAACGCGACCGGCTGGATATCTTCACCCGCTTCCTGGAACCTGCGGATATCGAACCGGCCCAGGTGCGTACCTCGGAGCTGACGGTGATGATGATGCAATTGGTGGCCAGCGGCCGGGGTGTCTGCGGCATGCCCCACTGGGCGCTGCACGAATACAGCTCACGGGGTTATGTGAAGGCCAAGCGCCTGGGTGAGAAAGGCCTGTTCGCCACGCTGTACGCGGCGATCCGCGCGGACATGCTCGATGCCCCCTATATGCGCGACTTCCTGCTGACGGCCAAGGACACTTCGTTCTCGACCCTGGATGGCGTCAGCGCGGTCCGCTGACACCCATCACTCCCGCTCAAGCCGTACGGCGTTGTTCGAGCATCAGGCGCACGGCCAGCCCGGCCAGCACGAAACCCATGAAATAACGTTGCACCGCCAGCCACAGCGGGTTGTGCATGAACCAGGCGGCGAGGCCGCCGGCGAACAGCGCGATCAGCAGATTGACGATGAAACTGACGCTGATCTGGGTCACGCCGAGCATCAGGCTCTGGGCGAATACCGAACCGTGCTCCGGGGTAATGAACTGCGGAAACACCGAGAGGTAGAACACCGCGATCTTCGGGTTCAGGGCACTGGTGAGAAAGCCCATGGCGATCAGCCGCGCCGACGAGTCCGGTGGCAACTGGCGGGGCTCGAACGGCGAGCGGGCACCCGGCTTGAGCGCCTGCCAGGCCAGCCACAGCAGGTACAGCGCACCGGCCCACTTGAGCACTTCATAGGCCACCGGCACGGCCATGAACACTGCGGTCAGCCCCACCGCGGCGGCAAACAGATGGATGAAGAAGCCGCCCACCACCCCGAGCAGTGACACCACCCCGGCCTTGGGCCCCTGGCAGATGGAGCGGGAAATCAGGTAGATCATGTTCGGTCCCGGCGTCAGGACCATCAACAGGCAGGCGGCGGCGAACAGCAGCAACTCTTGGGCGGGAATCATGGACGGTCCTTGTTCGACAAAAAACAGGTTCGGCCGGGATCAGACAGTGGCCTGCAGCGAGGCACGATAAAACGGCAGGATCAGGTCCCGTGTCAATGGCGCCAGGCACAGATTGCCGTCGGTAGCGGGATCGATCCACACCACCTCTTCGATCTCGGCCGCAGGCTCGACTGCTTCGGTGATAGTGAGCAGAAACAGTTCGGCAGTGACGTCGAAACCGGGCTCATTGGCGGCCGGTGCGCAGAATTGCCCGAGGTAGCGCACGGCAGCGGGATCGACGCGCAATCCCAACTCCTCCTCAAGCTCGCGGGCCAGGGCCTTGGCCGGTTGCTCATGGGCTTCGATTTTGCCACCGGGCTGCATGAAGGCCTGGGTGCCACGCTTGCGCACCAGCAAGGTTCGGCCATCGGGACCGATCAACAGGGCGGCGGCGATACGGATAGTCCTGGAAGAGGAAAAGGCGGTCATGGTCTCGACACCGTCCTGAAAAAGGCCGCCAGGATCACATCCTGGGAGGCCGACAGGCAAGCGCAAACACAGCCCCTACAACGACCGCGTACACCTCGGGAAGTCCGGATGCACGCCGTACTGTAGGAGCCGGCTTGCCGGCGATGAGGCCTTCGAGCCTTGCGGTGCCCACCCGGACGCCTCGCCGGCAAGCCGGCTCCTACACGTCGTCGGGGCAGGTTCAGGTTGTCTGCTCCAGCTGTGCCACCTCCTCGGGCACCTTGACGAAAACGCTGTACTTGGCTTTCTCCATGGCCTCGAAGCTGATCAGCTTCTCCACCAGCAGAGCACTCAACACCTTGCCGGCATTGAGCAGCAACATGCCGTTGTCGGCATTGAGGTTGCGCGCCAGGATCATGCCCGCCACCAGCTCGCGGGTCTCCAGGACCTTGACACTCGGATCGCCGGCGGTGACGTCACTCAGGTGGTCGGCGCAGACCTTGACGAAGGCCTCGACCAGTTCCGGGTCGTACAGGCGGCCCGCATACTTGCGAATAAACACCAGGGCTTCGTCGCTGTTCATCTGCCGTTCGAGAATCAGCCCGCGCTGCAACTCGACAAAATCGACGGCCAGTTTCAGCACTCGCGAACCGTGGGGAATCGCCTCGCCCTTGAGGTGGTCGGGGAAACCGCTGCCGTCCCAGCGCTCCTGATGATGCAGGATCAACCGGGCCGCGTCCTGCATCGGCTCCAGGGTCATCAGCAATGACTCGCTCTGTTTCGGATAGCTGCGATAACGCTCGCGATCGGTATGGTGCAGCAGGTCCGCCGGCGCGCCCATCATGCCGTCGGTCCAGCTCATCTTGCCGATATTGTGCAGGGCGGCCGCCATGGCCAGGTTACGGGTATCGGCTTCGTCCATCTCGTGGGCCTTGCACCAGGCCTTCACCAGATCGATGATCGCCCGGTTGGTCTGCTTGTCCTGGGGCAGACGCCACTCGACCATCCGCGAAAACACCTCGGCGGTCACCGCATAGCTGCGCTTGAGCTCTTCATAGGCCAGGTCGAGCATGTCGGCGGTCTGCTGGACTTCACTGGTGCGCGCCAGCACGCGTTTTTCCAGGGTCGCGTTGAGCGTCTGCAACTGCTGGTTCTGTTCCCGGGCCAGCACTTGCAGACGCTGACGCTCACTTTCCGAGTGCTGGAATGCCAATGCCTGGCGTACCGTCAGCATCAGTTCTTCGTCGTTCCAGGGCTTGCTGATATAGCGGTAGATCTGCCCTTCGTTGATCGCCTTGATGATCATGTCCATATCGGCATAACCGGTCAGCAGAATTCTCAGCGTGGCGGGATACAGCTCATGAATGCGCGCCAGCAGCGTCGCACCGTCCATGTTCGGCATGCGTGCATCGCTGATGACCAGGTCAATGGATTGCCCGGCCATGATTTCCAGGGCCTTGGCCCCGCTGTCGGCCAGGAACAGCTCATAGGGCTGGCTGCGCAGCAGGCGGCGCAGGCTATTGATAATCGATTCTTCGTCATCGACCAACAGGACACGGGGCCTGGTCACGGAAACGACGGCGGGTTCATCCATGGTGCACCTCATGTCAGCGTAGGACTTTCGAGTGCGGGATCTCTAAATGGCCGACGATCCCTGTCTTCGCCCTTAGGGTAGATTTTTATCGCCGCCGCGACCACCGATGGATGCAACTATTTCGACATCGGTACACAAGTCGATCTATGCTCCTGGCAGTCGAGCGCGCAGTCGTTGTGTGCCCATCGGGAAAGGATTTCTGCATGCATTCGGTACATTTCGACAGTCATACGATCCGGGCCCTGTGATGAGCAGCGTGGCGGACCGGATTAACCGTCGTATCCTGATCATTGACGACACGGCGTCGATCCATGAAGACTTCCGCAAGATTCTCTGCCCGCACGTCGTCGAAGACGACCTGCAATCGGCCGAGGAAGCCTTGTTCGGTACCACCGTCAGCCGTTCGCAATACGTTTTCGAACTGGACTCCGCGTTCCAGGGCCAGGAAGGCCTGGCCAGGGTCGAACAGGCGCTGGCCGGGGATCGCCCCTACGCCATGGCCTTTATCGACATGCGCATGCCACCCGGCTGGGATGGCCTGGAAACCATCGAACGGCTCTGGCAGGTCGACCCCAAGCTGCAGATCGCCCTGTGCACCGCCTACTCCGACTACTCGCTGGAGGACATGCACGAACGCGTCGACATGGGCGATCGCCTGTTGATCCTGAAAAAGCCGTTCGATGCGATCGAGATCCGCCAACTGGCCAGCGCCCTGACCGCCAAATGGCAGATGACCGAAGACGCGGCGCTGAAGATGGACCAGCTCGAACAAGCCGTCGAAGAGCGTACCCGCGAATTGTCCGATGCCAATATCATCGTGCAGAACAGCCCGACCATTCTCTACCGCCTGCGGGGCGAGCCGTCGTTTCCGCTGATGTATATCTCCCACAACATCACCAAGTTCGGCCATGTGGCCAAGGAACTGGTGGGCTCGGACGATTGGCGCGACGTGCTGATTCACGCCGAGGACCAGGCCAAGGTCGACACGGCCATGGCCCGGGTCCTGGACAAGGACGCCCTGGGTGCCTCCATCGAATACCGCCTGCGCACCGGCGACGGCCACTGGCGCTGGGTCGAGAACCGCTACGTGCCGGTGCGCGATGGCGAAGGTCGCCTGCTTGAGGTCGAAGGCATCATCATCGACATCACCGAGCGCAAGCTGGCCGAGGAGAAGATCGCCCTGCTCGCCCGCACCGACGGACTCACCGGGCTGGCCAACCGCTCGACCATGATCGAGCGCCTGCACCAGAGCTTCGCCGCCGCCCAGCGCGGCGCCTCGCCGTTCGCGGTGTTCTACCTCGACCTGGACCACTTCAAGCGCATCAACGATACCCTCGGCCATCCGGTGGGTGACCTGCTGCTGCAGGAAGTCTCCCGTCGCATCAAGAACTGTACACGTGAAACCGACGTCGTGGCGCGACTCGGCGGCGACGAGTTCGCCGTGCTGCAAACCGAAATGAGCGACCCGGCCGTCTCCGGGGCATTGGCGGCGAAGATCCGCAATGCCCTGGTCGAACCCTATAGCCTCGATGGCAACGATGTGCGGATCTCCGTCAGCATCGGCATCAGCACCTACGCTCCGGACAGCGATAATGCCGACACCCTGCTGGTGCAGGCCGACATGGCCCTGTACCGCTCAAAGGAACAGGGCCGCAACCAGTACCACTTCCATTCCGAGGAGATCAACCAGGAAGTCACCGACCGTGTCGCCATTGCCAATGACCTGAAACACGCTATCGAGCACAACGAGCTGGAGTTGCACTATCTGCCTGAAGTCGACCTGGCCAGCGGCAAGATCCTCGGCATGGAGGCGCTGGTACGCTGGAACCATCCCGAACGCGGCCTGCTCGGGGCCGATGTGTTTATTCCGGCGGCGGAAAAGACCGGCACCATCGTCGCCCTCGGTCACTGGGTGCTGGACCGGGCCTGCCAGCAGATGCGCCAATGGCGTGACGAAGGCATGGCACCGCCGGTGATCGCGATCAACCTGTCACTGGTCCAACTCAAGAGTGGCGGCGAACTGGTTCGCGACGTGGTGAACACCACGGCCAAGTGGGGTATTTCGCCCGCGGACCTGGAGTTCGATGTCACCGAGGCGACCCTGGCTCAGACCAAATGGACACAGAACGACGTGCTGCCGCAGTTGCGCGAACTCGGGGTGAAGATCGCCATTGACGATTTCGGCACCGACTATTCGTCGTTCGACTACCTCAGGACCTACCGGGTCAATCACCTGAAACTGGCCCAGTCGTTTATCCATCACGCGACCCAGGATGCCGAGAGCGCCAATACCCTGCGTGCCATCATCAACTTCGCCCGGGAAGTCGGGATCGGCATCATCGCCGAAGGCGTGGAAACCCTGGAGCAGCGCAGCTCGCTGATTTCCACCGGCTCACCGATGAACGCCCAGGGCTATTACTTCAGCAAGGCCGTCGACAGCCAGCACGCCTCGCAGTTGTTGCAGGTGGGCAATATAAACCCTGAAACACCGTTCGATCGCGAGGTGCAGTGATGAACGTCCTGGCCGGCGCCGCCAACCGGCGCATCCTGATCATCGATGACACCACCTCGATTCATGATGACTTTCGCAAGATCCTCGGTCCGGAGCAGGACGATGAACTGAGCCTGGACGCCACCGAAACCTTGCTGTTCGGTGTTTCCACGCCGCAGCGCCAGACCTTCGAACTGGACTCCGCGTACCAGGGCCAGGAAGCCCTGGAACTGGTGAAACTCGCGCAGGCCGCCAGTCGCCCCTACGCCATGGCCTTTATCGACATGCGCATGCCACCCGGCTGGGACGGCCTGGAAACCATCGAGCGGCTGTGGAAGATCGCCCCGGACCTGCAGATCGCCCTGTGTACGGCCTATTCGGACTACTCCTGGGAATCCA
Organism: Pseudomonas gingeri; assembly: GCF_013385635.1. Classification (GTDB taxonomy): domain Bacteria; phylum Pseudomonadota; class Gammaproteobacteria; order Pseudomonadales; family Pseudomonadaceae; genus Aquipseudomonas; species Aquipseudomonas gingeri_A. The sequence goes on from NZ_JACAPR010000012.1 coordinate 220,743, forward strand.
TGGCCGACCGCCTGGAGTTCGGCGATCAGTTGCTGATCCTGAAAAAGCCCTTCGACAGCCTGGAAATCCGCCAGATGGCCAGTGCCCTGACCTGGAAATGGCAACTGGCCCAGGACATGGCCACACGGATGTCCGATCTGGAACGGACGATCGAGGAACGGGTCCAGGAACTGTTGCAGGTCTCGCGCCTGCTGCAATTCGATGTACTGACCGAACTGCCCAACAGTACCCTGCTCGGTGACCGCCTGGGCCAGGCGATCGCCCTGGCCCGGCGCCACGATGAACAGGTGGCGGTGATGTTCCTCGGCCTGGATCGCTTCAAGCGCATCAACAATGCGCTCGGCCATCCGGCCGGCGATGAAATGCTCAAGCATGTAGCAAACTGCTTGATCGGCGCGTTGCGCCAGTCGGACTCGGTGTTTCGCTACGGCTCCGACGAGTTTGTCCTGGTGCTGCCCGATATCGCCCATCCCCACCAGACCAAGGGGATCGCCGAAAAGGCCCTCGCCGCGGTGAACACACCGCTGGAGGTGGCCGGGCATGATCTGCGGGTCACCGCAAGCCTGGGCATAAGCATCTACCCCGAAGATGGCATGGATGCGCTGAGCCTGATCAAGAAGGCTGAAACGGCCATGCGCAGCGCCAAGGAACACGCTGCCAACGGTTTCGCCTTTTTCATCGAAGACATGAACCAGCGCGCTCGCGAGCAGCAGTCCATCGAGTCCGGTATCCGCCTGGCCCTGGAACGTGATGAGTTCGTGTTGCACTACCAGCCCAAGCTGGACCTGAGCCAGAGCATTGTGGTCGGCGCCGAAGCGCTGATCCGCTGGCGCCACCCTGAACGTGGCTGGATCTACCCCGGCGAGTTTATCCCGGTGGCCGAAGACAGCGGCCTGATCGTCCCGCTGAGCCGCTGGGTACTGCGCCAGGCCTGTGCCCAGTCCGTGAGCTGGCAGCAGCAAGGGTTGGCCCCCATCATCATGTCCGTGAATGTCTCGGCGATCGACTTCCGACAGCGGGGTTTTCTCAAGGGTATCGAGCAGGTGCTGGAGGAAACCGGCCTGGCCCCCGGGCTGCTGGAACTGGAAATCACCGAAAGCGTACTGATGCAGAACGTCGAGGCCACGGTCGAGTTGTTGCGTGAGATCAAGGCCCTGGGTATCCGCCTGGCGATCGACGATTTCGGCACCGGCTATTCCAGCCTCAGCTACCTGCAACGCTTCCCTATCGACGTATTGAAGATCGACCAGTCGTTCGTGCGCAATCTCAAGGGTGACGGCAACGATGCCGCACTGGTCAACGCGATCATCAGCCTGGGCAAGAGCCTGAGCCTGAACATCATCGCCGAAGGTGTGGAAACCCTGGAACAGCTGGACTTTCTCAGGGCTCATGACTGCGAAGAAGCCCAGGGTTACTACTTCAGCAAAGCCGTTGAAGCCGACGAGTTCGCCCGCCTGCTGAAGAACCGGCGCTTCGAAACGCCGGGACACGACTGATTGACACCACCGCCCTGACCGCCAAGGAAGCACGCGATGTCATCACCTGGAACGCTTGTGTTGCTGCTCTGGACGGCGCTGTGCCTGCCTGCCCTGGCTGCGCCCCTGGACGAACCGCTCAAGCCGCTGCCGGATATTGCGCAACAGGACCCGCGCCGGGTGGAACTGGGTCGCCAGTTGTTCAATGAAAAGCGCCTGTCGGTCAATAACAGCCTGTCCTGCGCCACCTGCCACCAGTTGGAAAAAGGTGGCGCCGATGACAAGCCGCTGTCCATCGGTTTCCATGGCGCCACTGTCGGCATCAACACCCCGACCGTGCTCAATGCCGCACTGAACTTCCGCCAGTTCTGGAACGGTCGCGCCGAGAGCCTGGAAGCCCAGGCCGAGGAGGTGGTGCAAAGCCCGATCGAGATGGGCAACACCTGGCCGAACATCATCGACACCCTGGTCAAGGACCCGGCTTACCAGGCCGCTTTTCGCGGCGCCTATCCCGATGGCGTGACCGCCGTCAATGTGCAGAACGCCCTGAGCACTTACGAGCGCACGCTGCTGACGCCCAACTCGCGGTTTGATCAGTACCTGCAGGGCAACACCGAGGTCCTTACCCTCGACGAGAAATACGGCTACCAGCGCTTCAAGGACTACGGCTGCATCGCCTGCCACCAGGGAGTGAATATCGGCGGCAACATGTATCAGAAATTCGGCGTGATGGGCGACTACTTCAAGGCCCGCGGCAACCCGACCGAAGCCGACCTGGGGCGCTATCTGACGACCAAGGCAGAGGAAGATCGTTATGTGTTCAAGGTCCCCAGCCTGCGCAACGTCGCCCTCACCGCGCCGTACTTTCATGACGCGTCGGCCAAGACTCTCGATGAGGCTGTCACGGTGATGTTCACCTACCAACTGGGGCGTATCCCTTCCGATGAGGACAAACGCCTGATCGTTCTGTTTCTCAAGACCCTCACCGGTGAACTGGGAGGCAAGCCGCTATGAAGCTGACACGTCGCCTGTTGAACCGGGTGCTCTTGCCCTTGCTCACCCTCGTGTTGGCGTCGGTGCTGGTGTTCCTCTACCTCATGTCCCGCAGCGAAGGCACCCAGGACTACGCCAGTGCCCGCGATCTGATCGCCCATGCCAAGCAACTGGATGCGCGGTGGGACACAGAGATCCTCAAGGCAAGGATTGCGGTGGCCCGCAACTATGATCCGCTGATCAAGCCCCTGGTCGGTATGAAGACACACCTGGAGACGTTCGAAAACCTGGGGCTGACGCAGGCAAGCAGCAGCTCCAGCGCCTGGAAGGATCGCCGGGCTACCCTGGAACAGGCGCTTGCCGAGAAAAGCCGGCTGGTCGAACAGTTCAAGTCGCATAACGCGGTGCTGCGCAACTCCCTGGCGTTCCTGCCGACAGCGGAGGACGACATCCAGCGCCAGCTCAGCGGGCTGCAGGACTACGACAAGCTGATGCTCCAGGCCACTTCCAACGATATCTACGACCTGTTGCTCAGCACCCTGGAGTTTGCCCAGACCACCACCGACGAGCGAGCCAACGACATTCTGCTGGGGATCAACCAGATTACGGTAGATCAGCAGCGCTTGCCCGCGGCCTTCAAGGTGCCGATGGACATCCTGCTCAACCATGTGCAACTGATCCTGCGCGAGCAACCCCTGGTCAACACGCTGCTTGACGATATCGCCGCCGTACCGGTGTCCGAGAGCCTGGATGCGATAACCGACCAGTTGAACCAGGACCAGCAAATCGCCGACCATATCGACCAGCAATACCATCTGTACCTGCTGATCTTCTCGGCGCTGATGGCTGTCCTGCTGCTATACATGGCCAGCCGCCTGGCCCGCAGTTATGCTCAGATCAACCAGATCAACCGGGACCTGCAAACCGCCAACGAATACCTGGAGCAACGGGTCGAAGAACGCACCCGCGAGCTGCGCGAAGCGCAGAGCGAACTGGTGGATACCGCCCGCCACGCCGGCATGGCCGAGATCGCCACCAACGTGCTGCACAACGTCGGCAATGTGCTCAACAGCGTGAACATCTCCGCCGACCTGGTGGCCCGCAAGCTGCGCGCCAGCAAGGCGCTGGGCCTGGGGCGTGCGGTCGGGCTGATGAACGAGCATGCCGACGACCTCGGCGAGTTCCTCACCCATGACGCCAAGGGCAAGCTGTTGCCGGGCTACCTCAACCAGCTTGTCGAGGCCATCGCCACGGAACAGCAAAGCATGGCCGACGAACTGGGCCAACTGGGCAAAAGCGTCGACCACATCAAGGACATCGTTTCCACCCAGCAGTCCTATGCCGGGGTCTCCAGCCTCGAAGAACCGCTGCACATCGGCGAACTGCTCGAAGATGCCTTGCGCATGAACTCCGGCGCCCTGACCCGACACAATGTCACCGTGGTCCGCGACTACGAGGAGGTGCCCCAGGTCATGGCCGACAAGCACCGCATGCTGCTGATCCTGATCAACCTGATCAGCAACGCCAAGCAGGCGATGTCCAGCCTGTCCGACCGCGCCCGCAAACTGACCCTGCAAGTGCGGATAGTCGAAGGCTCTACCCTGCATATCAGTGTCAAGGATGACGGCGAAGGCATCCTGCCGGAGAACATGACACGCATCTTTGCCCACGGTTTCACCACCCGCAAGGACGGCCACGGCTTCGGCCTGCACAGCTGCGCCCTGGCCGCGATCGAAATGAACGGACACCTCACCGCCCATAGCGACGGCCCTGGAAAAGGTGCGGTCTTCACCCTCGAATTACCTTTGAAAACCGCTGTGGGGGTCCCATGACAACACACTCGAACCGTCGCATCCTGCTGGTGGACGACACACCGTCGATCCACGATGACTTTCGCAAGATACTGATGCCCGCACGGGACGAAAGCCCGGACCTCGACCTGATGGAAGCGGCACTGTTCGGCCAGGAGGCCAGGACCGGCGGCAGCCAGCCGTTTGAACTCGACTCCGCGTATGGCGGGCAGGAAGGCCTGGCCAAGGTCGAGTACGCCCTGGCCCACGAACAGCCTTATGCACTGGCGTTCGTCGATATGCGCATGCCCCAGGGCTGGGACGGCGCCGAAACCATCGAGCACCTGTGGCAAGTCGACCCGAACCTGCAAGTGGTGGTCTGTACCGCCTATACCGACTACTCCTGGGAAGACTTGCTGGAGCGCCTGCATGGCCATGATCGGCTGCTGATCCTGAAAAAGCCCTTCGACAATATCGAAGTCCAGCAGTTGGCCAATACCCTGACCAACAAATGGGAAATGACCCAGCGCGCCAACCTGCAGATGCACACCCTCGAAGAGCTGGTGGAACAGCGTACCCAGGCCCTCAAGCAGGCAAGCCAGGCCCTGCAGCACGAGATCGACGAGCGCAAGCAGCTCGAAAGCCAGCTGGTGCAGTCGGAGAAGCTCGCCTCCCTCGGCCAGCTGGCCGCCGGGGTCGCCCATGAAATCAACAACCCCATCGGTTTCATCGGCTCCAACCTCGGCACTCTCGACGGCTATTTCAATCAACTGCAGGAGATGCTCGACGCCTACCGCAGCGCCGAGGAAGGCATCGCCTCGCAGGAACTGCTCGCACGCCTGCGGGCTTTGCGCGAAAAGGTCGAACTGGATTTTCTCAAGGAAGATATCCCGCTGCTGATCAAGGAGTCCAAGGAGGGCATCGGGCGGGTCGGACAGATCGTCAAGGACCTGAAGAACTTCTCCCGGGTCGACTCGAACCAGGAGTGGCAGTGGAGCAATCTCCAGCAAGGGATAGAGTCGACCCTGAACATCGTCGCCAACGAACTCAAGTACAAGGCCGATGTGATCAAGGACTACGCCGAACTGCCGGAAATCGAATGCCTGCCCTCACAGATCAACCAGGTCATCATGAACCTGGTGGTCAATGCCGCCCAGGCGATAGGCCCTGAGCGTGGCACCATCAGTCTGCGCGGCGGGGCGTCGGGAGAGCGGGTCTGGCTGGAAGTGGCCGATACCGGTTCCGGCATGGCGCCGGAAACCGTGCAGAAGATCTTCGACCCGTTCTTCACCACCAAGCCCATTGGCCAGGGCACCGGACTGGGGTTGTCACTGTCCTATGGCATCGTGCGGAAACATGCCGGGCAGATTTCGGTACGCAGCGCGCTGGGAACAGGTACGACCTTCAGGGTCGAGCTGCCGATCCGCCAGAGCAAGACCGGCACATGACCGCTCCCGCGGACTGCGTGGGCATGATCGTTCCCACGCTCTGCGTGGGAATGCAGCCCGTGACGCTCCGCGTCACAAAAGCGGGCGCAAAGCGTGGAAACGATCAAGCAAGGGCCGGGCCCTGGCTCAGTTGGCTTCCTGGAAATCCATCTCCGGTGGTTGCTTGCGAAAGCCGCCGGTCAGGAACGCCAGGTACACCAGGCCGATCGCCAACCAACTGACGCCCAGGTAGATCGCCAGGTGATCGAGGCTGATCATCAGCCACAAATCCGCCAGCAGGCCGATCAGCGGGCAGATCAGGAACAGCAGCAGCTCGCGCGGACCGCGTTTCTCGCCGCCGATCCAGTAGTGGAAGATCACCGACAGGTTGACCAGGCTGAAGGCCAGGAAAGCGCCGAAGTTGATGAATGAGGTCGAAGTGGTCACGTCCAGCTTGAGCGCCAGCAAGGCCACCACGGCGCACAGCAGTATGCTGTTGATCGGAGTGCCGAAACGTTCGCTCAAGGCACCGAAGAACGACTTCGGCAACACCCCGTCACGCCCCATGGCATAGAGCAGGCGCGAACCACTGGCCTGGGCTGACAGGCCCGACGCGAACTGGCCGACGATCAGGCCGATCAGGAAGATCGTCACGAACAGGTCGCCACCGATATTGCGGGCGATCTCGTAGGCCGCCGAGTCGACGTTGTCGAACACGAACGCCGGATGAGCCAACTGCACGAAGTACGACACGCCGACGAAAATCAGGCCACCGATCAGGGTGATCAGCATGATCGCCCGTGGAATGGTGCGGCGCGGATCGCGGGTCTCCTCGGTCAGGGTGCTGACCGCGTCAAAGCCCAGGAACGAGTAGCAGGCGATGGCCGCACCACTCATCACCAGCGGCATCTGCATGTCGCCATTGAAGAACGGTGCCAGGGTCCACAGCGGCTTGCTGGCGTCGCCGCCAATGTAGTGGATCGCCAGGGCGACAAACGCCACCAGCACCAGGAACTGCACCAGCATCAGCAGCGCATTGATGCCGTTGGCCAGGCGCAGGCCGACGATATTGATCAGGCTGGTGATGACGATAAAGGCCAATACCCAGATTGCCTGCGGTACCGAGGGAAACGCCGAGTTGAGGTAAGCCGCGCCGATCAGCCAGATCGCCATCGGCAGGAACAGATAGTCGAGCAGTACCGCCCAGCCGGCGATAAAACCGAGTTTCGGGCTGATGGCCTTGCGTACATAGCTGTAGGCCGAGCCGGCCACCGGGAAGGCCGCGGCCATGCGGCCGTAGCTCATGGCGGTGAAAAACATCGCCACCAGCGCCGCGAGATACGCCGCCGGCACCATGCCTGCGGTGGATTGAGCGAGAATGCCGAACGTGCCGAGGACAATGATCGGTGTCATGTAGGCGATGCCGAACAGCACCACCGACCCCAACGAAAGGGTGCGTTGCAAACGAGCCATGAGGCGACTACTCCGAATGTTATTGGATTTATGGCAGAGCCGAGTTCGGCAAAGGTGCAGCGGTACTACAAAATTCTTATGAGTGCAGCATTCAGATCCTGTGGTGTCGGGGCCGGCGCCTTCGTGGGCAAGCCCACTCCCACAGGCCTTGCATCGTCCCTGCAGACCCGTCCAGCCCCCCAGACCTTGCATCACGCCCTGCAGACAAGCCCATCCCTCCAGGCCTTGCATTACGCCCTGCAGGCAAGCCCATCCCTCCAGGCCTCGCACTGCCCCGGCAGACAGGCCCATCCCTTCAGGCCCTCATCGCCACGGCAGACAGGCCCATCCCTCCAGGCCTTGCACTGCCACTGTGGGAGCGGGCTTGCCCGCGAAGAGGCCCTGAAGCACAACAGCGCTGCCCGGGCCTCCCTCGATCAGATCTGCGGAATCAACAATTCCCGCACGCCGTTGGCATGCTCGATGACCTCGCCCGGCAAACGCAGGCGCTGGTCGTCCAGGTAACGATAGTCCCGGCGTGCGGCGGCCAGTTGGCCCAGGTCCAATTCCACGCTGAACCGGCCCTCTTCGCGACCGGCTTCCATGAGCAGGGTCCCGAACGGGTCCACCAGGGCGCTGCCACCCGCGAACAACAGGCCACCGTCGCCCTCCTCAACCCGGTTGACCATCAGCGCGAAGGCCTGGTTTTCCTGGGCGCGGGCCATGATGGCGGTGCGGTGGGTCGGCCCATAGGGGTCCATGTTGCCGTTGGTCACGATCAGCAGCTCGGCGCCCAACTGCGCCAGGGCGCGGGCGGTTTCCGGGAATTCGATGTCGTAGCAGATCAGCAGGCCGACGCGCACGCCGTTCCACTCGCAGGTCACATAACGATCGCCCGGATTGAACACGCCGCGATCCGAGGCCCACAGGTGGGTCTTGCGATAACGCAGGGCGATGCCTTGCGGGGTGATCATCAGGGTGGTGTTGTAGAACTGGCCGTTATCGTTCTCGGCCATGCCGATGACCACTGCCAGGTTGCGCTCGCGGGCGGCCTGCCGCACCGCCTGCACGGTCGGGCCGTCCAGCGGCTCGGCGATCCCGGCCACGGTTTCGGCGGACGGGAAGCCCATCAGGTGGGTTTCCGGAAACACGATCAACTGGGTATCGGCGGCGCAGGCAGCGATTGCGGCAAGTGCCCGCTCGAGGTTGTAAGCTGTATCGTTGTCCCGGCCAGCCAGCTGGGCAAGTTCGACTTTCATGGGTATTCCTTGTTTTCTGTTGCCGGCCAGGCTCAATGACGGCGCCGAGCTGGCAGAATAAGTGCCCGGCCATTGTGTGTGGCCTCAGTATGCGCACCCATGCCGGGCCATGGGAATTACGCGGCCGGGGTAACTCGATAGGGGTAGACGAATGACACTGTCGTTGGATGACATCGCCTGGCACCGCTCGGTGGGGCAAATGATCGAAGCCCTCGACCGGCCGAACTTCTGGACGCAACTGGTGCGCCTGCTCGATCAGTACGTGACGTTCGACAGCTGGGTGGTCCTGCTGTTCAGCAGCCAGCGGCGCCCGGAAGTGTTCGCCGAATGCCCGGGGGAAGACGGCAGCCCCGACCAGTTGTTCCAGGATTACCTCAAGGGGCTGTACCTGCTGGACCCGTTCTACATCGCCAGCCGCGAACACGCGCGCACCGGCCTGTATCGCCTGGCCGAAGTGGCACCGGAGCATTTCGAACTGACCGAGTACTACCAGCGCTACTTTCGTCTGAATGTGGTGGCCGACGAAATCCAGTTCAATTGCCAGCTCGACGACGACCGCACCCTGTGCCTGTCGCTGGGCTCCACCAGCCGCTTCAACGCCGAACAGATCGCCCTGCTGTCACTGATTCAACCCTGGGTGCTGGGCCTGTTGCGCCAGCGCCTGCCCCATGAGGTCCATGAAGAGACCGCCGTACCGGCGACACCGCAACAGGGTGACTGGCGCATCCAGCTGGAAGCCTCGGTGCAACAGCTCAAGGGTGCGCAACTGACCGCCCGCGAGCTGGATGTCGGACGCCTGATGCTCAGTGGCTGTTCGAGCAAGGAAATCGCCCGCAAGCTGGAAATCTCCATCGAAACCGTGAAAGTCCACAAGAAACACATGTACAGCAAGCTGGGAATCAAATCCCAATCCGAGTTGTTCTCGATTTTTCTCCAGGCGCAGAATGCCTGACCGACCTGATGAGTCCGAACCCAAGGAAACCGTATGAGCCTGTCCCTGCTGAGCCGCTACGCCTTCTTTGCCGGCTGCGTGATCTTTACCCTCGCCAGCCTGCCGTTCCTGGAACATGACTGGCTCTGGCCGTTCACCCTGGTCACCGGCCTGCTCAGCCTGCTGGGCCTGTTCGACCTGCTGCAGAGTCCCCACGCGGTACGCCGCAACTACCCGATCCTGGGCAATATCCGTTACCTGGTCGAAGGCATCCGCCCGGAAATCCGCCAGTACCTGCTGGAATCCGACAGCGACGCCCTGCCCTTCTCCCGCGCCCAACGCTCGCTGGTGTACTCGCGGGCCAAGAACGAAAGCGCCGACAAGCCCTTCGGCACCCTGATCGACGTGTACCAATCGGGTTTCGAATTCATCGGCCACTCGATGCGCCCGGCGCCGTTGAGCGACCCGAGCGCCTTCCGGGTGATCGTCGGCGGGCCGCAATGCACACAGCCGTACTCGGCCTCGGTGTTCAATATTTCGGCGATGAGCTTCGGCTCCCTCAGTGCCAACGCCATCCGGGCCTTGAACCAGGGTGCCAAGCTCGGCAACTTCGCCCATGACACCGGCGAAGGCAGCATCAGCCCCTACCACCGGGAAAACGGCGGCGACCTGACCTGGGAACTGGGCAGCGGCTATTTCGGCTGCCGTACCGCCGACGGTCGCTTCGATCCGGAGCGCTTCGCCGCCCAGGCACAGAACCCGCAGGTGCGGATGATCGAAATCAAGATGAGCCAGGGCGCCAAGCCCGGCCACGGTGGCATCCTGCCCAAGCACAAGGTGACCAAGGAAATCGCCGAGACGCGCGGGATCATGATGGGCGAAGACTGCGTTTCACCGTCACGCCACAGCGCCTTCTCGACCCCCCTCGAATTGATGCAGTTCATCGCCCAACTGCGTGAACTGTCCGGCGGCAAGCCGGTGGGCTTCAAGTTCTGCCTCGGCCATCCGTGGGAGTTCATGGGCATCGCCAAGGCGATGCTGGAGACCGGCATCTACCCCGACTTCATCGTGGTCGACGGCAAGGAAGGCGGTACCGGCGCGGCACCGGTGGAGTTCACCGACCATATCGGCGTACCGATGCGCGAGGGCCTGCTGTTCGTACACAACACCCTGGTCGGCCTGAACCTGCGGGACAAGATCAAGCTCGGAGCCAGCGGCAAGATCGTCAGCGCCTTCGATATCGCCAGCGTCCTGGCCATCGGCGCCGACTGGGCCAACTCGGCGCGCGGCTTCATGTTCGCCATCGGCTGCATCCAGTCGCAGAGCTGCCATACCAACAAGTGCCCGACCGGCGTCGCCACCCAGGACACCTTGCGCCAGCGGGCGCTGGTGGTACCGGACAAAGCCCAGCGGGTATTCAACTTCCATCGCAATACCCTGAAGGCCCTGGCGGAAATGCTGGCGGCGGCGGGGTTGGATCACCCGTCCCAGCTGGAAGCCAAGCATCTGGTACGACGGATGTCGGCCACCGAGATCAAGCTGTTCTCGCAGTTGCATGTGTTCCTCAAGCCGGGCGAGTTGCTCACCGGCGAAGTGAACGGCGAGTTCTATTCACGTATGTGGCAGATGGCCCGGGCCGACAGCTTCGAACCCCACGAAGTGGTCGCGGCCTGAGATCGGGCCGGCACTTCGACAGCCTGGCCGGCGACTGAGGGCGGCCTGTTAAACTTTTTATAAACAATGCAGCCCAGGCCTCGGTTTACGGGTGGCATCGGTTCTATGATCAAGCGGCGCCATCCTTTCATCCGCCCATGGCGCCGCTAATCCCGCCCTCTCACACGCTGGAGATCACGATGCTAAATCGCTTGCTGGTTGCTGTCTGCCTGTCGCTGTCATTCAACCTGGCCCAGGCCGCCGAGCGCTGGGAAATCCTGCCGCCGACACCGACGCCTGTCGCCGGAGCAAAAACCGGTTATGCCGCCGTCAACGGCATCAAGCTCTACTACACAAAGACCGGTCATGGCTCGCCCGTGGTGCTGTTGCACGGCGGCCTCGGCAACTCCGATTACTGGGGCAACCAGGTCAAGGCCCTGGCGGCGAAACACACGGTGATCAGCATTGACAGCCGTGGCCATGGGCGCAGCTCGCGCGATGCGCAACCCTACGGCTACGACCTGATGGCCGATGATGTGGTCGCGGTGCTCGACACCCTGAAAATCCCCAAGGCCGATATCGTCGGCTGGAGTGATGGTGCAATCCTCGGCCTGGACCTGGCCATGCGTCATCCGAGCCGTGTCGGCAAGATCTTTGCCTTCGCCGCCAACAGCACGACCGCGGGGGTGAAAGACAGTGTCGAGAAGAACCCGACCTTCGCCGCCTACATCGAGCGAGCCGGCAAGGAGTACGCCAAGCTGTCGCCGACACCGAAGGAATATGATGCCTTCGTCGAGCAGATCAGCCATATGTGGGCCAGCCAGCCGAACTGGACGGACGCCGATCTGGCGAAGATCAAGACCCCGGTGCTGATCGTCGACGGTGACCACGACGAGGCGATCAAGCGCGAGAATACCGAGTACATGGCGGCGACCATTCCCGGCGCGGGCCTGCTGATCCTGCCCAATGCCAGCCACTTCGCGTTCCTGCAGGACCCGGCATTCTTCAATACCGCCCTCCTGCACTTCCTCGACGACAAGTAATCAACCTGACCTGCCCGCGCGCGGAAAGGCTCGCTCCGCGCGCGTGAGCAGAAAAATGTGACATTTGGTAATAGCCCGCTTTTGCAATTCCCGGAAAATCACGCCACCCTGCGCGCCGCCGACCTGCGGTGTGCAATTTCCGACAGCCGCGCCGGTCATATTCAACATTCGCCCACAGAGCCCGCTGCCATGCTGAACGGACGCGACCCGCGCATCGACTTCTTTCGGGGACTGGCGCTGATCTTCATTTTCTGGGATCACGTGCCCCACAACCCACTTGGCCAGATCACCCTGCGCAACATCGGTTTCAGCGATGCGGCCGAGGTCTTCGTGTTCCTTGCCGGCTACGCGGCGATCCTCGCCTACGGCAAGATCCTGCAACGCGACGGTTACTGGTTCGCTACCTTGAAAATCCTCCGTCGCACCTGGGTGCTGTACGTAGTGCATATTTTCCTGCTGGCGATGCTGATGGGCATCGTGTTCTTCGCCAACAGCCATGTGGAGACGCGTGACCTGGTCCAGGAAATGGGCCTGACGCACTTCGTCACCCACCCGCAACAGGCCCTGGTGGATGAACTGCTGCTGCGCTTCAAACCGAACCTGATGGACCCGCTGCCGTTATATATCGTGCTGCTGGGCGGCCTGCCGCTGGTGCTGCCGTTGCTACTGCGCAAGACCTGGCTGGTGGTGCTGGCGTCGCTGACGGTGTACCTGCTGGCGCCAAGGCTGGGCTGGAACCTGGCGGCGATTGCCGACGGCGTGTGGTACTTCAATCCCGTCACCTGGCAGTTGCTGTTCATACTCGGTGGCGCGGCGGCGATTTACACGCGGCAACCCAAGCCCGCGCAGGCACCGACGCTGTCCCGCCAGCCGCTGTTTATCGTCGCAGCCATCTATGTGCTGGTGTGCGCCGTGCTCACCATTGCCTGGCGCTGGCCGCAAATCCACGATGCCCTGGTGCCGGCGGCGCTGAGCGAGTTGATCTACCCCATCAGCAAGACCGATCTGTCGCCGGTGCGCCTGTTGCACTTCCTGGCGCTGGCCTATGTCACCGCGAAGGTGCTGCCCAAGGGCAACTGGACACATCACTGGCTGGCCCAACAGACCTGCCGCATGGGTCGTTACTCGCTGGAAGTGTTCTGCCTGGGCGTATTGCTGGCGCCGCTGGCGGACATGATCAACGCCATGGCCGACGATACCTTCGCCATGCAGGTGTTCACCGCGCTGGTCGGTGCCGGGCTGATGGCCCTGCTGGGGGCGTGGCTGGATTTCAACAAGCGACTGGGGCAACCGGCCCGGGCAGTGACGGCGTAGAACCGCGACAGCGCCAACAAAAAGCCCGCAGCCGAGCACTCGCCTGCGGGCTTTTTCATTTCGCTATGGCACCTAAGAAGCCGAACTGGCTGCACCGTCCGAAACGCTGTTCGGTTGCAGCTTGAACACATGAAACAGCAGCGTCAGCAGCACCAGGAACGCCGGGCCGATATACAGCGCGACACGTGTATCGGGGAAGTACGCCATCAGGCCGACCACCAGCACCAGGAACGCCAGCGCCAGGTAGGAACTGACCGGGTACAGCCACATGCGGTACTGCAGGCCGGCACGTTGCGAAGCCGTCAGGCCTTGGCGGAATTTCAGCTGTGCCAGCAGGATCATCACCCAGGTCCAGATCGCGCCGAAGGTGGCGATGGACGTCACCCAGACAAAGACTTTCTCCGGTACCAGGTAGTTGAGCAGCACGCCCAGCAGCAAGGCGCCGATGGACAGCAGCAGTGCGCGGCGGGGCACGCCGTTGCTCGATGTCTTGGCGAAGGTCGCCGGCGCCTGGCCGTTCTGCGCCAGGCTGTAGAGCATGCGCCCGGTGCTGAAGATGCCGCCGTTGCAGGAGGACAGCGCGGCGGTGATCACTACGAAGTTGATGATACCGGCGGCGGTCTTGATCCCCAGGCGTTCGAAGGTCATCACGAACGGACTGCCCTGGGTGCCGATGGCGTTCCAGGGATAGATCGACAGGATCACGAACAGCGCGCCGACGTAGAACAGCAGGATGCGCCAGAACACCGAGCCGATCGCATTCGGGATGGTTTTCTGCGGGTTGCGCGCCTCGCCGGCGGTCAGGCCGATCATTTCCACGCCGAGGTAGGCGAACATCACCATCTGCAGGGACATCAGCACGCCGCTGATGCCGTTGGGCATGAAGCCGCCGTTGTTCCACAGGTTGGTAATGCCCAGGGCCACGCCGTCGTTGCCGAAACCGAAGGCGATCACGCCGACGCCACCGATGACCATGGCAATGATGGTGACGATCTTGATCAGGGCGAACCAGAACTCGAATTCGCCAAAGGCCTTCACCGCGATCAGGTTGATCGTGCCCATGCTGACCAGCGCCGCCAGGGCCCAGATCCAGCGCGGCACATCGGGGAACCAGACGCCCATGTACACCGCCACCGCGGTGATTTCCGCGACGCAGGTCACCAGCCACAGGAACCAGTAGTTCCAACCGGTGAGAAAGCCGGCCAGCGGACCGAGATAGTCCTGGGCATAACGGCTGAAGGAACCGGCGACCGGATTGTGCACGGCCATTTCACCAAGGGCGCGCATGATCACCAGGATCGCCAGGCCACCAATGATGTAGGACAGCATGATCGCCGGACCGGCCATTTCGATGGCCTTGGCGGAACCGAGGAACAGACCGACGCCGATACAGGCGCCGAGCGCCATCAGGCGAATATGCCGTTCACCGAGTTCGCGTTTGAGCGGACCGCCTTGAGCGGTCTCGCCGGGGGGCAGGTGGGTGCCAACTGGCATGGGAACAACCTCATCTTGTTATTGGATATGAACCACCGGGCAAAGGAGCGACGGGCGGGTAGGCCCGGACTCCCGGATGCCGGCTGCGCTTCGTGAGCGAAGCCGTCCCGCAGGGCAAACCTGCAGGGTCAGTGGGCGAGCAATACAAAAAACGGCCGGAGTATTGCACAACAATGGTGCATCGTCATGCCTCCCACCCGGACCGGCCCTACTCTGCGCAAGGCTCTATCCCAAGCCTGTCAGCCCTTGGCCAGGCAATACGCCTGACGTCGTGTTCCCGGCATATCCCCGCCGGCAAACCGTTACCGGTCGGAAATACCTGACCGCCCTCACAAAATTTTCCTCGCCTTCTGCCAGCGTCTAAGCTTCAGGCAAGTGCGATCAATCTGCGTGAATGGATGAATCGACTATGGGTGCTCAATGGAACTCCGATTCGACCAAGACTGTGGTGCCAACCAACAGTTCGGATGAGGCGCCTTTACCGAAAAAACCCCGCAAACGCAGGCCCTGGTGGCGTCTGTTCTGGTTGGTGGTGCTGATTGCCCTGGTTCTGCTCGCCGTCGCCGCCTCCCGCGAGATGCGCACTTCCAAGCTCCAGGCCCGGGAATTCAGCCGTTTTGCCGGCGACCTGGGTTATTCCCTCGCCTCCGGCCCCAGCGATTCACTGCTGTACCCCGGCGAAGGCCCCTTCGACAAACGCCTGGGCTACAGCGACCTGGGGACGTTTCTCACCCGGCTGGCCAAGCGCGGCTACCTGATCGAGGCGCAGGCGCGCTTCTCCCCCGCCCTGCTCGACTACAGCAAGGCCGGCTTCTTCGTCCCCTATGTGGAGAAGATCCAGGCCGGCCTGTCGATCACCGACTGCCGGGGCGCCGACCTCTACCAGTACAACTACCCGCAACAGCTCTATGCCAACTTCGCGGCCATTCCGCCGCTGGTGGTCAACAGCCTGCTGTTCATCGAAAACCGCGATCTGCTCGACCCTTCCCAACCCATGGCCAACCCCGCCGTGGACTGGCCACGCTTCGGCAAGGCGGTGCTGTCGCAGATCGCCAAGGTCTTGCATGTCGGCGGCCAGACCGCCGGCGGCAGTACCCTGGCGACGCAACTGGAGAAGTACCGGCACTCGCCGGATGGCCTGACCCTGTCCGGCGGCGAGAAAATCCGCCAGATGATTTCCGCCAGCGTGCGGGCCTATCAGGACGGGCCGCAAACCCTGGAGGTGCGGCAGAACGTGGTCCGTGACTACCTCAACAGCGTGCCCCTGTCGGCGGTGCCCGGCCACGGTGAAGTGCATGGCATGGCCGAAGGCTTGCGGGTCTGGTATGGCGCGGATTTCGCCAAGATCAACGAACAATTGAGCAGCACCGCCAGCGACCCGCAGAGCCTGGCCAGACGCGGGCTGGCGCTGCGTGAAGTGCTGTCGCTGATGATCGCCCAGCGGCGGCCGTCGCACTACCTGGCGCGGGGTCGCGATGAACTGGCCGAACTGACCGACAGCCACCTGCGCCTGCTGGCCCAGAACGGCGTGATCGACGCCCCGCTGGCCGCCGCCGCGCTGGCGAGCAAGGTCAGCTATCGGGACTGGCTGCAAGAGCCGACGATCCAGCCGGTGGAGTCGAACAAGGGCATCAGCGTCGCCCGCAGCCGACTGGCGGCGATGCTCAACCGTCCGCTGTACGACCTCGACCGCCTCGACCTGTCGGCCACCAGCACCTTGCAATCGGACCTGCAAGGCCAGGTCAGTGACTATCTGCGGCGCCTGGCGAATCCGGAGTTCGCCAACGCCATCGGTCTGCTGGGGGAACGCCTGCTGACCGCCAGCAGCACCCAGCAGGTGCGCTACAGCTTCACCCTGTTCGAACTGACGCCGGACAGCTACCGGGTGCGGGTGCAGACCGACAGCACCGACCAGCCCTTCGATATCAACGAGGGCAGCAAGCTTGAACTGGGCTCCACCGCCAAGTTGCGGGTGCTGACCACTTACCTGCAGATCATCTCGGAACTGCACGACAAGTACGCCGGCCAATCACCCGCCGTGCTGAAGAAAGTCGAGGTCAACGACCAGGATCGCATCACCCGCTGGGCCCTCGACTACCTGATACAGAACAGCGACCAGAACCTGCCGAAGATGCTTGAGGCGGCGCTCAACCGCCAGTATTCGGCCAGCCCCGGCGAAAGCTTCTTTACCGGCGGCGGCCTGCATCACTTCCACAACTTCCGCAACGAAGACAACGGCCGCAACCCGACCTTGCTCGAGGCCCTGCGCGAGTCAATCAACCTGCCGTTCATCCGGCTGATGCGCGACCTGGTGCGCTACAGCACCTACCAGGGACCGAACAACAGCGCCGAGTTGCTCAAGGACGATGACAATCCGCGTCGCCAGGAATACCTGGCACGCTTCGCCGACCGTGAAGGCACGGCCTTCATGCTGCGTTTCTGGAAGAAGTACCAGAACAAGGACTCCCAGGAACGCCTGGACACCTTCCTCGACAGCATGCATCCGACACCGATTCGCCTGGCGGCGGTACACCGCTACCTGCTGCCGGAAGCCCCGCAGGCGGCCTTCAACACCTTTGTCCGGGCCCACCTGAAAACCGAGAAGGTCACCGACGAACGCCTCGCCAAGCTCTACAAGAGTTACGGTCCGGGGACCTACGACCTGCCGGACCAGGGCTATATCGCCAAGGTCCACCCGCTGGACCTGTGGTTGCTGGGCTACCTGCTGAAAAATCCCCAGGCCAAGTTCAGCCAGGTGGTCACCGCCAGCGAGTACGAACGCCAGGAAGTCTATGGCTGGTTGTTCAAGAGCAAGCACAAGAGCGCCCGCGACAGCCGGATCCGGGTGATGGTCGAGATCGAGGCGTTCCTTGATATCCACCAGCGTTGGCAACAGGTCGGTTATCCCTTCGATCACCTGGTACCGTCGCTGGCGACCGCCATCGGCAGCTCCGGCGACCGCCCGGCGGCCTTGGCCGAACTGATGGGGATCATCCTCAACGACGGTGTGCGCATGCCGATCCTGCGCATCGATAGCCTGCACTTCGCCGCCAACACGCCGTACGAAACACAGCTGATCAACGATCCGGGCAAGGGCAAGCGGGTCCTGCCCTCGGAAGTCGCCACGGCCTTGCGCCTGGCGTTGTCACAAGTGGTGGATGCGGGCACCGCCCGGCGCGTGTCCGGCAGTTTCAAACAGCCGGACGGCACCCCGTTGGCCATGGGCGGCAAGACCGGCACCGGGGACAACCGGATCGAGGCCATCGGCGCGGGCGGACGGGTATTGAGTTCGAAGTCGATCAACCGCACGGCGACCTTTGTCTTCTACATCGGCGACCACCATTTCGGCACCCTGACCGCCTTCGTTCCGGGGCGTTCGGCCGAAACCTTCAAGTTCACCTCGGCCTTGCCGGTCCAGGTGCTCAAGGGCATGGCACCGATCCTCACGCCTTATCTGCAACCGGGCAGCAGCACGTTGTGTACCGCCACGCACGTCGCACAAACCTCAATTACCGGGATGAAAACGCTTGGCCAGGGTGTAGCTCTTTTTCCAGTAGGAATTGCTCAGGGAGTCGATACGCACGGTCTTGCCACTGCGCGGTGAGTGGATGAACTTGCCCCCCCCTACATAGAGCCCGACATGGCTCACGCTGCCCTGGCCATTACGGTTGAAAAATACCGCATCGCCAGGCTTCAGGCTGCCGCGCTGGATGGTCCTGGCGCTGGAGCGGCGCATCCCCACGGTGGTCCGCGGCAACTTGATATCGGCCTCGTTCTGAAACAGATAAACCAGCAGGCCACTGCAATCGAAGCCCTTGACCGACATGCCGCCCCAACGATAAGGCGTACCGATCAACTGGTGCGCACGGTCGATGACGCTGTCGATGGATGCTCCATCGGTGATCCGGACCTGAGTGGTCTTGGCAGAAGAATTTTTCGCTGATTTGAGGGTGGCGTGAGCCGGCCAGAAGCCTCCCAACACCATCAATAACAATACAGCCAACACTGACCTGGACATGATAAACGTCGCCTTTGTGAACATCAGGCGGCATGGTACGGAGCAGCCAAGGGCTTGCTCAGAGTGCTTTTCTCAGCTTTACGTAGGAAATATCCTAGGAAAACACGCGAAAACCTCCGCTCCCCCGTAGCAAGACCAGGCATCTCCATGACCCGATCACGGCTCCCGGGCTCTCCTCACAGCCTCGATGACGCTCGTCGTTTTTCTTGCACTGCCATTAAGATATATCTTAAGGTATATCTTACCAAGACAGGAGAAAGAGAAAATGAGAGAGCATCACCATCACCCCCACCGCGAATTCGGCGACGGCCATGACGGTTTCGAACGTCGTCCCGGACGCGAGCGTGGCGGTCGCGGCCCACGGGTCTTCGCCCCCGGCGACCTGAAACTGCTGTTATTGGCGCTGATCGCCGAACAGCCTTGCCACGGCTACGACCTGATTCGCCAGATCGAAGGCATGTTCGATGGTGCCTACAGCCCAAGCCCCGGCGTGATCTATCCGACCCTGACCTTCCTGGAAGAAAGCGAACTGATCGTCGGCGACGCGGAAGGTGGGAAAAAGCGCTACAGCGTGACCGACAATGGGCGCCAGTCCCTGGCCGACCAGGCCATCGCCCTGGATGGCGTGCGCATGCGCATCGATGTCAGCAAGCGTTCCCTACGTGGGCATGACCGCCCACCGGAAATCCACGAGGCCGTGCACAACCTGCGGCACGCCCTGCAACTGCATCACGGACGCTGGAGCGCGGAAGAAATCCTGCGCGTGCGCGACCTGCTCAACAACACCGCCAAAGCCATCGTCGATGGGCCTGTCGCCACGCCATCCTGCTCGGAGAAACCGCAATGAATGCAGTCAATCAACAAGGGATTCACCGTGTCATGCACGAGATCAAGCGCCGCCGCCTGGAAGTGCTGCGCGTGGTCGACCTGACGCCGCGCATGCGTCGCATCACCCTCGGCGGGCCGGAGCTGGCAGGCTT
The DNA here is from genome assembly GCF_013385635.1 of Pseudomonas gingeri. Taxonomy (GTDB): domain Bacteria; phylum Pseudomonadota; class Gammaproteobacteria; order Pseudomonadales; family Pseudomonadaceae; genus Aquipseudomonas; species Aquipseudomonas gingeri_A. Next base: position 240,572 of record NZ_JACAPR010000012.1, read on the forward strand.
TATCAGCCTCGGCACGGACGATCACGTGAAGCTGATGTTCCCGCAGAATGCCACCGAGCAGGCCGCACTGGATGCCTGGGTTCCTGGCGCCAAGGATAACGGTCCGATGCCAGCCATGCGGGACTACACACCGCGGCGCTATGATCTGGAAATCGGCGAGCTGGATATCGACTTTGTCCTGCACGGTGACGGCCCTGCCTCAACCTGGGCCGCCCAGGCCGCACCCGGCCAGGTCCTGAACATGGGTGGGCCGCGCGGTTCGATGGTGGTGCCGGATATCTTCGACAGCTACCTCCTGATCGGCGACGAGACCGCCCTGCCGGCCATCGCCCGGCGTCTGGAAGGCCTGGCGGCCAACCGGCGGGCGCTGGTGGTGGTCGAGGTGGAGAACGCGGCGGAACAGCAGCCACTGCACAGCCCGGCGCAGGTAGAAGTGATCTGGGTACGGCGCGATGCGCCGGAGCAGGATCTGCTGCAGACGGTCGAACACTTGAGCATCCCGTCCGGCAGCCTGTACGCCTGGGTGGCCACCGAGGCGGCGCTGTCGCGCAAGGTGCGCAAGGTGTTGCTCGCCACCCATGGCCTGGACGAAGCGTTCATCAAGGCCGTGGGTTACTGGCGGCTGGATGACAGCGCCGAAGACTGACCGTATCGATCGTTCCCACGCTCCGCGTGGGAATGCCGCCCAAGACGCTCTGCGTCCGCCTTTGTGACGCTGAGCGTCACGAGATGCATTCCCACGCAGAGCGTGGGAACGATCATCTCGGTCTACCTGATACACCGCGATTACCGGTTTCAGGGCCGCTTCGCAACCGAGCGCGGGCAAGCCCGCTCGCCACAGTTACCGCTATCGCCCACGCCAGCGATCCACCCCGATCAACAACAGCGACACCAGCACAAACCCCAGCAGGATCTGCCCGGCATTGATGAGCACCTGTGGATAACCCAGGGTGTCGACATCGACAAAGGGGTACGGATACGCCCCGATCAGATGGCCGCGCAACAGCACATAGGCGAAATATACCAGCGGATAAATCATCCACGGCAGCACCTGCCACCCGCGCAAGGTGCCCTTCGGCACGCAGCGCCACCAATAGGCCACGAACAGCAGCGGCATCACGTCGTGCAACAACTCATCGGCCAGCCACTGGAAGCCCTGGGGATGCCACAGGGGTCGCAGCAACAGGTTGTACGCCAGCGCCACCACCACGATATTCGCCACAATCGCCGTACGCACCGAAGGCCTGAGAAAAAACCTTCGGGCAGCCGACTCACGCGGCGTCACTTCCCAGGTCAACACCACCGCCACCAGGGTGTTGGTCAGCACGGTAAAGAAACTGAAGAATGTCAGCAGCCCACCCAACAGGCTCGCCTCGACCTGCCAGCGCGAAATCAGGATCAGGTACAGCTGGATGCTCAGGCCGCTCCAGCCCAGCAGCGCCGCAACCTGCAGTGCGAGGCGCGGGCAACCGCGCGCAGTGCCTTGATGGTCAGGCATGCCCTTGAACTCCACGACGCGGTCTCAGCGCTTGGTGCGCATCAACTTCACGTACAGCTTCTCGACCTTCTCCCGCGCCCACGGGGTCTTGCGCAGGAAGGTCAGGCTCGACTTGATGCTCGGATCGCTCTTGAAGCAACGGATGTCGATCCGTTCGGCCAGGCCTTCCCACTCGTAATGAGCCACCAGGGCGTTGAGGATCTGCTCCAGGGTCACCCCGTGCAGCGGGTTGTTGGGTGTCTCGGTCATGCCGAACCTTCAGTGAGGAAATGGAACAAGCCGCGCACCTTAGCCGAGGCCTTCGCCAGGGGGAAGAGCCGCGACGGGCGATACGGGTTTGCAACCCTGCAATTACACACAAACCGCTCTGGATTGAGTCTAGCGTCAGAACGGCCCGATGCCGTGGGAAGTATTTCCTGGCTGATAAATATGTTACGTTATAACAACACAATTCCATTCATCGGCCAAAACCCCGCCGTTTTCAGCCTGTTCTTTCGACTCAAAGGTGCCCATTGCACCTCGCTTGCCAAGGAAATATCGATGTCCCTCTCCTCTCCCCTGCGTACTCATCTGACTCCGCTGGCCGCCGCCTTGCTGATGGCCGGCCCGGTGCATGCCCTGGAGCTGCAACCCCAGGTCATCACCGCCAACCCGCTGGGCAGCGCCCAGACCGCCGCCCCGAGCACCGTGCTCGAAGGCGACGACCTGACCCTGCAACAGCAAGGCAGCCTCGGCGAAACCCTGAATAAGCAGCCTGGGGTGTCGTCGTCCTACTTCGGGCCGGGTGCCAGCCGCCCGATCATTCGTGGCCAGGACGGCGACCGCATCCGCCTGCTGCGCAACGGCGTCGGTGCGCTGGACGCCTCGGCGTTGTCCTATGACCACGCGGTGCCCCTGGACCCGGTCAATGTCGAGCGGATCGAAATCGTCCGCGGCCCGGCCGCCCTGCTCTACGGCGGCAGCGCCATCGGCGGGGTGGTCAACACCTTCGACAACCGGATTCCCACCAGCCCCATCGATGGTATCCACGGCGCCGGCGAGTTGCGTTACGGCGGTGCCGACACCACCCGCAGCAGCGCCGGCAAACTGGAAGCCGGCGACGGCAGCTTTGCCCTGCACCTGGACGCCAACGCCCGCGAGTTCAATGACCTGCGCATTCCCGGTTACGCCCGCAGCCGCAATGCCCCGGCCAGTGAAGACGGCGATGGCCGCAAGGGCCGCCTGGGCAACAGCGACGGTCGCCAGGACGGTGGTGCAGTCGGCGGCTCCTACACCTGGGATGACGGTTATGCCGGTCTGTCCTACAGCAACTACGACAGCAACTACGGCTCCCCTGCCGAGCAGGATGTACGCATCCGCATGCAGCAGGACCACTACGCTTTCGCCTCGGAAATCCGCAACCTGCAAGGCCCCTTCAGTTCGGTGAAACTGGATGCCGGCTACACCGACTACGAGCACCGGGAAATCGAAGGCGGCGAGGTCGGCACGATCTTCAAGAACAAGGGTTATGAAGCCCGGATCGAGGCCCGTCACCTGCCGGTCGGTCCGTTCAACGGGGTGATCGGCGCGCAGGTCACGCGCAACGAGTTCTCCGCCCTGGGCGAGGAAGCCTTCGTCCCACAGACCGACACCAACAGCGGTGCGCTGTTCCTGCTCGAAGAACTCAAGGCCACCGACCGCCTGACCTTCAGCCTGGGCGGCCGCCTGGAACACACCACGGTCGACCCGGACAGCAAGGGCAACGAGCGTTTTGCCAATGCCGACCGCAGCAACAGCTTCACCGCCGGCAGCCTGTCCTCCGGCGCGGTCTACACCCTGACACCGGTCTGGTCGCTGGCCGCGACCCTGGGCTACACCGAACGCGCGCCGACCTTCTACGAGTTGTATGCCAACGGCGCCCACGTGGCCACCGGCACCTACGAAGTCGGCGATGCCAACCTGTCAAAGGAAAAAGCGGTGTCCAGCGACCTGGCCCTGCGTTTCGACAACGGCACCCACAAGGGCAGCTTCGGCGTGTTCTACAGCCGCTTCTCCAACTACATCGGCCTGCTGGGCAGCGGACGCACCCTCAACGACGAGGGCCAGGAGGATGCCGGCGGGATTCCCGAATACCGCTACTCGGGCGTGCGGGCACGCTTCGCCGGCTTCGAGGCCCAGGATCACTGGAAGCTCGGCGAAAGCGCCTACGGCAAGTTTGCCCTGGAACTGTCCGGGGACTACACCCGCGCCACCAACCTCGATACCGGCGAGGCCCTGCCACGTATCGCACCGCTGCGCCTGAACAGCGGCCTGCTGTGGGAACTGGAGCGCTGGCAGGCGCGCATCGATGTCGAACACGCGGCGGGACAGGGTCGGGTACCGGCCAACGAATCAGGCACCTCGGGCTATACCACCTTCGGCGCCAGCGCCGGTTATCACTTCGATATCGGCAGCAGCCAGTGGCTGGCCTTCGTCAAGGGCGACAACCTGACCAACCAGACCGTGCGCTACGCCAGCTCGATCCTGCGCGATATCGCGCCGGCACCGGGACGCAGCGTCGAGTTCGGCTTGCGTACCACCTTCTAACAATGACATCCCTCCCTCAGGCCTGCGCGAGCTTACTGTGGGAGGGGGCTTGCCCCCGAAGCTCTTGCTGGCCTCTTCGCGGCGGTGCTGCATCCCGACAAGCACCGCTCCTACAAAAAAACCGGTTCACCCCCCGGCACTAAGCGCACTGTTACCAATCCAACAATAATCCATCTCAGGGAACGCCCTGTTTCCCCTCCCACCCTGGCTTTATCCTTAGCAAGCTAACAACTGAAACGTTTCATCTACTGCTACTTCGGCAGGAAACGACCCGGTTCCCGGTTTTATCCCCGACTTACCGACCTGCGCGCAGCCCCCTCGTGCCGCCGTGCGCCCGCCCGGCCGCGCCACCGATTGAACCAAGCCCGCGCCAGATCGTCATCTACAGTGATAACAGCGCGGGACACCTTAACCGTCACGGAGAAACCACACTATGAGCACTGACCCTGCTTCGAGTCGCAGCCGCCTGCTGCCCAGCCTGCTCGGCATCGTGCTGCTGCTGATGGGCCTGGCCCTGCTGGCCGGAGGGATCAAGCTGAGCCTGCTCGGCGGCTCGCTGTACTACCTGCTGGCCGGTATGGGCCTGTTGCTGACCGGCGGCCTGCTGCTGACCGCCCGCCGCGCCGCCCTGGGCCTCTACGCACTGGTGCTGTTCGCCAGTACGCTATGGGCCCTGTGGGAAGTCGGCCTGGACTGGTGGCAACTGGTACCGCGCCTGGCCCTGCTGTTCGCCCTGGGCATCGTCATGTTGCTGCCGTGGTTTCGCCGTCCATTGCTGCACAGCGGGGCGGCGCCGATGGGCACCGGCGCGCTCGGCATCGCCGTAGTCCTGGCGGGTGCCGCCGCCGTTGCCAGCCAGTTCACCCACCCCGGTGAAATCAAGGGCCAACTGGATCGCGACAGCGTCCCCGGCATGAGCAACACCGCGCCGGCCATGGCCGACGGCGACTGGAACTCCTACGGCCGCAGCGCCCATGGCGACCGTTACTCACCCCTCGCGCAGATCACCCCGCAGAACGCCCACAAGCTGGTGCCGGCCTGGACCTATCGCACCGGCGACATCCCGGGGCCGAACGACCCGGGCGAAACCACCGCGGAAAACACCCCGCTGAAAGTCAACGGCATGCTCTACGTGTGTACGCCACACAGCCAGGTGATTGCCCTCGACCCGGACACCGGCAAGGAAATCTGGCGCTTCGATCCGAAGCTCTCGACGCAGAAGGCGGCGAACTTCAAGGGATGGGCGCACATGACCTGCCGTGGCGTGGCGTATCACGATGACAACGCCTATATCGCCGCGACCACCTCATCGGCACCGGCCGTTGCCGCCACCGCGTCAGTCGACAGCAACAGCGCGCCGACCGGCCAACTGACCGCCAGCGGCCAGGAAAACCAGTGCCCACGGCGCATCTTCCTGCCGACCGCCGACACCCGCCTGATCGCCCTGAACGCCGACACCGGCAAGATGTGCGAAGACTTCGGCGACAAGGGCCAGATCGACCTCGGCGCCAATATCGGCACCTTCGCCCCTGGCGGCTACTACTCCACCTCGCCACCGGCGGTGACCCGCAACCTGGTGGTGATCGGCGGCCATGTCACCGATAACGTCTCCACCGACGAGCCCAGCGGCGTGATCCGTGCCTTCGACGTGCACACTGGCAAGCTGGTGTGGAACTGGGACAGCGGCAACCCGGACGACACCACGCCGATTGCCCCAGGCAAGACCTACACCCGCAACTCGCCCAACATGTGGTCGATGTTCGCCGTCGATGAAAAACTCGGCATGCTTTACCTGCCGATGGGTAACCAGACGCCCGACCAGTTCGGCGGCGCACGCACCCCGGATTCGGAGAAATTCAGCGCCGGCCTGACCGCCCTGGATATCGACAGCGGCCATGTGCGCTGGACCTTCCAGTTCACCCATCACGACCTGTGGGACATGGACGTGGGCGGCCAGCCGACGGTGATGGACATCAAGACCGCCGATGGCGTGAAGCCGGCCGTCCTGGCCTCGACCAAGCAGGGCAGCATCTACGTGCTCGACCGCAGCAACGGCCAGCCGATCGTGCCGATCAACGAAGTGCCGGTGCCACAAGGTGCCGTCGCCGGCGATCATACTTCACCGACGCAGCCGAAGTCCGACCTCAACTTCATGCCGCCGCCCCTCAAGGAACGCGACATGTGGGGCGTGACCCCGTTCGACCAGATGCTCTGCCGGATCGACTTCAAGTCGCTGCGTTATGACGGTCCGTTCACCCCACCATCGCTGCAGGGCTCGATCGTCTATCCGGGCAACTTCGGCGTGTTCGACTGGGGCGGCATCTCGGTGGATCCGGTGCGCCAGATCGCCTTCGTCAACCCGAGCTACATGGCCTTCCGCTCCAAGCTGATTCCGGCCGCGGACATCGCTGCCCAGGGCCCGCGCAAGAGCGAAACCGAAGGCGTGCAGCCGAACAAGGGCGCGCCATACGGGGTGATTCTCGAAGCCCTGCTGTCGCCGATGGGCCTGCCGTGCCAGGCGCCGGCCTGGGGCTATGTCGCGGCGGTCGACCTGACCACCCACAAGACGATCTGGATGCACAAGAACGGCACCGTGCGCGACAGCTCACCGGTACCGATTCCCCTGAGCATGGGCGTACCGAGCCTGGGCGGGACCTTCACCACCGCCGGTGGCGTGGCCTTCCTCAGCGGCACCCTGGACCAGTACCTGCGCGCCTATGATGTGAAAAACGGCAAGCAACTCTGGGAAGGCCGCCTGCCGGCGGGCGCCCAGACCACGCCGATGACCTACACCGGCAAGGACGGCAAGCAGTACGTGCTGGTCATGGCCGGCGGACATGGGTCGCTGGGGACGAAGCAAGGGGACTACGTGCTGGCGTACAAGTTATCAGAGTAACTTTCAGGCAGTTTAAAAAGATGGCTACCTTCTGGTAGCCATCTTTTTATCAACGGGTCCTGTCACGCAATCTTGTCTCGAATAGCCGTTGCAAAACGCTCTATATCATTTGGAGACCAGACAAAGATATCACCCCAATTATCAAACGCCCTACCTCCCAATATATCCCAGGCACCTCCAGCCACCAGTGCATCCTTTACCGTCGTCGAGCAATTTTGCTGCAATGTTTGCCAGCGACTATCAGGATTGGCCGAAAACCCATCCCACCAACTCTTTATATTCGCCTCATTAAGATGAGTGGCTGGGATATAGACAAACACATCTGGAACAACACCCTCACCCCGGACATCATCATTAAAGCTTCTTGGAACTATCGCCGGCGCGCTATAAACCTGTGAAACAAAGGGAATACTTTCCCTACCCATCCCCTGAGGCCACCAACTGATATAGGTACCATCGGACAAGGTGAGGGAGGCATGCCCCCACGCCTCCTCCTTGCCACGATACGACCAGACATTCACGGCAGCGCTGTTGGGCGGAGGAGTCACAACATCACCCACAATCTCCTTGACCAGACTTCTGCGGGTATTCGAATCGATTGCAAATATGAAATTTGACATCATTCAACTCCTTTCAAGCCACTAAACAACTTGAACGCCTTCCCGTAGCCAGGCTCCATATACCCAGACAACACTTGATCTGTGGAAACAGTTCCTCCAGGCATTATTTCTCGCGCAAAATAAAGCCCACTATCCGGATAATAACCGAACAGGTGATCTTTACCATTAGAAGTAAAAATCTGAACTTTTGGCGGGCACTGCATAAAGCCTGCATCTTCCGTCACCTGGCCCAAGGTACCGTCTCTTGTCAGAGCTCTCAAAGTGTAAGCCTGGTTATCGGCTCCCGGTTCGTAGTGGCTGGTCTGAGCGTACAGGTAACTGCGCGAACCCGCTCGACAGGCGTAGAGTCCGGTATAATTTCTCTCTAGTGTCCCACTAGCTCTTTCAGCCCTGTCTATCGTACCGTTTGAAAGAAGTTCATAAGTCATCCAGGTCTGACTGTCTATGTTATGCAAAAGCACAAACAGCTTATCATCCACCCAATAGCAGACATGATTGTGCCACCATATATTCCCACCGGGCCATACCCCGTAATCCGTGACATCTCCCACTGAACCATCGTCATTAAGCCGCCTGATGGACCAGGCCAACTCTTTCTCACTGTAAAGATAAAGGAAGTTCATGGTCTGAACGGTGTAAATAAACTGGACATACCTGGCGCGCTCCAAAACACCATTACGCACATCCCCCATCCCAATCTTGCCATAAACCCCATCAATGTATCGGGTGAACCACTCTCCGGTATCCGGTTTATAGCAATACAAAAACTCTTTCCCACCAGCCTTATACGAATCAACCACACTATAATCCGAATCCCAACCCGATGACTCGACATCTGTGATATTCATCATGAATCTCCAGCTCAATAAAACCGGGACCCTCAACAAACCAGAATGACGACCATACCGACCAGACGACATCAAGCCACCGCAAACCTCGACCTGAAACATGCACAGTTACTCATCAGCAAACCGCCAGCACGATAAAAACTGCAAACAACCGGCACCACATCCAACATGAGGAGTTTTGAAATAGCGCAAAACCGCACCAAGAGTGCTTAGTCAATCACAAGAGTACACTCTGCTGTATAAGCACCCAAAAACCCAATACAACCAGACACTCAACAGTATTTTTCAAGCAGCTAGCAAAATTCCAATATCGGCATCAAGGATACCTCGCGGGCTGGGAAAAGATTTATCCAACAGCGGCTGGAGACAGACGATCGCGCTTGCCACGCCAGCGATCCACCGCAATCACCACCACTGACACCGCCACAAACCCCACCAGTATCATCGCGGCATTGATAAACACCTGTGGATAACCCAGTTTGGCCACTTCGATAAAGGGATAAGGGTAGGAACCGACAAGGTGACCACGCACCAGGGCATAGATGAAATAGACCGCCGGATACAGCAACCACGGCCACAGATCGCGCCAGTGCAAGGTGCCCTTGGGCACGCAGAACCACCAATAGATCACGAACAGCACCGGCATCACGTCGTGCAACAATTCATCGGCCACCCACTGCAAGCCCTCGGGGCTCCACGTCTCGCGCAACAGCAGGTTGTACGCCAGTCCGACCAGCACGATGCTGGCGGCCACGCCACTTTGCACAGTGGGTTTGAGAAAGAAACGGTGCAACGCTGAATCCCCTGATGTCGCCGCGCAGGTCAGCACGATCGCCACCAGGAGGTTGGTCAGCACCGTGAAGTAACTGAAGAAGATATCCACCCCACCCAGCAGGCTTTGACCGCTCTGCCAGCGCGAAGCCAGAATCAGATACAGCTGCAGGAGCAACGTAAGCCATCCCAGCAATGCCGCAATCTTCACGGCAGTTCCACGCCCGCCTTGCGTTAAAAGCATTTCGTCGCCCATGACACTGGCTCCCGGCTACGCGACACCTGCGACGGCAAGGCATCCAACCGATTGGACGCTTAAACAGGCTGCCTGTTGAGCAAGACCCTAGAAGAACGCGAGACAAGACTCTACTGTCAGAAATGACAGTCCTGACCAACGGCAGCCGCGCTCGTACACAGCTCCCACAAGGATCGCGGCGTGCACAAGATGTGCGCCTGACGCGGTACTCATTGTGGGAGTGGGCTTGCCCACGAAGGGGACCTTGAGCCCTGCCCGCCCGCACGCCTTCGCTGGCAAGCCAGCTCCCACATGGCCTGCACAAGCGACCGCATTGACCACGTCAGAACCTAGTGGTCGATCACTTCACCGCGCATCGGCGCCAGCCGCGCAATCAGGCGGTTCTGCACCGGTACCGGGATGCCCTGGGCATCCATCGCGGCGATCAGGTCTTCCACCAGCGCATTGAAGTCGCTGCGGCTGACGTTCTGGCCCTTGTGGCTCTCGGCCATGGTATCGCCGGTGTACACGCACGGCCCGCCCGCCTCGACGCAGAACTGCTCCACCAGTTTGTCGCGCAGACGCTGGATATCGATCTTGCGAAAGCGCTCGGCAATCCGTGAATCATGAGCAATGTTGATCAGCGTGCCTTCGACGATACGGGTAATCCCCGCGCGCTCGCCGAGGTCGCGATAGAGGCTGTCATCCTTGGGCGGCTGCTGGGCACAACCGGCCAGCAGGACCATGATCGCCAGCAGTTTCAGGACACGCATCAGAAACTCCCCTGTACGGACAGGTAAGGACCGTTCTGGTTGTCCAGGGTGGCGATTTCACCCAGCCGGGCGTAGGCCAGGACCAGCGACACATGCTTGGTCGGGAAGTAGCCGACAAACAGGTCGGCCCAGTCGCTTTCCCCGGCAAACGACAGGTTGTCCGGCTTCTGCCGGTATTCCACGCCCATGGCCCAGCGCGGATTGAACAGCACCGCCACCGAGCCCTCCTTGAGCACGCTGCGGGTGTCGCGACGGTCGCCGCCAAAGCCCATCAGCCCCAGTTCGTTGGCCCGGCTGTAGCGCACGCCGCCGTTGACCAGCACGTTGTAGCCGAAGGCCGCGCCCATGAACAGGCGGCTGGCGGTCAGGTAGCCCTCGACATCCTGGTCACGCTTGGCGCCCACCAGTTCGGGAATATCGAAGTTGGTCTGGTGCTTGTACTCCAGGCCCAGGGATACCTGGGGCAACTGGTCGTAGATCAGGTCGCCGAACAAGCGCACCTTGAGGCCGATGATGTCCTGCCCCAGATGGTCCTCGGGCAGGTTGAGCTTGTGCACCAGCGACCCCAGGTCGAAACGCTGGCGGGCGAAGGACACTTCCACGCGGTTGTCATAGGACGCCGCGACCCCGGCCACATCCAGCCGGTAATCCGGGACATTGACCGTGGTGGCGAACGCCGTGGCGCTCCATTCGTTCTCTTCGCCGTAGCCGGTCAGTACCGCCCACGGCGTGATGCCGCCGCCCGCAGCGCCTTCCAGGCTGCTGGCGCCGCCGGTGGCGATCAGGCGACCGTTATCGGCCAGGGCGACGTCCGCGCCCAGACAAGCAAGACCCAACAGGCACAACACAGGAAAACGACGTTTCATATCACTCAATGAACCATGACGGACGGTGAACTCAAAGGCAGGGCAACCCAGGCCTCGAACGCCGTCGCGGTCAGCGGACGACTGATCAGGTAACCCTGGGCGGTATCGCAGTGCCAGCGCTCCAGCAGGCGCAGGCTGTGTTCGTATTCGACGCCTTCGGCAACCACCTTCAGCCCCAGGTTATGGCTCATCTCGATGGTCGAGCGGACGATCACCGCATCCTCGCTGGTTTCATCCAGGTTGCGCACGAAGGACTGGTCGATCTTCAGTTCCTGCACCGGCAGGCGCTTCAAGTGCGCCAGCGACGAATAACCGGTACCGAAGTCATCCACCGACAGGCTGATGCCGCACTCGCGCAAGCGGTGCAGCACCTTGAGCGCCTGCTCCGGCTCGCGCATCACCGCGCTTTCGGTGATCTCGAAGATCAGCTGTTCGGCCGGCAGGCGGTAGATCTTGAGCAGCGCCGACACACGGTCGGCCAGGTCGCCGCTGAGCAGGTCATCCGCGGAAATATTCAGGGACAGTTGCAGGCGCAAGCCACGCACATTCCACTCGGCGAGCTGGCGCATGCCCTCTTCGATCACCCAGCGGGTCAGCACCTGGATACTGCCGGTGCGCTCGGCCAACACGATGAACTCCGCCGGCGAAACCATACCGAACTGCGGATGCTGCCAACGCAGCAAGGCCTCGGCCTGGCGCACGCGGCCCTGGCGGATATCCAGCTTGGGCTGGTAATGCAGCAACAGTTCGCCATTGGCCGCGGCATGGCGCAGGTCGCGGATCAGGGTGATCTGGCGGCGGTGGGCCAGGTCGCGCCCGTGTTGGTAGATCTGCAGGCGTCCGGGCATCTGCTCGGCGTCTTTCATGGCGATGGCGGCGCGCCCGAGCAGTTCTTCCGGAGCCTGGCCGTCGGCCGGGAATGCGGCGATGCCCATCCGGCAATCCAGGGCCATATCGTGGCCGGCAATGCGCTGGGGCTTGAGCAGCAGTTGCTGGATCTGGTCGGCAGTGGCCACCGCGCCATCGCTGCCGACATTCTGCAGCAGCAAGAGGAATTCACCGGCGATCAGGTGGGCGACGGTATCGCCGGGGCGCAAGGCGGCTTGCAGGCGCTGGCTGACATTCTGCAGCATCAGGTCGACGGCGCCAGGGCCGCCGGTGTCGTTGACCGAGCGCAGGTTGTCGATTTCCAGGTAGACCAGGGCCACCGGGCGTCCGGCGGCCATTGCACTGCCCAGGCGCTCCATGGCCAGCGCGCGGTTGGGCAGGCCGGTCAGGCGATCGTGCAGGGCATTGTGCGCCAACTCCTGCTCGCGCTCGGCGATCTCGCTCTGCATGGCGTTGAAGGCCGTTGCCAGCAAACCCAGTTCGTCACTGCGCTGCAACGCCAGCGGCGTCTGGTAGTCACCCTGGCCGATACGCTCGGCCGCTTGCGCCAGGGAGCGCACCGGCTGCGACACGCTGCGCGCCAACAACAGCGCGCCGGCCAGCGAGGCCAGGAGCGAGATCAAGGCGATCAGGAGAATTTTCTGATCGAGCGGGGCGAAGGCCTGCATGGCCGCATCCAACGGGCTTTGCAGCAGTGCGATGACCTGGCTGTCGTTGCTCTCGGTGCTGCTGGCGAGCATCAGCGACTGGCTCAGGAAGCTCTGGTTGAGGTGCTCGGTCATCTGCAACTGCCGGCCCTGGGAGGCCTCGAGCATCAAGCGGACAATGCTCGACGCCAATGAGCCGAGCTGGGTGCTGACCAGTTCCCCAGGCTGTTGGTGATCGACGGTCAGGAACGACACTTCGAGGTTGGTCAGCGAGCGCAGTTCCGAGGCGAAGGCGTTGTCCATGGAGAAGCCCATCACCACCCGGGCAATCGGCAGCGGTGCCAGCACGGGCGCTTCCACCAGCAGGTGCGGCTTGCCCTGCAACGGCACGATCAGGGTCGCCTGCTTGTTGCGGCGCGCCTCGCGCAGGGCCTGGTCGTAGCGGAACGGCGTGCCGTCGGGCTGGTCCGCCAGGGTGCTGGCCAGGACCTTGCCGTCCATGCTCAGCAGGATCATGTCGCTGGCGTTGATGCGCTTGCCGTGGTTGATCAACACCGAGCGAATGGTCGCCGAGTCGCCGCTGGACACCGCATCGCGAAAGCCGAAGTCGGATGCCAACAGTTGCACCCCGTCGCCCAGACGCCGGCTCTGCACGTCCAGCAGACGTTCGAAGACCCGTGCGCCGACGTCCAGTTGCTCGCGGGCCTGGCTGCGTACCGCATCGTTGGTGGCTGCCTTGACGCTGAAGTACAGCGCGCCGACCACCACCAGCAGCAGCAGGATCAGGACACAGGCGACCCGTGCCTGAAAACTACTGCGCAGTTTCACTGAGAGCTTTATTGAAGGCATCGCCAAAGGCACTCGGAGCGGGCGCCGACGGAGCATCCGGCGACAGCGGTTGGATCGTCAGGCTGAAATGCTGCTTCAAGCCCGTGGCCGGCACCTCGATTTCGCCTCCCGGTTGCGGCTGCATATCCGCAACCTGGGGGTGCCAGAGCGTCACGCGGTAATGGCCGGCCGGCAGTTTGTCGAACACGACCCGGCCCTGGTCATCGCTGACCGCGAACCAGGGGTCATCGGTGACATAAACGTAGCCAAGCATCCAGTCATGGATATTGCAACCCAGCACGACGATCCCAGGCTTGTCGAACAGCACCGGGTCCGACGGCGTGCCTTCATAGAGGCGCAGCTCGAAGCGCTTGGGTTGCGAGAACGAATAGACCTGGTGGCGGATGTTGTCACTGTTGGGAAACTTGATCTGGGTGCCGGTGTGCACCGCCAGGACATGGGGGGCGAACTGCTTGTCGCGCTGGTCCATATCGGCCTTGAGCGGATAGGCGGTGGTTCCGGCATTGCCCTGCAAGGTCACCACCGCGCCCACCAGAGGCTTGCCCTGCTGGTCGACCATCTCGGCCTGGAAGCCGGCGGCCTGACTCAGACCGCTCGACAGCAAGCCGGCAACACACAGAAACAATCCAAACAGCGAGGTCGGGCGGGCCATGCAGCAACTACTCACAAAGTCATAAGATAAGGATGGCCTGCCTTGGCATAAAGGATTCAGCGAGTGCAGAGTACCGGGCGTTGCACAGAAGATCACGGGATAAATGCGGCCTTTAGCCACTATTTGCAGCGACCCGACGAACGACCATCACCTCGAAAAAACCTCTACATCAAAAACAAACATGTACAAGTCTCTTCCCTGACTATCGGCCGGATTGAACAAAGCTATAGCCCCGAACCATTGAAACCACCGCGGCCTCGCCCCATCTAACCTGCATACTCAACTGTGCAGGTGCCCCATGAGCAACCAGCAAGAATTCCCCGACCATCCGACCCAACAGGCCGACGCCGAGCGCAACGCAGACAGCGCCGAGACCAACGCGAGCATCGGTACCGGCCTGGCACTGCCGGGACAGAACCTGCCGGACAAGGTCTATATCATCCCGATCCACAACCGCCCGTTCTTCCCGGCGCAGGTCCTGCCGGTCATCGTCAACGAAGAACCCTGGGCCGAAACCCTGGAGCTGGTGAGCAAGTCCGAGCATCACTCCCTGGCGCTGTTCTTCGTCGACACACCGACCGAAGACACCCGGCATTTCGACACCAAGAGCCTGCCGGAGTACGGCACCCTGGTGAAGGTCCATCACGCCAGCCGCGACGGCGGCAAATTGCAGTTTGTCGCCCAGGGCCTGACCCGCGTGCGCATCCGCACCTGGCTCAAGCATCATCGTCCGCCGTACCTGGTGGAAGTCGAGTACCCGCACCAGCCGAGCGAGCCGACCGACGAGGTCAAGGCCTACGGCATGGCACTGATCAATGCGATCAAGGAACTGCTGCCGCTCAACCCGCTGTACAGCGAAGAACTGAAGAACTACCTCAACCGCTTCAGCCCCAACGATCCGTCGCCGCTGACCGACTTCGCCGCCGCCCTCACCTCGGCGACCGGCAATGAGCTGCAGGAAGTCCTCGATTGCGTGCCGATGCTCAAGCGCATGGAGAAAGTCCTGCCGATGCTGCGCAAGGAAGTCGAGGTCGCGCGCCTGCAGAAGGAAATCTCCGCCGAGGTGAACCGCAAGATCGGCGAGCACCAGCGCGAGTTCTTCCTCAAGGAACAGCTCAAGGTCATCCAGCAGGAGCTGGGGCTCACCAAGGACGACCGCAGCGCCGATATCGAACAGTTCGAGCAGCGCTTGCAGGGCAAGGTCCTGTCGTCCCAGGCGCAGAAGCGCATCACCGAGGAAATGGCCAAGCTGTCGATCCTCGAGACCGGCTCGCCGGAATACGCCGTCACCCGCAACTACCTGGAATGGGCGACCTCCGTGCCCTGGGGCGTCTACGGCGAGGACAAGCTCGACCTCAAGCATGCGCGCAAGGTCCTGGACCAGCACCATGCCGGCCTGGATGACATCAAGTCGCGGATTCTCGAGTTCCTCGCGGTCGGTGCCTATAAAGGCGAGATCAGCGGTTCCATCGTGTTGCTGGTGGGCCCGCCAGGCGTGGGCAAGACCAGCGTCGGCAAATCCATCGCCGAATCCCTCGGGCGACCGTTCTACCGCTTCAGCGTCGGCGGCATGCGCGACGAGGCCGAGATCAAGGGCCATCGCCGCACCTACATCGGCGCCCAGCCGGGCAAGCTGGTGCAGGCGTTGAAGGACGTCGAGGTGATGAACCCGGTGATCATGCTCGACGAGATCGACAAGATGGGCCAGAGCTTCCAGGGCGACCCGGCCTCGGCGCTGCTGGAAACCCTCGATCCGGAACAGAACGTCGACTTCCTCGACCATTATCTGGACCTGCGCCTGGACCTGTCGAAGGTGCTGTTCGTCTGCACCGCCAACACCCTGGACTCGATTCCAGGCCCATTGCTGGATCGCATGGAAGTGATTCGCCTGTCGGGCTATATCACCGAGGAAAAACTGGCGATCGCCAAGCGCCACCTGTGGCCCAAGCAGCTGGAGAAGGCCGGCGTGGCGAAAAGCAGCCTGTCCATCAGCGACAGCGCCCTGCGCGCGGTGATCGACGGCTATGCCCGCGAAGCCGGCGTGCGCCAGCTGGAAAAACAGCTGGGCAAGCTGGTGCGCAAATCGGTGGTCAAGCTGCTGGATGCGCCGGACAGCACGATCAAGATCGGCAACAAGGATCTCGAAGCGTCCCTCGGCATGCCGGTGTTTCGCAACGAGCAGGTGCTGAGCGGCACCGGGGTGATTACCGGCCTGGCCTGGACCAGCATGGGCGGCGCGACCCTGCCGATCGAGGCGACGCGGATCCATACCCTCAATCGCGGTTTCAAGCTGACCGGACAGTTGGGCGAGGTGATGAAGGAGTCGGCGGAGATCGCCTACAGCTACGTCAGCTCCAACCTCAAGCAGTTCGGGGGTGATCCGCGGTTCTTCGACGAGGCCTTTGTCCACCTGCACGTCCCCGAAGGCGCCACGCCGAAGGATGGCCCGAGCGCCGGGGTGACCATGGCCAGCGCCCTGCTGTCCCTGGCCCGCAACCAGCCACCGAAGAAAGGCGTGGCCATGACTGGCGAACTGACCCTGACCGGGCACGTACTGCCGATTGGCGGCGTGCGCGAGAAAGTGATTGCGGCGCGGCGGCAGAAGATTCACGAACTGATCCTGCCGGAACCGAACCGGGGCAACTTCGAGGAATTGCCGGACTACCTGAAGGAAGGCATCACCGTGCACTTCGCCAAGCGTTTCGCCGATGTGGCGAAGGTATTGTTCTGAGGGCGGCAAAGCGGACGCAGAGCGTCCAGTGACATATTCCCACGCAGAGCGTGGGAACGATCAGGTATCGGTGCGAAACTTGGAGCCGATGATCGCTCCCATGCTCCGCGTGGGCGCGCAGCCCGTGACGCTCCGCGTCACAAACCGGGAGCGGACGCAGAGCGTCCAGTGAGACATTCCCACAACGATCAGGCGACTGTGGCGAAGCGTGGGAACGATCAGATGCCGGTGGCAATGGCAGCGGGCGAATCTTGGGTTATGCTCCGTCATCGCTGTAATGATTGGAGACACTATGACCCCGATTCGCCTGTTGCTTCCGTTGAGCCTTGTGCTACTGACCGCTTGTGCGCAGCAACCCCGCCAGAACGTGACGGTGGAAAACCAGCGTGAATGCCCGATGCAACTCAAGACCGGGCAGAACATGATCCTCAGCCTGCCAAGCAACCCCACCACCGGTTATCGCTGGGCCATCCAGGATTCCGCCGGCGGCGTGCTGAAAAGCCTCGGACCGGAGGTCTATCGCAACCCGGAGAACAGTGATGTGATCGGCGCCGCCGGCCAGTCGACCTGGCGCTTCCAGGCCTTCGCCGCCGGCACCGGGCGCCTGCGCCTGACCTACCAGCAGCCCTGGGCACCGGAAGTCCCGCCCGTGCAAAGCTTCGACTGTCCGATCGTGGTGAACTGACATGCCCTGGCTGATTCTCGCCCTGATGGGCGCCGTCGCGTTCCTGTATGGGGTGAGTATCGACTCGCCACTGATCTGCCTGTTGACCAAGCCCTTGCCGGTGCTGGCACTGCTGGGTTGGCTGCATGACGCACCGGGGGGCGAGTATCGCCGCTGGATCGGCCTGGGCCTGGTGTTTTCCCTGCTAGGCGACATCCTGCTGGCCTGGCCGGGTGACCTGTTCGTGTTCGGCCTGGGGGCCTTTCTGGTCGCCCACCTGTGTTATCTCAAAGCTTATCTGGGCGACTGCCGCCGTCTCGCCCCCGTCCAACTGGTACTGGCGCTGCTGCTCGGTGCGGCGCTGCTGGGCGTGCTGATGTCCAAGGGCCTCGGCGATCTGCTGATCCCGGTGAGCGTCTATGCCCTGGCCATCAGCGCCATGTTGTGGCGGGCCCTGGCCCGCCTGGGCAGCGACGTGCCCAAGCGCTCGGCGCAACTGGCCGCGGGCGGCGCATTGGTGTTCGCCTTCTCCGACAGCCTGATCGGCATCGACCGGTTTGTCCTCAAGTTCGCCGCGGCGCCGTACCTGATCATCCTCGCCTACTGGCTCGGCCAGTGGGGCATTGCCGCCTCGGCGTTTTCCCGGCAACCGCGCAAAGCTGAGCCGGGCTTCATCTGAAGCCCGCCTGCGGCGCCAAACGCTTTATCCGACAAACCGCGCATCCCGGCGCCAACTTGGCTAAAATGCCGACCCTTTTTCCCCGATCGTCGCCGGAACCGCCGTGAGCAAAGAACCCGACCGCCTTTTCGCCCAGCCCCTGCCCCAGGTGCCGGACTTCGCCTTCAACGAAGACGTGGTGCGGGTGTTCCCGGACATGATCAAGCGTTCGGTGCCCGGTTACCCAACCATTGTCGAGAACCTTGGCGTACTCGCCGCGCAGTTCGCCCAGTCGGGCAGCGTGCTCTATGACCTGGGCAGTTCCCTCGGCGCGGTGACCCAGGCCCTGCGCCGACATGTGCGCACCGACGGCTGTCGGGTGATCGCTGTGGATAACTCCAGCGCCATGGTCGAACGCTGCCGTGAGTACCTCAATGGCCAGGACTCGATGTTCCAGGAGCTGTTGCCGGTGGAAGTGGTCGAAGGCGATATCCTCGCCCTGGACTTCAAGCCCGCTTCGGTGGTGGCGCTGAACTTCACCCTGCAATTCATCGCCCCCGAGCAACGCCTGGCCCTGCTCGGCCGCATTCGCCAGGCCCTGCTGCCCGGCGGCGCGCTGATCCTGTCGGAGAAGCTGCGCTTCAATGATGCCGCGGAGCATGCGCTGCTCACCGACCTGCATATCGCCTTCAAGCGCGCCAACGGCTACAGCGAACTGGAAATCGCCCAGAAACGCAGTGCCATCGAAAACGTCATGAAGCCCGACAGCCTCGAAGAACACCGCGAACGCCTGCTGGCGGCGGGGTTCTCGAAAGTCGTGCCGTGGTTCCAGTGTCTTAACTTTGCCTCGTTGATTGCCCTGCCATGATTGATCTGTCGCCCCTCGCCCGCCGTCTGGCGCATACCCCGCTGGCCGACTGGGCCAATGGCCTGCAAGCCCGGCTCGATACCCGGATGGAGAAAGGTCATGGCGACCTGCAGCGCTGGCAGAGTGCGCTCGACGCTCTGCCGAAGCTCCAGCCGAGCAAGGTCGATCTGCTCGACGGGTTGACCCTCGACAGTGACTGCGACGACGCCACCCGCGTGCAGATGCGCAGCGCCCTGATGGGCCTGAGCCCCTGGCGCAAGGGGCCGTTCGACCTGTTCGGCGTGCATGTCGACACCGAATGGCGCTCGGACTGGAAATGGTCGCGGGTCGCCCCGCACCTGGACCTCAAGGGCAAGCGCATCCTCGATGTCGGCTGTGGCAACGGCTACTACATGTGGCGCATGCTCGGTGCCGGCGCGGACACGGTGATCGGGGTCGACCCGAACTGGCTGTTCTTCTGCCAGTTCCAGGCGGTCCAGCGCTACCTGTCGCAACCCGCGGCATGGCACCTGCCGTTCCCCTTCGAGGACTTGCCGGCCAACCTGGAAGGCTTCGACACGGTGTTTTCCATGGGCGTGTTCTATCATCGGCGCTCGCCCATCGAACACCTGCTGGCGCTCAAGGACTGCCTGGTCAAGGGCGGCGAGCTGGTGCTGGAAACCCTGGTGGTGGAAGGCGACGCGAATCAGGTGCTGGTGCCGGAGGATCGTTATGCGCAGATGCGCAACGTCTGGTTCCTGCCCTCGGTGCCGGCACTGGAGCGCTGGTTGCGGCGTGCCGGGTTCAGCGATGTGCGTTGCATGGACGTCAGCGTGACCACGGTGCAGGAGCAGCGCGGGACCGAGTGGATGAAGTACCAGTCGCTGAGCGACTTCCTCGACCCCGAGGATCACAGCAAGACCATCGAAGGGCTGCCCGCGCCGATGCGCGCGGTGATCGTCGCACGTAAATAGACGAAACCGCACACCGTCTGTAGGAATCGCAGCGAAGCTTTTAGCGACCTTCAGGCCGCCTTCGCGGGCAAGCCCGCTCCCACAGTGACTGAGCCGTACCTGGATCTTTCGCACGACACAAAACCTGTGGGAGTGGGCTTGCCCACGAAGAGGCCGTCAAGCCAGCCCCACACTCAGGCCTTACTGCGGCGAGCCTTGAAGAACTCGCTGAGAATCGCCCCGCACTCCTCGGCCAGCACCCCGCCTTCGAACAGCACCCGGTGATTGAGAAAATCCTGGGTGAAGAACTGTCCCTGGCTCTGCACGATGCCCGCCTTGGGCTCCAGCGCGCCGTACACCACACGGGCGATACGCGAATGCACGATCAGCCCGGCGCACATGCTGCACGGTTCCAGGGTCACGTAGAGGGTGCTGCCCGGCAGCCGGTAATTGCTCGCCGCCCGGGCCGCCGCACGGATGGCGACCATCTCGGCATGGGCGCTCGGATCGCTGCCGCTGATCGGGCAATTGAAGCCGCGCCCGATGATCTCGCCGTCCTGGACCAGCACCGCGCCCACCGGCACCTCGCCCAACGCGGCACCCTCGGCGGCCAGCAACAGGGCTTCACGCATGAAATCCTGGTCACGGCTGCGATCGATGATCGCGGCGGGACGAATCTGGCGCATCACGCCACCTCGATGGCGGCCATCAGGCCGGTTTCCATGTGGTCGATCACATGGCAATGGAACATCCACACCCCCGGATTATCCGCCACCAGGGCCACACGCGCGCGCTCGTTCTTGCCCAGCAGATAGGTGTCGGTGAAATACGGGGTGATCGTCCTGCGATTCGAGGCGATGACCTTGAAGCTCATGCCGTGCAAGTGGATCGGGTGCTGGTACTGGGTCATGTTCTTCAATTCGAAAATGTAGCTCTTGCCCTTCTCCAGCCTGGCGATGGGCCGGTCGGCGCAGGTCTTGTCGGTGATGTCCCAGGCCTTGCCGTTGATCTGCCAGAGGCTCGGCGGGCGGCCATTATCGACGTTCACCGAGACCGAGCCAACCCACTCGAAATTGAAGTTGAGCTTCTCGGCATTCGCCAGGTCCGGCTCGGCAATCGGATTGGCCGGCAAGGCCGCCGGCCAGTCGGTCGGGGCGTCGGTGTTGGTCACCGAACGGAAGGTGCCGAGGCGCACCGGGCCGTTGCGCAGGGACAACTCCTCGCCCGCCGCCGGTGCCTTGATCGCCAGGCAGATGCGCATGCCCGGCCCGAGCCAGTATTCCTTGCCCAGGGGCCGTGGCGCCACGGGATTGCCATCCAGGGCATAGATCTGCGCTTCAGCGCCGGGGATATTGATGCGGTAGGTCAGGGTGTTATCGAGATTGAGCAGGCGCACGCGGGTGATCTGCCCGGCCGGCAGGTCGACCACGGCCTGCGGCGTGCCATTGATCGTCGCCAGACGTCCCGCCGTCCCGCCCCGCGCCGCCTCCCGGGGAATGCTGAAGGGCACGAAGGCGCCCTCTTCATCGACATGCCAGCTTTTCAGGCTGAGGGTGCGCTCGTAGCGAAAACCGGTGGGCTCGCGCTCCTCGATGATCAACGGACCGACCAGCCCGCGCCCCAGTTCCTCACTGCTGTTGACGTGAGGGTGATACCAGTAGCTGCCGGCATCCGGCACGCGGAACTTGTAGTCGAAATACTCGCCCGGCAGTACCGGCAGTTGCGATACGTAGGGCACACCGTCCATTTCCAGCGGCAGGCGGATGCCGTGCCAGTGAATGGTGGTAGCGACCGGCAGGTGGTTGATGAACCGCACCCGCAGCCACTCGCCCTGGCGCACCCGCAACTCGGTACCCGGTGCCGAGGGACCGAAGGCCCAGGCCGGGGTCTGGTGTCCGGCCACCAGCTCGACATCCAGCGGCGCGGCGATCAGTTCGTAGTCATGACCGGCTTCGGCATCGGCCATCTTGCCCAGCCAGTACCGCGATGCACCGCCGGCGCCCACGCCTACCACTGCCAGACCGACCAGGCCACCGAGTATTTGCCGACGGGAAAAAGACATGAACCCAACCACCTCACCGAATCAACCGCGGGCCCATAGGCCACAAAAGGCGAATACGATACACCCGCAGTTGAGAAACAGTAAGGGCGGGGTGGCGATGGGCCGCAGGCGGGTTGTGTCAGTGAGGCTCTCTTCGCTGGCAAGCCTGCTCCCACAGGTTTGCGCTCGTGAACAAATTTCGAGTACAACCCGGACATTGTGGGAGCCGGCTTGCCGGCGATGGTGTCAGCCCAGTCCCACCAGCAAATGGACCACGCCACCGGGCAGCGTCATCACCCCCGGCACACCCGCCGCCTTCAGGGCCGGCTGATCGAGGCGGGTCGGATCCTGCAACTCGACCCGCAACCGCGTCAGCGCCACCCGCTGCCGGGACTTGAGGTTGGCTGCCCCGCCCAGGGCCGCCAGTATCGGCGCGGCAATGTCTTCCACCACAGCCGCCGTACTGACGACCGTCGACTGATCCTGCACCAGATCCGGCGTCAGGGCCTTCCAGAACGCCCGCTTCAATGTATCGAACATGCTCAGTTCTCCAGGACCGGCGCAGCCGCCGTTACTTGTTGATGATGGCGCAGCAGCTCACGGACCTGCTCCGCGCTTTCCTGGCCGAGAATCCGTTGCGCCAATACCTGGCATTCATCCAGGTTGACCTCGCGCACCGCCGCCTTGATCGACGGGATCAACGGCACGCTGACCGACAGTTCATCCACCCCCAGCCCCAGCAGGGCCGGCACCGCCAGCGCCTCGGAGGCCAGCGCGCCGCAGACGCCCACCCACTTGCCATGGGCATGGGCGGCCTTCACGGTGGTGGCGATCAGGCGCAGCACCGCCGGGTGCAGGCTGTCGGCCTGGCTCGCCAACTGCGGATGATCACGGTCCATCGCCAGGGTGTACTGCGTCAGGTCGTTGGTGCCGACGGAGAAGAAATCCACTTCCGGGGCAAACAGATCGGCCATCAGCGCCGCCGAGGGCACCTCGATCATGATCCCCAGCTTCGGCAGTTCGTCCAGCCCCAGCGCCCGCGTTTCCTCGACCAGGAACTGACGGGCCTGACGCAGCTCGGACAGCTGGGTGATCATCGGCAGCATGATATGCAGTCGCGTCTCTCCCGCGCAGGCGAGGATCGCCCGCAATTGCTGGCGCAGCAGTTCCGGACGTTGCAGGCACAGGCGAATGCCGCGCATGCCGAGGAACGGGTTGGCCTCGCTGTCCATCGGGACATAGGCCAGCGGCTTGTCACCACCGACATCGAGGGTACGCACCACCAGGTTGCGCTCCGGCCCCAGGGCCCGGGCAATCGCCGAATAGGTGGCACCCTGCTCCTCGATAGTCGGCGCACTGCTGCGATCGAGATAGAGGAACTCCGAGCGCAGCAAGCCGACACCTTCGCCGCCCAGCGTCAGCGATTGCTCCACTTCTTCCAGCGAAGCGACGTTGGCCGTGATCTCGACATGATGACCATCGCGGGTGCGCGCGACCTGATGGGACTGTTCGATTTCGCGCTGGCGACGCTGGCGCTGCTGCTGGCGCTTGACCAGCAACTGCTGGACGTCCGCTTCCTCCGGTTTGAGGTGCAATTGCCCGAGGTCGGCGTCCAGCAGCACCTGGGTGCCGCTGGCAATGTTCAGGATCTGCACCGGCAGCCCGCACAACGCCGGCAGGCCAAAGGCCCGGGCCAGGATCGCGACATGGCTGGTGGCACCACCACCGACCGTGGCAAAACCGAGCACCTTGCGGGTATCGAGCCCGGCGGTTTGCGAAGGGGTCAGTTGATCGGCGATCAGGATCGCATCGTCCGGCAACTCCGCCGCCTGTTCCTGGACACCCAGGATCAAGCGCAGGACACGCTGGCCGACATCCATCAGATCGAGGGCGCGCTCGGCGAGCAGTTCGCTGCCGAGACGCTTGAACAAGGCGGCGGTCTCTTCGGTGGCCGCGCGCCAGGCAAAGGCCGCGCTCTTGCCTTGAACGACCAGCAACTGGGCCTGCTCCAGCAGGCTCGGGTCTTCCAGCAACTCCTGGTGGGCACGGAAAATCTGCGCCTGGGCGCTACCCAGCGCATTGTCCTGCAAGGCTTGCAGGGCCAGGGTCGCCTCCGTCAAGGCGCGGGCGAGGATCGCCCGTTCGTGGTCTTCACCGGCACCCGTCTCCGGGATATTCAGCACCTGCTCGGCAACCTGGACCACCTTGCCGAAGGCCGAACCCGGCGAGGCGCAGACACCCCGCAGCAGGGTCGCGGACGATTCCTCGGGAGCGTCGAAGGTTTCCACGCCGGCCTCGGTCGTGGTGCTTTCACCACAACCTTCGGTAATCAGCACCGTCAGCGCATCGAGAGCCGCCTGGGCATCCTCGCCCACGGCACTCAGTTGCAACACATCACCATGGACGGTCTGCAAGGCCATGATCGCCACCAGCGACTTGGCGTTGGCGCTGTCCTGGCGCTTATGCAGATGGATACTGGCGGCAAAACCTTTTGCCGCCTGGGCCAGCACCGCCGCCGGACGGGCATGCAGGCCATTGGCATTGGGCAGGCTCAGGGGTCGGGAGAACAGCGCCTCGCCCTCCTCTTCGACTGGCGCGGTAACGGTCGTCGCTGCCGGGCTCAGGCTCAGCAGCGGCTGGCCGCTTTCCACCAGACCATCAGCGGGCACCAGCAAGGTAAAGGGTTCGCCACTGACCACCAGCACCAGGGTCAGCAGACTGCGGGCATGCAGCGCCAGATAGTCCGCATCGAACTCGATCAGCACCTGTCCCGCCTGGACCTGCTCGCCCTCGCGAACCCGCGCGGTGAAGCCCTTGCCCGCCAGGTTCACGGTGTCCAGGCCGATATGCATCAGCACCTGCACGCCACGGTCATCGGTAATGCTGATGGCATGCCCGCTGTCCTGGACATTGCTGATCACCCCGGCCAGCGGTGCACAGAGCACGCTGGAGGTCGGATCGATGCACAGGCCATCACCGATCAGGCGACTGGAGAACACCGGATCAGGCACCTGATCCAGCGGCATCAGCAGCCCTGACAACGGCGCCAGCAGTTCCAGGGAGGGGGTTGCGGTCATGACATCACCTTTTATCGTTGTTCTTTGAAACGCCGGCGGAGCAACTGCCCCGCCAGCATGGACTTATTTCCACCAGTACTCGACCTGCACGCCAAAGTTGGCGCCATTCAGCGCATTGCCGAAAGCGCCGGTATCCGACAGCGCCGAGCCCGCCGCCAACTCGTTGGCCGCCCGCTGCGCCGCCTTGTTCCAGCTGGCGTAGGTGTAATAGAGACGGACTTCGGGACGCGCCCAGAAATCCGGGCCCTTGGGTGACCAGGTCGGAGCGAAGGTAAATTTGCTGAGCTTGCGGGTACCGCCCGGTGCCTCGACCTGGTCGTGGCCCAGTTCGGTGACCAGCTTGAATTGTTCGGTAATGGCGTAGGAGGGACGCACGCCGAGGGACATCCAGGTCTGATCCTGGCCATCGGGACGAATATCCTTCTGATAGACCGCCTCGACCTGCCCGCCAAAACGCGGGGTCACCTGCCAGTCGAAAAACTCCAAGGCGCGGTAGCTCTTGTTGCTGGTATCCAGGTGCGGATCGCCGGTATAGCCCAGGCCGGTGCCCGGCCCCTCGCCGTATTGCAGAGCGAACTTGTTCTTGCCGCCGAGGAAGTTCTTCTGCACATGCTGCGCGGTGATCGCCCAGCCCTGATGGGTATCACGGCGCTGTGGCGCATCGATGTAGCTGAAACCGAACTCCAGCTCGCCATCGGTGTTGGTCTTGAAGCCCGCGACGTTGAAGTCATGACGATTGATATAGTCTTTCTGGTACAGGTTGTCCTTGCGCGAAAAGGCATAGCTGTACTTCAGGTCACCGATCCGCACGTCCTCGATACCACCGCCGGTGGCGCTCTGGTTCCAGTAGTAGAAGTCGGAGATATGGATATCGTTTCGCTTGTAGTAACGGCGCCCCGCCCACAGGGAACCGCCATTGAGCGACGGCAGGTTCGACCATTGCGCATACATCTGCGGCATGCGCGCCGAACCGTGATCATCGCCCTGGAAGCGCAGGTCACGGTCGTACTTGTTGTAGAGCGATGCCATGGCATCGACACTGAATACCGAACCATCGTCGAGGGTCAGCAGATCCTGGCGCAGTTCCAGTTCCGCGTATTGCTCGCACTCGTTGCCCAGACGGTATTTGGACTGTGCCCCCGGCAACTGGAAACAGCTTTGCGAACTGCTGTTGACCGAACTCCCCAAGCCGCTGCGCAGGTATCCGGCGAACTCCAGGGCCTGGGCCGAGAACGGCAACCCCATGCAGACGCAGGACACCACAAGGCTTCGATTTATTATTGTTTTCATGAACCACCCCATTATTTTTATTGTGATCAATGCTCGATTGTCGGGCGCAGCCTCCCCGCGCACGATGTGATGCGAACTGCGTTTGACGAACGATATTTCCTATTTTTCTGACAGATACAGCGCAAAAGACTCATAAGGCCGCAGGAACAATTCACGACCACGCGCAGGACAATCCTGATAGTTGCTGATCACCACGCGCTGCTCCTGGTCCGCGCTGAACACCCCTTCAGGCAACAGGATCTCGCAGCTGTCGGCGTAGAAGTTGTTGACGATCAGCAGGCGCTCGCCCTGCCCTTCACGCACATAGGCCCAGACCTGCGGATGCTCGGGCAGCAACTGGCGGTAGACCCCTTCGACCATCAGCGTTTCGGTGCGACGCAAGGCCACCAGGCTGCGGTAGTGATGCAGTACCGAATCCGGATCATCGAGTTGTTGCTCGACGTTGATCCGGGCCGCATTCGCCGGCACGTCGATCCACGGCTGCGCCGAACTGAAACCGGCGTTCGGGCCCGCGCTCCAGTGCATCGGCGTCCGACCGTTATCGCGGGACTTCTGCATGATCGCCGCCATGCTCTGCGCTTCGGACTCGCCGGCCTCGCGCTTGATGCGGTAGATATTCAGGGTTTCGACATCACGGTACTGGTCGATGGTGTCGAACCCTGGGTCGGTCATGCCCAGCTCTTCACCCTGGTAGATGTAGGGCGTGCCCTGGAGAAAGTGCAGCGCGGTGGCGAGCATCTTCGCCGAGACCACGCGGTACTCGCCGTCATCGCCAAAGCGCGAGACCACTCGCGGCTGGTCGTGGTTACACCAGAACAGGGCATTCCAGCCGCCACCGGCCTGCATGCCGAGCTGCCAGTCGGAAAGGATGCGCTTGAGTTCGAGGAAGTCGAAATCGGCGTGCACCCACTTTTCCATGTTCGGGTAATCGACCTTCAAGTGATGGAAGTTGAAGGTCATCGATAGCTCGTCCGACTCCGGACGCGAATAACGGATGCAGTGCTCCAGGCTGGTGGAGGACATTTCGCCGACATTGATCAGGTCATGGCCGGCAAACACTTCCCGGTGCATTTCCTGCAGGTACTCATGGACGTTCGGGCCATCGGTGTAGAAGCGCCGACCGTCCGTGGCGTCCTCGGGGAAGTCCGCCGGCTTGGAGATCAGGTTGATCACGTCGAGACGGAAACCACCGACGCCCTTGTCGCGCCAGAAGCGCATCATCTTGAAGACTTCCTGGCGCACCTTGGGGTTGTCCCAGTTCAGGTCGGCCTGGGTGTGGTCGAACAGATGCAGGAAATACTGGCCGGTTTGCGCCTCGTATTCCCAGGCATTGCCACCGAACTTGGACTGCCAGTTGTTCGGCTGGTCGCGCCAGATGTAGAAGTCGCGGTACGGGTTGTCCAGACTGCTGCGGGCCTGCTGGAACCAGGCGTGCTCGATGGACGTGTGGTTGACCACGATATCGAGCATCAACGTGATGCCGCGCTTGCCGGCTTCGGCGATCAGCAACTCGCAATCGGCCATGGTCCCGTAGCTCGGGTCGATGGCGTAGTAGTCGCTGATGTCGTAGCCGTTGTCACGCTGCGGCGAACGCAGGAACGGGGTGATCCACAGGCAGTCGACGCCCAGCCACTTCAGGTAGTCGAGCTTGTCGACTACCCCCAGCAGATCGCCGGTGGCCTGGCCTGCGTGGCTGTAGAAGCTCTTCGGGTAGATCTGGTAGATCACCGAACGTTGCCAGTCTTGCATGGGGAATTCCCTTGTAATCAGTAGAGTCTGTATCGAGCTGGCGCGATCAGGCGACGCGATAGCCGGGGCGGACGATCTTCATGCTCAACCCGCAGGTGAGGACAAAGGGCACGACAATCGCGATGACCATGCCGACGACGAACATCGGGATGAATTGCGGAATGATCGAGATGAATCCCGGCAGGCCGCCGACGCCGATGGCCGAGGCCAGCACCTTGTTCAGCGAGAGAAACACGCTGGCCAGTGCCGAACCGATCAGCGCGGCATAGAACGGAAACTTGTAGCGCAGGTTCACACCGAACATCGCCGGTTCCGTGATGCCGAAATAGGCGGAGATCGCCGAGGTCGAGGCCATGCTGCGGTCGCGGGCATTGCGGCTCATGTAGAACACCGCGAGGGCCGCACTGCCCTGGGCCAGGTTGGACATGACGATCATCGGCCAGATGAAGGTGCCGCCATGACCGGAGATCAGTTGCAGGTCCACCGCGAGGAACATGTGGTGCATGCCGGTGATCACCAGCGGTGCATAGAGCAGGCCGAAGATCGCGCCGCCGAGTGCCGGCGCCACGTCGAACAGCCAGACCACGCCTTCGGTGATCAGGATGCCCAGGTGACGGGTGACCGGGCCGATGATCGCCAGGGCCAGGACACCGGTGACGACGATGGTGGTGATCGGTACCACGAGCAGTTGAATGGCATTCGGCACCCGCGCCCGCAGCCATTTCTCGATCACGCTCATGACATAGGCCGCCATCAGGATCGGCAGGATCTGGCCCTGGTAGCCGACTTTCTCGATGCGGAACCAGCCGAAGATATCGAAGTACGGCAGGCTCTGGCCGTCCAGGCCGGCGACTGCCTTGCCGTAGTTCCAGGCATTGAGCAGATCGGGGTGGACCAGCATCAGGCCGAGGACGATGCCGAGTATTTCGCTGCCGCCAAAGCGCTTGGCCGCCGACCAGCCGACCAGCGCCGGCAGGAACACGAAGGAGGTGTTGGCCATCAGGTTGATCAGGCTCCACAGGCCGTCCAGCGACGGGTAGGCCTCGAGCAGCGTCTTGCCGTCGATGAACATGCCCTTGGCGCCCATGAGGTTGTTCACCCCCATCAACAGGCCGGCAATGATCAGCGCCGGCAGGATCGGCATGAACACATCGGAGAACACCCGCACCAGGCGTTGCATGGCGTTGGTCTTGTCGGCGCCCTTCTGCTTGACGTCGGCAATGGTCGAGACCGCCAGGCCGGTGAGCTCACGCAAGGCGGCGTAGACCTTTTCCACCTCGCCAGGACCGATGACGACCTGGAACAGGCCACCGGTAAAGAACGACCCCTTGACCAGGTCGATACCGGCCAAGGTGGCCTTGTCGACTTTATTCGGGTCCTTGAGCGCCAGCCGCAGACGGGTGACACAGTGAGCGGCCTGCTCGAGGTTTTCGGCGCCACCGAGGCTCTGCAGCAGCTCGCGGGCGATATTCGGATAGTCGTGGCTCATGCTTTTTCTTCCGCTGTTTCTTGTTATTGGAAATGGTTGGCAGCACACAGAAACAAAAAATACTCGTCTGTACGAGTTAAAGCAACAACTCGTCTGTACGAGTTGAGCGTTTCTTGGTAAATGATCCGACAAATGGACAAACCCTCGACCTGCCCTTAAGGTTCCATGCCTTGGGACAGCACCCCGGCTACGCTGTTAGTCGGCGACTTCCGATCCAGAGCGAACACCATGAGTAAATACAACCAGATCTACAGCGATCTGCTTGCCAGCATCACCACCGAGCAGTTGGAAAAAGGTGCCCGGCTGCCCTCGGAAACCGAACTGATGGACAGCTATCAAGCCAGTCGCGGCACGGTGCGCAAGGCCATCGAGCAATTGCAGGAGCGTGGTTTCGCGCAGAAGATCCATGGCAAGGGTACTTTCGTGCTGTCACGCAGCCCGATCGAATTCCAGCTCGGCGGCATCGTCAGCTTCCAGGAAGCCCATTCGAGCATGGGCAGCAATATCGGCACGGAAGTGGTGGAGTTCAGCGAAATCCCGCTGGCGGGCGCCCTGCAGGAGCGTCTGCACGCCGAGCCCGGCAGCCCGGTGATCCGCATCAAGCGGGTACGGCGGATCGACGGCAAGCGGATCATTCTCGACATCAACTACTTCCTGGCCGACCTGATCCCCGGCCTGACCCGGGACATTGCCGAGCACTCGATCTACGCCTATATCGAGCAGACCCTGCAACTGAGCATCAGTTTCGCCCAGCGCACCATCGAAGCGGCGCGCTGCAGCAAGGACGACCAGCAACACCTGGACCTGGACGGCGCCAGCCACGTGATCGTGGTGAAGAACCAGACCTTCCTGCAGGACGGCCGGCAATTCGAATACACCGAGTCGCGGCATACCCTGGACAAGTTCTACTTTTCGGATGTGGCGAGGCGCTGAAACAACGCCTTGCGACGGCTCACAGCACCAGCGCCAGCCACTCCGGGTTTACCGCGCCGAGCTTGCTGGTGGCTTTTGTGAGATTGATATCCTGGGCGGCCTGCGCGGTTTCGATCATCTGGGGCTCAAGGTCATAACCGCGACCCTCGAGCCAGCCCAGGACTTCCGCCAGGTGCCAGACTGAAGAACTGCCTTCGTGGACGGCCAGCGGAAAGGACGCCGAATGATTGAGCATGAGTTTGCGCATGTTCTGCCGCGAAACACCGACGATATCGGCGATATCCGAAAGGCCGACCAGGTCCGGCACGACTTCTATGAGCCGGGCATCCGGGATGGCGCGCTTGACGTCCTGCAAAGCGCTGAGCAATGCCTGCACGGCGCTCTCGGCATCCCGGCAGAATTTCAGCGCCAGCCGCCCAGGAACGCCACTGCCGATCAGCGAATCATCACAGCCGCATTCATATAGACGCTCGATCAACGCATCCTGATCATCATTGTGTTCCGAGAGTTGGTATCTCAGGGTAAAGTCATATTCCACGGTTCTACTCCTTGGGAGGTGCGACCAGGGGATCGGCATCGGCGCGATTCATGACGCAGCCGTCAATTACCCGCTGCAAGTTGCGGGCATGGTTGAACGAGCTGCGCGGTGTACTCCAGATGCTGGTGGCACAGTGATCCTGGCAGCGGCACAGTTCGCTGTTGAATGGGCAGTACATCTTTCCCCAGGCATGGGAACCGCCGACCTTGATTCGCCAGCCACATTCCTCTGCATGACGCAGTACATTCTCGATCACCTTGATCGGGTGTCTTGCTCTAGCCATCCATAGCCTCCAGTCTCTCGCCATAACAAAAAGTTGTCAACTGACAACCAAGTCCATTTATCGACAAAAAATGACTCGAACGGCACTGCAATCCGCGCCGACTTCTGGAGTGTAGGGAGACAGAAAATCTTGGTAGATCAATGTGTTTGCGGGATATTGCGAGGGCAAGGATGGCGAATTTTCTTACTGCCCGAAACGACAAAGGCGGTCAATACCGAGGTATAGACCGCCTTAGCTTTCAACGCTTGAGACCTACATCAAGCTGGGATCATTCCCACTCGATGGTTGCCGGTGGCTTGCTCGACACGTCGTAGGTGACGCGGGAGATGCCTTCGATCTCGTTGATGATCCGGCCGCTGACGGTTTCCAGCAACTCGTACGGCAGGTGTGCCCAACGGGCGGTCATGAAGTCGATGGTTTCCACCGCGCGCAGGGCCACGACCCAGGCGTAACGACGGCCATCACCCACTACACCCACCGATTTCACCGGCTGGAACACCACGAAGGCCTGGCTGACCTTGTGGTACCAGTCGGCCTTGCGCAGTTCTTCGATGAAGATATGGTCGGCGCGACGCAGCAGGTCGGCGTATTCCTTTTTCACTTCACCCAGGATCCGCACACCCAGGCCCGGGCCCGGGAACGGGTGACGGTAGACCATGTCGTACGGCAGGCCGAGTTCCAGGCCAAGACGACGGACCTCGTCCTTGAACAGCTCACGCAGCGGCTCGACCAGCTTGAGGTTCATCTCTTCCGGCAGGCCACCAACGTTGTGGTGGGACTTGATCACGTGGGCCTTGCCGCTTTTCGCGCCAGCCGACTCGATCACGTCCGGATAGATGGTGCCCTGGGCCAGGTACTTGATGTTCTCCAGTTTGTTGGACTGGGCATCAAACACGTCGATAAAGGTCCGGCCGATGATCTTGCGCTTCTTCTCCGGGTCGGACTCGCCGGCCAGGTTGTTCAGGAACTGCTCTTCGGCGTTGGCACGGATCACCTTGACGCCCATGTTCTCGGCGAACATGGCCATCACTTGCTCGCCTTCGTGCAGGCGCAACAGGCCGTTGTCGACGAACACGCAGGTCAACTGGTCGCCGATGGCCTTGTGCAGCAGGGCCGCGACCACCGAAGAGTCGACGCCGCCGGACAGCCCCAGCAGAACGTTGTCGGTACCGACCTGGGCACGCACCTGGGCGATGGCGTCTTCAGCGATTTTCGACGGGGTCCACAGCGCTTCACAGCCGCAGATATCGAGGATGAAGCGCGACAGGATGCGACCGCCCTGCTTGGTGTGGGTCACTTCCGGGTGGAACTGCACGCCGTAGTAACCGAGATCGTCGTTGAACATGCCGGCAATCGGGCAGCTCGGGGTGCTGGCCAGGATGTGGAAGTCTTCCGGCATCCGGGTGACCTTGTCACCGTGGCTCATCCACACGTCGAGGCCGAACAGGCCGTCGGCGTCGACGTGGTCTTCGATGCCGTCCAGCAGGCGGCTCTTGCCGACCACGTCGACACGGGCATAACCGAATTCACGCAGCTCGGAACCTTCGACCTTGCCGCCCATCTGCTCGGCCATGGTCTGCATGCCGTAGCAGATACCGAAGACCGGCACGCCCAGGTCGAACACCGCTTGCGGGCAGCGCGGACTGTTGGCTTCGTGCACGGACTCGGGACCGCCGGCGAGGATGACGCCTTTGGGAGCGAATTCGCGAATCGCTTCGTCGTCCATGTCGAACGGATGCAGTTCGCAGTACACGCCGATTTCACGCACGCGGCGGGCGATCAGTTGGGTGTATTGGGAACCGAAGTCGAGGATCAGGATGCGGTGGGCGTGAATGTCGAGGGCCATGGGTCATTCTCGTCTGTGAAATCAGAAACAACACGGGGCTGTCATCAACAGCCCCGGTTCAAATTCATCAATCGCCTCCAGACCAGCGCCTGGAGGCGATCACTATCAACCTACGCGATAGTTTGGAGCTTCCTTGGTGATCTGCACGTCGTGGACGTGAGATTCGGCCATGCCGGCGCCGGTGATACGCACGAACTCAGGCTTGGTGCGCATTTCCTCGATGTTGGCGCTGCCGGTGTAGCCCATCGAGGAACGCAGGCCGCCCATCAGTTGATGGACGATGGCGGTCAGGGTGCCCTTGTACGGCACGCGACCTTCGATACCTTCCGGCACCAGCTTCTCGGCGCCCGCGGAGGAGTCCTGGAAGTAACGGTCGGAGGAACCCTGGGACTGCGACATCGCCCCCAGCGAACCCATGCCGCGATAGGCCTTGTAGGAACGGCCCTGGAACAGCTCGATCTCGCCCGGCGCTTCTTCGGTACCGGCGAACATCGAGCCCATCATCACGCAGGAAGCACCGGCAACGATGGCCTTGGACAGGTCACCGGAGAAACGGATGCCGCCATCGGCGATCAGCGGTACGCCGGTGCCTTCGAGGGCGGCGGCGACGTTGGCGATGGCACTGATCTGCGGCACGCCGACACCGGCGACGATACGAGTGGTGCAGATCGAGCCTGGGCCGATACCGACCTTGACCGCATCCGCGCCCGCTTCGGCCAGGGCCTTGGCGGCAGCGCCGGTGGCGATGTTGCCGCCGATCACCTGCACTTGCGGGAAGTTCTCCTTGACCCAGCGAACGCGGTCGATCACACCCTTGGAGTGACCGTGGGCGGTGTCGACCACCACCACGTCGACACCGGCGTTGACCAGCGCGGCAACGCGATCAGCGGTGTCCTTGCCGGTACCGACCGCGGCACCGACACGCAGGCGACCCTGGTCGTCCTTGCTCGCCAGTGGCCAGGCCTTGGATTTCTCGATGTCCTTGACGGTCATCATGCCCTTGAGGGCGAACTTGTCGTCGACGATCAGCACTTTTTCCAGGCGGTGCTTGTGCAGCAGCTCGCGGACTTCGTGCTTGTTGGCGCCTTCGCGGACAGTGACCAGGCGCTCTTTGGGCGTCATCACTTCGCGAACCGGGACATCCATGCGGGTTTCGAAACGCACGTCACGGGAGGTGACGATGCCGACCAGGTCGCC
Source organism: Pseudomonas gingeri (assembly GCF_013385635.1). Lineage (GTDB taxonomy): Bacteria > Pseudomonadota > Gammaproteobacteria > Pseudomonadales > Pseudomonadaceae > Aquipseudomonas > Aquipseudomonas gingeri_A. The sequence goes on from NZ_JACAPR010000012.1 coordinate 274,976, forward strand.
GTCGTGCAGCACCGGCACACCGGAGATATTGTGCATGCGGGTCAGTTCGAGCAGGTCACGTACCGAGGCATCCGCCTCGATGGTGATCGGGTCCTTGACGACACCGGCTTCGAACTTCTTGACCTTGCGCACTTCGGCAGCCTGCTGCTCGATGGTCATGTTCTTGTGGATGATGCCGATACCGCCTTCCTGGGCCATGGCAATGGCCAGACGGGCTTCGGTCACGGTGTCCATGGCGGCGGAAACCAGCGGAATATTCAGCTCGATGCCACGGGTGAGACGGGTCTTGAGACTGACTTCGTTAGGAAGCACCTCGGAATAACCGGGCACTAGGAGAATGTCGTCGAAGGTCAGAGCTTCTTGGCTGATACGCAGCATCGCGGGGGCTCCCGAGCGGGAAAATGGAAGCGCGCCATTATACTCATACAAGGCCCTGGGCTCAATGTAAACCTTGGCCTATTTACAGCTCGACTTTCACCCAGGCCACCGGCTGATCCAGCCAGTCGGCGAACTCATCGAGAAAAGCCTGCTTGAAGCCGGCTTCCGCCCAGTTATTGAAGATGAAACCCAGGTTGGAAAAGCCGCACGCCTGCAGGAACAGGAAACCGTTGATATCGTCTTCATGCCCGCACAACGGGCAGATGAAGTTTTCGGTGCGCCCCGGCATCCAGTCTTCCAGGCTGTCGAACAAGGCCTCGCCGACTTCCTTGCGGCACTCCGCGCACCCGGCCTCCTCGAGAAAGCCCTTGGCCGGGGTATAGATGCAGCGCTTGGTGATGATCTCCAGGCCGTTGATCGGCTCGCCAAATGGCAACGCCTCGGGATGCAGCACCACCTCGGTGGCGCCGGGTGCGATGGCATGGCCCATGCGGTTGCCGGTGCGACCGCAGGTGGTCAGCTCTTGCTCGATGATGTTCTTGCGCACCAGCCAGCGCACGATGGCCCGAGCCCTTGGTTCATGGACCGGCAAGGTGGAAATTTTCGGGACGATGATGCTTTGCGAGTTCATGGGGACGGCCTGGAGCGTTTGCGACCCGGCAGCTTAATCCCTGCCATTCTCAGGTCAAGTGCTGAAATAGCGGGTGATCAGGGCAATCCCGCTGGCCAGCACCAGCCAGGTCACCAGGCGCACGAAGGCTTCGCGTGACAACCTCCGGGTCAGGCGTCGGCCGATCCACAAGCCCAGCGCCATTGCCGGCAACAAACACACCGCCAACAGCAACAAGGGTAGCTCGGCATAGACCCCGGCGATGATGAATAGCGACAGACGCACCACCGTGCTGCAACTGATCAGCGTACTCTGGGTGGCCCGTGCCGCGTCCTTGGGCAGGCGGCTATTGAGATAAATGGCATAGAGAAAACCGCCACTGCCGAACAGCGCGCCGAACATTCCGCCCACCGTGCCCATGGGCACCGCCCAGCCCGCCGCCAACTGCCCGGGGCGGACCTTGATCAGCAGGCTATAGATCGCATAGGCGCTGATAAACAGGCCCATCAACAGCAGCAATACATCGGAGTGGAGGTTCAGCAGAAAAACCACGCCCAGTGTGCAGCCGACGGCCATGCACGGCAGCAACCGCAGCAACTCGGGCCTGGCGACATCCTTGCGCGACGGCAGCAGGTTGCCGAACGCCGCGACGAAGTCCAGCAGCACCAGCAACGGCACGATCTTCGACAACGGCATGAACAGGATCAGGATCGGCCCCGCCACCAGCGCCGTACCGAACCCGGCCACGCCAAAGACGATATAGGCCAGAGCGATGCCCAGTTCCACCACCAGCCAATCGGTGGCACTGAACGGCCATTGGTTCAACAGCGCAACAAGACTCATGAAGAACACTTCCACAAGGGGTTCGATTGACTTTAGCCAGTCGCGAGTCTTGCGACTAATATATTCAAAGCCAGCCACCCATCTCAAAAAGGCATGACTTGTGATTTCCACCCGCCAACTGCGCTACTTCGTCGAGATTGTCGAATCCGGCAGCTTCAGCGCGGCGGCCTGAGTTACCTGTCGGCCGAACTGTGCATGCGCCAGGGCTTCTTTCCCCAGGCCGCGCGGGTAGTGTCGCGCAAGACCACCCAGTTGCAGTTGATCCAGGCGGGGTTCGGCATCGCCCTGCTGCCCGAGTCGATGCGCGACATCGCCCCGGCCAATATCCATTTCCTGCCCCTCAAGGATCCGGATTGCCAGAGCACCCTGGCCCTGGCCTGCCGCCAGCCCCCGACGCCGCTGGTGGCGCAATTCGTCGAGCGCTTCCGCGAAGACCTGCACAGCTCCTGAAAACACCACAGTCCCCTGTAGGAGCCGGCTTGCCGGCGATAAGGCCCGCAAGCCTGGCAGCGGCCATTCGGACGCCATCGCCGGCAAGCCGGTTCCTACACGGGGAGTGTTCACAGCAATGGTGATTGCCGGTCAAATGCCTTTATTATGCGGCCCATGATTAAAGATCCCTTTTCACGCCTGGGCCTCGACCGCGAAGTCCTTACTGTCAGCCAGCTCAACGGTCGCGCGCGGGTGTTGCTGGAGGACGTGTTCACCAATATCTGGGTCGAAGGCGAAATCTCCAACCTCGCCCGCCCGGCCTCCGGCCACATCTATTTCACCCTCAAGGACAGCGGCGCCCAGGTGCGTTGCGCGCTGTTCCGGCAGAACGCCGCCCGTGTTCGCCAGGCGTTGAAGGATGGCCTGGCAGTCAAGGTGCGTGGCAAGGTCTCGCTGTTCGAGGGGCGCGGCGACTACCAACTGATCCTCGATACCGTGGAACCCGCCGGCGATGGCGCCCTGCGCCTGGCGTTCGATGCGCTCAAGGAAAAGCTCAGCGGCGAAGGCCTGTTCAGCGCCGAACGCAAGGTTGCCCTGCCCGCGCATCCGCAGCGGATCGGCATCATCAGCTCACCCACCGGCGCGGTGATCCGCGACATCATCAGCGTCTTCCGCCGCCGCGCGCCGCAAGTCGAACTGACGTTGATTCCCACGGCGGTCCAGGGCCGTGAAGCCACGACGCAGATCGTCCGCGCCTTGAAGATCGCCGATGCCAAGGGCTTCGACGCGCTGATCCTGGCCCGCGGCGGCGGTTCGCTGGAAGACCTCTGGTGCTTCAACGAAGAAGCCGTGGCCCGCGCCGTGGATGCCTGCGTAACGCCCATCGTCAGCGCCGTCGGCCATGAAACCGATGTGTCCATCAGCGACTTCGTGGCCGACGTCCGTGCCCCGACTCCTTCGGCGGCGGCCGAACTTCTGGCACCCGACTCCAGCGACCTGCAACGCCGGGTCGAGAGCCTGCATCGCCGTCTGGTGATGCGTATCCGCGATCGGCTGATGCGCGACCGCCTGCGCCTCGACGGTCTCGCCCGGCGTCTGCGCCATCCGGGCGAACGCCTGCGCCAGCAGGCCCAGCGCCTGGATGACCTGGATATGCGCCTGCGCCGGGCGTTCGAACGCCAGCTCAATACCCGCCGGGAAAAACTGATCCGCCTGGAAACCCGCCTCGCCGGGCAACATCCGGGACGCCAGCTGGCCTTGCTGCGCCAGCGCCTGGAGAGTCTGTCCGAACGCCTGCCCCGGGCCATGCGCGAAGGCCTCAAGGCCCGGCGCCTGCAACTGCAAAGCCAGGTGCAGACACTTCATGTAGTAAGTCCGTTGGCAACCCTGGGCCGTGGCTACAGTATCCTGCTGGACGAGCGTGGCCAGGCGATCCGCAGTGCCGGACAGACCCGCCCTGGCCAGCGCCTGAAGGCGAAACTGGCGGAAGGCGAACTGCAGGTGCGGGTCGAAGACAACCACCTGACGCCCGTCACTCTTTCGCTACTGGACTGAAATTTCAAGGGATCCGAGCATGCCCCGTTTTCTTGCCACCCTGCTGGTGCTGGGCCTGGCCTTCAACGCCCATGCGGACAGCTATATCACCCGACTACTGAACAAACCGGTGCCCGGCGGCGTGGCCGTGGTCGATCTCGGCCCGGCGGCCCAGGCGCCCAAGGCCAGCTACCAGGGCAAGCCGGTACTGGTGGTCAAGGAACAGAGCAACTGGCTGGCGATTGTCGGTATCCCGCTGACCGTCAAGCCCGGCACCCAGCAGGTCAGTTCGGGTAATCGCAGCCTGAGCTTCAGCGTTGGCAGCAAGAAATACCAGGAACAGCACATCACCCTGAAAAACAAGCGCCAAGTCAATCCGAACCCCGAGGATGTCAAACGCATTGACGCGGAGGTGGTTGCGCAACTGGCGGCCTATCGCACCTTCAGTCCCGTGGTCCCGAGCAACCTACTGCTGGACAAACCGGTGAACGGTCCGCTGTCGAGCAAGTTCGGCGTACGGCGCTTCTTCAATGGCGAAGAGCGCAACCCACACGCGGGACTGGATTTCGCCGTGCCCACCGGCACGCCGATCAAGGCACCGGCCGCCGGCAAGGTGATCCTGACCGGCAATTACTTCTTCAATGGCAACACCGTGTTCGTCGACCACGGCCAGGGCTTTATCAGCATGTTCTGCCATCTTTCCAGGATCGACGTCAAAGCAGGCCAGTCACTGGCACGCGGCGCGCTGGTCGGCCTGGTCGGTGCGACCGGGCGGGCGACAGGGCCGCATCTGCACTGGAATATCAGCCTCAATGAAACACGGGTCGATCCGGCGATCTTTATCGGCGCGTTCCAACCCTGATCCCAAGGGCCCACGCCCCCTTTGCAGGAGCTGGCTTGCCAGCGATGAGGCCCGCAAGCCCTGCTGCGACTATTCGGACGCTATCGCCAGCAAGCCGGCTCCCACAGGTCGAGGCCTCACCGCAGAATCTCAGCGTCTCCAGGACTTTGTAGGAGCTGGCTTGCCAGCGATGAGGCCCTTGCGCCTTGCATCGATCTTGCGGGGGCCATCGCCGGCAAGCCGGCTCCCACAAGGAGCGTACTCGCCGCGCAGATCGGCATCTGCGACCAGCAGCACCGCCAAGAAAGATTGCGCGGCGCCAAAATAGTGCGCAATTGTTCTAGACTTTCCGCCGCTCGCGCAAAATAAAATCTCGTATAAGTCTATTTTCCAGGTATTCCTCTCAATTTTCCTCACAGGCTTGCCATCTTTCACCCCAGTGGTTAGGGTTGAAAGCATGAAAACATCTCACACCCTCATTCAGCGCCGTCAACACCGCAGCCTCTGCCTCGTCAGTGCACGACTGCCGGGCTGAATCGCGGTGCCTCATCCCCAGGTTTCTCCCTGACAACGTTTTACCGGCTGGCCGCCTCTTCTCGGCCCTGACCACAAGGATTTTCTCCATGAGCATGCTCAAAGACCCGTCTTCGAAGTACCGCGCGTTCCCGACCATCAACCTCCCGGATCGCACCTGGCCGTCGAAAACCATCACCAGCGTACCGATCTGGTGCAGCTCCGACCTGCGCGACGGCAACCAGTCGCTGATCGAACCGATGGACGCGGTGAAGAAGCTGCGCTTCTGGAAAACCCTGGTCAGCGTTGGCGTCAAGGAAATCGAAGCCTCCTTCCCGGCCGCTTCGCAAACCGACTTCGACTTCGTCCGTACGCTGATCGAAGAAGGCCATATCCCGGACGACACCACCATCCAGGTGCTGACCCAGGCCCGTGAAGACCTGATCGCCCGCACTTTCGAATCCCTGCGCGGTGCCAAGAAGGCCATCGTGCACCTCTACAACGCCACCAGCCCGTCGTTCCGCCGCATCGTCTTCAACCAGGACAAGCAAGGCGTGAAGGACATCGCGGTGAACGCGGCCAAGCTGTTCGTCAAATACGCCGCCCAGCAGCCGGAAACCCAGTGGCAGTTCGAGTACTCGCCGGAAACCTTCAGCGCCACCGAACTGGAGTTCGCCAAGGAAGTCTGTGACGCGGTGATCGAGGTCTGGAACCCGACGCCCGAGCACAAGGTGATCCTCAACCTGCCGGCCACCGTCGAATGCGCCACGCCGAACATCTACGCCGACCAGATCGAGTGGTTCGGTCGCCATATCAGCCGTCGTGACAGCGTGATCATCAGCCTGCACACCCACAACGACCGTGGCACCGGCGTAGCCGCCACCGAGCTGGGCCTGATGGCCGGCGCCGACCGTGTCGAAGGCTGCCTGTTCGGCAACGGCGAACGTACCGGTAACGTCGACCTGGTGACCGTGGCCCTGAACATGTACACCCAGGGGCTCAACCCCGAGCTGGACTTCTCCGATATCGATGGCGTGCGCAAGGTCGTCGAGGAGTGCAACCAGATCCAGGTGCACCCACGTCATCCGTATGTCGGCGACCTGGTGCACACCGCGTTCTCCGGCTCCCACCAGGACGCGATCCGCAAGGGCTTCGCCCAACAGAAAGCCGATGGCCTGTGGGAAGTGCCGTACCTGCCGATCGACCCGGCCGACATCGGTCGCAGCTACGAGGCGGTGATCCGTGTCAACAGCCAGTCGGGCAAGGGCGGCATCGCCTACCTGCTGGAACAGGAATACGGCATCAGCCTGCCACGTCGCATGCAGATCGAGTTCAGCCAGGTGGTGCAGCGCGAAACCGATCGCCTCGGCCTGGAAATGACCGCGCAGCAGATCCACGCCCTGCTCCACAGCGAATACCTGCAGGCCAACACCCCGTACGCGCTGGTCAGCCATCGCCTGCAGGAAGAGAACGGTCACAGCGCCGTGGAAGTGGAAGTCTCCGGCAAGGGCCAGGGCGAAACCAACCTGCACTGGCGCGGCAAAGGCAACGGCGCCCTGGAAGCCCTGGTGGCCGGCCTGCCGGTTCCGGTGGAAATCATGGACTATAACGAGCACGCCATCGGTGCCGGGACCAATGCCAAGGCAGCGGCCTATATCGAGCTGCGAGTGAACGGCGAACGTGCGGTACACGGCGTGGGTATCGATGAAAACATCACCACCGCCAGCTTCAAGGCCCTGTTCAGCGCGCTGAACCGCTCGCTGAGTCAGGTGGATGCCACCAAGGCGGCATAAACGCCGACTGCAATGAAAAGGCCCCGGTGGTGAAAACCCCCGGGGCCTTTTTGTGCGTTCGAGTATGCCATCGCCGGCTCCCACAGGTAGGGGCTTTGCCGCAGAATACCAGCGCCTCCAGGACTTTGTAGGAGCTGGCTTGCCGGCGATGAGGCCCGCAAGCCCTGCTGCGACTATTCGAACGCCATCGCCAGCAAGCCGGCTCCCACAGGAGAGCATGCCAAACCGCAGATCAGCCTGCGCCACGAATCCCTTGTGGGAGCCGGCTTGCTGGCAATGAACGATAACGCGGCGTTACTGATTCAACACAAAGGTATCGGCATCCAGGTTGGCCGGAAAACGCTCACGATAAGCGGCCAACTCCGCCGCGCTCAAGGTCACCTGGAAGACCCCGTCGGCCTCGCCGGTACCCAGCAACGATTCACCCTGGAAATCCAGCACCTGGCTGTCGCCGGTATAGGAGAAACCCTTGCCATCCGTGCCTATGCGGTTCACGGCCGCCACGTAGCACAGGTTCTCGATCGCCCGGGCCGGCAGCAGGCGATTCCAGTGCAGGCGCCGTGCTCCCGGCCAGTTGGCAGTGTAGAGCAACAGGTCAGTGTCCTGGGCATCCCGGCTCCAGACCGGGAAACGCAGGTCGTAGCAGATCAGCGGACGAACCCGCCAGCCCTTGAGCTCGAACTGTACCTGACGCTCACCCGGGGTGTAATGATTGTGCTCGCCAGCCATGCGGAACAGGTGGCGCTTGTCGTAGTGCAAGACCTCGCCATCCGGCCGCGCCCACAACAGGCGGTTACGGTGACTGCCATCGGCGGCGCGGATAATCACGCTGCCGGTGATCACCGCATCGAGCTTTTGTGCCTGCTCGCGCAACCAGTCGCTGGCCGGACCGTTTTCGGCTTCGGCCAGGGTCTGCGACTCCATGGAAAAACCGGTGGTGAACATCTCCGGCAGGATCACCAGATCCGCCCCCGCGGCCTGCTCCAGCAGCAGCTCGAAATGTTCGAGGTTGGCCTGGCGGTCGTGCCAGGCCAGGGTGGTCTGCACCAGCGCCACTTTCAGGTCAGGCAATGAACTCAGATCACGCATAACTTCTCCGCAGCTTCACGCAACGTCTCTTCGCGCTTGGCAAAACACAGACGCACCAGACGCTGGCCTTCCGGTGGATGCTGATAGAACACCGAGACCGGAATCGCCGCCACACCGTGCTCGCGGGTCATCCATACCGCCATGTCGACATCGTTCAGATCCGGACGAATCCGCGAGTAGTCGACCAACTGGAAGTAGGTCCCCGCCACCCGCTTGAAGCTGAAGCGCGACTGGCTGAGCAGGTCACAGAACAGGTCACGCTTCTGCTGATAGAACGCCGGCAGTTGCTCGACATGCTCGGGATGCGCCTCCATGTAATCGGCCAGGGCATATTGCAGCGGGGTCACGCCGCAGAAGCTGACGTACTGGTGCACCTTGCGCAGCTCGGCGGTCAAGGCTGGCGGCGCAATCACATAGCCGGTCTTCCAGCCAGTGACGTGATAGGTCTTGCCGAACGAGCTGACGACAAAGGCGCGCTGATACAGGGACTCATGGGCCAGCACGCTGGCGTGGGGCACGCCATCGAACACCAGGTGTTCATAGACCTCGTCGCTGACCACATAGATATCGCGGTCGGCGATCAGCGTTGCCAGTTGATCCAGCTCGGCATGGCTGATCAGCGCACCACTGGGGTTGTGCGGACTGTTGAGGATGATCATGCGGGTGCGCGGGCTCAGCGCATCGGTGAGCTTCTGCCAGTCGATGGAAAAGTCATCCAGCCCGAGTTGCACATGCACGCAACGCCCACCGGCCAATTCCACCGAAGGTTCGTAGCTGTCATAACTGGGGTCGAAGACGATCACTTCATCGCCAGGATGAATCACCGCCTGGATTGCGCAGAAGATCCCCTGGGTCGCGCCGGGGGTGATGGTCACCTCCGCATCGGCGTTCACATGGACGCCGTAGCTACGGGAGACCTTCGCCGCCACCTGCTGGCGCAGGGCCGGCAGACCGGTCATTGGCGCATACTGGTTGTGGCCACTGGCGATATGCCGGCCAACCGCATCGCGCAGGGCTTGCGGACCATCGAAGTCAGGGAAGCCCTGGGACAGGTTCAGCGCGCCGGTTTCCACCGCGAGCTGGGACATCCGGGTAAAGATAGTGGTGCCGACATTCGGCAGCTTGCTGGTGATCATGGGGCCGTTTTCCCTGCTGAACACCCGGCTCTACGACGGCACGGGAGGCTTCGAGGATAACGTATCCGCCAGGCATGAAAAAGGGCGCCTGAGCGCCCGTTTTCCAGCCCTGTATCAGCGTTTTTTGTCGCGACGCTTTTTATCGGCCTTCTTGTGGTGCGACATCATCCGGCGCTTCTTGTTGACCTGGCGGTCGGTCAGTGCCGTCTTGTTGCCTTCGTACGGGTTATCGCCGCCCTTGAATTCGATGCGGATCGGCGTCCCCACCAGCTTCAGCACGCGACGGTAGGTATTTTCCAGATAACGCACGTACGACTTCGGCACCTTGTCGATCTGGTTGCCGTGGATCACGATCAGCGGCGGGTTGGCCCCACCCAAGTGCGCGTAACGCAGCTTGATCCGGCGGCTGTTGACCATGGGCGGCGCATGTTCGCTCACCGCATCTTCGAGGATCTGGGTCAGGCGGCTGGTCGGCCAGCGGGTGACCGCCGACTTGAACGAGTTCTGCACCGATTGGTACAGGTTGCCCACGCCCGTGCCGTGCAAGGCCGAGATAAAGTGGATATCGGCGAAGTCGACGAAGAACAGCCGGCGTTCCAGCTCGATCTTGACGAAATCACGCTCGCCGGGGGTCATGCCGTCCCACTTGTTCAGCGCGATGACCAGCGCACGACCGGACTCCAGGGCGAAACCGAGCAGGTTGAGGTCGTGGTCGACCACCCCTTCCCGGGCGTCCATGACGAAGATCACGACGTTGGCGTCCTTGATCGCCTGCAGGGTTTTCACCACGGAGAACTTTTCGACTTCCTCGTGGATCTTGCCGCGCTTGCGCACACCGGCGGTGTCGATCAGCGTGTACTTCTCCTCGTTGCGTTCGAACGGGATGTAGATGCTGTCGCGGGTAGTGCCCGGCTGGTCGTAGACGATAACCCGGTCTTCACCGAGCATGCGGTTGACCAGGGTCGACTTGCCGACGTTCGGCCGACCGATAATGGCGATCTTGATGCCATCCTTCTCGCTCGGACCAGGAATGCGCTTGGCTTCTTCACCCTCGGCGACTTCTTCGGCTTCGCCGTCTTCCGGCTCTTCCTCGTCGTCTTTCGGGAAATCGCGCAGGGCGATTTCCAGCATCTGGGTGATACCGCGACCGTGGGCACCGGCGATCGGGATCGCATCACCCAGGCCCATCGGGCTGAACTCGGCGCGGGCCATGTCCGGGTCGATGTTGTCGACCTTGTTGGCGACCACGTAGGAACGCTTGTTACGCTTGCGCAGGTGCTCGCCGATCATCTGGTCGGCGGCGGTGAAGCCGGCCTTGGCATCCACCAGGAACAGCACGACATCGGCTTCTTCAATGGCCAGCAGCGACTGCTCGGCCATTTTTTCGTCCATGCCATGCTCGTCGCCGGAGATGCCGCCGGTGTCGATCAGGATATAGGAGCGCCCTTGCCACTTTGCCTCACCGTATTGGCGATCACGGGTCAGACCGGACAAGTCGCCGACGATGGCATCGCGAGTCCTGGTCAGGCGGTTGAACAAGGTGGACTTGCCGACGTTCGGTCGGCCCACCAGGGCGATTACGGGAACCATGCGGCTCTCCACTTCGTTATTTCAGAAAATACAAAAGCCGCTGCGAGGCAGCGGCTGGTGCTCGGGGCAGCACCGAAGGGTGCCGCAAACCTCGTGAAACGAGGCCGCCTGGGGTTACCCCCAAGCATAGTCAAACCTGTTTTTGCGCCTGAAGTGCCTGCGCTCGATCATGCGGCGTTGAAGATCAGTTCGCAATGCTCATTGACAGACGTCAACTCCGCTTGCTCACTAATCTTCGCCTTGCCTGATCTTCGCTCGGCGACTTCAGGAGCTAAAAACTACTTGATGGTCAGGGCTTCCAGTTTGCCGCTGTTGCCATACACGTAAATCATGTCACCTACCACCAGCGGACGGGCACGCAGGCCGTCGCTGTCGATACGCTCGCGACCGACGAAGCGACCGTCCACCTGGCTCAGCAGGTGCAGGTAGCCTTCGAAGTCACCGACCGCCACATAGCTGGAAAACACTTCCGGAGCCGACAGCTGACGGCGAGCCAGGGAGTCGTTGCTCCAGATCGCGGTGGTGGAACGCTCGTCGACACCTTCCACGGTACCGGACGCCAAGGCAACGTAGACGCTGCCGAAGCCCTGGGCGACACCCGCATAGCTGGAAGCATCACGCTGCCAGAGTACGCGACCGCTTTCCAGGTCCAGTGCGGCCATGCGGCCCTGGTAGCTGGCGACATACAGGGTGCCGCCGGACAACAGCAGGCCACCGTCGATATCGACCACGCGCTCCAGTTCCGAACGACCTTGTGGGATCGCCACGCGGGTTTCCCAGGCCGGCACGCCGTTCTGGGTATCCAGCGCGACCACCTTGCCGCTCGACAGACCAGCCACCGCGAGGCGGTTGGTCACGATCGGCGCACCGGTACCACGCAGGGTCAGTACCGCCGGGGTGCTGTCGTACAACCAGCGCTGGTTGCCGGTGGCGGCATCGAGGCCGATCACGCGGTCATCCTGGGTCTGTACCACCACCACGTCACCGTTGGTGGCCGGCGGAGCGAGGACTTCACTGGTCACGCGAGCGCGCCATTTCTCTTCGCCGCTGCTGGAATCCAGGGCAATGATCTCACCCTTGAGAGTGCCCATCAGCACCAGGCCGTAGCCGACGCCGATCGCACCGGAAACCGGCAGTTCCAGGTCTTTTTTCCACTTCACGTCGCCGTTCATGCGGTCCATCGAGACCACCACGCCGGTCGCATCGGCCGCGTAGATGGTATCGCCGTCAACCGCCGGCACCAGCATGTTGTAGATCTTGCCCTGGCCATCACCGATGGAGCGGCTCCACTGCTTCTGCAGAACCACTTCTTCCTTGAAGGAAGTCAGCTCGGCCGGTGGCAGTTCTTTCTTGCTGTTGCTGCTGCAACCCGCGGCCAGAATGGCCAGAGCCAGCAATGCTGCATGTTTCCAACGGATCACGTCACGCATCCCCTTTGGCCAAGTCGTCGAGCTTGATTTGTAAGCCACCGACCGCCGCTTCATCAGACAGCGCCGCCTTGGCCTTTTGGTACGCAGCATGGGCTTCATCGGTACGACCCAGTTGAACCAGCAGGTCCCCCTTGAGCTCTTCGCGACTGGCCAGGAACGCCTTGTCAGCATCGCCGTCGAGCAGTTTCAGTGCGTCGTCGACCTTGTTCTGTGCCGCCATCACCTGGGCCAGGCGCTGACGCGCGACTTCACCCAGGGTGGCATTGACCGGTTTGTCGACCACGGCCTTGAGCTCGGCGGCGGCATCGTCCAGCTTGCCGGTGTCGACCGCGACCTTCGCGACGAACAGGCTGCCGTACTGCGCGTAGGCGCTGCCACCGAACTGGGTGTTGAGCTTGCCGGCCAGGTCCGCGACGCGCGCAGGGTCAGGCTTGCCGTCAGGCGTCAGCGTGGACTCCAGCAGCTCCTGATAGAGCACCGAGGCGCCTTGCGACTGGTTGCCCTGATATTTGTGCCATGCCTGCCAGCCGAACACCACCACCAGCGCCAACAGGCCGCCGGTGACCAGGGGTTTGCCGTTGCGCTGCCACCAGTCCTTCAACTCCGCCAGCTGATCATCTTCGGAACTCGACACCCCAATACTCCTTATTCTCTAAATCGGCTGTTTTTACAGCTTCAACCCTGCACGACGCAGGTGGACAAGTGCTCGGAAAGAGCATCCCAGGCAATGCTTTGTTGCTCGCCCTGGCCACGCAGGGGTTTGAAACCTACCACTTGCTGAGCCAATTCGTCGTCTCCGAGAATCAAGGCGTACAGCGCACCACTCTTGTCAGCTTTCTTGAACTGGCTCTTGAAGCTACCGGCGCCGGCATTGACCTGCAGACGCAGGTTCGGCAACTGGTCGCGGACTTTCTCGCTCAGGGCCAGTGCCGCCAGTTCGGCAGCCTCGCCGAACGCGCACAGGTAGACATCGACCTGGCGGGCAATCTCTTGCGGCACCTGCTCCAGGGTTTCCAGCAGCAGGATCAGGCGCTCGATGCCCATGGCAAAACCCACGCCGGGGGTCGGCTTGCCGCCCATCTGTTCCACCAGGCCGTCATAACGACCACCGGCACACACGGTGCCCTGGGCGCCCAACTGGTCGGTGACCCATTCGAAAACGGTCTTGCTGTAGTAATCCAGGCCGCGCACCAGCTTCGGATTGATCACGTACGGAATACCGGCGGCATCCAGGCGGGCCTTGAGGCCTTCGAAGTGCAGGCGGGATTCTTCGTCGAGGTAATCGGCGAGCTTCGGTGCATCGACCAAGACCGCCTGGGTATCGGCGTTCTTGGTATCGAGCACGCGCAGCGGGTTAGTTTTCAAGCGGCGCTGGCTGTCTTCGTCCAACTGTTCGAGGCGCGCCGAGAGGAACTCCACCAGCGCTTCGCGATAACGGCCACGGGACTCGCTGGTGCCCAGGCTGTTGAGTTCGAGCTTGACCGCGTTGCGGATGCCCAGCAGGCCCCACAGGCGCCAGGTCAGCACGATCAGCTCGGCGTCGATGTCCGGACCGTCGATATTGAAGACTTCGCAACCGATCTGGTGGAACTGGCGATAACGACCTTTCTGCGGACGCTCGTGACGGAACATCGGGCCGATGTACCAGAGCTTCTGTGGCTGGCCACCACCGGTGATACCGTGCTCCAGCACTGCACGCACACAGGCCGCGGTGCCTTCCGGACGCAGGGTCAGGGAATCGCCGTTGCGGTCCTCGAAGGTGTACATCTCTTTTTCGACGATGTCGGTCACTTCACCGATGGAACGCTTGAACAGTTCGGTGAACTCGACGATCGGCATGCGGATCTGCTTGTAACCGTAGTTATCCAGCAAACGCGCGACGGTGCCCTCGAAATAACGCCACAGCGGCGTCTGCTCGGGCAGGATGTCGTTCATGCCACGAATGGCTTGCAAAGACTTGCTCACAGATTTTCCTTAAATTCTTCGTTTCAGCCGCGGGCGATCAGCGCCGCGTCGGCCTCGACCTTTTCGGCCGCCTTCTGCCGGATCAGCCTTTCCAGCTCATCCACCAGGTTGTCATTCGTCAGTTTCTGCGCCGGCTTGCCGTCGATGTAGATCAGGTTCGGTGTGCCGCCGGTCAAGCCGATATGGGCTTCCTTGGCTTCACCGGGACCGTTCACCACGCAGCCGATCACCGCGACATCCAGCGGCACCAGCAGGTCTTCCAGGCGCCCTTCCAGCTCGTTCATGGTCTTGACCACATCGAAGTTCTGCCGCGAGCAGCTCGGGCAGGCGATGAAGTTGATGCCACGGGACCGCAGATGCAGGGACTTGAGGATGTCGTAGCCGACTTTCACTTCCTCGACCGGGTCGGCCGCCAACGAGATGCGAATAGTATCGCCAATCCCTTCGGCCAGCAGCATACCGAGGCCAACCGCCGATTTCACCGTGCCTGAACGCAAACCACCGGCTTCGGTGATGCCCAGGTGCAACGGCTGGACGATTTCCTTGGCCAGCAGGCGGTATGCAGCGACGGCCATGAACACGTCGGAAGCCTTTACGCTGACCTTGAAGTCCTGGAAGTTCAGGCGCTCCAGGTGCTCGACATGACGCAGCGCGGACTCCACCAGCGCCGCCGGGGTCGGCTCACCGTACTTCTTCTGCAGGTCCTTTTCCAGGGAACCGGCGTTGACGCCGATACGGATCGGGATCCCGCGATCACGGGCGGCATCGACCACCGCGCGCACACGGTCTTCACGACCGATGTTGCCCGGATTGATCCGCAGGCAATCCACACCCAGTTCGGCCACGCGCAGGGCGATCTTGTAGTCGAAGTGGATATCGGCGACCAGCGGCACCTTGACCAGTTGCTTGATCCGACCGAAGGCCTCGGCGGCGTCCATGTCCGGCACGGAAACCCGGACGATGTCGACGCCCGCGGCTTCCAGGCGGTTGATCTGGGCCACGGTTGCGGCCACATCGTTGGTGTCGCTGTTGGTCATGCTCTGCACCGCGATGGGCGCATCGCCGCCCACCGGCACCGAGCCGACCCAGATTTTACGCGATTCGCGACGCTTGATTGGAGATTCGCCGTGCATGACTTATTGACCTAGCTTCAGGCGAGCGGTCTCGCCACTGGTGAACGGTGCGATATCGACCGCCTGACCGTTGTACGTGATCTGTGCACCCTTGGCGTAGCCCAGGCGCACCGCGAACGGCGGCTTGCCACTGGCTTCAAGGGTATCGCCCTTGCGCTTGAGGCCGCTGAACAATACCTTGCCGCTGCCATCGGTGACCTGGGTCCAGCAATCGGCAACAAAAGTCACATGGATCTGCCCGGCACCCGCTACCGGTGCGGCGGCCGGTGCACCATTGACCGGTGCGCTCGGCGACACCGGCGAAACCGGGCTCGGCGCAGGCTGCGGTGGTACCACCAGCGACTGCGCGGCATGCGGAACCGGTACTACGGCCGGCGTGGCCGGGGCCGCTGGAGCAGTCGGTGCCGGGGCTTCGGCCTGGGTTTCGCTCGAAGGCTCGGCCGGCGTCGCTTCAGGGTTGGACTGGTTTTGCGCGACAGCCTGGTCTTCCGGCTCGTCGATCGGATGAATCTGGGTGGTGCCGTCGGCGCTTTCGACTTCGACGTGCTCCATGCTGATCGCGGCCTGGTCCTTGGAGCGCAGGCTGGCCTGGTCCTGCCACCAGACAAAACCGCCGCCGATCACGGCAATCAGCAGCAACAGGCTGACAATCCGCAAAATGGTATGGGAAACCCGCACCGGCTCTTCGATCCGGCCCAGCGCATGCACGTTGCTACCCTGGGAGTCGGTCCCGGTGCACTGGTCGAACTGCTGCACCAGCACGGTCTGGTCCATGCCCAGCAGCTTGGCGTAGGCACGGATGTAACCGCGAGCAAAGGTATGCCCCGGCAGCTTGTCGAAGGCTCCGGCCTCCAGGTTACTCAACGACGTCGTGGTCAGATTGAGCTTCAGGGCCACCTCGGCCAACGTCCAACCATTGCTTTCGCGGGCCTGACGCAGGGTCTCACCGGGGTTTACGCGAGTCGCTGCTACAACTTCTGGATGCGCCGCTTTCATCATTGCTCCGACAGGTATTGCTGATATTCCGGCGTACCGGGATAGAGTCGTTTTAATTGCAGGCCGTAACTGGCGACCTTGTCGCGATCTTCATAAATCTTCGCCAGTCGAATACCGAGCAACAGACTACGTGCATTCTGCTCGCTCAGCAGGCTAAAGCGATCGTAATAATCGCGTGCGGGCACATAATGCCTGTCTTCGTAAGACAACTCAGCCATTTCCAGCAAGGCGCGTGGCTGTTGTCGGTTCAGGCGCAGGGATTTTTCCAGGTTCTGCCGCGCGTCGTCGCGATTGCCGAGGGCCAGGGCGGTCAGGCCGAGGTTCTCGTAGACCCGCGAACGCTCGGGATACAGGCTGTCGGCAGCCGCCTGTTCGAAACGCTCGTAAGCCTCCTTGTACTGCTTGCGCTCGTACAGGAAGCCACCGTAGTTGTTGAGGATCCGCGCATCGCCCGGACGGGACGACAGCGCCTTGCGAAAATGCTGGTCCGCCAGGTCCCACTCCATCTCGGACTGGAACACCAGGGCCAGGGCCGCGTTGGCGTCGGGATCGGAGCTGTTCAACTCCAGGGCCTTCTTGAGCGGGACCTTGGCCTGCTCGGTCTGCCCCTGCTGCAGGTAGCCGATGCCCAGTTGCACATAGGCCGTACGCGCTTCATCACGCCCCTTGCTGGTACTCATCGGGTCGATATTGCCCGAAGAAACGCAGCCGGCCAGCAGGCCGGCAAAGAGTACAAGGAGCGCAGTGCGCACGGTCATGGAGATCCTCTCTCGGGTTCAGTTCGAAGCGCTTTTCGGCATATCGGCGTCGGCGCTCAGTTCACGCACCGCGATATAACGTTCGCTGCGGCGGGTGCGATCCAGCACCTGCCCGACCAACTGCCCGCAGGCAGCATCAATGTCTTCACCACGGGTGGTACGCACCGTGACGTTGTAACCGGCCTGGTGCAACAGATCCTGGAAACGCCGGATCGCATTGTTGCTCGGGCGCTCGTAGCCCGAATGCGGGAACGGGTTGAACGGGATCAGGTTGATCTTGCACGGTGTATCCTTGAGCAGCTCGATCATCTCGACCGCGTGTTCGACCTGGTCGTTGATGTCCTTGAGCAAGGTGTATTCGACGGTCAGGACACGCTTCTCGCCGAGGGTCGACATATAGCGACGGCACGATTCGAGCAGCATCTTAAGCGGATACTTCTTGTTGATCGGCACCAATTGGTTACGCAATGCGTCATTCGGTGCGTGCAGCGACAACGCCAGGGAGACGTCGATGTGCTCGGCCAGCACGTCGATCATCGGCACCACGCCGGAGGTCGACAGGGTCACGCGGCGCTTGGAGATGCCGTAGCCCAGGTCGTCCATCATCAGGCGCATGGCGGCGATGACATTGTCGAAGTTCAGCAGCGGCTCACCCATGCCCATCATCACCACGTTGGTGATGGCACGGTCGATGGTGGCCGGGACGCTGCCGAAGGATTTGTTGGCAATCCACACCTGGCCAATGACTTCGGCGGCGGTGAGGTTGCTATTGAAGCCTTGCTTGCCGGTGGAGCAGAAACTGCAGTCCAGGGCACAGCCTGCCTGGGACGAAACGCACAAGGTGCCGCGTTTGCCCTGGGGAATGTAGACGGTCTCGACGCAGCTGCCGGACGCCACGCGCACCACCCACTTACGGGTGCCGTCGGTGGAAATGTCCTCGCTGACGATTTCAGGACCGCGAACCTCAGCAACAGCCTTGAGCTTTTCGCGCAAGGCCTTGCTGACGTTCGTCATGGCGTCGAAATCATCGACGCCAAAGTGGTGAATCCACTTCATGACCTGACCGGCACGGAAACGCTTCTCCCCGATTGAGTCGAAGAATTTTTCCATTTCCGGTTGAGTCAGACCCAACAGGTTTGTTTTGCCGATCGATGTAGTCATGGTTTCACCCTCACTCGAAAGCCTTTGCTTAGCGAGTGGTTACTTCGGTAGCTGCGAAGAAGTACGAGATTTCGCGAGCAGCAGCGGCTTCGGAGTCCGAACCGTGTACAGCGTTGGCGTCGATGGAGTCGGCGAAGTCAGCACGGATGGTGCCGGCAGCGGCTTCTTTAGGGTTGGTGGCGCCCATCAGCTCACGGTTCAGAGCGATAGCGTTTTCGCCTTCCAGAACCTGGACAACAACAGGACCGGAGATCATGAAGGCAACCAGGTCGCCGAAGAAACCACGAGCGCTGTGCTCAGCGTAGAAGCCTTCGGCTTCGGCTTTGGACAGTTGCTTGAGTTTCGAAGCAACAACGCGCAGGCCGGCTTTTTCGAAACGGGTGGTGATCTCGCCGATGACGTTTTTTGCAACAGCGTCAGGCTTGATGATGGAGAAAGTACGTTGAACAGCCATGGTGTAACTCCAGAAACGATAATTTGCGAAAAATTAAACCCGCGAATTATACGCGGGTTCTTGGGTATTGCCTAACTTGCAACGCGGGATCAGTCGCGCTCTTCAATCCAGTGAGCCTGAATGGCCTCCAGGATCTTCTCGCCACAATGTTCCGGTTTGTCGTCGAACTCCGGCAGCTCCATGACCCACTTGCGCAGATCGACGAAATTGACCGACATAGGGTCGACATCGGGTTTGCTTTCCGCCAGCTGGATGGCGATTTCCAACACATCAGTCCACTTCAGACTCATGGTAGTTCCTCAAAATCAGTGTGGGGCTTCCGCGGCGTGGTTGAGCGAATACTTGGGAATCTCGACCGTCAGGTCTTCGGTGCCGACAATCGCCTGACAACCCAGGCGCGACTGCGCCTCCAATCCCCAGGCACGATCCAGGAAGTCCTCTTCCAGCTCATCGGCCTCTTCCAGCGAATCGAAACCTTCACGGATGATGCAATGGCAGGTGGTGCAGGCGCAGACGCCGCCACAGGCGCTTTCCATCTCGATATGGTGTTCATGCGCCAGATCGAGGATCGAAGTACCGGGCTCAGCCTCTACTACCAACCCTTCCGGGCAAAACTTCTCGTGGGGCAGAAAAATGACCTGCGGCATCGTTATTCCTCAATCTCATTCAGGTTGCGTCCCGCCAGGGCGGCTTTCACCGTCGAATCCAGGCGGCGGGCGGCAAAGGCATCGGTCACTTGCGACAGACGCTTGGTCTGCTGCTCGATGGCATAACCATCGGTGCCTTTCATCAATTCACTCAATTCCTGCATCTGCAGCTCGATGACCATGCGCTCCTCGGCATCGAGCAGGCGCTCGCCGTCGGCTTCGAGAGCGCCCTGCACCGCTTCGATCAGGCGCTGGGCATCGACCTGCTGCTCGCGCAGCACACGGGCCACCTTGTCGTCGCCGGCATACTGGAACGAATCCTTGAGCATCCGGGCGATTTCGCCATCGGTCAGACCGTAGGACGGCTTGACCTGGATACTCGACTCCACACCCGAACCCAGCTCGCGGGCCGTGACATTGAGCAGGCCGTCGGCATCGACCTGGAAGGTCACGCGGATCTTCGCCGCACCGGCGACCATTGCCGGAATACCGCGCAGTTCGAAGCGCGCCAGGGAACGGCAGTCACTGATCAGTTCACGCTCACCTTGCAGCACGTGAATCGCCATGGCCGACTGGCCGTCCTTGTAGGTGGTGAAGTCCTGGGCACGGGCGACGGGAATGGTGGTGTTGCGTGGAATCACCTTCTCCATCAGCCCGCCCATGGTCTCCAGACCGAGGGACAGCGGAATCACGTCGAGCAGCAGCAGTTCGCCGCCGTCGCGCTTGTTGCCGGCCAATGTATCGGCCTGGATCGCGGCACCGATGGCCACCACCTGATCCGGGTCGATTTCGGTCAGCGGCTGGCGACCGAACATCTCGGCGACCGCCTCGCGTACGCGGGGTACACGGGTCGAACCGCCGACCATGACCACCGCATGCACGTCTTCAAGCTCGACATTCGAGTCACGTACCGCACGCCGGCAAGCCTTGAGGCTGCGGGCGATCATCGGCTCGATCAGCGCGTCAAAGGCCTCACGGGTCAACTGGGCACGCCAGTCGCCATGGACCACCTCGACCGCAGCCACATCGGTCAGCGCTTCCTTGGCCGCGCAGGCCGCCTGCAACAGGCTGCGCTGGGCACCCGGATCGAGGTCGGCGGACAAACCCGCCTGCTCGATGATCCAGCCGGCGATCGCGTGATCGAAGTCATCACCGCCCAGAGCGCTGTCGCCGCCGGTTGCCAGGACCTCGAAAACCCCGCCGGTCAGGCGCAGGATAGAAATGTCGAAAGTACCGCCGCCCAGGTCGTAGATCGCCACCAGACCTTCGGCATGCTGATCCAGGCCATAGGCCACGGCCGCGGCGGTCGGCTCGTTGAGCAGGCGCAACACGTTCAGGCCGGCCAGTCGGGCCGCGTCCTTGGTCGCCTGGCGCTGGGCATCGTCGAAATAGGCCGGCACGGTGATCACCGCGCCGACCAGTTCGCCACCCAGGGTCGCCTCGGCGCGCTGACGCAGCACCTTGAGGATATCGGCGGAGACTTCAACCGGGCTTTTCGGACCCTGCACAGTGTCGATGAACGGCATGTGCGATTCACCGCCGACAAAGCGATAAGGCAGTTGCTCGCCCAGTTGCTTGACGTCCGCCAGGCCACGGCCCATCAGGCGCTTCACCGACAGCACGGTATTGAGCGGATCACTGGCAGCCGCCAGCTTGGCCGACTGGCCGACTTCGACGCGGTCGGCGTGATAGCGCACCGCGGACGGCAGGATCACCTGCCCGTCAGTGTCGGCCAGAGGCTCGGAAAGGCCGCTGCGCAAGGCAGCAACCAGGGAATTGGTGGTGCCCAGGTCAATCCCGACCGCCAGGCGACGCTGGTGCGGTTGAGGGCTTTGGCCGGGTTCGGCGATCTGCAGTAGAGCCATGGTAATCAGGTCTTATCTGTCTATCAGGCGTGCAACACGGGCAGCACTGGGTTAATCGTCGAGGCGCTCTTCTAGCTGGCGCACTTCGTAGGTGAGCTTGTCGAGGAACTGCATGCGCCGCATCAGGCGCTCGGCCTGTTCGCGTTGCGCGGCATCGTTCCAGCAGGCTGCGAAGCTGTCGTTCAATTCATCCTGGGCCGCTTTCAGGCGCCGCTTGAACGCGGCGATACCCGGCAGATCGGCATCGTCCTGCAGGTCTTCCAGCTCTTCGCGCCATTGCATCTGCTGCATCAGGAAGTCCGGATCGTGCACCGTGACCTCCGACGGCAGCTCGCGACCGCCCATGGCGAGCAGGTAGCGCGCACGCTTGGGAGGGCTCTTGAGCGTCTGGTAGGCCTCGTTGAGGCTCGCGGATTGCTCCAGGGCCAGCCGTTGCTCACGCTCGGAAGCGTCGGCAAAGCGGTCCGGATGAACGGCGCGCGCCAACTCTCGGTAGCGCGCGGCCAACTGTTCGAGGTCCAGCGTGAAACTCGGCTGCAACTCGAATAAAGCGAAATGACAAGGAGTACCCACGAATAGCCTCAGATGTTGAAGCTTTCGCCGCAGCCACACTCACCGCGCACGTTGGGGTTGTTGAACTTGAAGCCTTCGTTCAACCCTTCCTTGACGAAATCCAGCTCGGTGCCGTCCAGGTACGTGAGACTTTTCGGGTCGATGATCACTTTCTCGCCGTGACTCTCGAACACCTGGTCTTCCGCTACCACCTCATCGACGAACTCCAGCACGTAGGCAAGGCCGGAACAGCCCGTGGTGCGAACACCCAGACGAATCCCTTCACCTTTGCCGCGCCCGTCAAGGGAGCGTCGCACGTGTCGAGCAGCCGCTTCTGTCATGCTGATAGCCATCGTGACTCCTTACTAATCGCTTGAACGCCGGATCGTTTAGATCAGGCCTTTCTTCTGCTTGTAATCGCGAACGGCAGCCTTGATGGCGTCTTCGGCGAGTACCGAGCAGTGGATTTTCACTGGCGGCAGGGCCAGCTCTTCGGCCAACTGAGTGTTCTTGATGGTCTCTGCTTCATCCAGAGTCTTGCCCTTCATCCACTCGGTCGCCAGGGAGCTGGAGGCGATAGCCGAACCGCAACCGTAGGTCTTGAACTTGGCGTCTTCGATGATGCCTTGCTCGTTGACCTTGATCTGCAGGCGCATCACGTCACCGCACGCCGGAGCACCGACCATGCCGGTACCGACATCCGGATCCTCGGCATTCATCTTGCCGACGTTACGCGGGTTTTCGTAGTGGTCGATGACCTTTTCGCTGTAAGCCATGGTACTTAATCCTCACTCATCAGGGCCGCTCTTGAGCCCCTGTAGTTGCGCTTGCGTCAGTCGCCGCGTCGCTACAGGAGCTGTATCCGGCGGCTTCTATAGTTAGTGTGCCGCCCACTCGATCTTCGAGATATCGACGCCATCTTTGAACATGTCCCACAGCGGCGACAGGGCGCGCAGCTTGGTCACGGCCTCGCAGACTTTCTGCGCGGCGTAATCGATTTCTTCCTCGGTGGTGAAGCGACCGAAGGTGAAGCGGATCGAGCTGTGTGCCAGTTCGTCGTTGCGGCCCAGGGCGCGCAGTACGTACGAAGGCTCCAGTGAAGCCGAGGTGCAGGCGGAACCGGAGGAAACCGCGAGGTCCTTGAGCGCCATGATCAGCGACTCGCCTTCGACGTAGTTGAAGCTCAGGTTCAGGTTGTGCGGTACGCGGGCGGTCATGCTGCCGTTGATGTACAGCTCTTCCAGGTGCTCGACCTGCTTGTAGAAGCGGTCGCTCAGGGCCTTGATGCGCACGTTCTCGGCAGCCATGTCTTCCTTGGCCACGCGGAAAGCCTCACCCATGCCGACGATCTGGTGGGTCGCCAGGGTGCCGGAACGCATGCCACGCTCGTGACCGCCGCCGTGCATGGTCGCTTCGAGGCGCACACGCGGCTTGCGGCTGACGTACAGCGCGCCGATGCCTTTGGGACCGTAGGTCTTGTGGGCCGAGAAGGACATCAGGTCGACCTTCAGCGTCTGCAGGTCGATACCGACCTTGCCGGTCGACTGGGCGGCGTCAACGTGGAACAGCACGCCACGCGAACGGGTCAGTTCACCGATGGCAGCGATGTCGTTGACGGTACCGATTTCGTTGTTCACGTGCATGATCGAAACCAGGATGGTGTCGTCGCGCAGGGCGGCTTCGACCATGGCCGGCGTGATCAGACCGTCTTCACCCGGCTCGATGTAGGTGACTTCGAAACCTTCACGCTCCAGTTGGCGAGTGGTGTCGAGGACCGCCTTGTGCTCGATCTTGCTGGTGATCAGGTGCTTGCCCTTGGTGTGGTAGAAATGCGCAACACCCTTGATCGCCAGGTTGTCGGACTCGGTGGCACCAGAGGTCCAGACGATTTCACGCGGGTCGGCATTGACCAGGTCGGCGACCTGGCGCCGAGCGTTCTCGACCGACTCCTCGGCTTTCCAGCCGAACACGTGGGAACGCGAAGCCGGGTTACCGAAGTTTCCGTCGACCAGCAGGCATTCACTCATTTTCTGCGCGACACGCGGATCAACCGGGGTGGTCGCTGAGTAATCAAGGTAAATCGGCAATTTCATGGACTATCTCCTAAATCAGGCTGGCTGGCGCACCGCGGGCTCTTTGGCTGTCATTCGACGGCGGACGCTTCGATCTTATCCAGGCGTGGCGCCTTGCCATTACAGCGGCGCTGATCCTGACGCTGGGCGACTTCTTGTACCTCACGGCGAGTCACAAGGTCCGCCAAGCTGATACCACTGAGAAATTCGTGGATCTGCAGGCTGAGGTCACACCACAAGTGGTGGGTCAGGCAGGTGTCGCCGGAGTGGCAATCACCGAGCCCCTGGCACTTGGTGGCGTCGACCGATTCATTCACTGCGTCGATCACCTGGGCAACCTGGATTCCCTGCATGTCGCGCGACAGCTGGTAGCCGCCGCCCGGACCACGGACACTGGACACCAGATTGCTGCGACGCAATTTGGCGAAAAGCTGTTCGAGGTAGGACAGGGAGATGCCTTGGCGCTCGGAGATATCGGCCAGGGACACCGGCCCGTGTTGCGCGTGCAACGCCAGGTCGAGCATGGCGGTCACGGCGTATCGGCCTTTTGTAGTCAGTCGCATGGACAATTACCACGGAGTTACGGAATGAGGACGAGTATGCTATTCCCGAGTATTTAAGTCAACTATAAGACCTAGTACTTTAGTCGGGATTACCCGTAAAAGAGCGCGCGTATTGTAGCAAAGTCCCTGGCGTAATGGCACCGGGCTAGACCGATGGCTTCCTGCTGCTCCCGAGGACGCCATCGCCGGCAAGCCGGCTCCCACAATATCCAAGTGCGCCCACAAATCCCTTGCAGGAGCTGGCTTGCCGGCGATGAGGCCAGCAAGCCCGACGAGGCTCAACCCGCCTTGACCTCACCCTCATCCTTCACTTCGACAAAACCTTCACAGTGCAGCTCCGGCAGATCCTTGGCGCAGTAGCTGCTGCCCAGGTCCTTCAGCGCACCGCACATACCTTCCAGGCGCCCATCGACCGCCTGCAGGTGATCGAGCATCTGGCCGATGGCCCGCGCCACAGGATCCGGCATGTCTTCGCTGACGCCATAGGCATCGAACCCCAGCTTCTCGGCCATCGCCTTGCGCTTGGCCTCCTGCTGGTCGTCGGACTTCATGATGATCCGCCCCGGAATCCCCACCACCGTTGCCCCCGGCGGCACCGCCTTGGTCACCACCGCATTGGAACCGACCTTGGCCCCGGCGCCGACGGTGAATGGCCCCAGCACCTTGGCACCGGCACCGACCACCACGCCATCTTCCAGGGTCGGATGGCGCTTGCCCTTGTTCCAGCTGGTTCCCCCCAGGGTCACGCCCTGGTAGAGGGTCACGTCATTGCCGATCTCGGCGGTTTCACCGATAACGATGCCCATGCCATGGTCGATAAAGAAACGCCGCCCGACTTTGGCCCCCGGATGAATCTCGATACCGGTCAGCCAGCGACCGAAGTTCGACACCACGCGCGCCAGCCACTTCCAGCCCATGCCCCACAGCGAATGACTCAGGCGATGCAGCCAGATGGCGTGCATGCCGGGGTAGCAGGTCAGGACTTCAAAGGCATTGCGCGCCGCCGGGTCACGATGGAATACGCTCTGGATATCTTCACGCAAACGCTCGAACATCATTAATCCTTCCGCTTAAGAAGCTCGCCACGGGCCGCTTTCTGGGTTTCCGTGAGGATGCCACGCAATATATTCATTTCCGCCCGGCTGACCGAGCTACGTCCGTAAAGGCGACGCAGGCGCGCCATCAGGTGCCGCGGTTTTTCCGGATCGAGGAACTCGATGGCCACCAGCGTCTGCTCCAGGTGCTCATAGAATCGCTCCAACTCATCCATGGTCGCCAACTCGCCACTGCGGGTCGACGCCACTTCATCCTTCTCGATCTTGTGTGGCCGGCCTTCAGCCGCCAACCAGGCCATACGCACCTCATAACTCAACACCTGCACCGCCGCCCCGAGGTTCAGCGAACTGAACTCAGGGTCCGATGGGATATGCACGTGATAATGACATCGCTGCAGTTCGTCGTTGGTCAGGCCGGAATCTTCCCGACCGAATACCAGGGCGATCTGTGCATCCTGCGCCGCCTCCTCGACCACTTTCACCCCGGACTCGCGAGGATCCAGCAGCGGCCAGGGAATCCGTCGATCCCGCGCACTGGTGCCGAACACCAGGTTGCAGCCGACCAACGCATCCTCCAAGGTGGCGACGACCTGGGCGTTTTCAAGGATATCGGTGGCGCCGGAGGCACGGGCATCAGCCTCATGGGAGGGGAAAATGCGCGGCTCGACCAGTATCAGGCGTAACAAGCCCATGTTCTTCATGGCTCGCGCAGCCCCGCCGATATTGCCCGGATGACTGGTATTGACCAGAACGACTCGAATATTTTGCAGCACGGGCAGGCGCTCTCGGACAGGGCAAAGGGGAGCAAATCTTACAGAAGCACTCGGGTTTGCGCCACGAAACTGAATGTCATCCTTCACCGATAACACTTTTCTGTTAGAATGTTCGGCTTTCTTTAACACTCTAGGTGAAACGTCCATGCAGCCCATGCTGAATATCGCGCTGCGCGCCGCCCGCAGCGCCAGTGAATTGATTTTCCGCTCCATCGAGCGCCTGGATACCATCAAGGTCGACGAAAAAGACGCCAAGGACTACGTGTCCGAGGTTGATCGTGCTGCCGAGCAGAAAATCATCGACGCTCTGCGCAAAGCGTATCCGACCCACGCCATCCGCGGCGAAGAAACCGGTTTCCATGCCGGCAGCGGTGAAGGCGAAGAATACCTGTGGATCATCGACCCACTTGATGGCACCACCAACTTCCTGCGCGGCATCCCGCACTTCGCGGTCAGCATTGCCTGCAAATACCGCGGCCGCCTTGAGCACGCCGTGGTTCTGGACCCGGTTCGCCAGGAAGAATTCACCGCCAGCCGTGGCCGCGGTGCCCAGTTGAACGGCCGTCGCCTGCGCGTCAGCGGTCGCACCAGCCTCGACGGCGCCCTGCTGGGCACCGGCTTCCCGTTCCGCGACGACCAGATGGACAACATCGACAACTACCTGGGCATGTTCCGCGCCCTGGTCGGCCAGACCGCCGGCATTCGCCGCGCCGGTGCTGCGAGCCTCGACCTGGCCTACGTCGCTGCTGGTCGTTTCGACGCCTTCTGGGAATCGGGCCTGTCCGAGTGGGACATGGCAGCGGGCGCCCTGCTGATCCAGGAAGCGGGCGGCCTGGTGAGCGACTTCACCGGCGGTCACGATTTCCTTGAGAAAGGCCATATCGTCGCCGGCAACACCAAGTGCTTCAAGGCCGTGCTGACCGCAATCCAGCCGCACCTGCCGGCTTCGCTGAAGCGCTAAGCGCCCGGCAATGAAAAAGCACCCCGAGGGGTGCTTTTTTTGTGTCTGCGACTCGCGGGGTTGGCCCGGGATGTGACGCGGAGCGTCACTGGCTGCATTCCCACGCGGAGCGTGGGAACGATCAACGCGGAGCGTGGGAACGATCAGGCTTATTGGCCGGGCTGATTCTGACTGAGGATCAGGCGACCTTCCTTGTCGACCGGGATCTGATTGCCCGGATCACGATCCATGCGCACCTTGCCTTCCTTGCCGTCGAGCTGGTAACGCACGTCATAACCCACCAGCTTGTCGCTGACATCATTCACCGTGCTGCAGCGCTTCTGGGTCGTGGTGTAGGTATCACGCTCCTGCATGCCCTCCTGCACCTTGTTGCCGGCATAACCACCACCGACCGCACCGACCACCGTTGCCAGCGTCTTGCCCTTGCCGCCACCGACCAGGCTGCCCAGCAGGCCACCGCCCACCGCACCCAGCGCCGTACCCGCCAGGCGATGCTCATCCTGGACCGGCTTCTGCCGGGTCACCGCCACGTCCTCACAGACTTGGCGCGGGGTCTTGATCTGTGTCTTGACCGGCTCGACCGCCAAGACCTGCGCATACTCAGGGCCGCTCTTCACCATGCTGTAGGTCGCAACAGCACCTCCGGCGGTGACACCGACAGCACCCAATACCGCACCCACCAGCAACGACTTGTTCACGTGAACCTCCTGACCATCACAGCGGGAAATATCCGCATCTCTCCTAGCCTTGGAGCATGAAAAAAGGCGCGAGTTCAATACTCGCGCCTTTCAGGGTGACAACCGGAGGAAAAGTGATCGTCAAGGACGGTCGTCGATTTCCTTCTGGGTGTTGGCCGGAGGAATCAGGTCTTCGCTGTTCAGGTTCAGCCAGATCAGTACCACGTTGGCGATGTAGATCGACGAGTAGGTACCCGCCAGCACGCCGATGAACAACGCAACGGAGAAACCGAACAGGTTGTCGCCGCCGAAGAACAGCAAGGCCGCGATCGCCAGCAGGGTGGAGATCGACGTCGCCATGGTCCGCAGCAGGGTCTGGGTGGTCGAGATGTTGATGTTCTCGATCAGGCTGGCCTTGCGCAGCACCCGGAAGTTCTCGCGAACCCGGTCGAATACCACGATGGTGTCGTTGAGTGAGTAACCGATGATCGCCAGTACCGCCGCCAGCACCGTCAGGTCGAAGGTGATCTGGAAGAACGACAGGATACCCACGGTCACGACCACGTCATGGATCAGCGAGACGATGGCACCGACCGCGAACTTCCACTGGAAGCGGAAGGCCAGGTAGATCAGTACGCCGCCCAGCGCCATCAGCATGCCGAGGCCGCCTTGGTCGCGCAGCTCTTCACCCACCTGCGGGCCGACGAACTCGACGCGCTTGACCTGCGCCGGGTTGTCGCCGCCGGTCTTTTGCAGCGCGTCCGCCACCTGGTGGCCCAGTTGCGGGTCTTCGCCCGGCATCCGCACCAGCAGGTCGGTGGTCGCGCCGAAGCTCTGCACGATCGCTTCGTGATAACCGGCCGTGACCAGTTGCTCACGAACCTTGGTGACATCGGCCGGACGCTCGTAGGTCAGCTCGATCAGCGTACCGCCGGTGAAATCCAGACCGTAGTTCAGGCCCTTATGGAACCAGCTGAACAACGCCAGAACGGTAAGGAGCACGGTGACGCCGAACGCAACGTTGCGAACGCCCATGAAGTTGATAGTACGTAACATGGCAGCCCCTTAAATCCACAACTTCTTGAAGTCACGACCGCCGAAGATCAGGTTGACCATCGCGCGGGTCACCATGATGGCCGTGAACATCGAGGTAAAGATCCCGAGGGACATGGTCACCGCAAAGCCCTTGACCGGACCGGTACCCATGGCGAACAGGATGCCGCCCACCAGCAAGGTGGTCAGGTTGGCGTCGACAATCGCCGTGTAGGCACGGCTGAAGCCCTCGTTGATCGCCCGCTGAACCGTCATGCCCGCCGCGATCTCTTCACGTATCCGCGAGAAGATCAGTACGTTGGCGTCGACCGCCATGCCCATGGTCAGAACGATACCGGCGATACCCGGCAGGGTCAGCGTCGCCCCCAGCAAGGACATCAGGGCCAGCAGCGCGACCATGTTGAAGGCCAGTGCCACGGTGGCGATGATGCCGAAGAAGCGGTAGATCGCGATGATGAACAGCGAGACGAACAGCATTCCCCACAGCGACGCATCGATACCCTTGGTGATGTTGTCGGCACCCAGGCTCGGGCCAATGGTACGTTCTTCAGCGAAGTACATCGGTGCGGCCAGACCGCCGGCACGCAGCAGCAGGGCCAGTTCCGAGGATTCGCCCTGACCGTTCAGGCCGGTGATGCGGAACTGCGCGCCCAGCGGCGACTGGATGGTCGCCAGGCTGATGATCTTCTTCTCTTCCTTGAAGGTCTGCACCGGCACGTCTTTCTCGACGCCGTTGACCACTTGCTTGGTGTAGGTGGTGACCGGACGCTGCTCGATAAAGATCACGGCCATCTGGCGACCGACGTTGGAGCGCGTGGCACGGCTCATCAGCTCGCCACCATGACCATCCAGGCGGATGTTCACTTCCGGGGTACCGTGCTCGCCGAAACCGGCCTTGGCATCGGTCACCTGGTCGCCGGTGATGATCAGCCCGCGCTCGATCAACGCGGGAGGACGGTTGCCTTCACGGAACTCGAACTCTTCGGAAGTCGCCTTCGACGCACCCGGCTCGGCGGCCAGGCGGAACTCGAGGTTGGCGGTCTTGCCGAGGATACGCTTGGCTTCAGCCGTGTCCTGCACGCCCGGCAGCTCGACCACGATGCGATTGGCACCCTGGCGCTGCACCAGCGGCTCGGCCACACCCAGCTCGTTGACGCGGTTACGGACCGTGGTCAAGTTCTGCTTGATGGAGTACTCACGGATTTCCGCCAGCTTGGCCGGGGTCATCGCCAGACGCAGCACCGCCTGACCATTCAGGTCGGCCGGAACAATGTCGAAATCGTTGAAGCTCTTGCGAATCAGGGCACGGGCCTGTTCGCGGGAATCATTGTCAGAGAAGCCCAGCTGGATGGCGCCATTGAGCTGCGGCAGGCTGCGATAACGCACACGCTCTTTGCGCAACAGGCTCTTGACGTCGCCTTCGTAGACTTTCAGGCGGGCATCGAGGGCTTTGTCCATGTCCACTTCCAGCAGGAAGTGCACACCACCGGACAAGTCCAGACCCAGCTTCATCGGGTGCGCGCCAAGGCTGCGCAGCCATTGCGGGGTGGTCTGTGCCAGGTTGAGGGCCACTACGTAGTCGTCGCCGAGGGCTTTACGCACCACGTCCTTGGCCGGCAGTTGGTCTTCCTGCCTGGTCAGGCGCAGCAGGCCGTCCTTGCCGTTGGCGGCCAGGGTCGCGCCCTTGACGGCGATGCCGGCTTCGGTGAGCGCCTTGCTCACCCGGTCCAGATCGGCCTGGTTGACCTGCAGCGCCGTGCTGGCGCCACTGACCTGGATCGCCGGATCGTCAGGGTAGAGATTGGGAGCGGAATAAATAAAACCGACCGCCAGCACCGCCAGGATCAGTA
This sequence comes from Pseudomonas gingeri, assembly GCF_013385635.1. Lineage (GTDB taxonomy): Bacteria > Pseudomonadota > Gammaproteobacteria > Pseudomonadales > Pseudomonadaceae > Aquipseudomonas > Aquipseudomonas gingeri_A. Next base: position 305,699 of record NZ_JACAPR010000012.1, read on the forward strand.
CGTATTTCCACAGAGGGTATTTGTTCAGCATCACGCCGCCCGCTTATGACGCGGGGCGCCTTGCGCGCCCCGTCGATTGTTGAATGTTGAAACTTAGATCGCTTTCAGCGTGCCTTTAGGCAGAGTGGCCGCGATGGCACCCTTCTGGAACTTCATTTCGACGGTGTCGGAAACTTCCAGCACGACGAAATCGTCGGTCACTTTCAGGATCTTGCCGGCAATACCACCGGTGGTCACCACTTCGTCACCCTTGGCCAGGTTGCCCAGCAGATTCTTCTGCTCCTTGGCACGCTTGGCCTGTGGACGCCAGATCATCAGGTAGAAGATGACCAGGAAGCCGACCAGGAAAATCCATTCGAAACCACCGCCCATCGGACCTGCGGCGGCAGGTGCAGCGGTGTCCGCCAGGGCGGAAGAGATGAAAAAGCTCATGTAGCACTCCAGTTGCAAAATTGATTCTAAGGTCTGAAAACTCAGTCCAAAGGCGGCACGGGAAGCCCGCGCTTGGCGTAGAAGGCATCGACAAAGGCGGCCAATGTACCCTGTTGAATAGCCTCGCGCAAACCAGCCATAAGCAGTTGGTAATGGCGCAAATTGTGGATGGTATTCAACATACTCCCCAGCATTTCGCCGCACTTGTCCAGATGATGCAGATAAGCACGGGAGAAGTTCTGGCAGGTGTAGCAATCGCAGGTCGGATCCAGCGGCGAATCATCATGGCGATGGAACGCGTTACGGATCTTCAGCACGCCGGTATCGACGAACAGATGCCCGTTGCGGGCATTACGGGTCGGCATCACGCAATCGAACATGTCCACCCCGCGGCGGACACCCTCCACGAGATCTTCCGGCTTGCCAACGCCCATAAGGTAACGAGGTTTGTCAGCGGGCATCTGGCCCGGCAGGTAATCCAGCACCTTGATCATCTCGTGCTTGGGCTCGCCCACCGACAGGCCGCCGATGGCCAGGCCGTCGAAACCGATCTTGTCGAGGCCTTCGAGGGAGCGCATGCGCAGGTTCTGGTGCATGCCGCCCTGGACGATACCGAACAGCGCCGCGGTGTTGTCGCCATGGGCGTTCTTCGAACGCTGGGCCCAGCGCAGCGACAGTTCCATGGAGACCCGGGCGACGTCTTCATCCGCCGGGTACGGCGTGCACTCGTCGAAAATCATCACGATGTCCGAGCCCAGGTCGCGCTGGACCTGCATCGACTCTTCCGGCCCCATGAACACCTTGGCGCCGTCCACCGGCGAGGCGAAGGTCACGCCCTCCTCCTTGATCTTGCGCATGGCGCCCAGGCTGAACACCTGGAAACCGCCGGAATCGGTAAGGATCGGGCCTTTCCACTGCATGAAGTCATGCAGGTCGCCGTGTTTCTTGATCACTTCGGTGCCCGGACGCAGCCACAGGTGGAAGGTGTTGCCCAGGATGATCTCGGCACCGGTGGCGACGATATCCCGTGGCAGCATGCCCTTGACCGTGCCGTAGGTGCCCACCGGCATGAAGGCCGGGGTCTCGACGGTGCCGCGCGGGAAGGTCAGGCGACCGCGACGGGCCTTGCCATCGGTGGCGAGCAACTCGAACGACATACGACTGGTGCGACTCATGCTTGATCCTCGGGTGCCGATTCCTGGGGTCCGGTCGGCGCGGGGTTGCGGGTGATGAACATCGCATCACCGTAACTGAAGAAGCGGTAGCCGTTGTCCACGGCGGCCTTGTAGGCGGCCATGGCTTCGGGGTAACCGGCGAAGGCCGAAACCAGCATCAGCAGCGTGGATTCGGGCAGGTGGAAGTTGGTGACCAGGGCGTCGACCACATGGAACGGCCGGCCCGGGTAGATAAAGATGTCGGTATCGCCACTGAACGGCTTGAGCACGCCATCACGGGCGGCGCTTTCCAGCGAGCGCACGCTGGTGGTGCCCACCGCGACCACCCGGCCACCGCGCGCGCGGCAGGCCGCGACGGCATCCACCACGTCCTGGCTGACTTCCAGCCATTCGTTGTGCATATGGTGGTCTTCGATCCGCTCCACGCGCACCGGCTGGAAGGTACCGGCGCCGACATGCAGGGTCACGAACGCGGTCTCGACGCCCTTGGCGGCAATGGCCTCCAGCAGCGGCTGGTCGAAATGCAGGCCGGCAGTCGGCGCGGCCACGGCGCCCAGGCGTTCGGCATAGACCGTCTGATAACGCTCGCGGTCCGAGCCCTCGTCGGGACGGTCTATATAAGGAGGCAACGGCATATGACCGACGCGCTCCAGCAGGGGCAGCACTTCCTCGGCGAAACCCAGTTCGAACAGGGTGTCGTGACGGGCCAGCATCTCGGCCTCGCCACCGCCTTCGATGAGGATCTTCGAGCCGGGTTTGGGCGACTTGCTGGAGCGCACATGGGCCAGCACGCGGTGGCTGTCGAGCACCCGCTCCACAAGGATTTCCAGCTTGCCGCCGGAAGCTTTCTGGCCGAAAAGACGGGCTGGAATGACCCGGGTATTGTTGAACACCATCAAGTCGCCGGGGCGTAAATGCTCAAGCAAATCAGTGAATTGACGGTGTGCCAGCGCGCCGCTGGGCCCATCCAGGGTCAGCAGGCGGCTATTGCGACGCTCGGCCAGCGGATGGCGAGCGATCAGGGAATCGGGGAGCTCGAAAGTAAAGTCAGCGACGCGCATGATGGGGTTCGTCTAGCAGGGCCGGAAAGTTTAGCGGAATTCGCCAAAATTGACCATGAAAGGCGATTGACCAACGGTAATCGCGTCTCTATACTTCGCCGCCATTGAGCCCTGATGGCGGAATTGGTAGACGCGGCGGATTCAAAATCCGTTTTCGAAAGGAGTGGGAGTTCGAGTCTCCCTCGGGGCACCAAAATTAAAAAAGACCTTGAATTTCAAGGTCTTTTTTTTCGTCTGCAGAAAAGCGGCCATCGTCCGCCACACACGACGACAGAGGACCCTGCATCATGGAATCGTCACTGGAAACAGTCGCTCTTTTTGCCCTCAAGCTGGCTTATGAAAGCGAAGGCCAGAGCCCGATTTTGCGCGACGATCCGGTCATGAGTGACTATCAGCGGGACGTGTTCGACTTGCTGGTGCGCAACCGCGATGTCGGCGCTATCCAGCGGAAGATGAATGCGTGCATAACGGTGGCGCTGGACGCCGTGGGTGGAACGGACAAGCCCCTGGGGCGCGAACTGCACAGACTGGCAACGGATTTCAGCCAGGCGCGGACCACCGAAGAAATGAATGCTCCGCTCGTCTTGCTCAAGGACTACCTGAAAGACATTCAGTGATGAGCTGCGCTCACCGTCCCCTCTCATGAATCAGGCGGAAGCCATGCTAAGTCGTTTTTTTTCGCCTCGTTTTTTTGCCGATTCCCCCGCCCGCCCCATGCCCCGGGCAACACCCTTCTATACTCAACGGTAGTCGCGGAAAGAACCGTGCACGTCGCTTTGGTGCCGATGAACCCAGGGCGGCGTGGCAAGCTGCCCCTTATGCCCTGAAGAGGTGCGGCAAAGACCGTACCGGGCCCAACAAGATGCCCGCTCAGGGTGCCTGGCCAACGGCCGACAATGCCACGATACCGTGACGTGGCGTGAATGCCGCAGCCGACACTTTCGGACAACCGACGACCTTGTGGTTTGTCCGTGACCGTGAGGAATGCTGTATGCCTGATGAGATGCTGCACCTGCCGATGGTCAACAGCCTGCTGGAGCGCCACAAAGGCTCCCCCGGCGCGCTGTTGCCGATCCTTCATGAGATTCAGGCGGGCATCGGCTACATCCCCGATGCCGCCATCCCCGAGATTGCCCACGCCCTCAACCTGAGCCAGGCCGAAGTTCGCGGGGTGATCAGTTTCTACCACGACTTCCGCACCGCGCCCCCGGCCCGACATATCCTGCGCTTGTGCCGCGCCGAGTCGTGCCAGAGCCGCGGGGCCGAGCAATTGGCAGCGCAGCTGCGCGAGCGCCTGCAGCTAGACGATCACGGCAGCAGCGCCGACGGCAGCATCAGCCTGCGCCCGGTCTATTGCCTCGGTGCCTGCGCCTGCTCCCCCGCCCTCGAACTGGATGGCCAGGTGCATGCACGGCTCAGCGCCGAACGCCTGGATGCCCTGCTCGACGCCTGTCGGGAGGATGCATGATGCCCAGCCTCTACCTGCCCGCCGACTCCCTGGCCCGCGCCGTCGGTGCCGATGACGTCGCCGCGGCCCTTGCCGCCCAGGCCAAGGAACGCCATCTGCCGCTGGATCTGCAACGCACCAGTTCCCGAGGCCTGTACTGGCTCGAACCACTGCTGGAAATCGACAGCCCGCAAGGCCGTCTCGGCTTCGGCCCGTTGACTGCCGCCGATGTGCCGTCGCTGCTCGACGCCCTGCAAGGCGATCCCTCCACCCATCCACTGGCCCTCGGCCTGGTGGAACAACTCCCCTACCTGAAAACCCAGCAACGCCTGCTGTTCGCCCGCGCCGGGATTACCCGACCGCTGTCCCTGGAGGATTACCGTGCCCACGGCGGCTTCGAGGGCCTGACCCGGGCCATCGCCCTCGGCGACGAGCAGACCGCTACCGCCGTGTTCGATTCCGGCCTGCGCGGTCGTGGCGGCGCGGCCTTCCCCGCCGGGATCAAATGGCGCACGGTGCGTGGTACCCAGGCTGCGCAAAAGTACATCGTCTGCAACGCCGACGAAGGCGACTCCGGCACCTTCGCCGACCGTATGCTGATGGAAGGCGACCCCTTCCTGCTGATCGAGGGCATGGCCATTGCCGGCCTCACCGTCGGGGCCAGCTACGGCTACATCTATGTACGCTCGGAATATCCCCAGGCCGTGGCGACCTTGCGCGAAGCCCTGGACATCGCCCGCGCCGCCGGCTACCTCGGCGCCAATGTCAGCGGCAGCGGCCAGGCCTTCGACCTGGAAGTCCGCGTCGGTGCCGGCGCCTATATCTGTGGCGAGGAAACCGCGCTGCTGGACTCCCTCGAAGGCAAGCGCGGGATCGTCCGCGCCAAGCCGCCGATCCCCGCCCTGCAAGGCCTGTTCGGCCAGCCGACCCTGGTACACAACGTGCTGACCCTGGCCTCGGTGCCACTGATCCTGGCCAAGGGCGCGCAGTTCTATCGCGACTACGGCATGGGCCGCTCCCTGGGCACCATGCCCTTCCAGCTGGCGGGCAACATCCGTCACGGCGGCCTGGTCGAAAGGGCCTTTGGCCTGACCCTGCGCGAGCTGGTGGAAGACTATGGCGGCGGCACCGCCAGTGGCCGGCCGCTGAAGGCAGCCCAGGTCGGTGGCCCTCTCGGTGCCTGGGTGCCACCCGGGCAATTCGACACGCCGCTGGAGTACGAAGCCTTCGCCGCCATCGGTGCCATGCTCGGCCACGGTGGCGTGGTGGTGGCGGACGACAGCCTCGACATGGCCCGCATGGCGCGCTTCGCCCTGCAGTTCTGCGCCGAGGAATCCTGTGGCAAATGCACCCCGTGCCGCATCGGCTCCACCCGCGGCGTGGAGGTCATCGATCGCCTGCTGGCCGCACCCGACCAGGGTGGTCGCGATGAACAGGCGATCATCCTCAAGGACCTGTGCGACACCCTGCAATACGGTTCGCTGTGTGCGTTGGGCGGCATGACCTCCTATCCGGTGGCCAGCGCCCTCAAGCATTTCCCCGCCGACTTCGGTCTGCAGCCCTCGGAGGCCGACCAATGATCACTCTCTTCGACCCGAAAACCGATATCGACCTGGGCACCCCTGCCCGCGACAGCCAGGTGCAGGTCACCCTGACCATCGATGGCCGCAGCATCAGCGTGCCCGAAGGCACCTCGGTCATGCGCGCCGCCGCGTTGCTGGGCACCAGCATTCCGAAACTGTGCGCCACCGACAGCCTGGAAGCCTTCGGCTCCTGCCGCATGTGCCTGGTGGAGATCGACGGCATGCGCGGCTACCCGGCGTCCTGCACCACGCCGGTCAGCGAAGGCATGACCGTGCACACCCAGACGCCGAAGCTCGCCACCCTGCGGCGCAACGTCATGGAACTGTACATCTCCGATCACCCGCTGGACTGCCTGACCTGCTCGGCCAACGGCAACTGCGAGTTGCAGACCGTCGCCGGCCAGGTCGGCCTGCGGGAGGTGCGCTACGGCTACGAAGGTGAAAACCACCTCGCCGACAAGAAAGACACCTCCAATCCCTACTTCGACTACGACCCGAGCAAGTGCATCGTCTGCAACCGCTGCGTACGCGCCTGCGAAGAAACCCAGGGCACCTTTGCCCTGACCATCACCGGACGCGGTTTCGAATCGCGGGTCTCGGCCGCCGGGGGCGAAGATTTCCTCGACTCGGAATGCGTGTCCTGTGGCGCCTGCGTGCAAGCCTGCCCCACCGCGACCCTGATGGAAAAAAGCGTGGTCGAACTGGGTCAGCCCGAGCATGCCGTGATCACCACCTGCGCCTACTGTGGCGTGGGCTGCTCGTTCCGCGCCGAAATGAAAGGCGACCAACTGGTGCGCATGGTTCCCGACAAGAACGGCCAGGCCAACCACGGCCACTCCTGCGTCAAGGGCCGCTTTGCCTGGGGCTACGCCACCCACCCGGATCGCATCACCAAGCCGATGATCCGCAAGCACATCAGCGATCCCTGGCAGGAAGTCAGCTGGGATGAAGCGGTGACCTACGCCGCCGGCGAATTCCGCCGCCTGCAACAGAAATACGGTCGCGACTCCATCGGCGGCATCACCTCCAGCCGCTGCACCAACGAAGAAACCTACCTGGTACAGAAACTGGTGCGCGCGGCCTTCGGCAACAACAACGTCGACACCTGCGCGCGGGTCTGCCACTCGCCCACCGGCTACGGCCTGAAACAGACCCTCGGCGAATCCGCCGGCACCCAGAGTTTCGACTCGGTAATGCAGGCCGATGTGATCCTGGTCATGGGTGCCAACCCCAGCGACGCCCACCCGGTATTCGCTTCCCAGCTCAAGCGTCGCCTGCGCGAGGGTGCCCGGCTGATCGTCATCGACCCACGGCGCATCGACCTGGTGGACGCGGTGCATGCCCGCGCCGACCTGCACCTGGCGCTGCGCCCGGGCACCAACGTCGCCATGCTCAACGCCCTGGCCCACGTCATCGTCACTGAAAACCTCCTCGACCAGGCCTTTATCGACGCCCGTTGCGAAGGCAGCGACTTCGCCCGCTGGAGCGAGTTCGTCAGCCGCGCGGAAAACTCGCCGGAAGTCCTTGGCCTGATCTGCGGCGTCGACGCGGCCGACATCCGTGCCGCCGCCCGCCTCTACGCCGGCGCCGGCAACGCGGCGATCTACTACGGCCTGGGCATCACCGAACACAGCCAGGGCAGCACCGCGGTCATGGGCATCGCCAACCTGGCCATGGCCACCGGCAACATCGGCCGCGAAGGCGTCGGCGTCAACCCGCTGCGGGGGCAGAACAACGTCCAGGGTTCCTGCGACATGGGCTCCTTTCCTCACGAACTGCCCGGCTACCGGCATATCTCCAACGAAGTGGTACGGGCGCAGTTCGAACAGGCCTGGAACGTCACCCTGCAACCCGATCCGGGTCTGCGCATTCCCAACATGTTCGAGTCCGCCCTGGCCGGCAGCTTCAAGGGCCTGTACTGCCAGGGCGAAGACATCGCCCAGAGCGATCCGAATACCCAGCACGTCACTGCGGCGCTGTCGGCCATGGAGTGCGTGGTGGTGCAGGACATCTTCCTCAACGAAACCGCCAAGTTCGCCCACGTGTTCCTGCCGGGCAGCTCGTTCCTGGAAAAGGACGGCACTTTCACCAACGCCGAGCGGCGCATCTCGCGGGTACGCAAGGTCATGGAACCGCTGGGTGGCAAGGCCGACTGGGAAGGCACCGTGGCCCTGGCCAACGCCCTGGGCTATCCGATGAACTACCAGCACCCGTCGCAAATCATGGATGAAATCGCCAGCCTGACGCCGACCTTCACCCACGTCAGCTACGCCGCCCTGGACAGCCATGGCAGCCTGCAATGGCCGTGCAACGCCGCGGCGCCGGACGGCACGCCGACCATGCACATCGAGCAATTCGTGCGCGGCAAGGGGCGCTTCATGCTCACCGGCTACGTGCCCACCGAGGAAAAGGTCAACAACCGCTACCCGCTGCTGTTGACCACTGGACGCATCCTCAGCCAATACAACGTCGGTGCCCAGACCCGACGCACCGACAACGTCGCCTGGCACGACGAAGACCGCCTGGAAATCCACCCGACCGACGCCGAGAGCCGGGGCATCAACGAAGGCGACTGGGTCGGCATCGGCAGCCGCGCGGGCCAGACCGTACTGCGTGCGCGGGTCACCGAACGAGTGGCGCCGGGCGTGGTGTACACCACCTTCCACTTCCCGGAATCGGGGGCCAACGTCATCACCACCGACAACTCCGACTGGGCCACCAACTGTCCGGAGTACAAGGTCACCGCCGTGGAAGTCAGCCGCGTGTATCACCCTTCCGAGTGGCAGAAACGCTTCCAGGCCTTCAGTGACGAACAGCAACGCCTGCTCGACGAACGCCGCCATGCGCGCGGTGCCGGAGCAAAAGCGGAGGTACGCCGATGAGCACTGAAAACCTGATCAAGATGGCCAACCAGATCGCCCAGTACTTCGCCAGCGAACCGGACCAGCACCAGGCTGTGCTGGGCGTACGCAACCATCTGCAGATGTTCTGGACGCCGGGGATGCGCAAGGAACTGCTGGCCTGGCAAACCACGCATCAAGGCGCGGACCTGCATCCACTGGCGCAGGAAGCGGTCAGTGGCGCGGGGTGGGAGGCCTAGGTTCGCGCTGTCCGCTGGGATTGCTCCTTGGCTGGCTGAAGATCGGCCAAGGGGCTTTCCTGCCGTATTCAACGTTGACCACTCGCGCCATGCGTCTGCGGCGCAAAAGGAATGTCGGCAGCTTTTTGAAACCTTACGGCTGAGACTGTGAGTCCCGTTCGTATTCACTATCGGGGACAAAGAGATCGTTCGTCCGGCAGTTCAGCCAGCGGTTGAAATACACGCCTCCAAGGGTATACATTCAAAACATCTGTATACGATGTATACATCAGCTGACGAGGGCTCAACCATGGCTTCCCCTGTGCTGTCATTTCGCGTCGACGAGGTGTTGGTCGAACAGCTCGATCAGTTGTCAGCGGCAACTGATCGAGATCGCCAGTACCACCTCAAGCGCGCCTTGGCCCGTTACATCGAAGCCGAATCCTGGCACATCCATGCCATTGCCGAGGGCGTCGCCGACGCAGACGCGGGTCACCTGACCGATCTGAAAACCATCAAGGCCAAGTGGGTGAACCGTGCCAAACATCGCGTTGACGGACAAAGCGGACAGTGATTTAGAGGCGATTCATGAGTACTACGCATCACGCTTGGGCGCAGCATTCGCCGATGGCGTGGTCGCTCAGATTTTTGAGGCATTGGAACAACTGGAAACCTTTACAGGATTAGGCAGAGCCTCCCAACAGCCGGGTGTCAGAGAGTTGGTTCTATCCAGATTCCCCTTCATCGCCCCGTACCGCGTGATTCATGGCGAAGTCCAGATATTGCGCGCCCTCCACCAACGCACGGAGCGTGCGGAAGACTGGTGATTTCGGCCATTGCCGCACACACCGGTACTAGCCGAGCTTGCTCGCGAAGAACGATGACGCGGTGAGCCTGCCGACACTCACCGCCAATCTGCATCTCAAACGGACATCACCCGCCTACACCGACGCCTCACGCAACATCCCCTGCGTCAGATCATCAATTACCGCCTTACCCATTTCCCCCAGGTAATGCGAGGCCCAGGCATAACGCTCGCCGTCGGTTTCCAGAGCAGCATCCAGGGACAGTACCTTGGCGCAATACAACAGGATGGAAGCGTGCTCCATGGCCTCCATGGATCGGCACATCGGCATTCACGCGAAACAGCTCACGGCCTTGGGAACCGCAGGAAGAAAAGGTGACGGCACCGAGGGTTTTGATGGGGGGTTGCGTGGTCATTGGGCACCTCCGGCGAATGCCTGGGTGCTGGGGGTTACAACCTGAAAACTCGACTGACAAGAAACACTCATACGCTTGGCTCCTAATGTGAGAGAGCTACCACGTTCGTTTCCAGGCGAGTGGGTGGCAGCTGTACGCAGGCTGGAAACCGGGCCAATAGGAAAACCCGGCAGACCCAAAGGCCTCCCGCGCACAGCCGCCATAACACGGAGATACTGGCACAAAAAAGCACCAGCAGTCGTGATGAATGGTGGCGCCTATGCGCCTATTGTTCCACAGGTTTCCAGGCCTGGTCGCTGGATTGGCAGCGACAATTCAAGGGTAGCGTGATGCCGAGAGCATTCAAGGAAGCGTTTGAGGCGAGATATTTCAAAGCCGATGGTAAAAGCTATCGCTTTGAAATCCCGCTTACGCGCCCTCCAGACAAGTACCGCCGGCACATTAAAATCAAAATTCTAAAGTTCCAAAAAACCACCAACACTTAAGTAACGGGTCTAAGAAACAAAGCATTCCAAGGAGGGCTATCAACGCTAGATTTAAAAAGAATTGGTAGCGAGTTATTTGGACAAGTATATGGCAACACCAACAACAACCCCTGATCCTTATACCCCAAAGGAGACTTATAAAGCCGCAATCCTATTTTTGAACAAAGCGCCTTCGCCCTGAATTTCTCCTCATCACTACTCCACAGCCCATTATCTTCATTAGGAAAAGCATAGGCATCGTGCGAAAGATACTCACAAACATGATATTTTATATTATAAAAAATATTATCCTTCTCAATTTTCCGCTCCCCCTCCTCAGTAGATATCAACATTACAACCAAAACAGGAACGTTTAATCTCTCAAGAAACTCGCCGCAAGTACTTGTAAAATCTGACAACCCATCAGACAACGTCTTCCCCGTCCCAACAACGTCGTCTATTATTATAACTGCCTTTGGCGCATCATATTGGGATACTTCTTTTCCAGAAAGCCTCTTGAAAATATTTGCAGGTTCAATTATCCGCGTTGTTGAGATAGAGTTTATTTTTGCGTAGTCTCTAGCACATTGTGCTCCGCTCTTACCCACCCCATCAACATATGAAATCCAAACATCACTTCGTTTATCCGTCCGCCTCGTCATTGTTGCCGCACCTATTATTGGCCTAACAAAGCGATCATGGGCATCTTTAAACTTTTCTTCTATTTCCGCAGAAGAAAAAAATCGAATGTTTTGCAAAATCTTAAAAAGCAATCTTTGATCTTGAAAATCACCTACCTGATCAAGCCAAGCCCTCACATGTTCGCTACTGATTTTTTGTGATTTATATAAAGGCCACGTATCGGTAAGCTCCTGAATCTCTCCAGATTTGACGAAGGCCTGATCCTCTGCTTCTTTAATCCCAGCTTCAAGCTCATCAGCGTAGGTACTTGTGATAAGTTTAGAAACTCCAAAATCCATCAGCCATCGCTGAAAAATTGGAACTGTAAAATACAGCTCCCCGTGTCTTTCCCTAAGTATGTCCCTTCGTAAAAAATCATCAATCAAAGGCTGAACCTCATGCTCTTGAAGTCTAACCCTGTCTATATTATCTTTTACCCCTGAAATACTTGGATTCTTTGACCTTAAAGCCCTCCCTATAGAAACCAAAGCTCTAAGGCGTTTCAGCTCAGTAACTTCAGCCTGCTCTCTCTCCGCATTAATCCCATCCTTCCACATATGAGCAAAAGAATTCGTATCCAGCTCAGACAGCAAAATACTCAATCCATGCTCAACATCTGAAACTATAATTTCCGTATCTCTCTCAACTGTCGCATCAGATACAATTTTTGAACACAGCAACTTTGTATAATAGGGATGCCCATTAGTAAGCGTAAACAAAAAATTTATGGCTGCATCATCCCAATTCAGTTTCCCCTCCACAGGCTTTGTTACCAACTCAACATATTCATTCCACTCGCTCACCCTTGAAAAAAAATCTAACGGCTCACGTGAAAATTTATTAAGCTGATCACCCTGAGCGCCAATAATAAATGGCATCCGCTCGCCTCCAACCAGAATAAACGCCAAATTATTTTTTGCTGCTAAAGTTCTGAGATTAGCAAAGAAAGTTTCAGCTAACGGCCCTATTCGATACATTTCAGGATGTATCTCATCAAACTCATCTAAAACAATTATAAAACGAAGTTGCGGGTGCTTTTTTTCAAGCAGACGAGCAGACTGATTAAGGGCTGAAATAGACTCCGTAAAATCCGGATCAAAGCTATCGGCGGCGGGCAACGAATCATGTAAAAACGCGTAAATATTTTCACCCAATGACTTAAGGGTTTTCTCAGGTGACGTCGAACAATACTCCCCATACTCGAGATATAGCGTTCTAAAATCAGAACTCTGCTGCTCCAAATAATTCAAAACCGCTCTTGCCAAGGAAGTTTTTCCGATTCTTTTTTGTCCCGTTATGTAAGTTGAAGCCATTGGTTTTTTTAGCAGCTTATTACCAATAGCGCTAACCTTTACTGTGCGACCGACAAACATCTCCCCTTCCGCAACCTCCAAGCTATATGGCTCAAGCCGTTCTAATGAAGACCAATCAACATCTGGATCTTGGCCTTCAACATGGACATCAAAAATAGTTCCATCAGACTCATCAAAAACTTCTCTCCAGTTAATCTGAATGGTCATCTTTATTAACTTCGAAGAAGAGACCACGCAAGCTCTAACGGAAATTGAAAACTCCCCGACAGGAACGTCCCCCAAGTGCAGCTGCTCATTATCAAAAATCAGGCTCTGATTATCCGCCCCACAATCAACCTCAACTCTTACATCAATTGCAGTACTCGGCCCCTTATTAATCATAGGAATAGAAATAATTAAACTTTTATCTTCCTGATGTAAAGGGTAGCGCTTAGCGGCCGCTTTAGGTGGGTTCCTTAGCGGTTCAATAACTGACTTAAACTGGCTAGATGATGTATCCTTTATATTATCCAAGGCAATTGAAACCGACGCTAAAAATGGCTTTACAAAATCCCTCGATAAAAAAGAAGTATAGACCCTCAAAGCATCCTGAGTATTCGACACTAAGAGGCACAAATCATCAAATATTTCCTTATAACCTGCACCAACACAAGAATTCAATAAATATATTTTTTCACAGATAGTTTCCAACCTTGGCTTAATAATTGAATAGTTGAATGGCTGGAGATAGCTCTGAAATTGTCCCTGCCTTAATGCCTTTAGAATCAAATCTCGCTGATTCCCAATTCCTCCTAATTCATTAGGCAACCCCGAGAGAATCTTTAAGTTATCACAGGCACGACCATGAAATGCTTTTATCAGATGTATTTTTTCGAATGTTTGCTGCCTTTCAAGCCTGCATTGTTTTTTTATCTCAGGAGTATGTGTCTCTACAAGATTTATTATCTTTCTTGGAATTTGGCTATGAGGCTCCTCCAACTGAAGCAACCCCTCCACTGACAAAGCTCTAATCAGCAATAAAACCGCAGTGCGGTGCCCCTCCGACGCCGTTTCAATCTTACCTAATACACGCTCAATATTTTCGCCTGAGTAATGACCATTCAGGTGGCAAATATTGCAAATCGCAGAACATAGGGCATCACGAGCATCTGAAAATGCGCTATCTGTTAAGACCCCGCCACCTAACCTTTCAATCTCCTCTTCAAAACTTGAAACATAATGAAGTTCTCCACCAATATTTTCTTGTAACGAATTCATTATAAACCTCGCACGCACCACCAATTGAACTGTACATAAGATAAAAATTAAAATATAAGAGAGCAGCTCACAATAGTGCCGCCACCTATAATTTAGTGAGATGGACAATCATTACCAACTTTCTTATTACGAACGTACAAAACAGTACTACCTGATGCCCCCCTCGACTTTCCAGTTCAAACGATTTGCTTTGGCTGCGAATCAAACCACTGAGTTTGGTGTGCCCATACAGCCGAGAGTCGAAATCGGAACGTAGCTGGCTGATGTTGTTACCCAACGCTCCGAGAGGCACCCATCCGTCCTCATCGGCAATGTCATCCAGGATCTTCGCGATGAACTCCACCGGCACCTTCGGCTGTTTGGCCGAGGTTGGGGGAGGCGATGGCTTCTCTACCTCAGCAACAGGGTGAGCCGCCGCAGGTATTTTCTCCCCCTGCCCGCCCTGCTCAACCGCCACCTCAGCCCGCAAAATCTCGGTATAGATAAACTTGTCGCAAGCGGACACAAACGGCTTGGGCGTTTTCTCTTCACCGAAGCCATAGACCGTCATCCCTTCCTCACGCAAGCGCGCGGCCAGCCGGGTGAAGTCGCTGTCGCTGGAGACCAGGCAGAACCCATCAAACCGACGCGTATAGAGCAGGTCCATCGCATCGATGATCAGCGAACTGTCGGTGGCGTTCTTGCCCTTGGTGTAGGCGAATTGCTGGATAGGCTGGATGGAGTGATCCAGCATCAGCTTTTTCCAACTGCCCAGTTGCGGTGAGGTCCAGTCGCCGTACATGCGTTTCACGCTGGCGATGCCGTATTTGGCGATTTCCTCGAACAGGCCTTCGACAATCGCCGCCTGGGCGTTGTCGGCATCGATCAGCACGGCCAGGTGCTTCTGCTGGTGGTTGTGGGGCGATTTGGCAGCCATCACTCATCCTTGAAAAGTGACTGCCAGGGGGCGGGCTGAAGGTGATCAGTACCCGACAGGCAGTTCACTACGTCTTCCTTAACGAACATGAAGGCCTGGGGCATTGGCGCGTTGGCACGCCAGTAGCGGGGGCTTTGAGGGCGACGCTACTATTTTGGCATTACCGCGTCCACTGGCCGGGCTGGGGTTTACGACTAAAGGAGGATGGGTACGGTCGGGATTTTTCGGTGTTCACTTCAGGTCCGCGCCGTCTGGGCCGGCGCTTTCGCGGGCAAGCCCGGCTCCTACAGGTCCGAGTGTTACAAAGTATTTGCAGGAGTGTTCTGCGAACTTTGTACGAATTAAAACCCGCCCCGACCGGAGCCGGGGCAGGCCACCTCAACAACCCTTACCGCTGGTTATCGAAATGATCCCGTAGAAACTCATACAGGCGATAAGCCCGCAATGCGTTCACTACGAGGCTCCAGGTACGTCGCAGGATCTTTGACATACTTTGGCCCCCAAGGTGGGCCAAACCTCCAGCGTACTTACCGGAACACGTACGCCTTCAAGTCTCGCGCTAACGATGCTCTATGAGGCGGCCAGGCTGGTGGCCCCCTGAGTAGATCCGGCACGGGTTACTAAGCCGTGTCAGGGGGTCCGAAAATGCGCGCGCAGGCTTGGCCGTCTTTGAAAGTACCGCAGTGAGGGAGCGCAGACATAATATCCAAGCTTCTGCCGCTGAATAGGCCGGTTTGGCAGCAAACCTGAATCAAGACATTTCGAGGTTGCGCGTGCCTCAACGATTGCCAAGGCAGCAATATCGCAAGGTATTGCGAGATGCACGTGGTCCCCGTAAAATCGACCGCGCGCTAACGATCTCTATGAGACAAGCAAACTGACTTCAAGAAGCCGGCTTTGCGGAAAAAACCGCCCTACTAAGGCGGTTTTTTTTCGCCCCCGACTTTTCGGCGACGAACAGAGCGAGACACCGGCGGCGGCTCAGTGAACGATGCAATTGGGGATGGCGGTTGGTAGCCAGCGATAATTCTAAACCCGTCCCGACCGAAGTCGGGGCAGGCCACCTCAACAACCCTTACCGCTGGTTATCGAAGTGATCCCGTAGAAACTCATACAGGCGATAAGCCCGCAATGCGTTCACTACGAGGCTCCAGGTACGTCGCAGGATCTTTGACATACTTCGGCCCCCCAAGGTGGGCCAAACCTCCGGCGTACTTACCGGAACACGTACGCCTTCAAGTCCACGTGAAGGACTCCATGAGGCGGCCAGGCGGATGGCCCCCTGAGCGAATCCGGCACGGGTTACTAAGCCGTGTCAGGGGGTCCGAAAATGCGCGCGCAGGCCTGGCTGCCTCATGACACTCCTTTAACGTGAGAGCGCCGACATCGTATCCGAGCGCCAGTCGTCAGATGTTTCCATCAGGCTTTTTTTTCGGCGAAGTTCAATCAAGACATTTCAGACTGAGCCAGTCTTTGTTCCAGCCAACCCTCCCGGTGGATGAGCGTTGCACAACACTAAGAGTCTCAGTAACATTGAACCGTCCACGTGAAGGTCTCTATGAGATCAGCAAATCAGTTTCATACTGGCTTTGCGCAAAAAACCGCCCTACTAAGGCGGTTTTTTTTCGTCCCGACTCAGGCCTGCTCGCCCGCCTCAGCACGACACTCAACGCCACGCCGCGATTCGCGCAGCTGGCGCTTCAGCGTGCGCAACGGCGGCGCATACAGGAAGCCGAACGACACACTGTCCTTGCGCCCTTTCACCGCGTGGTGCAGCAGGTGCGCCTGGTACAGGCGTTTCAGGTAGCGATTGCGCGGCCGCGGGCGGAACGGCCAGTAGCGGTGCACGATGCCGTCATGCACCACCACGTAGATGATCCCGAACGCCGCGACGCCGGCGCCGATCCACTGCAAGGGATCGTGCCCCGTATTGCCCAGCACGATCAGGGTGATCGCCACCGCTGCCAGCACCAGCAGGTAGAGGTCGTTGCTCTCGAACGCCCCCAGGTGTTCCTCGTGGTGCGAACGGTGCAGGAACCAGCCCCAGCCATGCATGACGTACCTGTGCGCCAGGTAGCCGACTCCCTCCATGGCGACCAGGGTGCAGAGGAACAGGGCAAGGTGGCTGATCATGGAACGCTGTCGGCTCGCGGGAACGTCAGGGAATCAAGCGGGAGAAGTTGTCGAACGGTGCCCAAGCATACCCTGCCACGCGCGAAAATCGAGCCCCGCGGCGACGGGCGTTGCTGGGGCAGAAGCCTGATCTTCGCGGCCTCACCAACTTCCAAGCATTTCAAGCCGGAAAGGCGCCAGCAACTCGAATAACAGTTCATCGCTGATGGGGGTGTCGATGCGCGCCTTCATCCAGTTGATGAACAGCGGGGATTGCCGCAGCTGCGCCCAATTGGAGATAACGCCTTCGGTCATGATTTTATGCAACGCGGTGTTTTGAGCGTTGACATGATCCTTGTGCTGCAGGGCCGAAGGCGTGTAGTTGTCCGCGCCATAAAAGGGGTCCAGCGCCTCGATGATTTGCCCCGCCAGATCGCCCATGGCATCGAGTCGATTTCGATAATCCTGGGCGTCTGCCGAGTCGACTTTCTGGAACAGGCAGTATCCATCACCGAAGCCGATGCGCCCGTTCGATGCAGTGACGACCTTGAACAGTGGCCTGAAACCATAGAACTGATATTTGGCGAAGTTGAAGGCTTCGATGGAGCGCTGGGCACCGATGGTTTCGGCGAAGATGCCATGTCGATTGAGGCGCCCCCATATTTCAGCGTAGGGATAGTCGTTATCCACACCTTCCTCGATGCCTGCGTAATCCTTGCAGATAGCAACGTTGTAGCGCACGTTGGGCGTCGTCTCAAGCCACTCGTTGGTGCCACAGGTGACAAAACACAGCCGTTTACGCGCCAGCTCGCCCTGGAGCGATACCTGGTAACGGCGACAAGGCTGGCTCCCTTCGATAAAGCCATCCTCGTAACTGGAGTGGGCAACCCGCATACCCTCCATATATCCGGCGCTGCCTTGCGCCATTTGCGCCAGCAGTCCCGAGGTCAGTTGTGCCACCGGAGCATGAAAGGGATCGATCAGATAGAAGCTGTCACAGATATTCCAGAACAACCCCACCGAACAGCCCACGTCATTACCTGAGCCGGGGTAAAACAATCGGCGGTTAGCCCCCGTATTGATCGAATGGAGAAAAATACGTGCGGCGGAAAGGGTTTTCGAGTCCATTGCATCAGCCTCCAACGTCCATGACTGGGCTGAGACTAGACGCCTGCCGGATTAGTGCCAGTACGCTCCAGCTTGACGAGAAGTAACCGTCAAACCTGCGCCTGCACCACCTCGATCCCCATGCGCCGATACGTCTCGATATCATCGCTCACCTGATGCTCGGTAATCATCGTCTGCAGCCGCGAGCAAGGCGCCACTACGAACGGCTCCACCGCGCCGAGCTTGTCGGCGGTGGTGACCGCCACCACATGGGAGGCGCTGTCCAGCAGGGCCTGTTTCACCGCGAGTTCTTCGTAACGCAGGCAACTGATGCCGACTTCCGGATGAATCGCGCAAACGCCGGTAAACAGCAGGTCAGCCTTGATCCCCTGGATCAGCCGCACCGCTTCATGCCCGCCCACCGCCATGGTCAGCGGGTTCAGCGTGCCCCCGGCGAGGATCACGGTGACGCCTTTGTGCTCGGCCAGGGTCATGGCGATCATCGGTGAACAGGTGACCGCAGTGATGGACATGCCCGAGGGCAACGACTGGGCGATCTGCAAGGTGGTGCTGCCCGAGTCGAACAGGACGATCTGGCCGTCTTCGATGCGGCGCACCGCCAGTTGCGCCAGGTAGCGTTTCACTTCGTTGGTTTCGGCGATGCGGGTGAAGTAGTCCTTGCCCGTGTCCTTGGGCCGCGGCAGGGCGCCGCCGTGCACCCGCTGCAACAGCCCGGCCTGGGCGAGTTCCGCCAGGTCGCGACGGATGGTGTCTTCCGACACCGCGAAATGCTGGCCCAGGTCCGAGGCCATGACTTTGCCGTCGCGCTCCAGCAACAACAGGATCTTCTGCCGCCGCACGTGCGGCAGTTCGGAGGCGTGGTGAAGGTTTTGCATGTTTATGCCCGATTACGCACGTTTGTGCCGATTCAGGCAAGACTATATATCAGCCCACACGTCGCCGCACCACTTGCCACCGACCTGTCGTCAGTTCAGCACCGGGGCCTTCTCCGGTGGCCTGATCGAACCGATGTACACCGCGACCACCGTCACCGCCGCGCCGGTCATCTGCATCAGTGAAGTGGCCTTGTGCAGGAACACCACGTCGATGAAGTAGGTGATCACCGGCTCCAGCAGCAGGATCAAGCCCGCCAGCCCGAGGCTGATGGCGCCGATCGAACGGTTGACCATCAGCCAGCCGACAAATTGCACCAGCACGCCATAGACGATCAGCATCACCAGGGTCTGGCCGTCGACGATCGCCAGGCTTTCGCCGTTGACCAGGGCATAGGCCAGCAGTACCAGGGCGGCCCACAGGCTGAGATTGAGCATCTGCGCGATCTTGTCCCCGCCCTGTTCCGGCAAGGTCGTGTTGACCTTGAGGAAGTACACGCACACCGCATAGGCCAGCCCGGAAAGCACGCCGTAGACCACGCCTTTGATACCCACGGTGGTGGCCATCTCCGGCAACAACAGCAGGTACAGGCCGAGAAACGCCAGGCTGATCGACACCACGAAATACACCGACGGCCGCTCCTTCAGCAGGTACAGGCCCAGCAGAGTCATGAAGAACACCTGGCAGTTGGTCAGGATCGAGCCGATGCCCGGCCCGACGATATAGATGCTCTGGTGCCAGAGGATCAGGTCGATCGCCAGGAACACCCCCGCCCAGGCAGTGTAGCGTCGGGCCTTGGGGTCCTTCAGCCAGACCGGCACCTTGCGCACCTTGAGGAACAGGTAGAACAGCACCGAGGCGAACAGCATCCGGTAGAAACCGGCACCACCGGCGCCGATATGGGCAAAGGCCACTGCGAGCGCGGACAGGCTCAGCATCAAGCCGCCCACCGTCAGTTCCAGTACCGCCCGTTTATTGGACATGCGACTTCCCCTGCACCCTTAGGCTTCTTTGGCGGCCAGTTGCTGCCATTCCTGCACCAGCGGGTGCTCCAGCACGTGCGCCACATAGTCCTGCAGCGCTTCGGGCACCGCGACGCCATAACGACGGAAGCGGAACACCACCGGCACGAACATCGCGTCGACGATGCCGAACTCGCCGCAGAGGAAGCGATGGGAATCGCTCCGGGTCCGCAGGTCGCTCCAGAGACTGAAGATGCGCTGGATCTCCTGCTTCGTCTCGACCGTCAGCGTTTGCGCGATGTCCCCTGTGGATAAACCAAAGGACATTTGCGTGCGCAGATGAGTGAAGCCCGAGTGCATTTCCGCCACGGCCGCCCGGGCCAGGGCCTTGGGGATCGGGTATTGCGGCCACAGCTGGGCCTCGGGATGCAGGTTCGCGATGTACTCGGCAATCGCCAGGCTATCGTTGATGACCACGCCCTCGGTCAGCAATGCCGGAACTTTGCCCGAGGGCGAATACTGGAGAATCGCCGCGCGGGTGTTTTCCTGGCCCAGTTTGACCTGGACGACCTCGAAGGAAACACCGGCGACCTTGAGGACCAGCCATGCACGAAAAGACCACGAAGAGCTGTTGTAGTCCCCGATAACGAGCGTTGTCGACATTGTTTTTTACCTGGCTTGCGCAATGAAGTGGGTGCTAAATTTATCGGCCCTTCTTTCCCCCGTATTGCACAAAACTGGACAGGGTCATGAGCGAGCATCAGCTTCCAGCAACGCCTGACCCTGCCGGCCGGGACTTCTCGCGCTTCTGGCGAATCAGCGAAGGCGACTGCGAATTGTTGTCGGCGCGCTACAGCAGCCAGTCGTTCGGCCGTCACTCCCACGAGCGCTACGCCGTCGGCGTGATCAGCGGCGGCGTGGAGAAGCTCTACTACCGCGGCGGGTATTACCTGGGCGGGCAGTCCAGCGTGGTGACCATCAGTCCAGGGGAAATCCATGACGGCCTGGCCGGCTGCGACGCGGGCTGGATGTACCGGATGCTGTATATCGACCCGACCTGGCTGAACGAGAGCGTGCTGGGCCAGCGTTTTGCCGCGGACCATATCCACCTGTTCCACCAGGCGATCACCCACGACCCGAATTTCGCCCAGGTGTTTCTCTCGGCCCACCGGTTGATCGAACAGTCCGGTCAGACGCTGGAGCGCGAGACCACCCTGCTGGAGCTGGTCAGCCAGTTGTTCCAGCGCAACGGCGTCGGCGTGGTCCCGTCACCGGCGATCGAACGAGACGCGGTGACCCGGATCAAGCAGAAACTCGACGACGAGTTCGAGTGCAATATTCCCCTGGAAGAACTGGCCAGGCTGGTGGACATGGACCCGCTGTACCTGATCCGGGTGTTCCGCGCCACTGTCGGCGTGTCCCCGCACCAGTACCAGATCCAGCGAAGAATCGCCCGGGTGCAGCACCTGCTGCGCCTCGGTACCGGGATCGCCGAAGCGTCCTTCGCCTGCGGCTTCTTTGACCAGAGCCATATGGCCCGGGCCTTCAAGAAGGTGGTCGGGGTGACACCGGGCAGTTTTCGCAAGGCGCGTTGAGAAACCGGCGAAATCTGTATAGACCGCTTCGAGGTTCCAGCCACGCCCCTGTCGGAAACCTCCGATTCCACCGCTAATTTGCCCTCGAGCCCGCGTAATACTTGAGCCCCCCACCTTCGGGATTTAATATCCACGCCGCTTATGTCGAGCACTCAGTACCGGTTGCACACCTGACCCGCTCAGGGCCCCACTGAGAAGAAAAACTAGAGAAGGTGAAGCAATGACGGGTGACAACCTGACACCGGGTCTGCTCAAGCGCGGCCTGAAGAACCGCCATATCCAGCTGATTTCCCTGGGCGGGGCGATCGGTACCGGGCTGTTCCTCGGTTCCGCCGGGGTGCTCAAGTCGGCCGGTCCGGCGATGATCCTCGGCTACGCGATCTGCGGTTTTATCGCGTTCCTGATCATGCGCCAGCTGGGCGAGATGATCGTCGAAGAGCCCGTCGCCGGCTCCTTCAGCCACTTCGCGCACAAGTACTGGGGCGGCTACGCGGGTTTTCTCTGCGGCTGGAACTACTGGGTGCTCTATGTGCTGGTGGGCATGGCCGAGCTCACGGCCGTGGGCAAGTATGTGCAGTTCTGGTGGCCCGAGGTGCCGTCCTGGGTCAGCGCTGCGGTGTTCTTCGTCCTGGTCAACCTGATCAACCTGACCAACGTGAAGACCTTCGGTGAAACCGAGTTCTGGTTCGCGATCATCAAGGTGGTGGCGATCATCGGCATGATCGCCCTTGGCTGCTATCTACTGATCAGCGGCGCCGGCGGCCCGCAGGCCACGGTGAGCAATCTGTGGAGCCACGGCGGGTTCTTCCCTAACGGCCTCAGCGGCCTGCTGATGGCCCTGTGTTTCATCATGTTCTCCTTCGGTGGCCTGGAGCTGGTAGGCATCACCGCCGCCGAGGCCAGCGAACCGCGCAAGGTGATCCCCAAGGCGATCAACCAGGTGGTGTTGCGGATCCTGATCTTCTACGTCGGCGCGCTGACCGTGCTGCTGTCGCTATACCCATGGGACCAGTTGCTGACCACCCTCGGCGCCTCCGGCGATGCCTACAGCGGCAGCCCGTTCGTGCAGATCTTCGCCCTGATCGGCAGCGACACCGCGGCGCAGATCCTCAACGTGGTGGTGCTGACCGCCGCCCTGTCGGTGTACAACAGCGGCGTGTACTGCAACAGCCGCATGCTGTTCGGCCTGGCCGAGCAAGGCGACGCGCCGAAATCGCTGATGAAGCTGAACAAGCAGGGTGTACCGGTGCGGGCCATCGGCGTCTCGGCGCTGGTGACATTGCTGTGTGTGGTGGTTAACTACGTGGCGCCCCATGAGGCCCTGGAACTGCTGATGGCGCTCGTAGTGGCTTCGTTGATCATCAACTGGATCGTGATCAGCCTGACCCACCTGAAATTCCGCAAGGCCATGGAGCAGCAAGGCGTGGTGCCGGGCTTCAAGGCGTTCTGGACACCGTTCAGCAACTACCTGTGCCTGGCCTTTGTCGCCCTGATCCTCGGCGTGATGCTGATGATCCCGGGCATCAGCGTATCGGTGTACGTGATGCCGGTGTGGGTGCTGTTCATCTACGGCCTCTATCGCCTGCGCCTGGCGAAGGGCTCGGCCCGCCCGGTCAGCTAAAGCATGATCGACACCCCGCGCGCCGCTGCTGCCCGCAAGGCATTGTCGATCACCGCGTAGTACGGACGGGAGTCGTCCGGGCCGGATGACAACGGTGCATAGTCGAGCAATTGCACGCGCACTTCGTGTTTCGCCTCGGCCAGCAGGCGCGGCAATTCCAGTTGCGAGTCGCCGACGCCAGGCGGGTTGTAGCGTTGCGGACTGGCGACCAGGTAATTGCCGGTACGCGCCGGCTCCTTCCCGGCCCTGGGCAACGGCACCGGCTTGTTCTCGGCCAGCGCGGCCTGGGCCTTCCAGTCCTGGTCGAAGATCGCCTGCACCTGGCCGACCAGGGTCTCGTCACTGATACGCAAACCGGTCTCGTGGATATGTTCGAGCGAACGCCAGTCGAAATTCTGGCTGCCGATAAAGGCCTGGCGTCCGTCCACCACCAGGTACTTGGCGTGGATGATGCCGCCGCTCACGCGCGCGTAGGGCAGGACGCGGAACGTCAGGTTGGGAATCTTGCGCAGCCGCGCCAGGGTCGTTTCATCGGAAAGCGCCAGGCCCTTTTCTTCCAGCAGGAAGCGGATCTTGACGCCACGCTGGCCTGCGGCCTCGAGGCTTTCGAGGACCTTGTCCATGACCGAGCCGGGATGGTCGGCGGTATAGAACTGGCCGATATCGATACGGCTTTGCGCACCGTCGAACAGTTCGCTCCAGACCTCGCCGGGCTGGCGCAGGTCCGGGGTGGCGAGGTCCGTCGCCAGCGGAACGCTGTGCACCAGCTCGAAACCCGGAATAGCAAAGTCCGCCTGGGCCGGCGGGCTGAGCAACAGGCCGATCAGGGTCGCCAGGGCGATGAATGGCCGGGTCGGCGAAATGTTCAGGTGGATCGACATGGATCTCTCGTCCGGGTGGGTAAGACGGCCGGCACCCTGGCATGCACGCTGCGTCTGGCCGGTCCGCTCAATCAACCCTCAGGGTAGCCGTATATCGTTACCATACGGCGTCTGCAAATCCCGCTCGGGAATCTCCCAGACCACCAGCTTGGGCGGTGTCTGCCTGAACGCCGGGCTGTCGAAGTAGGCCTTGGCCGCCCCGGAAAACTCGCCGCCATCCCTGGCGAAGTTACCCACAGGCGCGCCCACCGCCGCTTCCAGGAAACCGAGAAAATTCGAGTTACGCGAAAACGAGGTGCCGATCAGCGCCGTATTGGGCAGGTTGTCATCGCCAAACAGGTCGTCCAGATTGTCGGCGCCTGTCGCCTCTTCAGCCTGTTCCTTCACCTGCGTCGCCGCCACGCTTTCGGTTCGAGGCTGCAACATCAGCGGCAACCAGTCGATCCCCGCCAGGCGCACCAGGTCGCCCGGCCGCAGCGCACTCGCCTGCGTCACCAGCTCAAAGTTCTTGTGCGGCGTCGCCGTGAACTTCAGCCCTGTGACCGTCTGGGCAACCTGCCCCGCCGCCGCCCTGGCGCCGGCCTCGCTCCAGTGCGTATCGGTGCGCAGATAAGCGCCCTCGCCCACCGCCTGCAAGGTCGGCGTCAGGTCCAGGGCGGGCACGCCGGCGCCCTGCAACAGCGTCAGCCACTCACCGATACGTGGCGCCAGCAAGGCCGGGCGGGTCAGTTGGCACAACTGTGTCGCGACAATCCGGCTCTTGTCCGGCACCACCGCCACCACCAGTTGGATACCGCGCCTGGCCAACCCTTGTTGCAGCTCGATCACCGCCTGGGCCTTGGCCCGGGCATTGAACGTGGCGTTGTGGTTCACCCGCAGCTCATCGGTAAGGAACAACCAGTCAGGGCAGCCTTCACGCACCCGCGGGCCGAGGTCGCCAAACGCCAGCCAACTGGCGCCCCGCTCCAGGTCGGCGGCCTGCTTCGGCGCGGGGGCGTCGGACAGGGTCTTGGCGAAACGATGGGTGATATCGCCATGCAACAGCATGTCCTGGGTGACCGCCTTGGGCACGAACTCGATCGAGCCCTTGAGCATCAACCAGACGCAGGACAGGAAACCCAGGGACAGGAACAGGGTGAAGATCACCCCGGCCAGCGGGCTGACGCGTAGCGCCAGTTCGGTGGGAGGCGTGGGCGCGGTCGACGGGGATTGCGTTGGCTGGGTCATCAGAATTGAAAGTACAAAAAGGGCACGGCTTCACGACTGGCGATCAGAGCGAACGACAGGATGAACCCGAGCACGGGCCAGAGGGCCGCTGCCAGTGCGAACCACGCACTGTCGGCGAATCGTCTTTCACAACGCGCCTGCAACAAGGGCACGAGGATACACACCAGCCCCAGCAGGGCCGCCAGACCGTGCACCGGGCGCAGAGTCACCGCCAGCGCATCGCCCAGGGCGAAGCCATGCCAGCCGAACTGGCCGCCATACATGCTCAGGGCCGTGGCGAAATCCGGCGAGCGGAACAGCGTCCATGCCAGGCATACGAACAACAGCGTCGCGGTATGCGAAGCCCACAGCGGCAGCCCCGGCAGGCTGGAGCGCGACCAGGCGCGATCGACGCACAGGGCCACGCCATGGGCCGAGCCCCACAGCAGGTAATTCCAACTGTCGCCGCCATGCCACAAACCGGCGATGGCCATGGTCAGGAACAGGTTGCGATAGGTTTTCCAGGTGCCCTTGCGATTGCCGCCAAGGGCGATATACAGGTAGTCGCGCAGCCAGCTGGACAACGACAGGTGCCAGCGCCGCCAGAAGTCCTGGATGCTGTAGGCCAGGTACGGTCGGTTGAAGTTTTCCGGAAAGTGAAAGCCCAGCATCAGGCCCAGGCCGATGGCCATGGCGCTATAGCCGGCGAAGTCGAAGAACAGTTGCAGCGAGTACGCCAGGCAGCCGATCCAGGCATCGACAAAGGACGGCGACTCCAGGTGGAAGGCCACATCCACCAGCGGCGACAGGGTATCCGCCACCAGCACCTTCATGCACATGCCGATCATGAAGCGGCGCGCGCCGAGGGAGAAGTTCAGCCAGTTGAAATAACGCTGGTTGAGCTCGCGGCGGACCCAGTCATACCGGATGATCGGCCCGGCAATCGAGTGGCCGAACATGGAAATGTAGGTCGCGTAGTTGACGAAGCTGCGCTCCACCGGCACCACGTGCCGATGCACGTCGACCAGATAGGAAATCGCCTGCAGCACAATGAACGACAGGCCCGCCGGCAGCGCCACCCGCTGCCAGGCCATGGGCATGGCGCCGTAATAAATGATCAGGTCGTTCCAGGTACCCGCGAGGATATTCGCGTATTTGTACCAGCAGAGCACCGCGGTGTTGATCACGATCAGCGCAATCAGCAGGCGCATCCGTCCGCGCCCGTCTTCCCGCGAACGGTCCACCAGCAGGCCACCGACCCAGGCCAGCACGGTCAGCACCATATGCAGGAACAGGAACAACGGGCTCAGCCAACCGTAGAACAACCAGCTGCCGATCAACAGGATCACATTGCGCCAGGCCGGTCTGGCCAGGGCATAGACCAGCAGGAACGCAGGCAGGAACAGCGTCAGAAATTCGAGCGAGGCGAAAACCATGGCGACGGGTGCTTCCGATTCAGTTGGACACGCTATCCGTGGCGGTGACGAGGCGTGGCCCCGTCGACGAAGGCAGCACCAGCAAGCTGTAGCGTTTGTTCGGTTCCAGTACCCCCAACTCGACCGCCGCGCCAACCGCCTTGCCGGCGCAAAGCAGTTGCACCGCCAGCGAAGCCCGCGGATTGAGTTCCTGGCGACGCGGATTACCCGCCGGGGCCTTCTGGAACAGGTCGACGTCGCGCCCGGCCAGGTTGATTCGCGCGTCGGCGCAAGCGGCATCGGCGTTGAACAAGGCCAGCGATGCCTTGAGCTGGTTGGGGATGTCGAAGGCTTCATTGACCACCAACTGGCGGATGCCCTGGTGGCCGTCGTCCAGGGCAAACACCGTGGTGAAGTCCCCCGCCGCGACCTGCACCTGCAACGGCACGCTTTGCCCGTCACGCGTCAGCGTGCCCTTGACCGGCCGGCCACCGGGCACCGGAATGAAGCCGCTGATCGCCTTGTCGCCTTCCAGCTTCAGGCCGGTCTTCGCCCCTTCCGGCGTCAGTTCCAGGGCGCTGCTGGAGACGTTGACGAAACGCAGGTAGGCCGAGTCCTGCGCCGGACCGGTGGGATACAGGGCAATCTGCGCACTGAACGCGCTGCTGCTCAGGGTCGCGCCGAGCAGGCCGGCAACGAGGCTGAAGGTCCGCTTCACTGTTTCGCTCCCTTGACCGCGCTCGCGGGCAGTTCACTGATGGATTTGCCGATGGCCGCCGCCCAGGACTTGTAGCCGGCGATGGTGAAGTGCTGCCCGTCGGAGGTGATCCATTCGCCCGGCTTGGAGAACTTCGTGGAGTCGATATAGGTACAAGGCGCAACCATGTTCGCCAGGGTGCCGGCCACCAGCTGGGTGCGCACCTGGTTCTTGCCGTAGGTGTTTTCATTGGTGTTGCTGCCATTCGCCTTGCCCCAGGCCGGCCCGACCCACACGCACCTGGCGCCGCTGTCGGCAATCTGCTGGGTCAGCGCGGTGACACTCTGATAGGCCCAGACCTTGGGAAACGGCGTGGTTTTATAGGAGGCCATGGTGTCACCCATGATCAGCACCACCAGGTCCGGCTTGTCCTTGGCGATCACTTCCTTGATTGGCTGGGTGTCCAGGGTGCCACGGCTCATCACCTTGATCTTCTCGCCGGGATCGCGGGTGGCGCCGCAGTCGAGCTTCAGTTTCGGCGTGACCCAGTCCGCCGGGTTGGCACCACAGGCACCGATCGCATGGACCTGCGCGCCCTGCTGGGTAAGGTTGTCATACAGCGGGTTCATCAGTGAGTCGGGAAAACTCATGTGGCTTTCGCCAATCACGAGCAACGTCAAACCAGCGAGCACAGAAGAAGCCATGAACCATTCCTCGTTGAATCAATTCGAATAGGGAGAACCGAAGGGGCTGACCGGCAAGTCCATCGGACCGGTCATGTCCTCGAAGGTGTAACGCAGGTACAGGCCACCGACGACCTGGCGGTAGTCGCTGGCGTTGTCCACGCCCAGCGAGCCGCCGAGGAAGAAGTTCGAACCGAACTTGTATTCGCCGGCAGCGTTGAGGCTGTAGCCGATACCCGTCTTGTTTTCGCCCTCATAACGCGTCAGCCCGGCCGCCGTGGCGTTCGGTTGCAGCTCACCGTGACCGGGGAAGATCGCGGCGCTGTCCTGGCCGATGTGCTGGACTCCCACCGAACTCTTGATCCGGTAGGTGAAACGCTCGGTGCGTTGTGACCAGCTGACCGGCACGCCCAGGGCGAAGAAGGTCTGTGGGCTGAAGTAACCGCCATGGCCGTAGGTGTAGAAGTCCTGGTTATCCGAGTAACTCAGGGCCGAGCCGCTGAGGCCCAGGGTCAGGATGCTGCCCGGGGTGTTGCGCAGGTACCAGTAGACGCCGCTGCCCAGCTCGAAGCGGTCGTTGGCATCGACGTTGTTGCCCACCAGCCGGTGCGCCGAGCCGTAACCGTAGGCGCCGAATTTCTGGTTGTCGTAACCCAGCTCGCCGCGTACGCCATTGGCGGTGACACCGCCCCACTTCTCGCCGGTACGCGGATCGCGGGAGCCGGCGAACGAGGTCAGGCTGTCGGTCACCGCCCGCCGCGACGCGCTGACGCCGTAGCTGAAATTGGAGTTGGCGGCGAACGGTCGGTTGAGGCTGACCCCGCCAATGGGCGTGCTGTAGGTAAAGCCCAGCGGGCTGACCCCGACATCCGCCTTGAGGCCTTCATCCTTGTTGCGATAGGCCACGGCAAGGCCAACGCCACTGTCTTTCTGCGAGCCGACCGGATTCAGGCCGCTGGTGCCGAAACGAGCCTGGGCGAAGTTGTCCGGACTGCCCGAAGACAGCGACACCGGGGTGATCTGTAACGCCATACTGGCCGTCTCGCTATCCACGGGAATGCTGGCCTCGAACGGCGTCTCGATATCCGTCAGCTTGCCCAGGCCTTTTTCGCTGTTGTTGCTGCGCACGCTCAGGCCCTGGACCACATAGGCACTGCGGTCCTGGAGGATATCGTCGAGGGCCAGTTGCGCCGGGCTCAGCCCCGCCTGTGGAGCGGTGTCGCGCGCATAGGTTTCGTCGAACGGATTGACGCTGCCGCTGGCCGCGGGAACGGCCTGGGCCTTGCGCCCGACCGGTGCCGGAACCCGTTCCGGATCTCCCGCGCTGAGCCCCGTCGCCGGCCCCTCCACCGGTGGCGGAATCAGCGTTGCCTGGGCCAGCGCGGTGGTCTGGCGCCGCTGCCCGGCCAGCCCGACAAAGGGATTGGACGAAGCGGCCGAGCCGGCGGAGGTGACGACATAGGTGTCGCTGCGCTGGTTGTTTTCGATCTCGATGGCCTTGCGCAACAGCTGGCTCGCTTCGCCGGTGCGGCCCATGCTGCGATAGATCCGCGCGGAAGCGGTCAGGGTCTGCGGCACACCCGGTTCCAGTTCGAGGGCTTTTTTTACCGAGCTTTCGGCCAGGGCATAGTCCCGACCCTGCACGGCGATATCGGCCAGGCCCAATTGCAACTTGGCATTGCCCGGGTCGGCCTTGATCAGCGGCTCATAGAGTTGCCGGGCCTTGGCGACATTGCCGCTGGCGGCATACATGCGTGCCAGCGAGGAGACCGCCAGGTTGTCATTCGGACGTTGTTGCAGGGCCGGCGACAACATGTCGTAGGCGGCCACAAGGTCATTCTTTTCCCGTAGCTCGTCGGCCTGTTTGACCCGGTAGAGAAACACCAGGTCTTCATAGCGCTTGCTCGCGGTTTCGCTCAGTGGCTTGCCCTGCAACTGGCGCAGGATATCGCTGGCCTCGGCGTCCTGGTCGGCCTTGAGCAGCACACCCGCATAGAGCAGTTGCAGGTCCGGCGTCGAGGGGGATTTATCCAGCAGGCCGCGCATCAGGCTCACCGCCTGGTCCGGGTTGCCGGCTTCGGCGTAGGCACTGGCCAGCACCGCCAGCCGCTCGGGCTTGCCCTGGGCCAGCGGTTCGCAGCGCGACAGCAGTGCCCAGGCTTCCTGGCGCTGACCGCGACGGGCGACATCCACCGCCAGTTCGGTCTGGATATGCAGACGGATATCCAGGTCCATCTCGTTCATGTCGGCGCTGCGCCTGGCGGCCGGAATCCGCGACAGGGTGCGCTGGGCCTTGCTCCACTCGCCCAGTTCGGCGGAGAGCAAGGTGCTGGTGTACAACGCGTCCGGCTGGTCGGGTTGCTGCTTGAGCAGTTCGTCGATCAGGTCACGGGCGACCTGGGCCTGGCCGTTGCGCAGGTAGACGCGGGCCAGGGCAAAACGCGTCCAGGGATTTTTCGGGTCGTCGGCCAGGGCTTCCTTGTAGGCTTTCTGCGCGGCTGCGAGGTCACCGCGACGCTCGGCCAGCTTGGCCACCTGGATAGCCTGCAGCGCGCGGATGTGCACGCTGGGCGCCAGGCCTGCCTGTTCCGTCGGCGACAGGCCGTCGATCAGTTGCAGCGCCTCATCGGACTTGCCCGCCCGCGACAACACGGCGATCAATCCGCTCAAGGCATCCGGGTAATTCGGCGTGCGTGCCAGCACCTGGCGATAACCGGCTTCGGCGGCGTCCAGTTGCCCGGCCTGGGCCCGCAAGCCGGCCAGCGCGGTCGGGCCGGCGGGTTCCACCGGGTCTTTGGCAATGGCCTGCTCGATCAATTCCCGCGCCTGGGTCTGCCGCCCGTTGCGCTGGGCTTCGCCGGCCTTGTCGAGCAGGATCCAGTAGCGCACATCCTCAAGGGCACTTTTCCATTGCCCGCCGCCGGCGGTGCGGGTCGCCTGCAGCAGATAGTTCTCGGCTTCGCCCAGGCGTTTCTGCTGCTGGCGCAGGATGCCCATGCCACCGAGGGCGTCGTAGTCACCGGGCTTGTCCTTGAGACGCGCCTGCAATTCCTGTTCGGCAGTGCTCAGGTCACCGGCATCGAGGGCCTTGAGACCACGGGCGACATGGGCATCACGCTGCCAGCCGGAACCGCTGCGGCCCTGGGCGATGCCCTTGTCCATCAGCGCACGGATTTCCGTGTCGTTCGGATGCGCCTGCAGATACTGTTCGAACAATGACACCTGGTCCCGCGACGGCGGGCCGAGCCAGACCAGGGCGAAGCGCCAGGTCTCGTCGGCGTTGCCGCCGATATCCGGGTTATGCGACAGCCGCGCCAGGGCACGGATGCCTTCCGGGCGACTGTCGGGGTTGCGCGCCAGGTGCAAGGCCAGCCACAGGTCGAGGATCGCGTCATCCGGGCGCTCGCGGCGCAGCCGCTCCAGTCCGGTCCGCGCCTCGGGCCAGCCGCCCGTGGCAAAGCCCAGGGTGTTGTAGTACTCGCGGGCGATCAGGCCCTGCGGTTGATGGCCCGCCAGCAACTGCCGATAGGCCTCGACGGCCTTGTCGCGCTCGCCGGCATCGCTCAGTTCGCGGGCCTTTTCCAGCAGTTGCTGTTTGTCCGGCGGGCTCAGGGAGATGTCCTGTTCGAGCTGCAACGCCAGGCGCGGCAACGGCTTGATCGCCTGCAACCGGGCCAGGTAATTCTGCGCGCCGGCCAGGCGCTGTTGTTGCAGGTCGATCAGGCCCAGGCCATACAAGGCGTCGGGTTGCTCGGGCTGCAGGCTCAACAGCCGGGTCCAGGCTTCGGCCGCACGGTCGGGCTTTTCCTTGGCCTGCCAGTAATAGCCCTGCTGGATCAGCAACGACTGCGGGGTACCGCTGTCGGCGGCGAACCCGGCACCGGAGGCCAGGGCGGCACACACCGCCAGGGCTAGGGTTTGCTGGCGCATGCGGCCTCCCAGGACACTTTCACGGTGCCGTCTTTATTGAACTGATAGCGGTGCTCGCTCCAGCCGAGGGAAAACAGGCTCAGCATCACGTGGTAATACTGGTGCTGTTGATAAGCCGGATCGGCCGGGTCGCTGAAGTGCGCGATTGCCTGGTCGACCAGGCGCTGCTGCTGGTCCGCCAGCAGCGGCAGGCCCTTGGCCCGCAGGTATGGCACCAATGCCGCGGAGAAGCCGTAGGGACCGATACCTTCGCTGGCACCGGTCAGCACCTGGACCTTTTCCGGCGGCACGCCGGTGGACGCCGTGGCCTGCGCCATGCCGTCGAGGTTGTCGAGCAGCGGCTTGGCCAGCGGGTCGGCTGGAGACGTCAGGCCGGCCCACAGGTAAGTGCGAATGGCGTCATAGCTACCCTGGGCATTGGTGAACTTGTCCACCACGAACAGGCCCTTGTTGACGTCCGTGCCGCGATAACCGACCCAGTCCGGGACAAAGCCGAAGCGGTTCATGTTCTTGTCGGCGATCATCTTCGCGGTGCTTTCGGCGACGTCTTTCCAGGGGCTGGACGGCGTCTCCCTGCTGAAGCGGCGCAGCAGCGGAATCGGCGTGTAGCTGGCATTGAAGCGCCACAGTTGATCCGGATGCTCATAGCCCACCGGCCCGGGCAAGAGCATCTTGCCGAGCCCGGGAATATCGCGGATCAGGGTCTTTTCCACGTTGTCCAGAATGTGTTGCGCATCGCTGCGGTACGCCGGCTTTTTCCACAGGCGGTCGGCCTCCAGCAGTGCGTAGGCGAACCACAGGTCGGCATCGCTGGCCGAGTTCTTGTCGAGCACGCCCCAGGTGCCGGCCGGCGTCGGTCCCCACAACCAGCCGGGCAGGTTGCGGGCGATATCGGCACCGGCCATGTTGTCCCGAGTCCAGCGCCACAGCGCATCGAAGGTCACCGGATCATTGCCCACCAGCGCCAGGAACATCCCGTAGGACTGGCCTTCGGAACTGCTCTGGTTGGGGTCCATGCTCGAACCGAGCATGCGCCCGTCCTTCTGCACGAAACGCTCGGCGTAGCTTTTCCACAGCGGCCAGTTCTGTACGGTGCAGCCCTCGGCGTGCACCGTCGTCGGCCCCCACAGCGACAGAGACAACAGCCAGCCGCCCAGCAGACGCCACGCACGGCCCGTAGGAGCCGGCTTGCCGGCGATGAGGTCGCATGACGTTGTGGTGCTCTTGAGGGCCTCATCGCTGGCAAGCCAGCTCCTGCATGAATGTGCGATCTTTATCCTGCCCGGCATCATGACAGTCGCTTCCGGGCCCGTGAACGCAGGAACAGGAACAGCAGCACGCTCACCAGCGCCAGGCCGGCCACGGTCACCAGCAACATCCACAACAGGTTCTGCGAGAGGGTCCATTGCACCCGCTTGAACAGGCTCAGGTCGCCGACGTAGTACTGCTCGTCGGCCACCAGCGAGGTGATCCGCGTGTCCTGCACCACCGCCAGGCTGCCCTGGATACTGTCCTTGTACGGGTCGCCGCCGATCAGGGCGGCGGTCGCATCGGCCAGGCCTTCCGGCTTGCCGCTGGCAATCACCACCACACTGCGCTCAGGCTTGAGCGGCGATTCGAAACCGGCCAGGTAGGTGCTGCTGTTGGCACCGCTGTAAGTCACCTGCAAGCGCGGCTTGCGCTGGTTGGCCTGGGCATCCGGGCTGATCCAGTCGCGCAGGCGCAAGGTCAGGTCGGACAGGTTGAAACGATGGCTGTTACCGCTGGTGCTGGCGGGCAGGCGATCGGCCCACTGCTCCAGCAACGGCTGGTTGGCCCCCGAGGCGAACACCAGCAGGTCCTTGTCGCTGACCGTCTGCACCTCCCTGGCCTGGACCACGGTCACTGCCGTCGCCGGGTAACCGGTGGACTCGCCGAAGCGGCCGAGCACGGTCAGGTACGCGCCCCACTCTTGCGGGCCGCTGCCGTCGGGCAGTACCACGGCACTTTGCGACAGGTCCGCCAGACGGGTGAACGGGAAGCCGCTGTCGTTGAACACGCCGAGATTGGGCAAGGCGATGTAGTGGTTGAAACCACGCAGGTCGAGGCTCGAATCCGGGTCGATCAGGCCACGCATGTTGTCGATGATGATATCGCGGCATTCACCCTGCTTGACGTAGTCGAACATGAAGCGCAGCTGCAATTGCGAGCGCGGCGACGCCACGCCCAGGGGCAGCAGCACATTCGCCTCGCGGGGCAGGCTTTCATCCTTCTTGAGCAACGCCAGCAGGTTCTCGCCGCCGTCCAGGCTCTTGAGCGATGGCAACGGCATCGACTTCATGAAGGTGTTGTTCAGGCTCACCAGCAATGAAGAATTGGCCGATTCCTGTTGCGGGGTGTAGCGGTATTTCAGGTCCAGCGGCACACCCGCTTCGCGCCAGTTGAACAGGTCGGGCGGCAGGCGCACGGGGATATTGATGTTGCCGGGGTTGTAGCCGGACACACTGAGTTGCCGGGTGTCGATCAGTTCGCCCAGGCGCACCGGCCGGTCGGACGGCAGCCAGTTCGGTGCATCGTAGGGTTTACGCGGGCTCAGCGGATCGAGGTGATCGATCACCACGCTATTGCCCACCAACGCCTTGCTGCCCACCGCCACCGCGGTAGCGGCCAGCTTGAGTTCCGCCGCATTGCGGCCGGCGACCAGCAGCAGCTTGCCGTGGGGATCGTTGGGATTGGTCAGCAGTGTGACGGTCGCGCCTTTCGGCGCCGGCACCTGCAGGCTGCCCAATTGCACGGCTTCCTGGCTTTCGATCAGGACAATCGCGTTGCCCTGCTGCGGAAGCTGGCCCAGGCTGCTGGTGAAACGGGCGCCGCGATAGGCCGCCAGGCCACCGAGCCAGGACGACAGCGCGCCCGCCGCTTCCAGCGCGACGTTATCCGGTTGCCGGGCGAACACCACCGGCAGGTTGACCTGGCGCGAGTCGCGGCGATCGAAGAACGGCAGCGGCAGGATCGACAGGTCGTCCTTGAGCTGGATCGGCGAAACGCTGAGCTTGAGCTGCGAACTGTTGTTGATCTTGGCCCACAGGCTGCTGTGCTGCGGATCCTCGCACTGCTGGGTGTAGTGCCCGATAAATTGCAGGCGCAGGCGGTTGAATTCGGTGATCAGGTGCGGCGGGATCTGCACCACCTGTTGTTGCGGCTGGCCGGCGCCTTCCTTGGGCAGCGCCAGGCTGGCGGCGACTTCGTCGTTGACCAGCACGTTGATCTGCGACAGGTCGGCGAGCAATGCCGGCGAGTAGCTGTAGCGCAGCACCAGTTGCGCACCGTTGACCACTTCGTCGGCGCGGATATCGAAATTGACTCCGTCGGCCGCTTCGACGCCTTGCAGGTTCATGGTGTCCAGCCGGCCCAACTGCTTGAGGGTCAGGTCGCGGTTGTAGCTGCCCGCGGCCGGCTCAATCGCCGTACTGACCGGAGCACTGGCCGGGGCGGTATCGGCATGGGCCATAGGGACCATGCCGCCCAGGCACACTATCGTCGAAGCCAGCACCAAAGGCCGGCGCATGAACGGATAACGGGGGCCGCGAGCGGCGCTGCATGCTGAAGATTTGCTGATCATGACTTGTCCATAAGGGGTTCGAGCGGTTGCGAAGGAGCGGATCTGGCGACCAGGCGATCACGGGCTTGCAGGGCAACGGCCTTGAGCAGCGAGCCCATGCCGACCAGGCCGATGACACTGACTTCACGCAGGGCCGACAGCGGCGTGTCGAGCTTGCCGCTGCCCCAACTGCTGGCCCAGGTATCGGCGCGGGAGAAGGTCATGCGCACCAGTTCGCTTTGCTGGCGCAGGCTCAGCGGATCGAACAGCGCGCCCAGGTACTGGCCCTTGCTGAACACCACCGTGGTATCGAACTGGCTGGTGCGCGAGTTGCGGAACAACGACACCCGCACCCGCTCCCCTGCCGCCACCGTGGTTCCCGCCGGCAACTTGAGGCCCAGGCCACGCTGGGAGAAATCCTGGGTCGTGCCATAGACCTCGGTGCCATCGGCCAGCTCGATCCTCACCGGCAGCTCGGCGCGGACCCGGGGCTCGGCGCGCACCTGGCGGGTCTCACTGGCTACCGCCACCGCGGCGCTGGTGATGATCAGGTTGTAGAGCGTCCAGACACAGTTGATCAGCACCGTGATGGCCGTATCCGGATC
Organism: Pseudomonas gingeri; assembly: GCF_013385635.1. Lineage (GTDB taxonomy): Bacteria > Pseudomonadota > Gammaproteobacteria > Pseudomonadales > Pseudomonadaceae > Aquipseudomonas > Aquipseudomonas gingeri_A. The sequence continues at coordinate 341,616 of NZ_JACAPR010000012.1, forward strand.
ACCCCGGAGCAGTTGGTGGATACCGAAACCGAGGCCGGTCACGTTCAGCACCAGCAGCACGATGTAGGGCCGCGCCAGCTTCCAGTCGAAGTATTCCTTGTCGATGATCCCGCCCTTGTCGGTGACGTTGAAGCCACCGAACTTCGGGTTGACCAGCGCCATCAGCACCGGCGGCATGATGTACCAGGCCAGGACCGTCTCGTAGACCTCGTTCCAGAACGAATGCCGGAAGCGCCCCTGGATGCAGGAGTTGGTCAGGTTGGAATGGAACAGGTGCGGCAAGGCGTAGGCGGTGATCATCAGGGCCGAGGCATGGAAGATCTGCGCACCGAAGATCAGGTAGGCCAGCGGCGCGGTCAGGAACACCAGCCGTGGCAGGCCGTAGAAAAAGTGCAGCATGGCGTTGGCATAGCAGATGCGCTGGCCGAGGTTCAGGCCCTTGCCCGCCAGCGGATTGTCGAGACGGAAGATCTGCGCCATGCCCCGCGCCCAGCGGATCCGCTGGCTGATATGCCGCGACAGGCTTTCCGTCGCCAGGCCCGCCGCCTGGGGGATCGCCAGGTAGGCGGTGTTGTAGCCCGCGCGGTTGAGCTTGAGCGCGGTGTGGGCATCCTCAGTCACGGTTTCGACCGCCACCCCACCAATCTCTTCCAGCGGCTTGCGACGCAGAATGGCGCAGGAGCCACAGAAGAACGTGGCGTTCCACAGGTCATTGCCGTCCTGCACCAACCCATAGAAGAGCTCGCCCTCGTTGGGCACGGCACGGAAGGTGTTGAGGTTCTTCTCGAACGGGTCAGGGGAAAAGAAGAAGTGCGGCGTCTGCAACATCGCCAACTGTGGATCCTTGAGAAACCAGCCCATGCCGATCTGCAGGAAGGACCGGGTCGGCACGTGGTCGGCGTCGAACATGGCGATGTATTCGCCGTCGGTGACCTTGAGCGCCTCGTTGAGGTTGCCGGCCTTGGCGTGGAAGTTGTCGGCGCGGGTGATGTAGTTGACGCCGATGCTCTGGCAGAAGCGACGGAACTCATCACGGCGACCGTCATCGAGCACATGCACCCGCAACTTGTCTTTCGGCCAGTCCATCGCCTGGGCGGCGAAGATGCTCAGCTTCACGATGCTCAGGGTTTCGTTGTAGGTGGGGATGAATACATCCACCGTCGGCCAGTCCCCAGGATCGCCCGCCAGCAGCACCGGGCGGCGACGCAGTGGCCAGGCGGTCTGCACATAACCGAAGACCAGCACCACCAGCGCATAGATCTCGGCCAGCACCAGGCCGTAGCCGAAAAGGATGTCCAACCAGCCATCGAAACCGAGGGTGTCGGTCAGGCGCCAGTACAGGTAGCGCAACGAGGCCACCAGCGACAGCACGATCAGCGCCAGGATCGGCAGGCGCCCCGGCAGACGCTTGATCAGCAAGGCCGAACCGAAGCACAGCGCGGCGAACAGGCATTGGGTGTAGAGGTCCAGCGGCGCGCTGATGATGCTTACCAGCAACAGGCCGGCGACCAGCGCACCGCCGAAAATCAGCACCCGACGCAGCGCGCCCGGCCATTGATTGAAGCGGCCCAGCCAACCGTTGAGGCGCAGTTCGGGGCGCCCCGGGAGATGGGACGTGAGGTTTGGATCGCGGGTCATGACAAATGGGACTCTTGCGTACCTTGCATGAGCAGTTCGCACAGCGAGCCTGCGATATCGAGGGTGTCCTGGCAGCCTCGGGTGCTTGGGGTGTGCGCCAGCGGGTTACGGTCGTACGCCAATGCTTCGCTGAGGAAATGATCCTGGCGGATCACTCCGAGCAGCTGGTTGCCTGTTGTTTTTTTCAGCACTTCGCACATGTCGAGACTGAACTGGCGGGATGTATCCAACTGGTTGATGACGTATTTGCATTGCAACGGTTTGTCCCGTTGCAGGTAGGGCGCGAGCAGCCGCTCCATCTGGTTGAGGCTGGTGTAGGACGCGGCATCGGCGTGGGTCACCACCAGGGCGATATCGGCGATGGCCAGGGCCTGGGCCAGGTAGGCCGTCGCTCCGGACGGGGTGTCGATGATCACCGTATCGCGCTCACCGAGTCCCATGTCGACCAGATGACGGGCCAGCCACGTGGGATCGGCACGCAGGCTGTTTTCGAAATCCAGGCGCTCCTCTTCGCTGACCACTCCGTAGGCCAGGCAGTGGCTGGCGGCAAAACCCTCGCGGATCAGTTGGCGCCAATCCTGCTGCTGCGGGTCATCCTGGGCGATACCCGGCCATTGCTCGTTGCCCCCCAGATACAGGCACAGGGCATTTTGCGGATCGAGATCGAGCGCCAGGGTGCGTCCGCCGGAGCGCTTGATCGCACTCGCGAGGGCACCGGCCAGGGTGCTCTTGCCGACACCGCCCTTGGCCGAGATCACGGCAATGACCTTGGCTTTCAGGGTAGGATGAGTAGCGCTGGGGACTGGGACATCAACGACAACCGCTTCACGTTGTTGCTCGATTTCCGCCAACAGGCGACTCAGGGATGTGGAGTTGCCGGGAGCTGCCGGGGCAACCTCCCGGGCAATGGGCGATGACTCGACGACCGGGAGCGTGCCCGGTGCTTGAACTACAGCGGGTGTCTCGACAGGCAGCGCCAAGGCCTCGACCGGGGACACCGTGTCCAGCGGCTGAGGTTCGCTCAGGGCGGGTGTGAAGGGTGTAACGGTCTCTTCGGCGTAGTCGTAGGACGGATCGATTTCCCGATAGCTGTCCGCGCTCCCGCCGAATCTCTGGAACAGATTCGCGATATCGTCTGAACGGTGCATCTTGGTATCCCTTTGTGCAAAAAGGTTCAAAACGAGCATCCAAAGGGACTAGCACCAACCCTGGTAATACACTCCGTTGTTCCCTGACTGCCCTCCCCCCAGAGGTGATATCAATATGATTGCGTCATTATTTTGGAGTCTAATTGATTTTATTCAGGGAGCGCGCCAGCATCGCCAATATTTTGGCGAGCAAACTGTAAGTTATTGAATGCATGGAAGGTCTTTGCTCCTGCGCGAGCCACTCGCCTGTTGATCCGTGACAACGGCGCGTCGGTCCAATAGATTAGGCGCCCGGAAATGCCCAAGGCATTTCGCGCCTCACACCCTGTTAAATGAAATAGCGAAACTTCGATGCCTGACTCCCATACCGATGAAGCCGTAACCTCCTTGTCCGCCAAGCACGAGTACGAAAACGCGATCAATCTTTCCCAGCATGTGGCCCAGGCCAAGACCATCAGTGAAATGGTGCTCGACGCTTTCCACACCTCGAAGGAAAGCGACGAGATTCGCCAGTTGCGCATGGCGATCCGCCAGGCGCACGACCGTTTTGACGACGACAAAGCCTACGAACTCATGGGCCAGCTCAAGCAACTCAAGGACGCCGAGGCCGCGGATATCGCCGCACTGGAAGACCTGAGCACGAAATTCCCGATCACCCGGATCCTTTCCAGCTACAAGGACGACCCGGCGTTCCAGGAACTGGTCTATGGCCTGGCGCTCAAGGTGCTGAACCAGACCCATCAGGCGGTGAGCAACCCGAATGCCGGCAAGGGCAAGGCAGCACGCCCCAAGAAAGAAGCCGAAGTGTTCGTGATCAGCAAGGACGGCAGCAGCGTCAACTTCCCGCTGCGCACGCCACGCGCCAAGGCCAACGCCGATCGCGAGGCCTACGAGTTCCTGGGCTTCGCCTTTGCCGGTCATGGCGACCTGGCCGAACTGCTGAGCGAAACCTTTGTGGACAACGAAGGCAACGAACAACCGGCGACACGCAAGAACATCGTCACCGCGATCCAGCAGCAGACGGCGTTTTCCGGCTACAGCATCGTTCAGCAGTAAAACCGCGATGGCTTGATCGAAGCCGTGGTGGGAAAGGGTGGATGTGTTACGAGGTGCGACGTGCCGGGGAACAGATCCGCCCTTTTTGCTTCATGAGCGCTGCAGACAACGCGACTTTTCCTCCAGCCCTGCCATGCCGATCCCATTCGAAAACGGACCTCGTATGCTTCAGCCCCTGTTGACCAGCGTTTACCCCGGCTTCGACCCGGAACAGACCAAGATCCATTTCGCCCAGCACAATGGTTCGGACGATCCACTGGACGTGTACTTCGCCGGTAAGTTCGATGACTGGCAGGCCTGGCAACGCCAGAAGAATTTCGAACGACCGCTGTTGCTGTCGCTGGTGCAGATGCCGCGCTGGAACAAGTGGCTGTTTGTCGGCGCCTACGATTCGCTGGAAGCGATTCCCAACGATGAGTATCCGCCCCTGCAGTATCACTACCGCTACCGCAAGGTCGAAGCCTTCAGGCCACTGGAGGGGCGACTGGTCATTCACCATGAGAAGACGGCCCGGGCCAACTATCGAAACCTGGAAACCTGCCTCCATGAACTGCAGCTGTCGGAAATTCGCGAAGAACGGCTCACCATCGGCCCGTTCCCCGGTTTCAAGGACGTCAATGTCAGCTACCCGGAACTGCGGTTGATCGTCAATCAGGAGCTGGAGTCCTGGCGCACGGCGCTGTCCAGCGTCGCCGGGGTCTACCTGATCTCCGACCGGGAACAGAACCAGCTCTACGTGGGCAGTGCCACCGGCATGGATGGCATCTGGGGACGCTGGGTGACCTACGCGCATTCGGGTCATGGCGGCAACGTGCGGCTGGTGGATCTCGAAGCCGTGCGCGGTGGCAGTTTCTCGGAGAAGTTCCACTTTTCCATCCTGGAAATCGCCGACAAACACACTGGCGCCGACGAAATGCGCGACAAGGAAAATCACTGGAAAGTCCGCCTGTTGACACGCGACAGCGGCCTGAACGGCAACTGAGTCGTGACAGTTAAAGCCCCGTGCAGTCCCGGGCCGGCACGGCGCTGAATCGACTTTTGCGCGCAAGGAAATCCGGGCTTCCCGGCTTCAGCGCCAGCGCCTGCTCTTCAGCCGCCAGCGCGCCGACAAAGTCCCCCGACCGCGCCTTGACGCAAGCCAGGGTATCCAGGGCATTGGCTCCGGGTTCCAGCGCCACGGCCCGTTGCGCCGCGACCTGGGCTTCGGCCAGCAGGGTCGGGGTCTTGAAGGCGGCCGTGCTGGCGATGATCCAGGCCAGGTTGTTCTGCCCCTTCGGCGACTGGGGATAGAGCCGCACACCCGTGCGGTAATCCGCCAGGGTCTCGTCGAGCTTGCCCTGTTTGTGCCAGGACTCGCCACGCAACAAGGTCGCGTACCCCAGCACTTCGTCGCGCGACAGGCTTCGCCCCTGCCAGGCCGGCAGACCCGCCGGCGTGCGGCATTGGGCGCGGCCATTGGTGTCCCAGTCCATCGCCGGACCGTGGCGGGGCGTCCAGCGCAGGTAGTTGTGGCTCTCGCCATCGGGCAGGCGCATTTCCACCAGGCTCATGGGCAGCGACAGGGACTCGGCCACCGACAGATACAGGAACGCGCTGGTGTCACAGTCGGCGATATGCCGCCCGCCTCCGGGCAGCGTGCGCGAGGCCAGGGCATCGCCCAGGGTTTCGGTCGGGACGTACAACTGGAAGCCGTTGTCGACGAGCGTGGCCCCTGCCACCGTGAACGTGGCCCGGGCCTGCGCTTGCCAGTCGGCCTTTGCGCCGGGCCGGGCAGCCAGCGAATCCCGCGCCTGATCGATCAGCGAGTCCAGCAGGCGAAAACTCTCGTCCGGCACGAAACAGGCCTGCGACTCCAGCATCAGGATCTCGTAGCCCAGACCGCGATGGCGGGGCTCGTAGGTCCTGGCTGTCGGTAACGGGCAAGCACGAGGCGCGGCAGCCGGCCCCGGACTCGCGATCGGTGGAACATAGAGACTGGCATCGCCACAGACCGGCAAATCGACGAATTGATCGGCCAGAGCACATGACCCCATCAACAGCAACAGACTCACGAGGATGCGTTTCACCGTTTCGCTGCTCATCCGCCGCCCACCCCAGCCCTTATGCCCTGCGATTTGAAAGATGAAAAAGGCCTTCTTCTCTCCTTTCATCTCAACCGGTACAGTATCACCTCGCCATAGGACATCGTGCCTTGTTGTTGGCCTGCAAAGCCCAAGATCAACAACGCCAAGGGAGTGAGCGATGATGGCCAATGCACCCAAGAACGGCCCCTGGAATATCAATCTCAGCGATATCAGTGAAGAAGTGGTGCACGCGATCCTCGAGCTGATCAGCGATGGCATCTGGGACTGGAATGCCAATACCGGTTTCGTCTACCGCAATCCCGGCTGGTATGAAATGCTCGGCTATGCCCCCCATGCGCTGCCCAATACCGTGTTCACCTGGGAAAACCTGGTCCATCCCGACGACTATCCCCAAGTCATGACGCACTTCGACAACCATCTCCATGGTCATACCCAGGGTTATCAGGCCGAATATCGTCTCAAGAATCGCGAAGGCGACTACATCCTGATCGAGGACCGCGGCTATGTGATCGCCCGCAATGACGACGGCTCCGTGGCCCGCATGATCGGTGCGCACCGCAGTATCGAAGACAAGCGACGCCTGCTCGAACAATTCGAGGTGCGCACCCATTCCCTGGAAGCCCTGGTCAGCGAGCGGACCGCCGAGCTGTCACGGGTCAATCATCAGTTGCAGTTGCAGCTCGAGGAAAACCGCAAGCTGGCCCACAGCGACTCACTGACCGGCGTCGCCAATCGCTACCGGTTGGAACAGGTGCTGCGCAAGGAATGTGAACGTGCCCAGCGCTTTCGCCAGCCGTTGTCGCTGATCGCCATGGACATCGACGACTTCAAGTTGATCAACGACCGGCACGGCCATCTCGGCGGCGATGCGGTGCTGATCGAGGTCGCCGAGTGCATCCAGGCCTGCCTGCGCGATGTCGACGTATTGGCGCGCTGGGGGGGCGACGAGTTCATCGTGGTGGTGCCCCACGGCACCCGGGCGACCTCGACGACCCTGGCCGGGCGGATACGCCGGATGATCCTGAAACTGCGGCCCAGGGGCACGATTTCCCTGAGCATGAGTTTTGGCGTGGTCGAACGCCTCGACGGTGAACAGATGGCGGCCCTGATGGGACGGGCCGACCAGGCGCTGTACCGGTCGAAGGCCGCGGGCAAGAACATGATCTCGGACTGATTGCCCGGACATTTCCTGCACGCACAAAAAAACCCGCCGAAGCGGGTTTTTCCTTTGACCTTCCGACATCCTGTCAGCGGCCATCCTGGCCAGGTCGATCGTCCTTGATCCTGCACGCATCCTTGCGCAGCAGAAGTAGGTTCAGATTAGGCCTCTCGCCGTGGCAGGCCAAGACGTGATCACCGGCACGGCGTGTAAGCCTTTAGCCATAGGCCAGGGCTTTCTCGACCGGCGCGCAGGGTGCGGCAGCCAGCACCCCGCACACGCCCGCCACGATCATCTCCACTTCGGCCGCATCGATCGTCAATGGCGGCAGCAGGCGGATGGTCTTGCCCCGCGTGACATTGATCAGCACGCCATGGTCACGGGCAGCGATCAGCGCCAGGTCACGAATCGGCTGCCGCAGCTCGATGCCGATCATCAGCCCGCGGCCACGGATCTCCAGGACCTGCGGGTGGTTGCTCAGTTCGCTGCGCAAACGCGCCAGCAGGTATTCGCCCTGTTGCCCGGCATTGGCGACCAGGGCCTGCTCCTCGATGATATCGAGCACCGTGCAACCGACCCGACAGGCCAGTGGATTGCCACCGAAGGTGCTGCCGTGGCTGCCCGGCGTGAACAGTTCCGCTGCCTTGCCCCGCGCCAGGCAGGCGCCGATGGGAATGCCATTGCCCAGCCCCTTGGCCAGGGTCATCACGTCCGGGACGATGCCTTCATGCTGGAAGGCGAACCATTGGCCGGTACGGCCGATACCGGTCTGGATTTCATCGAGCATCAGCAACCAGGAGCGGCGCTTGCACAGGTCGCGCACGGCCTTGAGATAGCCCGGCGGCGGCAGTTGCACCCCGCTTTCACCCTGGATCGGCTCCATCAACACCGCGCAGATACGCTGACCATGGCTGCGGGCCAGGCTGTGCAGCAGCGGCAGGTCGCCAAACGGCACCTTGATGAAATCCCCCGGCAGCGCGTGGTAACCCAGGCGCACCGCCGGGCCGTCACTGGCCGACAGGGTACCCAGGGTGCGCCCGTGAAAGGCGTTCTCCATGACCACCACCAGCGGCTGCTCGATGCCTTTGTGCCAGGCATGCAGGCGCGCCAGCTTCAGTGCGCTTTCATTGGCTTCAGCACCCGAATTGTTGAAGAACACCCGGTCCATGCCGGACAGCTCGGTCAACTGCCGCGCCAGCCGTTGCTGCCAGTCGATACTGTAGAGGTTCGAGGTGTGCAGCAGCAGGCCGGCCTGCTCGCTGATCGCACTGACCAGCCGGGGATGGGAATGGCCGACATTGGTCACCGCCACACCCGCCACGGCATCCAGGTATTCGCGACCGCCCTGGTCCCAGAGTCGCGTGCCCAGGCCTTTGACAAACCCCAGGTCGAGCGGTTGATAGGTGGTCATCAGGCAAGCGGCGGTCATGGCATCGAGCTCCAGGCATCAGGGTGGTGCTGGCAGTATCGTTAGCCACCAGAGCTGGATAAACTCGTCGCCACTTCAATCATTTTAAATCAGGGGTTGATAATGGACCTGTTCCAGGCGATGCAGGTGTACGTGAAGGTGGTGGAGAGCGGCAGCATGACCGCGGCCGCCCTGGAATGCGGTATTTCCACCACCATGGTCGGCAATCATCTGCGTTCGCTGGAACAGCGACTCGGGGTCAGCCTGCTCAGCCGCACGACCCGGCGCCAGCGCCTGACCGAGTTCGGTTCGACCTACTATCAGCGCTGCCTCGAAGTGCTGGCACTGCTGGCCGATTCCGAGCGCCTGGCCGAACAGGTCCAGGGCGAGCCGAGCGGCACCCTGCGGATCACCGCGCCGTTGACCTTTGGCTCCGAACGCCTGGCGCCGGCCCTCAGTGAGTTCGTCGCGCGTTATCCACGGATCAAGCTCGATGTGATGCTCAGCAACCAGCGTGAAGACCTGATCGACAGCGGTTTCGACGTGGCGATCCGCCTGGGCGTACCCGAGCCATCCGCTTTGATTGCCCGGCCACTGGAAAACTACGCGCTGACGGTCTGTGCATCGCCGTCATACCTGCAACGGCGCGGGACACCGATGATCCCCCAGGATCTCGAACAACATGATTGCCTGGCGTTCACCTACCCGGCGGGAGATGACTGGCGGACGGTGGAAAAACAATGGAGCCTGAGTGGCCCGGAGGGAGAAATCCTGGTGCCAGTCAGTGGACCGATGACCGTCAACAGTTCGTCGGCGCTGTACCAGGCGGCGCTCGCCGGCATGGGTATCGTGATGCTGCCGGATGCACTGTTGCGCGACGATCTGCGCGAGGGTCGGCTGGTGCCGATCCTGGGGACCTACAAACTGCCCTGTCGGCCGATGAACCTGCTCTATGCCCAGGATCGCTACCGGCTGCCCAAGCTGCGCAGCTTCGTGGAGTTCGCGCTGGAGAAGTGGGCCAAGCCTTAAGATCATTCCCACGCCCAACACAAGATCGTTCCCACGCTCTGCGTGGGAATACCTCTCAGGACGCTCTGCGTCCGCTTTGTGACGCAGAGCGTCACGGGCTGCATTCCCACGCGGAGCGTTGGAACGATCAGCCGTAGAGCGCGGGAACGATCAGAGAGGAGATTATTTGGCAGTGGCCTTGGCCGCGTCTTCGATGATCGCCGCGACCTTGTCCGGATGAGACACCATCACCACGTGGGACGCCCCCTTGATATCCACGGTCTCCTTCGAGCCGGCACGATCGGCCATGAACTTCAGTGCCGCCTCGGGAATGTTCTTGTCCGCCGAACCGTAGATGAACCAGGACGGCAGGGTTTTCCACGCCGGATCACCGGACGGCTCCTTCAGCGCGGCCTCGGCAATCGGACGTTGGGTCGCGGCCATCAGCGCGGCTTCTTTCGCCGGCACGTCGGCGGCGAACTGGGCAGGGAATTTGTCCTGCTGGATAAACAGGTCCACGGTGCCATTTTTCAACTGCACCGGTGGCGCCAGGGTCGGGCCGAGGGTGCCGCCCGGGTAACGGCCGGAGAGCTCGACGGCGGTCTCGCCTTTTTCCGGGGCAAAGGCCGCGACATAGACCAGGGCCTTGACGTTGGACTGGCCATGGACCGCGTTGGAAATCACCGAACCACCGTAGGAATGCCCTACCAGAATCACCGGACCCGGCGTGTGCTCGACGATATCGGCGACATAGTCCGCATCGCTCTTCACACTGTGCAGCGGGTTGGCGACGGCGATAACCGGATAGCCTTTGGCTTGCAGACGGGCAATCACCCCATTCCAGCTGGACGACTCGGCAAAGGCGCCGTGCACCAGGACCACGGTGGCTTTCCTGGCGGATTCCGTGGCGGCCGAGGCTGACCCCGACCAGCCCAGCGACAGGGCACCGGCGGCGATGGCAACAGCGGCGAACAGTTTCGAGACAGCAGAAATACGGGACGTTTGCATCGGTGTTTCCTCGTGCTTGAAGTGGCGGATCCGCCGGTAGCGGCGACGTCCAGATCGCTGAACGTGGTGCCATGATGGGCAATACCGATTTACGAATGGCGCCTTTTTGTCGATGATATGCGCCAGATCGTCTAAACCTGTATTTTGATGAGATTGAATCCATGGATCGCCTGTCGACCTTGCTCACTCACTTCGGCATTGCCGCCGACACCTTCCACAGCGGCGTCCTGCGGGGCAAGGCCGAGGTCGACGGAGCGCAACCGCGCGGCCATGTGCATCTGCTCAAAAGCGGTCGTGTCAGCCTGGAGGCAGGGGGCAAGGTGCTGCGCATCGAAGAACCGAGCCTGGTCCTGATTCCCCGCCCCCTGCCCCACCGCCTGATCGCCAGCGAGGCCGACGCCGCCGAACTGGTGTGTGCCTCGCTGCGTTTCGATGGCGGTATCGACAATCCCTTGTCCGTGGCCTTGTCCGACACCATCGTCATGCCGCTCGCGGCGGTACCCATGCTCGAAGGCACGCTGGAGTGGCTGTTCGGCGAAGCCTTTGCCGAGCACTGTGGCCGGGAAGCGGTGATGAACCGCCTGTTCGAATTGATGGTGATCCAGTTCCTGCGGCACATGATGGCCTACCACAGCATGACCACCGGGATGATGTCCGGCCTGGCCGATCTGCGCCTGGCCCGGGCCATGACCATGATGCACAACAGCCCCGAGCGGCCCTGGACCGTGGCCGAACTGGCGCTGGAGTCGAATATGTCGCGGGCCAGTTTCGCCGCGCACTTTCACAAAGTGGTCGGCCAGACGCCGGCCGACTATATGCTGAGCTGGCGCGTCAGCCTCGCGCAGAAGCGCCTGCGCGAAGGCCGGCCTATCGCGTTGATCGCCGATGAGGTCGGTTACGAAAGCCCGTCGGCACTGGCGAGGGCGTTTCGCCGCAAGATCGGCGAAAGCCCGCGGGAATGGCTGGCACGACAGTCGGCCTGAATAAAAACCACCGCCCGGACGTTCTGTCCCCAACTCCCTTCGAATCCAGGAATGCCCATGTACCCAGAAGACGTCCTGCCATTGACCGGCACAGAAGCACTGCAACAGGCCGGCGCGACGCTCGCCCTGGCCTTCGACGCCGATCCGTTCATGCGCTGGATCTACCCCCGGGGTCATGACTATCTGCGCTACGCACCGCAGTTGTTCGAAGCTGTTGCTGTCGATTCGCTGGCAGCCGGCGGTGCGCACCGTACAAGGGACGGCGCGGCGATTGCCCTCTGGCTGCCGCCGGGGGTTGTCGGTGATCCCGCGCCGATCCAGGCGGTGCTGGATCGCAGCATCAGTCAGGACCAGCAGGAGCGGATCGGCGCGGCCCTCGGCCAGACCGACCTCGACCGCCCGGACGAACCACACTGGTACCTCTCGACCCTTGGCGTGGATGCCGCCCTTCAGGGAAGGGGGCACGGCGCGATCCTGCTCAAGCATGGCCTGCGGGCTTGTGACGAACAGCATCTGGCGGCGTACCTGTGGTCGTCGAATCCGAAGAACATCGGTTTCTATCAACATCATGGTTTCGAAATCACCCGCCAGATCAACGCAGGCCAGGTACCGCTGCTCGTCACGATGCTCCGCCCGGCACGCTAGGGCACTTTCGCCCGGCCCGTCGATCAGACCCAACAAGAGCCTTGCCTACCAGCCCGTGTGCAGGCCGCGCAGCCCAGCGACCGCGATACGGACCCACAGCCACCTATGTTCGAACACATCGACTTCACCTACCTGCTCGCCACCTACGGCTGCTGGGCCGGCGAGTTCCTGGAGCAGATGCTCGGCAACCTCAAGCCCTATCGCCTACCCATCATCATCGGCGTGGTGCTGCTGATGGCGGGCATCGCGCTGATCAGGCACCTGCGCGGCCAGCATGAGGCCCGTCAATCAGACGCGAAACTGCCCGACCATCCCCCGCAGTGAGTTGGCCAGCAGCGACAGCTCATGGCTGGAGGCGCTGGTCTGGTCGGCGCCGGTCGCCGAACGCAACGACAGGTCGCGAATGTTCACCAGGTTGCGATCCACTTCGCGGGCAACCTGGGCCTGCTCCTCGGCGGCACTGGCGATCACCAGGTTGCGCTCATGGATCTGATGCACCGAGCTGGTAATCGTCTGCAGGGCCTCGCCGGCCCGCTCGGCCAGGGCCAGGGTGCTGGCGGCACGGCGGGAACTGGCCTGCATCGAATCCAGAGCCTGGGTCGAACCATTGCGCATGCCCTGCACCATCTGCTCGATTTCCTGGGTCGATTGCTGGGTGCGGTGCGCCAGGGCCCGCACTTCGTCCGCCACCACGGCAAAGCCGCGCCCGCTCTCGCCGGCACGGGCCGCTTCGATGGCGGCGTTGAGCGCCAGCAGGTTGGTCTGTTCGGCAATTGCCCGGATCACATCGAGCACCTTGCCGATGTCCTGGGACTGGGCGGCCAGTGACTGTACCAGCTCGCCGGTATGCTCCACTTCACCGGCCAGGGCATTGATCGCCTCGACCGTCTCGCTGACCCGTTCCTGGCCCAGCCGCGCCGAATCGCTCGACTCGCGGGTGGCCTCGGAGGTAGACACGGCATTGCGCGCGACCTCCTCCACGGCGGTAGTCATTTCGGTGACGGCGGTGGCCGCCTGCTCGATTTCATTGTTCTGTTGCTGCATATCGCGGGTGCTGCCGAGGGTCACCGCGTTCAACTCATCCGCCGCCGTCGCCAGTTGCGCGGCGGAACCGCTGATGCCCTGCAAGGTGTTGCGCAGGGTCTGCTGCATGGTTGCCAGGGCTTCCAGCAGGCGACTCACTTCGTCATTGCCATGGGCTTCGATACGTTGGGTCAGGTCGCCACGCGCCACGTTCTGCGCCGCGTTCAGGGCTTCACCCAGCGGTTTGACGATACTGCGGGTCAGCAGCATCGCCAGGACCACGGTAGCCAGGGCCGCCAGCACGATAAACAGGCTGACGATCATTCGCGAGCCCGTGTAATACGCTTCGGATTTCAGGCTCTCGGCCGCGACCTGCTTGCTGAACAGGTCGGCAAGGTCGGTGAGCTGCTTGCCCGAACCATCGACCACGGTTTTCATGTCCACCAGCAGCAGCTTGATCAACTCGTCACGACGGCCCTGTTCCGCCAGGGTGAACGACTGGGCGATACCGGAACGGTAAGCGGCGAAAGTCGATTTGAACTGGTCATACAACACCTTGGCTTCGGGAGTGGTGACCAGCTTGTCGTAGGCATTGATCTTGTCGCTCAGTTCCTTGTCCCGGGTGTCCATCTGGCCACGGTACACGGCAACGTTCTTCGGGTCCGGATCGAGGGCCATGCGCAGGGAGATGGTGCGGATGCGCAGCATGATCTCGCGAATCTCGTCACCGCCACGAATGCTCGGCAGCCATTGGGTTTCCACCGCCACTTCGCTGTCGCGGATGCTCGACATCTTCTCCAGCGCGAACACCCCGAGCAAGGCCACCAGCAGGGCAATCAGGGCAAACCCGAGCGCTGCGCGAGGCGCGATATTCAATTGACGAAGAAACATGACGGCAGCCTTTTCTTGTAGGAATCCGAAGTGGGGGGCGTCGGCGCAGGGACCGACAACTGGCAGGCTATCGGCAAGTTGTATGACAACTTGAACGGACTTTCGGAAAAACGAGGATGGGTGCTATCAATAGGCTATTGTGCTGCAAGGCACAATTTGATCTTGAGGCCAAGGTGCGCGGGAGTTAAGTGAAACATTGCTTTTCCATCGGCCACAAAAAACCCGCCGAAGCGGGTTTTTTGTTGACCATTACAACTCCCTGTCGTCGACCGTCCTGGCCTGGGTCAATCTTCCATGACTCTGTGCACATCCTTGTGCAGCAGCGATGGGTAAAGATTAAGCCCTGCGACAAAAGCGCAACAGAGGAGATCTCGGTGTCCGTCTGTAAGCCTTTCGCCATATCCCGACCGGCCCGCTCACACGCTCCGGCCCACCGGCTGACGCCCATCCCCCGCTCGGCCCAACAACAGGTGATCATCGGGTCGGAGACGGGCCATCGCGCCTGATGGCCTGCGACCTTGTAAAGTCCGAGACTGCTGCGCCTGGCGGCCCCGCAGAAACTCCCCGCGTACCTGACCAGGAGGGTAGCCCCATGGATAGGTGATGCCCCACGGTTGTGTGCCAAGAACCTCCCTCCACCCTCCCAGCATCACGGGTCCGCCTGCAAACACGCCGTTCGCCTTACAGTCACGACTTCAGTGATGCGATTTCGATGGTCAATATGAACTCGCCTCCTCTCTACCGCCAACTCGCCAATCACTACCTCAACGCGATTCAGGCAGGAACCCTGAAAACCGGTGAGCGTTTCCCATCCATTCGCCTGATGATGGAAAAACACGCCATCAGCCTTTCCACCGCCGTCCAGATCTGTCGCCAGCTGGAAGACTACGGTGTCCTGGAAGCCCGCCCCCGCTCCGGCAATTTCATTCGCCAGCCTGCCAAACCCGTTGCGCTATCCACCGACCGCGAGCCGCTGTTGCCCCTGGATACCAGCCACTATGTCGGTATCCACGAACAGGTGTCAGCCGTGGTCAAGGCCAGCCAGAAGGCCTCGATCCAGGTCAACCTCGCCAGTGCCTACTGCGGCGCGCAGATCTACCCGCTCAAAGCGCTCCAGGACCATATGATCAAGGCCCTGCGCCAGGATCCGCAACTGATCGGCAGCCCGTCCCCGGCGAGCGGCGCCCGCCCGCTGCGCGATTTGCTGGCTCGACGGGCACTGGGCTCGAAGATCAGCGTCACCGCCGACAAGATCGTCATCACCAACGGTGCCACGGAAGCCATCAATCTCGCTCTGCGGGCCGTCACCCAGCCGGGTGATATCGTCGCGGTGGAATCACCGACGTTCTACGGCCTCCTGCAGATTCTCGAAAGCCTGAACCTGCGGGTACTGGAAGTACCCACGACCGCCAAGACCGGGATCAACCTGTTCGCCCTCGAACAACTGCTCCAGGGCCCGGAACGGATCAAGGCGTTGATCGTCATTCCCAACCTGCACAATCCCCTGGGCAGCGTGATGCCCGATGCGCACAAGGCGTTGCTGGTGCAACTGTGCTCGGACTACGACACGGTACTGATCGAAGACGACACCTACTCCGACCTGGCCGATACCGAGCAGCCGTTGTCGGCCCTGAAAAGCTGGGACCGCAACGACAACCTGATCTATTGCGCATCGCTGAACAAGACACTCGCACCCGGCCTGCGCCTGGGCTGGATCGCCGCCGGCAAATGGCACGACCGGGTCGAGATGCTCAAGCACACCCAGTCACGCAACTGCGAAATGCTGCCGCAGCTGGCGGTGGATGCCTTTATGAAGACGCCGTCCTACGAACGTTACCTGCGCAGGCTGCGAGGACAGTTGACGATGCAGCGAAAGCAGATGAGCGCGGCGATTGCGCAATACTTCCCGGCGGGCACGCAGATCACCAACCCCAAGGGCGGGACCCTGCTGTGGGTGGAGTTGCCCCAGGGGCATTCGTCCCTGGAGCTGTTTCACCAGGCGTTGCAGCAAGGTATCTACATTTCGCCGGGAATGATCTTCTCCAACTCGCGAAGCTTCGATCACTTCATCCGCATCGGTTGTGGCACGCCCTATTCACCGCGCATTGAAAATGCCGTGGCGACCCTGGGGCGATTGATTGCACGACAAGGCTGAACGAACCGTGTCGGGGAGGCCTGCTGGTCACCCAGAGACCTCCCCGGCACTCACTACATCCGGTCTACCGGATGCTCATGCAGGCAGATGATGTGCGGGTCGTTCTGCCAATGGGGGAAACGCTTGGCAATCAATGGATCGTGCCCCGGAATGACATGGTCCTCGCCATCCACCAGGCCGTCGATGGTCGCGAAGGCTTCGAGGGTCTGGGCCATGTCATCGAGAATCGGGAACGGGCTGCGCAAACGGATATTGGCCCACAGGTGCGCCGAGTCGGAGGCCAGCACCACCCAGCCGCGCTGGGTCGGCACGCGCACCACCTGGCTGCCCGGCGTATGCCCGCCCACCGCGTGAATCGTTACGCCCGGCACAATCTCCACGGTGCCACGATGCAGGCGCAGGCGCCCTTCGAACAACGGCGGGATCGCCGACATCACGTCGTCCACTTCGTAGGTCTTGTTGATCGCGTGGTGGGTCATCTTCGGCCCGGTGCAGAAGCGCAACTCTTCTTCCTGCAAGTGAATGGTGGCCTTGGGAAACAACCCCAGGTTGCCGGCATGATCCCAGTGCAGGTGCGTCAGGATCAGCGTCTCGACCTGGGCCGGGTCGATACCCAGTTGCTGCAACGACTCCTCCGGCAAACGGTACATTTCGCGATTGCGTCGGTCGGCCGTGGCCGGCTGGAAACAGGTGTCCACGACCACCACGTGCTGGTCGTTGCGGATCACCCAGAAATAGTAGTCCAGCGGCATCGGCGCATTGGGATCGCCGCAGCAGGCATCATAGAGAAAGTTCTCCCGCGCAGTGCGTTGGGAGTTGGCGCCGACGCGGATGGCAAAGACTTCATAGACCGGGGACAGCGATGGATTCGGCATGTGCTTGCGCTCCTCAGGCCGGTTGCGCGGCAGGCGCCGCCTTGACGGTGGAACTGAAATCGAAGTCCATGTCGGCGGTGATCCCCAGGTCCTCGGCCAGTCGATACAGGCCGCTGTAGTCACGCATGATCGCGCTGCCACGACTGGCCTCGCGGGTGTCGCCGATGATGACGTCGACATCGGCCACGCCGAGCTGCGCCAGGATCGCCTCCCACATCGAATAGTCCTGGGCGACAAAGGCATTCAGCGCCTCGGGCAGGGTCTGCACGAAGAAGCGGCGCTGTTCGGCGTCCATGTGCTCGTACATCACCTTGGCTACTTCGGCGAGCACCTTGCTGTGGGCGTATTCGTCACGGTTGTGCAACTCGGCGACCCGACGGTTTTGCGGCTGGATGCTCTGGTCGTCGGCGAGCATGTCCAGGTAGGCGTTGACGCTGATCTCGGCAACCACCGCAAAGGTGATCGCGGCCAGGTCCCGTTGCCAGGCATGGGGCAATTGCGCGCACAGCGCCTGCAAGCGCAGGTAGGTGACCGAGGGCGGCAGGTCGAGGTCCTGCTCGAGGTTGCGATCGGCCTTGCTGCGCTGGATCGCCCGCAAGTGCATGAGCGTGTGGTAGTGCTCGTCGATCAGGGTCTGCTGCATGGCTTCGCGAAAGTGCCAGTCGTCCTTGCCCAGGTACTGGTTGGCAATGACGCTCAGGGCCGGATTGACCACGCACTCCTCGGCGGTGACGGTGCGCAGGTTGTAGCCGATCCAGCCCCAGGTCAGCACGGCACTTTTCAGTTCCTCGCTCAGCGCCTGGAACTTCGGATGGTGGAAGAACGGGACCATGGCGATCGGGTAATCCGGCTTGCTCGGGTCGAACTCGTCGGTCAGCGGGAATTTGTCGCCGGCGCAGACGGTCGCCCGCTTGGTCCAGGCCTTGTTGAGTTGCACGACCAGCTTGTGGTCGACCTTGGCGATGACAATGGCTTGTTGCATGACGTGATACCTGTAGGACGCGCACGGAGTCCGTGCGCGGGTGCAAAGGGGAAAACCGCGGGACGCATTCGCGCGTCAGGCGAGCCAGTAGCGGGTCAGGTGCCGCTGGGGATCGCGGTACTGGCTGCGGGCATGCATCAGGCGCCAGTTGTCCCAGATCAGCACGCAGCCATCGGGGATCAGCAACGGCGTGCAGTGCTCCAGGAAGAACTGCTCGCCCAAAGCCGCGATACGCCCCAGGGGTGTGCCGCTGTTGCGGCCTTCGGGAGCGCTCAGGTCCTCCTGGGACGGGTTCACATCGCCGTAGTGAAACTGGTTGTAGCTAAAGCGGAAGATGTCGCCGTCGGCCGCAGGTTTGAAGATGTATTCCTCAAGCACGCGTCGGGTGGTTTCACCGGGCTTGGCCGTGGCGTTGAACGCGACGGGGTTGCCCTCGATCCACGCCTGCAGGTCGGCCGGCAGGGTCTTGAGGAAGGCCAGGCCGTCGGCCAATTGTGTATGCCCGCCACCGCAGGTCGCCTGGCGATGACAGTGCAGCACCAGGTAACGCGGCGGCGGGTCATAGACCGGGGCCTCGGTGTGGGGACCGATGCCGTTCATGCTCTGGGAGTACGGCAGGTCGTCGAAGCCCGGTTTCAGGGTGACTTCGAAGGTGTCCAGGCCGTTGAACTGCGGGATCACCCGGCCGAACGGCGCCAGCGTCTCGTACAGGTCGGTGCTGAGTTCACCCGGCTGCAACAGGGTCCAGCCCTGCTCGGCCAGCTCACGCCGGTGATGGCTCAAACCGTACCGCGCAGCCGCGGCTGGGTCGTTTACAAGGGTTTCTTCCAACATGACGAAAGTCCTTTTGTCTGGTCAGGCGATGACGGCGGCGGCATAGGCGTCGATCAGGTCGCGACAGGCCCGGCCGGGCTCATACTGGAGGTCATCGATACTGCGCACCGGGGTGATTTCGGCGGCCGTACCGGTCAGGAAGCACTCGTCGAAATCACCGAGATCATCAGGCAACAGCGTTCGCTCGATCACCTCGTAGTCCAGCGCCCGGGCCAGCCGGATCACGGTCTGGCGGGTGATGCCGTTGAGGAAGCAGTCCGGCACCGGCGTGTGCAGTTGCCGGCCCTTGACGAAGAAAATATTCGCGCTGGTGGCCTCGGCCACATGGCCGCGCCAGTCGAGCATCAGGGCATCGTGGTAGCCGCTGTTTTCCGCATCGTGCTTGCTCAGGGTGGCGATCATGTACTGCCCCGACGCCTTGGCCTCGAACGGGCTGCTGCTCGGTGGCGGACGCCGCCAGGTCGCGGTCTTCAACTTGATTCCGGCCATGCGCGCCGCCGGGTCGAAGTAGCTCGGCCATTGCCAGCAGGCAATCGCCAGGTGCACGCTGTTGAACCGCGCCGAGGTCGAGATCATCTCGCTGCCGCGCCAGGCCACCGGACGCAGGTAGCCATCGGTCACGCCGTTGCGTTCGAGCAAGGCATGGCTGGCGGCCTCCAGGGTTTGCAGGTCATAAGGGATGGTGAAATCCATCAACTGCGCGGAGCGGTACAAACGCTCGGAGTGCGCCCGCAACTGGAAGATCTTCCCGTCGTAGACCCGCTCGCCTTCGTAGACGGTACTGGCGTAGTGCAGCCCGTGGGTCAGGACATGGATCTTCGCGTCCTTCCACTCGACGAACTCGCCGTCGAGCCAGATATAACCGTCGCGCTGATCGAAAGGAATCGCTGTCGGGCCGCTCATACACTCACCTCCGCGGTGTTCATCAGGACACTGGCCACATTCAGTCCGCCGAGGCGGGCTTCGGCCATCAGGACACCGGCTTCTTCTTCGGAAGCCGGGATACCGGCAATCAGGCGATTGCGCCGGGTATGGGCCTGGGGATCGCCAGCCACGCTGATACGCTCGCCCGCCTGGGCCGGGGTGGCGCGAATGGTTTCCATCAGGCCGGCCAGGCTGTTCTGGAAGCCGCCCAGGTCGGTGAAGGCGGCGATATCCAGGGCGATCATGAAGTGGCCGATCTGCCGTCCCTTGCTGAAGGAGCCGGTGTCCAGATGGTCCAGTTGGTGATCCAGCGGCATGCCGGTCAGCAGGCAACTGAGCACCTGGACCATCATCGCCAGGCCCTGGCCCTTGTAGCCGCCCAACGGTGACAGCGACACCACTTCATCCGGTTCGGCGGTGTCGTTGCCGTCCTGGTCCAGCGCCCAGCCCAGGGGCAGCGACAGACCGAGCTTGCGGTAGTGTTTGACCTGGGAATAGGAGATCTGGCTGGTCGCCATGTCGAGCACGAAAGGTTGGCCGTCCGCCGGAGCGGCGAAGCAGATCGGGTTGGTCCCGAACATCGGCTGCTTACCCTTGAACGGCGCCATGCGTGCCGCGGCGCTGGTGGTGACGATGCCGATCATGCCGCTGTTGGCAATTTCCAGGCCGTATACCGACGCGGCGCCGAAGTGGTTGGAGTTACCCACGCCGACCGCGGCGATACCACTGTTGCGGGCCTCCTGCACCGCCAGCCTGGCCGCGTACATGCCGGCCACGGTGCCGAGCGCCTGGTCGGCGTCGAGGATAATCACGTTGCCGTTGCGACGCTGCACGTTGATGTTCGGCATCGCATGGCTGCGGCCTTCGTCCAGTTCCCGCAGGTACAGCGGCAGCAGGCGCAGGCCATGGGTGTCGACGCCCATCAGCGACGTGTCGACCAGGGCATTGGCGAACCAGTTGGCGTGTTCGGCCGACACGCCGCGGCGTTTGACCGCCTGCGCGCAGACCTGGCGGGCGGTGTGCGGATTCAGATAGAGCATGGTGTTCATTCCATCGAATAGGTTGAGATCAAACGGCTTCCAGCACCACAGGGATCAGTTTCGGCGGCGCGACGCTTTCGTTCTGGAAGAAGAAGAATTCCTCGCCAAAGGCCGGGACCAGTTCGTCGAACCAGGTCGCCTGCGGGTCGAACTTGGCGTAGAAGGTGCGCAATACCCACTGCGGATCACGGGCCTGGAGAAACTGCAGGACGAAGACTTTCTCGCCACCGACGGTCTCGATCCCGTTGATCACCACCTTGCCGTAGAAGGTGCTCATCGATGGCCCGCGGACCGTGCGCGCCAGCCCGGAGACGGTGCGATAGGCCGACTGGTAGATCTCGAAGGCACGGTGCAACGGCATTGCGAAGTAATGGCTGGGGCCGGTATCGCGCTCGACGAAGAAGTAGTACGGAATGGCGCCGAGGCGCACGCCTTCGGTCCACAGCGCCGCCCAGTCGGCCGGGTCTTCGTTGATATGACGAATCAACGGCGCCTGGATCCGCAAGGTCGCCCCGGAGGAGCGGATCCGCTGGATCGCCTGGCGGGCCATGTCCTGCTTGATCTCCACCGGATGGTTGTAGTGCCCCATCACCGAGAGGTTCTTGCCGGTCGCCACCACACGCTTGAACAGATCGATCAGGGCATCGGCGTCCTTGTCCGTGACAAAGCGCTGCGGCCAGTAAGCCACCGACTTGGTCCCCAGGCGGATGCTCTTGATGTGCGCCATGTCCGGCGCCAGCAACGGCTCGATGTACTCGGCCAGGGAACGGGTGTTCATGATCAACGGGTCGCCGCCGGTGATCAGTACATCGGTCACCTCGGTGTGTACCCGCAGGTAGGCCGCCAGTTCCTGGGATTCACGGGCGTTGAACTTGAGTTCTTCCTCGCCGATGAACTGGGCCCAGCGGAAGCAGAAGGTGCAGTAGGCGTGGCAGGTCTGGCCCGCGCCGGGAAAGAACAGCACGGTTTCCCGGTACTTGTGCTGGATACCCGACAACGGCTTGCCATCCAGGGTCACGGTGTTGTGGGTCAACTGGCCGGCCGGGTGCGGGTTCATCCGCTGCCAGACCTCCTCGACCTGACGCTTGACCGCCGCGCTGTCATCGCCGTCGATCAGCGCCTTCAGGGCCTCGTACTCATGCGCGTGCAGCATGTCGCGGTGAGGAAAGGTCATGCGGAAGATCGGATCGTCCGGAATGTTGTTCCAGTCGATCAACGTACTGAGCACATAATCGTTGGTACGAAACGGCATGACCTTGGACACTACCGTCATTGCTTCCTGCAACTCCGGGGTCAACTTCTGCCAATACACCGTATCGCGAATAGTGCGTGAATTATAAGGCTTGTACTTCTGTGGTTCGGACATTCCCTGCATGACAGCGCTCCTGACGATTCTGTTATGAGTTCACCTTGCATATCGCTTTCAACCGGACTGTTTCGCACTGCGTTTATTCAGCAATCACAGACAAACGCAAGCCTGTTGCCTTTAACGTTGTTCAACGCGGCAAGTTCGGTCTTGTTCAGTAATGGTTATCAACCACTGACAGCGATACAGTGCTTATTCGAATCTTTTCGATCATTCATCACGGTCAATCGATCATTGTCCCCAACGGACCGATCACGGCTGTGTTCACTTCGCCGGCAACGGCGCCACACGCTCTTGCCCGACCCAGGCCTGGACGCTGTCGCGACTCCATTGCCGACGTACGTAGGCCGCCAGGTGCTCGGGCATCTCGTCGCCATTGGCCAGCAGGCGATTGAGCATGATTGCCAGGTCCGTGTCGGCAATGCTCCAGTCACCGAACAGATGCCCGCCGCTGTCGCCGAGGAAGGTACTGGCAACCCGGTACAGGCGCTCTACGGCAGCCTTTGCCCCATCGGACAGGGGTTGGTCTTTCTTGCCGAAATAGATCAGGTCGGCCGGACGCTCCTGGCGAATCACCAGCAGGTCGCTGCGCAACCAGGCCTGCAGTTGACGAGCGCGGGCACGTTCCTGCAGGCCACGGGGCAGAACCTGTTTATGACCGGCATGGGCAAAGGCCTCGTCGAGGTATTCGGCGATGGCCGAGGACTCGGTCAGGGCAAAACCGTCATGGACCAGGGTCGGCACCTTGCAGGTCAGCGACAGGTCGCGATAAGCCGGCAAGTAGTTGTCCCGTTGCTTGAGATCGACGGTGACAATATCAAACGGCAGTTCCTTTTCTTTCAAGGCAACAAATGCCGACAACGCAAAGGCACTGACAAAGTCCGCGCCGACATACAGGGTTAATGATTGATCAGCCACAGGATGTTCCTTTCCAGATTCAAATAGTTGAATAGTTTCAATCGAATGTTTCGACTGCAAAAACTGCCTGACAGATAGACAACAGGACAATGCGCAGCAATATGCCGGACTGCCCATCACTCAAATTGATTCAGCGCTGTTATCTACGGAAAGGATCGTAGATAACTGCAAGCCCCTTCGATAGATACAGAAAATGCCTGTTTGCATCGATACAGATGGCCCACGGACAAGCGGATACATCGGTAGCATCAGGCAGCCGATTGCCCTGGAGCAGGCGAAGGTGAGGCAGCAGGAAAGTACCAGGCACAAAAACCGGCAGCAGAAATGCAATCAGGGAGCCAACGAACGTTGGCTCCCTGACAGGAACATCGGCGGGGAGAGATCGCGACGGGTTACTTCACCACGCCGATCCGCCCGTTCTGATCAGCGAAATTCGACAGTGCCGCCACCTGCGGCATGTTGCTGATATTGAGCATCACCAACGGCTCGTCCACGGAGCCATTGACGAAACCATGCGGGTTCCAGGCCGGCACCACGATCACGTCGCCACTGCCGACCGCTACCGCCTCGGCATCGCCCAGGGTCAACTCGCCCCGGCCCGACTGGATGATGAACAGGTGCCACCAGGTATGGGCATGCCCATTCAGGGTGGTCCCCGGGTTCAGCCACTGCATCGAGATCACGGTGCCGGGCAGGATTTCGCAACCGCCGATGCTCGACTCGCTCGACAGCGCGACAATATCGGTATCGCTGGGCTGCATGTCCCGTTGCAGGCTCGCCAGGTCCGAGCCTTTCCAGACCTGAGGCTTGGGTGATGACCCTTGCAGGCTGTTGCGGAAATCCTGATAGGTGAAAAAGCTGCCCTTGAAGGTATCCATGTGTCGTTCCATTTTTTTCGTGCGGCGTACCGTTCTCGCCACACAGACATTGAATTTATAGCTGGCGCAACGCCCCTTCGCTAACCGCGGCAATGATATCGACTTCAATGGCGGCATTCTTCGGCAATTGATACACGCCGATGGTCGTCCGGGTATGCCGGCCGGCATCGCCCAGCACCCGATGGAGCACATCCGAAGCGCCATTGGCGACTTCGCTCAGCTCGGGAAAGTCTTCCGTCGACTTGACGTAGACCGTCACCCGCACCAGGGTCTTTATGCGATCCAGCGAACCGATGGTCTGCAGGATCAGCGCCAGCCCGCGCATCGCACTGATGCGCGCGGCTTTCTGCCCTTCGGTCAGGCTCAGGTTGGCACCGACGCGCCCGGGCAGGATCACCCTGCCGCTCATCATCGGCACCAGGCCGCTGACGTAGACCTGGTCATGCAGGCGGATCACCGGCGAGTAATGACCTCCGGCGGTGTTTTCGCCGTAGATGTCATAACCCAGTTCCTGGGCAATGGCGATAAAACGTTCATCACACGACATCAACATGACTTCCTTCTGTGGATGGGCAAGCACCGGTAGCAACGCGTCAGGCCAGGGCGGTTCGGGGTTCACGACAGTGCCTCTTCGAGGTGCCGTACCGGCTCGAACTGCGAAACCACGATCGCCGACTCGATGGCCTGCGTCAGTTGCAGCAGTTGCTGGCTGAGCGTCGGGTAGTCGGGGTTGAAGAGAATCACGTGGCCGATGAACGAGGTGTTGTCGGTCACCAGGGCCGACACCCGGTCACCCACGTCCTTGCTGTAGCAGCCCTCGATCACCTCGATACCCAGGCTGGCGGCCAAGGCCTGGATATCCGGCAGCTGCTGCAAGGTGCCGTGGGCCGGCGCGCTCACCAGGCGGATCCCGCAGTAGCCCTGCGCGACCGGCTCGACCTGGGCCATGCGCCCTTCGACCGCCCAGCGCACCCAGCTCTCCCAGGGATCAAATGTAGCGAAGGCTTTACGGGCCAGGTCCCAGATATGCATGCCCGCCGGACGCATATTGGTTTCCACGGCCGAGGTCATGCCGTCCTGCTTGAAGAAGACCTCGTTGTGATAGGCGCCATTGTCCAGGGAGACCAGTTGGCGCATGTGCTCGCCCGCCGAAGCGATGGCCGTCAGTGCCGTCCCCGTCAATGGCGCGGGAACGACCTGCTGGATTTCGGCGCGATAAGCCCCTTCGGTGGTGGTCTTCTCGGTCACCCAGGAACGCCCCGCCACGCAGTCCCAGCTGTATTCCCGAGCCTCCTGTACCAGTTCTTCGACAATGATGCCGCCCGCCCGGTATTGCTCCAGACCCACCCAGGCCTCTTCGCATTCGGCCGGCGAGTGGATCACCCGGCAACCCCGGCTGGCACCTTCGCAGGCCGGCTTGATAAAGGCCTTGCCGCCGAGCGCCGCGACCCGCTGGCGCAGTTCGTCGAGGTTCTCGACCCGGCAGGAAAACACCGGTTGATAACTCGCCGGCGAGGTCGGCGCCGCGGCCTCCAGTTGACGGAAGATTTCCTTGTCCAGGCCGGCCCGGGCCTGCTCGGGCGTGATGCCCGGCAAGCCATGGCGCGTCGCCAGGCCGGCACCGAGCAATACCCCGCGATCGGAAAACGGCAACACGCCGATCAGGTCCCACTCATCGGCCGCCAGGCAACTGGACACCGCGTTCAGCGCCGCATCGAGGTTTTCCACGGCCAGGGAAGTGGTCCAGACGTAGTCCGCCACTTCGTAGTCTTCCAGCTGGACCTTTTCCACCAGCAGGATCAGCGTCGCCTGGTAGAGCGACCGGCACAGCTCGCGCAGCTTGCCGATGTCACGGACGCGGTTGCCGTTGTAGCCGACCACGATCACACAGGGTTTTGTACTCATATCGGATATCCCCTTCTTGTTACGCACTCTTTGCGCGGACGCCTGCCATGGGCTCAGTCATGCAGCGGTGCGTTGAGCCTGCGATTGAGGTAGTACCAGGCCAGGATCCCCAGGGCACCGATCACCCCCAGGACATAGGCGTTATAAGGGTCGGGCAGCGCCCGCATGAGCAGCACGGTCAGGCCGGCGCCGACCCCCAGGGACACTTCCTTGGCGAACATGCTGTTCTGCTTCACGGAGAAGTAGTCCAGGTAGCTGAACGCACATTCGGCGATGGACAGCAGGGTGACCCAGATGAATGCGCCGATCAGGGTTTCCACATGGAAGGCGGCCGGCGAGGACAGCACGAGGAACCCGGCGAAGATGATGCCGATCACGGCAAATATCTTGAAACGGCCGGTCAGTTCGATCACGCGCATGACCGGCACTTGCAGGAACACCACCACGGCGCTGTTGAGGATCAGCATCAGGCCGTACCACGACGGCAGTTCGCCGGTTTCCCGCAGGATCGCCTGGGGCAGGATCGAGAACACCCCGAACAGCTTGATGCCCATGATGATCCCGGCGATCACCCACGGCAGCTTGCCCAGCCAGCCGGAACCGCCCTGGGCCTTCGAAGGCGAGGAAATGGTCGGCAGTTGCAGGGTCGCGCCCATGGCGACCGGCAGGCACATCAGCACGAAGCCGGCGGCGCCGAGGAAAAACAGGGTCGGGGTCAGCTGCGGCGACAGCAGGATCAGGCCGGCGATCAGGCTGCCCATGTTCATCGCCACACGATTGTAGGCCGCGCCTTCCTTGGTCTGCGCCGCCTCGCTCTTGATCAGGTACCCGGCGATGGCAATCCCGTAGGCGAACAGCGCCGCGCCGAACATGACGATGCCCTGGTCCTTGGTCAGTGCCAGCAGCACCAGGCCGGCCGTGGCACACAGCAGCGTGACGCTGAGGGAGCGGCGGCCGAGGAACAGCAGCGTCAAAGGCAAGAGCAACAGCAGCGCGCGGTAACCCAGGGCGAGAATACTGTTGGTCGCGGTGTCGAGCCAGACGTTGGCCTTGCCCAGAACCGCGAACAGCGATACGGCGGTAATGATCCGGATGACGAACAGCCGGACGTTAACGGCCGGCTTGGCAATACCGGCAGTTGTTTCAACACTCATGGAAAACCTCTTCGATCAGAACGATGCACAGGGCGATGGCGTCGATACTAGTGAGCGGAGGTCTTCTTGATCAGAGCAAGTTAGACTAGAATCCTCCGAACTTTATTGCTCGGATGACCAGTAAAATGCAGGCGCAAAGAGCCGTGATCGCCGCTATCGAGTTCGAATCCGGCGCGCCACTGGTACAGCAGATCGTCGAGCGCTTCACCGCGGCCATCAGCCAGGGTGGCCTGCAGCACGGCGCCAAGTTGCCGCCGATCCGTGAACTGTCGGAACTGATGGGGGTGGGCAAGTCGACGGTGGTCGAGGCCCTGGACCGCCTGCGGGCCAAGGGCCTGGTCGCCTCGCGCCAAGGTTCGGGGCACTATGTCACCCGTCTCAGCGCGGCGGCGCATGCCGGTGTCGGCCGTGATCTGCTGCCCCAGGACACCCTCAGCGTGGTGCGCCGTGCCCTGCTGCTGGACAACGGTGCCCTACGGCCCGGCTGTGGTTTCCTGCCCTCGTCCTGGTTGCCCGGCGAAGAACTGCTCAAGGCCGCGCGCGGCACCCTGCGCTCCACCACCCTGCGCATGGGCGAGGCCGGTGTCCCCGCCGGCTATCTGCCGTTGCGCCAGGCCCTGCGGGTGAAACTGGCGACCTTCGGCATCGAGGTCCCGGTGGAGCAGATTGTGACCACCGCCAACACCGTGCAGGCCATCGACATGCTGATGCGCCTGCTGATCAAGCCCGGCGATACGGTGCTGCTGGACGATCCGTGCTACTTCAACCTGCGTTCGAACCTGTTGCTCCATGGCGCCAAGGTGATCAGCATCGCCCGCGACTGCGAAGGCGTGGATTTCACCCGGCTCGAACAACTGCTCGACAGCCACCGGCCGGTGCTTTACCTGACCAACACCACCCTGCATAACCCCACCGGGCATTCGTTCTCGCCAGCCCAGGTGTATCGCTTGCTGGAGTTGAGTCACCGCTACGGTTTCCATATCGTCGAAGACGACCTGTACTGCGATATCCAGCAGAAGCGCACACCGCGGCTGGCGGCGGCCGGCGGGCTGGAAAACATCAGCTATGTCTCGGGTTTCACCAAGACCCTGAGCGCCAACAGCCGGGTCAGTTATGCCGTGCTGACGCCGGAACTGGCGGCGCGGATGATCGCCCTGAAGATGATGAGCGGCGGCGTGACTTCGGAGCTGGCCGAGCAGATGACCTACCGGATGCTCAGCGACGGCAGCTACACCAAGCATGCGCGGCGGCTGGTCGACCGTTTGTACGAGTCGAACGACCGGGTCGCGCAATGGCTGGCAGAAGCGGGCTGCGCGTTGTCATCCTGTCCGGGCGAGGGCCTGTTTCTCTGGACCCGCCTGCCCGCCGGGATGAACGCCGAGACACTGGCGCGCAAGGGCCTGGAGAATGACATCGTGCTGGCCCCTGGAACCCTGTTGAGCACGGCCGACGATGCGGTGAGCTTCCTGCGGTTCAACGTCGCCCATAGCGATGACCCACGTGTGCGGGAGAGGTTCATGCGCCTGCTGGATAGCTGAGTGTCACAATCCATGCAGGATCTGGCTTGTGTAGGCGCTGGCTTGCCAGCGATGAGGCCTTCAAGCCTTGCACTGCCTGCCCGGGCGCCATCGCCGGCAAGCCGGCTCCCACAAGATCGCGCCTCACCACACAATATCGTTGCCACCATGCCCTGCGTAGGAGCTGGCTTGTGTAGGAGCTGGCTTGCCAGCGAAGAGGCCTTCAAGCCTTGCACTGCCTGTCCGGGCGTCATCGCCGGCCAGCCGGCTCCCACAAGTTTGTGTCTCACCACGAAGACAGGCGAAAAAAAGCCCCGCGCTTCTTCCGAAGGCGGGGCTTTTTCGTCTGACGGGTCACTCAGTGCGCGTAAGTCAGCAACAACTCGGTCGGCACCTTGAAGTCCAGGGACATCATCACGCTCAGCGCGGTAATGGTGAAGATCGAGAACACGAACAGCTTGCGTGCCCAGACCGTGTCATCCACCGCCTTGTAGCCGGTCCAGGCCATGTACAACCAGTACATGCCCATGGCCGCGGCCACCGCGAGGTAGCTCATGCCGGCATAACCGCTGAACGTCAGCATCAACGTCGCGCCGAGGAAGGCCAGGATGTAGAGCAGGATGTGCTTCTTGGCCACCAGGATCCCGCGCTTCACCGGCAACACCGGAATCGATGCGGCCAGGTAGTCGTTGAAGCGGAAGATCGCGATCGCGTAGGAATGCGGCATCTGCCACAAGCTGAACATCACCAGCAGCGTCAGTGCAGCCATGTCGAAGCTGTTGCTCACCGCCACGTAGCCGATCACCGGAGGCATCGCCCCCGACAGACTGCCGATCAGCGTGCCGTGAACCGACTTGCGCTTGAAGTACAGGCTGTAGAAGCCGACGTAGATGACAAAGCCGATCACCGCGAACAGCGCCGCCAACGGGTTGGCGACGCGGTATAGCAGAGCCACGCCGGCGACGCCGAGGACGGTCGCGTAGACCAGGGCCAGTTTCAGGGAGATAAGCCCCTGGACCAGCACCCGGTTCTTGGTGCGTTCCATCTTCAGGTCGATGTCGCGGTCGATGCAGTTGTTGAACACGCAACCGGACGCCACCACCAGCGAAGTGCCGATCATGGCCGCCAGGAAGATGGCCAGATCGACATGCCCCTTGGAGGCCAGGAAGAAGCCACCCGCCACAGAAAGCACGTTACCGAAAATGATCCCCGGTTTGGTGATTTGGATAAAGTGCTTGAGCGACATCGGGTCTACCTCACTTCGCCATCATGACGGCGTGGATGCTGAACATGATCCACAGTGACAGGCCTACCAGCAGGACGATCACCAGCGCCGCGAAGATAAACGCAATCACGTTGTTACGCTGCGCGGCGGAACGGTCCAGGTGCAGGAAGTACACCAGGTGCACCAGCACCTGGATCACGGCGAAGATCAGCACGATCCACAGGGTCGCGGCCTTCGGCAGCGACGGGTACATCACCAGGCCGAACGGGATGGCAGTCAGGATGATCGACAGGACAAAACCGATCATGTACGACTTTACGCTGCCGTGGTTGGCATCACTGGAATGGTGTGCATTAGCCATTTACAGAGTCCCCATCAGGTAAACAACGGTGAATACGCAGATCCACACGACGTCCAGGAAGTGCCAGAACAGGCTCAGGCAGCTCAGGCGAGTGATGTTGGTCGGCGTCAGGCCGTTTTTCCAGACCTGGTACATCATCACGGCCATCCAGATCAGGCCACTGGTGACGTGCACACCGTGGGTCCCGACCAGGGTGAAGAACCCGGACAGGAAGCCGCTGCGGTTAGGGCCGTAGCCTTCTTCGATCAGCTTGTGGAATTCGTTGATTTCCATGCCGATGAAGCCCAGGCCGAACAGGAAGGTGATCGCCAACCAGCCCAGTACCTGGCTTTTCTTGCCCTTGAACAACGCCAGCATGGCGAAGCCGTAGGTGATCGAGCTGAGCAACAGGCAGGCGGTTTCGCCCAGCACGTAAGGCAGTTCGAAGATGTCGTGGCCCGACGGGCCACCCGCTACGTTGTTAACCAGTACCGCGTACGCTGCGAAGATCGACGCAAACAGGATGCAGTCGGTCATCAGGTAGAGCCAGAAACCGAATACGGTCATCTCGCCCGAGTCGTGGTGATGGTCATCGTGCCCATGGTCATGACCATGGGCGTGTCCAGCATGAGTCACTGCATTCGACATGGTTTAAGCCTTTTCCAACGAGGTTTCAACACGAGCATTGGCCGCAATTGCCTTGGCCTCTACCAGCACCTTGTGCTGCTCGGCTTCGATGCGTTCGATGGTCTCTACCGGCACCATGTAGCCCTGGTCGTCACGGGCGGCATGGATGATGAAATAGATCACGGTACCGGCCAGGCCGAAGATGGCCAGCCACCAGATGTGCCAGATCATCGCGAAACCGAAGACGGTCAACAGCGCGCCCATGACCAGGCCGGTCGCGGTGTTGTTCGGCATGTGGATCGGCTGGTAGCGCTTTGGAACCGAGTACGCGGTACCGTTTTCCTTGGCTTCGGTGAACGCGTCGACCTCATCGGCTTTCGGCAGTTCGGCGAAGTTGTAGAACGGTGGTGGCGACGAGGTCGACCATTCCAGGGTATGGCCGTTCCATGGGTCGCCGGTCACGTCCAGGTTCTGCTTGCGATCACGCACGCTGACGTAGATCTGGATCAGTTGCGAAGCGATACCGAAGGCGATCAGCACCGCACCGAACAGCGCGACGTACAGGTAAGGCACCCACTCAGGGTTGGTGCTGGAGTTCAGGCGACGGGTCATGCCCATGAAGCCCAGTGCATAGAGCGGCATGAACGCGACGAAGAAGCCCGAGATCCAGAACCAGAACGCGGCCTTGCCCCAACCTTCGTGCAGCTTGAAGCCGAACGCTTTCGGGAACCAGAAGCTGAAGCCGGCGATGTAGCCGAATACCGCACCGCCGATGATCACGTTGTGGAAGTGCGCGATCACGAACAGGCTGTTGTGCAGGACGAAGTCAGCACCCGGGATGGCCAGCAGTACGCCGGTCATGCCGCCGATGGCGAAGGTCACCATGAAGCCCAGGGTCCAGAGAACCTGGCTGGTCATGCGCAGACGTCCACGGTAGATGGTGAACAGCCAGTTGAACAGCTTCACCCCCGTCGGGATCGAGATCAGCATGGTCGCCAGGCCGAAGAAGGCGTTGACGTTGGCACCCGAACCCATGGTGAAGAAGTGGTGCAGCCAGACCATGAAGCCCAGCACCGAGATCGCGCCACTGGCGTAGATCATCGAGTGGTGGCCGAACAGTTTCTTGCCGGAGAAGGTCGAGATGACTTCGGAGAAAACCCCGAACGCCGGCAGGATCAGGATGTACACCTCGGGGTGACCCCAGGCCCAGAACAGGTTGACGTACATCATCGGATTTCCACCCAGTTCATTGGTGAAAATGTGGAAATCCATGTAGCGGTCAAGCGTCAGCAAAGCGAGTGTGGCGGTGAGGATCGGGAACGAAGCAACGATCAGCACGTTGGCCCAGGTGCAGGTCCAGGTGAAGATCGGCATGTCCATCAGCTTCATGCCAGGGGTACGCATTTTCAGCACGGTGGCCAGGAAGTTCACCCCGGTCAGCGTCGTACCCAACCCTGATAGCTGTAGCGCCCAGATGTAGTAATCGACCCCCACGCCCGGACTGTATTGCAGGCCCGACAGCGGCGGATAGGCAACCCAACCGGTCTTGGCGAATTCGCCGACACCCAGGGACACGTTGATCAGTACCACGCCGGAGACCAGCAGCCAGAAGCTCAGGGAGTTCAGGAACGGGTAGGCAACGTCACGCGCACCGATCTGCAGCGGCACGACGATGTTCATCAGGCCGGTGAAGAAAGGCATCGCCATGAAGATGATCATGATCACACCGTGGGCGGTGAAGATCTGGTCATAGTGATGAGGAGGCAGGTAGCCCGGCGAACCCTCGGTGGCCATGGCCAGCTGGGTACGCATCATGATGGCGTCGGAGAAACCGCGCAGCAGCATGACCATGGCGACGACGATGTACATGACACCGATTTTCTTGTGGTCGACGGAGGTCAACCACTCGGTCCACAGGTAGGTCCACTTCTTGAAGTAGGTGATCGCCGCGAACAACGCCAGACCGCCGAGCGCGATCATGGCAAGGGTCACCATGACAATCGGCTCGTGGAACGGGACCGCTTCCCAACTTAATTTACCAAACATCGTTTACTCCTCTGCCCCGGCAGCTGAATGCGAACCTTCCGTTGCGGCGACTTCTTTCTTCTCGTGCTCGACCGGCTTGCCTGCTTTCATACCTTCGTACTTGTCGACGATGATCTGGAACAGGTTCGGCGTGACGGTGGAATAAAGCTCGACCGGGTTGTCCTGGCTCGGCTTGGAAAGGTCCGCGTATTCAGCTTGTTCAAGCTGTTTAGGTGCCTTCTTGACCTCAGCTACCCAGGCATCGAAATCCGCCTGGCTGGTTGCGGTCGCTTTGAATTTCATACCGGTGAAGCCGGCGCCGCTGTAGTTGGCGGAAATCCCTTCGTACTCATGATTCTCGTTGGAGATCAGGTGCAGCTTGGTCTGCATGCCGGCCATCGCGTAGATCTGACCGCCCAGGCCCG
Organism: Pseudomonas gingeri; assembly: GCF_013385635.1. GTDB lineage: Bacteria > Pseudomonadota > Gammaproteobacteria > Pseudomonadales > Pseudomonadaceae > Aquipseudomonas > Aquipseudomonas gingeri_A. Next base: position 374,857 of record NZ_JACAPR010000012.1, read on the forward strand.
GGATGAAGAACGAGTTCATCACGCTGTCGGAAGTGATCTTGAAGTTCACCGGGGTCTTGGCCGGGAACACCAGCTTGTTGACGGTGGCGATGCCTTGTTCCGGGTAGATGAACAGCCACTTCCAGTCCAGCGCGACGACTTGTACTTCAATCGGCTTGACGTCGGATTCCAGCGGACGATAAGGGTCCAGGGCGTGGGTCGACTTGTAGGTGACGATGCCCAGGAACAGGATGATGATCGCCGGGACGGCCCAGATCACGATTTCGATCTTGGTCGAGTGACTCCATTTCGGCGCATAGGTGGCGTCCTTGTTGGACGCGCGGTATTTCCAGGCGAAGGCAAAGGTCATCAGGATGACCGGCACCACGACCAACAGCATCAGCAGCGTGGCAGTGATGATCAGGTTACGTTCGTCCAGTGCCACCTGACCCTTCGGGTCGAGCAAGGTCATGTTGCACCCTCCCAGCAACAACGTGCCGAGCAGCGGCAATAAGCCTAGGAATCTGGGGTACCTTGTTTTACTCATCTCACGACCTCTAAAGCAGCTTGCGCAATGCAGTTGGGTTTTGATCGCCAACACTTCACCCTGCCAAGGGTTGGCATTTTTTCTTCAATTGAATAAGGGCCTGCCCTGTTCGCGCTAATCGCTGATCGGCACATCTGGAGCTGGCAGTGAGTTCTTATTCGATTTTGTCGGTCAAAGGCCTTGTTACAGACCAATTCCATTTGGTGCGGATACTTGGAGGTTGCCAGCACCCGGGATCGCATGGCACCTTTCAGCCCCTCGATCGCCCTCGTGCGCTCAGGGATGAGCAGCGCCGGACATTCAGTGCGGGCGATTGTAGTTAGGTAGCGTTTTATAAACCATGTCTCATCCTGAAATATTTTTTATCCAAACGCGCAACAATGATTCACCGTTTTTGCAACGATCCTTAATCGTATCGCTTTTCATTCTCAACAAAAAGCTCTGATACGCCCTTCTGCCGGACAACCTGATACGCCCCCGGGACGCTGAAAATACGCGACTCCGGCGGCCTTGCCCCAAGAAAAACGGGGCTTATAGCAGGTATTTGCCACGCTGCAAGGCGCTCCGCCCGTGGCCTCGGAAGGGAAAGGTGACAAGGGAACTTTCCTGAGAATTGTTGTCGATTGCAGGGTCAGTCAATGCTTGCAACGTGCCCCTGCGACAGCCGCGACGTGACAATATGTCGCACTTTTTTCGCACGTTTTACTGCCGCCCATCACAGTACTTTTACAGGGTGCACGGACACAAAAACGTCCCGGCCTTCATGCAGGAAGCCGGGGCGTTTTTGTCGGTCATGCCCTACTGAAAAGGCTGACCGGGATCAGCGGTTCTTCTGGCGATTGCGGTAGATACCCAGCGGCACCAGCACCGCGGTCAGCACAAAGGCCACCAGCGCCCATTGCGCCAGGGACAGGCCCAGGACCGGCGGGTACGGGGTCTCGCAGAAACCGTCGACCTGAAACCCCAGCGGGAAGAGCTTGGCCAGCGGCAAGCTGTCGACGATCGGTTGCAGCACGTCGATCCCGCAACTGACCTGCGGAAACGCCTGGATATACACATGCCGACCCGCCACGGCCAAACCGGCGAGCGCGCTCAACCACGTCAGCACTTCCAGCACCGTGAGACTGCGCGGAGTGCGCATGCTGGCGCCGATGAAAGCGAAGATGGCGATGAACAGCAAGGCATAGCGCTGCAGGATACACAGCGGGCAAGGCGCCTCGCCCAGCACCACCTGCATATAGAGTGCACCGCCGATCAGGGCCAGGCAGATCACCCCGAGCAGGACGAGAAAGCGCCGTTCCCGTCCCAGCCGCATCATTTCGTCATTCATCCCGTTTTCCTTTGACTCGTTATTGGATCAGCCGGAGGGCAGCGCGGGCAGCGGCTGCATCAAGCCGAGGTTGTCTTCGACAGGCCGCTTTGGCCATCATCCGAACGTGGTCGATCCGATCAATATCCGTGGCCGGGAAGTCTACACGCAGGTCATGACCTTTGAATGTATTGAGCACGCGGCAAAGTGCTCCCGCAAGTGCCGCAAGCTCGGAACCTGTTGTTGGAATCAGCCCTGGGGAATTAACGACAGGCTGATTAAAGGCGGATTAACCGTTGAAGGAATTTTCGGATTATGGGGAGCAGTGCTGATCGAGTGATCGCTCCCGTACCGATTGATCATTCCCACGCTCCAGCGTGGGAATGCCTCACTGGACGCTCTGCGTCCGCTTTGTGACGCGGAGCGTCACGGGCTGCATTCCCACGCGGAGCGTGGGAACGATCATAAAAGGTGCTTTACTCCAGGGCGGCAGCCGGGCCGAAGAATTCATAGCGGCTCTGCTTCTCCGGCACGCCCAGCGCCTTCAGATGGCGCTTGATCGCGCCCATGAAGCCCTTGGGCCCGAGGAAGTAGGCGTCCAGGTCACGCTGCTCCGGCAGCCACTCGGCCAACTGTTCCTGGCTCAACAACCCGACCTTGTGCGCCGCCGGGCTCACGCCGTCATCCTCGGCGTAGCAGTAGAAGCGCTTGAGCTGCGGATGCTGCTCGGCCAGATCATCGACCCAGTCACGGAAAGCATGCACGCCGCCGTTGCGTGCGCAGTGAATGAAATGCACCGGCCGTTCGGTAGCCAGTGCCGCTTCGAGCATCGGCAAGGTCGGGGTGATGCCGACACCGCCACTGATCAGCACCAGCGGCTTGTCGCTGGCGGTCAGGATGAACTCTCCCGAGGGAGGGAACAGGTCCAGGGTCTGGCCGACCGCCAGTTGGTCGTGCAGGTAGTTCGATGCGCGGCCGCCGGCCTCGCGCTTGACGCTGATGCGATACTGCCCGGCCTTCGCCAGGGCCGACAGGGAGTAATTGCGGCGCAGCTCTTCGCCGTCGACGACCAGCTTCAGGCCGATATACTGCCCCGGCTCGAACGCGAGGATGGCCTGGCCGTCCACCGGTTCGAAATAGAACGAAGTGATTTCCGCGCTCTCCTCGACCCTGGCCGCGACCTTGAACGGCCGGGCACCACGCCAGCCGCCCGGCGCCTGGGCCTTTTCGTCATAGATTGCGGTCTCGGCGCCGATCAGGATATCGGCCAACTGGTTATAGGCCGCGCCCCAGGCATTCATCACCTCGGGCGTGGCGATCTCCTCGCCGAGCACTTCGTGAATGGCCCGCAGCAGGCAGGTGCCGACGATCGGGTAGTGCTCCGGCAGAATCTGCAGCGCGACGTGCTTGTTGATGATCTTCGCCACCAGGTCACCCAACTGGTCGAGCTGATCGATATGCCGGGCGTACATCAGCACGCCGTTGGCCAGAGCCCGGGGCTGGTCGCCGCTGGACTGGTGGGCCTGGTTGAACAGCGGACGCACTTGCGGATACTCGGACAGCATCATCCGGTAGAAATGGGTGATCAGCGCTTCGCCACCGCTTTCCAGCAGCGGGACAGTCGACTTGACGATGGCACGGTCTTGAACGCTCAGCATGGGGTCAACTCCTGGATTTGAGGTATTGCCTGGATTGACTTTGACTATTCACGCGCCATGCCAAAATAAAAAACCTTATAAATCAATAAATTAAAATAATATTAGTCACAAAGACTACAGCCACTTTATAGTCAGTCTGACACCACAGGAGTCAATATGACTGCAAAATCCTTGCTGACCACCCTGCTGCCGCTGGTATCGGATCTCTCGCGGGAGTTGCCGGAAAGCGAACGTTATCGACGCCTGCTCGAAGCCATGCGCGCCCTGCTGCCCTGTGATGCCGCCGCGCTGCTGCGCCTGGACGGCGAGTGGCTGGTGCCGCTCGCCGTCGATGGCCTGAGCACCGATACCCTCGGCCGACGCTTCAAGGTCAGCGAGCATCCGCGCTTCCAGATCCTCCTGGGCAGCCACGGACCGACCCGTTTCGACAGCGACAGTGAATTGCCGGACCCTTATGACGGCCTGGTGGATGGTCTGACCGAGCACCTGGAAGTCCATGACTGCCTGGGCTGCCCGCTATTTATCGACGAACGCCCCTGGGGCCTGCTGACCCTCGACGCCCTCGATCCGGAACGCTTCGAGCGAATCGAACTGGACGCGCTGCAAGCCTTCGCCAGCCTTGCGGCGGCCACCGTCAGCGCCGCCGAACGCATCGAGCGCCTGGCCTTGCGCGTCGAGGACGAGCATCAGCGTGCCGAGCTCTATCGCCAGGCCAGCAACCCGCAGAATCGCGAAATGATCGGCCAGAGCAAGGCCCACAAGCGTCTGGTGGAAGAGATCAACCTGGTCGGCGGCAGCGACCTGACAGTACTGATCACCGGTGAAACCGGGGTCGGCAAGGAGCTGGTGGCTCAGGCGATTCATGCCGCGTCCCCCCGCGCGGAAAAGCCCATCATCAGCCTCAACTGCGCCGCCCTGCCGGATACCCTGGTGGAGAGCGAGCTGTTCGGTCACGTACGCGGCGCCTTCACCGGCGCGGTGAACGATCGGCGCGGCAAGTTCGAGCTGGCCAATGGCGGCACGCTGTTTCTCGACGAAGTCGGCGAGCTGTCGCTGAGCGTCCAGGCCAAGCTGCTACGGGTGCTGCAAAGCGGCCAGCTACAGCGACTCGGCTCGGACCGCGAGCATCAGGTGGACGTACGGCTGATCGCCGCCACCAACCGCGACCTCGCCGAAGAGGTGCGCAGCGGACGCTATCGGGCCGACTTCTACCACCGCCTGAGCGTCTATCCACTGCAAGTGCCAGCGCTGCGCGAGCGCGGACGCGATGTCTTGTTGCTGAGCGGCTTTTTCCTCGAGCAGAACCGCTCGCGCATGGGCCTTGGCAGTTTGCGCCTGAGTCCCGATGCCCAGGCGGCGCTGCTGGCGTACAACTGGCCGGGCAATGTCCGTGAACTGGAACACCTGATCGGTCGCAGCGCCTTGAAGGCCCTGGGCAATTGCCGGGAACGGCCGAAGATCCTCAGCCTGGGTGCTGCCGACCTGGACCTGCCGGCGGCGACAGCCGAAGCTCCGCCAGCGCAGGCCATTACCTTGCCGCACCTGGAAAGCGGAGTCGACCTGCGCCAGGCCACCGAGCACTACCAGCGGCAACTGATCGGCAACTGCCTGGAAAAACACCAGAACAACTGGGCCAGCGCCGCCCGGGAACTGGGCCTGGACCGGGCGAACCTGGGCCGGATGGCCAAGCGCCTGGGCTTGAAGTGAGCCAAGGCTATGTAGGAGCGGGCTTGTCGGATCGCCGCACCGCCACGAAGCTTCTGATCGTTCCCCCGCTCCGCGTGGGCATGCAACCCGTGACGCTCCGCGTCACAGGTCTACAGCGGACGCAGAGCGTCCAGAGAGACATTCCCACGCAGAGCGTGGGAACGATCGGCACGATCGTCTTACAGAGCGTGGGAACGATCATCATCTGGAGATTCACCTAAAGCCCGCCCGGCTCAGGTCGATAACCCGTCATCGATACCTGTTCCGGGCTAACCTGCCCTGAAGCAGCTTTTCCCACAGAAGGTTTTTATGTCTTCCAACAAAGCCCGCGCAGACTCACTGTCACTTCTGCTCTTTACCTTGCGCAGCGGCAAGCTGATGGCGATCAACCTGCTGAAAGTCAGCGAAATCATTCCCTGCCCGCCGCTGACCAAGCTGCCGGAGTCCCACCCTCATGTAAAAGGCATCGCCACCCTGCGCGGCGCCTCGCTGTCGGTGATCGACCTGAGCCGGGCCATCGGCGAACGTCCCCTGGTGGACCCCGACGGCGGTTGCCTGATCGTCACCGATGTCAGTCGCTCCAAACAGGGCCTGCATGTCCAGGCCGTGAGCAAGATCGTCCATTGCCTGACCACCGATATCCGTCCGCCGCCCTTCGGCTCCGGCGGGGTGCGCTCCTTTATCACCGGGGTGACCCAGGTCGACGGCACGCTGGTGCAGGTGCTGGACATCGAAAAGGTCATCCATGTCATCGCCCCGACGCAGATCGAAGTCGCACCGACCGAGTTGACCATGGAAGAAGCGGAAATCCTCGGTCACGCGCGCATCCTGGTGGTCGATGACAGCCAGGTAGCGTTGCAGCAATCGGTACACACCCTGCGCAACCTCGGCCTGACCTGCCACACCGCCCGCAGTGCCAAGGACGCCATCGGCTGCCTGCTGGACCTGCAAGGCACCGCCGAGCAGATCAACGTGGTGGTCTCGGATATCGAGATGTCGGAAATGGACGGCTACGCCTTTACCCGCACCGTTCGCGAAACCCCCGACTTCCAGGACCTCTACATTCTCCTGCACACCTCGCTGGACAGCGCCATGAACAGCGAGAAGGCCCGCCTGGCCGGGGCCAACGCGGTACTGACCAAGTTCTCTTCACCGGAACTGACCAAATGCCTGATCCAGGCGGCCAGGACCGTGGCCGCCCAAGGTATCTGAGATGTCCGACCGTCATTGCCTGCTGCTGCGCAAGGACCTCGACGATCTGCTGGAGGTGCCGCAATGGCCGTCCGGGATTCGCCTGGGTGTGCTGCGGCCGGAGCTGATGAAGGCCGTGCACGACCTGCTGGTGCTCGGCTACCGGGACGGCGGCATCCCGGTTGCGGACTTCGCCGGTTGGCGCGAGCAGTTCACCACGGATGCCGAGTTCGATCCGACGCTGTGCCTGATCGCCATGGACGACCGGGGCCTTGCGGGCGTCGCCCAGTGCTGGACCAGCGCCTATATCAAGGACCTGGTCGTGCATCCACGCCTTCGCGGCCAGGGCCTGGGCCTGGCGTTGCTGCGCCATGCCTTCCAGGTTTTCTCCTCGCGGGGCGAAGCCTTCGTCGACCTCAAGGTGATGGAAAACAACCTGCCTGCCCGGCGCCTGTACGACAGCGCCGGCATGCGCTTTATCCAGCGCTATGAAGTCAGCCCGGCTCAGGCATAATCCGTTTTTTGCCGGATGCACCTTCAGGAGACCTGCCATGAAAGCCTCTACCCTGATTTTCATCAGCCTCGCCGCGTTGGCGACCCAGGCCCAGGCCTCCAGTCCCGATGCCTGGATTGCCTACAACAAGGCCGTGCTCGCCAGTTGCACCAAGGCCAGCAGCCTCAAGAGCGTGAAGCCGGTGGGCAACCCGGCGCAGTTCGATGACAAGGTCGGCTACACCGCCGTGCTGCTGCATGGCCGCTACCCGCAGGCCCACATGAAAAACCAGCCGGGCACCGAGCTGTGCCTGTACAACAAGAAGAGCAAGACCGCCGCCGTGACCGAGTGGGACTCGGTGATGCCAGCACGCACCAACTGAGGGACTGGCGCACAACTTGCTTCGCTCCAGGCTCATGCGGTGCCTGCCTGTCGGATTTGTGTCACCGCCCCAGCCTTTCCCTTGCCGTCGGTCGGTCCATGAACACCCATTTTTCCTGCGTAGGGTGCGGCAAATGCTGCACCGATCACCATGTGCCGCTGACCCTGGTCGAAGCCCGCCAGTGGGCGGCGGACGGCGGCCAAGTGATCGTGCTGGTTGAAGCCTTCCTGCCGGGCGGCCTCGGCCTGCCGCAGGCCCAGCGCGAACACGCGCAACGCCGCTCCTGGGGCGTTCCCAGTGGCAGCACCGAAGCCCGCGTGGCGATCACCTTCGCTGCCTACAACGTCGGCCCCTGCCGGAATCTTGACGAAGAACAGCGCTGCCGGATCTACGAGCGCCGACCGCTGGTGTGCCGCATCTACCCGATGGAAATCAATCCACATATCCCGCTGCGGCCCGAAGCCAAGGATTGTCCGCCGCAGGCGTGGCAGGCCGGCCAGCCGTTGCTGATCAGCGGCGGACAATTGGTGGATACCGAGCTGGCGCGGATAATCGAAGACTCGCGCCAGGCCGACCGTGACGATATCCAGGCCAAGGCGCTGATCTGCGAACGGCTGGGCATTCGCACCACGGCGCTCAAGGGCGACGGTTTCACCGCCTACCTGCCACAGATGCCGGCGTTCGCGGCGGCCGTCGACCAGGTGCAACAGCTGACGTCCTGGCCGGCGGCGAGCGAATGGAGCTTTCATGTCTCGGGGCCGACCATCACCGAACAGTTGCAGGCGGCAGGAGCCCGGGTGGTCAGTGACGTACCGACGACCTACACCTTTATCGCCTTGCAGGCGGCCTGATCATGAGAGACGCACTACCTACCTGATGCAGGAGCCGGCTTGCCAGCTCCTACAGGGGTCAAGGCTTGTTCAACAACGCTTGCGCCAGAACTCCCGGGACAGCGAACGCAGGTCGTCCGCCAGCCCCGCCACATCGCCCGAATTGAGATGGCTCTGCTGGCCGACATTGACCAGCGCCTCGCAGGCATTGCGAATGCTGACGATATTACGGCTGATGTCCTCGCTGACAGTGCTCTGCTCCTCCACCGCTGAAGCGATCTGCTGGCTCATCGCGGTAATCCGGCTGACCCGCTGGCTGATCCCGGCGAGGGCATCGGCCGCCTGCTGAACCTGCTGCACACTGTCCTCGGCCTGCTGGCTGCTGTGCTGCATCACCTCCACCGCATTGCGCGCACCGTCTTGCAGGTTACTGATCATCCGCTGGATTTCGTTGGTCGACTGCTGCGTGCGCTGGGCCAGCCCGCGCACCTCGTCGGCCACCACCGCGAAGCCGCGGCCCTGTTCTCCGGCGCGGGCGGCCTCGATGGCGGCATTGAGCGCCAGCAGATTGGTCTGGTCGGCAATCCCGCGGATCACCTCCAGTACCGTGGAAATTTCGGTGCTATGGCTTTCCAGGTGCATGATCACCTCGGTGGCGCGTGCCAGTTCGTTGGCCAGGCGCAGCACCGCGCTACGGCTTTCGCCCACCAGTTGATGCCCGTCGCGGGTTTCGTTGCCGACCTGGTCGGCCGCTTCGGAGGCCTGCTGGGCATTGCTGGCGACCTGGGCGACGCTGGCGCTCATCTGCTGAATGGCGGCCGCCACCTGATCGGTTTCGGCCTGCTGATCCAGGGTACTGCCGTGACTGCTCTGGATATGCCGGGCCAGCGCCTGGGCATGCCCGGACAAGCGCTGCGAGGCATCGTCTATTCGCCCAACCACGGCTCCGACCTGCGCCTCCAGCATGTTCAGGGCAAACCCGATCTGGCCGAACTCATCGCTACGACCGGTGTAGATCGCCTGGCTCAAGGGGTTGTCGGCTATCTCCCGGGCCCGCGCCGTCAGCCGGGAAAGCGGGCGCAGGGACAGGTGGGTCAGGATGCCGACCAATACGCTCCCCAGCGCCCAGAGTCCCAACTCAACCTCCAGCGACTGCCCGCCAGCCGCGTGTCCCAGCGCCAGGACCAGCGCAAACGCGGCGCTGGCCTGTGCCCATAGCCGGGTCGGCAAGCGCAGGCCGGGCAAACGCTGGCGCCAGGGCAAACGCCCGCTGCGCAACCAAGCGTACCAGCGCTCGGCCGCCTCGACCTGCGCGGCGTCGGGCCGGGTCCGCACCGACTGGTATTCCACCGTCTGGCCGTCGCGGGTCACCGGCGTGGCATAGGCAGTGACCCAGTAGTGATCGCCGTTCTTGCAGCGATTCTTCACCAGGCCCATCCATGAGCGCCCGTCCCTGAGGGTTTGCCACATATGCGCGAACGCCTCGCCGGGCATGTCCGGATGACGCAGCAGGTTATGCGGCGACCCCATCAGTTCCTCGCGGCTGTAGCCGCTGATCCTGATGAAGTCGGCATTGGCGTAAGTAATCGTGCTGTCCAGATCGGTGGTCGAAAGGATGTTGGCATCAAAGGCGACGTCGACATTTCGCCCGGTAATCGGGAGATTGATCTTCATGGAAAGCGCGCTCGGAGAGTTGAGAGGAGTCGGCAGGGCGTCGACTCTAAGCGCACGGAAAAGCGAAACACTGATCCAGCTCAGGTTCTTGGCATTTAGCCATGAACCTGATGACGGGCATCCCTGTCAGCCGGTGAGCGCGCCGACAGGGACAGGCACGGAACTCAGCGCTTGCCCATGGAGCGACGCGTACCATTAGGTGCGCGACCCGGTCTCTCGTGATGGCCGTCCTTGCCATTTTTCTGGTGCCAGGCCTGGCCGGTTTTTTTCGCGGCGGCGAATTCGGCGGGCTTGAACGGAAAGCTGAAGGCCGGGATGACCGGCTTTTCGCCGACCGCCAGCTCAGCCTCGACCACAGGCGCTTGATCCGGGTTGGCGGAAACGGACGGTTGTTCAGGGGAAGTCATGGAAGCTCCGAAAGACGGGACGGATCAGGTCGAACCGAAAGACCGCAGTATACCTGCGAGCGCCCCGCCCGCGCCGCCGCCGACGGTCATTTATAGAACAAATCGATCACCACCCCGGCCGAGAACGGCCCCGCCCTGGGCCGGTCGCTGTGCCACAACAGTTCGGCGTCGAACTGGGCCATGGCGGCATGGGTATCGCCTAGCAGTTCGGCCAGGTGGAAGGAACGGTTGTACGGGATCACCCCGCCGCCCGCCCTGACGATGCGGATACCGACACCGTCATTGCCGCTGGGAATCAGCAACTCGCCGGCCAGGCTGCCCGACACGGGCTTCAGCCGCGCGTCCAGGCTGAAGGCGCTGTCGCAGGTACGACTGGTGTGCAGGGCGAACGGCCGGCGCTCGGCCACCTGTCCCACCACCACGTTCTGGATGGCGATCCGGCCGAAATCGACGGTGTCGGGGATCACCTGCAATTGCGCATCACAGGCCACGAAGCGCAAGCCACTGAGGTTGTTGATCACATAGTTGAGCGAGTCGCCGACGGTGCCCGGCCCGCTGCTGCCGTCGAGCTGGAACAGGCGGTAATCCTGCAAGCGGCTGGCCACTCCCGACGGCGGCGTCGGCCCGAACTTCTCGATAAACACCGAAAAACCCAGGTTGAAGCTCAGGGTTCCACAGGCCTGCGCGTCGACACAGGGCGGCACGCTGCGGCCGGTGGCGATGCGACCGTTGCTCTGGCGATGATCGATCCCCTCGTGGCTCAAGCCGACGCGAATCCCCTGGCCGACCACCTGATGGGCCGGGTTCAGGTGGATATAGACCTCTTCCTGGGGACCCGGCACGCCTGACCTGGCACAGTCGACCGCCAGGTTGATCGGCTCCGAACGCCAGACCACCGTGCCGTTGGGGGCCGACGCGGGAATCGCCACGGTACTGCCGAGGTCGGCGTTGGCAATCAGCGAACCGCTGCCTTGCAAGGTACAACTGAGGGCAAAACAACTGGCGGGGCTCAGCAGCCCGAGCAGCAATGCGAGATGAAGCGTCCTGGTCATGGGGAAGTCCGTTCTGCAAGGGAGGAAGCGTCGCCCACCAGCGACGCACTGAAAGGGATGCCGACATCGAAACGCGCGCTGTAGACGCGCTGGCCGCCGTAATCGGTCAGGGCATTGAACCGCAGCAGGCGTTGGCGGGTCGCCAGGGTGCGGGTGGCCAGCAGTACTTCCCGGTGCTCTCCCGGCGGCACCAGCAGGTCGTCGCCCAGTGGCTGGCTACCTTGCTCGCCGGCCAGCTCAAGACTCAACAACGCCGCATGAAAGGTCGTCGGGTTCTCCACCTTCAGCCGGGGCACGCCGCTGGCGTCCGGCTCCAGGACCCAGCGCAGGCGCTCCGGGGTGAGCGCCGGATCACCGGCCAGCCCCGGCGGGCGGAACAGCACGTTGATCCGCTGGCGGATGGCGATGCTCAACTGGCCGTCACCGGGGCGGGTCCGGGGGATTTCCATGACATAGAGGTGCAGCAGCGACTCATGGTCCGTCGGCATCCCCCGCCCCTCGTACATCAGCCGCAGGGCTTGCCGACCGTCGGGCGCCAGCCGCGAAATCGGCGGGGTCAGCACAAAGGGCAAGTCGTTCGAACGTGCCCCCGAGTCGTCCCGCGCCTCCAGCCAGGCTTGCAGCAACACCTCCTGGCGCCCCTGGTTGCGCGCCTCGATGCTCACATCGGTGAAGCGTCCGTCGAACACCAGTCGCGTGCCGCTCAGGGATACCGTTGCCTGGACCGCCCCCGACGCAGCCAGGCTCAACATCAGAAGCAATACCTGCACGAGCTTCATTGGCAGACCCCCTTGACCCGGTCATAGGCCAGTTGCGGGTCTCGCGGTGGCAGGCGGAAATGGAACTGGCAACTCTGTCCCGACCCTTTCACCTGCAACGTCCCCTCCTCCCGGTCACTGAGCACCAGCGCCCGGCTGGTCGGGTCGACCACCGCCAGTTGCTTGCCGTCGGCATCCTGGACACTGGCCCCCAACGGCAGCGCACTGCCATCGGCCAGGCTCAGCTCGAACTGCACCCGGCGACCGGCACTGGCGTTGAAGCGCACCAGGGTCGATGAACCACGGCGCGGCACCACCTGGGCGATGGCGTTCTCGACCTCCACGTCCGCGCCCAGGTCGCGGGTATCCAGACTGATCCAGTTGGCGCGGTAAGGCTGTGCATAAGGCAGCACGGCATAACCATTGCGCCCCGTCTCGACCCCGCTGAAGTTGTTGAAACGCGCCCCACGCACACCCGGCACCTCAACCAGCGCGAAGGTGTCGCCCAGGGATTGCCCGAGGTTCACGCCACCACCGTGGGCGACCAGCGAGCCACGGGCACCGATGTTCCAGCTGTTGAAGTCCTCGCCATGGCTGTAGCCGGCCTCGAAACGCCCGACCGAGGTCGTGGCGTTGACACTGGCGGAACCGGCACGGGCACCGGAACCGTCATTGCCGGCCAGCACCGAATAGAACGCATTCTGCTCCAGCACGCGCCCGCTCAGGCCGGCCATGGCACTGGAGTCGCCCTGGCTGTCGCGCACCGCCGTCAGCGAGGCACGGGTCGAGCTTTCATGACGTCCCAGGGGCAATGACAGCGTCAAGGTGAACTGATGATCGGTGTCGACCCGGCCATTGATAGCCATGGCCTGGGTTCGATCCACCGACAGGCTGTAACTGAGGTCGCGCCAGTACCCGCCATAGGTCGCGTTGAACTGGCGCGACTTGCCGGGCAGGTTCCAGAACCGCTGTTCGAGCGCGGTAAAGCTGAAGGTCCCGGTCGCCACGGGCTGGCTCAGGGTGATATCGAAACGATCGCGGGCCCGGCCGACTTGGTTCTGTACCAGGTTGCTGCGCTCGTCGACATGCTGGTCGAAGCTGCGGTAGTGCTCGCTGGAGTAGCGATAGCCCGCCAGGGCAAAGGTGGTCCGCGTGGCATTCAGGGTGTTGGCATAACGCAGGCGCACGCTCTGCCCGCCGATATCGGTGGTGGCCTGGCGGCTGACCGAATGGGTCAGGTCCGCCGACACCGCGCCCAGGCCGGTATTGACCCCCAGGCCAAGGTTGCTGGCCTGGAAATCCTCGGCCAGTTGTACGCCACCGAAGCCGGTGATCAGTTCACTCAGGCCGTAGATCAGCGTGGTGCTGGCAAAGCCCGGATTCTCGTCGCGGTCGTCGTTGCTGTCGTATTGCCCGGCTTCGACGCTGTAGCTGAAAGTGCCCTTGGGCAGCATCAAGGGCAGCGAGGCGAATGCCTGGATAAAGGTGCGACGGCGACCGTCCGCCTCGATCACCGTCACCAGCAGGTCGCCATTGGAGCCGCTGGGGTAGAAGTCACTGATCTCGAACGGTCCGGGCGGTACGTTCGAGCTGTACAGCAGGTAGCCGTTCTGGCGAATCTCCACCGTCGCGTTGCTTTCCGCCACGCCACGGATGGTCGGCGCATAGACCCGTGCGCTGTCGGGCAGCATGCCGTCGTCCGAGGCCACCTGGGCGCCGCGGAAACGTATGCTGTCGAACACCCGTGAATCGCTGTAGGTCTCGCCGAGGGTCAGTTGGCCTTTCCAGGCGGTGAGGTCGCGCTGGGCATAGGTTTGGTTGCTGGTGAAGCGCGAGGATTGCCGGTCCGAGCGCACCAGCGAGGACTCGTTGCGCAAACGCCAGGCGCCGAGGTTCAGGCCATTGCGCAGGCCCAAGTAATAGCTGTCGGTTTTCTGTCGATCGAGTTCGCGGCGATTGCCGCTGAAGCTGTAGCTGATAAAGCCGCTGCCGACCCCTTCGTCCCACAACTCCGGCGACAGGTAGCCACGGGCGCTGCGGCGCAGTGCGATCTGCGGCACGCTGAGGTTGAGCGCCAGGGTATTGGGTTGGTAGTCGACGCTGGCCTGGTCCAGCTTGCCGAGGTCGAAACAGTGTTCGGGGGCCGCCTGCTCCGGCAGTTCGGCCAGGGCCTTGAGCCGCTCGGGATCAAGCCCGAGGTCCTGCAGCAGGGCCAGGGTCAGGCACGGCTCCACCCTTCCTGTGAGGGTATCGCGACTGAAACGCACATCCCGGCGGGCACTGAGTACGCGGTTCAGGTAGATATCCACCCGGTAGAGGCCGGGCAAGACGCTGTTGCCCTCCAGGAACGCCTTGATATCCGCCGGCTGCTCGCCGCCATGGATAAAGGCGGTATTGAACCTGACCGACTCGCCGCCCGAGTCCGCAACGGCCGGGTCCGCCAAGGTCAGGTCCGGCACCAGCAGGCACAGGCCCAGGGGGATGACCGCCTGGCGATTCATGTGTTGCAACAGAGGGCGTGTCGCGGCCTCCCTTTTCCCACGACACGATGACACCAGAACTTCCTTTGTTCTTCGATAAAGCCAGTCCATTTGTAACCTTCACTCAATGTCTCGAGGTATTTGTCAAAGGCGAACGCCTTCGCGCACGGGCTCTTGCGAGGGTGCGGCGAACTTGAAATTGAAAGAGATGCTCAGCGCGAGCGCGCTAATTCTCGACCCACAAGGCCTGGCCGGTTTTCCAGTCGCGGCTGGAAAGCTGATAAGGCACGACGGCACCGTGGTCATTGATGCTCTTGAAGCTCAGCCGCGCCTGCTGCTCCGTCACCGGGGCAGGCAGTTCGAACACCTGCGCCTGCCCGGGAGCCAGCATCGCGTTCTTGCGGTGTATCAAACGGCCAGCGACACCGAACAGTTCGATATCCACCAGGCTGACGTGGAACGGCCCCGTATTGCTCACCACCAGCGTGCCGTCGGGCTTGAGGCGCCAACGCAATTGCCGGGGCGCCTGTTCCGGATCGGCCATAATCTGGCGAGGACGATAGAGCACCTTGATCCGCTGGCGAATGCCGATCTGCAGCACGTTCTCCTGTTCGCTCGCCTGCGGTACTTCCTGGACATTCAGCCAGAACAGCGATTCCCGGTCGGTCGGCATCTCGGCACCCGAGTGAATGATCCGTACCGTTTGCCGCCCGCCTCCGGACAGCGGCACCAGGGGTGGCACAACGGCAAAGGGCAACTCTCCATCCGCGGGATCCTCGGCCTCCAGCCAGGACTGCAGGAGGATCGTCGAGCGATTCTTGTTCAAGACACTGAGCACGGCTTCCTTGTGCTGTGCCGGGTACACCAGCCGAGTGGCATTGAGCACAATCCCCGCCTGCGCATGGACTCCTGTCCACACGACCAACGCCATGCCGATCATCGACGTCATCAACTTGCACATGTTGCGACCCATCTATAGCCAATAAAAAAACGGAGCTTTGCAGCTCCGTTCGAAACAACCACTCAGTTGTAGGTCAGTACGAAAGGCACTGTACCGGTGGCCGCGCCCGGCACCGTGGCCACGCCGTTCTTCACGAACACCGCCCGCAAGGCCAGGGTGCCGCTGGAACCGCTGCCGCTGGGCTGGAGAATGCCGTCGATGGTGTCGGTGGGGTCCTGGATATTCAGGAAGTTATCGTTGTCCCGGCGTATCAGGCCGATACCCACGCCCTTGGCCGCACCGGCGGTGGTCAGCAGGTAAGCGTCATTCTGGTCGACCTGGGCCGGGCGGAATGACATGTGCACCGTGTTTTCCGCCGCCGGTTGCAGGCAGGTCACCAACAGATCGATGTCCTTGGCCGTGCCCAGACGGGATTCGGTGCGGTTGCCGATATCGGCAAAGGAAACACGCCCGAGGTCGACCGGAATATTGTCGGCGGACCCGCCGCCGGACGACACATCGCAACTGGTATTGGTCAGTGCACCGGTAAAGTTCAGCGTGCCACCGTTGGCGGCGTGGGCGGAGCCGGTCACGCCCAGGGCGGCACCCAATAAAGCCAACGTCAGGGAAATCTTTTTCATGCGAACACAATCCTTCGAGTTAATCGTTTGCACCCATCACTTGGGTGGCGGCCAATATAGTCGTGGATCGTGAATCGAACTATCAGACCGGGCCTGATTCAGGCAGCCGATTTAACGCGAAAGCAGGACATCTGCCTCTGTCAGAGAAACATGTCATTCGGCGGACACAGAAAAATGACCAGAGCAGTGTTTAAGATTAAAAACAAAAAGATGAAAATCGTCGAAATTAAACGAAATATCCATAAATCACCGAAACTTCCCGGAGCCACTTTAATTATACCGATCAACAAGTTGCTCTTGCTGATCAGCGACATCACTGCGAAGAGTCAACTTCACGCCGGATATTTCAGGGCACGCCGCCCGACTGTATACGGTCCAGGCAGCGCTTATGCTTCGCCACACGTACAGTTCTACAAGTACGTGATCACCACAATGCCCTTGGGGGAGACCGTGGTGATGCTGGAAGCCCCGTTCGACAAGGGTTGGTAACTTGCATTGAAGGGCCGGGCACCGCCGCTGCAGGCATTGTCCGCAGTGTCGACCGACACTACGACACCCGGCGCTACCTGGATGCGTTGTAAAACACCGTGGGCATTTGCCGAACCCGACGACGACACTTCGCAGGCGGCCTCGACGATCTGTCCGGTAAATCGGATCTGCCCGCTATTGAGCGCGGCCGCCTGTACCGTGGAGCAAACTCCCATCAACAGCAAGATACCGAACAACGACAATGTGTATTTCATATCCAGTACTCCCAAACCTGGGGAACCCCTTATCAAGTAAAGCCCACTTGAAAGCACTCCACTGAAAAACGGGGAATATCCGTAGGACTTTTTATATTCGATTAAACACGCCAGTACCTTGATAGCACTGCTCCGCGAAATACATATCTTTGGAAAACAGGCTATTGAATAAGCTGGGGTACTTATCCGGTTATCGTCCATGCCCACCATTCCTTTAATGGTCTCCCTCGCCACTTCGTACCGGGCTTGCCGCGAGCCCCTGGCTGACAGCCGTGTCAGTTAGCCGTCACCGTGCTGACCGGGTCATGGGGTTATAAAGAGGCTACTGTTCTGCCAGCATTCACCTTCCCATTCCTTGTCCCGGCGTTTTGACAGCATGCACATCCAGAAAAAAACCGTGTTGGGCCTTGTCGTGATTCTGGTCGTGGCCGCCGGGGCGGCCTGGGCACTGACCCGTCCGGCCCATACCAAACAGGCCGGCAACCTGGCGATACCGGTCAAGGTGATCAACGTCGCGCAACGGGATGTGCCGCGCTACGCCACTGGTATCGGCACGGTGCTGTCGCTGCACAGCGTGGTGATCCGTCCGCAGATCGACGGCATCCTCACCCGGCTGCTGGTCAAGGAAGGGCAGCTGGTCAAGGAAGGTGACCTGCT
The DNA here is from genome assembly GCF_013385635.1 of Pseudomonas gingeri. Classification (GTDB taxonomy): domain Bacteria; phylum Pseudomonadota; class Gammaproteobacteria; order Pseudomonadales; family Pseudomonadaceae; genus Aquipseudomonas; species Aquipseudomonas gingeri_A. Next base: position 392,305 of record NZ_JACAPR010000012.1, read on the forward strand.
GGCGACCCTCGACGACCGTTCGATCCAGGCCAGCCTGTCCCAGGCCAAGGCCCAGCTGGCGCAAAGCCAGGCGCAGTTGCAGGTCGCGGAAATCGATCTCAAGCGCTACAAGCTGCTGACCGTCGACAACGGCATTTCGAAACAGACCTACGATCAGCAACAGGCCCTGGTCAATCAGCTCAAGGCCACCGCCCAGGGCAACCAGGCAGCGATTGCCGCTGCCCAGGTACAGCTCTCCTACACCCAGATTCATTCGCCGGTCACCGGCCGGGTCGGTATCCGCGCCGTGGACGAAGGCAACTTCCTGCGCATGAGCGATGCCCAGGGCCTGTTCTCCGTGACCCAGATCGATCCGATCGCCGTGGAGTTCTCCCTCCCCCAGCAGATGCTGCCGACCCTGCAAGGCCTGCTCGGTACAGCCAAGCCGGCCACGGTAGATGCCTACCTGGGTGACGACGGGCACACCGGAACGCTGCTCGGCGCGGGTCACCTGACGCTGATCGACAACCAGGTCGCGGCCACCACCGGCACCATCAAGGCCAAGGCCGAATTCAGCAACGAGGCCCAGAAGCTCTGGCCGGGCCAACTGGTGAACATCAAGATCCAGACCGCCCTCGACCATGGCGCCCTGGTCGTTCCGCCCTCAGTGGTACAGCGCGGGCTGGACGGTTACTACGTCTACCGGGTCAAGGACAAGGGCGTGGAAATCGTCCCGGTGGAAATGCCCTACCAGGACAGCGACCTGAATATCATCAAGGGCGTGCAGGCCGGCGATGTGCTGGTCAGCGATGGCCAGTCGCGGCTCAAGCCCAGCTCCCAGGTCGAAATCCTCGGCGAACCCAAGTTGGCTGAACAGGCCGTGGCGGTGGAGCCCAAGCCATGATCAAGGAAAGTCGCGGCGTTTCCGCCTGGTGCATCGATCATCCGGTGGCGACCATCCTGCTCACCTTCGCCCTGGTCCTGCTCGGGCTGATCGCCTTCCCGCGCCTGCCCCTGGCGCCATTGCCGGAGGCTGAGTTCCCGACCATCCAGGTCTCGGCCCAGTTGCCCGGTGCCAGCCCGCAGACCATGGCGTCCTCGGTGGCAACACCCTTGGAAGTGCAGTTCAGCGCCATCCCGGGCATGACCCAGATGACCTCCAGCAGCGCCCTGGGGTCGACCACCCTGACGCTGCAGTTCACCCTCAGCAAGAGCATCGATACCGCCGCCCAGGAAGTCCAGGCGGCGATCAACACCGCCTCGGGCAAGCTGCCCAAGGACATGCCGACCCTGCCCACCTGGCGCAAGGTCAATCCGGCGGACAGCCCGGTGCTGATTTTCAGCGTCAGTTCCAGCCAGATTCCCGGCACCGAGCTCAGTGACTACGCTGAAACCCTGCTGGCGCGCCAGCTCAGCCAGATCGACGGCGTCGGCCAGATTTCCATTACCGGCCAGCAGCGCCCGGCGATCCGCGTCCAGGCGTCGGCCGACAAGCTGGCGGCCGTGGGCCTGACCCTGGCGGACGTGCGCCTGGCGATCCAGCAGACCAGCCTCAACCTGGCCAAGGGCGCGCTCTACGGCAAGTCGAGCATTTCCACCCTGTCGACCAACGACCAGTTGTTCCAGCCGGAGGAGTACGGCCAGTTGATCGTCTCCTACAAGAACGGTGCACCGGTCCAGCTCAAGGATGTCGCCCGGGTCATCCGCGGGTCCGAGGACGCCTACGTGCAAGCCTGGTCCGGTAGCGAGCCAGGGGTGAACCTGGTGGTTTTCCGCCAGCCGGGGGCCAACATTGTCGAGACCGTGGACCGCGTCCAGGCCGCCCTGCCCGGCCTGGAAGCCATGCTGCCGGCCTCGGTGCAGGTCAAGGTACTGATCGACCGCACCCAGACCATCCGTGCCTCGCTGCATGAAGTGGAAATGACCCTGCTGATCGCCATCATGCTGGTGGTGGCGGTGATGGCGTTGTTCCTGCGCCAGTTGTCGGCAACCCTGATCGTCTCCTCGGTGCTCGGTGTCTCGCTGGTGGCCAGCTTTGCCTTGATGTACGTGATGGGCTTCAGCCTGAATAACCTGACCCTGGTGGCGATCGTCATCGCCGTGGGTTTCGTGGTGGACGATGCCATCGTCGTCGTGGAAAACATCCACCGTCACCTCGAGGCCGGTGACGGCATGCGCGAGGCGGCGATCAAGGGCGCCGGGGAAATCGGCTTTACCGTGGTGTCCATCAGCTTCTCACTGATCGCCGCGTTCATTCCGCTGCTGTTCATGGGCGGTGTGGTCGGCCGGTTGTTCAAGGAGTTCGCCCTGACCGCCACCTCGACCATCCTGATTTCGGTGGTGGTCTCGCTGACGCTGGCACCGACCCTGGCCGCGCTGTTCATGCGCGCGCCGGTGCACCACGAACATTCGAAAGCGACCTTCGGCGAACGCCTGCTGGCCGCCTACGAGCGCAACCTGCGTCGCGCCCTGGCGCGCCAGAAAACCATGTTCGGGCTGTTCTGCGTCACCCTGTGCCTGGCGATTGCCGGCTATGTGTTCATTCCCAAGGGTTTCTTCCCGGTCCAGGACACCGGCTTCGTCCTCGGCACCACCGAGGCCGCCGCCGATGTGTCCTTCACCGATATGGTCGCCAAGCACAAGGCCCTCGCCGAGATCGTCGCGGCCGACCCGGCGGTGCAGGCGTTCTCCCATTCGGTGGGTGTCTCGGGCAGTAACCAGACCATCGCCAACGGTCGCTTCTGGATCGCCCTCAAGCCACAGGACCAGCGGGATGTCTCCGCCAGCGCCTTTATCGACCGGATCCGTCCGCAACTGATGAGGATCCCCGGCATCGTCCTCTACCTGCGGGCCGGCCAGGACATCAACCTCAGTTCCGGACCGAGCCGGGCCCAGTACCAGTACGTGCTCAAGAGCAACGACGGTGACACGCTCAACACCTGGACCCAGCGTCTGACCGAGAAACTGCGGGCCAACCCGGCGTTCCGCGACCTGTCCAACGACCTGCAACTGGGCGGCAGCATCACCCATATCAATATCGACCGCAGTGCCGCCGCGCGTTTCGGCCTGACCGCCAGCGATGTCGACGAAGCCCTCTACGATGCCTTCGGCCAGCGCCAGATCAACGAGTACCAGACCGAGACCAACCAGTACAACGTGATCCTCGAACTGGATGCGGCCCAGCGCGGCAAGGCCGAAAGCCTGAACTACTTCTACCTGCGTTCGCCACTGACCGGCGAAATGGTCCCGCTGTCGGCCCTGGCGCGTTTCGACGTACCCACCAGCGGCCCGCTGTCCATCGCCCATGACGGCATGTTCCCGGCCGCCAACCTGTCGTTCAACCTGTCGCCCGGCATAGCCCTGGGCGACGCGGTGCTGATGCTCAACCAGGCGAAGAACGAGATCGGCATGCCGGCTTCCATCAGCGGCAGTTTCCAGGGCGCGGCCCAGGCCTTCCAGAGTTCCCTGGCGAGCCAGCCGTGGCTGATCCTCGCCGCGCTGGTGGCGGTCTACATCATTCTCGGGGTGCTCTACGAGAGTTTCGTGCACCCGCTGACGATCATCTCCACCCTGCCGTCCGCCGGTCTCGGCGCGCTGATCATGCTGTGGCTGCTGGGCCAGGACTTCTCGATCATGGCGCTGATCGGCCTGGTGCTGCTGATCGGTATCGTGAAGAAGAACGGCATCCTGATGATCGACTTCGCCCTGGAAGCCCAGCGTGGCGGCCTGTCACCGGAGGAAGCGATCTACAAGGCCTGTATCACCCGGTTCCGACCGATCATCATGACCACCCTGGCCGCCCTGCTCGGCGCCCTGCCGCTGATGCTCGGCCACGGTACCGGTGCCGAGCTGCGCCAACCCCTGGGTATCGCCGTGGTCGGTGGCCTGCTGGTAAGCCAGGCGCTGACGCTGTTCACCACACCCGTCATATACTTGTGGCTCGAGCGGCTATTCCATCGGCCCCAACCGGCAAGCGTGCCGGCGATCACTCATTGAGGCTGGGTCATGCGTGTTCTGATTATCGAAGATGAAGAGAAGACCGCCGACTACCTGCATCGCGGCCTGACGGAGCAGGGTTATACCGTCGACCTGGCGCGTGACGGTGTCGGTGGGCTGCACCTGGCGCTGGAAAGCGACTACGCGGTGATCATCCTCGACGTGATGCTGCCGGAGCTCGACGGTTTCGGCGTACTCAAGGCACTGCGGGCGCGCAAGCAGACGCCGGTGATCATGCTCACCGCCCGCGAGCGTGTCGAGGATCGTATCCGCGGCCTGCGCGACGGCGCCGACGATTACCTGGGCAAGCCGTTTTCCTTTCTTGAACTGGTGGCGCGCCTGCAGGCCCTGACCCGGCGCAGTGGCGGCGGCCACGAGCCCGTGCAGATCAGCGTCGCCGATCTGTGGGTCGACCTGATCAGCCGCAAGGCCAGCCGTGCCGGCAGCCGCCTGGACCTGACCGCCAAGGAGTTCTCGCTGCTCAGCGTGCTGGCCCGGCGCCAGGGCGAAATCCTGTCGAAGACGGCGATTGCCGAAATGGTCTGGGACATCAATTTCGACAGCGACGCGAACGTCGTCGAGGTGGCGATCAAGCGCCTGCGGGCCAAGCTCGACGGGCCGTTCGAACAGAAACTGCTGCACACCATCCGGGGCATGGGCTATGTGCTGGAGAGTCGCAGTGTCGACTAACTCCATCGCCCTGCGCCTGAGCGGGCTGTTCAGCCTGGTGGCGATGCTGGTGTTCCTGCTGATCGGCGGGGCCCTGTACCAGCAGGTCGACAAGGGCCTGGGCCTGTTGCCCGAGGCCGAACTGGATGCGCGCTACAGCGTGCTCGAATCCTCGGTCAATCGCTTCGGCACCCCGGACCACTGGGTGAAGATCAACGCCAAGCTCAAGCAGTTGGGCGAAGAAGACAAGCGCATCCGCTTCTGGGTGGTCAGCAGTGATCCCAACTATGAATACGGTAATCCCGATGCGCAGATCCGCGCCTTCGCCGCCGGCCCCAAGGGCATGCGCGACCTGCGCCTGCCGGGACACGCCTACCCGTTCAAGGTCTTGCTCAACACCATGCCGGCCAAGGATCAACGGCCGCCGCTGCAGTTCCTGATCGCCATCGATACCGAGACGTTCTGGCAGACCCAGCATCAGTTGCTGATCGCTCTGATCGGCCTGGCCATCGTCGGCGTTCTGCTGGCTTCGGCCCTGGGGTACTGGGTGGCGCGGATCGGCCTGAAGCCGCTGATCAAGCTGTCCCAGGAAGCCCGCAAGCTGGCACCGCCACGCTTGACCGGACGCCTGCAACTGTCGCCGCTGCCGCCGGAACTCAGCCAGTTCGTCAACTCCTTCAACTCGACCCTGGAACGGGTGGAGCAGGCCTATTCGCGACTGGAATCGTTCAATGCCGATGTCGCTCACGAACTGCGCTCGCCACTGACCAACCTGATCGGCCAGACCCAGGTGGCGCTGACCCGCGGACGTTCCGCGGAGCATTATTTCGAAGTGCTGCAATCGAACCTCGAAGAGCTGGAGCGGCTGCGCTCGATCATCAATGACATGCTGTTCCTCGCCAGCGCCGACCAGGGCAGCAAGGCCACCAAGCTGATCACCACGTCCCTGGCCGGGGAAGTCGCGACGACCCTGGATTACCTGGACTTCATCCTCGAAGACGCCCAGGTGAGGGTCGAGGTCAGCGGCGATGCCCAGGTGCAGATCGAGATCGCCCACCTGCGCCGGGCCCTGATCAACCTGTTGAGCAATGCGGTGCAACACACCGCGCCTGGACAGGTGATCGTGGTGCGTATCAGCCAGGAGGGCGAGCAGGTGGCAATCGCCGTGTCCAACCCCGGGGAAACCATCGCCAGCGAACACCTGTCACGCCTGTTCGAGCGTTTCTATAGGGTCGACGCCTCGCGCAGCAACAGCGGCGCCAACCACGGTCTGGGCCTGGCTATCGTCAAGGCGATCGCACTGATGCATGGCGGCGATGTGTTCGTGCGCAGCGGCGACGGCATCAATACCTTCGGGATCTACCTGCCGGCCTGAACAATGCTCCCCGAAAACTCAGAGGGCCGGCACCTTGGAACTGGCCTTTTTCTTGCGTGGAATCTATGTATGCGTCAATAAACCTTGTCATCCGCTCGGTGATGAAGCGCTGAAACGCCTGGCACGGGTGATCAGCGACGGCATTCGCCGCCCTGGCGACATCGCGGCGCATTATGGCGGCGAAGAGTTTTCCGTGATCCTGCCTGAAACGCGACCGGGCGTTGCATATCCCTGTCGGCGGATAAAAAAAACCGCCCGAAGGCGGCTTTTAAAAACAACAAAAGGAGAGAGTCGTTACACGGCCGCAACAGGACGCATGTAAGAGATCGGCGCGGTGCTGGCGTCTTCGAAGGTCACGACTTCCCAGGCATCGGTCTGCTCAATCAACTTGCGCAGGAGCTGGTTGTTCAGTGCGTGGCCCGACTTGAAGCCCTTGAACTCACCAATCAGGCTATTGCCCAGCAGGTAGAGGTCACCAATGGCGTCCAGGATCTTGTGCTTCACGAATTCGTCTTCATAACGAAGGCCGTCTTCGTTCAGAACACCGTCTGCATCGACCACGATGGCGTTTTCCACGCTACCGCCGAGTGCGAGGTTGTGCTTGCGCAGGTACTCGATATCACTCATGAAACCAAAGGTCCGGGCGCGGCTGACTTCTTTTACGAACGAAGTGCTGGAAAAATCCACGCTGGCACTCTGGGTGCGGTCACGGAACACCGGGTGATCGAAATCGATCTCGAAGCTCACCTTGAAACCTTCGAAAGGCACGAAAGTGGCGCGCTTGTCGCCGTCTTCCACTGTGACTTCACGCAGGATGCGGATGAACTTCTTGGCTGCGTCCTGTTCTTCCAGGCCGGCAGATTGAATCAGGAATACGAAGGGTCCGGCGCTACCATCCATGATCGGGACTTCGGACGCGGAGAGCTCGACGTAGGCGTTATCGATGCCCAGGCCGGCCATGGCCGAGAGCAAGTGCTCCACCGTGTCCACCTTGACGTCACCGTTGACCAACGTGGTCGACATAGTGGTTTCGCCAACGTTTTCCGCGCGCGCAGGGATCTGCACCACAGGGTCGAGGTCGGCGCGACAAAACACGATGCCGGTGTCCACAGGCGCTGGCTTGAGGGTCAGGTAGACCTTCTCGCCGGAGTGCAGGCCGACACCTGTAGCACGGATAATATTTTTCAGGGTGCGTTGTTTAATCATGGCATGGGCCGCTTCAGCGCAAATTGCGAACAGGTATCAACAAAGGCTGGCGATGATAGCAGACCAGGCCTTTGCTGAACACCAATCACCCTAATACTCCTGATACATTCCATCAATCGGCCTGGCGACGCAGGAAAGCCGGGATGTCCAGATAGTCCAGGTCGTCTTGCGGGTTCATCTTCGCGGCAGTCGCAGCACCGGCCTGGGCCTGGTTGCGCATGACGGTCGGACGATCCAGGTCACGGTAGTTCACCGACGGCAGTTCCTGACGGGCAGGTGCTGGTGCGGCGGCGGACTGAGTGGTCTGCAGGGTATTGTCGATCACCTTGACCGGCTTCTCTATTTTCGCGCCCAGGCCGGTGGCGACCACGGTCACGTGCAGCTCGTCGCGCATGTCCGGATCGATAACGGTACCGACCTTGACCATGGCGTGCTCGGAAGCGAAGGCTTCGATGATGCTACCGACGTCGGAGTACTCACCCAGGGACAGGTCAGGACCGGCGGTGATATTCACCAGGATGCCGCGTGCACCTTGCAGGTTCACGTCTTCGAGCAACGGGTTGCGGATCGCCGCTTCGGTGGCTTCACGTGCACGGTTCGGACCGCTGGCACAGCCAGTGCCCATCATCGCCATGCCCATTTCACTCATCACGGTGCGTACGTCGGCAAAGTCGACGTTGATCATGCCCGGACGCTTGATGATGTCGGAGATACCGCGAACGGCACCGGCCAGTACATCGTCCGCCTTGGCGAAAGCCGACAGCAGGCTGGCGTCCTTACCCAGGATGGTCAGCAGCTTCTCGTTGGGAATGGTGATCAACGAGTCGACGCTTTCGCTCAGCGCGCGGATGCCCTCATCGGCGATCTGCATGCGCTTGCGGCCTTCGAACGGGAACGGACGGGTCACCACCGCAACGGTGAGGATGCCCATTTCCTTGGCCACTTCGGCGATGATCGGGGCCGCACCGGTACCGGTACCGCCACCCATGCCGGTGGTGATGAAGACCATGTTGGTGCCTTGCAGCACTTCAGCGATACGCTCGCGGTCTTCCAGGGCGGCCTGACGACCGACTTCCGGGTTGGCGCCAGCGCCAAGGCCCTTGGTCACGCCGGTGCCCAGTTGCAGGATGGTCCGCGCGCCGATGTTCTTCAGCGCCTGGGCATCGGTGTTGGCGCAGATGAACTCGACGCCTTCAATGTTGCTCTTGACCATGTGGTTGACAGCGTTGCCGCCGCCACCGCCGACGCCGATAACCTTGATTACCGGACTTTGTGGGACGTTGTCTACGAGTTCGAACATGTTCCCTCTCCTTTCATTCTCTAGTTTTTTCGCCTACTTCTACTGCTTTGAAACTTTAAAAGTTGCCCTGTACCCAGCGTTTCAAACGCTCCAGCACCGGTGCTTTCTGTTCTTCATCGCGATAGTCGTTTCTGTTGCCGCCGTTGTAGCCGGACAGGGAAATGCCGTCCGACTGCTTTTGCAGCCCGTACAGCAACAGCCCTACCCCAGTTGAATAGATCGGGTTGCGGACCACGTCCGACAGCCCCTTGACGGTGTGCGGCACGCCCAGACGCACCGGCATGTGGAAAATTTCCTCGGCCAGTTCGACCGCGCCTTCCATCTTCGAAGTACCGCCGGTCAGGACGATGCCGGCCGGGATCAGGTCTTCGTAGCCGCTGCGACGCAGCTCGGCCTGGATCAGGGTGAACAACTCGTCGTAGCGCGGCTCGACCACTTCGGCCAGGGCCTGGCGGGACAGCTCGCGCGGCGGACGATCGCCGACGCTCGGGACCTTGATGGTCTCACCGGCACCGGCCAGCTTGGCCAGGGCGCAGGCGTAGCGGATCTTGATCTCTTCGGCGTACTGGGTCGGGGTGCGCAGCGCCATGGCGATGTCGTTGGTCACCTGGTCACCGGCAATCGGGATCACGGCGGTGTGGCGGATGGCGCCTTCGGTGAAAATCGCGATGTCGGTGGTACCGCCGCCGATGTCCACCAGGCAGACGCCCAGCTCTTTCTCGTCGTCGGTCAGCACCGAGTAGGCGGAGGCCAGTTGCTCGAGGATGATGTCGTCGATTTCCAGGCCGCAGCGACGCACGCACTTCTCGATGTTCTGTGCCGCGTTCACCGCGCAGGTGACCACGTGGACCTTGGCTTCCAGGCGTACGCCGGACATGCCCAGAGGCTCGCGAACACCTTCCTGGTTATCGATCACGTAGTCCTGCGGCAGGGTGTGCAGGACCCGCTGGTCAGCCGGGATCGCCACGGCCTGGGCCGCGTCCAGTACACGCTCGAGATCCGCCGAGCTGACTTCGCGATCACGGATCGCGACGATGCCGTGGGAATTCAGGCTACGGATGTGATTGCCCGCCACGCCGACGAACGCCGAGTGGATCCGGCAACCGGCCATCAGTTGCGCTTCTTCTACCGCGCGCTGGATCGACTGCACGGTGGACTCGATATTCACCACCACGCCCTTCTTCAGGCCGCGCGAAGGATGGGTACCGATACCGACGATTTCCAGCGTGCCATCGGCCGCGACCTCGCCTACCAGCGCCACCACCTTGGAGGTACCGATATCCAGTCCGACGATCATTTTGCCGCTTTGCACGTTTGCCATGGTCCTGCCTCTTCTTAATTCTTCGCAACGGCGGGTTTGGCCGTCACGGGCGCCACAGGTTCCCGCCATCCGACGGCCAGGCCGTTGGAGTAACGCAGATCGATGCTGGCAATGTTCGTAATCTGTTCTTTCAACGTTTTTTCATAAATGGCAATGAAACGGCGCATCTTCTCGACCAGATGGTCGCGGCCCAACAACAACTGGATACCCGGCCCCGCGCTTCCTGCGCCGGTGGTCAGGAACCAGCTGCCCCGCTCACGCAGTTCCAGCCGGGCGATGGAGAAGCCCAGCGGGCGCAACATCTGACTCAGGACCTGGTACTGCTGCATCACCTGCTGTTGAGCCCGCTGCGGGCCGAACAGCTGCGGCAGATGTTCGTAGTTCGCCAGTTCCCGTGGCGCGAACGCCTGGCCCTGGTTGTTCAACAGCGCTTCGTCGCCCCAGCGCGCCACGGGCAGCTGTTCTTCCAGGCGGATCACCACCTGGTCCGGCCACACACGCCGGACCTCGGCGTGGGCAATCCACGGCATGGTCTCCAGCTCGGCGCGCATGCTCGCCAGGTCGATGGTGAAGAAGCTCGCCGCGACGTACGGCGCGATCCGCTGCTGCACCGCCTGCTGGCTGATGTAGCTGAGGTCGCCCTGGACGTTGATCTTGCTGATCGGCCGATCCGCATAGGGCAACAGGCGCTGGGCGCCTTCATAAGTGCCGAAGCCCAGGGCCACCAGCAACACCGGCCACATCAGGCGCTTCAAAAAGCCGAAGTTGGCTTTTGGCAGGCGCACCGACATCGGCTCTTTAGCCACCATTCGGCTGGCACCCCGCGGCACCGGCTTGTTACGGCCGGGTGCGGGTGGCTGATGACGAATCTGCGCGCCGTGCATGGTTTAACCTCGCGGCTCTACGTGACTGGCGACACTTTCCGCCAGGATCGCCAGCACCAACTGCTGGAAATCGAGACCGGCCGCCCGTGCCGCCATGGGCACCAGACTGTGGTCAGTCATGCCCGGGGCGGTGTTGACTTCCAGGAACCAGAACTGCCCATCGGCATCCTGCATCACGTCGGCACGCGCCCAACCGGCAATACCGAGCGCCTCACAGGCTTTCGCCGTGAGGTCCATCAGTTCTTTTTCCTTGTCGCTGTCGAGGCCACACGGAATCCGGTACTGGGTATCGGAAGCCAGGTACTTGGCGTCGTAGTCATAGAACGAATGCGGGGTGCCGAGGGCGATCGGTGGCAGGATCTGCCCGCGCAGGGTGGCGATGGTGAACTCCGGACCCTGGATCCATTGTTCGACCAACACTTGCGAGTCGTAGGTGGCGGCGGCTTTCCAGGCGACGATCAGTTCATCGACGCCGGTCACCTTGGCCATGCCAATACTGGAGCCTTCATGAGCAGGTTTGACGATCAAAGGGAAACCCAGTTCCGCGCCGGCGCAAATACAGTCGGCCTCCGAACTCAACACGGCATGACGCGGCGTCGGAATCCCCAGGCTGTGCCAGACCTGCTTGGTGCGCAGCTTGTCCATGGCCAGGGCCGAAGCGAGAATGCCGCTGCCGGTGTAAGGAATGCCCAGGCACTCCAGCAGGCCCTGCATGCTGCCGTCTTCGCCACCGCGGCCATGAAGAATGATAAAGGCGCGGTCGATTTTTTCGTGCAGCAGGCGCTGCAGGAAGTCGTCGCCCACGTCGATGCCGAACGCATCGACACCGCCGCTCTGCAGGGCTTCGAGCACTGCGTTACCGGACTTCAGCGAGACTTCACGCTCGGCGCTCTTGCCACCGAACAACACGGCGACCCGGCCGAAAGTTTTCGGTTCGAGGGTCGAGAACAGGTTGGCGTAGGCAGCGGTCATTTCGTTTTCCCCGGGCTGACTGCTGCAACGGCGCCGGCGAACAACGCACTCTTGAGCAACTGCGGGGCGAGCCCACCGATATCACCGGCGCCCTGGCACAGCAGGATGTCGCCCGGCAGCAACAGCGGTTTGACCAGCGGGGCCAGTTCCACGCCACGCTCGATGTAGATCGGGTCGAGCTGGCCACGCTGACGGATACTGCGGCACAGCTGACGGCTGTCCGCCCCCGGGATCGGCTCTTCACCAGCCGGGTAGACTTCCATCAGCAACAGTACATTGGCGTCGGCCAGCACCTGGACGAAATCGTCATACAGGTCGCGGGTACGGGTGTAGCGGTGCGGCTGGTAGACCATCACCAGGCGGCGTTCCGGCCAGCCACCGCGCACGGCCTTGATCACCGCCGCGACTTCGGTCGGGTGGTGGCCGTAGTCGTCGACCAGCATCACGCTGCCGCCGTCCACCGGCAATTCGCCGTAGACCTGGAAGCGTCGACCGACGCCCTGGAAGCCCGACAGGCCCTGGACGATGGCTTCATCGCTGATGCCCTCGTCAGTGGCGATGGCGATGGTCGCCAGGGAGTTGAGCACGTTGTGGTTGCCCGGCATGTTCACCGAGACGTTCAGCGGCTCGCGGTCGCGACGCAACACGGTGAAGTGGGTCTGCATGCCGGCCTGGCGGATATTGATCGCGCGCACGTCAGCGTCTTCGTGAACCCCGTAGGTCACGGTCGGACGGGCGATCTGCGGAAGAATCTCGCGCACCACCGGATCGTCCAGGCAGACCACTGCCAGACCGTAGAACGGCAGGTTGTGGAGGAACTCGACGAAGGTCTTCTTCAGCTTGTTGAAGTCCCCCTCGTAGGTGTCCATATGGTCGGCGTCGATGTTGGTGACCACCGCGACCAGCGGCTGCAGGTGCAGGAAGCTGGCGTCGCTTTCATCGGCTTCGGCGATCAGGTAGCGGCTGGTGCCGAGCTGGGCATTGGTACCCGCGGCATTCAGGCGGCCACCGATGACGAAGGTCGGGTCCAGGCCGCCGGCGGCGAACACCGAGGCGATCAGGCTGGTGGTGGTGGTCTTGCCGTGGGTACCGGCAACGGCAATCCCGTGGCGATAACGCATCAGCTCGGCGAGCATCTCGGCCCGTGGCACCACCGGGATACGCCGCTCCAGGGCGGTCGCGACTTCCGGGTTGGACTTGTTCACGGCGCTGGAAACCACCAGCACATCGGCGCTGGCGGCGTTCTCGGAGCGGTGACCGATAAAGATCTGCGCGCCAAACGATTCGAGCCGGTCAGTGACCGGCGAGGTTTTCAGGTCGGAACCGGACACTTCATAGCCCAGGTTCAACAACACTTCGGCGATCCCGCACATGCCCACGCCGCCGATACCGACGAAGTGGATACGGCGGATACGGCGCATTTCCGGTTGCGGCATGGCTTTCTGATTCTCAACCATGGGCCACCTCCAGGCAGATCTCGACGACGGTGCGGGTTGCATCGGGCTTGGCCAGGCGGCGTGCGGTGCTCGCCATGGTGTTCAGTCGTTCCGGTTGCATCAAAACCTCTGTCAGGCGTGCCGCCAGGTCGGCGGCGCCAGTCGTTCTTTGCGGCAGCAGGAAGGCGGCGCCCTCCCCGGCCAAATATTCGGCATTGCGGGTCTGGTGGTCATCGATCGCATGGGGCAAGGGCACCAGCAACGAAGGCAGACCGGCCGCAGCCAGTTCACTGACGGTCAAGGCGCCTGCGCGACAGACCACCAGGTCGGCCCAGCCATAGGCTTGGGCCATGTCTTTGATAAACGGTGCCACCTGCGCCTCGACGCCAGCCGCCTTGTAGCGTTCGGCGGTGACTTCGTCATGATTGCGCCCGGCCTGGTGGAACACTTCCGGGCGGTACTCGGCCGGCACCTGGGCCAGGGCCTCCGGCAGCAACTTGTTCAACGGCTCGGCACCGAGGCTGCCGCCAAGGATCAGGAGGCGCGCGCGACGTCCGGCGAGGGCCTGGCGCGGGGTTTCCAGGAACAGTTCGGTACGCACCGGATTACCGGTGGTCCGACGTTTTCCAGAGGCGCCGAAGGTATTCGGAAAAGCTTCGCAGACCCGGGCCGCCAAGGGCACCAGCAGCCGATTGGCGGTACCCGCCACGGCATTCTGCTCATGCACGATCACCGGCACCCCGGCCAACCGCGCGGCAACGCCACCGGGACCGGTGACATAACCACCGAAGCCCAGCACGCAGACCGGTTGCAGTTGGCGAATCACCTTGCGCGCCTGCCAGACGGCTTTCAGCAGGACAAACGGTGCCTTGAGCAGCGACAGCTTGCCCTTGCCCCGCAGCCCCGCGACATTGATCAGGTGCAGCGGCAAGCCGGCATTCGGCACCAGCTCGTTTTCGATGCCCCGTGGCGTGCCCAGCCAGTGCACGGTGTAGCCCCGCGCCTGGAACTCACGGGCACAGGCCAGCGCCGGGAACACGTGGCCGCCGGTACCGCCGGCCATGATCAGTACGTTAGCGCCCATGGGGAGTGTCCTCCGCAAAGTCGCTTTCATCGAATTCCATCTCTTCGCTGCCCAGGTGGGTCCGACTCTCCCACTCGATACGCAGCAACAGGCCGAGACAGGCACAGCAGATCACCAGCGAGCTGCCGCCATAACTGAGGAACGGCAAGGTCAGGCCCTTGGTCGGCAGCAGACCGACGTTCACGCCGATATTGATCAGGAACTGACCGATCCACAGGAATGCCAGGCCATAGGCCATATAAGCGGCGAAGAACTGCTTGGCCTTCTCGGCCCACAAGCCGATGTACATCGCCCGCACGCTGACGAACACGAACAGCGCGACGGTGCACAGGGAGCCGACGGCGCCCAGCTCTTCCGCCAGCACGGAGAACACGAAGTCGGTATGGGCTTCCGGCAGGTAGAATTGTTTCTGCACGCTGTTGCCCAGGCCGACACCCAGCCACTCCCCACGACCGAAGGCGATCAGCGCCTGGGTCAACTGGTAACCGGAACCGAACTGGTCGGCCCAGGGGTCGGTAAAGGTGGTCAGACGCGCCATCCGGTAAGGTTGCGCCTTGATCAGCACCACCACCGCGACCACCGCCAGCAGGACCATCAGACCGAAGCGCAACAAGCCCACGCCGCCGAGGAACAACATCGCCGCGGCCGCACCCATCATCACCACGGTGGCGCCGAAGTCCGGCTCCATCAGCAACAGGCCGGCCATCGGCAGCAATACGATGAACGGCTTGAAGAAGCCCATCCAGCTTTCCCGCACTTCCTTCTGCCGCCGCACCAGATAACCGGCGAGGTAGATCACCACGAAGACCTTGGCGATTTCCGAAGGCTGCACGTTGAAGAAACTGAAGCCGATCCAGCGCATCGAGCCGTTCACTTCGCGGCCGATGCCCGGCAGCAGCACCATCACCAGCAAACCGAACGCACCCACCAGCATCATGAAGCCCATGCGCTGCCAGGTGGCGATCGGCACCATCATCGTGGCGATACAGGCGCCCAGGCCGATGACCAGATAGATCAGGTGGCGAATCATGTGATACAGCGCGTTGCCCGACTGCACGGCTGCGACTTCGGACGAGGCCGAGGTGATCATTACCAGTCCGAGCCCGAGCAGCGCCAGGCAACCGGCGAGCATGGGGAAGTCGACGTCGACGCCACGTCCGGTAATGAGCGGCGATGGATAAGGTTTGATGATGTTGAAATTCATACCAACCCCTCCACGGCCTGGGCGAACAGGCGCCCGCGTTCTTCGTAGTTCTTGAACATGTCGAAACTGGCGCAAGCCGGCGACAGCAATACCGCGTCACCCGACTCGGCCAGTTCGGCACAGCGCTGTACAGCCTCGTCCAGGGTCTGTGCACGGACCAGCGGCACATCATCGCCGAGGGCCTTGGCCAGTAGCTCGCCATCCCGGCCGAGCAGGACCACCGCCCGGCAATTGGCCGCGACCGGGCCGCGCAGACCGCTGAAGTCAGCGCCCTTGCCATCGCCACCGGCGATCAACACCAGCTTGCCGGTAATATCGCCGCCCAGGCCTTCGATCGCGGCCAGGGCAGCACCGACATTGGTGGCCTTGGAATCGTTGTAGTAATTCACGCCGTGCAGTTCGCGCACCCATTGGCAGCGGTGCTCAAGACCGGCGAAAGTCCTCAGGCTAGAAAGCATGGCGTCGAACGGCAGCCCCACGGCATGCCCGAGTGCCAGCGCCGCGAGGGCATTGGCCTGGTTGTGGACACCACGGATCTTCAGTTCGCGCACCGGCATCAGGTTCTGGAACTCGAAGGCCAGGTATTTCTCGCCATCTTCTTCACGCAGGCCGAAGGCCTTGAAATCCGGTTTGCCGAGGCCGAAGGTCCAGCACGGCAGGCCTTCACTCATCAGCGGACGGGACAGCGCGTCCTGGCGGTTGACCACCACCTGTTTCGCGCCCCGGAAGATCCGGTGCTTGGCCAGGTGATAAGCCGGCAGGCCACTGTAGCGGTCCATGTGGTCTTCACTGACATTGAGCACGGTCGCCACTTCGGCGCCCAGCTGATCGGTGGTTTCCAACTGGAAGCTCGACAGTTCCATCACGTACAGCTCGACATCGTCACTGAGCAGGTCCAGCGCCGGGGTCCCGAGGTTGCCGCCGACCGCCACGCGCTTGCCGGCCGCCGCGGCCATCTCGCCGACCAGGGTGGTCACGGTGCTCTTGGCATTGGAACCGCTGATGGCGACGATCGGCGCCTTCGCGTTACGCGCGAACAGCTCGATATCGCCGGACAGCTTCACGCCACGGGCCGCGGCCGCCTGCAGGGCCGGGGTCGCCAGGGCCAGGCCGGGGCTCACGTAGAGCTCGTCGGCACGGCAGAGGAATTCCACGTCCAGCTCGCCACAACGCACTTCCACCTGCGGATAGTCACGGCGCAACGTGGCCAGCTCCGGTGGATTGTCCCGCGTGTCGGCCACCGCAAAGGCAACGCCCCGGTTCGCCAGGAAGCGAACCAGGGACATGCCGCTCTTGCCGAGGCCGACAATGATGCGGAAGTGGTCAGAAGCGATCAGCGACACGTGTTCTACCTCAGCTTCAGGGTGGCAAGGCCGATCAACACGAGAATCACGGTGATGATCCAGAAACGGACGATCACGCGCGGCTCGGGCCAGCCCTTGAGTTCAAAGTGGTGGTGAATCGGTGCCATACGGAATACGCGGCGACCGGTCAGCTTGAAAGAGGCCACCTGGATCACCACCGACAGGGTTTCCATCACGAACACGCCGCCCATGATGAACAGGACGATTTCCTGCCGGACGATCACCGCGATGGTGCCCAGGGCAGCGCCCAGCGCCAGTGCGCCAACGTCACCCATGAAGACCTGGGCCGGATAGGTGTTGAACCAGAGGAAGCCCAGGCCGGCACCGATCAGCGCGCCACAGAACACGATCAGTTCGCCCGCGCCCGGCACATAGGGAATCAGCAGGTATTCGGCGAACTTCACGTTACCCGACAGGTAGCAGAAGATCCCCAGCGCGCCGCCGACCATCACTGTCGGCATGATCGCCAGGCCATCGAGGCCATCGGTGAGGTTGACCGCGTTGCTCGAACCGACGATCACGAAATAGGTCAGGATCACGAAGCCCACGCCCAGCGGGATGCTCACATCCTTGAGCATGGGCACGATCAGGGTGGTTTCCACCGGGGTCTGGGCGGTCATGAACAGGAAAATCGCCGCGCCCAGACCGAACACCGACTGCCAGAAATACTTCCAGCGACTGGGCAAGCCACGGGAGTTCTTTTCGATTACCTTGCGGTAATCGTCGACCCAGCCGACGGCCCCGAACAGCAGGGTGACCAGCAGCACCACCCAGACATAGCGGTTATGCAGATCGGCCCACAGCAGGGTGCTGATACCGATGGACGACAGGATCAGCGCGCCACCCATGGTCGGCGTGCCGGACTTGGAAAGGTGCGATTGCGGGCCGTCGTTGCGAACCGACTGACCGATCTGCAGGCTCTGGAGGGTACGAATCATCCATGGGCCGAGAAACAGCGACAGAGACAACGCGGTCAGCACCCCGAGAATCCCGCGCAGGGTCAGGTACTGAAAGACCGCGAAGCCTTTGTAGAACTGTTGCAGATACTCCGCTAGCAGCAGCAGCATTAATGCGTCTCTCCCTTATGCACATGAGGCACAGGTCCGCACAAAGCCGCGACGATGTTTTCCATCGCCGCGCTGCGCGAACCCTTGATCAAAATGGTGGTATTGGTGTCTTGCTCGGCGCCAAGCGCCTCGATCAGATCGGCCTGGCTGGCGAAATGACGAGCGTGCTGGCCGAATGCGTTGACGGCGTGGACCATCATCGGTCCCACCGCGTAAAGCGCTGAAACCTTGCCTGAAGCGTAAGCCCCTACTTCATGATGTCCCTGCTCCGCCCACTCGCCCAACTCGCCGATATCTCCGAGCACCAGAACGGTGCGGCCGGAAAAGCCGGCGAGTATATCAACGGCCGCACACATTGAGGTGGGGTTCGCGTTGTAAGTGTCATCGATGACCCGCAGGCCATTGCTGGCCAGTTGCGCGACCGCCCGGCCCTTGACCGGCTGGACAGCTTCCAGCCCGGCGACGATGCCCGGCAGGGAAATCCCCAGCGCATGGGCAGCCGCGGCGGCGGCCAGGGCATTGGCAACGTTATGGCTGCCCAACAGGTTCAGTTGTACTGGGGCCGCGCCGTCGGGACCGTGCAGTACGAACTGCGGACAGCCACGCGCATCGCGGGAAATATCACTGCCGTGGAAATCGGCGGCGCTGTTGCCCAGGGCAAAACTCAGCACCTTGCGCGCACCGGCTCGGGCTTTCCAGATGGCAAAGGCCTTGTCGTCCAGATTGAGCACGGCCACGCCATCAGCCTGCAACCCTTCGATGATCTCGCCCTTGGCCTCGACGATCTTGTCGGGACCGCCGAACTCACCGACATGGGCGGTTCCCGCATTGTTCAAGATGGCCACATGGGGCTTGGTCATGGCGACGGTGTAGGCGATTTCGCCAATGCGCGAAGCACCCAGTTCGATCACCGCCGCACTGTGTTCCGGCGCCAGTTCGAGCAGGGTCAACGGCACACCCAGTTCGTTGTTCAGGTTGCCCCTGGTCGCCAGCACCAGCCCACGGGTACGCAGGATGCTCGCGAGAAGCTCCTTGACCGTGGTCTTGCCGCTGGATCCGGTGATCGCCGCCACCGGCCGGGTAAACCGGGCACGGTTCAAGGCGCCCAACTGACCCAGCGCCAGGCGGGTATCACGCACCAGCAACTGCGGCAGCCCGCTACCCGGCACTTCCCGCTCGACCAGTGCCGCGACAGCGCCCTTGGCCGCGACATCGTTCAGGTAATCGTGCCCGTCGAAACGCGGGCCGGTCAGGGCGACAAACAGCTGGCCCGGCTGGATCGCCCGGCTGTCGATGCTTACCCCGGAGAAACTCGCATCGGCCGAGACCAGACGGCCCGACAGATCATTGGCGACGTTACTCAACTTCATCGCTTCAAGCATGCGCGGCCTCCCAGGCATCCAGTGCCTTCGATGCCTCTACCAGGTCGGAGAAGGCATGGCGTTCGCCATTGATTTCCTGGTAATCCTCATGGCCCTTGCCGGCCAGGACGATCACGTCGTCGGCCTTGGCCGCGGCGATCAGCTCGGCAATGGCCAGGCCGCGACCGGCCACGAAGCGCACGGCATCGGCAGCGACAAAACCGGCACGGATATCGTCGAAAATCCGCAGGGCATCTTCGGTCCGGGGGTTGTCGTCGGTTACCAGTACGCTATCGGCCAGGCGCTCGACCACTTCCGCCATCAGCGGGCGCTTGCCGCGATCACGGTCGCCGCCACAGCCGAACAGGCAGCGCAACTGCCCCTTGGCATGCGGGCGCAGGGCCAGCAGGACTTTTTCCAGGGCATCCGGGGTGTGGGCGTAATCCACCACCACCAGGGGACGGGCGCCGCCGCCCAGGCGCTGCATGCGACCGGCCGGGCCTTCGAGCTGTGGCAGCACCCGGAGAATTTCATCCAGCGCGTAATCCAGTCCCAGCAATGCGCCCACTGCCGCCAGCACGTTGCTCAGGTTGAAACGACCGAGCAGTGCGCTGCGCAGATGATGCTCGCCTTGCGGGGTGACCAGCGTGGCACGCACGCCTTCGTCGCCAAACTGCGCGTCGCGGCAATACAGGTAGGCGCTGCTGTCTTCCAGGCTATAGGTGATCAACCGGGACTCATGCTCATGTGCCGCCAACCGACGACCAAAATCATCATCGAGGTTGATCACCCGGCAGCTCAGGTCGGTCCAGCTGAACAGCTTGGCCTTCTCGGCACCATAGGCTTCCATGGTGCCGTGGTAATCGAGGTGATCGCGAGACAGGTTGGTCAGCACCGCCACGTCGAACGCCAGTGCGCTGACACGCCCCTGATGCAGGCCGTGGGAGGACACTTCCATGGCGATCGCCTTGGCACCGGCTTTCTTCAGGTCAGCCAGGGTCGCCTGTACGGCAATCGGGTCCGGCGTGGTGTGCAACCCGCTGTGCAGGGCACCATGGAAACCGGTACCCAGGGTACCGACGATCCCGCAGTGCTGGCCGAGCAGGTCCAGGGCCTGGGCAACCAGTTGGGTGACACTGGTCTTGCCGTTGGTCCCGGTGACGCCCAGCAGGTTCAACTGACGGCTAGGGTCGCCATAGAAACGCCCGGCGATATCCGACAACTGTGCCGCCAGGCCCTTGACCGGGATCAACGGGATATCAGTGATCGGCAGGACGGTGGCGCCTTCCACTTCATAGGCCACCGCCGCCGCGCCACGCTGCAAGGCATCGGCGATATGGCTGCGGCCATCGACCTTGCCGCCCGGCACCGCCAGGAACAGGTCACCGGCACGCACTTTACGGCTGTCGAGCGCCAACTCGCGAATCAGCAGATCGCGGCCGGCGTGAGGAAAGATCTTGTTCAGGCTCAAGGACATTAACCACGCCCTCCTTTGACAGGTACGGGTGCGGCAATGGCTTGCTGCTGAGGAATGCTCGACAGGTCATCCGGGCTGACGTTCATCAGCCGCAGCGTGCCGGACATCACTTTGCTGAAGACCGGAGCCGATACCAGGCCACCGAAGTAACCGGCCTTGCTCGGTTCGTCGATCACCACCACGATGGCGTAGCGCGGATCGCTCATCGGGCCGAAACCGGCAAACAGCGAGCGGTAGGAGTTCTCGGCATAGCCCTTGGTGCCGACCGAAGTCTTGCGAGCGGTACCGGACTTGCCGGCGACATGATAGGCCGGGACTTTGGCGCGCCAGACACCACGCGGCGCCTCGATCACCTGTTGCAGCATGCCTTGCATGGTCTTGGCGACATTTTCCGGGATGACCTGGGTACCCTCGGGCATCTTGTCGGTCTTGATCAGGGTCAGCGGCACGATCTTGCCGTTGTTGGCCAGGGCCGAGAACGCGTGCACCAGCTGGATGGCGGTCACCGACAGGCCGTAGCCGTAGGACAGGGTCGCCGTCTCGGCCTTGCGCCACTCACGGTAGTTCGGCAGGTTGCCGACACGCTCGCCGGGGAAGCCGAGGCCGGTGTCCTGACCCAGGCCGACTTTCTGCATCACGCGGAAAATAGCCTCGCCACCGATATCGAAGGCGACCTTGCTCATCCCCACGTTACTGGAGTTGATCAGGATGCCGGTCAGGTCGAGGACCGGGCCTTCGGTCTTGGACACGTCACGAATGGTGTATTTGCCCAGCTGCAGGGTGCCCGGATAGACCTCGACCGTGTCGGTGGGCTTCCAGCGCCCGGTTTCCAGGGCGGCACTCATGGAGATGGGCTTCATGGTCGAACCCGGCTCGAACACGTCGATCATCGCGCGGTTGCGCATCATCGCCGGCTGCAGGTTGCGACGGTTGTTAGGGTTGTAGGTCGGCTGGTTGACCATGGCGAGGATCTCACCGGTCTTCACGTCCATGATCACCAGGCTGCCGGCCTTGGCGCCGTTTTCCACCAGGGCGTTGCGCAGTTCGCGGTTGGCCAGGTATTGCAGGCGCAGGTCAATCGACAACGCCAAGGGCTTGCCGGCCTTGGCGTTCTTGGTTACCTGGACATCCTTGATCAACCGGCCGCGCCGGTCCTTGATCACCTGTCGCTTGCCGGGCACCCCGGCCAGCCATTCGTCGTAGGCCAGCTCCACCCCTTCGCGACCGTGGTCGTCGATGTCGGTAAAGCCGACCATATGGGCCGCCACTTCACCGGCCGGGTAAAACCGCCGGAACTCCTCGATGCCATAGACACCGGGAACCTTGAGGTCGAGGACGGCCTGGCCCTGCTCCGGGGTCAGGCCCCGGACCAGGTAGATGAATTCCTTGTTCGCCTGTTGTTCCAGGCGTTCGGTCAGCAGCTTCGGATCCTGCCCGAGCGCCATCGCCAGCGCCGGCCAGCGGTCCTTGGCCAGTTGCATTTCCTTGGCATTGGCCCACAACGTGGTCACCGGCGTACTCACGGCCAGGGGCTCGCCATTACGGTCGGTGATCAGGCCGCGGTGCGCCGGAATCGGGATATGCCGCATGCTGCGCGCATCGCCCTGGCCGATCAGGAACGCCCGGTCGATGACCTGCAGGTCGACGATCTTCCAGCTGATATAGCCGACCATGATCGCCAGCGCGCCGAGGACCACGCGGAAGCGCCACGGATAGAGTGCGCCCTCGAGTTTCATCATGGCGCCACCATCCTGACTTCGGACGGGCTGGGGATGCGCATCTTCAGTTGTTCGGTGGCCAGGGTCTCGATCCGGCTGTGGGCCGTCCAGGTACTCTGTTCGAGGATCAGGCGGCCCCATTCGGCCTGGGCCTTGTCACGCACGCTCAGCTCGCCATACAGCGAGTTGAGCAACTGACGATTCCAGTGCGCGCTGTACGCTACGCCGATGGCGGACACCAGCACGGCGATAAACAGCAGGAACATGAAAAAGCTCCCGCCCGGGAGTGGCTTGGCGTAGAGCTTGCTCACCGCAACTTCTCCGCGACCCGCATGACGGCGCTGCGCGCACGCGGGTTGGCCTTGAGCTCGGCTTCGGAGGCGAACTGCGCCTTGCCGTGCACCTTGATACGCGGCTCGAATGCCTGATGGCGTACCGGCAGATTGCGCGGAAGGTTGTCGCCCTCGCCCTTGACCAGGCGCCGCATGAACAGTTTGACGATGCGGTCTTCAAGCGAGTGGAAGCTGATCACCACCAGGCGCCCACCGATTTCCAGGGCGTCGAGCGCCGCTTCGAGGCCGGTTTCAAGATCGCCCAATTCGTTGTTGACGTGGATGCGCAGGCCCTGGAAAGCCCGGGTCGCCGGGTTCTTGCCCTTTTCCCAGGCCGGGTTGGCGATCTTGAGCACTTCGGCCAGATCGGCGGTACGCTCGAAAGGCTTGATTTCACGACGCTCGACCACGGCCCGGGCCATGCGGCCGGAGAAGCGCTCTTCGCCATACTCCTTGAAGACGCGTGCGATTTCCTCCGCCGGAGCCGTGGCGATGAACTCGGCGGCACTGATCCCGCGCGACGGATCCATGCGCATGTCCAGCGGGCCGTCGTTCATGAAACTGAAGCCGCGTTCCGGATCATCCAGTTGCGGCGAGGACACGCCGAGGTCGAGCAGGATACCGTTGACCTTGCCGGCCATATCGCGTTCGACGATCGCCGAACCCAGCTCGGCAAAGCTGCGCTGCACAACGACAAAGCGGCCGTCTTCGGCCGCTAGCGCTTGCCCGGTGGCAATCGCCTGTGGATCCTTGTCGAAACCGAGAAGTCGGCCATCGGGCCCGAGCTTGCTGAGAATCAGGCGGCTATGCCCGCCTCGACCGAAGGTGCCATCCAGATAGCAGCCATCAGGGCGTACGGCGAGAGCCTCGACGGCTTCGTCAAGCAGTACGGTGATGTGGTTAAAGCCGCTATCAATAGTCACAGGATCAGATCACGCAGTTCATCAGGCATCGCGCCCGGTTGTTGAATGGCTGCCAGGTCAGCTGCAGATACAGCATTCCAGGCGTCCTCGTCCCACAGTTGAAACTTGTTCAGTTGACCCACCAGCATCGCGCGCTTGTCCAGCTTCGCGTACTCGCGCAGGCGCGGTGGCACCAGGAAACGGCCGCTGCCGTCGAGTTCGAGGTCGACGGCATTACCAATCAGCAAACGTTGCAGACGGCGGTTCTCTTCCCGCAGCGACGGCAACGCACGCAACTTGGTTTCAATCAGTTCCCACTCGTCGAGCGGGTACACGCACAAGCAGGGATCTACCGCATCAATGGTGACGATCAATTGTCCGGAACTACGCGAATCGAGCTCGTCACGGTACCGGCTCGGCATGGCGAGACGGCCCTTTGCGTCGAGACTGATAGCGTTAGCTCCGCGAAACACAGATGCGTTTCTCCAAATATTAGCGTTTTACGCTCAAAAAACCCACTTCATGCCACTTTCCGCCACTTGTGCACACTATAGGAATGCGCCCACCACACCGTCAAGGCGCGGTCCTAAGGAAAAGCCTTACAGAACGGAGATTTAGGAGCATAAAAGGAGACTTTGGGGCAATTCGGAGAGGGTTTTGCCAGACAAACTTCATGCGACTCAAAAATTTGAGATCTGAAGTTAAAGTGATTTGTTAAGAGTAAGATTTTTTCGGTATTACAAATGCGCTTCTGCCAGCGATTGCGAGCAGGGAAGGAAAGAGGTGGAGAGTCGATCTGTAAGCCGGGTTCTGTCGAGGACAGTCATTCCTCTACGATGGCCATCACTGGACATCTTTAGCAACCTACCCGGTTCCAGCGCGGGCCACGCCTAGGAACCCTATTTGGTCTTGCTCCGAGTGGGGTTTACCTAGCCACGAACTGTTGCCAGACGTGCGGTGCGCTCTTACCGCACCTTTTCACCCTTACCGGCACCGAAGTGCTTAGGCGGTTATTTTCTGTGGCACTTTCCGTAGGCTCACGCCTCCCAGGCATTACCTGGCACTCCGCCCTATGGAGCCCGGACTTTCCTCCCCCCCCTAATTTTCATAGAGGGCAGCGACTGTCCAATCGACTCTCCGCCGCGCAGGTTACCGGCACATGACACGAAGGACAAGCTTTAAAGCCGCCACTGTCCCGACAAGCCCGGCCACACAGCCTCCGGTTGTGCCATCAGGGAAAAATCCGACATCTGCAAGAGACTAGACCCACATCAAAATAAATCAGTCGTTTTTCTGTTTCTCAAGCGCGACCTGATACAGCACATTCTTGCGCACACCGGTGATTTCCGCCGCCAGGGCCGCAGCACGCTTGAGTGGCATCTCCTTGAGCAGCAGGTCGAGGATCCGCATGGCCTCGGCACCGACCGCATCGTCACTTTCAGGCGCCGTCCAGCCGGCGACCAGCACCACGCATTCACCACGCTGCTGATTGCTGTCGGCCTCGACAAAACCGCGCAACTCACCCAACGGCAAGCCCTTGAGCGTCTCGAAGGTCTTGGTCAGTTCACGCCCCAGCAACGCCGGACGCTCCGGCCCGAACACCAGTTCCATGTCCTCCAGGCATTCAAGGATCCGGTGCGGCGCCTCATAGAAGATCAGGGTCCGTGGTTCTTCCTTCAACAGCTCCAGGCGCGAGCGGCGACCGACCGCCTTGGCCGGCAGGAACCCCTCGAAGATAAACCGGTCGGACGGCAGCCCCGCCGCCGACAGCGCCGCGATCAACGCACAGGCACCGGGCACCGGCACCACCTTGACTCCCGCGGCACGGGCCTGGCGCACCAGGTGGTAGCCGGGATCGGAAATCAGCGGCGTACCGGCGTCGGAGATCAATGCCACATCCTCGCCGGCCAACAGCTTGGCGATAAAGCGGCTACCCTCATCACGTTCGTTGTGCTCATGGCAGGCAGCCAGCGGCGTCGAAATACCGAAGTGCTGCAAGAGCCGCAGCGAGTGCCGGGTATCTTCCGCCGCGATCAGCGACACATCGCGCAGCACTTTCATGGCACGCGCACTGATGTCATCCAGGTTACCGATGGGTGTCGCCACCACATAAAGCGAGCCCATCGCGGAATTCAAAGCACCTGGAGCAGTCAAAGCGCACACCTCAAGAAGAACGAAAAACCCATTGTAGCGCGTAGAGGCCCTGCCGATATGCTCCACAGCTGCAGGCCCGGCTCTTCCGACCGGGGAATTTGCAGTCCCGGACACGCTTTGTACGACCTAATTTGACGGTTTCACGCCAGCAACATCGCGCCCCGGCCAGTGCTTGGGTACAATTCCACGCTAATTTGATCGAGTATCAGGAACACTTACATGATCGCTTGCCTGCGGCTGTTCTCTGCCCTCTGCCTTGCTGCCTTGTTGGCGGCATGCGCCAGCTCGCCCTCCTCCAGCCTTGGCGAACTTCCACGGACCCCGGATGCCAGCATCGAGCAACTGCTCGAACAAGCCTCCGCCAGCAAAACACCAGACAAGGCCGCATTGCTGCGACTGACCGCTGCCGACCTGGCCTACCGCCAGAAAGACACCGGTCGCGCCTCGCAGATCCTTGCCCAGGTGCCGCTGGACCAGCTCAAGCCGGCCCAGCAGGTCTTTGCCAGCACCCTGGCCGCCGAACTGGCGATGACCCGTAACCAGCCCAAGGCCGCCCTCGCCGCCTTGAGCCACCCGAGCCTGGAACGCCTTGGCGAACTGCCGGTGGACCAACAGATCCGCACCCAGACCGTTCGCGCCCGCGCCTTCGAGGCCGATGGTCAGACCCTGGCCGCCGCTCGCGAGCGTATCTTCATCGCGCCATTGCTCAGCGGTGACGCCGCCCGTGCCAACCACGAAGCGATCTGGGCATTGATCGCGGCACTGCCGACCGATCAACTGCAGCCGACCGGCAGCGATGACCTCAGCGGCTGGCTCAGCCTGGCCCTGGCGGTCAAGACTTCCGGCACCCTGGAACAACAGCAGGCCGCCATCGATACCTGGCGCGCGCAGAACCCGAAACACCCGGCCGCCCTGCAACTGCCGCAGCCACTGGTCAAGCTCAAGGAACTGGCCAGCCAGCCACTGAACAAGATCGCCCTGCTGCTGCCGAACGACGGCCCGCTGGCTTCCGTCGGCAAGGCCCTGCGTGAAGGCTTCATGGCCGCCCACTACCAGGCCCAGCAGGCCGGGCAGAAGCCGCCAGCCATCGAGTTCTACGACAGCTCGCGCCTGGGCTCCCTGGATGATTTCTATCGCAAGGCCCAGGCCGCCGGCGTGCAACTGGTGATCGGGCCATTGGAAAAACCGCTGGTCAAACAACTCAGTGCCCGCCCGCAACTGCCGATCACCACCCTGGCGCTGAACTACAGCGAAAGCACGCAGAACCCGCCGCAACTGTTCCAGTTCGGCCTGGCTGCCGAAGACGAAGCCCGCGAAGTCTCCCGTCGCGCCCGTGCCGACGGCCTGCACCGCGCCGCGGCCATGGTGCCGAAGGGCGAATGGGGCGATCGCGTACTGAAAGCCTTCCGCCAGGATTGGGAAGCCAACGGCGGCACCGTGGTCGGCGTCGAGCACGTCGATCAGCCGGTTGCCCTGGCCCAACAGATTGCCGACCTGTTCCAGTTGCGCCAGAGCGAGGGCCGCGCCAAGAGCCTGCAAAGCACGGTAGGCGGCCAGGTAGCCGCCCAGCCTTCGCGCCGTCAGGACATCGAGTTCATCTTCCTGGCCGCGACACCGCAGCAAGCCCAGCAGATCAAACCGACACTGAACTTCCAGTACGCCGGTGATGTGCCGGTGTATGCCACTTCCCACCTGTTCAGCGCCACGGGCGATATCAACCAGTACAACGACATGAACGGTATTCGCTTCTGCGAAACCCCATGGCTGCTGGATGCCAACGACCCACTGCGCAAACAGGTCACCGCCCAATGGCCGCAAGCCGGCGGCAGCCTGGGACGCCTGTACGCCATGGGTGTCGATGCTTATCGCCTGGCCCCGCGCCTGGGTCAACTCAAGGCCCTGCCGGACAGCCGCATCGAAGGCCTCTCCGGCAGCCTGAGCATGGATCAGGGACAACGGGTCGAGCGCCAGTTGCCATGGGCCCAGTTCGTCAGCGGCCAGGTCCAGCGCCTGCCGGACACTCCGCGCTGATGCCGGATGGCCTGCACCTGAAAAGCGGCAAGGATGCCGAGAGCCTCGCGCTCCGGCATCTCGAACAGCAAGGGCTGCGCCTGCTGGCGCAGAACTGGTTATGCAAACGCGGCGAGCTTGATCTGGTCATGCTCGACGGCGATACAGTAGTATTCGTCGAAGTTCGTTATAGAAAAAACACCCAATGGGGTGGCGCCGTGGGCAGCATCGATGCCCGCAAGCGCAAGAAGTTAATATTCGCGGCGCAGTATTTCCTGCAACGCGAGTCACGCTGGGCCAGTCGCCCCTGCCGTTTCGATGTGATCGCCATAGAGGGCGACCTGGAAGCAGCACCCCAGCTGAACTGGCTACGGAATGCCTTCGACAGCTGACTCCCGGTTGTCGAGCCGGTTACTTTTCATTCACTGATTTTGCTCTTTGCTTTGCGGGCTGCACATTCTTGTGCCGGGCAGCCTCCGGGAAAACCCGGACAGCGCTCGACCAGCCGCCCTACTTAAGGTCACATAGATGGACATGCAATCCCGAATTCGCCAGCTTTTCCAGGCCAGTATCGACACCAAGCAACAGGCGATGGACGTTCTTGCACCTCACATCGAGCAAGCCAGCCAGATCATGGTCAACGCCCTGCTCAACGAAGGCAAAATGCTTTCCTGTGGCAATGGCGGCTCGGCGGGTGATGCCCAGCACTTTTCCTCGGAACTGCTCAACCGCTTCGAGCGCGAGCGACCGAGCCTGCCGGCCATCGCCCTGACCACCGACAGCTCGACCATCACCTCGATCGCCAACGACTACAGCTACAACGAAGTCTTCTCCAAGCAGATCCGCGCGCTCGGTCAACCCGGCGACGTGCTGCTGGCGATTTCCACCAGCGGCAACTCCGCCAACATTATTCAGGCAATCCAGGCCGCACATGATCGCGAAATGGTTGTCGTAGCCTTGACGGGACGTGACGGTGGCGGCATGGCTTCGCTGCTGCTGCCCGAGGACGTGGAAATCCGCGTCCCCGCCAACGTCACCGCACGTATCCAGGAAGTCCACCTGCTGGCGATCCACTGCCTGTGCGATCTGATCGACAGCCAACTGTTCGGGAGTGAAGAATGACCGTTAATCGCCTTAGCCTGCTGGCCTTGACCCTGTGCCTGGGCCTCAGTGGTTGCAGCTCGGTACTGACCGCAACCCGCGACGAGCCGATCAATGACGATCGGGGAACCCGCACCTTCGGTAGCAAGATCGACGATTCGCTGATCCAGACCAAGGTCGAGGTCAACGTGGCCAAGGCCGATCCGGCCCTGGAAGTGTCTTCTCATATCGTCGTGACCAGCTTCAACGGCATCGTCCTGCTGGCCGGCCAGACCCCCAGCGAAGAACTCAAGGCCAAGGCCGAGCAAGCCGCCGCCGCGGTTCAACGCGTGAAGAAAGTGAACAACGAACTGCAGGTCCTCCAGCCCTCTTCGTTCGCCGCCCGCAGCAGCGACACCTGGCTGACCAGCAAGATCAAGACACAGATGCTGACCGACAACACCATCCCCGGCTCACGCATCAAGGTGGTGACCGAGAACGGCATCGTCTACCTGCTGGGCCTGGTCACCCAACAGGAAGCGACGCGCGCCACCAACCTGGTGCAGGGCGTTGGTGGCGTGCAGAAGATCGTCAAGCTCTTCGAGTACATCGACTGACCCGACACCTCCGGACGCAAAAAAGGCGCCTCGGATGAGGCGCCTTTTTTATTACTTTGCTACTGCTTGTTACTTCACTACCTTCAGGCTCGGCCGACCGCTGGGACGCGGCGGCTCCGACCCCGACGGCGGACCGTCATCATCCGGCTCGACTTCTTCATCGTCCTCCAGGGGCGACTCGAGGTCGAACACCATGCCCTGGCCATTCTCCCGGGCGTAGATCCCGAGAATGGCACCAATGGGCACGTACAGCGTATGCGGCACACCGCCAAAACGCCCTTCGAAACTGATCGCTTCGTTATCCATATGCAAGTGACGCACGGCACTCGGCGAGACATTCAACACGATCTGGCCGTCACTGGCGAAACCCTGCGGCACCTGGACCGAGGGGTACTCGGAGTTGACCAGTATGTGCGGGGTGCAATCGTTATCCACTATCCATTCGTACAGGGCACGAACCAAATAAGGACGACTGGAATTCATTAAACTGCTCCTTAGCGCATATCGCGTTCGACACCAGACAGACTCGCCTGGAAAGCCTCACGCGCAAACTGGCGCTCCATATAATCGAGCAACGGCTTGGCCGGCCGCGGCAATTCAATACCCAGAATCGGTAGACGCCAGAGTATCGGTAATAGACAACAATCCACCAGACTTTGCTCCTCACTGAGGAAGAATGGCTTGTCGGCGAATAGCGGCGAAACGCCGGTGAGGCTCTCGCGCAATTCCTTGCGAGCCTGCACGCGCGCCGGCTCCTTGGTCCGCGAATCCAGGATCAGATCCACCAGCCCGCACCAGTCGCGCTGGATGCGGTGCATCAGCAGGCGGCTATTGGCCCGCGCTACAGGATAAACCGG
This sequence comes from Pseudomonas gingeri, assembly GCF_013385635.1. Lineage (GTDB taxonomy): Bacteria > Pseudomonadota > Gammaproteobacteria > Pseudomonadales > Pseudomonadaceae > Aquipseudomonas > Aquipseudomonas gingeri_A. Next base: position 422,670 of record NZ_JACAPR010000012.1, read on the forward strand.
CAGCAACGGCGGATGCGGGTAGCGCTCATCCAGATATTCCATCACCACCGTCGACTCCCACAACGCCAGGTCACGATCGACCAGGGTTGGCAGGCTGCCGTAAGGGTTCACTTCGATCAGCTTCGGCGGCTGACGACCCGCCTCGACACTGATGATCTCGGCGCTGACACCCTTCTCCGCCAGCACGATGCGCACTCGATGGGAATAGTGGTCGGCGGGGTCGGAGTAACAGGCCAACCGGTTGGTCACGCCCATGGCGGTCCTCCTCGCTTGTTGAAATTATCGGAAACGGAAAACGCGCGCGCCCAAGGGAAGCCTCCCGTAGCGGCAGAACCGGCAGTGAATGCAACCGTTGCCGGCCGCATCCTGCTTGTCCCACTTGCTACATCTTCAGAGGCACCCTTGGGCGCGCACGATTGACAGCTATATTACAACGTTATCAGTGCACATCCTTCCAGTATTCGCGCTTGAGCAGATAAGCGAACACGAAGAAGAAGGCCAGGTACAGCAAGACGTAGGTACCGATGCGCTGATGCTCCAGCTTCACCGGGTTGGCCGAGTAGGCCAGGAAGGTCACCAGGTTCTTGACCTTCTCATCGAACTGCTCGTCGGTCAGGCTGCCACTTTTCGGCACGATGGTCAGTTGGTCGCACGCCTCATGGGTCAATGGCGTACCGGTCAACGGATCATACTGCTTCTTGCCGTCCTCGACGATCTGGACCTGCTTGCAACCGACGACCTGGCGACCTTGCAGGCCCACCAGCACGTTCGGCATGCCGACATTCGGGAAGACCTTGTTGTTCACACCCCACGGGCGTGCCGGATCTTCGTAGAACGAGCGCAGGTAGCCGTAGAGCCAGTCGGTACCCCGCACCCGCGCCACCAGGGTCAGGTCGGGGGGAGCCGCACCGAACCAGGCCTTGGCATCCGCCGGCTGCATGCCGATGTTCATGTGGTCGCCGATCTTGGCGCCGGTGAACACCAGGTTCTTGAGCATCAGGTCATGGGGAATCCCCAGGTCATCGGCCACACGCTCATAGCGCTGGAACTTGGCACTATGGCAACCCATGCAATAGTTGGCGAAGGTCCGCGCACCATCCTGCATGGCAGCCTTGTCGGAAACGTCGATATCGACTTTTTCCAGTTCCGGACCACCATGTTCGGCGGCAAAAGACAGTACCGGCAGCGCCGCAAGCAACAAAACAGCAAATAGTTTTTTCATCAGCCAGTCACCCTTTCCGGAACCGGTTTGGTCTTCTCGAGCCGGGTATAGAACGGCATCAGAATGAAGTAGGCGAAGTACAGGAAGGTACAGACCTGCGACAGCAACGTACGCTCGGGGGTCGGCGCCAGAACGCCCAGCACGCCCAGGATCACGAACGAAATACAGAACACCACCAGCCAGATCTTGCTCATCCAGCCCTTGTAGCGCATGGACTTGACCGGACTGCGATCGAGCCATGGCAGGACGAACAACACGGCAATCGCGGCCCCCATGGCGATCACGCCCATGAGTTTGTCGGGAATCGCTCGCAGGATCGCGTAGAACGGCGTGAAGTACCAGACAGGGGCAATGTGCTCCGGCGTCTTGAAGGCGTTGGCCTGTTCGAAGTTCGGTTTTTCGAGGAAATACCCCCCCATTTCCGGGAAGAAGAACACGATGGAACAGAAGATGAACAGGAACACCACCACGCCGACGATATCCTTCACGGTGTAGTACGGATGGAAGGCGATGCCGTCCAGCGGTACGCCGTTCTCGTCCTTGTGCTTCTTGATGTCGACGCCGTCCGGGTTGTTCGAACCGACTTCGTGCAGCGCCAGTACGTGCAGCACCACCAGGCCGAGGATCACGATCGGCAGGGCCACCACGTGCAGGGCGAAGAAGCGGTTCAGGGTGATCCCGGAAATCAGGTAGTCACCACGGATCCACTGGGTCAGGTCGTTGCCGATGACCGGGATCGCACCGAACAGCGAGATGATCACCTGCGCGCCCCAGTAGGACATCTGGCCCCACGGCAGCAGGTAGCCCATGAAGGCCTCGGCCATCAGCGCCAGGTAGATCAGCATGCCGAACAGCCACACCAGCTCGCGCGGCTTCTGGTACGAACCGTAGAGCAGGCCACGGAACATGTGCAGGTAGACCACGATAAAGAACGCCGAAGCGCCGGTGGAGTGCAGCAGGCGCAGGATCGAGCCGTACTCGACGTCACGCATGATGTATTCGACGGAGGCGAATGCCTCTTCCGCCGAAGGGGTGTAGCTCATGGTCAGCCAGACACCGGTAACGATCTGGTTGACCAGCACCAGGAGTGCCAGGGAGCCGAAGAAGTAGAAGAAGTTGAAGTTTTTTGGCGCGTAATACTTGCTGAGATGGTCTTCCCACATCTTGGTCGCGGGGAAGCGCGCATCCACCCAATCCATGAACTTGCTCATTGCGCGTTCTCCTTGTCGACGCCGATGACGATAAGCTCTTCGGTCTCATAGGAATGCGGCGGAACCGGCAGGTTCAAAGGCGCGGGCTGGGACTTGTAGACGCGCCCCGCCAGATCGTAGTGGGAGCCGTGGCAAGGGCAGAAATAGCCACCTACCCACTTGGGCCCCAGATCGGCAGGTGCCACTTCCGGACGGAATGTCGGTGAGCAACCCAGGTGCGTACAGATACCGATCAGCAGGAGAATTTCCGGCTTGATCGAACGCGTCTCCGGGTCAACGTAGGTTGGTTGTGTCGAGTTCTTGGACTGGGGATCGGAAAGTTGATCTTCGATCTTCTTCAGATTACCCATGATTTCCGGGGTTCGGCGAACGATGAATACCGGCTGGCCACGCCATTCAGCAATCATCTGCTGTCCTGGCTCGATCTTGCTGACATTCACTTTCACCGGTGCGCCTGCGGCTTTCGCCTTGGCACTGGGAAACCATGACCCCACGAACGGGACCGCAGCCCCCACCGCTCCTGCAGCCCCTACCACGGACGTGGCTGCTACGAGGAAGCGACGTCGGCCTGCATTCACGCCGTCATTGCTCATTCAGTCCTCTCCCATCAGCTTTGTGGCCTGTTAAATCAGGCGTCTACTAAGTAAAAACTTTGTACTTATAAAAATTTTGCCGAATGGTAATGAAAAGCCCCACCTCTGACAAGGTAATTACCGGACCCACACTGCCCCAAGCCTTGTAGTATAGGGGGTCTACGGATGTGGCAAGTTGTCACAGCAAATATTTCGCCCATAAAAAAAGCCCGGCTCCACAAGGGAACCGGGCTTTTTCTGAAGCCGAAAGCGAATTAACGCTTCGAGTACTGCGGACGCTTACGCGCTTTACGCAGACCGACTTTCTTACGTTCAACTTCACGGGCATCGCGGGTTACGAAGCCGGCTTTACGCAGAGCACCGCGCAGAGTCTCGTCGTAGTCCATCAGGGCACGAGTGATACCGTGGCGGATTGCGCCAGCCTGGCCACTCACACCACCACCGATGACAGTGACGTAGATGTCGAATTTCTCGGTGGTCTCGGTCAGTTCCAGCGGCTGGCGAACTACCATGCGGGCAGTTTCGCGACCGAAGAACGTGTCCAGGGTGCGGTTGTTGATGGAGATGTTACCAGTACCCGGACGCAGGAAGACGCGCGCAGTTGCGGTCTTGCGACGGCCAGTACCGTAATTTTGAGTCGCCGACATATTGAACTACTCCGTTAAATCTTCAGTTCTTGAGGCTGCTGAGCGGTATGAGGGTGCACAGCGCCCGCATAGACTTTCAGCTTACGGTACATGTCGCGACCCAGCGGGTTCTTAGGCAGCATGCCTTTGACCGCGGTCTCGATCACGCGCTCTGGCGCCTTGGCGATCAGCTTTTCGAAGTTGATCGACTTGATGCCGCCCGGGAAACCGGAGTGGGAGTAGTACATTTTATCGGTGGTTTTGGCACCGGTAACACGAACTTGCTCGGCATTGATAACAACGATGTAGTCACCGGTGTCAACGTGCGGAGTGTATTCGGCTTTGTGCTTGCCACGCAGGCGGCTCGCGATTTCGGTGGCCAGACGACCCAGGGTCTGACCAGCAGCGTCGACGATAAACCAGTCGCGCTTAACTGTTTCCGGTTTAGCAGTAAAAGTTTTCATTCTTTATAGCCTCAGGGGCCGCCTGTAAATAAGACGGCGGATCTTACTGAATAGTGCGTACTTTGACAAGGTCAAAGGCAGCCGGATACAGACGCTTTCGGGGGCTCGGGTCGGCGCGTCCGTTCAACGGCAAGATTCTTTGGCGGCGGCGCATCACTTCCACTGCATAAAGAGGTGCGTAATTATGCAGATTGCGAAAAAAATTTCAACCTGCTTTTATGATCGTTTTCCCACAGGAGCAGCCAATGGAATACCGTCAGCTAGGCCGGACCGATCTGAACGTGAGCGCAATTTGCCTGGGGACCATGACCTGGGGCGAGCAGAACACCCAGGATCAAGCCTTTGCCCAGATCGAGCGCGCCAAGGCCGCCGGCATCAACTTCATGGACACCGCGGAGATGTACCCGGTGCCGCCCAAGGCCGAAACCTACGCCAGTACCGAACGCATGATCGGCAACTGGTTCAAGCAGCGCGGTGATCGTGCCGACTGGATCCTGGCGAGCAAGATCGCCGGACCGGGCAACGGCATCGGCTACATTCGCGACGGCAACCTCAAGCACAACCGCCAGCATATCGTTGAAGCCCTCGACGCCAGTCTCAAGCGCCTGCAGACCGACTGGATCGACCTCTACCAGTTGCACTGGCCGGAGCGCAGCACCAACTTCTTCGGGCAACTGGGCTACAAGCACAAGGCCGACGAGGACTTCACGCCGATCGAGGAAATCCTCGAAGTGCTGGACGAGCAGGTCAAGGCCGGCAAGATCCGCCATATCGGCCTGTCCAACGAAACGCCATGGGGCACCATGAAGTTCCTGCTGGAAGCCGAACGTCGCGGCTGGCCGCGGGCGGTGTCGATCCAGAACCCCTACAACCTGCTCAACCGCAGCTTCGAAGTGGGCCTGGCGGAAGTCGCCCTGCGCGAACAGTGCGGCCTGCTGGCCTATTCGCCGATGGCGTTCGGCTTCCTGTCGGGTAAATACGAAGGCGGCGCGCGTCCGGACAATGCTCGCCTGAGCCTGTACAGTCGCTTCAGCCGCTACTTCAACCCGCAGTCGGAAGCCGCGTGCAGCCGCTACGTTGCCCTGGCCCGTGAACACGGCCTGGATCCGGCGCAGATGGCGTTGGCGTTCGTGACCCAGCAGCCGTTCGTGACCAGCAATATCATCGGCGCAACCACCCTCGAACAGCTGGACAGCAACATCGCCAGCGCCGAGTTGAAATTGTCTGATGAAGTGCTGGCCGGGATCGAGGCGATCCACAAGGATCATCCGAACCCCGCGCCGTAAGCGACCGCCCGTGCCGCTCGGGGCAGGCCCCCTCCCACCGATGCCAGATGACTGTGGGAGGGGGCTTGCCCCCGAAGTGCCTATCGCTCTCAAGGACCTCTTCGCGAGCAAGCTCGCTCCTACAGGGATTGCGCCCTCCACCTGTCACAGCGAACGGGCAATGATCTCCTTCATGATCTCATTGGTCCCCGCGTAGATCCGCTGCACCCGCGCATCCGCCCAGGCCCGGGCCACCGGGTATTCCCACATGAAGCCGTAACCGCCATGCAACTGCACGCACTCGTCGAGCACCTTGCATTGCAGGTCCGTGCCCCAGTACTTGGCCATGGCCGCCGTCGGCACATCGAGCTTGCCTTGCAGATGCAGCTCCAGGCAGCGGTCGACGAAGACCCGGCCGATCTGGATCTCGGTGGCCATTTCCGCCAGCTTGAAGCGGGTGTTCTGGAAGTCCGCGATCGACTTGCCGAAGGCCTTGCGCTCACGGGTGTATTCCAGCGTCCACTGCAACGCCGCCTCGGCCGACGCCAGGCCACCCACGGCCACTGTCAGGCGCTCCTGGGGCAACTCCTGCATCAGGTAGGCGAAGCCCATGCCGGCCTGGCCCAGCAGGTTCTCCTTCGGCACCCGGACATCCTGGAAGAACAGCTCCGAGGTGTCCTGAGCCTTCATCCCGACCTTCTCCAGGCGCTTGCCCTTGGCGAAGCCCGGTGTATCGGCCTCCACCAGAAACAGACTGGTGCCCTTGGCCCCTGCCTTCGGATCGGTCTTGGCGACCACGATCACCAGGTCGGCGAGAAAGCCGTTGGTAATAAAGGTCTTCGAACCATTGAGGACGTATTCGTCGCCATCCAGCACCGCCGTGGTCTTCACCCCCTGCAGGTCGGAACCGGCACCCGGCTCGGTCATCGCGATGGCCGTGACCATCTCGCCGCTGACCAGTCGCGGCAGGTACTTGAGCTTCAGCGCTTCACTGCCGTAATGCAGGATGTAGGGCGCGACAATATCCGAGTGCAGCGAGAAACCGATCCCGCTCAAACCCAGGCGGCTGATCTCCTCGATCACCACCGCGCTGTAGAGAAAGTCCGCGGCCATGCCACCGTAGGCTTCCGGCAGGTGGGAGCAGAGCATCCCCGCCTCCCCCGCCTTGTTCCACAGCTCACGGTCGATGTAGCCGCGTTTCTCCCATTGAGCATGGAAAGGCACCGCCTCCTGCTCGAGAAACTTGCGCACGCTGCTGCGAAAAAGCTCGTGCTCGGAACTGAACAGAGTTCTGGGAATCATGCGGGCACCTTGCAAACACGCTGAAGCCGGGATTGGCCCACTGAGCCTATGCCAGTGTTTTACCTGGAACCACTGGACACATACGACAAAAAATAAGACGATCCAGCCGTCTGTTGACCACTTTCCCCTATAAGAACTTTCCACTAATAAGAACAATGGAATTATGGCTAATCCACTCTCGACGCCCTTGCGGCGCGTCAGCATCCTGGCTATCGACCGGGTATTCGCATCGACCCTCATGCAGGCCAAGGACTTTTTCCACCTCGCCAGCCTGCGCTACGGCAAGCAGCTCGGCCAGGGCCTCACCCCGGTCTTCGAGACGCGCCTGGTCAGCCCCGACGGCAACTCCGTGCGCAGCTTCAGCGACGTCATCCTGCCCGTGGACGGCGGCCTGGAAAATGCCGATGTGATCGTCCTCCCGGCCTTCTGGGACGACTTCGACACACTCTGCCAGCGCTATCCGCAGGTCCTGCCCTGGCTGCGCGAACAGCACGCCCGCGGTGCGGTGCTCTGCGGCGAAGCGACCGGCGTCTTCTGGCTCGCTGAAGCCGGCCTGCTCGACGGCAAGGAGGCCACTACCTACTGGCGCTTCTTCAATGCCTTCAGCGAACGTTTCCCCAACGTCCAACTGAACCAGGACAAGCACCTGACCGACGCCGACAACCTGTACTGCGCCGGCGGTACCACCTCGGCCTGCGATCTCTATATCTACCTGATCGAACGCTTTTGCGGGGCCAACGTCGCCCAGGCCGTGGCCCGCGACATCCTTTATGAAGTGCAGCGCAGCTACGCGCCGGGACGCATCGGTTTCGGCGGCCAGAAGCTGCACCAGGACGTGATCATCCTGCAGATCCAGCAATGGCTGGAGGAACATTTCGCCGACAAGTTCCGTTTCGAGGACGTGGCGCGCGAACACGGCATGAGCATCCGCAACTTCATGCGCCGCTTCCAGACCGCCACCGGTGACAAGCCACTGCACTACCTGCAGCGCTTGCGCATCGAGACCGCCAAGGGCCTGCTGTCCGGTACGCGCAAGAGCATCAAGACCATCAGCTATGAAGTCGGCTACGACGATGCCAGCTTCTTTGCCCGGCTGTTCCGCCAGCACACCGAGCTGTCGCCGAACCAGTATCGACAACAGTTCCAGCAGGCGGCCTGACGCCCGGCGCTGGCTGAATGGCAGCAGCGTCGTAGGTTTCTTCGGGAATGGGAAAGCTGGTGGAGCGTGGCGCCTGCAGGCGCCACGAACACGACCTTACGGCTTGTGCGCCCGCGAGAGGAACTCGTGGGATTGCATTTCCAGCAGGCGGCTCAGGGTGCGCTGGAACTCGAAATTCAGGCGACCACCGGTGTACAGGTCCTTGAGCTCGACTTCCGCCGAAATGATCAGCTTGACGTTGCGGTCGTAGAATTCGTCGACCATGTTGATAAAGCGTCGGGCGATATCATCGGTGGTCACACTCATCTGCTCGACACCGCTGAGCAACACGGCATGAAAGATCTTGCCCAGTTCGATGTAGTCGTTCTGGCTGCGCGGGCCGTCGCACAGTTCGCGGAAGTCGAACCAGGCCACATCGTCACAGGTACGGATCGCCCGGATCTCGCGATTCTCGATCATCAGCACATCGTTCTCGACCGCCTGGGTGCACTCCGGCGTCAAGGCACGGAAGCTTTTACGCAGGCTCTCGTGAGCGGCTTCGTTGAGCGGGAAGTGGAACAGTTCGGCCTGCTCCAGATGACGCAGGCGATAGTCGACGCCACTGTCGACGTTGACGATCTCGGTGTTCTGCTTGATCAGCGCAATCGCCGGGAGGAAACGCGCGCGCTGCAGGCCATCCTTGTACAGGCCGTCCGGCACGATGTTCGAGGTTGCCACCAGGGTCACGCCGTTCTTGAACAACTCTTCCATCAAGGTGCCGAGAATCATCGCATCGGTGATGTCGGAGACGAAGAATTCATCGAAACAGATCACCCGAGTCTCGGCGGCAAAGCGCTTGGCGATGAGCACCAACGGATTTTTCTCACCGTGCAGGGTTTTCATTTCCTCGTGCACCCGCTTCATGAAGCGGTGGAAGTGCGTGCGAGTCTTTTCCTTGAACGGCAACGCTTCGAAGAAGGTGTCGACCAGGTAGGTCTTGCCACGGCCAACGCCACCCCAGAAATACAGGCCCTTGACCGGAGCCTGGTCTTTCTTGCCGAACAGTTTGCCGAGCAGGCCCGGCTTGTTCTGCGAAGCCGCGACCAGATCGTCATACAGGCGCTGCAAATGGCGCACTGCCGTTTCCTGGGCCGCGTCGTGAAAGAACTCGGGGCGTTTCAGATCAGCTTGATATCGTTCTAGGGGCGTCATAATTTCGTTAGCAAGGTAACAAAAACGGGCGGTCACTTTAGCGACGGCCCGTGGGAATGGCAATCGGCCCTTGGTCGGGCCGACGGTCGATTAGTCTTGAACCGGGGTCAAGGCAATCCGCAAAGCCTCGATGGCCGCGTCACGGGCCGTTTCGTCGGCGAACTCAGGACTGTCGGCGACGCACTCGCCTTCCAGCCAGACACTGAAACTATTTGCCTCGCTGCGGATATCCAGGGCCTGGCCCGACTGCAGTTGCTTGGTCACGCCACCGGCGGCCTTGCCATCGGCAAAATTGCGCGACAGCAGCAACTGCTCGCCATCGGCCGCCAGCAGACGGAAACGGAAGCTGTCGTCTTCACGGAAGCTGACAAAACGCGCGGCTTTGGCGGCTTTCTTCTTCGTGGTCTCGGCGACCTGCACCTGGTTGACGAACGAACGCAAGCCAACCGCCTCGCGCAACTGGGCGAGGAACGGGGTGGCGACGCTACGGGCCTTCTTCGCGCCGGCCTGGAGAATGTCTTCCAGGTCCGATGGACGGGAAATCAGTTCGTGATAACGCTCGCGCTTTTCCGCCAACTCGCCGTCCAGCAACTGGAACAGGCGGCCCTTGGCCTCGCCCCAACCCAGTCCACCCAGCAGTTCCTCGCGGAATCCGGCGGCTTGCGCAGGCGTGGCGAAGGCCTGAAACAGGGTGAACAGGTGCGAGTTATCCGGATCCTTGGCTTCGCCCGGTGCGCGGGAGTCGGTAACGATCCGCGAAATCGCGTCCTTCATATCCTTGGCGCTGGTGAACAACGGGATGGTGTTGTCGTAGCTCTTGGACATTTTCCGACCGTCGAGGCCCGGCAATGTGGCGACACTTTCCTCGATCAGCGCTTCGGGCATGGCAAAGAACTCCTTGCCCTGGCCGAACAGGTGGTTGAAGCGCTGGCCGATATCCCGGGCCATTTCCACGTGCTGGATCTGGTCACGGCCGACCGGCACCTTGTGCGCATTGAACATCAGGATGTCCGCCGCCATCAGCACCGGATAGCTGTAGAGGCCCATGGTGATCCCCGCATCCGGGTCTTCACCCGACTCGACGTTCTTGTCCACCGAGGCTTTGTAGGCGTGGGCACGGTTGAGCAGCCCCTTGGCCGCGACACAGGTCAGCAGCCAGGTCAGTTCGGGGATTTCCGGGATGTCCGACTGGCGATAGAAAGTCACACGCTCCACATCCAGGCCACCGGCCAGCCAGGTCGCGGCGATTTCCAGGCGCGAGCGCTGGATGCGCAACGGGTCGTCGCACTTGATCAGCGCGTGATAGTCGGCCAGGAAATAGAAGGAATCGGCATTGCTGTCACGACTGGCAAGGATCGCCGGGCGGATGGCGCCGGCGTAGTTGCCCAGGTGCGGGGTGCCCGTGGTGGTGATGCCGGTGAGGATACGCGTACGAGTCGTCATGGGTAATCGCTTAGTCAGACTGCTATCAATTCAGGAGGCGCGGCAGGATCAGATCCTTCAGATCGGTCAACTTGCCATGAAAAAAGTGTCCGCATTCTGCCACTTTCAGCAGCTCATGGGGACGCTCAAGGGCATCGGACCAGTCGTAGACCAGTTGCGGATCGATCACTTCGTCGGTTTCCGGCTGGATCAGGGTCAGCGGGCAGCCTTCCGGCAGTCGATCCACGGCACGCAGGCGCATCACCGCCGCGGCCACCAGGAACAGGTGCTTGAGCGACTGACCGCTGGTTTCCAGGCGGCCGCCGAGGGTTGCCGCGACAAAACCGCCGAAGGAGAAACCAAACAGCGTCAACGGCAGGTCCGGGTGTTTCGCCAGCAGCCACCGCGCGACGGTTTCGGCATCGTCGACTTCGCCGGTGCCCATGTCATGGCTGCCGGCACTGGCGCCGACGCCCCGATAGTTGAAACGCAGGGTGATCAACCCGGCATCGCGGGCGGTGCGTTGCAGGGTCGACACGACTTTATTGAGCATGGTCCCGCCCTGCACCGGATTGGGGTGGCAGATCAGCGCCAGCCCACGGGGCTCGGGGGTATCCAGGTACAAGGCTTCCAGTTGGCCGACCGGGCCATCGATGAACAAAGGGGTTTCGCGCATAAGCAAGGAATGAACTCCGTGACCTCCCAAGGGGTCGACTCGTCTAGCTAAAAGTCTCTGCCTGACATCATCGCGACCTTAAGATCGCGGTATACAGCGCAGGTCCGAGCCGTTAACGTAAAGCAAAGCCGTTTATAGAGGAAGGACTCGTGGAACACTCGCTCTTAGTTTGGTTGTTGCCGACTCTTGCCCTGGTTGCCGGTGTCGCCATTGGTTTCCTGGTCGCCCGTCTGGTGCCGAGTGCCGCGCCCAGCAGCACGCAGCGTCAGCTGGACGATATCCAGGAACGTTTTGACAGTTACCAGAACGAGGTGGTCACCCACTTCAACAGCACCGCCGCACTGGTCAAGAAACTCACCCAGAGCTATCAGGAAGTTCAAGACCACCTCGCCGAGGGTGCCAACCGCCTGGCCCTGGACGAGTTGACTCGCCAACGCCTGCTCGCCGCCCTGCACGCCGATGCGGCGCAGACACCACGGGAACGACTGACACCGCCTCGCGGCAACCAGGAACCGCCGCGTGACTACGCCCCCAAGGCGCCGAACGCACCCGGCATGCTCGACGAACATTACGGCCTGAAGAAGTAACCCGGCTTCGAGCGGTATAAAAAAGCCCGCCCGATCATTGATCGGGCGGGCTTTTTCACACCTGGGGTTCAGTCAGGGGTCATGGGTATTGCTGGACGGGCTGGCCGTATTGCTGGCCCTGCTGGTACTGCGGCTGGCCTTGTTGCTGATACTGCTGCTGGCCTTGTGGCTGGCCATACTGCTGGCCCGGAATGGCCCGCAGGTTGACTTCCACCCGGCGGTTCTGCGCCCGGCCGTTGACATCGGCGTTGCTGGCGACCGGATTATCGGGACCTGCACCACGGGCCGACAGGTTGGCCCCGCTCACACCCTGGGAGGTCAGGTAGTTGGCGACGCTCTGGGCACGGCGCTGGGACAGGTCCATGTTCAGCTGGCGGCTGCCGGTGCTGTCGGTGTAGCCGACGATCTCGATCTGGTTCTGGTTGAACTCCTTGAGGGAGTTGGCCAGGTTGTTCAGCGGCTGATAGAAGCTGCTGGCGATCGCATCGGAGTTGGTCGCGAACGTGATATTGCCGGGCATGATCAGCTTGATCTGGTCACCCTGGCGCTGCACCTGCACGCCGGTGTTGGCCATGCTCGCACGCAGCTTGGCTTCCTGCTTGTCGGCGTAGTAGCCGTAGCCGGCAGCACCCGCGCCGCCCACCAGGGCACCGATCAGCGCGCCCTTGCCACGGTTGTTGTGATCGATGGCGGCGCCCGCGACAGCACCGGCCAGGGCCCCAAGACCACCGTACTTGGCGGTTTTACTCATACCCGAGGAGCCTTGCTCCGCCTGTCCCTGGTTGTCATACGGGTTTTGCGATGCACAGCCGGACAGCATGGCAACGGCGGTAGCGACGATAATCAAACGACGCGAGGTGAACATGGATCTAGCTCCTACTCATTTGGGGTGCAGAGGCCGTTGGCAATAGACCTGTGCGGGCGTTGGAACACGACCGACGACAAAAATTCCATGAAACTTTTCAGGCGCGAACGAATGGGTTTTCCCGCATCTCGTCACCCAGCCGGGTGTCGGGACCATGTCCGGTGACCACCGTCGCCTCCTCGTCCAGGGTATACAGGCGCTGCTTGATCGACCGCACGATGGTCGCCTGGTCACCGCCCCACAAGTCCGTGCGTCCGACACCGCGACGAAACAGCGTGTCGCCGACAATCAACAGTCTAGCCTCGGAAAACCAGAAGCTCATGGAACCGGGCGTGTGTCCCGGCGTATGCAGGGCCACGCCACAGCCGCAGGCCAGTGCCTCGTCATCGGCCAGCCATCGGTCCGGCGCTGGTACCGGCGTGTAGGGCACGCCGAACATGCTGCATTGCATCTCCAGGTTGTCCCACAGGAACTGGTCATCCTTGTGCAGATGCAGGGTGGCGCCGGTCTTCTCCTTCAACTGGCCGGAAGCCAGGAAGTGATCCAGGTGCGCATGGGTGTGGATGATGCTGACCACCTTCAGGCCCAGGGCGTCGAGCCGGGCCAGGATCAACTCGTGATTGCCGCCCGGATCGACGACGATGGCCTTTTTCGTGATCGGATCGCCGATGATCGTGCAGTTGCACTGCAAAGGGCCTACAGGGAAGGTTTCGCGGATAAGCGCGGGTTTTGCCAGGTCCATAAGGGGTTCCTGCAACAGGCTCGTCAGGCAATAAAAAGCCCTTGGGCGATCCAGGCGCCGCAGCGTATGGACCGACAAGGGCCATGTCGCGAAAAGTATAAGGGCCACTCCCGGCCCCATCAAGAAAACGGCCCGGCAGCCGCATCCCGCGGCGACTCCCCACGCCCCCCGGCACCGAACGCCGCCTGCAACTGCTCGACACTGCGCGTCAGCAGTTCCTTGAGTTCGGGCAGCCATTGCGGATCGCCGAGTACCCGGGCAACGGCCTCGGCATCGCCATACAACAGCTCGCGCTCCAGGGCTCCGGCGCGTACCGACAGTGCCTGCGCGCCCATGGTCCCCGAGCTGCCCTTGATCGCATGCAACACCGCCGCCACCGCCGGTCCGTCACGGTCATGCAGGTGCGCGGGGAGCAACGCCAGCTGCTTTTCCAGCTCCGTGCCAAAACTGTACAAGACGGTGCAGATCAGTTCGAAGTTGCCGCCGAAGCGGCTCATGATCGAATGACGCGCTTCGATCACCGTCTCCGTCGAAGTCTCCTGCGTTTCGCTCATCGTCAGCGGCCGGGGAGTCTCGCGTCCGGTCTGGATACGCAAGGCCAGCACCAATTCTTCCAGGTCGATGGGTTTGCTCACGTGGTCGTTCATCCCCGCCGCCAGGCAGGCCTCGCGGTCGCTGTTGGAGGCGTTGGCGGTCATCGCCAGGATCGGCAACAGGGCGAACTGTGGGTGCCGGCGGATGTGCCGCGTGGCCTCCATGCCGTCGATATCCGGCATCTGGATATCCATCAGCACCGCATCGAACGGCGTCGAAGCCGACAGGACCATGCTGACCCCCTCCAGCCCACCTTCCGCCAGGCTGACCTGCGCGCCCTCGCCCGCCAGCAGCTCGTCGGCGACCTGGCGATTGAGGGTGTTGTCTTCCACCACCAGCAAGCGCATGCCGGCCAAGCGTCGGGAACGGGCCACAGGCGCGTCTTGCGCAGGTACCTCATTCACGCTGAAGGCCCGCTGGACCGCATCGGCCAACTGTCGCGGCGTCACCGGTTTGGTGAGAAAGCCAACAAACGGTGCGTCACCCTCATGGTGCACATCGGCCAGGACTTCACGCCCATAGGCGGTGATCATGATCACCATCGGCGGCGGCACGGCCTGTTCCTGCAGGCTGATCAAGCGGGCGGCGCTGAGGCCGTCCATGTCCGGCATGCGCCAGTCCATCAGCACCACGTCGTAGGGTTCACCACGCAATTGCGCCTTGCGCACGCCTTCGACCGCCAGCGTACCGCCACTCACCGTGTCCGCCGTCCAGCCCAGGGAACGCACGGTACGCAGTAACAATTCACAGGCCATGGAGTTGTCATCGGCCACCAGCAGGCGCATCGCCGAATCGACACCGGGGCACGACAGCCGCAGCGGCTCCTCACGGGCGACTTCCAGGCTGATATCGAACCAGAACCGGCTGCCAACACCCACTTCGCTCTCGACCAGCAACTCGCCACCCATCAGCCCAACCAGCCGCTTGCAGATCACCAGGCCCAGCCCGGTGCCACCGAAGCGGCGAGTGGTCGAGGCTTCGGCCTGGGTAAAACCGTCGAAGACGCGCTGCAACTGCTCGGCACTGATACCGATACCGGTATCGCACACCTCGACCCGCAGCTTGACCATGTCCTCATACCGTCTCAGTTGCTGGACACTGACCACCACCTGGCCCTGCTGGGTGAACTTCAGGGCGTTGCCCGCCAGGTTGATCAGTACTTGTTGCAGGCGCAGGCTGTCGCCCACCAGGCTGCCGGGCAGGTCGGAATCGAGGTCGAACATCACCTCGACTTCCTTGCTGCCCTGGTTGCCCGCCAGCACCACCGCCAGGTCGCGCATCAGCGGTTCGAGTTCGAACGGATGTGGATCCAGGCGCAATTTGCCGGCCTCGATCTTGGAGTAGTCGAGAATGTCGTTGAGCAGACCCAGCAACGACTTGGCCGCCGTCTGGGCCTTGACCACGTAGTCGCGCTGACGGGCATTGAGATCGGTGTGCTGCACCAGTTGCAGCATTCCCAGCACCGCGTTCATCGGTGTACGGATCTCATGACTCATATTGGCCAGGAAGAACGACTTGGCCGCACTGGCGCTGTCGGCCCGATCCTTGGCCCGCAACAGGTGCGACTCCAGCTCGCGCTGGGTGGTGATATCACGATTGATACCGGTTACCCGCAGTGCACGCCCCTGTTCATCACGCTCGATCTGCGCGCCGGCCTGGATGTAGCGTATCCGACCGTCCGGCCCCAGCAGCCGGAAGATCGGGTCATAGATCCTTTCCCCGGCCACCGCCGCCGCCAACTGCGCGGCCACTGCCTCGACATCCGCGGGGTGGACCCGCTCATACCAGTGGGCATAGTTCAACCCGTTGTCACGCAAACTCGTCGGCTGGCTGTAGAACTCGAACATCCGATCGTTCCACAGCAGCGCGTTGTCCGCCAGGGTCCAGGTCCAGATGCCCAGCTCGGCCACATCGGCGGCCATCAGCAACTGGTCGCGAATGACCCGGGTCGCCTGCAGGCTCAGTTCCAGCTGGTGCTCGGCGGCCTTGCGCTGGGTGATATCGACGGCGATGCCCAGGTAGCCGGTCAGTTGCCCCTCGTCGTCGCGCAGGGAAGTCACCACCAGGGTCACCGGTACATGGGAGCCATCCTTGCGCACATAGGTCCACTCGCGGATTTCCGAGTGTTCGAACTCCGGCTTGTGGGCAAACACCCGGAAGCCCTCGATCACCTGCGCATATTCGGCACTGAGCTCGGCGCCACGGTCGATGACTTCCTGCGCCACATGGAGGATTGCCGGGGTAGTCTTGCCCAGCACTTCTTCGGCACGATAGCCAAGCATCTGCTCGGCGCCCTCGTTGAACACGCTGATCACACCGTCCAGGTCGGTGGCGATGATCGACACCTCGGAGGCCGAACGCAGCACGCTGCTGAACAGCAGGTTGATCCGCCGCAACTCCGCGGTCCGTGTCGCCACCTGTTCCTCGAGGTTGGAGTTGAGTTCGAGAATCCGTACCTCGGCGGCCTTCTGCGCAGTGATGTCGCGCAGAATCTTCGAGACGCCGCTCACCCGGCCGCCGGCATCGCAGATCGGCGAAACATTCACCGAGACATTGAGGCGGCGATCGTCCTTGCAGCGACGCAGGGTATCGAAGTTGGTGATCGTCTCGCCCTGGGCGATGCGCGCGAGGATCTCGACTTCTTCCGAGGCCAACTCGGGAGGAACGATCAGTTCCACCAGCGGCTGGCCAACCGCTTCCTCGGCGGTATACCCCAAGAGCATTTGCGCCCCCCGGTTCCAGCTGGTCACCACGCCCTGCAGGGTCGTGCCGATGATCGCGTCGGCCGAGCTCTCGACGATCGAGGCCAACCGGGCCTGTTCGGCTATCACCTGCAGGCGGCGCTGGGAACTGACCCCGGCGATGGCCGCCAGCGCCGCCACCAGCAGGCTTGCCAGTACACCGAGGGCAAACACCATCGTCGGCGACAGCAGATGCAGGCGCTGCACGAACAGAGGCAGGGCTTCCAGTTCGATCTGCCAGCGCCGCCCGTAAACGTCCCGTTCCACGGTGTGGGTGAGCAAGCCCGTCGGCGGCACGTCCGACTCATGAATCGTCTGGTAGAACTGCACCGCCGGCCCCGGTCCGGTGATGTCCCTGAGCCGCAGGTTCACTGCCTCGCTTTCCGGTATCAGGCCGGCGAGGACACTTTCGATCAGCAACGGCGCATAGCTCCAGCCGACCAGCGTAGCCTCCCTCTCCGACTCGGTTTGCGGTACGACACCACTTTTGTAGACCGGTAGCAGAATCAGGAAGGATTGTTGTGGCTTGCCCACCGCCTGCACCAGCGTAATCGGCGAGGTCAGTCGCACCTCCCCGGTACGCGCGGCCATGCGCGCCGCTTCGGCCCGGTCAGGCTGCGAGGCGATATCCAGGCCGAACGCCGGCGCCTGCCCACTGCGGGGCTCCAGGTACTGGATGACATACAGGTCGCCCTCGTGGGGGGCGAACTGGCGAATATGGAAATCGGGGGCGCCATCAGCCCGAGCACGTCGCAGGAACTCATCCAGGTCCTGGACCGGCACCCGGCGGATAAAACCGAAGCCGCGGGCACCGGGAAACTCCCGTGGCACGTCGCGCATCTGACTGTAGCGGTGGAACGTCTCCCGGGTAATACCATCCTCGCCGGCGGTGACTACCGCACCACGCGTCCCTCGCAAGCCGTACTGGTACAGTTGCAGTCGCATGGCCACCGACTGCACCGCGCTTTCGGCGGCGGCGCCAAGGGCCTCGCGGGTGCGCTGTTCGTTGCTGTGCTGCAGGATCAGGCATCCGACGATAGTCGCCACCAGCCCGAGGGCCAGGAGCAGCACGACACGTCCATTCAGGGCATACAGGCTGGTTCGTTTCAACGCAGGCTCCCTTGGCTACCACGACTGTCCCGAACGCCGGGACATCGCTTATCGACAACCGCTACCAACGCGCTCATGGCGTTTGCGGCCATGCGGACAACACGCTGCAGATCCGGATGAAGGGCACCGGCCGACAGTAGAGATAGCCCTGCATGATCCGGCAACCGTGCTCCAGCAGCAGATCGGCCTGCTCCTGGGTCTCCACGCCTTCGGCGACGAGTTCCAGGCCCAGCGCCTGCCCCAGCTTGATGATCGCCTCGACGATGGCCAGGTCGCTCTTGTCGGCGAGCATGTCGCGCACGAAGCTCTGGTCGATCTTCAGGACATCGATGGGAAAGCGCTTGAGATAGGCCAGGCTCGAATATCCCGTGCCGAAATCGTCGATCGCCACGTGCACACCCAAGGCCTTGAGCGCCACCAGGGTTTCGCGGGCGTTGTCGATATCCCGGGCCAGCACCCCTTCGGTAATCTCCAGTTCCAGCCATTGCGGCGCCAGGCCGGAGTCGAGCAGGATGCCCTTGACCATCCCGAGGAACGACTCTTCGCGAAACTGCACGACGCTGATGTTCACGCTGACGCAGATCGGATAGCCCAGTTCGTGGAGCTTGCAGGTGTCCTTGCAGGCCTGGAGCAGCACGTACTTGCCGATGGGAATGATCAGGCCGGTTTCTTCGGCCAGGGGAATGAAATCCGCCGGCGGCACCAGGTTGCCATTGCCGTCGTGCCAGCGGATCAACGCCTCCATGCCGACGATGCGGTGCTCGCGGGCATCGACCTTGGCCTGGTAGAAGACCTCGAACACCCCCTCTTCAATCGCCGTACGCATATGCCGTTCAAGCAGGTGCCGGGCGCGCATGCCGCTTTCGATGGCGGGTGAAAAGAACTGGTAGCAGTTACGTCCGGCCTGCTTGGCCTGATACATCGCGGCATCGGCGTGACGGTACAGTGACTCGAGGTCGTCGCTGTCCTCCGGGAAGACCCCGATACCGATACTCGCGCTCAGGTCGTAGCGATTGCCCTGCAGCGAGAACGGGCTGGAAATGGTGCTCAGCACCTGCTCGGCAAAATCGCCCACGGCCTCGAAACCGTCCACTTCCGACAGCAGGATGATGAACTCGTCGCCGCCCTGGCGACTCAGTGTGTCCATGCCGCGCAGGATCATCGACAGGCGCGTGGCGACATACTTGAGCATCTGGTCGCCGACCGAATGGCCCATGGAGTCGTTGATGGCCTTGAAGTTGTCCAGATCCAGCAACAGCATTGCCAGCCGCCCGTGATTGCGCCGGGCCATTTTCAAGGCCTGCTCGGCGCGGTCCTGCAACAGCATGCGGTTGGGCAGGCCGGTCAGGGCGTCATGATTGGCCAGGCGCTTGGCTTCGTTGCGCAGGGTGATATGGGCGTTGATATGGGCCCTGGCCACCGGCAGGTTCAGGGGTTTCTGGATAAAGTCGATGCCGCCATGGCCCAGGGCCTGGAGCTCATAGTCGGCCTGGGCATGGGAGGTGACGAAAATCACCGCCGCCTCGGACAGCTTGGGGTCGGCCTTGAGCGCCTTGCAGACCTCGAAGCCGTTCATGCCGGGCATCTCGATATCGAGCAGGACCACATCCGGGCGACACTGGCGGGCCACGCGCAAGGCCTCTTCGCCACTGGTGGCGACATACACCTGCGCCAGGTCCCGAACCGATTCGCTGAGAATGAGCGCATCCGTCTTCTGGTCATCGACGATCAGGACGACCGGAGCGGGGCTGAAGGTGGTCTCGCGCATTCCTTGCTCCCAGGCAATTCCCTTGTGACTCACGATCAAAGAGCGCTGAGAAGCTCCCTAGCCCTCAAGCCGACGCAGAATGTGCAGCGCGCTCAAGGCCCAACAAAGGAACTCAGGCGTGTATTGGTTATAGCGCAGACAAGGCATATAGCCACCCCTGTAGGGCGGGATTCTTTGTTCAGCGCGGCTCGCCCAGCAGCCCCAGTTCCTGTGCTCGTGCCACGGCCTGTGTGCGGCGCTCCACCCCCAGCTTGCTGTTGATATGGCTGGCGTGGGTTTTTACGGTGTGCAGCGAAATAAACAGCTGGTCGCTGATTTCCTGGTTCGAACAACCCTGGGCGATCAGGTGCAGGACAGCCAGCTCACGGGTACTCAGGTGCTCACTGTGATGCAGGCTTTCCACCGGCTCGCGCACCGCTTGTACCGGCAGCAACTGCAACAGGCTCTGGCGCAACGGCGTATCGGGCCCCAGCAGCAGTTGCTCGCGCATCCAGTCCGGATGTGCCGTGGCCATGGCCTGGAACGGCAACAGGGCGCCACCGGTAGTGGCTTCCACGGCTCGGGCAAACAGCGCCCGGGCCTGGACCTCCCTTGATCCGGCCAGTTCCAGCATGACCAACTGGTTCCAGGCCAGCATGCTCAGCAACTGCCCGCCGCTGGCCTGGCCCTGCTCCACCAGCTTCAGCAAGCGTTGCCGGGCCGCCTCGGGCCTGCCCTGGAGGACTTCGAGTTGCGCCTGCTGCAACTCGATATGCGCCGGCAGTTGTGGATGGAACTCCGGGGCGGCGGCCGCTTGCTCGCCGTTGTAGGTCTGCCCCAGGCGTCCGAGCCAGGCTTCGGCCAGATCGACACGGCCCTGTGCCAACCACAGCTCGCATTTCACCAGGGTGATCATCGCCAGGTAATAGATCGGCGGTACATCCCAGATATGCATCAGCCGTTCGGCTTCGGCGAGCTCGGCAAAGGCCTTGGCGAACTCGCCATTGCGGCCTTCCTGGGTGGCAATCACGCAATGCCCCACCAGGACGCTGATATCACGGCAGGCCCGCGCTTCATGCAGTCCGGCCAGCAGGCGCTGGCGCCCCGCTTCCGGCTGCAGGCGCAGGTTCAGCAGATAACCTTCATACAGCGTCAAGCGTGCCCTGGCCGCATACAGGCGTTGCGCGGGCAGGCCCTGCAGGCGCTGCAAGCCCTGGCGTACTTCATCCAGCGCCCGCAAAACCTCGCCGCGCGCCTGCAGCACTCGCGCCCGATCGTAATGGGCCAAGGCTTCAAACAGCGGGTTGCCGACCCGCTGGGCCAGTTCCAGGGACTCACGGTTCAGCGCCCGTGCACGCCACAGGTCACCCTCGGCAATCGCCAGGTTGGACAACGTCGACAGGCATACCAGGCGCTGGCCGTAGCGCTTGTGGGGCAGGCTGAGCAGGGCTTCGCTGCAATAGGTCAGGGTCAGCTCGCGGTCGCCACGCCCCCGGGCAATGATGCCGCTCAATGCCAGCCACTGGGCCAGCATGGATTTCTGCGCCGTCGCCGAGGGCGCCGGCAGGAAATTGCTCAGGTGGCTGGCCAGCTCTTGCGCCGCATCCAACTGGCAGGCCAGGCCCAGCGCCCAGGCATACAGCACGATCAACCGTGGAGAGCTGATCAGCAGGCTGTCGGGCAGGTCCATTTTCCAACGCAGCAACATGCCGACATTCTGTTCGGCCAGCAGTTGCTCTTCGGAAAGGTTCTGCACCAGGTTGGCCGCCACATCCAGATGACCGGCACGCAACGCCTGCTCCACCGCTTCATCCAGCAGGCCCTGGGCGCTGAACCAGCGGCAGGCACGCAAATGCAGGCTGGCGGTCGGCACCAGGGGATTGGCGGCGGGACGGGTGCGCAGCAGATCGGAGAACAGGTGGTGGTAGCGGAACCAGCGGCCGTGCTCATCCAGCGGCACCAGGAAAACCTGATGGGATTGCAGGTAATCGAGGATCTGCGCGCTGTCGTGGGATTCGCGGATGGCGTCGCACAGCTCACTGCAAAACCGCTCCTGGGGGGCGGTGTCATAGAGGAAGGCCTGGACATGCGCCGGCAGGAAGTCGATCACCTCCTCCAGCAAATAATCACGAATCAACCCTTCACCGCCGTGCAAGACCTGGGGCAAGGTGTTGTCGTCAGTGGCCTGCGCCGCCGCCAGCAACCAGAAACGCAACCCGGCGACCCAGCCTTCGCTGCGCTCGATCAGGGTCTGCAGGGCCTCGCCACGCAACGAACTGCTGTGGCGGTCGAACAGGGTCATGGACTCGCAGAGCGTCAGGCGCAGGTCCTGCTCGTTCAATTCAAGTAATTGCCGCGACAGGCGCAAGCGCGCCAAGTGCCATTCCGGGCGCTGGCGACTGGTGACCAGCACCAGCAATCCGGCCGGCAGGTGATTGAGGAAAAACTGCAGGCAACGATCCAGGACCGGGCCCTGGGCCAGATGGTAATCATCGAGCACCAGCAGCAACGGCGTGCTGCCCGACAGGTGCACCGCCAGCTCATCGAGCAGCCCGTCCAGCCACTCTTCGAAGGCAAACGGCTGGTGCCGCTGGCGCATTTTCAACAAGCCCAGCGCCTGACTGCCCAGATTCGGAAAGTACTGCTGAAGACCGTCGAGCAGGCGTTCGAGAAAGCGCCCGGGGTCGCTGTCCCGTGAACTGAGCCCCAGCCACAGGCTCTGCCAGTGATCGGGCAGGCTCTGGCAAAACTCCACCGCCAGCGAGCTCTTGCCGAAACCGGCGGGGGCACTGACCAGCAGCAGGCGACCATCCAGCCCGGCACTCAAGCGTTCGCACAGGCGCGGCCGCAACACATACCCCTCAGGCAATGGCGGTCGGTAGAAGCGTCCTTCGAGTGCAGGTATGACAGGGCCCATGGGCCCTTGCATACGGGACAGATCAGTCATGGCCGGCTCTTGTTGAAGGCTGTTATCGGCGGGGCGCATCAGCGCAGACTAGCGGTAAACATCGCCGCACTGAAGGCTTTTTATCGCAATTGTGTCGAAATGCCTTTATCTGGAAATATCTCGCCACAGTTTCCCGCCGGACAAAAAAACGCCCCGAACCAGTCGGGGCGCCTTCAGGCAGAGGATGCGCCTCTGCTTTACAACCGGGTATCAGCGAACGCCGTCCTGACGCAGGGCAGCCGGGGTGAAGTCGCTGGTGGTGGCGGTGAAGCCGAAGTCATACGCCTGCTTCTCTTCGTTCTTCATGCCCAGCGCCAGGTAGCGGCCGGACTGCAGGTCGTAGAGGGTTTCCAGGGCGTACCACGGCACTTGCTTGTCGTAGTAGTTCTCGGCATGGGCCTCGGCTACGCGCCACAGTTGGCCACGACCGTCGTAGTGGTCGATCACGGCCGCCTGCCAGGTGTCTTCGTCGATGTAGAAGTCACGCTTGGCGTAGATGTGCCGCTGACCTTCCTTCAGGGTCGCAACCACGTGCCAGACACGACGCAACTCGTAGCGAGCCAGGTCCTGGTTGATATGGCCGGCCTTGATGATGTCGGCGTACTTGAGTTTCGGATCGTCGAGCTTGTAGCTGTCGGAGGCGATGTACATCTCTTTCTTGCCTTCGAGCTTCCAGTCGTAGCGATCCGGCGCACCGTTGTACATGTCCAGGTTGTCGGAAGTGCGCAGGCCGTCGGCGGCGGTACCCGGGCCGTCATAGGAGACTTGCGGGGCGCGACGTACACGACGCTGGCCGGCGTTGTAGACCCACGCCGAACGCGGTTCCTTGACCTGGTCGAGGGTTTCATGGACCAGCAGCACACCACCGGCCAGGCGCGCTGGCGCGGTCACTTTCTGCTTGAAGTAGAACAGGATGTTGCCCGGGTTGGCCGGATCGTAGTCCTTCATCTTGTCGCGGAAGACGAACTGGTCCTGGAAGTACACCAGGCTGAACGAGCCGTTGGCTTGCGGCGTGGCCTGGGTCACCAGGCGGGTCACGCTGCCGCCGCGATAGCGGGTGATGTGGTTCCAGATCACTTCCACGCCGCTTTTCGGGATAGGGAACGGCACGGCGGTCTTGAAGTTCTCCAGGCCGTTGCCGCCGCTGACCAGGTTGGTCTTGGTGGCGTTTTCCTTGATGGCGGCGAACACGTCATCCGGTACGGTGGCACCGCGATGGGACGGATAGACCGGCATCTTGAAGGTGTCCGGGTAACGCTTGAACATCGCGTATTGGCCCGGCGCCAACTGGTTCTTGTACTGCTCGACGTTCTGCGCGGTGATGGTGAACAGCGGTTTCTCACTGGCATAGGGGTCGGACAGGAAGCCCTTGCTGTCCACCGTGCCAATGTTCTTCGCCATCGGCGTCCAGGCCGGGATGGTGCCTGCCGCGTTACCGGCCTTTTCCGCGCCCATCGGGGTCAGGGTGGTACCCAGCTTCGCCGCTTCATCGGCGGACACCGCCGCCATCACGCCGGTCGCCAGCAACGACAATCCGAGTACGCCGACCTGCAACAGATTCTTGGTTATCTTCATGTTCTTGTTCTTCCTGAAATTCAGCGTACTTAGAAGTTCACACCGACGCTCAGCGCCACGAAGTCACGGTCATCCACCGTGCTGTAGTCGCCACCGAAGAAGTTGGTGTACGCCAGGCTCGCCGTGTAGGTGTTCTGGTATTCGGCATCGAGGCCCAGGCTGACGGCCTTGCGGCCTTCCTCGAAGTTGCCGCCAGGACCTGGCGAGTAACCGTTGACGTCATGAGACCAGGCCACGTTCGGCTTGAGGTTCACACCGGCGAAGACATCCGGATATTCCCAGATGGCCCGGGCGCGATAGCCCCAGGAGGTGGCGGTGGTGAAGCCGTCGTTATTGCAATTGGCCGTGCGGTTGTCCGCACTCGCGCCGGGACCTGCTCCCTGGATGGTGCCTGCGTTGAGAGTCGCACAAAGCGGACCTGCGCCAGGACCAAATACCGGATCACGTCCGTAACGCGCCTTCGAACTGCTTTCCAGGCCACCGACATGAGTCACGCCCACTTCACCGACCAGCGTAAGGCGACTGGCGCCCATGACTTGATCAAAAAAGTGCGTGAAGGTTGTCTGGAACTGGGTAATTTCCTTGCGACGATAACCATGCAGGTCCTGGTCCGGCACGCCTTTGAGCGGTGAGGCAGCACTCAGGTTCGGTAACGGGGTGACGCCGGCATAGAGAATATCGGTGGTGTTGAGTTGCACAGGCGCATTTGGACGGTAGCTGAGTTCACCACTCCAGGCCGTACCGGTAGGCAAGGTTGTGGAAAAGCTCAACCCGTACAGGCGTATGTCTTCCGGATACTCAATAAAGTATTTGGAGTTACCCGCGATGGCCAGAGGACGCAACGCCGCTGCCGCCCCTGGCAGGAATGTGACGGCACTCGAGTAAACGGAAGCCGGTGCTCCTGTAGCGCTGAAAATTGGCGCCCGGCTGTGGTAATTCATGAAATAGGCACCAAACTCGGTGTCCAGCGGCTCGAAGTTATAGTGAAAAGCAACACCAAACTGGCCGCTGTCTCGTGCATCGCGATCCGCACCGCGCTTGACCAGTACCCCTTCCTCATTGATATCGAGCCCAAATCGGGCCAATCCCGCCAGGGCACCAGGAGTCGCGGCTAGGGTTGAGCGCTTGGACAGCAAGCGCAGATTGTCCGAACAACCGTCGGCAACCACATCCGGCTGCGAGAAGAAGGTGCCGCAGTTATCAACCACGGTCTGATCCCATTCCAACTGATAGAACGCCTCGGCCGACAGATTGTCGGTCAGGGTCTGGGACACATAGAACATGTTGACCGGGATCAGGCCTTCCTTGATCTCGGCACCCGGACGGCGGAAGGCCGACACGTCGATCGGGTTGATGGAGTTGATGCCGCCGCCAATGAAGGTACTTTCACCCCAGCTCACCACCTGCTTGCCGAAGCGTACGGAACCCGGTTGATCGGCGATGGCGTAGTTGTGGTACACGAAGGCGTCGAGAATCTGCCCGCCGGAAGACTTGGCGCCTTCCTTGCGGTTGTCGTTGCTGACGTTCTTGAAATCCAGGTCTTCATCCTGCAGCTTGAAGTCATACCAGTACTTGCCGCGCACGAATACGCCGGTATCGCCGTATTTCAGTTCCAGGTCATGGATGCCCTTGAAGATCTTCGAGAAAGTCTGCCCGGCCTTGAAGTTCAGGTGCCCGTCATCGGAGGTCTGCGACAGCCCCTTGCCGCCGTTGTTGACGCCGATCAGATCCTTGTTCGGATTCTGGGTCGACCAACTGGCGCCCAGGGACAAGGACGAGTCGAAACTCCCCTCGATTTCCCCGATATTGAAACTGACGCCGAATGCAGGGCCGGCGAGCGTAGAGGCGAGGCTGACGGCCAAGGGCAACTTCGCCCGGCGCCAGAACTGGTTTACTGAGATCATCGACGCTACTCCATGTGCTTTATTGTTATGGCAGATCCCTAAAAACGCCCGGGGCATACGGGAGCCATCACTCCCTGAATCACCCAAGGTGGCATCGCTGTATCGCGTGCTTGCTCCGTTCTTAAAAATCCTTGAGCGGACTATAGCCAGCAGGTAGTACTGCTTGATCCCTCTAAAGTGTGATTTGCAGTCACCAACCACTCTGGCACAGCCCTTTCGCCACGCTCGCCGATTCCGGCTCGGCAAGAATGGCTGAAAAAACCGATTTGGCAAGGCAAGCGCTTGCTTGGTGGGCTTGCCACACCCTTTCGGGCGTGGCGAGGGCGACTCAAAGAGTCGAGAGGAAGGTGCTGTTGCTCGCCTGCCATTCGACGATGTCGAGGCGGATGCGCTTCTTGTCGAGCTTGCCGACACTGGTCTTGGGAATTTCAGTAACAAGGGCGATCTGGCTCGGGATGGCCCACTTGCTCAGATGGCCCTGCTCAACGAACGGCTTGAGGTGCTCCTTGAGCTCCCGGGCGCCGATCTCATGGCCCTCGCGCAGCACCAGCAGGGCAAACGGGCGCTCGCCCCATTGCGGGTCGGCGATCCCCACCACTGCTACTTCGCGTACCGCCGGATGCCGGCTGACCAGGTCTTCCAAGGCCAGGGACGATACCCACTCGCCGCCGGTCTTGATCACATCCTTGATCCGGTCGCGGATATCGATCACGCCCATGCTGTCCAGCGTCGCGACATCGCCCGTGTGCTGCCAACCGCCGGCCCAGAGCTCCGCGCCCTTCTGCGGCTCGTTGAAATACCCCTCACTCAGCCACGGCGCACGCAGCACCAGTTCGCCCTGGCTTTCACCGTCGGCCGGCAGGAAGTTGCCCTCGGCGTCCATGATCGCCGCTTCCACCAACGGCCCCGGCACGCCGGCCTTGATCCGGTAGGTGGTGCGTTCGTCCTCGCTGCCCGCCAGCAACTCCTCGTTGAGGTGCGCACAGGACACCAGCGGGCCGGTTTCCGACATGCCGTAGGCCGCGGTCAACTGGATGCCCCGGCTCTTCGCGGCTTCGTACAGCGTGCGGTTCAGCGCGCTGCCACCGATCACCATCTTCCAGCCCTTGAAGTCGGTACCCTGGGCCGCCTTGGCATTGAGCACCATCTGCAGGATGGTCGGTACGCAGTGGGAGAACGTGACCTTTTCCTTGCGCCACAACTCCACCAGAAACTCCGGATCATAACGCCCCGGGTAGACCTGCTTGAGCCCGAGCATGGTCGCCACATATGGCAGGCCCCAGGCGTGCACGTGGAACATCGGCGTGATCGGCATGTACACGTCGTTGGTACCCAGCAGGCGCACGCTGTCGACACTGCCCATGATCGTCGCCACGCCCATGGTGTGCAGCACCAGTTGCCGATGGCTGAAGTACACGCCTTTCGGGTTGCCGGTGGTACCGGTGGTGTAGAACGTGGTGGCGACCGAGTTCTCGTCGAAATCCTGGAAGTCGTAGACCGGGCTCGCCGCCGCCAGCAATTGCTCGTACTCGCCGACCAGGTTCGGCAGGTCGGCGGTGGTGGCGTCGGTATCGGTCAGCAGCAGGGTTTTCTCCACCGTGGTCAGGTTCGCGGCAATCGCCTGGTACAGCCCGACGAACTCGCTGTTGACCAGCACGAAGCGGTCGACCGCGTGGTTCATGGTGTAGAGGATCTGCTCCGGCGACAGCCGCACGTTGATGGTGTGGATCACCGCACCGATCATCGGAATGGCGAACATGCATTCCAGGTAACGGTGACTGTCCCAGTCCATCACCGCCACCGTATCGCCGGCCTTGACACCGGCCGCCGTCAGCACGTTGGCCAGCCGGGCGACACGCTCGCCGAGGGTCGGATAGCTGTAGCGCACCTTGTCGCGGTAGATGATTTCGCGGGTCTTCTCATAGCGGCTGCCGGACATCAGCAACCGCTTGATCAACAGCGGGTATTGATACGCGCCTTCGGCGGGTGGAATTACGCGGGTCTGCAACATGGACGTCCCTTTGTCTGACTGCACGGTCGTGGCTAAAGATAGGCACTCTAGAGCCGTCGCGCACGCGCTAAATCACCCAAAGGAATGATTTGCAGACGGACGTGAATGCTAGCTTTGAGCCAGCATCCACGGCGGAGCTGTCCGGTTTCAGGCGACCTGGCCGGCAGGTACCTGGGCAGGGGTCCTTGGAAACACCAGCGCGGCGATAAAGGTCAAGGCGCCGAACCCTGCCAGAATCAGGTACAACCCGGCAAAACCCTGGCGCGGCTCGACATAGGCGATCAAGGGAATCGCCGTGGCGCTGGCACCGAACGACAGGCAGTAACGCAGGGCAAACACCCGCGATTGCCATTGCGGGGCGACGAAGTTGGCGACCATGGCATCATTCACCGTCACCTGGCCGAACACCACGAACATCAAGGCCGCCCCCAGGACCATCACCGACAGGCCGTCGACATGGGCCAGGCCGAACAGCAGCGGAGCCTGGCACAGGGTCAGCAGCACGAACGGCCACTTCAGGCTGACACGGTCGATCACCCGGCCGATGCTCAACTGCGCGACAGCGCCAAAGGCATAGGCCAGGCTGACGATCAGGCCCAGGGTCTGCGGCGACGCGAACAACTCATGCAGACGTTCCTGGAACAGTTTCGGGTAGGTCATGGTGGTGGCGTTGAAGACCACGCCGCCCGTGGCGGTCACCAGGGCGAGGACGGTGAAGACCATGACCATGGAAATCTGCTGGCCATTGGCGCCCTTGAGTTTCACATGAGGGCGCACGGGAATCGGCTCCTCACGCACCTGCAAGGCAAACAGCACGCCCAGCAGGAGCGAGATCGCCCCCGGCAGGATAAACGCCGCGCGCCAGCCGAAATGTGCCACCAGCAGCCCGGTGACCAAGGCGGAAAACGCCACACCGAGGTTGCCCCACATACCGTTGAGGCCAATTTCCCGACCACGGTTCTCGGCATAACTGACCAGCATCGCCGTGCCCACCGGGTGATAGATCGCGGCAAAGACACCGATCAGGGTCAGGCCCAGGGTCAACATCGGTGCGGTGCTGCTCAACCCGGTAAACACCGAGGCCGCGCCGATACCGAAAAAGAACAGCAGCATCATGCTGCGCCGACTCCAGCGATCACCCAACCAGCCCGCCGGTAGCGAACAGGCGCCGAAGGCAATGAAACCGCCGAGGGACAAGCCGATCATGGCGGCGAAATCCAGGCCGAAGGCCTGGCCCATGCCGAGCACGGCCGCCGGGAAGATCAGCATGAACATGTGATCGATCACATGGGCGGCATTGATGTAGCGGATTACGTTTCTGGGTTGATTCATCACGGCACGCTTCAGAAGGGTTATCGGTGCCTTATGCTAAGTTGGCGGTAAAGTGCATTCCTGCCATATAACTCATCAAACCAGACAGACTGGAAGAACCGGACATGTTGATCAGTCACTTCCTGCACGGCCCCGTCAGCGCGCACCCACGCGACTATGCCGACGGTGCTCACCAGGCGCTGCACCGACACGAGGAAGCACAGTTGCTGTACGCGGTGTGCGGGGTGATGCGCCTGGTCACGAGCCAGGGCGCCTGGGTCATCCCGCCGACCCGGGCGGTGTGGATTCCACCGCTGGTGGAGCATGAGATCTTCATGAGTGGCGAGGTACGCATGCGCTCGCTGTTCATCGCCGCCGAACATTCGCCGGCCAACCTGCAAGGCTGTTGCGTACTCGCGGTCACACCGTTGTTGCGCGAACTGATCGTACGGGCGGTACAGGGCCCGAAACAGGCGAAGAATCCGCTGATCCAGCAATTGATGCTGGAAGAGCTTGCCTCCCTGGAAAACCTGCCGCTGCACATTCCGATGCCGACGGACCGGCGCCTGCAAAGGATCTGCCTGGCGCTGCTGCAAACCCCGGATCACCCCAACACCCTGGAGGATTGGGCATTGCAGGTCGGTGCCAGCACCCGGACCCTGGCCCGGTTGTTCCAGCAGCAAATGCAGATGAACTTCAATGCCTGGCGCCAGCAGCTACGCCTGATGGAAGCCTTGCCACGGCTGCTGGCCGGCGAAAGCGTGCAGCACGTGGCCAAGGTCCTGGGCTATGGCAGTGCCCGGGCGTTCAGTGCGATGTTTCAGCGCCTGCTCGGAGAGAGCCCGCGGGACTATGTCGTCAACCTGACCCAGTTCAGCGGTATCAATGCATCTCGGTAAAGGCCAGCTTCACGCCGATGGCGATCAGCACGGCACCCATGGTCCGATCGAACCAGTGGCCCATGCGGGCGAAACCGGCGCGCACCCGCTGCTGGCTGAACAGCATCGCCACCAGGCAGAACCACAGCGCGGTCGCCGCCGCCAGGTACACGCCGTAGCCGGCCTGGACCATCAGCGGGGTATGCGGGTTGATCACCACGGTGAACAACGACAGGAAAAACAGGGTCGCCTTGGGGTTCAGGCCATTGGTCACGAAGCCCGAGGTAAAGGCCCCGCGCGCCGTGCGCTCGCCCACCTGCAACGCCAGGTCATCCGTTGTCGGCCGGGCCGGCTTGGCGCGGATCGCCTTGAAGCCGATATACAGCAGGTACGCCGCCGCCAGCCACTTCAGGGCATTGAACAGCATGATCGACTGCGACACGATCAGGCCGATGCCCAGCAGCGAATAGCCCACATGCAGGAAGATCGCGGTACCGACCCCCAATGCCGTCCAGGTGCCGGCACGACGACCATGGGTCACGCTCTCGCGCACCACCACGGCAAAGTCCGGGCCGGGACTGGCCACCGCCAGCAGGTGAATCAGCGCAACGGTCAAGAATTCAGTCAGGTACATGGACACGTCCGTGGGCTCCTCGGTAACTAAATATGTCATCTGATAGGCTGGCTACCTTACGCCTTCATTCGACAGCACAAAAGGTACAGTTGATGAGCCACCCTCGCCGCGCGGTATTTCTCGATCACCCTTCCCTGGACCTCGGCGATCTCGACCTCGAACCGCTACGGGCCTGCTTCGACGAACTGCGCCTGTGTGCCCGGACCACACCACAGAACGTGGTGGAGCACCTGGCCGGCGCCACTGTCGCGATCAGCAACAAGATCGCGCTGAACGCCGAGACGCTGGCGGCCTGCCCCGAGCTGAAACTGATCCTGATTTCCGCCACGGGCACCAACAACGTCGATCTGACGGCCGCCCGGGCCCAGGGCATCACCGTGAGCAACTGCCAGGGTTACGGCACCCCCTCGGTAGCCCAGCACACGCTGATGCTGCTGCTGGCCCTGGCGACCCGCCTGAGCGACTACCAGAAAGCCGTCGGCGAAGGTCGCTGGCAGCAGGCCACGCAGTTCTGCCTGCTGGATTTCCCCATCTTCGAACTGGAAGGCAAGACCCTCGGCCTGCTCGGCCACGGCGAATTGGGGGGCGCCGTGGCGCGACTGGCCGAAGCCTTCGGCATGCGCGTGCTGCTGGGGCAGATTCCCGGTCGCCCGGCCCGCGCCGATCGTGTGCCCCTGGCGGAACTGCTGCCACAGGTCGATGCCTTG
Organism: Pseudomonas gingeri; assembly: GCF_013385635.1. Classification (GTDB taxonomy): domain Bacteria; phylum Pseudomonadota; class Gammaproteobacteria; order Pseudomonadales; family Pseudomonadaceae; genus Aquipseudomonas; species Aquipseudomonas gingeri_A. The sequence goes on from NZ_JACAPR010000012.1 coordinate 454,154, forward strand.
ACCCTGCACTGTCCACTGAACGAACACACCCGCCACTTCATCGGTGCCGCCGAACTGAGCCGGCTCAAGCCCGGGGCATTTGTCGTCAACACCGCGCGCGGCGGGCTGATCGACGAACAGGCCCTGGCCGACGCCCTGCGCAACGGCCATCTCGGCGGCGCCGCGACCGACGTGCTGAGTGTCGAGCCGCCGAGTGCCGGCAACCCCCTGCTGGCCGGCGACATCCCGCGCCTGATCGTCACACCGCACAACGCCTGGGGCAGTCGCGAAGCCCGCCAACGCATCGTCGGCCAGCTCGCGGAAAATGCCCGGGGTTTCTTCAGCGGTGCAGCGCTGCGGGTCGTCAGTTGATAAACTGCCGCACTTTTTTTCAGGGAGCAGACCATGGATCCGCGCAGTGAAGTACTGCTTCGTCAGGCTGAATACTTTCAAGGCAAGCTGCTGCTGGTGGGCTTGCCCGCCGACGATCTGCTCGGTCGCCTGCCCAATGCCCACGGCTGGTGCTGGCACGCCGGCGACCAGGCGGCGCTGGACGCCCGTTTCGCCGGGCGCAGCCACTTCGGCGTGAACCTGCCGGAGCCCGCATTCGACGCCGCCGTGGTGTTCCTGCCCAAGTCCAAGGACCTGACCGACTACCTGCTCAATGCCGTCGCCTCGCGGCTGCCCGGCGGCGATGTGTTCCTGGTCGGCGAGAAACGCAGCGGCATCGAAGGCGCGGCCAAGCAACTGACGCCCTTCGGCAAGCCGCGCAAGCTCGACAGCGCCCGGCATTGCCAACTGTGGCAGGTCAGCGTGGCCGAGGCACCGACGGCCAAGCCGCTGGAAAGCCTGGCCCGGCATTATGAACTGGCGCTGACGGAAGGCCCGTTGAAGGTGGTCAGCCTGCCAGGCGTCTTCAGCCATGGCCGGCTGGATCGGGGCAGCGCCCTGCTCCTCGAACACCTGGACAAACTGCCGAGCGGCCAGTTGCTGGACTTCGGTTGCGGCGCCGGTGTGCTCGGCGCGGCGGTGAAACGTCGCTACCCGCACAACAACGTGATCATGCTCGACGTCGATGCCTTCGCCACCGCCAGCAGTCGCCTGACCCTGGCTGCCAATGGCCTGGAAGCCGAAGTGCTGACAGGCGATGGAATCGATGCCGCGCCCATGGGCTTGAGTGCGATCCTGAGCAATCCGCCGTTCCATGTCGGGGTCCATACCGACTACCTGGCAACGGAAACCCTGCTGCGAAAAGCAGCCAAACATCTGAAAAATGGTGGTGAACTTCGGCTTGTTGCCAATAGCTTCCTGCGCTACCAGCCACTGATCGAAGAACATCTGGGCACCTGTGTGACCAAGGCCGAGGGACAGGGTTTTCGGATCTACAGCGCCAAACGCGGCTGAAAAATAAACGCTTGCGCAATGGATTCCGCCTAGGCAGAATCCGCTCCGTCCTAGGGGAGTAGTCTCCCACGAGCGCCACGCTCGTCCGGCATGCGTCAACATACTTGGTCCTCAGACCATGGCGCATGCGACCCACGGTTCGCACAGACGAGCCCAGGGTTTGACAAGACCTATGACACGAACACCTTACCCGGGGCGGGAAGGTTGTACGTGTCATAGCCGTGTCGACCCGCCCCTTAGGAAAACCTGATGCTGGATTCTCTCCTCGTTCCCACCGCAATCGTTGCCCTGGCCGAAATCGGCGACAAGACGCAACTGCTCGCGCTCATCCTGGCAGCCCGTTTTCGCAAGCCCTGGCCGATCATTGCCGGCATCGTCGCCGCCACGCTCGCCAACCACGCGGCGGCGGGGGCCGTCGGCGCCTGGTTCGGCAGTTTCTTCTCGGATGCGGTGCTGCACTGGATCCTCGCCGCCAGCTTCACCGCCACCGCGCTGTGGACCCTGGTGCCGGACAAGATGGACGATGACGAAGCCAGTACCTCACGCAAGTTCGGTCCGTTCCTGACCACGCTGATCGCGTTTTTCCTCGCGGAAATCGGCGACAAGACCCAGATCGCCACGGTGATGCTGGCCGCGCAATATCCGGAACTGTGGCTGGTGATTATCGGTACGACCCTGGGCATGCTGATCGCCAACGTCCCGGTGGTGCTGGCCGGCAACTTCGCCGCGGAGAAACTGCCGCTGACCCTGATCCGCCGCCTGGCCGCCTCGGCGTTCTTCATCCTGGCGATCGTCGCGGTGTACAAGGCGATGCAAAGCAGCGGCTGGATCTAGCGACCCGCGCGTGTAGGAGCCGGCTTGCCGGCGATCAGGCCCCGGAACCTTGCGGCGCCCCTAAGGGCGCCATCGCCAGCAAGCCGGCTCCTACCGGGTATTTGGCGTTTGACTGACCAAAGTCAGGACTTGCGGGCCTGCTGATACAACGGCATCACCTTTGGAATGGCCGCTTCCAGCGAAGCGATCCGGCTGGTGGACGCCGGGTGAGTACTCATGAACTCCGGTGGAGAACCTTCCGCCGCCTTGCTCATCTTGTTCCACAGGCTGATGGCCGCGTTCGGGTTGTAACCGGCCCGGGCCGCCAGCTCCAGACCGATCAGGTCCGCTTCGTTTTCATTGGCCCGACTATTGGGCAAGGTCATGCCGTAGTTCGCCACGGTATCGGCCAGCGCCAGGCTGTCCTGGCCAAGACCGAACAAGGCGCCGGCGCCCTGCTTCGCCATCTCGATCCCATAGGCCTTGGACATCGCTTCACGACCGTGCTCACGCAAGGCATGGGCGATTTCATGACCCATCACGGCGGCGATCTCATCGTCGCTCAGCTTGAGCTTATCGATCAGCCCACTATAAAAGATGATCTTGCCGCCGGGGCCACAGTTGGCATTGAGTTCGTCACTCTTGATCAGATTGACTTCCCATTGCCATTGCGCGGAATCCGGGCGGAATGTCGGCGCCTGGGCAATCAGTCGATTGGCGATCGCCTGGACCCGCCTGGCATTGGCGCTGGTGTTGTCCAGCACGCCCTGGCCCTTCGCTTCGCCCAGCGTCTTCTGGTACGACTGGGCGTACATCTGGTCGACTTCCTGGCTCGACAGCATGCTGAACATATATTGCTTGCGCTCAACCCCGACGGCGCCGCCGCTGGTGGTATTGACCGCCTGGCACCCGGCAAGCAGCAGGCCCGCCGTCAATGCACACAAAACCAATCGTCTAGCCATGAACACTCTCCCTGAAAACTGCCGGCTATCCTAGGCGGTGATTTGTATCGGCGCCAGATACAAACATCCTGTAGTCCCGGATTTCAGACGAACCTCAAGTATCTGTAGGAAAAAATTCACGGTTCACGCCATCCCGTAGCCCGCCGAGCCTCACGACATATCCATTTGCGACATGGGCACACCCAAAACAGCCATTTCCCGAAGGCCTCCTAATGCCCGTCGAACGCCTGGCCGATACAGCCTGGCAGACGTCATTCCTTGCGTCCGGAGCCCTCATGAAATTCAAGTCGATTCAGTTTTCCGTCGCCGCGCTGGCCGGCGCCATTGTCCTCAGCGTGGTCGGTGCCCTGGTGGTCTATGCCTTGTTAGCCGGGGCCAAGACCCAGGACATGGTGCAGCAGCGCACCCAGGAACAGTTCGAGCAGGTAATCGAACAGCGCCTGAACGCCCTCGCCAGGACCCAGGTCAGCCAGATCCAGCGTGAGCTCGAAGCACCGCTGCTGATCGCCGGCGGCCTGGTGCGCGTCAACGCGCTGATCGGCACCAACGACGCCGACGGCAAGCCGGTACTGAGCGTCAGCCGCGAGCAACTGATCAACCTGATCAAGGAAAACGTCCAGCAGAATCCGAAAGTGCTCGGCGCCTATATCGGCTGGGAAAAGAACGCCCTGGATCACAACGACGCGGCCTATCTCGACAACACCAAGGCCGGTGCCGCCAAGGATGGCCGCTTCCTGCCCTGGTGGTTCCGCAACGACGACGGCAGCCTCGGCTTCTCGACCCTGGTGGATGTCGATGACCAGAAGACCCTCTCCACCGGCGTGCGCGCCAGCGAGTACTACCTGTGCTCGAAGGAAACCCACAAGACTTGTGTGATCGACCCGGCTCCGTACAAGGTCGGCGACAAGATGGTGATGCTCGCCTCCTTTATCGAGCCGATCATGCTCAACGGCGCGTTCCAGGGCATCGTCGGTGCCGACCTGTCGGTGAACTTCATCCAGGACATGCTGGTGGCGGCCAACCAGAAACTCTACGGCGGCGCCGGCAACATGGCACTGGTGGGCACCAACGGGCGCCTGGTGGCCTACACCAAGGACCCGAGCAAGTTCGGCGAGAAAGTCAGTGACATCCTCGACGCCGACAAAGTCGCGACCATGGGCAAGCTCAATCGTGGCGAAGTCACCTATAACGTCGACAAGAGCAAGGGCCTGATCGAGCTTTACCTGCCCTTCGGCATCGGCCAGAGCGATGCCCGCTGGACCCTGATGATGCAGTTGCCGCTGAACGCGGTGATGGCTGACCTGCAGAAACTCCAGGGCGACCTGAACGACCAGCGCAAGGCCGATGTGTTCGGCATGGCGGTGGTCGGCCTGATCATCGCCGGTCTCGGCCTGCTGGTGATCTGGCTGGTCGGCCACGGGATCGCCCGGCCGCTGAAGCAGATGGTCGCGATGCTCGACGATATCGCCCAGGGCGAAGGCGACCTGACCCGCCGCCTGACCAGCGATCGCGCCGATGAACTCGGCTCCATCGCCAAGGGCTTCAACACCTTCCTGATCAAGCTGCAGGCGATGATCACCCAGGTAGTGACATCGGTACAGAGTGTCAGCGATTCCTCCGAACACACCGCCGATATCGCCATCCGCACCAACCAGGGCGTGCACAAGCAGATGGCCGAGATCGACCAGGTCGCCACCGCCGTGCACGAGATGACCGCCACCGCCCAGGATGTGGCCCGCAATGCGACCCAGGCCGCGCAAGCCGCCAGCCATGCGGACATGGCCGCCAGCGATGGCATGCGCATCGTGCGTGATACCTCCAACTCCATCGGCGCCCTTGCCGTGGAGATCGGTCGCGCGGTGGGCGTGGTGCAGACCCTGGCCAAGGACAGCGAGAACATCAACGCGATCCTCATCGCCATCCGCGGGATTGCCGAGCAGACCAACCTGCTGGCGCTCAACGCGGCGATCGAAGCGGCGCGGGCCGGGGAACAGGGCCGCGGTTTTGCCGTGGTCGCCGACGAAGTGCGCAACCTCGCCCAGAAGACCCAGCAGGCGACGGAAGAAATCCAGTCGATGATCCAGCAGTTGCAGCAAGGCACCCGCGAAGTGGTCAAGGTCATGGAGGACAGCCAGAACAAGACCGATGAAAGCGTGCAACACGCGGCCAAGGCCGCCCAGGCGCTGGAAACCATTACCCAGGCGGTGTCGGTGATCAATGACATGAACACCCAGATCGCCAGCGCCGCCGAGGAACAGAGCGCGGTGGCCGACGACATCAACCGCAACGTGATCAATATCGGCCAGGTGGCCAATGAAGTGGCGGGCGGTGCCGACGAGTCCAGCGCGGCCAGTGCGCAACTGACCAAGCTGGCGGAACAGCAGCGACGCCTGATCAATCAGTTCAAGGTGTAGACCGCGCCAAGGATTGGCACACGATCACTGTAGGAGCCGGCTTGCCGGCGATGGTGTCCGAATAGTCTACGCAAGACTCAAGGGCCTCATCGCTGGCAAGCCAGCTACAGGTCAAATGTCGCCCTCGGGAATGATTACGCCGGTCATGCTCAACCCGGTGTCAGGCACTCCGGCGCATTGAGCTTCGGATCATTCACCAGGTTGGCCAGCAGGCGCTCGCGCAACGGTGCCTGGGGACTGGCCAGCAAGGCCTGCAGATCGTGCAACGGCGTGTCTGGTGACAGCCACGCTGCCTGCCCCTCGGCATCGAGAATCAGCGGTCGCCGCTGGCTCGCCGCCGGCTGCGTCACTACCGCGGTACTCAGCCAGACCTGCTCCTGCACCGGATAGGCTTCCCAGATCGCCGCGAAAAACAGGCTCGCCCCCTCCGCCGGCGTCAGCCAGTACGGGCGCTTGCGCTGTGTCCCGCGCCACTCGTAGAAACCATTGGCCGGTAACAGGCAGCGCCGCTCACGAAAGGCCTGGCGAAACATCGGTTGCTCGGCCACGGTTTCGGCCCGGGCATGGGCCGGCGTGCGCGACAGGTCGGTCAGCCACGGCGGCGTCAGCCCCCAGCGCGCGCGCGCCAGCTCACGCTGGCCCGCCGCAGCCCGCAGGATCAGTACCGAATCGTTGGGCGAAATATTCCACTGCGCCTGCTGGTCGGCGGGAAAGCCGGGCAAGGCCGCAAAGGTCGGGTTCCAGCGAAACAGGGCAAAACGTCCACACATGGGGCAAAAACGCTCTTTTTGGGAATTTGGGCACAAGGCCCCCGCGGGAACGCCGGTCAATGCTCGATGGCCTGCAAGGGTGATGCAAGACTCATCGACGCCATCGCTGGCAAGCCAGCTCCTACAACAGGGCGCGCAAACTAGCAGAGCAGCACGTCGGGAAAACTCTCCGGTTCATCGCCGGGCAGCGGCAGCGCGGCATTGTACGCGGCGATCAGCTCGCGTGCGTACTGCGCCTGGTCATTCTCCACCGCCAGGCCCAGCAAACCGAATACCGGCAACTCCCCGGCTCCGCCCAGCAGGTCGCGGCCCACCAGATGCGCCTGCACCCCTTCGCTGGCGAGCATGCCTTGCAGCAGCTCGCCCTCCATCAGGTTTTCCGGCTCGTAGATACGTTGCATGCGGGCGCCCTCATCACTCGTTCTCACTGTGAACGTCGAGCATCCATTCATGACCATCGGTCTGCAGGTTGAAAACAATCGGCCGGCAACACACCGGGCAATCCTCGATATAGGTCTGGTCGCCGCCGGACAAATCCAGCACGGCTTCGACCTCTTCACCACAATAGGGACAGGAGTAGTGCTCAGTTTCCAGCATCGCGGCCTCCGGAGTGACTTGTGCGTATAATCGCCGGTCTGTTTGCAGGGCTGATTTTTTGTCCGGGCTTTATTTTTCAGATCGGGCTTTGTTATTTATCACTCAACCCTCTATTTACCCTAGCCGTTTCTAACAAGAGAGCATGATGGGCGAATTCGATGCCATCCGACCTTACGACGACTCCGAGGTGCCAGCCGTGCTGGCCCGGTTGCTCGGCGACAAGGCGTTTCTAGATATCCTCACGCATTTCCGCTTCCCGCGCCTGGCCGAGGCCTTCGGCTGGCTGCTCAGACCGTTGATCGCCTACCGGCTGCGTCGTGAATTCGCCGACGTGAAATGCGTGGCGTCCCTGCAGGACAAGATCGAGGTCTACGTCGACAACACCATCGAACGGGCCACCGACGGGGTGACCTACACCGGGGTCGAGCAGTTCAAGTCCGGGAGCGCCTACCTGTTCCTGGCCAACCACCGCGACATCGTGATGGACCCGGCCTTCGTCAACTATGCCGTGTACCACGCCGGCCTGCCGACGCCGCGCATCGCCATCGGCGACAACCTGCTGCAGAAGCCGTTTGTCAGCGACCTGATGCGCCTGAACAAGAGTTTTATCGTGCACCGCTCGATCACCGGGCGGCGCGAGAAGATGGCGGCCTATCAACTGCTGTCGGCCTATATCAACCATTCGATCCGCAACGACTGCCAGTCGATCTGGATCGCCCAGGCCGAAGGTCGCGCCAAGGACGGTGACGACCGCACCGAGTCGGCGATCCTGAAAATGTTCCACATGAGTCGCAAGGACGAGCCGTTCGCCGAGGTCATCCGTTCGCTGAACCTGACACCGGTCTCGATCAGCTACGAATACGACCCCTGTGACCAGGCCAAGGCCCGTGAGCTGTACATCCGCGCCACCACCGGCACCTACAGCAAGGCGCCAGGCGAGGATGACGTGAGCATCGCCAAGGGCATCACCGGCTACAAGGGCCGGGTGCATGTGAACTTTGCCGCACCGCTGACCGGGGCGTTCGAGGACACCAAGGTGCTGGCCCAGGAAATGGACCGGCAGATTCTCGGTGGCTATCGGTTGTTCCCGGTGCACTACCTGGCGTATGCCCGATGGAGCGATGCCGACCCGCAGTTGCAGGTCCCCGCGGCCAGCGAGCTGTTTCCCGCAGAGGAACTGGCCAAGGCCCAGGCGGAATGGCAAAGCCGCCTGGATGCCTGCCCGGCGGAACATCGTCCGTATCTGGTGCAACAGTACGCGACGCCGGTACGCAATCAGTATCGGGTAAAGGCCGGACTGGCACTCTGACCGGCAGCCAGGCCGTCAGAGCCGGGTACTGAGCCAGGACAGCAGCAGCGCCACGCCAAGGCAGGCAAAGCCGAACCGATAGAAAAACCGGTTCGCCCGCAACACCCGGGCATCGAGCAGCAGCATGGGCTGCTCGATCGACCGTCCCTCGCTCTGCATCTCCAGGTTTTCCAGTGCCCGCTGCTCACGGCGGCGGGTAGTCTGCAACAACCAGGCTCCCGGGCAGGCCAGCAACAATGCAAACAAATTGAGCCATTTGCCCGGATGGCCTTCGAAAGCGCTCCAGATCAAGTGCAGCGACATCATGAACCCTCGGATAAACAGCGTCTTTCGGACAGCGACGCCAGCAGCGAATAGCCGCTCGCAACACATGAACGGATCAAACCACTCACGCATTACCGCTTTTGTGTCCGACCCCATACAATTTACGGGTAAATTGGCACTGTCACCTGAACGTCACCTTAACAAGCCAGTCTGTCGCCCCTCGATACCGCCACGGAGCTTGTCATGCTGCACGCAGAGAACCAGGATCGCCTTTACCTCATCGCCCCCAGCGACGAGCAGGAAGCCCTGGTGGACGCCATGTCGTTCAACGTCCAGGACCGTCACTGGCTGGTCTATTGCGCCCTCGGCGGCCATCAGCACGCCGACCTGCCCGAAGCCGACCTGACGACCGGCGTGAGCCTGCTGGACTTCTATGTGGAAGCCGCGTGATTTCAGGCAGGCGTAAAAAACCCGGCCACGAAGGCCGGGTTTTTCGTTTCGGGCACTCGCGCCGGGAATTACTGGCCCAGCAGGCGGCCGATGCTCGGGTCCTTGAAGACCCGGGTCAGTGCATCGCTGAGCACGTCGCTGATCAGCTTGGTGTTGGTTTCTTCATTCGGAGCCATGCCGAAACGCTGGTTCAGCGACGCACCGTACTGGCCGCTGTAGCGCTGGTTGGCATTGGTCACGTCGGAACGGAAGTTGGCGCCGATGGTCGCCTCGGTCACGTACGTGGAGTCCTTGGGCGATTGATAGGTCAGGTCCGACAGGGTCACGGTCAGGGTCGGAGCATTCACCGCATTAGGTGTCGGGGTATAGCCCAGCAGGCGCACGGCGGCTTCGGCCTGGGCCTGGAGCTTGGGCACGACATCGGCGCCCTGCACGGTAATGGCGCTGGTTTCAGGGTACAGGCCACCACGGGTCCCCAGTACCGGCGAACGACGGCCATCGACGACCCTTACCACGACCTGCTGACCATGGCCCACCGGTGCGAGCTGGGTGGTGAGCTTGGGTTGCGGGCTAAGCTGCTGGGGGCTGTTGGCACAGCCGACCAAGGTCAGACTGGTCACAGTGATCAAACCGAACAACAGGCGTTGCAACATGCTCATCTCTCCAAGGACTAGGCACAATCAGGTCAGCAGTATAGCCGTGCACGGGCGCAGCTAACCAGACATCAGCCTCGGCGTCAGGCCGTGAACATTCTGTTCAGGGAGCATTCATGTAACATTTTATTCACTTGCATTACATTACCGTGTAACGACCACGTACCAGCATTGTGACACTCCTGAAACAAAAGGCCCTGTGATGGAATTTCTCTGGTATCTGTTCTTCCCGCGCAAGCCCCACCGCAATTTCGTGTTGCTCGGTGCCGACGGTCGTTGCCAGGCTTTCAAGCAGTGCGAGCTGCCGCCAATGGGCGACGGCTGGGTGGAAATCGAGGAAATCCGCCTGGTCTGGCTGCATCAGCCACTGCCCGCCAGTGCGCGTGTCAGCCCGAGTGTCCAGCACTCGCGCCGGCCACAGCCGTTGACCATCTGACCGAACGGCTAATAAAAGTCATTTAACAGGACCATTTCTCCGCGATTCTTAGTTACAATCTCCCCCCGATTATAAGGACGTCTCCTGATCGGGCCTCGCAGCATCGTTAATGCCTACGCATTAGCTCCTCCGCACCGCCCCACAGAGAGCCGCCCACACAGATCGAGTGAAGTCGGCCGGCTTGCTGTCACACCTGCAAACCACCGTTTTTACCGAATCTGCCAGAGCTGCCCTTGCGCTCGTTCACTGAGCTGTTTGCCCGTACGCCAGCCTCGTTTCCCGGCCGGCATTTGCTTCGCGGGTCCGGTGACAGGCTGCAGCAGCCCTTTTTTGAGGTTCACGTCTTCAAAAGAGCGTGAAAAAACGGGTATTCACTACTTCACGAGAGTGTGGCGAGCAAATGAAAAGTTTTGCGTCTGGAAATGCACCATCAGCGTCCTCAACGACTCAATCACACAGGACCCGATATTCCCGGACAGGTGCCTGAAGCCTGTCCGCTCACGGATTTGGTTGCACGATCGGATGCTCTCGACCATAAGTCGAATTGCCGGAGGTCGCCTGAAATGCGTTCATACGCACCTCAAGCCCACCGACAGCGTCCGCTGAAGTTGCAAAAAATTGCGAAGAATCGGACATGGCGAACCTGGCCATGAGTGACATCGGGCAGTTTGAGCCCGGTCAATTCCTGGCGGCCATGCCGTCAATGTGGTGCTGCAGATTTTGGAGACGCGTTAATGGCGCATAACGAAGCAGTCGATGTGGTCCTGGTTGGGGCCGGCATCATGAGTGCCACCCTTGCGGTGCTGCTCAAAGAGCTCGACCCCGGTATCAAGCTGGAAGTCGTTGAGCTGATGGATTCGGGTGCCGCGGAGAGTTCCAACCCGTGGAACAACGCCGGGACCGGCCACGCCGGGCTGTGCGAGTTGAACTACACGCCTCAGGCCGCCGACGGTTCCGTCGACATCAAGAAAGCCGTGCACATCAACACCCAGTTCGAGGTGTCGAAGCAGTTCTGGGCCTACCTGGCGCAGAAAGGCACCTTCGGCTCGTGCAAGACGTTCATCAGCCCGGTGCCGCACCTGAGTTTCGTCCAGGGCGACAAGGGTATTGCCTTCCTGAAGAAGCGCTTCGAAGTGCTGCACCAGCACCATGCCTTCGCCGAGATGGAATACACCGAAGACCGCGCGAAGATGGCCGAATGGATGCCGCTGATGATGCCGGGCCGTCCGGCCGACGAGCCGATCGCCGCGACCCGCGTGATGAAAGGCACCGACGTCAACTTCGGCGCGCTGACCAACCAGTTGCTCAAGCACCTGACCAGCGCCCCGGATGCCCAGGTCAAGTACTGCAAGCGCGTGACCGGCCTCAAGCGCAACGGCGCCGGCTGGACCGTGAGCATCAAGGACGTGAACAGCGGCAACAGCCGTGAAGTCGACGCGAAGTTCGTCTTCCTCGGCGCCGGCGGCGCGGCCCTGCCCTTGCTGCAGGCTTCTGGCATCGAGGAAAGCAAAGGCTTCGGCGGTTTCCCGGTCAGCGGCCAGTGGTTGCGTTGCGACAATCCGGAAGTGGTCAAGCACCACCAGGCCAAGGTCTACAGCCAGGCCGCCGTGGGCTCGCCACCGATGTCCGTGCCACACCTGGACACCCGGGTGGTGGATGGCAAGAAGTCCCTGCTGTTCGGACCGTACGCCGGCTTCACCACCAAGTTCCTCAAACACGGTTCGCTGATGGACCTGCCGCTGTCGGTACGCGCCGGCAACATCGGCCCGATGCTGGCCGTGGCCCGCGACAACATGGACCTGACCAAGTACCTGATCAGCGAAGTGATGCAGTCGATGGAGCAGCGCCTGGAATCCCTGCGTCGCTTCTACCCGCAAGCCAAGGCCGAGGACTGGCGCCTGGAAGTGGCCGGCCAACGAGTGCAGATCATCAAGAAAGATCCGAAGAAAGGCGGTGTATTGCAGTTCGGTACCGAACTGGTCGCTGCCAGGGACGGCTCGCTGGCCGCCCTGCTCGGCGCATCGCCAGGTGCTTCGGTGACCGTGTCGATCATGCTGGAACTGATCGAACGCTGCTTCCCGGAAAAAGCCAAGGGTGAATGGGCCGCCAAGCTCCAGGAAATCTTCCCGGCACGGGAAAAGGTCCTCGAAACCGACGCGGCGCTGTATCGCCAGATCAACGCCCAGAACAACATCAGCCTTGAGCTGGTGGAGCCAAGCAGCGAGACCGAAAGCTACGCCTGAGGTCCTCGCCCATGAAAAACGCCCCCTTCTGCTGAAGAACGGGGCGTTTTTTATGGGATCAATACTGCAAACCCTGTAGGAGCTGGCTTGCCAGCGATGAGGCCCTCAGGCCTCGCAGCGTCTATCCGGACGCCA
>NZ_JACAPR010000012.1:466756-501069 GCF_013385635.1 Pseudomonas gingeri
GCCTGGCTTGCCAGCGATGAGGCCCTCAGGCCTTGCAGCGTCTATCCGGACGCCATCGCCGGCAAGCCGGCTCCTACAAGTTTGCGTTCCACCGCAAAATATCGCGACGACCCGAGCCCCTGTAGGAGCTGGCTTGCCAGCGATGAGGCCCTTGAAGCCGCCAAAAGCTTCGCGGGCAAGCCCGGCTCCTACAGGCTACGCGGTGCCTGGAAAACGGCTATCAGCCGCGAGCCTTGTTGATCAGCTCGATATAGTCGGGGGCGTTGCGCTGGTCCTGGATCAGGGTCACGAAGTCCTGGCCATGCTCGTCCTTGCCGTCGAGGTCATAACCGGCTTCCTTGAAGAACACCAGGAAACGCTCGAAATCGTCGATCCGCAGGCCACGATAGGCCTTGATCAGCTTGTGCAGGGACGGCGAAGTCGCATCGATCGGCTCGAAGTCGAGGAACAACTTGATCTGCGCGTCGCCGATCTCGTCACCAATCACCTGTTTCTTATCTTTGCGCATTACCGGCTCCAGCCACAGACATTACACGGGGCGGGCAGTTTACCCCCGCATCTGCTCCGCTCTCAACGAGTACGAACTGATCCGGTATGCAGGTCGGCCCAGATATGGCCGTTGGCGTAGGTGAGGAACTGGCAATACACCGTGTCGTTGCGCAGCAGGTCCATGACCACCCGGTACTGGGTCAGCGGGTAATACAGGTTGAGGGTCTTGCTCTGCTCGTCGAACATCGGTTTTTTCAGGCTTTTGCTTTCGCCGTCGAAGCTGATCAGCACCTGGCTGATGGTGGCCCCCTTGCTCAGGGGCTTGCCCTTGAGGCGCAACAGCAATGGCGAGGTGACCGGAATCGGCTGCTGGTTGGACTGGCGCTGGTTGCCGACCACCACCGAATACTCGGTGACTTGCAGCAGTTGCTGTTGCTCGGGCTCCTCGCCACGCAGCGACAGGTCGTCCGGCGGCAGATACTGCCCGTGCATGGGCGCGCCCGGCGCGGCTTCGGCCGCCAGGGGCAGGCCGGCGAGCATCAACAAGGTCACGGCGCTACGCATCGAAAGGGTCATGACAGGCTCCAGAACGCATGGCCGGGCACTCTAGCACAGAGACCCGCGACGCTTCTTCGACAACAAAAACTGTGCTCCCGATCCCCTGCCCGGCGTCTAGCAGCATGTAGTCCTGCAACCCTGCGGGAAGTGACTGCGAGCCCGAGCATGCAAGCGCTGTTGAACGAGATCCTCGATGAAGTCCGGCCGCTGATCGGCCAGGGCAAGGTGGCCAATTACATCCCGGCGCTGGCCGATGTGCCGGGCAATCAACTGGGTGTTGCCGTGTACAGCAACGACGGCGAGGTATTCTACGCCGGCGATGCGCAGACGCCCTTCTCGATCCAGAGTATTTCCAAGGTGTTCAGCCTGGTCCAGGCGATCAACCATTCCGGCGAGGCCATCTGGGAGCGCCTCGGCCACGAGCCCTCGGGGCAGCCGTTCAACTCGCTGGTGCAGCTGGAATTCGAACGCGGGCGACCGCGCAATCCGTTCATCAACGCCGGCGCACTGGTGATCTGCGATATCAATCAGTCGCGGTTCGCCGCCCCGGCGCTGTCGATGCGCGACTTCGTCCGGCGGCTGTCCGGCAATATGCAGGTAATGGTCGACGGCAAGGTGGCCGAGTCGGAATACCAGCACCGCGCGCGCAACGCGGCCATGGCCTACCTGATGCAGTCGTTCGGCAACTTTCACAACGATGTGGAAGCGGTGCTGCGCAGCTATTTCAGTCACTGCGCACTGCGCATGAACTGCATCGACCTGGCGCGGGCTTTCTGTTTCCTGGCCAACGACGGTTTCTGCAAACACAGCGGCGAGCAGATCCTGACACCGCGCCAGACCCAGCAGGTCAACTCGATCATGGCCACCAGCGGGCTGTACGACGAAGCGGGCAACTTCGCCTATCGGGTCGGTCTGCCGGGCAAGAGTGGCGTGGGTGGAGGGATTGTCGCGGTGGTGCCGGGACGCTTTACCGTGTGCGTCTGGGCCCCGGAACTGAATGCCGCCGGCAACTCACTGGTGGGCATGGCCGCGCTGGAACTACTGAGCCAGCGGATTGGCTGGTCGGTGTTCTGAAACAGCGCAAGCCCTGATTGTTTGCAGACACTCCGGCCAACACGCCCCTGTGGGAGCCGGCTTGCTGGCGATTGCGATCGGGCAGTCGACATTGTTGTCGCCTGATACACCGCTATCGCCAGCAAGCCGGCTCCCACAGGATGATCGTTCCCACGCGGAGCGTGGGAACGATCAATCGAAGACTCAGGTAATCGGTGCGGGGTTGAACAAGGTGATGTCGTTATGCAGCTTGTGCCGCTCGGCCCAGGTCTGCTGCTTGCCGCTGGCAACATCCAGGTAGTAATGGAACAGCTCCCAGCCCAGCTCCTCGATGGTCGCCCGCCCGGTGGCGATACGTCCGGCATCGATATCGATCAGGTCTGGCCAGCGCTGCGCCAGTTCGGTCCGGGTCGACACCTTGACCACCGGCGCCATCGCCAGGCCATAGGGCGTGCCACGCCCGGTGGTGAACACATGCAGGTTCATCCCGGCCGCCAGTTGCAAGGTGCCGCAGACAAAATCACTGGCCGGCGTTGCACAGAAGATCAGGCCCTTGCGGGTAAAGCGCTCGCCCGGGCCGAGCACGCCATTGATCGCGCTGCTGCCGGACTTGACGATCGAACCCAAGGACTTCTCGACGATATTCGACAAGCCACCCTTCTTGTTCCCTGGCGTGGTATTGGCGCTGCGATCAGCCTCGCCCTTGGCCAGGTAACGGTCGTACCAATCCATCTCGCGCACCAGGTCCTCGGCCACCGACAGGCTTTGCGCCCGTGAGGTCAGCAGGTAGATGGCATCGCGCACTTCGGTGACTTCGGAAAACATCACCGTCGCCCCGGCCCGCAGCAGCAGGTCGGAGGCATAGCCCAACGCCGGGTTGGCGGTAATCCCGGAAAACGCATCGCTGCCGCCGCACTGCATGCCGAGGATCAGTTCCGACGCCGGCACGGTTTCCCGTCGACGCTGGTCGAGCTTCTTCAGGCGGGTTTCGGCCAGTTCCATGATCTGCTCGATCATCTCGGTGAAGCCATGGCTCGAATCCTGAAGGCGATAGAGCCAGGGCTCGCTCAGGTCCACCGAACTGTCGCCCTCATGCATCACTTGCCCGGCCTGCAACTTCTCGCAGCCCAGGCTGATCACCAGCGCCTCACCGCCCAGGTTCGGGTTGCGCGCCAGGTTGCGCACGGTACGGATCGGGATATAGGCATCGGTCGCCGTGATCGCCACGCCACAACCGTAGCTGTGGGTCAGCGCCACCACGTCATCGACATGGGGGTATCTGGGCAGCAGCTCATCCTTGATGCGCTTGACCGCATGATCCAGCACACCGGTCACACACTGCACGGTAGTGGTGATACCGAGGATATTGCGCGTACCGACGGTACCGTCCGCATTGCGATAACCCTCGAAGGTAAAACCTTCCAGCGGCGCCTGGGCCGGCGGCACGTCGGTGGACAGGGGCAGGCTGTCCAGCGGCGGTGCGGTCGGCATGCGCAACTGGTCTTCCTTGACCCAACTGCCGCGTGGAATCGCTTGCAAGGCGTAGCCGATGGTCTGGCCGTAGCGAATCACTTCGCCACCTTCGGCGATATCAACCAGTGTCACCTTGTGGCTCTGGGGAATGTGCTCGACGGTCACCAGGCCGTCGGCGAAAGCGGTGCCGGCCGGTACGCCCTGGTCATTGACCACGATCACCACGTTATCCCGCGGATGCAGGCGGATAGAGCGCGGCGAGTCGGAATGTTCAATCAACTGCATGAAGCCGCTCCTCAGGAATGCGCTTGGGACAGGTGCCGGGGTTGTTCATCGCGCTTCGGGCCGGCAGGCGGCTCGCGCAGTTCGACACGCTTGATCTGACCGACGATCACCAGGTAACTGATCACCGCCACCAGCGCATTGGCGCCGACGAACACCAGCGCCCACTTGAAGGAGCCGGTGGAACTGATGATGTAGCCGATGACGATAGGCGTGGTGATGGAAGCGATGTTACCGAACATATTGAACAGGCCACCGCTGAGACCGGCGATCTGTTTCGGCGACGTATCGGACACCACCGCCCAGCCCAGGGCGCCGACGCCCTTGCCGAAGAACGCCAGGGCCATGAAACCCACCACCATCCATTCGATATCGACATAGTTGCAGGCGACGATCGTGGTCGACAGCAGCAACCCGCCGATGATCGGTGCCTTGCGGGCGAACGTCAGGGAGTGGCCCTTGCGCAGCAGGTAATCGGAGATGATCCCGCCGAGCACCCCGCCGATAAAGCCGCAGATCGCCGGCAGCGAGGCGATGAAACCGGCCTTGAGAATGGTCATGCCACGCTCCTGCACCAGGTACACCGGGAACCAGGTCAGGAAGAAGTAGGTGATACCGTTGATGCAGTACTGGCCCAGGTAGACACCGAGCATCATGCGGTTGGTCAGCAACTGGCGGACATAGTCCCACTTCGGACCATTGCCGGCGCCTTTGCCCTTGTCCTGGTCCATGTCGACCATGCCGCCGTTTTCGGCGATATGGTTGAACTCGGCCTGGTTGATCAGCGGATGCTGGCGCGGGCTGTGGATAACTTTCAGCCAGATCAGCGAGAACAGGATGCCGACACCGCCCATCACCACGAACACGTGCTGCCAGCCGAAGGTGTAGACGATCCAGCCCATCAGCGGCGCGAACAACACCGTGGCGAAGTATTGCGCCGAGTTGAAGATCGCCGAGGCCGTGCCGCGTTCGGCGGTGGGGAACCAGGCGGCGACGATGCGTGCGTTGCCGGGAAAGGACGGCGCTTCGGCCAGGCCCACCAGGAAGCGCAGCATGAACAGCGCAACCACGGCGGTGGAGACGCCGAATTCGCCGACATAGCCTTGCAGCACAGTGAACAGTGACCAGGTGAAGATGCTCAGGGCATAGACCTTCTTCGAGCCGAAGCGGTCCAGTAACCAGCCGCCGGGGATCTGCCCGAGCACATAGGCCCAGCCGAAGGCGGAGAAGATGTAACCGAGGGTGACGGCGTCGATGCCGAGGCTTTTCTGCAGGCTGGAGCCGGCAATGGCGATGGTGGCCCGGTCGGCGTAGTTGATCGTGGTCACCAGGAACAGCATGAGCAGGATCAAATAGCGGACGTGAGTCTGCTTGGTCGCTTGCATGTAGATGTACTCCCACTCTTTATTTTTTTACGCGGGTAAAACATTCCGGGATGTACCGCGCGGGGCCTCAGGCAAGGGCCCCGTGCGGGTAAAGCGCGTTACGAACCGATGTAGCTGGTCTTCACGACCGTGTAGAACTCCTGCGCGTAGCGACCCTGCTCGCGTGAACCATAGGACGATCCCTTGCGTCCGCCGAACGGCACGTGATAATCCACGCCCGCCGTCGGCAGGTTGACCATCACCATCCCGGCCTGGGAGTGGCGCTTGAAGTGGTTGGCGTACTTCAGCGAGGTGGTGGCGATACCGGCGGACAAGCCGAATTCAGTATCGTTGGCCATCGCCAGCGCCGCGTCGTAATCCGCCACGCGGACGATATTGGCCACCGGGCCGAAGATCTCTTCGCGACTGATACGCATCGAGGCTTCGCTGTCGGCAAACAGCGTCGGTGCCAGGAAGTAGCCCTGGGTATCGCAGATCACCAGGTCGCCGCCGGACACCAGCCGCGCACCTTCGGACTGGCCGATGCCGATGTAGCTCAGATCCTGCTCCAGTTGTGCCTGGGACACCACCGGACCAATGTCGGTACCGCTCTTGAGCGCGTGCCCGACCTTGATCGAACGCATGCGCTCGGCCATGGCCTCGACGAATTTGTCGTGGATCCCGGCGGTGACGATCAACCGGCTGGACGCCGTGCAACGCTGGCCGGTGGAGTAGAACGCACTCTGCACCGCCAGCTCGACGGCCTGCTTGAGGTCGGCGTCATCGAGGATGATTTGCGGGTTCTTGCCGCCCATCTCCAGTTGTACCTTGGCCTGGCGCGACACGCAGTTGACGGCGATCTGCCGGCCGACGCCGACGGAACCGGTGAAGCTGATGCCATCGACCTTCGGGCTGTTGACCATGGCATCGCCGACCAGCCGGCCGCTGCCCATCACCAGGTTGAAGACCCCGGCCGGGAAGCCGGCGCGGGAAATGATTTCCGCCAGGGCCCAGGCACAACCCGGTACCAGTTCGGCGGGCTTGAGCACCACGCAGTTACCGTAGGCCAGGGCCGGGGCGATCTTCCAGGCGGGAATCGCGATGGGGAAGTTCCACGGCGTGATCAGGCCGACCACGCCGAGCGCCTCGCGGGTCACTTCGACATTCACCCCCGGACGTACCGACGGCAGGTAATCGCCCGACAGGCGCAGGCATTCGCCGGCGAAGAACTTGAAGATGTTACCGGCACGGGACACTTCACCGATGGCTTCCGGCAAGGTCTTGCCCTCCTCCCGGGCCAGCAGGTTGCCGAGCTCTTCGCGGCGGGCGAGGATTTCCGAGCCGACCTTGTCCAGCGCATCGCTGCGCGCCTGGATACCCGAGGTGGACCAGGCGGGAAACGCCGCGCGCGCTGCATCGATCGCCGACTGCACCTGGGCCAGGTCGGCCTTGGCGTACTCGCCGATGACATCGGACAGATCGGACGGATTGATATTGGCCGAATACTCGGCACCGGCGACCCATTCACCGCCGATGTAATTATCGAAATGCTTTGCTTGTGCCACGAAAAACCTCCAGGACCGAAAAAGCCGCTGATCGCTCAGCGGCCTGGTGCATGCGTTGTTACTGCGCGCCTTGCTTGTCGATCAGCGCGGCCAGGGCTTCGTACTCGTCCGGCAACAGGTCGGTCAGCGGGGTGCGCACAGGACCGGCGTCGTAGCCGACGATCTTCGCCCCGGCCTTGACGATGCTCACGGCATAGCCGGCGCGGCGGTTGCGGATGTCCAGGTACGGCAGGAAGAAGTCATCGATGATCTTGCCGACGGTGGCATGATCTTCACGGGCAATGGCGTTGTAGAAGTCCATCGCGGTTTTCGGGATGAAGTTGAACACCGCCGAGGAGTAGACCGGCACGCCCAGGGCCTTGTAGGCCGCGGCATAGACTTCGGCGGTCGGCAGGCCGCCCAGGTAGCTGAAACGATCGCCGAGACGACGACGAATCGACACCATCAGCTCGATATCGCCCAGGCCATCCTTGTAGCCGATCAGGTTCGGGCAACGTTCGGCCAGACGCTCCAGCAACGGCGCGGTCAGGCGGCAGACGTTGCGGTTGTAGACCACCACGCCGATCTTCACCGACTTGCACACGGCCTCGACATGGGCCGCGACCCCTTCCTGGCTCGCTTCGGTCAGATAGTGCGGCAGCAGCAGCAGGCCCTTGGCCCCCAGGCGTTCGGCTTCCTGGGCGTATTCGATGGCCTGGCGGGTGGCACCGCCGACACCGGCCAGGATCGGCACGCTACCGGCACAGGTGTCGACGGCGGTTTTCACCACTTCGGAATATTCACGGGCGGCCAGGGAGAAGAACTCACCGGTGCCACCGGCGGCGAACAGCGCGGTGGCGCCGTACGGGGCCAGCCACTCCAGGCGTTTGACATAACCAGCGCGGTGGAAGTCGCCCTGGGCATTGAAATCGGTGACCGGGAAAGACAGCAGTCCGGAAGAGAGGATGGACTTCAGTTCTTGTGGATTCATTATTCGAACACCCTGGAAAGCACGTTGTGATGAAAGAGACGGGTCAGCCTTGCTGATGTCGTACGTCATCGTACAACTTAAATAACAAAGGTCAACAGGTATCGCTCAAGACGACTCACAGAGATTTCCATCCTTGACGTAGGAAAGTTTTCATCTATGCTCGATTTTAACTGTATATATATACAGTTATTTTAAGCGAAACATCCGACATATCAAGGAGCTAGAAATGTCAGGAATTGAACGTACACGGCAGGAAATCCTGCTGCACGACGGCAAACTCATTGCCGGGCTGGACAGTCTTTTCAGTGAACAGGGCATTACGATCCCGGGAGATGGTACGGCCATCGTCCTGCTCGCCGAGGGGCATCACACCCTCAAGTACCATCGGCCCGAACATCTGCCGATGACGCCGGGGGCGACCTCCAAAGGTTCGCCGCAGGCGCGTTTCGAAGGCGGCGAACACACCGCCATCGGCGACAGCACGCTGCTGCGCTTTGCCAAGGACGCGCCGGCTATTGCGGCCTGGCAGGTCGAGTTGCACCTGAGCAATGGCCTGGCCCTGACCTACGGCCAGGTCATCGCCCTGGGCGGTGACTTCTACGGTATCCCCGACCGCCCGATCGCCGACGGCGGCACCCCGGCGGAACGTCAGGCGCGTTTCACCGCAGCGTTCAACTCACTGGCGGTACTCCCGGCTTCGCGAGAAGAAGCACAGAAGATCCTGCAGGTGATGCAGACCGAAATCACCTCGGCCAACCAGGCGATCCGCGATGGCCGCCAGCCGCACGAAGCCTACGACGAACTGGGCGATACCCTCTCGGGTGAGTGGAACAAAATCACGGGCGGCGGCAGTTTTGCCTCGCCGCTGTTCCCCCTGGGACGCTACCTGAAACTGGCCGCCAGCAACTGGGACCATTTTGGCGAATGGGCCTCGCTGGCTTACCAGGCCGGGCATGCCGCCGCCTTGCAACAGGCCGTTGTCGCCCGCCAGAGCGGTCTCGACCAGGACCTGGAGCAGGCCTACGCGATGAACGCCTTTGCCGACCACTTCCTCACCGACCTGTTTTCCGCCGGCCATTTGCGCGTGCCGCGCAAGCAACTGGCCGACAGCGTCACCCCCAGCGACGTGGGCTCGTTGATTTCCCGCGTCATGCACGACGAGGACAGCCAATACGGCCTGAAAGTCAGCAACGCCCGCGGCGACCGCTGGAATTGCTACGGCGACAAGCGTTATTTCGACACCCTCGACAACAGCAACCGGCTGCAGGTCAAGCAGGCGGTCCAGCAATCGGTGGATGAAGTGTTCGCCACCTTTCTCAGCGGTGTCGTCGTACCACCGCAAGCCTATGCCGCATTGCGTTCGGTACCGGACCTGGCGAAGTTCGGGAACAGCCAGGACGGCCTGAATTTCGCCCCGCTGTTCGCCCTCAAGGGCAAGACGGTGATGCGCCGCAACGACGTCAACAACCTCAACGACCGCAGCCAAAGCGATAGCTGGTGGGGTTGGAGCACCTACCTGTTGCTCCAGGACTACAAGCCGAACAAACCCGCCGGCTACCTCAATCCACCGGGCGTGGCACCGACGATCAGGGCCGATGGCTGGCAGAGCCGTACGCCCAGCGCACCCAACTGGCTGCCGGGCCATGCCGTGCGGTATGCCTTCAGCTACACCCATGGGTTGGACGAGTCCTATATCGGCCCATGGACGGCCTATGCCGAACTGACCGATCGCTTCCAGCCGACCCTGACAGTACCGGTGGATGCGTCAACGGGAGCCAGTGGTCGCAATGTGTTCCGCCAGTTCCGTGGCGGTTCGCCCGAGTTGATCGGCACGCTCGACGGCCAGGCCACGACCTTTATCGATAACCACCAGTGACAGGGAAACCAACCATGACCTTTACCGTAAAACTCGAACTGGCTTCCGGCCAGTCGCTCAAGGATATGCCGCTGGAGCTGCTGGCCGACGGCGTGGCGATTGCCCGCACGACGGCGGATGCACAGGGCAGAGTGGTATTTGATGTGCAGGTGAAAGCCGCGAAA
Organism: Pseudomonas gingeri; assembly: GCF_013385635.1. Lineage (GTDB taxonomy): Bacteria > Pseudomonadota > Gammaproteobacteria > Pseudomonadales > Pseudomonadaceae > Aquipseudomonas > Aquipseudomonas gingeri_A. The sequence continues at coordinate 476,551 of NZ_JACAPR010000012.1, forward strand.
TGGGCGGTGCGTGTGGATCGCACGATCCTGAAGCGTTAGCCCGCCAGGAATACCGCGTTATCGTTCTTCGCGAGCAAGCCCTGCTCCTGCAAAATGAAGTCGATCACTGGTTTTGTGCACGACACCAAACTGTAGGAGCCGGGTTTGCTCGCGAAGAGGCCATTGAGACCGCCAAAAGCTTCGGGGCAAACTTTCAGAGCCTGGGCTGATTAGCCCCGCTGCGCCTCGGCCTCTTCATGGGCCTGGCGCAGACGCTCGCGGCTGTTGGTCAGGTGCAGGCGCATCGCTGCCCGCGCCGCATCGGAATCCTGGCGGGCGATCGCTTCATAGATCTCTTCGTGCTCGCGTCCCAGCCGGTTCATGTAGTGCTGCTGGTCATCATGGGCCAGGCGCGCCGAATTCAGCCGCGTACGCGGAATGATGCTGGTGCCCAGGTGGGTCATGATATCGGTGAAATAGCGATTGCCGGTGGACAGGGCAATCTGCAGGTGGAACTGGAAATCCGAGGCCACCGCATCACTGGCATGGGCCGCGCTTTCATTCAACGCATCCAGTGCCGCGCGCATCGCCGCCAGCTGTTCGGGCGAACGCCGCTGTGCCGCCAAACCGGCCGACTCGACTTCCAGGCTGATACGCAACTCGAGGATCGCCAGCACATCACGCAAGGTCACCACGGTCGCCGGGTCGATGCGAAAACCGCTCGGGCTGGGTGTATCCAGCACAAACGTGCCGATTCCGTGGCGGGTTTCCACCTGCCCCGCCGCCTGCAGGCGGGAAATCGCCTCACGGACCACCGTGCGGCTGACTCCGTGGGCGTCCATGATCGCCGACTCGGTAGGCAGCTTGTCGCCGCGCTTGAGTTGACCATCACGGATCTGCTCGGTCAGGACCGTGACCAACTCCTGGGCAAGACTGCGGCGCTTGCGAGGTGCGCGAAGCGCGGCGCTCTGGTTTTCCATATCGAACATCTATCTCGGCTGAACGGCTGAGCCAGCATCATAGCTCAACCGGGTTGTACGATCACAGTTGACTATGCACTGACCGGTTGCTGAGGCACCAGGTGTCCCCGTTCGATGCGCAGATGCCGGGTATGGAGTTTGTTCAGACTGCTGCGATGGCCGACGCTGACGATCCCGATACCCGGAAGCTGTTCGATCAGAGCCCCGTAGAGATCGGCTTCGTCCTCTTCATCCATGGCCGAGGTCGCCTCATCCATGAACAGCCATTGCGGCGCATACAACAAGGCACGGGCGAAGGCCAGGCGCTGCTGCTCGCCCGGAGACAGCATGCGTTGCCAGTGGTTGCTCTCGTCCAGGCGCGGGATCAGGTGTTGCAAACGGCAGGTTTCCAGCACATGGACATAACGTTCTTGCGCATAGGTATCGCCCGCCTGTGGATAACTCATCGCCTCACGCAGGCTGCCAATGGGCAGATAGGGTTTCTGCGGCAAGAACAGGTAGCGCCGCGCGGGTAGGCGAATGCTTCCATGACCATCGAGCCAGAGATTGCCCATGGCACGGAACAAGGTGCTTTTACCGCTGCCGGACCGGCCGGCAAGCATCAGGCGTTCACCTGCCGCGACGGTCATGTCGGCGCTGCTCAAGAGATGACGGTCATTGTTCAGGTCGAGACTGAGATTCTGCACCTTCAGTTCGTCGCCGACGCTCTGCACATCGATGGTGCGGACATGATCCTCGTTGTCGCTCATGGCCTGGCGGAAGCTCAACAGACGATCGCAAGTCGCACGCCACGCGGCCAGATCCGAATAGGCCGTGATGAACCAACTGAAATTTTCCTGCACGTTGCCAAACGCAGAGTTGATCTGCATCAGTTCGCCCAGCTGGATCTTGCCGGCGAAGTAGCGCGGAGCGGCGACGATAAAGGGAAAGATTATCGCGATCTGACCGTAGCCCGCAGTGAAAAACGTCAGGCGCTTGGAAACGCGCATGATGTCCCAGAAGTTGTGCCAGACCTTGCCGAAACGCGCACTCAAGCGTTGGTTCTCGTTCGGCTCACCATTGAACAAGGCAATGCTTTCGGCGTTCTCGCGAACCCGGATCATGGAGAAACGCAGATCGGCTTCGAAACGTTGTTGCTGGTTGTTCAGGCCGATCAGGCGATGCCCGATCAGATGAGTCAGCCAACTGCCCACCGCCGCATAGAGCAAGGCGCACCAGAACATGTAGCCGGGAATGGTGATGCCAAAGACTTCGATACTGCCTGAAACACCCCACAGGATGATCGAGAACGACACCAGGCTGACCACGGTACGGATCAGCCCCAGCCCCAGGCTCAAGGTGTTGGAGGTGAAGGTATTGAGGTCTTCGGAAATCCGCTGGTCAGGGTTGTCGGTGTAGCCGCCCTGCTCCAGCTGGTAGTAGTTCTTGTGACCGAGCCAGCGCTTGAAATGTTGCTCGGTCAGCCAGTTACGCCAACGGATCGTCAGCATCTGGGTCAGGTACAACCGGTAGACCGCGCCGAGGATCGCCACGGCGGCAATGCCGCCGAAGTAGAGGATCAGCCGCCAGAAGGCCGTCTCGTCCTTCTGCTGCAAGGCGTCGTAGAAGTCCTTGTACCAACTGTTGATCCAGACCGAAATCGCCACGCTGAACAGCGAAAGACCGATCACCGCCAGCAACAACAGCCAGGCCTTGCCCTTCTCTTCACTACGCCAGTAGGGCGTTGTCATTTGCCAGACCCGGCGGAAAAACTGTCCCTGCACGGCATCGTTGACCGCGGAATACTCGGCGTTCTTCTCAGTCATTCTTCAGGCTCGGTTAGCGTAAGAAAATTCACCAACCGATCATAGATGATTCGCACGCGCGATAGCGCAGCTTGAGAAGGATTCGTTCAGCGCCGGTTCAGCGCCGCACCGGCCGCTTCTGCAATTTGCGCTGCAAGGTGCGCCGATGCATGCCCAGGGCGCGGGCCGTGGCGGAGATATTGCCCTCATGCTCGGTCAGCACACGCTGGATATGCTCCCATTGCAGGCGGTCCACCGACATCGGGTTTTCCGGCACCAGGGTATCGAGGTCGGCGTGCTCGGAGAGCAAGGCGGCCAGCACATCGTCGGCGTCCGCCGGCTTGCACAGGTAGTTGCAGGCGCCGCGCTTGATCGCCTCCACCGCCGTGGCGATGCTCGAATAGCCCGTGAGGATCAGCACGCGCATCTCCGGATCAAGCTCAAGCAGCTTGGGCAGCAGCACCAGGCCGGAGTCACCGTCCATCTTCAGGTCCAGCGCGGCGTAGTCCGGCAGGTCCTGCTGGGCCAGGATCAGGCCCTCTTCGGCGGAACCGGCGGTGCTGACGCGAAAACCGCGCCGGCTCATGGCCCGCGCCATCACGCGGGTAAAGGTGGCGTCGTCGTCCACCAGCAACAGATGCGGCAGTTCTTCGCCTTCGACCTGGATCTCGTCATTCATGCTTCGTCTCCTCGGGCGACACGGGGCAGGCGCAGCTCGGTGAGCGTGCCACCTTCCTCATGACTGTAGAGTTTCACCGAGCCGCCGGCGCGTGTCACGCTGGCCTTGCTCAAGAACAGGCCCAGGCCGAAGCCTTTGCCCTTGGTGGTAAAGAAGGGTTTGCCGATCTGCTCGGCGATGGCCAGCGGCACACCGGCGCCGTGGTCGCGAATACTGATGGTGAGGTTTTCCTCATCCCAATCGAGTCGTACTTCCAGGCCTTCGGGGCAGGCATCGGCAGCGTTGTTCAACAGGTTGAGCAGGGCCTGGGTCAAGTCCGGCGGCGGCGCCAGGCGCGGTACCTCGCCCTGCCCCAGGCGCTGGAAGCGATAACTGGCTTCCGGGCGCATCAGGTGCCAGCGGTTCAGCGCTTCGTCGAGCCAGATCGTGACGTCCTGCATCTCCACCGCCAGCCGGCGATTGGCCTCGGCGGCCCGCACCAGTTGCTGCAGGGTTTCCTTGCACAGCTTGACCTGGTCCTGGAGCACGCTCAGGTCGTCCTGGAGCAACGGGTCCGGATGGTCCTGGCGCATTTCCTTGAGCAACACGCTCATGGTCGCCAGGGGTGTGCCCAGTTCATGGGCGGCGCCGGCGGCCTGGGTCGCCACGGCCAGCAGTTGCTGGTCACGCAGGCCTTCTTCACGCCGCAGCGCGCGCAACGCTTCCTGGCGGCGCAATTCCTCGGCCATCTTCGCGGCGAAAAAGGTGATCACCGCGGCGGCCAGGGCAAAACTCAGCCACATGCCATAGATCTGCAGCTTTTCCCGGGAGATCGGGAACGTCTCCAGCGGGTAGAACTGCACCAGCAGCAAGGTGTACAAGACCAGCGCAACGCCGGAGAGGACCACCGAAAAGCGCCAGGGCAAGGTCACCGCGGCAATGGTCAGGGGTACCAGGTAATAGGAGACGAACGGGTTGGTCGAGCCGCCGGAGAAATACAGCAGGGCGCTGTGGATAAACAGGTCGCAGGCCAGCTGTACGGCGTATTCGAGTTCAGTGACCGGCCAGGTGGTCCGCAGGCGCACCACCGTGAAAGCACAGAGCACCATGGAGCAACCCAACGTGGTCCAAAGTTGCAGCCAGGGCAGCGGCAGCAGCTCGAACCAGTAGGCGATACCGACCGAACCGGCTTGCGCGGCCAGCACCAGGATGCGGATAAAGCTCAGGCGCCACAGGTTCTGGCGAGTCGCGGACAGCAATGGAAAGGGGGCGAGCATGAGCTCTCCTGATGAGCGCTCCAGGCGGATCGCCACGAGTATAACCAAGCTGGACGCCCGGCAGGCAGAACTGCGGCAAACAGCCACAGCTCATGGCATATGTATAGAAGTTGTAACTGGGTGAACTGCTTAATAAAAGCTAGAGTCTTATGGTTTCACGCGGTATCGCCCGGCGATACGCGCGTCCCGTATCCCAAGGAGTTTTTATGCAACGGTTCACTCGCAGCGCCACCCTGCTCGCCCTCAGCATCGCCACCCTGGCCAGCCTGCCGGCAATGGCTGCCGACGAGCTTCACTACAACCAGATTTCCCTGCGGGCCGAAGTCAGCCAGGAAGTGGCGCGGGATCTGATGACGGTCACTCTCTACACCGAGGCGCAGAACAGCGATCCGGCCAAGCTCGCCGCCGAGATCACCACCACCATGAACAAGGCCCTCGGCGAGGCCCGTGAAGTGAAGGCCGTGACCCTGCGCCAGGGCAGTCGTAACAGCTATCCGATCTACGACAACAAGAGCCAGAAGATCACCGGCTGGCGTGAGCGCGCCGAGTTGCGCCTGGAAAGTGCCGATTTTGCCGCCCTTTCCAAGCTGACCGGCGACCTGATGCAGACCCTGAAAATGGACGGCATGAACTTCTCCATCTCCACCGCGGCCCGCAAGACCAGCGAAGATGCCTTGCTCAAGGAGGCGGTGAACGCCTTCAAGGCCCGCGCCCAACTGGCCACCGACGCCCTCGGCGGCAAGGGCTACAAGATCATCAACCTGAATCTCAACAGCAATGGTTATCCACAGCCTTACGCCCGTGGCGCGATGATGATGAAAGCCGCCGCCATGGATTCCGCTCCGACGCCGGAAGTGGAAGCCGGCACCAGCCAGGTCAGCATGAACGCCGACGGTGTGATCGAGGTCCAGCAATAACACACGCCCTCCTGTGTAGGAGCCGGCTTGCCGGCGATGAGGCCCGAAAGCCTTGCATTGCCTGATCGGCCGTCATCGCCGGCAAGCCGGGCTCCCACAGGATTTGTGGCGTTTTCCAGAACGATTTTTCTCAGTCGCCCCCATTGACCGTGGGCACCAAGGCCTCGGTACGGCGTGCTAGAGTCGGTCCCCTTACCGCTCTATCGCGCACCTTCGAGGCCTTTCAATGGAAAAGATTGTCTTCAAACCACTGCTACTGGCAGCCGCCTTGCTGGCCTGTGCACCACTGGCCCAGGCCGCGAACACCCTGGTCTACTGTTCCGAAGCCAGCCCGGCCGGCTTCGACCCCAGCCAGTACACCAGCGGCACCGATTTCGACGCCTCGGCCGAAACCGTGTTCAACCGCCTGACCCAGTTCAAGCGCGGCGGCACCGAAGTCGAACCCGGCCTGGCGACGGGTTGGGATGTCGCCGCCGATGGCCTCGTCTACACCTTCCACCTGCGTCGCGGAGTGACATTCCACACCACCGACTATTTCACTCCGACCCGCGATTTCAACGCCGACGACGTGCTGTTCACCTTCAATCGCCTGCTCGACCCGAACCAGCCGTTCCGCAAGGCTTACCCTTCGGAATCGCCGTATTTCACTGACATGGGCCTCAATACCACCATCAAGAACGTCGAGAAACTCGACGAACACACGGTGCGTTTCAACCTGAACACGGTCGATGCGGCATTCATCCAGAACCTGGCCATGAGCTTCGCCTCCATCCAGTCCGCCGAATACGCTGACAAGCTGCTCAAGGAAGGCAAGGCCGAAGAGCTCAACCAGAAACCGGTGGGCACCGGCCCCTTCGTGTTCAAGCGCTACCAGAAGGACTCGCAGATCCGCTACGTGGCCAACAAGGCGTACTGGAAACCCGAGGACGTGAAGCTCGACAACCTGGTCTTCGCCATCACCCCGGACGCCGCCGCGCGCCTGCAGAAGCTCAAGGCCGGTGAATGCCAGGTCAGCGGCTACCCGCGTCCGGCGGACATCGAGATCATGAAGCAGGACCCGAACCTGCGGGTGCTCCAGCAGGCCGGCTTCAACCTGGGCTTCCTGGCCTACAACGTGACCCACAAGCCGCTGGATCAACTCAAGGTGCGCCAGGCGCTGGACATGGCCATCGACAAACCGGCGATCATCAAGGCGGTCTACCAGGGCGCCGGGCAACTGGCGCAAAACGCCCTGCCGCCGGCGCAATGGTCATTCGACCCGAACATCAAGGACGCGCCCTACGATCCGACCAAGGCCAAGGCGCTGCTCAAGGAAGCGGGTGTCGCCCCCGGGACCAGCATCGACCTGTGGGCCATGACCGTGCAGCGCGCCTCGAACCCCAATGCACGGATGTCGGCGCAGATGATCCAGCAGGACTGGGCCAAGGTCGGGATCAAGGCCAATATCGTCAGCTACGAATGGGGCGAGTACATCAAGCGCGCCAAGAACGGCGAGCATGACGCAATGGTCTATGGCTGGACCGGGGACAATGGCGATCCGGACAACTGGCTGGGCGTGCTGTACAGCTGCGGCGCGGTGAAAGGCAGCAACTACGCCAAATGGTGCGATCCGGATTATGACCGCCTGGTGCAAAAGGCCAAGCTCGCGAGCAATCGCGACGAGCGGGTAAAACTCTACCAGCAGGCGCAGAAAACCCTCAAGGAACAGGTCCCTATCACGCCTATCGCCAACTCGACGGTATTCCAGCCGTTGCGCAAGGAAGTGCGCGACTTCAAGATCAGTCCTTTCGGCCTGACGCCCTTCTACGGCGTGAGTCTCGATAAGTAACACGCACGCCCCAACCGGGTGCGCCAGACGCCCCGGCCGCCTGCTTGCAGTGCACCATATGCACCGAAAAAACCAGCCGCAAACGGTTAAATGCGTCAGAACTTACACAATTGCGACATTCGTGTACGTTCGTGCCACAGTTTAAGGCTTGCGGTGTCTCTGCATCTTGCATTGGGTATGGGGCCTGCATAAGTATCCGCAGGTCGACTCACGAGGTCGTCCTCACAACCAAAAATGACAACAAATCATGAGGCCACCATGCTTAAAAAAGCAGTCATTCCGTTTTTAGTTGGCGCAGGCCTCCTGGCATCTGCACCGTTCGCCCTCGCAGCGACAAACCTGGTGTACTGCTCCGAAGGGAGCCCGGCCGGTTTCGACCCAGGCCAATACACCGCCGGAACCGACTTCGACGCCTCCGCGGAAACCGTCTTCAACCGTCTCAGCCAGTTTGAACGCGGCGGCACCGCCGTGGTTCCTGGCCTGGCGACCAGCTGGGATATTTCGCCGGATGGCCTGACTTACACCTTCCATCTGCGCGATGGGGTGAAGTTCCACACCACCGACTACTTCAAGCCGACCCGCAACTTCAACGCCGACGACGTGTTGTTCACCTTCAACCGCATGCTCGACAAGGACATGCCGTTCCGCAAGGCGTACCCGACCGAATTCCCGTACTTCACCGACATGGGCATGGACAGCAACATCACCAAGGTGGAGAAAGTTGACGACCATACCGTCAAGTTCACCCTGAAGACCGTTGACGCCGCGTTCATCCAGAACCTGGCAATGAGCTTCGCCTCCATCCAGTCCGCCGAGTACGCCGACAAGCTGCTCAAGGAAGGCAAGGCCAGCGACATCAACCAGAAGCCGATCGGCACCGGCCCGTTCGTGTTCAAGAGCTACCAGAAAGACTCCAACATCCGCTACACCGGGAACAAGGACTACTGGAAGCCTGAAGACGTCAAGATCGACAACCTGATCTTCGCCATCACCACCGACGCCTCGGTGCGGATGCAGAAGCTGAAGAAAAACGAATGCCAGGTCAGCGTCTACCCGCGTCCGGCCGACCTTGCACCGCTCAAGGCCGACCCGAAACTGCAGATGCCGAGCCAGGCCGGCTTCAACCTGGGCTACATCGCCTATAACGTGATGCCGGTGCTCAAGGGCGAAACTGCCGCCAACCCGCTGGCCGACCTGCGCGTTCGCCAGGCGCTGGACATGGCGGTGAACAAGCCGCAGATCATCGAATCGGTCTACCAGGGCGCCGGCCAGTTGGCCGTCAACGCCATGCCGCCGACCCAGTGGTCCTATGACACCACCATCAAGGATGCCAAGTACGACCCTGAGAAAGCCAAGCAGCTGCTCAAGGAAGCCGGCATCAAGGAAGGCACGGAAATCAAGCTGTGGGCCATGCCCGTCCAGCGTCCGTACAACCCGAACGCCAAGCTGATGGCCGAAATGCTCCAGTCCGACTGGAAGAACATCGGCCTGAACGTGAAGATCGTCAGCTACGAGTGGGGCGAATACCTCAAGCGTGCCAAGGGTGGCGAGCAACAAGCCATGATCATTGGCTGGAGCGGTGACAACGGTGACCCGGACAACTGGCTGAACGTACTGTTCGGTTGTGATGCCCTCAACGGCAACAACTTCTCGAAGTACTGCACGCCGAAATACGATGCACTGATGAAAGAAGCCAAGTCGACTGCCGACCAGGCCAAGCGCACCGAGCTGTACAAGCAGGCCCAGCACATCCTCAAGGACGACGTCCCGTATACACCTATCGCGCACTCGACGGTGTACCAACCCATGAGCGCTACCGTGAAAGACTTCAAGATCAGCCCGTTTGGCTTGAACTCCTTCTACGGCGTCAGCGTCAGCAAGTAAGGTCTTGCAAAGGCGGCATCGCACGATGTCGCCTTTGCATCACTCGCCAGAATTGCAGGAATTGCCCATTACCTGACCGCTCCCGGTTCCAGCAGAGCGAGTCAGAAGCGCAGTTTTTTCCTACAACTCTCTAAGGCTCTACGCATTTACGGCAAGGACTTGGCGTCATAACGTCGAGACATCGCTGATAGGCGTTCGAGTGGCATTGCTGTACCTACTGAATCAGTCGGTGATGTTTCCATGTAGCAGCACATGGCAATTGCTCATCGATGACAATAAAAATGGATTGGGATCGTCATGCGCCATACCTTCGTTTTATCCGCTTTTATCGGCACGGCCCTGCTGGCCGGCGCCTCTTTTGCCCAGGCTGCCGGTAGCCTGGTGTTCTGCTCCGAGGGCAGCCCGGCCGGGTTCGACACCGCGCAGTACACCGCCGCCACCGACAACGACGCCGCCGAGCCGATCTACAACCGGCTGGTGGAGTTCGTCCGGGGCGAGACCACCGTCGCGCCGGCGCTGGCCAAAAGTTGGGATATCTCGCCGGATGGCCTGGTGTATACCTTCCATTTGCGTGAAGGGGTGAAGTTCCACACCACCAAGTACTTCACGCCGAGTCGCGATTTCAATGCCGACGATGTGCTGTTCACCTTCAATCGCATGCTCGATCCCGAGCAGCCGTTTCGCAAGGCCTACCCCACGGAGTTCCCCTACTTCAACGGGATGAGCCTGAACAAGAATATCGCCAAGGTCGAAAAGACCGGTCCGCTGACCGTGGTCATGACCCTCAACAGCGTCGATGCCGCGTTCATCCAGAACATCGCCATGAGCTTTGCCGCGATCCTGTCCGCCGAATATGCCGGCCAGTTGCTCAAGGAAGGCAAGCCCAGCGACATCAACCAGAAACCGATCGGCACCGGGCCCTACGTGTTCCAGCGCTATCAGAAAGATACGCAGATACGTTACGCCGCCAACAAGCACTACTGGGACCCGAGCAAGGTCAAGCTCGACCAGTTGATCTTCGCGATCAACACCGATGCTTCGGTACGGGTGCAGAAGCTCAAGCGCAATGAATGCCAGGTCACGTTGCATCCACGCCCCGCCGATGTCGAGGCGCTCAAGGGCGATGCCAAGCTGCAGGTGATCGAAAAACCCGGCTTCAACCTCGGCTACATTGCCTACAACGTGCGCCACAAGCCGTTCGACCAACTCGAAGTCCGCCAGGCCCTGGACATGGCGGTGAACAAGCAGAGCATCCTCAATGCGGTCTACCAGGGCGCCGGCCAACTGGCGGTCAACGCCATGCCACCGACCCAGTGGTCCTACGACGAGACGATCAAGGACACCGCCTACAATCCGCAAAAGGCCAAGGAATTGCTCAAGGCCGCCGGCGTCAAGGAAGGCACCGAAATCACCCTCTGGGCCATGCCCGTCCAGCGCCCGTACAACCCCAACGCCAAGCTGATGGCCGAAATGCTCCAGGCCGACTGGGCGAAGATCGGACTCAAGGTGAAGATCGTCAGCTACGAATGGGGCGAATACCTCAAGCGCACCAAGAACGGCGAGCATGACATCAGCCTGATTGGCTGGACCGGCGACAACGGCGACCCGGACAACTGGCTTGGTACCCTCTACAGCTGCGACGCGATTGGCGGCAACAACTACTCCATGTGGTGTGACCCGCAGTACGACAAGCTGGTCAAGCAAGCCAAGGTCGTCACCGATCGCGACGAGCGGACGGCGCTCTACAAACAGGCCCAGCAGTTGCTCAAGCAACAGGTGCCTATCACGCCTATCGCCCATTCAACGGTCAACCAGCCGCTGAGCGCCAGAGTCCAGGACTTCAAAGTCAGCCCGTTTGGCCGTAACTCGTTCTCGGGCGTCAGTATCGAACAATAAAACCGTGACCAGCGCGTGGAGGGCGAATTTCGCCCTCACGCAATCTTGCAGCCGAAATTCGGCGAATTGCTGCCCAGCAAACGTTTGCGAAAGCAAAAACAGAGTTCACCACAATAGCCGGATCACCCAAAAAGACCGGCATTTCAAAAAGAAAGAAAAAGGAGCTGTACGTTGAAACTCTCTCAAAAAGCGTTGTTAGCCTTAGCAATCAGTAGCGCCACCCTGGTGGCCCATGCGGAATCCCAGAGCCAGGATTTCATTCCGACCGGCATCAATACCGGCAATGCCCAGAGTGAAGCCAAGGGCTTTATCGATGGCCAGAGCCTGGGCGGCACGACCCGTAACTGGTACGCCAACGAACTGAAGCGCCGTGATGACAGCTTCTCCTACAAGAAGGGTGGCACCACCCCGACGCCAACCTCTCGCCGCATCAACTGGGTCCAGGGCACCATCCTGAACTACAGCTCGGGCTTCACCCAGGGCACCGTGGGTTTCAAGACCGAAGTGGCGGCCTATAACGCTATCGCCCTGGACCGTGACCGCAAGGACATGGCCGGCGGTTCCAACCGTACCCTGACCCACAGCGACGGCGATGCCGTAGGCCAATGGAGCAAGCTGGGTCTGGCCAACGTCCAGGCCCGCGTCTCCAACACCACCCTGACCGCCGGTCGCCAGAACTTCAGCACACCGATTGTCGATAACATCGGCAACCGTGCCCTGCCTTCCAGCTTCGAAGGTGTGAGCCTCCATAGCGAAGAGCTCAGCAACATGGCCTTCGACCTGGGCACCTTCGACCGTGTATCGCCACGGACCGAGCAGAGCCTGTCGAAATTCCGCAGCGAATACGGCAGCAACGGCGCGGAAACCGACCACGTCAACACCGCCGGCATGACCTACCAGCCGTTCAAGAGCCTGAAGACCAGCCTCTACGCCGCCAAGGTCGAAGACTTCTGGAACCAGTACTACGCGGGCTTCACCCATGACCTGGGCGACACGTCGGTACTGGGCCTGACCACCGGTTTCAACTACTACAAGACCGTCGACACCGGCAAAAAGAAGATGGGTGAAATCGACAACGACACCTACTCGCTGTCGCTCGGCCTGACCCACCAGGCCCACAGCCTGACCTTCTCCTATCAGCAGGTGAACGGTAACGAGTACTTCGACTACCTGCATGAAACCAACGGCATCTACCTGGCCAACTCCCTGCTGTCGGACTTCAACGGACCCAACGAGAAGTCCTTCCAGATCGCCTACGGCATCAACATGGCCGAATACGGCGTGCCAGGCCTGAAGTTCAACGTCTACAGCTCCCGCGGCTGGGGCATCGACGGTACCCACTACACCGGCACCGCCTACGGCGAAGCGGGAGTGAAACGCAGCGACCTGCGCCTGATGGACGGCGAGAAGCACCAGGAATACGGCATCGGTGCCTCCTACGCGGTGCAAAGCGGCCCGCTGAAGGCCACCGCCATCCGTGCGACCTACACCACTCACCGCGCCAGCGCGCAACAGGCTGACGGCAACCTCAACGAGTTCCGTCTGGTCACCACCATTCCATTCAAGATTCTTTAAGACGTAACGACGTCAGGGCCGATTCGACGAATCGGCCTTAACGACTAATCTGGCTCATTTGATTACGGAGGGTTTATATGAAGATGCTTCCCTTGCGAGCGGCTATCGCAGCCACCTTGCTGACTGCTGCCATCGGCGTTTCGGCAAAACCCTTGGTGGTCTGCACCGAAGCCAGTCCAGAAGGTTTCGATCCGGCGCTCTACACCACCGCCGTCACCTCTGACGCGGCGGCTGAAACCGTGTTCAACCGCCTGGTGGACTTCAAGCCGGGCACCGCCGAGATCCAGCCGGCCCTGGCCGAAAGCTGGGAGATCAGTCCCGACGGCCTGCAGTACACGTTCCACCTGCGCAAAGACGTCAAGTTCCACAGCACCGACTACTTCAAACCGACCCGCGCGCTGAATGCCGACGACGTGATCTGGAGTTTCCAGCGCCAGTTGGACCCGAATCACCCCTGGCACAAGCAATCCACCGTCGGCTTCCCGTATTTTGAAAGCATGGACTTCCAGAACCTGCTCAAGAGTGTCGAAAAAGTCGACGACCTGACCGTCAGGTTCACCCTGTCCCGGCCCGAAGCCCCCTTCCTGCTCGACCTGGGCATGGCCTTCACCTCGATCCAATCCGCCGAGTACGCCGACCAGTTGCTCAAGTCCGGCAAGATGGATGACCTGAACGCCAAGCCGATCGGTACCGGTCCGTTTATCTTCCAGCGTTATGCCAAGGATGCGCAGGTCCGCTACAAGGCCAACCCGGACTACTTCCGTGGCAAGCCGCCGGCCGAAGCGCTGATCTTCGCCATCACCCTGGACAACAACACCCGGCTGCAGAAGCTCAAGGCCAATGAGTGCCAGGTGGCGTTGTACCCGAAACCGGATGACGTGCCGAGCATCCAGGCCGACCCGAACCTGCAGGTCGTCAGCATGGCGGCCATGGCCACCGGCTACACCGCCATCAATACCGAGCACAAGTACCTGAGCGATGTACGGGTGCGCCAGGCCATCGAACTGGCCCTGGACAAGCAGACCTACGTCGACACCCTGTACGGCAAGGGCAACGCCATCGCGGCGGTCAACCCCTACCCGCCGACCCTGCTGGGCTACAACGACAAACTGAAGAACCCGGCGGTGAACCTGGACAAGGCCCGCGCCCTGCTCAAGGAAGCCGGCGTGCCTGAAGGTACGGTCTTCACCCTGTACACTCGCAACGGCGGTGGCCCGACCAACCCGAACCCGCAACTGGGCGCACAGTTGATCCAGTCGGACCTGGCCAAGGTCGGCATCAAGATCGATATCCGCGTCATGGAATGGGCGGAGATGCTCAAGCGTGCGAAAAAAGGCGAACATGACCTGGTTTCGGCCGGCTGGAGTGGCGACAACGGCGACCCGGATAACTTCCTGACCCCGCTAATGAGTTGCGAAGCCGCCAAAAACGGCGAAAACTACAGCCGCTGGTGCAACCAGCAGTTCCAGACGCTGATCGAGCAGGCCCGTGCCAAGACTGCCCCTGCCGAACGCGCCGCACTCTATGAGAAAGCCCTGGAAATCCTGCACAACCAAGTAGTGTGGGTCGACCAGGCGCATCCCAAGATGTTTACCGCCATGCGCAAGAACGTAGAGGGTTATCACATTAACCCGCTGTCCACCAATAACTTCGCCACGACCCAGGTGAAGTAGAAAAATACGCCGGTCGCCACCCGAACCCCGGGGAGCGACCGGCACGCCTAACCGGCTGATGAGGTACACCACAAGATGTTTAGTTTTATTGCCCGCCGACTGGGGTTACTGATCCCCACGTTTTTCGGCATCACACTGTTGACCTTCGCGTTGATTCGCATGATCCCTGGCGACCCCGTTGAAGTCATGATGGGCGAGCGCCGGGTCGACCCGGAAATGCATGCCCAGGCGATGGAACGCCTCGGTCTGAACAAGCCGCTTTACGCGCAATACATCGACTACGTGGGCAAACTCGCCCATGGCGACCTCGGTGAATCCCTGCGCACGCGCACCAGCGTGTGGACCGAATTCACCGCCCTCTTCCCGGCGACCCTGGAGCTGTCCATGGCCGCCTTGCTGTTCGCCGGCGTCTTCGGCCTGCTGGCCGGCGTCATCGCGGCGCTCAAGCGGGGATCGCTGTTCGACCATGGGGTCATGGGCATCTCCCTCGCGGGATACTCGATGCCGATCTTCTGGTGGGGCCTGATCCTGATCATGTTCTTCTCCGTCAGCCTGGGTTGGACCCCGGTTTCCGGACGAATCGACCTGCTCTACGACATCGAGCCGAAAACCGGCTTCATGCTGATCGACACCCTGCTCAGCGACCAGCCGGACGCGTTCTGGGATGCGTTGCACCACATGATCCTACCGTCCATCGTGCTGGGCACCATTCCACTGGCGGTGATCGCCCGGATGACCCGCTCCTCGATGCTCGAAGTCTTGCGTGAGGACTACATCCGTACCGCTCGCGCCAAGGGCCTGTCACCGGCCCGCGTGGTATTCGTGCACGGCCTGCGCAACGCGCTGATCCCGGTGCTGACGGTCATGGGCCTGCAGGTCGGCACGCTGCTGGCCGGCGCGGTCCTCACCGAAACCATTTTCTCCTGGCCCGGCATCGGCAAATGGCTGATCGAAGCCATCGGCGCCCGGGACTACCCGGTGGTGCAAAACGGCATCCTGTTGATTGCCTGCATCGTGATCCTGGTCAACTTCGTGGTGGATATCCTCTACGGCTTTGCCAACCCACGTATCCGCCACCAGCGCTGAGATCCCATACATGAGCACTCCAACTTCCTCTGTAGCAGTCGATCAAAGCCTGCTGTATCCATCACCGTACAAAGAATTCTGGCAGGCTTTCGCCAAGAACAAAGGTGCCGTCGCCGGCCTGCTGTTCATGCTGCTGGTGGTCTTCTGCGCGATTTTCGCCCCCTGGGTCTCGCCGCACGATCCGAGCGAGCAGTTCCGCGACTTCCTGCTCACCCCGCCGTCCTGGCTCGAAGGCGGCCAGACCCAGTTCCTGCTGGGCACCGATGAACTGGGCCGCGACCTGCTGTCGCGACTGATCCAGGGCTCGCGCCTGTCGCTGCTGATCGGCCTGTCCTCGGTGGTGATGTCGCTGATTCCCGGGATCCTGATGGGCCTGCTGGCCGGCTTCTTCCCGCGTATCCTCGGGCCGACCATCATGCGCTTGATGGACATCATGCTCGCCCTGCCTTCGCTGCTGCTGGCCGTGGCGATCGTCGCCATCCTCGGCCCTGGCCTGATCAACACCGTGATCGCCATCGCCATCGTCTCGCTGCCGTCCTACGTGCGCCTGACCCGCGCCGCGGTCATGGGCGAGCTGAACCGTGACTATGTGACCGCCGCCCGCCTGGCCGGGGCCGGCCTGCCGCGCCTGATGTTCATCACCGTGCTGCCCAACTGCATGGCACCGCTGATCGTCCAGGCCACACTGAGCTTCTCCTCGGCGATCCTCGATGCCGCCGCCCTGGGCTTCCTCGGTCTCGGCGTCCAACCGCCGACCCCTGAGTGGGGCACCATGCTGGCCTCGGCCCGCGACTACATCGAACGCGCCTGGTGGGTCGTCAGCCTGCCCGGCCTGACCATTTTGCTCAGCGTGCTGGCAATCAACCTGATGGGCGACGGCCTGCGCGATGCGCTGGACCCGAAACTCAAGAATGCCGCCTGAGGAGATTCCCATGTCATTGCTAGAAATCAAGAATCTCAATGTCCGCTTCGGCGACAAGACCGCCGTTCCGGTAGTCGACGGCCTCGACCTGGCCGTGGACAAGGGCGAAGTCCTGGCCATCGTTGGCGAGTCGGGTTCGGGTAAATCCGTGACCATGATGGCGCTGATGGGCCTGATCGAGCATCCCGGCATCGTCACCGCCGACGCCCTGCGCTTCGACGGCAAGGACATGCTCAAGCTCAATGCCCGCCAGCGCCGGCAGATTGTCGGCAAGGACCTGGCGATGGTTTTCCAGGACCCGATGACGGCACTGAATCCCAGCTACACCGTAGGCTTCCAGATCGAGGAAGTCCTGCGCCTGCACCTGAAGATGTCCAGCAAACAAGCCCGCAAGCGGGCCATCGAACTGCTGGAAAAAGTCGAGATCCCGGGTGCGGCCAGTCGGATGGATGCCTACCCGCACCAACTGTCGGGCGGTATGAGCCAACGCGTGGCGATTGCCATGGCCATTGCCGGCGAGCCGAAACTGCTGATCGCCGATGAACCGACCACCGCCCTGGACGTCACCATCCAGGCGCAGATCATGGAATTGCTGCTCAACCTGCAACAAGAGCAGAACATGGGTCTGGTGCTGATCACCCACGACCTCGCGGTCGTCGCCGAAACCGCCCAGCGGGTCTGTGTGATGTACGCCGGGCAGGCGGTGGAAGTCGGCCAGGTCCCGGGCCTGTTCGAGGTTCCGGCGCACCCCTACAGCGAAGCGCTGCTCAAGGCGATTCCGGAACACAGCCTCGGTGCCGAGCGCCTGTCGACCCTGCCGGGCATCGTTCCCGGCCGCTACGACCGCCCGCTGGGTTGCCTGCTGTCGCCGCGCTGCCCGTACGTGCAAGAGAGCTGCCGCCAGCAGCGTCCGGGGCTGGACCCGAAAACCAATAGCCTCGCCCGTTGCTTCTACCCGCTGAACCAGGAGGTGGCGTAATGGCCGTCGTTCTCACCGCCCGCGACCTCACCCGTCACTACGAAGTCTCCCGCGGCCTGTTCAAGGGCCATGCGCTGGTGCGCGCCCTCAACGGCGTGTCGTTCGAACTGGAAGCCGGCAAGACCCTGGCCGTGGTCGGCGAGTCCGGGTGTGGCAAGTCCACCCTGGCCCGCGCCCTGACGCTGATCGAGGAGCCGTCTTCCGGCTCGCTGAAGATCGCCGGCCAGGAAGTCAACGGCGCCAACAAGGCCGAGCGCAAGCAACTGCGCAAAGATGTGCAGATGGTCTTCCAGAGCCCCTACGCGTCGCTCAACCCACGGCAGAAGATCGGTGACCAGCTTGGCGAACCGCTGCTGATCAACACCAACCTGTCGGCCACCGAGCGCCGCGAGAAAGTGCAGGCGATGATGCGCCAGGTCGGTTTACGCCCTGAACATTACCAGCGTTACCCGCACATGTTCTCCGGTGGCCAGCGCCAGCGGATCGCCCTCGCCCGGGCGATGATGCTGCAACCCAAGGTGCTGGTGGCGGACGAACCGACGTCGGCCCTCGACGTGTCCATCCAGGCCCAGGTGCTGAACCTGTTCATGGACCTGCAGCAGGAGTTCAATACCGCCTACGTGTTCATCTCCCACAACCTGGCGGTAGTGCGCCATGTGGCGGACCAGGTGCTGGTGATGTACCTCGGCCGACCTGCGGAAATGGGCCCGAAAGAGGACATTTACACCCGTCCCCTGCACCCATATACCCAGGCCTTGCTGTCGGCGACCCCGACCATTCACCCGGACCCGCTGAAGCCGAAGATCAAGATCGTCGGCGAACTGCCCAACCCGCTCAACCCGCCCAGTGGCTGCGCCTTCCACAAACGCTGCCCTTACGCGACCGAGCGTTGCGCCACCGAACTGCCGGAGCTGCGTCAGGTGGATACTCGCCAGGTCGCCTGCCACTACGCCGAACAGTTCCTCTGACCGGCAACAAAAAAGCGCCCTCCTGAATAAGCGAGGGCGCTGAAAATCCAGCCCTTTCCGTCAGATTGCGCATCGATCCGGCAGAAAGGGCTTTTTCATTTCCGGTCCTGATCGATCAAGTATCGCTGTCACCATCGTCATCTTCGTCGCTATCAGGCTCCTTGGTGGTGGAGTCATCGTCGCCCTTGCTACCGCCCTGATCCTCGTCACCGGGTTCGGCATCAGACTTGGCGACCATCAGACCACTGCCCTGGACACTGTTCGCTCCCCACAAACCATGGGCCTGGGGCGGGCTCGTGCTGGCCCAGGCTGCCGTCGTGCCGAGTGACAGCATCACCAGCACCTTGAGCAGCAACACAATGCGTTGAAAGATTTTCATCGTCGATCCAGTCCTTCTATAGGTAAGTCGCGAGTGCCTGAGCGCCGGCTCGCAGAACCTGCGCCAGCTTTGTCTGAACCTAGTCCCGTCGACGAACTTTTTCCATGCTGGCTACATGAAACTTTCCAGCACCTCTTAGAACAATTCCGACTAATCATCAGAACTGGAAAGCCTATGGCACCTTCAGCCGCCCATAAAAAACCCCGCTGGCGAGCAGCAGGGTTTTCGGCTGGAGCACTTTACGTTCGTCTATGACAATCAGTGGTGCTCACGGGTGGCGCGGAATTTCACATCCGGCCAGCGCTCTTCCATCAGTGCCAGGTTGACGCGGGTCGGCGCCAGGTAGGTCAGGTGGCCGCCGCCGTCGATAGCGAGGTTTTCCACGGCCTTGATCTTGAACTCTTCCAGCTTCTTCTTATCGCCGCAATCGATCCAGCGTGCCGAATACACGGTGATCGGCTCGTAGGAGCATTCGACCTTGTATTCTTCTTTCAGGCGGCTGGCGACCACATCGAACTGCAGCACACCGACGGCGCCGAGGATGATGTCGTTGCTGCGCTCCGGAAAGAACACCTGGGTCGCGCCCTCTTCCGCCAACTGCTGCAGGCCCTGGCGCAGTTGCTTGGACTTGAGCGGATCGCGCAGGCGTACGCGACGGAACAGTTCCGGGGCGAAGTGCGGGATACCGGTAAAGCCCAGGGCCTCGCCTTCGGTGAAGGTGTCGCCGATCTGGATGGTACCGTGGTTGTGCAGGCCGATGATGTCGCCGGCGTAGGCCTCTTCCAGTTGTTCACGCTCGGAAGAGAAGAACGTCAGCGCGTCGCCGATCCGTACGTCCTTGCCGGTACGCACGTGACGCATCTTCATGCCCTTGTCGTACTTGCCGGAGCAGATGCGCATGAAGGCGATACGGTCGCGGTGCTTGGGGTCCATGTTCGCCTGGATCTTGAACACGAAACCGGAGAATTTATCTTCCACCGGCTCGACCGTACGCTCGTTGGCGACACGGGCCAGCGGCTTCGGCGCCCAATCGACCACCGCGTCGAGCACATGGTCGACACCGAAGTTGCCCAGCGCGGTGCCGAAGAATACCGGGGTCAACTGGCCGTCGAGGAATTCCTGCTGGTCGAACTCGTGGCAAGCGCCCTGCACCAGTTCAAGCTGTTCGATGAAGCGCTCGTACTCGTCACCCAGATGCGCACGGGCTTCGTCCGAGTCGAGTTTCTCGATGATCTTCACCTCGGTACGCTCATGACCATGACCGGCGGTGTAGACAATGATGTAGTCATCGGCCAGGTGGTAGACACCCTTGAAGTCGCGGTAGCAACCAATCGGCCAGGTGATGGGCGCCGCCTTGATCTTCAGGACCGCCTCGATCTCGTCGAGCAGTTCGATCGGGTCGCGGATATCGCGGTCGAGCTTGTTGATAAAGCTGACGATCGGCGTGTCACGCAGGCGGCAGACATCCATCAGGGCGATGGTCCGCGGCTCTACGCCCTTGCCGCCGTCGAGCACCATCAGCGCCGAGTCCACGGCGGTCAGGGTCCGGTAGGTGTCTTCGGAAAAGTCTTCGTGACCCGGGGTGTCGAGCAGGTTGACCATGTGGTCCCGGTAGGGGAACTGCATGACCGAGGTGGTAATGGAAATACCACGCTGCTTCTCCATCTCCATCCAGTCGGAGGTGGCATGGCGATCGGACTTGCGCGATTTCACCGTGCCCGCCACCGCAATCGCCTTGCCCATCAGCAACAGCTTTTCGGTGATGGTGGTCTTACCCGCATCCGGGTGGGAAATAATGGCGAAGGTGCGGCGTTTCGCGACTTCGGCGGCCTGGTTGGTCATGGGAAATCGCCTGACAGGTGATTCAAAAAAGGGCGCCGATTATAGACCAAAGCCGACCCCAGCGGCCACCGCTGGCCTGTCGCCCGGCAGGCCGCGAGATGGCCAAATGCAATTAATTGCGGAACCTTTTCAAGCGCACAGGCGTCCATTCCCCTGCCATGACCTTTCGTCAGGTGTAGAAAAATCAGCAAGTTAGCCTGACGAAGGCGGCGCTTATGGCTTTCCCATGTTGTGTTTCCGGCATGGCGACAGCTGCTTTTCGCGAACACTTTTCCAGAAGCCGGGCATGGCCTCGCCTCACGGAAAACTGTCTGCCGACTGAAAAAAAGGAGTCCATCTGTGGCTAATCGCTATGGCCAAGGGCTTATCGGAGGAGCGGTCGTCATCGTCCTCCTGGCCCTGCTGATCCACTGGATCGGCATCAGCACTATCGAGTACTACCGAGACGACTTGTGGTTCTACCTGCAAGCTCACCTTTACCTGGTACTGGCGTCGATGTTCGCCGCCCTTGTCGTCGGGATTCCCGCCGGCATTTTCCTCAGCCGACCGGCCATGGCCGGCCGCGCCGAACGCTTCATGCAGGTGTTCAATATCGGTAACACCGTCCCGCCCCTGGCGGTACTGGCGATTGCCCTGGGGATCCTCGGCATCGGCGCGGGTCCGGCGATCCTGGCCCTGTTCCTCGCTTCCCTGCTGCCCATCGTGCGCAACACCTACGAAGGCCTGAAAAACGTCGAGAGCTCCCTCAAGGAAGCCGCCGTCGGCATCGGCATGACCCCGCGCCAGGTGCTCTGGCGGGTCGAGCTGCCCAATGCCGTGCCGATCATCGTCGGTGGTGTGCGGGTGGCCCTGGCGATCAACGTCGGCACCGCGCCGCTGGCGTTCCTGATCGGCGCCAACAGCCTGGGCAGCCTGATCTTCCCCGGCATTGCCCTGAACAATCAGCCGCAATTGATCCTCGGCGCGGCGTGTACCGCCCTGCTGGCGCTGCTGCTTGATGGCCTGGTGACACTGGCCAGCCGCCTCTGGCTGGAACGCGGCCTGCGGCCCGCCTGAGCAAAGGAAAAACCATGAAAAGAATCTGCTTGTTTCTAGGCTGTGCCCTGCTGTTCGCAGGATGGGCCCAGGCCGCGGAAAAACCCGTGATCCGTATTGGCGCCCGGGTGTTCACCGAGCAAACCCTGCTTGCGGAAATCACCTCGCAATACCTGCGTACCAAGGGCTATGACACCCGGGTCACCGGTGGATTGGGCAGCAACCTGGCCCGCAGCGCCCACGAAAGCGGGCAACTGGACATGCTCTGGGAATACACCGGGGTGTCACTGGTGGCCTACAACCATGTGACCGAAAAACTCGACAGCGAACAGTCCTACGCACGGGTCAAGGAACTCGACGCGAAAAAAGGCCTGGTCTGGCTCACACCATCGAAGTTCAGCAACACCTACGCCCTGGCCCTGCCGCAGAAGATCGCGCAACAGTACCCGCAGATCAACACCATCAGCCAACTGACCACGGTGCTCGCCGCCGAGGCGAAAGAGCGCCACCTGGTGGCCCTCGACACCGAGTTCGCCAACCGCTCCGACGGTCTGGACGGCATGGTCAAGCTGTACGGCATGAACCTGACGCGCCAGAACATTCGCCAGATGGATGCCGGCCTGGTCTATACCGCGCTGCGCAATGGCCAGGTGTTCGCCGGGCTGGTCTACACCACCGACGGTCGCCTGAACGCCTTCAAGCTCAAGCTGCTGGAGGACGATCGTCACTACTTCCCGGACTACACCGCCGCTCCCGTGGTGCGCCAGGCCTACCTCGACGCCCACCCGCAACTGGCCGCCGACCTCAAGCCACTGGCGGAACTGTTCGACGACGACACCATGCGCCAGCTCAATGCCCGGGTCGACGTCGATCACCAGAGCCCGTCCGCCGTGGCCGCCGATTTCCTGCGCCAACACCCCATCCACTGAGGAGAAGACATGGAATTCCTGAACGCCTTTTCCCACCTGGACTGGCCACTGGTCCTGCATCTGACCGGGCAACACATCACCCTGGTCGGTATTGCCGTGACCCTGGCGATTGTCGCCGGCGTGCCCCTGGGTGTGCTGATGACCCGCTTCCCGGCGTTGGCCGGTCCCCTGCAGGCCAGTGCCACGGTGCTGCTGACCGTGCCGTCGATTGCCCTGTTCGGCCTGCTGCTGCCGTTCTATTCGAAATTCGGCCAGGGCCTCGGGCCGCTGCCGGCGATCACTGCGGTGTTCCTCTATTCGCTGCTGCCGATCATGCGCAACACCTACCTCGCCCTGACCGGCGTCGAGCCGGGCATCCGCGAAGCCGCCCGGGGCATAGGCATGACCTTCGGCCAGCGCCTGCGCATGGTCGAACTGCCGATTGCGGTGCCGGTGATCCTCGCTGGCGTACGCACCGCCGTGGTGATGAACATCGGCGTCATGACCATCGCCGCCACCATCGGTGCCGGCGGCCTGGGCGTACTCATCCTGGCTGCCATCAGCCGCAGTGACATGTCGATGCTGATCGTCGGTGCCGTGCTGGTCAGTGTCCTGGCCATCGCCGCCGACCTGCTCCTGCAATGGCTGCAACGCTCGCTGACTCCAAAAGGACTGCTCAAATGATCGAACTCCAAAACCTGACCAAGACCTTCCAAAGCAACGGCAAGACCATCACCGCCGTCGACTCCGTCAGCCTGACCGTCAACGAAGGCGAGATTTGCGTATTCCTCGGCCCTTCGGGTTGCGGCAAGAGCACCACGCTGAAAATGATCAACCGCCTGATCAAGCCCACCTCGGGCAGGATCCTGATCAACGGCGAAGACACCACGGGCCTGGACGAAGTGACCCTGCGCCGCAATATCGGCTATGTGATCCAGCAGATCGGCCTGTTCCCCAACATGACCATCGAGGAAAACATTGTGGTCGTGCCGAAACTGCTCGGCTGGGACAAGCAGAAATGCCACGACCGCGCTCGCGAGTTGATGAGCATGATCAAGCTGGAGCCCAAGCAGTATTTGCACCGTTATCCGCGCGAACTGTCCGGAGGTCAGCAGCAGCGTATCGGCGTGATCCGCGCCCTGGCCGCCGATGCCCCGCTGTTGCTGATGGACGAGCCGTTTGGCGCGGTCGATCCGATCAATCGCGAGATGATCCAGAACGAGTTCTTCGAGATGCAGCGCGCGCTGAACAAGACGGTGATCATGGTCAGCCACGACATCGACGAAGCCATCAAGCTGGGTGACAAGATCGCCATCTTCCGTGCCGGCAAGCTGCTGCAGATCGACCATCCGGACACTCTGCTGGCCCACCCGGCGGATGATTTCGTCAGCAACTTCGTCGGCCAGGACAGCACCCTCAAGCGCCTGTTGCTGGTCAAGGCCGAGGACGCTGCGGACAACGCCCCGTCGGTGAGCCCGCAAACCCCGGTGGCCGACGCACTGGAACTGATGGACGAACACGACCGCCGCTACGTGGTGGTGACCGACGCCGGCAACAAGGCGTTGGGTTATGTCCGCCGCCGCGACCTGCATCGCCAGGCCGGCGACTGCGGGCAGTACCTGCGCGAGTTCAATGCAACCGCGGCCTACGACGAACACCTGCGCATCCTGTTGTCGCGGATGTACGAGTTCAACCGTTCATGGCTGCCGGTGATGGACGCCGAGCGGGTGTTCCTCGGCGAGGTGACCCAGGAGTCGATAGCCGCCTACCTGAGTTCCGGACGCTCCCGGGGGGCCAAGACCAGTATTGTGTCGCCTGCCGAGATGGCCGCGGTCTGACAGGCCACCATCGCCGGCAAGCCGGCTCCCACAGGGAGACGCTGCCGAACGCAGATACTGCACACGACACGCAACCTGTAGGAGCCTGGATTGCCAGCGATGAGGCCCTTG
>NZ_JACAPR010000013.1:0-298835 GCF_013385635.1 Pseudomonas gingeri
GCGAGTCCATCCAATTACAGGATTTGAGTCGTACTCGGACTCTGTGGGAGCTGGCTTGCCAGCGATGAGACCGGCACAGGCACTACTAATCCAACCGCACCACCCTGGACTCTTGCGCGCTGAGCCGCGCGGCATCCAGCACCCGGGTGGTTTCCAGCGCGTCTTCAGGCAACACCGGCACGGGTCCGCGTCCGGCCACCGCCTCCTGTAGCTGGCGGTAGAACTCTGGCCAGTTGCCGCGCTCGGACGGCACCTTTTCACGTTCGCGGCCTTGCTCGAACCAGCCCCAGTTACGGTGTTCTTCCACCCCCCAGCGTTCGCCCTCGGTCTTTGGCGAGCGCCCGGCCAGCAGCGCCTCGCTCTGCACATCCAGGCCCGTGACGCTGTAGCTGCCGGACTCGCCGGTGACGCGAAAACGCGGTCCCGGCAGATTCTGCACGGCATTGCCCCACAGGTGCGAAACCACCCCGTTGCGATGGCTCAGTGACAGAAAGAAATCATCATCGAGTCCCCCGTGAGCGGCGAGGAAATCCACCTCGGCATAGACCCGTGCCACCGGACCGAACAGTAGCAGCGCCTGGTCCACCAGGTGACTGCCGAAATCACGCAGGATTCCCCCACCACCGGGATCGCCGACGCTGGCCGGGGCATAACGCTCAATCCGCGATTCGAAACGGCTGATCCGGCCCAAGGCGTTGGCGGCAAGCATTTTGCGCACGGTAAGGAAGTCGGAATCCCAACGGCGGTTCTGGTAGACGCTGAGCAGCACGCCCTTGTCCCGTGCGGCCCGGATCAGCTCCTCGGCCTCGCCGGCATCGACGGCGAAAGGCTTGTCGCTGACCACGCCGACACCCCGTTCGATGGCTTCGAGGATCAGTTCCCGGCGACCGGCGAGTGGCGTGCAGATCACCGCGATATCGATACCGGCCTCGACCAGTTGCGCCAGGTTGTCGAACGCTGGCAGGCCGGGATGATCGGCGGCCAGCTGACGGCGTCGCCCGGCATCGCGACTGACCACACCGACAAAGGTCGCCCCCGTCAGGCTGGCCAGCAACGGCCCATGGAAATAACGGCCGCCATGGCCGTAGCCGACGAGTCCTATACGCATGACAAGCTCCTTTGCATGAGGGAATGCGGGTCGACCGCGATTTTTGCGGTGTTCATGACATCGCCTTCGCGGGCAGCCCGCTCCCGCAGTATCCGTGTCGAACATGAGTCAAGCGTGCGACACAACCCTTGTGGGAGCGGGCTTGCCCGCGAAGAGGTCAGGCCTGCCAGCACAAGGCCCCGGATCAGTTATAGAATGCCGGCCTTGGTGGCAAGCCGATCCGTACGATGGCGCCACTGTTCTGCGCTTCGATACAGGCATCCGCCGCCACCGCCGCGGCAAACCCGTCCCAGGCCGATGGTCCGCCAACCTGCCCGCCCCGCACACCATCGATAAAGGCCTGCAACTCGACGTCATAGGCGGCGATAAAGCGGTCCTTCCAGTCCATCAGGATCGCGTTGGACAGCTTGGCCTGGCTGCGCAACTGTACCTGGGACGGCTCCGGCAACCGGGCGATACCGGTTTCCCCGACCACTTCGCACTGGATGTCGTAGCCGTACTGGCAGTTGACGAAGACCTCGACATCGATTCGCGTACCGCGCGCCGTCTCCAGCAAGACGATCTGCGGGTCCTTGAGATGAGGGAAGGCCTTGGGCGACTTGCGCGGGAACACCACCTGCACCGAGACGTAGTCGTCGGCCAGCAGCCAGCGCAACACGTCCAGTTCATGGATCAGGGTGTCGGTGATCGCCATGTCGGTCTTGTAGTTCTCGCCCACGGTCGGGTTGCGGTGAGCGCAATGCAGCATCAGCGGTTCACCGATCTGGCCGCTGTCGATCACCGCCTTGAGGGCCTGGTAGCCCTGGTCGTAGGGGCGCATGAAGCCGACCTGGACCAGGCGCTTGCCATGGGCGACCTCGGCTTCGACGATCTTGCGGCAACCGGAGGCGGTCACGGCCAGGGGTTTTTCGCAGAACACCGGCTTGCCGGCGGCAATCGCCGCCAGGACAAACTCTTCGTGGCTCGGCCCCCAGGATGTCACCAGCACCGCTTCGACCTCCGGCGCCTTGATCAGCGCATGACCGTCGGGATAGACCTCGGCGACCAGGTTTAGCTCGGCCACGACCCGGGCCGCCTGTTCCAGGTCGATATCGGTGACCGCCACCACCTGGCTGCCCAGCAGGGTCTGGCTGCAGCGACGGATATGATCACGGCCGATGGCTCCGGTGCCGATCACGCCAAGCTTCAAGGACGACATGGAAATACTCCCGTTTATGCTCTTGTTGAGGGTCTGCAATCAGTACTGCCGGGCTTTCGCCAACTGGGCATTGAGGTTTTTCGCCACCGCATCGGTGCGTTCGCTGGTGGACACCTGCGCCACGCCGACCCGCCACCAGGACAGGTAGGAATGGATCATGGTCTTGGGCAGGACCTTGATATCGATCAGGGTCGACACCGTCTGCAAGCGCGCATCGGCCAGGGCCGCGTGCAACTGTTCGAGGGTGCTGACCTTGTAGCTCTTGCAGCCATAGGCGGCGGCACTCATGGCGAAGTCCACCGGCACGAAGCCGCCGTCGAGCTGGCCGGTCTGCGGATTGCGATAGCGGAACTCGGTGCCGAAGCTGTCCATGCCGTTGCCCATCTGCAAGTTGTTGATGCAGCCGAAGCTCATGTTGTCGAGCAGGATCACATTGATCTTGCGTCGCTCCTGGATCGAGGTCGCCAGTTCCGAGTGCAGCATCAGGTAGGAACCATCGCCGACCAGAGCGTAGACCTCGCGTGCCGGCTCGGCGAGTTTCACCCCCAGCGCGGCATTGATCTCGTACCCCATGCACGAATAGCCATATTCGACGTGGTAGGTATTGATCCCCTTGCTGCGCCACGCCCGTTGCAGGTCGCCCGGCAGGCTGCCGGCCGCGGCGACGATCACCGCATCGTCGGCCAGGGTCTGGTTGAGTACGCCGAGCACCCGGCTCTGGGTCAGGCAGGAACCGGTCAGCTCGATAAACTCGCGCAGCACCGCCGGATCGGTGTGATCGTTGACCTCCGGGACGAAGTCCGTGGCCTGGTACTCGACCTGGTAGACCCGTTCGATTTCCTCGTCGAGCCGTGCCCTGGCCTGTTGCGGCCGGTCTCCCCAGCCGGAGCGGTAGCCCGAGTCGGCCAGGGCCGCGGACAGCGCCTGCAGACCGCAGCGGGCGTCGGCCAGCAGTTGCACGCCATCGAGTTTCACGGCATCGCAGGGACTGATATTGAGGTTGAGGAACTCGACCTGCGGATGCTGGAACAGCCATTTCGACGATGTGGTGAAGTCGCTGTAGCGGGTACCGATGCCGATGATCAGGTCGGCATCCCGGGCCAGCAGGTTGGCCGCCAGGCAGCCGGTCTCGCCGATGCCGCCGACGTTCAGCGGGTGCGCCGAAACGATCGCGCTCTTGCCTGCCTGGGTCTCGGCGAAGGGAATGTCGAAACGCTCGGCAAAGGCCTGCAAAGCCGCACCGGCGCCGGAGTAACGCACTCCGCCGCCACAGATGATCAGCGGTGTGCGCTTGCCCTTGAGCAGGGCCACGGCGTCGTCGAGCATGGCTTCGCTGGCCGGCCGGCGCTCGATGCGATGCACGCGTTTCTGCAGGAAATAGTCCGGGTAGTCATAGGCCTCGGCCTGGACATCCTGGGGCAAGGCCAGGGTCACCGCGCCGGTTTCCGCCGGATCGGTGAGCACGCGCATGGCCTGGATCGCCGCGCTCATCAGCTGTTCCGGACGGTTGATCCGGTCCCAGTATTTGCTCACGGCCTTGAACGCGTCGTTGGTACTGATGCTCAGGTCGTGGAACTGTTCGATCTGCTGCAGCACCGGGTCGGGCTGGCGACTGGCATAGACATCCCCCGGCAGCAGCAACAGCGGGATGCGGTTGGCGGTGGCCGTGGCGGCCGCGGTCAGCATGTTCGCCGCCCCTGGCCCGACGGACGACGTGCAGGCGTAGATCCGGCGCCGCAGGTGCTGCTTGGCGAAACCGATGGCGGCATGGGCCATGCCCTGCTCGTTGCGGCCCTGGTGCACCACCAGACCGCCGCTGTCCTGCTCCAGCGCCTGGCCCAGGCCGAGGACATTGCCGTGACCGAAAATGGTGAAGACCCCGGCAACGAACTTGCTCTGTACCCCGTCGACCTCGACATACTGGTTATCGAGGAATTTCACCAGGGCCTGGGCCATGGTCAGTCGTGTCGTGCTCATGCAGCCACCTTGCTGTTCAGATGATCCATGCTCGCGCCCAGGGCCCGGCGGATATCCTCCAGGCCGTGAACGCTCTCGGCGAACGGTTCGAAGGACAGGTGCCCGTTGTAGCCATTGGCGAGCAAGTGACGGATCTGCGTGGCGTTACCGAGAATATCCGCCTCGCCCACCAGGACCCGATGGCCATCACGAATGGTCGCCAGTGGTGCCTGGGCATCCTCAACGCCGGAGATGTGCACCAGACCGGTCAGTTCGGGGAAAAATTCCTCCTCGCCCGCCAGGTGGTGATGAAAGGTGTCGTGGACCAGGCGGAACACATCCAGCCCGCCAATGGCCTTGATGGCATCCACCGCCTGGCGTTTGCGCCGCAATGAGCACTCCTCGAAGCCCAGTGGCTCGATAAAACCGAGAATGCCGTATTCGCGCAGGATCGGCGCCAGTTCGCTCAATGCCGTGCGCAAGCCCGTGGCGCGTTCGGCGGCATTGCGTGGGTCGGCACGGTCGTTCAACGGGCACATGACCAGCGCCTCGGCCCCACAGTCATGGGCATAACTCGCCAGCCGGATGGCCTGGGCACGGCGCTCGTCATTCCAGACATCAAAGGGATACAGGGCGTTGATGGACAGTACCCGCAGGCCTTGCGCGGCACACAGGCGGCGAATGTCCCGGGGCGAACTGCCGTCCTCGATCTCGATGCCCGCGAGGTCGTTGCGGATCTCGATGGCATCGGCCCCGAGGCCGACCGCCAGGGCGATGAAGTCCGCCAAGGCAAGACGTGGGGCAACCATACGATTCAGGGCGAAACGCAGGGGCTGGCGCATTATTGTTGTTCTCCGTGGGCAAGGGCTGGCATTCGTCAGAGGTCCATCAACCAGGCGTGTTGCGGGTCGTTGTGGAACTGCCAGACGCGCTTGGGGCCGGCCATCACGTTCAGGTAATAGGACTCGTAGCCGTACGGCACGCTGACCGGGTGATATCCCTTGGGCACCACCACCAGGTCGCTGTTCTCCACGGCCATGGCCTGGTCGAGGCTGCGGTCGTCGGTGTAGACCCGCTGGAAGACAAAGCCCTGGGGCGGGTTGACCTGGTGGTAGTAGGTTTCCTCCAGGAAGCTCTGGTGCGGCAGGTCGTCGGTGTCGTGTTTGTGCGGCGGGTAGCTGGAAGAATGCCCCGACGGCGTGCGCACCTCGACCACCAGCAGTGAATGCGCCGGTTCACTGTCGGGCAGAATGTCGCAGACATAACGGGTATTGGCGCCCTTGCCGCGCACGCTGCGCTTCATGCCTTCGGGTCGGATCAGGCGTGCCGGCAGCGTCGCGGACGCCGAGCCCGGTGCCGCGCAGACGGCGATCTGCACATCGCTCAAGGCAGTAATCCTGGCTTGACTGTGGGGCGGCAGGTACGCGGCATAGGGCGACTTGTCCTCGAACACCGAATGACGTTCACCGATATTGTCCCAGTGAAAGGCACCCTGCCCCGGCGTCTCGCCCTGGATATCGACCCGCCCGGACAGCAGCACCAGGCACAGCTCGCGGTCATCGGCGCTGACCGGCAGGCTTTCACCCAGGCTCAGGCGATAGGCGGCGAATCCCACGTACTCCAGGGCGCCGGCGGGCAAGGCGACCATCTGTTGGCCACGGGGTGAACTCTTGACCAGCAGATTCATGGCGCGATCCTCTCGTTGAGCAGTGCCCGCAGGGTGTCATAGCCTTTTTTCGCGTAGGCGTAACTCGGTGCCACCGCCGGATCCTGCTCCGCCTCGACCACCAGCCAGCCCTGATAGCCGGCGGCCAGCAACACATCGAGCAACGCGGCAAAATCGATATCGCCGTCGCCCGGCACGGTGAAGGTGCCGTTGATGATGCAGTCCGGGAAACTCCAGAGTTGGTTGCGCGCCAGTTGCACCACCGGCTTGCGCACATCCTTGAAATGCACGTGGCAGATGCGCCCGATATGCTTGCGCAGGACATCCAGCGGTTCGCCACCACCCATGTAGCAGTGCCCCGAATCGAACAGCAGGCCGACTTCCGGGCCGGTCAGGCGCATCAGGGTATCGATGTCCGTCGGCGACTCGACATAGGCGCCCATGTGATGGTGGTAGGCCAGGCGTACGCCCCGGGACAAGGTGAACCGCGCCAGTTCGGTGAGTTTGTCGGCGTAGACCTGCCAGGCCTGTTCAGTGTGAAAGCGTGGCCGTTCGACCAGGCGGATGCGCTGGCCCTGGATCGAGTCGGCGACTTCACCGTAGACCAGCACCTTGGCGCCGTTCTGTGCCAGCAACTCGACATGGCTGGCGATGGCGTCGATTTCCTCGGCGGCGCAACGCTGTGCCAGACGGCTGGAGTACCAGCCTGAGACCAGGGCCAGGCCATAAGGACGCAGGACATCGCCGACCCCCTTGGCATCCTTGGGAAACTTGCCGTTGAGTTCGAAGCCCTCGTAGCCGATGGCCTGGCCTTCGCTCAAGGCGGTGCTCAGGGGCGTTTCGCCGCCGAGGGAAGGCAAGTCGTCATTGCTCCAGGAAATCGGGTTGATGCCAATACGGATAGCGGGCATGGACTGCACCTTTTCTTGTTGTTCAACAGACGCTTCTCGATCGTTCCCACGCTCCGCGTGGGAATGCATATCGTGACGCTCTGCGTCACTGGACGCGGAGCGTCCATGGCTGCGTTACCACGCGGAACGTGGGAACGATCATCAAATTGGTTTCCATCTCAGGCCCTGGCTTCACGCCAGGCATCGATCAACTGCACGAAAATCGCCTGCACCGCGCGAATCAGCCCTTCGTCGTCGATTTCCCCCGCCAGCCAGGCCCGGCTCGGCTCATGGTGGATCGTACGACCGACCGCGAATCCGCGACAGGTGCTGCTGCTACGGGCCTGGCGAAAGCCTTCGGCAAGGGCCTCGGCCGGTGCATTGAGGCCGAGCAGGACGACGCCACGGCAGTACGGGTCGCGCTCCTGGATCAGGGCATCGAGACGCTGCCACTCCTCTGCGCTCTGCGCCTCGATCTTCCACCAGGCCGGGAAGATGCCCAGGTTGTACAGGCGCTTGAGCGCGCGATAGAGCACATCGGGATGGGACGAAGGATGATCCTTGGGCGGGATGATCTCCAGCAGCAGCTCATGACCACTGACCTGGGATGCCTGGTACAGCCCGAGGATCTGCGCTTCCTGTTCCAGGCGCAGCATCGGCTCGTCATCGGGATGGTATTGCACCAGGCACTTGATGATCTGCTCCCGGGGCCAACCGATCAGGTTGCTGCCGACGGAGCGCCCGTGCTCGAACGCCAGCGGCCGCGAACCCTGGACTTCCACCGGACGCGCGACCCACCAGCCACGCCCGGTCGCGGCATTGAGGGCGTCCTGGCCAAAGCGCTGGTCCGCCAGCAGGCCGATATCCGCCGCCACGCCCTGGTCTTGCAGATCGGCCTCGACCCGCTCCACCGCCTGGATGAACAGTTGCTTGAGATGACTGATACAGGCCGGATCGCGCCCGCCCTGCTGCGCCAGCTCCACCAGTTGCCCGCGATGATCGAAGGCAAAGATGAACAGTTGCTTCCAGGATTTGCGCGGCACGCTGACCTGATGCAGGCGTTGCAGCAACAGGTCCTGGTCAGGCCGGGTAATCGGCACCGGGCTGCTGAACAGGTAATCCAGTTCGGCCCGGGTCGGCATCGCCGGGGCGCAGGCATGCCGGGAAACCACCAGGCCACCGCAGGCATTGGCCAGGCGACAGCATTGTTCGTCGTCGGCACCTTCCAGCCAGCCACTGAGGAAACCGGCCATGAAAGCATCGCCGGCCCCCAGCACATTCAGCACTTCAACCCGCACGCCCGGATAGATCGCACCGTCTTCCAGGCGGGCCGGAATCGCCCCGTGGATCACCGTGCAACCTTGCGGGCCGAGCTTGACCACCAGGGTCGCGGCAGTCAGTTCGCGTACCCGGCGCAAGGCCGCGAGCAAGTCGGTCGAGCCGCCGGCGATCAGGAACTCCTCTTCGGTCCCGACGATCAGGTCGAAGCGCGGCAGGATCTTCTGTACATGGGCACTGACCTGCTGGTCGGCGACAAAGCGGGTTTCACCGTCAGCCTTGCCGGCCAGGCCCCAGAGCACCGGGCGGTAGTCGATGTCGAGCACACGCCTGACCTGATGCTTCTCGGCGTAGTCGAGGGCCTGGACGCTGGCGTTGTAGACCCCTTCGGTGGAGAAATGCGTGCCGGTGATCAGCAGGGATTTGCTCGAAGCGATAAAGCTTTCGGCAATGTCTTCGGCACGCAGTGCCATATCGGCGCAGTTTTCCCGGTAGAACACCAGGGGGAAGGTTTCGCGGTCCTTGATCCCGAGCAGGACCAGGGCGGTCAGGCGTTGCGGGTCGACGGTGATGCCACTGACATCACAGCCTTCGCGGGCCAGGGACTCCAGGAGGAAGCGGCCCATGTGATCGTCGCCGACCCGGCTCAACATGGCTGACTTGAGTCCCAGGCGGGCGGTCCCGAAGGCAATGTTGGCGGAAGAGCCGCCGAGGTACTTGGCGAAGCTGCTCACATCCTCCAACCGTGCACCGACCTGTTGCGCGTAAAGATCGACGCCCAGGCGTCCGAGGCAGATCAGATCCAATTGACGCCCATTGGCAAAACGAGTCTGGCCCATGCTGGCTCCTGTTATTTTTATCAGTCGGCGCCCCTCGCCCGAGCGGCGAGACACACGCTTGGTGGATGCAGACTAAAACGTCTGGCGGAGCCAATCAATATTTTTTCTATATATTTTTTATGTAGAATATTTTTTCCAATAAGCTCCAACAAAGTCACTCCGGTCAGGGTGCATCGATTCAGCCCGGCCGCCGGTCCCCATGGCGACGCTTTTTTTTGCGCCTACCCTGTAGACTGCGCAAGCCAACCTATTGTCAAGGGCCGGACACATGCCCTGCCCTAAAAGAACAAGCCAGAAGGATTCACTATGTCCAGCACCGATCAGCCGGCTTCGACCTCGCCTGTCGGCGACCTCCCCAGCCCCCCGATCAATGCCGAACGCCTGTTGCAACTGATCACCGAGGAGTACGAGGACCTGCCCCGCCAGCTCAAGCGTATCGCCAGCTACATGAGCCAGCAGAGTGACCGGATCATGGTCGATCGGATCAGCGATATCGCCCGCGAATGCGAAGTGCATCCCTCGGCGATCGTGCGCTTTTCCCAGCGCTTCGGCTTCAGCGGCTTCAGCGAAATGCAGGCGCTGTTCCGCGAGGCCTATACCCACAAGACCACGCCGGTACAGAACTACCAGCAACGCATCCGCAGCATGATTGCCAACAAGTCGCAGAAAGCCAGCGGCGGCGACCTGGCGCGCGAGTGCGTCAACGCCACGCTGTCGGGGATCGAGCGGCTGGGCCTGGAGCTCGACGATGAAGCGTTCGAAAAGGCCGTGGACCTGGTGGTCAACGCCGACAATATCTATGTGGTCGGCGTGCGCCGCTCGTTCGCCGTGGCCGACTACCTGGTCTACAACCTGCAACACACCAACAAGCGCATCCACCTGGTGTCCGGGCTGGGCGGCAGCTACCGCGAGCAGATGCGCAGCGTGCGGGCCAACGACCTGGTGATCGCCATCAGCTTCACGCCCTATGGCAAGGAAACCCAGCACTGCCTGCGCATTGCCCAGCACCACCAGGCCAAGACCCTGATCATCACCGACAGCAATCTGTCGCCCCTGGCCAAGCGGGCCAATACGGTGTTGCTGGTCAATGAGGGCAGTTCCTTCGCCTTCCGCTCCCTGAGCGCCACGCTGTGCCTGTGCCAGGCACTGTTCATTGCCGTGGCCTACCGGCTGGAACTGAAGATGGATGAAATCCATGAGCAGGTCGGGTTCGAGGACTGAGGGTTTCTCTCGTGCTAAAAAAGCCTCTGGTAACAAGGTGTTACACGAGGTTTTTATGTAAGAACATTAGCACTGCCGGTACTAACGAAGGATTATTCCGACAGTTCATGTTTTGCATACTGACCCGAAACTCGGATGCAGCAGAACATTCCTTTCTCGACTGCACGGTTTCCCACTTTCCAGTCTGGCTTAAACCTACACCCCTGCAAAAAACTAGAAAGTTCCTACGTATAAACCCGTAAATATGACGGGCACTAAAAGCCCCGCGCAGCCAACCCCACGCGAATCGCTGATTTACAATAAATCCGTCGACTGTTCGAACTTGAAACGCGAGTTTGCGCTGCTGAACGCACGCCACTTCCAGTTCTGTCGCGACACGCACGCCCCCTCTGACCTGATGCCGCCGCAGTTGGCAAGGAAGCGTCCATGAGCAAGAAAAACCGTCCGCAGATATCGGCCTGTCCCCCGTCGCAAGTGCAACTACCAGCCAGGCTCGCGCCTGCGGGAACCGCTGTCCCGCCGCCATTGAGCGGACTGATGGAATTGCGCGATGCGCTGGTGGCGTTCAAGGGGCCATTGGCCGATGACCCGGACTACCGCCGTGTCATCGAAGGACTGCTGTTCAACAATGAAATCCACGAACGGATCCTCGGCAAACAGGTTCGCGAGAGCGCCGGCCACTGGCTGCTCAACCCGCGGGGCAACCTAGACCGGCGCCTTGAGATCCACGCCCAGGGCCTGGGCGAAAGCCTTGATCAAGGGACCGCGCGCCGTGTTGTGGCGCAGGATCAGGTTGAATGAGGTGCTGAAGCAGATGGTCTCCGGCCGCAGCGCCCGCAACTGCCCCCGGTTGACCAGCGGGGTGGCGTAATGCTGCGGCAGGAAGCCGACAAAACGCCCGGTCTGGATCAACATCGCCACGGCCTCGACCTGGGAAGCGGAGGCCGAATAACTGTCGTGGCCGACAAAGTCGAGCTTGTCCCGGTGAATCGCATAACGGTGATTGACGAAGGCATGGTTACGCAGCACATCCCGGTCGATCAATCCATCGTCGAGATCGAACAACGGATGCCCGACACCGCAGTAAGCCTCGGACAGTTCCTCATACAGGGAGAAGTAATCGAACTCCTCTCTTTTCTGATACACCGGCACGATCCCGGCAACAAATCGTCCTTCGACCACGCCACGTTCGACTTCATCCAGTTGTGCCGCGTGCAGGCGAAATCTTACTTTCGGCGATTCATCGTTGATGATTCGCAACGCCGCAACTAACGGTGAGTTAAGATCGGAAATAGTGTTATCCACGACTCCAACACTAAGATCACCGACCAGTTCATTCTGTGCTGAACTAAGCCGATCACGAAACTTGTCCACCGAGGCAAATAACTCGATGGAGGCCTGATACACCAGACTCCCCTCTTCGGTCAGACAGAAACCTTCCCGACCGCGCGTGCAGAGGCGCATGCCGATGCGGATCTCCAGGTCGGAAATCTGCTTGCTGATGGCCGCGAGCCCCACATTCAGCTCATTCTGCGCAGCACTGAAGCCTCCGGCCTCGACCACCGCCTTGAATACCTTGAGCAATTTGAAATCCAGCCCGCTGAGGGCCAACGGCGCTCTCTGGCCGGGTTTTGCCGATGGGTTTCCAGAAGTGGAAAGTTGGGTTTCCATAATGCTTATTGACCTCAAACCGCCTATTCACCAGGATTTGTCCCACAACAAGAACATAGCCGGTCAATAATAATGAACACAGAAAACAAGGCTTGGCAACCACAATCAATTTCTGCAAATCAGCGACAACTCGCTGATTGTACGCGTTTAAAAACTGACACTTCGATCAGTTCCTTTCACTTGCAACTGCCCTCCTGAAAACGGCATGACCCATCCCGCTTCCGGCTGGCTTCGCCCCGCCCGAACGCTCGCTGCGGTCCTGCCTTGAACACTCAATCTGCGTGAGGAAAACAACAATGACCCAAGCCACCGATCGTCTCTGGGGAGCCCGTTTCAAGAGCGGTCCGTCCGCCGCCCTGGCCGCCTTGTCGCGTTGCCCGGAGCGCTACTTCCGCCTGACGCCCTACGACCTCGCAGGCTCCCGGGCCCACGCCCATGAATTGCAGCGCGCCGGCCTGCTCGACGAGCAGGAAACCCGGATCATGGTCGAGGCGCTTCATGTGATCGGCGAGGACTTCCAGGCCGGCCGCATCGCACCGACCCTCGACGATGAGGACGTGCATACCTTTATCGAACGCCTGCTGACCGAGCGCCTTGGCGCCCTGGGCGGCAAGCTGCGCGCCGGACGTTCGCGCAACGACCAGACCGCCAACGACCTGCGCCTGTTCCTGCGCGATCATGTACGGACCCTGGCGGTGGAAGTACTGGCGTTGCAACAGGCGCTGGTCGAACAGGCCGAGCAGCATGTCGAGAGCATCTGCCCCGGTTTCACCCACCTGCAGCAGGCCCAACCGATCGTTTTCGCCCACCACCTGCTGGCCCATGCGCAAGCCATGCTGCGCGACGTCCAGCGCCTGGTGGACTGGGATGCCCGCACCGCGCTGTCACCCCTGGGCGCCGCCGCCATGGCCGGTTCCGCCATCGCTCGCCAGCCACAGCAGTCGGCCCGGGAAATGGGTTACAACGGCGTGTGCGAGAACTCCATCGATGCCGTCGCCAGCCGTGACCATGTCGCCGAGTTCCTGTTTGTCGCCAGCATGCTCGGGATCAATATCTCGCGCCTGGCCGAAGAGTTCTGCCTGTGGTCGTCGCGCCAGTTCCGCTGGGTTGCCCTGGACGACGCCTACGCTACCGGCAGTTCGATCATGCCGCAGAAGAAAAACCCGGATATCGCCGAGCTGGCACGGGGCAAGGCCGGTCGCCTGATCGGTAACCTGACTGGTCTGCTGTCGACCCTCAAGTCCCTGCCGCTGTCCTACAACCGCGACCTGAGCGAAGACAAGAACGGCGTGCTCGACAGTGTCGACACCCTGCTGCTGGTGCTGCCGGCCATGGCCGGGATGGTCGCGACCATGACCGTCAATGTCGAGGAACTGCGGCGCCAGGCCCCCCTGGGCTTCACCCTGGCCACCGAAGTGGCCGACTGGCTGGCGGTGCGTGGCGTACCGTTCAAGGAAGCCCATGAAATCACCGGGGCGCTGGTCAAGGCCTGCGAAGCCCGGGATATCGAACTCTGGGATGCCAGCCCGGCCCTGCTGGCCGAGATCGACAGCCGCCTGACCCCGCAAGTGCGCGACAGCCTGACGCTCGAAGCCGCCATCAATGCCCGCAGTGGTTGGGGCGGCACCGCGCCGCAACAGGTTCGCGAGCAGATTGCCCGGTTGAAAACCGCCCTGGCTGCGCAAGCGCAGTGGGCGTCCGAGTACAGCGGCTATCGTCTCTGAGCGTGTTGAGCCGCGCTATATAACGCTGTGGGAACACAGACAACACTGTAGAAACACATGACATTGTGGGAGCGGGCTTGCCCGCGAAGCTTTTGGCGATCCTGAGATCGCCTTCGCGGGCAAGCCCGCTCCCACATGGAGAAACACCATGAGCCAGACCCAGGCAGAACGCCTCCTCGCCGAGCGCAAGCAGGCCGAGAACCAGTTCGACATTACCCAGTACGAGCACGTGCCCCGGCGTTACTACGGGCGGATCTTCTTCGCCACGGTGATCGTCATCGCCCTGGTCGGACTGGTCCGCGCCTTTGCCAACGGCCAGATCGAATGGGCCTATATCGGCCAGTTCTTCACCGCCAAGTCGATCCTGACCGGCCTGCTCAATACCCTGA
The DNA here is from genome assembly GCF_013385635.1 of Pseudomonas gingeri. Classification (GTDB taxonomy): domain Bacteria; phylum Pseudomonadota; class Gammaproteobacteria; order Pseudomonadales; family Pseudomonadaceae; genus Aquipseudomonas; species Aquipseudomonas gingeri_A. Next base: position 13,941 of record NZ_JACAPR010000013.1, read on the forward strand.
TCATGGCCGTCCTCGCCATGATCCTGGGCATTGTCTTCGGCGTGATCACTGCGATCATGCGCATGTCGAGCAACCCGATCCTGCGCTACGTGGCGATCACCTACACCTGGCTGTTCCGTGGCACACCGCTGATCCTGCAGTTGCTGCTGTGGTTCAACCTGGCGCTGATCTTCCCCACCGTCGGCATTCCCGGACTGTTCCAGCTCGACACCGTCAGCCTGATGACCCCGTTCGTCGCGGCACTCCTGGGCCTGAGCATCAACCAGGGCGCCTACACCGCCGAAGTGGTACGTGCCGGCCTGCTGTCCGTGGACACCGGCCAGTATGAAGCGGCCAAGTCCATCGGCATGCCGCGCCTGCAGGCCCTGCGTCGGATCATCCTGCCCCAGGCCATGCGCATCATCATCCCGCCGGTGGGCAACGAGTTCATCAGCATGGTCAAGGCGACCAGTCTGGCGAGCGTGATCCAGTATTCGGAACTGCTCTACAACGCCCAGAACATCTACTACGCCAACGCCCGTGTGATGGAGCTGCTGATGGTTGCCGGTATCTGGTACCTGCTGGCCATCACCGTCCTGTCCTTTGGTCAAAGCCGTCTGGAACGCCGATTCGCCCGCGGCGCCGGCAAGCGTTCGTAAGCGTCCTGGAGAATTCGAACATGAGAAGCATCGTCAAGGCCGTGAGCCTGAACAAATACTACGACTCGTTCCACGCCCTCAAGGACGTCAGCATCGAAGTCGAACAAGGCGAAGTGCTGTGCATCATCGGCCCGTCCGGTTCCGGCAAGAGCACCCTGCTGCGTTGCGTCAACCAGTTGGAAAAGATCGACAAGGGCGGCCTCTGGGTCGACGGCGAACTGGTCGGCTACCGTATTGCCGGCAACAAGCTGCACGAGCTCAACGAAGCGCAGATCGCCCGCCAGCGCCTGGCCACCGGCATGGTGTTCCAGCGCTTCAACCTGTTCCCGCACATGACCGTGCTGGAAAACATCATCGAAGGTCCGGTCCAGGTCCTGCGCCGCTCGCCCAAGGAGTCCGTCGAGGAAGCCCTGGAACTGCTGGCCCGGGTCGGCCTGGCCGACAAGCGCAACAGCTACCCCATCGAGCTGTCCGGCGGCCAGCAGCAACGGGTGGCCATCGCCCGGGCCCTGGCGATGCGGCCCAAGCTGATGCTGTTCGATGAACCCACTTCGGCACTCGACCCGGAACTGGTCGGTGAGGTGCTGTCGGTGATGCGCGATCTGGCGCGCACCGGCATGACCATGATCGTCGTCACCCATGAACTGGGCTTCGCACGCGAAGTCTCGAACCGCATGGTGTTCATGGACGGCGGGCAGATCGTGGAGGAAGGAAGCCCCGAAGAAATACTAATAAGTCCACAGAACCCTCGCACCCAAAGCTTCATTTCTGCCGTTCGAACCTAGGTTCAACTGAACCTCACAACACTCATAAGAGAACGACCATGAAGAATTACGTAATCCCAGCAGTACTCGCCGGCCTGATGGCTTCCAGCTTCACCTGGGCCGCCGAATTGCCAGCCAGCATCAAGGCCAAGGGCGAAATCGTCGCGGCGATCATGCCCAACTACCCGCCGATGGACTTCAAGGACCCGGCCACCAACGAACTCACCGGGGTCGACTACGACCTGGGCAACGCCCTGGCCGAGCGCCTGGGCGTGAAGATGAAATGGCAGGAAACCTCCTTCGAGCAGATGGTCAACGCCCTGACCACCAAGCGCGTGGACATCGTGCTGTCAGGCATGACCGACACCGCCGAACGCCAGAAGGCCGTGGATTTCGTCGACTACTTCACCAGCGGCTCGCAGTTCTACACCCTGGAGAAGAACAAGGACATCAACCAGATGACCGATATCTGCGGCAAGACCGTCGGTACCAGTCGCCGTACCACCTTCCCGGCGGAAATCGCCGCCTGGAGCAGCGCCAACTGCCCGGCTGACAAGCAGATCAAGGTCATCGGCACCGAAGGTTCCGCCGACGCCCGCGCGCAACTGCGCCAGAGCCGCATCAATGCCGCCGTGCAAGGCAGCGAGACCCTGCCGTACCTGGCCACCCAGGAAAAGAACACCTTCAAGATCATCGGCACGCCGATGACCGTGCAGTTCACCGGGATCGGCGTGAGCAAGGAAAACCAGCAACTGCGTGACGCCATCCAGGCCGCCCTGCAGAGCATGATCGCCGACGGCAGCTACCAGGCCATCCTGAAGAAATGGGAACTGACGGTGGGCGCGATCGACACCGTCTCAGTCAACAAAGGCCAGTAACCGCTGGTGTAGAGAAGGAATAGCCCCCCATGTCCCCGACACCGACCTGGCCAGGCGGGCACAAAGCCTGCCTGGCCCTGGCCTTCGACCTCGACGGTCCGACCGGCGATGCCATGCTCGACGACTCGATCTGGCACAAGCCCGAGTACTTCGGCTTTGGCGGCTATGGCCCTTACCGGGCATTGCCGCGCCTGCTGGACCTGCTGGAAGAGTTTCGCCTGCCGACCACTTTCTTCGTCCCGGCCTGGGTCGTGGAAAACTGGCCGCGCCAGTGCCAGGCGATCATTGAACGTGGACATGAGGTGGCCTACCACGGCTACAAGCACGAATCCTTTTACGCCCTTTCGCTGGACCAGCAGAAGGACGTGATGAAGAAATGCCGCGAGGTGTTCTGGCAACACCTGCATATCCGCGCCGAGGGCTTTCGCACGCCGTCCGGCGACTGGCATGCCGAGACCCCGGCAATGCTGGTGGAAGCCGGCGTGACCTACTCCAGCAGCATGCGCGGAGATGACCGGCCGTACCTGGTGAATGTGCCCGGTCACCGCCAGCCGCTGGTGGAGATTCCCGGTCGCTGGGAGATGGACGACTACGCCTCCATCGCCTACACCCGCGGGCCGGACTTTCCATCCGGGCTGGATCGCACCGCCAGCTACGAGCTGACCCTCGATAACTGGTGCCGGGAGTTCAATGGCGCCGCGGACGAAGGCCTGTGCCTGACCACCCTGTTCCATCCCAAGATCACCGGCAAGCCGGGGCGCCTGCTGTTGCTCGAACGGCTGTTCGAACATATGCGCCAGCGCGATGACGTCTGGTTCGCCACCTGCCGCGAGGTCGCCCAATGGTGGCTCAAGGAGCATCATCATGGCTGAGTTCCAACGCACGGTAGTGTCAAAGCCCGCTTTCCAGAGCCCCTGGCCCGCACCGTATCGCAGCGCGGTGGTGATCACCGTCGATTACAACGATATCCACGGCATCCTCACCCAGGCCCCGCAGGTCGCCGGGCGCGACAAGACCCTGTCGGTCTGGCGCTATGGCAGCCAGCGCGGGGTCGAGCGCCTGCTCGGCCTGTTCGACGAGTTGCAGGTGCGCAGCAGCTGGTGCATTCCAGGCATCGTCGCCGAGGAGCACCCGGCGCATATCCAGGCGATCCTCGCCGGCGGCCATGAGATCGCCTGTGCCGGTTATCGCCACCAGAACTACGATCTGCTCAGCCTGGCCGAGCAGCGGGCGGCGCTGGTCCAGGGTTGCGAGGCCCTGGCGACCTTGACCGGGCAGCGGCCGCGAGGCTTCCGGATTCCCGCCGGTAACTGGCTGCCGGGTTTTACCGAGGCTCTGCAGGAGCAAGGGATCCACTGGTCGTCGTCATGGCGCGGCGACGATCTGCCGTTCGCCCATCCGACCGCCCCACGGTTGATCGAGCTGCCGCTGCACTATGAGCTGGAAGACGAGCCCTACTTCGCCTTCAACCTCAGCCCCGCGGTGCCGCCGGCACAATCGCGGATCGCTTCCTACAGCCATACCCTGGGCAATATGCAGATGGACTTTGCCGGTTTCCACCGCTTCGGCCTGTGCTACGTATTGCGCCTGCACCCGGAAATCATCGCCACGCCGGGTCGTATCGGTGTACTGCGCGAGCTGCTCCAGGGGATCCGGCAGCACCAGGATGTGTGGATCGCCACTGCGCAAGAGGTCGCCCAATGGTGGTCGCAGAACGCGGCGCCGATGACCGAGGACCATCCGGCCGCGGTCTACGAGCGGCACTACCGAACCTACCTGCCCGCACAGGACTGACCTGCCATGAGCGAACGCCTGCAGCGCCTCGCGCGCTTTTGTGTCGAGAGTCGCTTCGAAGACCTGCCCGTTGCCCTGGTGGAACAAGCCAAGCGACATATCCTCGACACCTTTGGCGCGGCCCTGGCCGGGGCCGACAGCGAGGTCGCGCTCGGCGTGCGCCGGGCCCTGGACCTGGCCGGTGAGGGTCGTTCGCCCATCTGGGGCAGCGACCTGCGCACCCAGGCCAGCCAGGCCGCGCTGCTCAACGGTATCGCGGCCCATGCCCTGGAGCTGGACGATACCGGCGGCTGCGATCACTCCGGCGCGGTGGTGCTGCCGGCGGTGATGGCTGCCGTCAGTACCTGTCGCGAGCCGGTCAGCGGCAAGCAACTGATCTGCGCGGTGGTGATCGGCTACGAGGTCGGCCGCCGGGTCCTGGAGGCTTGCGGCGGTTACGAGCAGCACAACGGCAGCGGCTGGCACTCCACCGCGACCTGCGGGGTGTTCGGCGCGGCAGCGGCCTGCGGGCGGATCCTCGGCCTCGATCCGGCACGGATGGCTTCGGCGCTGGGCATTGCCGCCAGTTTCAGCGGCGGACTGTGGGCCTTTATCCACGACGGCTCGCAGAGCAAGCGCCTGCACAGCGGCCGCGCCGCCGAAGGCGGATTGCTCGCGGCGCGTTTCGCCCGCGAGGGCATCAGCGGGCCGGGCCGGGTGTTCGACGATGTCTGGGGCGGTTTCCTGCGCACCCTGGCCGGGGAACAGGCGCGGCCCGCGGCGCTGGAGGATGGGCTGGGGCAAATCTGGAAGCTCGCGCGCTGCTCGATCAAACCTTATGCCTCCTGCCGGGGCACCCATTCGGCTATCGATGCGGTGGGCATGCTGCTCGGGCAATTGCAGGTCGAGGCCTGCGAGGTCGAGAACGTTCACGTCTCGCTGTGCGGCTTCCTCGAGAACATGTGCGGCGGGCGCGACGCCAGCTCGCTGGCCGGCGCGCAGATGAGCCTGCCGTACGCCCTGGCGGCACGCCTGGCATTCGGTCATGTGCGACTGGAGGCTTATGGCGAGGAAAACCGCCGGTCGCCGCAGATCGCCCAGTGGATGTCACGGATCCACCTGGAAGTCGATCCGCAGCTGTCCGACGACGGCGAACCGTGGGTGACGCTGTGCACCACCGATGGGCGCGAGGCACGGCTCTGTGTCGAGGTACCGCTAGGGGCGCCGGGCAACCCGTTGAGCGACGACGGCCTGCAAGAGAAGTTTTTCAGCCTGGCGACCCGGGCGATGCCCAGGGCACGGGCCGAAGCTTTGCTGGAGAGGTTGTGGCGACTGGAAGAGCTGGAGTCGGTCGGCATCCTGGTTGAAGACGATTTTTTCTGACGAAACACAACTTTGCAGGAGCCGGCAAGCCGGCTCCTGCAAAGGCCATGCACGACGGCATTTCGTGGTGAAACGCCGAAAAAAACAACAAGGACATAAGCACTACTGTGGCCACCTATTCCCTCGTTATCCGTCGGTTGATGATCTGTTCCGTGACCATCGTCGTCAGCCGTGCAATCACCAGTCCGCTGCTGACCCTGTTCCTCAGCAGGAAGCTGGGCCTGAACCAGCAGGATGTCGGTCTGCTACTGGGCATCGCAGTGTTTATCGCGACCCTGATGTCGCTCTACGGCGGTTATGTCATCGACCGCCTGGAAAAGCGTCGGCTGCTGATCCTGGCCATGCTCTCCAGCGCCATCGGCTTCACCCTGCTGACCTTTGCCCAGAACCTGTACCTGACCACCCTGACCCTGATCATCACCGAAACCGCCTCGGCGCTGTTCCTGATCGGCTCCAAGGCGATCATCAGCGAAAACCTGCCCATGGGCCAGCGGGCCAAGGTGTTCTCGCTGCGCTACACCCTGACCAATGTCGGCTATGCCACCGGCCCCATGCTCGGCGTGGTCATCGCCGGGGTCCAGCCGCTGGCACCGTTCCTGATCGCCGCCGGGATCGCCTTCTCCAGCATGTTCCTGATGTTCGGCATCGCCCCTCACGCCCAGGCCCTGATCGGCAAGCCGGCGAGCTTTCTCGGCACCCTGTCGACCCTGCGCGGCGACCGCACCCTGATCATGTTCACCTGCGGCAGCCTGCTCAACACCATCGTCCATGGCCGCTATACCCTGTACCTGTCGCAGTTCCTGCTGGTCACCCACAGCAACCAGGACGCCCTGACCACCATGTCGGCGATTCTCGCCTGCAACGCCATCAGCGTGATCCTGCTGCAGTACCAGATCGGCCGCTTTCTCAAGCGCGAACAACTGCGCTACTGGATCGGCGTCGGCACCACCTTCTTCATCATCGGCCTGATCGGCTTCAGCTACGCCACCAACCTGGTGTCCTGGTGCATCGCGATGTTCATCTTCACCCTCGGCGAAATGATCATCTACCCGGCGGAGTATCTGTTCATCGACACCATAGCCCCGGAAAACCTGCGTGGCAGCTACCTCGGCGCGCAGAACCTGGCGGCCCTGGGCGGAGCCCTGAGCCCGGTGATCTGCGGCTACCTGCTGATCAATACACCGGCCACCACCATGTTCTATGTGCTCAGCGGCCTCACGGCACTGGGCGGCTGCCTGTGTTTCCTCGCCGGCCGGGGCATTCCTTCACTGCAAAAATAATGCACTTGAAGCGCATTATTATGAATTATCCAAAGGTTCGATCGAGCGGCACACTGTGCCGGTTCCTCCCCCAAATGTTGGAACTTTGAAAGGGCTTTGCGCCACGCGCACAAGCCCTTCTTTTTTCCCGTCGAAACCGAATTGGATCGTTCTCGCCATGCTTGCCCGCTGGTCACGCCGCCTGTTGCCTACCGCCCTCAACACCCGCCCCAGCGAATGGAGTCGCGCCGCTATCGGGGTTTCCCTCGGCACCCTGTTCAGCGTCTGGGCCTGTGCCCAGCTGTTCGGCCTGCCGGTGGCGCTGCACCTGATCGGCCCGCTGGGGGCCTCGGCGGTGTTGTTGTTCGCCGTTTCATCGGGCGCCCTGGCCCAGCCCTGGTCGATCCTCGGCAGCTACGGCTGTGCCACGCTGGTGTCGCTGCTGGTGGTGCACTTTCTCGACCGTAGCCTGGGCAGCGCCAGCCTGGCGGTGGGCCTCGCGCTTCTGGCGATGTGCCTGTTGCGTTGCCTGCATCCGCCGGCCGGCGCCCTGGCCCTGCTGATGGTGATCGCCGATCCGGACACCGTGGCGCTGGGCTGGCAGGTCGTGGAGCCGGTGATGCTCTCGGCGGTGTGCCTGTTGCTGATTGCCATCGGCTACAACAACCTGACACGGGTGCGTTACCCCAAGGTGCATATCGAACCGCCGGGTACCTTTCTCGCCAGCCATACGCCGGGCGAGTCGCCGGGCATCACCCGCGCGGACCTGGAGCAAGCCCTGGCGCAGATGGAAGAGTTCATCGATGTCACCCCCGAGGATCTGGAGCAACTGATCATCACCTGCGAAGCCCAGGCGAAACGTCGCAGCATCGGCGAGGTATTTTCCGCCAGACGCTGAGCTTTTTGCCCCAAGCTGGGGCGAATACCGGGTTGCGCAGTCGCACACGGTGCAACTTGAGCCCCGTGGTGCGAGCACTATTCGCGGGCAAGCCCGCTCCCACAACGACCGCGATGTCCCTGTGGAAGCGGGCTTGCCCGCGAAGGCGCTCTGCTGCCCGGTACAAGATCCGACTACTTGGCGCGAGCCTTGCAGTCACCGGAACAACCACCGTCAACGCTGACGGCTGATTTCACGACAAAGGCGCCGTGTTGCCCCGTTTCGACGGAGTGCGACACAGCGCCTTTTTCATTTCCGGGAAACTGCGGGGGAAACCATGACCCATACCACCGTGCGCAGCGTGTGTCCTTATTGCGGTGTCGGCTGCGGCATCGTCATGGAGGTCCGCGACAATCAGGTGATCAAGGTCAGCGGCGACAAGCAACACCCGACCAACTTCGGGCGTCTCTGCACCAAAGGCAGCACCTGCGCCCAGCCGCTGAACCATTCCGGGCGGATGGCGCAGGCCTTTGTCCGCCATGAGCGCAAACGCGATCCGGGCCAGGTGGGCATGGACCAGGCCATCAGTGAAACCGCCCGCCGCCTCAAGGCCATCCTCGAGGAGCACGGCCCCGATGCATTGTCCTTTTATGTCTCCGGGCAGATGTCCCTGGAAGCCCAGTACCTGGCCAACAAGCTGGCCAAGGGCTTTGTCCGCACCAATATGATCGAGTCCAACTCGCGCCTGTGCATGGCCAGCGCCGGAGCCGGCTACAAGCTGTCGCTGGGCGCCGATGGGCCGCCGGGCTCCTACCAGGATTTCGACAAGGCCAATCTGTTCTTTGTCATCGGTGCGAACATGGCCGATTGTCATCCGATCCTGTTCCTGCGCCTGATGGATCGCCTCAAGTCCGGGGCCCGCCTGATCGTCGTCGACCCACGGCGCAACGCTACCGCCGACAAGGCCGACCTGTTCCTGCAGATCAAGCCGGGCAGCGACCTCGCCTTGCTCAATGGTCTGCTGCACCTGCTGCTGAAAAACGGTCATACCGACCCGCAATTCATCGCCGCCTTTACCGAGGGCTGGGAAGCGCTCCCGGCGTTTCTCGAAGACTACAGCCCGGATCGGGTCGCGACACTGACCGGCCTGCCCGAGGCACAGATCCGCCAGGCGGCGCAGTGGATCGGCGAAGCCGCCGAGTGGATGAGTTGCTGGACCATGGGCCTGAACCAGAGCACCCATGGCACCTGGCACACCAATGCGTTGTGCAACCTGCACCTGGCCACCGGGGCGATCTGCCGTCCGGGCAGCGGTCCGTTCTCCCTCACCGGCCAACCGAATGCCATGGGCGGTCGGGAAATGGGCTACATGGGCCCCGGGCTGCCCGGCCAGCGTTCAGCCCTGGTCGCCGCCGACCGCGACTTTATCGAAGACCTCTGGCAAATCCCCCGTGGCAGCCTGAGCCAGACGGTGGGCGGCGGCAGTGTCGCGCTGTTCGAGGACATGCAGGCCGGCAAGGTCAAGGCCTGCTGGATCATCTGCACCAACCCGGTGGCCTCGCTGCCCAATCGGCAGAAGGTGATTGCCGGGCTCCAGGCCGCCGAACTGGTGATTGCCCAGGACGCCTTTCTCGACACCGAAACCAACGGTTATGCCGATATCCTGCTGCCGGCGGCGCTATGGGCCGAGGCCCAGGGCGTGATGATCAACTCCGAACGCAACCTGACCCTGATGCGCAAGGCCGTCGATGCGCCGGGCCAGGCCCTGCCCGATTGGCAGATCATCGCCCGGGTAGCCTGCGAAATGGGCTATGCCGAAGCGTTCAGCTATGCCAGCGCCGCCGAGGTGTTCGAGGAAATCAAGCGGGCCTGGAACCCGAAGACCGGCTACGACCTGCGGGGTGTCAGCTACGAGCGCCTGGAACAGACGCCGTTGCAGTGGCCCTGTGGCCCGGGTCAACTGCATGACCGCAACCCGATCCGCTACCTCAATGACGGCCTGGGCAAAGCCCGCCAACCGGCGGCCGACGGCAGTTACCCGCGCCTGCTGTTCCCCACGGCGAGCGGCAGGGCGATGTTTTTCGCCCGGCCCTGGCAGCCGGCGGCCGATCAACCCGGCGACCGCTTCCCGATGGTGCTCAATACCGGGCGCTTGCAGCACCAGTGGCACACCCTGACCAAGACCGGCAAGGTCGCCACCCTGAACAAGCTCAATCCCGGCCCTTTTGTCGAGATCAATCCGCTCGATGCGGCGCGTCTGGGGATCGCCGAAAAGGACCGCGTCGAAGTCCGTTCGGCCCGGGGCCGGGCGGTATTGCCGGCACAGATCAGCGAGCGGGTATTGCCCGGCAACTGCTTCGCGCCCTTCCATTGGAATGATGTGTACGGCGAAGACCTGGCGATCAATGCGGTCACCGGCGATGCCGTCGACCCGATTTCCCTGCAACCGGAATTCAAGTTCAGCGCCGTGACCCTGAGTCGGGTCGAGACACCTACGCCCGATCCCCTGCCCTTGCCCACGCGCACGGAGGCCCCGCACACGATGCAGACCCAAGCCCTGGCCCAGATCCTCGGGCTCGACACGCCACCCAGTATTCAACTGGCCCCTAGCGAGAACCTCTACCTGCAGGGTTTCCTGCTTGGTTTGCGCAGCAGCCAGGCCGTGGCGGGCGTGCCGGCGCTACCGGCCAACGCGCCACTGCAGCCCGCCAACCGGTTGATCCTCGAAGGCATCCTCGCCGGGCTGTTCGCCCGTCATGACGACAGCACTATGCAGCCAGCACCCAGTCGAGCGTCACAAGCCGAAGAACCGCCGTTGCTGCTGCTCTGGTCGTCCCAGACCGGCACGGTCGAAGCCTTCGCCAAGTCGGCTGCCGAACACCTGACAGAGAAAGGCCATCGGGTCCGGCTGGTGTCGATGGACAGCATCCAGGCCCAGGAACTGAGCCAGGCCGGTCGTGCGTTGCTGCTGACCAGCACCTTCGGCGACGGCGACCCGCCGGACAATGCCAATAGTTTCTGGCAGGCATTGGCGGCGGACAATGCGCCCAGCCTGGCGAACCTGCGCTTTGCCGTGCTGGCCTTCGGCGATTCCAGTTATGACCAGTTCTGCGGCTTCGGTCGCAAACTCGATGAGCGCCTGCACAGCCTCGGGGCGCAGCGTCTGGCGCCGCGGGTCGATTGTGAACCGGATTACCAGGAGCCGGCCGGCGCCTGGCTGGAAAAGCTCGACTCGGCGCTGTCCGAAAAGCCCGCTGCGGTTACCGGCAAGCCTCGCTACAGTCGCCAGCAGCCCTTGGCGGCGCGCCTGAAGCACAACTTTCTGCTCAGCGGCCCCGAAGCCGGCAAGGAGACCCGTCAGTTCGTCTTCGACCTGGGCGACAGCGGCCTCGACTATCAGGCCGGTGATGCCCTGGGGGTCTGGCCCAGCCACTGCCCGCGGCAGGTGGAACAATTGATGACCTGCCTGGCGGCGCAGGCCGATGCCGTGGTCACGATCAAGGACCAGACCCCGATGCCACTGGCCGAAGTCCTCAGCCGCCACCTGGAAACCGCGCGGATCAGCCCGGCACTGCTGCAACTGGTATTCCAGCGCTCCGGCAGTACACAGCTCAAGCGCCTGCTGGCCGATGAGCACAAGACCGAACTCAAGGACTGGCTCTGGGGCCGGCAACCGGCGGACCTGCTGCGGGAGCTGCAGGTCGATCTCAGTCCGCAGGAGCTGGTGGATTGCCTGAAGCCGCTGCAACCCAGGCTGTATTCCATTTCATCGAGCCCCAAGGTGCACCCCGGCGAGGTCCATCTGACGGTCTCCACCGTGCGTTACGAACACGCCGGACAGCCGCGCTCCGGCAGTTGCTCGGGTTTTCTCGCCGACCGCGCCGAAGGCCTGCAAGTGCCGATCTTCGTGCAGAAGTCGGCGAACTTCCGCCCGCCGGCCGATCCCCGCGCGCCGATGATCATGGTCGGGCCGGGCACCGGCGTGGCACCGTTCCGCGCTTTTCTGCAGGAACGCCAGGCTATCGGTGCCACGGGCAAGAACTGGCTGTTCTTCGGTGAGCAGCATGCCACCAGCGACTTCTATTACCGACAAGAGCTGCAAGCGTGGTGTGAACAAGGCCACCTGCACCGGCTCGATACCGCGTTCTCCCGGGACCAGGCACAGAAGATCTACGTGCAGCAGCGCATGATCGAACAAGGCGCGCAGCTCTGGGCCTGGTTGGAGGAAGGCGCCGGCTTTTATGTCTGCGGCGATGCCAGCCGCATGGCACGGGATGTCGACGCGGCGCTCAAGCAGGTGGTGCGCACCCATGGTGGGCTGGATGCCGATGAGGCCGTGGCCTATGTCACTGCCCTGGCGGCGGACAAGCGTTATGTGCGGGATGTCTATTGAATGCTCGCTCGCGTTGAAACTGAATGTTGTGTACGACTCCAACCCTGTGGGAGCGGGCTTGCCCGCGAAAACGGCCGCAAGGACGCCCCATAACTGGTGACCCGAGCTAAATACGCACCAACAAGGTTCACTTTTCAATCCGAGCCCGGCGCCGCTACTGAAATAACCCACCAAACCGGCACTTGGCACGCTCCCTGCTTTTATCCCGTTACTCTCTGCCATGAATGACCAGGCAGACCGTTCAGGTGGTCAACGGCGATCACTCACAGAACAGGAAACAACACCAGGCAAAGGCGCCTGGAGCTTCGGCTCCAGGCGTTTTTTTTGCATTTTTTTTGCTGGGCCAGCCGTGATTGGCCGTGATCCGAGGAACCTCCATGAACGCTATCGTGAATGTCGAACGCCGCAAGAAACTGGTGATCGTTGGCAATGGCATGGTCGGGCATCACTGTGTCGAACAACTGATCGAACGCGGTGCCCTGCTGCACTTCGAACTGCATGTCTACGGCGAGGAATGGCAAGCGGCGTATGACCGCGTGCATCTCTCCGAATACTTTGCCGGCAAGGACGCCCATGCCCTCGCCCTCGGCGAACCGGGGTTGTACGAGCGCCACGGGGTCAACCTGCACCTGGGCGCCGAGGTCCTGGAAATCGACCGCGAACACCGGGAGATTGTCACCCGCTCCGGACGCCAGGCCTACGACCAACTGATTCTCGCCACCGGCTCCTACCCCTTCGTACCGCCGATTCCCGGTTCCGAAGGTTCGGCCCGCCTGGTCTACCGGACCCTCGACGATCTCGACGCGATCCGCGAGGCGGCCAGCGATGCCCGCCGTGGCGTGGTGGTCGGTGGCGGCCTGCTCGGGCTGGAGGCGGCCAACGCCCTCAAGTCCCTCGGCCTCGAAGCCCACGTGGTGGAGTTCGCTCCACGGCTGATGCCGGTGCAGTTGGACCATGATGGCGGCGCCGCGCTCAAGGCCCGCATCGAAAGCCTTGGCGTCGGTGTCCATCTGTCCCGCGCAACCCAGGAAATCGTTGCTGGCGAGGACTATCGCTATCGGATGAATTTTGACGGCGGCGAATTTCTTGAAACCGACCTGATCGTGTTCTCAGCGGGGATTCGCCCGCAGGACCTGCTGGGACGCAACAGCGGCCTGGAGATCGCACCACGGGGCGGTATCGTCGTCGACTCGCACTGCCAGACCAGCGACCCGGCCATCTCGGCCATCGGCGAATGCGCCTCGTGGAACGGCAGCGTCTTCGGTCTCGTGGCGCCGGGCTACAGCATGGCGCGCAATGTCGCGGCACGCCTTGCCGGGGCAACCTTCGACAGCTTCAACGGCGCCGACATGTCGACCAAGCTCAAGCTGCTCGGTGTCGACGTCGGCTCCATCGGCGATGCCCACGGCGCCACCCCCGGTGCGCGCAGCTATCGCTTTATCGATGAGGCCAATGCCAGTTACCGGCGCCTGGTGGTCGATGCCGAAGGCAAGAAAGTCATCGGCGCGGTGCTGGTGGGTGACAACAGCTACTACGATACCCTGCTGCAATACGTGCAGAACGCCATTGCCCTGCCCCAGGATCCGGCCGGCCTGATCCTGCCCCAGGGCGAGGGCGTACCGGCCCTGGGCGCCGATGCGTTGCCCGAGACCGCGACCATCTGCTCCTGCCACAACGTCACCAAGGGCGCGATCTGCTGCGCGATCGATGCCGGTTGCGGCGATCTCTCGACGCTCAAGGCACAGACCAAGGCAGCTACCGGCTGCGGCGGTTGCAGCGCCTTGCTCAAGCAGGTCTTCGAACATGAGTTGATCGCCCGTGGCGTGGCCGTGGACAAGAGCCTCTGCGAACACTTCGCCTACACCCGCCAGGAACTCTACGCGCTGGTGCGGGTGGGCCGGATCGAAACCTTCGAAGCCCTGCTCGAACAGCATGGCAAGGGCCATACCGGCTGCGATATCTGCAAGCCGGCGGTGGGCTCGATCCTCGCGTCCTGCTGGAATCGGCCGATCATGGACAAGTCATTGGTGCCGCTACAGGACACCAACGACACCTTCATGGCCAATATGCAGAAGAACGGCACCTATTCGATCATTCCGCGCATCGCCGCCGGCGAAATCACCCCGGACAAGCTGATCGCCCTCGGTGCCGTGGCGAAGAAATACGACCTCTATACCAAGATCACCGGCGGCCAGCGCATCGATCTGTTCGGCGCCCAACTGCATGAACTACCGCAGATCTGGGGCGAGCTGATCGACGCCGGTTTCGAGACCGGGCACGGCTACGGCAAATCCCTGCGCACGGTGAAATCCTGCGTCGGCAGCACCTGGTGTCGCTACGGCGTGCAGGACAGCGTGGCCATGGCCCTGCTTCTGGAGAATCGCTACAAGGGCCTGCGCGCGCCGCACAAGTTCAAGCTGGCGGTGTCCGGCTGCACCCGCGAATGCGCCGAAGCACAGAGCAAGGACATTGGCGTGATCGCCACCGAGAAAGGCTGGAACCTGTATGTCTGCGGTAACGGCGGCATGCGCCCGCGCCATGCCGAGCTGTTCGCCACCGACCTCGATGACGAGACCCTGATCCGCTACGTCGACCGCTTCCTGATGTTCTACATCCGCACCGCCGACCGCCTGCAACGCACCTCGGTCTGGCGCGAAAACCTGGAAGGCGGCCTCGATTTCCTCAAGGCGGTGATCATCGACGACAGCCTGGGCCTGGCCGCGGAACTGGAAAGTCAGTTGCAGCTGGTGGTCGATCGCTACGAATGCGAGTGGGCCAACGCGGTCAGCGACCCGGAAAAACTCAAGCGCTTCCGCACCTTCGTCAACGACCAGCGCAGCGATCCGGACATTCAGTTCGTCAAGGAACGCGAGCAGCGCCGGCCGGTGCGCGCACACGAACTCAACCTGATTCCCGCTCACGAGGAGGTGGTCTGATGGGCCAGCCGACAACACAACACAGCTTTGCCAACGACTTCCAGTGGCAGGCGGTCTGCCGTCGCGAGGACCTGGTGGAAAACTCCGGCGTGGTGGTCTGGTTCCACTGTGCCCAGGTAGCCCTGTTCTATCTGCCCGATGAAGCGCAGGGCCGGACCCTGTATGCCATCGACAACCGCGATCCGTTGTCCGGGGCGAATGTGATCGGTCGCGGCATCGTCGGCAATATCAAGGGGCAGCCGGTAATCGCCTCGCCGTTATACAAGCAGCACTTCAGCCTGGAGGATGGTATGTGCCTGGAGTACCCGGAACAACGGCTACGGGTATGGCCGGTACGCTGGGTCGGCGATGCGGTGGAGATCGCGGTGGTCTGAACGCCGCCGACGGGCAGCGTTTCAATGGGCCGGCGGCAGCTCAAGGGACTCGATATGCCGGTACTCGGCCTCGAGTTCACTGGCCAGTTGCCGCGCCCGGCCCAGGCGGATCGGCGCTTTCTCCAGGTCGATCAACAGCGTCGGACAGTTGAACGGTGCCGGTGCCGTCCAGGCCTTGAGGCGTCCATCGGTCAGCACCAGCACCCGCTGCTGCTCCAGGGCAAAGCGCTTTTGCCGTATGACCAACCACTCGCTCGCCTCCTGCAAGGCCGCCAGCAGGGGTGTGCCACCGCCCGCCCCCAAGGCCTCCAACCAGCCGCGCAGGCCACCGGAGGCCTTCAGGCCCTGGATCTGCCACTGCGGTCGCTGACCGCTGGCGGTCAGTAACGCCAAACGCGCGCGCTGGCGATAGGCATCGTCGAACAGTTGCGCCAGCAGGCCCTTGGCATCGCTGAGGGCCTGCTGGCGGCGGATGGACGCCGAGGCGTCGACAATCACCAGCCACAATTCATGGGGCGAACTGCTGCGCGGACGAAAACGCAGGTCATGCCGCATCCGGGGCCGGCCACCGAGCAGGGTCTCGACCCAACTGATCGCCCCGCCTTCGCCGGCCCGACTCGCACCCTGGCGCCCTTGTGGAACCCGACCCGCCCGGGCCTTGGCATTCGCCCCCGGCGTCAGTCGAGGGCGAATGCCTAAGGCTTTTTTGGCCAGCTCGGGATTTCCCGGCGAGCCCCCACCGGCAGGACCTGAGCCGGCAACTCGCCCCATTGCCCCAGGCCCTGGGCCGCGTTCGATTCATGTTGTGTGCTGCCGGCAGGACTCGATGCCGGGGCCGGCGGCGAACTTTCCCGGCGCCGATGACGCAGGGCAAACTCGGCGACCGCCTCGATATCCTCTTCGCCAATCCGCTGCGCGCCCCGCCAGGCGGCGTGGGCACGCGCTGCCCGCAACCAGACCAGGTCCGCGCGAAGGCCATCGACCCCGGCGGCAAAACAGCGCTCGGTGATCTGCGCCAGGGCCTGATCATCCAGGGCAATGGCCGGCAACAAGGCCCGCGCCTGTTGGCAACGCTGGCGCAGCGCCTGCTGCTGTTGTTCCCAGTGCTCGCAGAACGCCTGCGGATCACTGTCGAAATCCAGCCGGCGCCGAATGATCTGCCCCCGCTCGCTCGGCAGTGGCTGACCGCTCAAGGCCACATTCAGGCCGAATCGGTCGAGCAATTGCGGACGCAGTTCGCCTTCTTCCGGGTTCATCGTGCCGATCAGCACAAAGCGCGCCGCATGTCGGTGGGAAATGCCGTCGCGCTCCACCAGGTTGGTGCCGCTGGCCGCCACATCGAGCAGCAGGTCCACCAGATGATCGGCCAGCAGGTTGACCTCGTCGACATACAGGACGCCGCCGTCAGCCTTGGCCAGCACGCCGGGGGAAAATTGCGCGCGGCCCTCGCCCAGGGCCGCATCCAGGTCGAGGGTACCGACCAGACGCTCCTCTGTGGCGCCAAGGGGCAAGGTGACGAACTGCCCGCTGGCGAGCAGGTCCGCCAGCCCCCGGGCCAGGGTCGACTTGGCCATGCCGCGCGGCCCCTCGATCAGCACACCGCCGATCTTCGGGTCGATGGCGGTCAGGCACAGCGCCAGTTTCAGCGCATCGGCACCGACCACCGCCGACAGCGGGAAATGCGGGGAATCACTCATCGGGCATACACCTCAGGAATCTTCTTCTATATCCAGCAGCAGGTTTTCCAGGGCCTCGCGATAGGCACCGGGCTCACTCCACAAACCACGCTGCTGGGCTTCCAGCAGGCGTTCGGTCATATCCCGCAGGGCATGGGGATTGTGCTCGCGGACAAACTCGCGGGTGCCGGCATCGAGCAGATAGGCATCGGCCAGCAAGGCGTACTGGTGATCGTCGATCAAATGGGTGGCGGCATCGAAGGCGAACAGGTTGTCGACCGTCGCCGCCAGTTCGAAAGCGCCCTTGTAACCGTGGCGCTTGACCCCGTCAATCCACTTCGGATTGGCTGCGCGGGAGCGGATCACCCGGTTCAGCTCCTCCTTGAGGGTGCGTATCTTCGGCAGGTCGGGCTGGCTGTGGTCGCCATGGTAACTGGCCGCGCTTTCGCCGCTGAGGCTTTCCACGGCCGCCAGCATGCCACCCTGGAACTGGTAGTAATCGTTGGAGTCGAGCAGGTCGTGCTCGCGGTTGTCCTGGTTCTGCAGCACCGCCTGGACCTGGCTCAGGCGTCGGGCAAACAGGTCTCGGGCGGCCGTGCCTTCATCGGCGCCGCCATAGGCGTAGCCGCCCCAGTTCAGGTAGACCTCGGCAAGGTCGTCGCGGCTTTGCCACAGACGCCCGTCAATGGCGTTCTGCACGCCAGCGCCATAGGCCCCCGGCTTGGCCCCGAAGATCCGCCAGCCGGCCTGGCGCGCAGCCTGCTCCGTATCGAGCCCCTCGGCCTGCAACTGCTCGCGTTCGTGGCGTACCTTGGCCGCCAGCGGGTTCATGTCCACAGGCTCATCCAGTGCCGCCACCGCCTGTACCGCCGCGTCGAACAGGCGGATCAGGTTGGCGAAGGCATCGCGGAAAAAACCCGAGACCCGCAGGGTAACGTCCACTCGCGGACGGTCCAGCAGGCTCAGCGGCAGGATCTCGAAGTCGTCGACCCGCTGGCTGCCCGTGGCCCAGACCGGGCGCACGCCCATCAATGCCATGGCCTGGGCGATATCGTCGCCACCGGTGCGCATGGTCGCCGTGCCCCAGACCGACAGGCCGAGCTGGCGCAGATGATCGCCGTGGTCCTGCAGGTGCCGTTCGAGAATCAGGTTGGCGGATTGGAAACCGATACGCCAGGCCGTGGTGGTCGGCAGGTTGCGCACATCCACGGAAAAGAAATTGCGCCCGGTGGGCAGCACGTCGAGGCGTCCGCGACTCGGTGCACCACTCGGCCCGGCCGGCACGAAGCGTCCCTCCAGGGCCGCGAGCAAGCCTTGCATCTCGGCCGGGCCGCAGGCATCCAGGCGCGGCGCGACGTTGCTCAACAGGCCATCCATGATGCTGCGGACATCGGCCCAGGGTTCGCTGTCCGGCACAACGTTTGATCCGGCCAGGGATTGCTCGATCAGTTGCGCGGCATACAGTTCGAGGCGCTCGCGGCTGTCGCCGGCAGTGCGCCAGGCAGCATCGCCGAGGACCTGCAAGGCTTCGGGGCGGCGCCCGGTCCAGGGCTCGGCCAGGGCGCAATCGAGCGGGTCGAAACCCAGCTCGAAGGCCTTGGCCAGGGCGCGCAGCAGGCTCGACTGGGCACCACGGCCATCGCCCCGGGGAATCCGCAGCAGGGCCAACAGGGTGTCGATGCGCAGGCGCCCGTCCGGCGACTCGCCGAAGACGTGCAGGCCATCGCGAATCTGCGACTCTTTGAGGTCGCAGAGGTAGGTGTCCAGGCGCGGCAGCCAGATCGCCGCGTCGGCCTCGCTGTCCAGGCCGGCATCCAGTTGCAGTTCGCGGTCGATGCGGGTCTCGCGGACCAGCTTGAGAATATCTCGCTGCAACTCGCGGGCGCGGCGTGGATCGAGCAACTGCGCTTCGTAGTACTCGTCGGCCAGCAGTTCCAGGTCACGCAGCGGGCCGTAGGTTTGCGCCCGGGTCAGCGGCGGCATCAGGTGGTCGATGATCACCGCCTGGGTCCGGCGCTTGGCCTGGGCGCCCTCGCCCGGATCGTTGACGATAAACGGGTAGATATTCGGTAATGGCCCCAGCAGTGCATCCGGCCAGCAGTTTTCCGACAGGCCGACGCCCTTGCCCGGCAGCCATTCGAGGTTGCCGTGCTTGCCGACATGGATCACGCCATGGGCGCCGTAGACATGACGCAACCAGAAGTAGAACGCCAGGTAACCATGGGGCGGCACCAGGTCCGGGTCGTGGTACACCGCGCTGGCATCGACCTGATAACCCCGGGCCGGCTGGATGCCGACAAAGGTCAGACCGAAACGCAGGCCGGCGACCATCATCCGCCCGCCGCGGAACATCGGGTCGTTTTCCGCGCTGCCCCAGCGGGCGAGCACGGCCTGGCGATTGGCTTCGGGCAGGCGCTCGAACAGTGCCTGGTAGTCTGCCAGCGCCAGGCTCTGGTGACAGGGCCGCAGGTCAAGGCTGTCGAGGTCGTTACTGACCCCGCCGAGCAAGGCCTGGATCAGCCCGGTGCCGCTGGCGGGCAATTCCTCGCTCAACGGGTAGCCTCGGGCCTGCAATGCCCGCAGGATATTCAGGGCCGCCGCCGGCGTATCGAGACCGACGCCGTTGCCGATGCGCCCGTCACGGGTCGGGTAGTTGGCCAGGATCAGGGCGATGCGTTTGTCGCCATTGGCCACTTGTGCCAGTTCGACCCAGCGTCGCGCCAGTTCGGCGACAAAGTCCATGCGTTCGGGCTGCGGCCGGTAGCAGACCACGTCACTCTGGCTGCGCTCGCTGCGCCAGGCCAGGTCCTTGAAACTGATCGGCCGGCTGATGATCCGCCCGTCCAGCTCCGGCAAGGCGATATGCATTGCCAGATCCCGTGGTCCCAGTCCCTGCTCGCTGGCCTGCCAGCCGGGTTCGTTGTCCTGGGCGCAGATCGCCTGGATCACCGGTATATCGCGACGGAACGGGCGCAGATGCGGCGCTTCGGGGCTCGACTGGGCAAAGCCGGTGGTATTGAGGATCACCGCCGCCGCGACCTCGTCCAGCCAGTCCTCGACCACGGCCAGGCAAGCGGGCTCCTTGAGGCTCGCCACGGCAACCGGCAAGGGGTTCAGCCCGGCGTTCTGCAAACGCTGGCAGAACACGTCGATAAAGGCGGTATTGGCCGCCTGCAAGTGCGAGCGATAGAACAGCACCGCCGCCACCGGTAGATCGGCCTGCCAGTCAGCGCGCCAGTCAGCCAGTTGCGCGTCGCCAAGACGCGGATGATAGATCGCTGTGCGCGGCAAGGTCCGCGGTTCCTGCCAGGGGTAGTCGCGCCCCAGCCAGGTGGTCGCCAGGCAACGATACAACTGCAAGGCGTTGCCCAACCCGCCCTGGCGCAGGAAGTGCCAGAGTCGCTCGCCTTGCGCCGCCGGGACGTTGCTCAGGTCGCTCAGTTCGGGATCGGGACGGTCGTCGCCCGGCACCAGGATCAAGGTCACGCCGCGCTCGGCCAGTTGCACCAGGCGCTCGATACCATAACGCCAGTAACCGATGCCACCGTGCAGCGACAGCAGGATGACCTTGGCATGCTGCAGGACCTGGTCGACATAGAGATCGACCGAGGCATGATTCTGTACCTGCATCGGGTTGGCCAGACGCAGGCTGGGATAATCTTCGGGCAGTTGCTGCGCCGCGGCGGCGAGCAAGGCCAGGCTTGAATCGCCACTGCACAGGATCACCAGCTCGGCGGGGGTTTGTCCAAGGTCGGCGATATTGTCGTCCGACACGAAGCCGCCGGGCTGAGTCCTGAGCAGATGCATGGGATCAGGCCGTCAGCGCGTTGCGCAGGGTCGATTCGAGCAGCGCGGCATCCAGTTCCTGGCCGATCAGCACCAGGCGGGTGACCCGCGACTCGTCGGCGCCCCAGGCGCGGTCGAAGTGTTTGTCGAAGCGCGTGCCCACGCCCTGGATCAGCAGGCGCATCGGCTTGTTCGGAATCGCGGCGAAGCCCTTGACCCGCAGGATGCCGTGTTGCACCACCAGTTGGGTCAGGGCATCGAGCAGCAGGCTTTCGTCGGCTTGCGGCAACTCGATGGAGATCGAGTCGAAGGCATCGTGATCGTGGTCGTCATGATCTTCACTGTCACCGTCGTGGTGATGGTCATGGTGGCTGTGGCGGCCGTCGATATGCTCCTCGGAACCGGCACCCAGGCCCAGCAACACGTCCAGCGGCAGGCGGCCGCTGCTGGCTTCGATGACCTTCACCGCCGGCGGCAGCTCTTCGGCCACTTCCAGGCGGACCTTGGCCAGGTCTTCGGGGCTGATCAGGTCGGCCTTGTTGAGGATCACCAGGTCGGCACTCGACAGTTGGTCGGCGAACAGCTCGTGCAGCGGCGATTCATGGTCCAGGTTCGGGTCGAGCTTGCGCTGGGCATCCACCTGGTCGGGGAACGCGGCAAAGGTGCCGGCGGCCACGGCCGGGCTGTCGACCACGGTGATCACTGCGTCGACGGTGCAGGCACTGCGGATTTCCGGCCACTGGAAGGCCTGGACCAACGGCTTGGGCAGCGCCAGGCCGGAGGTTTCGATGAGGATATGGTCGAGGTCGCCGCGACGGGCCACCAGCTCGCGCATCACCGGGAAGAACTCTTCCTGCACGGTGCAGCACAGGCAGCCGTTGGCCAGTTCATAGACGCGGCCGTTGGCTTCTTCTTCGGTGCAGCCGATGGAGCACTGCTTGAGGATCTCGCCGTCGATACCGAGTTCACCGAACTCGTTGACGATCACCGCGATACGGCGGCCCTGGGCGTTGTCCAGCATATGGCGCAGCAAAGTGGTCTTGCCCGAGCCGAGGAAGCCGGTAACGATGGTGACGGGAAGTTTGGCCAGTGTTTTCATCGGATGCCCTTTGGCAAAAGTAGCGGGCATACGGGACGAAAGCCGCCGCCCTGGGGGCACGGAAAGGTTCGCCACCGGATCACCCCGCCCGGTTGTAGTGAGAATCTGTCACGAGGCAGGTCTCCTGGCTTGCGGTCGGGTGTCCGGAATCTTCCGTTCACCTTGTCTCGCGCCTTCCCGCCCAAGGGCAGTGGCCGTGCAAGACTGTCAAACCGCTCACAGTTGCGGGGGCAGCCGCGGCATACCGCGTTCCCTTCTTAGCTTCGGCCGGATACCGAAGAACCTCGAACCTGCAAGGCTACGCAGTGCATCGGAACAGGTCAATCTCGGCGGCCGCTGTGGTTTAATTGCGCCCCCTTCTCCTGCCCTGCCCGCTTCAAGGAAATGCTGCCCATGAGTGCCACCGACACCATCCACGTCCTGGTTATCGGTTATGTCTGGCCCGAACCCCGTTCCTCGGCCGCCGGCGGGCACATGATGCAGATCCTTGAAAGCTTCCTCGAAGCCGGTTGGCGCATCACCTTCGCCAGCCCCGCCAGCATCGGCGAACACAAGGCAGACCTGCAGGCTCTGGGCATCGCCGAGCAGGCCATCGAACTCAACAACAGCAGTTTCGACAGCTTTATCTCGGCCCTGCGGCCGGATGTGGTGCTGTTCGACCGTTTCATGATGGAGGAGCAGTTCGGCTGGCGGGTCGAGAAACATTGCCCCGACGCCCTGCGCGTGCTGGAGACCTCGGACCTGCAAAGCCTGCGCGATGCCCGCCAGCAGCAGCTCAAGGAGCGCCTGAAGGCCGATCCGGACCCGAACGACTTCACCGCGCTGTTCGCTCCCGAGCTGGGCGAAGTGTTCCGGCAGATGAGCGACACCGACCTGGCCCAGCGGGAAATCGCCGCGATCTATCGCTCGGACCTCAGCCTGATGATTTCCGATGTCGAGATCCAGTTGCTCACTGAGCAGTTCAGGGTGCCACCCGCCTTGCTGCATTGGTGTCCGCTGATGGTCGGGCAGCCCGAGGCGTTCAGCCCCTTCGAGGACCGCGCGCACTTCCTCAGCATCGGCAATTTCCGCCACGCGCCGAACTGGGACGCGGTGCTCTGGATGAAAACCACCCTTTGGCCGTTGATCCGCCAGCAACTGCCCGGTGCGCAGTTGCATGTCTATGGCGCCTACACACCACCGAAAGCGACGGCATTGCACAACCCCACCCAGGGTTTTCATGTGATGAACTGGGCCGAGGACGCCCTGCAGGTGATGAGTGCCGCGCGTATCTGCCTGGCGCCGCTGCGCTTTGGCGCCGGTATCAAGGGCAAGCTCGCCGATGCGATGCTTTGCGGCACACCGAATATCACCACGCCGATCGGTGCCGAGGCGATGCACGGCGAACTGCCCTGGCCCGGTGCCATCGCGACCAGCGCCGACGCCCTGGCGCAGGCGGCGGTCCGCCTGTACCGGGACCAGCCGTCATGGCTGCGGGCCCAGGCCGACGGCAAGGCCCTGCTGGCGGCCCGTTATGACCGCAGGTTCCACGGCCCGGCCCTGGTGGCACGCATCGAGCAGTGCCGGCAACAACTGGCGCAGCATCGACGCGACAACTTCACCGGCGCGATGCTGCGTCATCACCATCACAAGAGCACCCAGTACATGGCCCAGTGGATCGAAGCAAAAAACCGCATAGCCTGAAGGCCATATCGCTCATGACGCCTCGGCGAAAAGCCGGGCGATCTCGATCAGTTGCGGCTCCTGGTCCGGCACCAGCACCAGCGCCGAACGTGGCGGCAGGCGCCTTCCTTCCGGCGAGCGCAGGGTCTTCAGACTGAAGTTCACGGTGATCAGGGTGCCGTCGGCGAACACCGAACGTTGCAACTGGCGATCGGCCGACAGCACCTGGAAATCGCTCATGCGTTCGACGAACAGACGCTCGTGCAGTGGTCGGAACACCCGGTCATAGGCACTGATAAACGGCAGGTCGCGGGCGAGCACCCGATCATTGAGGTGATACAGCGGCGGCACCATGTACAGCAACTGCAGCAGCGCCGTGTGCTCGCGCTCGCTGGAAAACTTCAACGAGCTGTATTCCCAATGGTGCGTGCTGACCAGGCTGTCGTGGAGCACCAGCTGATACAACGGTAGCCGGAACTCCGCGGAAGTCACGAAGCGCGCGAGCGACGGCTTCAGGGGCACGGGCTTGAAGTACAGCGCCGGGGTTTCCGGCGGCCAGTAGCCGCCCCGGTAATAGACTGACTGCTTGTTCTTGCCGATATCCGGGTCCATCCAGGCAAACGGCTGGGTCGCGATGCCATGGCTGTAGGCGATGCTCGGCGCGTAGGACGCCAGCCCGCCCTCGCTACCCGTGACCAGGTCCAGTGTGCGGGTCGGAAACAACAACCGGCGGGTCCGCGCCTCGGCATCTTCACGTTCACTGGTTTCCCGGCCCGGGGTGTAGTCCTTGAGTTCGGGGCCGGCCGCATCGACATCGAGGAAATAGCTGTTGAGACGTGCCGCCCGCGCCACCGCGGAGATCCTTCGTTGCGCGTAGGGTTCGACCAGCCGGGCGTTGACATAGACGCCCCGACCGCTGAAACCGCGAACCTTGTCGCCCTTGCTGTCGCGATAACCGGCGGCCGCCAGTTCATCGCCCATCTGCGCCGTGGCCCAGGTCGCCCGCAGGTTCGAGGGGTGTGCGCTGCCATAGCTGTCGTAGACGGCCACCAGATAACCCGAGGCCTTGGCCGCCTCCACCGCTTCGGGGTGCCACATCGCGTCACGCCAGTCATCCGCGCCGAGCCAGGCCTTGGTCAGGCCGGCTTGCTGCAGGGCCGCCACGGTATCGAGCGACAGGCCGCCGCCCCAGCGTCGAGGCGCCATCAGCCAGGGGCCGAAGGCCTCGACCAATTGCTCGCGCACCACATGGCCCCAGACCACGTTGGCTGCCGGATCATGATTGCCCGGCAACGGCTCCACCGGTGCCGGCGGCAGTGCATGCTGCAACGCGGCATTCAGCGCACGGGTCACTTCGATCTTGCCGAAGGTCGATACAACGGCCTCCCGAGCTTCCGCTTCCAGCAGTGCAGCGACGAAATTTTCCCGCGCTTGTGGGTCGAATGCTTCCCACAAGCGTGAGGTCAGATGGCGGGGATCGGCCCGGCGCGCGGCAAAAAACTTCAGGAACGCCGGCCAGTCGGCAATATCCCCGGTTTTCAAGGGGCCGGCGCCCCACAGGTAGATATGCGGAGCGCCACCCAGCCTGGCGACCTGGGGCTGGCGCTCGATCTTCTGTTTCAACGAAACGAAGCGGCCGTGCTCCAGCAGCCACTGGCGATAGAAACGCGCGCCGTACAGAGGATCCCGCGGACCGATCGCCACGCTGACGGTATACGCCGCGCCCTCGGACAGCCGGTTGAACTCATGGCTGAGCCGGGGCAACGGTCGTTGATCCTGCTCGATCACGCTGAAACGGGTATCGAACGGGGTCTGCACCAGCCAGGTCACCGAATGATCCGCGCGCAGCTCGCTCCAGAACGGCATCGACAGCAGTCCGTTCAGCGCATCGGGCTCATAACGCCGTACCAGCCAGTCCAGCCATTGGCGATCGTCGCCGGGAATATAGCTGCCTTCGCCGAACGGTATGGCGTGGGCCTCGATGGCTTTTGCCTCCACGGGTCTGGGCCAGTCCAGGCGAGCCGGCTGAGCGGCCCTTACCGAGAGGCGCAACGCGTCCTGCTCGATCCCGACCTCGACCTGGAACTGTTCGGAGCCGTTGCGAATACGCCAGTGCCGGCCTGCCAGGTCGCTGATCCTTGCCGTCTCGGGGAACGCCGCCGCACTGAGTACCGAGACTTCGCCATTGTCGCGGCGCAAGGTCGTTTCCAGGGTGACCGGGTCGATGCTGAACGTCCCGCCACTGTAGGGCAGTTCGACCAGCGAATGTCCGAACGCAGGCAAACCGGTCAAGCACAGGACAAGCGTCAGGGGCAGCCACTGAAGTCGATCAATACCGAGTACGCAGTTCATGGCGTTATAAGAGTCTCGCAGGCGGTTTTTGAATGCTGCGGACACTAAACGACACTGCCTGCCTTCTCTGTAGGAACCGTCTCGTAGCAATACAGGAAAACCGCCCGATCAATGCCAGCGTACTTACTGATCCGGATTCAGGGGCCGACGCAGCAGGTAAGTGTCCATGATCCAGCCCTTGCTCAACCTGGCAGCCTCGCGCAGCTCGCGAATTCGCCCCTGCACCTCGTGCAGCTTGCCGCTCACCAGCAGTTCGTCCTCAGTGCCCAGGTATGCCCCCCAGTAGATTTCCAGCTCTTGATCGGCGAACTGGCCGAAAGCACAGTGCGCATCGAGCATTACCACCACGTTGTCCAGATCGGCAGCCTCCAGGCGTCTGCCCGTGGTGATACGGATCGGCTCGCCGATGCGGTTCAGGGGAATGCGGTGGCGTGCCGCCAGGGCCTGCACGCTGCTGATCCCGGGAATCACCTCGACCTCGAACACCGGACCGCCGAGGGCCACGACCCGATCGAGGATGCGCAGGGTGCTGTCATACAGTCCCGGCTCGCCCCAGACCAGAAAGGCGCCGCACTCGTTCTCGGCCAGTTCCTCGTCGATCAGCCGCGCGAACAGCTCCGCGCGCTGTGCATGCCAGCGCTCGACACCGGCCTGGTAGGTCACCTCATTGTCTTCACGCAGCGGATCGCTGACCTGCACCAGGCGATAACCCGGCTGCTCGATATACCGCTGGCAGATCTCCTTGCGCAAACGCACCAGTTCATCCTTGGCCTCGCCCTTGTCCAGCAGGAAGAATACCGAGGCGCGGTTCAGGGCCTTGATGGCCTGTACGGTGATCTGTTCGGGATGACCGGAACCGATACCAATCAATAGAACGCTCTTCACTGTTTTGCTCCTGAATAGAGGGACCGCAACGCCATGGCGGGCAGGTTCGGCTGATCCGACCGTCTGTACAAGGCTGGCAGCCGGCTCGCGAAGGAGGCATTATCGGGTAGCGATAACAATAAAAGCGCCTCCAATGACCCGAACAGCCCGCGTCACCGATCCTTCCTATGAACTGATGGACGACCATAATGGCCTGTCCATCATCTATCGCCAGCATGGTTTTCCCTGCCCGCTGGTGCGTTGGCACTTCCACAAGGAATACGAGCTGCACCTGATCGTCGCCAGCTCAGGCAAGGTCTTCATCGGCGACTATATCGGCAATTTCTACCCGCAGAGCCTGTTCCTCACCGGCCCCAACCTGCCCCACAACTGGATCAGTCAGGTGGCCGAGGACGAAGTGGTGCCCAAGCGCGACATGCTGGTGAACTTCACCGAGGAGCTGTTCGAGGAAGGACACCAGATTTTTGCCGAGCTGAAAACCCTGACGCCGTTGCTCGAGCGCGCCCAATACGGCATCGAGTTCCGCTGCAAGGACACCATTCGCCAGGCCACGCAACTGATGCAGCGTATCGCCGATGCCCAGGGCGTAACGCGCCTGGGGCACTTCCTGATCCTGCTGGAACTGCTCAGCGGCTGCACCGATTACCAGTTGCTCTCCGGGGCCACCACCCCGCAGCTGGCCGACGAGAACAATATCGACCGCACCAACCGCGCAGTGGACTACATCTTTGCCCACTACGCCCGCGAACTGCCGCTGGAAGAGGTCGCCGAGTACCTGGGGATGAAACCAACGTACTTTTCCCGGGTGTTCAAGCAGGCCACGGGGCGCTGCTTCGTCGAATTCGTCAATCGCCTGCGGATCAGCAAGTCCTGCGAACTGCTGGCCGACGGCGACAAACCAGTGACCGATGTGTGTTTCGAGTCCGGTTTCAACAATATTTCCAACTTCAACCGACGTTTCCAGCAGCTCAAGGGCATGACCCCCTCCCATTATCGACGCCTGGTGGTGCAACGCCTGACCGAGCAGAACCTCGGCTGAAAAGCCAATACTGATCGTTCCCCCGGTCCCCGTGGGAATGCAGCCCGTGACGCTGTGGGAGCGGGCTTGCCCGCGAAGCCTTTGAAGCGGACGCAGAGCGTCCAGCGAGGCATTCCCACGCGGAGCGTGGGAACGATCAAAATGATCAAACAGGAAAGATCAGGCGTTCGGCTGACGCTTTTTTGCAGCCGAACCTGTACTGATTTACCCCTCCCCCAAGGCCTGATTCCGAGCCATCCCCTCCCGAGCAGCTGTTTCCCAGACCTGCGACATTCCGCCTCAGTGCAAAAAAGTACCGATTAAAGTGTCGTCAAGGATTTGTCAGCCAGGCGATTGAGGGCTGTAATCATCTGCAGATTCTTCCAGGACACCGGAAGACACAAAAACAATAAACCGACCTTCGACCGCCGCCGCGCGCAAGAAGAGGAGTGTTCGATGAAAGCCATTGCAAAAGCTCTGCTCGTCTCTACCTGCCTGACCATCAGTGGCGTCAGTTTCGGCGCCCAGACCCTGACCATCGCCACCGTCAACAACAGCGACATGATTCGCATGCAGAAGCTCTCGAAGACTTTCGAGGCCGAGCACCCGGATATCAAGCTGAACTGGGTGGTCCTCGAAGAAAACGTCCTGCGCCAGCGCCTGACCACCGATATCGCCACCCAGGGTGGCCAGTTCGACGTGCTGACCATCGGCATGTACGAAGCCGCGCTCTGGGGCGCCAAGGGCTGGCTGGAACCCATGACCAACCTGCCCGCCGCCTACGATATCGACGATGTCTTCCCTTCGGTACGCGACGGCCTGTCGGTCAAGGGCACCCTGTTCGCCCTGCCGTTCTACGCCGAAAGTTCCATGACCTACTACCGCACCGACCTGTTCAAGGACGCCGGGCTGACCATGCCCGAGCGCCCGACCTGGGAACAGATCGGCGAGTTCGCCGCCAAGCTCAACCATCCCGAGAAGGAGCAGTACGGTATCTGCCTGCGCGGCAAGGCAGGCTGGGGTGAGAACATGGCGCTGATCACCACCGTCGCCAACGCCTATGGCGCACGCTGGTTCGATGAGAAATGGCAGCCGGAATTCAACGGCCCCGAGTGGAAGAACGCCCTGAACTTCTACGTCGACACCATGAAGAAGTCCGGCCCGCCCGGCGCTTCGAGCAACGGCTTCAACGAAAACCTGGCGCTGTTCAACAGCGGCAAGTGCGCCATGTGGGTCGATGCCAGCGTCGCCGGCTCCTTCGTCACCGACAAGACCCAGAGCAAGGTCAGCGATCACGTCGGCTTTACCTACGCACCGCACCAGGTCACCGAGAAAGGTTCGGCCTGGCTCTACTCCTGGGCCCTGGCGATCCCGACCAGCTCCAAGGCCAAGGACGCGGCGAAGACCTTCAGCAGCTGGGCCACCTCCAAGGAATACGGGGCACTGGTGGCCAAGGAAGACGGTATCGCCAACGTACCGCCGGGCACCCGGGCCTCGACCTACAGCGACGCTTACATGAAGGCCGCGCCGTTCGCCAAAATCACTCTGGAATCGCTCAAGGCCGCCAACCCGAAAGACCCGAGCGCCAAGCCCGTGCCTTATGTCGGGATCCAGCTGGTGACCATTCCCGAGTTCCAGGCTGTCGGTACCCAGGTCGGCAAGCAGTTCTCCGCCGCCCTGACCGGCCAGACCACCGTCGACAAAGCCCTGGCCGATGCCCAGACCTTCACCGAACGTGAAATGAAACGCGCGGGATATCCGAAGTAACAGGGACACACCGTCCCCTGCAGGAGCCGGCTTGCCGGCGATGAGGCCCTTGAGCCTTGCGGCAATCGTTCGGTCGCTATCGCTAAGCCAGCTCCTGCAGATTGCCCGCTCCTTGTACCTAATCGGTTTTGAACACCATGAATACCTCCACTGCCAAAGCCCATATGGATATACCCCAGCCGCTGCGCAAAAGCCGTCTGCGTAATCCCGGCTGGTTTCTGGTCTCGCCCTCGGTCGGTCTGTTGCTGCTGTGGATGATCGTGCCCCTGGGCATGACCATCTACTTTTCGCTGATCCGCTACAACCTGCTCTATCCGGGCGAAAACCAGTTTGTCGGCCTGGAAAACTACACCTACTTCCTCACCGATTCGGGCTTCCTGCCCGGCGCCACCAATACCCTGTTGCTGGTGGGCAGCGTGCTGCTGATCAGCGTGGTGTTCGGCGTACTGATCTCGGCCCTGCTGGAAGCTTCCGAGTTCCTCGGTCGCGGTATCGTCCGGGTCCTGCTGATCTCGCCCTTTTTCATCATGCCCACCGTCGGCGCATTGATCTGGAAAAACCTGATTTTCCACCCGGTCTCGGGGATTCTCGCCGCGCTGTGGCGCCTGTTCGGCGCGCAACCGGTGGACTGGCTGGCCCATTACCCGCTGCTGTCGATCATCATCATCGTCTCCTGGCAGTGGCTACCCTTCGCCATCCTGATCCTGATGACCGCCATGCAGTCCCTGGACCAGGAACAGAAAGAAGCCGCGCGCCTGGACGGTGCCGGTCCGGTAGCGATCTTCTGGCACCTGACCCTGCCGCACCTGGCCCGGCCGATCGCCGTGGTGGTGATGATCGAAACCATCTTCCTGCTCTCGGTGTTCGCCGAAATCTTCACCACCACCAACGGTGGTCCGGGTTATGCCTCGACCAACCTGGCGTACCTGATCTACAACCAGGCCCTGGTGCAGTTCGATGTCGGCATGGCTTCGGCCGGCGGCCTGATCGCCGTGATCATCGCCAATATCGCCGCGATCATCCTGGTGCGGATGATCGGCAAAAACCTGACAGACAAGCCTTGAGGCCCGCGCCATGACCCTCACACTCAAACAATCCCGGCGCCTGCAAAGCGTGCTGCTCGGCATCCTGGCCTGGGCCATCGCGATCCTGATCTTCTTCCCGATCTTCTGGATGGTGCTGACCAGCTTCAAGACCGAGATCGACGCGTTCGCCACGCCGCCGCAGTTCTTCTTCACCCCGACGCTGGAGAACTACCTGCATATCCAGGAGCGCAGTGACTACTTCCACTTCGCCTGGAACTCGGTGGTGATCTCCTTCAGCGCCACGCTGCTGTGCATGCTGATCGCGGTGCCTGCGGCCTACTCCATGGCGTTCTACGAAACCCAGCGGACCAAGCGCACCCTGCTGTGGATGCTCTCCACCAAGATGCTGCCGCCGGTGGGCGTGCTGATGCCGATCTACCTGCTGGCCAAGTCCTTCGGGCTGCTCGACACACGCATCGCGCTGATCGTGATCTACACCCTGATCAACCTGCCGATCGTGGTCTGGATGGTGTACACCTACTTCAAGGACATCCCCAAGGACATCCTCGAAGCCGCCCGCCTCGACGGTGCCACGCTGCTGCAGGAAATGGTCCGGGTGCTGCTGCCGATCAGCAAGGGCGGGCTCGCCTCGACCATGCTGCTGTCGTTGATCCTGTGCTGGAACGAAGCGTTCTGGTCGCTGAACCTGACCTCTTCCAATGCCGCGCCGCTGACCGCGTTGATCGCTTCCTACTCGAGCCCCGAGGGCTTGTTCTGGGCCAAGCTGTCCGCCGTCTCGACCCTGGCCTGCGCACCGATCCTGATCTTCGGCTGGATCAGCCAGAAACAACTGGTACGCGGCCTGTCCTTCGGTGCCGTGAAGTAAATCAGCATTTTTTGAACAAAACAGAACCCGTGCAGGAGCTGGCTTGCCAGCGATAGCGACCGAACGGTTGCCGCAAGGCTCAAGGGCCTCATCGCCGGCAAGCCGGCTCCCACAGGGATTCGCAGCGAACTTCAAAAGGAGCCTCACCATGGCCAACCTGAAAATCAAGAATCTGCAAAAAGGCTTCGAAGGTTTTTCCATCATCAAGGGCATCGATCTGGAAGTCCGCGACCGTGAATTCGTGGTCTTCGTCGGCCCGTCCGGCTGCGGCAAGTCCACCCTGCTGCGGTTGATCGCCGGGCTGGAGGAAGTCACCTCCGGCACCATCGAACTGGACGGTCGCGATATCACCGAAGTCAGCCCGGCCAAGCGCGACCTGGCGATGGTGTTCCAGACCTACGCCCTGTATCCGCACATGAGCGTGCGCAAGAACATGTCCTTCGCCCTCGACCTGGCCGGCGTGGCCAAGGCCGATGTCGAGCGCAAGGTCAACGAAGCCGCGCGTATCCTCGAACTCGGTCCGTTGCTCGAACGCAAGCCCAAGCAACTCTCCGGCGGCCAGCGTCAGCGGGTCGCCATCGGCCGGGCGATCGTGCGCAATCCGAAGATCTTCCTGTTCGACGAACCGCTGTCCAACCTCGACGCCGCCCTGCGCGTGCAGATGCGCCTGGAACTGGCGCGCCTGCACAAGGAACTGCAGGCAACCATGATCTACGTGACCCACGACCAGGTCGAAGCCATGACCCTGGCCGACAAGGTGGTGGTCCTCAACAGCGGTCGCGTCGAACAGGTCGGCTCGCCCCTGGAGCTCTATCATTCGCCGGCCAACCTGTTTGTCGCCGGCTTCCTCGGCACACCGAAGATGGGCTTCCTCAAGGGCAAGGTCAGTCGCATCGACGGCCAGGGCTGTGAAGTCGAACTGGAGGCCGGCACCCGCATCAGTCTGCCCCACAGTGGCGCCAGCCTCAGCGTCGGCAGCCCGGTGACCCTGGGCATCCGCCCGGAACACCTGGAAATCGCCAGCCCCGGGGATTGCACCCTGCAAGTCACCGCCGATGTCGGCGAGCGCCTCGGCAGCGACACCTTCTGCCATGTCGTGACCCGCTCCGGCGAGCCGCTGACCATGCGCATCCGCGGTGACCTGGCCAGCCAGTACGGCGAGACGCTCAACCTGCACCTGGACAGCACCCACTGCCACCTATTCGATGCCGACGGCGTTGCGGTCGCCCGCCCGCTGCGCGCTGCCGCCTGATTGACGACGCCTGATTGACGAGAGCTCCTTGCAATGAACCTGAACAAACAGAACCTGCACAACCTGGCCCCCGAAGTCGCGCTGCCTCAATACGCCGCGACCAACACCCGGCAAGGCATCGCCCACATCGGCGTCGGCGGCTTTCACCGCGCCCACCAGGCTTACTACACCGACGCCCTGATGAACCTCGGCGAGGGCCTGGACTGGAGCATCTGCGGCGTCGGCCTGCGCAAGGAAGACCAGGGCGTCCGTGATGCCCTGGCGGCCCAGGACTACCTCTACACCCTCTATGAACTGGGCGACGGCGACGACACCGAAACCCGCGTGATCGCCTCCATCAGCGGCATGCTGCTGGCCCAGGACGACGCCCAGGCGCTGATCGACAAGCTGGCCTCGCCGCAGATCCGTATCGTCTCGCTGACCATCACCGAGGGCGGCTACTGCATCGACGACAGCAACGGCGAATTCATGAGCCACCTGCCGCAGATCCAGCACGACCTGCGCCACCCGGATCAACCACAGACCGTCTTCGGCTTCCTCTGCGCGGCCCTGGCCAAGCGCCGCGCCAACGGCATTGCAGCCTTCACCCTGATGTCCTGCGATAACCTGCCGCACAACGGCGCGGTGACCCGCAAGGCTCTGCTGGCCTTCGCCGCCCTGCGCGATGCCGACCTGCGCGACTGGATCGCCGGGCATGTCAGCTTCCCCAACGCCATGGTCGACCGCATCACCCCGATGACCAGCGCCGCCCATCGCCTGCAACTGCATGACGAGCATGGTGTCGACGACGCCTGGCCGGTGGTCTGCGAACCCTTTGTGCAGTGGGTCCTGGAAGACAAGTTCGTCGATGGCCGGCCGGCCTGGGAAAAGGTCGGCGTGCAGTTCACCGACGACGTCACGCCCTATGAGGAGATGAAGATCAAGCTGCTCAACGGCAGCCACCTGGCCCTCACCTACCTGGGCTTCCTCAAGGGCTACCGCTTCGTCCACGAAACCATGAACGACCCGCTGTTCGTGGCCTATATGCGTGCCTACATGGACCTGGACGTGACCCCGCAACTGGCGCCGGTACCGGGGATCGACCTGACCGACTACAAGAACACCCTGGTCGAGCGTTTCTCCAACCAGGCGATTGCCGACCAGTTGGAGCGGGTCTGCTCCGACGGTTCGTCGAAGTTTCCCAAGTTCACCATCCCGACCATCAACCGGCTGATCGCCGATGGTCGCGAAACCGAACGCGCGGCGCTGGTGGTGGCGGCCTGGGCCCTGTACCTCAAGGGTGTCGATGAAAACGGTACGACCTACCGCATTCCCGATCCGCGGGCCGAGTTCTGTCAGGCGCTGGTGGCCGATGACAGCCTGATCGTGCAGCGCTTGCTGGCGGTGGAAGAAATCTTCGGCACGGCGATTGCGCAATCGAAGGAGTTTGTCGCGGCCTTCGAAAACTGCTTCAACAGCTTGCGCGAAGTGGGCGTGAGCAAGACACTGGAGCGCTTGTTGGCCAAGGCCAATTGAATGTGTGATGGCTCCTTGTAGGAGCCGGCTTGCCGGCTCGGAAATGTGTGATGGCTCCTACAGTTTTGTGTCCAGGCAAGATTGAGTGATCAATTCACAACCACCAGGCACCTCCATGAAGCAGAAACTCTACCTCGGTATCGATTGCGGCACCCAAGGCACCAAGGCGATTGTCCTCGACACCGTCAGCGGCCAGGTGCTTGGCCAGGGCTCGGCCCCCCACAGCATGATCAGCGGCGCCCATGGCCGTCGTGAGCAGGACACCGGTGAATGGCTGCAGGCGTTTGTCCTCGCCACCCGCCAGGCGTTGCAGGTCGCCGGGGTCGACGGCCAGGCAATCCTCGGCATCGGCGTCTCCGGTCAGCAGCA
The DNA here is from genome assembly GCF_013385635.1 of Pseudomonas gingeri. Classification (GTDB taxonomy): domain Bacteria; phylum Pseudomonadota; class Gammaproteobacteria; order Pseudomonadales; family Pseudomonadaceae; genus Aquipseudomonas; species Aquipseudomonas gingeri_A. The sequence continues at coordinate 48,508 of NZ_JACAPR010000013.1, forward strand.
CGGTCTGGTGCTGCTCGACGAGCAAGGCCAGGTCCTGCGTCCGGCCAAGCTCTGGTGCGACACCGAAACCACCCCGGAAAACCAGCGCCTGCTGGAACACCTGGGCGGCGAAACAGGTTCGCTCGAACGCCTGGGCCTGGTGATCGCCCCCGGCTACACGGTGTCCAAGCTGCTCTGGACCAAGGAACAGCATCCCGAGTTGTTCGCCCGGATCGCCCATATCCTGCTGCCCCACGACTACCTCAACTACTGGCTGACCGGTCGCGCTTGCGCGGAGTACGGCGATGCCTCCGGCAGTGGTTACTTCGATGTGCGCCAGCGCGGCTGGGACCTGCAACTGCTGCGCGATATCGACCCCAGCGGGCGCCTGCAGGCGGCCCTGCCGGAGCTGCTGGAGGCCCACCAGCCGGTCGGTCGGGTCCTGCCGGAAATCGCCCGGCAACTGGGGATCAACCCCGACGCCCTGGTCTCCAGCGGCGGCGGCGACAACATGATGGGCGCCATCGGCACCGGCAATATCCGCCTGGGCGTGATCACCATGAGCCTGGGTTCCTCCGGCACCGTCTACGCCTACGCCGAACGGCCGCTGATCAGTCCCGATGCCTCGGTGGCGGCGTTCTGCTCCTCCAGCGGCGGCTGGTTGCCGCTGATCTGCACCATGAACCTGACCAACGCCACCGGCGCGGTGCGCGAGCTGTTCAATCTCGGACTCGATGACTTCAATGCCCGGGTCAATGAGGCGCCCATCGGCGCCGATGGCGTCAGCATGCTGCCGTTCCTCAATGGCGAGCGGGTGCCCGCCCTGCCCCAGGCCACCGGTAGCCTGCTCGGCCTGACGCTGACCAACCTGACCCAGGCCAACCTGTGCCGGGCCGTGGTCGAAGGCACCACGTTCGGCCTGCGCTACGGCCTCGACCTGCTGCGCGGCAACGGCCTGCAAAGCCACGGTATCCGCCTGATCGGCGGCGGCGCGAAAAGCGCGGTCTGGCGACAGATGGTCGCCGATATCATGGACACCCCGGTGGTCTGCACCGAGCAGAGCGAAGCCGCTGCCCTCGGTGCCGCGATCCAGGCTGCCTGGTGCCAATCCGGGGCGATTCACAGCCTGGCCGAACTGTGCGACCGTTGCGTCAGCCTCGACGCCGCCAGCGAAACCCGGCCGATCCCGGCCAATGTCAGCGCCTATCAACCGATTTATCACCGCTACCGCCAACAGGTCGCGGTCATTCAAGAGTAAGCATCCATGTATCTGGTCTGTGGTGAAGCACTGTTTGATTTTTTCAGTGAGCCCGACGCAAGCGGGCAGACGTCGAAAGTGAACTTCAAGGCAATTGCCGGTGGCTCGCCGTTCAACGTCGCGGTCGGCCTGCGCCGCCTGGGTGTCGATTCGGCGCTGTTGGCCGGGCTGTCCACCGATTACCTGGGACGACGCCTGCAACAGGTCCTGCGCGAAGAAGGCGTGCGCGCCGATTACCTGCTGGACTTCGACGCCCCCACCACCCTGGCTATGGTTGCCGTGGGTGCCGACGGTTCGCCCCACTACAGCTTCCGTGGCGAAGGCTGTGCCGACCGCCAGTTGCTGCCGGGGCACCTGCCCGAGCTCGGCGACGAGGTGCGCGGCCTGCATATCGGCTCGTTCTCGCTGGTGGTGCAGCCGATTGCCGACACCCTGCTGACCCTGGTACGCCGGGAAAGCGGTCGCCGGCTGATCACCCTCGACCCCAATGTGCGCCTCAACCCTGAGCCGAATATCGAACTGTGGCGCCAGCGCATCGCGGAACTGGCCGAACATGCCGACATGATCAAGGTCAGCGACGAGGACCTGGGTTTGCTCTACCCCGATCGCGACCCACGCAGCGTTGCCGAGGAATGGCTGGCCCAGCGCTGCCAGGTGGTATTCCTGACCCGTGGCACCCAGGGCGCCAGCGTCTTCAGCCGCCGCCATGGCCACTGGTCGGTGCCCGCGCGCGAAGTCGTCACGGCCGATACCGTCGGTGCCGGCGACACCTTCCAGGCCGCGCTGATCGCCTGGCTGACCGAGCAGCAACTGGACTCGGTGAACGGCCTGGAACGCCTGGACAAGGCACAGATCGACGGCATGCTGGACTTCGCCGTCAGCGCCGCGGCGATTACCTGCAGCCGCACCGGCCCGGACCTGCCCTACCGCCATCAGGTGGCCTGATCGCGAAAAATCGACAGACAGCAGTGCGAACTGTCCTCGCACTGCTGATACCTCCGCTCCGAATTACATCCGGTGCTTCAACCCGGACCGCGTTCGCCATCGTCCACCAGGCCCCAGTCCTTCACATCCAGCTCCCGTGCCGCCACTGGTGGTGCGGGCGGTGTGTTCTGCTGGGCCAGGGCGCCGTTGTCCTGATGCAACTTCAGGCGCAGGCGCAGGTTGTTCACCGAGTCGGCATTCTTCAGCGCTTCCTCCTCGTCGATCGCCCCTTCCACCACCAGGTGGAACAAGGCCGTGTCGAAGGTCTGCATGCCACTGATCTCGGACTTCTCCATGATGCCCTTGAGCTCGGAAAACTCGTTGCGCTTGATGAAGTCACGGATCGTCGGCGTGCCCAGCATCACCTCCACCGCCGCCCGGCGCTTGCCGTCAGTGGTACGCACCAGCCGTTGCGAGACAAACGCCTGCAGGTTGTTACCGAGGTCATTGAGCAATTGCGGACGACGGTCTTCCGGAAAGAAATTGATGATCCGGTCCAGCGCCTGGTTGGCGTTGTTGGCATGCAGGGTGGAGATCGCCAGGTGCCCGGTGTCGGCAAAGGCCAGGGCGTGTTCCATGGTTTCGCGATCACGGATCTCGCCGATCAGGATCACATCCGGGGCCTGGCGCAGGGTATTTTTCAGCGCGGCATGGAAGCTGCGGGTGTCGACCCCCACTTCACGCTGGTTGATGATCGACTTCTTGTGCCGGTGGATATACTCCACCGGATCCTCGATGGTGATGATATGGCCGCTGCTGTGGCGGTTGCGGTAATCGATCAGGGCTGCCAGGGAAGTCGACTTGCCTGAGCCCGTGGCGCCGACGAACAGCACCAGGCCGCGCTTTTCCATGATGGTGTCGAGCAGGATCGGCGGCAGCTTGAGGTCCTCGAAACGGGGAATCTCCAGCTTGATGTTACGGGCGACAATCGACACTTCGTTGCGCTGCTTGAAGATATTGACCCGGAAACGCCCGACACCCGGCAATGACATCGCCAGGTTCATCTCCAGTTCCCGCTCGAACTGCTGGCGCTGCTCGGCGTCCATGATACCGTCGGCGATCAGTGCCACCTCACCGGCCTTGAGCGCTTCGATGCCCAATGGCTTGAGTACGCCGTTGAACTTGGCACACGGCGGTGCCCCGGTCGACAGGTACAAGTCCGAACCGTCCTGGGCGGCCAGGGTTTTCAATAAGGCGTGGATTTCCATGGCAAAGGTGTCCGCAATACATTCAATTGAGGTTTAGACAAAAAATCCGCTGTCATTTCGAATTGGCAATGGTCTACAGCTTGGCGGGATAATAAGCCGCTGCGCAACTCAAAGCTTCACCTTCAAGGCAGGTTTATGAACGGATCGATCCCCGACAACGACGTCGCCACCCTCATGGGCCGCCAGGACTGGCCCCGCAGCCCCGTGGGCGCGATCGATCGCTGGCCGCAGAGCCTGCGTACCGCGGCGGATATCGTCACCCACTCGCCCATGCCGATGCTGCTGCTCTGGGGCGCACAACTGGTACAGATCTACAACGACGGCTTCGGCCGGCTTATCGGCGACCGCCATCCCCAGGCGTTCGGCCAGCCGGCCAACGACACCTGGCCGGATTACCAGGACTTCAACGCACCGATCTTCCAGGCCGTGCTGCAAGGCCAGACCCGCAGTCTGCCGGAGCAATATTTCAACGTGCACCACAGTGGTGTGAAAGTCGACCTCTGGCTGGACCTGACCTACAGCCCGGTGCGTGACGAACGGGGCGAGGTAGCCGGCATTCTGGTCACCGCCATCGAAACCAACGAACGCCGGCGCCTGGCCCTGGAACTACAGCAGCGCTCCGACGCCAGCATCAAGGCCCAGCAGGACAGCGAAGAACGCCTGCAACTGGCGATGGCCGCCACCGGCACCCTGGGCACCTGGGACTGGGATATCGACCAGGACCGCTTCGTCACCGACGCGCGCTTTGCCCGGCTGCACGGCGTCGACCCGGCACTGGCGGCACAGACGCCCATCAGCGTGTACATGGAGAACGTTCACCCGGAGGATCGTGGTCTGGTGGCGCGCGGGATCAAGCATTGCCTGGAGAACAACACCGAGCACGCCGAGGAATACCGGGTCCGGACCAACGGCCAGGTACGCTGGGTGTTCGCTCGTGGCCGTTGCTACCAGGGTTCCCATGGCCGGGCCCAACGCTTTGTCGGCGCAGCCCTGGACATCACCGAACGCAAGCACAGTGAACAGGCCCTGCGCCAGAGCCAGACCGAGCTGCAACTGGTGATCAATGCCGTGCCGGCGCTCATCGGCTATGTCGACCGCGAGGAGCGCTTTCGCCTGAACAACAGCGCCTACCTCGACTGGTTCGGCAAGACACCCCAGGAACTCTACGGCAAGACCCTGCGCGAGGTGCTCGGCGAGCGCGCCTATGCCCGGCGCGCCGAACATATCGCCGGCGCGCTGGCGGGCAAGGCCTGCAGCTTCAGTGTCGACAGCCCGCACCGCGACGGTCGCGACCGCCACGCGGCGATGCGCTACCTGCCACGCTATGGGCCGGACGGAGCGGTCAACGGTTTCTATATCTTCGTCAGCGACGAAACCGAGCGCAAACAGACCGAAGAAGCCCTGCGCAACCTCAACGAAACCCTCGAAGAGCGCGTGGCCCAGCGCACCCAGGCCCTGGCCGAGTCGAACCAGCGCCTGCAGAACGAAATGTTCGAGCGCGAGCGCGCCGAAGATGCCCTGCGCCATGCGCAGAAGATGGAAGCGGTGGGCCAGTTGACCGGCGGCATTGCCCATGACTTCAACAATATGCTCACCGGCATCATCGGCAGCCTTGACCTGATGCAGCGCTACATCGCTGCCGGGCGCTGCACCGAGATCGGCCGTTTCGCCGATGCCGCGGTCAGTTCGGCCCAGCGCGCGGCGGCCCTGACCCACCGCCTGCTGGCCTTCTCCCGCCGGCAATCGCTGGACCGCAAGCGCATCGACCCGAACCAGTTGGTGCAATCGCTGGAGGACCTGTTCAGCCGCACCAAGGGCGCGCATATCGACCTGCAGGTCCGGCTCGGACAGGATATCTGGCCGGTGAACACCGACACCGGGCAACTGGAAAGCGCCCTGCTCAACCTGGTGATCAATGCCCGCGATGCGATGCCCGAAGGCGGCACGCTGTTGATCGAAACCGCCAACAGCTACCTCGACGGCAGCGATATCAGCACCCTGGAGACGGTCAAGGCCGGCGACTACGTGATGATCGGCGTCAGCGACAACGGCACCGGCATGAGCCCGCTGATCCTGGCCAAGGCCTTCGACCCGTTCTTCACCACCAAACCCATCGGCCAGGGCACCGGCCTCGGGCTGTCGATGATCTATGGCTTTGCCCAGCAGTCCGGTGGCCATGTCACCCTGCAAAGCGAACCTGGCGAAGGCACCTGCGTGCGGCTGTACCTGCCACGATTCCACGCCGTGGCCAACGAGTCGGTGCCGGTGCCCGACAACCTGCAATCGCCCACGGCCGCGGCCGATGAGTCGGTGATGGTGGTGGAGGACGATCCGGCGGTGCGCATGCTGGTACTCAGCGTGCTGGACGAGTTGGGCTACACGGTGCATCCGGCCGCCGATGCGCGCACGGCCCTGCCGTTGCTGGAATCGTCGCTGCGCATCGACCTGCTGGTAACCGACGTCGGCCTGCCGGGGATGAACGGCCGGCAACTGGCCGAGATCGCCCGTCAGCATCGTCCGGGGCTGAAAGTGCTGTTCATGACCGGTTACGCGGAGAAAGCCGCCGAACGCCAGGGTTTTCTCGAAGACGGCATGGACCTGATCGCCAAACCTTTCACCCTTGACCTGCTGGCCAACCGGGTACGCGATATGATCGGCCACGGCGACTGATCTTCAGGCATAATCGCGCGCCCTGTTGTCCGCCCCACCGTTTCAAGGTAACCCGTCCATGAAAGCCCAAGCCCGTCATATCCTGGTCAAGACCGCCGAGGAAGCCGAACAGCTCAAGCAACGCATCGCCAAGGGCGAGGCCTTCGATGTGCTGGCCAAGAAGTACTCCACCTGCCCTTCGGGCAAGCGCGGTGGTGACCTGGGGGAAGTGCGCCCGGGGCAGATGGTCGGCGCGATTGACCAGGTGATCTTCAAGAAACCGTTGCGCACCGTGCACGGCCCGATCAAGAGCAAGTTCGGTTATCACCTGGTGCAAGTGTTCTACCGCGACTAAGTGTTCTACCGCGACTGAGCCGGAGAACCGCGTCATCGTTCTTCGCGGGCAAGCCCGGCTCCCACACGACTACGATCCGTGGGAGCCGGGCTTGTCGGGACGCCGCATCGCCGCGAAGAGGCCCGCAAGAACGACACTCAACCTCGGGGAATCAACGCCCCGCGCACCTGGATCACCCGGCTTGCCAACCGATGCCCGGCCAGTGCCGCCTGTTGCGGATTGCCGCCGGTCAGGCGACTGGCGAGATACCCGGCACTGAACGAATCCCCCGCCGCCGTGGTGTCCACCACGGTCTCGACCTTCTGTGCCGGTACTTCGAACGCCTCGCCTTCGCAACGGATCAGACAACTCTCGGCACCACGCTTGAGCACCACTTCCGGCGTGCCGATCTGCTCGTAGGCCCTGAATACCGCCGTGCCGTCGGCATAGTCGAACAGCGCCTGTTCGTCCTCCAAGGTCAGCAATGCCAGGTCGACATACGGCAGGATCGAGCGATACGCCGCGCGTGCCTGCTCGACACCGGACCAGAGGCGCGGCCGGTAGTTGTTGTCGAAGACCACCCGGGTATCGCCGCGACGAGCTTCCTGCAACACCGCGATCAGCTTCTCCCGGCCGAGTTCGCCGAGCACCGCGAGGGTAATGCCGCTGAAGTACAGCACATCATAGTCCGGCAAGGCCGCTAGAATCGGCGCGGCGGCCGGCGTGGTGAAACAATCGCGGACCGCCGCTTCGTTGCGCCAGTAAAGGAAGCGGCGCTCGCCGCGGGCATCGGTCTGGATGCAGTAGAGGCCGGGCAGGCGACCAGGCAGGCGCTGGACCCTGTCCAGGCCGATGCCCTCTTCAGCCCAGATCCGGCACATGGCGTCGCTGAAACTGTCGTCCCCCAGGGCCGTGACGTAATCCACCGAGCCACGCCCGGCCAGTTCCCGGGAGAGATAGACCGCGGTGTTCAGGGTGTCGCCGCCGAAGCTCTGGTGCAGGCTGGCGTCGGCGTGTTGTTGCAGTTCGATCATGCATTCGCCGATCAGGGCAATGCGCGGTGGGGGCAGGTTCAGAGTGGTCATTCCAGCAATATCCCTTAGAAGCAGGTGTCGAAGGTCTCGATCACGCTCAGTTGCTCATCGACAATGCAGCCCACGCGCCACTTGTCGAAGGTCAGGCAGGGATGGGAAGTGCCGAACGAGACGATATCCCCGACCCGCAGCTCGCAGCCCGGCGCCACGGTCATAAAGGCGTGCTGGTCCATCACCGCGGTGACCTTGCAGGCGCTGACGTCCTCGCCCACCGCCGGCACCACGCCCGCCTTGTAGCGCAGCAAGGGCACCGGCAGGCCGGCGTCGAAGGCCACGTCACGCTTGCCCAGGGCGATCACCGCAAAACCAGGTTCGGGCATCGACTGCACATGGGCCCAGACTTCCAGCGCCGGGCGCAGGCCCTCGCCGAGGTCGCCGCGACGATGCAGCACACAGCATTGGGCGTCCTTGTAGATACCATGGTCGTGGGCCACATAGCTGCCGGGACGCAGCACGCTGAGGAAACGCCCGCCGGCATTCTGCGCCTCGAACTCTTCAGCGATCAGGTCATACCAGGCCGAACCCGAAGCGGTGATGATCGGCTTGCCGATATCGAACGAACCGCTGTTCTGCAAATGCACCGCCAGGCGCACCAGGGAGCCGGCGAAGGCACGGATGCCGCTGACGGCCTCATCGCCGTGGATTACCCCTTCGTAACCTTCGATGCCGGTCAGCGCCAGCGCCGGCTGGGCCTTGATCGCCTTGGCCAGGTCCAGCACTTCCTGCTCGCTGCGGCAGCCACAACGCCCGCCGACCACACCGTATTCGATCATCACATTGAGGCGCAGGCCGCGCCCGGCGAAAAACTCACCCAGGGCCGCGACGTTATCCGGATGATCGACCATGCAGTGGAACTCGAACTGCGGATCCGCCAGCAACTCGGCAATCAATGCCATGTTCGCCGCGCCCACCAACTGGTTGGCCATCAATACCCGCCGTACACCCGCGGCATAGGCCGCACGGGTCTGTACCGCGGTGGCCAGGGTCAGGCCCCAGGCGCCCTGGGCCAACTGGCGCTGAAACAGTGCCGGGACCATGCTGGTCTTGCCGTGGGGCGCCAGTTCGGCACCGCTGCGGCTGACGAAGTCCTGCATCCAGCGGATATTGTGTTCCAGTGCTTCGCGGTGCAGCACCAGGGCCGGCAGACTGACGTCACGTACCAGCTGGGCACCGATGGCGGCCGCGCCTTTCTCCACGGCGGGAATGTTCAGGGCAACAGGCATTTCAGACTCCTTGACAGGCGCGGCCGCAGCCGCTGCTATTCGTTGATACGACGGGCCAGGTTGTTCGCGCTGTCGATCAGCACCCGGCGATAGTCGTTGTAGTTTTTCTTTGCATCGGCCCGGGGTGCGACGATGCACAGGGTCGCGATGCAGATGCCCCGCTCGTCCTTGACGGGCGCGGCGAAACAGTGGGTAAAGGTGTCGGCGACGCTATCGAAGGAAAAGAACCCGTCGATACCGGCCTGACGGATTTCCCCGAGGAAGACCTCCAGCGGCAGGCGCTGGCCATCCGGCAGGATAAAGTCGTCGTGATCGATCAGATCGATGATTGCCTGGTCGCTCAAATGCGCCAGCAACAGGCGGCCGGACGCGGTCCAGGGAATCGGCGCGTTTTCACCGATATCCGAGGAAATACGGAAATGCCGCTCGCCCTCCTTCATCAGTGCCACGGTGTACTTGCGCCCGTTGAGCAGGCACATCTGCGCGGTTTCGTGGGTCTGGCTGACGATTTCCTGCAGGGCGTGATCGGCCTCGCGGGTGAGATCGAAGTGACGCAGGTGGGCCTGGCCAAGGAAATACAGCTGGCGGCCCAGATAGACGTGCCCTTCCTTGCCGACGGTTTCCAGAATCCGTCGTTCCAGCAGCGAGGCCACCAGTTCGTAGACCGTGGACTTGGGGCTGCCGATGCCGCTGGCGATATCGTTGGGGCGCAATGGCTGGCCGATTTCCTTGAGGTAGTCGAGGATATCGAACGCCCGGTCCAGCCCTTTTGCCCGGCGCTTGATGGTGTCTTCGGTCATGTCAGTGCAATCCCATTGAAAAATTGCCGGGGAGTTTACATCCATTATTCGTTGATCGTTCCCAAGCTCCGCGTGGGAATGCAGCCCGTGACGCTACGCGTCACAACAGCGGACGCAGAGCGTCCCAAGAGGCATTCCCACGCAGAACGTGGGAACGATCATCAAAACCTGTAGGAGCAGAGCTTGCTCGCGAAAGGCCCATCAGGGTTTCATCACTTCTTCTTGTACGCGATGCAGTCGATCTCGACCTTGCAGTCGACCATCATGTTCGCCTGCACACAGGCCCGCGCCGGAGCGTGTTCGGGCGTGAAGTACTCGGAAAAGACCTTGTTGAAGCTCCAGAAATCCCGTGGATCCTCCAGCCAGACACCGGCGCGTACCACGTTTTCCAGGCCATAACCGGCCTCTTCGAGAATCGCGATCAGGTTTTTCATGGTCTGGTGCGTCTGCTCGACGATGCCGCCGACAATGATTTCACCATTGAGCGCCGGCACCTGGCCGGACACATGCAGCCAGCCATCGGCTTCGACGGCACGGGCGAAAGGACGAGGCTGACCGCCACCCGCGGCGCTGCCGGTGCCGTAACGAGTAATGCTCATGATGTTCTCCTTGAATGAAAGTTAAAAACGCGTGTTCTTGAGAAATTCCGCGAGACGCGGCGATTGCGGGCGCTCGAACAGTTCTTTGGGTGGCCCCTGTTCTTCAATGCGTCCCTGGTTCATGAAAACGATCTTGTCCGAGACTTCGAAGGCAAAGCGCATCTCGTGGGTGACCAGCAACATGGTCATGCCCTCTTCGGCCAGGCCCTTGATCACCGCAAGCACTTCGCCGACCAGTTCTGGGTCGAGGGCCGAGGTCACTTCGTCGAACAGCATCAGGCTCGGGTTCATCGCAATGGCCCGGGCAATCGCCACGCGCTGCTGCTGGCCGCCGGACAACTGGCCGGGGAAGTAATCGCGACGCTGCAGCAGGCCGACCCGGTCCAGCCATTTTTCCGCCAGGACGATGGCCTGGTCCTTGGGCAGTTTCTTGACCTTGAGCAGACCCAACGTGACGTTCTGCAACGCGGTCAGGTGCGGAAACAGGTTGAACTGCTGGAACGCCATGCCGGTCATGGCCCGATGCTGGGCGATGACTTTTTCCGGGTGACGCACGCGCTTGCCATTGACTTCGCTGTAGCCGATGGACTCGCCATCGAGGGTGATCTGCCCGCCCTGGAACTCTTCCAGCAGGTTCACGCAACGCAGCAGCGTGGTCTTGCCCGAGCCGCTGGAACCGATCAGCGTGACCACGTTGCCGCGCTGCATTTCCAGGTCGACGCCCTTGAGCACTTCGACCGGGCCGTATTGTTTGTGCAGGCCGCGAATGCTGAGCAGCGCCTGCTTGTCGTTTTGACTGGTAGTCGGAATCATGGCAACGCCACCCGCTTTTCAATATGCCGACCGAGCAGTTCGATGGCGTAGTTGATGATGAAGAACAAGAACCCTGCGAACAGGTAGAACTCCAGGGTCATGAAGGTCCGGGCGATCACCTGCTGGGTGCTGAGCAGCAGTTCGGCGACGCCGATCACCGACAGCAGGGTGGAGGCCTTGACGATCTCGGTCGACGAGTTGACCCAGGTCGGCAGGATCTGCCGCAGCGCCTGGGGCAACAGCACGTAGCCGAGGGACTGGTAGAAGGTCAGGCCGATGGCCTTGCCCGCTTCCAGTTGCCCACGGGGAATCGCCTGCAGTGAACCACGGACGATTTCCGCCACATGGGAGCCGCAGAACAGCGTCAGGCCCAGGGCCCCGGCCTGGAATGCACTGATCTGCCAGCCCAGCGCCGGGGCCATGTAGAAGCAGGCCAGCACCAGGACAAACACCGGTGTGCCGCGAATCAGGTCGACGTACAGGCGGAACGGCACGCGCATCCAGAACTTGCCGTAGGTCAGCACCAATCCGGCGGCGATGCCGATCAGGGTGCCGCAGACAATGGCCAGGGCCGAACATTGCACGCTGGTCAGAAAGCCCTGCCACAGGGTGTCCCGGGCGACCCACAACTCATGCAGCCAGCTTGGGGATTCGTACATGGGGGACTCCTAGCGGCGAATCGCCAGACGCTGTTCGAGGTAACGCAGCATCATGGCAATGAGGTAACAGGCAACCACATAGAGCGCGGTGGTGACCATCCAGGTTTCGATCACCCGGTAGCTCTCCACGTTGATCTTGCGGGCGTAATAGGTCAGCTCCGGCACGGCGATCGCCGCCGCCAGCGAGGTGTCCTTGAACAGCGAGATGAAGTTGTTGGACAGCGCCGGCAGCACGTTGCGCAACATTACCGGGACGGTCACGTAGGCCCGCACCTGCCATTCGCCGAGGCCGATGGCCAACCCGGCTTCGCGCTGGCCCTTGGGGATGCTCAACAGGCCGGAGCGGAACACTTCGGTCAGGTAGGCGCCGGCATACAACGACAGGGTGATGATGAACGAGGGGATCTTGTCCAGCCGGATGCCCAGGCTGGGCATGGCGAAGTAGATCAACAGGATCAGCACCAGGATCGGCGTGTTACGGATCACCGTGACATACACCGAAGCCACCACCCGCAATGCGCGATGCTTGCTGAGCAAGGCAAACGCCATCATCAGGCCGATCACGCAACCGATGGCAATCGACAGCAAGGCCAGTTCGAGGCCCAGGCCGAGCCCTGCCAGCAAACTGGGGAAATCGCGCCAGACGGCGGCAAAGTTCAACTGATAGTTCATGGTTCAGAGTACCTTCGACAAGGCGCCGCCAGCGGCGCCCTGCCCTTAACGGATCACTTGAATTCGACAGGGAAACCGATCTCTGGGGATGGCAGGTCTACGCCGAACCATTTCTTGAAGGATGCCGCATAGGTCGGGAACTCGACGCCGGTCATGGATTCATGCAGCGCGGTGTTGACGAAGTTCAGCCAGTCCTGGTCGCCGCGCTTGACCGCACAGGCGTAGGTTTGCGGGCTCCAGGCGTAGGTCGGGCTGCGGTAGCGGCCAGGGTTCTGCACCATCAGGTACTTGACCGAGGACTGGTCGGTGGCGGCGGCGTCGGCACGGCCGGAGTTCACCGCCTGGTACATCAGGTCGACGCTGTCGTACTGGTCGACCTTGGCCTTTGGCAGCGCCTGGTGCACCAGTTCTTCGGCATAGACGTTCTGTAGCACCGCCACGGTGACGCCGTCGCCGGCGGCTTTCAGGTCATCGATTTCCTTGTACTTGCTGTTGATCGGCAGCAGCAGGCCAACGCCTTCGCGGTAGTACGGCAGGGTGAAGGCCACCTGCTGGGCGCGACTGGCGGTCACGGTGATGAACTGGCAACTGATGTCGACCTTGTCGGTCAGCAGGTTGGGAATCCGTGCGTCGGAAGACTGCACCACGTACTCGACCTTGCTCGCATCATTGAACAGGCCCTTGGCGATCATCGCGCCGATATCGATATCGAAGCCTTGCAACTTGCCGTCCGCGCCCTGGAAGTGCCACGGCGCGTTGGTGCTGCCGGTGCCGACGATCAGGTGACCGCGCTTGAGCACACTGTCGAGCTTGCTGTCGGCGGCCTGGGCGGCCCCAGCCACAACCGCCGTGGCGGCAAAAAGAAAAGCACACGCTTTGAACAAGGAAGGTACGCGATGCATGACGTTGCACTCCGATGATGTGTGTTCCGTTATACCGGAACTTAGTATGTAACAACGGAATAGAGAGCAGAAAGTGTGCCACAGCAATCTGGCATCACCTAGCCATCTTTAAAAAGTGATTAAAATCAAATGGATAGGATTAGAGAGAAAAATACTGTTACTGGAGGGACCAGACGAGTGTGCTACGGAAAGCAACGTGCCAGTGGGTGCCAAGGCCCCAAAGCAGTGCGCAGGTGGGTGATTTCGGGGCGGGCGCCCCTTGCGGCGGTATCGATATATAACTGTAGGAGCAGGGCTTGCCCGCGAAGGCGTCAGTGAATCCAGCGCATGAACGAAGGTGATGTACTTGTCACAGGTAGAAATCAAGGCCTATCGGAACGGTCGGAAATTGCGTTGAACCATCAACGCAGTAGCATCGTCAGCACTACCGCGAATACCAGCAGAACCGCTGCCATTCCGACCATGTACAGCACAAATCCTCTAGCCACGCTGATCACCTGAATTGAATTTCGCTGGAGATCTGCCGTTTTTTTGACCTTACTGGCAGGTAATGGTGAATTCTAGCAATTCGCGGCATGTTTTTGACATTAACTTTCGTATGAATCCTTTGGTATCTGATCAATGGCGATTAGCCACTTTCCGACTCCGTTAGTAAGCTAATAAAAAGCCCTACACTTAATTCAGGGTTAATCCCAGCCATGGAAAGTGAAATCGACCGCGTCAGCGCAGATCCTTTCTGTCGCCCTCCGCGGCATGTTCAACACATCGGGTGTCGAACGGAACCTCAAGCCTGCTTCGGAGATACATCATGAAACTTCGTACCCTTTTGATGACCAGCGCCCTGGCCCTGACCGCCGTTGCCGGCATGGCCCAGGCCGACACCAACGCCACGCCCCAGGCGGTGCCTTATCACTACGGCATGCCGCTGAACATCGACAAGCTGATCTCCATGACCGAGCAGCCCACCTCAACCTGCAAAGTGATCAATGCCGATATGAAGTTTGTCGACAAGGCCGGGAAAATCGAGGACGTCACTTATCGCAAGATGTCGGAAGCCTGCGATTTCAATAATTGATATCGCCTGCTCGAACACCGTCGCCCCAGCGCAAGGTCCTGGCTGCCGTGCTTCCTCTGGTGGGAGCCGGCTTGCCCGCGATGAGGCCTGTGCGAGCAACTGCGCAAGGGATTATTTGACGCTGTCAAAAGCCTTCAGCATGGCCTTCTGCGTCGCCAGCAGACGCTCACGTACTTCACCGCGCGCCCCTTCAAGACGCACCGTCGGTGCCACCACGCACAATGCGTAGACCCCCTGGCCGGTCACCAACTCGACCCCCATCGCACTGACTCCCGGCATATGCCCATCGGCGTCAAAAGCCACACCGGTGCGCCGCACCTCCGCCAGCTCCGCCAGCAGGTCCGGCAAATGGGTCTGGGTGCTCGGCGTCAGGCTCTTGAGATTCTTCCCCAACAGTTGTGTCACCGCTTCGTCGCTCATGCGCGCGAGCAGCACCTTGCCCCCCGAGGTCGCATGCATGGTCAGGAACGAACTGGCATCCGGCACGACCCGCAGCGGCTGGGTCGACAACGCCATCTGCAGGATCAGTAGTTCAGCTCCACTGGCATGCAGCAGGACCACGGTTTCGCCGGTTTCACGGGACAGTTGCTCCAGATAAGGCCGGGTCTTTTGTGTCACATCGACATGACTGTGGGAAGCCAGGCGCATCAAGGCCGGGCCCAGACGTACGCCGGCGGGTCCCTGGATCTCCAGTAGCTGCTCCAGGGCCAGGGCATCGACCAGGCGCTGGACCGTCGAGCGCGGCAAGTCGATGCGCTTGGCAATCGCTCCCAGGCTCAAGCCACCCGGTTCATTTTCGAGGCACCGCAGGATCGCCGCCGCACGGGCGATCACCTGGATGCCGCCGCGTTCCGTTTCAGGCACTGACATGGATATTGCTCCTCTGTATCACTGAATGATACAGTGTACCGAATTATTGATAGCGGTCACGTTTTCAAGCAACCGCCTCTTACAGGATCTGCGTGCATGTTGTCCCCCCTTCCCCCGCCACCCGTGGCGGTACCGTTCGACCGGCGCCTGATCATCGGGCTGGTGGGCGTACTGATCGCGGCCTTGACCTCGGGTATCAACGATCGGGTCACCGAACTCGCCCTGGCGGATGTGCTGGGGGTGTTCGGCATCGGCCATGACGAAGGCACATGGATCAGCGCATTGTATGCAGCCGCGGAGGTCTCGGCGATGCTGATCGCGCCCTGGCTGGCGGTGACCTTTTCCCTGCGCCGCTTCGCCATGGCCATGACCCTGGCCTTCAGCTTCTTCGGTGTACTCTGCCCGCTGGCGCCCAACCTCGATGTGCTGTTGCTGCTGCGGGTGCTGCAAGGCCTGGCGGGCGGCGCCTTGCCACCGCTGCTGATGACCGTGGCCCTGCGCTTCCTGCCGTGGCACTACAAGCTGTACGGGCTGTCGGCCTATGCGCTGACCGCGACCTTCGGCCCGAATATCTCCTTGCCCCTGGCCGCCGCCTGGACCGAAAACCTCGACTGGCGCCTGGTGTTCTGGCAGATCGCCCCATTCGGCCTGCTCGCCACGGCCTTTATCGCCTATGGCATTCCACAGGACCCGCTGCGCCTGGAGCGCTTCAAGCAGGCCGACTGGCGTGGCGCGCTGCTCGGCTGCGGTGGCCTGGCCATGCTGGTCATCGGCCTGATGCAGGGTGAACGCCTGGACTGGCTGGAGTCGCCGCTGATCTGTCTGCTGCTGGCGGGGGCGGCCATCTGCCTGCCGCTGTTCCTGCTCAATGAATGGTTCCATCCGCTGCCACTGTTCAAGGTGCAACTGCTGGAGCGGCGCAACTTCGCCTATGGCATCGCCACCCTGGCGTTGTTCGTGATGGTGTCGTTGTCGGCGGTGGCGCTGCCTGCCAACTACCTGGGCCACATCCAGGACTATCGCGCCGCCCAGACCATGCCCCTGGCGCTGCTGATCGCCCTGCCGCAACTGCTGCTGGCGCCGATGGTGGCAACCGTGATCAACCGCAACTGGGTCGATTCGCGCTACGTGATCGCCTGTGGGCTGGGGCTGATAACCCTGGCCTGTCTCGGCGGCTCGCACCTGACCGGCGCCTGGGTACGCGAAGACTTCTATGCACTGCAACTGCTGCAGACCCTCGGCCAGCCGATGATCGTCGTCCCTCTGCTGATGACTGCCACCGGGGTGATCCAACCGATGGAAGGCCCCTTCGCCTCGGCCATTGTCAACTCGATTCGCGGCCTGGCCTCGGTGATCGGCACAGTGCTGCTGGAGAACTTCATCACCGCCCGCCAGCACCAACACTCCAATGTGCTGGTGGACCAGTGGTCGTCCAGCCAGTTGGCACTGGCGCCGCTGCTGGAAGAGCAACCGATCACGGCCATGGCCGGCCGCCTGCGTGAACAAGCCTTCATCTTGAGCTTCAGCGACGCCTTCCTGGCAATCATCGGGCTGATCGCGATCCTGGCGATTCTCCTGCTGACCCTGCCAACCCGGCCCTTCCCACCTCAACCACCGAAAATGCCATGAAACCCAGACTCTCTCTCAGCCTGGTCGGGGGCGCCGTGCTCCTGGCCGTGGTGTATACCGGTTATCACCTGCTGCACAGCGATGGCGCGCAAAGCACCGACGACGCGCGCATCAGCGCCGACTCGGTACTGATCGCCCCGCAAATCGCCGGGGTGGTGAGCAACGTTGCGGTAGCCGACAACCAGCCGGTCAAGGCCGGCCAACTGCTGCTGGAAATCGACGCCCGCGATTACCAGGCCGCGCAAGCCGCCGCCATCGCCGCGGTCAACGCCGCCCAGGCCCAGGTGAAGAACCTCGCCGCAGAGCTGGAACGCCAGGCCACGCTGATCACCCAGGCCGATGCCACCTTGCGCTCGACGGCTGCGTCCCTGCGCTTTGCCGAAGCCAACGCCCAGCGTTATCGCAACCTCTCCAGCGCCGGTGCCGGCACACGCGAGGAACAACAGAAATCCGCGGCCGACCTGACCCGCTGGCAAGCGGCGCGCGATCATGATGCGGCGGCCAGGCTGGAACAGCAGAAGAACCAGGATGTGCTCAAGGCCCGCCTGGAAATGGCCGAGGCGGCGGTGCAGCAGGCTCATGCGACGCTGGTCCAGGCCGACCTCAATGTCTCCTACACCCACGTGGTCGCCCCTCGCGACGGCGTGATCGGCCAGCGCAGTGTCCGGGTCGGCGCCTATGTCGCCCCGGGCAAGGCGGTGATGGCCGTGGTCCCGGTCAGCGACGCTTATGTCGTCGCCAACTTCCGCGAAACCCAGTTGACCCACATGCGGCCCGACCAGGCGGTGGACATCGCCATCGACAGCTTCCCCGACCGCACCTATCGCGGCCATATCGACAGCCTGGCGCCGGCCACCGGCCTGAGTTTTTCCGCGATTGCCCCGGACAATGCCACCGGCAACTTCACCAAGGTGGTGCAGCGGATCCCGGTGAAGATCGTCTTCGACCATGACCAGCCGGGCCTGGACGGGTTGCGGGTGGGCATGTCGGTAGTCGCCCGGGTCATCACCCAGGGGAGCCTGTAGCATGCGCGGCTATTTTTGCCTGCTGGCCTTCGCCGGGCTCGGCGCCTGTAGTGTGGGTCCGGACTTCAGCACGCCCCGTGCCGACCTGCCCGACGCCTGGAGCACCGAAGCGCGGAACGTGCGCAGCAGCGCGGCGGCACAGGCCATCGATGTGAGCTGGTGGCGGCAGTTCAACGACCCGCTGCTGTCCGAACTGGTCGAACGCTCCGCGCAAGCCAACTTCGATGTGCGCGGCGCCAATGAGCGCTTGCTGCAAAGCCGCGCGGCCCGCCAGGTCGCCGGCGGCGAACAACTGCCCGGCGTATCCGCTTCGGGCAGTTACCAGCGTGAACGCAACAGCGCCACCGGCCTGCTGGATGCCTCCAACAACAATGGTCAGTCGCCCTTCGATCTCTGGACCCTGGGCCTCGATGCCAGTTGGGAGGTCGACCTGTGGGGCCACGTGCGCCGCGGCCTGGAAAGCGCCGATGCGGCGGTCGACCTCAGCCAGGCCCAGCGCAATGGCGTGCTGCTCAGCGTCGCCGCCGAGACCGCCAGCGACTACCTGCGCCTGCGCGGCACCCAGGCACGCCTGGAAGTCGCCCGGCAGAACCTCGATATCGCCCGGCACAGCCGCGACCTGACCCAGACCCGCTACGACAACGGCGTCACCACCCAGCTCGACACCGCCAACGCCGCCGCCCAGGTCGCCGATATCGAAGCCCGCCTGCCCTTGCTGGAAGCGCAGCAGGCCCGGCTGATCAATGCCTTGAGCTACCTGCTCGGTGAACAACCGCGCAGCCTGAGCGCACGACTGTCACCGGCGGCACCGATTCCTTTGCCACCGACCCGGGTGCCGGTCGGCCTGCCTTCGGAACTCGCGCAACGCCGCCCGGACATCCAGCAGGCCGAAGCCACCCTGCACCGTGCCACCGCCGCCATCGGCGTGGCCAAGGCCGACTTCTATCCGCGGGTCAGCCTCGGCGGCAGTTTCGGCTTCCAGACCCTGGAAGGTTCGGACATCGGCAGTTGGGGCTCGCGACAGTGGAACTTCGGTCCCAGTCTCTACCTGCCGATCTTCCAGGGCGGTCGCCTGACCGGGACCCTCGAACTGCGTGAACACCAGCAGCAGGAAGCGGCGCTGAACTACCAGCGCACGGTGCTCGGGGCCTGGCACGAAGTGGACAATGCCCTGACCGACTACAGCGCCGAACAGCGCCATCATGCCTCGCTGGAAGAAGCCGTACGACAGAACCGGATCGCCCTGGACAACGCCCGGCAACGCTACCAGGAAGGCGCCGTCGACTTTATCAATGTGCTCGGGGTACAGCGCGCGTTGATCGCCACCCAGAGCGCCCTGGCCGACAGTTCGACCAAGGTGTCGACCGACCTGGTGCAGTTGTACAAGGCGCTCGGTGGTGGCTGGCCGCCGACAAGCCAGCCATGACCTGATCCCGGAGGACTCAAGCCAAGGATCGGCGCAGCCGCGCCATGTTCAGCGTATCCACCAGGCGGCCGTCGCGAATCGCATAGTCGCGCATCACGCCCTCCTCCTCGAAGCCGAACTTGCGGTACAGGCCCTGAGCCGCCGCATTGTCGGCATACACGCAGAGTTCTACACGCTGCAGGTTCATCCAGTTGTCCGCCACCTCCAGCACCGCCGCCAGCAGTTGCGAACCGACGCCCTTGCCCTGCCAGGCCGTCGCCACGCCCATGCCGATAGTGCCGGCATGGCTGCGCCGCACGCGGCTGTATTGCTCCAGCGAGCAACTGCCGATCACCCCACCTTCATGCAACGCCACCAGCGAGAGCAGACGTTCGTTGTCCTGGCGCTGGATCAGGCGCTGGCGCCAGGCTTCAGCGGACTGGAACGGCATCTGCAGTACCTGGCGGCAGACGGCGGGTTCGTTGTAGAGCGCGGTGATGCCCTCGACATGGGCTTCACGGAAACGCTCGATCACGACGGAGGGAGTCTCGGCAGGCATCGTTTTTTCTTCCATAAAAACAACAAGGCCAGCCAGTGTAGAGCGGTTCGCGACAGGCTGGCAAAGGACCGTACGATCGTTCCCACGCTCCGCGTGGGCATGCAGCCCGTGACGCTCCGCGTCACAAGAGCGGACGCAGAGCGTCCAGGGAGGCGTTCCCACGCTGGAGCGTGGGAACGATCAGACAGAACAATCAGCGTGACAGCATGAAAGTCTCGTATTCCAGGTCATCCAGTGCCGTCGACAAGCGCGCCAGCCCCAGCAACACACAGACCAACAGCGAAAAGGTGAAGCCGTAGCCGAAGAAGCTCGGGCCAAGGTACAGGCTGAGCACGGTCAACGCCGCGTTGAGCACCACGAACAACAGGCACAGCTCCAGCACGATCGCCCGTTTGTCGAGGTAGAAAAACACGTTGAGGATCGCCATGAACACCACCTGGATGCTCACCCCGATCAGGTCGATATAGAACAGCGGCAGGTAGTAGCTGGACATTCCCAGCCACTCCAGCAGACGCGGGCCGAAGAGGAACAACAGGACCACCGTCAGCCCCTGGACCTTGCAGATTTCCAGCAGGCCCTGGCGAATCGAGAAGGTCATCTCGGCCTTCAGCGAGCCGATATGCTGCAAGGTCTCGCCATCGCGAACCGCACGGAACAGCCGGTCATACCACTCGGCAAAGTCGGTTTCGATCCGAACCAGGAACACCGCCATGCCGGGAATGATCGCCAGGTAGGCGAGAAAGATCGGCAAGTCATAGAGAATCGAGGCACGCATCGGCCCGATCACCTGGCTCGAGGTTTGCGGGTTGAACCAGAAGATGAACTTGTCGATCCAGATTCCCAGGTTGTAGCAGAGCCCGGTGAGCAGCAGGCTGACAAACACCTGGCGCCGATCCAGGAAGTCGAAGGCGACCAGTTTCTCGGCGCGGTATTCGCGCAGGAT
This sequence comes from Pseudomonas gingeri, assembly GCF_013385635.1. Classification (GTDB taxonomy): domain Bacteria; phylum Pseudomonadota; class Gammaproteobacteria; order Pseudomonadales; family Pseudomonadaceae; genus Aquipseudomonas; species Aquipseudomonas gingeri_A. The sequence continues at coordinate 69,188 of NZ_JACAPR010000013.1, forward strand.
ATCGTAGAGAAACAGGAACAGCAGCGTGCTATGGCCCAGCAACAACGCCAGCAACAGTCCTTCCATGCCCATGTAGCGCAGGAAGAATGCACTGCCGACCATCAGCGCATACCCCACCAGCATCACCAGCAGGATACGGTTATAGGCCTTCATCCCGGAGAGGAAGATGATCACCAGCCAGAGGTTGCAGAGCACCACGAAATTGGCCAGGGTCAGCAGCCGGTAGATCAGCGGCTGGTCGAACAGCGTGGTCAGCAGGACGATGCCCAGCAACCCGGAGCCCAGGGTCACCAGCAGCAACACCCCCACCAGGTTCGGCAGGATCTGTTCGTACTTGCGTTCGAACAGGCGGTCGGAGACGAAGCGGGTGAAAAACAGCTGCAAGCCGCCGGTGAGGATCAGCGATGTCGCCATCAGGTAGGTCACAGTGATCAGGAACTGGCGGATCAGGACTTCCGGGACCACCAGGCCAAGACTGATGATACCCACCAGCATCACACTGAGGATCGACAGGACCCAGGGCCCGGAACTGATCAGGCCGGCATAGACATAGGCGTGCAGTGTCGACGTGTAGGAGTCGCGCGAGAGAATCTTGCGCAGTTCGAAACCGATGCCGGCCATTTACCCGATCTCCCTTTGTGCGGTGCCCATGGCCGCCTGATAAAGCGTGCGATAACGGTCGATCATCAAGGTCTCGCTGTAATAACGGTGAACCCGCAGCAAGCCCGCCGCCTGGGCGGACTTCCAGCGCTCGGGGCTGCGCAGCAGGTCGATGATCGCCTGCGACGTGGCCTGCGGATCGGCAATCGCCACCACCTCCCCGGCCAGGCCGAGATCGCGGTCGGCCGCTTCGCCGCCCTCGATCAGTTCGCGGCAGGAACCGACGTCGCTGCTGACCACCGGGGTGCCGGCGGCCCAGGCTTCGAGAATCACCAGGGGCTGAGCCTCGCTGATGGAGGTCAACACCATCAGGCCCAGTTGCGGCAGGATCTCCTGGATCTTCTGGAAACCGAGGAACAAGACCTTTTTCTCCAACCCCAGGCTCGCCACCAGACTGCGGCACTCGGCAACGTACTCGGGGTCTTCCTCTTCCGGTCCGACGATCCAGCCTTCAACCTGGGGCATGACACTGACCACCCCGCGCATGGCCCGCAGGAAGGTTTTCACATCCTTGATCGGCACCACGCGACCGATCAGCCCGACCACCGGCGCGATGCCTTCGGCGCGAGCGTTGAGGGCCTGGGTCCAGAGCTCCAGGTTGATCCCGTTGGGAATCACCTGGGTGCGTGCGACCGGCGCACCGTCCTTGATCTGCCGCTGGCGGTTGCCGTCGTACAAGGCAATGATCTGGTCGGCACTCTCGTACACCAGATGGCCGATGCGTTCGAAGAAGCGCACCCAGAGCATGCGGATATAGCCGGAGCCCGAGTCCATGCTGTCGTTGAGCGCCTGGTTGCTGCTTTCGGCGATCCAACTGGCCTGGGCCAGGTCGATCTTGCGCTCCTTGGTGTAGATGCCATGTTCGCTGAGCAGGAACTGGCAGCCCCACAACTGCTTGAGGATGCAGCCCACCAGTCCGGCATAGCCGGTGGAAATCGAATGCAGGACCCGCGCCCGCGGCATCCGCCGGGCCGCGTCGGCCAGCATCAGCAACGGCGACTGCATGGTGCGCAGGGTCCAGAAATAGTTGACGAAGGACGGATCGGCACAATGTTGCTCGTAGCCTTCGGTCAGCGCTTCCCAACTGGGACGGCTGTAGAGCACATCGTCCAGGGTGATCCGCCCCTGGGCCAGCGAGTCGAGCACGCCAAAGCCCAGCTCGGCGGCGGGCTTCTCCGGGTTGTGCAGGTAACGGTAGAGATTGCTCAACTCTTCGAGGGAGGCCGTATGGGCGACACGCTTGTGCTTGGGATTGCGCCAGGCTTCCTCCAGGTACACCTCTTCGATATGCACCACGTTCGCTGGAATCTCGTAGCGGCGCTGCCCGTAGGCTTCCCGCTGACCACCGATGAACAGCACGGAAAAGGTCAGTTGCGGCAGCCCGAGGATCATCTGGTGAATCCAACCGGACACACCGCCACGCACGTAGGGCCAGGTGCCTTCGAGCAACAGGCAGACATCGGCCATGGGGGTCGGATCGATGGGCTTTTTCATGTCCAGGTCCTTACCAGCCCGGCAAAGGGCGGACGTTGTTGCATCTCCGGCGGCAGGCTTTTCAGCAGCGCGGGAATCTCGGCATAGCGCCCGGTTTCAAAGGCGATCTCGGCACGGAACGGGATGACCTTGGCCGGGTCCATGCCCGCTTCCTGGGCCTGGTGCATATGCAGCCGCGCCTTGCCGATATCGCCACGCTCCAGCGCGATACGTCCGGCCAGCAACAGCAGTTCACCGCCCTCGCCGGCTTTCAGCGCCAGTTCCGCATGTTCCCCGGCCTGGCCGAGCACGTGCTGCTGGACGCTGCCCTGGGCCAGGCCCAGGTAGGCCAGCTCCCAGTACCAGCGGGCCAATGTACCGTGCAAGGCGCCCGCCTTCTGCGCCGAGGCACCGGACAACTGTTCGAGGGACATCTGGATGCGCTGGTTGATATCGCTTTCCTGCTTGTCGAGCATCGAGTACGCCAGCAGGCGCACATCGTCGCTCGGATCGCCCAGGGCCAGCTTGAGAATCGGCACTGCTTCCTTGCCCGGCATGCGTCGGGTGGCGAGCAGGGCCGCCAGGCGCTGGTCCGGATCGGGGGCGTGGCGCAATACATCCTGCAGGCCGCTGTCACCGAAGGTCGGCGAGTGCAACTGGGTCTGCGCGCGAAACGGCAGTTCGGGAATACCCACCGCCTGCCACATCTGCGTTTCGCGCTTGCGTGGCAGGTACAAGGCCGGAAAGATCGCCGCGATCACCCCGACAGCACCGATCAACGGCACAAAAAACGCCAGGCTGAAAATGAACAGCGGGCTCCACGGCAATGGTCGGCGATAACGCGCCGGCAGCAACAGCCACACGGCCGCCGCCAGCAGGCCGCAGGCGATGCCGTGGGTCATTGCGTACAGGAGCGCGATCTGCAGGTCGGGCAGCTGTGCCGTCAGACTGGCCCAACTCCCCGCCTCGAAAAACAGCGCCCCGCTAAACAGCCACTTGCTGAACATTCAGGCCACACTCGTTATGCAGGAAGTTGCGCAGGCCGTCCCGTTGCCGGGCCGACTCCAGATCGTAAGGCAGCACGTTCACCCCCAGGCCGGCCAGGTCGACGGTCATGCCGAAGTGTTCGTGGATCAGCTTGCCCAGGCGTGCCATATAGCCTTCGGCGCCCTCGGCGCTGGTCAGCGGCAACAGCACCAGCAACAGCGCATGTCCACGCTCGTTGACCAGGGTCAGATGCAGGTCGAGACCACGCTGGCTGCGTTCGAACAACCGCGCCAGTTCATCGTTGGACTGGGTCAGCTCGAACGCATAGAGACAGCCGGACAAGCCATGCCGCTCGACGTCCACCAGCGAGCGCTTGAGCTGGCGGGTGAAGTGCTGGGCGTCGGTGCTCTCCAGTTGCAGGACCTGCGGATCGTGATGCAGCAGGTCGGCGATATGCCCGGCGAGCAAGGCCAACAGGCTGAGGGTACGCTCCTGGAAGGCGAAGAACGGCATCTGCCGTACCGCGAGAATCGCCAGCATCCGGCCGTGGGTGTCCACCAGCGGGATACAGGCCTGCAACGACGACACCGCGGCCTGTCCGCCGGCATCGATCAGCTCCTCACGCACACTCACCAGCTCTTCGCGTTCCAGACACAAGCTGACCAACAGGTCCTTGTTGTCCAGCGGGCCCATGGTCCCGGTGGCTGCCAGCAGGGTCAGCGTCGGCACCGTGCCGCGCGCCTGCTCCACCCGGTACAAGCCGGCTACCCGCAGCGAGCCGTACTGGCCGAGCAGGGTCAACACCGGCTCGGCCAGCAAGGTCAGCGAATCATCGCCATTGGGCGCCGCGCGCAGGCGATCACGCAGGCCCAGCAACGAGCTGCGCAGGCTCTGGTCGCTGCCGGCCAGGCGCTGCTCCAGACGATCGTGGGATACCCGCAGGATCTGGTGCGCGCGGGTGAAGTCATCGAGCCGGTACTGGCGGTACTCGTTGGCCATCTGCAAGCGCAACAACCGCCGCTCCCACAGGTCACGCACTTCGCCGACGAGCATGCCGCAGACCAGCACGCCGACAATGTAGGACGGAGCGATCTGCGCATAACCGGCCAATCCCGACTGGCGCAGGACGAAGAACGCCGCCACCAGCAAGCTGGCGCTGATCAGGCCACGGACAAAACCGTAGCGCACACCCAGCAACAGCGGCGCCAGCACCGACCAGGGGAACTCGGCCTGTACCTGCAACGGGTCTTCCGGCGTCAGCCAGAGACCGAAGCCGATGACCAGCGCGGTCACCAGGAAGGTTTCCAGCCATGACGCCGGACCGCTGGCGCGCGGCGCCAGCACGTAGTCCATGTGGGGAGAGTTCATCGCAGTCACTCGATCCGCAGGCCGCCGACAAGCTTGTCGAGGACCTTCTGGGCCGCACCGGCCAGGCTTTCACGGGACCAGCCGGCACGGGCGCCGCTGTTGCTCCAGAGCACCTTGCCGGTGCCGGCCTCGACCACCCGCAGGCTGATGCCCACCGCCGGCTCGCCATCCAGGCCGTTCTTGTATTGCCACTCCTCGACGCTGCCGGACACCACGTAGTCGAGCTTCTGCTCACGGGCCCAGTCCATCGCCCCGGCCAGGCGCTCGTTATCGTCGAGCAGGGCCTGTTCACCCTGCCCCGGCGCGCCGGCATAGACCTGCGGTTGCAGGCCACGGCTGCTCAGCACGCTGAGCAGGATCTGCTCACTGCGCTCGCCGGCCTGGGGCGTCTGCGAATAGTTGACCAGCGGCAACACGCCCCAACGGGCCTTGCTGGACAACTCGGGGCTGCTCTGGCTGGTAAAGCTGCTGCAGCCGGCCATCAGCACGGCGGCCATTGCCAGACTCACGCAACGAATGGATTGCATAAGGTTAACTCCTCTTTGAATTCCATGATCAGCGTCCGAAACGCACGCTGTAACTGACACCTGCGGTACCGCCGGACTTGCCCGTGCCGCCTTCCGGCGCCGACTGGTAGCCGAAGGTCACTGCCAATTCGTCATCCCCCAGCACTTCGGTGCCGATACCGGTACTGATTGCATAGTTGATGGTGTTGTCGGTCCACTGCCAGCCCGAACTGACATCCACCAGCCAGGTGTACTGCCCGCGTGTGCGGTTCAGTGCGCCCGGGAAACCGCGCCGCCACGAACTGCCGAAGAACAACTGGCCGTAGCGTTTCTGCAGCAGGGTCTGGCTGGTGATCTCGCTCGGGTCGTCCAGTTCGAGTCCGACCAGGTCCAGCGCACCGCCCTGGGTGCTCGCCAGGTTGGGCAACGAACGGTTGTTCAGGCTGTTGTGCTGATAGTCGATACCGCTGCGCAGTTCCCAGTTCGGCCCTTCGAACTGCAAGGTATGGTCGAACTCGATCTTCAGCGCCTGGCCGTTGCCCAGGTCATCGCCGCCACGGGTCGAGAACGAACGCTGGGCCAGGTTCCACGACAGTTGGTCGCGGGCCGAGTAGCGATGGCGTCCGCCCACCCAGACATCGTCCTGGCGGCCGAAGGCGCGCATCAGCCCGGTGTCTTCGTTCTTGCGGTGCCAGTCGGCGCCGACATCCAGCTCGTTGCCGCTGTCCACCTGCCAGGTGCGGCTGACCCCGAGGCCGTTGCGATCATCGTCCTTGCGCAGGCTGCTGTCGAAGATCAGCTTGTAGTTGCCGTTCTCCAGTTGCCGCTGCAAGGTCAACTCGGTATTGGTCTCGCTGCCCAGGCGCGATGAGTCCACGGTATCGCCACTGTATTGGCCCTGCTCCAGCACCAGCTTGGCGTACCAGTTGTCATCCAGGTTACGCGCGGTGGTCAGGCGTGGACCGTTGAACACCAATCCACCATAGTCCTGTCGCTGCCAGGAAAACAGCATGCCCTGCGGGGTCCGCTCGGTCATCTCGATGGCCTGGCGGCGCAATTGCTCGCGGATCGCCGGCGGCTGTTCGTCGCCCAGGGCCGACAGGTCGACGGCCAGCGCTTCGCCGCCGCGGCCGAGACTGTTCAGAGCCTCGACCTGCTGTGCCGGATCCAGGTCGCCGCTGGCCACCAGGCGTTCGAGGGCCTGGCGGTTGCTGCCGCGCAAGGCTTCCTGGATCTGCTCGTAGCCGCTGATCTTCAGGCCACGACTGCGAGCCCAGGCCAGCCAGTCATCTTTCTGCGCCGACTGGTTGATGTCATCCAGGCGCGCCAGCAACTGATCGAACCACAGTTGCAGCATCGGCTTGGAACCGTCCAGCCACTGCATCGCCTTGTTCTGCGCCTTGCGCGACGAATAACTGCTGGCCAGCAGGCGCAGCCAGGTCGAGTAACCCTGCGGCGTGGCGCGAATCAGTTCCGGGGTCACCTCGCGGTTGAGCTTGAGCCGCAGACGCTGGGCCGAATCGGCGTAGCCGGCGCCTTCCAGGGCATCGGCGTAGGCGGCCTGGACCATCCAGTCGCCAGGGTTGGCTTGCAGGTACAGGCGATACCAGGCCAGGGCCTCGGTGTTGCGCCCGACCAGTTGACTGGCGGCGGCAAACGGCAGCCACAGGGTGCTGTCACTGCGTGCCAGGGCCCGCCATTGTTGCAGCAACGGCTTGATCTCAGCGGTGCGACCGAGGTCGACATACAGCCACATCAGGCGTTCGCGGAACGTATTGTCATCCGGGAAACGGCTCAGCCCCAGGCGATACAGGCGCAGCGCCTCGTCGGTCTGTCCCTGCTGCACCGCCAGCGCGCCACGGGCCGCCAGCACCTGGGAGCGCTCGGAAGCATCCGGGTACTCCTCGGCTTCCTTGAGCAGGTCGATCACCAATGGCCAGTCCTGGAGTTCCTGGGCCAGTTGCAAGGCGGCCACCAGACGCTGCGGGTTGTGGCCCTGGCGCCAGCTATCGACGGTCAACTGCAAGGCCTTGCGTGGATCGCGGCTGCGATAGAGGGCAATCAGCTCGCTCTCGTCGCCGAGATTGAGCGAGCCCTTGATGACCAGCATTTTTTCCAGGGCGACCCGCAGTTCCTCGTCCTTCTCCAGGTCCCAGGCCAGTGCGGCACGGGACTGCCAGTAATTGATATCGTCGATCCTGTTGCCGTCGACCGCCGTGATCACCTGCCAGGCCGACTGGCTGTCAAACAGCTTGAGGTAGTTGTTGGCCCAGTCCACCCGCTCGGTACTGCTCAGCGGGTAACGCTTGGCAAAGTTCTTCCAGACGTCCAGGCGTGCCTGGTACTGCTCGGTGTTTTCCAGGTTCTGCAACAGACGGACCCAGGCCAGTCGGTGTTTCGGGTACCGGGTCACATAGCTGCGCAACCACTTCTCGGCCTGTTCGGGGGTGCCGCGCGACTCTTCGGCGTACACCAGGGCATCGAGCTCTACGTCGGTCAGCGCGCGCTTGTGCATGATCCCCGCCAGCACCGGGATGCCCCGGTCGAAGTCGTAGGTCTGCATCGCCAGGCGCCAGGTGTGCTCGAACTCGGCCGGGTTGTCGCGCAGCTTGCTCAGGTCGATCCAGTAACCCAGCGCCGACGCCGAGTCCCCCTGCCATTCGGCGATATGCGCCATCTGCTCCAGCAGCAACGGGTCTTGCGGACGCTGTTCGAGCAGTTGCAGGCCTACCGTGTGGGCGCCCTCGAGATCACCGAACGCCAAACGCTGCTTGAACTCCTTGGCCAGGACTTCCGGGCTGTCGGGCTGCAACTTGCGCCAGGCGCTGAAGAACTGCTCGGCCAGGTCAACGCGGTTATGCGCTACGGCTACATCGACACCCTGGTCAAGCAGGGTCGGATTGAATTCGCTCTCTGGCTGCGTGGTCAGTTCCTTGGCCAGCAGCTCGGCGGCCTGATCGCCACGGTCCGCCGCCACCAGGCCCTTGAAGGCTTCTTCGAGAAGCTGTCGGCGCTCTTCAGGCTTCTGGCTGCCTTCGAGCAGTTGCACATAGATATCGGCAGCCCGGCCGGGCTGTTCGCTGGCCAGGTACCACTTCGCTGCTTCGGCCAGCCACCGGTCGCGCTGCTTGGGATCACGACGAGCCAGTTCGGCATAGGCATCGGCCGCCAGGCCCGGGGCCTGGGCGCTCAGGGCCAACGCGGGAAGGCGTTCGAGCTGCGCTGTCGGCAACTGCTTGTAGTCAAAAGCCTTGAAGCGCGCGGCCAGGGCCTGCAAGGCGACGCTGTCAGTGCTGTTGTTCAAGGCCAGGGCATCGAGCTGCAAGCGGTAATAGTTCTTCAGCGTCGGATCGGCCTGCGGCCAGTCGGCCAGGTGCTTTTCCGCGCGCGGGTAATCACCCAGCTGGATCAGCAGGTCGAGCAATTGGGTGCGCAGTTCGCTGTTTTGCGGATGCGCCGCCAGCAGCACCTCGGCATAGCTGGCCGAGACCTCGTCCGGCTGACCGCCCTTGGGACGGAACGCGTCCTCGTTGCGAAAGGTCGCCCACAGCAATACGCCGACAGCGATCGCCACCAGCAGCAGCGCCCAGGGATTGAGCAGCCGCGCGCTTTTGGTCTTAGTTGCAGAGGAGTTGGGCATCACTCACCTGCTTCATTGGAAGTTGGAAAAGCCACAGGCCCTGTTCGGACTTGCCGGCGTAACGCTGGCCCTGGACCTCGACCCGACAGGCACTGGCCGAGCGCACCGAAAACTCCAGGTTGAATTCGCCGGCGAAGGAGAACGTCACCTGTCGGTCATTCACATAACGCCAGTCCCGCAAGGGAATATTCGCCAGCTCCAGCGCCGGGCGTGGGTCACGCTCGGGTCGCAGGGCCAACAGTGCGTGATCGCTGCTCAGTGCCACATAACGGCCCTGGGGCAGATCGCGGACACCGGCCACGCCCTGGGAACGAGCGAGATCCGGCCAGCCCAGCGCCGGATCCAGGCGCAGGGTGCGCAGGCCATCCATGCCGCGAACCTGCCAGTCACCGTTGGCCGTGCGGGCCAGGCTGGCCTGGTACAGGCCGTGGACCCGATCCAGGTAATCGCTCATCCACAACGACAGCGGTTGCTGGCCGCGCATGAACTGGTAGATATCGGTCATGGCCTTGATCGAGGCCTGCTTGGTGCCCGAATAGAAGTGATAGTACAGATGGATACCGCGCAGGCGCCGTGGACTGTCGGTCAGCTCGAAGGTGTCGATCACATCGCGGAAACCGTAGTACGGGCCCTTCCACAGGTTGGTGTACATGTTCTCGTTGATCACCGGCGCGTAGTACTGCAGGCCGCCTTCGGTGGGACGCAGCAACGGATAGAGGCCGGTCAGTGACGGATTGGCCTTGGTCAGGATCGTCTGCCCGCCGTTGACGTTTTTCAGCCCGGCGTCATAGGCCATCTTGATGGTCTCGGCGCTCGGCAACGCGTCGCCCGGCCAGAAGATCATCTTCACCGGCTTCTTCGCGGTGGTCAGGCGACTGTTGATGTAGTCCCGCGAGCCGAAGATCTCGCGCTTGTAATCGAGGGTCTTGTAACCCGGGATATTCAGGCGCAGGCCGTATTCGGCATGGAAGTCCTCGTCCTGCCTGGCCTTGTCGGGCTGCATGTAGAACGGATGGCTGTAGGTGTGGCTGGCGACCTCGACCTTGGGATCGGCAAAGATCTCCTGGGCGATCGGCTCCAACTCTTTGGCGAGGAACGGCGACATGCCCTTGGGCCCGACCTCGCCTTCGATGATCGACACCGACGTCAGGAACGGATTGGGACGAATGTAGTCATCCAGCACCTGGCGCCCGGAATACGGTGTGCCGCGCACTTCGGCGTGGGACGGGAAGCCGTCGCCATCGATATGCACCGTGGCAATCCGCCGGCCGTTCTCGGTGGTGGTGTCCGGGCGCGGCTGGACCGGCAGGCGCAGGGCTTTCTGGACAAAGGCGAACGGATCGAGAATCCAGCGGGTACGTTCGACGTTGGCTTCCACCACATAAGGGGCCAGTGCCATGCCGCCCCAGTTTGCGGTGACCACCGGGGCGAACTTGCCGCCCTTGTCGTCACCCAGCAGCAGGGCCGGTTTGGGCCCGTCGGGCAGCAGCGTGACCCGGGTCAGTTCACGGCTACGCGCCACCACCGGTGCTTCAAAGGCACCGATCAACGCCTTGTCCTGGCTCAGCACATGCAGCCCATCGCGAGCCCCCGGCGCAGCCAGGTTCAGGCCCAGGCGCTTGAGCAATGCGCGATCCTCGATCGGCAGGCCGGCCATGATCGCCAGCGGCACCTGCTCGTCCAGGCGTTTGCCTATCCAGCTGTAAAAGGCACGGCTGTCCTGGGGCGGGCCACTGGTCATCCATATCACCACCCCGGCGTACAGGCCGGCAAAACCATGGGACGGCAGGCTGTCGTCCACCGGCAGGTAATCCACCCGATAACCGAGGTATTCCAGCAGGCCACCGAGCATCCGGTGCCCGGCGTGGTCGTAGAGTTCACCTTCACGGGGGTCATAAAGCATGGCGATGCGGCGCGGCTGCACTTCCACGGCGCTCATGCTCAGGGCATTGAGATCCGGAGTAGTGACCACCGGGACAAAGCCTTCCTGGCTCAACTGGCGGACCAGCTTGCGCGCCTCTTCACGACGGTTCGGCGGCAGGTAATCGATGGCCACCAGCGGAATATTCTTTGCCCGCAGCGGCTTGAGTTCACCTTCCAGCCAGTTGCGGTCAGACTCCGACACCGGCCGATAGCGCTTGGCCGAGGCATCCCAACCGGCATGGATCGATTCGACGGCCACGGCCGAGGCCACGCCATCGAGTTCGCCCAGCACTTCGAAGCCACGGTTGAAGAACAGCTTCAGGGTTGGCTGACGACTGTGCAGTTCACGCAGGAAGGAGGCCAGTGCCTGGCGTTGTGGTTCACGATTGGCTTCAGGGAGCAGTTGAAAACTGTCGAGGGTATCGAGGAACAGACCGGCATAGCCCTGCTCCTGCAATGCCTTGGCGCGTTTGAACAGGTGCTCGCGCCAGGCCGGCGTGGCAATGTCCATGACCTGGCTGTCCCAGGCCTTGTTGCGGATGGTGCTCGCACCCTGGCTCAGGGCTTCCTTGTCCAGGGCGGCACGGTCGCCGTCGAATTCGCCCACCGACAGGTAGGCGAACGGCTGGCTGCCGAGTTTGCGCAAGGTGGCGACATCGGCGCGGGTCATATGACCGGGTTCGACCACGCTCCATTCGAACTGCGCCAGTTCCTCCAGCGGTGGCCGCTCGGCGTACCAGAACCCGACGCTGGCAGGGGCCGCCGGCGCGGCCTGCACGACCGAATGGGTCGCACACAATGCCAACGCGGTGAACAGACGCCGTACCACTTTACAGACACGGCAGACACGCGCCCTGCGAAACTCGATTTCCATAACTTACTCTTCAGTAGATCAATCCGCACAACATCAGACTACCGACACCCCGCGCACGGAGTGCCTGCAAGGCGATGGAACTAGAGACTGCGGTAAAGTCGTGCCAGGCCTTCGGTCATGACGGTCGGCGTGCCCAGGTCGAAACGCTCGCGCAGGCGGCGGTTGTCGGCCTTGGAGTGGCGGATGTCCCCGGAGCGGGCCGGAGCATGGCTCACGTTCAGCGGCTGGCCGCCGATCTGCCCGAGGGCGGCAATCAGGTCATTGAGGGTGGTTACCCCACTGAGCCCGACATTGGTGGCATCCGGAGTGGCTTGTGGGCGCTCAAGGCCCTGGACGAGGATCTTCACCAGGTCTTCGACATAGACGAAATCGCGGGTTTGCCCGCCATCACCGAACACCGTGATCGGTTGTCCGGTCTTCGCCCGTTCGCTGAAAATGCTGATCACCCCGGAGTACGGCGAGGACGGATCCTGGCGCGGCCCGAAGATATTGAAGAAACGCAGGATCACCGGTTCCAGGCCGTGCTGGCGGCGATAGAAATCCAGGTAGTACTCGCTGGCGAGCTTATCCGCCGCATAGGGCGTGAGGGGCGCTTTGGGCGTGTCTTCATCGATCGCGGTGCCCTCCCCGTTATTGCCGTACACCGCGGCACTGGAGGCAAATACCACCCGACGGATACCGGCGGCGATCATCGCCTCGCACACCCGCAGGGTGCCGATGAAATTGCTCCGATGGGTGCGTACCGGATCTTCGACCGAGGCCTGCACCGACGCGACGGCGGCCAGGTGCACCACCGCACTGCAACCCTGCATGGCTTCAGCCAGGGTGGCGGCATCGGCAACGTCGCCGACCACCAGCTTGAGGCAAGCATTGTCCATCGGCAGGTTGCTCACCTTGCCGGTGGAGAGATCGTCCAGTACCCGAACGGCATGACCTTTGGCCAGCAGTGCATCCACGAGGTGCGAACCAATGAAGCCGGCGCCCCCAGTTACCAGTATCCGTTCGGCAGACATAGATCATCCCAAAAGAAAAAACATCGCAATCCCAGCGCATGAAGCTAGCACTTGCGGGGAATAAGGCATGGCCCTGAGCCGTAATCACTGGCCTTCCCTGTAGTGCCCCACCCGCTTTAAAGGCTGTACCGCCTTTTCATGGAGAACCTTCAGAACGCTGGCGTCAAAAAAACATTAATAAAATCAAGCAGCCAACGGCGTCATAGTGGGATATCGCGCGGCGACCGTCAACAATATGTCGAGACTTTTTAAATATTCGAACGACTTTTATGAATAAGCCAATATTTTGACCTGCCACCCCAAAAAAGCTATACGAGCGAACCGGCCAAGCGGATGCAGCGGATCGGAAAATATCAACGCTACGACTCGCCCTGATCGTTCCCACGCTCCGCGTGGTAATGCAGCCCGTGACGCTCAGCGTCACAAGAGCGGACGCGGAGCGTCCTGAAAGGCATTCCCACGCTGGAGCGTGGGAACGATCAAAGTCAGTTCAGGCGATAATCCGTTATTCAAACCACTCCCGCCGCGCCCTGAAGGTGTGCAGGATCAGCTCGACAATCATCTGCACTTCTTCCCTGCCCCCGGCGTCACGCTGGGTGGCCAGCCAGGCACGGCGTTGCATGCTTTCGTCGAACAACCCGGGCAGCGCCGCCAGCCCGCGGTCGAAGCGGGTGATGTAGCGCGGCAGCAAGCCGATGCAGGCGCTGCAACGGATCATTTCCAGCATCAGTTCGTAGGAATGCACTTGCACCACACCGGCCAGGCGCTGCTCCACCAGGCTGTTCCACGGCTGGAAGCCCTCGATATGGCGGTCGTGCTGCCACTGCACCAGCATGTAGTCTTTCAGATCGTCCAGGGAGTCCGGGCGCACCGCCACGCGTGAGTAGCGCTTGGCGATATGCGGCAGGTAATCAAGTTGCGCCAGGGCTTGTGGTTCGCTGATGTCGAAACTCGGTCCCGGCCATGGCGAATCGACGCCCGACAACCAGACCACCACATCGGCGCTCAGGGCCTGCAAGGACAAGGCACTGTCCACCGGGATGATTTCCAGGCGCACGCTGGCATTGCGGCGCAGCAAGCCGATCAGGTCACGGCCGAGGATGTCGTGCAGGATCGATTCGGCGATCGCCAGGCGCACCCGCGGTTGCTCAATGACCGGCAACCGCCGCTCATGGGCCAGGGCGATCAACCGCGCCTGTAATTGCTGGCCGTCGCGACTGAGGATCAGCGCGCTGCCCTGGTACACGAACAGCGGGTGACCGAGTTGTTCTTCGAGCAACGCCAATTGCTTGCGCAATTGGGTCGATTTGATATTCAGGCTGCGCGCCGCCTGCATGAAACAGCCGCAACGGGCGCTGGCGAGAAAGAACCGCGCGGTTTCCGCCTCGATCCGTTCGGCCAGCGCCAACCACGGCTCGCGGGGTCCAACCGGGCCGTGGTACTTCGTGGAGCCCATGCGCTGGGCGGATTCGTTCAATGACATCATTCAGACTCCCTGTCGACGCCTGACGGCGCCCAACCATCCAATGGCAGTTTCTGGTTCAGCGTTTCTCTTCAAGCACCTGGTTGAGGACCGCACCGTCGATACTCAAGGTCGCGGTGTTGAACATGCCTTCCAGGTAGGCCTTGGCAATCTGTTCCTGACGCTGGCTGCGCAGGGCATCACGCAGGCGGTCGCGCAACTCGTCGAGGGTGGCCGTGCGCGACGGCTGCAACTCGGTGAGCTTGACGATATGGAACCCCGCCGCGCTCTGTACCGGGTCCGCCACCGCGCCGACCTTCAGCCGCGACAGCGCGCCACGGATTTCCGGAACCAGTTGCTGCAAGGGTTGCAGGCCCGAGTCGCCGCCGCGTTTGGCAGTGTCGCGGTCCTGGGAATACTGGCTCGCCAAGGCGGCAAACTCCCCCGGTGCGGCCTGGGCACGACGGCTCAGGTCCACTGCCTGCTTGCGTACGCTTTCCAGCGCCTGCTGATCGGGCACCGCGAGGAAGATCTGGCTGACCCGGTACAAGGGCGGCGTTTGCCAGGCCGATTTGCCGCTCTCGTAGGCCTGCTGCAGTTCTTCGCCGCTCGGATAGTCAGCCGGTACCTGGCTGACCGACGCCAGGTAATTACGCAAGACGATCTGTTCGGTAGCGGCGCGGGTCTGCTGTTCGATCTCCGGGCGCTGGCGCCAGCCCTGGGCATCGGCCTGTTCGAGCACCGCCTTCTCCGCCAGGCGACTGCGAATCCAGCTTTCCAGCGCTGCGCGGTTACCGCGCAATTGCTCGCGCGATTCAGCCGGTAGCGTCGCCAATAGCGCCTTCAGTTCCTCGGGCGCCACTTGCTGGTTGCCCAGGCGGGCGACGGCCGGGTCATTCGCCGCCAGCTGCACGACGGAAGGTGGCGGCTGCACCGCCGCCACCGGATCATTACCCGGACGCATGGCCAGGGCGACCGCCCCGACCAGCACGGCCAGCGCACCGGCGCCGGCCAACAGGTTGCTTTTTTTCACAGGGCCGCCTCCTCCTCATGTGCCGCCGGTTCAGCCAGGGCTTGCGGTTGCGCCTGCAATTGCGCGGCGTGCTGGCTGTACTCACGCAGGTAGACAATGAACTCCTGCAGCAGGCGATCCCACAGTTCCAGGTTGCCACGCAGGTAGTTCAAGCTGACACCGGCAGCCACCACCACGTCCATTTCCATCACCAGGAACTCACCCTGCACCGACAGGCGGGCAAAGCGCCGCGAAGCGTTCCACAACTCCGCCAGGCCGGCCGGCAGTTCGCCCTGGACCCGCAGCGCGCAACTGTAGGTGAAGTCGACATAATCGCCCTCTTGTACCGCCGGGTTGCCGAAACGCACGGCGTAACCGATGCCCTGGCTGGCGCTGAGCAGTTGCACGATACCGTTCTGGTCGGTGCGGTTGACCCGATAGCCGGCGCCTTGCAGCAGTTCGGTCAGGCTGTCCGGATTCACGGTTTCGATCAGGTGTTCGCTCATGGGATCTTCCTTGCTGGTCATTGATTGAGCGATGCGTGGCTCGCATCGAACTGGTTCTTGTAGAGGTCGTCGCCAAAGGCCTGGGCCATTTCCTCGAACTTGACCCGGGCGCTGCCGGCGAAGGGTTGACGGATTTTCATCACCTCGGCCACGTCGATTTTTTCGTAGGCGGCGAGGATCTCCTTGGCGATCCCGTACATCTGTTGATTCTTGGCCGAACATTGCTGCACTTGTGTGTCACGCTCGGTCAGTTGTCCTTGCAGCTTGGCGCGTTCGGCCTCCTTGGCCTTGGCCATCACCAGCAGGTCGTCATAGGCTTTCTTGAACTTGCCCAACTGCTCGTTGGCGGCTACCGAGAAGGCCTGGGCCTGGCTCTGCAGGGCCTGTTGCTGGCCGGCCAACTGCTCACTCAGGCCCTTGGCCTTGGCCAGTTCGGCGGTCAATTGTTTGATCTGCGCCTGGGCCGCCTTGGCCTGGTTTTCCGCGGCAAGCCGCGCCGCGCTGGCCTGGGCCTGCTCGCTTTGCAGCGCCTGCAATTGCTGGGTAGTGCTGCGCAACTGGGTGCGCAAGCGCTCCTCCATGCCTTCGGCGCTGGCGCCGTTGGCCAGTGCCACGCCGACCGCCAGCAACAACGTCGACCAGCGCACCTGGGCTCGCATGTTCATGGGTCCTCCCTCGCGCTTAGAAGCGCGTGTTGATTTCAAGCTGCATGACATCGATATCGAATGGCGCGCCATACACCGTCTCCGAATTGAGCCAGCGCGCGGTGGCGATCACGTTCTTGTCCAGGCCGTAGTTGGCGCCGAGGAAGAAACCCTTGGCGTTGGTGCCGCCGAGGTGGAACGAGGAATCGTTGAAACCGTCCGGCAAGGCGTCCGGCTGGATGTACTTGTAGCCACCGAAGACGTTCCAGTCGCCCTTGCGCTTGAGTTCCAGCGCGTTGCCGAGAGTGAACTGCACCATCATTGCGTTGGCGCCGCTTTCCACCTTGCCGTCGTTGTCCAGGTTGTTGACGATCTGGCCTTCGGAGCGCTTGGTCATCTCGCCTTCGTCGTAGCCCAGGTTATGCACGTAGTTGACGTGGCTGCGCAGCTTGAAGTCTTCCGGCAGTTCGCTGTCGAGCACCAGGTTCAGGTCGATCAGGTTGAACTCCGAAGCCAGGCCGACGAATTGCGGTTGCGGGGTCTTGGCCGGGTTCGTCGGGTCCGGGGTGATATTGCGCAGCAGGAACACCGTGTTGCCTTTCTGCATGAACGCCGAGCGCGTGCCGTCGGTGTCGCAGCCAGGATCGCCGTTCCACGGTTCACATGGACTGGAGCGCTTGCCCTCGATATTGTCGAAACGGTAGTAGGCCAACGCGCCCTTGAGGCGGTTGTGCTGGCTGAACTGCCAGTTGGCGCCGATCTGGCCGCCATACAGCCATTTGTTGTCGCTGGCCTGCTTGTCCGAACCATTGCTGGTGAAGGTATCGTTGCTGTATTCCACCGGGAACGCGCCGACCGTGCCGAACAGGCCCCAATCGGCGTTCAGCTTGCGGTCGAAGACGGCGGCGATGCCGTCGAAGTTCAGGTCGGTGGAGTACAACATGTCGGTGGAGAAGAACGGGTTGGCCATCCGCCCGCCGGTGATGCTCACATAGTCGTAGGGCTTCCAGGTCAGGTAACCCTGGTCGAGCCAGATATCCTTCTTGGCAAAGCCGCCGCCCAGGGTCTGGGTGGTGGACACCGGGTTGTTGTCCGAACCGGTGCCGATCCGCACGCCGGCCATCCACTCCGGGGAAATCACTGCTTTCATGCCCAGCCGGGCCCTGATCCGGAACAGGTTCTCGCGGTCTTCACGGGTATTGAGCAATGGCGGCAGGCCGGTGGAACTCTGTGGATTGACGTCATAGGGACCGTTGGCGTTGAGCTTGGCGAAATCGATGATTTCCTTGCTGTTGATGCCCGAGCTGCCGTTGGCATCGTTGTCATTGCCACCGGCGTAATAGCGCGACTCGTCGCGCAGGCGGATATCGCCATCGAAACTGATCCGCGACACCCAGTCCGGGAAGGTATTCGGTTGCGCCCAGTTCTCCTGCTTGGCGGTGGCCATGACTTCGGCCTTGACCTGGTCGCGGATCTGGTCGCGGACGATCGCCGGGACGTATTGCACCCGCACCTCACCCGGCGTTGCCGCCGGTGCGCTGGCTGCGACGGCGTTGGCCTGGCGTGCCTGGACCGCTTCCTTCTCGGCCTGGGCGATCAGGCCGTCGGCCTGCTCCTTTTTCAGCACGCCCTGCTGCACCAGCAGCCGGATCAGATTGATCGTGGCGTTCTCCGAAGGCGCGGTCTGGGCCGTCGCCTGTCCGACCAGGGTCGCGATGACCAGGCCGACCGCCAGGCTCAATCGATTCACATTGGAAACCATTTGCACTGAACTCCTTAGACAAGACTGCACATGTATGGGGCTAGCCGGGACGGCGGCCTTGCAGGGAAATGCGCACCGGCAAGGTCATCGAGGCCGGTGGCCGTTCGTTTAATCGAGGGGCGGCGCGCAAGGCGGCCAGCACCTGTGTATCGAGCTTCGGATCGCCACTGGACTTGACCAGCTCGACCCGGGTGATTTCTCCGGCGGCGCTGAGCCAGACATCGGTCTGCAGCGAAAACGCCAGGTTGCGCAGGTCAGGGTTCTCCTTGAGCACGCGCTGGAAGGTGTACGCGAGGAACTGGCTGTAGGTGCCGTTACCCAGTCGTCCACCGCCGGCACCGGCCATGCCACCGCCCTTGCCCGCGCCGATGTTGAAGGCATCGCCACCGGCCTGGGCATCGCCGTCGATCTGCATCGGGTTGGCCAGGTCGTCCGCCGGTGAGGGCGGTGCTTCTTCCTGTGGCTTGACCTCTTCAGGTTCGGGCGTCGGCTCGGGCACCTTCTCTTCCACCGGGGTCTCCGGCTCCGTGGGCTTTTCCGGCTCAGGAGGCGGCGGTGGTGGCGGAGGCGGTAACGGGATGATCATCGGCACCTTCGGCGCTTCGCGACGGACCCCGCTCATGTCGTGGGCCCACTGCCACAGGAACCACGCGGCGGCGGCGCCCAGCAGCAACCCGGCGCCCCACTTCACCAGGCGCAAGGGCGACTTCTTCACGGGATCGGGGCTGATCGGTAATTTGGCGGTCATGGTCAGCCCTGGTTCGGTTTGCCGGTGACCAGCCCGACCTGGGACAGCTCCAGGCGTCGCAGCAGGTCGAGCACTTCGATCACTTTCTGGTACTGCACCGTGGCGTCGCCACGCACGATGATCGGGAAGTCCGGGCTCTGCGCCTTCTCGATACGCAGGCGCTCCTCCAGCTCCGGTAAGGTCACCGGGTACGCGTCGAGGAACACCTGGCCACCGTCGTTGACCGAGATGGCCTTGGTCTTGGCCTCGGACAACGACACCGAGGCACTGGCCTTGGGCAAGTGGATCTGGATCCCCGAGACCTGGGCCGTGGCGGTGAGGATGAACATCACCAGCACCACCATCAGCACGTCCACCAGGGGCGTGATGTTGATGCTGTCGACGGCGGCATCGTCATCGTCGTCATGGGAGGTGTTTACGGAAGCCATGGCAGTTCCCCTCAGACCGACAGCATGTCGGCGACGTGATGATCGGCATGCGCAGCACGCCCGCGAGCGTTGTCGTGGGACTGGCCCTCGCCATGCATTTCCGCCAGGCGGGTGATGAACTCATCGACGAACACGCGCATGTCGGCACTGACTTCCTTGTTGCGGGTGATCAGGCGGTTGTAGCCAAACAGTGCCGGGATCGCGACGAACAGGCCCATGGCCGTGGCCAGCAAGGCCGCCGCCATGCCCGGGGCAATGGCGTTGATGTTGACGTCACCGGCCATGGCCGTACCGAGGAACACCACCATGATCCCCAGCACCGTCCCGAGCAGGCCGATGTACGGGCCGCCGGCAATGGCGTTGGAGAGGGTCGACAGCTTGGCGCTCAGTTGCTGGTTTTCCCGGGTGCGCACGCCGTCCATGGAGCAGCGGATGGCTTCGATGGTGGCGGCCGAGACCGACGAGGTATCGGCGCCCTGGGCGCGGCGGGTACGGATCTCCTTGACCGCCACCAGGTACAGGCGCCACAGCGAGGAGTACTCCAGCCGTCGGGCCAGGTCCTGGTCGTCGGCGAACATTTCCAGGCGCGTGCCGATCTGGCCGAACTGCTCGCGGAAGGCTTCGTTGGCGCGGCTGACGCGGCCCAGGGCGCGGTTCTTGCGGATCATGATGAACCACGACTGGATCATCATCAGCACCAGCACGGCGATGATCACCCAGGCATCCACCGGCACCGCCTTGAGCAGGAAGCCGAGACTGCCGAAGCCGAAGCCCGACTGTTCTTCGTCGGCACCATAGACCACCAGTTTCGATTCGGCGCCCTGGGCCGAGGCATCGGCCAGCAGCGCGGCGGCGGGACGCACGACCTTGGACAGGCGCAGTTCGTCGATGGCGCCGTTGAAGGCCTGGAAGGCACTCGAAGCCGGCGCCGCCGGATCAGCGGCAGCCACGGGCGGAACGTCGCCACCGATCGCGATCAACGAATTGAAGGCCGGCACTTCCTGGGCTAGGGTCGCGGTTTCGCGACCGTTGACGAATACCGCCACCTTGCTGCCCTGGGCGGTCAGTGCCAGGTGCTGCCATTGACCGGGATTCAGTGCCTGGGTCGACACCACGCGCTGACCGTTGATCTCGATGAATGGTATGCCCTGGCTGACGCCGAGCAGGAAGGCATGAGCGCCTTCGCGACGGGCCATCAACAGTTGCTCACCCGAAGCCTGGTCCAGACGTACCCAGGCACTCAGGGTGAACGCTCCGCCGGCGGTGTATTGCAGCGACGGGCTGGCCGGCAGCAGCAGCGGCTGGCCGCCGAACTGCAACGCCCCGCCGATCACGCCATCGATACGGTTGCCGGTAGCATTCTGGGCATTGTTGGAAAATGCCGTGGCGTCCTTGGGCGGCGTGGCGGCCGCGCCGTCGAAATGGTAGACGGCGGTGTAGTTCGGCTCGAAGGCCAGTTGCCCGTTGCTGGTGGCCGGGGCCTTCTGGTTGCCGTAGTACATCCAGATGTCCTGGCGCTGGCCGCCTTCGATCTTCGGCACATCGACCCAGATCAGCGCCATGCCCATCAGCGGGTCGAAGCTTTCGATCTGGTAATTGAGCACGGTCTTGTCATCGGCGGCGACAAAGCGCAGGTCCGAACCGTCTTCCTTGACCCCGTCGAAGGTGAAGTTGCCGGTGTGCAGGCGTACCAACAGGCTGGTGCGGCCCAGGGCCTCGTTGATGGCCGCGCCCTGGGGCGTGGTGTCGACGGTGATCTGCTTGCGGTAATGCCAGTCATCCTGCCACCAGGCCTGGGCAGTGGCCGGGAGCACGAAGCCCAGGCAGATCAACAGGAAAGTCATCAGGCGCTGCATGAAAAATGCTCCTTTTTATGGGTTCAGAAAGTGGCTTGCAGGCTGAAGTGCAAACGTGGGTCCTGTTTCTTGGTGTTCGGTCCGTCCAGCAACGGGTAGCCCCAGTCGAGGCTGCCGGACAGCCAGTCGACCAGGCTGGCGCGGGTGCCCAGGCCGACACTGGCGAGGCTGTAGTCCGATTGCTGTTCGATCAGCGGTTCACGCAGGTACAGTTGGGCGCCTTCGGCGAAGACATAGAAGCGCCACTCCTGGACATAGCTGCCGAGGAACTTGGCCAGCGAAGGTGTGCGCAGTTCCTGGGAGAGCAGATAACCTTCGTCACCGGTGCGCTCGGCCGCCAGGTAACCGCGCACCGAAGTGGCGCCACCGGCGGACATCTGTTCGTTGGAAACCAGTGGGCTCGAGGTCAGCTGGAACGATGCCTTCGAGGCGCTCTGCCAGTCGCCGAGGAAGCTCCAGGTGTAATTCAGGTCGCCCTTGAGCACCGTGAAACTGGGACTGGCCTTGTAGCGCTTACGGCCGAATTCCTGACCGTCGCTGCCATAACCGAAGAACGCCCGGGTGCCGGCCACCAGGCTCAGGCCCAGGCCCAGCTGGGAGCTCTCGGTATAGCGATAGCCGTTGTAGCCCAGGGTGATCGGTGCGTACTTGAGCGGCACGGTGTCGCTGCTGCCACCGAACTTGAGCTGCTCCTCGAAGTCCTTGAAATCCACACCTAGGGAAAACGAGTTGGCCCAGGCATCCGATGCCGGCAGGCTGTAGATTCCGGAAATGCCATAGGAGTGGCCCTTGCCCAGGACATTGCTGCCACCGATGGTCGCGACGTTACTGTCGGACTTGTACCCGGACAGTTGCACCGACCAGCGATCGGTGATGGGTGCGGTATAGGACCCTGACCAGACCTTGGCGTTGTCCTGCTCTTGCGGCGCGGTGAAGTAGGTCAGGGAAACGCTGTGACCCCGTTGCCAGAGGTTGTCATAACCCAGCGAAGTGACCGCCCGCAGTTCCTGGGTGTCGGCGCTGTAGTCGTTGTTCAGGCCCAGGCTGGCGTGCCAGGGATTCTTGTCTTCCACTTGCAGGTCGACGTCCATGGTGCCGGGCCGCTGGCCCTCGCGAACCAGTGGCATGACCTGCCGCCCCGCCGTCTTGTTCAACGCCGCCAATTCGCCCTGGACATTGGCGAAGTTGGGCACCTCGCCCTCCTTCAGGGCCGGCACGTCATCGCGGATCTCGACCGGGGAGTAGTGCTTGGCACCGACCACGCGCACCCGTCCGACCTTGGTCTCGCTGACCTGCAGGTAGACGATGCCTTCCTCGACCTTTTGCTCGGGCAACTCGACAAACACCGACTGGTAACCCTTGGCCTGGTAGATTTTCTGCAAGGCATCCCGTGCGCCTTCGATATCGGTCAGGGCTTTGTGCGGGCCGAGAAACGGGTACACCGCTTCCTCGATATCCCGCGCATCGAGCACGGTATTGCCGCGCACGACGTACTCGTTGACATCCAACAGGCGCGCGGTAGCTTCCTCGGCCAACACTGGCCGTCCCAGCAGCGCCAGGGCCAATCCCGCGCACACTGGCAGCCAGCGCCCGGCGTTTATCGCTCGCGCCTCTTTGAAGAACAGATGCTTCACACCGCCCCCTAAATTCAGAAAGGTCTCGAATGAATTCGAAACCGTCGCGGCGGTGTTTCCCGCCGCTTGTTCGATCAATTGCTCGACAGCGCCGTGACCGCGTGCCTGGCGAGCCAGGTGTGCAGCAGGGCAAAGTTCAGGGAGAACTCCGGCATCTGCAGCAGCGCGCCACAGAACACCTCGCCGATGATTTTCTGGATCAGCGTCACCGCCCGCGGGTTGTCCAGCAGCGTGGCGATGTCTTTGCTGAGGATGTTGAAGTTCCAGACCTTCTGGTTCAGGTCCAGGCCGACGAACCAGCGGAACAGCAGGTTGTAATTGAGTTGTTCGTACAGTTGCTGCTCGCTGGGCACCGAATACAGCAGTTGCAGCAGGAGGATGTGCATGACCGTCTGCGGCGCGATCAGCATCTTCGAGTCGGCATTGAGCGCCAGCAGGACTTCACGGTGGTCGTCCAGCAGGTCATCGATCTGCGGGCGCAACAGCACCAGCGAGTGCCCCGACGGGATGTAGCTGGAGACCTCCTTCAAGGCCCCCTGCCAGTCCTCCTGGGAGACGATCCAGACCCACGGCGCCCCGTAGCGGTAGACCGACACCGGCTTCTTGCGCGCCGCTTCGACGATCTTCGACAAACGCTGGTCCAGCTCCTGCATGCCCACTTTCGAGTAACGTTCCATAGTCCCCATCCTCGATCTCCCCGCCTTCCCGTCATCCTCAGGAATCGTCGCCTTGCGGCCCCTTGCACACGTCACATATCCATGACGGAGCTGGCCTTGTGCTACCGAACTTTTGTCACAAAAGCTTCATTCCATGGCGGTCTGCCGGCATAAAAAAAGGGCGGCCATCACGGCCGCCCCCAGAGGAGAAACACCAGGTATTACAAGGTCAGGTTGCCCCGTTCCTCTTCGGTCAGACGCTGCCGCGCCTGCTCGTCCAGAGGACCGGCGCCCAGCACTTGCACGGGGCTGCCGGGGTTGTAGGCCGGCGAACGGCTGGCACCGTCGCGCGAAGGTTCCAGGCGCTCCTGGCCGAAGCTCAGTACCTGCACGGTGAACACCGAAGGCTGGTTCTGCCGGGCGTTGGCCTGCTGCTGACGCGCCACGTCGTCCGCCGCCTGGGTCGCCGAGCTCGCCGCCGCGCTGGCCGAGGTGATCGCCCCGGTATTGACCGACGCCACCACCGGTACACCCGAGGACTTGCCCTGGACCTGAATGTTCGCCGCGTTCACCACATGCAGGGCGGCGATGTTGACGTTGCCCGAGACCCGGATTCCCGCCTCGCCCGCATCGATAGTGCCCAGTGGTGCGATCAGGTCGATATCGCCCGGCTTCACTTCCGCAATCGGGTTCAGGGTGGCGATACCGGCACCGGTACTCGGCACCGCCGGGGACAGGCTGACGTTGCCCCAGCCGTCATACACGCGCTTGGGCGGCGTGTAGACCACGGTGGTCTTGGAGCCGCGCCCGGCGTTGATGTCGCCTTGCGCCGACCAGCCCATGATCGAGCCGCCGAAGGTGGTCATGATCCGGCTCTGGCCGAGCAGGATGCTGCCCTGGGAATACAGCTGGATATCCCCCGAGCCCTGGGTGATGACGCCCGCCGTGGACGGTGGCGCGGCGCCCTCGATACCGAACACCTGCTTCCCGCCCGGCGTCAGCATCTGGATCGACCCCCCGAAGTTGGTGTGTACCCCGGCGCCGCCGAACAGAGTGATATCGCCCTGGTAACCTATCGGGTTGCCCGCCACATCGGTGTCCGGGAACAGCGCGGCAATCGCTTCGCGCCCCCGCAGGTAGCTGCCCTCACGCGGCCCGCCGACCTGGTTGTACTCGCGGCCGCCGGCCTTGAGCTCGGCGAAATATACGTCGCGGGCAAAGACCCGTTGCTGTTGCGGTGCCAGGGCCGCGAAATAGGCCCGTGCCTGTCCGACATCGCCGCTGAAGCCATAACGTTCGGCCAGCCAGGCCAGCAGTTCCGCCTCGTAGGTCTTGGCCACCTTGCCGCCCTGCCCGGACAAGGACTCGCCCGGCTGGGCGAGGTTCGCCGGATCCAGGTAAGCCGCGACAAAGCGCGCGTAGTCCGGACCGTTGGCACCGATGCCGGCCTGCAACACGATATCCGCCCCCGGCCGTGAATCGCCGGGCACCACGGCGCCCAGGCTGGTGATACTGACCTTGTCCTCCATCAGGATATTGCGCCCGGCACTGATCTCCAGGGTGCCGGGGCCGGCCACGTTGAATGTGCTGTACAGAATGTCGCGGCCGGCCTGGATCACGGAAATATCGGTCGGGTCGTTGTGGGCGAACAGGTTGCCGGTGGTCTGCCCAACCGACAGCCCCTGATCAGTCGGCACCCCCAGGTCCCCCTTGGCTTTTCCGCTGCTGACGATATCGCGCCCGGCCATGATTCGTACCGGACCGGCGCTTTCGTACCAATTGCTGCCATTGTTGAAGGAAAGGATTTCACCGGTGCGCAAGCCGACGATATCGCCGTCTCGGGCATAGAACCGTGCAGGCAGGACATTGCTGCGGGTCGATGCGGTATCCGCGCCAAAGGCGAAGAGCGGGTATCGGCCTTTTTCGATATCGACAGCAACACCCGCACCACCCTGGTTATCGACGACCTTGGTACCACTGCTGTCGTAACCCACAAAGGCCGGTTTGAACGGTGTAGCGATCGCACTGGCTGCGGCACCGGATTGATTGATCGCATACCCGCCGCCGTACAGCGAATCAGCGGCAAGGAACTCGAGCTGGCCGTTGACCGAAGGAGCCAACAGCAACGAATAGTTATAGGCGCTGCCGAGATTGCTCGCACTGTAGAGTGCCGAAGGCCCGTAGTAGAAGCTGCCATTGGCGGCTACCGCACGCAGAATGGATGGGTAGACAAAACGGCCGTCGGTAGGAGAAGTATTTTTGCCCTGGATCGGAGCATTGGAAGTATTGACTTCACCGATCTGGGTGCTCGGTGTCAGATTGCCCCCCGCCGAAAACAGATCAATGGCCGTGTGATCGGTCCAGAGCGAGAACCAGCCATATCCAGTACCCGAGAACGGATTGGGGGGCGCCGCACCAGGATTTACATCGAACGCGACACTGTTGGGTTGTAACACTCGGCCCGGATCGGTGGCGCCGCCCACGACCAGATCGCCACGGGTCGAAAGGCTGATCGTCGCGTCACCGGGGATCAATACCAGTCCACCGGTGGAACTGGCCAGGGAGGCCGTGTAGGGATCAAAGGCCCGGGTATCGGTCGAATCGTGCTGCTGCGGGAAACGTCCGTAGCGCAGATCGATCCCGCCCAACGCGCCGGCCTGCACTTGCAGGTTGCCGCGCAGGTTGATGAGGGCACCTTGCAGGTCATGGATCGGTGCCAGGGCATTACCGTTAAGGTCCAGCGGATTTCGGGCGGCCAGGGTCGGGTTCAAGCCACCACCGACCTGGAAGTTCAAATCGCCACCGCCGGTGAGCATCAGTTGGCCATCCGTACCGACACGGCCCGTGCTGCCCACGGCCAGGACCAGCCCCTGGCTGCGTAGCGCGGTACTCTGGGTACCCGCGGTGGAGATGAAGTCCCCTTTTTGCACCAGGGTACCGGCATCTCCTCCGACCCGAACATCGACATTGCCACCACCCAGGGTGCCAAAGCCGGTAAAGCCGGTCAGTACGCTGGTGTTGTTGAAGCTTGTGTAGGTACCGAAATTGATCCACCACGCGGTGGGTATCGCGCCTTGACTCAATGCGTCCCCGCTGCCCTGGCGCCAGAGCCAGTTGCCCACGGCAGCACTGGACAACTGGATTGGATCACCGCTTGCCACCTGCTTCTGCGCCAGTGCATCGCCGCTCAGGTCACCGCCGACACTCAGTAGAAGGTTGCCGCCATGCTCCGGATACCAGGCGCGATAGAGACTGCCCGTACCGCCGTCGACCAGTGATTCGTATCCTCCCAATTGATCGGGCAGAAGATTGCCATTGCGCCCCCTGGCTTGATTGAAGTCGGAGCTGACAGCCGTCGATGAGCCCGCCGTGTAGACACCGTACAGCGAGTCCATATTCAAATTGCCGGAGCTAAGCAATTCCAGATCTCCGGTACCCGTGCGCAGGACGCTGAAATTCGACTTACCCGGCTCAAGGGCATAGTCAGACGACTGGGCCTTGCAAAAGGCCGGTGAGTCCTCGCACATGGTTGCCCAGCCGATCAGATCAAAATCGATCGGTTTGCCCACCATGCTCTCGTCGCCATAAATATCCAGCGAACCTTCCTTGGTCCAGAGATATACAGGAGGGGGGACCGCACAAAAACTCGGTGAATCCTCGCACATGGTTGGCCAACCGATCAGATCAAAATCGATCGGTTTACCCACCATGCTCTCGTCACCATAAATATCCAACGAACCGGCCTTGGTCCAGACCAATGCGCCCGCGGCTGGAACGGCTGTCATCCCATAGTGGGTATCCGCCAGGCGGATAGTCCCGTGCTCGGCATACAGATCCGTCAGGCGTGTGTCCGCCGCAGCGGTATCGGCCCCCGCCACCAGTCGTATCGACCAGGATTGCGAGCCTTCCGGCAACATCGACGCCACGGCCCAGTTGCTGCCCTGGGCGCCATCGCGCAGATCGATCGACTTCCCACCCAGCTTGAGATCAGTCATGGACGGAATCACCGAACCCTTGAGCAAGGTGATCGAGCCCGCCAGCATCACCACATTGGGGTTGCTGTCGTTGATCGAAGCCAGCGGCCGGCTTGGCAGCGGCACGCCGGCCGGCCAGGTCATGGCGTCGAGCGCGGTATTACCGGCCAGACGGGTGCCCGCCCCCAGCTTCATGCCCGCGGCGACCACCAGCGGCTGATCGAGCAACGTGCCTGCCGCGTAAGCCAGGCTGCCGTTGGCGTTGTAGATCGCTCCCGACAGCACCGTGCCCGCCGGTAGGCTGATCGCCGCGCCCAGGGTGCCGGTGGCCGGCAACACCGTGCCCGCCGCCACGGTCAGGGCCTGGATCGGCAGGTCATAGTTGAGCACCTTGCCCGCCGGGAATGCCGTGTCCTGCTGCAGTACGATACCGCCCTTGGGCAGTACCACGTCGCCGCCGAACATCTGTTTGCCTTCGGTCAGCAACCAACCGCTGTCGTCCTGGGTTTTCGGCGGTGGGGCAAAGCCATCGTTGATGCTGCCGTAGATATCCAGGTCGCCACCGGCACGCATCACCAGCGCTCCGACTTCGCCGGCGCGCAGGCTGGCGTAGCGGTAACCGGACAGATCGAGGTCGCCCTGTACCACCAGGTCGCCTTTGGCGACGACCTCGACACCCGGACGCAGGTGGAAAACATCGTCATAGGTCGCGTTGTGCAGGCCCGCCAGTTTGCCGTTGAGCAACGTATTGTTCTTCAAGGCGTTTTCGATGAACTTGGCGCTGTCCTTGTCTTTCTCGTTCAAGTAGTCCTGATCGATATATTGATAAGGACGACCACTGGCCGCCTGATCGACGCCATCCTTGGCATCGGTATAACGTTGTACCGCATTGAGGGCGATGGACTTGGCGCCCTGGATGATCAGGCCGCTGCGGGCATCGATGGCGATATCGCCATAGGTCGCCGCATCCTGGCCCTGGCTGCCATCGGCCGAGGTCGGCCGGCCATCGCTGCCGATACGCGGGGCATTGAGTTCCAGGGTGCCACGGGCCTGGCCGTCGCCCTGCCCCGGCTTGGCCGCGGTGCCGTGACGCAGATCGATACGCGCACCGCTGGCCAGGGTCAGCGTGCCGTCGCCGGAGCTCAGTTCGACAATGGCGCGGTTCGGCGAATCGATGATCTTGCCGTAGCTGTCGACCCGCAGCACGCTGCCATGGGCGTCGAGCAGCGCATTGCCGCCCAGGGTCAAGCCATTCTTGCCGGCCAGGCGGATACTGCCGACCCGCTCGCCGCTGGCGTCGATGGTGCCATTGACGGTGAGGCTGCCATTATCGATGGAGACATTGACATCCCCCGCCTTGATATCGCTGCCGATATTCAGGTCGCCCTGCTTGAGCTGGAAGCTGCGGGAGCCGAATACCTGGCCGTCGTTGAGACGCTGGTTGAGGGCGGCGAACTGGCTGTCCAGGGTGCCGGTAAGCCCCAGGCGCTGGGCGCGGATATCCACGCCAGCGGATTTGTACGGTACCAGGGTGCCGCCGGCATCGTAGTAGCCGCTGCTGCTGCCGAGGATCTGCCCTTGCAGGTCCACCAGGCCAGCCGAAGGATCCAGTGCCACGACCTTGAGGGTGCCGGCCTGGTTGTTGACGGCCCGCAGGTCGATCACCGAGCCGGCCGCCTGGCGGATGTTGCCGGTACGGCTTTGCAGGGTCGCATCGCCGCCCCAGCTGTACTTGTCGACATCATTGAGGGTGACCTTGCGCCCGGACATATCGATCCGCGCCGCGTCGGTGAGGGTCAGGTCGCCTTCGGCGGCGAGGGTCAGTTTGCCGCTGGGCAGAGCGATGCGGGTGTCGAGCACGATGCTCTTGCCCGACAACGACAGCTCGGCGCCCAGGGCGCCGGAGCCCAGTGTCGCATCGCCAGGGCTCGAGCCCGCCGGCGCGGACATCTGGATCGCCCCACCGGCGGTGATCTTGTTGACCGAGCCCGCCTCGCCGGTCAGCAGCGGCGTCAGCATGTTCAAGTTGCCACCACTGTAGCTGTAGCCCTTGCCTTCGACATAGGCGCCCTGGCTCTGGTACACCGCCAGGCTGCCCTTGTGGTTGGCGGTGATGCGGTCGCTGGCACTCAGGTTGACATTGGCGAAGCCCAGGGCCAGGCGGTCATAGGACGGCAGTGTGCCGGGTTGGGTATTGGGCCCGTAGCCGAACTCGATGCGTTCGGCCTGGATATTCAGGTTGCCGCTGCCGGTCCCCGCTCCGCCGTTGACCACCGTGCCGGGCTTGCCCTGGGCGCCGTTCCAGATCAGGTCGGCGGTGCGGATGGTCGCGTTGTTGGCGCTGGTACCGGCGCCATAGATGGCCGGCGTGGTCAGCACCAGTTCCTTGAGCCGCGATTGCCCGGTGACGCTGTCGTAGGTGTCGAGGGTCACGTCGCCATAGAAGTTGAAGGCGTCCCGGGCACTCAGTTCCAGGGTTTCCAGGGCCGGGGCGCCAGTGCTGGTATCGCCACGCAACAGGCGATCGAGCACGGCCTGGTTAAGCATCAGGCCGCTGGGCAAGGCGTTGTTGGCGGCCATGTCGGCCAGTGACTGGGCGCTGCCGGCGTTGATCGCACCCACCGCCAGGGTCAGGTGGCGGGTGCCGTAGCGCACGGACTCATCGAGGGCGAAGGTGTTGTTGGTCGCCATCACGAGGGTGCCTTCGGAGTACAGGCTGGTCGTGCCGGAACAAATCGTGCCGCAGACACCGATACGAATGCCGCTGCTACCACCGGCTTCGGGCGCAAGGACGTTCAGTCGATCATTGGACACCGCCAATACACTGACGGTCCCGGGGGCATAGATGTAGCCCGCACCCTGGCGAGCAGCCGCACCTTGGCCCAGGGTGCTGATGCTCGCCCCCTGTTCCACAACCACATCACCCACCAGGAAAACTTCCGGCCCGACCAGTCCGGCACCACTGCGCAACGTGACGGCACCGGCGTTCTTGAAGGTCATGTAGTTGCCACCCTGTCCATACACAGCGGTCGCCCCGCCACCCAGTGCCAGGCTTTTGGAACCGATGGCATTCAGGTCGGCATCCTCCAGCGTAACGCCAACGAACCCAGAGGTCGCCGTCGCGCCTTTGGCCACCACCTCGATTCCGCCCTGGGATGTCGTGATCGCAGTCGTACTGCCATTGCCGCCGGCACCCCGCTCGGCCAGCAACTGGCCGGAGAAGCTGAAGCTGGGGCGCCCGGTAGTATTGAGGTCCAACTTGAGGTCGAAGGCCTTGGCGTCGCGGGCCATCAGAATCGGTGGCACGCCAAGCTTGGCGGCATCGGCCAGGATAAAACTGCTGAGGCTGGTTTCGTTGTACTGGGAATAACGCCGCAGCACATCGGCGGAAGTCACGATCACCTGGCTGGACAGGCTGTCGCGAATACCGGTGCCGGCGATGGACAGCGACCCGGAGGTCGACCAGGAGCCATTGCGCATGGCCTGCGCACCCAGGACGCCACCCTGCCCGGAGAGGCCGTTGATCTCGACCCGGAATGCTCCCGGCAACAGCGCATAGGACGACGGCAGCAAGGTGTAGATACCCGCCGGCAGGCCGGGCACGCCCGCGCCGATGGTGATCTGCCGGCCCACTACCGGGTCCGATGAGCCGCCAGGGGCATAGCCGGCCTGGACTCCGGGGATAATTGCATAGATCGGATTGGTCGACAGCCCCGGCAAGGTGAAACTGCCATCGGCATTGAACTGCACCAGCGGGTTGAAACGCGCATCGGTGGAACCTCCGCGCCCGGAGATAAAGCCGGCACCGGTCAGGTCGCCGCCGCCGGAGACATCGACCACCGCGCCCTCGTCCACCGCCACCGACTGGCCGCGCAACTCGATACCGCGCGGGACCTTGCCGTCTTCATTGCTCAACAGCGACTTGTCCAGGGGCACACCGTTGTACAGGTAGGTGATACCGTCGACCGTACCGCCGTAGGGCATGACCAAACCCTTGCCGCTGACCGAGGTCAGGCTGCCGGACAACAGGTTGACCTCAGCCGTGGCGACAGGATTACCCGGACCGGCGTCGCTGCGTCCGAGAATCAGTGACCCCAGTGGCGCCCGCAGGACACCACCCTGGTTGATCAGGTCCGCCTCGACGGTCAAGCGGCCGAATGCCGAATAAGGCACGCGTGGCGTGGTCACCGTGGTACGCCCGATATCCACGCGTTTTGCGGAAATAAGCGCCTGGGCATTGGTGTCCGGATAGATCTGCGCGGCGATCAGGCCGAGCGCCGCGGGGGTGATCAGGGAGGTCGTCGGGATGGTCCCGGTGCTGGCGAGCAAGCGCATATCGCCTTCGCTGCGCAGGTTCACCTGCTCGAAGCCACGGCGGTCCAGTGTCAGGGGGCCCGCCTGTTGAGCGATAGTGCCCCGGGCACCGAAGCGGACCTGATCGCGGACATCCAGCAGTTGGCTTTGTACCTCGAATATGCCCTGGGTGGCTTGCGTGGAAGTACCGGTACGCAAGGTTGGCGACGTATGGAAGTCTTTCCCCATAGGCGCCAACCCGGCCAGCCGGACATAGGCCGCGGACAGTTGGATCCGGGCATTCGCCGCCGAGGATTCGGCCAGGCCCAGGGCGCCGGAATACAGCGACAGGCTCTGGTTCAAGGCCAGGTTCACATCACCGTCAAAGCTCAGCACGCCGTTGCTGAGCAAGGCCAGGTTGCCAAAACCGCCGTCGCGAACCTGGTCGGCCGCCAGTCGGCCATGGCCGTAGACCAGGCTGTTGGCAACCGAATCGGCGTCGCTGCCGAGCGGCAACAGACTGGCATCGCGATGCTGGCTGATGATCAGTTCGCGCAATTGCAAGACCCGATCCGCCGCCGGCGACAGGTAACTGTTCGACTCCAGCGCCACGGCGAGACTGCCGCCCGCGGCCCCTACACCCCCAGCCCGGGCAAACAGGTTGCCATCCAGATAGACGCCGTTACGCGAAGCGATGGAGAGGCTGCCACCATCGCTGGCGACCTGAATGGCGCCCTGCCCCGGAATATCCAGCGTCGCCTGTGCCCCGGAGGCATCAAGGGTCGCGCCTTCGCGGATAACCACAAACAGATCGGCGGCACTGGCCTGGCCGGTTGCGTGATCGATTTCACCGCCGATCACGATACTGCCACCGCGACGTACCTGCCCGTAGCGATTGCCCTTGATGTCGACGGCGATGACCGCACGGGACGCCACATCCAGCACGGCCTGTTCGCCGATCCAGATCGAGCGGCCATGGCCGGCGGCATTGGGGACTTCCGTCGTCGTGCCGGATTGCGCCACCTGCCCCAGGGTGATATTCCCGCCCCAGGCATTGAGCCGGCCGTCCACCGTCAACTGGCCGATGCTGCGCACGGCAATGGATTGGCCGGGATCGACATTGATCACCGCGCCCTTGCCGATCACGGCCTCGACCGTGGCCATATCCGCCGCGGTGGATAGCAACGTACCGGCTTGCAGGCTCAGGCTGGCCCCCTTGCGCTGGGTCAGCACACCTTTGATCGCATCCTCCTGGTAGACCGGCGGGGTCCAGGTTTCCAGGGCTGCGGACGGGTCCCCGCCACCGGGCGTAGCCAGTGCCTGTTCGCCAAAACGGTACACCGGCATGCTGACATCGACCTGGGTGCCATCGGCAACGATCAGGCCCTGGTTACCCTTGATGTCATAGGCGGAGAAGCCCTTGTTGAAGAACCCGCCATTGAGCAGCAGGGTATCGGCGGGGGCGCTGGTCGCCGAGTCGCTGATCAGCACCTTGCCGGCCTGCATCGACAGGGTACCGCCACCGTTCACACCCTGACCGCGGATCTCGCCGCCCAGGGTCAGCTTGCCGGTGCCGGTGGAGACATTGGCATTGGCCGCCAGGGTCACGTCACCGCCCTTGCCGCCCTGCTGCTTGTTCTTGAACAACAGGGCGCCCCCCGAGGACACATCGACCACGCTGTCGGTGCCGAGGGTCAGGTCACCGCTGCTACGCAGCGAGATGGTGCCGCCGTTCAGGTAGGCCAGGCCGCTGTTATTGCCGGTCTCCAGCATCTGGTTGGTCCACAGGCCGCGGGCATCGAGCTTGACACCCTGCCCCACCGTCACCCGACCGGCACCGCCGAGTGTGCTGTCCGCCAGCCCGTTGCTGCCGAACTGCTGCAGCACGTTGCCGAGCTGGATGGTCCCCGCGCGTGCGGTCAGGTTGGCATTCACGTCGACCTGAGGACCGAACAGGGTAATCGCCCCGCCATTACCGACCTGCACCGCGCTGTCGACCGTGATAGTGCCGGTGGTCGCGACTTTCAGCGCGCCCAGGTTGAAACCGTTGAGTCGGTCGGTATTGAGTACCAGCGTGCCCTGGCGATCCGCTGGCAAGGCAGTGTTCAGGTCCAGTCCGGCGGCGATCTGCTCGCTACTCTGGTTGAGGATCACGTTCTTCAGGGTGTTGGCATCGGCGCCCAATGCGTATTGCAACAAGCCGCTGGACTTGACGTAATAAGGGACGTAGTTGCCGACCACCAGTTGCGCACCACGCGCGGCGGCCTTTTGCGACTGGTTGTAGCCATCCAGGCCGGCCTGGGGCGCACGGGTCTGGCGATCACCCTGGAAGGTGTCGCCGACAACATTGCCTTCGAGCACCGCATTGCGGGTGCCGATCACCAGGCTGCCGGCATCGCGACCGACGACATAGCCGCTTTCGTAGCGTTCGCGGGGCGCCAGCAACGGGTTATAGAAATACTCGGTCTGGCCCCAGCGGGTACTGGTGGACTCATACCCTTTGTAGATACCGGTGTAGAGGATATCGCCAGGGGCGCTGGAGATTCCGTACAGCCGGCCGTTGGCGCCCTTGAGCCAGCTTTGCTTGATCATCCCGCCCTGCACATCCAGGGTGCCGCCGGACACATTGATCTGCGAACCGGCCTGGGTCACCACATCGTTGCCGGTGAAATTGACCACGCCACCCTGGGCCATCCACTCGCCGATGCCGTGGGCCTGGGTGCCGAGGTAACCGCTGACCTCCAGCAAGCCACCGGCGGTGTACCAGCGGTCGGTGGGGTAGCCGTTGGTACCGGCCGGGACGAACACCAGGTCGCGGACATCGACCCAGACGTCAGTGCTGTTGAGCTTGCCGCCATCGCGGTTGACTGCGGCATCGCGCTGTTCGTTGCCCTGGATATTGACCTTGATGCTGTTGGCTTCCATCGCCACCTGCACACCGACAGCCCCCGAGACGTCGATGATCGCGCCATCGCGCACAAGGCTGCGCTGGCCGGCATTGACCATGACCTGGCCGCCGGTGGCGAGGGTGATGGAGCCATTGCGGAAATCCACGGTACCGTCGCTGTTGATCTCGACGCGCGACAGTGCCCGGCGGTCGTTGCCGGCACCGACGATATCGTCGGTAGCGTTGGTAATCGGCCCGGTCTGGCCGGAGAGCTGGCTATTCAGGGCGCTGCTGTTGTCGATCAGGATCGCACTGGTGCTGCCCTCCCCGAGGACCACGCTGGCGCCACTGCCGGTGCCATTGAGGTGCAGGGTGCCACGGGTATCGACCGAGGTGCTGGCGAGCAGTACGCCGTTCTGGATGACTTCGTGACCGGTCAGGGTGATATCGCCGGTGGCCGCCATGACCAGGCCACTGTTGGTGACCTTGCCGGCGGCGCTGGTATTGTCGCGGACAACACTGACTTCGTTGCCACGGGTGGTCGAATTCGGGTTGCCGTCGGTGGAGTAGCCCTTGCGGATCACAAAGCTGTCGCCGGCCGCCATCAACGTCTGGCCTTTCTGGGTGCTGATGGTGCCGGCGTTCTCGACTTCCGAGCCCAGCAACAGCACATAGCCGCCGCCTGCCGTGGAAGATGCCGGGGCATGGGTTTCGATCCGTGCCCCGCTTTGCACCTCGACCTTGCCCCCGGCACCGGTAAACACCGGCTGGGTACCGTTGTACAGGCCATGGTCGCGGAAGTCCTCGTCCTTCATGGTGGTGGCCGCCACCACCAGGTTGCGCACGTTGACCTGGCTGCTGCCGCTGAAGATCACGCCGTTCTGGTTGAGCACCATCACGGTACCCGCGCCCTTGATCTGGCCCTGGATCTGGCTCGGCGCGGTGGCATTGTTGACCTTGTTCAGCACCGCCCAGTCGGCGTTCTGCTGGAACTCCAGGGTGGTATCGCGACCAATGTTGAAGGTTTCCCAGTTGAGGATTGCCTTGTCGGCGGTCTGCTTGATCGACACATTGGTCTTGCCGTTGCTATCGGTCTGCACCGGTGCTTCGGCGTTGACGAACAGCGGCTTGCCATCCGGGCCGATCACGAAGTTCAGGCCGTTGCCGCCCAGGCCATTGTGGATGGTCTGCGGCGCGATCAGCGCGGCCGAACGGCCTGCGGCCTGCGCCGCCTGCTGGGCAGCGATGGCCGCCACGGTGTTGTTGAGGTTGGTCAGGGAGCGTTGCAGCACCTGGTTGGCCCGTTGCTGTTGCGCCAACGGCGGTGGCGAACCTGGCGTCACACCGGGTCGCGCCGCCCCTGACGCCTGGGCCGCGCCCTTGGCCGCGAACCAATTCGAACTGAACGCCAGCGGTTGCGCCTGCGCGCCACCGGCGACCAGCAGCAACGCAATGGCCTGGGCCAGCGGCTTGAGGTGCCAGGGACCGGTACCCGTGTTGCCGGAAAACGCTTCGGGTTGGTTTTTGAGGAGACGCATCACGACTGTTCCTTTTCCTGTTGCACGGAAATTGCTGAACACCGGTACCCGGGGCGCAGGCACGGCTAATAAGAAGAAGGCGGTTGGCGAGGGACGGGACCGAACGCTTGTCATGGAAAGTTCATGAAGACGTGTATGGCGGGGCCGGATTGACTGGATCGACGCTCGCGGAGGCCTCGGTCCGGGAGGAAAAAACACCCCGAATGGAAGAGCCGGCGATAGCCTTGGGCTACCGCCGGTTCCGGGTGAAAGCCGATGAAACCCGAAGGTTACAGCGGACGGCCGATGCCGTTGCAGACGCTGGTGTCGCCGACTGCCAGACTGTTGGAAGTCAGGAAGGCACCGCGAATTGCGGATTTCCAGGTACCGCTCAATGGAATGAACTTGTGGGCAGTGATGATCGAATCGTTGTTCACGATTGCACCGTAGTGCTTGGTCATGAAGTCACGTACCGAAGTGGTGACAGCAGCATCACGGTAGCACTGGCCGATGTCCAGGAAGGTATACGCAACCAGGCTGTAGCCAGTAGCGGGGTTAGCCAGTACTGGAGCCCAGTTGACTGGGTTGTTGCGGGCAGTACCGGTGGGTGGAGCGATGGCGCTCAAGGCAGTGGTCACGTTACCGACGGTTGGCAGCAGACCGTTGACCCTGGCAACCACGGCGTTGTTGGTGGCGTCGACGCTGTCCGGACCGACATAACCGATGGCACCAGGAGTGGCAGCCACGGTGGTAGCCATATCACCGCTGGTTGCTACAGCGACCCAGTTGGCAGGCTCTGCACCCGTCTGAGCGGTAGTGAAGGTGCTGCTGGTGGTGAACAGGGTTGGGCACTGGCTGTTCAGGTGACGCGACAGTACCTCGGAAGTACCGCTGCTACCGGAACGGTAGACCACGACGATCGGGGTGTTGTCGGAAGTGCCGAGCAGCGCACCCCAGGTTGCGGCCTGGCCGGAGAACGCCTGGCACAGCTGGGCGCTGGTCAGGTTGAGGTTGGTGATACCCGATTTGTTGTACGGGATGGTGACCGAAGTACCCACCGACGGAATCTGGATCAGCGGCCCCCAGTTGGCGGCGTTGGCAATGCCAGCCGTGTTGTGGGCAGTGTTGTAGGCATCGAGGTCAGCAGTAGCCGAGCCGCTGGAGAGGATCGAATCGCTACCGGCGTAGCTGACGGGAACACCAGCAGCCTTGCCGAATTGAGTGGCGTCGTTTTTCAGGAAGGCAGTCTTGCCCGCGCCGCTACCGACACCGACGTAAACATCGAAAGTCGAAGGACGGAATGCCGAATCGTTGT
Organism: Pseudomonas gingeri; assembly: GCF_013385635.1. GTDB lineage: Bacteria > Pseudomonadota > Gammaproteobacteria > Pseudomonadales > Pseudomonadaceae > Aquipseudomonas > Aquipseudomonas gingeri_A. The sequence goes on from NZ_JACAPR010000013.1 coordinate 106,326, forward strand.
ACAGGCCTTCTGGCAGAGTGGCACCACCACCTACTACCGCAGCCATCGATTGGGCCGAAGCCAGGGCGGCAACAACCAGGGACGCTGCGATCATCGTGCGCTTAAACATGAAGAATCTCCTTTCGTCGTGTTCGTACGTTGAGTTTTTTTTGCTCGTTCATGACGCCATGGCGCTCTGCCAATTGCCGTGTTCCAGATGGCTTGTGGGGTGAGGCCATGGAGCAGAAGTTCTCAAGTTCCGGTGACAGATAAAGGAAAAAACCTCGGGTGAATCCCCTTGATTTTTAAATAAATTCTCGGGTGTTTGCAGGGTTTTATCGTGTTATCGCGGGGGGTTTACGGGAGTGGCAAAGAGCCCGTCGCTACAGGTGGCGAGACATGGGCAGGCCTTGCGCGGATATGACAGGACGAGGAACCCGAGTTCTGTCGGAGCCGCATGCTAAGGTGCATGAACAATTTGCGACAGCGAGCCTTTATGCCCCATTTAGCCCGTACCCATCCGCGCCTGACCCTCGCCGCCCTCCTCGGCCTCACGGTGGGTGTCCTCGCTCCGGTCAGCCCTGTGCTGAACAAGATCCTGGTCGGCTGGAATGCCGGCGTCTGGGCTTACCTGGCACTGATGATGTGGTTGACGGTGATGGCCAAGCCCGAGGATGTGCAGCGCTTTGTCGAACGCGAGGACGAAAATGCCGGACTGGTGCTGTTGATGGTGTCCATCGCGGCGATTGCAAGTCTCGCGGCGATCACGTTCGAACTGGCCGGCAGCAAGGATCTGGACAGCCATGCCAGGGCGCTGCGCTACGGTTTTACCGGGCTGACGGTGCTGGGCTCATGGTTGCTGATCGGGGTGATTTTCAGCGTGCATTATGCGCGACAGTTTTATCTGTCGCAGGACGGGGACCCGCCGCTGCGTTTTGCCGATGGCGAGCAGCATCCGGACTACTGGGACTTCCTGTACTTCTCGTTCACCATCAGCGTGGCGGTGCAGACGTCGGATGTCGGGGTCGCAACCAAGGCGTTGCGCAAGGTGGTGCTGGCGCAGTCGCTGATCGGCTTCCTGTTCAACACGGCGATCCTGGGGTTTTCGATCAATATCGCGGCGGGGTTGTTTGGCTGAAAACGCCTGTGATCGTTCCCACGCTCCGCGTGGGAATGCAGCCCATGACGCTCGGCGTCACCTGCAGAGCGGACGCGGAGCGTCCCGTGAGGCATTCCCACGCAAAGCGTGGGAACGATCATCGTGTAGGACGTCACTCGGTGGCGAGCACGCCACGCCGGACCTGGTCACGCTCGATGGATTCGAACAGCGCCTTGAAGTTGCCTTCGCCGAAACCATCGTCGCCCTTGCGCTGGATGAATTCGAAGAACACCGGGCCCATCAGGGTTTCCGAGAAGATTTGCAGCAGCAGACGCTTGTCGCCCTCTTGCGACGAACCGTCCAGCAGGATGCCGCGTGATTGCAGTTCGGCGACCGGTTCGCCATGGTTCGGCAAGCGGCCTTCGAGCATCTCGTAGTAGGTTTCCGGCGGCGCGGTCATGAAGCGCATGCCGATCTTCTTCAACTGGTCCCAGGTCTTGACCAGGTCGTCGGTGAGGAAGGCCACGTGCTGGATGCCCTCGCCGTTGAACTGCATCAGGAACTCTTCGATCTGCCCGGCACCCTTGGAAGACTCTTCGTTCAGCGGGATGCGGATCATGCCGTCCGGGGCGGTCATGGCCTTGGAAGTCAGGCCGGTGTATTCGCCCTTGATGTCGAAGTAGCGGATTTCGCGGAAATTGAACAGCGTCTCGTAGAACTTCGCCCAGTAGGCCATGCGCCCGCGATAGACGTTATGGGTCAGGTGGTCGATGATCTTCAGGCCCGCGCCCTGCGGGTGGCGGTCGACACCGTCGAGGTAGACGAAGTCGATGTCATAGATCGAGCTGCCCTCGCCATAACGGTCGATCAGATACAGCGGCGCGCCGCCGATGCCCTTGATCGCCGGCAGGTTCAGTTCCATCGGACCGGTGGCGATATGAATCGGCTGGGCACCCAGTTCCAGGGCGCGGGCGTAGGCTTTCTGGGCGTTCTGCACACGGAAAGCCATGCCACATACCGACGGACCGTGCTCGGCGGCGAAGTACGAGGCCACGCTGTGGGGTTCGTTGTTGAGGATCAGGTTGATCGCGCCCTGGCGGTACAGGTGCACGTTCTTGGAGCGGTGGGTCGCGACCTTGGTGAAGCCCATGATCTCGAAGATCGGCTCCAGGGTGTTCGGGGTCGGCGATGCGAATTCGATGAACTCAAAGCCCATCAGGCCCATCGGGTTTTCGAAGATATCGGTCATGGTGACGCCTCATCATTTTTATCAAGTAACGGTCAGTTAGTTGCTATCAATGCGGACGTTGGCGGGTGGCGCACAGGAAATTCCCCGCACGCTGCGGGCAAGGAAGTCGCCGAAGATCAGTTGGAACCCAAGTAGCTTCATGAGACGTTATTCTTATAGGCGTAAATTGATTCTACATGGCGTAAACCGTTTTGTCCGTATCCCTTTTTCATCCAGCCCTTTTCATCAACCCTTGCGCGACAACCGTGGCGGTCGGTTGCACAGGTAGATGCCGGCGAGGATCAGCACGCCGCCCAGGCACATGATCGACGTCAGTTGCTCGCCCAGCAAGAGTGCGCCGCAGATCACCGCGGTCAGCGGGTTGAGGCCGATAAATACGCCGGCGCGCGTCGCGCCGATACGCTGGATACCGTCGTAGTACCAGATATAGGCCAGTGCCGAACCCAGGCCGCCGAGGTACACCAGGCTCAGCAGTTGCGGCGGATTCAGGGCGCCGATCACTTCAAGACTCGCCTCCCCGCGCAGCCAGGTCGCCAGCCACAGCATCGCCGTGCCGAGCCAGATCGAATAGGTGACGGTGGTCAGCGGACCGAGGGCCCGGGTCAGGTCGCGCGAAAACAGCGAGTAGACCGCCCAGGACAGCACGCAACCGAAGATCAGCAGGTCGCCGATCCAGGCCTGGCTCGCGCCTTCGAACGGGCTGCGGTTGCCGCTGACGATCACCAGCCCCGCTCCGCCCATGCAGACCAGGATGCCAAGCACTTTCAGGGGACTCAGGCGCTCCTTGAAGAACAGCCACGACGCCAGCCCGAACACCGCCGGGTTCAGCACCACGATCAGCGACGCTCGCGAGGCGTTGATGTAGTGCAGGCCGTAGAAGAAGCAGAGGTTGTAGAGAAAGATGCCGAAAAAACCCAACACCGCCAGTTGAGCGAACTGCTTTTTATCCGGCAGCACCAGCGGGATACGCGCCACCGCGATAAACACCAGCAGGATCACGCTGGCCAGCAGGAAGCGCAGGCTGGCCAGCAGCAACGGCGCGATATCAGCGGACAGGAAGCGCCCGGCGACAAAGGTCCCGCCCCAGATCATCGAGACCCCGGCGAGCTTGAAATACACCCACAGATCATTACTGGGGCTGAAGGCAGGTGCCTGGGTATGCATGTTTTCTCCTGGGCGCTGGCCCGACCTGTTGCTAACCTGCACGTATTATTTTAGTTATCCTCGATCATCGTAAAATGAGTAAAAGCTCATGACCCTGACCCAACTGGAAGTGTTTTCCCTGGTGGCCGAGCTGCAAGGTTTCACCACAGCCGCCCAACGGCTCGGGATCAGCCAGTCCGCCGTATCCCACGCGATCAAGGGATTGGAGCAGGAGCTGGGGGTCGAGCTGGTTCGTCGCCATCAGCACCAGGTGGAACTGACCGATATCGGCGCCCAGTTGCTGCAACGGGCTCGGGCCATGCTTGGCCTGGCGGACACCTTGAAACAGGAGGCCGCCGATGCCCGGGGCATGAAAAGCGGCACCCTGCGTATCGGCTCCTTTGGCCCGACCGCCTCCAGCAAGCTGCTGCCGGCGCTGCTCACACGCTACAGGCACGAACATCCGGGGATCCAGGTGCATGTCGATGAGGGACCGGATCGACAAGTGCTGCAATGGCTGGAGGATCGGCGCATCGATGTCGGCTTTGTGGTCCTGCCCGAAGAACGCTTCGATACCTTCGCCCTGGTGGAGGACCAGATGGTCGCACTGCTGCCGGCGGATCATCCCCTTGGCCGGAAGGCGTCGGTCGAACTGAGGGACCTCTGCGGGGAACCGTTCATACTTACGGGGGCCGGCTCCGGTGAACTGGTCTCCCGACTGTTTGCCACCCAGCGCCTGGTGCCGGATGTGCGTTACCGCACCGCACAGTTGCTCAGCATCCTGACCGCCGTAGCCCGTGGCGAAGGTGTGACAGTGGTCGCCGAACAGTCATTGCCCGAACATCCGGCTCCGGGCTATATCAGTCGGCCACTGTCACCGCCGGTCAAGCGCCAGATCGGCATCGCCGTGCTCGATCGGCGCGAGGTCTCTCCCGCCACCCAGGCCTTTATCGACCTGGCGAAGGGTTTCGATTACCGCTGAGCACGCACGCGCGACAACCGCCAACTATCATCCGTCTACCGCTCCCCTGCCGACACAGGTTCACTGAATGCCACTGACCGTCAAAGGCTCTCGCTCCCGGCCTGCCCGTTACGGGCTGAGCCTGCTGATTGGCCTGCTGCCCATCGTCTCGGGTATAGCCATTCTGCACTGGCAAGCCGATCGGGCCTTGAATGCCCATAGCCGGGAAACCGCCGACGACGCGCTGAAACAGTTCGAACTGATGCTCGACAACGCCGAGCTGTCGGCCCATGCCATTGTCCCGCTGGCCGGCCGCCCCTGCGCCGAAGTCGAGTTGGCCCTGCGCGAACAGGTGACCCGACGCCCGTTCGTGCGCGCGGCCAACCTGGCCTGGAACAACAATCTGTATTGCACTTCGTTGTTCGGCCCTTATCAGGAAGTTGTCAATCCGGCCGATTATGTCGGTGGTCGACTCTGGTTGATGGACGGCAACCCGGTCACGCCCAAGTCGTCGCTGCTGGTCCTGCGCCTGGCACAGGGCAATGGTGCGGCGATGGTCAGTATCGACGGTTATCACCTGGGTAACCTGTTGCGCCTGATCGGTCGCGAGGCCGGTCTGGTGTTGCAGGTCGGCAATGTCTGGATCTCCGGCCAGGGACAGGTGGTCGGGGGCAAGGCACCGGCCTTTGCCGTGGCCCAGGCCAGCCTGCGCTCCACGCGTTTCCCGTTCAGCGTCAGCGCGGGCTTTCCCGAAGGCGAGGCCTGGCGCTATGTTGGCAAGGAGTACCTGGAGTTGCTGGTCCTGCTGCTGATACTCGGCGTATTGGCCGGCATTACCACCCGCTGGCTGCAGAAGCGCTCCGGTGCGCCAAGCCACGAGTTGCAGCGGGCTCTTGAAGCCCGCGAGTTCGTTCCGTATTTCCAGCCCGTGGTGCACAGCGACACCTTGAAATGGTCAGGCCTGGAGGTGTTGATGCGCTGGAACCATCCCCGTGAAGGCCTGGTGCGCCCGGATCTGTTTATTCCCTTCGCCGAACACTCCGGCCTGATCGTGCCCATGACCCGTTCGCTGCTGCAACAGACCGCGGCCCTCCTGGCCCCGCACTCGGACGCGTTCGAGCCCGGCTTTCACGTCGGCGTGAATATCACCGCCAGCCATTGCCACGACCTGCAACTGGTGGAGGACTGTCGGCAGTTTCTCGCGGCCTTCGCGCCGGGCCAGATCAGGCTGGTGCTGGAATTGACCGAGCGGGAGTTGATCGAGCCCAGCGCAATTACCCATCAACTGTTCGAACAGTTGCACAGCCTGGGAGTGATGGTCGCCATCGATGACTTCGGCACCGGGCACTCCAGCCTGAATTACCTGCGCAAGTTCAATGTCGATTATCTGAAGATCGACCAGAGTTTTGTCGCCATGATCGGCCTCGATGCACTGTCGCGGCATATTCTGGATAGCATTATCGAGTTGAGCGGCAAGCTGGAACTGGGCATCGTTGCCGAAGGCGTGGAAACCGCCGAACAACGGGATTACCTGGCTTCCCGCGGCGTCGACTTCCTGCAGGGCTATCTGTTTGGCAAACCGTTACCCGCCGCGGATTTTCTCAGCAGTCTCAAGCAGCAGAATGCCGATTAATCCACAATGAAACAAAGGCGGCAGGCAACTCCCGCACTTTTGTCCTACTACTTTAGCCATATGATTTACTCTTGGGCCGAGAACTACTACACTTTTTCCTGCCAGCAGTAAATTGACGGGAAAGCCTCGGGTTTATACATAATGACCCAGCGTATTCAGGGCACTGTGGACAGTGTCTGGTGGGATCGACTGTAAGCGACGGCTTGTCTCTTTGTTATAGGTTCATGGCAACCGAATAGACTATTGGAGTAAAAATCTTGTCCAGACTCGCTGAATTTCGCGCCGCAGAAAAAGCCCTGCAAGAACAACTCGCTCAGTTGGAAGCCCTGAAAAACGATGCCGGGCTCAAGAAGGAAATCGAGTTCGAGAAAAAACTCAAAGACCTGATGAAGACCTATGGCAAGAGCCTGCGGGAGGTCAACGCCATCCTCGATCCCCAGGCCTCCAGCGCCAAGACCGCCCATGCGCCCAAGCAGCGTCGCGCTCGCGTGGTCAAGGTCTATCAGAACCCTCATACGGGAGAACTGATCGAAACCAAGGGCGGTAATCACCGTGGGCTCAAAGCCTGGAAGGAACAATACGGTGCTGCCACCGTGGACTCCTGGCTACGCGGTTAACTTCTACCACTCCCATAAAAACCCTGTAAATGCAGGGTTTTTTATGGAATAACAACACGTCTCATTGATTAACAAGTCACAAGGCCGCGCGACTCTTTCAAAGACTGTTCAAGGCGACCGCCACGGAAAACAAGCGCACGACAGATTACCTCCAACAGAGTTCCGCCCTGTTGCTGATTTCATCTCCCGCACAACTAATGACAACTGGCCAGTAAGTACCGCATGTTCCTTGAACGCTGTCAGTTATTTCCATTCGAAGCAGGTGATGTAAAAAATCTCGCACAGCCGCGCACCCTCATCACCCACCTCGACGCCGGTCGGATAAAAGATACCCGTTCGAAGCCTTCACATTTTTTTCACATCGACTCTTACAGGATGAAGGCTGCTAAAGGATTAGCGCCCCAATGCCCGCTTCGGCGGGCTTCTTTATGCCCCGACGTTTATCCACCTGCACTTCATATAACTTATCCCTTCCCCCGAAGTACCCCGCTATTACCTCCCCGTCGCCCTGAATCCCTAGAATTCACCGACAGGATTTGGAGTGCGACTGCGCTTTACGTATCATCCTGTATCCCACAAGGTCCGAGACCGGCCAGCCCGTGCCGGTGTTTTATCGATCGACCGCCTTCACCACCTTCGCGGAGGGCTTATGAGCCTGCACGACCTGAACACATTCCCCGGCGTTACCGCCCAACCCGACACCGCCACCCAGGGCTTCGTGTTCAACCACACCATGCTGCGTGTCAAGGACGCCACCCAGTCCCTGGATTTCTACACCCGTGTACTGGGCTTCTCCCTGGTGGAGAAACGTGACTTCCCGGAAGCCGAGTTCAGCCTGTATTTCCTTGCCCTGGTGGACAAATCGCAGATTCCGGCCGATGCGGCAACGCGCACACAATGGATGAAGTCGATTCCCGGCATCCTGGAACTGACCCACAACCACGGCACCGAGAACGACCCCGATTTCGCCTACCACAACGGCAACACCGATCCGCGTGGCTTCGGCCATATCTGCATCTCGGTGCCGGACATCCGTGCCGCCTGCGCGCGCTTCGAGGACCTGGGCGTGGAGTTCCAGAAACGCCTGACGGATGGCCGCATGAAAAGCCTGGCTTTCGTGAAGGATCCGGACGCCTATTGGGTCGAGATCATCCAGCCGGCGCCGCTGCAAGACGCCTGATCACACCCGCCAATGCAAAAGCCCCATGGATCGTCGATCCATGGGGCTTTTTAATGCGCTATATGATCGTTCCCACGCTCTGCGTGGGAATACAGCCCGTGACGCTCTGCGTCACAGAAGCGGACGCAGAGCGTCCAGTGAGGCATTCCCACGCTCTGCGTGGGAACGATCGGCAAGTTATGTAGCGTTCAATCAGGCCGGAGCGGAGGTGCGGATCAGGTGATCGAAGGCGCTCAACGAAGCCTTGGCCCCCTCGCCCACCGCGATCACGATCTGCTTGTACGGCACCGTGGTGACGTCACCGGCAGCGAAGATACCCGGCAGCGAAGTCTCGCCGCGTGCATCGACAATGATCTCGCCCCGGGGCGACAACTCGACACTGCCCTTGAGCCAGTCGGTATTCGGCAGCAGACCGATCTGCACGAAGATACCTTCCAGTTCGATGGTGTTGAACTCACCGGAATCACGGTCCTTGTAGACCAGGCCGGTGACCTTCTGACCATCGCCCTTGACCTCACTGGTCAGAGCACTGGTGATGACATTGACGTTCGGCAGGCTGTAGAGCTTGCGTTGCAGTACAGCGTCGGCACGCAGCTTGCTGTCGAATTCCAGCAGCGTCACGTGGCTGACGATACCGGCCAGGTCGATGGCCGCCTCGACACCGGAGTTGCCGCCACCGATCACGGCGACACGCTTGCCCTTGAACAGCGGGCCATCGCAGTGCGGGCAGAAGCACACACCCTTGGCCTTGTATTCCTGTTCACCTGGCACACCCATTTCACGCCAGCGGGCGCCGGTGGCGAGGATCACGGTCTTGGCCTTGAGGCTGGCACCACTTTCGAAGCGGACTTCGTGCAGCTCACCGGCATTCTTCGCCGGCACCAGGGCACTGGCACGCTGCAGGTTCATGATATCGACGTCGTACTGGCGAACGTGCTCTTCCAGGGCGCTGGCCAGTTTCGGCCCTTCGGTTTCCTGGACCGAGATAAAGTTCTCGATCGCCATGGTGTCCAGCACCTGGCCACCGAAACGCTCGGCTGCGACACCGGTGCGGATACCTTTGCGGGCAGCGTAGATGGCTGCCGCGGCACCGGCCGGGCCACCGCCGACCACGAGGACGTCAAAGGCGTCCTTGGCGTTGAGTTTTTCCGCCTGTTTCTCGAGGGCGCCGGTGTCGAGCTTGCCGAGGATTTCCTCGAGGCCCATGCGGCCCTGGCCGAAATTCACGCCATTGAGGTAGACACTCGGTACGGCCATGATCTTGCGATCGTTGACTTCGTCCTGGAACAACGCGCCGTCGATGGCGACGTGACGGATGTTCGGGTTCAGCACCGCCATCAGGTTCAGCGCCTGGACCACGTCCGGGCAGTTCTGACAGGACAGCGAGAAGTAAGTCTCGAAGTTGAACTCGCCCTTGAGCGAACGGATCTGTTCGATCACTTCGACACTGGCCTTCGATGGGTGGCCGCCGACTTGCAGCAAGGCCAGCACCAGCGAAGTGAATTCGTGGCCCATGGGGATGCCGGCGAAACGCAGGCTGATATCGGCTCCCGGGCGATTCAACGAGAACGATGGCTTGCGCGCATCGGTGCCGTTGTCCAACAAGGTGATCTGGGTGGAAAGACTGGCGACATCTTTGAGCAGCGCGAGCATTTCCTGAGATTTCGCGCCGTCATCAAGGGAGGCGACGATCTCGATCGGTTGCGTAACCCGTTCCAGGTACGACTTCAACTGGGCTTTAAGATTGGCGTCCAACATGCGGGCGATTTCCCTTTTTCAATACGGTAGAAATAACAACGCCCAGGTGATTACCACCCGGGCGTTATTGGGCGGTGCGGCTGACTTATGAAGTGCGGATGACCGCCCTTGGCTGACTCACTGGTTTAGATCTTGCCGACCAGGTCCAGGGACGGAGCCAGGGTGGCCTCGCCTTCCTGCCACTTGGCTGGGCAGACTTCACCCGGGTGGGCAGCCACGTACTGAGCGGCCTTGATCTTGCGCAGCAGCTCGGAAGCGTCACGGCCTACGCCGCCATCGTTGAGCTCAACGATCTTGATCTGGCCTTCTGGGTTGATCACGAAGGTGCCACGGTCTGCCAGGCCAGCTTCTTCGATCAGTACGTCGAAGTTGCGGGAGATGGTCAGGGTCGGGTCGCCGATCATGGTGTACTGGATCTTGCCGATGGCTGGCGAAGTGTTGTGCCAGGCAGCGTGGGCGAAGTGGGTGTCGGTCGACACGCTGTAGATTTCAACGCCCAGTTTCTGGAACGCGTCGTAGTTGTCAGCCAGGTCTTCCAGTTCGGTCGGGCAAACGAAGGTGAAGTCGGCTGGGTAGAAGAACACTACCGACCATTTGCCTTTCAGGTCAGCGTCCGACACTTCGACGAAATTGCCGTTTTTGTAAGCGGTTGCTTTGAACGGTTTAACTTGGCTGTTGATGATAGGCATCGTTGACTCTCCGTCAGGGGTTAAGAAGTTGATGGGAGAATCCTAGCCATTCTTTTGCGTTCTGGCTCATTGGCAAAGCTGATGCTCGCGATTGGTTTTCGCTATAAGCCTGCTGTATTAATAGAAGAAATCTTATGATCCTGGCTGGACCGTTTTTTCGCCGAGCAGCCCCATGCCGGCAAACGGGCTGGCCTCGACGTAGCGCATGGCCGATTTCAGGTCTTTCCAGCCGACATAACTCATCAGCGACTTGAGGTCCCAGCCGCTGCGATGGGCCCAGGTGGCAAAACCCCGGCGCAGGGAGTGGCTGGTGTAGTGCTCGGCGGCGATGCCGGCGCGCGCCAGGGCCTGGCGCAACAAAGGAATGACGCTGTTGGCGTGTAGCCCCTCCTCGCCCAGGTTGCCCCAGCGATCAATGCCACGAAACACCGGGCCACGCACCAGCGCCGCGCAATTGATCCACTCGATATAGGCCTGCACCGGACAGAGCCGTTGCAGGGCGGGAGTCTGATAGGTGCGCCCGAGGTTATCCCGGTCGTTTTTGCTGCGCGGCAGGTACAGGGTGATACCGGCTCCCGACTGCGCCAGTACGTGCTCGATCTCCAGCCGGCACAGCTCATCGCTGCGAAAGCCGCGCCAGAACCCCAGCAGGATCAGTGCCGCATCGCGCCGGGCCCGGAGCAATCGTGGTCGATCCTGCCGGGCCAACGCGGCCTGGACCTCGCTCTCCAGTGAAGCGATCACTTGCTCCAGATGCTGCAACTGCAAGGGCGCGGCCTGTTTTTCCTGCGCCGGATGCAGGGCGCGGATGCCCTTGAACACCTTGCGCACCACCGGCGCCTTGGTCGGATCGGCAAACCCTTGACTGCTGTGCCATTGGGCCAGGGCCGAAAGACGCAATTTGAGCGTATTGATCGAAAGCAGCCCGGCATGGGCCACCAGGTAACGCGCCACGCTGTCGCCGGTGGCCGGCAGGAATCCGCCCCAACTTACCTCGAAGTGCTCGATGGCAGCCCGATAGCTGCGACGGGTGTTGTCCCGCGTGGCGGCGTGCAGATAGCGATCCAGCTCGCTCATGGGCAGATATTCCAGAGGTGTACGCAAAGAGCCGTTTGAAAATTGAAAACCGCCTCTCACAAGGGGTAATACCAGTATATCCCATGTTATTAACGATCAATATTGGCTTATCATTTTTTAGTGATATGCTATGTAAATACAGGCTACATACTACAGTACGAAATCGTAGGAGAAGACATGGCTCGCGGCGGCGTGAACAAGGCGGTGGTGCAAACCGCGCGATTGGCGATCCTCGCCCGTGGCGAAAACCCCAGCATTGATGCGGTACGTATCGAAATGGGCAATACGGGCTCGAAAACCACCATCCATCGCTACCTGAAGGAACTGGCCGAAAGCGACCAACGCCTGGCGGTGCCCCAGGAGGATCTCGAGGAAGAGCTGGCCGCGTTGGTCGCCCGCCTCGCCCAGCGCCTGCAGGAACAGGCCCGGGAACCGCTGGAACGGTCCGAAACCCGCTGGCAGGAACAGCAGGCCCAATGGCAGGTGCAACTGGCGGAGACCACGCAGAAGCTGGAGCAGCTCCAGCAGCAGTTCGAGGTCCAGGCGGCGGCCCTGGAACAGGAGTCCCAGGACCTGCAGACCACCCGCTCCATGCTGCAGACCGAACAGACCCGCAATGCCGGCCTGAGCCAGGCCCTCAGCGACAGCGAGCTGCGCCTCAAGGACAAGGAAGAACAGATCCGCTCGCTGGAAGACAAGCACCAGCATGCCCGTGACGCTCTGGAGCACTTCCGCAGTGCCGCCAAAGAGCAACGTGAGCAGGAACAGCGGCGCCATGAAGGGCAATTGCAACAGGTGCAGATGGAGTTGCGCCAGGCCCAGCAGAGCGCGCTGGTGCGCCAGGATGAAATCACCCAGTTGCACCGCGACAACGAGCGCCTGCTGGCAGAAAGCCGTGGGCTGATGAAGGAACTGAAACAGTCCCAGGAGCAACTGCACAAGGCGGCCAAACGCGAGGAACAGCTACTGGACCGCGCGATCCAGCTGGAAAGCGAGCGCACCCTCCTCCAGGAGCGCCTGCGGGTGGCCCAGCAGGCCACGGAGACACTCCGGCAGACCAGCGACGAGCAACGCACGACCACCCAGACCCTGGAACTCAAGCTCCTGGAAGTCGAAGCGGCACTCGACCAGGCCCGGGCCGCCCTTGCGCCACAACCCTGATCCTCAGGCCTTGCGCCGATAGAGCATCAACAGCACCAGGTACGGTCCGCCCAACAGGGTGGCCGTCAGCCCGGCGGGCATTTGCTGCGGGAAGATCAACTGCCTGCCCAGCCACTCCGCGACGATCATCAGGATCACGCCAAATACCGCAGCGGCCCATAGCTGTTGCAGCGGCTGGCGTGCCCCCACCAGCCGGGCAATATGCGGCGCCAGCAGGCCGATAAAGGACAACGGCCCCACCAGCAGGGTCGCCATGGTGGTCAACACACCGGCGAACAGCAGAATCAGCAAACGTGCACGGGCCACCGGCACGCCGACACTCGCCGCCGCGCCCTCGCCCAGCGAAAACGCCTTGAGCCAGCGCGAGAACAGCGGCGCCAGGCACAGGCCCAGCAGCAATAGCGCGGCGGCGGCCCAGGCCAGGGTCGAGGGAATGTAGTAGATCGACCCCGTCACCAATTGCAGCATCAATGCCGCGCGGGGATCGCCGCTGGCCAGGGTCGCACTGACCATGGCCTGGAACCAGGCACTCACCGCGACACCGATCAGCAGCAGGCGTTGCGGGGTAAAGGCGCCCCGCCCCAGCCACAGCAGCCCGGCCAGGGCGAGCAGCGAACCGCTCAGGCAGGCGCCGAAGAGGATGGCCGGGGACGGCTGGCTGACCATGAAGACTGCGACAACTATTCCCATGGCTCCGCCGGAGCTGACCCCAAGCAGATCGGGACTGGCCATCGGGTTGGCCGTGGCACGCTGCAGCAAGGTCCCGGCCAACGCCAGCAGCCCCCCGGCCGCCGCGGCGATCACGCTATGGGGCAACTGCCAGAACAGCAGCGCCTGCACCTGGGCCGGACTCGCGATATGCCAGCCCTCCAGTCCCCGGGACACGGCAAACGACAGGAACAGACCGACGAGCAGCAGCGTCGCCAGCCCCCAGCCGCGTGTCGACGTGAAACCCTTGCCGTTCGGCCAGTTGGGTTTCCACTGACCGGCAATGCCGCTGCGCAGGCGAGGCAGCATGGCAATCAGCAACGGCACGCCGAGCAATGAGGTGACGGTGCCGGTCGGAATCAGGTGAGCCGAAAACGAGTCCGTGGTCGACAGCAGCAGGACAACCTGGTCGGTGGCCCACAAGATGGCCGCGCCGATCCCGCTCGACCACCACAGGCGCTGGTACAGGGTTCGCGCACCGAGCAAGCGGGCCAACGCGGGCGCCGCCAGGCCGAGAAAACCGATCACACCCACCTGCGCCACCACCAGGGCTGTCAGCACCACCGCTACCAGCAGAGCGAGCAGACGCGTGCGCCCAACCTTCGCTCCGAGGCTGCGGGCGGTGCTTTCGCCGCTGTCGAGCAACACCAGCGGCCGCCGGATAACCCACACGGCCAGCGCACAGGCCAGCAACCCAATCGCCAGGTGTCGACCGGGTTGCCAGCCGGCCTGTTCCAACGCGCCGCCGCCCCAGATCTGCAAGCCGAGCAGAAAGTCGAAGTGCACCAACGCGATCGCCAGGCTGACCGCGCCGCAGTAGAGATTGACCACCATGCCCGAGAGGATCACCGCCATCGGCGACAACCGTTGGGGCCAGGCCAATGCCAGCACCACCAGCACCGCCAGCGCACCGCCGCCGAGGGCCACCAGTTCGCGCCCGCCGCCCCAGCCCTCGGGGGCGTAGAGGGTATAGAGCGCCAATGCCAGATAAGCGCCGGGAAAAATACCCAGGGTCATCGGCTCGGCCAACGGATTGCGCAGCACCTGTTGTATCAACGTACCGGCCAGGCCCAGCGCCGCGCCACACAACAGCGCCATCGCGACGCGGGGCAACAGCGATTCGTGCAGCAGCACCTGGGACAGGTCACGGGGATCCGGGTGCAGCAATGCTGCCAACCAAGGCCGGCTTCCCAGCATCGCACCCACTTGCAGGGCGGCCAGGACAACGGCCAGCGCCAACAGGCCGCACACCAGCCACAGGCAACCCCGAGGGACAAAAGACAGACGAACACTAGACACTGGCAGGCTCCTGATGGGCCGTTCGATACAAGGCCACCGCCACCGCACGGGCGAAACGTTGCAGCGACACCAGGCCGCCATAGGGTGCGATCACTGGCAGGCGCGCGACACGCCCCTCGCGCACACAAGGCATGGCCCGCCAGACCGGGCTTTGTTGCAGGGCCGCCTGTACGTTCGATGCCACCGGCCCGACCAGCAGCAGGTTGGCCTCGGGAACACCGGCAAGCCGCTGCAAGGGCACCAGGGCATACCCGGCCGAATTGCTGCTCCAGCCGCCAGCCCCGACATCGACCGGATGGGCCGCATTGCTCACGCCAATCCTTGCCAGCACCGTATCGAACAGGCTGCCGGCGCCGTACACCCGCAGATGGTATTCATCCACCGCATCGGCAACGAAGGTCGGCCTTGTGGTAACAGCGGGCTGCACGGCCAGACAGCGGCTTACCGTTTCGAAGACCTGTTCGGTTTCGGCAAGCAGAGACTCGGCGCGCGGGAGGCAATCGAGCACCCGGGCCATCCGCCGGGTTTCCTGTTGCAGGGCCGGATAAGGCCGTGCGGTGCTCATGTAAGCACCGAACGTGACCGTCGGCGCCAGGCGTTCGAGCATCGGCTTCAAGCCAATATGCCCGGGTGTCAGGATCAGCAGGTCGGGCGTCAGTTGCCGAAGCAGTTCGAAGCTGGGCTGGTACAGCAGACCGATATCGACCACCCCCTCGGGCAAAGGCGGCTCGACAATGGTCCGGGTGTACCAGTCGGGCAGCGGCAAGGCGATAGGCGCATGTCCCAGCGCCAGCAGTGTTTCGGCCAGCTCCCAGCTCAGCGGAATGATCCTTGAGGGCGTCGGGGGCTGCATCGAAGCCCATGGACGGTTCATCCACAGTGCCGGCGGCGCACTGGCCATCCATTGCAGGATACGCCGACGACTTAGCTGCGCACTCATCGCGCAAAACCTATCAGGCGCCCGCTGGCGGGATCGGTCACCACCCCCATCGGCACACCGTAGACCTGTTCGAGATGCCTCTCCTGAAGCATGTCGCCCGCGCTGATCTGCAATTGCAGGCGCCCTTCACGCAAGGCAATGATCTCGTCACAGAAACGGGCGGCCATATTGACATCGTGGAGGATGATCACCGCGCCCATGCCGCGCTGCCGGCAGAGGTCGCGGACCAGTTCGAGCACCGCCAGTTGATGGCCGATATCGAGGGCCGAGGTGGGTTCGTCGAGCAGCATGCAGCGACAGTTCTGCGCCACCAGCATCGCAATCCACGCCCGCTGACGCTCGCCACCGGAGAGACTGTCCACGGGGCGCTCGGCATACTGCGCGACATCGGTGGCCAGCATCGCCTGTTCCACCCAATCGCGATCCTCGGCGCCAAACCGACCGAGGGCGCCGTGCCAGGGATGTCGCCCCAGCGCCACCAGTTCCCGCACCAGCAGGCCATCGACCTCGGGCGGCTGCTGCGGCAGGTAGGCGATCTGTCGGGCAAAGGCCCGCGACGACCAGCCGTGCAGCGGTTTATCGCCCAGTTGCAGGGAACCGGCGCTGGCCGTCTGTTGCCGGGCCAGCAGCTTGAGCAAGGTCGACTTGCCGGAGCCGTTATGCCCGATCAGGCCATAGATGCGGCCTTGCTCGAGGCGCAGGTCCATGGGGTGCAACAAGGTCCGGGTACCGACCTTCACGCTGGCACCGTCCAGCCGGAACAGACCCGGCCCCTGAAGCGTCCCGGGGGCTTCGACGATGGGACTCGACTCAAGCATGCTCATCGAACGGACGACTCCTCTGCACTGACGGCACCCGGCGCATCGGCAACGATCTGGCCGGTGTCGAGCTTGATGCAACGATCGGCCAGGGAGAAATAACGGTCATCATGGGTGATCACCAGCACGGCCTTGCCTCGGGCCTTGAGGTCCGGCAGCAGGCTTTTGTAGAACACCTCCTTGAAAGCCGGGTCCTGGTCCGCCGCCCATTCGTCGAAGACGTAGAAGGCCCGGTCTTCAAGCAGTGCCACCAGCAAGGCCAGGCGCTTGCGCTGGCCCTGGGACAGGTTGAGGGTAGTGAACGCACCGTCCGCGATACTCACCTTGTGTTCCAGTTGCAGCGCCTTGAGCAAGGCCCGGGCCTGGGGCTCCAGGTGCGGCGGCATCACCCCCAGCAGCGTGTCGAACAGGAAGAAATCGCTGAACACCGTGGAAAAGCGCTGGCGATAGGCATCGCGCGTCGCCGCCTCGACCGGCCCGCCGTCCAGCAGCACGCTGCCGCCCTCGCCCTCATACAGCCCCACCAGCAGCTTGGCCAGGGTGGTCTTGCCGCTGCCGTTGCCGCCGATCAGGTAGGTGATCTCCCCCGGCGAGAACGTCAGGTCAACGGGGCCGAGCATGAAATAGCTGTTTTCCTTTTCACGAAAGTAACGGTGCGTCAGGCCGCGCAATTCGATGCGCTGGAAGGCGCTGTCACCGCCCTGCTCGCCCGCGATCTCGGCCGGCAACTGCACCTCCAGCCGGGCGATCCGCTCCAGGGCAATGCGCGCCGAGCCCAGGGTCGGCAACGCCGCCAGCAGGCCTTCGATCGGCAGGATCATGTAGAGGAAGATCATCGCGTAGCCGGACATCACCTGGTGGTCGACGCCATAGGTGCGCGACAGCACGAACAGCGTCAGGCCGACAAAGGCGAACAGGATCAGGTTGCCCCAGCTCGACGCCGCGCTGAACAGCACATAACCCAGAGTCCGTTGCACCCGCACCGACTCGATATGCGGCGCCAGCGTGTCGTCGATAAAGGTACGACGGCGGGAACGGTGCAGCTTGAGCTCCTTGGCGCCGTCGAACAGTGCGCGGAACTGCTGGATCAGGTCATCCTCGCGCTGCCGTGACCCGCGCAGATGCTCCAGGGCCCGGCTGTTGACCAGCAGGAAGCCCGCCGCACCGATGGCGATGGCCAGCAGCGCGAACAGCAGGATCTGCCAGGACAACCAGCCCAGGTAGGCCAGGCAGCCGATGATCACCGTGCTCTGCATCATGATGGTCGGCAGGTTGATGAACAGCACCACCAGCGTGTCCAGGTCGCCGGTCAGGATCGCCAGGGGGCGTCCGCCGCCGTAGCGCTCCAGATGAGCATAGGAGGCGTTGGCGATATGCCGGATGGTACGCAGGCGCACGCTGGCCTTGGCCCTCTGTCCGAGGTACATGAACAGGGTCTGTGACAGCAGCCGCAACAGCAGCACGGCGATCCCCAGCAGCATGAAGCGCAGACCCAGCGCACCCAGCTCATCACCCTGGGCCGACAGCGCCTGATTGATCAGCGCCACCATGGCGGCACTGCCGAAGCCACTGAGCAGGCTCGCCATGCCCGCGAGCAAAAGCCAGCCGCGCGCGCCCTGGAGCATGTCCAGCAACAACGCGAACGGTGTACTGGAGTCTCCTGGCCGGATATCGAGGCCAGGAGTCGAGGGGTTGGATTGTCTGGTCGGCGTCATGGGTTATCAGTACTTCACCCGCAGGGTCAGCGTGGCATTGCGGGGATCGCCATACAGGCCGTAGTAGTTGGAAGGCACCCGCGCATAGTAGGTACGGTCCAGCAGATTGTTCATGTTCAGGGCCAGGTCCAGGTGTTCGTCGATCTTGTAGCCGATCAGGCCGTCCACCACCGCATAACCGCCCTGGTAGCTGACTTCATTGCGGGTGGTGCGACTCTGGGCACGAACACCGCCGCCGACACGCCAGTTGTTCAGGGTGTCACCCTCGAAGTGGTAGGTGTTCCAGAGCTTGAGCATGTGCTTGGGTTCTTCCGGGTCCTGGATACTGCCATCGCTGGCCGCCGCCCCCAGCAACCGGGTCTGCAGGTAGGTGTAGCCGGCCTGTACATCCCAGTTCGGCAGCACCTTGCCAGTGACTTGCGCCTCGAAACCGCTGCTGCGGGCCTTGCCCTGGGCCAACCAGCGGCCGGGGTTGGCGTCGTCGGCCACCGGACGGTTCTGGTCGTCGATCTGGAACACTGCCAGCGAGGCGCCGAGGCGGCCGTCGAGGAAGTCGCTCTTGAGGCCGACTTCGGCCTGGTGGCCGGTACGTGGCTTGAGCACACTGCCGCTGGCGGTGGTCTGGAAGGCCTGGGACGGCGTGAAGATATCCGAGTAGCTGGCGTACGCCGACAGCCAGGAGTTCACACCGTAGACCACACCAGCATAGGGGGTGAACTTGTTCTGGTCGGGGTCGTCGACCGTCGCCCCGTTCGACGGCAGCAGGTTCTGCCGCGAGCTTTCATAGTGGTTCTGGCGACCGCCGAGGATTAGCGACAAGTCGTCCACCGGCTTGAAGGTGACCTGTCCATAGACGCCGTATTGGCGGGTGTCGGAGGTGGTACCAAAGCTGTAGGGAATATCAGTGTTGGGCACATTTATGTTGTCGATGTCGACCACCCCGCCACTGGTGCCGCCCGACAGGCTGTGTTGGTGGCTCTCGGCATAGTTGACCCCGAGCATCAGCTCATGGGTGCGGCCGAACAACTCGAACGGGCCGTTGACATAAGAGTCGACGCCGACCCAGCGATAACGGTCCTGCTGGCGCTGCAGCCAGTAGTCGGCGGAGCGATCGGGATTGACCTGGCCGTCGATGTAGCCGTACTTGGAACTGACCTCCGAAGTGCGGTAGTTGATCGCCGTACGGTTCTGCCAACCATTGCCGAAGCGGTGCACCAGATCGGCATAGATTTCGGTCATGTCGGTGTCGGCGTAGCTCCAGTCGGTGCCGTAGAAGCCCGAGCGTTTCGAATCGACAAAACGACCGTTGGTGAACGTCGACAAGCCGTAATCCACGCCATTCAGGTTGATTTTCTGCTGGGCCATGCCAACCGTCAGCTCGGTGTCCGGATCCAGGTCAAAGGCGAGCGAACCGTAGATCAGCCCCTGGCCGGTCTTACCGTCGTCCTGGAAGCTTCGTTCATCGCGACCGCTGAAACCCAGGCGCCCCTTGATAGTGCCGCTGTCGTTCAGCGGCCCGGTGACATCCCATTCGGTGCGGTAGCTGTCCCAGGAGCCGGCCGACACCGCGCCGCTCAGGCCGAACACATCCTGGGGACGCTTGCGTACCAGGTTGACCGTACCGCCGGGATTGCCGAAGCCTTGCAGCAGCCCGGCGGGCCCGCGCAGGACCTCGACCCGGTCGTACATCGCCAGGTCGAACTGCGGCAGGTACTGCAGGCCGTTGTTGGCCGGCAAGCCGTCGAACTGCACCTCGGCGGCATAACCGCGGGACTGGAAGTAGCTGGTGCCGTCACCGTAGGTCACGGCGGTGATCCCGGGGGTATTGCGCAAGGCGTCATCGACCGTGGTCATGGCCTGGTCGTCCATGCGCTGACGGGTGATCACCGAGACCGAACCCGGCAGGTCCTTGGGCTGCACCGGCACCTTGCCGACGGTCACCAGGGCCGGTTTGTAGCTGTCGGTGCCTTCAGTCACGGCGACATTCTGTGTAGCCTGGTCGCCGAGAATCTGGGTTTGCGGCAACACTGTCTCCGGAGCCGATTGAGCCTGCGCCACTGCCGCGGCCAACGCCAGGGGAGCGAACAGAAGGCGGTTAAACGTCAGCCGGCAAGGCGAGGGAACGTGCGCAAAGCGTTCAAGCTTACTTCTGCTCATGAGAATCAGTGGCTCTGGTAGTTGTAAATGCGATTGGTTTGCATTAATTTTGCCAGTCTGTTTACTTGGCTTCAGGACAACTTGTATCGATGAAAGGACAGAATTGGCGCTTTTCTGCCGCTCACGACCATCCCGCCCCAAAAGCAGCCATTACCCCCTACCGAGAGTTTCCGGAGGACGCCCCGCCACTACTGGTCAGGGCGTATGACTATGCCTCGGGGGCCAGGCAGCAACCTCACTCCCACGCCCGGATCCAGCTCATGTATTCGCCACGGGGATTGATGCGGGTGACCACCGAAACCGGGGCCTGGACCCTGGCGCCCATGCGGGCGTTGTGGATTCCGGCGGGTGTGACCCATGAAGTGCGCATGGTTGGCGAAATCTCGATGCGCTCGGTGTACCTCGAACCCCACGCCGTGCCCTGGCGCTGGGATGAATGCTGCGTGCTGACCATGACGCCGCTGATGCGCGAGCTGATCCTGATGCTCAATGACAGCCCGAACCTGGCCGAGCCACCCCGCCAGCAGGCCTCCGGGCTGCTGATCCATCTGCTGGGCCAGGCGTCCCGGCAGAACAACAACCTGCCGATGCCCCTGGATCGTCGGTTGCGGCGAGTCTGCGATGCCATCCTGCAAAGCCCGGACAACAACGACACCCTGGAAGAATGGGGTGAGCGCATCGGTGCCAGTTCACGGACCCTGGCGCGACGGATGAAGGAAGAAACCGGGGTGACCTTTCATCACTGGCGCTTGCAGGTGCGGGTCGACGAGGCGATCTGCCGGCTGGTGGAAGGCGTGTCGATCAACGAAGTGGCCCAGGCACTGGGTTATCGCAGTTCGAGCGCCTTTATCTATATGTTTCGCAGCTTGCTCGGGAGCACGCCGGCGCAATATGTGGAACGGGTGCTGGCTGGCGGACAGGGGGTGTCCGCGGCCGAGACCGGCACCGGGTTGCTGGGTGCCGGGTAAACGTTACAACACGCGCGATCAGGCCGGATTTTTCACGCTGGGGCGCTCACTGACCCTGGCGTTCCAGGCCACCAGCGCCGTGCATTCCTCCGGGATTGCAATCTGCGCAAAACCGGCAAAGGCCAGGCCCGCCCAGACGGTGATATCCGCCATCGAGAAGTGATCGCCGGCCACGTATGGCCGGGTCTGCAGGACCTGGTCGAAATAACGCATGCCGTTGATGGCCTTGTCGCGATTCCTCTCGCCCCAGACCGCCCGCTCCTGCCACTCGGGACTCTTGTAGGGCTTGAGCCCGGCGCCGAGCCCCTCGGTCGCATGGTGGAAGTAGATACCGATGGCGTCGATCAACTGATCGTCGGCACGTTTCTGCATCATGTGGATCACCCCCTTCTCCTTCGGCGTCGTACCGGTGAGCGTGGGATTGCCATCAAGGTTGTCGAGGTACTCGGTAATGGCCGTGCATTCGGCCAGGTAAGTACCGTCATCCAGCTCCAGCACCGGCACGGTGCCGGTAGGGTTCTTCGCCAGGAAAGCCGGCTGCTTGTGCTCGGCGGACGGCACATCGACCCGGACGAACTCGACCCGCGAGGCCAATCCCTTCTCGGCCAAAGCCACACGAACGCGCAACGGGCTGGGGAAACCGGGCATATCGTAAATCTTCATTCTTGACTCCATTGCCATCTACCTATCGGAAGGTAGACAATGAAACCAACGACATCCCCTTGTCAACGCATATCTATCGATAGGTAGGCAAAAACCTTCATGACCACAGACACCCGGCAAACCATCCTGCAAGCAGCGCAAACAGTTGTGCAGGCTCGCGGCTATAACGCCCTGAGTTTTCGCGAACTGGCCAAGGACGTCGGCATCAAGAGCGCCAGCATCCACTATCACTTCCCCACCAAGGGCGACCTGGGGGCCGCGCTGGCCCGGCGTTATACCGAAGGTGCCGTGGTTTTGTTCGAGCAGTTCCTGACCGCCTCCCGGGAACCGTCCTCGATGCTGAAGGAATACACGGCGGTCTTTCGCGCCGCCCTGGAGAATGGCAACCGCATGTGCCTGTGCGGCATCCTGGCCGCCGAGCACCACGACCTGCCGCCAGAAGTGCAGGTCGAAGTGAAAGCCTTCACGGACGCCAACATCGCCTGGCTGACCAGGGTGCTGGCCCTGGAGCAGGCGGATGCACAGCCCGAAGCCCTCAGGCAGCAGGCGTTTTCCATCTTTGCCGCGATCCAGGGCGCGCAGCTGGTGTCGAGGGGACGCAACGACATCGCGATCTATGACCAACTGATCGGTTCGTATCGGCTTGCCGGCCTGATTCCCTGAGAAGCGCCCTGATCGAATTGAAAACACGCTGAGACGCCTTTTCCCATGCATGGGAAGGAAGTGCCTGACTAGCCAGTCCAGCCGCCCTGGATCGATCATGTGACCTGGTCAGCTGTCATCGACAGCACCAGCCCAAGTGGTCGCGATCTTCAAGGCCACGGTGCGCATATTGCGCATTGATCGCCCGAAGTTCGCCCAGCATTCGGAAGCGCGAACAGTCGTCGATGCCCTCGCCGACCGAATGCACCACGCCTATCCTGACGGAGACCAACCGTCAGGGGGTGTCTCCGTCACTCATTTGATGGAGGAGACACCATGAGCCTGAAAATGTCGCTGTACGAAGCGCTGATAACACTCAGAGTTCCACCGGAGAAAGCCAGGGCAGTTACCGAGGCTTGCCGGGAAGAGGTGCAGATTCTTGCCCTGAAACCCGATCTGGCGCGAACCGAAAACCAGATGAGAAAATCGATTTCTGACATTGCTGGCGAGATGCGTGGTTCGATCAGAGGTGTTCGAAGTTCGTTCGAAGAACAGACCGCGCAACTCCATAAGCTGGTCGAACGACAGAGCGAGCAGATAGCCACATTGAATCGCCTCCTCGTCAATCAGGTGGACAACCTCAAGTTGCTGGTGGAGAAACAAGGCGACGAACTGTTTTCTGCAATCGACAGAAAAGGCAACAGCCTGCATGCCGTGATGAAGAAACAGGAAAGCCTGACCGACGAAAAAAGCACTTTGCTCGAGTCTTCCATCAAGGACTTGAAGTCGAAAAACAGATTCGTCTATTGGCAGTTGGGCATCGTTGTCGCAAGTGTGGTGTTTCCGCTCCTCAAGATCGGCTTTGACCACATCCTTGCTCAATACCTGTACCCGCTCTGACCCGAAGCCTTACTACCCTGCCAGCCGGTCTCAATCCGTTGGTAGTGCGTAAAGCCCGGACAAGATAAGCGTTTCGCTACAAAACCGTTTCAACCCGCGCGGGGAACACTCCCCGTATGGGTGTGGTGTCTCTCCGCGCTCAATCCTGCAGGAGAGAACCATGAAACCAAGTGCTTGCACCTTACAGCAACTGGAACTGCTCAAGTTGCCGATTGTCATCACTGACGATGTCTGGAGTGAAGCGGTAGACATTGATCGACAGCCCAGCATCGCCAAGCATGGCTTTCGCCTGAGTTCGTTGTTGCACGCGGCTTACAGCGCAATAGTGTTCAAGACCTGGGTCGAGGTCCCCCCGTACTTTGACTTCAGTCTTGACTACTTTGCCCCCTGGACATGCCAGTCGGGTGCTACCTGGCTGGATCTGCGGTTGCTCGTCGTCCACGACGAAGAGACACCGGTAGCGCTGAAAATCATGCTCAGGCATAAAGCAGTAAGCGCTGATACACCCACGCCCCAGCTTCGCTGAGGCTGATTGACCCTCTACTCGCCTGTTCGGGCGAGTAGAGGGTTTTCTTTTACCGGGGCTCTCGTGTCACTGGCTTACAGTGTCCAGCTTGTCTTCGGTACGCGTTTCGAAATCCGCGGCATCGTGACGTTCGCGCAATTGGCTGGAAGGCTCGCCAAACACCCGGTTGACCATCCGCCCACGCTGTACCGCGGGACGTGCGTCGATGGCATCGGCCCAACGCTGCACATGCCGGTAATCCTGCACCGAAAGGAACTCCGCCGCCTCGTAAAGCCGCCCTTTCGCCAGGCCACCGTACCAGGGCCAGATCGCCATGTCGGCGATGCTGTACTCGTCGCCGGCAATGTACTCGCTGACCGCCAACTGTTTGTCGAGCACATCGAGCTGACGCTTGGTTTCCATGGCGAACCGGTCGATCGCGTACTCGATCTTCGTCGGCGCGTAGGCGTAGAAATGCCCGAAGCCTCCGCCCAGATACGGCGCGCTGCCCATCTGCCAGAACAGCCAGGACAGGCACTCGGCACGAGCGGCAGGCTCGGTCGGCAGGAACGCACCGAATTTCTCCGCGAGGTACTGCAGAATAGCGCCCGACTCGAAGATCCGGATCGGCTTCGGCCCGCTGTGGTCCATCAGCGCGGGGATCTTGGAGTTCGGGTTCACGTCCACGAAACCGCTGCCGAACTGCTCCCCTTCACCGATACGGATCAGCCAGGCATCGTATTCCGCGCCCTGGTGACCGAGAGCCAGGAGTTCTTCCAGCAGAATGGTGACCTTCTGCCCGTTGGGCGTCGCCAGGGAATACAACTGCAGTAGGTGACGCCCTACCGGCAATTTTTTGTCATGGGTTGCCCCGGCGATGGGGCGGTTGATACTGGCAAACTTCCCGCCGTTCTCCGTGTTCCAGGTCCAGACCTTGGGTGGCTGGTAATCCGATGAGTTTGTCATGCTCAATACTCCTTGGTTTCAATGGATAGCCGCGGTATCGACGGCGCCGTCCCGATTGGCGGCGACATCGGCGGTAGCGTTCAACTGCGTGATGTTCCAACCGCCGCCCAGTGCCTTGATCAGGCCCACGTTGGCACTCAACTGCTGCGTCTGCAACTCGAGCACCGAGCGTTGCGCCTGTAGCGAGGTGACTTGCGCGGTGACGACGTCGAGGTATCCGACAGCACCCTGGCGATAGCGTGCCAGGGACAAGTCCTGGGCATACTGCGCTGCAGCGGCGGCGTCGCGCTGGTCGTCCAGCGCGCTGCCCAAGCCGGCGATCAGCGTGAGGTTGTTCTCGACCTGCTCGAACGCGCCGAGCACCACCCCACGATATTTGGCCGCGGCCTCGTCGGTAGCGGCCTTGGCGATGTCTACCTGGGCCTGGCGGGCGCCGCCGTCAAACAGGGTCGTCACCAACGACGGGCCGATGGCCCAGAACAGGTTGGGCGCCGTCAGCAAGCGCGCGAACTCGTCACTCTGGTAACCGCCCTGGGCGCTCAGGGTAATGGCCGGGAACCAGGCGGCACGGGCTACGCCGATCCGCGCGTTGGCCGCGGCGATCCGGCGTTCGGCGGCGGCGATATCCGGGCGCCGCTGCAACAGTGTCGAAGGCACGCCCGTCGGTATGCCTGGCAACGCAATAGGCGCGGTGCTCGGGGCAATGGCGTAGGTCGACGCCGACTCACCGAGCATCGCGGCAATGGCATGTTCGATCAGTGCCCGCTGGGCGAGGTTCTGGGTCAACTGCGACTTCACCGTCGACAACTGGGTCCGCGCCCGCGCCACATCCAGGCCGGAGACGATGCCACCACCGTGCAGGCCTTCGGTCAGGCTCAAGGCCTTGGCATAGGCGTCGCTGGTTTCATGCAGCAACTGGTCCTGCCAGTCGAGCCCACGCAGGCGGATATAGCTGTCCGCCAACTGGGCCTGTAGGCTCAGGCGCACCGAAGCCAGGTCGGCCTGGGCCGCCTGGGCGTCGCTGTTGCCGGCCGCGACCGTGTCACGTACGCGTCCCCACAGGTCGACTTCATAGTCTACCTCGATACCCAGGGTCGCTGAGTTATAGACGTCCGGCGAAGTGGCCGAGCGCAACGGCCGGGTGTCCGACTGACGCAGGCGCTGGCCACTGCCAATGCCCTTGACGGTCGGAAACAGTCCGGAGCGATCCTGGGCAACAAACGCCTGGGCCTGGAGGTAATGGGCCAGCGCGGCGCTCAGGTCGGGGTTGTTCTTCAGCAACTGTTGCTGCATCGCATCCAGTTGCGGATCGTTGTAGATGTGCCACCAGCCTTCGCGACTGGCCTGGTCGTTGGGCGCCGCCAACGTCCATGGCGCCTGGTCGTGAAACTGCGCGGCCACCGGCGTGGCAGGCACTTTCAACTCCGGCGCCAGGGAACAGGCGCCCAGGCCAAGGCTGGCGAGCAGCCACAGGCCCGATGACCACGGCATGCGAGACTTAGCCATGGGGTTTGGCCTCCGACGGGTTGGACGGGTTGTAGGCCACTTGCACCGCATCATTGTCGGCCAGGCCATCGGGCGGCGTGTCGATCACCCGGTCGCTGGCCAGCAGACCACTGCCGATTTCCACCGTGTCGCCAAAATCGCGGGCGATGCTGACGGTCTTGAACAGCACATGATTGTTCGCGTCCAGGGTCGCCACGCGCATACCGTGGTCGTCGAACACCAGGGCGCTGGCGGGCAGGCGCAGCACATCGGCCTGTACCGGCAGGTCGAACTGCACGCTGGTGTAACCGCCCGGCAGCAGTCGGCCGCCCGGGTTGTCCACCAGCAGTTGCACCAGGGTACTGCCGGACGCCGCGGTCACCGCATCGGCGGTGGCGATCACCTTGGCGGTAAACGCTTCCTGACGATACTCGGGTACCGTGAGCCGGGCCGTGGTACCGACGCGGATCTGTGGCGAGAAGGTCTGTGGCACCTGCACATAGACCCGCAGGCGGCTGACGTCCGATACCGCGAACAACTCGCGCCCGGCACTGCCGCCGGCGCTGATCAGCGCACCGACGTCGGTGGAACGTGCCGTCACCACACCTTCGAACGGTGCGGTCAGGCGCTGGAAGCCCTTGGTCGCGACCAGTTGCTCGACATTGGCCTGGGCCGCCTTGACCTTCGCCAGCTTGGCCGTCAGGTCACTGGTGCGCTCATCGACATCCTGACGCGACACCGAGTCGGACGCGAGCATCGCCTGCCAGCGCTTGGCCGTGGTTTCGGCCAGGTTCGCGTTGGCCTGGGCCGAAGCCAGGTCGGCGCGGGCCTGCAGCAGTTGCTGATCGAGTTCCGGGGTGTCGATCTCGGCCAGCAGTTGCCCGGACTTGACGTGGCTGCCGATGTCCACTTTCCAGGATTTCAGGTAGCCGTTGACCCGGGCAAAGATCGAGGCCCGCGAATAGGCCTCCAGCCGTCCCGGCAGGTTCAGCACCGGTCCCTGGGGCTGTACGCCCGGGGTCACCAGATTGACGTTGGGCAGTGCCTGGGTGTTGGTCCAGGTCTTCAGGTCGCGGGACTCGGTGGCGCGCACGGCAACGCCGAAGCCCACGATGGCGACCAGCAAGGCCAGTCCCAGCAGGAGCACAACCAGGCCACGGGACGAGCGCCGACGCGGGCCCGGGTTGGATACGATGGTGTCGGTGGACATGTCAAACCCCTTGAGTGACGGTGGTCGCAAGCGTGGCGTGCTGACGACGCCCGTGCACAAGACTGAAAATCAGCGGAACCAGGAACAATGTGGCGATGGTGGCGAAGCCCAGACCGCCGATCACGGCGCGACCCAGCGGCGCGTTCTGCTCGCCGCCCTCACCCAGGCTCAGGGCCATGGGCGCCATGCCGATGATCATCGAGATGGCTGTCATCATTACCGGTCGCAGGCGGGTGAAGCCGGCCTCCAGGGCAGCCTTCACCGGATCGCCGTGGACCGCCAGGCGCTCGCGGCAGAAACTCACCACCAGGATCGCGTTGGCGGTGGCCACCCCCATACACATGATCGCCCCGGTCAAGGCCGGTACCGACAATGGCGTATGGGTGATGAACAACATCCAGACAATCCCGGCAAGCGCCGCCGGCAAGGCGGTAATGATCACGAACGGGTCGCTCCAGGACTGGAAATTGACCACGATCAGCAGGTAGATCAGCACCACTGCGCCAAGCAGGCCGAACAGCAGCCCGCCGAAGGCCGCGTTCATGGTCTGCACCTGCCCCTGCAACTGCACCTTGGAACCGGTAGGGACATCACTGGCATGGGTCGCGATGATCTTCTGGATATCGGCGGCCACCCCGCCAAGGTCACGACCCTGGATCGAAGTGAGGATCTCCACCACCGGCTGGATATCCGACTGGGTCACCACCGAGTTGCCATGACTGCGCTGGATCGACGCCAGGGCGCCCAGCGTCTGGTCGGAGGCAGCACCGGCGCTACCGCTGAGCGGCAGGTTGTGCAAGGCGGCCAGGTTATCGAGACTGTACTGTGGCGTCTGCAACACGATCGGGTAGGACACGCCGTTGGCATTGTTGAGCCAGAACGTCGGCGCCACCTGGCTGGAACCGGCCAGGTTGACCACCAGGCTGTTGGTGACATCGCGCTCGGTCAGGCCGACCAGTTGCGCCCGGGTGCGGTCGACATCGATCTTGAAGGTCGGCAATTGCTGCGACTGCTGGATCCGTGCATCCACCACGCCAGGTACCCGGCGGATTTCCCGCAGCAGCCGACTGGCATAGCTGAAGTTGGCCGCCAGGTTGTTGCCGGCGATCTGCACGTCGACAGGCGCCGAAGCACCGAAGTTGAGGATCTGCCCGACAATGTCCGAGGCCGGGTACGAGAACACCGCATTGGGGAATTCCCGCGGCAGGATTTCGCGCAGCTCACGCACATAGTCGGCCGTCGGCTTGTGGCCTTCCTTCAGGCTGATCTGGATATCGCTGTCCTGGGAGCCGACGGTACCGGTGTTGTTATAGGCGGTGTTGATACCGCTGATGGACAGGCCGATATTGTCCACCAGCGCCGCCAGCTGATCCGGTTCGATCACCGAGCGGATCGACTTCTCGACCTCGGCAATCAACTGCGCGGTACTCTCCACCCGCGTACCCACTGGTGCCCGCACATGCAACAGGATCTGCCCTGAGTCGACCTCGGGGAAGAAGTTGCGACCCAGCATCGGCACCAGTGCGAACGAGGCGACGACAAACGCCAGCATCGCGATCACCACCACACGCCGATGATGCAGGGCGCTGTCCAGTACGTTGTGGTAATGCCCGCGCAGGGTTTCGAAACACGCCTCGAAGCCGCGCTGGAAACGCACCAGCGGATTGTTCGAGGGGGCCACATGCGGCTGCCCGTCATCCCCGTGGACATGGGGCTTGAGCAGGTAGTTGGCCATGGTCGGCACCAGGGTCCGCGACAGGATGAACGAGGCGATCATGGCAAAGATCACCGCCTCGGCCATCGGCACGAAGAGGAACCGGGCGACACCGTCGAGGAAGAACATCGGCACGAACACGATGCAGATACACAACAGCGAGACAAAGGCCGGCGTGACGATCTGCGCGGCACCGTCGAGTATCGCCTGCTCCACCGGCTTGCCCTGCTCCAGGTGCCAGTTGATGTTCTCGATGGTGACCGTGGCGTCGTCCACCAGGATCCCCACCGCCAGCGCCAGGCCGCCCAGGGTCATGATGTTCAGGGTCTCGCCGAGCACCGACAAGGTGACAATCGACGACAGGATCGCCAGTGGAATCGACACGGCGATGATCACCGTCGAGCGCCAACTGCCGAGGAACAGCAGGATCATCAGGCTGGTCAGTGCCGCCGCGATCAGGCCTTCGCGGGCCACGCCGCTGATGGCCGAACGGACGAACAGCGACTGGTCGCCGATCAGGTCGATATTCAGGTTCGGCGGCAAGGCGGCCTTGTTGTCGGCCAGCTTGTCCTTGATCCCGGCGATCACCCCGAGGGTCGAGGCCGAACCGGTCTTGAGCACCGGAATCAGTACCGACCGGTTGCCGTTGACGTGGACGATATTGCTCTGCGGCGGGTTGCCGTCACGCACCGTCGCCACGTCACGAATCAGCACCGTGGTGCCATCGGCGGTCTTGATCGGCAGGTTCTCCAGGTCATGGAAATCCGTGGGCGAGTTGTTCAGTTGCAGCGTGTATTCATAGCTGCCGATCTTCTGCGTGCCTACCGGGGTGATCACGTTCTGCGTCGCCAGGGCGGTGGCAACATCCTGCGCCGACAACCCCCGTGCCTGCATCCGCGCCGAGTCCAGGTCAATCTGCACCTGGCGGCTCTTGCCGCCGAACGGATAAGGCACGGCCGCACCGGGAACCGTGGTCAGCATCAGCCGCACGGTGTTCAAGCCCAGGTCACCGAGTTTCTGTTCACTGAAGCCATTGCCCGACAGCGCCAATTGCACGATCGGCACCGTCGAGGCGCTGTAGTTGAGAATCAGCGGCGGCACCGTGCCCGGCGGCAGGTTGCGCAGGATGGCCTGGGACACCGAAGTCAGTTGCGCGTTGGCGGTACTGATATTGACCCCGGGCTGGAAGAACACCTTGACGATCCCGTAGCCGGTCATCGACTGCGCCTCGATATGGCGGATGTCGTTGACCGTGGTGGTCAGCACCCGTTCGAAAGGCGAAGTGATCCGACCGGCCATCTGGTCCGGCGGCAAGCCGGTGTACTGCCAGATCACGGCGATCACCGGAATGCGGATTTCCGGAAAGATGTCGGTGGGCGTACGCCAGGCCGCGAGCGGTCCGACGATCAGGATGAGGATTGCCAGTACAACAAAGGTATAGGGGCGCCGCAAAGCTATGCGCACAAGGCTCAGCATGGAGGTGATCCAGACAAGGGATTGGACAGTGAGGAAGGCACATGGCGCAAGCTCGCGGGGCGCTTCATACGGCGCTCTATTCCCGCCCTGCGCCCTCCTCGACCCGGGCAAACAGCTCTGACATCCTGGTCATAAAGAGGCATATGCCACGATATAGATTTTAGTGGCATACGCAAGTATATTTCTTGCAGAACGCAGTTGAAGATCCAGTGTCAGAGCTGAAGGAGCCATTCCGTCATCTGTGCAGTGATCTTTAAGCATCCATGGATTATGGAATCATTACGTGATCGGCCAGATCGCCGCCTCGGGAATGAAAGACCTTGTTCTCGAGACGGTCGCAGGCATAATTACCCCATCGACCCAGCCTTAAGAGAGTGATCAGCCCTTGAAATGTGCACCACCCGGTCCCGACAGCCCACAGGCCAGCAGTTGCGCGAACGGTGCCGTACGCCGCGCGTCCCGGCGCCTGGGGCAAATCTACGACGAGGCGTTCGCACCCTGCGGCCTGAAAGCCACCCAATACTCCCTGCTGTCGCATATCGCCCGCTCCGACGAACCGCGGATGCGCGATCTGGCCCAGTCCCTGGTCATGGACCTGTCGGCGCTGGGCCATACCCTCAAGCCGCTGGTGCGCGACGGCTTGGTGCTGTTGCAGGTGGATGAACTCGACCGCCGCGGTCGTCGCGTGCTGCTGACCGAGGAAGGCCGGCGCAAGTACGAAGAGGCGCTGCTGGTCTCCCGGCAGATGTCGAGCCGCTTCGAACAGGCCTTCGGCGCGGAAGAAACCCTCCAGTTGCGCAAGACCATGGACTTCATTTCCTCGGATGACTTCGCCCAGGCCCTGCTCGGCAGAGCCTGAACCCCGCGCGACCGTCAGAGAATCGAGCGAATGGTCCCGCCTTCCACGCGCATCGCCATGCCATTGAGCGCCGGCGAGGCCGCCAGGTGCAGAACGCTGCGGGCGACTTCCTCGGGCTCGATCATCCGCCGGATCAGCGACGTCGGCTCGGTTTCGTCGAAGTAGTCGGCCACCACCTGTTGCGGGCTGATCCCCTTCTCTTCGGCAATCTCCCGGTGATAACGACGCACCGCCTCAGTGGCGGTCGGGCCCGGCAATATCGAATTGACCCGCACCGCCGTGCCCCTGGTCAGTTCGGCCAGGGCCCGGGACAAGCCCAGCAGGCAGGCTTTCATCGCGCCGTAGTGGACCATCCAGGGTTGCGGCTTGACCGCCGACTCACTGCTGATGAACACCACCGAACCCTCGCCGCGGCTGAGCATATCGTTCATCACCAGGCGGCTCATGCGCACGCCGCTCATGACATTGACGTTGAAGTAGTGCAGCCACCGGGCATCATCGGTGTCGAAAAAATCCCGTACCTCGAAGATACCGACGTTGTTGATCAGGAAGTCGATGGGCCCGAACTCCCGGGCCAGGGCCACCAGTTGCTCGGGCACGCCGGCCTGGGTCAGGTCGCCGGCCAGCCCCTTGCTGCGCGGCCCCAGTTCTTCGAGAGCCTGGGTGACCTCTTCTTCCAGCAGACCGCTGATGACTACGTTGGCCCCTTCAAGCAGGAAGCCGTGGGCGATGGCCTTGCCGATCCCCGTGGCGCCACCGGTGATCAGCGCCGTCTTGCCGGTCAGTTGATAATCCATGAAATCCGCCTGGGTTGTTCTTGTACAGATCATCATGCCCCAGGCCCGGGCGAAGGATTTTCAAGAATTGTCGAAGACTGAATTAAGCCTTTTTGCAAAACCGCGTTGCCCGCTCAGTCCTGGGACAGGCGCGGGGCGATCCGCTCCAGCAGGAAGTCGATAAACACCCGCACCCGATGGGGCAGTTGCCGTCCGGGGCCGATGAAGACCGCGTGGATCGCCTCGCTTTCCCCACTGTCCCAGGCTTGCAGCAACGGCACCAGGCGCCCGGCCTCGATATCGGCGCCGATATGGAAGTTGGCCAGCCGGGCGATACCCAGTCCGGCCAGTGCCGACTGGCGCATGCTCTCGCCGTCGCTGAGGAGGATATTGCCCTGGGGCTCGATCTCGATGCGCTGGCCCTCGTCGCCGCGAAACACCCAGGCCTGGGAGTAGCGGTGGAAACCGAAGCTGAGGCGGTTGTGCCCGTGCAACGCCTCCAGTGACTCGGGCTTGCCGAAACGGGCGATATAGCTCGGCGCCGCCACGGTGATCAGACGGCTTTCGCCGAGCCGGCGCTGGACCAGGCTCGACTCCTTCATCGGTCCGGTGCGGATCGCCACATCCGCGCGACGTTCGAGCAGGTCGACCACGGTATCGGTCAGTTCGACATTGAGGGTGATGTCCGGATAGGCGGCGAGGAAGTCCGGCAGCAACGGCAGCAGGCAATGCAGGCCGAACGGCAGGTTGGCGTTGACCTGGATCAGCCCGCTGGGCCGGGTGACATTCGCCACGTCGCGCTCGGCGTTGTCGATCTGCTCGAGAATGCGCAGGCACTCGCTGTTGAAACGCTCGCCCTCGGCGGTGAGCTCCAGGCGCCGGGTCGAGCGATGCAGCAGGCGCGCGCCGAGCCGTTGCTCCAGGCGGGCGATCAACTTGCTCACCGCCGAAGGCGACATGTCCAGTTGGCGGGCTGCCTCGGAAAAGGTGCCGGCCGCAACCACCCGGGTGAACACTTCCATTTCGCCGGAGCGATTGATGTCTTTGATATTGAGCATGAATCGAGTTCACAGATGATTGGAGTTTCAGCAGTCTAGCTCATACCTGGGGTGGATCGTATCGTGAATGGATTCCAGCACCTGGAATACCTGCGCCTGCGCTTTTTTCCCGCGCCAGGCCCCACGACAAGAAGAGGACATCTCAGTGAAAATTTTCGTTACCGGCGCGACCGGCTATATCGGCGGCTCGGTGGCCAGCTACCTGGTCAAGGCCGGCCATCAGGTCAGCGGGCTGCTGCGCAATCCGGATCAGCGCAACGCCCTGCTGGAACTTGGTATCACCCCCGTGCTCGGCACCCTGGACGATGCCTGTATCCTCGCCGAGCAGGCGCGTGCCGCCGATGTGGTGGTCAACGCCGCCAACTCCGACCACCTGGGGTCGGTACAGACCTTTATCGACGCCCTGCGCGGCAGCGGCAAGGTCCTGCTGCACACCTCGGGTTCCAGCGTGGTGGGTGACGATGCCCGGGGCGCCTACGAGCGCGCCGAGATTTTTACCGATGAAACACCGTTCACGCCGATGGACATCCGCAAGGACCGGGTCGAAATCAACCAGTGGGTACGGCGCGCCGGCGTCGAGGACGGTATTCGCAGCATCGTGTTCTGCCCGACCATGATCTATGGCGAGTCCCTCGGGCTGCCGGTCAAGAGCGACCAGTTGCCCAAGCTCTATGCCAAGTCCCGTGAGTATGGTGCCGGCGCCTACCTGGGTACCGGGCTGCATCGATGGTCCAACGTGCATATCGAGGACCTGGCCGAGCTCTATCGCCTGGCGATCGAAAAGGCACCCTCGGCTTCGCTGTTCTTCGCGGAAAACGGCGAGGCCTCGTTTATCGAGATCGCCACGGCCATCAGCAAGGCCCTGGGTTATGGCGGGCGGATCCAGAGCTGGCCGGCCGACGAGGCCATTGCCCAACTGGGTGACTGGGCGCGCTTCGCCATCGGCTCCAACAGTCGTGTGCGGGCGGTGAATGCGCGGGTATTGCTCGGCTGGCAGCCCAAGCGCGAATCGATCCTGGAGTGGATCGAAAGCACGGACGTGCAGTGGTAAACCCCCGGCCGTACTGAGGTGATCGTTCCCACGCCGCGGCGTGGGAACGATCGGATGATCAGCCCAGCACTTCCCGCGCCACGCTCTCGATACCCGCCGCGTCCAGGCGATAGTGCCGGTACAGGTGCGTCGGCGGCGCGATCAGGCTGTACTCGTCGTAGATCCCGTGACGGCGCACCTTGACGCCGATGCCCTCCTCGGCAATCACCTCGCACACCGCCCCACCCAGCCCGCCGATGATGTTGTGTTCCTCGACGGTGAGAATTGCCCGGCTGTTGCGCGCCGCGGTCAATACCGCCTCGCGGTCCAGCGGCTTGATGGTGGTCATGTCGATCACGCCGACCGAACGCCCCGCCGCATTCAGTGCCCGCGCCGCTTCCAGCGCCGGGTGCACGGTGGAACCGGTGGCGATGATGGTCAGCTCGGCACCGGTGAGGTGCACCGTGGCCTTGCCGAAGACGAACGCAGGCACTTCTTCGTACACCACGGGGTCGCGCCCGCGCTGGATGCGGAAGTAGATCGGCTGCGGATGATGCACCGAGGCCAGGATTGCCGCCTTGAGCTGGTTGCCATCGACTGGCGCGACAATGGTGAGATCGGCGATCGCACGCATGATCGCCAGGTCTTCGGTGGCGTGGTGGGAGGTGCCATAGAAGCCCAGGGAAATCCCCGCATGGTGGCCGATCAGGCGCACCGGCAGCGCCGAATAGGCGACGTCCATGCGAATCTGCTCGCAGCACAGCAACGGCAGGAACGAAGCGAAGGTGGCGACAAACGGCTGCATGCCGACCGCTGCCATCCCCGCCGCCGCCGAGACCATGTTCTGCTCGGAAATGCCGAACTGGACGAAACGTTCGGGGTGCAGTCTGGCGAACTTCGACAAACCGTTGGAGTACTGCAGGTCGGCGGTACCGGCGACCACCGGATGACCCTGATCGAGCAGTTCGATCAGCGCATCGGACAAGGCATTGAGGCTGGGAGTCTGCTCGTTGAGTTCACGGTACTGCCAGGAGTTGCTCGACTGAGGTGCGTTGTTCATGGCTTAGATGACCTTGCTTTTGATTTCTTCGACGGCACGTTGTGCATCTTCGGGATCGAGATAGCCCAGGTGCCAGCCCGGCTCGGTTTCCATATAGGACACGCCCTTGCCCTTGACCGTATTGGCGATGATGCATACCGGTCGGGTACGCTGGGTGTCGGCTTTCAGCCGGCGCAACAGCGGGGTCAGGGTCGCCAGGTCATGGCCGTCCACCACATGGGTTTCCCAGCCGAAGGCAATCCACTTGTCCGCCAGCGGCTCGATGCCGATCACGTCGTCGACGCTGCCGTCGAGCTGGAAGCCGTTGCGGTCGATGATCGCGAACAGGTTGTGGACCTTGTGGTGGGCCGCGCCCAGGGCCGCCTCCCAGACCTGCCCTTCCTGCATCTCGCCGTCGCCGAGCATGACGAAGGTGTTGAACGACTGGCCCAGCATGCGCCCGGCCAGGGCCATGCCCAGGCCGCCGGAC
The DNA here is from genome assembly GCF_013385635.1 of Pseudomonas gingeri. Lineage (GTDB taxonomy): Bacteria > Pseudomonadota > Gammaproteobacteria > Pseudomonadales > Pseudomonadaceae > Aquipseudomonas > Aquipseudomonas gingeri_A. The sequence continues at coordinate 142,290 of NZ_JACAPR010000013.1, forward strand.
AAGGCATGGCCGATGGAACCGGAAGAAAAGTCCACGCCCGGCACCTTGCGCATGTCCGGGTGGTCGCCCAGGGGGTTGCCCAGGCGGGTGTAGTTATCGAGGATCGACTTGTCGAAGAAGCCCCACTCCACCAGCACCGGGAACAGCCCGACGGCGGCGTGGCCCTTGCCCATCATGAAGCGGTCGCGATCCGGCCATTTCGGTTCGCCATGGCGCAGGTCCATCACGTCGTAATACAGCGCGGCGAACAGCTCGGCGGCGGAAAACACCGAGGTATAGTGGCCGACCTTGGCGATCTCGATCAGGCGGATGGTTTCCAGGCGAATGAATTGCGCCTTGTCCCGCAAGCGGGCCAGTTCCTGCGCGGTCAGTTGGAAAGCCGCGTCGTCCTGCACGGACGATGGCCGCGGGTCGAGGCCTTGTCTTGTCAAATCAGTCATGGGTAGTGTCCAGACATATCACGGAAAAATCGGCCGCAGCGCTCAGGCGCGCGGCCGCACACGGACTCCGGCAGCCGGCCGGTTACTGCGCTTTCAGGCGCGGGGTCATGTAGTCGTTCAGGCGCGGCATGACCTGCTGCGCCGTCAGCTCCATCGAGCGCCGCCACAGCGCCTCGTCATCCCACTCGTGGAAAGTGGTCATCAAGGTGCCGAACGGCCCGGTCTGCTCGCTGAACGCCACCAGTTGCTCGGTGACCGAGTTCACGTCGCCGTAGATCACCATCTCGCGGATGCAGTGATCCACCGTCACTTCCTCGTCGGTCATGTCCGGACGGGTCTTGAAGATCTTCGTGTAGTTGTTGCTCGACAGATTATCGATCATGTAGTCGAAGTAGCGGCGCAGGGTGCAGCTGTCCTGGGCCAGGTAGTCTTCGGCCTGGGCCTGGGAGTCGGCGACGAACACCGAGCGCGCCACCCGCCAGTTGTTGGCATCGGCCTTGACCCCGGCCTCCTCGGCTCCCTTGCAGTAGGCCTGCCAATGCGAGGCGACGGTGGCCGTGGGGTTGAAGTTGGCCGACATCAGGTCCCAGTCCTTGCTTCCGGCCAGCTTCGCGGTGCTGGAGAACGGGCTCATGGCGGTAGTCGCGACCCGCGGGAAGGGCTTCTGGAATGGCGTCGGCATGTAGCCGATTTCCAGTTCATGGTTCACCGAGTCCTTGAGGCTGACCTGGAAGTGTTCGCCGGTAAACGCATAAGGCGCGTTGCTGCCCCAGATGGCCCGGATCATCTCGTAGCATTCGACCATCATCTGCCCACGGTCCTTGCCGTTGCTGCCGAAGACCTCGAAGTCCGAGGCCAGGCCGCCCGGGCCGATGCCCATGATGAAACGCCCCTTGGCCATGTGGTCGAACATCGCGGCATCGGCGGCGATGCGTGCCGGGAAGTGATGCGGCAGATTCAGCACGCCGGTGCACAGCTTCATGCGCCGGGTCAGCGGAATCAGGGTGGAAAGGAACTGCAGGGCGTTGGTCACCGGCTCCGTGCGCTGCGAGGTGTGCTCGCCCACCCACAGCTCGTCGAAACCGACGGCGTCGGCATGCACGGCGCAGGCGATATCCTGGTCGTACATCTCGTGATAGTCCCAGCCCTTGTGGTGTAGCGGCTGCATGAACATGGCAAGTTTCATGTCGTTCTCCTGCGGTTTTCAATGAGCGCCACGGGACGAACCGGGGTTCGCGCCATGACGTTTTTCACACCGGGACGGTTTTGCGGGCATGCAAAGCCCCGCACCGCCCGGCGCGGTGTTCAAGCAATGAAGCGAATCGGGGCTGGCGCGACGGCCTCAGGTGTCGCACCGCCATGCTTGCGGGGCGGTCAACTGCCGTGCAGCAGCCACCCGCCGTCGACCAGCAGGTCGACCCCAGTCAGGTACGACGCCATGGGCGACGCGAGGAACAGCGCCGCATTGGCGATCTCGAAAGGCTCGGCCGGACGCCCCAGGGGAATGTTCCCCAGGACGTTGTTCTGCCGATGCTGTTCCAGCAGTTCCGGTTCCAGGTTGCCGGGCGTGGCGGTCAGCCCCGGCGACAATGAATTGACCCGGATGCCGAACGCACTGAGGTCCTTCGCCAGGCTGCGGGTCATGGCCAGTACCGCGCCCTTGGACGTGTCATAGGCGCAGTGATTGGCCATGGGTCGATGGCCGCAGATCGAGGACAGGTTGATGATGCTGCCGCCCCTCGCCTGCTTGCGCATCTGCCGCTGTGCCGCCTGCGCGCCCTGGAACACCGCACGGGTATTGATCGCCTGCAACTGGTCCCAGAAGGTCACGTCGATCTCGTCGATATTCCTGAGCGGGTAGATACCGGCGTTGTTCACCCAGATATCCAGGCTGCCGTAGCGCTCGACCGCGGCATCGGCCAGGCGCTGGATATCGTGCGGGTAGCGCACGTCGCAGGCCATGAACGACACCGCCAGGCCCGCCTCCGTCAGCTCTTCGCTGCGCTCGGGCGCCAGGCTGCCGATCAGCACGCTGGCCCCGGCTTCGGCCAGGCGCCGACTGATGGCAAAGCCGATACCGTTGCTGCCGCCGGTGATCACCGCGGTCTTGCCGCGCAGATCGAGCAGCTCGGCAAAGGGCGGGTAAGGCAAGGCTTGATAAGGATGGGACATGCTGAAACCTCCTCTAGGCGGTGGCCAGGGTCATGATGCGGTCGGGGGCGATCTGTCGGCCCTGCAGGACACCCTGGGAACGCCCGCGGGCCATGACCATGACCCGATGGGACAGGCCGATCACTTCGTCCAGGTCGGAACTGACCACGATTACCGACACGCCGGTTCTCGCCAGTGCGACGATCAGTTCATAGATCGCCGCGCGGGCGCCCATGTCGATGCCCCGGGTCGGCTCGTCGAGAATGATCACCTTCGGAGCACGCGCCACCCACTTGGCGATCACCACCTTCTGCTGGTTGCCGCCCGAGAGTTTGTCCAGGGTCTGCCGCGCCTGGCCCTTGATACCCAGGGCGGCAATCCGCTCCAGGGCAAAGGCCATGACCCGACCGTTGTCCATGACCCCACAGGCACTGAGGCGGTCCAGGTTGCAGTAGGCCAGGTTCTCGGCGATGGTCTGGCCAAGCACCACGCCTTCGGCCTTGCGGTCCTCGGGAATCAGCACCACCCCGGCGCGGATTGCCGCCGCCACATCGTTGCCCGGCAAGACCTGCTCACCGACCCGGACACTGCCGGCGGCCAGTGGGCTCAGTCCGGCAATCGCCTGGACAACCTCCGTGCGCCCGGCCCCGACGATACCGGCAATCCCGAAGATCTCCCCGGCACGTACCGCGAACGAAATATCCGCGAAGCGCCCTGCCCGGTCCGACAGCCGCTCGACCCGCAGCACCAGCTCTTGCGTCGGCTCGGGCAGCGCCGGAAACAGCCGCTCGATGGAACGCCCGACCATCTGCGAGACCAGCAGGCCGACATCCGCCGCGCCGCTGTCATGACGGGCGATCAGGCAGCCGTCGCGCATGACCACCACCTTGTCGGCGATCCGGGCGATTTCATCCATGCGGTGGCTGATATAGATAAACGACACGCCCTGGCCCTTGAGCGTCTCGATCTGCCGGAACAGCAGGTCGGTTTCCTCCTTGCCCAGGGCCGCGGTCGGCTCGTCGAGAATCAGCAGGCGCGAGTTCAAGGTCAGCGCCCGGGCGATTTCCACCAGTTGCTGCGCGGCAATCTTCAGTTGGCCGACCAGGGTATCCGGGGAAATGTCCAGGCCCAGGCGTTGCAGCTGCTTTTCCGTCTCGCGGTACATGTGCCCACGGTCGACCAGCCCGCCACGGGTCGGCAGGTGGCCGAGAAACACGTTCTCCGCCACGCTGAGTTCCGGCAACAGTTGGATCTCCTGGTGGATCATGTTGACCCCCAGCGCCATGGCCTCGGCCGGCCCACCCGGGGCATAGGGTTGGCCGGCGAGGAACATGCTGCCCTTCGACGGTCCCTGGGCGCCGGCGACGATGGAGGAAAAGGTCGATTTGCCAGCGCCGTTCTCCCCCAGCAGAGCGACCACTTCGCCGTAACCGATAGCGAGGCTGATGTCTTCCAGCACCCGCACCCCATGAAATGACTTGCCGATGTTGCAGGCCCTGAACAGCGGTTCCTGAACGGCTTGGCCCGAAGGCTCGATCGCGTGCATCACAAGCTCTCCTCCGGCAGTTCAAGGGTGCTTTTCAAGAAAGGCGGCCGCGTTTTCACGGGTGGTGACAAAGGCCGGCAGCAACTGGGTTTTCTCCACGCTCTTGCCCTGCTGCAGATCCACGGCGGTGCGCAGCGCGGTGCGCCCCATCTCTACCGCCTGCTGGGTGATGGTCAGGTCCATCTTGCCGTCGCGCACCGCTTCCAGGGCCGAAGGCAGGCCGTCATAACCGAACACCCAGATCTTGTGATCGATATTGGCGACCTTGACCGCCTGGGCGGCGCCGAGGGCCGGGGCATCGGAACGGCCGAGGAACACATCGATCCGCGGGTTCTTCTGCAACATGTCCTGGGCCACCTTGAAGCCGTTGTCCTGCAGCCAGTCGGTGGGCTTGCTGTCGACGATCTGCATCTGTGGCGCCTGCGCCAGCACCGCGTCGAGGCCTTTGGCACGGGTGACCTCGGTGGAGTCGCCGAGGGTGCCCTGGAGCAGGCCGATCTGTGCCTTGCCACCGGTGAGCTTGATCATCTGCCGGGCCAGTTCGCCGGACGCCGCGAGGTTGTCGGTGGAGATATAGGCATCGCACTCGACGTTTTTCGGAAAGTTGTCGACGCACACCACCGGCACGCCCTGTTGCCGCGCCAGGCGTACCGGTACGGCCGAGGCGGCGCTGCCGGTGGCGGTGTACAGCAGCACATCGATACCTTTGCTGAGCATGTCCTGGATCTGGCTGACCTGCCGCGCCGGATCGGCCTGGGCATCGGAGACCAGCACCTTCTTGATCCCCATACCGCTGGCCTGCTCCATCACGCCGTCACGCACCATCAGGTAGAACACCCATTGCAGGCTCGGGATCGACATCCCCACGGTGATCTGGTCCACGGCCTTGCCCTGGGCGTGAGCGCCACTGGACAGCAGGCAGGCGAACAGCGGCAACCACAGGGAACGCAGCACAAACGCGGAACGATTCATGTCTTTATCCTTCTTGTTATCGGCTCTGGAGAAAATCGGGAAGAGCGGCGACATCGCCTCAATCGCCCTTGCGCTTGAGCAGGTCGAGCATCACCGCGAAGGCGATCACCGCGCCGATCACCACCTGCTGCACAAAGGGTGAAATGCCCGCCAGGTTCAGGCCGTTGCGCAGCACGCCGATGATCAGCACCCCGACCAGGGTCCCGACCACGCTGCCCGCGCCGCCCTTGAGACTGCCGCCGCCGATCACCACGGCGGCGATCACGTCCAGCTCATAGCCGACGCCCGCACCGGCGCCGGCAGTGTCCAGGCGCGAGGTCATGATGATTCCGCCCAGTGCCGCGCAGATGCCGGAGAGGATGTACACGGCGCTGGTGTAGCCCTTGACCCGGATGCCCGCCAGTCGCGCCACCTTGGCGCTGCCGCCAATGGCGTAGAGGCTGCGGCCGGCCACGGTGAAACGCAGCACGAACCAGAACAGCAGGGCCAGCAGCAGGAAACACAGCACCGTCAGCGACAGCACGCCGCCGTAGCGGATCACCGAGAGATTGCTGAACCATTCGGGAAAGCCGCTGACCTGGGCGCCATCGGTGACCATATAGGCCAGGCCGCGGGCCACCGACATCATCGCCAGCGTCGCGATAAACGACGGCAGACCGGCCCTTACCACCAGCAACGCGGTGGTGGCGCCGCAAGCCGCGCCGACCACCAGGGCCGCGAGCATCGCCAGCCACATCGGCACGCCGAGGGCCTGGCCGAGCCAGCTCATGACCATGATCGCCACCGCCAGCACCGCGCCCACCGACAGGTCGATACCACCGATGAGGATCACCAGGGTCATGCCCAGGGCCATGATGCCGAGCACCGTGACCTGGTCCAGTACATTGAGCAGGTTGCTCACACTCAGGAAGTTGTCGGTGAAGACCGTCAACACCCCGCATAACAACAACAGTCCGAGCAAGGGGCCGGCGACACTGCTGTCCACACCGATCCACTTGGGCAGCACACCGCCAAGGCGTGTTTTCGCCAGCAACTGATTATTCATACCCACATCCGCTTATTATTTGATTGTTATAAGATCGAGCATCATCCAGACAACTAACCGCGCAACTCCCGATAGCGTCCGCCCATATACAGCAGCGGCTGTTCCAATGGCTGGGTCATGACATCGATGACATTGCCGATCATCACCGTATGGGTGCCGTGTTCGATTTCCCGCACCACTTCGCAGAAGATCGCCGCCTGGGCGTCGGCCAGATAGCGGATACCGTGGATACCGGTCTTCCATTCACCCTCGACAAAGCGCCGTTCGCGCAAGTCGGGCTGGCTGAAGATCCGGCAGATCGGTTCATGCTGGCTTTGCAGCATGTTCACGCAGAACAGCCCGGAACGCTTGATGATCGGCGAAGCACTGGCGTTGCGATTGACACAGATCAGCGCCGAGGCCGGATCCATGGACACCGAGGAAAACGCCGTGGCGGCGAGGCCGTGGGGCAGCCCTTCGGCATCGATCGTGGTGACCAGGGTGATCGACGCGGCGAAGCGCCCCATGGCCGATTTGAACTCGCCCGCCAGGTTGGCCGAATGGGCGACTTCCTGATAATGCACACGCATACACAAACCCTCTTTCTTATGTTTTTGTCATCAGCCCGGGCCTCCATTATTAACAATCAGCTGTGCTTTTCTATTCATCTTTGAAAAATTGACTTTTCAACTTCAGCGAAAGGTGAAACCAACAAAAAACACATTTGAATTACATTCACCAATGCCCAAACAGCCCATTTCACAGGGCCGCGAAACAAATACGATTTATTCGGACAACATAAAGACAATAGCGTCACTTGAATAAACAGCCGATACTTCATCCACAACAAGAAACATTCATCGAGCAGTGGATTCAGTCATGGTTGATCGCTTGCAGGACATGCGACTGTTTCGCCTGGTGGTGCAGACAGGCTCCCTTTCCACCGCGGGTCGGCAGATGGGCCTGTCGCCTGCCGCCATGAGCGGTCGACTCAAGGCCATGGAAGAGTTTTATGGACTGCGCCTGCTCAAGCGCAATACCCGTTGCCTGAGCCCCACGCCCGAGGGGCAGCTCCTGTTCGAGAATGCGCTGAAGATCCTCGAAGAGGTCGATGCCCTCGACAGCATCATCAAGAGCGGCCATAGCGACCTGCTTGGCACCATCGGCCTGACCTGCCCCACCGACCTGGGTCGCCAGCGGATCAGCCAGTTGGTCGACGCCTTTATCGGCGAGAACCCCAATGTCAGCATTCGCCTGTTCTTCACCGACCGGCTGCTGGACTTTGTCGAGTCGGGCTCGGATATCGCCATTCGCTTCGGTGACCTGCCGGACAGCTCGCTGATCGCCCGCCCCCTGGGGTTCGACCGGCAGATGGTCTGTTGCTCTCCGGCGTACCTGGCGCGTTTCGGCACCCCGCGTACTCCCGAGAACCTGCTGGAACACAATTGCCTGGTGCAACTGCGCGCCGACTTCGCCCTGGATCGCTGGCGCTTCTTCGAGAAAGGCGCCGCCACCACGGTGCAGGTCAAGGGCAATCGCCTGGCCAATGACGGCTTCACCCTGCGCCAATGGGCGGTGCAAGGCCTGGGCGTCATCTGGAAGTCGGCCTGGGAAGTGGCCGAGGATATCCAGTCAAACCGCCTGGTGGCGGTGCTGGAGGATTACCAGTGCCCGACCACCGAGTTCCATCTGCTCACCGAGGGCGGCAAGAAGCTCCCGCGCCGGGTGAAGTTGTTCGTCGATTTCGCCGTGGACTACTTCAAGCACCTGGACACTCCGGCCCGGCACCTGCTGACTCCGCCCGTCCATGGACGCCCGATGCCCGTCTGCCTGTCCTGACGTGGCGCGCAGGTACGCATTGCCTCTAACGGGCCAGCTCGCTGGCGCTCCTGAGCGAGTAAAGACATTCCTGCTCGATGGTCGCCCGTAACTGTGCGGCCTCCTGTTCCAGGCGCTCGCACATGAAGTCGACAAACACGCGAATCTTGCGCGACAACTGGCGGCTCGAGGGCCAGACGATGTTCATGGTGTCCGGTGGGATCAGATACCCATGCAGCAGGCAGCGCAGCGAGCCATCAGCCAATGCTTCGCGGGCCAGGAAGTCGGGGATGGTCCCCAGGCCGAAGCCTTTGAGCAGCGCCCCCCGGACCATTTCCATGTTGTTGCTGACCATCACCGTGCGGGTCCGCGGCTCGCGCGTGCCTTCCTCGCGCAGCAGGGGGAAATCCAGCAGCTTGCCATTCTTGAAGTAGCGGAAACGCACCGCCAGGTGATCGTCCAGGTCAGCCGGTGTCAGTGGCGTGCCGTGACGCTCCAGGTACGACGGCGCGGCGCACAGCACCGCTTGCACGCCGGGCAAGGTGCGGCGCATCAAACGCGAGTCCGGCAGTTCGCCGCTGCGAATGGCGATATCCACGCCTTCCTCGATCAGGTCCACCAGCTTGTCGCTGAAGTCGAGGTCCAGCTCGATATCGGGATACAGCGCCATGAACGCGATCAGCACCGATTCGAACAACGCATAGCTGGCCGCCGGCATGCTGATCCGCAAGCGCCCGCGGGGAACCTCCGTGGACTGCGACAGGGTCGCCTGGGCGTCGTCCAGATCATCGAGAATGCGCCGGCAACGCTCCTGGAACACCCGCCCCTCGTCGGTCAGGCTGAGGCTGCGGGTCGAGCGCTGGAACAGCCGCACGCCCAACTGTTGCTCGAGCCGGGTCACCCCCTTGCCGACCGCCGACGCCGACAGTCCCAGCGCCCTGCCCGCGGCAACGAAACTGCCCAACTCTGCCGTGCGGATAAAGGGCATCAAGCCACTGAGTCGATCCACCTGCGTCTCCCATTCGATCCTTTTATTCCGATATAGGCGGAATATTTACCGTTTTTAACTCGATTACTCGCTCTTTAAGATCCTTGCATGTTCTGCCGGCCCCGGTAAACCACCGGATCGTCGGCGCTGTCACGCTCACTTCCCGGGTGCGGTACTCGCCCGACGCAAGGATCTCGACCGATGTCCACTCCGCTTCTGCAACAACGCCTGATCTTGCTGGCCGTGTGCATCACGGCCATCACCATGCCCTTCAACTTCACCGCTGCCGCCGTGGCCCTGCCGGCCATAGGCCGGGCCTTCGGCGGCTCGCCCATGGAACTGAGCTGGGTCACCAACGCCTTCATGCTGACCTTCGGCAGTTGCCTGATGCTCGCCGGCGCCCTGGCCGACAGCTATGGCCGCAAGAAGGTCTTTATCGGCGGCGCCAGCGCCTTTGCCGTGCTCGCGGCGGCACTGCCCTTCGCTCCCAGCCTGATGTTGTTCGATATGCTGCGGGCAGCCCAGGGCCTGGCCGCGGCGGCCGCCTTCTCCGGGGGCATGTCGGCGCTGGCGCAGGTGTTCGACGGGCCGGGGCGTATCCGGGCCTTCAGCTTCGTCGGTGCCAGCTTCGGCATCGGCCTGGCCTTCGGCCCCGTGCTGGCCGGGGCGATCATCGAGGCCTTCGACTGGCACCTGATCTTCCTGCTGATCACTGTACTGGCAGCCATCTCGCTGGTCCTGGCCGCGCGTTGCATGCAAGAGTCACGCAATCCAGAGGCCGCCGGGATCGATTGGCCGGGAGCGATAACCTTCACCTGGGCGCTGGGCATCTTCACCTTCGCCATCCTCAAGGTGCCGGAAAGCGGCTGGACCGACCCGCTGTCACTGGGCTTGTTCGTCGTCGCGTTGCTGTCCTTTGTCGCCTTTGTGCTGATCGAGCAGCGTGTCGCGCAACCGATGCTCGACCTGTCGCTGTTCCGTTTCCCGCGTTTTGTCGGCGTGCAACTGCTGGCGGCGGCCCCGGCCTACTCCTTCGTGGTGCTGCTGATCCTGCTGCCGATCCGCTTCGTCGGCATCGAAGGCATGAGCGAAATCGCCGCCGGCTGGTTGCTGATCGCCCTGTCGGCGCCACTGCTGGTGTTGCCGATTGTCGCCGGTTACCTGACCCGCTGGCTGGCGCCCTCCACCTTGTGCGGCAGCGGCTTGCTGGTCTGTGCGGCGGGACTGTACTGGCTGAGTCACGTGCCGGTGGGCAGCGGCGCCTGGCAGTTGGCCTGGCCGATGCTGGTGATCGGTGTCGGCATCAGCCTGCCCTGGGGCTTGATGGATGGCATGGCGGTCAGTGTGGTGCCCAAGGAACGCGCGGGCATGGCCACCGGCATTTTCAGCACCACACGCGTGGCCGGTGAAGGCGTGGCGATTGCCGTGGTGACCGCATTGCTCTCGGCCTTCACGGCCGGCAACCTGGCCACGCTGCCTGCCGATGCCCTGCCGAATATCGTCGCCGCCGCGCAACACCTGGCGACCGGCGACCTGAGCGGCGCCGAACACCTGCTGCCCGCCGCCGGACGCACCGCGTTGGCCCAAGGCTACAGTACCGCTTTCAGTACCCTGCTGCTGGTATTGACCGCCATCACCGTACTGACGGCCGCCGTGGTGTTCCTGTTCCTCGATCGCGGCTCGGTCGAGGACGATAGCGATGATGAAATGCTCACTCAGCTCAAATCCCCACACCAAGCAGAGTATTTACTCCCCCAATCTGCCGAATGTGACTGACAGACAGGTTCCAGCCGTTGCAAGCATCCTCCATGGAGATTGGAAACCCAGCGCCTTAAAAATTAACCAACTTGCTAAATAGAACCTACCGGGTTAATTTCTTCATGGAAAACAAAACGCCCCATTGCAGGCTATCGCCCCTTCGAACATTGATAGCCGCAGGACGTGTGAAATCAACCTCATCAGCCCTCGTCAGCGCAGCTGCTCTGGGGTTGGGCTTCGAAGAAATGATCGGTATTGTCCTGACACCGACGGCCCGTGACTTCCATAAAAGCATGACTACTCATGCCGACCACCGCATCTGGCAGGATGTGTACCGCCCCAGCACGGTCGTTGGTCAGATTTACCTGAAACTCACGGTCATCGATGACGTCCTGATCGTGTCCTTCAAGGAGTTGTAAACATGAAATGCCCTGTGTGTACGGCCGCCGAACTGGTGCGTGATACCCGTGACATGCCTTATACATACAAAGGTGAATCGACGTGCATCGTGGCAGTTACCGGGGGCTACTGCCCCGCCTGCGGAGAGAGTCTGCTGGATGCCGCTGAATCCTCGCGCGTCAGCACTGCGATGCTGGAATTCAACAAGCAGGTCAATGCTTCTATCGTAGATCCCGGCTTCATCACGGCAGTGCGCAAGCGGCTCGCCCTGGATCAGCGTGAAGCAGCCGAGATTTTCGGTGGTGGCGTCAATGCTTTTTCACGCTATGAGAATGGCCGAACCAAACCGCCACTGGCGCTGGTAAAACTCTTGAAACTGCTGGATCGCCATCCTGAACTGCTGGCGGAAGTAAGAGCGGTCTAGATCACCACCGTTCAGGCACGCCACAACACAACCGTGGTCGTTCACAACGGCAGTGAACGATCCTGAATCACGTTCTTCATCACCAGGGTCGATGTCAGGCGCTGGACATTCGGAAGCCTCGACAGGCGCTCGTCATAAAGCACCTGGAATGCCGGCAGGTCCCGGGTGATGACATGGAGCAGAAAATCCGGCTCGCCAAACAGCCGTTGCGCTTCGACGATCTGCGGTATCTGGGTCAACGCCTGTTCGAAGGCCTCCACCGCCCGGTGGTCGCCTTCACGCAGGGTCACGAAGACCATCGCCGAGAAATTCAGGCCCAGCGCGCGGGGATCCAATTGCGCGCGATAACCCAGAATCACCCCCGACTCCTCCAGGGCCCGCACCCGCCGATGACACGGCGACAGGCTCAGGCCAACCCGATCGGCCAGCTCGGTCACCGACAGGCGCCCATCCATTTGCAGCTCGGCAAGAATCTTCTGGTCAATCCTGTCCACTCGGAAAAATCTCCCCAAAACCATCGGGCACATTGGAATAATAGAGAAAATATTCTAACCGACTTTAATTATTCTTTTCGTGGGCTTTAGCGCTTCCCGGCCATCCGCGCTGGTTGAATCAGACGAGCTGCCTTCCTGCCATCCACGAGAAAGAACCATGCGAATCCCCCCTGAAAGTGCCTGCAACAATGGCTTGAAAACACTGCCCGGCTGTCATCGGCAATCCACCCCACGCAATTCTCACAGGTAGGCGAACATGACTCCCAGTGCTCTGGCCGCCTTCTGGGCGGTGTCGTTTCTGTTCGTGGTCACCCCGGGGGCGGATTGGGCCTATGCGATATCGGCGGGGTTGTTCGGTCGGGTGGTGATGCCCGCCGTGGCCGGGCTGCTGATCGGGCATCTGATGGCGACGTTGATCGTCGCGGCCGGTGTGGGTGGGCTGGTAGCCAACCATCCTGTAGCCCTCTCCGTGCTGACCGTTGCCGGAGCCGGGTATCTGCTCTGGCTGGGCGTCAACATGCTCCTGCACCCTGCCGTGCCCAGCGCCGGAGAGGCTCAGGCGTCGGGCTCCTGGACGCGCTGGACGATCAAGGGCGCCTGCGTCAGCGGCCTCAACCCCAAGGTCTTCCTGCTGTTCCTGGCTTTGCTGCCGCAATTCACCGACCCGACCGCCACCTGGCCGGTGCCGCTGCAGATCATTGCCCTGGGGCTGCTGCACACCTTCAGTTGCGCGGTGATCTATCTGCTGGTGGGGTTCGGCTCTCGTGTGGTGCTGCAGGCACGTCCGGTGGCGGCCAGGCGGGTCAGTCGCCTGTCCGGGGCGATCATGATCCTGATCGCCGTGATTCTGTTGGTGGAGCAGCTGTCGCGCTGAGGGCTTCAGGCACCCTCGATTCGATCGAGATAGGCACAAAACATATCCGCCATGGCCTCGGCACAGGCCTCGATTTCGGCACCGGTACGCGGGGTTTCCGAAAAGGACTTGCCCACCGAGCTGAGGGTCGTGGTGATCAGGTCGCAAGCCAATGCCCGTGTTGTATCCGCGGTATCAGGCAGCACCTCGCGCATGAACACCTGGAAGATCGCGCGGCCCCGGGCCCTGACCTCCCGGGCCTCGGGTGCATCGCGATACAGCGGCGCCGCGTCATTGAGGGCAACACGGACCCCGGCCTCGTCACACTCGGACTGAATGAATACCCGCACCAACGTACGCAGCCTTGTCAATGGCGGGTGCTGGCGGTCCTCGAGAATGCTGCCCAGCATATCGCTGGTCTGGCGCCATTCATCGCTCTGCAGGCGAAAGAGGATCGCCGCCTTGTTCGGAAAATACTGATACACCGAACCGACACTGACCCCGGCCCGTTCGGCGACCCGCGTAGTGGTAAAGCGGCGCATGCCCTCCTTCGCCAAAACCTGAACAGCCGCCTGCAGAATGGCCGTGACCAGGTCATTGGAACGAACCTGTCGTGGCTGTTTACGTGAGGCAATCTGCATACTTGGGCGCTCGGTCATGGGCAAGGCTCGCAACGCGAATAGAAAACATGAAGGTTTGTTCGCATTATAACCCCTCACTGACTTGCGAAGGAAAACCTCCATGACCACCCTGACCCGCGCGCCTCTCGCGCCCCTGCTGAATCATCTGTTCGCCCAGGCCGAAGCGCAGTCGCCGATGACCAGCAGCGCCTTCGCCGATATCTCGAATTTAGAGCGCACACGTCTGCTGCGCAGCAAGACCGAGTACCTGGATCTCTACACGCAACTGAAGGATTTCCCGTTGGCCGTTTCCCGGGAGACCGGCACCTTGCTCTACATGCTGGCACGCAGCTGCAATGCCCGGAGCATCATCGAGTTCGGCACCTCGTTCGGCATCTCCACCCTGCACCTGGCCGCGGCCTTGCGCGACAACGGCGGTGGTCGCCTGATCACCAGCGAATTCGAAGCATCGAAAGTGCAACGTGCCCGGGAAAACCTGGAGGCTGGCGAGTTGCTCGACCTGGTGGAGATTCGCGTGGGCGACGCCTTGCAGACCCTGGCCCGGGACCTGCCGGACAGTATCGACCTGGTCCTGCTTGATGGGGCCAAGGCACTGTATCCGGATATCCTGAACCTGCTGGAAAGCCGCCTGAAACCGGGGGCGCTGATCGTTGCCGATAACGCCGACTACAGCCCCGAGTACCTGGCGCGGGTGCGTGCGCCAGGAGCGGGTTATCTGTCGGTGCCGTTTGCCGAGGATGTCGAGTTGTCCATGCGCCTGGGCTGAAACCCGGCATCGCGGCACACCCCTGAATCGCCGCCGTCATGAACCCTCGGAGCTTACCAGCATGGCATTGCGGTAAGCCTTGGGAGAACTGCCGGTCACCCGCTTGAAAGCGTTGCTGAAGGCACTTTCTGACGAGTAGCCCAGCGTCTGGGCGAGCACCGCCATCGGCCGGTTATCTTCGCGCAACGCCCGTTCGGTAAGGCGCATGCGCCATTCGGTGAGATAGGTCAATGGCGCGACACCGGCGGTGGTCCTGAAACGCAAGGCGAACGTCGTGCGGGACATCGCGCATGCCCTGGCCAATTCGTCGAGATGCCAGGCACGGGCGGGATCGCCGTGCATCAAGCGCAGGGCGGGCGCGATACGCGTATCGGCCAGCGCTCGCAGCCATCCGGCCGGCATCGGCGCGCTGGTGCTCAAATGTGCACGCAGTATCTGGATAAACAGCAACTGGGCGAGTTGTGCCGATGCGAGCTGCACGCCAGGCAGTTCGCTGGCACGCTCTTCGACAAGCTGATCGAGCAGCCAGCGGAAAGCCTTCGCTTGCGGCGAAGCGGCCGGCACATGGATCCACGGTGGCAGGACATCCGCCAGCAACCGCCCGCTCGCCTGGTCGAGCAGCACGTGACCGCCGATGTGGGCGAAATCGGCACCATCCCCCAGCTGCGCCGTTGTGCTGCCGACAGCGGAAAACACACTCATGGCTTCTACGGGCACCACGTCGAGATCGCTGGCGAGCACAAAGGACCGTTTCGCCGCCAGGAGTCCGACGTCTCCCGTGCCGAAGCGAATCGGTTCCGCATGGCCATCGATTCGAGCCCAGCAACCGCCCTTCACGACGGCGAAGAACTTGATGGTGTCCGGTGCCGGAAAACGCAGGGCCCACGGCCCGCCCGCGGTGAAACCACCGGTCACGAGCGATTCGGCATGGGTGTACTTGAGGATATCGGAGAAAGGATCGTTGCTCATGTCCGGACTATCGCGCAAGTAAGTCGCACTTTCAAATATTCAGCGTACGGACATCCCTGTTTAACCTGACGCAACAGTCAATCAGTCAGGAAATCGGCATGAACGAACACCGGGTATTGGTCACCGGCGGAACCGGGTTTATTGCCCAGCATTGCATACTCGCCTTGTTGCGTGAGGGCTATCACGTGCGGACCACGATCCGTTCGCCAGCACGGGCAGCTGAAGTGCGCAGCAACCTCAAGACCGGCGGCGCCGAACCGGGCGAGCGTCTTGCATTCGTCACGGCCGATCTGGGTCATGACCGCGGCTGGGCAGAGGCCACCGCCGGATGTACTTATGTGCTGCATGGCGCTTCGCCGACGCCCTCCGGCGACCAGGTTCGTGAGGAAGACTGGATCAAGCCCGCGGTCGACGGCAATCTGCGCGTGCTGCGCGCCGCGCGGGATGCCGGCGTCAAACGGGTAGTGCTGACCTCCGCTTTCGGCGCGATCTGTGCCGGACATCCGTCGATGGCGCGGCCATTCGATGAGACGGACTGGAGCGATCTGACCGGTGACGTATGGCCGTACCAGAAATCGAAGACCCTTTCCGAACGTGCCGCCTGGGAGTTCATCGAGCAGGAAGGCGGTGCACTGGAGCTGTCCGCCGTCAACCCGACGGCGGTGCTGGGTCCTGTGCTCGGCCCGGACTATTCGCACTCCATCCGGATGATCACCAACATGCTCGATGGCCAGCGCGGCTGCCCGAAGGTCAACTGTGGTTTTGTCGATGTGCGGGATGTGGCGGACCTGCACCTGCGCGCCATGACCCATCCGGCAGCCAAGGGTGAGCGCTTTCTCGCCATCGCCGACGAAAGCCTGTGGCTGATCGACGTGGCGCAGGTGTTACGCCGCCGCCTGGGCGCCTCGGCCAGCAAGGTTCCCACCAGGGAGCTGCCCAACTGGCTGATGCGCCTTGCCGCCCTCAGGAATCCTGGGCTCCGGGGTATCGCAACACTGCTGGGCCGGAACATGAATGCCACCAGCGACAAGGCTGTGCGCCTGCTCGGCTGGGCACCGCGCTCAAGCGAAGAAGCTATTGTCGCGACGGCCGAGAGCCTGGTTCAGTTGGGTTTGCTGCGTCATTGAGAGATTGCGCATCGGGTGTAGCCGCCCCTCTTTGACACATTCAATGCAGGTCAAAGAGGGGGACCTTCGATCTCAGGCGGACGGGTTGTTCAACCGGTCGATCAGGACCTGTGCGGCCGGACCCGATGAGGCAGGGTTCTGGCCGGTGATCAGCAGACCATCGCTGACCACGTAGGAAGCCCAATCATCAGCCTTCGAATACAGGCCGCCCTGGGCCCTGAGTACATCCTCGACCAGGAACGGCACCACATGGGTCAGGCCCACCGCCTCTTCCTCGGTATTGGTGAAGCCGGTGACCTTCTTGCCCTCGACCAGCGGGCTGCCGTCAGGTTTCTTCACATGACGCAACACGCCTGGCGCGTGGCAGACCAGTGCGGCGGGCTTGCCACTGGCGAGGAACGACTGGATCAGTTGGATCGAGTCCTGGTCTTCAGCCAGATCCCACAGCGGGCCATGGCCACCGGGATAGAAGACCGCGTCGAAGTCCACGGGCGAGACGCTGTCCAGGCGCACGGTGCTTGCCAGTTGGGCGGTCGCGGCGGCATCGGCCTCGAAGCGACGGGTCAGCTCGGTCTGGTTGGCCGGCTCGTTGCTTTTTGGATCAAGCGGCGGTTGGCCACCTTTGGGCGAAGCCAGGACGATCTCGGCCCGGGCATCCAGGAAGGCGTAGTACGGTGCGGCCAGCTCTTCGAGCCAGAAGCCGGTTGGGAGGCCGGTGTCGCCGAGCTTGTCGTGGGAGGTCAGGACCATGAGAACTTTCATCTTGAGATTCCTTTTATCTGAGTGCGAAGGCAGCAAGGCCGCCTTTTCAGTGACGGTGTGGACATACCGTAATACTTAGTAGACCAGTCGTCTAGTAACTTTGTAAAAATAGTTGCGCTGCGGCTCCTGGCAGCGTGTTTTGGTCAGGTGCGAACGATCAGGCCAGGTGCAGTATCTGGCGAGTGGTGGTCATGGCGGTCTCGAAAGGCTGCAGGCTCCTGGCGATCTTCACCATGACACTGGCGCCGACCCACAACTGGTAGAGGCTCTTGGCAACAGTCTCGGGGTCAGCACACACTGGCAATGACTTGTCCCTCCCCCCCGCTTCGATGGCCTGTGCCAGGAGGTCGGTGATTCCCGATGTACCGCGCTTGAGCACAGCGCGCATGGGTTCCGAAAGATCGGCCACTTCCACGCCCAGCTTCACCGCCAGGCACTTGCCCTGGCATTCGAGAAACGACTGGGATTGCTGCCAGACCTGCCAATAGTTCATCAGGCGATCGCCCACGGCCACCCCAGGCTCGCCCAGGATCCGGTCCATGTCGGCCAGATAGTCTTCGAAATAGCTTTCAAGCAGTGCCTCGCCAAAAGCGTCCTTGGACCCGAAGTAATGGTAGAAGGACCCTTTTGGTACTCCGGCAGCGGCCAGGATTTCATTCAGCCCGACAGCGGAATAACCCTTGGCGGCCATGATTTGCTGGCCGGCATCAAGGATTCCCTGACGAACATCTGAATTTCCACGTGTTTTAGGTGTGCTCATGGGGAAATGGTAGCGCACTAATAGATCGGTCTACTAGAGTCTCATCCGGGCTAAGGTTTCAACCCCAGCCGCTCCATGGCCTCATGGGCCTCGATGATCATCCCGGACACCTCCGCGACCGTGACATGCAGACTGGTTGCTCGCGACCGCATATGTTCGTAGGCCTGTGTCTCGGTCAGGTTCTGGCGTTCGACCAACACCCGAATGGCCTTTTCAATCTGTCGACGGGATTTGATCGTCAGCTCGAGCTTGTCGATCTTCCCCTGCAACTTCTCCTGGTAGCTGTACGAGGCTCTCGCCAGCACCAGCGTGCTGAGAATGCCGGAGGAACGGAACGGTTTCGAAATCACCCCGTGGGCACGGGTATCGAGGAGCAACTTGAGGATGGTCGGGCTTTCGTAATCGCTGAGCGCAATCAGCGCCGCATTGACCGAGGCCCCCGACCAGATCCGATTGCCCTCCAGCTCCTGGGTGATCTGAAAGAGAATGACATCGACGTCCGCGGGAGGCTCCGAGGGAAATGGCCAGACGACCTTGACCCGGCAGCCGATTCTTTTCAGCTGCTGCATGACAATATCGCGGTCGTCGCCAGGCGGATAAACGAATGCAACGCAGATACTGCGCAAATCTTCATAGAGACGGCGAAGGCTGGAACTCATGGCATTACCTCAACCAAAACTCAGAGAAGCCGAAAGTGGAGAGGTAAGGATCAGGCTTGACCGGACCTGAGCCTTCCCAGACGACGTCGAACTGCCCGTCACTGCGACAGATACCGATCCGCGGCGTCAGGACGCAATGGTTGTTTTCGGCATCGATGGCAATCGGTCCTTCCGGAGAGGCGAACTTGACCTTATGCACGGCATCGACCAGCTTGCGCCGGTCCAGGCTGCCGGCGCGCTCCAGAGCCCGCGCAAACAGGTGGACCTGAGAATACGCCATTTCCGACCAGGTGCTGGTCGGGCGATCACCGAAGCGTTGGCGCCAGAGCTCGATAAAGCGCTGGTTGCTGTCGTTGGGCAGCGAACCGAAATAGGTCGCCGCCGTGATATGCCCCTCACACAGCTGGGGGCCGATCAGACGGATTTCTTCCTCGGCCATGGACAGACTGGCGATGGGGATTTTCTTCGGGTCAAGGCCATGCTCGCCATAGCGCTGATAGAAAGAACGGGCCGACTGCCCGACCAGGGTCGAGAACACCACATCCGGCTGCGCGTCGCGGATTTCATTCAAGACATCCTTGAGCTGTTCCAGCCCCGCGTCGATGGGCAGGTAGACTTCGTCGACGATTTCACCGCCGTACTGTTCGACGACGTCCCGCATGATGCGATTGGATTCACGCGGATAGATATAGTCCGCGCCCACCAGAAAGAACCGGGTGCCCTTGTTCTGCAACAGGTAGGCGGCGAGCTGGATGCTGTTCTGGTTGGGCACGGCGCCGGTGTAGATGATGTTCGGCGAGTATTCGAACCCTTCGTAGAACGAGCAATACCAGAGCAACGCATTATGGCGCTCGACCAGCGACAGCACGGCCTTGCGGCTGGAGGAACGGGAGCAGCCAAAAATGACGTTGATCTCGTCTTCAATGAGC
Source organism: Pseudomonas gingeri (assembly GCF_013385635.1). Taxonomy (GTDB): domain Bacteria; phylum Pseudomonadota; class Gammaproteobacteria; order Pseudomonadales; family Pseudomonadaceae; genus Aquipseudomonas; species Aquipseudomonas gingeri_A. Next base: position 161,770 of record NZ_JACAPR010000013.1, read on the forward strand.
AGCTTGCCCGTCAGGCGCCGGTATTCCTCCGGCGAGCCCTTGGGATCATAAGCGGTGGGGATCAACGGCAGGTTCAGCACACCACCCAGTGCGTTGATTTCCTCGATGGCAAGCGCGGTACCGAAAAAATGCTCCGACTCGGTGACCGCCGTGGCCCCCGAGCGCGAGTACAAGACGCCAACCGGCCATCCCTGATCTTTAGTGACTGCTGTCCTGGTGCTTGGCATGACGCTCACCTATTGATCGAAAATAGCGTGTAGTTCGGTCGAAGACCGCGGGACCTGCATCGCCAGCATCAACAGTATCCTGGCTTTCTGCGCGCTGAGATCATTGGCAAAGAGGGCACCGGCATCCCTCAGCGTCACCCCGCCGCCGGTAAAGCCATAGACGGGCCTGACCCGGCCGCGTGGCACGCGGCTGGCAATGACCACCGTGATGCCCAATGCGATGGCCTCCAGAATGGCGGCGTGCATCTCGGTATTCACATTGCCCGCTCCCAGGGCCTGGATCACCAGGCCCCGGGCACCCGCCTGCACCGCCGCCCTGAGCAACGCCCCGTCGGCTCCGGCGTACATCGGCACGATATCGACGCGAGGCAGCCCGGTATCCCCCAGCGGTAGAGCGTATCGACGGCAGGGTGAGCGATAGAATGTGACACGCTCGCCATCCACCCTGCCGAGCAGGCCGGCGTCACCCGAATTGAACGATTCGACATCCGAGGTATGGGTCTTGCTGACCTCACGGGCGGCATTGATCTGATCATTCAGAACGACCATCACCCCCTTGCCCACCGATTCAGGCGCAATGCATACCCGTATACCGCTTCTCAGGTTGCGCGGGCCATCGAAGTCCGCTTCGGAGGCGTTGCGCTGGGCACCGATAAGCACCACCGGCTTGCGCGACGTCAACGTCAGGTCGAGAAACCAGGCGGTCTCTTCAAGGGTATCGGTGCCATGGGACACCAACACCCCGACGATATCCTCGCGAGCCAGTGCGGCTTCAATCTCCCGATGCAGCCGCAGCCAACGCAGCGGCCCCATTTCGACCGAGGGCACGTTGGACAGGTTGTTGACTTCCAGTCGCGCGATCGCCGCCAGTTCAGGCACCGCCTTGAGCAAGTCGCTGCCCGAGAGCGCCGGTATCGGCGCCGACGTCAAAGGGTCGACCTGCATGGCAATGGTGCCGCCGGTGGCGATGAACAGGCAGCCAGGCAGCTCGCCAGAACTTGACAGCAGCATAAGCGTCACACCCTCAGATGGTTGAAAATGGCTTCGGTGGCACCCGGCGCATGGGCATCGCCCTCCTCCTCGATTTCACCCTGCTTGAGCACCAGGTAGCGATCCGCGACCTGCAAGGCGAACGGCACGTTCTGCTCGATCAGCAGCAGGGTCGTGCCATGGACCTGCCGTTCGTGCAGCAGCGCCACGGCGATCCGCTCGATCACCGAAGGCTGCAGGCCCTCGGTGATTTCGTCCAGCAAAATAATCGCGGGACGCATCATCAGTGCCCGTGCCACCAGCAGCATTTTCTGCTCGCCGCCCGACAGCGTGCCGGCGTACTGCTTCAGGCGGTCCTTGAACACCGGGAACACCGACTCGATCGAAGCGAAACGCTCATCGAACAGGGCGTCTTTCTCCAGCCCCATGCGCAGGTTGTCGCGGATGCTCAGTTCGGTGAACAGCGCCTTTTCCTGGGCGGCATAAGCCACGCCGGCCCGGGCGACATGGTGCGGCGACAAGCGGGTAATGTCGCCCTCGTTGACCTGCACGGTGCCCTGCTGCTTCGGCAGATAGCCCATTATGGTCTTGAGCAATGTGGTCTTGCCCATGCCGTTCTTGCCGAGCAAGGCGACCGCTTCGCCCGCCCGGATCTTGAGCGACAGGTCGCGGATGACCACCGATGCCCTGTAGCCACTGGTGACCGCATTGAGTTGCAACGTAGCACCGTTCATACGACCTCCCGTGGGACGAGTGCGGATCCGGTATAGATCGTCTTGACCAGATCCGAGTTGACGACTTCCTCGAAAGTCCCCTGCATGACCATCCTGCCCTGGTGCAAGACCACGATCCGTGTCGCGATCTGCTCAACGAAATCCAGGTCGTGTTCAACCAGCAGACAGCACAACTTGTAGCGGTTGGCGAGCAAGGACAGCACGACGCCGATTTGTGTACGCTCGGTCTTGGTCAGCCCCGCCGTCGGCTCATCGAGAAGGACGATACGCGGTTCAAGGGCTAGCACCATGGCCAGCTCCAGCGCTTGCTGCTCACCATGGGACAGGTCACGGGCGACCACCGCCAGCATGCTGTCCAGCCCGGTGACCCGCAGCACGTCGAGGGCATAGGATGGCAAGGCCAGCGTATCGGCCCGTCGGAACAGCAAAGGGCGCTCATGGAGGACACTCGCCATGCGCAGGCACTCGGCAACGGTCAGGGACTCGAAGATATTGGCATTCTGGAATTTGCGCCCGAGGCCAAAACGCACGCAGGCCTCGGCCGGAAGTCGACGAATATCGTTGCCACAGAGATGCACCGTCCCTGAAGTACGATCGGCACCGTCGCTCATGCAACGCATCAGGGTGGTCTTGCCGGCCCCATTGGGCCCGATCAGCCCGACCAGGTCACCCGCCTGCGCCTCGAGATTGATGCCTTGCAAGACCTTGAGCGAACCATAGCTCTTGGTGACGTCATCCATGACCAAAGCCGGAACATCACCCGCCTCGGGCACCGCTCTCGCGACACGCTCGATCAGCGTCGGCGCCTGTCGTGAACGCGCACCGAAGCCGAAGGGCTTGAGCAATACCGGGACGATACCTTGCGGCAGCAGGACGATCACCAGCACAAAGGACAGGCCCAGGATCAACTGCCACAGGAACGGCATCCGGCTGCCCAGGTAGGCCGTGGCGACGTTGATCAAAATGGCACCCGCCATGGGGCCCCATAATGTCCCGCGCCCACCCAGCGCTACCCAGATGATCAACTCGGTGCCCAGGACGAAACCGGATAGCTCGGGCGCCACCACGCCACTGAAGGCGCCGTAGCCAAAACCTGCAATCCCGGTAATGGCAGCCGTCACCACCAGCAGAATGATCTTGATGGAGGGGACGTTGATCCCCAGGTATGCGCACCTGGATTCGTTGTCACGGATCGACGCCAGTACACGCCCGGCATCGCTGCGCACAAAAAGCCAGGCGACCAGACCAGTCAGCGCGGCACCACCACCGGCGATCCAGTACCAGGCCGGCAGCGACAGGTCGAAGGTGTCATAGCCGGTCAGCCCCGAACTGGAACCGGTCCATTCACCGCCGGACAGCAGCAACTGGGTCATGACGATCGGCAGCACCAGCGAGATCACCGTGGCAAAGAACGGTGACGCGCCCCTGTAGAACGACAACCAGCCGACCAGCCCGGCCACCGCCATGGGCACGATAATCGCCAGGCCGATGGCGATGGCAATGGTGCCGGGTGCAAAGCCGAAGTGTGTGAACACCAGCCCCGCGGCATATGCCCCGATGCCGAAGAACGCCGACTGGCCGAACGTCAGGTAGCCCGTATAGCCCCACAGCACATCCACCGTGATGACCACGATGGCAAACAGAAAGGCCTTGATCAGCAGATTGAGCACATAACTGTCGAAAATCCAGGGACCCACGGCGAGCAATCCAAGGCCGACCAGGGCCAGCAGACCTGAACGCCCCCATGCGCCCTGGCGCGCGGATCTTTTGGACGGGCTGTTCGCCGCCTGCAACGTGGTGTTAGTCATGGGCGAACCCCTTTGGACGAATACGCAAGGTCAAGGCCGCCAACACGGCAATCGTCAGACCGCCAAGCACCGGGCTGGCATAGGTACTGACAATGACCTGGCACGCACCGAAGACCGCACAGGTGACAATCAGGCTGAGCATCGAGTGTCCGGAGACCATGACCAGCATGAAGGCGGAAACCAGCCAGGTGATGCCCATGCCCGGATCAATGCTCGACAACGGACTGATCAGGGCACCGGCCAAGGTGCCCAGGCCCGCGCCCAGGCTGAAGGTGATGAAGCGTATGCGTCCGGCATGAATGCCCAGGCCGCTGGCCAGTTCCTCGTTCATGATCACGGCGCGGGTCTTGACACCGAAGCGCGTGCCGTTGAGCAGCGCCGTCAGCAATGCACACAGGCCCAGGGCCAGGGGCACCAGCAGCAGCCGGTACGAGGAGTATTGCGTCCCCCCGAACGACCAGGTACCGGTCAGGGGCACATCAGCGAATTTCACATCCCGACCGAAGCCGATGATGATCAACTGACCGATAACGATACCCAGGCCCCAGGTTGCCAGGATGGCATCCAGGGGACGCTTGTAGAGTGGTCGGACAATCAGGTATTCGATGACCGCGCCGACCAGCATCCCGGTCGCCAGCGCCAACGGCCAACCCAGCCAGGGGCTCCAGCCCAGTTGAGTGACGACAAACGCCGCATACCCGCCCATGGTCAACAGGGCACCGTGGGCAAAATTGACGATTTTCATGATGCCGAAAATCATCATCAGACCAGCTGTAACAATAAACAGCATGGCTATCGTTGTTGTTATATCGAGCATCAGAACCATGACGTCTCCCTCCGGGGAGAATGCAACGTAAAGCGATACCTGGCGTTTACACCGTTGATCATTTCAAGCCCGGGCACTGATCACCGGGGCTGACACCTTCCTGGGTGGCCAGGATGCGAATCGAGCCGTCGCCCTGGATCTGGCCAAGGCGCATCGCCAGTGGGGTATGGCGGCTGGCATTCATCTGCACGGCGCCACGGGGCCCGACGACGGAGACATCCTTCAGCGCCTCTACCACTGCGGCGGAGTCGGTGGAATTGGCTTTCTCAACCGCGGCCTTGTAGAGAAAAAACGCTTCGTATTGCGGCTCGGACAGCTCGTTCGGGGTCGACAGGTCGCCGGCGAATTTCTGCCCGAGATCAGCCAGGAATTTCTTGTTCTCCGGCGTATCGATACTGGTCAGGTACGAGGCCGACATGTACATGCCCGTCGCCACATCGCCCATGGTCTTGCCCGTGCCTTCGTCGATGGCCAGGTTGCCGTAAGGCAGTGTCAATGCCGCGGCCTTGAGCTGTTTGGCCAGCGACACGTTGGGCGCGCCACCGGCCGTGGCACTGATCAGGGCATCCGGTTGCAACGAGCGGATCTTGGAAATCACCGCGGTCCAGTCACTGCCATCCATCGGCAGGTATTCTTCGCCGATGACCTTGCCGCCGTGTTGCTCGATATAGGCCTTGGTGAACTTGAGCATGCCTCGGCCGAAGGCGTAGTCGCTGCCCACGAGAAAGTAGTTTTTCGCACCGAGTTTCTGGCTGAAGTAATCCACCACGGGGGCGACTTGCTGCTCCGGCACCCAACCGTTGACATACATCCACTTGTTGCAGGAACGACCTTCATAGAACGAGGTGTAGATGTACGGCACGCGACCGCGGGAAATGATCGGCAAGGCGGCATTGCGCGCGGCGCTGCTTTCCATCGCGATGATGGCGTCGACTTTCTTTTCCAGGACCAGTGTATCGAATGCCTTCTGGGCCCCGATGGCACCGGACGCATCGTCGACGATCTCCAACTGCACGGGGCGGCCGAGTATCCCGCCGGCGGCATTGATCTGCTCCACGGCGAGCTGCGAGGATTGGACAACAGCAGGTGCCACGACGCTATTGGCGCCGGACAACCCTACCGCCACACCGATCTTGATAGGTTCTGCGGCCTGTCCCTGGGCTGCGGCAAACGCGGTTGCAGCCAATACAGCGATGCGGATGAGCGATTGAGTGGATTTCATCTGAATATCCTCGGTTGCTTTTTATTGTAGGTAGGGGTTAGTAGCGAGGCAGTTGCCAGCCGGTGCCAAGCATGGGGTCGTAGAGGTCACTGCGTCGGTCGCGCAGGACCGTGTTGAATGGGGTCAGGTGCCGGGATTGGCGGGACGCCTTCAGGTTGATCTCGGCGTAGAGTATTTCTTCGCGGTCCGCACTGCCGGGGGCGGCCAATGGCCAACCATCGGCCCCGACAATGAGGCTGTTGCCGACAAAGCGCTGGCCCCGTTCGATGCCCACGCGGTCGGCGCAGATAATGTTCAGGCTGTTGGAATGGGCATTGGCCATGGCCAGGGTATTGGCCATGATCATCGCGTCATCGCGTTGTCCCGGCATGGGCACCCAGTTGGTGGGCATGCAGACGATATCGGCGCCTTGCATGGCCAGTAGTCGATAGACTTCGGGGAACCAGCCGTCGTAGCAGATGATCATCGCCAGGCGGCCAAGAGGTGTATGAAAAACCGGCAGGCCAAGATCGCCGGCCTCGAAGTACAGATGCTCATCGCCCCACAGATGAAGCTTGCGATAAGTGCCGATGTAGCCTTCGGGCCCGACCATGACGGCGGAGTTGTAAAGCTTGTTGCCCAGCCGTTCCGCAACGCCGGCGATGAGGTAGATGTCGCGCTGCCGGGCGATGTCTTCCCAGGCCTGGGTACTGGCACCTCCCGGCACCGGCTCCGCCAGTTCGAACGCCTCTTCGCGGCTGGAAAAGACATAACCGCTGCTGACCAGCTCGGGCAGTACAACGATTCGCGCACCGGCGGTCGCGGCCTCATCGATCAAACGCAGCGACGCTTGCAGATTGTCTGCCTTGCAGCCCACACGGGGCTCCATTTGCAAGGCGGCCACGGTGATCCCGGGAAAGCCCTGGGACGGCTCGGAGGGACGTTGCTCGGAGGGTTGCACAGTAGACATATAAAATTTTTCCAAAAAAAAAGCCCCCGAATGCGCTGTTAACGCAAATCAGGGGCTTCTATAGCCGATTATGTACTCAGCACTATTGCTGAGGGTCTGCGATCTCTTGAAAAGAAAAGGCGACCTGTGGAATCAAGTTACACAGGTCCAGCGAATGGTGTCAACGTATTTCAATGCCTGGCGAGCGCACGTTTCTCCACACTCTGCTTGAGCAGATCATGGCCGCTGACCACGACGATGCCGACCAACACCAGTATCGAGCCGACCACGAACGATGACTCCAGTGTGCCGCCCCACTGTACCCACGTCAGTCGCTCACCGGGGAAGCGAAAATGCAGGCCGACGGCGGCAAAAACCGGTGCCGTGTACAGGAATATCACCATATGGGCAGCGGACGTGTAGCGCAGCCCCTCGGACACCGCGATGTACTCCAGCGCAAAAAGCACACCGACGACGATCCTGCCTCGCCAGGTGTCCAGGCTGCACTTGACCCGGTACCGGCGCAGCAGCAAAAGCAGCCCCACCATCACCGCCGCGATGCCGGGGCGCAGGGCGATCTGCAGCACTGGCGCCACATCCGCGGCTGCGACCTTGATCGCCACTTGCTGAAGTCCCCAGATGGCACAGATCACGGTCATCATGACCACTGCCTGCCCATCGACCTGATTGTTGCGCCGTTTACCCACGAGATTCCGGCACCGATCTATTTCCGGTCAGCGCAGGTACCGGCCTCGGCCACCTATCCGCTGCATCGACATCCGTGGGGCGAATTCGTGTACTCCTTCAGCGGCGTCATGGAAGTCAAGCTGTCCGACAAGCACTTCATCGTCCCGCCGCACTACGGCGTGTGGCTTCCTCCCAACGCCGAGCACTGGGCGCTCAATCGCCAGGAGGCCTGTCACTGTTCGCTCTATATCGCCGAGCCGCTGTGCGAGGACTTGCTCGCGAGCGCTTGTGCACTGACGGTGACGCCGCTGATACGGGCGTTGCTGGATGAACTGCGGGCATCGCCCTCCTCGCTTCCCCAGACGGCCGAAGACAGCCGCCTGCTTCATGTACTGCTGGACAAGTTGAACAGAACCTCCCGAGTCGGCAGCTACCTGCCCGGTCCAACGATCCCGCACTGTCGCCAATCCTTGATGCATTGGAACGGGACCCGGCCGATGATTGTTCGCTGACTGATTGGGCACGCCTGGTCAACACCCCCGAACGTACGCTGTTGCGACGCTGCCAGCTTGACCTGGGAATGTCGCTGGCACAGTGGCGACAACGATTGAAAGTGATACGCTCGCTTGAGATGCTGCGTGAAGGTGCCACGGTCGAGGCGGTTGCCTTCGACCTTGGCTACAACAGTTCCTCTGCGTTCATCAGCATGTTTCGCAAGCTGACCGGGGAAACGCCCCATGAATATCGCCGGGAAAAGTTGAGTTGAAGCGAACGGCGCTTCAACGCTGCCTGTATTTCTCCGCCAACGCAGCGTACTCATGGGGCTCAGGGAAGCGCTCAAAACTGTGAGCCGCGCCAGTAACGGCCCATGACAACTTCTCGCTCGTCCAGGTTTCCATGAACGGTCTGAAGTTTTCGGGGTTTTCCAGCAAGGCACTGCGGACACCGATGACAGCATCGTTGCCTTCGGGCCGAGTGCAGATCCAGGTCAGGCAATCGGGACAGAACAGGTGTTGTGTCGCGCCGCGCAAACCACCCGCCACCGGCACGCCCCGGGTGATCACGAAATGCTCCGCCAACATCAATGCCGTCAGAGAGAACGCACTGGCAGCCATCTTCTGGCAACCCGTGCAGTGGCAGGCGCTGGTAGTGATCGGCTGGGCGCGCAGTTCAAAAGCAACGCCCCCGCAACGGCAACTGCCCATGGTGGTGATTGAGTGAGTCATGTTGTCTCCGCTTCCTGATGTTTCCAACGTCCCTGCACCATGCCGCGAACGATTCCATCCGCCTGGCACTTTCGATAAGCATGGCGCAGATACCCGTGCAAGCCTATTGAGCAAAACTGACCTGCGGCTCATCAGGAATGTATGAGGGGCTCGGGTAAAGCGCCCGCTGCCTACCGAGTGCGAAATGCTGCCCCTTGAACGCTGTCCGCCTCATGTTGGCGCGGCTTGAGCATGGGCGTCAGGAGCAGCAACGCCAGGGAGGCCGCCACGAGCAGTCCATAAGAGGCCTCGAACGTTCCCGTGCGGTCGCGCAGAAAGCCGAAGGCAAACGGCCCCACGGCGGCTGTGAGGTAGCCGATAAACAGCATGAAGGCCGTCCACTGGCTGGCCTCTTCGTGGGAGGTGGTGTTGTCCAGCGGCAGGGTCATGGCCAGGGCGAAACACGTGCCCTGCCCCAACGCGATAGCCACCACCGGTATCACCCCCAACGCATGGGGTGACAACCACAGCAGTGCCGCACCGACCGCCGACAACACCGCTGCCCCGGTCAGCCATCCGCGCCGATCCGCCGTGCTGCGGGTCACGATTCCCGAGAAAAAGCTGCTGGCGGCGACAACGGCGGTGAAGATGCCCAGGTTGATGCCAGGGCCCAGGGTATTGATCGCCAGCTCCCGACTGCTCTCGCCCACCCAGGCAAAGCAGGCGTAGCACACGAACTGGCTCAAGCCGAAGTACACCGCGATCAGCCAGGCCCGCCCCGTGCGTGCCGGAGCTTGACTGATGATGGCTGTCGACGCGGGCCCTGCGTGGGACCGGGAAGGAAAGACCGAGGCCAGGCGTTGCCAGCTGACAATGGCGAATACACAGAGGATTGCCCAGACACCCGCCGCCAGGCGCCAGCCACCGTCGGCGAGCGCGACATACTCGCTGCCGACCGCCGCCATAGTCGCGCCGACACCGAGTCCTGCGGCATAGATCCCCATCAGCAACGCGGCCTTGCTCGCAAAGTGGCTCTTGATCCAACCGCCGATCAGCGGCCCCGAGATTGCGACACCGATGCCCACCAGGAACGTCGACAGCAGAAGGCTGGTCGACGAACCCGCCAAGGCACGCAGCACCAGCGCCAGCCCGAGCAACGCCAGGGAAAACAGAATCACCCGATCATTGCCGAAACGCCGGCCAACGCCCGGGACAAAAATCGCGAAGAACCCCATGCACACATCCGGTATCGCGGTGAGCAACGCCGCCTCGGCGTGGCGCATGTCAAACTCGGCCTGAATGGCATGCACCAGCGGGCCGACCGAGACAATCCCCGGTCGCAACGCCAGCGCCATGATGAATAGGCCAAGGCCCGCCATCGATGCAACGGCCTTCGCTTTCTGACTGACTGCTACTGACACTTGATACCCCCGGGTCTCTATCGCTGAATTCATTTCTGTGGCAAATACTAAGGTCGACACAGACCCGGACGGTTTTTCATGAATGCCAAGATTCGTCGCCAAAGTGACACCTTGAAAAGCCACGGCAAAAGCGACGACTACAACGACTATCAGGACGTGCCACGGCCGATCACCGCCTTCTCCCGGGACCAGAAGGCGGGCAGCTACAACGCACCACACAGCCATCCGCGGGGGCAGTTTCTCTACGCCAGCGAAGGTTTGATGCGGGTAGCCAGCGACAATGGCATCTGGTCCATTCCGCCGCAGCGAGGGTTGTGGATTCCGGCGGGGATCGTGCACGACCAGGCCATGCTCACCGACACGCGGATGCGCACGATCTACATCGAGCGCAGCCAGGCCGGGCAATTTGGTACGCGGGTCAAGGTGATCGAGGTCGATACGCTGTTACGCGAGCTGATACTGGCGCTGGCCGACCAGCCCATGGTCTATCCGGACGATCTGCACAACCGAAGCGTGGTCGCGCTGATCCTGCACAAGCTCGAACACTCGCGCACCGTACCGTTGGAAATTCCCTGGCCACAGGACCGTCGCCTGGTCTCGATCTGCCAGCAGATCCTCGAGTCCCCGGCCATGACCCGGACCATCGAGCAATGGTCCGAGGTGGTCGGGGCGAGTACCCGCACCCTGATCCGCCTCTTCATCAAGGAAACCGGGATCACTTACCGCCAGTGGGTGCAACAGGTGCGCCTGGCCCAGGCCCTGACCATGCTCGAGGCCGGCGAGCCGATCAATCGCATCGCCGACAGCCTGGGGTTTGCCAGCCCGAGCGCGTTCTCGGCCATGTTCAAGCGCATACTCGGCGAGTCGCCCCGGGACTATCTGGACCGGGGCTGAAGATCATGGAAAGACAGGAGCACGTCAGATCGTTTCGCTTTCCCTGACACTCAGGGGACTGTCGAGCGTGTACTGGGCGATAGCGTCCTTGCGCATGAACGCGACACCGGGATGGCTCTTGGCGTAACGCAGAAACTCATCCCAGACCCTGATCATCTGCGGCGTACCACTGATGCGATCATGGGCACTGATCGACATCATCCGCCGCCGGCCGCCGGCCTCCTCGTAGAGCTGGTCGAACTCCAGCTTCACCTGCTCGAGAAATTTCCCGGGTGAATAGTTGCGTCCCTCGATCAACAGGATGTCGTTGTTGCGCAGGGTGTAGGGCACCACGACGAAATCCTTGCCATTGACCTGTTCGATAAAGGGTTCGTCCCGGCTGATATCGTCAATGTGATAGACGTAGCCAAGCTCCTGCAACAACGACAAGGTATTGGGCCCGCGACGTAGCCAGTTGGCGTTGTAACCCGTGACGGGTTGCCCGGTCACCTCCTGCAGCATGCTCGCCGACTGCTGGAGGAAAATGCGTTCCTCATCACGGCTCATGGCGAACTGCGAACTCCAGTGCGGACCATGCCCCGACGCCTCGTGACCACGGGCCACAATGTCCCTGGCAAGGGCCGGATTGCGTTTCACCGCATCGCCGATCATGTGGCAGGTGACTTTGACATCGTGGCGATCCCACAGGTCGAGCATCCGTGGAATGCCTTCGCGATAACCGTAGGCAAACCAGGTCCCGGTCGCCAGGTCGACTGGCACGCTGTCAGGGAAACTCACCCGGGGAAACGGGCTGTCGGTGTCTTTTGGCGGCTGCCCGCCGGCTTCGAACTGCATGGAGATCGATACCACCAGGCGGGTGTCGCCCGGCCAGAAACGTCCTTTGGTCCGGCTGGCGCCAGCCGTAACCGAAGCAGGCTGGTTCTTGCTGGCGGCGGCGGCATGTTCCGCGACCAGCAGGGAGCCGGCGGCCAGGACCGCCGCACCGGCACCGGCCTGGGCCAGGAATGTCCGGCGTTGGGGATTGGGCGGAGCGCTGGTATCAGCCGCGATCGGATTGTTCGTTGTGTCCATGTTACTGACCTCACCTGGAGTATTCGGCAGTTGGCATCAGGCAACTGCGGGGCATGGAGCGACCTACTTGATCAGCGCGCCGCCGTCGATATCGATGGTTGCACCGCTGATGAAGGGGTTGTCGATGACAAAGAGGAAACCCTGCGCAATGTCTTCGGCACGGCCGAAACGGCGAGCCGGCAGCGTGGCAGCCGCTTGCTCCAGCATCGCGCCACGCACCTTCGGGTCCATGCCCTGGTAGGCCTCGGTGTCCGTCAGGCCGGGACTGATCACGTTGACGCGGATGGGGGCCAACTCGACGGCAAGGATTTTTGCCACCGCCTCGATCGCGGCATTCATCGCGGTCTTGACCAGGGTGCCCGGCACGGTCCTGCGGGACAGAAAACCGGAGGTCAACGTCAGCGTTCCACCGGGCTTGATATACGCGGCAGCGGCCTTGGCAACGGCCAGCGTGCCCCAGAACTTGGTGTCGAAAGCCGCTTTGGCCGCCTGCAGGTCAAGGCTCGACAAGGCGCCACCGGGGGCCTGTGATCCGGCGGTGAAGATGACATGATCGACGGCTCCGACCGATGCGAAATAACGCTCCACCGAAGCGCTGTCGCTCACATCGAGACCGTTGCTGCGACTGACCGCCTTGACTTGCCCCGGGCGGTCGGACAGCGCCGTCGCGAGCGCTTTGCCAATACCGCTGTTACCGCCGATGACAATTGAAAGCGTGTGTTCATTGAAGGTCATTTGATTCTCCGTATCGACTGGCACCTGCCAGGTCGCGGGTGTGAATGCCGGTGCGGTCGAATCCAGCGACCACTTCCGCTCTTGTAGGGGCGGAAGTTAGTCTTTTAGCCTTGTCTTGATAATTGATTGAAAATCAAAAATGATTTTCGGCAATCCCGAATAATTGGCGGCCAACCATCAGTTGATGGCATCGCCCAGGACGTCAACGATCCGCTGCGCAATGTGCCCCACATGGGTTTCCAGAGCGAAGTGACCGGTGTCCAGCAACTCGACCACCGCGTTCGGGTTGTCGCGCTTGTAGGCCTCGGCGCCTGGTGGAATGAAGAACGGATCGCCCTTGCCCCAGATCGCCAGCGTCGGTACCTGTGTGTCGCGGAAGAACTGCTGGAACGCCGGGTACAGCTTCAGGTTGTTCTGGTAGTCGTAGAACAGGTCGAGCTGGATGTCCTTGTTGCCCGGACGTTCCAGCAACAGCGCATCCAGGTAGTAAGCTTCGGGGGCGATGACCTCGGGGTTGCTCACGCCTTCCACGTATTGCCAGCGAGTGCCTGGGAGGTTCAGCACGGCATCGTTGATCACCTGGCCATTCGCCTGGGAGCGCTCGGCCCAATACTGACGGATCGGTGCCCAGGCCTCGCCCAGCCCCTCCAGATAAGCGTTGCCGTTCTGCGAAACGATCGCGCTGACCCGCTCCGGGTAGGCCAGTGCCAGACGCAGACCCGTGGGCGCGCCGTAGTCGAAGAAATACAGGGCGTAGCGCTTGAGCCCCAGCACATCGACAAACTGGCGGAGGGTCTCGCCCAGGGCGTCAAAGGTGTAGACGTAGTTGCGTTCGGCCGGGACTTCGGTAAAGCCGAAACCGGGCAGGTCCGGTGCGATCAGGCGGTACTTTTCAGCCAGCAGCGGGATCAGGTCACGGAACTGGTGCGACGAACTGGGAAACCCGTGCAACAGTAGCAGTACCGGCGCATCTGGGGCTCCAGCCTCGCGGTAGAACACGCTGATGCCGTCGGCTTCGGCGAATCGATAGGTGATGTTTGTAGAGGGGGACACGCTCATGATCGAACTCCTTTGTAACTGTTAATTTATGCTTTACGGGTTACCTAGGTTTATTTTGCATCCGCCATGTAACTTGTCAAACTATTTTTATAGGTTACACTCGATTGACGATTTTCAGGACATGCCCATGACGACTTCCGCCCTCCCTTCTGAACTGCCCGCCCCGCTGATCCTGGCGGATCACCCGGCGCTCGACCTGCTGAACACGCAAATGATGGTCGAGGGCAAACGGCGTGATTTGCTCAACAGCGATGAGGACGCGGCGCGCTGGCTGGAACAGGTCGGCTTGGGGCTGGCAGCGGAATGGGTGGCCGGCGATGGGCGCTTGCTCGCGCAATTGCGCAGGCTGCGCGACGGCATCGAAAGCCTGATCGGCGCGCGCCGGGAGAACCGTAGCGCCGACCCCGCGCCACTGAATGCCTTTCTGCTGCGGGCGGTCCCACAACTGGTCTGGGACCCTTCGGGGCACCCTGTATTGGAGCGCTTCCATCAGGATGACGCCGTCGCCCGGCGGCTGGGCCAACTCGCCTATGCCAGTGCCGAGTTACTGGCCGAGGGGGATTTCAGGCTGGTGCGCAAGTGTGAAAGCCCGGAGTGCTCATTGATGTTTTACGACCGGACCAAGTCGCACAAACGGCGCTGGTGCAGCATGGCGCTGTGCGGAAACCGGCATAAGGTCGCCGAGTTCCGCAAGCGACGTCAGGGTGCCGCGGACTGAAGTCCGTCAGGTTGAGAATCAGATCGGCTGGTTATCCATCGCTTCGATCAGCGCAGACCTTATCTCCGGATCATTGGCGGTATGCCCGGCCTGTACGATCCTCAACTCCGCCTCCGGCCACGCGCAGGCCAGATCATAGGCGCTCTTCACCGGGCACACGAGATCGTAGCGGCCGTGCACGATCACTGCGGGGATATGCCTGATACGGTCCATGCCAGCGAGTAGCTGACCAGGCTCCAGAAAGAACCGGTTGCGGAAGTAATGGGTCTCGGCCCGGGCGATGCTGATCGCTATCTCGGGTGTCTCGAACAACCCGGCACCCTCTGGCTCGTGCAGCAAGGTCATGATGCCGCCTTCCCAATTCCCCCATGCCTGGGCGGCTTCCAGGCGCACCGCCGCGTCCGGGCTGTCGAGCCGACGCCAGTAGGCCTCGACCATATTGCTGCGCTCCTGCGCGGGGATGAAATCCCGGTATCGCGCCCAGCGCTCGGGAAATATCCAGGAGGCACCGGAGCCCATTTCATTCAACCAGTTCACTTCCTCCTGCCGCCCCAGGAAAATGCCGCGCAACACCAGGCTGGTGACACGCTCGGGGTGCGTCTGCGCATAGGTCAGCGCCAGGGTCGAGCCCCACGACCCACCAAAGACAATCCAGCGATCAATGCCCAGATGCACGCGCAGGGCTTCGATATCGGCAACCAGATGCCAGGTCGTGTTATCGGACAGTTCCGCGGGCGGCAACGACTGGCCGGCACCGCGCTGATCGAACAGGATCACCCGGTAGCGATCGGGGTCGAAAAACCGCCGTGCCGTTGGCGCGATACCGGCTCCCGGACCGCCATGCAAAAATACAACGGGCTGGCCATCAGGGTTACCGACCTCTTCGACATAAAGCCGATGCAGGGCATCCACGGGCAGGTGATAGCTTTTGTAGGGAGTAATGTCGGGATAAAAATCACGCATGGACAACCTCGTGGTGGACTGGAAAGCATGGCTTGGCCAATACGTCGACAGCCATGACTGCGCCTGCATCATAATGCGGCGCGAGCCATTGGCCGTCGATAAAGCCATGCCAGGCACTTTAGCAGCCCGTCAGCCCGCCAGCGGTGCATTGCCTTGATGGGCGCCCGAGGTCGAGCCGGTCGAGCGCTTGTCGCGGTACTGCAGCCAGGCACCGATCGCCACCAGCGACGCCGAGAGCAGCGCCGACACCAACAGTTCCATCTGATGTCCGGGCACCACGGCCATCAACCCCAGGAACGCGACAATGGCGAAGATGGTGAAATAGGACAGCGCCGGGAACAACGGCATTTTCACCAACAGGCTTTCACCTCGGGCCATGGCGCGCTTGCGCAGGATCACCTGGCTGATCGCGATGACCAGGTACATCACCAATGCAATGGTGCCGATGGTCGCAATCAGCGGCACCAGCACGGTTTGCGGCAAGGTGTAGTTGGCCACCAGCAATAGCAGCGACGCTGCGCTGGAATACAGGATCGCCACTCGCGGTACACCATTGGTGGTGGTCCGCCCCCAGGATCTGGGGGCGTCCCGGCGGGTGGCCAGGGAATAACCCATGCGCGAGGCGGTAAAGATCGCCGAGTTCAAGGTGCTGGCGACACCCACCAGGATCACGGTCTGGACGATAGCGGCGGCGCCGGAAATGTTCATCGCCTCCAGGGCAGACTGGAACGAGCCGTTGGCCAGCGCCGGGGAATTCCAGGCCACCAGGCTGACGATCAGGAAGATCGAACCGAAGTAGAAGATCACCATGCGCCACACCACCGAGCGAATCGCCTTGCGGATGTTCCTGCGCGGGTCTTCCGACTCGGCGGCGGCAATGGTGACGATCTCCATGCCGGTGAAACTGAACAGGGCCAGCACCAGCGCCGAGGCAATGCCGGCGATGCCCGTGGGCGCAAAGCCGCCGTCGGCCCACAAATGCTGCACGCCACGGGCATGGCCACCGGGCAACCAGCCAAATACCGCGGCAGTACCCAGGGCAATAAAGCCCAGGATGGTGACGATCTTGAATAACGACAGCCAGTATTCCAGGGCCCCGAAGTTCTTCACGCTGAGCACGTTGGTGGCGGTCAGCACGCAGATCAGCAAGGTCCCCACCAGTATCGACGGCACACCCAGCCAACCGCCGAGAATGTCCGAGGCAACGATGGCCTCCAGCGGGATGACCAGCACGTAGAACCACCAGTACAGCCAGCCGATGGAAAACCCGGCCCAGCGCCCCATGGCTTGCTGCGCGTAGGTGGAGAACGAGCCCGTGTCCGGGTTGGCGGTGGCCAGCTCACCGAGCATGCCCATCACCAGAATCACCAGCACCGCGGCGATTGCAAACGACACCAGCACCGCCGGGCCCGCCGCCGAAATGGCGCTGGCCGAGCCGACGAAGAAACCCGCGCCGATCACCCCGCCGATGGAAATCATGGTGATCTGACGGCTGTTGAGGCCTTTGGATAATGCGCCGTAGGGTGAAACCTTGTTGTTTGGATCGTGCATCGACTGCGCTCCTTGTAAGGGTGAATTCACACTGCCAAAGGCCCTAGTGGGCACTTCTGATCATGTCGGCGACTTTTTCGCCGATCATGATGCACACCGAGTTGGGGTTGCCGGAGATCAGCGTCGGCATGATCGACGCATCGGCTACCCGCAGCCCATCAATGCCATGCACCCTGAGATCGGGCCCGACCACGGCAAGCTCGTCCACTCCCATGCGGCAGGTCCCCGAAGGGTGCAACGCGGCGTGGGCTTGCTGATGGCAGAACTGCCTCATGGCTTCGCGCGAACGGATGCCGGCGTCCGGCACATGACGCCTGGCCACATAGGGTTTGAAAGCCGCCTGGGCCATGATCTCGTCGCCCACCAGGCAGCCATCCACCAGGCTTTCGATGTCGTAGGGGTCGCAGAAATAGTTGGGCACGATACGCGGTGGCGACATCGGATCAGCCGAATACAGCCCGACATATCCCCTGGACCGTGGCCGTATCTGCCCCAGGTTGAGAGTGCAGCCGTTGCCTCCGGGGACGGAATCCACCCCTTCCTCGATGCCGGCACCCACCACCATGAAGTACTGGATATCGGGATGACTGGCCGCCTTGTCGCCCCACCAGAAGGCGCCGCCTTCAATCAGGTTGGAGGCCGCCGGGCCCTGCCGGAACAGCGCGTACTGCAACCCCGCGAGCATTTTCCAGAACGGCTTCTTGTACTTGTCGTAGCTGTGAGGCCCGGTCAGTTCATAGACCAGCGAGATCTCGATATGGTCCTGCAGGTTCTGCCCCACGCCCGGCAGATCCTTGACCACCTTGATGCCATGCGCTTGCAACTGCGCCGCGGGACCGATCCCGGACAGCATCAACAGGCGCGGTGAGTTGATGGCACCGGACGACAGGATGATCTCCTTGTCGGCATGCATCACCTGGCGCACACCCTTTTCCAGGTACTCGACGCCGGTGGCCTTGTTGCCCTGCATCAGGATACGGATCACCCGGCAACCGGTCTTGACCGTGAGATTCTTGCGCTGCCTGGCCGGCGCCAGGTATGCCACCGCCGCACTGCTGCGCCAACCGTTCCTGGCGGTGATCTGGTACAACCCGCAGCCCTGGGGCGTGCCCGAATTGAAATCTTCGTTGTAGGGCAGGCCGTACTGCTGGCAGGCCCGCAGCCAGACTTTGGTCAGGGGATGGATATTGATCGGATCGGACACCCCCAGCGGCCCGCCGACACCGTGCACGTCGTTGCAGAAACGCTCGTTGTCCTCGGCCTTCTTGAAGTACGGCAGCACCTCGTTGTAGGACCAGCCGACGGCCCCCTGCTCTGCCCAGCCATCGTAGTCGGCGGGCACGCCACGGATGTAGATCATGGCATTGACCGAGCTGCCCCCACCCAGCACGCTGGCCTGGACCATGGTCGGCGTTTCGCTGCGCTGCTGGTCCTCGGTAGGCTCCCAGGCATAGCGTTTGAGCAACGGCCCCTGGGCGGTTTTGTAGTAGGCGCCGGGAATATGGATGTAGGGGCTGCGATCGCGAGGCCCCTCCTCGAAAAGCACAACGGACGCCGCCGCGTCCTCGCTCAGACGCGATGCGACCGTGCAGCCCGTGGAGCCGCCCCCGATTACGATGAAATCCACCATGACGACCTCAGATCTTTTTAGTATTGAACCGATTGTTGAAGCCTGATCGATCAACCCACCAGCCGGGTCAGAAGCGCCTTAAGTTCCCGGGCGACTTCGTAGCTGTTCTGTTGCTGTTGTTTTTTGCAGAACAACTCACAACTCCACCAGCCGACGTAACCGGTGGCTTTTACCGCTGCGGTCCACTCGACCAGATCCAGCACGCCACCGCCCGTGGGAACGTCCCTCAGCAGCTCTTCATTGGGAACACCACCGGCGAAGGGCAACGAGTCACAGACATGCACGCCGTAGATCACGTCCTTGTTCATCCCGGCGATGTCATCGGGGGTGACGCCGGAGGTAAAGCAATGCCAGTAGTCGATCACCATCCGCACGTTGCTGCGCTCGGTGCGATCGATCAGTTGCAACTGGTGCTGCAGGCTGTTGAGGGGAGTCCAGGACAAGGCCTCGAGGTAAAGCAGCAGGTCATATTGCTGGGCCAGGTCGGCCAGGGCGGCGAGGTTTTTCGCGGTCAACGCGTACTGTTCGGCCTGATCGAAACCCAGCAGCCCCGAGTAATGAGCGCTCTTGCCAAACCGCTGGAAATCAAGCACCGCCTGCACGTTGATCGGGCCGGTGAGCACTTGCACCCCCTTGGCACCCGCCAGGTTGGCCAGATGAAACAACCGCTCCGCTTCCTTCAACAGATCATCACGCTCGGCGCCCTGGCGCTCGATATCGCGCAGATAACCGATACCGGGAACCCGCACGTGCTTGAGTGTTTCCTGAAGCTGCGATTCGGCATAACCGGCCTGCAGATACGCTTCCAGTTTGCCGCTGTTAATTTCCAGCGCGTCGAAACCCACCGTCTTTGCAATGTCGATATCCATCGCCAGGGTCGACTGTTTTGCGACGGTGGAATGCAGGACCAGGATATTGTTTGGGGTTGTCATATGAGACTCCTACCGTTCAGCCAAGGTGGAAACTGCCAGCGCCGCGGCATCCAGGCGCTCCTGCGGCAAAGAGCCATCAGCGATGGCCGCGACAATCGCCTGCACGACCTGCGCGATCTGCGGCATCGCCCTGGCGGAAATCAGCAGCAGATCCGCTCCGGCCCGCAACGCCGCCACGGCCACTTCGCCGAGGGACGAATGTCCGATGACGGAGCGGTGGTCCAGGTCGATAGTCATGACCAGGCCCTTGAACCCCAGCTCCTGGCGCAGCAAGCCGATCAGCTCGGCTGAAATCGATGCCGACACCGGTGGCGTGCAGGCGGCAAACCGTGCCGGCCCCATCATCACCGCGTCCGCCCCGGCATCGATCCCGGCTTGAAAGGTCGGCCAGTAACGCCGCAGTTGCGCCATCGATTCGCCGACCACCGCCTCCTCTACCGCCGGTTGCCGCAACAACACCGGATGCCCGGGAAAGTGCTTCAGCGTGCTCGCCAACCCGGCCCGGCGTACACCACGCACATAGGCCGCCACCATCGCCGCGGCCTGTGGGATATCGTCGGACAGCGTGCGGCCCTTCAGCCAGATATTCGGGCCGCCCAGCACATCGGCGGTCGGCGACAGCAGCAGGTTCACGCCGGCGTTGCGCACCGCTGTCGCCACCTGAAAGCAGGTCTCTTCCAACTCGCTACTGTCCATGGCCCTGGCTGCATCGGGTTCAGGCAGCGCCGGGGTGATCCCTTGCAGACGGTGAACGGCAGAGATGTCGGCATCGGCCGCCAGCAGCAGTGGCCCACCCAGTTCGGTGGCGGTGCCGCTGAAGCGTTGCCAGGCATCCAGGGTTTCCGCCTCCAGGCGGCTCGCGCTCATTTTGCCGCTGACATATTCTTCGGCGGTCTCGCCAAACAACAGGCTGCGCCCGCCATTGCCGAGAAACCGGCGTACGTCATCCGTCATCTGCAGATCCAGTACCACCGGAAACAGGACGCTATAGGCCTTTCGCTCATGGGTACTCATGGTCAGTCCCCTGAGTGGCTATCGCCAGTTGGCGAACCCTGGAGGCAGCGTCCAAGAGCCACTGCCGGTCGAGCACACCGTCATGGACGGCCGCGACAATGGCGTCGGCAATGGCATCCAGTCCCGACTCGCTGGAGACCAGCAACAAATGCGCCCCGGCCAACAGCGACGCAACCGCCGTATCGGTGATGCTGTTGCCCCGCAGAATGGACACCGCATCCAGGTCATCGGAAATGATCAGGCCCTCGAAGCCGAGGGTGTCACGCAGCACCCCGATGACCTTGGGCGAGGTCGACGCCGAGTGATCAGGATCGATCGCAGGAAATACGGCCGGTCCTGGCATGACGGCTTTTACACCGGTGGCGATGACTGTCTTGAAGACTTCAAGGTTGTCATGGAGCAATTCCAGCGGCCCCGGCACGGTCGCCTCGGCAATGGCGGGATCCTGTTCGGTGACGTAGTGCCCGGGAAAGTGCTTGGCGGTGGCGACGACACCCGCGCGTTGCACCCCGCGGATAAAGGCGCAGGACACCCGGCTGACTTCAACCGGATCGGTTCCCAGGTGTCGATTGAGCAACCACGGATTGACCCCGGTGACCACATCCACGATCGGCGCCAGGAACAGGTTGACACCCAGGCCGCGGGCCGCGGTTGCCATCTCGAAACAGCGTTGCTCGATATCCTGGGCGCTGAGGCCCTGCAGCTGTGCCCGGGAAGCAACGGCGGGCACCAATTGGTGCAGGCGCTCGATACCACCCAACTCCTGATCCACCGCGATCAGCAGCGGCGCGCCGGCCAGGGCCGTGGCCTCTTGCACGACCTGGATAAAGTCGGCCCGGGATTCGCTGGCCTTGCGCTGCGGGCTCATGTCTCGGCCGACGTATTCATCCTGGGTTTCCCCCAGCAACAGGGATACACCACCCCGGTTCAGGTAACGGCGCACAGTGTCGTCCAGTTGCAGATCCCCGAACGCGGGAAGCAGTACCGAATACGCGGCGCGATGCAGTTCGCTTGACATTGTTTTTCCTCGACGGCGTTATGGGAGAGCATGCAACCGAGTATCACGGGGGCTGTTTTCTTTCTCCATTTCGCACACAATCGATACCTGACGCGAACTGAAGCACCCGGCTACAACCAGCCTTGAATTGCGCAGGCCGGCATGGAACATGCTTTATCCAGTACCAGGACATTCAAATGCTTGAGGAGGTTATGCCGGTTAAGCAAAAGGTTATTCGATAACCACGCTATAACTTTCATAACTTGCGCCTTAACCGAGCTGACCCGTCGAGAGAACCATGCCCAGTCGAGGAGACACCCCCACCATGTCGTTAGCGGCCGCCACGTCGCACCCCGAGCGCCAGCAGGTACGCAGCGACTTGCAGGCCAATGTGCAAAAGAACCTGAGCACGCTCGTCGAGTCCTGCCGCTCGGTTGCGGATATGTGCCGCAAAGTTGATGTCAATCGCCAGCAATTCAATAAATACCTGGTGGGCCAGCACATTCCTTCACAGAAGATCCTGCAGAAGATCGGTCGCTATTTCATGATGGAAGCGGAAGATCTTTTTCGTCCTCCCGCCGAGTTCAAGAAGTTCTATGAAGGGTATGAAAACGAATTGCCGACGGACTTGCGTGCCTCGGAACAATTCAATCATTTCCTGCCGCTGGCCAAGCAGTCGGCCGACTTGCTCGAAGACTATCTGGGCGTCTATTACCGCTACCACAACTCATCGATCTACAAGGGCCGGATCCTGCGTTCGGTGACCTGCCTGTATCGCGCCGACTCGATGGTGCAGTACGTCACCATCGAGCGTTTTCCGTTGCGCGACGGCAGCGGCAAGATCGGCTACTCGTTCACCTACCACGGATTTTGCCTGCTGCTGGGCGACCGCCTGTTCATGGTCGACTTCGAAGGCAAGCAGCGCAACGAGATGACCTTTTCGATCCTGACGCCCCAGCATCGCCGGCCGATCCGCTTTCTTTATGGGTTGGTCACCGGTGTGGCTTCGTCCTCGTTCCGCCAGCCCTTCTCCACCCGCATGGCCCTGGGGCTCGTGGACAAAGGCAAGATCCGCAAGCATCACCTGCGCAATGCCACCGTCGTGCTGCCCAGCGATCAGTCCATTCCCCTGGAGGTGCGCGAATACATGACCGGCGATAACGCCACCATCGTCTGGGGCGGTCAGGATTGAGGTGGCGGGGCCGCTTCGTGGCCCCCGCGCACTACCATCACCTCGACCAACGACGGCCCCTTGCTGTTCAGCGCCTTGACAAGCGTGGGGGTGAGTTGTGAAGCGTGTTCGACCCGCCAGGCCTCAAGGCCAAAGTTGCGGGCGATGCCGGCGAAGTCCGGGGCGTACGGTTTGCCGTCCGGCAGATTGAACTCACCGGCGCGGTGCTGCTCGATAGCCGAGGCTTGCCCGCCGTTCACAGGCCCGTCGGCACTGTTGTTGAAAACCAGGAACACCACCGGAATGCTGTGCATCACACAGACGGCCATCTCCTGCATCGACTGCAGCAGATCGCCGTTGCCCACGGCACACACCACCTGACGCGCCGGCATGGCAAGTTTCGCCCCGATGGCGGCAGGGACGGCCCAGCCGAGAGTACCCAGGGGGCCGGCGCACAACTGACTGTGGGGGTAATGAACCGGAAACATCGCGCTGACCCGGGCCTGGATACGCCCCGCCCCCACCACCAGGAGCGCGTCCTTTTCCAGAACCGAACGCGACGCCCGACCTTCGCGCATCACGGCAGTCTTGCGCGGGATCACCGGAGGTTCCGCGCGCAAGGTGGCCGGCGGCAGGCTGGCATCGATCACGGCGCTCTGTACGAGGTGTTCAATCGCCAGGCTGACCGGACCGACGCGCCCGGTGAACATCGTATCGAACGCCTGGCGCAAGGCCAGGGGCAGTTGTTCAATCGCCGACACCATCACCTGCTCTTTCGTGATGCTCGCATCTACCGCTTCACCGCGTCCACCACTGATCACCAGCAGCGCCGAAGACTGCTCGCGTGCGGCCGCCACGGCGCCCAGGGCCTTCGAAATGCCCAGCGCGCCCTCCAGCACCACGGCCATGGGGCGCCCGCACGCGCGAAAGTAACCATCGGCAAGGTGCACCGCGCTGTGCTCCTGCATGACATGGATAAACGGAATATCCGTCCCCGGCGCCAGCAAGGCCTCCACCAGCAGCCATGAACCGTCGCCCGGTATCCCGGCCACATAGTCGACACCGTTCGCTTTCAACGCTTTCGCAACAATCTGGCCACCAGTGAGCTTCACGGAACACTCCAGTCGAACGGGCGCAGGCCTCGGCGCGAATGCACCGCGCCTCGCCCGAGGATCGCCCCTGGAGTATTCGCCCCCCCAGGGCCCGGCTCAATTTCGCACCCCCCGCAAAAGAGACGCAGGTTGACGCAAATGATCCGCCCCGCCACCCGCCCGGGGGAGAACTATCCTCAGGGGAGCCGCCTGCGCCGATTAGGTCACTTTGATGCGTCAGAGTGCGTCGCTTTTAAAAGGGCTGCGAAATTGAGTGCCTTGCCTGCCCGGCCAATACTCGATCCATGAAAACAAAAAGCCGAGCCTATCAAGCGCTGGGCGCGTCGCTTCAAGGCTTTACCTCATAAACCCTTGACCTTGTAAACCGGGAAAAGCGTGCGTCGCCCAGCCAAGGAAGAGTCAATCGGACCAGTGGAGGTCTTACCCACCTCCCCAGCCGCATGGAATCAATGCTGGCCATACCACTGCCGATCCAACTGACTGCATGAAAAAGGAGGCGCCCGGCAACAGCCGCCGGGCCTTCACCTTGCAAGTCGCTCAACATTTGCACACAACCACCCTAGGCAGGAACTCGAAATGAAAAAAGAAACAGAGACGGGTTATGGTTTGACCGGCATTGACCTCAACTCCATCAGTTTGAAACGGCGCTCGTTCCTGCTGGGCGCCGCCGCCTCTGCCGCGGGCTTGTATATCGGATCGTTCGTACCCAGCGCTTTTGCCGCGACGACAGGCCACCTGGAAATCCTCGGTTGGGAAGGTGAAACCGGTGAAGCGGAACTGGCCGAGTGGCGCAAGCAGCGCGGCGTCACCGTCCGCTCCAGCTATGCCAGCAACCAGGACGACATTACCGCCCGACTGGCCGGCACAGACCCGGTACAACTCGACCTGACCATGTACGCCCTGGGCTACGAGAAGATCTACAAGGAAATGGGCCTGCTCAAGGCCATCGATACCGCGAAGATCCCCAACTACTCGGCCGACAATACCCTGCCACTGTTCTACAAGGGCAGCCGCTGGTACTGGGATGGCAAGCAATGGGGCATCCCGTTGCTGTGGGGCATGAACACCATCGTCTACAACCCCAAGAAGGTGAGCAAGCCGACGGTGTACAAGGATCTGCTGGACCCGAAACTCAAGGGCCGGCTGACCTTCGTCGACGACGGCACCTCGAACTGGTCCCTGATCGCGGCCATTGGCGGCTACGCCGACAAATACCCGAACCTGACCCATGCCGAGTTCAACGACGCCTTCGAAAAACTCAAGCCCTACCGTGATCAGTGCCGCGTGTTTGCCGCCTCTTCGGGCGACGCCGTATCCCTGCTGGTCTCGGGTGAAGTGGACGTGGTGTTCTCGGCCTCCGCCAACACCCCGAGCGAAACCACCAAGCGCGGCATCACCACCGCCCTCTCCGTGCCTCAGGAAGGCGCCGCCCTCTGGTGCGATGCCCTGTTCATTCCGAAGACCGCCAAGGACATCCCCCTGGCCCTGGAATTCATCAACAAGACACTGGAAGCGCAAACCCAGGCCAAGATGGCAACCACCATGTTCTCCGGCGTGGTCAATCCCAAGGCCATTCCCCTGCTTCCCGACGACTTGAGAAACACCTTCGACTACGAACACCTGGATAGCTTCTTCGAGAAATCCAAACTCTACGGCCAACCGCCGCTGAGCTCCGAGCAGTACGTGACCTACGCCGAATGGATCGATCAGTGGGCAAACTTCAAGGGCTCGTTCTAGAGCGCTTGGCAGGCCGTTGAGGGGCGCGTGTCCGCGAATACGCGCTTCTCGCCCAAGCACCACGTCATCGAAAAAAGCACAGGCAACTCATCATGACCGTAGTCAACAACAGCGAGCCCATCACCCTGGACGACCGGGATACGAAGGCTGGCAAACGCGTGAAAATCGACCGGCAAATCCTCAGCGGATATTGGCTGGCATCGCCGCCGCTGCTCTTTCTGGTGGTGTTCTTTCTCATTCCCTCGGCGCTGCTGCTGATCGCCAGCTTCTGGACCGCCAAGACCTTCAGCATGGAACCCGCCGCCACCCTGGCCAACTATGCCAGGGCCCTGAATGCCAGCGGGTTCTATGAATCGCTGTGGATTGCCCTGCAAAACGGCTTCTGGACCGCCTTGCTATCGACGGTGATCAGTGCGCCGGTGGCCTACTACATCGTGTACCGCACACGGTCCAACGCCGTGCTGTACCTGGCCCTGGTGTCGTGGTTCTCCAGCTACCTGGTACGGGTCTATGCCTGGCGTTCGATCCTGGGCACCAACGGTGTGATCAACTCCACCCTGCAGCACTTCGGCCTGATCGACCAGCCACTGGAATGGCTGGTGTTCAGCAAGTTCTCGGTGGTGTTGACCCTGGTGCACATCATGCTGCCCTTTACCCTGCTGTTGCTGGTGTCGGGACTGCGGGATATCAAGCGCGATTACCTGGAAGCCGCCGCCGACCTGGGTGCCGGCGGCGCCACCATCCTCTGGCGGGTGATCATGCCGATGGCGCACAAGAGCATCGTCAGTTCGTTCATGTTCACGTTCGTCCTCGCCGCCAGTGACTACGTCACCCCGCAATTGCTCGGCGGCCGGGATGCGATGACCACGGGCCTGGTGATCGCCAACCAGTTCCGCTCGGTCGGCAACTGGCCGCTGGGTGCTGCAATGGCCTACCTGCTGCTGATCGTGTTCATGCTGGTGTACGCGCTGCTGCTGGGCGTGTTGCGGGCGGCAAACCTGGCGCCCGGCAAGCGCTACCACGACTGATGGCCGCCCACAAAAAAGGTAACTTGTCATGATCCGGCTATTCACTTACGTCTACATGTTGTTCCTCTATGCCCCCATCGCGATTATCGCGTTGTTCAGCTTTCACTCATCCGCGTCGCTGTCGTTCCCGTTCGAAGGCTTCTCCACCCAATGGTACGAAGCACTGTTCAACAGTTCGGACTTCATGACGGCGCTGACCAACAGCGCCATCGTCGCCGCCGGCTCGGCCATCCTCACCACGCTGCTGGGCACCTTCTCGGCACTGGCGCTGATGCGCATGAAAGGACGCGTGAAGGCGGTATTCGCCTTCATGAACTTCGCCCCCATCGCCCTGCCCGGCCTGTTCCTGGGCATCGCCCTGGTGATCTTCTTCTCGCTGGTCGGCCTGCCCCGCTCACTGCTGACGGTGATCATCGGCCATACGCTGTTCACCTTTCCGTTTTTCGTCGAATCGGTGCGTTCGCGTCTGGAGTACTTCGATCTTTCCTTCGAAGAGGCTGCTCGCGACCTCGGTGCATCCCCCCTGAAAGCGTTCTGGCTGGTGACGCTGCCGATCATCGGCCCGACCATCGCCGGCGCGGCGATCCTGGCCGTGGCGCTGTCGATGGACGAGTTCCTGATCACCGTATTCGTCACCGGCAGCGACACCACGCTGCCCCTCATGATTCTGTCGATGATGCGTCGTGCGGTCAGTCCCACCATCAATGCCGCCTCGGTGTTCATGCTGGTCGTGACCATCGCCATCATCGCCATCGCCGGCCTGGTCATGACCTTGCGTCGTCGCCGCCTTGAACTTGAACGTGCTGAAACCGCGGAGTAATCGCCATGACCAACAGTATTGAACTGACCGGAATTTCCAAGAGCTACGGCAACCTCACCGCCCTGGGCAAAGTCGACCTGACGGTCAAGCGCAACGAGATCCTGACCCTGCTCGGCCCCAGCGGCTGCGGCAAGACCACGCTGATGCGCATCATCGCCGGATTCGAAGAGCCGACCACCGGCAAGGTACTGATCGACGGCAAGGACTCCACGGCGCTGGCCCCCGAGCACCGCCCGGTGAATATGGTGTTCCAGAAATACGCGCTGTTCCCCCACCTCGATGTGTTCGACAACGTGGCGTTCGGGCTGCGCCTGAAGAAGAAACCCAAGGACGAGATCAAGCGGGAAGTGACCAAGGCCCTGGAACTGGTGCAACTGGAAAGCTTCAAGAACCGCTGGATCTCCGAGCTCAGCGGCGGCCAGGCGCAACGTGTAGCCCTGGCCCGAGCCCTGGTGAATCGCCCGGCGGTACTGCTGCTGGACGAACCCCTGGCGGCCCTGGACCTGAAGATTCGCCACCATATGCTCAACGAGATCAAGCGGATCCACGAAGAAACCTCGACCACCTTTGTCTATGTCACCCACGACCAGGACGAGGCGATGATCCTCTCGGACCGCGTGGTGCTGCTGAACAAGGGCGGCATCGAACAGATCGGCGGACCGCAGGAGATGTACTGGTCGCCCCGCACATTGTTCGCCGCGAAGTTCTTCGGCGATACCAATATCATCAATGGCACCTACGGCCTGGGCGATAACCGTGAAGGCTATGTGGAACTGCCGTTCGGACGCTACGCCCACACGGCCAAGAGCGACGTGGGCAACGGCCCGGTCAATGTCTCGATCCGCCCCGAAACCATCGGCCTGGAGCCCACCCTGGGCGCCGTGCTGGCCGACGGCGCCTTTGCCGGAAAGGTCAGGGACACCTCGTTCATCGGCAACCGGGTGATCTACCGCGTCGCGGTAGCCGATGGCACCCTGGACCTCAAATGCCAGCAACTGCCCACTCCCGGCAGCCACGCCCTGCCGCCGGGCACGGATGTGGCGCTCACCTGCAAACCCGAAAGCTTCGTGGTGATCCCGGCCTGAATGACAACGGCTTGAACAATAGTCTCTGCTGACATCGGCAGAGACTCGTTGCAACGCCGGATCATCCCCTTTGCCACAAGGGGATGATCCGGCGTTTTTTTGCCAGGGGCAAACGACGAATGTCAGACCTTGAAGGTGCTCATCAACCGCTGTTGCTGGTTCGCCAGGTCGTTCAGGGACTGGCTGATCCGCGCCGACCGGTGCGCCTGCTCGACCAATCCCCCGGTCACGTCCCTGATCGCCGAGACATTGCGGTTCACCTCCTCGGTCACCGCGCTCTGCTCTTCGGCGGCGCTGGCTATCTGCAGGTTCATGTCGGTGATGATCTCGATGCTCTGGCTGACATGGGCCAGGGCGCCGACCGCTTCAAGTGCCTGGGTGGCACTGGCATCGGCCTGACGGTGCTGGCTCTGCATGGCGCTGACCACCTCCCGCGTGCCACTTTGCAGGCTTTCGATAACACCCTGGATCTCCCCCACGGAGTCCTGGGTGCGCTGGGCCAGGTATCGCACCTCATCGGCCACCACGGCAAAGCCGCGTCCGGTCTCTCCGGCTCGCGCCGCCTCGATCGCCGCGTTCAGCGCCAGCAGGTTGGTCTGTTGGGCGATGGTGCGTATCACATCGAGCACGCTGCCGATTTTCTCGCTGCTGTCGGCCAGTTGGTGTACGCCACGCATGGCCCCGCTCATATGACTGGCCAGCGACTGAATGGACCGTGCGGCCTCCTCGATGGTCTCTCGACAGCAACCTGCGGCGGCATCGCCCGCGCGGGCAGCGGTTGCCGCCCGGGATGCGTTACGCGCGACGTCCTGGGAGGTCGCGCTCATCTCATGGGCCGCCGTCGCGACCTGCTCGACTTCGCGCAATTGCTGTTGCATGCCGCTGCTGGCCTGGGTGGCCATCAACGACGCCTGGTCAGCACTGGATCGGGTTGCCGATACGTTCTGGCTGACCTGGACGATGACAGGCTGCAGCTTGTCGAGAAAGCAATTGAACCAACCGGCCAACACGCCCACTTCGTCGCGCCGTTCGGCACTCAGGCGCTGGGTCAGGTCGCCTTCGCCGTTGGCGATGTTTTCCAGCATGCGCGAGACCCGGCGGATCGGCCGCGTGACACTCACCGCCAGCCCCAGCATCAGCAGCGTCCCGGCCACGGTCACCGCCAATCCGGTGAGCACCTGCATCAGCACCGCGGTTCGATTGGAGCGCTCCAGCACCTGCTGCAACACCGCCACTGAAGCCATCAGCGTGGCGCGTGGCACTTCCACCACCGTCATCCAGGGGCTGGCATTCGGCATGGGCGCAAAGGGCAGGACCAGTATGACGTTGGCATGGTCCGGATCATCGATGGCGAGGGTTTTGCCAGCCTTCGCCCCTTCGAACCACGCGGCAGCCTGTCCCGGGTAGATATCCCTGATGGATTTTCCCAGGGCTCCCGGGTCGCCGCTACGGCCCATGATCGCCCCGGCGGCGCTGACAAAGGTCAGTTGGCCCTGACCTTCGAACAGCGAAGCGCTGGCTTTTTGCGCGATGTTCTGGAGGCTGCTCAGCGGTAGGTCGATACTGACCACACCGATCGACTTGCCACCGTCCATCAATGGCAGGGCAATGCTGGAGGTCAGTGTCGGCACATTGTTGAGCAAGAACGTATAGGGCTCCACCAGGCAGGGCTTGCGGGTTCTCTTCGGGCAATTCCACCAGGCGGTTGCCGCTTCATCGTTGTCCTGCATGTCCTTTTCCTCGAGGACGAAGTTCTGCATGGAAGAGACATACAGGGCAAAACGTCCACTGGCATTGCCGCTGTAGTCAGCCCCGTTGAGGCTGCTCGAATCGGCGCCATCCAGCGCGTTGGGCTCAAAGGCCAGGCCGACGCCGAGGATCTCAGGTGTGGTTGCCACCTGCGCACGGATCAAGCGGTACAGGTCGCTGCGCAGTTGCCCGGGAGGCGCCGCATTTTGCCGGGCTTGCCGGCGCATCATCACCACCTGGGTGGCCAGGGAACGGGTAAACATCAGGCTGCCGAGAAACCGCTGCTCGATACCCGCCGACTGCACCTGCGCCGCCGCCTCCAGATACTGCATCGAAGCCGCGGACAGCGAACGGGCACTGGAGTCGCTGACCACGGCCGAGGTTTCGCGCATCTGATACAGGGAAAATCCCACCAGGCAAAGCACCATCACGAACAGGCAACTACCCGCCGCCAGGGTTATTCTTGTTTTGATCGACCAGGTTCCCATCACATCGCCTCGCTGATATTGAGCTGGAACAACGTTTTTTCCCGCACCTAAAAAAAGGCCCCCCAAATGGGGAGCCTGTAAACACTTGGCAAGCCGGTGAGAGTGACCAGCTGTAGCGAGGGCGACCCTTGCTCCCGCTACCCGCCTGCCAAGTGCAACAACCGGGTGACAGACTTCAAACGGGCTTCTTGTAGCGCCGGATGCGGATATCCGCCTGTTCCTTGTGCCCGGCGAAACCTTCCATGCCGCACAAGCGCGAGCAGTACTCGCCCACCAGTACCGAGGCTTCATCCGTCAGTACGCGCTGATAGGTGCAGGTCTTGATGAATTTGCCGACCCACAAACCACCGGTGTAGCGCGCGGTGCCAGTGGTGGGCAGGGTGTGGTTGGTGCCGATGACCTTGTCGCCGTAGGAGACGTTGGTGCGCTCACCGAGGAACAGCGCGCCGTAGTTGGTCATATGCGCCAGGAAGTACAACGGATCCTCGGTCATGACCTGCACATGTTCGGAAGCAATGCGATCGGCCTCCTGCACCAGTTCATCAACCGTGTCGCAGAGGATGATCTCGCCATAGTCGCGCCAGGCAACCGAAGCCACGGGTGCAGTGGACAGGAGGGTCAACTGACGTTCGATTTCCGCCGGCAGGTTTTCCGCCAGTGCGGCGCTGTTGGTGAGGAACACCGCTGGCGAGTTGATGCCGTGCTCGGCCTGGCCCAGCAGGTCGGCGGCGATGATTTCGACATCGCTGCTGTCGTCGGCAATCACCAGGGTCTCGGTGGGACCGGCGATCAGGTCGATACCGATCTTGCCGAACAGTTGCCGCTTGGCTTCGGCGACGTAGGCGTTACCCGGACCGACAATCATGTCCACGGGCTTGAAGGTGTCGGTGCCCAGGGCAAACGCGGCAATCGCCTGTACGCCACCGACGCAATAGATTTCATCGGCACCGGCCAGGTACATGGCGGTCACGATGGCCGGATGGGGCTTGCCGTCGAACGGCGGCGCTGCGGCTACCACGCGTTTCACACCCGCCACCTTGGCGGTCAATACGCTCATATGGGCCGAGGCCAACAGCGGGTATTTACCGCCCGGGATGTAGCAGGCCACCGAGTTCACCGGAATATTGCGGTGTCCGAGAATCACGCCCGGCAGGGTTTCGACTTCCACATCGTGCATGGATGCCTTCTGCACTTCGGCAAAACGGCGTACCTGGGCCTGGGCAAAGGTGATGTCGCCGATTTCCTGCTCGGACAGACTCGCCACGCACGCCGCGATTTCTTCGTCGGTCAACCGAAAGGACGCAGGCGCCCATTTGTCGAACTTCTGCGAGTACTCACGCACCGCGGCGTCACCATTGCGGGCGACGTTGGCGATGATTTGCTCAACGGTATCGCGGACTTGGGCGGCGATCTCGGCTTGGGCTTCGACCGGTTTACTTGTTTTCAGATAACGAATCATCAATGGACTCCAGGTGGTTCTTGAGGGCACGCAAAATGCCTTCAGCATTCACCTCCATCTTTTCCTGTCCCCCCGCCCCGGGCAATTTCGCAGCCCCTCCATAGATGACGCAACCTGACGCAGCACAGACGCACGGTTGAAGCACTGATGCCTATAACCGAAGTTATTCGTATAACTCGGTGATATAACCGCTAAAAACACCCATGAAAAGCGAGGAACGGGCATTGACTTAGAACGGCGGAGTGATAGTTTAAAAAGACGGTTATACGTATAACCTAATAATCACACCCACTTGAAGAGGTGACCAACCGTGAGTCGAGTCTTGTATTTATTCGGTGGCTGGCCCGGCCATTACCCCTATGAAATAGCGGCATGGGCACGGACCGTTTTCCAGGAGCTGGACTTCGAGGTCGATGAGTCGACCGATATCTTCACCCTGGACCGGGACTTGACCGGTTATGACCTGATCGTGATCGGCTGGAACAACGCCGTCACCACCGAGACGCTGACCGCCTCCCAGGAAAACCGTCTGCTCGAAGCCATCGAAAGTGGCACCGGACTGGTCGGTTGGCACGGTGCGGGAGCGGCCTTTCGTGCCAGCCTCAAGTACCACTGGGTACTGGGCGGTTCGTTTCTCGAGCATCCGATGGGCGAAGGCTTTCCCCATCCGTACCAGGTCAACTTCATCGATCACAGCCACGAAGTCACCCAGGGCGTCGAGGATTTCGAGGTGCGCTCCGAGCAGTACTACATGCAGGTTGACCCGAACATCCATGTGTTGGCCGAAACCACCTTCGACGGTAACCCGTTCCCCTGGCTCAAGGGCCATCGCAGCCCGGTGGCCTGGGTGCGCCAGTGGGGTGAAGGCCGGGTGTTCTATCACTCCATCGGGCACGACACCAGCAACCTGGCCGACCCGAATATCCGTCGCCTGACCAAGCAGGGCCTGAACTGGGCGACCCGCGGGCGCGCGGCAGGTATCGACACCCACAACGCATCCCACCCGGCTTCATCAACCCAAGGAGTCCTGTCATGAGCAAATTGACCGGCAGCCAGATAGTCGCGCAAACCCTGAAAAACTATGGTGTCGAGTACGTCGCCGGTATCCCTGGCCACGGCATCTGGACCCTCACCGACGCCTTCCTCGAGGAAGACTCGAAGCTCAAGTTCATCCAGGTCTTTCATGAACAGAGCGCGGTGCACCTCGCCGACGGTTACTACCGGGTGTGCGGCAAGCCGATGGCGGCGGTGACCTCCATCGGCGCCGGCGCCGCCAACACGGTGATCGGCATGGCCACGGCGTTCACCGACTCCACCAGCCTGATGCTGATCACCGGCGGGCCACCCACCCACATGCGCGGCCACGGTCTGTTGCAGGAGCTGGAGCGCTACACGGACAACGACTTCCCGAAAATCGCCGAAGCCGTCACCAAGCGCCATTGGGTTGCCACCCGCGTCGAAGAGCTGCCGTTCATGATGCACCGGGCCTGGAGCGCGATGGTCACCGGCCGCCCGGGTCCGGTCCATCTTGAGATCCCGATGGATGTCCAGGCCGAGGCCGCGGAGGTGACCCTCCACGCCCTGGAAGAACGTACCCCCATCGGCAAATGCTACCCCGACCCGGCCGCCACGGCACGGGCGGTGCAAGAGCTGCAGGCCTGCCAGCGCCCGGTGCTGGTCATCGGCGGCGGTGTCATCACCGGCGAGGCCAGCGCTGAAGTGTTCGCCCTCGCCGAGGCCTGGAAAATCCCGGTGGTCACCACCTGGAACGGCAAAAGCGGCTTCCCGGAGGATCATCCGTTGTTCGCTGGCAGCGTCGGCCAGACCGGCACCCTGTGCGGCAACAAAGTCGCCTCCACCGCCGATGTGATCATCGCCGTGGGCTGTCGCTTCACCGACTGGTCGTCGTCCAGCTATGCCAAGGGCGTGACCTTTGCCATTCCGCCGTCGAAGCTGATTCATATCGACATCGACCCCCATGAAATCGGCAAGAACTACCCGGTCACCGTGGGTATTTGTGCCGATGCCAAGCACGCCCTCGCCGCTATCGTCGAAGGCCTGAAAGGCCAGAGCGTCGATCGCGAGGCCTACCTGAGCGACCTGCGCGGCTATCAGGACGAATGGGAAAGCAAACTGGCGGGCCGACGTGATTCCGACCGTTTCCCCTTTACCTCGCAACGCCCACTGGGCGCACTGCGCAAGATCTTCCCCCGTGACACCATCGTGGTGGTCGGTTCCGGTAACACCCAGGGTGCGGTCAAGCAGACCTTCCCGGTGTACACACCGCGTACACACCTGACCTCCGGCGGTTTCTCGTCCATGGGTTGGGCCGTGCCTGCCGCCATCGGCGCCAAGCTGGCCGCGCCAGATCAACCGGTGGTGTGCATCCTCGGCGACGGTGACTTCCTGATGACGTCCCAGGAAATCGCGATCTGCGTGACCAACAACATCCCGGTGGTGTTCCTGATCCAGAACAACGCCGGCTACATGTCGATTCGCGGTGGTCAGCGCAAGCAGACCAGCCGTCATATCGGCACCGAGTTCAACCACCCGGACGGCACGCCCTACAGCCCGGACTTCAAAGCGGTGGGCGAAGCCTTCGGCCTCAAGTCCTATCGTGTGGAGCGTCCGGAAGACCTCGAGCCGATCCTGCAGGAAGCCCTGGACCTAAACGCGCCGGTACTGATCGAAGTCCCCACCGACCGCGACGCCGCGGGCCCTTGGGTACCGGGCTGGTGGGACTTCCCGATTCCCGAGTACATCACCGACGAACGCCAGGACGAATACTGGCAGATCCGTAATTCCGAACAACACCTGTAAGCGCTGGAGCGGCTCAAATGAGTGATGCATTGATTTCGCATCATGCAGAGCTGAAACCACAACCGAGGGCGCCCCGCGCCCTCGACGTGGTGACACCTGATGCAGATGGCACGGTCAATTGT
The DNA here is from genome assembly GCF_013385635.1 of Pseudomonas gingeri. Taxonomy (GTDB): domain Bacteria; phylum Pseudomonadota; class Gammaproteobacteria; order Pseudomonadales; family Pseudomonadaceae; genus Aquipseudomonas; species Aquipseudomonas gingeri_A. Next base: position 196,973 of record NZ_JACAPR010000013.1, read on the forward strand.
GATGTGGTGATTATCGGCTCGGGCATGGGCGGCTCGACCTTCGCCCATGCCTTGCGTGATAGCGGGCTGGACATCGTGGTCGTCGAGCGAGGTGATTTCCTGCCCCGCGAGATCCACAACTGGAGCGCCGAATCCGTATTCGGCCAAGGCCGCTATCGCAACGCCGAACCCTGGCTGGACCGGCACAACCAGGCGTTTTCGCCGGGCGTGTTTTATTACGTGGGCGGCAATACCAAATTCTACGGCGCCATGCTCCCGCGCTTTCGCGAGGCGGACTTCGCTGAAATCCAGCACGCCGAGGGTGTGTCTCCGGCATGGCCCATCAGTTACGCCGAGTTCGAACCCTGGTACGCCGAAGCGGAACAGCTTTACCGCGTCCACGGCCAGGCCGGCATCGACCCCAGCGAACCCTGGCGGTCAGGCCCCTACCCGCAACCGGCGCTGCAACACGACCCGGCCCTGGTCGCGCTGGAGCAGAGCATGCGCCGCTCAGGGCTCAAGCCCTTCGTGATGCCGGCGGCGGTGGATTATGGCGATGGCGGCGGCTGCGTATTGTGTTCCACCTGCGACGGCTACCCTTGCCTGGTGGAGGCCAAGGCCGATGCCGAAGTGTCGGCCCTGAGACCCGCGTTGCAGGGTGGCAGCATCCGGCTGATGACCCGCACCACGATCAAGCAGTTGAAGACCTCCGCCGATGGCCGAACCGTCACCGAGGCCCAAGGCGTGATGGATGGCCGCGAGGTGACATTGCGCGCCACACGCTTTGTGCTGGCGTGCGGCGCGGTGAACAGCGCCGCACTGCTGTTCAAGTCGGCCAATGCCCGGCACCCGGAAGGTCTGGGCAACAGCTCCGGGCAACTGGGCCGTAACTACATGGTCCACAACAGTACCTTCATGCTCGCGGTGGACCCACGACGCAAGAACAAGGTGACCTTCCAGAAGACCCTGGCCATCAACGACTGGTACAGCGCCAGCCCCCACAATGCATTCCCCCTGGGTAACGTGCAGATGCTGGGGAAAATCCGCGAGCCGATGATCAGCGCCATGCGCCCCTGGCTGCCAAAGTTCGCTTCGCGCTACATCACCGACCACAGCGTCGACCTGTACCTGACCTCGGAGGATCTGCCAACCCGGGACAACCGCGTGACCTACGACAAGCAACGGGGTGCGATCAAGGTCCACTGGACGCCGAACAACCTGCAGGCTCATGAAGGCCTGGTCGACAAGACCAGCAAGATCATGCGCGCGGCGGGCTATCCGGTGATCCTGAAGGCGCGCATGGGCATCGCCACCAACTCGCACCAATGCGGCACCGCCGTCATGGGCAGCGACCCGGCCACCAGCGTGCTGGACCTGAACTGCAAGTTGCATGACCTGGACAACGCCTGGGTGGTGGACAGTTCGTTCTTCCCGTCATCCGCGGCGGTCAACCCGGCACTGACCATCGCCGCCAACGCCCTGAGGGTGGCGGCGCATTTCAAGACCGGGCAATAGGAAAAGGCGGTGTGAACTTCACACCGCCGCTTTCAGGGGCTCAGGCGTCTGACGGCTGCACGCTGAGGGTCGACGTGCGCACCACCAGGCGGGTGGCGAATATCTTCTGCTGCGGTTGCAACGGTGCATCGGCCGGCGCGTTCAATTGCTCGGTCAACAGCCGGGCGGCGTGGAGGCCCTTCTCCACCATCGGCTGGGCGATAGTGGTCAGGCCAAGTTGCACCGCTTCGGGGATGTCGTCGAAACCGATCACCGAAAGCGTCTGCGGGACCGGGCGATTGAGGGCGTGGGCAGTTTTCATGCAGGCAATCGCCATGACATCCGAACAGGCGACCACCGCGGTGACGTCGTTGGACGTCAGTAACGTGAACGCCGCCGTCTGCCCTGACGTCGAATCCAGCCCGCCGGCCTCGATTACGCTCAGGTCCTCGAACGCCAGCCCCGCTGCATTGGCGGCTTCCACATAGCCGGTAAGACGCTCGCGCACGATGCGCTCGCTGGCGCTCTTGAAGCGCTGCTGATCAATCGGACCGCGATAGCCATCGGGGTTGAGACGATCAATGATGACGCCAATCTTGCGGTGGCCCAGGTCCAGCAGATGCTGCATCTGTGTGCGCGCCGCGCCGCGATCGTCGATGCCGACAAAAAACGAGTTCTCCACCAGCGGCGAATCGATCACCACAAACGGAATATTCTGCTTCACCACCGCCAGCACCGCCGGATGATCGTCGGGCAGGGTCGAGATGATCAGGCCGTCCACCAGCCCGCGCAGGGCCAGGCTGCCGTGGCTGGCGGCCTGGGCACGCCCGACCAGGCGGTTGTTATTGAGGGGAAACAACGTCAGCGCGACGTTCTCCAGCTCGCCCACCTCGCTGATGCCGCGCAACAGGGCAATGGTGCAGGGGTCGGCAAAGGCCAGGGACAATTTGTCCATCATCATCAGCCCGATGGCGCCGATCTTGCCCGAGCGCAGACTGCGCCCGAGGACATTCGGGCCGGGATAACCAAGTGACGCGGCGACTTCGAGGATGTGCTCGCGCTGCGCCGGCGACAACTTGGAGGGGCGATTGTAGGCGTAGGACACCGCAGGCTGGGACACCCCTGCCGCCAGTGCTACGTCTTTCATTGAAACGGCTGCCATCGCTTGCTTCCCACTCTCTCTGAATACCTCTGACGAGGTCCTGGAACTATAACTGCACTCAGTGTAACCGCTGCGGGGAACCCTTCGGAACCAGCCGCGTGGCGGTGCCCATGATCGCGATCATCAACGAGGCCACGGCCAACAGCGCCCAGGACAGGTTGGTCGCATGGGCAAACAGGCCGATAACGGCCGGCCCCATCAGGATACCGAGATAACCGAGGCTGGTGGCGGCGGCAATGGCCAGCTCGCCGGGCATCGTCCGTTGCGCACCCGCCAGGGACAGGTAGACCGGCGCAATATTCGCCAGGCCGATGCCGATGACCGCGAACCCCACCAGGTTGACCAGCCAGTTCGGCGCGAGTACCACCACCAGGAATCCCAGGACCACGATCAGGCCCCCGCCGATCAGCACCACCCGCGAACCGAGCTGGCGCAGAATCCGGTCACCATTCAAGCGCCCCAGCGCCATCATCACGGCAAATACCGCATAGCCCAGGCCGCCAATGGAATGCTCGACGCCACGTACCTGGGTGAGAAACACCGCGCTCCAGTCGAGAATCGCGCCCTCGGCCAGAAAGGCAAACAGACACAACACCCCCAGCACCAGGACTTTTCCACTGGGCCTGACAAATGCCGGACTGCCCTCCTCGCCACTGCGCCCGAGCATCTGCCGCCCGTAGGTCAGCACGAACGCCGCCAGAGCCGTCATCACCGCAGCGCTGGCCTGCAGCGGCGTGGCGCCAAGCCAGAGCAAGGCCGTGATCCCCGCGGCACTGACAATCGTACCCAGGCTGAACAAGCCATGAAAGCCGGACATCAGTATGCGACCGGTCGCGCGCTCGACCATCACGCCCTGCACATTCATCGTCACGTCGACCGCCCCACAGCCGGCACCGAACACCGTCAGGGCGAACATCAAACCGGCGAAGGAATCAATCGTGGCGAGCATGGGCAGCGTCAGCAGCACCAGGGCGATACCCACGTGCATGGTGAAGCGGCAACCCCTGCGTGCGTTGAGGATGCCGGCCAGCGGCATCATCACCAGCGAGCCCAGGCCCAGGCACAGCAACAGGATGCCCAGCGCGCCGTCGTCGACCCCGGCGCGACTGCGCGCATAGGGAACCAGCGGTGCCCAGGCACCCATGCACAGGCCTGACATCAGAAACGTCAACCGATAGGCCGACATATGCGGCGTGGCGCACGGGACCACCAACTCTTGAGACGACACGCAACCTCCTGCACTCGAACGATAGAAGTTATACGTATAACTCAAAAATTCTGATTAGGCCAATAGCTCGCCGCTACCCAAGATGCTTGCCATCTGAAAAGCGTTGACAGCTCATCGCTCGCACGTTTTACTTTTTAAAAGTTATTCGTATAACCTCCGTAACCAATAGCGATTGCATAATCACCCAACAAAAATAAAAGGGACCCTGCAGCGTGATAGACACCCTTCCAAAGACCTCCATTGCCCCACGTATCCGCAAAGCGCGTATCGCCACCTTTCTCGGTTTCATGATGATCGGCGCCATGATGTACATCTGGTCCACCGGCGTCAGTGTGTTCCGGGCCCAGTTGGGCCTTGCCGGTGAACGGGGGGATAGCGACTTCGGCCTGATCGCGCTGGGGGTCGGGGTCGGTTCCGCGGCCGGTGCGCTGCTGGTGGGCCGTCTGCTCGACACTTTTGGCGCCAAGCCGGTCATTACCGTGGGCGCGTTGGCCTATCCCCTGTCAATCATCCCGCTGGGGTATGTCGGCGGGTTCTGGTTTGCGTTGTGTTTTGGCACGCTGCTAGGCCTGTTGCGCGGAGCACTGGACACCGCCCTCAATGCCCATGGCGTGCAAGTCGAGCGGTTCTATCAACGCTCGATCATGTCCGGTTTCCATGCGTTCTACTCACTGGGCGGTTTCCTGCTGGGCATGGTCTGCAGCGGGTTGACCGGGTTCTACACCGACAGCGTGCAAGTCCCCTACACCGTGTTGGGCATCGCCATGTTGGTGCTGGGGTGTATCCTCAGCCGCTGGCTGCTGGGCAAGCATGATGTGCCCGACCCGCAGGTCGGCGAATGGCACACCGCCGGGGTGGCTGACGAGATCGGCAAAGGCCCCTCGACCAAGACCCTGTTGGTCATGATTGCCCTCGGTACCCTTCTGCTGGGCAGCATGATGGGCGAGAACGCCATTGCCGACTGGGGTCAGGAATACATTCGCCGCGAGTTCTCGACGACCACTTCCACGGCGGGCATGGCCGTCTCCATCTTCGTCGGCGCCGCCTTTGTCGGGCGTCTTTTCGGTGACCGGCTGGCGGCGGCGTTCGGCAATGCGCAAGTGGTTTTCGCCTGCGGAACGCTGTGCGTCCTCGGCATGATCATCACCCTCGTCGGCGGCAGCGCCACGACCGGCATTATCGGCTTCGCCCTGTTTGGCCTGGGTCTTTCCTGCATTGCCCCGCTGATGATCTCCGCCGCCGGGCGCAGGGATCCCCAGCATGCCGGGCGCAACATCGGCATCGTCAACTGCATCGGCTTTTCCGGAATGCTGGTGGGGCCTGCGGTGATCACCCTGATCGTCAGCCATCTGGGCCTGGGTCGGTTGATGTTCTTCCCGTTGATCATGCTCGGCCTGCTGGCGACATTCGGCCCGCTGCTGATGCGCAAGCCGAAAGCCGTCGCGTGTGCAAAGGCGCAAACCAATGCCTTGTAGGGTCAGACCGGTCTTTTTTCCTTTTCATCAATGAACTTCAAGATGCTGATCCCGCCCCGCAAGATGTCATCGGCAATGGCCTTGCGGGCCTTGGCCGGTTTCTTGTCCCGCAGCGCTTCCATCAGCACCAGGTGCTCGTCGGCACCGAGGTAGGAGTTGTGGCCGAAGGTATGGACAAGGTCGTCAACGGCGCGTCGCGATTGGCCGCCCTGACGGCCAGGATCCCCGAGGGCCGTCTCGCCAGCCCACAAGAGGTGGCCGAGGCCATCTGGTGGCTGCTGTCACCCGGCGCCAGCTAGGTGAATGGCACGACACTGACCGTGGACGGCGGAGAGAGGGCGGGCCTAGTTCTTGCCGCGAGGCTTGAGGTGTTTGAGCCGCCCCTCTGGCGAGATCGCCGAGTTGTCCGGCATCAGCTCCTGCAGGTGATCGATCAGCTTCTGGCCTTCGCTGAGGTTATGCGCCTCGGACAACGCCCCCGCCGTCTTGGCATCGCCAGCCAGTATCGCGTTCACGAACGGACGGTGTTGCTCGACAATGGTCTCACCGTCTTCGATCAATGAGTCGCTCGAACGGATATACAAGCGGATCTGGCGCTCGATGAATTCGTACTGAGACAACAAGCGACTGTGGTCGGCCAAGGTGATGATGCCCTTGTGCAAGGCAAAGTCGGCCTCGGCGATCTTGTCCGGACTGTCCGACTCGCAGGCATCCACCAACACCTGCATCAGCCGGTTCAGGCGCTTGCGTCTGGTGTCGTCCATATTGGCCGCCACCAGTTGCGCCGCCAGCCGCTCCACGCTGGAACGCAGGGTGTACAGCTCCCAGACATCCTTGGGGGTGAGCGAGATCACCGTCCAGCCGGTATAGGGAATCAGCGTGGTCAGGCCTTCCTTTTCCAACTGGTGCAGGGCCGAGCGCACGGTGGCTCGGGACAGGCCCATCTCCTCGGCGAGTTGCACCTCGGTCACCCGTGCGCCCGGCAGGATCGTGCCCGACATAATGGACTCGCGCAGTACATCGGCAGCCTGTACTTCCGCGGGACGTTTTATGACTTTGGGAACTTTCAGTAGGCTCACGGCGACTCTCGATTCAGTTCAGGGCGTTCGAATGGCCGATGGTATGACAAGCCCACAAAATTGGCGACAATTTTGTGGGCCGGGTGTCAACGGCGGTCAGTCGAAGCCGCGCAGGGAGCGAATCCACACGGTCTTGGTCTGCAGGTACTGGGACATCGCTTCCGTTCCCTTGTCCCGCGACAGCGAGCCGGATTTACGATAGCCGCCAAAAGGCGTCTTGACGTCACCCTCGGAAAACCCGTTGATCCCTACCACGCCACACGGCAGTTGGCGGGCGAAATGCAGCGCGCGGTCAATGTCGCGGGTAAACACCGAAGCATGCAAGCCGTACTCGGTGTCGCGCGCCACCTGCAGGGCCTCGGCGTCGCTGTGCACCTCGATGACGCCCAGCACCGGGCCGAAGATCTCCTCCCGGGCAATGACCATCTGCGCATCGACACCATCGAACACCACCGGATCCAGATAGAACCCCGGCAAGTCGAGGGCGCGGTTGCCGGTCAGCACCTTCGCGCCCTGCTCTATTCCCTTGTCGATGAAACCCTGGACCCGATCGCGCTGGCGAGCCGACACCAGCGGCCCGATATCGGTTTCGGGGTCCAGCGGGTCGCCGACTTTCAACGACGCCACCTTGGCCTTCACCTTCTCCAGGAACTGCGCCTTGCAGCTCGAATGGACGATCTGGCGCATGTTCGCCGAGCAGTTCTGCCCGGCATTCCAGAAGGCCGCGTTGACCGCATTGTCGATCAGGTCGTCGCTCAGCGGCGCGTCATCGAGGATGATCAACGGGCTCTTGCCGCCCAGCTCCAGGCCCACCGGCTTGAGGTTGCTCTGCGCCGCGTACTCCAGGATCAGGGCGCCCACGGGGCCGGAACCGGTGAAGGTGATGGCGTCGATCCCCGGGTGGCGCCCCATGGCTTCACCGACTTCCTGGCCATAACCCGGCAGCACGTTCAGCACGCCGTCGGGCAGCCCGGCACGGGTCGCCAGTTCAGCCAGGCGCAGGGCGGTCAGCGAGGTCAGTTCCGCCGGCTTGAGCACCACGCTGCAGCCGGCGGCCAGGGCCGGCGCCAGCTTCCAGGCACTCATCAGCAGCGGGAAATTCCACGGCACGATGGCCCCGACCACACCGATCGGTTCCTGGACAATAAAAGCGGTGACGTCCTCGCCGGTGGGCACCACCTTGCCAAAGGTCTTGTCGATCAGCTCGGCATACCACTGGAAGAAGTTTGGCACTTCGGTGCCGATTTCATGCAGGCAGTCCTTGATCGGCTTGCCGCTGTCCAGGGACTCCATCACCGCCAGCTCGGTGGAGTGCTCACGGATCAGGCCCGCCAGGCGCAACAGGACCGTCTTGCGAAACTCCGGCTTGGCCCTGGACCAGTCACCCGTCTCGAATACCGCCCGGCCGGCCGCGACCGCCTGATCGACATGGCCGCGATTGGCGAAACCGATGCTGCCGAAGACCTGGCCGGTGGCCGGGTTGATGTTGTCGTAGCGTGCATCGCCCTGAACGTACTGGCCATTGATGTAAGGCCGGTCCGGCAAAGTCAGCGAAGCGGCGATGCGATGGTAATACGAGGTATCCAACGATTCGTTCATTTCAAGAGTCCACAGTGATGAGCGTTGACGATTTGACTAAACCGGGTACAGCCGCCGACGGCGCCGATTGCGCACAAGCATCAGGATCAAGCCGATCGACAGCGTCCCGACAATGAAAAGAAAGGCCGCGGCGGCGATTTCCGGGCTGATGTTTTCGCGGATGCTGGAAAACATCTGCAAGGCCAGGGTCCGTTGCCCGGGGCCGGCGACGAACAGGGTCAGCACCACCTCATCGAGGGAGGTGGCAAAGGCCAGCACCGCCCCCGAGAGGATCCCCGGCAGTGCCAGGGGCAAGGTGGTGGTGCGCAGCACTGTGAACGGGCTGGCGCCGAGGCTCGCGGCGGCAAGCTCTATCTTCGGATTGATACCGGCCAGCGAGCCGGAGACGCTGATCACCACGAAAGGCACCGCCAGCACGGTATGGGCAATGATCACGCCGGTGTAGCTGCTGGTCAGCCCGAGCTTCTGCAGGAACATCTGCATGCCCACGCCGAGCACCACCGCCGGGACCACCATCGGCAACATGAACAACGAGTTGACCACCCCGCGAAACGGCACGCCCTTGCGCCGCAACCCCAGGGCCGCCAGGGTACCGAGGCTGGTGGCCAGTGTCGTGGCACCGAAGGCCATGATCAGGCTGTTGATGATCGACATTTCCCAGGCCTGCGCGGTGAACAGCCGCTCGAACCAGCGCAGGGAAAACGACGGTATCGGGTACACCAGGAACGAGCTGGAGGTGAACGCCAGCGGCAGCACGGCGAACAGCGGAGCCAGCAGGAACATCACCATGCAGGCGCCGTACAGGGACAAAAACGGGTGGCTTTTCATTCGGCCGTCTCCTGTTCACGGTTCGACAGGCGCTGATACACCGCATACAACACGATGGTGATCACCAGCAGTACCAGGCCCAGGGCACTGGCCATGCCCCAGTTGGCGGCACCGGTGGCGTAGAAGGCAATGACCGAGCTGATCATCTGGTCCTTGGGCCCGCCAATCAGCGCGGGGGTGATGTAGTAGCCGATGGCGGACATGAACACCAGCAGCACCCCGGAGGTGATGCCCCGCGCGCTCAGCGGCAGCAGTACCTCAAGAAACGCCCGGAACGGATTCGCCCCGAGGGAGCCGGCCGCCGGCATCAGGTTGCGCGGAATGCCCATGATCACGCTGTAGATCGGCAGCACCATCAGCGGCAGCAATACATGGACCATGGCGATGATCACCCCGGTCCGGTTGAACACCAGGGCCGTGGGTCGGTCGGTCAGGTGCAGCAGCATCAACAGGCGATTGACGATGCCGTTGTCCTGCAAAACGATGAACCACGCGGTGGTGCGCACCAGCAGCGAGGTCCACAACGGCAGCAATACCGCGCCCAGCAACAGGTTGCGCCACCCGCCGCTGACGCTGGCCAGCAGCACGGCATAGGGATAGCCCAGCAGCAGGCAGAGCACCGTGATGGTGGCGGTCATGGAAAAGGTACGAATCATGATGGTGCGGTTGGCCGAGGCATCACCGGGCATGGCGACCACCTGTCCCTGGCTGTCACGCTGCAGGTCCACGGACGCCAGCAGGAAACGGTCGGTAACCGGTGCCAGGGCGTCACGCACGGTTTGCCAGTAGCGCAGATCGGCCCAACGACTGTCCACGCTGGCCAGATCGACCGGGCCGTCACTGGCGAGTACCGCCGCCTGGGTCTTGCCGATCAGCGTGCGAAACCCCGGCGCGGCACTGTTAAGCCGCCGAACCATCTCACCGATGGCTTGCTGGTCGCTGATGTTGCGGATGTCGGTGACAAACGCCTGCTGAATCCCCGGGCCGGGCAGCGATTGCCCGTCCCATCCGGTCGCAGCCTCGCGGGTCAGCGGCAGCACGTCGAGCACCGAGCGGTCAGACACTGCCTGCTGCATCACCGTGCCCAGGGGCCAGAGGAAAAAAGCCAGCATGAACAGAAACAACGGCACCACCAGCAGGACCGCGGACCGGCGGTTTTTCACGGAAAGAGTGCTCATGAGGCGATCATCCAGCAGTCCCGGGGATCGAAATGCGCCATGACCCGGGTCCCGGTGCTGCACTCGGGCGCGCTGCGGCTCAAGCGTGCGGTCAGGGTCAGGTTGTCACCCGCCAGCTGTGCCCGCAGATGATCGCCCTGGTACACCGCGTCCACCATCTGCACCGCCAGCGAGTTGGCCTGGGTCGCGCTGTCGCTGAGGGTCAGGCGCTCGGGACGCACCGACACCAGGACGTCCTGGCCCACGCTCAAGCCCGACGCGGACACGCAGATACGCGCGCCACTGCCCAGCAGCACGTCCGCGCGCTCGCCATCGATGCTCACCAGGCGCCCTTCGAGCAGGTTGGTCTCGCCGATGAACTCGGCGACAAAACGTGTCCGCGGCCGGTCGTAGATGTCCCGGGGCGAACCGATCTGCTCGATCTTGCCCTTGTTGAACACCGCGATCCGATCCGACATGGTCAGCGCTTCGGACTGATCGTGGGTGACAAACACGATGGTCAGGCCCAGGCGATTGTGCAGTGCACGGATATCCAGCTGCATCTGTTCACGCAGTTGCTTGTCCAGGGCACCCAGGGGCTCGTCCATCAACACCACGCGGGGCTCGAACACCAGGGCCCGGGCCAGGGCGACCCGTTGCTGCTGCCCGCCGGACAGTTGCGTCGGCCGACGATCGCTCATGGCCGACAGTTGCACCATATCCAGCGCCCGGGCCACGCGCTGCTTGATCTCGCTACGGCTGACGCCGCGCATGCGCAACGGAAAGGCGATGTTCTCGCCCACGGTGCGATGGGGAAACAAGGCATAGTTCTGGAACACCACGCCCATGTCTCGCTTGTGGGGTGGCAAATCGTTGACCTTGACGTCGTTGACCACGATGTCGCCGCTGGAGGCCGTTTCGAAGCCGGCGAGCATCATCAGCAAGGTGGTTTTGCCGGAACCCGACGGCCCAAGAAGACTGACAAACTCCCCTTCCCTGATGTCCAGGGAGAGGTTGTCGATCACCTTGATCGATCCATAATTCTTTGTGACGCCGGCGAAACGTATTCTGAAATCAGTCACAAGGAGAATCCTCGAAAACGTGTTGTTATCGTGCGGCTGCCGGAACAGCCGCATCCTTCACCCGTGGGGCGGGCCGTTATTTGGCCAACCACGCGTTGTAACGGGCGGTGAGGTCCTCCAGGTGGTCATTCCAGAAGCTGGTGTCCAGGGGGATCGCGTCCTGCATGTTTTGCGGATTCGACGGCAGGTCGACAAAGTCAGCCTTGGCGATCAGCGCCGCCGCATCGCGGTTGGGCACGCCGTAGGAAACGATGCTCGGGAGCTTGGCCTGGTTCTCGGAACGGGTGGTAAAGGCAATGAACTGCTGGGCCAGGTCCTTGTTCGGCGCGCCCTTGAGAATCACCCAACTGTCCATCGCGTAAATGCTGCCGGGCCAGACCAGCTTGTAGTTCTTGTGTTCGGTCTTGCTGATATTGGTCAGGCGACCGTTGTACACGGCGGCCATGGCCACTTCACCCGACGCCAGGAACTGCAACGGCTGACCGCCGGCGTCCCACCAGACGATATTGGCTTTCAACTGATCGAGTTTGGCGAAGGCGCGATCCACCCCTTCAGGCGTGGCGAGCACCGCGTACAGATCCTTCGCGGCAACGCCATCGGCCAGCAAGGCGAATTCCAGGTTGTACTTGGCGCCCTTGCGCAGCGAACGCTTGCCGGGGAATTTCTTCACGTCCCAGAAATCGGCCCAGCCGGACGGTCCGACCTTGAGCTTGTCGGCGTCATAGCCGATGGCGACCGACCAGTAGTAGACCCCTGCCCCGCAGGGGCTGATGGAGTCGGGCAGGAGTTTGTCCTTGGCGCTGTTCTTGCTCCAGTCGATCTTTTCGAACAGGCCATCAGAGCAACCCAGTTCCAGTACATCGGACTCCACCTGGACCACGTCCCAGTTTGGTGTCCCGGCCTTGACCTTGGCCTGCAACACGCCGTAACCGCCGTCCCAGGAATCCTCAAGGACCGGCTGGCCCACCGACTTGGAGAACGGCGTCATATAGATATCCCTCAGCGCATCCTGGGTGACCCCGCCCCACCCGACCACGGTGAGATCCCGGGCCAAGACCTGGCCTGCGGTGACGGCCGAGGCCACCACGGCGAGGGTGCCGATACAACGTTTAAAGCTGAATGTCTTCAACATGGTATTCCCCTGATCGTTATTACTTTCGTCGGACAGAATGGGCAGACATACGGCAAAATCTGGATCAGACGCTCCTCTACAATCCTTGTCCGGCGAAGGGGCTCCTTTTTTGTTTTATGCCTCGCCGCGGTCACACTCTCAGTTCACATCCATCACCCGGAAATAGCTCGACGCCACGGCGGCATACAGCTGGTTCAGGCCATGGAACGGAATACGCTTGAGCCGAGTCACCGGCAGCCCCAATACTGAGCTGCTGTCCAGCAAATGGGCGGCCAGCGATTGGCCCATGGCCGTCATCATCGCGATGCCACGCCCCTGGCAACCCAGCACCGCGCTGATGCCGGGAGCGGGCTCATGGACATGGGGCAAGTAATCCGGGGTCACCGCCAGGCGGCCGGACCAGGCGAACTCGATAGAGATACCTGCCAGTTGCGGGTAGGCCTGCAACATCAGGCGATACAGATGCGAGAAATCAGCCGCCGTCTTCGGCCCACCGGCCTTGCCTTCGCCGCCGAGGAAAAACCGCCCGGCCGGGTCTTTACGGAAGTACTGGATCAACCGGCGGGTGTCCGCCGCGTGATGCCCTTCCGGCAGGATCGAGGCAGCAACCGAGGCCTCCAACGGCACCGTGGCGATCTGGAACGAATGCACCGGGATGATGGTTTGTTCCAGCCCCGGCCACAGGCCATCGGTGTAGCCATTGGTGGCGAGAATCACCCGGTTGGCCCGGACCTTGGCCCCCGAAGCCGTGGTCAAGACCCAACTCCCGGACTGCTGTACCAGTGTCTGGATGCGGGTCCGCTCAAAGACCTTGGCGCCTTCGCTGACCGCAGCGCGGGCCAGGCCACGCACATAGCTCAACGGCTGCAGGTTGCCGCCCCGAGGATCGATGATCGCCCCGGTGTAGGCCGCGCTGCCGGTGATGCGCCGGGTCTCTTCACGGCCCAGGGTCTGCACCTTGACGCCGCGATTGATCCAACCGTTGGCCCGGCGTTCCAGGTCCGCCTCGGCACTTTCGCGGTGGGCCGGCATGAGCCAGCCGGTGCGTTTGATATGGCACTGGATATCGTAGCGGGCAACGATCTCGAACACCTTGTCCGGCGCCTTGCCGGAAAAATCCAGCGCGTGTTCGGCAATGGCCGGATGCTTGGCGAGCACATCGTGGGGATCGAGCTTGAGCCCCGGATTGATCTGCCCGCCGTTGCGCCCCGAGGCCCCGTCACCCACCCGCCCGGCTTCCAGCACCGCGACCGTGACGCCATGGGACGCCAGCTCGATGGCCGCGGACAACCCCGTAAACCCCGCACCGATAATGGCGACATCCACCACCAGGTCCTGCTGCAACGCCAGCAGGGTCGGCGCGGGTTCCGCCGTTGCCGTCCAGGCCGGCATGTCCAGGGGCTGAAGGATCGAGTGGAGCTTGTTGTTGTTCATGTGCGCACCTGTGGGCGTGGGTGGGTGGAGATCAGGCGACGGCGGGAACGGCCACGATCAGTTCGACCTCGACCTTGTAGCCCGGGTCGGCCAGCGCCGGCACGATCACCAGCGTGGAGCAGGCCCGGACCGTCGGGATGTAGCGGTTGCGGATCGCGCGGTAGGCAGGGATGTCTTCGACGTTGGTCAAGTAGGTGGTCGCCTTGACGATATGCTCGGTCGAGGTCCCGGCTTCCTTGAGCAGTTGCAGGATGTTCTGCCAAGTGATTTCGATCTGCTCCGCCGCCGTTGCGCCCAGGCGACCGTCAGCACCGATACCGATCTGGCCGGAGGTGATCAGCAAGCGGGTGCCGGGCTCGACGAGAGCCGCTTCCGAGAATTGCGTGGCGGGTGCAGGACGATCCGAGTAGTTCAAGCGAGTAAACATGTAGCCTCCAGTTATCGTGAATGTGCAGGTTGAGCGGGTGTTACCAGCCCAGGGATTTGAACAGTTCGGGTACGTGGGACAGGTTCGGCAGCACCGCATCGGGCGTGTAGTCGGCGGGCGCCTGGCGGCCGGTGCCACGGTCGATCCACACACAGCGGAAACCGATATCCCGCGCGGCGGTCAGGTCCAGCAACGGCGATGCGCAGATATGCACCACGTCGCTCTTGTCGATGCCCAGTTGGCGGTAGGCATGGTTGAACAGGCGCGGCGACGGCTTGTAGGCCTCGGCCTGCTCGGCGGTGATCACCCGGTCGATGGTGCCGCCCAGTTGCGCGACATTGCCGGCAATCACCGCGTCTTCGGCGTTGGAGACGATGCACAGCTTGAAGCCCATCTGCTTGAGCTCGGTCAGCGCCGCTACCACTTCGGGGAACGGTGGCATGGCCGAGATGCGCCCGATCAGAATGTCGAAATCGGCTTGATCGGTGGTCACGCCAAAGTGGGCCATGGCCTCGACAAAACTCTGCGCAACGATCTTGCGGAACTTCATGAACGGCACCGACTGTTCGAGCTCGTGCTCACGGTCGTCGTGCCAGGCGATGATGTCCTTGAGCGCAATATCGCTACGGTCGTACTTCTGCAGGATCTGCGTCAGTGCCGCGCGTACGCCTTCATCCCACTGGATCAGGGTGCCGTAGCAGTCAAACGTCAACCAGGTGGGTTTCTCGCCACTGAGCTTTTTATCTTTGAGCATTGCTCTTCTCCTCGATAATTACAGCTTGGCCACCAGGACCAGCTTCAGGTCGTTCACATTCGTCCCGGTCGCGCCGGTTTCAATGGCATGGCCCAGTCGCTCCAGGGCCGGGGTGACGTCATGGCGCGCCAGGGCCTGATGCAGGTCCACGTCCATCTGCAGCGCCAGCTCGGCCGTGGTGCCGTCGGCAATGCCGCCGGCGTATTGGGTCGGGCCATCGGTGCCGTCGGTATCCAGGCCGAGCACAACGATGCCGCGGGTGTCTCGCAGCTCCAGGGCAGCGCTGACGGCGAATTCCTGGTTGGGGCCGCCACGGCCTCGCGAGCCGCTGGCGGTGACGGTGGTTTCGCCACCGCCGATCAGCACGCAAGGGGCAAAGATCGGCCGACCGTCCTGGACGATCTGCTTGGCGATGGCCACCAGGTTGCGGCCCAGGGCACTGCTTTCGCCCTCGAAAAAGGTCGACAGCAACAACGGGTTGAAGCCGGCGCGCCGGGCCTCGTTGGCCGCGCCGATGCAGGCGGCATCGGCGGCGACCAGGATCACGTCCTGACAGGACAGGTGCGCCAGCTCCCGGGCCCGCACGGTTTCATGCTCGGCGGGCGCCAGGCGCAAAAAGGCGGTAACCGACACCGGCAGGCGCTCCCACAGGCGGTATTTGTCGAGCACCGCCTGGGCATCGGCGAAGGTCGAGCGGTCGGCCACGGACGGGTCGGTGATGTAGTCCAGGTGGTCGCCGATCACGTCCGAGACCGTCAGGTTGATCAGCGTAACGCCGCTGGACAGCGCCCGGATCAGGCGCCCGCCCTTGACGGTCGAGAGGTGCTTGCGCACATCGTTGATCTCGGTGATGTTGGCCCCGCAGGTCAGCAGAATTTCACTGGCGGCGGCCTTGTCCTGCAGCGAGATATCGGCGGCAGGCGCGACGAACAATGACGACGAGCCACCGGTAAAGCAGCTCAACACAATGTCACCCGGACGCACGTCGGCCAGCAGAGCGACGATGGCTTCGGCGGCGTCCAGGGAAGCCTGGTCCGGGATCGGATGGCTGGCCAGGCGCAACTCGATATGCTCGAGGCTGCCCTCCTGGCCATATTTGCAGGTGACGATGCCTTTATGGATGCGCCCGCCCAGCAGCTCATCCAGCGCCTTGGCAATTGGAAAGCTCGCCTTGCCGGCACCGATCACGAACACCCGGCTGTCCGGCGTCAGGGGATGACGCCGGCCATCCACCAGCAGTGCGTCGTCCGCCAGGGACACGTAGCGGCGAACCGCGTTGCCGGGGTCGGAATAGGCAATGCCGGCATCGGCGATTCTCAAGGCCAGGGCGCGCAGGTCCATGGCCCCGCTGCCCAGTAATTGTTGCCTGTTCTTTATGTAGCTCATCGCGTCACACCGGCGAGCAGTGCTCGTGCGCCGAGATCGAATGTGGGTGCCGGCATCGGGGTTCTCCTTGCTTCAAAAGGCGGGCTAGCGAAGGTGCTGAAATCGAGTATTGATTAATGTCGACAATTTTACAACAGGGTAAAAACCCTCGAAAAAATCTTTTTAAGACCGTAAAAATGACGTCTTCAGAACAGTTCAGACGGTCAGTTTTTTTGCTTTAAGGCTCGATAAACCGGCTATTTACTGACTATAAAGCCGTATTAAGCGCATATCCGGGAACGACGCTTTTAGCCGCATCTACACCAGGAAGGCAGTGAAAATATTTAATTGAATATTGTCGACAATGATCAGTCTACGTATGCTGAGTGCAGTTCCGGCACCTTCACGCCGTGCTTATCCAGCCAAACCTAGAGGGATACCTGTCATGAGCAACCCCCACTGCGCCCCGGTGATCAATCACTTCATCTCGGGCGTGCAGACTTGCGGTACATCCGAGCGCTTCCAGAATGTCGGTAACCCCTCCTCTGGCGCGGTGATCGCGCAGGTCGCCCTGGCTGATCGCACCGACGTGAACGCGGCCGTTGCGGCCGCGCGCCAGGCCTTCGATAAATGGGCCGATGTGCCGCCGATTCGCCGGGCCCGGGTACTGTTCAAGTTCCTCGAACTGCTGAACCAGCGCAAAGACGAACTGGCCCACCTGATCACCCTGGAACATGGCAAGGTCTTCAGTGATGCCCAGGGCGAAGTCGCCCGTGGCATCGATATTCTCGAATTCGCCTGCGGTATTCCCCAACTGCTCAAGGGCGACTTCACCGACCAGGTCAGCACCGGCATCGACAACTGGACGCTGCGCCAGCCGCTGGGCGTGGTGGCGGGGATTACCCCGTTCAATTTCCCGGTGATGGTGCCCATGTGGATGTTTCCCGTGGCCATCGCCGCCGGTAACTGTTTTATCCTCAAGCCCAGCCCCATCGACCCCAGCCCTTCCCTCTTCATGGCCGAACTGCTGCAGCAAGCAGGCCTGCCGGACGGCGTGTTCAGCGTGGTCCAGGGCGACAAGGAGGCGGTGGATGCGCTGATCGAGCACCCGGACGTCAAGGCCGTCAGCTTTGTCGGCTCCACCCCCATCGCCAATTACATCTATGAACGCGGCGCCCATTTCGGCAAGCGTGTGCAGGCCCTCGGCGGCGCCAAGAACCACCTGGTGGTGATGCCCGATGCCGATATCGAACGTACCGTCGACGCCTTGATCGGCGGCGCCTACGGTTCGGCCGGTGAGCGCTGCATGGCCATCAGCGTGGCGGTGCTGGTGGGCGACGTGGCCGAGCGGATCATGCCGTTGCTCATTGAGAGAACCCGCAACCTGCAGGTGCTGGACGGCATGAACCCCGCGGCCGAGATGGGCCCCATCGTGACCGCCGCCGCCCTTGAACGCATCAAGGGCTACATTGAGTTGGGTATTGATGAAGGCGCGACCTTGCTGGTCGACGGGCGCACCTTCAACAGCGCCGAGGCCGGCCAGGGCTGCGACAACGGTTACTGGCTGGGCGGCACGCTGTTCGATCACGTGACACCGGACATGCGTATCTACCAGGAAGAAATCTTCGGCCCGGTGCTCGGCTGCCTGCGCGTCAAGGACTTCGCCGAAGCCGTGGCGCTGATCAACGCCCACGAATTTGGCAACGGTGTGTCCTGCTTCACCCGCGACGGCAACGTGGCCCGCGAGTTTTCCCGGCGGATCGAAGTCGGGATGGTGGGGATCAACGTGCCGCTGCCGGTACCGATGGCCTGGCACGGCTTCGGTGGCTGGAAGCGCAGCCTGTTTGGCGATACCCACGCCTATGGCGAGGAAGGTGTGCGGTTCTACACCAAGCAGAAAAGTGTCATGCAGCGCTGGCCGGAAAGCATCGCCAAGGGCGCCGAGTTTGCGATGCCGACGGCCAAGTGAATCCCCCTCAATCACGCTTCAGGAGCACCCCATGACTGATTCACCGCAACGTCGCGCCACCATGGTCAATGCGTTCAACCCGGAAAGCCTGCAAAACCTCGACGGGGAAACCCGCCGCCTGATCGAAAAACGCATCCGCCTGCTCGGCCCGGCCTACCGCCTGTTTTACCAGAACCCGGTCCAGGTCTGCCGGGGCGAAGGCGTGCACCTCTACGACAAGCATGGCAATCAATACCTGGATGCCTACAACAACGTGGTTTCCGTCGGCCATGCCCACCCGCGGGTCGCCGACGCCATCAGCCGCCAGGCGCACACACTGTGCACCCACACCCGTTATATCCAGGACGGCATTCTCGACTACGCCGAACAACTGCTGGGCACCTTCGGCGGCCGCGTGGGCGACGCCGGGCACATGATGTTCACCTGCACCGGCTCCGAAGCCAACGACCTGGCGATGCGTATCGCCCAGCATCATACCGGCCGCAAAGGCATCATCATCACCTCCGAGGCCTACCACGGTAACTCGCACCTCACCGCCGGCTTTTCGCCGTCCCTGGGCGAGAGTTCGCCGTTGGGCACCTGGGTACGGCGCGTGCCGTCGCCGGACTCCTACAGGATTCCCAAGGAAACCATGGGCCAATGGTTCGCCGAGCAGGTCAGCGCGCAGATTCGCGACCTTGAGCGCCGGGGCGAGGGACTGGCGGCGTTTATCGTCGACTCGGCCTTCTCCTCCGACGGTGTGTTCTCCGACCCTACCGACCTGTTGGGGCCGGTGGCCGAGGTGGTGCGCAAGGCCGGTGGCCTGTTTGTCGCCGACGAGGTGCAATCGGGCTTTGCCCGCCTGGGCGACAGCCTGTGGGGCTACCAGCGCCACGGCATCGATCCGGACATCGTGACCATGGGCAAACCCATGGGTAACGGCTTCCCCGTCGCCGCCATCGCCATTGCCCCGGAAATCGTTGCACGATTCGGCCAGGACATGCGCTACTTCAACACCTTCGGCGGCAACACCGTGGCCATCGCCGCGGCGCAAGCGACTTTCGACGTGATTCGCGAGGAACACCTGCAGGACAATGCCCGGCGGGTCGGACGCTTTATCCGCGAAGGCTTCAACGATATCGCCAGCCGCTACCCGCAGATCGGCGACGTGCGTGGTGCCGGGCTGTACATCGGCGTGGAGATGGTCCAGGACCCTGCCAGCAAGACGCCTGACAGCGCCCTCGCCACCGCGATCGTCAATGGTTTGCGTGAACGTCGGGTGTTGATCTCGGCGACTGGCGCCGCCGCCAATACCTTGAAGATCCGCCCACCGCTGGTGTTCTCGGAAACCGACGCCACGCGCCTGCTGACGGAAACCGAAGCGGTGCTGGCTGGGTTGTTGAAGTAGCCACCACAAGGCCCGGGATGACCTCGGGCCTTTTTCCTGGGGCATGGCCGCGAAGATAAATACTTGCCCCGATGGAATAACCCCTCTCACCAAGCGTCCTGCCTGTGGGTTCAACCACAGGAAACGCTCATGCCGACATTCACGCCTCACCCGCTACGCGACCTCGCGATGCTTGCCCTGATTGCCGTGACGTCTTCAGCCATGGCCCACGAAGGCCAGGAGCACACCGGGGCGTCCAGCCCTGCCAGCGCCGAAGCGCCCTTCCTCAGCGAAAACGATGCCGCCATGGCCAAGATGATGGCCGGCATGGACGCCAAACCCACCGGCGATATCGACCGCGACTTTGTCGCCATGATGAGTCCCCACCATCAGGGCGCCATCGACATGGCCATGACCCTGCTCAAGTACGGCCACAACGAGCAGCTCAAGCGCCTGGCCCAGGAAATCATCGTCGAACAGCAGCAGGAAATCGCCGCCATGCAATTGGCTATCGGCGCCCCGCTGCCGCCCTCCACCGCCGCGCCCACACAGATCCCACCCCAGATTTCCGCCGCAACCCAACCCTGAGCTGCACACACCTGACTTTACAAAAAGAAGGATGTATTTCATGAAGATAACAACATTCCCCCTGGCACTGCTGACCCTGGCCCTGCTGTCTGGCAGCACCGCCAGCTTCGCCGGGCAGATTCCCGGCAAGGCCTCGGCCAAAGACATTGCCATCTCGCACCAGGACCGCTTGTATGCGGCGGAGCAGTTTTCCAACACCGTGTCGGTGACCGACCCAGTCGACAACAAGCTGCTCGGGGTGATTGCCCTGGGCGATCCGCAACCCGGCAACCTGAGCCCGCTGTACCGAGGTGAAGTGCTGGTGCATGGCCTGGGCTTCTCGCCGGATCACAAGACCCTGGCGGCGGTGTCCATCGGCACCAACTCGGTGTCCTTCATCGATACCGAAACCAACACCGTCAAGCACAAGACCTATGTCGGTCGCGCGCCCCACGAAGCCTTCTTCACCCCCAACGGCAAGGAAGTCTGGGTGACCGTGCGTGGCGAGGACTATGTCTCGGTGATCGATGCCCGCACCTACCAGGAAAAAACCCGCATCAAGACCCCGGCAGGCCCGGGCATGCAGATCTTTTCCCCGGACGGCAAGTACGGTTACGTCTGCTCTTCGTTCAACCCGGAAACCGTGGTGATTTCCGTGGCCGACCACAAGATCGTCGGCCATGTCACGCAAGCCAGCCCGTTCTGCCCGAACATCGCCGCTTCCGCCGATGGCAAGCAAGTCTGGTTCACCTTGAAGGACGTGGGCAAGGCCCAGGTGTTCGAAGCCACACCGCCGTTCAAGCTGCTCAAGACCCTCGATATCGGCCCGATCGCCAACCACGTCAACCTGGTCAACAACGCCAACGGCTCGTTTGCCTACATCACCGTGGGCGGCCTGAACCAGGTGCAGGTCTATCGCACCGACACCTTCGAGAAGGTCGCGACGATTGCCGTCGGCAACCTGCCCCACGGCATCTGGCCGTCCGGTGATGGCAGCCGGGTCTACGTCGGCCTGGAGAATGCCGACGCCTTCGCGGTGATCGACACCCTGAGCAACCAGGTCATCGCCACCATCCCCATCGGCCAGGCACCACAGGCCATCGCCTACGTACCCAACGCGGTCACAAAAGGTCCGGGCACCGACAACCTCAAGCCCCTGGGCGTCGCCGGGCAAGCGGTACACCTGACCCTGCAGGCCACGGGTAAATCGGTCGACCCGGCACCGACCAGCGTGACGCTGTTCAACCAGGGCCTGACGCAGGTACTGCAAGCCGCCGTGACCGGGCTGGAAGCGAAACAACCCTACCTGCTGGCCTTGGCCGACAAACCCGATGGCAGCGGCACCTTGCAGCCCTTGGCGGCATTCATGAGCAACCCGGCGGGCTCGGCCATCGTCAATGCAATCGGGCCTATCCGCCAGATCGTGCAGAACGATGCACCGGAGCAGAATCGCTACCTGGTGATCGCGGCCGGCAAGCCTGATCAACCTGGCGCCGTGGTCCAGACCCAGGCGAAGTAAGCCTCACCCGAGTGTGCAGCGGACCTCGCTGCGCACTCGGCGCTTGCAGACACCCCATCAGGAGGGATACAAAACCAGAATATTGTGCAGACAGGAGCGTCACCCAGTGAAACCGTTCAGCGTTCGCAAACTGGAGAGCACGGATGTTGAAGCCTTGCTGGCATTCGAATCACGTAACCGCGAGTGGTTCGAATCGCAGATCGAGGCCCGCGCGCCTTGTTTTTATTCGCCGCAAGGTGCAGCCGATCATATCGAATCCTACTTGTCCGGTTTCGCCGCCGGGACCTGGCATCCGTTTGTCATCGAAGATGCCAGCGCGACAATCGTCGGTCGGGCCAACCTGAAAAGCATCAACTCACCCAAAGGCTCGGCTGAAGTCGGCTATCGGATCGACCAACACGTCTGCGGACAAGGCCTGGCAACCCTGGCGCTGAGGCATCTGATTCATGTGGCACAGACCCACTGGCAACTGACGCAACTGGTGGCCACGGTGTACAAGGAAAACAGGGGTTCGAAAAAGGTGCTGGGCCGTTGTGGGTTTCTGGCTGAAGGTGTTTCGGTGAAAGACCGGGAAGAGGAATACCGGCTCGCTCTTCCGGTCTAAACAAAGTGCGCGAGTCTCACGCGATGACCGCAGAACGCTTTCGAGAAATCAAACATTTCGGGTGTTCTTCTACGTCAGCCTTTCGACCAAAACTGTTGTGACCTCAATAGCCATGTCTCCAAAATACCCCTCAAGGAACAAAACATTATCAACAATGCTTATGCCTTCGAGCTCACCGAGCATGCTGGAGTTTTGAACGTGAAACGCACCAGGTCGGATCGCCGGTTCAGCCACCTCGGCGTTCCATGCCATCAGCATGTAGCGTGGCTGGTCATCCAGACTGACAACCATATCAAGCATCAGAAAGTACTTTGCGAAGATTATCCGTCAGGATTCTGAAAAATTTTTAGCATCAGAATCTGTTGCAATCAATTCCTTTTCTCGATTCAGGAGCGCAAGCATTTTTTGTGCAAGCAGAGGATTACCCTCCCGATATTTTAACGATAGCAGACGAACTCCCGAAAACAACTCATGAAAGACGGAGGCAGCCAGGTGTCCTAATCAATAAAAACTGAAAGCATCAAAAATCGGTGAGTATTTCAGACCCTTCCCAAGAATTTCCATCAGGCGGACATTTAACTCCCAGGCTTTCAGGTAGGGTACGAGCCGTTTTTTCCATAGGCCTGTACCCCCCAAAGCTTACCCGATAAAAATTCAGAAAAAACCGATGAGGACTCCTTCCATGCCTCAAAACACAGATTACTCTTCGCAGTTCAACAATACACAAACCCCGTCCGAACGAATAACAAGGCTTATCGGTTTTTGTGTGTCACCACCGTCAACAGATATTTCAACAGGAATATCCAGATCATCAAATGTCTGAAGCTCCTCAATCAACTCACGGATTGTTTTCCCACGAGTGACCCAACTTGGATTTTTCTCCACATCATCCATTTCAATCACCAACTTTCCTCAAATTAGCATCAAAAGTGCCGGCACGACCGATCTTCGATGCAAGATCCTCAATAGACTTCGCCATTTTCCAAGCCCCACCAATATGCCCATCTACATCTCGAGTGATGTAGAAATTACCCTTTTTGAAAACAGTGTGTCCATGAACTGTTTCATTGACCTTCCTGAAGCCTGGAGCCTTTGCTGCTTGCGCTGCTTCTGAGTTCGTCTTATAGACCGGCTCAGCAAGCTTCATGGGCACGCCACAGACGAGAACGCCAGCGTCCGGAATCCCCGGCATACAGGCCGCCACCCGGGATGACTTCAACATCTATAGAGAGGGCCACTATAGTGTTGATGCGGATTCCTGCTTGAAGCGCCCTCCTCGCCGGACTGGGCCGCAGACGCGTATCGACTTGCTGATTTGCAATGCCTGGCGACGCAGGCCGTGCAGTCTGCATGACCTCTTCACCCAACAGTTTTTTCAAAGTGTTGATAAACAAGACGAATTTCAATCATAAGGTCTGGCACAAGTAGTGCTGCCTTCAACGGGAGAACACAGCGGCGCAGCCATCGAGCTGCCCGTGCCCTTCCGTGACAGCAGAGGCAATACCAATGAACGCCATCGACCTTCTGAAATCCGATCACGAACGTGTAAAAGCCATTCTGGCGCAACTGAGTGAGTCCACCGACCGGGCCTTGAAAAAGCGCATGGATTTGGTGGCAAAGCTCGAAATGGAAATTTCCATCCATACCCGCCTGGAAGAAGAAATCCTCTATCCGGCGTTCAAGAAAGCCGGTGGCAAAGAGCAGGATGAAATGTATTACGAAGCCAAGGAAGAGCATCGTACGGTTGACTCGCTGGTACTGCCCGACCTCAAGACCACCGACCCCAGCAGCCCCGAGTTCGCCGGCCGGGCCAAGGTGGTCAAGGAATTGCTGGAGCACCATATTGAAGAGGAGGAAACCGAGATGTTTCCCCAAGCGAAAAAACTGCTGGGCAAGAAAACCCTGGATGCCCTGGGCGAGCAGATGGAGGCCATGAAGGCCCAGTACAAAAAAGACCTGAGTGCCGCGCAGATAGCAGCCTGATCGGTGCGATCCATCGAGAGCCCGACCATGTGCCGGGCTCTCGATTTCGACTGGGTATAAGCCAGGAAAATATCTCGCGCACCAAGATGTAACATAGAATTTCACGAATGGGTTGATGTCCATATCTGGACACACAACAAGGAATCCCATCATGAAATTCGCCAAGTTTTGCCAACAGCTTTCAAAATGGGCGGGGAACTCGAAGACCTTCATGATCGCAGTGGTGCTGATTATCATCTGGGCCGCCACGGGTCCCTATTTCCATTACAACGATACATGGCAACTGATCATCAACACCTCGACCACCATCATCACCTTTCTGATGGTGTTCCTGATCCAGAACACCCAGAACCGTGACAACGACATTCTGCATATCAAGATAGATGAGCTGCTGCGAGTGACCAAGGACGCGCAAAACGCCGCCTTGTGCCTCGACAAACTGGAGAACCGGGAACTGCGTGAGCTGCGCAAGGAGTACAGCGAAATCGGTTCCGGTGAAGAGGCGGATCAAACGCTGCTTCCTAATCCGGTTTCCTCTTCGCCAGCGGAGGAAGTGGCAGGAAAAAAATCATCGGATTCGTAGTTTGTTGCGGGCTGAGTCGTCAGTAGGTGGCTGACGACCGGCCTTCAATCGCCCGATTGAGCTACGGCCCCCTCCCCGCTGGGGTTGTCGTCTTTCAAGATACCTTTTGCCACAACCGGAAATACTCCTGATATTGTCGCTGTGGAACCGGAACACTAGTCTTCGGCTGTCGTCGTTTTTCGGCGACCGGGCTTGGAAACCCGAAGACATAGCGCACAGGCGCCCATCGGTTACAATTGCAGGCGTTTCTTTGCCCGCATTTTTTCAATGGCGGCTGTGCGCGGGAGGATTTCGGTCCTACCGGGTCCTTTGGCCTGTCACTGGATCATTCTGTGGAACCACGTCTACTCCTCCGGCAGACGTTGTGTCGCCGGGTATGAACGCCCCATTCCCTTCAACCTTCAGAGTCCCCCACACAGAAGGTGTATTATAAATCACATCATTCGCAGCGAGCGCAATATTACCCACTGTTTGAACTGGATTCATATCCAGTTTATTATTAGCAGTTGTTGGTCCCGCAGAAATATAGTAAGCGCCCTGAGGGGTTGTGTATATCAGCGTCTGATGATAAGTCATCACCCCTAACAAAGATCTGACAGGGACAAATGCAACCGATATTGAAGAACCATTTTCGGCATCCGACATACGCACATCCTCCTATTTATAAATTTGTTGACCTTGCAAAACAATCAACAACCCTCTCGAGTCTTTTCGGCTCGCCACCGGCCCCATACGGCCTAAAGGTAATTTGAAATAACGTATGGGATACCAGTGACTGCTCCAGCAAAAAGCCTCCGGCCATATCTTTTCTATCCGGACTATCAGCTGGGAGCTTATGATTAAAACTAGGGCCCAGAATCTCCCCCCCTTTTTTATCTGGGAGGGCTCCAGCAGCCGCCATGACTATCTCAATGTCAGAAAAAAGCATTCCTGCCGGAAAATATTTATTGCAAACATCCGTTAAAATATAGGTGCGCCGGGACTCCTCATTGACCATTTTTTTAAACTCGCCTTGTATCTCTTCCTTGAACTCTCGCCCCTTAATCTGAAGTTCGCCGCTACCCGCCACCTCAACCGAATCCTCATCGGACTCACGAAAAAATACAGCCCATATCAAGGCGACTGAAACAGCACAAACTAACGCAAAGCTCATACCTCTGGTGATTTTCATTTAGAAATTCTCCTCAAACATAACCAAACCCTGGCAATTCGAAAGGGTTGAGATCTCAGACATAATTATCTCCTTTAGTCACTCCTGAAAAACATTCAACTTACCCAACCAGACAGAACCCAATACCAAGACACAACAAAAGAAAAAACCAACTCAGCGAACACAGGAGTCCTCAAGAAACAAAGCCCTGCCGCAACCGCGCAGCGAAATAAAACGAAACACCCCAAAAAACAGATATAACAGCAAAATAAAGAAACACCGATTTGTAATAGAAAAAATCTCGCCAAATCAGGAGTCTCTTCATCAGCTCATCAGAAGAGGCCAGTTCCCTGCCATCTTCCCCAATTATTTTCAGCGGATAAAAAGATCCATTACCGTTCCTAAGAATAAACCCTTCAACATTTACCTTCACACGAGGGACCCTCCCCCCTAGCTCCTCAACAACTCCTGGAGCAATTCGATTTTCCGTCCGATACTCAACCCCATTGTCAGTAGTGAAAATGAAATATGGCACCTGTTTCAAGGCTAACTTTTCATCGTTTTTTGAGAACTCACCAGCCGTCCTTATAAGAGGAGCCTCAGGAGGCAGTGCCCCAGAAAACTTCTTAATATCGAAATAATTAAATATCGGCATAGACACTGTAAATATTATTGCCACCACGACAGAGAGAGATTTTATTTTATGAGCACGCCCCAACCCCTCGGCCTTTCCACGCCACATCATGCAAATAGCTGAACCCCAAGAAAGCCTAGATTTAAGCTCAACCATTTCCCCACTCCCTAAAAATTGAAAAAGCACACAACCACACCAGTGACGCTAACAAGTCACCTCATACCTAAAGCAGCCGGTCAACCTTATAATTCATGCCAACCGTCCCAGAGTCAACACGAACACCATCGCTATAAATTTCACACCTAAAATCTTTAATCGCACAGCTATAGCTAAAGCGCGCCTCCTTCCCCTTACTGCCAAAAAAATCATCAGGAAACATAGCGTGAGATGAAGCACCCTGGTTATCTGAGTTCTTTTCAGCGGTGTACACTTCATGCGATGCCCTTACCACATATTTTATGTGACAGGGAGGATGCCTATTGAATTTATCCCAAGCTGTCAACTCAAGCTCCCCACAGACACCAGCTACCCAGCAAGGAGATTTACCATCCCACTTATCGGCAGCTTGAACCGTATGAGCAAAGAGTAAAAAACACACAAAAAAAATAAACACTGATTTTCTTCACGACATCCACCACAGCCTAAGATTCAAATTTCTCTCAACCGCCCACTGGCAAATTCTTAAAAAATTCAATACGCCTTTCAGTTTCTTCCAGAACACAATCCACGGAGAAAATCGTCACCCACATGCTACTGCCGCCCTGTAATCCTCCAACATAGCTGCAATTCTCATCTCTATAAACTTGCCACGCACTCTGCGCTTTTTTTAATTGCTCTTTTGTTTTTCGAACGTCCTCACTACCAACCTCCGGCAGCTTATTCAGAGCATCTCTGTAATGTGCATCAAGCACTGCATTCAAGTCTTTTAGTTTTTCCGCCTTGCACTGTGCGATTCCAATGGAGCTATTTTGCGTCGAACATGGCTTATCATCGGCGACTGCATGCATGCAACCAGACAATCCAATCAGCATGATAGCCAGTGTCTTTTTATACGCAGCAAAATCAGACATATCTACCAACCTCCAAACCTCACATAAGTCAATTGTTGTGATTTTACTTTTAGCAGTTCAAGCATTCGAGCTTAAAAATTAACCTGCACAATCGCACGCTCATTATGCGTTGCGTCTTTATCGTTAGTTACGCCGATTACATAAAACTATCAGCGTGATGACCACTTAAAACAATCTTGCCGCCCCCCCCTTTAGTATCATCGGCTTCTCAGCTTCGTGTCGCGCCGACCGAAATACATACAATCCAGCCCCATAGATTCACCGTTCCCGCAACGCCTCACTTTGGTACTTCAACAACGGCGTCAATAGATATTCAATAATGCGCCGTTGCTCAGTCTTGATTTCAACCGAACTGCTCATCCCCGGTTCCAGCTGAATCCTCTTGCCGTCGGCCACGATCTCATGTGCACCGAGTTGAATACGGGCCAGGTAAATCAAGCCCAATTTGTCGTCCTTGACCGCATCCTGAGAAATCGACATGACCCTGCCGGCGATCGTGCCGTAGTGGGTGTACGGAAAGGCATCCAGCTTGATCTCAGCGTCCTGTCCCGGCCGAACGAAACCAATATCCCGGTTGAGAATCTGCGCATCGACTTCCAACCCGGCATCGTCGGGAACAATCACCAGCAAGGCTTGGGCTGGCGTCACTACCCCACCGATGGTGTGCACCGCCAGCTCCTGGACGGTACCGCTCACGGGAGCCGTCAGGTGGGTTTGCCCTTGCCGTTGCCGGGACTTGGTTTCATCACCCTGGTCCTGGGCCAGTTGCTGCTGCGCCTGGTTGAGCAGATCGAGCTGTTCACGGCGAAACTGAGCAACAGCCGTATCGATATCGTCGCGTTGCTCCTGAATGGTGGCCTGTAGCTCCTTGGCATAACTCTGCTGCCCGGCCAACTCCTGCTCTTGCTGAATGCGCGCTTGTACCTTTTCCAGGTAGGCGTGACGGGGCACATAGCTCTGCTTGAGCAAGGTCTGGTAGTCCTCCTCCTCGGCCCGGGTCATGGGCAAGGTCTGCTGCAGACTGCTGATTTTGTGCTGGGTGGTCTGCAGCTCCTGCAGGCGCTTTTGCAACTCCGAGCGCAGTCCGGTGAGTTTGCTGCGTTGCTCGTAGAAAGCGCTTTCGGCAAAGCGCTGGGTATCGCGCTGACGATCCTCACTCGCGTCCTCGACCGGCGCGACAACCGGCGCCCGGTTGGTCGTTTGTGTATCCAGCAAGGACTGGGCGCGATTGATCACCAGCATCGCGTCTATCCGAGCCGTTCTAGATTTGCTGACATCCGCCGTGGCCTCGGTCGGGTCCAGGTCGATCAGCGCCTGTCCCTGGGTCACATGCTGACCGTTATCGACCATGATTGCCTTGACGATGCCGGCTTCCAGCGGCTGGAGGGTCTTACTGTTGCCATTGGGCACGACCTTGCCTTGCGCCACGGCGACCACATCAAGCTTGCCGATAACCGACCACACCAGCGCAATAGCGAACAACGACATCAACGCCCACATCAGGCCACGTCCAATGGGCGATGCTGGCGTTTCGAGCACCTCCAGAGCCGCAGGAAGAAATTCGACCTCGTCGCGCTTACGCTGCAAGGTGTTGCCTTGGGCTTTCTCTGCGTCAAGGGCGGCGCGAGCAATGTCGTGGTAATGCCGCAGTCGAGGGAAGAAACGATCAAGCAGCGACATGAAGATGCCCCGTCTGATGCCGCCACAGCGAAGCATAGCGCCCGTTCTGCTCGAGCAGTTCTTCGTGGCTGCCCTCCTCGACAATGGTGCCTTTTTCCACCGTGATGATGCGCTGAGCGATTCTGACGGCGGACAGACGGTGGGCAATGATGAACACCGTGCGACCTTTGCAGATCTTGTGCATGTTGCTGTGGATGATGGATTCCGACTCGGCGTCCAGCGCTGATGTAGCTTCATCGAAGATCAGGATCTTCGGCTGGGTAGCCAAGGCCCTCGCAATCGCAACGCGCTGCCGTTGGCCGCCGGACAAACCGTTGCCCCGCTCGCCCAGTTCAGTGTCATAGCCCTGTGGCAATTCCAGGATGAACTCATGGGCGCCTGCCAACTCGGCGGCCTCCACCACCTGATCAAAGGACATGCCGGGCGCAGCAAAGGCAATGTTGTCGCGTACCGTGCCCTTGAACAACATGTTTTCCTGCAAGACCACCCCGATCTGCCGGCGCAGTGACGCAGGGTCAAGCACCGACAGGTCCATGCCATCGATCAGCACCCGTCCACGCTCAGGCGCATAAAGGCGCTGGATCAGTTTGGTCAGGGTACTTTTGCCGGATCCGGAAGGCCCGACGATGCCAATGACGCTACCTGCCTGAGCCGTCAATGAGAGGCCACGCAAGATCTCGGGACCATCGGCCCGATAGCGAAATACCACGCGGTCGAATACCACCTCGCCTTTGACCGGCGGCATCGAAGCTTGGCCGGCAGAGGCTCCAGACTCGGCCTTGTTGTCGAGGATATCGCCCAGTCGGGCCATCGACAGGCGCACCTGCTGGAAGTCCTGCCACAGCTGCGCCAGGCGCAGGATCGGCCCACTGACGCGACCGGAAAGCATGTTGAAGGCGATCAGTTCACCGACCGATAGATCGCCATCAATCACCAATCGGGCACCGAACCACAGCAAGGCTGCTGTAGTGAGTTTGCTGATCAGGGATGCGACCTGGTTGGCCGAGCTGGACAGATTGGAGGCCTTGAAAGCGCTGGACACATAGGCGGCCAATTGCTCCTCCCAGCGCCGTTGCATCAAGGGCTCGACCGCCATCGACTTGAGGGTTTCTATCCCCGTCACGGACTCTACCAGGAACGACTGGTTTTCCGAGCTACGACGGAATTTCTCGTCGAGCCGGGCCTTGAGTACTGGCGTCACCAGAACCGACAACGCGACGTAGCACGGCAGTGAGATAAACACGATCAAAGTCAGCCAGGGCGAGTACGTCAGCATCACCGCAAAAAACACCAGGGTGAAGAACGTGTCCATGGCCACCGTCAGTGCATTGCCGGTGAGGAAGCTTCGGATATTCTCCAACTCTCGCACTCGCGCCACACTGTCGCCTACTCGCCGGGCCTGGAAATAGGCCAGTGGTAAACCGAGCAAGTGATTGAATAAACGAGCACCCAGCTCGACATCCACGCGGTTGGTTGTGTGACTGAATACGTAAGTGCGCAATCCCCCCAGCAATGCTTCGAACACGGAGATGGTAATCAGGCCGAATACCAGCACATCCAGGGTCGACATTGATTTGTGCACCAGCACTTTATCAATCACCACCTGCATGAATAAGGGTGATACCAAACCGAATAACTGCAAGAAAAATGAACCCGCCAGCACTTCCATAAATTGCTTGCGGTACTTGACAATCGACGGAATAAACCACGACAGATCAAACTTTCCACCGCCTTGCGCAAGAACAGCCCGCGAAGTAATCAGAATCAACCGGCCAGACCAAATCGCCTCAAAGTCGGTCAAACTGATTTGAAAAGTGCATTGTTGCACCTCATCGTGGAGTAACACATTATCGTTGGCGCATTTGGCCAGCACCAGAAAGCGCCCGTCGCGAAGCTCAGCTATAGCCGGCAGTGGTGTCTGTGCAAGCCGACTGATCTGGCTAGTGGTGGTGCGGGCCTTAAGTGTGATCTGCCGGGCCAGACGTACCAGGGTCAAGGCATCGATAGGCCCCGACAACCCCGACAGGTGCTTGAGGCGTTCGGTGCTGACTGCAACACCTGAAAGTTGGGCAATGACAACGAGTGAAGCAATGCCACTGTCGCCGTCGGCAGGCTCAACTCGCTGGGAGGGCGTATCTATTGTTGTTCTTCCTGACACAAAACTCTCCCTAAGCCTGCATGTTTGCCAGACCCTGTAACAAACCGGATACGCTGCCGAGATCTAAAGTCGATCAGTCGATGAAATACGCTTATAAATCAGAGTAAAAATAACGCTGCGGCTTTGTTGGCGCTGGCGCCTTGCCGTTGGAAACCGACGAAGCGTTACACTTTTTAACAGGCAATAGTGGCGCTTTCCTACTACTTTCTGTCTTGCACTAAACTTTCACTGCTCCGTTCAGCCTGGGTTCAGAATCAAAATTCAAGATGAAATTTTCACCCCTATACAATCAGCTGGAATGAATATTGCTATATTAGAAAGAAAATTTATTCTCTCAACTAAGATGAAAAAAGCATAATTCCATCAACAACGTTTCCCAATGGGGGCGGCATCGGATAGGTCTTTCAACTAAGAAGCCATTTTAGTTCGACAAAAAGTGCCGCCAGGTGTGTGCCCCTTGCACTAGGTGCGCCGGACATCAGCCGCCTCCAGCAGTGGCGATTACCAGCGCCTCACTGCCGGCAGATCAGGAATAGGGGCGGCCTGTGCCCCCTGGACCGCCTCCTAGCTCCACCAGCCTACAGGGCCGTAGACGCGGTCGTACCATTGGGTCTTGCGGGATTTTTGCGCGAGGTAGTCGGGGGTGTTCATGCCGAAGACTTCCAGCGGGAAATCATCCTTCATGTCCAGGAGCCAGAAGTCGGGGAAGAACTCGCACTCGGCGGCGTCGTAGCGCAGTGGTTTTTCGAAGCTGCGGCCTGCGTCGGTCAGCTTTTTCTCCAGGGTGGATTCATAGTCGGAGTCCAGTGGTATCCAGCGCTCGCTGATGGTAAGCGTCCAGCGAAGTCACCTATCCGATCCCAGCGATAAGGGTGATGGTCTCCACTTAAAAATACGTGGACACCATCACCCTTATCGTCAGGATTACCATGCGCTAAAGAACTTCTTATCCCAAACCCTTTAACGCCCAAGTCGTCCAGGAATGCCTGCAACCCGGTGTTTCGATGGCCAGCGTAGCTTTGCGCCACGGCATCAACGCCAACCTAGTTCAAAAGTGGATACCTGCCTATCGTGATCATCAGCCGCCGGCGTTGCCCGCTTTCGTCCCGATGAAACTAGAACCCAGAACTCAGGCCGATCAGCAAACAGCTGTCAGGATCGAGGTGCCTTTCGGACAGCAAAAGCTCACCGTGAAGTGGCCGTCCTCAGATCCTGAAGGATGCGCTCGTTTTATCCGTGAGCTTGCCCAGTGATCCGCATCGACGCCATCTGGCTTGCCACCGAGCCCATGGATATGCGCGCCGGTACCGAGACCGCGCTGGCTAGGGTGATCGCAGTGTTCAATCACGCAGAACCGCAAATAGTCCCAAAACGAATGACGTGAATCTGCGAGGTCAGGCTCGTGGGTATGGCGGTAAAGAGAAACGACGCATTTTTCACAGGAGCATTTCCGATCTGCAGGAGATTTCCCTTCGATAAATTTGGTGCTCTGCTTCATCGCCGCCAGAACGTCACTTGTCGTCATCTTTATTTCGATCTCTCTTTGCTCTGTGATTGAAGGCCTGCCTCCATGCCACACAAAAGTGGCACAGAGAAAATCTTACACAACGTCCGCTCCCGAGCTTTCAGCCCTCTGAATGACTGAGCGCATCGCAGCGATCGCAGAAATAATCCATATGTATCTATTGACTTAAAAATGATTCAGATGAATTATCAAGTCAAGCCATCACCCCCAAGTCGCCATTCCGGCAGGCACCCGAGGAAAATAATAATGAGCGATTTCAAGCTGACCTATTCCACGATGTTCAACCCTCCCGCTGAGCTGCACGATCAATTCGAGCGGGCGCTAGCTGCGCTCAAACACGACCTGGGACGCGACTACGGGCTGTTCATTGACGGCAAGCAGGTGTTCAGCCCGCAGAAGATCGAAAAACGCAGCCCGATCGACCAGTACTGGTTGTTGGGGCGTTTCCACATGGCACGGGAAGAGGACGTCGACACGGCCATGAAAGCGGCCAGTAAAGCCTTTCCGGCCTGGCGTGCCACGCCTTGGAAAACCCGTATCGAACTGTTGCGCAAGGTGGCAAGACTGATCGAAGACAGGGTCTATCGGATCGCCGCCGCCGTCAGTCTTGAAACCGGCAAGAACCGTATGGAAGCCTTGGGTGAAGTGCAGGAAACCGCAGTGTTCTTCGACCATTACTGCGACTTGATGGAACAAAATAACGGCTTCGATCACACCCTGCCCAATGACCCGCTGGACGATTTCACCAGCACCAATCGCAGCGTACTCAAACCCTACGGTGTTTGGGCAGTGATTGCGCCTTACAACTTCCCGTTCGCTCTTGCCGGCGGCCCCGCCAGTGCCGCGCTGGTGACGGGGAATACTGTGGTGCTCAAGGGCGCAAGTGAGACGCCTTGGTCCGGCCTGTTGCTGGCCGAATGCATTCGCGACGCCGGCATTCCCGACGGTGTTTTCAACTACCTCAACGGCAGCGGCAGCCTCGCCGGGCAAGCTTTGGTCGAGCATCCGCACACGGCCGGCATCACCTTCACCGGTTCCTATGAGGTGGGCATGCGGATTGTCCGGTCTCAACTCGACAAAGCCTATCCACGGCCCTGCATCGCTGAAATGGGCGGTAAGAATGCGGTCATCGTCAGCCGCCACGGCGATCTGGAACGCGCGGCATTGGGCATCCTCCGTTCAGCCTTCGGCATGCAAGGGCAAAAGTGCTCGGCGTTGTCGCGCATCTACGTCGAAGAACAGGTCGCGGACTCGTTGATCGCGCTGCTCACGGAGAAAATTCACGCTATTCAGATCGGCGACCCGGCCGTACCCGGCAATTGGATGGGGCCGGTGTCCACCCGCAAGGCCTATGACGATTTCGCCGCCTACAGCAAGCAGTTGCAAGAGCACGGCGCACGCTTGATCACCGGCGGCGAACAGCTCAAGAGCGAGTCGTACGTAGCGGGCTTCTATTGCACACCGACCCTGGCGGAAGCACCGCTTGATCATCCGCTGTGGTCCGTCGAAATGTTCCTGCCGATCGTGATGCTCGCTCGCATTAAAAACCTTGATGTCGCCATTCAACTGGCCAACGCAAGCCAGTACGGGCTGACCGCAGGTTTCTATGGCAACGACGAGGAAACAGACGCGTTCTTCGACACCATCGAGGCCGGCGTCACTTACGCCAACCGTCCGCAAGGGGCCACGACCGGTGCCTGGCCTGGCTATCAGCCATTTGGTGGTTGGAAAGGTTCGGGCAACACCGGCAAGGCCATTGCCTCGTTCTACTACTTGCCACAGTACCTGCGCGAACAATCCCAGACTCGTGTCAAGTAATCGCCCATTCACAGAAGTAACAGAGGACAACGCACGTGCATAACACCTACAACAAGCATCTGCTCACCACCCTGCCCGGCCCCAACTCCCTCGCCATGATCGAGCGGGACAGCGCCGTCGTCTCACCGTCCTATCCGCGCGATTACCCATTCGTGATGAGCCATGGCAAAGGCGCTGAGGTCTGGGATGTGGACGGTAATCGCTTTATCGATTTCGCCAGCGGCATCGCGGTGTGCTCCACCGGCCACAGCCACCCGAAAGTTGTCCAGGCCGTGAAGGATGCAGCGGACAAATTCCTGCACATTTCCTCCGATTACTGGCACGAAGAACAGGTGCACTTGGCAGAGACTCTCAATCGCCTGTCACCTTTCGGTGAACCGGCCATGACGTTCTTCTGCAACTCCGGCACCGAGGCCGTTGAGGGTGCGATCAAGCTGGCCCGCTACGTCACCGGGCGTTCGCGGTTCATCGGTTTCATCGGTGGGTTCCACGGCCGCACCATGGGTTCACTGGCGTTCACGGCGAGCAAGTACACGCAACAGGCGGGGTTCTTTCCCAGCATGCCGGGCGTCACGCACATTCCCTATCCGAACAACTACCGGCCCCTGCTGGCGGGCGAGGATCAGGGCGCAGCAGTACTCGACTACCTGGAAAACGTGTTGTTCCAGAGCAACGTTCCGGCCAATGAAGTGGCGGCGATTCTGCTGGAACCGATTCAGGGTGAAGGCGGCTACCTGGTGCCGCCGGGCGGTTTCCTCGAAGGCTTGCGCGAGTTATGTGATCGCCACGGCATCCTGTTGATTGCCGATGAGGTGCAATCGGGTGCGGGACGTACCGGCAAGATGTTCGCGTGCGAGCATTGGGGCCTCAAGCCGGACATCATCACCCTCGCCAAAGGCCTCGGTTCCGGGTTGCCGATCGGCCTGGTTACGGCGAAAAAAACCATCATGCAACAGTGGAAACGAGGCGCCCATGGCAACACCTACGGCGGCAATCCACTGTGCTGTGCGGCGGCGTCGGCGACGCTGGAGCTGGTCGAAAACGGCTTCATGCAGAACGCCGCGCAGATGGGCGAGTACTTGATGGGCCGTCTCGGCGAATTGCAACAACGCTACCCGGACCTGATCGGCCAGGTGCGCGGCAAGGGCCTGATGATCGGTATCGAGCTGATCACCGACCGCACCAACCGCAAACCGGCCAAGGCTTTCGCTGACCGTTTGCTGCATACCGCCTACCGCAAGGGCTTGCTGCTATTGACCTGCGGTGTCAGCACCGTGCGCTTGATGCCGCCCTTGATGATCGACAAAAACCTGTGTGACGAAGCCATCGAGTTACTCGACGCGGCACTGGCTGAAACCCTGAACGACTGACCACCATCACTCTCCGAGGAACGTAGACATGAAGAAGCTGCACGGTGTATTGGCTGTTGTGTTGAGTCTCGCGGCACTGACCGCCCAGGCCAGGGATTGGCAGGACATTCGCCTGGCGACGGAGGGCGCCTACAGTCCGTTCAATGAAATCGGGCCGGACGGCAAACCGAGGGGCTTCGACGTCGACATCGCCAACGCTCTTTGTGAGCAAATGAAGGCCCGCTGTACGTGGGCGATTCAGGATTGGGACGGGATGATCCCGGCGCTGCTGGCCAACAAGTACGACGCGATTGTCGCCTCCATGACGATCACGCCGGAGCGCCAACAAAAAATCGGCTTCACCGACAAGTACTACACCTCCTGGGTGCAACTGATCGCCAAGGCCGGGGCGCGCTTTGACGCGGCGCAACCCGCGACACTCAAAGGCATCCGCATCGGCGTGCAGCGCGAAACCACTCACGAAAAATTCGCCAATGAAGTACTCGCCAAGGGCGGGGCCGAGATCGTCAGCTACCCGTCGCTGGAAGAAGCCTTTATGGACCTGAAAAACGGCCGGCTGGACGCCACGCTGCAAGACACCATTCCGGGCGTCGAAGGGTTCCTGAAGAAACCGGATGGCCAGGGGTTTGCACTGGTCGGGCAACAGCTCAACGACCCGCGGTACTTCGGTGATGGCCAGGGCATCGGCCTGCGCAAGGAAGACGATGATCTGCGCCTGGCCATGGACAAGGCGCTCAAGGAAATCATCGCCAACGGCACGTACGAAACCCTGCGCAAAAAGTACTTCGACGTACCGATCCTCTGATCGCTGGCGGGCACTACCTGCGCCCGTCCGTGCAAGAGCAGTCGAGCGTCGAGCGGCTGCTACTGCACGTTTAACCGGTTAGTCCGAACAATAAGAACAACGCGGCTGCGTGATCAGCCGGAGGGTTTTGCCGTGTCTCGCGATCCACGTTTCAACATCCTTTTCGAGCCTTTGAAGATAGGCCCGGTCACGGCGAAGAATCGCTTTTTCCAGGTACCGCACTGCAACGGCATGGGTTGGACGCAACCGCGCGGGCTCGCGCAACTGCGTCGGATCAAAGCCGAAGGCGGTTGGGGCGTGATCTGTACCGAAGAAGTAGAAATCCATCCGAGCAGCGATTGCTCGCCTTTTCACGAGGGTCGCCTCTGGAGCGACCTCGACATTCCGGCCCTGGCGCTGATGACCGAAGCCGTCCACGCCTACGGCGCACTGGCCGGCATCGAAATCATGCATCACGGCCCTTCATGCGCGAACTACGACAGCCGCGAGATTCCCATCGGCCCGTCGCACCGCCCCATCACTTACAATGCGCCGGTGCAGGCCCGCGCCATGAGCAAAAGCGACATTCGCGAACTGCGCCAGTGGCATCGCCAGGCTGCATTACGGGCCAAACGCGCCGAGTTCGACATCGTCTACGTGTACGCCTCCCATGATCTCGGCTTGCCGATGCACTTTTTGCAGCGCCGCAAGAATGATCGCTACGACGAGTACGGCGGCAGCCTGGAAAACCGCGTGCGCCTCCTTCGCGAACTGATCGAGGACACCAAAGACGCCGTGGGTGATCGTTGCGCCGTCGCCGTGCGCCTTGGCGTCGAGGAATTGCTGGGGCCGGACGGCATCGTCAGCGCCGAAGAAGGTCGCGACATCATTGCGATGCTCGCCGAACTGCCCGACCTGTGGGACGTCAACGTCAGCAGCTGGGCCAATGACAGCGTGACCTCGCGGTTCAAACAAGAGGGTTATCAGGAAGAACACACCGCATTCGTCAAATCCCTGACCAGCAAACCGGTGGTGGGCGTAGGCCGTTTCACCTCGCCCGACACCATGGTCAGCCAGATTCGCCGTGGCGTGATGGATTTCATCGGCGCGGCCCGACCTTCGATTGCCGACCCGTTCCTTCCGAACAAGATCAACGAGGGCCGCACCGATGATATTCGCGAATGCATCGGCTGCAACATCTGCGTGTCCAGTGACTATTCCAGCTCCAACCTGCGCTGCACGCAGAATCCGACAATGGGGGAGGAATGGCGGCGCGGTTGGCACCCGGAAAAAATCCCGGCGCGCGGTTCCGACAAGACGTTACTGGTCGTCGGTGCCGGACCGGCAGGGCTCGAGGCCGCATTGGCCGCTGCCAAGCGCGGCTATGAAGTGCACCTGGTTGAAGCCGGCGCAGAGTTGGGTGGGCGGGTTTTGCGCGAATCCGGCCTGCCCGGTCTGCACGAATGGGGGCGGGTTCGCGAATGGCGTATCGGCCAGTTGTTACCCATGACCAATGTCAGCATCTACCGCATGAGCCCGATGAGCGCCACCGACATCCTCGAATTTGGCGCGGGCCACGTTGCGATTGCCACCGGTGCCTACTGGCGTCGCGATGGCATCGGCAGGGCAAATGGCTGCGCCATCCCCGGTTTTGATTCGCCCGGTGTGTACACGCCGGATGACCTTATGGCAGGGCATCTTCCGGAGGGTCCGGTAGTCATTTTCGATGACGACCATTACTACATGGGCAATGTCCTGGCAGAACGCTGTGTCGAGCTGGGCCTGCAAGTGACCCTGGTCACCCCTGCCTTGCAGGTTGCCAGTTGGGCTGGCAACACCCTGGAATCGACCCACATCCTGAAGCGCCTGATGACGCTGGAGGTTGATCTGGTCCGGCATCACAACATCATCCGCTTCGAGTCTGGTCGCGTGCATCTGCGTTGCGAGATCAGCGGGCGCACGCAGGTGCTGGCCTGTCAGTCGCTGATCAACGTCACCGCCCGCCTACCCAGGGATGAACTTCATGAAGCGTTGCTCGACCAGGGGGCTGCGCTGAGCGAAGCGGGCATCAGCACGGTCAGTCTGATTGGCGACAGCCTGGCACCCGGCACAATCGCTGCGGCGGTGTATCAGGGTCACAAGTTCGCACGATATCTGGACAGCGACCTTGCGCCCCACGAGTACGCACGCGAGCTTCCGTTGATTTGCATGCCTGTGCCCCTCTGTGAACAGTGAGAATACGAACATGCTTTATGGATATGCGGACAGCATCCTTGCGGGCGCCCTGGTCACGATCAAAGTCGGCGTGTTTTCTTTTGCCGTTGCGTTGGCGCTAGGTTTGCTGGTCGCCAACGCCAAGCTCTCAAAACACCGCTGGCTGGCCTGGCCCGCCACCGCCTTCACGTCGGTGATGCGCAGCGCACCGGACTTTGTCTGGTTGTTGTTTCTCTACTACGGCGGGCAGACCGCGCTGAACCTGCTTGGTCAGCGCATGGGTTTTCAGGCGATCGATATCGATGCCTTCGCTGCTAGCGTCATCATTCTCGGGGTGATCTATTCGGCATACCTCGCCGAGACCTTTCGCGGCGCCTTCCTGGCGGTCGACAAGGGCCAGGCGGAATCGGCGCAGGCATTCGGCTTCAACACGCTGCAAATCCAGATGCACATCGTCGTGCCGCAAATGATGCGCTTCGCCCTGCCCGGCATCAGCAACAACTGGCTGGTGATGCTCAAGGCCACCGCCATCACGTCGATGGTCAGCCTGAACGAACTTATTTTCCTTTCACGCTCGGCCGGTAAAGCCACCGGCCACGGCCTGGAATTGCTGATCGTCGCGGCGCTTATTTATCTGCTGCTGAGCACGGTCTCGGTTGTCGCCCTCAGATTTATCGCTGCGCACTATGCCGCTGGCAGCAAGGAGATCACCTTATGAACTGGCATGTCGTGTTCGATAACCTGACACTGTTTCTGTGGGGCGACGGTACCCGCACTACGGGCCTGCTGCTGACGGTCGAGTTGTTCATCACGTCACTGGGGCTCGGCCTCGTGATGGCGATTCCCCTGTCGTTGTTGCGCGTGTCGAGCAACCCGCTTTTGCGAACGCCGGTCTGGCTGTTCACCTACCTGTTTCGCGGGACACCGCTGCTGGTGCAGATCTACATCATCTATTTCGGCCTCGCCGAGATCAGCTGGATCCGCTCCAGTTGGGCCTGGACGTATCTACGCGAGGCCTACATCTGCGCATGGCTGGCGATTGGCTTGAACACTGCGGCCTACACCATTGAAATCCTGGCGGGCTGCATCCAGAAAACCTTCCACGGCGAGATCGAGGCGGCTCGCGCCATGGGCATGAGCCGGTGGACGCAGATGCGCCACATCATCCTCCCGGGTGCGATGCGCCGGGCAATTCCAGCGTATAGCAACGAAGTGGTGTTGACCCTGCATTGCACCGCACTGGCGTCCAGCATCACCTTGCTTGACCTCGCGGGGGTCGGCCGCTCGATCAGCATGCGCTACGCCTCGCCTTACGAAGCCTATATCGCCGCGTTGGTGCTCTACGCCTTGTTTACCGGCCTGGTGTTCCTGCTGTTTCGCCTTGCCGAAAGCAAATGGCTGGCGTACCTGCGCCCTCGGTCAACCCATCCATGACAAGACAGCCAGGCATGGCTGCAAAGGTGAACAACATGTCCAAACTCCAGGTCAACGACCTGCACAAACGCTATGGTCAGCACGAGGTGCTAAAGGGTGTTTCGCTGACCGCCAATGCCGGTGATGTGATCACCCTGATCGGCTCCAGCGGCTCAGGCAAAAGCACCTTCCTGCGCTGCCTGAACCTGCTGGAGCAACCGCAGTCCGGCGAGATCATCTGGGATGGCACGCCCATCGCCATGAAGCGCGCCCGTGACGGTAGCCTGCAGGCCAAGGAAGCGCGCCAGTTGCAACGTCTGCGCACACAGCTGTCGATGGTTTTTCAGAGTTTCAATTTATGGGCGCACCTCAGCGTGCTGGAAAACGTCATCGCCGCGCCGATGCGCGTGCAGAAACTGAGCCGGGCCGAAGCCACGGAAAAAGCCCTGCACTATTTGAACAAGGTGCAGATGGACCCGGCGCGGTTCGCTCATAGCTACCCGTCGCAGCTCTCCGGTGGCCAGCAGCAGCGCGTCGCGATTGCCAGGGCGCTGGCCGTAGAACCGGAAATGCTCCTGCTCGACGAACCGACGTCCGCCCTTGACCCGGAACTGGTCGGTGAAGTGCTGACGGTCATCCAGAACCTGGCCAGCGAGGGACGCACCATGATCATGGTCACCCATGAAATGAGCTTC
The DNA here is from genome assembly GCF_013385635.1 of Pseudomonas gingeri. Taxonomy (GTDB): domain Bacteria; phylum Pseudomonadota; class Gammaproteobacteria; order Pseudomonadales; family Pseudomonadaceae; genus Aquipseudomonas; species Aquipseudomonas gingeri_A. The sequence goes on from NZ_JACAPR010000013.1 coordinate 238,270, forward strand.
GCCCGCGAGGTGTCCAGCCAGGTGATCTTTCTGCACCAGGGCCGGATCGAGGAGCAAGGCGCGCCCGCGAAACTGTTCCGCTCGCCAGCCAGCGAACGACTCAAGGCTTTCCTCGGGACGTCGCTGCGCAGCCCTGAACCCTTTGCCACGCCTGAAAATAAACCATTTGCTTCATCAATCTAAAAAATAAAACAACCGAGACAAGTCGCGTTAAATCCCCATGACGGGTGACGCCAAGGAAGTGTCCGTATGACTCATATTTTTCACCGAAATCCTGCCCTGACATTGCCCCTCGCCGTGCGTGGCGAGGGCTGCTACTTGATCGATGCCGCCGGCCAGCGCTACTTCGATGGCTCCGGCGGTGCGGCTGTGTCGTGCCTGGGCCACAGGCATCCGACGGTCATCACGGCGATGAAGCGGCAGATGGAAACGCTGGACTATGCCCACACCAGTTTTTTCAGCAGCGAGCCGGCGGAGCAACTTGCCAGCCTGCTGGCCGGGCAAAGCCCCGCAACGCTGGGCAACGTGTACTTTCTGTCCGGCGGCTCGGAAGCCATGGAAACCGCACTGAAAATGGCGCGCCAGTACCACGTTGAGAACGGCCAGCCTCAGCGTTGTCACTTCGTGTCCCGTCGCCAGAGCTATCACGGCAACACCCTCGGTGCGCTGGCCATCGGCGGCAATCTGCCACGGCGGACGTTGTACGAGCCGTTGCTGATGAAGACCACTCAGGTCTCACCCTGCTTCGCCTTTCGCTACCGCATGGCCAATGAAAGCGACGCTGATTATATCGAGCGCCTGGGCCTGGAACTGGAACACACCTTTGTTGAATTAGGCCCCGAGTCCGTGGCGGCGTTCGTCGCCGAGACGGTGGTGGGTGCGACCTCCGGCGCGGTAGCGCCAGTGCCGGGTTATTTGGCGCGGATGCGTGAAGTCTGTGACCGCTACGGCGTGTTGTTGATTCTCGATGAAGTCATGTGTGGCATCGGTCGAACCGGCAGCTATCACGCCTTCGAACAGGAAGGGGTGGTGCCTGACCTGTTGATTCTGGCCAAGGGCCTCGGCGGAGGTTTTCAACCGATTGGCGCCGTCATGGCCAGCGACCAAGTGGTGCAAACCATCAGTCGCGGCAGTGGCAGCTTCCAGCACGGCCACACCTACGTCGGCCATCCGATCGCGTGCGCCGCGGCCCTGGCGGTGCAACAGGAAATCATCGGGCAGAACCTCTGCGCCACCGTGCGCAGCAGCGGCGAATTGCTCGGCGGGCTGCTCAACGAGCGCTTCGGCAATCACGCGCACGTGGGTGATGTTCGCGGCCGTGGCCTGTTCTGGGCCATCGAACTGGTGCAGGACCGCGACGGTAACCGGCCGTTCGCGCCGGGCTTGCGCCTGCACGCAAAAATCAAACAGGCCGCCCAGGCGCACGGCCTGCTGTGCTACCCCGGCGGCGGCACGGTTGATGGCGTCACGGGGGATCACGTATTGCTCGCCCCACCCTATATCAGCACTCAAGAACAACTGGCGTTCGCGGTCGACACACTCGCCGTGGCGCTGGATGAATCACTCGCCCTTCAATGACAACCACAAGAGGCATAAGCAATGAATCACCGTTATCTGAACTCTGTGCTCCTGGCTTGCGGTGCCGCCCTGCTCAGTCAGGCTGCGCTGGCTGCTGAACCACAACGCGCCCGGGACCTGGGCATCCCCTTTGAAGGGACGCCGGGGAAACTCAACGCCATTACCGACGTCGCCGGCGTGGAAGTCGGCCAGGTCACCCTCAACAGTGGCGAGGGCAAACTGGTGCCAGGGAAAGGCCCTATACACACCGGGGTGACCATGGTCATCCCCCGTGGCAAGGCGTCGGTGAAAGCGGTGAACGGCGGTTTTTTCAACCTGAACGGCAATGGCGAAATGACCGGGCAATCGTATTTGCAGGATTTCGGCCTGGTGTACGGCCCGATCGGCATTTCCAACACCAATGCCATCGGTCCGGTGTATGCGGGGATTACCGAATGGTCTGCCAAGACGTTCGGCAATGCGATCTGGCCGGTGGTGGCGGAAACCTGGGACGGCCGCCTCAATGACATTGAAGGCTTGCACGTCAAGCCGGAGCATGCGATCAAGGCGATCGAAGTGGCCAAGGGTGGCGCCGTACAGGAAGGCAACGTGGGCGGCGGCACTGGTATGGTGTGCTTCGGCTTCAAGGGCGGCATCGGTACGTCATCGCGTGTGATTGAGGTCGATGGCAAGTCGTACACCGTGGGTGTGCTGGTGCAATGCAACACCGGGCAGCGCGACACCTTGCGCGTAGCGGGGGCGCCGGTCGGCCAGGAGCTGGCGCAAAAATGGCTGGGCTGTTTCCAGCCGGGTGTTGCGGCGACGGACAAAACACCGCATTGCCTGAAAAGCGGCGATGGCGGTGCCCCGAGCAAGGATCAAGGCTCAATCATCATCGTAGTCGCCACTGACGCACCGCTGCTGAGTACCCAGTTGAACCGCATCGCCAAACGCGCCTCGATGGGGCTGGCTCGCATGGGTTCGTTTGCAGGGAATGGCTCGGGTGACATCATCGTGTCGTTCTCGACAGGCGACGCCATCAACGATGTCGAAGAAGAAAATCCGGTCACGGTTACCCAGTTTCCGAACGACAAAATTGACCCGGTGTTCAATGCCACCGTGCAGGCTACAGAAGAAGCCATCACCAATGCTCTGGTAGCGGCTCGCGACATGACCGGAATCAACGGTTACACGTCATACGCCCTGCCCCACGGCGAACTGAACGCAATCCTGAAAAAATACAATCGGCTGCAGCCCTGAGGCCAACCTCAAGCACCTCTGCAGGGAGGTGCTTGCAAGGTTTATTCGACGTAAACGCTGAACTGCTTGAGTTGTGCTTCGCTGTTGGCGATTTTCTGCAGGCTGTCTTCACTGCCATTGGCGACCAGCAAGGCCGCCAGCGTCTGGGACACCGCCAGCGCGGGAACCACCGAAGGGAAAAGCGATGGTGTGGCGTTGCGCACCACAATCAACACATCGGAAGGCGCCGCTACCGGCGATACCGGGCTGTCGGTGATCGCAACGATTTTGGCCCCGTGTTCGCGGGAAAAATGCACCGCACGCAATGCGTCCTGCGCATAGGGGTGATAGCTGAACACCACCAATGCGTCTTCCGGGTCAATGCGCCGTAACTCATCGGCGAACGCACCGCCAATGCCGCTGAGCAAGGTGGTGTTATTGAGAAACATGCCACAGACATAACTGAAGTAATACGCTGCGGGAAAGAGACTGCGCAAGCCAACAACATAAATATGCCTGGCGCTGGTCAATAAGCTATGTGCCGCCAGAATCTGCTCGTATCGTTCAGGGCTGAACGTGTCTTCCAGGTTGGCCTGCTCGGCACTTAGCATCTCGCTGATCAGCCCGGTATTTTGATCGCCCTTCGAACGTTTGCGCAGCCCGTCAGCGCGCTGAGTGAACATCGAGTCGCGCTCCGTCAACCAGCGTCGAAAACAATCGCGCAGCTCTTCATAACCACCAAAACCCAACTGCCGAGCCAGACGCAGCATCGACGCTGGTTGTAACTTAGCCATACCGGCCACCGTGCGCATCGACTGCAAGGCAACTTCGTTGGGATGGTCAAGAATGAAGCGCGCTGCACGCTGGAGTGTCGGTGTAAGCGAGTGAAAGGTTTCTTCAATGAGCTTGTCTAGTTGGTGCTTATCCATAGATCGCTTCGCCCCTAATTTCTCACGAATTCTAACATGCAGTGAGAAATCAACGGCACATTTCGTCCTCAACGACACACCGGCAACTTCAGAAATCAGCTGACTGGACCGCACTATTCAGTGTCTGAATCTCCGGCACCCTTATGCATGCGAACTTTGGCGATGAGCCATTAGAATCAACAACTCCAGCCAGGTGGACCGGTACCCATTGCTGCGCATTCAGCCGCTGAACGGGCCCTGATCTTGTAGATGGTCAATGACAGCTTCTGACCGATTCTGTTGAAAAAATCGGCCATGGTTTGCGCAGCAAAAAGTACGCGTTCGAGATTGAAATCTTTACTTTTGGCAGAGGCATCCGGACTCAGATTTCACGTAGCAGCGTGCAAAAATAGCGTTTTCACCGCTCAATGCACGGGCAGTCGGCCCGGGTCGACTTTTTCAACAGAATCGGCCATTTTCAGCCGGTCACGACCGGCTGAAAACGACCCATTGCTGCAGGTCAGCAGCGGCAGAGGGACCGTACTGTAGGCTTCTCTTCTGGGCTTGTACCGGTCGCGTACGATACTGTCCGAGTAGCCCCCCCGACCCGCCGCCCTGCAGCACTTCCAGTGTCGCGGAAAAAGCGGCCTACCTGAGCAAGGTCATGCATGACTCTTTGGCCCAGGTCCAATCAAAGCCCCCGCACAATGCAGAACCCGTACTGCTCGAAACACTCTCCACTACGGCGTTCAGAACCGTCGAGTCCGAGGCCTCGTCTGCCCCACCGCTGTTCTCGGTCCAACCGGGCATCACCGCCAAGGTTGCGCTGACCCAAGTATCGGAATTGCTCAGGTCCGCCGAGCTGAATGCCGATGAAATCTGTCCACGCCTGGAGGCTTTCGAGCGGGATCTGCTGATGGGGCTGATTCACTCCGTGACATTGTCCAGGACGGTGGTGGATGCATTGCTTGATGGGCCGGGCGTGCCATCGCACACCTGAACCTCGTGATCGGCAGGCGCGATACCGCGGCTGCCGATCACTGTCACGGCTCACCCACCTGGAATGACAGAAAGGCGGTTGGCCAACGCCTATGCCTGCACTCCGAAATGCATCTCGCGATGGCAGTTTGGGCACAGCGCCTGCGCGTTATCCACGGAGTCGTCACCGCCATGCGCCAGTTGCACAATATGGTGTACTTCCAGGTAGGGAGTACCGTTTGAAGAGCGCCGGAAAGGGGCCGGCTTGGCGCACGCCTCACAAATGCCCTGGGCCCTCAACAGCACCTGCACGACGACATCCGGGTTCCGGTCATAGCCCGGCATCAAGCGCAGGCCCGCATTGTTGATGGTTGCCTTCATGGGCGTGCCAGAGCGCAAGTGCGCGTACCCATTGAGATAAGCACTGGCCGTGTGCCCCGCAAACCCATAGCGAGTGATGAGCTCGTCGGACGCGGCCTGAAACGTGATCTCGTTTCGCATGAGCCGCTTGGCGAGCGCGAGAGCCACGAGAAGACGGTGCAGGCACTGCCCCTCGCTTGAAGGAGGGGCAACTTCAGCCTCTAGAATGCCGCAACCGCGCCATCCGAGCGTGGGTCGGCGCCACCTTCCAGGCTGCCATCCGGGTAGCGCAGCGCACACCCGGCATGCCCGCAGACCTCGTCAAAAGCGTCGAGCATTTCCACCTGATGGCCCTTGCTGCGCAATTGCTCGACGGTCTCGGCAGGAAAACGGCTCTCGAGTTTCAAGCTGTCCGATGATTCACCCCACGTTCGGCCAAGCAGCCAGCGTGGCGCGCTGACCGCGGCCTGCGGGTTCAGGCCATGAACCACCGTGCGAGTGAATACGGCCGACTGGCTTTGAGGTTGCCCGTCGCCGCCCATGTTGCCGTACACCATCGTGCGCCCGTCATTCAGATGAGCGAGTGCCGGGTTGAGGGTATGGAAGGGTTTTTTGCCGGGCAGCAGACAGTTGATGTGCGTCGGGTCAAGCGAGAACGACGCGCCTCGGTTCTGCCAGTTAACGCCGCTGTCGGCGAGCACCACGCCCGAGCCGAATTCGTGATAGACGCTCTGGATCATCGACACCGCGTTGCCCTGTTCGTCTATTACCCCCATCCATACGGTGTCCGCCGGGCCCTTGCCATTGCCCCATGCCGCAGCCACCTGCGGGTCGATGACGTCTGCCATGCCTTGCAGTGCTTGCGGGGTCAGAAAACTCGCGGGATCGACGCTCATGTGCAGAGGGTCGGTGATGTGTCGGTCGCGCACGTTGAAGGCTTGTTTCACCGCCTCCACGGCGCTGTGCACATAGGCTGCGCTCAGGTGGTCTGCATCACTGTCCTTCAGACGATCCATGATGCCGAGGATCATCAGGGACACCAGGCCCTGGGTGGGCGGCGGCATGTTATAGACCTGCCCCTGGCTGTGGGTCAGTTGCAGCGGTTGGCGCTCCACCGCGGCATGGGCATGGAAATCCTCCAGGCGCAGAGGGCTGCCAATGTGCTCAAGCTCCCTGGCCATGTCGGTGGCCAGGTCTCCCCGGTAGAAATCACTGAGCCCCTGGCCGGCCAAGCGCTCCAGGGTGTCGGCGAGCCGGGGCTGGCGGAACAGTGAACCAACCCCGGGCACATCGCCGTCCGGCAAGAAGACAGCCGAAAAACCGGGAACCGATTGCAGCTGCGCTGACTTTGCCACCGTACAGCGATGCTGGCTGGCGGTCACGGGCACGCCCTGGCGCGCATAATAGATGGCATCACCGAGCAGGCGTGACAACGGCAGTCGGGTCGGCATGTACCGACTGGCGACCTCAAGGCTGCGCTCCCAGGCACTGACCGTGCCGGCCATCGTTAATGCAGCGCTCGGCCCGCGGAACGGGATCGTTTTTTGGCCGGAGTAAAAGTCTCGACTGCCCGCCTTCGCCGCAGCGCCGCAGCCTTCGACTCCGATAACCTGCGGCCCTTCAGGGGTTGCGATGGAGAGCAGCCAGAAGCTGTCTCCGCCGATCCCGTTCATGTGTGGATAAGCGGCTGCAATGGTTGCAGCGGCTGCCACCATCGCTTCAATGGCATTGCCGCCTTCGCGCAATACCGCAAGCGCCGATTGCGAAGCCAGGGCATGCGGTGCAACCGCCATTCCCCGACGGCCTCTGACAGGATTTTGCATATCACTACCTGAGAAAAAAGGAGCCGTAGCCACGGCCCCTTCGGTTCATAAAACGCTCAAGGACGGCGAGCGATAAAGTCGATTTCCACCAAGGCCTCACGGGCTAGCCCGGTGGTGCCGATGCAGGTGCGCGCCGGGCGCTTGCCGACCGGGAAGTAGTTGGCATAGAGCGCGTTGAACGTCTCGTAATGACCATAGAAATCCGTGAGGAACGCCCGTGCCGACACCACGTGTTCCAGGCCCAGGCCCAGGCCTTCAAGCACCACCTTCAGGTTATCGAAGGTTTTATGGGTTTGCGCCTCAATGCCTTCTGGCAAGGGCGAGCTTTCGTTGCCCGGATCAATCGGCAATTGCCCGGTGACAAATACCCAGCCATCGACCTCGCAGGCATGGGAAAACGGAGCGACCGGAGCCGGCGCGCCAGCGAACATATGAAACAGTGGAGCTGACATTAAAGAACCCTCTATGCACGTTAAAAAGCTTGTAGAAAACGTGAGACCAACTCGTCGTGCTGGCCGTGAAAAAAATCGTGGGTGGCGGCTTCGACACGAATGACGCCGCCTTGCAGAAAGTGCACGGTGTCGGCCACCCGCTCGACAAACCCCATGTCGTGGGACACGGTGAGCGCGGTGCAGCCGGTGTCTTTCACATAGCCGCGAATCAGGTTGAACACCCGCAGGATATTTTCCGGATCCTGATTGGCGGTGATTTCGTCGAACAGCAACACATCCGGGCGCAGGCATATCGCCCGAGCAATCGCCACGCGCTGACGCTGCCCACCGGACAAGGCGCCGACGTCTTTGTCCGCATGCTCCAGCAGCTCGAGTGCGCCCAGCAGGTGCTGCGCCCACTCGTTGGCCTCCCGACTTGAACGGCCTGCCAGCTTGACCTGCGGGTGCACGAGGTTTTCCCGCACGCTGAAATGCGACCACAGGTTCGATTGCTGGAACGCCACGCCAATCCGGCGACGCTCCTGGGGTCCGAGGCGCATATCGACGCCATGCTCGATCGCCCCTCGGCGACTGTCCAACGCCATGGCGACGTACCCGCCGGCGATCGGCTGCAGCCCGGCAATCGAGTTGAGCAAGGTGCTTTTACCTGCACCGCTTGGCCCGACCACCACGGCAATCGAGCCGGCCGCCACTTTCATACTGAGGTCGTTGAGCACCGCCGGTGCGTTGACCTGCGCCTGACCGTGCGACGCGGCGTAACGGGCGGTCAAACGGGTTATTTCAATTCCGGATGACATTTAATTCCTCTCCACGAACACGCGATCTTCATAGCGTTTTGCGAGCAGCGCGAAGGGAATGACCACCAGCGCGTAGCACAGCGCGACCATGGTGTAGACCTCCAGCGTCTTGTAGGTCTGGTTGATCACTTCCTGCGCGGTATTGATGATCTCGAACACACCGATCACCGACGCCAGCGACGACATCTTCAGCGTCGTGTAGTACTGCCCCATCAGCGGCGGTATCGAATTGCGCACGAAATGCGGTAGCGAGAAGTACAGGAATGTCTGCAGCGAGGTGTAGCCCATCGCCCGCGCGGCCTGCATTTCGCCGCGCGGCATGTTGCGCAGGCTGGAACGGAAGATTTCCGCGGCGAAGGGCGACAGGTTTATCCCCAGCGCCAGGATGGCCGTCCAATAGGAGCTGATATTGATGCCCAGCAATGGCAAGCAGTAATACATCCATACCAGTAGCACCAGCGCCGGAATCGACAGCTGCAGATAGACGAACAAGGTACTGAATGCCCATAGAGGCGTGAGTATCAGGCCACGCTTATCGATAGCGCGGGCGGCCCCCATCAGCACCCCGAGCACCGTGCCCAGCACAATTGCCAGCAGCGAGATTTCCAGGGTCAGGACGATGCTCTTGGCAAACACCCAGCGAAATGCCCAGACCGCGCCAAAATCGAATGAATAATTCAACGTTGATTCCTCTTGCCGACCAACGGATACGCGTCAATACACGTTGGCCGGCAATGACTATTTGAGGGGCTGTACGGTGTTGGCCGGCATCAGGAACGGCACGGTGGCGTATTCCGGCTTGGCCATGATTTGCGCCATGCGGCCGGTGCTCTGCAGGTAGTCCAGCGAGGCATTGAGGAAGTTCAGCAGCGGTTGGTCTTCGGTGCGCACGGCCCAGGCGATGGGTTGGATGTTCCACGGTTTACTGGCGAACACATCGATCAGGTCGGGGTTCTTCGCGGTGTAGGACTTGACTACGTAGTGGTCCGAAAGCGCCACGTCGGCACGTTGCGACGATACTTCCATCAGCGCGGATGTCAGGTCGGCCGACTTGATCACTTTCAATGTGGCGTGGGTGAAGCGCGACTTGGCGAAGTCGTAGCTCTGCTCGCCCGAGACCACGGCAATGGTCAGGCCCGGCTGGTCGAGTTGCATCACGTCGGTGATGTGCGCGAAACGCTCGTCGCCCTTGCGGGCCACGGCCGAGTTACCCAGGTAGAAAATCGGTTGTGTGAAGGCCGCCGCAGTGGCCCGCGGGATGGTCTTGAAGGTGCCGGAAATGCTGATGTCGTATTTGTGCGCCTTGAGCCCCACGGCAAAGTTGGCCCAGTCAGTGGCCACATAAGTGATGTTTTCAGGCGGGATGCCGGCTTCCTTGGCAATGGCTTCAATCACGTCCGGGAAAAAACCCACGATCTTGCTGGTGGCCAGGTCGCGGTGTGTGAGGTCATCGTAAGGGATGTAGCCCACTGTCAGTTTTTTCTGGCTAAGGATGGTCGACAGGGTGTCATCAGCGTAGGACGCGCTGCTGAATAACAGTGCGCCCGCCACCAGTGCGGCGCACAGACGACGGGTAGTACGAGCGTAAGCGGAAATCGCGAAGTTCATGGTCGTTCCTCACTAGGGTTAGCTTGAATGCAGACAATTCAAGATTGACTGCATACAAGCGAGTACCGTGCCACTTACAAAAGTCCGGATAGCCTGGATTCATTGTCTGTAAAAGGCATTTTTTTCTTCGGACAATCCGGCTTTTTCAGCAAAAATTCTCGATTTTTATTGCCCCAATACTGCACACACCCGCACCAAAAAAGTCATCCATTACAAAGCACACATTTAGGATATTGTATGTATCGATCCTACCTGACGAGGCCACGCTTCAATGACATTCAGCATTACCCACGCCCTGCACCTGCCTGGCCCCCGTTACCTGGCAATTGCCGACACCGTTCAGCGCGCGATCAACCTGAGCGAGTTGCTGCCCGGCGACCGCCTGCCCACCCATCGCGAGATGGCGCAGCAATTGAACGTGGATGTGGGCACCATCACCCGTGCCTATGCGGAGCTGAAACGACGCGGGTTGATCGCGGGCGAAGTCGGGCGCGGTTCATTTATCCGACACCCCAAAGCTGAAGCGCCCGACACCCTGGGAACGGCGATGGGCGAGCGATTTATTGATCTGTCCCACAACTTTCCTTCCAGCAGCCCGCAGAACCCCGAGCTGCGTGACATGGCCGAGGCGTTGCGCGGGCAGTTTGACCTGCCTTCGCTGATGAGCTTTCAGGCCGATGTCGGCCACGCGCTGCACCGCGCAGAAATCGCGCGCTGGCTGGCGGGTTTCGGGATGGACGCCGCACCGGCCGACATTGTGCTGACGGCCGGCGCACAACATGCGTTGCTGCTGGCGCTGCAGGCGACCACCGAGGCCGGGGATATCGTGCTGGCGGAGCGTCACACCTATTACGGCGCGATATCGGCCTGCTCGATGCTGGGGCGAACCATCGAAGGGGTCGACACCGATGATCAGGGCCTGCTGCCGCAAGCGCTGGATGCAGCGTGCCGACGTACCGGATCCAAGGTCCTGTATTGCATGCCGACCTTGCAGAACCCGACCACCGCGACCATGAGCCGTGACCGGCGTGAAGCTATTGTCCAGGTGTGTAAAAAGCACGATGTCACCATCATCGAAGACGATGTCTATGCCTTCCTGCTGACCGAGCCGTTGCCCACGCTCTGGTCTTACCTGCCCAAACAGACGCTGTACATTTCCAGCCTGTCGAAGATCGTCGGCCCGGGACTGCGGGTCGGTTTTGTCGCCACTCCCCGGCAGTGGCAGGGACGAATCGGCGCCGCATTGCGCTCGACCACATTGATGGCGCCGGCGCTGATGGTGGAGCTGTCCACGCGCCTGATGCGGGATGGGGTGATGGCCCGTATGGCAAGCGCCCGTCGAGAGCAGGCACGTGACCGCCAGCGCTGGGCCCGCGCCATTCTCCCGCCGGAGCGGGCAGTCACCCACCCGGAGGCGTTTCACATTTGGCTCAAGACCGGCCCGTCGTGGAGCTCCACCGATTTCGCCGCCGTTGCCCGCGAGCGCGGGGTAGGCGTGGCGGCGGGCAACCTGTTTTCCCTCGACCCGGCGCGCAGAGAGAATGCGGTGCGCATCTGCGTGTCGGCCGCCAGCGATCAGGCGGCATTAACCACGGCGCTGGGTACGTTGATGGAGTTGCTTACGGATGGCCCACTGCTGGGGGGAGCATTGGTTTGATCGCGACCAACGCCCTCACCCATCGGGCCACTCAACACAGCAATAATCTTCGAGCAGGAGCGGCCTTCCTCGGCCTCAACTTTTGGCGTCTAAACCCGCCTTCGTGGCACCTCGTCATCAGTCCACTGGCTGTTGGTCGTCCTGCAAGTCCATCCCAGTTGATAGCCTGCGATCAATCGTCAGTGCCACTTCATTACCCCGAGGTGGCCACGTTCAGGAGATTGGTCATGAGCAACAGATCAACTGCATTGATCGTTGGCGCCTCCCGCGATCTGGGTCTAGCGCTCGCCGAGGAATACTGCACCCGTGGCGGGTAGGTCATTGCCACCTGCCGTGGCAGCTCGCAAGGGCGGACCAAATTGCATCGACGCTTTGGCGCTTCACTCGAGATCGAGCAAGTCGACACCGTCTACATCGGCCAACTCGGGCCACGAAACCGAACCGAAAGACTGCTCGCCCACATCCAGGCCCCTCCCCTCTGCTGCCGGGACTGGCCAGGCTTCATGACCCCATGGGCCTGGACGTCGGTGGAGACGGCCCGGAGTCCGTGGCGCTAGAGGTGCTGACGGAAATAACCGCTGTGCTCAATGAGCGCAGCGGCCAAATGTTGAAGTGGCGGGAACGTCCGATCCATGATTCAGAGCTGCGCATCACAGCCTCAAACTGATCGCGCAGCATTATTCAGAAAGATCGATCCGACTCAAGCACTGGCCAGTTTACGGGGATCGACAGGCAACTTGCGCAGGCGCCTGCCCACGTTGATCGACACTCACCTGCGCCACTTGAGCGGCATAAGTACCGAAGCAGAATGTCAGGGCGACACCCCTGCCATGACCCTTTTCCAGGGGCGTTCCCCACCCTGAGTTTTGCGCGACAGCCTCCAGCACTTTGCGCGCCCGAGGGTGCTTTTCCAGCAGTGCAAGGCGATAGGCCACGGGGTCTTGGCCGGCACTGCTGGCCAGTTCATCGATGAACCCTTCGACCATGAACACGTTTTGCGTATGCCCGACACCTCGCCAGAAACCGGTGGTAATTCCTGCAGGCGGCTCATGCCGGATGTAGCTGACACCGATATTGGGAATAATCGTAGGGGCCACTCGGGTCGCGTATGGCGTCGCCATCGTCGAAAACGACATTTATGCCGACCTGGATCCTTCCGGCCAGCAGACGCTGAGTCCCCTCCCAAAAGCGAAATATTGCACCGCATTGAGGTAGGGTAATACCTACCAAAACCACCGGAATGACCACCCCAAAATAAGCACCGCCCGATGGTCAGTCGCTGCGACTGGTTAGTATGATTCTCGACATGAAACGCTGGCTCCAGCATTGTTTGACGAGTCGAGTCATCTGCAGGAAAAACCATATTGTGAACAGACCAACCTGTTGGCGCTCAATGCTGCGGGTGCAAACCAGGCCAGCACTTCGAGCCAGGATCTATCGTGCCTGGCTATTTCGTTCAATAACCTGGTGAGCCAATTCAGGCTTTAAGTCCGGGAAGCTCCACTTCCCAGAAGAGTCAGTGGCGTACATCGATACGTTGAATAGTGATGCAAGGACAGTCCTTAAGCGCATGGAATATGCTGAATGACAACTTCATCATTTGAGCCGACACCTGCGTGGTTCGGACGGGCTACTCCAACCTCTAACACGTCGAAAACGCAAGCATTTACTTGGAGTGATTTATGTTTCTCAGGGCACTCAACCTCGCACCTCGTTCGATTTTATGCTTCGGATCTTTCTGCCTGTTGATTATTGTCATTGGGCTGCTCACATTGATACAAGCGTCCGCATTGAATAATGCAGAAGACTTGGTCGAAACCAACATTCTTCCGACTATCGAGATACTCGGAGAGCTTGATAAAAACTTCATCAGCCTTCGCCCTCACAATGCCAACTTACGTAGCACGCTCGAAACTGAAGAAATCAAAACCCAGAGCCTGGATGCCATCGCGACGTTATATTCCAGCACTCAGAAAAAAATCAAACTCCTGTCAAAACTAATCTCCCCCGAAGGAAAGGCGGCGTTCAATGAGCTCGAAGCCAGCATCCGGGACTTCAACGCCATCGAAGAAAAATACCTGGTCTTTATCAATGGCAACGACTTGATCGGGGCCAACAGATTCACGGTGACGGACGTGCGACCAGGCATCGACAAGGTGTCCTCCGGCATCCAGGCACTGGTCAAGCTGGGTGAGATCAAAGCCAAAGAGGCCGGTAAAGCAGCCGATGCTGTCTATCTGCAGACGCAAGTCATGGTCAGCGTGTTGATCGTCACGTCGTTGCTTGCGACGGTGCTGCTGGCGTGGCTGTACACCCGCAGTGTCACGGTTCCGCTGGGCCAGTCCCTCGAGATTGCCAGACGTATTGCCAACAACGATTTCAGCCAGTCCATTGTGGTCAGCGGTTCCGATGAACTGGCCAAATTGCTGGCAGCGCTGGTTACCATGCAGACCAACCTGCGCGAGACAATTACTCAGATTGGCGGGTCATCGACGCAGTTGGCCGCCACCACCGAGCAACTGTACGCGGTGACGGAGGATGCCTCCAAAGGGATGATTCGTCAGAACAATGAAATCGAGATGGCCGCCACGGCCGTCACCGAGATGAGCGCTGCGATCGATGAAGTCGCCAGCAACGCGGCACTGGCCTCTGACGCGGCGACCCGGTCCAGCGCGAGCGCTTCGAGTGGTCGTAGCCGCGTTGATGAAACCCTCTGCGCTCTCGGCCTGATGGTCTCGAGCGTGCGTTCCACCTCCAACGAGGTCAAGCGGCTGGCCGTCATGGCCGTGGACATCAGCAAGGTGCTGGAGGTGATCCGCGCCATATCCGAGCAGACCAACCTGCTGGCCCTGAACGCGGCGATTGAGGCCGCGCGTGCCGGAGAGGCTGGCCGTGGCTTCGCCGTGGTGGCGGACGAGGTACGGGCGCTGGCCCATCGCACTCATGTCTCGACCCGGGAAATCGAGCAAATGATCGCCAACATCCAGACCGGGACCGGTAATGCCGTGGCGTCCATGGACCAGACCACCGTGCAGGCGGAAAACACCTTGCGCCTGGCGGAGGCGGCGGGTCAGGCCCTGGCAGAGATCACCGAGTCGATCACGCAGATCAACGAGCGCAACCTGCTAATCTCGACGGCTGCCGAGGAACAGGCGCAGGTCGCTCGAGAAGTGGACCGGAACCTGATCAGCATTCGCGACCTGTCGACGCAAACCGCTACCGGCTCACACCAGACTGCCATTGTCAGCGGCGAGTTATCGAAGCTGGCCGTGAGCCTCAATCATTTGGTTGAACACTTCAGGCTGTGAACTATGCGGGGCTCGGCAGCTTGAATAAAGCCGCTCTCCGTACCCGGTAGTTTTGAGAAGACACCCAGTACGCGTCGAGAACCAAAGGCTCAACGGCCCCGAGATCGCGCTCAATTTCGATGAGATCCCCCCCATATGACGAAGTCCCTGAGATTCCAGACGCTGATGTTATTGAGTGCCTGCCTCGCGTTGATATTGTCGATCAGTTTGGCGTGGCTTTACTCCCTGTCCAGCAACTTACAGGACTATAGAGACTTGATTGAAGGGCCATTAAAGGCATCGCACCTGGCCGACGAAGCCAATTTACAGTTCAAGCTGCAGATGCAGGAGTGGAAGACCATCCTCTTGCAGGGCAAGAACAACTCCGCTGATTATCAGGAGCATTGGAGCAAGTTCGAGAATCAGGAACATCAAGTACAAGACGCCCTCAAGCGCTTGCGTGTACTCGATGGCATCGATCCGGCAGTGAAGGCCCGGATTGACAAACTGAGCGAGGAGCACCGTGTCCTGGCTAACGCTTATCGCAAAGTCAGGGATGCCTTCGTTACCACGAGCGCTGACGCGATGACGACTGATCAGGCAGTGATCGGTATCGATCGCACCGTCATCAACCAGATGAACCAGTTGGTAATAGACCTTCGCAACCAGAGCAACGCGCAATCTCGCGATATTCGTACTGACGCAAGCCAGACCATTCTGACGGGCACACTGGCGATATTAGTCTCGGCGCTGTTATTAGGCACCTTCACCTTATTATCGTCACGCCGACTTCGCAGGACAATTTAATAAGCGAGACCACTTAAGATTATTTTTAATTGCAATGAGGAAACATCATGTCTTGGAATCCGCGCCATCTATCAGCAACACAGTCACTGACCGCATCACAAGCTCGAATGATAGATATACAAGAATGCCTGAGCCATCTTGAACTAATACCCTGCGACCCTGATGCAGCCAGATCTTTAGTTGGGCACATAAGGTGGCTAGCCCTGTCAGCCGACACCGCGCTATTAGCATCGACGAGTATTTTTTTCCTAGAGCTCCACAAATTAATAAGCACACCGAGCATCGAAAAAAAACTGCAAGGCGCCACGCTGCAAATACTTAAAAAATGCTGCAACTTACTGGCATGGCAATTGGAACTCACAAACCCTCGCACGGGCATTTTGCAAATGGATAGACTGGAAGAGATGATTCTGCTTAGCAACTTGAAACTATCCCTAAAAGGGGATCCACCTCCACCTGCCCCTCAAAAATAAAAAGCTGTTTAAATTAATAACAACATATCGCAACCATTAACACCAACCTCTGTCATGACCGTGCAGAGAGGTTCCCTGATGCTGACAGAACTCACCGCTGAACAAATAAAACTCGCTTTACAGGGTATTAGTGTGCCGCCCCAGCCACAAATCATGGTGGACCTGCAAATTGAACAGTACATGCCAGATCCTGACTTGACAGCGATCGCCAGATTGATCTCTCAAGATCCAGGCATGGCAGGAGCATTGCTGAAACTAATAAATTCCAGTCATTTCGGTCTAAGCAATCGTGTCTCTTCCATTCAACGCGCCGTCAACCTTCTGGGAAGCCGCTCCATCATTAACCTTATTAATGCACTTTCAATTAAAAGTGAGATGACTGACGATGCAATAGTGACGCT
Source organism: Pseudomonas gingeri (assembly GCF_013385635.1). Taxonomy (GTDB): domain Bacteria; phylum Pseudomonadota; class Gammaproteobacteria; order Pseudomonadales; family Pseudomonadaceae; genus Aquipseudomonas; species Aquipseudomonas gingeri_A. Next base: position 254,617 of record NZ_JACAPR010000013.1, read on the forward strand.
CAATCGATTCTGGGATACGGCTCAAGATGTTGCAATGACCTGTTTGACTCTCGCCAAGCGAATTGGCTCGCAGGCCGTTGATGAAGCCTATGCACTGGGGCTATTCCATGACTGTGGAGTCCCCTTGATGTTTAAAAAATTCCCTAACTACATGACCATTCTGGAACAAGGCTATGCATCAACAAGCCGCAATCAGCGCATTGTGGATATCGAAAATAAAAACTTTAATACCAATCACGCAGTCGTCGGTTATTTCACAGCAAAAGCCTGGCACCTTCCCGAGCACTTGAGCATCACCATTGCCAATCACCATAACGCACTTGCTGTGTTTAGTGACGAATCCAGTCGACATAGCGCACTCAAAAACCTGCTTTCAATTCTAAAGATGTCCGAGCATATCTGCGAATCACATTTAGTATTGGGGAAAGAGCGTCAGGATCATGAATGGAACACTGTAGGTCATCTAATACTCGATTATGTCGGCTTATCGGAGTACGACTTCGAGGAACTCAAATCCAATATTCGTGATCTTGGTTCCCGCTAGAAATCACATGAGCCCCCCTCTCCTCTACCCGGGGCACTTGCGGCTTTCAAAAAGACGTCTCCTGGATCAGCCGTGCAATTTGGCAAAAATGCTGTAACCCCAAGCGCTGTAGCAAAGTCATGATCATCCTTGAGGCGAGTTTCCTGCGCCTCAGTAGGGGAACTCCCAGCTAAAAACCAGCGTACCCCGATAGTCGTCCCCCCTTCATAGTCCGCATGATTCATTACCTACCGTGGCCGGGCAGTTAGTTCATTGTCACCCACCCTGCCGCAAACCTCATACGTAGACGGGTGAACTGGACGGGCGTTGAACAGGAACATTTATCCATACGCCGGCTGACCCCTGCGTTTCGATTGACCAATCCCAGACCGGAAATTGCCCATGAAGCGCGACGATTGCACCGGTAAATCAAGGTGGCGTGCATGAGAGAAAAACGCCCCATACGCCACTCTCCCTCCGAGCAAGCGGATGGCTACTCCTGCGATATGTCCGCTCTCAAGACGACAGAACAGCTTCTCGATCAGGTTGAGAGCATGGCCCGACTCGGCCACTGGCAGTTCGACTATCGACAGGTCGCCTTGCGGCTGTCGGCGCAAGCCTGCCGCATGGTCGACAAGCCACGCCATTGGTCACCATCGCGCAACGAAGCCCTCGCCCTACTCGTGCCAGAAGATCGCAGGCGGGTTGTCGGGCGTATCCGACAAGCCCTTTCCGAGCGCACCACCGCCTTGGCGCTGGAGTATTGCGTAGCAATGGGCAAGCAGCAGCTGCATCTGTATTCATGTCTGCGAGTCGAATACGCCGTTGACGGCACGCCCCTGCAAATGCTCGCTACCGTCCAGGACATCAGCGAACTGAAAACCTGTCAGCAGCGGCTGCATGCCCTGACCTTCCATGACGCGTTGACCGGGCTGCCCAACCGCGAACTGTTCAAGGAGCACCTTCAGCAAGCGTCGCTCCAGGCCAAACACAGCGGCCACCAGGTCGCCGTGGCGATTCTCGACCTCGACAACTTCAAGGTGATAAACAACACCTTGGGCCAAGAGTCTGGTGATGAGCTACTGCGGGAAGCAGCCGCACGCTTGCAGAGTTTCGAGCACGGCGACAATACCGTTGCACGCCTCGGAGGTGCCGAGTTCGCCCTGATTTTTACCGGTGTCAGCACGACAATAGACCTGGACAACCTGGGTAGAAAAATCCTGCACAGCATCACCGGTATCTACGGGCTCCAGGATCAGGAAGTCTTCGTGTCCGGCAGCCTCGGCATCGCCAGCAGTCCGACAGATGCCGACAGTGCCAGCAAACTCTTGCAGCACGCCGATTCGGCTATGTCCTACGCCAAACTACAGGGACGAAACAACGTTCAGCGCTACTCGCCGCGCCTGACCCAGCAGACCGCAGAACGCCTGGCCCTGGCAGCCAGCTTGCGCCATGCACAGCACAACGGAGAATTGTCGCTGCACTTTCAGCCGCAGATAAACCTGGCCAACGGGCATCTGATCGGTGCCGAAGCCCTGTTGCGCTGGAACCATCCACAGCATGGTCAGGTATCTCCGGACACATTCATTCCAATCGCCGAAGAGGCCGGGCTGATCGTAGGTATCGGCGAATGGGTCCTGGACCAGGCTTGCAGCTGTGCGGTCGCCTGGAACAGTGGTAACCGCTACCCTCCGCTGAAAATAGCCGTCAACCTGTCACCGCGGCAGTTCCAGAGAAGCGACCTGATTTCGTCAATCCGCACCATCTTGCAAGTAACAGGATGCAAACCGGGCTGGCTGGAACTGGAAATCACCGAAGGCTTGTTACTGGACAACAGCATCGCTGTACGCGAAGCCCTTGAACAATTGAATGCCATGGGCCTCTCCATCGCTATCGACGATTTCGGCACCGGTTATTCCGCACTCGGCTACCTCAGTCGCTTGCCCATCGAAACCCTGAAGATCGACCGTACCTTCATCTACGACATCGAACACAACCGCGACAGCGCCGAGCTGGTCAAGTCGATCATTTCCATGGCGCACAGCTTGCGTTTATCGCTGGTAGCCGAGGGTGTCGAAGAAGCCTTCCAGCAAGCGTTCCTGCAATGCTACGGCTGCCACACTGCGCAGGGCTGGCTGTATGGCAAAGCCATGCCACAAGAGGATTTCGAAAATCTGTTGTTGGCCTAGGCCAGTGGCCTGCCCATGCCCGGGCGCCGTCGCCGAGCACTCTACAAAGCGAAATGTCGCGCCCCATGAGGTAGGGCAATACCTACCAAAACCACCGGAATGACCACCCCAAAATAAGCACTGCCCGATGGTCAGCCGCTGCGCCTGGTTCGTATGATTTCGACATGAAATGTTTGGCTCCGACATTGATTGGCGAGTCGAGTCATCTGCAGGAAAAGCCCTATTGAGCGTAGCAACCAAAATCCCTGAACGTTTGCGGCCAAGAACATCCTCGCGCCGGGGCTCATGTTCTATTTACGATTGAGACCCCTGAAATGCTCCAAAAAATACCCCTGACTTTAAAGCTTTCTCTGATGCCCGCCGTGGCACTGATCGGACTTCTGATTTTCGTCGGTTATACCTCAATTCAGTTGTCCAACAACGATGCGAGACTGATTGCTCTCGAGGACAACAGTTACCCCATCCTGGAAAAAGCCGACTCGATAATTTTCCAGTTCTCGCGCTTGCCAGGAATGCTCAACGGTGCGGTGACCGCAGGAGAAATATCAGCCCTCAACGACGCCCGAAAAGTGCTCGATGATATCGCCATGAAACAGCAGGAGCTCCAGGACCTGGGCCGTAAGCAGGAGCAGCGCAATCAACAGCTCGTGGATTGGAATGAGGCCATCAAGCGCTATTGCGACAATGCCATTTCAGCGTCGGAGCAATTGATCAACGGCAGCCGTACATTCGAAACATTACGACCCAACCTGGATCGCATGGCCATAGATCTGCAGGTGGCCAATAAACTCGGCGCAGACTTTCGGGCGGATGCCTATAAGGTTTTTCAGACCAACCTCTCTCAAACCCGCACAGACAACGCGACCACCACCCATGCGGGCTATGGCCTGACGCTCGTGCTGGTGCTGCTGGTTATGTCGGGCTCGATTGTGGTCATTCGCCAGATCATGAAAAACATCCATGGCGTAGTCGACTCACTGAAGGCCATTGCTTGCGGCGACGGAGACCTGACTCGCCGGGTAGATGTCCGCTCCGAAGATGAAATCGGCACCATGATCATCCTGTTCAACAGCGTCCTCGACAAACTGCAAAGCACCCTTCGCCAGATAATCGATTCGGCCAACCCGCTGGGTAACGTGTCGAAGGAGCTGTACCGCCTGACACAAAACTCAGAAGAAAACACCAAGTCTCAACAGGATCGCACCGACTCGATAAGTCGCGATATCCACACCATGACGGTGAGTATCCAGGAAGTGGCACAGCGTTCGCAGCAAGCTTCCGAGGAAGCAGGAGCCGCCTCCAGACAGGCCGATACGGCACGCCAGGTCATCAGCGGGTTGTCGACCAATATCAGAGACCTTGGCATCAGCGTACTCAGTGCAGTGCAGGACATGCAGCAGCTGGAAGAGGAAACCCAGCAGGTCGGCACTGTGCTGACCGTCATTCACAGTATTGCTGAGCAAACCAATCTCCTGGCCCTGAATGCCGCCATTGAGGCGGCCAGGGCCGGTGAACAAGGCAGAGGGTTTGCGGTGGTCGCCGATGAAGTCCGGTCCCTGGCACAGAAGACTGCCGCCTCTACCGCAGAGATAAGACAAATTATCCAGCGTCTGCAGAACAGCGCCAACAGCGTGCTCAATGTCATGACGCTCAACGGCGAGAAAGCCCAAGCCAGTATCGAAAGCTCTGTACAGGCCACTGCAACGCTGGACGCCATCGCCCAAACCGTACGTCAGATCAACCAGCTCAATGCCGGCATCGCGCAGTTCACACACGAACAAATAGGCCTCAGCCATTCAATACAGAAAGACACGGAAGTCCTCCAGCAGGACTCCAAAGCATCCGCCCATGGTGCCGATGCCACTGCCCGCCTCGGTGAGCAACTGGTCAGCACAGGGGATCACTTGCGCGCGACCACTTCTCAGTTCCGCGTTTAACACCCTAAAGAGAACACCCCCCGAATGTTCAACTATCGAGTCCTCAGCACACTCGCCATTTGCGTGGCCAGTGCACCCGTATTCGCACTGGATCAAGGCGACTATCGCTTCAATGGCTTCGGCACTGTCGGCGTAACCCATCTGGGTGGCGACAGCCAGAGCCACGGCTACGGTATCAGCGGCCAGACCACCGATGGCTGGCGTGGTGACCAACTTTCCAAGTTGGGTGGTCAACTCCAGTACGGCCTGACCGATACCATCGGTTTCACCGTCCAGATGTTGGCCAAGGCGTACAGCGACCAATGGCGACTCAGACCAGAATGGCTGTACCTGTCCTGGGAGGCGACCGACAAGTTGAAGTTCAGTGCGGGCAAGCTCGGCACCCCGATTTACATGTACTCGGAAACCCTCAATGTTGGCTTTACCAATCCGTGGATCCGTCTGCCGGAGGAGGTATATAACCAGGTTCAGCTCAGTACCACTCGTGGTCTCAGTGCGGTCTTTACCCAACCCCTGTCTTTCGGATCACTCACCTTGCAGGTCGCTGGCGGACAGTCGACCAACGACAAGAACTACGTGCTGGATGAAATCCGCACAGCCGACTCCAAGAATGCCTATTTCGCCAATGCGACCTTGAGCACCAATGATTTTGGTTCCCTGCGAATTAGCTACTCGCAAAACAACTTGCATACGAACGTGCATAGCAGCGTTCAGCCCCCCTTTGGCCCTCCGACTGACATCACCTTCATGCACCTGGACGGCAACAAGGCGGAATTCGCCTCGATCGGCTATCAGTTCGACAACGGAACCTGGGTGAGCAGCAACGAAGCCACCAAACTGACCATCCGCGCGACCGGATCCGAGCCGATCAACGCGTTCTATACGATGGCCGGACGTCGATTCGGTAGCTTCCTGGCCCACGTCACTTATGGCCAGATGGACGACAGTTCGGGACGCGAATCATCGTGGACCTACGGCTTGAACTACAACGTCACGCCAACCGTCGTGGTGAAGGGCGAGTTCAAAAGAATCGATACCTCGGGTGGTGCCCCGGGATTCTTCTCGCGCAATGCCCAGCAGACCGTCGACGATGCTGTCTATAGCGCCAGCAACGGCCAGCAAGGTTCGCCTTCGCGCAACTTCGACGGTGACATCATTAGTCTCGGCGTCGATTTCGTCTTCTAAGGAGCGTTTCAATGAAATTGTCTATTGTCGCTCAAAGCGTGATGACCCTATTAAGCATGGTTGGCGTGGCCCACGCAGAGGTTGCGGTGATTGTGAATCCTGCGCTCACTACCGCACCGACCCAGTCACAGGTGGCGAATATTTTTCTCGGAAAGGACAAGTCCCTCAAAGGTGTCGATCAAGATAGCTGGACCCCCACCAAGGACAAGTTCTACAGCGCCGTGACCAGCAAAAGTGAATCACAGTTAAAATCCTATTGGTCGGGCCTGGTGTTCACCGGTAAGGGTCAGCCACTGCCGCACGTTGCTGACGATGCCGCAGTGGTCGCCCAGGTGAGCGCTCAACCGGACGCCATCGGGTATGTGGATAAAGCGACTGTGAACGACAAGGTCAAGGTACTGTTTACCTTGCCTTGATGGCGGTTGCCGGTAACACGCTCAATCTTTTTTGTATTGAATACACAACCGTCGTTATTGCCCGTTGGGCTGCAAGTGGGAACGTCGAAAAAATGAAACCTGATCGGATAACGGTCCGCTAACCAGGATGGTTCACCTGCGAACTAACGTCGCCTTAGAGAAGGCCCTCCCAAGTTATCCGTCGACGAACACACAGCCCAACCCGGCTTTTCATTAACGAATCAGCTTATGGAGGGCAGAGATCTGTCTGCCCCATAGGCTCATCCAAATCCCGAATGACTCAGGGAGCAATTACCTGCTTTGGCTGTAGAACTTCCAGTTAAAGCAAAACAATTGAGGTTAAGCACTTAAATTACAGGCCGGCGTATAGAAGCCTGTTCGTTAAAAACATGACAACACCACCGAGTGGATGCCCCTATGTTTTCTCGTAGTCTTCAATTGAAGTTCGTTTTTCCAGTTTCGGCTATTGTGACTCTTACCACGCTTCTTCTGGTCATCGTCATTTCGGCAAGGACCAGAAATAATATCGAACAGTCTGCGCACGATAAAATGCAGGAACAACTCTCCAGCATGCAGTATGTTCTCGACGTCACCGATACCCTCATGATGGAGCGGGTGAAGGGGGCGATGAAGTTGCTGATGGAGCGGGGTCAGTACCTTGGGCCGGCGCAGCAAGGCGAGAAAGTAACCGTTAGCGGCAGGAGGGTTCCCGACCTCCTGCTGGGGGGGCAGGCACAAGCGAACAACTTCGAACTGGTTGACCAGGTGGCGTCAAGTCAGGGGGGTGGAGCTACTCTATTCTCCAAGGTCGATAACGAGTTTGTGCGCATCAGTACCAATGTGCAGGTCGAGGGCAAGCGCGTCATTGGCACAATACTGGACCCCAATGGAATGCCGATCACCGCTATTCGAAAGGGCGAGTCGTTCTATGGGCAAGTAGATATCCTGGGAAATCCCTATCTGACAGGATACGAGCCCATTCTGGACAACCAGAAACAGACTGTAGGCATTTGGTATGCGGGTTACAAAGTCGACATGCAAGCCTTGCAAACGTCCATCGCCGCGAGCCGCGTACTAAAAGGTGGCTTCGTCGCGTTACTGGACGACAAGGGTAATGTGCGCTTTCAATCGAAAAGCGTTCCCCCGGCTACCGCCAAAAGTGTTGCAGATGGCAACTTGCATGGCTGGGTCGTAAAACGTAAAAGTTTCACTCCTTGGGGATTTACCATGATTGCGGCTTACCCCGAGGATGAGGTTCGCGCTGAAGTAAAGAATGAAATTATCCAGGTAGCGACTATTGGGCTGGCGCTGTCAGGTGTGTTGATGGGGCTTGTTTTCTGGTTGTCGCGTTCGCTGGTCGTCGCGCCTCTGGGCCATGCGGTATCGGTTGCACGTAAGATCGCTGCGGGTGATTTGTCATTACCGCCCTCTTCCACTTCACGTAACGATGAGATTGGTGATCTGGCCCGTTCACTGAACAATATGCAAACGTCATTGCGTCAGATGATCGGAAACATCGCGGGGAATGCCCAGCGTATTTCCACTCTATCGTCTTCGCTATCTACTTCCGCCGAGGATGTAGCCGCTCAATCGGAGCAACAGAGTAACGCCGCTGCTTCTGCTGCCGCGGCGATAGAAGAGCTGGCCACAAGCATTGGCCATGTCTCTGACAAGGCCCGTGAATCCTTTACCTTGGCTCAAGACGCTGGCGACAAAGCCAGGCTGGGCGGTGTCGTGGTGGAGAAAGCTTCGGCGGAAATGCACGACATCGCCGACAGCGTAAGCCAATCTTCCGAGCGAATAGTTTTACTTGGAGAGCATTCGGCCAGGATTTCGGCCATTGTCGGCGTCATCAAATCCATTGCCGACCAGACGAATCTGCTTGCACTAAACGCTGCAATTGAGGCGGCACGCGCCGGCGAGCATGGGCGCGGCTTTGCAGTCGTCGCCGATGAGGTACGACAACTTTCCGAGCGCACAGCCATATCCACCGTGGAAATAACAACGATGATCGGCTCCATACAATCCGGGACGGAGCATGCGGTGGAGACGATGCGCCAAGGGCAGGATCGTGCCAACGCTGGCGTTGAAATGGCCAGTGAAGCCGGACGTGCCGTGAGGCAGATAAGCGGTTGCTCCGAACAGGTCGTGGATGCAGTCAATAGCATTTCCGCGGCGCTTGATCAGCAAAACGCTGCCAATCAGGAGATCGCCCTCAATGTGGCCAACATGGCGACCATGTCTGGGAAAAACACTTTTGCTGTACAGCAAGTCGCGCAGGCATCCAGAGAGTTGCAAGAATCTTCCAACTCACTGCAGGCAACCGTCGACCTGTTCAAGTTGTGAGCCGACCAAACTTGCGCTCTTGCCAGGGTCTTGATCGGTCCCGTTGTGTCATGGACGACCCACTCAACGGTTGGCTTCGTTGTCATTTCACCTTGCTGCGCATTTATTCAAAGGTCGATCCAGCCTTACAAGCGAAGGTCATTTCCGACATTCTTATTCGCCAACGGATCAGTCGTTCGATCGATGTCATGGCCTGACCGAGAACCTCATCACCTTCACGCGCCGTGATGCTGTCGGCCTGGAAAAGTGGCAGCCGTTCGTCGAGTGTCTGCACGCAGGCACAGGCTTGATCGTTAGTATCTTCGCCGAGTGAGTCGAAGGTGTCTTTCAGGCTTTCCTCAACCCTGTGTCTCGATACTCCATCCAAGGGCTCTGAATCAAATTTCGCGGCCTCTGTCCCCAGTGCAATGGACAGGGAAATTATCGCACTCTGGTCATACACAAGACTGTCGGGGCTCGCGCGACCCCGTCGGCCTCCCCTTGTATCGCCTCCCCACAAAGGCAGCGGCAGGGTTCTCGGCGACAGTGGAGGTATCAAGAAACTGTTGGGCTGGCCGAAAAATGATCAAGAAGATTCGTGAAAAACAAGACGGCCATATCTATTTCGCCCGGTAAAAGCAAATCAGAGACGATTCAAATTGAGCGAAATGCAGATGATACCATCTACCGAACCGGATACCGCAGACGCACAGGCGCGCCAATCTCAGCTGTTCGAGGCGACCTTTGACCTGGTGTCTTCCGCTCTGGTTCTGCTCAATGACCAGCGCGAGATACTGAAGGCTAATGGCGCTTTTTCCGAGCTGTTGGGCTACACCCTGCCGGAATTGCTCGGTGCCCCCTTTTCCAGCCTGCTCCATTGCACCGGGCACGAGGCTCAGCAGGTGTTGTTTGGCCAATTCTCGCCGGTTCAGCCACTTCAATTGCATTATCGACGCAAGGATGGCAGTGGTCAGCATGGGCGCAGCAAGCTGACTGCCGTCGGTTCACTACTGCTCTGTGAAATCGTTCCGATTCAAGCCCCCCGGAACCTGGACGATGACAGCCAGGCCTTCATGCCCTCGGAGCCCATCCCCCCCACAGCACAAGCACTGCTGGGAAACGAGGAACGGTCCCACTTGGCCTTCGAGTCCGCCGCTACCGGAATGGCCCTGCTGGCGCTCGACGGTCGCTGGTTGCGCGTCAACTGCTCCCTCTGTGAGCTGCTCGGACGCAGTGAGGCCCAATTGCAGCAAACCTCCAGCCAAGCCCTGACCCATCCGGACGATCTGCCCGGGACGCTCGCCTGCGGCCAACGCCTGCTGATGGGCGAGACGCCCGACATTCACCTGGAAAAGCGCTATCGGCACCGAGACGGTCACTACATCAGGGTACAACTGACCTGCAGCGCGATACGCTCGAGCGACAACACGCCATTGTATTTCGTGATCCAAATCGTAGACCTCAGCCGCCTCCTTGAAGTCCAGAAGCGCCTCTCCCTGACGGAAGCCCGCTTGTTGACCAGCGAGCAACAGTTCCATGCCCTGGCGGAAAACACGCACAACCTTGTCATCCGCTACGACCTCAATTGCCGCCGTACTTACGTCAATCCGGCTTTCGAGCGGGAAACCGGCATCCCGGCGGCACACGCATTGCAACGTTATCTCGGAGAAGGCTGGTGCACCGATGTCCCGGTTGAAGAATACATAAAGCAACTGCGTCAGGTGATCGTTACCGGATTACCTCAAGAGATCATTCTGAAGTGGTCACGCCCGCAGAGAGGCGAGATCGTCATGCACACCTTGAAGTTAATTCCCGAGCTGGATGCAAGCGGGACGGTCGTCAGCGTTCTGGCCAAGGGGCATGACATAACCGCGCTCAAACGTCACGAGCGGCTGGAAGAAGCGCTGCTGCACATTTTTGAGCGGTTGGCGCAGGGCGCCCGGTTGCCGGAAGTTTTGACGCTGGTAACGAAATATATCGAGCAGGCACGCCCGGAGTTCCTGGCCAATATCATGCTGCTGGACGACGATGGCCTCTGCCTGCTTCCAGGTTCGACGTCCAGCCTGCCGTCCAGCTACACGCAAGGGCGTGGTCGCATCGAGATCGGCGAAGGCTTCGGTATATGTGCCACGGCCGCGTGGTGTGGCACCACGATCATCGCCGAGGATCTGGCCTCACATCCCTACTGCGACGCTTTTCGCGAACAGGCCCTCAAGGCCGGGTTGCGCGCCTGCTGGTCGGAGCCGATCAATGACTCCGCCGGCAAGGTCCTGGGGACCTTCTGCATCTATTTGCGTCACCCGGGGCGACCGACGAACGACGATCTCAGGCTGGTTCGTCAAGCCAGTCATATGGCCGCCATCGCCATTGAACGCAAACGTGCCGAGACATCACTTCTCGAGAGCGAGCAGCGCTACCGGGAAATCTCCGATAAGTCTCTGGACGCCCTGTTTTTAATGGAAGTAACCGAGGACGGATTCTTTCGTACCATCGAGGTCAATCCGGCCTACGAACATTACCTGGGTATGGGGCGCGCCGAACTGATCGGCAAGAACATCGAAGCAACGCTTCCACCCGACATAGCAGCCGTTGCCATTGCCAAGAGTCGACACTGCGTGGAAAGCGGCGCTCCGCTCGACGAGGAAATGGTACTCGACCTGCCCACCGGGCAACTGACCTATTTTCATTCAACGCTGATCCCGGTACGTGACGCTTACGGACGCGTCCACAGAATCGTAGGTATCGCCCGCGACATCACCGCGCGCAAAAATGCGGAGCAGGCTCTACACACCCGCGAGCAGGAGTTTCGTGCCTTGGTGGAGAACACTCCGGATGTGATCGCCCGCTTCGATCTGCAGTGCCGTTTTTTGTATGCCAACCCCGCGGCGCAAAACATGCTCAAACGCCCGCTGGCTTTTCTGCTCGGTAAAAACTCCAGCGAGGCATCGCCCCGTTCGAGTGCCGCGAGACCCTTTCAAGACATGCTCGAACACATCATCCAGACCGGCAAAACCACCGAGGAGGAATTGACCCTGGACGTCCCGGTGGAACAAGACGGAGAAGCGGCTTGTTACCTGGTCCGCCTGGTGCCCGAACGCGATCAACATGGGGGCGTCGTCAGCATTCTCGCGGTCGGTCGCAACATCAGTGCAATGCGTGTAGCCGAGCGACGCTTGAAGGAATCCCATGCACAACTGCGCCAGCTATCCAGTTACCGCGAAAACACACGGGAAGAGGAGCGCAAGCGCATAGCCCGGGAAATTCACGACGAACTAGGGCAGCAGCTCACCGTCCTGCGCATGGGAATTTCGCTGCTGCGCCTGCAATTCGGAAGCGACCATCCACTGTTGGTAGAGCGAGTCCAGGCGCTAATGGTGCGGGTCGACGAAACCATTCAGGTAGTTCGTAACGTCGCCACCAGCCTGCGCCCCTCTGCGCTCGACATGGGCCTGACGTCGGCCCTTGAATGGCTGGTTTCCGAGTTTTCGCAGAACACCGGCGTTCCTTGCCGATTGAGAGCGCCATCGGCTCGCCTGGAACTCGACGACGAACGTGCTACCGCGATCTTCCGGGTGATCCAGGAGTGCCTGACCAATGTTGCCCGCCATGCCCAGGCCAGTCGGGTAGAGATTGACCTCAAGCGCGACGTCGAGCATGTCCTGATTGAAGTGCGTGACAACGGCAAGGGCTTCGACCCGGAGCAACTGCCCAAAGGCCGGCTCGGGATGCTCGGCATGCGCGAGCGAGGACACATGCTCGGCGGAACAGTCACTGTAAACAGCCCCCTCGGACAGGGTACTCATGTCCGGGTGAATATCCCCTTCCAGGCAAATCCGGAGACTCCATGATCCAACTGATGATCGCTGATGATCACGCCATCATGCGCGAAGGCTTGAAACAGCTTTTTGCCTTGGCCGGCGATCTGCACGTAACAGGTGAAGCAGAAAACGGCGTCATGCTGTTTGAGCAGCTGCGCCAGGGTGATGCCGACCTGGTGTTGCTTGACATGAGCATGCCAGGCATCAGCGGCGAAGATCTGGTTGCGCGCATCCATACTCACTATCCGCAACTGCCGATCCTGGTGCTGAGCATGCACAATGAAGTGCAGATCGCCCAACGAGCGCTCAGGTCGGGTGCCTCCGGGTATCTGACCAAGGATCGCGACCCCGAGGCCCTCCTCACGGCCATCCGTCGAGTGGCTGGCGGCGGACGCTACATCGACGCCGGACTGGCCGAACAGATCGCCTTTGCGGCCAGCGGTCTGGGCCCGTATACCCAGCACGACATGCTCACTGACAGGGAACTGCAAGTCCTGCGCCTGCTCGCCCGCGGCCTCAGCGTCTCGCGCGCAGCAACAGAACTGTCCATCAGTCACAAGACTGTCAGCACCCACAAAGCCCGCATGATGGAAAAGATGGGCTTCACCAGCATGTCAGAGATTGTCCGCTATGCGGTGAGTCAGCGGCTTATCGAGTGACAAACGTCTCCCTGCATTGCTCCATGCCGGGCGGAAGCAGGTGCTGCGCGCAGGCGCAGTCGAGATGCAAGGACGCACATCAAGCCCAAGACACTCTACAAAAGAAAAGCAAACCTCTCGCGATACGCAGTAGGGCGATACCTACCCTTCCCCCGCAACATACCCACCAAAAAACCAGCACTGACCGATGTCCAGCCCCGTTACAAGGCCTGCATCATTCGATGCCACCGGGATTGTGCTGCACTTTTTTCGACATAGAACTACCAGCTCCGGCACCCACCAGCAGCTCAGGTCGCCGGATAGAGAATCCGCGTTGAACGTAACGATCTCTCCCGCTAACAAACCACGATTGAAGCGAGTGTGGTACCCAAATCTCTGCTGCATCTACCAGGCCCAAGGCAGCTCGCCCTACCCGCTAACACTCGCTGCCCGACTGTGCCGGCCGGCTTTGTGCGCGTTGAGGAGTAATGCCATGGACCGCTTGATCAAGGTGGAGAGCATCAGCAGCAATATGGGCCCCCTACAGACTTGGCTTCTTTAGTCACTGAACAGGAAAGTAACTCGGCATGAATATCGTCATTGTCCTGGTATTGTTGCTTTGTCTCGGCGCAACAGCTGGCCAGGTTTCCTCAATAGATATGCACGACCTATCGTTCTCGCTGTGCCTGGCCGCCACCACAGGCACAGTGATGCTCGTCGCACTGGGCATTCGCTACCGAAACTCGCGCGTGGACATCAAAATAAGTGCTCCCATTGAGCCGCTTGTCGAAGCGGAGCCCGAGGAGATCGAGCAGTTCAAGCGAAATACAATCGCGCAGATCACCGCGATCTCTGCAGTGGTGCGCAATTGCGCGACGACCACAAAGTACATCGACAAGCCGGTCGATACACACGAAAAAACCGGCTCTCCAGCAAACCTGCTGGCACCCGGCTCCGTCATCGAAACGCCGCGTAACGCCGTTCTGGACAAGCACTTCGCTGAACTCCTTGCCAACATACACGAGATGGCCAAGCTCACCGCTCGCCTGAATGACAAAAGAAAGTCCCTTGACCATACGACCGCCGCCCCGGTGTTGGCCGCCGACAATACACTATCGGACAGGTGCTACCTCTCCTTCACTCTGCGCGACCAGCCGTTTGCGGTGAGCACGTTGAACGTCTGCGGCGTCGTCGAGGCCACTCAACTAATCACCAGGCCTGACGTGCTGACCAGGCACCGCAGGGCGATCAAGCTGCGCGGAACGCTGGTACCGGTAATCGACCTGGGGGCGTACCTCGGTGAGCAGCCCCTCAAGATCAGCCGGAGCACTAATATCATCATCCTGGAAGTGACCATCGACGATCGTATGCAGATGATCGGCGTGGTTGTCGATGCGGTCAGCAAAGTAGCAGAAATCCCCCCAAGGGAAATAGAACCGCGTGAGGCCTTTGTCAGCAAGATCCACAACGACTTCACCCTCGGCACGATCACGGTCAACAACCACACGGTCACCTTGCTGGATATCGGGCGGGGACTGTTGGCGAGTGAGTTCGTCGTGTTGCGTTCGACAGCCCGATCGGAGGTACAGGAAAACTTGTCTCGTGGATAGCGGCCGTCATTCAGGTCGCCCCTGGGTCGCCACGGACATTCCCCTACTCGAAAATCAGCCCCCGCTGATGGTCACAGAACCTGCGTGCCTGCATCCTTAATCGCGTGTCAACTCCAAAGCGTGGACTCGCTTACGCAAACTCCGCAGAAAGTTCGACATATGTGTGTGTGTGCTGCTCCTGGGACAGGAGCCCGTGTCGCGCTGCCTATGACCCCCCTCATGGTTCGGCCGAACATGGATCCCCGCGTCTTGCGGGGATGGCGACTCTTGGTTCTTCCCGATCTTTCGTGAAGAACCTTTTTTTTGGCCGCAACTTGTGCGGCATCGTGCCATCGACTCCGTCGCAGACCTGTACGTCGTTGCCTACCCATCAGCGAAAAACCCTACCGAAAAATCAGTAATGTCCGATGGCTCCAGTAATAGCCTAGTGACATCATTTTTCCAACACCAAGCCTCTCTCTGGCTATCTGAACGTCCCTTATCGACCACCTGGTCCGCTCTGCGTAAGCCCCCATAACTATGCCCAAAAAAATTCGTCTACTGATCGTCGATGACCACCCCATCATGCGAGAGGGGTTGAAACAACTGTTTGCCCTGGCCTGTGACTTGACGGTAGTCGCGGAGGCCGAGAACGGTGTCGTAGCGCTGCAGCACTTGCAGCAGGCCGATATCGACCTGTTGCTGCTCGATATGAACATGCCAGGACTCAGCGGTGAGGATCTGGTGTCACTCATCCACACCCAGCATCCCCAGCAGAAAACGCTGGTGCTCAGCATGCACAACGACCCGCAGATCGCCATACGCGCGCTCAAGGCCGGGGCCACAGGCTACCTATGCAAGGTGTGCTCACTCGAGACAATGCTGAGTGCGATCCGTCGCGTGGCCTGCGGCGAGCGATTCATCGATCCGCAAATAGCCCAATCCATAGCCTTCGAGGCCAGTGGGCTGAAACAGCAGGTCCGTCATGCCTCCCTCACAGAGCGTGAGTCCCAGATTCTGCACCTGTTCGCCCTTGGCGCCAGCGTGACTCAGATAGCTGGAAAACTGGCCATCAGCAGCAAGACCGTCAGCACTCACAAAACGCGACTGATGGAGAAGATGGGTTTTTCCAGCAATGCCGAGATCATCCGCTACGCAGTGAGCCAAAGGATTATCCAGTGACGAAAGGAAATCAAAAATGGTGAAAGTTGACTTCGTTCTGACATCCCATAAGCGCTCGCTCACCGCGCGAGCACTTCATCTGGCCGTGTTGCGCATTGGCCTGGTTTCACTGTCTGCCGGCACGGTTTCCTATTTCGTCAATCTGTCCTCGATCGAGGGGGCCATTACCGAACAACTACTGCTGTCGACCGAACAAACCCTGCAACTGGAGTCCCTGCCTTTTCGGGAAATCAAGGATCTGCAGCAGAATTTTCTGAATGACTTCAAGAGTATCCTCGCCAGACCAGGCATAGAGGCCACGCTCGTGCGCGATTTCAACCAGATTTTCTATCGCCACGAGGATGGTTCCTATACACAACGGCCAATGCTGTTTGAAGGCAAACCGCTTGCCGACGGCCGCCGCTTCGCCGGGATGTCGGCCACCTACGCGCCCGATACCCCCCCCAATGACGACGTCAAGACACGGTTAACCCTGTCTTACATTCTGTCCCACAAATACGGTTCCAGCACCAAGGGTCGACTGTTCAATTTCTATGGTGTGGTGCCTGAAAAAGGCTTCCCCATCTACCAGGAGTCGAATATCGCCGAGGTGTTTACATACTCGGGCCCGGACGCGCTAAAACTCGAGACTTATGAGTTTTATGAACGTGGTTTCGGTACGCCCGGGAACAGCACGCTGTTTACCCGCATGTATTGGGATTATTCCAACAACGCCTGGATGACGACCATTGCCACGCCCGACGTGGCCGATACGTCCGGCAAGCATCGCATCCTGGTCTGTGTCGATGTGCTACTGGATGAGCTCATGAAACGCACCGCCAAGCCCTTCGTGCAGGACGCCTACAGTGTCCTGTTCACCGCCGATAGCGAGGGCACGCTGATCTACCACCCCGACTTCATGGAGCAAGTCAAAAGCAGCGAGGGCAAGGCGTCGATCCAGTCGCTGAAGATTGTCCATGATTACCCGCTGCTAGACGCCATTCACTCTCTGACGCCAGGCAAGGCGACGGTGGTGCAGACATACAATGACATCGTCGCGATGGGCATCATTCCCGGAACGCCCTGGGTACTCGCCGTCCACTACCCCCGAGCACAGATGACCCCGGCCATTTTGACCAACCTGGCCATCGTGATTGCCCTCGGGCTGCTCACCCTGCTGGTGGAGATCTTTATCCTGCGCTCCATTCTGCAAAAGCAGGTGGCCATTCCTCTGTCCCGACTGATGCAGGCAACGCGGCTGGTTGGCTTGTCCAGAGAGCGCCTGGGCCATGACGCCCTGCCGACCCAGTCTACCGACGAGATTGGTGAGTTGGCCCGCGACTTTGCAAACATGGCGGACCGAATCCAGGGCGCGCAAGAGCAGTTGGAACTCCAGGTACAGGACCGCACTGCCGCGCTCGAAGAAGCCAACCGCCAATTGAAGGTGCTGAGCACCACCGACGGATTGACGGGCCTGGCCAACCGCCGTCATTTCGATGAAGCACTGATCAGCGAATGGCACCGTGCCCAGCGCACCGGAACGTTTTTGTCGCTGATGCTGATTGATGTGGACTACTTCAAGAAATACAACGACCACTACGGGCACCAGGCCGGTGACGATTGCCTGCGCAGCGTCGCCAGCGTGCTGGAAGCCCATGCTCTGCGGGCGGGTGATCTCGTGGCCCGCTACGGCGGGGAAGAGTTTGCGCTCATCACCACAATCCCCCACACCGAAAAAGCGTTGCAGCATGCCCAAGCGCTTTGCCGTGCACTGGAAAAACTGACGCTGCCACATGCACTGTCTCCACTCGGCTTCGTGACCGCGAGCATTGGCGTGGCGGTCATGATTCCCAAAGAGGACCGGACGCCAGAATATCTACTCAAGCAAGCCGACCTGGCCCTCTATTGCGCCAAGGCCCAGGGCCGCAATCAGGCTGTTCTGGCTACCTCAATGGCCGCGTTGAGCGCCAACAGGCTGGCCTGATCGGCAATGCTGGAGGATCAGAACGTAGCGGGTGTGTTGACCCACAAAATCCGCACGATCTCGCTGGTGATGTTCCGATAACCGTGGGGCACATTGCTGGGGAAGTGAAACGAATCGCCCGGGCTCAGTGTGTAGGTGGTTTCGCCCAAGGTCAGTTCGAGGCTACCTTCGATCACATAGCCCATCTCTTCCCCGACATGCTCGATCCTCTCGCTGATCATGCCTGGCGCAACAATATGAATATCGCCCTGCAGCAAGCTGCCCTTCTGTGGATGGGTCACTCGCTCAAGATCGATGTAACCGGATCTTCCGCCCTTGGCGAAGCGATTAACCTGACGCGATCCGGCACGCAGTATCGGCTCTTGCGACACCCAGTCCTCGGAGGTCAGTTCGGACACGTTACTGCCCAGCGCACGGGCCAGGCGGTGCAGCATGGCCAGCGACGGCGAAGCGGCGTCGTGCTCCAGTTTGGAAATCAGGCTTTCGGAACAACTGGCGGCCTCGGCCACCTGTTTCAACGTCAGGCCCGCGACCTTGCGCGCGTGACGCAGACGAAGACCGAGGCTTGGCAAGCCCTCGGTATGCAGAGCCTTGGTGGGGGTCTTGCTCGGTTTGGACATGCGTCCCTCATGGAAAATGTAAGCAGGCGTGGCAACAGGCATCCTAGGTTGTGCGCAGGCCTGTCGTCCACTGCCTGAGCAACTATCAGTCGTGAACCGAGAATTGGACCTCCACCGGATTCAGGTCGTTGATCGGCACGATGTCCTGAGGGCAGGCAGACATGACCACCACCACATCCACTTCGGCGCGGATCTCGACATAGTCTCCAGCCTTGGAGACCGGTGGCAGCCAGGCGACGCTGTAGTCCGGCTTGACTGGAATGTTCATCCACAGGTTGAACGGCTGTGGCACTTCGCGTGAACGCAGGCCGATGGCTTGCAGCGCCATGCGCATATTATCGGCACAGCTGTCGTGGTAACCCTCGACGCCGAGGTTGGTATAGCGATGCAGATCGCAGGCGGCCATCAGCGTGTCGTGGATGCCTGGCGAGGTATCGCTCAGCAGAGTGCCAAGGGCACGACGGCGGTTGCTGTAAAGCTCATCGCCGACTTTCGGAATGATGCTGTTGCAGTGGGCGCGGGCGTGCTCCATGGACAGGAACTCACTCATGTCTTCTGTGTTGAACAGCCAGGTATCACAGACTTGAGTACCGTGAGTATTGACGATCTTGATGACCTGACCGGCGTTCAGACGGACCGCGCGACCGCTGCGCGCCGGGACGGTGTAGGTTTCGCCGGGCACAGGCGTGCCGTCGGCAGAAATCGGCTCGTTGAGGGTAGCGTTGACGCCCAGAGAAGAGCCGTTGTCGGTTTGGCAGCAGGCCGGATAGTCATGAACGTGGGTGAGATTGGTCATGGTGACTCCTTGATTTACGGTTGTTCGGCGAGTGAAACCAGGCTCCAGGCAAGTGCCCGGGTGCCCGCCTCCAACTGCGCGGGTTCGGTGAATTCCAGCGGGTTGTGACTGATACCGTCACGGCTGGGGACAAACAGCATGCCGGTCGGGCAATGCCCGGCCAGGTACATGGCATCGTGAAAGGCGCCGGAGCGTATCTGCTGCCGTGTCAGGCCAGTGGCATCGCACGCCTGCTGCAGCAAATCGATCACCGCCGGGTCGAACGCGGTCGGCGCGTGGCTAAACAGGCTTTGCAACTCGGCATCCATCGGCAGGCATGTCGCCAGCCCGGCATCGAAAGCCGCCAGTACGGCAGGTTCGGCATGACGAAAATCGATACTGAACGTGACTTCGTTGGCAATGGTGTTGATGGCGTTGGGCGAGACATTCCAACGTCCAAAGGTCAGGCGTTTCTCGTCACCGGCGATCCGGTCTGCCAGGGCATCAATGCGCGAGACAATTTCCATCGCCAGCAACATTGCGTCACGGCGCATGGACATCGGCGTGGTCCCAGCGTGGGCAGACACGCCTTTACAACGCACCTGATACCAGCGCACGCCCTGAATACCGGTCACCACGCCCAGCGGGATGCCAGCCTGCTCCAGCACCGGGCCTTGCTCGATGTGCAGTTCCACGAATGCATGGGCATCAATCTTTGTGCGCAAGGGCAGATCGGCGAAGCGTCGTGAGTGAGCGTCCAGCGCCTCGCCTACAGAGACTCCAGCGGCATCACGATTGCTTCGGTATCCGTCCAGCCGTGCCGGTTCCACATAAGCGCTGGAGCCCATGGCACCGGGACTGAAACGGCTGCCCTCTTCATTGGTCCAGACCACCACTTCAATCGGGCGAAGGGTGCGAATGCCGGTATCTTCCAGCGCATAAAGACACTCAAGTCCCGCCATCACGCCATAGCAGCCGTCAAGGCGCCCA
This sequence comes from Pseudomonas gingeri, assembly GCF_013385635.1. Classification (GTDB taxonomy): domain Bacteria; phylum Pseudomonadota; class Gammaproteobacteria; order Pseudomonadales; family Pseudomonadaceae; genus Aquipseudomonas; species Aquipseudomonas gingeri_A. The sequence goes on from NZ_JACAPR010000013.1 coordinate 274,767, forward strand.
CCAGTAGGCTGAGTATCGATATGGCTGCCAGTCATCACCGATGGCAGGTCTTCCCGGCCTTCGCGACGAATGAACAGATTGGCGCAACCGTCAGTCCAGACCTGACAGCCGAGTTGTCGCGCCTTCTCGATTAGCCAGGCGCGGGCCTGAAAGTCTTCTTCAGACAACGCCTGGCGATTCATACCGCCCCGCTCGCCCGGTCCGAAGCGCGCCAGGGCGTCGAGCAAGTCGTGCAGGCGTTTGGCGGATACCCCTTCGAGAACACGTTGTGCCGTCATGGCGTGACCTGCGTACGAGGTGTGAGGCTGCGGTTGAACCACGGGGTGAGAAAGCGTTGCAAGCGCTCGGTCTTGGGGGTCTGGAACAACGACAATGGCGCGCCGGTCTCTACGATCTGGCCCGCCTCCATGAACACCACCTGATTGGAGATCTGTGCGGCGAAACTCATTTCATGGGTGACCATCACCATGGTCATACCGTCGTCGGCCAGGCTGCGAATGACCTGCAGCACTTCCTCGACCAATTCAGGATCAAGCGCCGACGTCGGCTCATCCAGCAACATCAGGCGCGGCTTGACCGCCAATGCTCGGGCAATGCCGACCCGCTGTTGCTGACCGCCGGACAAGCGCGCCGGCCAGGCATCGGCCTTGGCGGTCAGACCGACACGCGACAGAGCGGCATCAGCCAAGGTCCGCGCTTCAGCCTTGGCCATGCGCTTGCCCAACACCAGCGGTGCCATGACGTTCTCGCGCACCGTCATGTGCGGCCACAGGTTGAACTGCTGGAACACCATGGCCAGCGGCTTGCGGACCTCGTCGATCGTGGCTTCGCTGTCACGATCCCCGGCGCTGCGACCCGAACCGCTGTAGCCCAGCAACTGGCCGTCAATCCAGATCTCGCCCTCATCGTAGGTTTCGAGGAAATTCATGCAGCGCAAGGCTGTGGTTTTACCTGACCCCGAGGGGCCGATCAGCGAGACGATCTCGCCCACCTGCACCGACAGATCAAAGCCTGTCAGCACACGGTTGGCGCCGTAAGACTTGCCGACACTGCGCAGTTGAAGAAGGGGTAGCGTGCTCATGGCATCAACCTCGCAGATAGCGCGTCGCCCGTCGCCCCAGGTACTCGGCCAGGACTGCGACCGAAGAGGTCAGCAACCAGTAGCTCAGCACCAGCAAGGCGTAAGGCACGACGTAGGAAAAAGTGGTGGAAACGATCCGCCCGGCCGTCATGGTCAGCTCGGGCACGGTAATGATCGAAGTGACAGCGCTTTCCTTGATGGTCAGCATCACCTGATTGCCCAGCAACGGCAGCGCGAAGGCGAATGCCTGGGGTGCCTGGATGTGCCAGAACGCTTGGTGCCTGCACACTCCATGAACCCGTGCCGCCTCGATTTGCCCCTTGGGTACGCTGGCCCAGGCGGAACGAAACAGCTCGGCGAAATAGGCCGCGCTGTACAGCCCCAGCGACAGGATGCTGGCCTCGACGGCTTCCAGTCTCAGGCCCAGCACCGGCAACCCGAAATAGACAATGGCCAACTGCGCCAGAAACGGCGTGCCGCGAATCAGCCAGATATACAGCCGATAGAATCCGGTAAAGAGCGGCAACGCCAGACGCAAGGCGTTCAGCCCGAACCCCAACACCAGCCCCAACATCGCGGCGGCAAGGCTGATGCCCAGGGTCACCAGCAGCGCTTCGCCAAAATCCGGCAGATAACTCATGAACTCTTGCATCAGGTGCGCTCCTGCCAACGGCGTTCCAGCATCCGGCCCAGCATGCTGAGCAGACTGGTCAGCGCCAGATAGAACAGGGCAGAGACCAGATAAACCTCCAGCGGACGATAGGTCTGCGACACCAGTTGCTGACTGACCCGCATCAAGTCGGTGATGGAGATGACCGAGACCACTGCCGAGACTTTGATCACGTCGATCAGTTCGCTGATCAGCGTTGGCGACGTCAGCCGCAACACCTGCGGTAACTGGATGTGCATCAGGGTTTTCCATTTGCCGATGGAAAACACCGAAGCGGCCTCCAGTTGTCCTCTGGGAATCGCCGCAAAACCGCTGCGCAGGATCTGCGACTGGTAGGCGGCGGTGTTCAACGCCAGCGCCAGCGCGGCGGCCACCAACGGTGGCACGTCCACGTTTAATGCCGACGGCAGATAGAACAGCAGCAACAGTTGCGCGAGCATCGGCGTGCCGCGAAAGAAACTGACATACGCCCTGGCGAACGCCGCACCGCTTCGGCTGTGGCCATTGCCGATCAAGTGAATAAACACTCCGATGACAAAACCCAGGGCCATGCCGACCGCACACAACCACAACGTAGTCAGCGCACCGTCAAGCAAAGCCGGCCAGTAAAGCGCGAAGCGCGTGCTGAAGTCGTTCATCGCCACGCCGCTCAGATGGTCGGAACCGGCATGGCTTCGGTCGGCAGGACCATGGTGAAACCGAACCATTTTTCCTGCAGTTTCTTCAAGGTACCGTCAGCATTGGCCCGCGCGATGCCGTCACTGAACAACTTCACCAGGCTGGCGCTGTCAGCCTCCTTGCGACCGACCCAACCGAAATAAGTGGTCGGCCCTACCATGTCCGACAGGGTCGCAAATACGCCTGGGCGAGACTTCATCAGCGGACCAAGGTTGGACAACGACTGCGCCACACCGTCGAGGCGACCGGCGGCCAGATCGGCGTAAGCCTCATCGAAACCGACATATTCCTTGATGCGCTTGATCCCTGGCTGCCCCTCGGCCTTGAGCTTGGCATCGAAAGCTTGCAGCACCGTCAGTTGACCGGAACCAGCCTGCGAACCGATCACCTTGCCGTTGAGGTCAGACAACGACTTGATGCCGTTATCGTCGGCACGCTTGAGCAACGCTACGGTGGACTCGGCGATCGGCAAGGTAAAGGCGAACTGGTCGTAACGCGCCTTGTTCACGGTCACCGACGTCACCACAAAATCGAACTTGCGAGTATCCAGCCCCGGCAGAATGCCCTGGAATGGCAGGTCCAGCTGGCGCACCTTCACGTCGGGCAGATCGGCATCCAGGACGTAGTGCATAAGGTCAACGCCGTAACCGACGATCTTGCCGTTCTCCACCGACTCGAAAGGAGCAAAACGTGCTTCGGTAGCAACAACGATTTCTTTCTTCTCTTTAACCCGTTGCAACAAATCGTCCGCATGGACCATGGAGGCTACGAACAACGTGACCAGCGACAGGGACAGCGCTTTGAGTGCATGACGTTTCATCGGTGTTTACTCCACTTGAATCGGCAATATTTTTATTCAAGTAACTTGAATAAAAATACAAAGGCATGAACCATGCCAACACCTTAAACCTGTCGACTCAAGTGGTTTGAATCAAAATCAAAGGAAGAAAACGGTGCCAAATTTATACAAATCAGGCACGACGCGCTTCAGATCGGTGCAAGTCAATGGCATCAGTGGTCACCCCACAGCGTCAGGCAACCACACTCAGCAACCAGGCATTCTGTTGTGCCGGTGCGATCACTTGCAGGCCAACGGGAAGTCCATCTACCTGACCTGCTGGAAGACTGATCGCCGGCAGACCGGTCACGTTCCAGGCGCTTGTCAGGCTCAGCAGGACATCACGCACGGGAATAGACTTTCCGTTGATGTCGACCTCGCGCTGGCCCAACATCGGCGCGGTGACCGGCAGGGCCGGCATGACCAACAAGTCGTACTGTTCAAACAGTTCAGCCATACGCCTCTGAAGGGTCAAGCGTATCTGCACCGCACGAACGTATTCCCAACCGCGCACCTGCGCCGACAGCTCAAGGCGCGCCCGTACCTCTTGGTCGAATAGTTCAGGATGCTCCTCCATTCGCTGAGCATGTTTGAAAGCGCGAAGACGCCCTCGACCGACACCGAATTGAAACCTGGCTTGAACCCGACCGTACCGCAAAGGGCTGACGGAATCCGGATCGAACCACCGGTGTCGGTGCCAACCGCTAACGGCACCACCCCCCCCCCCGCTACTGCCGCCACACTTCCCGCCGCAACATGCCGCGCGGCGAGATGCAGGCTGCGCGGGCCATGGGCTACACGCCGGTGCAGACGTTCCTATACTTCTCGCTGCCGCACTTCGTGCGCAACTCGATACCGCCGCTGACGGGGCAGTACTACACCACCCTGAAGATGTCATCGCTGGCATCGGTGATCGACGTGTTCGAGATCATCAATACCGCCCAGGTGGTCGTCAACCAGACCTACAAACTCTGGCGGTCTACACGATGGTCGCGCTGTGCTACGCGTTGGTGATAATCCCCTTCGCCTTGCTCGCCAAACGCTATGAAAACCGCGTGTTCGTGGAGAGGAACTAGATGCCATCCGGAATTGAAATCACTCGACTGACCGCTCGATACGCCGCCCCTCACGGCCAGGCAGTGGCCAACGCGCCCACGCGCCGTGCCCTCCCCGCACACCCCAAACTCAATAATCCGGTGTCAGAGGATCTACGGCGTACCGTTCCGGATGTCGCCAAGCTGTCAATCGACGCCATGATCTGCGCGATTGGAGCAACGATCGCGAAGGCGGTTTCAAGGCAGGCGTTCCGACAGGTCGATTACGTGTTGCCGATAACGTTTGCGGAACTGGCTTTGTCGCTGGGAGCCAAGGCTTGCGCAGTGATCTCTTCGCCCGGGGCCTCTTTGTCCATACCGCTTTACTATTGCCGGATCAAAGGTGAGCTCGAACGGGAGATTCAGGGTATCGGGTTCCCTTCAATGACGATTATCCGTCCAGGCATGATCGGTGGCAGCCGCGAAGAGTTTCGCCCTGCCGAACGGTTGATACTCCCCTTGGCCGCCCTGCTTCGGCCGATATTGCCGCGAGGCCTGTGGATCAATCCCCCAGCCAATATCGCCAGGGTGATGATCGATGCCGTGCTGTCCAGGACAGATGGCATTCACATGCCCACCTCCAGAGACCTCGTGTGAATACCCGGTCAAACTGACGAACAGCCCGCGGGATTTACCTTTCACTCACCGGGATGACGTTGCCGATGACTGCGGCCGTCGCGGCACCTCGGCTATTGACGCCCAGCTTTGTGAAAATCGTCTTCAGATGCTGCTTGACCGTTTCCGGTGAAACACCCAGCTCACGGCTGATCCTTTTGGTCGCCAGCCCCTGCACCAGCCAGTACATGACATCGCGTTCCCGGACGGTCAGTTGCACATTGCGCTCGATCCTTCGACGTATAGCGGCCAGTCGGCCATCACGAATCCGGTGCTTCAATACGATGATCGCCGTCGGCTCGTCGTCCCCTCGGGCTTCGAGCCAGGCGATGTCCACCAACTCATCCACGAACGGTTGAGAGATGCAGCCCTCAGCGGCGATGGCAAGTGCTGATTGCCACATCTCCCGTGCCCCGCACTCATCACCGATGGCGATCAGAACACGCATGTATAACAACCTGGCGCCGATCACCGCAGGACGCTCCTCCATCTGCTCTGCCAGTATCTGGAGTCGATCGGCATAAAGGCTGGCGTACTTCAAATCACCGCGCGCCAACGCAAACCGAATGGCGGCACGCCCGACGGCTTCTACGTCGGCCCACGGTAACTTGCGGGTACCGCGAGCGTCCTTCCACAGACCTTTGAGATTGATCTGCATCGCCAACACTTCCATTTCGTCGTTACGCCCCTCGTCGACCAGCCAGACCAGCCTGGTGCAGGCGGCCAACACGCCAAGATGCGGCAACGTTTCGGCGTCGGCGAGCCGTTGTGCAGCGTCCAGTTGAGCCATCGCGGCCACCGTATCGCCAAGGGCGTACAAGCAACGCGCGCGCTCGATGTAGACCGCGGCGGTCACCTCAAACAGAAGTCCGGCAGAATGCGCTTCGATTCCCTCAAGAATGGCCAGGGCGTTTTCCAGTTCGCCGCTCAGGTTCGCAACGCGCGCGCGCAAGGCCGCCACCATGTTGCGGAATGACGTTTGCTCGAAGCGGATGACCGCATGACTTGAATCAATCGCTTTGAGCAGAATGTCTTCGGCCTGATCCAGGTGCCCGGACCCCACACATTCGCGTGCCCGATTAAAACGCACCCACTGGATGTTGTAATCACTGTTTTCGGAGCGGTACATCAACTCGATCCGGGCGATGTAGCGAGCCGCCCCCGACAAAGGGCCATAGCGGTGCAAAAAGAGTATTTGCAGGGGCAGCAACAGACCCAGTATTCGCCAGTCATCGCAGAATTGGACCATCGCCAGGCGCGTGACCCGATCGAGTTGTGCCCAAGGTGAAATGATGAGTTCGTGCTCGGCCCGATTCAGCAGGACCAGGCAATCGACCAACGAGACTTCGAGCTGAAAATTTTCATCGGCAACCTGCCGCGCGAATGGGCTGCCTGGCTCCGCCAGCTGCAGTTCGCGCTGCAATCGCTCCATGTCCCAGCGCGCTTCGCGGGCGTTGTTTTCAGTCAGCAGATGCGCGATGTACAGCAGGCGCAGTCTGGGATGGGCCTGCCTGACCGCCGATGGCAGGCGTGAAAGCAAGACCTGGGTTCTGCCGATACCGGCATCGGCTATTAACCGTACAGCACCGTTGTGCTCGACAATTCGGGCCGCTGTTTCCGGCTCCCCGCCCTGTATCGCCTGGTCCACCGCCCTGATCAAGTCCTGATGGGCAGCATAGGCATTCGCCGCTCGCAAGTGCCGACGCGCAATCGCGTCATCTCCACTGAGGCGTGCGTGCCAGATCAGGGATTCGCGCAACCAGGGGTTCACATGAATCGACGTCGCGTCAGTCCGATGTTTGATCAACGGAGTCAGTCCGGCGAACCAGGCGATATGATTGGCACTGTCAGAGCGTTCAAGCACTGCATTGGCAATGTCGACTGTCACCTCATCCAGTATGGATGTGTCCAGCAGGAAACGGCGTTCCTCGTCGGGCAATGGCGCCAGTATCTGCGAAGCGATGTAATCATGGGACTCCACCAATGCGGCGGCCATCGGATTGAAATTGACGAATGATGCCTCCCTGTCCTCCGGTGATCTGAAGGCATGATGGTGCGCCATCAACTGCATCGCCGCGGGCCAGCCTTCACTGCGAGTCCAGGCCTGCGTCAGTGCCTCGGTCGACACACCCTCGGTGAACAGGCTCGCGGCTTCGTCGAACGTGTAGGCAAGATGCTCCGGTCCGATCAGGCGGACGTACCCTCCCAGTAAATACTGACTCAACTTCGCCTCCTGGCGACGCCGTCCGGCCAGGTAGCAACTCACGCCATCCGGCAGTTCTCTGGCCAATTCGATCAGTTGGGCATCTGCTTCCGTATCCAGCCATTCATCGTTATCAATGAATAATGCAAAGCGCCCGACACGCTCACTGACCTGGGCAAGCAGCTCGGTGACTCGCTCGCAGGATCGGAAACCGCAAAGCCCCGAATGATGCAGCGCCTCAGACAACACATCAGACAAGGATGACATCCGGTCCTGAGATTGAGCATTCATCCATATCGTTGTAATGCCCGACGCCTTTAATTGTCGCGAATGCTGTGCGTAGAGCGTGGTTTTTCCAAAGCCGGCCGGCGCTCGAAGGATAGTCATTGACGCGCTGGCAACAGAGGTTCCATCCAGTTGCAGTAACAGTCGCTCACGCACTAACGCAGCATCGATTCGCACGTCCGGCATGAAGCGGGAAACGGCTTTGGATCGAACATTGGGTTCCACACACACTCTCCAATCAGAGGGGTTTGACGCCACCTTCCATGGCGGCAAAGCCAGCCCCGATTGACACGCTCGGGCCTGCCCGATTTTTAAGCCTCGGCGGCCTTAGAAGGACTTTACCAACAAGAAATTCAAAGAAGTGGTACGCGGTACGCCTTGATGGTGGTAATCGAAATCAAGCGTTCCTGCCAAGTAGAAATTATCCTTGGCGAATCCCAGGTAAGTGAAGGTAGGGCCAATCATCCCCTCCGAGGCGCGAGCATAATCCGAATCGCCGATGTTGTAGATATTGTAAGCATGGTGCAGCCCGACAATCAGGTCGTCCTTGACCTGATAACCCGCGGCCACATCCGCCAGGCTGACACTCAACGCGCCACGCATTTTCACACTTTGCCCATCCCCCAGATCGGTCGAATTACGGTTTTTAAACAGATACACCAGCGACACCGGCGCAAAGGTCGCGTGCCAGCGGCCATAAGCAACGTAGTTATTGACCGTGGTAGCAATCGACCATTGGTTACCACCCGCGCCAAACCCCGTGGTCTTGTCACTGCTATTCGGACCGTTGAACATCAGCTCGGGACTGACCCACCAGCTCCTGTACTCATCGCTGCCAAACGCTGCGCTACCTGGCTGGACGGCCTGATAGTAATACTCGAACCCCAGTTCCGGCATCGTGACACCCCAGCTCGAATCCCTGGAGCCTTCGGGTGTGTCCTGGTACCCACCATAAAATCCCAGCCATGCCTCGAATTGGTCACGGGTGGTGCCGGTGAACCCCGTCTCGCTGTAGTAGGCCAGTTCCGAAAACATTTTCCCTGTATTGGTGTCAGGTTGTGAATGGGAAACCGAAGGCATCAGCAAGACACCGAAGGTGCCAGGTACACCCGGTTGAGCGAGGCCGATAAAGTTACCCGCGCTGGACGTCGTCGCCCAGAGCAATGCAATGACAAAGACGGCAAACGAGCAAGCCACAGACTGGAAAAGCACTCCAGGGCGAGCGATGGCCAAACGTGAATTTTTCATATCAATGTCCCATTAATTATTGTGGGTAGCTTGTAGGGGCAGAAATTGAGCAAAAGCCTGGAGAACCCCTTCTTTCGAAGGGGCGAAAAGATCGTTCTTGTTTTGGGTTGCCGTGGGGAACCGACGCCGGTCAATCAGACCGTTACGGTCGATCGATTCCTTGTATGTCCAGCAGGCAGTTCTTCGAGCGATATGTAATTGCTGTCAAAACCAAAGTGGCGCGGCCCGGCGAGGTCCAGGCCTGCCGGTGTACGCCAGGCTGTGTGGCTGGGCAGGCCCATGAGGGTGACACGCAGCCCGTATCGCATGGCCTCACTAGTGATCGGCTCGCCGGACTGGGAGTCCAGGCAACAGATAAGGTCGGGGGTCATCGCGATCACCTGGTCGTCGACACTCGCGTAGAGAAATTCGTTCTGCAGATCGAGCCTTGCTGTGCTGTCGGCAAACGCGTCGAGGCCCTGGAGAGTGACGACACCCCGCTGCCATCCACCTTCCAGACGCCGGTCGACACCGACGACCTTGCCTTGGAACAACCTGAAACCACCCAGCGCTTCGAGCAGACTTTGGACTGCGTCAGCGCCACTGCGGCGGGCATCGAGCACCACCTGGCCAGCCCGTTGCAAGGAGCGAATCGATCCGCGAATCACGGCTTTTTTCGCTTGTGCACCAGTCATCGGGTACAAGGCACAGGCACACGAGCCGCCCATTTCCATCAGCGTACTGCGGGTGATTCGTTCGGCGAAGCTGTTGCCTCCCGACTGAATCATCAGCACGTTGAGACGATCATCAACCACCGCCATCGGCGTCGCCGTGATGTTGTTGAGGGTACAGGTGGTCATCTGCAACTCCGGAAATGCACGCCCCATGGTGTCCCCGTCAATCAGCGGAATGCCGAGACGGCTGGCGATCGAGAACGGGATGGTCGAGTTGTATCCTCCAGCCTCCAGACACAGGGTGGCGTCAGCCTTTCTACCGAGGTGTTTTTCCAGCGCCTGCAACGCGACGATAAGGGGCTCGACGCTAGGCAGCTTTTCCGTGAGAACCACGGGCGCTCCCGCGCCGGCCACCGGGATCACCAAGGCATCGTCCGACAGCGACAACACGTCGATCAAACTGACCGGGCCGGACTCTCGCAAGATGCGTTGGGCCAGCAGCTTGCCCAGATAGGGATCGCCACCGCCACCGGTGCCATAGATGGCGCTACCCAGGGCGATCGCTTCCATTTGCTCGGCATCGATGTGCGACATGTCGTGTTCTCCAGAGGTTGTGCAAGGTGAGCCGTTCATAGCTGGAGGTCTCCCACCATCTTCACGCGGATGCGCGTGGCCTTTCCCGGCAAATAAGCCAAGGGGGTGTCTTCGATGTCGATGGTTTCAACCGTATCGGCCACGCCGCCTTCGTCGATGACCTTCTGCCGACAACGCGCAGTGGCATCGGCAATAGCCTCATCGCGACTGATGTCCGAAAAGCGATAGACGTGGTCGATCTCTGCGCCAATCTGGGCGATGGCCGCACCGACCGCATTGGCCACCTCAAACGAAGGCGGTCGAACAGTGGGCAAGCGATCGATGTCGCCGGAGAGCAGGACACTCCCGCCACCCACCACCAGCACCGGTATCGGCGCATCGGACACGCGCATGCGATCGACAGCGGTCGCCACCATGTCTTGCATGCGAGAAACTGCCCGGCGAACCGCCGAAGCATCCAGATGGGCAACGAGCGCTGCCTCACCGAACCTGGCGATGCCGGCGGCCACTGCAATATCACTGGCGGTCAGGACATCGCCCCCAAAGACCAGTGCTTTCTCGTAGAGTCGATAGCCGACACTGCGCGGGCCGAACGTGCAGGCATTGAGGTCGACGTGCGAGCCGCCGCCCAAACCAATGCAATGCACATCAGGCATCCGGAAGTTGGTGCGCACACCGCCGACTTCGACCGCCACCCCCGACATCCTCGGGAAGCCTTTCTGCAACAACCCCACATCGGAGGTGGTGCCGCCGATATCCACGACGATCGCATCCTGGGTGCCAGACAGGAAAGCCGCGCCACGCATGGAGTTCGTAGGACCGGAGGCGACCGTCAGGATCGGAAAGTCCGCGACCCGTTCTGCCGCAATCAAGGTGCCATCGTTCTGCGTAAGAAAAAAGGGCGCGACGACCCCAGTGGTTCGCATCGCTTCGGCAAAGGAACGACTGATGCGCTTGCCCAGGTCAACCAGGCCGGCATTGAGAATGCTGGCATTCTCACGCTCGAGCAGCCCTAGATTCCCGAGAGAAGACGAAAGCGTGATGTGGGCATCCGGCAAGACCTTGCGAATGATGTCGGCCGCCTCAAGTTCCTGGTCGGGCACCAGTGGAGAAAAGACGCCAGATATGGCGATGTAATGAATGCCGGCTTTCGCACATTCCTCGGCAAACCGGACAACGGACGAGGTGTCGATGCCAGAAATTTCCCGCCCATCGAACTCATACCCTCCAGCGCTCAACCGCACCAGAGGGTTGATGGCCTCTACAAGGTCCGCCGGCCAACCCGACAACGGAGGTACATCGGAACTCGCAGGAAGCGCCAGGCGAAGTACTCCGACCCTGGACAGTTCACGCCGCTCGACGACGGCATTGGTGAAATGTGTCGTGCCGATCATGACGGCGCCAAGATCGGCGGGCGTCACCCCGGACTCACGCAACACCCGAGAAAGTGCTTCGAGCACACCACCCGTTACATCATGAGTCGTTGCCGTTTTAGTGCCACAGATAACTTCACGGCCTCGCATCATTACGGCATCGGTATTAGTACCGCCCACGTCAATTCCTACACGATACATATAATCCTCTTTTTATATAAATGAGGTGCTGGAGCAGCAAAACTCCGAAAAGTCGAAACCTGACACAAATACGAAAGGCCAGGAATCAGACTCAACCACAGCACAACACAGACAGGTCCTACAGGCAGGGCTTGTTATATAAACCGCATACATCAACCCACCTGCCATAAGCTCTTAATAAAGTTCGCGTATCGACTGAACTCTTCCGGATTCTATGGACAGACTTCGTAAAATGGGAAGGCACCTGATGGGGTAGCGTCATATGCATTTTGGGGGATAAGGCTCTAGTTCGGCCATCGACATGGCATCACCTTGGCGATTCGCGCCCTTCCAAGCCCAACCCTGCCCAATCTGCCAATAACGGGACTGATCGCCTGAGATCAAACTCCAGAACCGCCAACTCATGCCTCCCCCACATTGACGCATTCCCTCCCCCACATTAGTTGTGCATGCACTATCTATATCACCATACGATCAGCGGCACGGTACTCGTGGCGCTACACCCAATTAATGCCACCTTAGAAATATCGCACACCAACTTCCGCCATAACTGACACACAATCCACCTAACAAGAAGTCAGCCACACAAAAAACTTAGCAACACCTAACCGAGGCAAAACAACAAACACCCCACCAAAGTTGTTAACAACACCTCATCTTTCTTCAGCAGGTATGTACATGAGCCGTTTAAACAAGACCGTAAACCCTAAAAGCTCGATGAAATATCGTCAGAACAACGCCGCTGAAACACACCTCATCGGCGGTATCAGAATTGCTTTGGTGCTGCTCGGCGTAATGATCGCCCTGCCAGCGTTCATGATGGGGGCAAGCATCAGTCGAACGCTGGGTGTAATGGGGGGGATTCAGGCCAGCCTGATCGGTGGGCTCGTTCTGGCCCTGGTCGCACTGCCGGCCGCGATCGCCGGCGCACAAAGTCGAAAAAACAGTTATCAACTGATTCAACAGGCCTTTGGTGAGCGAGGAGGATTGCTCGTCAATGTCGTCATCGTTATCGCCATACTGGGCTGGTTCGGCGTCATCGCCATGATGTTCGGCCGGGCATTCCAACCAACGCTGCCGACAACGCTGGCAACGATCCCGGTGAGTTGGCTGGCGTTTTTCGGCTGCACGCTGATGACACTACTGGCCATTTTCGGCTTTCGCGCACTCGACCTTCTCAGCGTGTTGGCATCCCCCTTCAAGATCGTTGTATTGCTCTGGACGCTCATTGCAGCGCTGACGAACGTCAAATGGTCAACGGCACTGGAGACAGTCCCGACACACGATTTTTCCATGACCACCGGCATCTCAATGGTGGTGGGCGGCATCATGACCGGGGCCGTGCTAGCGCCCGACATCTCACGTTTCGCACGAACCCCGAAACAAGCAGCCTTTGCCTGCGCACTCGCCTATGGCGTCGGCTTCCCTCTCGTGCTGATCTTGTCTGGCATACCCAGTGTCGCGACCGGCCAGATGGACATCGTGACCATCATGCTATCCCTCGGGTTGGGCATTCCGGCAATGATTGCGGTGCTCCTGATCGCCCTGACCACCAACGCCTACAACCTGTACGCGTCCACTCTGATCCTCTCGACCCTCACGCCTCTTCGCCCGAAGTGGCAATTGGTGCTCGCAGCCGCTGGAGTTGGTACGACGGCCGGACTCATGGGCATCAGTGAGGGGTTCGTCCCTTATCTGATCCTGCTTAGCATTTCTATTCCACCCATCGCCGGTGTCTACCTGACTAACTACTATCTGGGCGCCAGACTCGCGCTAACCGGCGAAGTCACGCAATGGCGAACAGAGGCTTTCCTGGCCTGGATCGCCGGTAGTGGATTCGCCTATACGGCCAATCACATCCACTTTGTGGTCACGTCCATTCCTCCACTTGATTCACTGCTGGTGTCGAGCCTCACTTACGTGTGCCTTCGATACCTGATGGCACGTGCCCAAGTGGCAAGACTCGAACGGCAAGACTCCTGATTTCCCGATAGTAATGTTGCCCACACTTGCGGCCAGCACCGTCGCCATACTCTCAATCGATGCGATATCACCATGACTAACGCCAACCAACGACAGGAACAAACCCTTGGCCACACCCACCTGGAAGACATCATTGCGATGGTCATTGGCACCACGCTCATAGCCATGGGCTTGAATCTGTACAAGGATGGCGGGTTATTGAGTGGTGGCCTCGCCGGAGTGGCCTTCATCCTTCACTATGCATTGAAGGTCCCGCTGGGGCTTTCCTTCTTCCTGCTGAATATCCCCTTCTACCTCCTGGCGATAAAGCGCATGGGCATTGCGTTTACGCTGAAAACATTCAGCGCGGTCACCCTGCTTTCACTCATGACAACCCTGATCCCCATGACGGTCACTATCGGCTGGGTACACCCGGCGCACGCCAGTATCAACGGCGGGATTCTTTTGGGAATCGGTACATTGGTATTGTTTCGCCACCGCACCAGTCTTGGTGGCATTGGCATCGCCGTTCTCTATCTGCAAAACAAATTCGGCTGGCGTGCCGGAAACATCCAGATGTTGGCAGACAGCTCAATCGTGCTTTGCGCGCTTTTATTTATCGAACCCAGCCGGGTGATGTGGTCTGTACTGAGCGCCATCACACTCAATCTCATTCTCTCCATAAACCACAGAGAAGGTCGTTACCAAGGGGAGTAACGATCAGGGCATGACGGTGGCCGTGAAATCGACCTGCGCCGAGCAACTCCTGACGTCACCTCGCGCAGAGTATTGCGACAGATTTCCCGGCTCGCCTCTACATGAGTGCGTTCTAGCTGCCTACACGGCAGTGAGCTGCCGCTATAGCGGCTGACTTTGAAGGGGGAGTTTCTGAGCTGCCTACACGGCAGTGAGCCAACACATCCGCCCGCTCATCCGCTGCGGTCATTTCTGAGCTGCCTACACGGCAGTGAGCGTCGCTGGCAGTATGAGCAGCCCGCCGGTTCTTTTCTGAGCTGCCTACACGGCAGTGAGCCTCTGTGCCAGGCCAGAGCGACCTTGGGGGCTTTTCTGAGCTGCCTACACGGCAGTGAGCTTCACGCCAGTCGTCAACACAGCCACGTTGATTTTCTGAGCTGCCTACACGGCAGTGAGCGCTGCCTCGCACTCAGCCTTGTTCGCTAACATTTTCTGAGCTGCCTACACGGCAGTGAGCAAATGCCTATGCGGCGCCCGAGACTGGCGCAATTTCTGAGCTGCCTACACGGCAGTGAGCAAGGTGTCGATGTACTCATCCGTGCGCAGGTATTTCTGAGCTGCCTACACGGCAGTGAGCGCGCGCACAAGGCCGTGACGCCGGGATCGATGTTTCTGAGCTGCCTACACGGCAGTGAGCGACTACAATCAGCGTTATATCGTGTACCGCATTTTCTGAGCTGCCTACACGGCAGTGAGCTCTGGCGTCTGCGCGCGCAACAGGCTGCAGCATTTCTGAGCTGCCTACACGGCAGTGAGCGTTGAGGAAGTACGGCGATACCGATGCGTTCGTTTTCTGAGCTGCCTACACGGCAGTGAGCTAGACGACTTTCCCGGTAAAGCCCTGTCTGCAAAGGTAAATACTCGAGAAATGGGTCTTTACCCCTCTTTTTTGGCACCTTCGTAAGTCCTTGATTTTACGAAGGTGCCTGCCTCACTCAAAAAAGAGGGTCCAGAAGATCAGAACCAGGGGATGGTGGCGGTGCTGCTCAGACCGTAGCCGTTGAAGGTGCCCGCCTGGGCGGTGTCCACAATGGACCCGTGGCGAATGAACAGCACAAATGCCTGTCCGGTACCGTTGCTACGAAGGTTGACGAAGGGCAAGTTGCAGCGCTTGGCGGCGCTGTCCGGAATGCGCTCGCGGGCCTCTTGCTCACTGATGCCATGGCGCTTGATCAGGCGCCGGCGCAAGCGCTCCGGGTTGCTGTCCACCTGCACGCGACTGACCTGCCGGTAACGTACCTGCACCGGCACAATCGTCACCTCACTGAGTTGCACATGGTCCCGCATACCGGTCAGCCAGTTCAGCGCCAGCAACTGGCTCAGCGCCTCCCGATTACCATGCAAGCGCAAGTGACTGCCCAGGTGATGCCGTGCCGTCTCGATGTCGGGAAAGCTGATCCCCACATCATCGCGCCTCAGGTCATGCAGGCCCCGGTGCAGTTTGGACAACAGCGCGCTCATCAACTGCGTGGCCGCGAACTCCGGATCGGGCAGCAGCTTCAGGTCGATGTAGTGGTCCATGGCTTAGCCCGCCTCGCCGAAGACACCACCACGGATCAGGGTCGCAATCACAAAGTGCTGTTGCTCCAGCGCTGGTGCGTTGTCCTTGAGCACCCAGCCATCGAGCAGGGTGTAGAAATCGTCCTTGGTGCTGCGAGGCTGACGGTAGGCTTTGCCCTGGGTGGTGACCGAACCGTAGGGTTCGACAGCAATCGGACCATTGACGTCGGCCTCCTGGTACCAGGTGTCGATGCTACGAATGGCATTGCCGATTTTCTGCGAGTGCAAGCCCGCCACATCGTTGACGTGGTAGAGCGTCTTGCTCTTGTCGCCCCGCTCCAGAATCAGCTCCTGGGACGGAAAGACTTCCTGCCCGGCGCCCATGCGCACATAAGCCGTCACGCGCAGCAGCACATGCTGATTGCCTGCCAAGCCACCGGCGATCAGTTGCGTCAGTTCACCCAAGGCACCGGCGTTTTCAGCGCTGGTGTCGAAATTGCGCAGGGACAGTGCCAGTCCGTCGAAGCGCCACTGGGTTGCAGCCTTGCCATCGACCAGATGCGCGACTTCCACTTGCACCTGTTCGGCGCCGATACGGTTGCGCCACAAGAAACGGCCGTTGGCCAGGTTGTGGGCATAACGCCGCGCCAGCTCGGTAAAGCCATGGCTGTCGACATAGCCTTTCACGGTGTCGAGCAGTTTCTGGCGATAATCGCTGTCGTTGCAAGCCGAAGGCTGCCCGGTACCGGCCAGTACGCGCAGGGTGAAGCTCACACGCAGGGTGTCGGCATCGTGCGGCAAGGTCGCCACGTCCACGGTCTGCGGGTTGGGGTTCTTCATCTGCGCATCCAGCTTCGCCGGATCCAGGTCCTTGGTCTTCATGCGGTTGGAGATGGTGCCACGGACGGATTTCTCACGAACCGCCACGGGCTCCCAACGCTCGCGTGACTGCCAGTCGCCTGCGTGGAACAGGGCATCAGAAGGATCCAGCTTGCGTTCGAAAGCGAGAACCGAAGCGGTCTTGAGAGCGTCTTTAGTGTCTTTGGCCATGATCAAATACCTTTTAGGACAATGGGCTGAAAGTCAGTTGATTTCGTCAATGGAGGTCGAGCGGTAGTCGTTGCGGCAGCGGTAGCGCCCCTCTTCGGGTGCTGAGTCGGCGTACCACAGCAGCTGTTCGGCGCTGTGCAAACGATGCGGGCTGATCCACTCACCGACGCTGTAGAGGCTTTCAACGAAGCGGAATGGAGTTTGTCCGTCGCGGGAGTGAGCCACCGAACCTGGGGCTTGTTCGTCACCCAATGCGCCGTAACCCACGGGGATAGGCACGATCCAGCCCAGGCCCTTGCGGTCGTTAGCCCACTGGGCTTTGTCTTGCGACTCGCCTGTGGCGCACGTCCAATTGATTCGTGACAACGACAGCCAGGCTTCCAACTTCGAGGATTCCGGATCGAGCGCCTGCCGCTCCTGATGCCGCGTCTCCAGTAGATCGGTGCGGTCCACGAGGACAAAACCCGGTAGCAGACGTAGCTTGATCTGGCTGAACACGCCCTCATGCTCATCCTTATCGGGCGTGGAAACGATGTAGGGACGTTGTTTGCGCGGTGGTGCTTTAGAGGGAATCACACTGCCGCCAGCAATGCGCATCTGCGAAAGGATGTCGCGGACCTGGTGGGCGATTTTTTCCGACGCCTCCTGGCTGGCAGCATCCAAGGCAGCACTCTGCACGCCAAAGACCAGGCTGATTTCCAGATGAATACGCCCCTCCTCCACGATCGCCGCCGTGCTGCCATCGCGGTTGACCGGATTGCGGGTCAGTCGCAGGGTGTGAACGAAACCACCCGTGGTGATCTGCTCCTCATGACGGTGGGCGACCACAGCGGTGGCATTGAACTGCAGGTCCAACCCGGCGTCGCGCACCTTGCGCTCCAGCGCCCACATCACGCCCAGAAAAGCCGTGATCGAGGGAAAGCCATGAGTCAGCGGGCTGGACAGTGCGTTGGCGTTTTGTACCTGGAGATGAGGAATGACCAGCAGGTAGTCGAAGTGCGGGCATGCATCAGCCATGGGTGACCTCCTGCTTGTTGTCCGCGGGGATCACGGAAGCTTTGAACGGCATAGGGGATTCCGCCTCGATAATCGCCTGCTTGGCCCAGTTCTTTTGCTCCACGTCTCCGACCGGTAATTTCCGCTCCCGCAAAATGGCGTTGAGCCAAAGGCCGAAACGCTGGGCAACTTGATCAGGCCAGTCCTTCCAGGCGAATGCGGCGACAAAGGCTTGGTCTTCTTCGAGATGGTCTTCACGCGGGGGCAGTGAGATACGGTCCGGATCCAGCCACAGCTGTTCGCACAACGGCAGCTTGCACTCTGGGTCGCGACTCCAGCCGGCTCTGAAAATCTCGCGACTGGCGAGGCCGAAGGCCGCCAGTGATTGAACAATCGTCTCTTCAATCTGCTTGCGTCGATCACGGGTTTCCTTGATCGCCGCAGGGTCGCGTTCCAGCAATGAAAAAAGAGCCTGAAGCTGTTCTCTCACCCCGGGATAGTGATGAAATCGCTCCAGAGCCGATTCGATCTTCAGAAAGTTGCGCGGCCGATCCTGATCCCAGATCGGCGGGAGCGACGCCAGCAGATAATTCGTTCCGCCGCGATCACTGTTGAGCTGGCTGATGTTTTGCGGTTTGGTACCGCCCAGCTTGCGCATGACCAGGTTGCGATAGTCTCGATAAACCCCCTCGTGGGGCTCTTGCTTGCGCCTGGCCTGACGGGCGAGTTTGTTGGTTTCGCCAAAGCGCGCCGACTGAATATCCTGGTGCACAGCATGAGCCAGACTGCTGGCGAAAAGCGGTTGCAGCAGCTGAAAGTCGGTGTCGTCGGTGGGATCGCCATTCAGGCACCAGTACACCTGCTTGGCCAAGCCATGGGAGGCAAGGACGCTTGCAGGACGAATCAGGCTCTTGAACGCCGTGGCCCACTCCAAGGCCGTGGCCTCGTCGTTGTGTAGCGCGGCGAGCAGATCGGCATCATTCAGCAGGAACCAATCGAGCAGACGCTTGCCGTCGACCTCTCGCTTGAGGAACTTGTAGACGTCCAGCGCGGCGGCATTGCCCACGATATCGTCGGCGTACTGATCACCCAACACATGGGTGCCAATCTCTGCGTGCGACGGCAATGACTCGGGCGGAATGTGCAGGCTGCTGCCACGGGCATCCGGGTGAGTCGCCTTGAGCACGTGAGTAACGGCCTGAATTTGCGTCACCCGCCGGGCGGCATCGGCCAGCCAGGTGCCGTACTCATACTTGGCGGCTTGCGCACCATCGCCCTCGGCGTCCTTGAGCTTGGCGTCTTTACGCTCGTCGATAAAGGCGGCGATAGCACTACGAAAACGTGTGGTGCGTGGTATCTGATCTGATGTTTCATCCATGTGCATACCCATAATTGAATCGGCGTGGCGAATGCCAGGTCCTTTAACTGCACTTCATCCTCTGATCCAACAACCCTCCTCTTCAGGGTGCTTTATACCGGCCAAATCCCAGCACCGGGTGATACCGCCACCCGAAGGTGCTCTCGTACACACTGACTGCGGTGAATTTCTCGGCGCAGGTCCTCAGCGACAGATTTTGGGCATCGACCTGTTCGTTGAGCAGGGTCATCAGGTCGTGCCGCCCCCAGGGCTGGATACGTGGACCGAGCAGACGGTCCAGATCGATATCGGTGAGCGAACTCTGCGCAGTGGTGTAGATCGCCGGCACGCCCTTCCTGGCCTCTTCATGAATACGGTGCAGCACCAGTCCTTCCTCGTCGTCATCAGGCAAAAAGACCAGTTCGATTTCCTGGGCACTGTTGTCACGAAACGGTTGCTGCTGGGGTAGAACCCAGGTCAGCGCGGCCTGCGGAAACTGCCAGGCACAGGCTGCATCCATTCGTGGTGCCGTTGGTTTAACGCCGCGAGATGGGGGCTGAAGGTTGTCACGATCCTTGGGCAGCATCTGCTCGGCGAGTCGTGCGTGCTCCAGATCGACCAGACTCCGCTTGGCTTGCCAGTCCTGTGAGGGGCGGGGCTGTATGCGTGGCCGGGCCGTCACGGTTCGATATTCATCCTCATTGAGCAGCGTACCGAGACGATGCTCACTCAATCGGAAAGGATCACTTGGTTTACCGGCAGCATTTTCAAAGCCAGGCTTGATGAAGGCTGGGGCCTTCTGGCCCTGGCTGTCCAGTGGCCGCTCCAGGTGCCGCAGATTGGTGTCGAAGATAAGGATGTTCGGCGACTCACAGACCTGCTGACGGTGCCGTTGCACCCGCCCGGCCAACTGGATCAGCGAGCGCATGGACGAGGGCTCGACAATGGCCCAGTCATAGTCGTGATCCCGGCCCACTTCGGTCACGGGAGAGCCGAGCACCACGAACACGTGGTTGGCCTCCGGATGCTCGTCGATGGCCCGGCGAATCTGCGGCAGGTCGTACACGGCATCCCGGTTGCGGCGATTCAAAGCGCCGTCCAATTGAGCCTCGATGGCCGAACGGATCAACAGCGGAAAGCGCGCGTGATACACGCACAGGTGGATGCGATGGTCACTGTCAGCCCCCGCCTGAAACAGCGCCAGAGCCACCTCGAACAGTGGCTCGATATTGGCCATTCGCACCAGGCCGAAACTGATGCGCTTGCCGCTTCTGGGGCAGGTTTCGCCGTGCCGTGCGTGTGCCGTCAGCATCGCTGCGTGTACCTGGGCCGCAAACTCTCGGCGAATGGCCTCATTGCCCTTGCCCGTGGCGTTCAGGGGCAGCAACTCCCCCCAACGAAGCGCCGGTTCCTTTTCGAGTGCCTTGTTGCGCGCGTGGGCGAACTGCTGATGCTGCTCAACAAACTGCTGAGCCTCACGGCAGGTAGCAACCTGAACCGTGAACTCATCGACCCACAGGCAGGGGATATCGGGCATGGCCTCCTGCGCACCAGGAACACCGCGATTGCGTTGATAGTGCGCCCGCCCTGCCCTGTATGCCTGGAACATGCCGTCCAACAGTGCCGGAGGCAAAGTCGCCGAGGACAGCAGCACCCGCGTGCCCAGCAGACCGGCCCAGTGCATCAGCCGCGTCAGCGCGGGCAGGTCATCCAGATCAAAATCGTCCAACTCATCCAGCACCAGGTCGCTGCTGAGCAGCCGCAACATGGGTGCGATTTGCCGGCCGGAACGCTGGGCTTCGGTGGCCGGCATCAGGTGATCGATGGTGCAGACCAACATCGGCGCAGCCAGCAATGAACGGATATCAGGGTTGTCCATGGCTTTGGCGAGCAGACCGTGGTCGGCGATCTGGCCTTCGTAGAGAACATGACTGTCCTCATCGATCAGGGCCTGGCTTGAAGCGGAGCCCGTGGTTTCAGCCTGGGCTTGATAGAACTCGAAAAGTTTGCGGCTGGCGGCTCCGCCGACGCGTATGGCCAGCTCATCGTCCTTGAGATGCAGGTCCCGGCGATAGCTGGCGCCGGTCTGCTGGGTCAGGGTTCGCAAGCCCAGAGCAAAGGTGCAGCGCATCCCCTGCTGCGGATCGGATAGGGCATACATGATGCGTGCATTAGCAAGGGTCTTGCCGCAGCCGGTCGAGGCCATGTTAACAATAAAGGCACCCTGTTCCTGAGCCTGCGCGCGCAACCCGGCAGCAGCATCAGCGGACTTGTCTTGCCAACGGAAGCGATCGACCTTGCTGCGCCTGCGCAGGCCTCGGTGATTGGCAAGACGAGGCAGGTGTCGCTCGAAGCCTGGCAGACCATGGATGATGGTGGCCGTGAAGCGAGCGACGCCGAGCAAGTGCTCGTCCAATGCCTGTTTGAGGCTGCCGTCCTTGTCGGTGTTGGCAAATACTGAGTAACCGCGGTCACCCTGTACGCGTTGTGTAGAGTTGGCAGGTAACGCCGAGTAATGGTGATCGGCCAACATCAGGCTCATGCGCGCCAGGTGCATGACATAGGGGTTGGATAACCAGTCACCCTTGCCCGCCTTGCCGCACAACGCCAACAGATGGGTGGCAACCTTGGAGGCCTGAGCACGCCATTTGGGCAACGTGACCGGCAAGGTGCTTTTGATCTGCCAATAGGGGCCGATCTCGGCCTCCGTAGCCGGGCGCTTTATTTCATTCCAATCGTGGGTCACGCCGTCCAGCAGGTTGTTGAGCCTCTGCGGGGAGAAACCTTTGAAACGACTGCCCAGCGGCAGTTGGTGACCCTCGACAGGGTCATACACCGGCAACACCGGCAAGCGATGATGCGTGACCACCAGCCAAGCAATGGCAGCAGCCAGGGGCGGCAAATCGCGAAACGGTGGTGCAGCCTCTCCATCGAGCCCGTCACGCCGATAACGATCACCGGCCAGCCAGGTTGCATCGTCCTGCTCGCTGGGTTGTGCCAATCGCTGTAGCCACACCACATCAGGGTCCTGGCCGACAAAAGCAAGAAACAGGCGCAGGGATACCCACTCGTGGCGATATAGGTTCTTCTCTCGCACTGGCTTTTTCAGGCGCGTCTGGAACGCCACACTGGCCTTGCCCAAGTCATGCAGCAAGGCAGCCATTTGGGCCAGCAAACGAATGTCTTCGGCGGTGTGCCAATCGTTTTCATCGTCCTTGCGCAGCACGTTGCGGCGGGTGGTATTGGTGGGAACGGCGCCCTGCTCGTTGAAGCGACCGGCATCACCGACGATCCACAGCAGTTCGCTGTGATCAAGCCCCCTAATCCAATGGCAGGCCACAGCCGTGTTGCGTCGAGCCGTCTTCTTCAACAGCTGACGCAGGGTGTCCAGGCCGGCTTGGGTAATGGGAGTTTGCCAAGTGCGCTCACCGCGACGCTCGGCGAACTGATCCAGGATGCGTCGGCTTTCGACCAGGGCTCGTTTGTCACACTGGCAGATCAACAGGATATTCAAACCAGCGGCGTCCCCAACTGTTCGGCAATGCTCTTGAGGCTGTCGATCATGAAATCCAGGGCTTCACTGCGGGTCAGGTTTTCGATACAGGCCTGACGGAAGGTTTGCTCATCCTCCCCTTGCATGGCACTGATGAAGGCCTGCGGCAGAATCAGCGCATCTTTCACCAGATCCGCCACATCGAAGACCAGGCCACCGCGCCGGGTCTTACCATGCAGCACCGCCAGTCCATGAGGCAGCCCCAGTACCCAAGTTGCTGTCGCACCCAGGCCGTAGGCGAGGTAATTTCCGTGGTCGAGAAAGTTGTTCGCCGGGTCGCCACCGCTGCCACGCTTGGCTCGCGTGAAATCACCGTAGCTCGTGGCCGTAGCTGCCAGCTTGAACAGGCGCTTGGTCAGGCGTGCTTCTTCGGTGAGCAGGAACGCATGGTCGGGGGCAGCGTTCAAGGTCGCCAGGGACTGCGCCAGGACGCTGGAGAGCACGTCAGGATCGACCTGAAAACCGGCCTTGCTGAATGCCGGGCGATTGCACCAATGCTGCTGGATGAACTCCAGGCGCAGCCGCTGAAACGCTTTTGCCGCCTCAAGGCGCCGCACCTCATCGAACCAGAACGAGACCCAGCGTTGCAGGTATTCAGTGGGGCGGTATTCACTTTGCGGCGAGAACCAGGCCACCTCGATATCGATCTCGTTGGCACTGAACAGCGGCGTACCCCCTCCTCCGCAAAAGCCCACCAACACCCCGGCCCGGGCCAGCTCACGCATCGCCGCCTGGGTCACCGAGGTTCCGGTCCCCAGCAATACGGTCGTGGTGTTGGCAATGGGGATGTTCCAGTAGAGCGATTGCTTGCCGGCGTCGGTCACATACTCGACCCGACCGCCATTGACCAACACCCGGCAGTGCTGCAGGTAGTAGATATTGGCGCGTTTGGAATGCAGGATCGTCTTGAGATCGGAGGAGCGGATTTCTTCCATGAGCGAGCAGCCGATTACATCAGTTTAATCGTTGAGCAGGGTTATAACTGAAAGGATGGCAATGTGCCAACAGCCACAGGTACAACCACATGCTGCCCGACTTGGCTTTTCGGCAACCGTTCGTACTGCCGAACCACCGGTCTGCAGGTGTTAAGCCAAGCCACGCCGTCATGCTGCCTATGCGACAGCGCGCTCGCTATAGAGAATTCTCTAATATGTCCTTATATTTCTGCGCCGCTTATGCGGCGGTACGTGCGCCACCTCGGTGAACAGCAATCCGCCTTTTTTCTGAGCTGCCTATGCGGCAGTGAGCGCTCAGATGGTTAGAGCGTCCGACTCATAATCTTTCTGAGCTGCCTGCACGGCAGTGAACGGCAGATCAATGCGAACAAGGCGGTAATGACTCTTCTGAGCTGCCTGCACGGCA
>NZ_JACAPR010000013.1:298893-528168 GCF_013385635.1 Pseudomonas gingeri
CTGCCTGCACGGCAGTGAACTGACTCTCTCCATTCGTTGGTTCACCCGGTTATTTCTGAGCTGCCTGCACGGCAGTGAACAGGCTGATGGGCAATGACGCAGGCTCGTAAGTTTTCTGAGCTGCCTGCACGGCAGTGAACCCTCAACGGCAAACCGCATGCCAATAAAGAGGTTTCTGAGCTGCCTGCACGGCAGTGAACCCCTGCTCTTTCCCGCGGCTGATCGCGCACCTTTTCTGAGCTGCCTGCACGGCAGTGAACCAGGCTGACAGATTCATGAGAAGAGCCATCGATTTCTGAGCTGCCTGCACGGCAGTGAACGCAGACAATCATGCTGACAAACTTTTCAATCATTTCTGAGCTGCCTGCACGGCAGTGAACCACTGGGGCCGGAAGGTGACCGTTCGTGATACTTTCTGAGCTGCCTGCACGGCAGTGAACCTGGGGGAGGCAATCAAGATGGTTTTCTCTGGTTTCTGAGCTGCCTGCACGGCAGTGAACTAGAGCAATCCGAAGATAACGTATTGTTCGAAAAGACAAATGATCTGCAACACCAACTTTACCCCTATTTTTTCACTCTCCTGTAAGTCTTTGATTTCTAAAGGTGGTATTTCATCTTGAAAAAAGAGGGTCTGCTCGCAGGCTTATCGGCAACCGACCTTGAGAGCAAGCCCATTCACGAGATTGGCCGAGACAACATCTGCGGCGCAACACGGGCATCGATGCGCCTCAACAGTCAGCTCAGATGTTGCAGCACATTGAGCGAGGTAGTCAGCGCTCATGGAGCCAATGCTTGTGGGCTTTCCAATTGCTGCTACTGTTTCACGCTGATAGCAATCGCCCTCGTCATCCTGCAGCAATACTCAGCGTATAAGCCTTGGATAGGTCTGCGCGGCATGGGCACCTGGGGGCTCTCACACGGAAGGGACGCCTATGCCTGACACTAATGACCCAAACAATGGCCTGCCCAATGCCAGCAGTTTTTTCATCCCTGTCATGACCACGGTTTGCGTGCTTCTGTTGATGCTGATCCTGGTGATAAGGCGCCTGCATCGGCATCAGGAAAACGAGGAGCAGCAGCCACCGGCCATCACCGACTGGCGCACACCTGTCACCCACAGTCTGCGTCGAGGTACTTTCGGCAGGCAGACAATCGAGACCTCGCTCTCCAGCTTCGGCAACGCGCAGGCGCAGGCACTGGGCAATCAAAATCCGTCGGTACTGGAAATCCAGACGGCAGCGGCGAACTTCGACGATATCCGCGGTGGTGCCTTTCACCTACGGCATATCGTGGCCGACAATTTCCTCCGCAGAGCAGTGCAGAGCGTTTTGAACAGCCGGGTCGACGAGCGGATGGCAGTGGTACGTGCGGTGTTCGTAGCAATGAACGCCAATACCCTCGTGGCAACCTGGGACACTGTGGTGCAACGCCTGCAGAATGGCCGGGCCGATCGCAACTGGTATCAAATATTGGGAGCTACTCACGTTCGCGATCTGCGGACCGGTCTTAACAATACAGCGGGCCAACTGTTCTATTCGGACCAGCAGACCAACCTCCTTGCCGGTACAAATATAGACGTCACTGGCGATGCGATCGGCATCCTTGGCGAAGACCGAGTGAGCTCCATCGTCAGCAGCGCTACGGACCTGATGGAGTCCCTGAACCTGAGGCCACGCCTGATCCATCTAGAGGGTGAAATCCTACTGGGGTACACCGGCTCATCAGGGGCCTATCGTCGATATGGCTATGACTCCCGCCGCCACCACGACACACCTGAGGATGCGTTGCGCCTGATGTCCCACGGGCAAAGCCTACGTGCATTGAGTCGTTCCGACCTGAGCGTGGTATTGCGCTACCTGGTGTTATATCGCCGCCGCGAGGTGCTTGCCGGTCTGCTGGTTATCCTGTGGTCCATCTGGTACGACTTCGGCCTTCCATCGCTCAACTGGGAGTAATGGGCGAACAGCGTCCACATCAGGTTACCTATGTGCTTCGGGCTTCCATCTACTGACTAGGCCCGCTCAATAAACACCTATACGGCAGCGAACGGCCTAGCCGCCGGTGTGTGGTTCTAGTTCTGTTTCTGAGCTGCCTATACGGCAGTGAGCGCCGAGCTGTTCAAGTCGTTCGACGGCCTGAATTTCTGAGCTGCCTATACGGCAGTGAGCCACAACCTTTTTCCAGCCCGCCAGGCGCGACATTTCTGAGCTGCCTATACGGCAGTGAGCGCTCACATCGAGGCCGGTGTTCCGACGGTCAATTTCTGAGCTGCCTATACGGCAGTGAGCCGTTCACAAAGACCCAGCAGGTGCACATGTGCTTTCTGAGCTGCCTACACGGCAGTGAGCATGGGGGATCTGTGGTGGCAGCCTGACCACCATTTTCTGAGCTGCCTACACGGCAGTGAGCAGACAACGGGCACAAGGTCTTCAAATGGCTGTTTTCTGAGCTGCCTACACGGCAGTGAGCTTTCTCCGCGTTCGTACTTTGCAAACGTTGAATTTCTGAGCTGCCTACACGGCAGTGAGCGTGCCAGCCAGGCGGTCTTTGCCCACCAGTTGTTTCTGAGCTGCCTACACGGCAGTGAGCCTGCATCGGTGAAATTCATCGTTCCACCGATCTTTCTGAGCTGCCTACACGGCAGTGAGCCCAAGTCCGTCGATGAAGTGGTAGACGCGTTATTTCTGAGCTGCCTACACGGCAGTGAGCGCAACAGAATGCACAATCCCCTCACGCGCAAATTTCTGAGCTGCCTACACGGCAGTGAGCATGTGGTTCCGTGCAGCATCGATAAGGTTCTTTTTCTGAGCTGCCTACACGGCAGTGAGCATCCAGTCAGCGCCTTCGAAGTCGCCATTGTATTTCTGAGCTGCCTACACGGCAGTGAGCCCTTTGCGCTCAATGGTCGTAGGGATGGTCTTTTTCTGAGCTGCCTACACGGCAGTGAGCTCTTCCACAGCACAAGTTGCGCCGACCTGATTTTTCTGAGCTGCCTACACGGCAGTGAGCACAACTCGCTGGATGACTGGCTGAACGTCGATTTTCTGAGCTGCCTACACGGCAGTGAGCAAGATTGCTGAAGTGATGTTCGACAAGGCTCTTTTCTGAGCTGCCTACACGGCAGTGAGCCCACCAGCAGTCGAACGAACTCCGCGACGTATTTTCTGAGCTGCCTACACGGCAGTGAGCCCTGGGTGGATATGATGAATTCCTGCGCGAATTTTCTGAGCTGCCTACACGGCAGTGAGCTTTCGGATCGCCAGATCATTTTTCGGCAGACATTTCTGAGCTGCCTACACGGCAGTGAGCATCTGCGCGGTGGACTTGTCGGCGAACTTGTATTTCTGAGCTGCCTACACGGCAGTGAGCTAGACACTTTCGGTGATAAGGCTCTGCCTGCAAAGGCAAATCCCCAATAATTGCCAGTTTACCCCTCTTTTTTTGCCGTTCCGTAAGTGATTGATTTTATTAGCGGCGGGATCTCACCCAAAAAAGAGGGTCAGCCATGACACTTCGTGACGCCTCCTCTGGGCTCAGCAACAAGACACCCGCCAAAGCTGATCCAGCCGCGTGGTGAAGCTGCGGCTCATCATCTCCCGGCGCGCATGCCCCACTCGGGATTTTGCGAGACGCTGGCGGCCCGCAGTGTTCCTCTGCCCCATCGCCAGCACGGTCATTACCTTCGTTTCCTCTGCCGGTTGAGAGGCCGCGAACAGATCACATGTACGTCGCCACGGCCTTCGGTCGGGATCTGATGGAAGCCCTAGGCGCGTGACGATTCTGAGGTCACTCACATTTTCATATTTCGGACATGTCCAAAGGTGATTCAGAAAAGGTACTGTTCCTTTTTTGAATCAGGGGCGACCTGAATGGCTTTGAACATTCGTACGGCGGTAGTCGCAGATGCACACGCCATCCAGGGCATTTATGCCCCCATTGTTCTAAAAACAGCAATCTCATTTGAAGAGACGCCACCCAGCGTTGAGGACATCGCTCAGCGAATAGCGACGACGCTTCAGACATACCCCTATCTGGTGGCCGAAGAAGACGGAGAGATCAAGGGGTACGCCTACGCAAGCCAGCACCGGGCTCGTCCGGCCTACCGATGGGCCGTGGACGTGACGGTGTACATAGCCGAGTCAGCTCGCCGTCAGGGCGTTGGCCGCCAACTCTACGAGACAATGCTTCCCATACTTGATAAACAGCGGTTTCGCGCAGCGTACGCTGGCATTGCGCAGCCCAATGAAGGCAGCGTGGGCCTCCACGAGTCGCTGGGGTTCGTACACATCGGCACCTATCCGGAGGTAGGCTTCAAGCTGGGTAAATGGCACGACGTCGGCTACTGGCGGCTCGGGCTGTGCCAGTCAACCCCACCATTGGAGCCCCTTCTCTTCCCCCAACTTGAAGTTGATTCAAAGTAGGGCCACCCGGCGGGTGTTGCATGCGTTGAGCGCAGTGACTGAAGAGCTTGCAGCCCTCCTCCCACGAAGCGCTGCTGTTCAGGCCGTTGATGGGACGAATGCTCGTAGTTTGGTGAATGCGACCAAAGCGCCGATACCCAGTATTCCGGCCATGATCCAAATTAGCCAGTGGGGGCCAATCTGCACCAGGAATGCATGCAACGTGAGGAGCAAAGCGATCCACACTAGACGTGGATCAGCGGGCGCGTACGGGGGCTTTTTCGCCCGGTGAGACTCAGTCGCTCGCGGCAACGGCGATAACTGCCGGCAGATAAAACGTCGAGCCCCACGCCAGAATCTGGTTACACCCGATTGAGCCAATTAACGTAACACTCCGGCTTTTGGGCGAGGCAGCATCAGCCATCAGGCTACCCCGGCAAGATAGCGTTGCACGTGCTTGACCACGTCTCGAGCGGTACGGGTCACTCCGATCAATGTAGCGGAGGCGAGCCCCGTCCAATCGCCGTAGCCCACCAGCCATAAATTGGGTAAATCCACGCTACGGTTTTCAGTCACGATGACTCTGCCATCCGGACCGACGACACCGAGGCTGATCAGGTGGTCGAGCGCGGGAGAAAAGCCGGTGCACCAGATCACGGCGTCCACCTTCGTCTCGCTTCCGGATGGCCACACAACGCCGGTTGACGTGAAGTGCGTGAATGGCCGCACCGCATTCAGCGCACCGCGTTCACGAGCCTCCTTTACAGAGGGCACCATCACGATGTCGCCAAGCCCTCCTACGGGCTGTTGAGGCTCCAGCCCCTCCTGTTGCGCCTTCAGTCGAGCGGTGGCTCGTTCGAACAGAACGCGGCCGTCGACCTCATCTGGAAGATACGCTGGGGCTTCTTGAGTCACCCAGGTCGCCTCTGCCACTTTTGAAATTTCGGCGTAGATTTGGGCCCCTGAGTTGCCACCGCCGACGACGAGTACCGTCTTTCCCTCCAAAGCACCCGGCCCAATGTAATGCGCCGAATGGATCTGCTGCCCCTCGAACAGCGCTTGCCCTGGATAGGTGGGAATCACCGGACAGCTCCAGGTGCCTGTTGCGCTGATGACCGCTTTGGCGTTCCAGTAACGATCTCCTGAGACAACGCGCAACCCGCCGTCGACCCTCTCGACACGGGTTACCCGTGTGGAACGGATAACGGGAAAGTCATACCGGCGCTCGTACTGGGTCAGATAGTCGACAACGTCATCCCGCCCAGGAGTACCGTCGGGTACAGCCGGCATCGGCCAACCCGCAATTGAACTCCATGCAGACGGCGAGAAGAGTCGCAGCGAATCCCATCCATGCCGCCAGGCCCCACCCGGTGCCGCCCCGGCATCGAGCAATACGTAAGACAAGCCTGACCGCTTCAGAAAATAGGCGACCGTCAGCGCGGATTGACCACCGCCAATGACCACAACATCAAACGTCGCATTCTGACTCACCTCTATCCCTCCTCCAGGCTCATTCACCTTGCGCTTCAACGTCGATTCAGACCCTGCGACCATGCTTATCAATGACGACTTGTCCGTCCTCTTTGACGAAGCTTGCGCGCTGCTCTTGTGGTAGCAGGTCGAGAACCGCTTCTGACGGACGACACAAGCGTGTCCCCAACGGAGTCACGACGATGGGACGGTTGATCAGAACGGGATGAGTCATCATGGCAGAGATGAGCTGTTCGTCAGTCAGTGATGCATCGCCCAGTCCCAGCTCCTCATACGGAGTGCCTTTGATACGAAGCAAGGCTCGCACCTCGATCCCCATATCCCCAATGAGCCTGACAAGCGTGGCGCGATCAGGTGGAGTCTTCAGGTACTCGATAACCGTCGGCTCTTCTCCGCTGTTGCGGATCAACGCCAAGGTGTTGCGGGAGGTACCGCATTGCGGGTTGTGGTAGATCGTGATCTGACTCATACGGTTTTCTCGTGGTGTCGTTAGATGGATCGCTGGTTGACGCGCCTGGACAGCTCTTCGGCGGACGCCTTTCGCTCGGAGCTCGGCATTTCACTGACCCGGTTTGGAAGTGAATCAACTGCACACGGCCTGATTGATGGGACGGTCACTCATGCTACACAGGCGCTTGACCTCGCTTTCCAACCACTGTTGATTGGCATCCACCACGTCTTTTAAAACTGCAGCCACCCAGTCAGGCAAATCGGGATGCAGTCGGTAGTACACCCACTGCCCCTGGCGACGATCCATCAGCAAACCGGCGGAACGAAGCAGCGCCAAGTGACGAGAAATCTTGGGCTGGTTCAGCTCCAGGGCAGCTGTCAGTTCGCAGACACACAGCTCGCCTTGACTCACAACGAGCAGCGTAATTTTAGTTCGCGTGTCATCCGCCAGGCACTTGAATAACGTGGTGGGGTTCATGGGGTCTGTCATAGATCCTCCAGGTGTTTGGTCTTGACCAAAACGAAGAACTTGATGCGCTCGTGGATGTCATGGAGCGTATGTCGAAATGCACTGGGATCATCGCTGGTCACCGGGTCAGGAAAATCCCACGCGATGAATTCACCCGCACCTGGCATCGACTGACACTCGATGGCGGACTTGTCACAGAGGGTAATGACGTAATCGAATCGCTCAGTGCGAAACTCATTGATGGACTTGCTACGCAGGCCGGCTGCATCGACCCCAACGGCATCCAACGCCTGAACCGTGCGCGGGTCGACGTCAGACGGCTCGGAGCCCCCACTGAAGGCTTCGAAGCGCGAATCGGTATGTCTAAGCAAAGCCTCTGCAAGCTGAGAGCGGGCAGAATTGGCAACACAGACGAAAAGCACTTTGATAGCAAGGCTCATGGCGGGTCTCTGCACATATGGAAAATCGAATATATGCTTTTACGAATATTCGGTAAAGCGAATATGATGGCTGCTGCTCCGGTTTTGACCGTCACAATCCGCTTTTTGGCCTTAAAGCAAAGCTCGCTTTTCATCTGGATCGAGGGCATTACCGGAGGGAATTGGTCGGATATTGGCAAGTTGAATTTTGGATTATTAAATAAGTCAACACCTATTTTATTGATTGCCTTGAGCCCGCCCTCGACGTTCGGGCTGCGCCATCAGCAGCCGCCCAACATTAAATTTTCTACATCCACATTAATGACATAAAGCCATCACGCAGCCCTGCTACAACCGCTGGCGTAGTTCTCATAAGAGCCCGCGCCCGTGAACCTTCGTTTTGCCTTTCTCCGCAAGCCGTCACACCGTCCCGCCCTGCTGCGCCGCCTGAGCATCGGCAAGCGCCTGCTGGCCAGTTTCGGCCTGTGTGCCCTGCTGCTGGCCGCTATCGGCGGATTGTGCCTGGTGGCGATGCAGCATATTCGCCATGAGGGCGAGTTGATCGAGCAAGGACCGCTGTCGAGTATCGCCCAGGCCGACGCCATCGCCATCGACCTGGCCAAAATGCGCACCGAGGCCGCGCTGTTGCTGGTGTATGCCAACGACCCGGCCGAACTGGTCAACCGCAAGATCAACCTGCAACAGCTCAGCACCGAGGTGGACCAGGGGTTCACCGACTACCTGGCCAAGGTCCCGGAAGGCACCGAGCGCGATTCGATCAAGTTGCTGCAGGACGCCGCAAAGCAATTTGTCACCCTGTTCAAGCAGGCCATCGACCTGGTCGAGCAGAAGAAAATGAGCGAGGCCGCCAACCTGTCCAGCAACGACCTGTCCAACCAGGGCTCATTGATGGACATGCAGGTGCAGTTGCTCCGAGAACTGAACAAGCAGACCACCGCGCAAGCCCTGGAAAACACCGCCGGCACCTTTCACCAGGTGCAGTTACTGCTGCCCATCGTCATCGGCGTGGCACTGGCGCTGATGCTGTTGCAGGCCTGGCGGCTGAGCGTGAGCATCACCCGGCCGCTGCGCCAGGCCTTGCAGGTGGCCAAGACCGTCGCCGCCGGCGATCTCAGCCAGGTGGTGGTCGCCCATGGCCAGGACGAAGTAGCCCAACTGCTGCAGATGCTCGGGCATATGCGCGACCAGTTGCATGCGGTGATCCAACAGATCGGTGGCGCCGTTGGCCGCCTGAATGCGGCGACCCAGGAGATGGGCGCGATCATGCACGACAGCGCCCAGGACCTGCAGCAGCAATGCGGCGAGATCGAACAGGCCGCCACGGCGGTCACACAGATGAGCCAGGTGGTCGAGGAAGTGGCCCGCAATGCCCTGGAAACCTCCACCGAATCGCGCGGCTCCAACACGGCCGTGCGCGAAGGCCAGCAGCAACTGGACGAGACCATGACCGACATCAGCGCCCTGGCCGATCAGGTCGAACAGGCCAGCCTGCGCGCCCAGGCCCTGGCGACAGAGACCCAGGGCATCAGCAAGGTGCTGGAAGTGATCCGCAGCGTGGCCGCGCAGACCAACCTGCTGGCGCTCAATGCCGCCATCGAAGCGGCCCGGGCCGGTGATGCCGGACGCGGATTTGCCGTGGTGGCCGATGAAGTACGCGGCCTGGCACACCGCACCGATGCCTCGACGCGGGAGATCGAACAGATGATGGACGGTATTCACCTGGGCACCGGCCAGACCGTCCAGGCCCTGGCCGAAAGTGCCGCCCAGGCGGGCCGCACGCGACAACGGGCGCAGGTGGCGAAGGACGTGCTGGGGAGCATTTCCCGCTCGGTGGCCGGCATTGACGAGCGCAACCAGGTAATCGCCACCGCCGCCGAGCAGCAGGCCCAGGTGGCCCGTGAAGTGGACCGCAACCTGGTGCTGATTCGTGATCTGTCCATGCAGACGGCCAGCGGCGCCGCCCAGACCAGCACCGCCAGCCAGGAGCTGGGACGCCTGGCCGCGGAGCTGGACGGGATGCTGGCGCGCTTTTCGCTGTAGTACCCGGTATTGCCGCCGGGTCGTCAGTCGCGTCCCGTCACCAGGTGCTGCAAGTGTTCAAAACCTGCGGCCCTGGCGAAGGCCGGCAGGTTCCAGATCACCCCGTTGGCGCCCCAGGCGCCGTCGACCACCTCGTGCAGCATCACCGAGGTCATCAACCGGCGCGGGTCATCGGCCGGTTGTGCCGCGATGAACGCCTGCTGTATCAACTCGACATAACGAGCCCTCGATGCCTCGTCGAGGACCCCGGCCGGCACATGAACCGTGACGATGCACGGTACGATCTGCGTGGTCATGTCGACCGCGCCGCAGGTCCAGCTACCCGGCTCGACTTCCTCGATAACGACCCAGCACAAAAAGCGCTTCCCGGGGTCTGCCGGGATCTGCTCGGCAATGGCGGCGGCTTCGTTGATGCCACGAACCAGCGTGGCGCGTGCGTCACCGGAAAAGGCGCCCTTGGGGATTTTCAACAGAATGTTGGGCATGGAGGAGTCCAGTGGATGAGAGGTCATGCATTAGGCGTCGCGAACCTGTAGGCTTCCAGTGTCCGTTATGACTCCTTTACGGCGGTTTATGACAATGCATGATTTCACCCTTCTGGTCCTGCCCGGCAGCTACGCCAGCAGTGTCGCGGCCACCCTGGATATCCTCGGAGCTGCCGTCGCGGTGGCACCGCGCCTGAAAGCGGCGCGTCCCACCTGGCGCATCGTTTCCCCGGAGGGGAAAGCGGTCGTCCTGAGTGGCGGGCTGAGCCTCGAAACCACCGCGATACCTGACAACACCCTCGACGATCAGTCCACCTGGATCATTCCGGGCCTGGGGCTTGAGAGTTCCGCGAACATTCCCGCGAGGCTGGCGAGCGCCGATGCGCAACTGGCGATTGCGGCCATTGCTGCCCATGGCGCACGCGGCGGTTCCCTGGCCGCATCCTGTACCGGGGTTTTCCTGCTGCAGGCGGCGCAGTTGCTGGCCGGGCGCCGGGCGACAACCTCCTGGTGGCTGGCCGGCGAACTGCGTCGACTCGAATCGCGCTGCGTGGTCGACGCGGACCGGATGGTGTGCAGCGACGGTCCGGTGACCACGGCGGGCGCGGCCTTTGCGCAAACCGACCTGATGCTCCATTTGCTGCGCACGCGGTTTGGCGCTCCCCTGGCCGACGAGGTGGGCCGGCTGCTGTTGATCGACGGGCGCCAGGCCCAGTCGCCGTTTATCGTCCCGATGATGCTGTCCAACGGCAACGACCTGGTCACCCGCCTGACGCAACGCATCGAGTCGGCGCTGCCGGACCTGCCCAGCGTGGTGGAACTGGCGGACGAGCTGGCGATGTCCACCCGCACCCTCTCCCGCCACATCCAGGCGGCCACGGGCAAGAGCACCCTGGCGCTCCTGCAGAGCGTACGACTCAACCGCGCCCGGCAATTGATCGAGAGCAGCCGGATGACCATCGAGCAGGTCGCGGCACACGTGGGTTATGAAGACGCGACTGCCTTGCGGCGGTTGATGCTGAGAGTGTTTGGGGCCAATCCGAGCCGGTTTCGGGCGTCGCGGCCGAAAGCACCGCCAACACCCACGGATGATGGGTATGGCAAAGCATCGCCTGCTCCGGCATAAAACCACTACCGCCTCAAGTCGAGTCATCTTATGTCGCACAATCCTGAAGAATGCCCACGCTGTGGATCTGCCCAACACGTCCGGGAGAAGAAAATGCTGATCGGCGCGGCCAGCCCCAGGAAGCGTTTCAACGGCGAGGAGAAGGCAGGCTTTCGACGTGTGGATCAGTTGGCTGTTGATGAGTGCAAACCAGAGCTGCTGAAAGAGCCCCCATTGCAACAACTGGTGGAGGGCTTTTACTGCGATCACTGCGGCATCGGCTTTGTAGCCAGCGGTCTTTCGGTGTGAGCAAGCAGGGGCGGCTGTTGCTGAACGCCGGATTGTTCCAGCTCGGCTGGTTTGCCTGCGTGCTGGGCGCGCAACGGCCGTGGCTGCTGTTGATTGCCATGGCCTGCCTGGCTGCCCATCTGCTGTGGATTGCCGACGACCGCAACGAGTGGCGCCTGTTGTTGCAAGTGGCGACCTGCGGCTGGGTCCTGGACAGCGCCCTGCTGCACCTTGGGCTGTTTGATTTCCCCGGTTCCCAGGTAGTGCTACCCCTCTGGCTGGCCATCCTTTGGCTGCTGTTTGCCAGTACCTTGCGTCACAGCCTGAGGTGGACCGCGCGTCCCTGGTGGCTGGGCAGCCTGTTGGGCGCCTGTGCCGGGCCACTGTCCTATCTGGCTGGCGCCAGACTGGCAGGCATCGGCCTGCCGTTGGGACTATGGCCCAGCGCAGTGCTGCTGGCCTTGATCTGGGCGCTGATGCTGCCGGCATTGCACCGGCTGGCCGGACGCTAGGCTCAAGAGCTTCGGCGCCCTAAAGCGCCAACACCAGTCGCGGGGTTTTCGAGCGCGAACAACAGGGCGTGAACAGGTCGTTCAAGGCATGCTCCTTATCGCTCATGAAGACATCCCGATGATCCGGGACCCCGTCAATGACCGTTGTCATGCAAGCACCGCAGCCCCCTTGCCGGCAAGAAGCAGGCAACTCGATGCCCGAGGCACACAGCACTTCGAGCACGCTCTTGTCTGCCGGCACCTGGAGGACCAGCCCCGAATCCGCAAGCTCGACTTCGAAGGCATGATCGACATCGTGCGCCACGACCGGCGCCGCAAAGTACTCTCGGTGAATCTGCCCGGTCGGCCACCCCAGACGGTGCGCGGCGTTTATCACATGGTCCATGAAACCCTTCGGGCCGCAGACGTACAGGTGGGTATCCGCATCAGGCGCAGCCAGCACGTGGTTCACGTCCAGCCGTTGATCCTGCTCGCCACTGTCAAAGTGCAGGTGCACGCTGTCGGCAAAACCGGACGCGGCCATCTGCTGCAGGAATGCTGCGCGCCGAGGCTCGCGTGCGCAGTAATGCAGTTCAAACTCAGCCCCTTCGTGGGCGAGCTGAAAGGCCATCGCCAGCACCGGTGTAATCCCGATACCGCCGCCCAACAACACTGATTTACCCGCACCGGCTGTCAGTGGAAAGTGATTTTTCGGCGTACTGATCCATAGCCGATCTCCCACGCCAACTGCCTCGTGCATGCCACGTGATCCGCCTCGTGAGAGGGGCTCATGCAGCACGGCAATCAAGTAACGATCACGCTCCAGGGGGCTGTTGCACAGGGAATATTGGCGAGTGATGGTGGTGCTCACTTGCACATCGATATGCGCGCCCGCCGTGAAGCCGGGCAAGGACTGTCCGTCCTCACGACGCAGCTCGAAACAGCAAATCCCTTCGGCCTCCTGGCGCTTCTCTACGACGATGACTTCAAACATCAATGCGCCCTCTTCTCGGCTTACCCTTGTGCGGTTTTCTCTGACCGGTGTTCATTGCACCCTGCATAGAAAAAGCGTGTCGTCGGGGCTATAGCGGGCAATGAGTCGACTGATCGCGGCAATGTCTTCACCCAGTGGGCGGTCATCGGCATAGCGCGTCACACGTGTGCGCACCGCTTGGTAAATGGCCAGCGTCGCGGGTGCCGGTTTCAGGTCGGGCTCCAGGAGGTCATAACTTTGGCAAGCCGCCAGCAGTTCAATGGCCAACAGGCTTTCGAGGTTGTCGAGGATCTTGTGGGCTTTCAACGCCGCCGGTGTCGGGTGGCACAGGATGTCCTCCTGCAAGCCGGAAGTGACCCCGCCGTCAAGACTGGCAGGGGCCGCAAGGCGACGGTTCTGCGCCACCAGTGACGCGGCCGTGTATTGCGCGATCATGAAGCCTGACTCCTCCCCGCTGCTGCC
Organism: Pseudomonas gingeri; assembly: GCF_013385635.1. Taxonomy (GTDB): domain Bacteria; phylum Pseudomonadota; class Gammaproteobacteria; order Pseudomonadales; family Pseudomonadaceae; genus Aquipseudomonas; species Aquipseudomonas gingeri_A. Next base: position 312,009 of record NZ_JACAPR010000013.1, read on the forward strand.
CGCCAGGAAAGGCGGCAGGCCGCTGACCAAGGGGTTCACCATGCGATCGATACGACGCTCGCAGATGGCCCCCAGTTGCGCCGCCGCAACGGCGATCTGGTCCATGGCCAGACCAATGCCCGCCCCCACCGCGTGGGCCTGGGAATAAATCTCTGGTGCTTCAGGGCTGCCGCACACCACCGGATTGTCGGTGACGCTGGCCAATTCGCGCTCGACCACAGTCAGCGCCTGCGCCCATACGTCGTGCACCGCACCATGGACATGCGGAATGCTGCGCAGGCTCAAGGGGTCTTGGGTCTTGCGCCCGCCGGCGGCCAGCAGAATGCCCGAGCCGGCGAGCAAGGTGTTCAGCCGCTGGCTGACGTGCATCAGTCCTGGCGACTGGCGCAACGCCATGGACACGGGGTGCAAGGCACGGATCTGGCAGCGCTGGGTTTCGAAGCTGAGCGCGGCCACGGTATCCGCCCAGTTCAATAGCCGACGCGTGCGCTCCAGCAGCACACTGCCCAGCCCCGTGACACAGGGCGAACCGTTCACCAGACACAGGCCCTCCTTCGCTTCCAGCACCAGGGGTTTGACCCCCAGGCGATCGAGCGCGACCGCGGCGGACAGGCGCACACCGTCCATCACGCACTGGCCCTGGCCGATCAACAGCAAGCCGATATGCGCCATATGACTGATGTAACCGACCGAGCCATGACGTGGCACCTGTGGGGTGCAAGCGGCGTTGAGCAACAGGACCAGACGCTCGACCACCTCCAGCCGCAGCCCGGAATAGCCATGGGCATAATTGTTGATGGCAGCCACCATGATCGCCCGCGTTTCGCTGACACCCAGCGGCCTGCCAACCCCCACGGCGTGGCTCATCAGGATGTTGCGTGACAAGGCCTTTTGCTGCGCGGGCGGCACCACCGTATCGGACAGTGCGCCGACGCCGGTATTGACCCCGTAGGCCCGCAGGTTGTTGTCCACCACGCTGCGCACGATGGCGTGGGCGTTGTCGATGCGCGTCCTCGCGGCATTCGACAATTCCAGTACCGCTTGCCGAGTGGCGACTTCAGCCACCTGCGCGACGCTCAACGGCTGGTCAAGCAGTACCAGGCTCATTGGGCACCTCCAGTGCGCGCAACGGGCGATCCCTGAGCGACATACCGGCCGATCAAGTCCCAGAGTTCGCGGGGTACTTCGATGCCGTTTTCATTGCGCTGGCGCGCTTGCAGGCGACGCGCACCGGGCAGGCGCACCTGGGGTTCGGTTTGCAGCGCAGCGAACAGGGCTTCGGTACGCGCCACGAAAGCCGCGCCACCAAAGGCTGCCGGATCAAAAGCAATCACCAGTTGTCCGGTTCGTGGCGGCCCACCTTCACAATCGCCGAAAGAAGACGCTTCGAAGGAAAAGTTGGAACCGCTCAACCCACCGGCCAGGATGTCGATCAGCAAGGCCAGGCTGGCGCCTTTGTAGCCACCGATCGAGCTCAGGCTGCCGGCCATTGCCGCATCGGCATCGGTGGTTGGCTGACCATCGGCATCCAGGGCCCAACCGGCCGGTAACGCGACACCACGGCGGTGTGCATCAATCACCGCCACCTTGGCCACGACACTGGAGGATTGATCGATCACCAGTGGCGGGTGCCCTTGCCGTGGCGTTGCAAAGGCCAACGGATTGGTACCGAAAAACGCCTGTTTGCCGCCATGGGGGGCAATCGAAGGCGAGGCGTTGGCGACCATCAGGGCTACCAGCCCCTGTTCGGCCAGTTCTTCGACAAAATAACCCAGCGAACCGCAGGCGTAGGACTGCCCGACCGCCAGCGCCGCCATGCCCTGGCGCCGTGCGGACTCGACCAGCAAGGGCATGCCCACGGCCAACGCCGGATGGGCGAAACCGGTTCGCGCATCGACACGAATCAGTGAAGGGGCCCGCGCCTCGACACTCGGTTGCGCATTTCCGTCAACCTTGCCGCACGCGGCGTGATCACAATAGGTTGGCAGGTAGGACAAGCCCACGATCTGCTGCCCGTCACGCTCGGCAAAGGCAATCGAGCGCGCCACAGCCCGTGCGTTGTCGGGGCTGACATGGCTGGCAACCAGTGCGGCGGCGGTACGGTTTTCGATGTCAGCGAGACTGACGATCAATGAGGTGCTCATGCTGCGCTCTCCCGATGGATAAGGTGGGTTTGAGCCAGCGGTGCCAGCTCGGCCAGGAATTGATCGGCGTACCAACGAATGAAGTCGCGCGTACCGCCTTCGATCAACTCGGAGTACGGACCGGGGCGATAGGCGCTGCCACGAATCCCCAGGTGATTGTTTTCTGCCAGGAGACGGTCCTGGTCGTTGGTCACGGCCCAGATTTCCTTGAGCCGATCGACGTGATAATCCACGCCCTCGCGGGCATCCTTGTGCACCAGCCAGTGGGTGGTCACCAGGGTCTCCTCCGGACCGATCGGCAACACCCGGAAGGTCACGGCGTGGTCCGCCTGGATATGGTTCCAGGTATTGGGCAGGCTCATCAGGCGCACCGAGCCCAGGTCGGGGTCGGTCAGCTTGCCCAGCAAGCGTGAGCACCCCGGTTTGCCGTCGACCGTCATCGACACACTCCCCTCGCTGAAGGGCAGGCGCACGGCGCGGTAACGGTCGTTGCCCTGGGTATGGGCATGAGGAATGCCCAGGCGGTCCCAGTCCGCCGCCTTGCGCTCGACCAACGCCTTGTATTCGGGCTTGATGCGCGGGTCATTCGGATCGTCGAACTCGGTGATGATGTGCATCAGCTCCGGGTGTGAGCCCACGCAGTGGTAGCACTCGCGATTGTTCTCGATCACCAGTTTCCAGTTGGCCTTTTCCACCAGCGTCTGGGTGCAGGCCACCTTGGCATCGTCCAGGCCATGGGGCAGCAGATAGGGTTCGACGTCCCGGCGAAACGGCTCGAAGTCGCTCGGCTCATCGGCGAAATTGATGAAGATGTAGCCACCGGCAATGCCCACCGCCACCGGCGCCAATTGGAAGTCGGCACGGTCGAACTCATCGCCCATCAGGCGCGTGCCGATCAGTTGCCCTTCCAGGTCATAGGACCATTGGTGATACGGGCAGACCAGTCGTCGGGTGCTGCCGCGTTCCTCCAGGCATATCCGTGAGCCGCGATGGCGGCAGGTGTTATGGAACGCGTTCACCTCGCCGTCCTGGCCCCGGATGATGATCACCGAGTCGCGCCCTACTTCCACCCGCAACCAGTCACTGGGCTTGGGGATCTCGCAGGTCATGGCTGCGAACAGCCACTGGCGGCGGAAAAACACCTGCATTTCCAGTTCGAAGAAATCCCGATCGACATAAAAGGGCTGCTCCAGCCCCCAATCCGGGCGCCGCTCGGACAACAGCGCATAAGCACGATCAATCACACTCTGATGCATGGCAATACCTCCGGAAAAAGATCAAACGAGCGGCAGACGGCGGAAAGTGCCGGGCTTTTGCGGATCGTGGTATTTGTTCATCGGGCCGTGTTCGAGGAAGTGTTTATGGCCCTGCGCCAGGCGTTCCTGGGACAGCGTCACACCCAGGCCGTGCCCCTCTGGTACGCGCACGGTGTTGTGGCGTGGCACGAACGGCCCCTCTTCGATCACATCGGTCACCTGCATGCGAAACAGCGACTGATTCGGTTCGCGAATCCAGCCCAGCGCCGCACACAGATGCAGGTACACCGCGCTGCCTACCCCCGAATCGCCGCTGTAGCACCAGAAGTCGATACCGGCGTGCTCGCAAGCGCCGATGAAGCGGACCAGTCGGCCGATACCGCCGAGGACCGCGGGGTTGCCGACAATCGCATCGGGCACCTTGTGCACCATCGCCCGGGCGATGTCAGTGTTATGGGTGGAAAACGGGATCGAGCAATGGCGGCGCAGTTCGATCATTTCATCGAGGGTCGAGACCGGGTCTTCCCAATTGCGCACGCCCAGTTCTTCCAGCGGACCAATCAGTCGCCGCGCCGTGGCCAGCGAGTAGGCCTGGTTCGAATCGATGCGCAGCATCACGTCATCCCCCAGGCGCTGGCGAATCAGCTCCAGCATGCGCAGGGACACTTTCGGGTCATGGGTGGAAAACTTGCCCTCGAAGAACGTCGTGCCGTAGGTCTCGTTGAGCATCACGCAGTAATCGGCCACCGCTTCCGGGGTCTGCTCGCCGCGTACCCGGGTGCCATCCCGTTGCAGCGGGCCGTCGTTGCGCAAGGAGAAGTAGTCGGTAAACGGAATGTCCTTGCGTACCGCCCCGCCCAGCAGTTGATACAGCGGCTGCTTCCAGGCCTTGCCGCGCAGGTCCCACAGCGCCATCTCCACGGCACCGAAGGCGGTGATCCGGGCGTTGTCGTTGATGCTCTGGACCCCCGCGAAGTAAGGCAGGCAGAGGAACTCGGCGCCGGCGATATCAAAGGCATCATGGCCCAGCAGCTTCGGCGCGATCTGCTCGCGAATGATCGCTGCCGCCTGCCACGACGGCGCCTCTCCCAAGCCGACCAGTCCGTCCTCGGTTTCAACTTCGATAATGGTCGTGGAAAAGCCCGGCAGCTCACCGAACACCCAGACATAGGGGGCGTCCAGGGGCAGGTTGATGGGCGTGGCCTTGATGCTTTTGATCTTCATCGCGTAGCGGCTCCAGAGAAGGGCAAGAGAAGCGGACTCACTGATGTATCCATGCGATAAACAGCGTTATGTGAGTCGACCCAACTAAGCTAAGCTGCGCGGATACAAGAGTAAACGCGGTAAATTCTCATGCGATCCATGCTTTCAGATCATGTATTGGACAGCCCTGTCTTCAACCGGCGTTTGCCGCCCATGCACGCCCTGGAGGTGTTTGCCGCGGCGGCTCGTTGCGGCACCTTCAGTCGCGCCGCCAAGGAGCTGTTCGTCACCCAGAGTGCGATCAGTCGCCAGGTGCAACAGCTCGAAGAGCATCTGGGGGTCGTGCTGTTCATCCGCCACAAGACCGGCCTGCGCCTGACGCCTGAAGCAGAAGCACTGCTACCGGTGGTCGAAGACGCCTTTGCGCGCCTGACCAGCCTGTGCAACAGCCTGCGCAACGCCGGCCAGGTCCTGACCCTGCGCATGCCGCCGACCCTGGCGACACGCTGGTTCCTGCCGCTCTTGCCGGGGCTGCGTGCGATAATGCCGGACATGGACGTGCGGGTGACGACCTACGACGCCTGGGAGCCGCGGTTCGAAGACAGCGACGTGGACGCCGCGATCATTCAAGGTCGCGGGGACTGGAAAGACGTCGAAGCCATCCCCCTGATGCCGGAGCGACTGACGCCGGTCTGTTCGGCGGAACTGGCCAAACACCTCACCGAGCCCGCTGGCCTGAAGCACTTGCCGCTGCTGCATTGCTTTCCGGTACAGGGCTGGAGCCGTTGGCTGGAAGCGGCTGGCGTAGAAGGCGTGGCAGCCCATCGAGGGCAATCGTTCGACACCCTGGACCTTGCGCTATCGGCGGCAACGCGCGGGCACGGCGTCGCATTGGGGGACCTGAACCTGGTGCGCGAAAGCCTGAACGATGGCGTGCTGGTCGCGCCCTTTGATATCGAGCTCAACCAGGGTATTTCCTACTTTCTGATTTACCCGGCGCACCGGGCGCAGCTACCGAAAATTCGAGCCTTGAGAGAGTGGCTGCAGGCTGCGGCTGCCGGCAGTCATCCGATGTTGCATGAACCGTTCGTTGACCCGATGGCGTGACTGACTTATGGCGAGAGGGTGTTTTTTGACTGACGATTGCCCTCTGTAAACAACGCTTGCAGTTGCCCGCTCATCCAGGCATGCCCGTCGCTGCGCGCGTATTTACTGTGGCTGTAGAGCTTCAGCGTGTAGGGAGGAATGGCAAACGGCGCCGGGTACAGGGCAATGGTGGTCGCCATTCGGAGTGTTTCAGCCGCATGACGAGGAATGGTCATCAGTAATTCGCTCCCGGCAATGATGAAGGGTGCGATCATCACCGCAGGAAGCTGCAAGGCGACCTTGCGCTTCAACCCCATGCCGTCCAGGACATGGTCGACCACGCCGCGCTTCTCACCCCAAGGCGTGATGACCGCATGTTTCTCGGCGAGATAGCGGGATAGATCCGGAGCCCCCTGGATTCTCGGATGCTGCTGGCTGGCAATGACAATGTACTCGCCCGTCAGCCAATCCTCGCTATCGACCCCGGCGGGCAGCGCGTCGCGATCCTCACTGTAGCCCAGGGCAAAATCGATACGCCCGCACGCCAAGTCCTCGATGGAGACCTTGCGGTCGGAGTAGACCACTCGCAAACACAGGTTCGGGGCAACCTGCTGAAGCCGGTCGACCAGCCCCGGCAACAAGGCAAATGCGGTGTAATCGGTCGCCGCGAAGACAAAGGTGCGCTGACTGGTTGCCGGATTGAAGGGCTCCCACTGGCCCAACTGATCGGAAAGAATTCTCAGGCTTTCACTCACCGCCGACGCCAACAGGTCTGCACGCTGGGTCGGATGCATGCGATTACCTTGTCGGATAAAAAGCTCATCGTTCAACGCCTCGCGCAAGCGGCCCAGGGCGTGGCTGAAAGCTGACGCGCTGATCGCCAGTTCGCTGGCGGCATTCGTCACCGTTCGATTGCGATACAAGGCGTCAAACGTCAGCAGCAGATTGAGATCAAGACGGCGCAGCACTGAATGCATGATATTCACTTTAAGCTGAAGAGATTGCAGTACATGCAGTGTATGGCTTCATCTAGCATCAGTCCTCCTTTTCTCAAGTGGATAGACATCATCGTGGAACTTCATATTCGTCCGGCCCGGCCCAGCGATGCGCCCCAGATCCTGGCCTTCATCACGGAACTGGCTGACTATGAACGGGCCAGGCAGGAAGTGACCGCCACCGTCCAAGACATCGAACGCACGCTGTTTGCCGAGGGGGCAGCCGCGCATGCGCTGATCTGTTCGAGGGGCGATCAGCCCATCGGTTTTGCCCTGTACTTTTTCAGCTATTCCACCTGGCTGGGCCGCAATGGTCTTTATCTGGAGGACCTCTACATCAGCCCTGAACATCGGGGCGTTGGCGCCGGCAAGTTGTTGCTTCAGTTCCTCGCGCGTGAAGCGTGCAACAAAGGGTGTGGCCGATTTGAATGGAGCGTCCTGGATTGGAATGAGCCGGCCATTCAGTTCTATCAGTCCATTGGCGCCAAACCGCAACCCGAGTGGGTGCGTTATCGGATGGAAGGCGACACGCTCAACGCATTTGCAGGGCTCGCCTGATACGGGGCGCGCTCATCCAGAAACGCTTGCACAGCCCCGAACACCTGCCAACGATTGCGCTCCATGAACAGGCTGTGCGTCCCCTCACCGATTTCCACCCAGCGCCGATAGGCGGCCTGGGTCAGCTTCGAGAACACCGCACGAGACAACTCGAGCGGGCAGTCGCGATCACCGTCGGCGTGCACGATAAGCACCGGCACCCGGATCAGTGAAGGGTCGTACAGTGGCCGGCCGGCCGTCCAGAACTCCCGGCTGTCCTGCACCGTGCCATTGGGTGCCTTGAGTTGTGTTTCACCCGGCCCGAATGTGGCGTCGGCCCAGGCTTCGAACCATGCCTCGGGCAGCACCGCTGTCTGCCGCTCCTGCGGTACGCCATTCAACCAGCGGGACTTGGCCTCGGTGCGCTTGACGATGCGGTAGGCACCCAGCGTGCCGCCGTTGTCTGCCAGGCTTGGCGTTTCACGAAGCCACTGTGGCGCCACCAGCACCAACTTGACCACGGCCTCATTGTGCTCGGCGGTGTACCTCGCCATCAGCGAGGTGCCCCACGACCAGCCGATCAGGTTGATGCGACTGACCCCGCGACGCTGACGCACAAAGGCCACGGCGGCGGCCACATCGCTGGTTGCGACGGGAGCGCGCACTACTGGAGGATTGTCCTCTGCCGGCTGCAACATTTCTGGCGGCTTGCTTGAGCGGCCATACCCGCGGACGTCGACCAGATAGGTGTCATAACCCTGTTGTGCCAGTTGATCCATCCAGGATTGGCCATCGAGTGCCAGGTCAAAGGTGCTGGAGGCCGGATACGTCGAGCCGGCCACGAACAGCAGCGTTTTTTCGCCCGACCAGGTCGCCAGATCCGCCCGGTGTTTATTGCGGACATACAGTTCGATCCCGGGTGTATCGCTGGGGATCATGAATTCGTTACAGGTGATGATGGACATCGAAGGTTCTCCCATGGACTCAGATAAACCGCCAGTCAAACTGGCCGCCCGCCTCGGTCACAAGACCGGCGGAGGTGTTGGCGAAGTGGCTGGTGAACACCGTCAAGCCGCGCTCTGCCGCCTGCTCCAGCAGCCAGCGACGTGAGGCTCGGGCCTGTTCCGGGTGGCTGCAAAAACAACTGTTCCACTCGGGCCGAAACACCTGCAAGGGTTGGTGCATGATGTCACCACTGAACAGCCCGCCCTGGGCGTGATGCAACAGCTCGATGGCCAGGTGGCCGACGCTGTGGCCCGGTGTCGGGTGGATCAGCAACGTATCGCTGATCAGGCCTTCGTTGTCGACGATCAGCGCCTGGCCCTTCTCTATCACCGGCAGCACGCTGTCTTCGAACACATTGGCGTTGAACCCCTCCTGGCCGATCTGGTTGAGCCAATACTCATGTTCGGCCCTGGAAAAAACGTACTTCGCGTTGGGGAACGTCGGCACCCAGCGTCCGTCCACCAACCGGGTGTTCCAACCGCAGTGGTCGGCGTGCAGGTGGGTACACATCACATAGTCCACCGACTCGGGGGTCACACCGGCCTCGGCCAGGCGCTCCAGAAACGGCAGTTCCTGCTGGTGAAAGCGCGGCATGCCGGGCCGCTCCTTGTGGTTGCCGGCACAGCTGTCGATCAGGATCGTGTGGTGTGGCGTCTTGACCACCCAGGTGTGAATACTGGCGATAAAGCGGTTCAACAAAGGGTCGAAGCAGTCCGGCACCATCAGCGTTCGGTGCGGCTCCAACGCCTGAGAGTCCCAGTCCGGGTACAGCATCTCCGGGGTAAATCCGGGGCCACGCTGCTCGGTGACCCGGGTCACCGAGACGTTGCCAAAATGGTAGGTGCACATGCGGTTCGATCTCCAAGCCGTTACCGGTCGATGGGGAAAATGTTATATAGCCGCCCCTTGTCGGTGAAATCGACTCTCAGGATACGAGGCATAAGCACGATGAATATCACCGGTCATAACCTGGCATTGCTGGCCTCCCTCAGTACCCTGCTTGATGAACGCAATGTCACCCGCGCGGCGGCCCGCCTGGCCATCAGCCAGCCGGCGCTCTCGGCACAACTGTCGAGGCTGCGCGATCTGTTCGGCGACCCGCTGCTCACCCCGGCGCTCTCGGGCAAAGGCATGATCCTCACCCCTCACGGCGCCCGCTTGCAGGAGCCTTTGCGCCTGGCGTTGCAAGCGCTGGAAGACGTGATCAACCACACGCCCGAGTTCGATCCCCAGACCGCACAGCGGACGTTTTCGATTGCCGCCAACGACAATGCGGGGGCCATTATCGGCCCCCGTCTGATCCAGTTGACCCGTGCAGCGGGCTGTCAGGACATTCGCTTTGCGTTTCGCGGCCTCGACAAGCACAGGCTGGCCGAACAATTGGAAAACGGCGAAATCGATGTTGCCCTGACCTCCAGGGACGCCGTGGCCAAAGCCTCCCAGCAGCCGTTGCTGGAAGAGGAATTCAGGATGGCGCAGCGCATCGGCCATCCACGTGGCACACGACCGCCGTCGCTGGAGGAGTACACGCAGCTCGAACATGTGATCGTGTCAGGCGATGGCGGGGGTTTTCGCGGATTCGTGGATGACGCGTTGTCGGAACACGGGCTCAGCCGGCGCGTGGGGGTTTCCGTGCAGTACTACAGCCTGGTGCCGGTGATGTTGCAGGCGACCGACCTGGTCTGCACCTTGCCGGCACAGTTCCTGGCGCGTTATGCCGGGACCCTGGAGTCTTTCCCCCTGCCCGTCCAGGTGCGGCGCTACAACCTGTATGCCACCTGGCACTCACGGTTCGACAAGGACGCCGCCCACTGCTGGCTGCGCAAGATGCTGGAAGCCGCTGCCCAGGCTTGAGCGGCGGTGAAGGGATCTACCCCAACCTGACGATATCCACCGAGATTTCCACCGCGGTGACGGCGCTCCGGTTTTCGAGCCAGTGCGTGGTGTTTCTGTCCTCCGGCCAGCCCACTCCGGGGCCGTAGTCCGTGGCGATGCCATCGCGATGGTCGGTGAGCGTGCCTTGCAGGATGTAGACGGTGCCGGGCCGGTCCTTGTGATCATGGACGGGCCCGAAGACTCCTCCCGGCTCGATGGTCACCTTGCGCATCCGTAGCTGACGCCCGGCCATGCCCTCGATCTCAGGGCCCAGGTCAATCGTTGCCAGTAACTCCACCGTGACGCCTCGTGTCGCGGGTACCGCCTGCTCGTTGCTCATCGTCGTCTGCTCCCGTGTGGGCAGCGTCTGACTGTCATTGGAAACCCCGGGCGCTGCCTCTATCAGTGAAGCTCACTTTGGCGATCGGGGCGCCAGTAAACCGGTTTTCCTCCCGTGTTATTCACATCTGCACACTCCATGACCCACGCATTGCACGCCCCATTCCCATCAATAAAAGTGATTTATTGACGAGAGTATTTGTCGCTTTTTTTGCAGATTCACAATCACTACTTTGAGCGGACAACACCCATAAAAAAATAAGGTCTGCCCCCATGTCCATGCCTGAAATCATAAAGCCTGCTGTGCGCAGCAATTACCGCTGGGTGGTCGCGACCCTGATTTTTCTGATTTACACCATCGCCGCCGCCGACAGGGCCAACCTGGGTGTTGCGCTGCCGTTTATTCGCAAAGAGTTCGAGATGAGCAACACCGAGGCCGGCGGCTTGATGAGCCTGTTTCTGCTGGCCTATGCCCTGGTACAGATTCCCTCCGGCTTTGCCTTCGGTCGCTTCGGTGTCAGCCGGATCCTGCCGGGGGCCATGGTACTGACCTCAATGCTGACGGGCCTGGTGGGCACAGCCAGTTCACTGCTTGCCCTCAAGTTGTATCGCCTGGGCCTGGGCGTCGCTGAAGGTCCCCTGCCGATCAGCATGACCACGACCATCAACAACTGGTTTCCCCCACAGGAAAAGGGCACGGCTTCCGGGATCTTCCTGTCCGCCGTCAAGTTCGGTCCGGTGATCGTGCCACCTCTTTGCGCCGTGATCATTTCGGTCTGGGGCTGGCGAGAAATCTTCTACTTTTTTGCCGTGCCCGGCATCGTCCTGGCGGTGGTCTGGTACTTCGTCGTCAGCGATCATCCCGCCCGCAGCCGGTTCGTCAACGCCGCCGAGCTCAGCTACATCACTGAAACAACCGACAGCGCCCAGGCGACTCAACAAACCTGCCCCAAAAAGGCCCCGTCCTGGCTGGGAAAACTTGACCGGTTCATACGGGCTCGCCAGGAAACGCCACTGGAAACCAACAAACAGGTGTTCACCTCCTGGAACATCTGGGGTTGCGCCACCAGCTACTGCTTCCAACTGGGCGTATCGAGCGTATTGCTGGCCTGGATTCCGACCTACCTGATGACCGTCAAACACTTCTCGATCATGAACATGGGGCTGGTATCGGCGGCGCCCTGGGTGGGTGCCGTGCTTGGCAACCTGATCGGCGGTTTCTGCTCGGATCGATTCTTGGGCGGGCGGCGCAAGCCCGGGATGTTGCTGTCGGCACTGGGGACATCGCTGATGATGTACCTGCTGATCAGTTCGCCTGCCGAACCGCTGGCCTATGGATTGTTGCTGCTGCTGACCGGTGTCGTCCTCAGTCTGGGCTTCTCGTCCTACATGGTTTATCCGATGGGGTTGGCGACCAAAAAGACATTCCCCATCGCCAACGCCATCGTGAACATGATCGGTCAGCTGGGCGCCGCGGCCACACCTTTCATCACCGGCCTGCTGCTGGATCACTATGGCTGGAACTATGTGTTTGCCTGGCTGGCGATCGGCTCATTGATCAGTTTCATCCTCCTGCTGACCATCTCCGAGCCACGGGCGCGGTCAAGCGCCGCTGATTGAACCGCCCACTGAATAAAACCGAGCCGTTCGCTTGAGCGGCTTGTGCATCAACGATTCCATCACCGCGAGAGTTAGCTATGTCCCCCGAAGACCAAGAATTGGTTGCGCTGTTTGAAGGCCTGGATACGCCAGGCGTGTCCGATGCCCTGGACAAACTGGGCCTGCCGGGTCAGTGCCTGGGCATCATGCCCCTGGACAACTATCGCCAGGTGGTCGTCGGCCCGGCCTTCACCGTGCGTTATGTCACCGCCAGTTGCCCACCCGGAACGGTCGGCGACTTTGTCGATGACGTGGCCGAGGGCGATGTGGTGGTCATCGACAATGACGGGCGCACCGACTGCACCGTCTGGGGTGACATCATGACCCAATATGCCGGGAGCCAAGGGATTGCGGCGACCGTCATCGACGGCGTCTGCCGGGATGTCAGCAAGGCGCTGGGCGACGGCTACCCGCTGTTCAGCAAAGGTCGGTTCATGCGCACCGGAAAGGATCGGGTCGAAGTGGAATCGATCAATCAGCCGGTCTCCATCGGCCAGGCCCGCGTCTGCGCCAGGGACATCGTGATCGCCGATGCCAACGGCGTGGTCATCGTGCCCCGGGACCGCGCCCATCAAGTGGCAACGACTGCCCGCGCCATCGAAGGCGTGGAAGCCAGGATCCGTGCCTTGCTCACCGAAGGAAAATCCCTCAGGGAAGCCCGATCGGCACTGGGCTACCACACCCTGCAACGCAAATCCTGAACCCTCCCTGCCCCGCTTTCCCCTTTTGCCCTCACCGCCTGCCCACGACAGCGCGATGTGAGGGCTTTTTTATACCTGCGATGGCCGGCGGCGATTTTGCCGGTGAGCCGCTTCATGCTTCGACCTTCACTGCGTCCTTCGCCCCTTGAATGCAGCCCTCCAAGGTCATGCAGATCCGGTCTCACGCTGTGCAGAATGCGTCTTGGACCGGCATCCGGTTTTTTTGCAATGATCAATGGGAGGTTTAAACAACGAGCGCCTTAAAGGGGAACTGGATGCAATTCATCACGCTATCACGCCGTGTCTCGGAGCGGTTTTCAGACGCCGATTTTGCACCGTTTATTGAAGCCGAAGCGCAACGCGCCAGAGCGCTTTATCTGGAAGGGTTTATCCGCACCATCTGGCATCGTGGCGATATGGGTGGCGCATGCCTGCTGGTGGAAGCCGAAAGCGAAGATGCTGTTCGCGAAAAGCTGGCAACGTTGCCGCTGGTCAACAACGGCATGCTGGAAGTGACCTCGGTTGTACCGCTGAAACCTTACGGTGGATTTGGCCCACGGACTGAGTAACGGGACACTCGGGAGTCAATTTATGCAATTCGTCAAGTTGGGCAATACCGGGCTGGATGTCTCTCGCCTCTGCCTCGGGTGCATGACATTCGGTGAGGCCACTGCCGGCACTCACGCCTGGACATTGGGAGAAGCGGCGAGTCGACCGATCTTCAAGCACGCGGTCGACCAGGGCATCAATTTTTTCGACACGGCAAACAGCTACTCCGCCGGCACATCGGAAATCATCGTCGGGAAGCTGCTGAAGGAGTTCACTCGCCGCGATGAAACCGTCGTTGCGACCAAGGTCTTCTTCCCCGCCGGCATGGGGCAAGGCACGGCCAGGCCGAACGAGAAAGGCCTTTCCCGCAAGGCTATCCTGGCGAGTATCGATGCCAGCCTCATGCGCCTGGGTCTGGATTACGTCGACCTGTATCAGGTTCATCGCTGGGACTACCACACGCCCATCGAAGTGACCATGGAGGCCTTGCACGATGTGGTAAAAGCCGGCAAGGCTCGCTACATCGGCGCTTCGTCGATGTTCGCCTGGCAGTTCGCAAAGGCTCAGGAAGTGGCCCGGGCCAACCGCTGGACGCCCTTCGTATCGATGCAAAACTACCTCAACCTGATCTACCGGGAAGAGGAACGCGAGATGATTCCGCTGTGCATGGACCAAGGTGTCGCCCTGATGCCATGGAGCCCCCTGGCAAGAGGTCGACTGACCAGGCCTCACGGCCAACAGACCGCGCGCAGCCAATCTGACGAGTTCGGCAAGTCCGTGCTGGATGCGACCGACCTCGTTGACAGTCAGGTCATTGGCGCTGTCGAGCAGATAGCCAGGGAACGAGGCGTGCCGATGGCACAAGTTGCACTGGCCTGGGTGCTAGGCCATCGCGGGGTCTCGTCCCCCATCGTCGGAGCATCCAGGTCGGCCCAGCTGGACGACGCCGTCGCCGCGCTGGACATCCAGCTGACCCAGCATGAAGTTGAGCAACTTGAAGCGTTGTACGTTCCTCATGCCGTGACCGGCTATCGCTGAACCGGACTGTCGCAGGACGCCAGAAGCTTGCTCAAGAAACCCACAAGTGGCTTGGCGTCCCCCTTCCTCCAAATGGCGTAGACACTGATTCTCACCGGATACCAGGGAATCTCGCGGCATACAACGCTGTCGGCCAGCAGATCGCGCAGGCTGGCTTGAACGACCGTGATCCCCAGGCCGGCAGCCACCAGCCGCAAGACGGCCAACAGGTCATTGGCCTCCGTCCTGATGTCAGGCGAGAAACCACACGCCGCGCAGTTCTCCAGAAAGCGCCGCCTGGCGGCCGGATTGCGTGATTGCGCCAGCGAAACCCAGCGCTGGCCATTCAAGTCCCGGGGAGCAATCTCTGCCCGCGTAGCCAAGGGATGGTGCTTGCCGAGCACCAGCAACAGCGCCTCGTTGGACACCTCCGCGCAGTCGATGTCTGCGCGATCGGGCGCGGCATAAACCAGGCCGAAATCGATCGCCTTGTTGAGCAGCGCTTCGACTTGTTGCGCAGAGCTCATCGGACGAATGTCGAACGTGGCCGACTGATGAGCCGCTTGCAGATCCGCCAGCGCACGCGGCAGTACATTGGAGTGCAAGGCCCCCTCTACATACCCCACGGCAATGTGGCCGGTTTCACCCCGCGCAATGCTGCGCGCGGCCTGGGCGACTTCAGCGGCATGCGCGACCAGGCCACGGGCCTCGCTCAGGAAAAGGCGGCCCTCGCCAGTCAATTGCATGCGCTGGCGTGTGCGCTCGAACAATCGCAACCCCAGTTGTGCTTCAAGCTGGATGATCTGGCGACTCAGGGGCGACTGCGAAATATGCAGGCGACTGGCGGCCTGCCCGACATTTTCGGTTTCGGCGACGGCGATAAAGGCCACGAGCAGTCGAAGATCCAGGGTCATGCGAATCAGGTCTCAAGAGGTGTCGAACTGTACGGCCATTGGAGCGCCGACCTGGCTGGCGGCAATCAAGCGAGCGGTTTCAGTCCTGGAGATTTTCCGCCAGGAAGGCAACCAGTTCCATGGGGCTGCGGCTGTTGATCACGTTGTAGATCAGGTCGCGCTTGCCTCGCGGCAGCTTCTTCACACAGCTCTTGGCCGATGCCCGCACCGCATCATCCGTACCATGGATACGCGCGGCCAGTAGCAGGATGAGGACAGCGTCAGTCAGGTTCATGGATCAGTGGCTCGGTCGATCTGGACGAGAGTGTATCGGCTATCACCGGATTTTCTCCAGTCTCAGCCAATGCCCTTACTCCTTGCTCGATTTGGGTATCGCAATACGGCTACTGGCCTTGACCTCGCGTAAGGCCAGGCTGGACTGGATGGATGCAATGCCCATCTGCCGCCGGAGCACCTGCTCGATAAAGTCACTGTAGCTATCAAGATCCTCTGCCAATACTTGCAGCACGTAATCGGCATCCCCGGTGATCTTGTGACAGGACAACACTTCGGGCAATTGCGCAATCACCGCCTCGAAGGCGTCCGGCGCATGATCGGCATGGGTGGAAAAGCGGATGTGCACGAAGGCCATGATATCCAACCCCAACAGGCGTCGATCAAGGTTGGCCTGGTAGCCCTTGATGACGCCCGCCTCTTCCATTCGCTTACGCCGCCGCCAGCAGGGCGTCAGGCTCAACGACAAGCGCTCGCTGAGCTCGGCATTGGAGATGCTCGCATCGTCCTGCAGCAACGTGAGTATCGCCAGGTCGGTCTCGTCGAGACTGATGCGCTTGGATAATTTTTTCTGCATACCACCACTCCTGGGTAAAAATTCCTGAAAAATCTGGAAAATCACGAACACAAAGCAAAGAAATCGCAGTCCGTCCAGAACAAAATATTCGAACCGGCTTACATTAACGGATGCGCAGAATGTTTACAGTTTTCAGTGATTCCCACCGCCTGCACCACGGCACCGAATTGAAAGATGGCGTGCTCAAGCCGTCGTTCGAACAGCCCAGTCGAGCCGATACGGTCCATAGTCGAGTCAAGCAGGCAGGCCTCGGCCAGATCATCGAACCGCGTGCGTTTGACCGCTCGTGTTACGTCAACGCCCACAGCGAACGCTACGTCAGCTTCCTGGAAAGCGCCTGGGCAGAATGGTGTACGAGCGGGCGTACTCATGATGCCCTGCCACTGGTGTGGCCAGTGCGTGATCTGGCCAACGAGCAAGTGCCGACGTTCATCGATGGCAAGCTCGGTTTCTATGCCATGGACGCCGGCTCGCCGATTACCGCCACCACCTGGCAAGCGGTAAAGACCAGTGCCGATATCGCCCTCACCGGCCTGACGCTGATCGATGAAGGCCACGACAGTGCCTTCGCCCTGTGCCGCCCGCCCGGCCATCACGCCGCGCGTGAGTACATGGGCGGCTACTGCTATCTGAACAACGCCGCCATTGCCGCGCAGCAGGCCATTACCCAGGGCGCCCGGCGTGTCGCGGTGCTGGACGTCGACTTTCATCACGGCAACGGTACGCAGAACATTTTCTACGGGCGCAGCGACGTCATGTTTGTCTCGCTGCACGGCGAGCCGTCGGTGTCCTATCCATACTACTCGGGCCACAACCACGAAGTCGGCGCAGGCCACGGCGAAGGGTACAACCTGAACTATCCGATGCCGAAGAACACCACCTGGGAAAGCTACCGTAACGCCCTGCTCCACGCCTGCGGAAAGCTCCAGCAATTTGCCCCTGAAGTGCTGGTCATTTCATTGGGTGTCGACACGTTCAAGGACGATCCCATCAGCCACTTCCTGCTGGAAAGCAAAGACTTCATCGGCATCGGCGAGCTGATCGCGGGTGTGGGCTGCCCCACGCTGTTCGTGATGGAAGGTGGCTACATGGTCGATGAAATCGGGATCAATGCGGTCAACGTGCTGCAAGGTTACGAGAGCAAACGCGCCTGAATCCTCCTCTGAGTCGCAGCGTTTCAACTATTGAACCGGAGAATAAAAACATGACGCTTTTCATAGACGTCGATCATGCCGCACGCCTGTTCGCCACCGTAGGCATCCGCCGGGCAATCCGCGAGATGGCCGCTTACATCGAAGCGGACTATGCACGCTGGGCACAGTTTGATAAGTCGCCTCGCACCGCCAATCATTCGGTCAACGGCGTGATCGAGTTGATGCCGACCGACGATGGCCAACAGTACTCGTTCAAATACGTGAACGGCCACCCGGACAACGGTCAAAGCCATTTGCTGACGGTCATGGCTTTCGGTGTGCTGGCCGATGTCCACAGTGGCTATCCAACCTTGCTCAGCGAACTGACGCTCACCACCGCCGTGCGCACTGCCGCGACCTCCGCCCTCGTCGCGCAGTCCCTGGCGCGCCCGGATGCAAGCGTCATGGCAATCATCGGCAATGGTGCCCAGAGCGAATTTCAGGCCCTGGCCTTCCACGAAATGCTGTCCATCCAGGAAATCCGCCTTTTCGATATCGATCGCGACGCTTCACTCAAGTTGAAGCATAACCTGTCAGCCTTCCCGGCTATCAAGGTGATTCTGGCCAACTCGGTCCAGGAAGCGGTCAAGGGCGCGCACATCGTCACCACGGTCACGGCAGACAAGGCCCATGCAACGATTCTGATGCCCGAGATGATAGAGCCCGGCATGCATATCAACGCCGTCGGCGGTGACTGCCCGGGGAAAACCGAACTGCATGCCGACATCCTGCGCAATGCCCGGGTCATCGTTGAGTTTGAAGCGCAAACCCGGATTGAAGGCGATATTCAACAATTGGCGGCCGACTTTCCCGTCGTCGAGTTCTTCCGAATTGTTCAGGGCGAAGTCCCCGGCCGCGAGAATGACGCACAGGTCACCGTTTTCGATTCGGTGGGTTTTGCCCTGGAAGACTTTTCATCACTGCGCTACATGCACGACCTGGCGCGGGAACATGCCATCGGTGAGCGCATCCATCTGGTGCCGACGCCCGCCAACATCAAAAACCTCTACCAACTGCTTGATCAGCCAGTAGCGACCTCGCGCCTGCGCACCGTCGGCTGATCGCCAGCGTCAGTAGCCGTTGCATCCCAGACAAGAACGCCAGACATCCACTTTCTGCCAAAACTCAAAAACATAAAACCAAGAGGTTTTGCAATGAAATCGACTCCGTCCGGGCTGGCTGAACAGCCCGCGCTGCAGCGCACGCTCAGCAATCGTCACATTCAGTTGATGGCCATGGGAGGTGCCATCGGTACCGGTCTGTTCATGGGCTCCGGAAAGATCATTGCCCTCTCCGGCACCTCGATCATCCTCATCTACATGATCATCGGTCTGTTCGTCTACTTCGTCATGCGTGCCATGGGCGAGTTGCTGCTCTCCAACCTGAACTTCAAAAGCTTCGCGGATTTTGCCGGTGCCTACCTCGGCCCGAGAGCGGCTTTCTTCCTCGGCTGGTCGTACTGGCTGAGCTGGAGCGTCGCCGTGGTGGGCGATGCGGTGGTGGTCGGCGGGTTCTTCCAGTACTGGTTCCCCGACGTACCCGCCTGGATCCCGGCCGTCGCGATGCTACTGACGCTGTTCGCCCTGAACGTACTCACCGTCAGGCTTTTCGGTGAAGTGGAGTTCTGGTTCGCGATCATCAAGATCATTGCAGTCGTGACCTTGATTGGCGTGAGCCTGGTGCTGATTGCCAGCGCCTTCGTCTCACCCAGCGGCGTCACTGCCTCCCTGAGCCATCTGCTGGATAAACAGGCCGCCTTCCCCAACGGTCTGTTCGGTTTTTTTGCCGGTTTCCAGATGGCCATCTTCTCCTTTGCCGGCACCGAGTTGATCGGTACCGCTGCCGCCGAAACCCGCTCTCCCGAGAAGACCCTGCCCAAAGCCATCAACTCGATTCCGCTGCGGATCATCCTGTTTTATGTGCTGGCACTGGCCTGCATCATTGCGGTGACATCCTGGCAGCAGGTTTCGCCCAGCAAGAGCCCCTTCGTCGAACTGTTTCTGGTGGCAGGGTTTCCCGCGGCGGCCGGCATCGTCAACTTTGTGGTGCTGACGTCTGCCGCCTCATCGGCCAACAGTGGCGTATTTTCATCCAGTCGCATGCTGTTTGGATTGGCCAGCCATGACAATGCTCCAGGAGCTTTTCGGCGATTGTCGGGAAACAGTGTGCCGTTGCCGAGCCTGGCGTTCACCACACTGCTGATGCTGGTGGGCGTGCTGTTGCTGTTCATCGTTCCAGAAGTCATGACCGCCTTCACCATCGTCTCTACGGTGTCGGCGATCCTGGTGATTTTCACTTGGTCGACCATCCTGGCTTCGTACATTGCCTATCGCAAAAAACGGCCCGACCTGCATGCACAATCCGCCTACAAGATGCCTGGCGGCGTGCCGATGGCCTGGTTCTCCCTGGCGTTCCTGGGCTTTGTTCTATGTCTGCTGGCGTTAAGGCCTGACACCCGTATTGCCTTGATGGTCATGCCAGGGTGGTTTATCTGGTTGGCCATTGCCTACCAGTTGACCCGCGCCAGGAGGCCCAAACTAGCTACTGGTTACTTACCCAGATTCTGACTCATCAAGTTATCCAGAACAGGGAGTTCGTTGGCGGCCTGCCATTCATGCAAATGCTTGCAACCTTCACTATTAACTTCCGCGAGGTTGCTGCGCGGGTCGCATAGCGTCAACCACTTTTGCCGCAGGGACGGGTACTTTATGAAGTCTTCCCTGGCAGGTGGTTGACCACCGGATAACCGCAGGATTGACAACACTACAAGCGCGGACGCGCCAACGCCGATAGAGCATTTTTTGTAATTCATATATCAGCTTTCCATACAGTAGAAACTCTCGTCCTCTTGAATAAGTAGCACTAATAACCACTACTCACTGTTCAGGACACAGAGCGACTATATGAGCTGAATGGATCGGCAAAAAGATCCACTTTCGACGCATTTCATAGAGCCATTCATCCATACTGGATGTCCGGAACAGAAACCCCCATCTGTTCCGACTTCCCGTACTTTTCTCGGATGCCTCAGGCTGTTTAGCCTGAGGATACCCGTCCGCTGGGTATCGGAAATCACGCCAATTTTCATTTCGGTTCCAGGGCGGATTTCGGTCTTTCTATTTGTGCTTAGGGTTGAAACACACCAGGTCAATTTCTACCAGCGCCTTGCGCCCCAGCCGGGTGACCCCCACGGTGGTACGCGACGGTAGTTTTTGCGGATTATTGAAATGCTCCACGTACACCCGGTTGAACGCCGCGAAGTCGTTGTCGTAGTCGCTCAGGTAGATGCGCACAAACAGGGTGTCATCCAGACTGTAACCGGCATGGTCGACGATGCGCCGCAGGTTCTCGAAACACAGCTGCGCCTGCGCTTCGATACCGTCACGCAGCTCGGCGGTGGGGTCGTCAGGGTCGGTGGGCAATTGCCCGGTGACGTACAGCCAGCCATCGGCCTGCACTGCGTGGGAATACATCGCCGAAGGCGGCGGTGGGCTGGCATTGGGCACAAAGTGATGCAGCGTGTCTTGGGTCATTCGTAGAGTCCTCAAGCAGAAAAGTCAGAGCGCCTCTAGCGCAGCCTGAAAGCATTCCACCGGCGCCAGGGCCACGCCGATGCCAATCCAGCCCGTCATACCGTCGCGGTGGGCGATGCCGGTATGAATCCGGACCGGTTCCCCCGCCGCGACCACCGCGCGAGCATCCAGCCCTGCGCCCACGCCCTCAGGACCGGCGAGCGCCGGGGCTAGCAGTGGGTGCTGGCCGACAAACAGCTGGCGCATGCGTCGCCCGCAGTCCCGGGCCTGTACCCAGTCCTGGCCCATCAAGCGAGCCAGTTCGGGGGCGGCATGGGCGATGGTACCGCCCAGTCCGTAGGCTTCGACGATGGCGCTGTCGCCCAGGTCGGGCTGGCCGTCGCGGGGCCGGTGCGGTGGAAAAAAATACCCCTGCGGCTCGCTGGCTGCATGGGTGAACCAGCGCTGCCCTGCCCCGGCGATGCGCACGCCACAGTGCACGCCATTTCGCGCGATCGCCGTGATGATCGACGAACCTGCGATGCCGCTGGCCCGGTCCAGGGCCAGCTTGGCCGCAGCCATGGCATAGTTCAGAAAGTGCTGCGGGTTGCCCAGCAGCCATTGTCGGCTTTCGGCTTCGAGGCCCGGCAACTGAGCCGCGAAGGCGTACATCGCGCCGACATTGCGTTGATGGGTGTCATCCCCCAATACGATGCCCTGGGCAATCAGGGGCAACAGCGATAACCCTGCGGCGGGCAGCGCCTTGATGATACTCGGACCGATGACCCGATCCAGGTAATCGAGTTGCTCAGCGATCAAGCCATCGTAGCAACCAAAGCGCAACGCCCGACGTCCGGATTCGGCGAGGGTGGCATGCACCACTTCGTTGCCCGCGCGGTTCTCGATGCACATCAGCAACTGGCCGGGGCGCACCACGCCTGCCATGGGCGAAACGGTGCCGAGATCGTGATTGGCATGCAAGGTGATTTCGCCGTCGAGAATCAGCCGCCTGGCGCTATCGACGTCACCCGCCCAGCCCTCGTGCACGGTCGCACCGGCCAGGGCGTTGAGCACCACCGCCGGAATCTCCCCGGCATGAGCAAACGGCGGGCCGGCATGCCCCAGGTGGCCGGTTTCGAGACCCAGGGCCGAGGATGCCGGTTCAGACCCGACCAGCACCGGCTCGGTGGCGAGAATACGTTGCACGGCCAATGCATTGGCGTGAGCTTCAGACATGTTGGGCGAGCGCCTCCGGGCGATGCTGATGGGACAGAAACTCCTGCGCCCGACGGGTTTGCGGCGCACTGAAAAACGCTGTAGGGGTAGCGGTCTCGACAATCCGTCCATGGTCCATGAACACGATACGATCGGCGCTGCGCCGGGCGAATTCCATTTCATGGGTGACCACGATCATGGTCATGCCCGCCTGGGCCAGGGACTGCATGATCGACAGCACCTCGCTGACCCGCTCAGGGTCGAGGGCACTGGTGGGTTCATCGAACAACAGCAATTGCGGGCGACTGGCCAATGCACGGGCAATCCCTACCCGCTGTTTCTGCCCCCCAGACAGGGTGGCCGGGTAGACATCCGCCTTGTCGCTCAAGCCGACTTTGGCCAGCAACTCCAAGGCTTCGGCCTGTACCTCCAGCCTGGCTCGGCGTTGCACGTGCAGCGGCGCCTCCATGATGTTCTGCAGCACCGTCAAGTGCGGCCACAGGGCAAAATTCTGAAACACCATGCCGGTTCGGGTGCGGATACTGGCGATGTTGCGCTCCGACATTTTGCTGCCGTCTTCATTG
Organism: Pseudomonas gingeri; assembly: GCF_013385635.1. Lineage (GTDB taxonomy): Bacteria > Pseudomonadota > Gammaproteobacteria > Pseudomonadales > Pseudomonadaceae > Aquipseudomonas > Aquipseudomonas gingeri_A. The sequence continues at coordinate 334,643 of NZ_JACAPR010000013.1, forward strand.
AAGCCAATGCGCTGGCCGGCGACATGGATACTGCCGTTATCGGGCACTTCCAGCCAGTTCAGACAGCGCAGCAGGGTTGATTTTCCGGCACCGGAGGGACCGAGCAAACACAGGGTTTCGCCCACCGCCACTTGCAGGTCGATGCCCTGCAACACCGGGCGCCCGGCGAAGCTTTTGTTCAACCCCGCCACCTGCAAGGCAACGGCAGTGGGGTTATTCGAGGAAGTCATTGATAGCGCTCCGCCTTGCGCCGCAACACCGACACACCCAGCTCGATGGCGACGCAAATCAGCCAGTAGAAAAACACCGCGGAGAACAACGCCGCGAAGGGAATGTAGTAGTTCGATTGCAGACTGTTGGCCGCCGAGGTCAACTCGGGCACGGCGATGATGGTCAGGAATGAGGTGTCCTTGACCACCTGGATCATCTGGTTGCCCAAGGCCGGCGCACTGCTGGTCCACAGGTTCGGCAGGATCAGCCGCCGTGCCAGCAGCACACCGCGAAACCCGAACGCCAACCCGGCCTCGATTTCTTCGCGGGGACGCGCCAACCAGCCGGCCCGCAGGATCTCGGCGATATAAGCGCTGTGGTACAGCAACAACGCCAGCAACCCGGACTGGATATTGCTCAGGCGTAGCCCGAAGGATGGCAGGCCGTAGTAAACCAGGTACGCCAGCAACAGGAACGGCGTGCAGCGCATCAGCTCGATAAAGCCGCGCAACACCGACGCCAGCCAACGCTGGCGACTCATCAGCAGCAAGGTCAGGCCACAGCCGACCAGCAGCGACGAAGCCCCTGCCACCAATGACAACACCACCGTCAGCCCGGCCCCTTCGAGCAGGTCGCCGAGGTGCTCCCAGACCACCGTAAACTCATGGGCGATCATGCGAAGCGCGCCTTGTAGTGACGTTCAAGATAACGCTGCGCCGCCACCACCAGCCAGATGATCACCATGTACAGCAGCAGCGCCGCAATCAACGGGGGCAACGGCCGGTAGGTATTGGCACCGATGCGTACGGCGGTGCGGGTCAGTTCGACAATACCGATCACCGCCACCGCGGGGCTGTTCTTGATCAGGATCGTCATCTCATTCACCAGCAACGGCAGCACCTGACGCCCGACCTGCGGCAGCACGATACGCCGAAGACGCAATACCGCGCCCATGCCGCCGGCCTTGGCGGCATCGAGTTGATCGCGGGGAAATTGCGCAAAACCGCCGCGCCAGATTTCGCAGTTGAACGCCGAAGTGTTGAGGGTCATGGCCAGGACTGCCGCCGCCGGTGCCGAGATGTCATACCCCAGCGCCGGGGTGATGAAGAACACGGCCAGCGCCAGGGTCAATAACGGGGTGGCGCGCAGCACGCTGATATACGCCGCCAGCAGCGGGCCCAGCAATGGCCATTGCTGGCGCCGCAACAGCGCCAGCCCCAGGCCGACCCCCTGGCCCAGGACGATCGATACCGCCGTCAGGCCCAGGGTCACCAACGCCCCCATCAACAGGGGGCCTGGTTCCAGGCCCCATTGAGCGAAGTTCATGTGGACTCAATCAGTATTCGGAGACGAAATGCGCTGGCGGCTCAGGGAATACCGTGCCGAACCACTTCTGCTGGAGTTGCGCGATATCGCCGTTCTTGCGTTCCTGGGCCAGGAAGTTGTTGAGGTAATCAAGCACGCTCTGGTTACCCTTGGCCACGCCCCAGGCCACGTAGGTCTTGCTCGACACCGCCTGACCCAGTTCGAACACACCGGGTTTCTCCTTGAGCAAGGCATTCAGGCCGACGATATTGTTGACCACGTAATCGGTACGGCCCAACGCGAGGTCCTGGTACGCCTCTGGGTACGAGGTGTACTGCACGATCTTGCCCAGTTTACCGCCGCTGGCCGCCAGCAATTTCTCCAGCTCCGGCAAGCGCTGATACATTGCACTGCCCGCCTGGATGCCCAAGGTCAGGCCATTGAGATCGGCGACGCTCTTGATCCGGTCATCGCCCTGGCGCTTGAGGTAAAACACCGTGGCTTCGGCAATCGGCGTGGTGAAATCCAGCGACTGCTGGCGTTCACGGGTGATCAGCAAACCGGTGATGGCGGCGTCATACTTGCCACTGACCACACCCGCCAGCAGCCCGGTGAACGGCATGATTTGCTGGTGTACGTCCAAGGGTCCCGCAGCCTTGAGCTTTTGCACCAGTTCGTTATCGAAGCCGGTGGGCTTGCCGTTGTCCACAAACTCGAAGGGACGGAATTCATCTTCCGTGGCCACCGACAGGTAGCCGCGTTGTTTGACCTCGTCCAGCGTCGCCGCCTGCGTCAGGAAAGGAGTCAGAAGAGTGGTGAGCGCCAAAGCCATGCGCAAGGAACGTCCATGACCAGGCTTGCGTACTGTCGGTGCAAAGCGAAACGCTGTCATGAGGGATCGACCTGTGGAGGATGCTGCGATGTTGGGGAATGGCAGCGAGCGTAGCGGCGTTTTGTAAGTCCGGAAAAGAATATTGAAATCTATTGATATTCTAAAAACACATATTCAAGTCGAGCGAGGGATCGCGGCGGACGCGCCATGAGCACCAACGGGAAGCCTCGCTTCCCGTTGGTGCTTTTACGGTTCACATCACTCGCGGCATGATGATGCTTGAGGCCGGCGCCAATCCGATACCCGCGGGATCCGCGCTCTTGCAAGTGACCCTCGGCGCACCGTTCAACCTTGCCGCCAGACGTTGTCCATCCCCAGGCTCAACGCCACTTCATAGACGTTGACCGGGAAGATCACTTCGAAACTCTGATTGACGTCTGTGGCATCCAGGACAGTTCCGGCGTGCACACCTGTCCCGGCGGCAACCCAGTAGCGCGGTGTCGACGGCGGCGTGAAGACAGAGGTCAGATTCGGGCCGGCTTGCGTGACGAAGGTCCCGGCGCCGCTCATGCTGATACCGACGGAAAATACCTCGTTGGGCACCGTCTGGTCGGTACTGATGACCAGTGAGCCGGCAGGGTTGCCCGTGAGTGCCGCCTCAAATCTGGGCGTATTGTTGCTGCAACTGAACTTGATGGTGTTGTTTTCCAGCAGCCCGCCCGGAACGCATTCGGAGGCCGAGAACGTCACCCCCGGCATGACCACCCCGACCTCATCCCATATGAAACCGTAGTCCGTGTTCCAGTTGAAAGTGATCTGCGCACCTGGCGCTATGCTGTAGGGGCTGGCGAGCCAGGCCAGGGGAAAAACATTATCGATCCCTGCGTTGGGCTGCACCTGGTAAACATAAAAGGTCCATGCCCTGCTGGAGTTATTTTTCAGGCTCAAGCTGTACGACCTTGCCATGTCTGTCGCTCTCCAATTGCGCAAATAAGGGTGTGCTCCCAGGTAAGGAAAGGCTCCGTCCGTTAACGCCACCAGCCGACAGAATCCTGTGCTCCGGGAACTTGCGAACACTAGTCGGTATTTGAGGACATTGCACTGACAAGCCGTGCCAGGTTTCAGGTCTGAAGCGCATTCGGCCCCGTGAGCAAGGCGATAGCGGTTTGATTTAGCATGGGCTACCGACCCGACTCATCGAGCCGGTAGCCCCTCCCCGCGTTACTTCATTTTTTCAATGGACTCGATCTTTGCCACAGTGCCCGAGAGACCGAAGCTGAAGGTGACAGGGTCGTCTTTGCGAAGTCCCACCAGTTGCGCCGGTGTCGCAGAAAACGCCATGGTCATGGCCGGCCATTGGATGGACGCGATGGCGCCGTGGGCAATGGTCACCGTATGCTTTTCGGCATCTATCGCCTTGATCACACCTTCTGCCTTGGCCACGGCCACCTGATTGGGCGCCCGGTTCCTGGTCATGGTTTGCATCGACTCTCCGCCCATATTCATCTCTTCCGCATAGGCATTCAAAGAGAGCACAGCCATGGCGGTTACAACGGTAATCAGAGTACGTTTCATCGGTTTTTCCTTCAAAACAGGTAGGTTCGGCAATTTGTTGTTCCTGTGTTCTTCCATTGCGCGAGCCAAAAGACAGGCGCAACAGTCCTCTTGCGCAGACGCGACATGAGGCTCAATGAGGGACAGGAATCAAACCCGTGGCGGGCGCCACACCCCGGACGGGGTCTGCAGGGGCAGCAAATCGCTGGAGAAGGAAATGACGGCAGGGAGGGATAAGCTGATCGGCGGCTTGATCACCGAGACTTGCAGCATGCTTGCGCTCTTGCACTCCTGGCCGGGCTTGCACAACTTGCCGTGCTCGGTGGCGCCGTTCTTCGCCTCCTGACAGCAGTCCGGGCCCATGCCATCCATCGTCGTCTTGCCCGTCATCTCCATCGGGCACGGTTCTGCCGATACGCGAACGCCCGCCATCCCGCTGAGGGGAAGCGCCAGGCTGATCACGAGCAGGAGACAAAACCGCAGATAACGCTTCATGGAGTGCCGGGCAATCTCGCAAAAGGCTGTTCAACGTCATGGGCAGACATCACCCACACCCCATCAAGAGTGTTGAGTGAAGGCCATATCGCCAAACCTGCATTAAGCCAGTGTTATCAGTCCGATTTTTTCACGATGCTGCGCGACTTCCACCCTGCCCTGCGCCTGGAGTCTAAGGCAGATGCAGCCTGGCATGGGCGGTGAGCCTGTCGAGAAAGCGGCTTACCGTGCTCTTCTGCTCAACCCCTTGGCGGGTGATGCAGTGAAAGGCCGAGCGATAAGCCAGGCGCTGCGGCATGATCGATCGCAGCCGGCCTCGCTCGACCCAGCTCGCTGCGTAGTGCGTGGGCAAGTAACCGATGTAGGTATCGGAAAAAATCAGCAGTGCGATGGCCTCCATCGAAAAAGCGCTGACCGCGCTGGCGAACCGGAGCTCGCACGGTCGTTTGTTCTCGGCGACATAGCCTCGGTCGACATAATCCGCCGCGCTCAGCTCTTCGTACGTCAGATCCTGATCGGGCCGCTGGAAAAACGGATGGCCGCGGCCGCAATACAGGTGCTGTTCCTCTTCAAACAACGCCTGGTAGTGAAGCCCCGACAATCGGTGGTGAAAGGCACCGACAGCCACCTGGATGCGCTCTTCGAGGACCGCCTGTTCAAGCTCGTCGGGCCGCATGACCTGCAAATCGATATGAACGCCGGGATGCCCCGCACGCAACTGGGCAATGGCCGCCGGTACCGGACTGTGTTCGAGGGTGATCAGGCTGTCGACCGTGCCGATGCGCAACAACTCCCGATGGCGCCCGCTGAGCACTGCCGTGCGCTGGCGGAAATGGCCGATATTGGCGAACAGTTCCTGCGCTGCCGCGTAGGTTTCTTCACCTTCTTCGGTCAACTGGAAACCGCTTTTCCCGCGTTTGCACAACGAGTAGCCAAGCCTGACCTCAAGGTCGCGAACAAGCACGCTGAGACGCGACAGACTGGTGTTCAACGGGACCTGCGCCGCCGTAAAACCACCGGCATCGACGATCGCGCAGAAAATCCGCAGCATGCGCAGATCCACATCCGTCAGGTTCACCAGCATGCCGCCCTCTCCTCGTGTTTTTGCGTACGAGCACAATCAGCCGTTCATTACACCGCCGCCATTGACCCCCAGAATCTGCCCGGTCATGAAACTGGCCTGCGCCGAGGCAAGGAAGATCACCGCGGCGGCGATTTCTTGCGCCGTACCCAGCCGCAGCATCGGGTAACGTAACGCTTCCTCGCGAATATAAGCCTCGCCCAGGCGTTCGACCATCGGTGTCAAGGTGCCGCCGGGGGCAACCCCGTTTACCCGTATACCATGGGCCGCCAACTCTCGCGCCAACGATTTGGTCAGGGCAATGATTCCACCTTTCGCAGCCGAGTAATGGCAGAGATTGGCGCACCCGAGTTGCCCGAGATCGGAGGCGATATTGACGATAGCGCCGCTGCCCTGGCGGGTCATCAGGGCCGCCGCCGGTTTGCAGAACAGGAACGCCCCATACAGATGCACGCGGATCATCCGGTCCCAGGCCTCGAAGCTGAGCTCGCTCAGCGGCGCTTCCTGCAAGAACCCCGCGTTGTTGACCAGCACATCCAGGCGTTGCAGACCGGAAAATGCACGCTCCGCCGTTGCCGGATCCGACACATCGCCCAGGGCAAGACGCACCTCCACCCCTCGCGCCTTCAGCTCATCGGCCAGGGCCAGCAGCGCCGGGCTTTCCTGCAGGTCGTTAAGCACGGCAAGACTGCCCTGTTCACCGAGCGCAAGCGCGACCGCGCGGCCGATGCCTTGTGCAGCACCGGTTACCAGATAGGTTTTCATCAATCACCTCGGCTTTCAGGCCATTAGTAGGGATGCTGTTCCAGCCACTGCGCATACATGGCAATGCCTTCCTCCAGGGAGAACCGGGGGCGGTAGCCCAGTTGCCCGCCCGCCGCCGAAATATCGAAGCGCGCATTGTCATCGAGCACGCTCAAGCTACCGGGACCGATACTGAGCTGGGCCTGGGGGTAGACCTTGCGAATCCGTGCCGCGACGGCCCGGTAACTGTCCTGCTCGCCGGCCGTCACATTGAACACCCGTTGCTGCAAGCGCTCTTCCTGAACATTGGCCGCCAGGACACAGGCGTGGGCGACGTCCACCACGTGCACGTACTGAAAGCGGTAATCGCCACCTTCCTCCTCATGCCACGGCTCGTTGTCGATCGCGCTTCTGAGCATGCTCTTGAGGTAGCACTGCATGAACTGCCCGGGACCGTAGATCCAGCCCGGACGCAGCGACACCACGCTGACCTGATACAGGTCGCTGTAGACCTGGCCGAGCTTTTCGGTGAACACCTTGGTACAGCCATACGGCGTGGTCGGCTCAAGGGGCGCGCGCTCGTCGATCACGTCCATTTCCCGATTGGGTCCGTAGGCACATTCGGAACTGAGATTGACCACCCGGGCAATACCGCTGAGCCGGGCGCATTCGAAGACATGGGTGGTGCCCAGGGCATTGGTCAGCACCGTTTGCAGCGGAATGCGCCGCGAGTCCACCGGGTGCGAGATCGCCGCGGTATGAATGATCACGTCGACCGGGCGGCTGCGGCAGCTCTCCAGCAGACTCGCCAGGTCGGCCAGGTCACCTTGCACGTAGCGATATGCCGCGTGCTCGATGGCGCACACCAGGCTGCGGTCGTAGCCCACCACCTCGTCTCCCCGGGCCAGTAACTGACGCACCACTTCCTGACCAAGAAACCCGTTGGCCCCGGTTACCAGTATGTTCATGATCCGTCCTCAGTAAGGGTACAGCGGCAGCACCAGGTCGCCCGCCTGCCAGCGAGCGTAGACATCATCAGGCGTACAGATCCAGGCATCGTCATAGCGCTGAATCTGCTGGATCAGACGCTCCAGCATCGCGATGCGCGAGGCGCGACCGATCAGTTGCGGGTGCATGGTCAGAATGAAATGGCTGGCGTAGTGACGCATGCCTTCCAGCTCCGCCGACCAGAGTCGCAAGACCTTGTCCGGGTCTTCGATCACACTGCCCACCGCCGGCTCCGCCGAGTAGGCGAACTGCTCCCAATCGTCCAGCAACCAACTAACGGGCAGCTCCAGCAGGCTCTTTTCGGGACTGCCGACACGATACGGCCGGTCATCGCCCATCAGGCTGCTGTCACTGTGAAAACCCAGGGCGAGGAGTGAATCGACGACGTCCGGAGTCAACTCCCACAAGGGTGCGCGGTAATGGGTGACCGGCCGGTCGATGGTGGCTTCCAGGAGGGCCTTGGAGTCTTTGAGAATCTGCAGGTTCTGCTCGGGCGTCTGCTCGTCGACACGCTCATGGAAGTAGCCGTGGCAGCCAATCCCGTGCCCGGCAGCGGCAATGCTGCGCACCCCCTCGGGGTCGATCTCGGCCACTCGGGCGGGAATATAAAACTGCGCGCGGATACCGTAGCGGGCAAGCAGCTCCAGCAGGCGCGGCACTCCGACACGGCGGCCATAGGCCCCCATCGACAGCAGGGAGAGCCGGCGCCCGGACAGGCTGGATGGCTCCCAGGCGCTTTCTGCATCCAGGTCGAAACTCAAGGTCACGGCGAAGCGTTTGTTCTCAGGCCAGGCGATCATCGATGCGACTCCTTCTACGAGCGACGCTTGATCGAGTCGGCGAGAATGCACAGCAGCTCGAACATCATGGTTGCCCCCACCAGCGCCGTGGCCCCGCCCACGTCAAAGGGCGGCGACACTTCCACGACATCGGCACCGACCAGGTTCAGGCCTTGCAGGCCTCGAATCAGTTGCTGCGCCTGCAAGGTGGTGACGCCACCGATCTCGGGGGTGCCCGTCCCCGGGGCAAAGGCCGGGTCCAGCACATCGACATCGAAGGTGACATAGGTGGGCTCGTCACCCACGATGCGCCGCGCCTCGGCAATGGTTGCGGCAACGCCGATGTCGGCGAACTCCTCCATGTGGATCACACGGATGCCGCAGTCCCTGGCGAAGTCTTCGTCTTCTGCGGAATAGATCGAACCGCGGATACCAATCTGCACCGTGCGCTTGGGGTCCAGCAGCCCTTCCTCGATCGCACGGCGAAACGGCGTGCCGTGAGTGTAGAGGTTGTCGCCGAAATAACGGTCATTGGTGTCGGAGTGAGCGTCAAAATGGACCATGCCGATCGGCCGGTCCCGGGCGATGGCGCGAAAGATCGGTAACGTCACCAGATGATCGCCACCGACGGACAGCGGCACGGTGCCGACCTCATGGACCTGCCGATAGAACGCTTCGATACGCTTGAGCGAATCGAGCAGATCAATGGGATTGACCGGCGCATCCCCCAGATCGCCAACCCGCACCAGGTCATAGGGGGCAATATGACTGACGTGGTGCACCTTGCGCATCATACTCGACTGGTTGCGCACCTCCCGCGGACCATGCCGGGCGCCTGCGCGGTTGGTGGTACCGCCATCCCAGGGGATGCCCAGCAAGGCGATCTGCACGTCGGCCGGGTCGGTGAATATCGGCAGGCGCATAAAGCTCGGCATACCGGCAAAACGAGGGATGACGGCGGCGTCCAGAGGTTGCGGAAAATCATTGGCCATCAATATTGCTCCTGGTTGTCAGCAGATGAATGGGCGATAAGAAAGGGAAAGCTCAGGGAACGGCTTCACGCCTTCGCCGGTATCGCTCCGGCCACTTTGCGGCGGCGCTTGCCCGAGACCACGATCAGCACGCCGGTCACCAGTGACAGCGCACCCAGGTACCAGGCGGTATGGAGATCTTCCGGGGACACCGGGTTGGCCCCGGCGGTGTAGCCGATATAGGCGAGCACAAACAGCGCCAACAAGGCGGGGATCGAAAGCAGGATTGCGGTGGGCGCCTTGTGCTGCTTCCAGGTCATGACCATGAAGGCCGCCAGTGCCGAGATGTAGGACATCACCAGGGTGATGGTGACCACGTCGTAATACCAGACGATCTTGTCCAGCGGCTTCCACCAGACCAGGGCGATACCGGCAAGCGACACCAGGCCCAGGGTGAACCACGGCGCCTTGAAGCGGTTGACCGCGCGAAACGTACCGGGAAGATGACCCTCTTCACTCATCCGATACAGCGTGCGCGCCGATGAATTGGACGAAATCTGCAGGCCGGCACAGGCCGAGGTAATCACCACGAACAGCGCCAGCCAGGCCATGGCCGGTGGCAGGTAGACATTGGCGACCGCGGCGATGGGCCCGCCGTTGCCGTTTTCAACAATCGCGGCCAATTGCTCTACCGGAACCGCGTACTGCCAGCCGATGGCCGCCAGGCTGTAGATCACGAACGCCGAGGTCAGGACGATCAGCAGCGAGCGCTGCACGGTACGCACCGGCACACGCGCCTCTTCGATGTAGTTGATGGCCGAATCGAAGTTCGCCAGCATCCACACGCCAAACAGCACGCCCGGGCCGATCGCCGCCAGACCGCCGGCGCCTTGCAGCGAATACATCGAGGCAAAGGACAGGTTCTCGACCTGGGGATGGATCAACCCCATGAAACCGAGGCCGGCGACCACGGCTATCTCGAAAACCAGAAAGGTACTGGCGAGCTTCGCGGTCACTCCAACCCCGCGCACCGACACCGCGAAGAAGGTCGCGATCAGCAACGTACCGATGATCTTCGCGTTGAGCTCGCCGGCCAGGGAGGGAATCAGCGCCTGGATGTATTCGGAGCCGATCAGCGCGCACATCGGCGTGACGGCAATGCAGGCGACGGCGTAGGTCCAGCCCAGGATACAGCCGACGTCCGGGTGCAAAAAGCGCGAGCAGAAGGTAAAGATGCCCCCCGCCGACGGTGCCTGGCGTGTCAGCGACACCATGCATACGGCCAGTACCAGCATGGGAAAGAAGAAGGCGATCAGGATCGCCAGGGGCGCTTGATGGCCGGAGATCGAATAGAGGATCGACATCGAGGATGCGGCCACCCAGGCCGGCGCGTTGAAGCCCAAAGCAGAGAAGCTGACGTCCTTGGTATTGAGTTTTCCTTTACTGAGCGCGGTGTCGAGTTCGCTGACAACACCGTGGCGGTCATAACCGAAAAGTTCGTAGAGTTTCATGATTCATCCCAGGCTCGTTTTTTATTGGCAGGTAGCGAAAACGCTTCTTGTAGGACGGAGCTCTTGAGCAATACCCGATGCATGCCGGGCATTTACATCGATTCAAGATAGGGAGTCGGCTGCGCAGCAACAATTACCAAAGACGAAAGCTGACTTGCGCAAATCCGCACGGATACCGCGCGACGTCATCTCGACGGCCAGCGGTACGGTCGTGGCCTGGCTGGTGTCGCTCAACCGAAAAGACCAGCGCCTTCAGGTTTGACCGAATCCCTTTCGGCCTATGAAAAACACGTCGCCTTTTTCGACGTCGTCGAATTTACCGGTACGCGTTTATCGTGCGAACTCCAACACAGGAGTAACCCCCATGTCGCAGAAACAACCCTCGCAACAGCGCCAACAGCAAAACCAGCGTTCCGATGCCCTGAACGCCAACCGGGGCACCAGCGGTTCGAACCCAACCAACGCCCAGGTGCATGGCAATCGCGGCAAGCAACTGAACCCCAATCAGAAGTAACATCTTCACGGGCAGGGATGCCCCATAAGGAGCCATGATGGAAAGACTATATACCTCGCCCACCCTCGGCGAAGTGCTGAAGTACCTGGTCGATGCCAGCGGGATACTGCCCCGCAAGGCGCGTGATCGCGAGGACGACACCGAGTTCGATGAAGTCGAGGCAAAGAGCTTTCGCAAGCGCCTGGAACGCATCGCCAAGGAAGACTGTCACTTGCAGAAAAACATGGAGGAGATTATCCAGCTCCATGCCAAGACCCTTTCACGCTATATCCGGTGCCCCTTTCGGGCGACTCAAATCACCGAGCTGCTGAACGACCTTTACGAGTCGTATGCCTCGATGGTGAAAAGCATTGGTACCTTTCTCACGAAAGCGGACACCACCCGATACTTCCTGACGACTTATGCCGTCGAGGGCGCCGTGCGTGCACTCGCTCGGGACTGGATAAAGTACCAAGGGCATATCTACGCATCGGCGCACCCTCCCGAAGCGTTTTGGTACCTGCCAACCCGGGATGAACATCAGGCATGGTTCATGCCACTCGACAAGGTGCTGTCATGGGCCTACGACGCCTGCGGCCAAACGCTGGCGACGTTCCACCACCCTTGTGGGGTGGACGATCCGAATGACAACCTCAAGCGCAACGAGCGAGCCGCACGCAGTTGGAAGAAGGCCAAGCGCCCCCCCTCGCTGCCCGTGCTCGTCAAGAACCTCGAGGACTCATTCGCTGCGCAGGCACAAGCCGGCAAGCCTGTCGATCAACAACTACAGAACGCCATTGTCACGTGCGCCGCGATCGCTCGCATCACGACCTGCATCGCCCTGGATGCGAGAGATGCCTTTGGCGAACCGTACCTGCAGGAGCTCGCCGGACAAATCCAGCTGTATGCGGGTTGGATGAATGCGGAAATCGATGAGTACATGCGCAACCTGGAAGAGGAAATCCGCGAAAGAAACATCGACGATGCTCGCGAAAAGGTGCTACTCGGCACGAGGATGGCCCCCAGTTTCTGGGGCTTTTTCGAAGCCAAACGCAGCGCCGCGGACGAATTGATGACGCACTACATGGACAGCAAGGGCGCTGTAAGCCCGGAGGTGATCCGCTGGCTGGACAAGCGTTATGGCTCGTATGCCGCAAAGGTCCGGCAAGACGTCATTGCTCGCTGGCAACTGGATAAACCGGCGGGATTGGAGGTCTACCTCGATCGTGCGCTTGCCCTCAAGAACAAGCCCTCGGCCACAGTGCAGGAGGTCGATCAGCTCGCCCTGCAGATGAAGGACAATGGCCTGTCGGAGCGCCTGCCGTGGTTACTCCACTGGCTGCGAGGTGTTATTGCCTACAGAGCCGAGGACTACACCACTGCGGCCCCTCATTACCGGGAGGCATTCCTGCATGCCAAGTACAGTGCTGGTGAGACCCAGTACATTCTGGTCAATCAGTATCTGGAGGTAATGGCCAAAACCAGGCAGTGGCTTGCTTTCAAGCAGGGAGCCCAATGGGCGTGCTACCTGGGGCTTTCTGTACGCTGGCTTCGCGACAAGGAGCCCACGGACGAGAACCTGCGAAACACCTATGGCATTCTCGGTCTGAGCAAGGTGCACTACGCCCGGTTGTGACAGGTTTTGCAACGACAGAACCGGAGGTCGAGTCTCCCGTTCTGTCGGGCTGAATGGGTGGGACAAGCAGCTCGTCAGCGCCAAAGGTTGATCTGGTTATGCGGATAGGCGACAGGCCGGACCTCCCGCCTTGCAGATCACGAATCAGGTCTTGGGCGGCAACAAGCGTTGCAACTCTTCGGCATTGCTCTTGTACAGGGTCACCGTCCAGCAAGTCTTCGAATGCTCGTCCACATAGGAGACGTCGACAACCTCATGACCGCTGATGTTTCGCGGGCTGAAACCCAAGGCCTTGCAAGGCCCCCAAAGCTTGCAGAGCATCATCAAGAACTCGATGTGCAATGTCCCATCCGACTGAATCGTAAACCACGCCTCAGTAGGACCTATTCGAGTGCCGGTTGGGTGAAAAACACCATCGCCCCGTCACGCTGGCTTCGACGTGTACACCTCGACCGGTCATGTCTCATGGGGCGATCGCCATGGCCACTCATAAATGGATGTCCGGTTTCATTGGACCTCTACACATGGCGAAATGCCATATCCAAGATATGCTTGCCGTACACTCTCAAGCCAGGTCACCCGTTATGAACAACCCAGTCGTAGTTCCCCTCCTGGTAGCCTTATCTTTCTTTCCGCTTATGGTTCATGCGAAGGGCATAAGCGCGGGTTCCTTCGACATGGATCCCCTTGATATTGATGGCTCATATTCAGCACAAGAAACCTTCAATCTCCCCCCCATCGATGTATCTGTTCCCTATGGAGGCCCCCACGGCAACCCAAAAGGCGAGCCATCCGGCGACGAAATCAAAAAATCACAGGCCAAGGCAGAAGAGGCCGCCAAACAAGCAGCCTTGGCGAAGGCTACAGAGGAAGAAAAGCTTCGAGTCAAAGAAGCAAAGGACGCAGCCTATGAACTACTTCTTCGACTTGGCGATGAATCTCTCGAAAATGATGGGAATATTGTAGAGAAAGTGTGGGATGCGCTAACCGACGAGTTTATATCTCCTGGCGTATCACAAATTCTGAAATCACTGACCCCTGCTAAAGTCGGAAAAAGTTGGATTGACCTGGCAGAAACAAAGAAAGAAATGCTGGGGGCCAGATACCTAATGCAGAAAGAGGCTGACGATGCAAAGAAGGCTGAACAACTAAAATCTGAAAACGAAAAAACATTGGGACTACCACCATCAGATGTGAAAACGAAAGAAAACAACCCAGAACAGGAACGCTTTTTCAAAGCAGTACGAGGCCTTGCGTCTGCCAGATCCGATGACACAGGATTTGTAGTTGATCAACTGATAAGCCGGGGGCAGAAAACCTCTGAAAACCCTATTAGCTTATCGACTATCAAGGCGATCGTAAAAAAACTAGCGCCCTTAACGCCACCAAACGCCTGTGCCATTCCTCCAGGAAAATGGTCATGTCCAATGGGCCAAGGCAGTATCGGCGGGGCCTGCGGATGTCCAGGGATAGGTAATGGCGTGGGTGCACTACGACCACTCAGTGAGTATTGCAGTGGGGCTATCGCCAACTGCCGTCTGAGTGTTGACCTCCCTGTTGGTACACCTTGCAACTGCAATGCTGATTTTCAGCAAATCAAAGGCCCTATTCCCTGGGGAAGAATTGTGAAACGGCCTTGAGAGGCTATCGGCGTCTTCAGGGTTTTATCCAGATGCCGGGGGATCATCACTCGACCGGCATACTGGGCCAGTCCAGAATCTAAACCAGCTCCCGGGCAATCACCATAAGCAAAGGTGCAGTCCGCAAACCAGTTTTACGGCTGTGATCCTGTGAGGCATTGATGAGGATTGAAGGCTTCTTTCTCAGGAGCCACGTCATGCACTTCTCTCGCCATGATCCCCACCGCATCAATAATTGCCCCGATGAAAGCACCTCCCCACGAGGCTCCAAACGACTGCCTACGGGGCCGATTGCGGTCACCTTGCTGGTCATCTTCATTGCTGCTGCGTTCAACATCGGCGGTATCTACATCATGCAGGGACTACCCGCCTGGCAGGCCTGGAGAGAGGACACCTACTGGTATTTCGTGACCTGGAGAGCCCTGTTGTACAGCCTACTGATCTGGGGCTGCCTGCGCTTCAGAAAACGGCTGCTGATCGACCGACCCGCACTTACCCAGGGGCTTGTACGATCCGCCAAGGGCCTGGCCCTGCTGTTGCTGCTGATGGAACTGCTGCGGGCGTATGCGCGCTGGGGAGCCTGACATGACGCTCTACGCCAATGATTACCTGGAATATTACCTGACACTGGTGGGTTGGCTGGTCGGCAACGGAATTTGGGAGGTGCTCACGGACTCCGGCCTGTTCGCGCTGCCGTTTCTGGTCATCGTGCTTCAGGAGTGGTTCAAGGGACGTGAGAAAGGACCCGATGGCAACAGTGTGCTGGCGGCCAGCGCCAGCATCGAAACCCGCCTATGGCTGGCGACGGCGGTGATCATGTTCGCCGGGATCCCCTTCATCCACCTGGACCTCGGCACCCTGCAGTTCGATCAAAGTCGCTCGGAACAATGCCAGGTTCTTCAGCCTATTCCCCAGGACACCGGCTGGGGACGATCCTTCACCACACTGAATGGCCAGACGGCGCTGGTGCCGGTCTGGTGGTTCTTCGTGCACTCGATGTCCAAGGCCGTGACCGGCGCCGCCGTGGCCGCCATCCCCTGCGGGACCGATCTACGGCAGATGCGCATGCAGGTGTACAACACCCGCCTGCACGATCCCTTGCTGGGTCAGGAAGTCGCCGATTTCACCAACGATTGCTACGGCTACTCGCGGGCGAAACTGTTCATGAATCGCCCCACCCTGAGCCTGGAGCAAACCCACGACATCAACTGGATCGGCTCCAGGTACTTCAGGGAGCAGTCCGGGTACTACGACACCTATCACTCCAAGTCGCCGCGGAGCGAATGGCCCTATGATCCTGATCGGGACATGGGCCTGGCCCAGGTGGCAAACGGTGGTGGGTACCCGACCTGCAATCAGTGGTGGAACGATGGGGACAAAGGGCTGCGGTCGCGCTTGCTGGCCGAGGTGGAAAGCAGCCTGATCGAGCGCTTCGCGCGATGGGCAAACTTTGTCAGCCAGGAGGAAGTGAACGACGCGATCGTTCGGCAGATCGTCTCGCCGAGCAGCTAGACCATGACACAGGGCCGGGCCTACAGCGATTATGGCGGACAGGTCGGCGGCTCGATGTTCAACGACGTGAGCCGCGTGACGGGGGCTGTCGGCCTCACCGTAGGTACAGCGGCCTACTTTCCGGCCATGGATGTCATGCGCCAGGCGCTGCCGATGGTGACAGCGGCGCTGAAGATGGCGCTGGTGATCTGCATTCCCCTGGTGCTGATGTTCAGCACCTACGACTTGAAGGCAACCATCACCGTTTCAGTGGTGCAGTTCGCGATCATCTTTGTGGACTTCTGGTTTCAGCTTGCCCGCTGGCTCGACACCACCATTCTCGATGCGCTTTACGGATGGGACTCGCCGCATTCGAACCTGAACCTGTTGCTGGGGATGAACAACACACAGGCTAATATGTTGTTGAATTTTGTGATGGGCATGCTATTCATCATTCTGCCGACATTTTGGTTGGCTTCATTAACTTGGGCAGGAATCCGCGCAGGAACAGTTCTCCAAGGGCTGTCAGAAGGAACCAACAACGCCAAGCAACAAGGAGGTAGCGGAGCAAGCTTAATAACTAGTCAACTGAAAGGCCCTCTAAGAAAATAGACGGCCTATTCCCAGAGATCATGATAGAAAGCTGGATTGTTCATACTTTCCAATGAGTAAGGATCGGGACACAGCTTATCACCGTCAGAGGCAACTATTTTTCCTTCAGAATTCAAATTGCTTACCGGGATTATCGTCAAGAAAAACAGCCCCATCGCAATAACCGCCACCCAGAACGCCAGATACAAAAAGCCGCCTATCAATCCCCAGCCTCACACACCACCCCAGCATGCCCGTAAAAGCAGCGGGCATGCCTTTCCTCGTCATACATCCCAGAAGCGCTTTCTCGTACCCGAAATAACGACGAGAAAGCCAACCAACCCCATAGCCCAAACGGTAGATGAGTCCTTTCTTCCTTGCTTCAGCAACCATGCTTCTGACCTCGCAGTTGAGTTTTCGCGCTCGGCACGGTCCAGTCAGCCGACGCACGATTCAGCTTTGCAGGCGGCCCGTAAAAGCACCTATAGGACTTTTCTCGATAAGAGACGGATTCGTCAGCAGAGAGCTGTTGCTTTTAACGGTCACGCAGGACAAAAGAACGATTGGGTGTTTCGCAAACGTTACAACATGTTTTATTTGTCCCGTATGGCCAGTGATTTCGAGCCGCCAGCAGGATAGAACTCTTTCCATTGAGTGAAATTTCCTAGAAAATCCTGACCACTTGTTTGCACCCAATCGCAGCGCTAGGCTTCGACTCATCACTGATCATCAGTGATCGGGTTTAGCAGCCTGGAACTTAACATTGGGCGCACAGCGCCACCCTAATCGGGTGGTATTTTTTGCCTCCGCTTTATGGTGGCTGTGCGCAGGGCACCCTCACGGGTGCGCCGGATTCCCAATGTTCCGGTCTGCTAACCTGCGTACAGCTGCCACCCCTCGTTTAGCAGCGATAGCTGGCAGTTCCACTTAACATTGGAAGTGCAAATATGTTCAAAGTAACCCCCAATCCGCCTGCATCACCCAACGCCGTAAACATCGACTCTCGTATCGCCGACCTGGCCTTGTCTCACTATGACCTTGGGCCCAAGGCAGGTTCGAAGCCCGTCCCTGTCACCGTGCTACTGGAAGACTTGCCTCTGCCCAGGGACCGGGAAACCATCCTGCTCGACGTCTACTCGATTCTGCAATCCGCGGCAGCCACGGCCTATGAAAACGCCGACAACCAGACCGGCACGAATCGCAAGGTAGCGATGGGTGTGGTGCACCTGATTGAGCTGGCACAGCTGAGAATGGATGCGATGCTCAATGAGTTGAGCGTCAGCGCCAACGGCTGACAAGGCGCTGCACCGAACGGGAGGCCTGGCTTCCCGTTTTGCTTATCGCCCAACGCTGGGCGCGCCCTGGCGCCGAGCAGCCGGTAATCGCGCCCCTCCCCCGGTCGATCCGTGAGCAA
Source organism: Pseudomonas gingeri (assembly GCF_013385635.1). Taxonomy (GTDB): domain Bacteria; phylum Pseudomonadota; class Gammaproteobacteria; order Pseudomonadales; family Pseudomonadaceae; genus Aquipseudomonas; species Aquipseudomonas gingeri_A. Next base: position 352,398 of record NZ_JACAPR010000013.1, read on the forward strand.
GGAAACTGTCACCGCGTTCTACAATGGGAGACGACCTAGTGAAAACTCGGCTTGATCGTACGAGGGCGTCCAGGTGGGCGGGGTCGGTTCAGGAGCATGGCCGTGTGCGCCTGCATATGCTGTAACTGCCACGCAGCCAGATAGGCGGGAATGTCATGATCCCATTGAGGCACCCAGGTGCCGGCCTGGAGCACGCTCTTGCAGATCTCGAACTGCTCGTCAGGTGTCAACCCGTAGGGTGTCAGCAGGGGTCTTATCCGTGCCATACCGTCGGCAAGGATCTTGATCTCATGAGGCTGAACCGCCCCATAATTCAGGGAAAGAAAGTCATAGGTGTCCTCATACTCCGCAAAAAACGCATCGGCGGCGCGCTTGAGTTGATCAGCGAATTCACTCACGCCCTGAAGAATACCCACATCCAAATCGCGCACTTTATGCGCCACGACCGTATCCCCATACCCGACCCCGACAAGACTGACCAGACGTCTTAGGCCATACAGTTGAATGTGCAGAATGGTTTCGTTGGTCACGAACAATCCGTGCAGATGCAGGCACGGTAGCGCCATCTCGCAGGAGACCGTGGAGGTGGTTCCGCCCAGGTCCTTGACGAAAACCACATGGCATCGAAAGCCGCCATTGTCGGTAAAGAAGCGTTCCAACGAGGTGCGCAAGAACAGCAGCCGCCTGGCCCTGCCCTTGAACATGAACTGGAAGGCCAGCATCGGACAGGCAGAGGCGATATTGATCTGGGTCGCGAACGCCCGCACATCCTCAGCGGCAAGCGGCTCGGGAGCAGCATCATCAGGGATGGCTTTGCGCAAGGCTTCAGCAATTTTCTCAAACGCGACCTCGACACCGCCGCCACCCTGCCAATTGTCCACGAAGACAAAAGTGTCGATCCGGCTGGCTGAGGAGAACAATGCGTTGGCGATGTCAGCGCCCGAGCCCGGGTACAGGAGAGTGCCACCCTGCGCCGGAGCACACGTGCAAAGGTCATTGACGTAGGTATCAATGACATCCAGCACCGCGACCCTGACTTCGTTAAGCCCCCAACTGCACATTGAACTCCCTCCCCAACAGCGTCCATGGTGACGCCCCGGGGCGTCCTGTCGAGTGGAGCGTAGTTGACGGCAGGCGTATCAGCTGCCTGAAAGGCGACCTTTCTGTGAGGCACGGACCGCAGCCTCCACGCCGCGCCGCGCCCACAGCAGCAGCTCATCGCGGTCATCCAACGCACTATGGGGAATGGACCAATACGACAGCGCCACCTCGCGACCGCGTGACTGATAGGTAAAGGGATAACACTGCGCGGCCTCGAAAAAGCCTACGCTGTCGGCGTCGGATTTGACATACACACCGTCGTCGCCATCAATGAGTGCGAACATCAGGCCGTTCAGGTAAATGCCCGTGCATCCAAACATGCGCTTGCTGGCCACCGAGCCCAGAGGCTCCAGTTGTTCCAGGACAAAATTCAGATATTGGCGAGAACTGGACATGGCGGTGCCTCCCTGTGGCCTCACTGATGCTTGTACCCGGCGTCTTGCTTGAGGAAGTCGGCCGCCGTTTTTCCGCGCTCTTGTCGGAATGGCTCATCGAGCACTGACATCTCGGCCATGCGATCCAGGCGGAACACCCTGAATGCGTTCCTCATTTCACACCAGGCCGCCAACAGCCAAACGGGACCATAGAAGGCCATGATGAGCGGGCGAACGGTGCGAACAGAAGCGACGTCTTGCAGATCGATGTAAGCGAAGTTGATCTTGCGCTGGTATCGAATGGCCGCTCTCAGCGCCGCACGGTCGATGGAAATCGATTCCTGTTGAGGATCGCCAGGCGCCCACAACGATAGCGCGTCGATATGCGGCCGCAGCTTCTGTGGCAATACTGCGCGTATCTTGGCGATCACGTCGTCCGCAGCCCTTCCCAATTGCGGGTCCGCACAGGATTGGAGAATTCGAGCGCCCAGCACCAACGCTTCCAGTTCCTGCTCGTTGAACATCAACGGCGGCAAATCATACCCAGCGCGCAACGCGAAACCGATGCCGGCTTCGCCCACGATAGGCACACCATTGGCCATCATGTCCTGGATATCCCGGTAGACGGTTCGGCGCGACACCTCCAGCTCTTCGGCGATGCCCGCAGCCGTTACCGTTCCTCGCCTGCGCAATATCTGGATGACCTGAAATAAACGATCTGCTCGACGCATGACACTCCTTATACGCGATGACTGCGCTGAACATGAACCCGCGCTGACACGGGTTATCGACACTGTTGCCACAAGGGTGGCAACAGGCCAATGCTAGGATTTTATCCAGTTTGAAAAATAGAGATTGGGTAATGTCGATCAACAGAAGAGACGCGTTAAAAATGACGGCTGGCTTGGCTGTCCTGAGCGCCATCAGAACCACGATGGGCGCCGAGCATGCAACCCACATCGCGGACCACCTGAAGACTCGAGATGAGTTTATGACATTCAACCTCGGTATGCCGACACCCGATGACGTTGAGCACCTGTACGACGAGATGGATTTCCAACGGGCCACCCAGTGCTACCTGTGGAGCGTGCCCATCGTCGGCATGGAGAGCGCGCGACAAATGCTCGTCGACAATGCAGACGCCCATAGCGGTGATCTTGTGCTCGTCCATGGTTATCGTGAGGTCAGCGTGATGCTGGGCTCGAACGTCACAACCCCCTATGTCTTCGCCTACTTCGATCTGTCCCACGGGCCGATGATGCTTCATTACCCGCCCGGCGCCACGGCGGGCTCGCTGATTGACTGGTGGGATCGCCCACTGACCGATGTCGGCATGACCGGCCCGGATGCTGGCAACGGCGCGGTGTATGTCCTGGTCGGGCCGGGCCATGTTGCTCCCGCTGCCGTTCCTGCCGACGCACATATCCTGCACTCACGCACCTGCAAGGTAATGATGTTCTGCCGTGGTCTGGATACCGACCCCGACAAGGTGGCGACGGTGTTCTCCACCACGAAAGTGGCCTTCTGCAACAGCGGTCAGGTGCCGCAGTCCGCACGCCTGCTGCGTTTCAAGCCTGAAGGCGAACTCACCAGCATGGCCCATCCTGGCGGCATGGCTTACTGGTCCAGACTGGCGAACGCGCTGCGGGACGAGCCCGTGGAGGAACGCGACCGCTTCTTCGCGGCCATGCTCAGACCTCTGGGTATCGAAATGAACCGCGTCTTTGCGCCGGACGAACGCCAGCGGCTTATCCTGGAAAAAGCCGCATCGATGGGCGAGGCCATGGCCAAGGTGACAGCTTTCAGCAAGCGCCTGGCCGGTATCCACTATCGAGAGGACACTCGCTGGGAGTACCTCATCGCCCCCCATTACGACAATGAGCAAGACGGGCCCACAGGAGCGCTGCTGGAGGAACGGACGGCATTCTTTTACGAAGTCACCGGGACATCGGCCGCAGTCCTCACCCAAACGCCAGGGGTGGGCTCCGCGTACCTCGCCGCTTATCAGGACAAATCAGGAGCAGCGTTCGACGGCGGCAGAACCTATCGCCTGCGGGTACCGGCGCACGTCCCGGCAAAACTTTTCTGGTCCGTCACGCTGTACGACACTCGGACGCGCGGCCTGATTGGAAACACCCGGGAGATCGCCGATCGTTCTTCACGCCAGGACCTGCTCAAGAACCCCGATGGGTCCATAGACATCATCCTTGGCCCTACTGCACCGGCCGGCTATGAAAGGAACTGTATTCCGACGACACCGGCCAAGTCCTGGTACACCTACTTTCGCCTCTTCGGCCCACTCGAACCTTATTTCGAACGATCATGGGTACTGGCGGATATTGAGCCCGTGCTTCAGATACAGGCTTAGGTCACTGCTCACAAACCCACAGTTCTGAGGGGGCGGCTGGCTTCGATATGGCTATAGCCTTGATCGAGCACGAGGCCTGCGGCCTCGCGTTTGAATTCAGCGGAAAAGGAACGACGTTGCTTGGTCATCAGACACCTCTATCTGGCGAGTATTCTCGCCTGAATGGGGGTCCGGTTTCATTGGACCACTACACTGCAACCAGGCGCGGCGGTGTCAGAGATCTATGGAGTGTCAGCGCGTGGGCGGAGCAATCTCCGGCACATGCTTGATCATCAACTCCATTACCCAGTCCATGAACACACGTAATTTTCGGCTAACATGGCGGTTCGGTGCATATGCCATATATAGCGGCATCGACGCGATGTCCCAGTCCTCGAACAGCGGCACAAGTTCGCCACTCGCCACTGGTTGCAAAGCCATATATCGCGGTAGCCATAGTACCCCCAGGCCAGCCTGTCCGGCTGCTAGATAGGCATTGCCATCGTCTACGGCAAGCACATGTCGGCCGTGTACTTCCAGCTGTTCGCCCATGCGCCGCAAGGTGTAAGGGAGCGCTTTGCCTGTTCGCGCCCATCGATACCCCACGACACGATGCTCGCCTTCCTGCAATTCGCGTGGATGTGCCGGCACGCCATAGAGAGCCAGGTATGAGGGTGCTGCGTACACTCCCAGCAGCAGGTCGCCGATGTGCCGCGCGACCAGGGAAGTGTCGGTGATCTCTCCGCCGCGAATCACACAATCGACGCTCTCATCTATCAGGCTCACATGACGGTCGCTCACGCCCAGATCTAGCTGGATATCCGGGTAGAGCTCATGGAATGCCGGTAGCGCCGGAATCAGTAGCAACCGGGCCAGCGGACTGGGCACATCCACCCGCAAGCGCCCACGCGGCGCAGCTGCGGCACTGGATAGCGCGGTTTCAGCATCATCTAACGCCGCCAACAAGAATTGCACCCGCTCGTAGTAGACGGTGCCATCGGCGGTCATTTTCACCTTGCGCGTGGTGCGATTGAGCAGCTTCACGCGCAAGCGCGCCTCCAGTTGCTGGACAAGTTGGCTCACTGTGGTTTTGCTCATGTGCAAGGTGTGGGCAGCCCGAGTAAAGCTGCCGGTTTCTACCACCCGCGCGAAGGCTTGCATGGCATCGAAACGATCCATGGGGGCTCCATATTGTTTGGATATTACAAACAGTGATGGCCAGCATTACCTGTTTATTGCACCCGAGCAAGCTCCGTAAAGTGTTCATGTCGCTTCCCAACTGCTGGAGTTTTCTGATGAACCAACGAGATGTTGTATTCCCCGCCCGCCGTCAGGCCCTTTACGAGCGCAATCGTTATTCAGCTGCGGTACGTGCCAATGGCTTGCTCTTCGTTTCCGGGCAAGTTGGCAGCCGTGAAGATGGGTCACCAGAGCCAGAGCTCAAAGCACAAGTTCGACGCGCTTTCGAGAATCTCAACGCGGTGCTGGCCGCAGCGGGTTGCAGCTTTGATGATGTCCAAGACGTTACCGTCTTCATGGTTGAGCCGCAGAAGATTTTCGAACAGGTGTGGGAGGTCGTGCCGGAGTATTGGGGCGAGGCGCCTTTCCCCACCGTAACGGCGGTAGGGGTCACTTGGCTGTACGGTTTCGATGTTGAGATCAAGGTTGTCGCTAAACTCCCTAACGACTGAGTCTAGGCCTGCTCCCCTTAAGCGAGCGGGCATCACTCAACGACTCCAATCGCGCGCTGCGTTGGCAGTCGCTCCAGAACGCCCTTCAAGTAGTCATACGGGTCATGCCTACTAAGCTTGGCCGGATCGGGAAACCATCCTGCTCGACGTCTACTCGATTCTGCAATCGGCAGCGGCTACGGCCTATGAAAACGCCGACAACCAGACCGGCACGGATCGCAAGGTCGCGATGGGTGTGGTGCACTTGATCGAGTTGGCGCAGCAGAAGATAGATTCAGTGCTGGATATGCAGGAAGCCCGCGTCAGAGGTTGACGCGCCAGAAGCACAAACGGGAAGCCTCGCTTCCCGTTTTTTGGAATGACCAACATTTTTTAGTCGATGAAGCGAGTATCCGGCCTGTCACTATCGACTTCGTATATCAGCCCACTCACTCCATTCAGTGCGGTTGTTGAACGTCAGAAAAAATACATCCTTGCTCACAAACCGGTGGGCAACATCTGACTGTGCTGCATTACTATTGCGGCGCCCTCCCCGGGCATAGCCGAATCGGCTATCGCACGTCAAACCATGGAGCAGCACCCATCTGCGATTGGCCTTGTAGAACACGCCGCGTTTATTCAGCTTGGAATAAGTGCTGCAGCGAGCCGCCACTTGCCAGATCACATTAAGATTTTCGTGCTCTTCACGCTTCTCGACACCGGTGTATCCAGCGTCCGCATACAACGCCTGCTCTTAAGCATGCTGATATCGGTACTCCTGAGTAACCCCTTCATAACCATAGGCACTGGCTCGGCAGTCGATGATGTGCACATTGGAGTGCGGATGCAGGTTGCCTATCAACTCGGCTAATAGCACGTAGGCTTCACGATGGAAGCGCGCTTTTTGCGCTTTGGTGTTGGTCTCATCGGTGACGGTCACTTCCAGGCGGAATGCATTACGTCCATGTTCGGCCAGCGAGCGGTCATGAATGAACCACTGCTCATGAGGCACAAAATCGAGAATCAGCAAGGTCTGTTCCGGACGCTTCTCAAGCACTTCGCACGTCAGCGCGGTGAGCTGCGGGACGAGTTGGCGGACAAGCTCGGGATTGCGCTCGCCGGAGATTTTCAGGGTGATGCCTGGCATGGGGAATTCCTCGTAAGGATAGGGTGAGGCGCCAGAGTAAAAAAATTATCCGGTTCTGAAAAACGGGAAGATATAATGGTATCTATCGGAAAAAACGCAGGATAGATATGCGCCCGTTTGATCTCGAGCAACTGCGCTCCTTCGTCACGATCCTGGAGTGCGGCAGCCTGTCGGCGGCCGCGCCCAAGCTATGCCGCTCGCAGTCAGCACTCAGTGAACAACTTCGCAAGCTGGAAACATTTACCGGTGTGACGCTGCTGGAGCGCGGGAAAAAAGGTGTGAGTCCCACACCCGCCGGAGAGCGGTTGTTGGTACATGCGCTTGAATTGCTCGCTTTGAGTGATTGTGTGCTGGAGGACATGCGCGGTGTGACCCTGACCGGGGAACTGCGCCTGGCCATCACCGACTATTTTTTGCCGAGCGCCATCGCTGGTATGTTGAAGGGGTTGCGCACGCGCTATCCGCAGCTTCGGTTGCATGTTTCGGTGCGCAAAAGCCTGCAAATCGAAAATGGCTCCAATAGCGGCGAATTCGATATCGGCCTGTCGATGCGCATCCTTGACGGGCGCAGCCTTCCCGAAGGCATCCCCGTGCGACGAGAGGCCCTGCGGTGGGTGGCACTCAGTGGGTTTGACGCGCAGCGCGAGCACCTGGCGCCGCTGCCGTTGGTGGTGCTTCCCCAGGATTGTAGTTTGCAGCGATTCACCATCGATCTACTGGATGCGCGTGGGGTACCGTATGTCATTGCGCATTCAGCGTCGGGTGTCGGGGGCCTGCAATCGGCGCTGATGGCAGGGCTGGGAGTGGCGTGCCTGAACAGCTCAGCGGTGCCTGCTGGAGCCGAAGTCTACCGGTCGACTCAATCGCTTCCGGCGCTGCCCGATGTTGAGTTCAGCCTGTTACCGCCGCGCCCTGGTGAGGCGCCGCTGGTCAGCGCGGTTCGAGAGATGTTGGTCACGCACTTCTCCTAGGGGCTCAGCACCCGCCAGTGTCTCCCCGCGGCTGCCCAGAGACTAGGTTCCTGCCTGAGTCGGTGGCATGACCCTGTTTTTCCAGTGGTTCACAGCGGCATGGCTAACGGAGCAAATGCAGGTGGCAGCGCCAGGCTGTTCTGCGCATGCAGCTGAATCCATTTGTGGACGAGGTTCGCGTTGAGGCAATGGCCGAGCGCGATGTTGGCAATCGAAGTGCCGGGCTGGGCACACTCTTGAATGACTTGGGCCTTGAAGGACTTGGAAAACGGGAAGCTATCACCTTTTAGAACAAAGGGGCTTTCCATTTAAGGAGTGTTTCAGGGTGCGCCTCCAACCAGTCGTGGGCGGCCTGATCGGGGCTTTTTCCCTGACGGTTAATGGCGTAATCGAGTTCTGCAACAATGGCGTTGGAGAGACGGATATTGTCCAGCACGTCAAGCTCAGCATCCGTAAAGATGTCCAGGCGATCAGTACGTGCCAATAAAACCGCCTTATCAATTTCGCCCAACAGCCCCTTGGGATCTTTGAGATCGCGGATCCGATGGCGATGATGGAGAAATTGGGGCTGCCAAAGAGGTACTACCCCCCAGCGTTGCGCATCCACCAAGTCTTCAAATGCCGCAATGCATTCGTCCTGCGTACCCGTGCGGAACGAATAGCCCGCAGCTTTCAAGCCGTAGTCATCCATCATTCGCAGGGAAAATCGAGTAATACCCGCACCAGGACCAATGCCCTGGATAGTGGTACAGATGCGAGCAAAAACCTGCGGCTTGAGCAGATCCTCAATCGTCGAAAGCTCTTCCTGTGGAACGTAATCCGGTACTCCCCACAGTGCGTATGGCTGATAGTGAAGACCGAGTTCGCGGGTCAAAACCACCTCCTCCACCCGCGCCTTGTAGATCCCATGACTTGAGGGTATCCACGCGGAGGCGACCATATCGATCTCCCCTGTACGGAGTTGTTCGAAATTGGCCTCATGCAAGGCGAAGCTGCGTTCTACCGTGAACCCCATCTGCTGTAAAACCACCGCAACGAGTGCCGCGGTTGCTCGATGAAACGATAAATCCGTAACCCCCAACCGGACCGTGCGGCGTTTGGGCGTCCCGTGATCGAAAAACGGAGTCGCAAGGGCTGCACCGTTAGCGGTCCGTGTGCTGTTCGTTGCATTTAATTTTGGCATAGTTGGCCTCTAGATGGCTGATATGTAACCCGCTCATACATAATTTGCCCGGCAGCTTGAATGTTTATTTTTACGAGAAAAAGCACGCTTGGGAGCGATTTAGTTTCTTCAAAAAATTGATAATCGCCAGTTGCAAAAAGAGATTAGGGTACGTTCGAAGGCAAGCAGCCCAACGCCCCCCACCGTTCTCTAGTGGATCCAAGGCCAACCAGTGCGATTATCTAAGGACCCGCAGGAGCTTAGAGCCGACAACCCCTCTCACAAGTCGGCCTGGCGTATTTCCATTGCCGCCTAGAGGAAAATCATGATGTCCTGAAACCATGAGACAACGACGCCCGGTGCTGTGGTAGCCTCACGGCTCTGGAACGTCGATTTACATCTGGACAAGTCGCCCGATGGGTACAGAAGTGCACCACTGTCAGGAACGTTTTATGTCGCTCAAAACAGCCTTTGCCACCGTGCTCAAAGCCATGCGCGCCGCTCGAGGTCTTTCGCAGAAGAGTCTCGCCGAGGTCAGCAGTCGGACCTACATCTCGAAGTTGGAACGTGGCCAGTGCTGTCCGACGATGGAGATGATCAGCGCCCTGAGTGTCCCCCTCAACGTGAGCCCGCTGACATTGGTCGCTATCACACTGGGGGCAGAGACCGGACAGTCCATCAAGATGTTGGCCAGTCGCATGGAACGGGAAGCCGCCGAGTTGGCAGAGTCGGGCGTACTCAAGAAACTGCAGATCCCGTTCAACGAGGAACCACCGATGCCACAGCGTCGCCCTCAACCCCGCAGCAGAAGCTCGGCAATAACCCTTCAGCAGATTGAGTTCAGCTTTGCCGAGTAACCTCTTTGCCAGTCCAGAGAGCGGTTTTCCCTCAGTGCGCTGACCCTTCAAGCGCACTGGGAGGGCTGCCTACATTCACGACGCAACCGGACACTTACGTCTCACAGCAGCTGGGAATACCCTTGCGCTCTACTGTCAGCGTTGTGCTCGTCTCCACGCGCGACACTGCAACACAGGCAAATCACCAATAAATCAGAATACTGCCCCCCATGTGGAGCCTTGTTCAGGCTACTCAATACCTCGCTTAATTTTTTATCTCCAGTCAGGCACACAATCCCCACATCGTCCAAACCGCCGCCATCAAGGTAATACTTGGCCAGCATTCTTTCGCAGAACGCCACGTTGAGGTCCTTTGGCGTCAGGCTGATATCAGGGATTACACTCTTTCGCGTGGAGAGCAATGGCGTTTCATTGGAAGCCTCTTTGGAGGGAGTCGCCACTTTCTGGATATCGTAGCTAGAGCTAGGCGTACGCCCCATTTGGCCGCGTCGGCGGTAGCAGTTGTAAATCTCGAGTAGTGGAAAACCAGTATCCGACTCATACCATCCATAGTTGTCTATTCCCCATGGAAAATACACACTCATGTCGGCAATGAATCTTTTATCAATTTTTGTCCCATGCCCGACAATATAAAAAATGGACACCGTGTCAAAATCAACGCCATCCATTATCAGAGCCATGACATTTTTATCGATGGATATTCTTTGAGGCATCGAATCGCTCCTTGAGATTTGACCTGCTTCATTAGCGCCAGCGCCACTGACTGACAGGTGTTCGAATGAACCCAGCCTGCTCATCAGCACGACAAACCGGTATGAGGCAAGGCAGGAACACTACCCTCCTGGTCGATGCCTTCCGAGAGCGTAGATCAATAGCCAAATGCCATGATGTAACAAACGAAGATTTCTTGAGAACTCAGGTTGATTCATCGTGCAGCAGCCAGGCGACTACCCAATGTGTGCCCTTTGGCACCAGGCGAGATGTTGACCAAAGTTTCTGAGCTGCCTACACCGCAGTGAACTAGAACAATCAGAAGATAACCCATCGTCCACAAAGACAAATGACCCGCGACACCGCCTCCCCCCTCTTTTCTGCTCCGCTATAACCAACTGATTTTTCAAGATCGTGTTTCACATTGAAAAAAGAGGTCTGCGCCCTGGAGAGATGGCCAATTGCAACTAAACTCGAACGAACACCATGACCACGGATCGGAGGCTGCTATGGCACATCATTCTTGGCTCTCAACCACGGTATGGGGAATGACCTCTGCGATGTGCCTGATGGGCTGCACGACTCCCTATAAACATCCGATATTGCTCACCCACGACGACTCAAAACCCAGTATTCAGGGCATCAAGCAAATTCTGGCCAGCCAGCATAAAGACCGGCCGGAGATGGACATTATCGCCGTCCATGGCATGTGCACCCACGATTCATCCTGGGCGATAGAGTCCATCAACGCCCTTTCGGAACAGTTGGGCGCCGCTCCTGTTGAATCCATCGCCCCTACCCAGGTAGAAGCATCGGATGCCCTGATCTACAAACGGTCCCTCAACCTCAGCGAGGGAACGGTCAATATCGCCGCCCTGGTGTGGTCACCGGTGCTGACGCCCCTCAAGGCCCAGTTGTGCTATGACCAATCGAATAAAACCGGCGTGTGCGGCCGTGGCTCTGACAAGCCTGACTTTTTGCCCAAGGAGATCACCTCACCCGACTTCAAAGAGACCCGCGCACTGGTCAATCGCCTGGGCAAGGACCGGTTGATGGACGACTGCCTGGCAGATGCCGTGGCCTATCAGGGGCGTGCCCGTGAAGGCATCAGCCTGCAAGTCCAGGAAGCAATCCTGGCTGCTGCAGTGCCCGGCAAACACACCCGCAAGCATGATGAACTGAGAACTGAAGTCGCTGCCCGCCACACGCCACTCGTCATCTTCACTTCAAGCCTGGGTAGCAAGGTGGGGTTCGATGCCATCGACGCCCTCAGGGCCCATGGCGGAGCAGATAACGCCGCAGCTGAAGCGCTTTTCACACGCGTGCAGAGTATCTTCATGTCGGCCAACCAGATCCCCATCCTGCAACTTGCCGATCAAACACTCGAAGAGGCCGGCGATCTGAACGTGAGGCAGCAGCCAGTGGCCGACGATTCACTGGCCAGACTTCTCAGTACCTATGCACCGCGGATGAGACTGACCACTGAAGGCACCGACCTGAAAAGCAATACGCCGCTGGTGGTTTTCCTGTCAGATCCCAACGATCTTCTTTCCTATTCGCTTCGAAACTCACCACGACGGCCAGCCTATGCCACCGTGGACGTCGTGGTCTCGAATGCCCGGACCTGGTTTGGACTTCTGGAGAACCCACTGGTAGCCCATACGGGATACCTGGCACAGCCAGAAATCGTGGAAATCGTCGTGAACGGCTACAAGCCGGATGCGGACGACCATTGAGCTCTGCCCCCGCGACAGCGATGGCAGAATCACGACAGCTCTCGACCAATCGGCTTCAAGCCTGGCGAAACTCGCTGGGCGTGACGCCTGCTTCGCGGCGAAACACCTGCGAAAAATGACTGGGGCTGGAATAGCCGACCTCCAGCCCTACATCGATGACGCTGCGGTGGGTCTCGAGCAACAGATGCCTTGCACGGGCCATGCGCAAGCGGATGAAGTACTGCGAAGGCGACAGCCCCGTCGCACGTTTGAACATTCGACTGAAGTGGTACGCGCTGAGTTCGGCAAGCCCGGCCAGTCGGGCCAGGTTGAAGTCGTCAGCCAACTGCGCGTTCATCGCGTCGATGACCCGGCGCAACTTGTAAGCCTGCAACGCGTTCACCCGCCGCCCCGGACGGCGCGCAGCGAGATAAGTACGCACCAGATGGACAGCCAATGCCTGTGCCAGGCTCTGGGCGAACAGTGGGCTCGGCGAGCGCTCATCTACCAGTTCGGTACGCAGCTGTTCCATGACAAACGCCACGCGAGCGTCTCGTGCACCCGATAGATCGCGAAAGGCCACGGGAGCAGCCCGTTCTCCCAACAACTCGCGCGCGGCATGGTCGATCAGCGGCAATCCCAGGTACAGGTGCATGACTTCGAATGTATCGCCGCCCAGGGTCTGCCAGCGCATCTCATAAGGCTCAGCCGAACTGGTGAGGAAAAAGTCGCCGGCACTGACTTCAGCCACGTCCCAGTCCCCGCCGAGGGCGCGCTCCTCCACCCTCGCCGCCCCGGCAAGAACAAGCACCAGCAACGGCTCAACCACGGCGGGCACCAGAATGGGCTCGACGATGCTGTGATGGCTGAACAGCTGTATCACTACGTCCTGGATCTGTGGTCGCGACGGCTGATCCCTGGATTCTCCCGGCAGATAGTCGCGCATCGACTCCCCGGTAATGCGTTGATCCGCACAGGGAGTCGCAGTCTGTGTCGTGCCTTGTCGCCTGGCTTGCACCATCAGAGCCTGCCCTCGTTGCACATGCCGATCCATGTGATTGGACGAACAGTATGGGGCTCTCGCCAATCGACAAGCGAGGGACAAGCGTCCCCCAACGACATCCGGCGCAAAACCCCGACAGTCTCGGCAAGTCGGCGAAAGCCCCCTCTCCAGCGTTGCGAGACAGTAGGCCTGTCGCTGACGACAGCACCTTGCAGGTGCCGATCGGGTGAATATCTCGCCGGATCACAACGCTGGAGAACAGCATGATCGATATCAAGCACAACATGCCTCGGGAAGTGGAAGGCAAAGTCGCCCTGGTGACCGGTGCCGCCAGCGGGATTGGCAGGGCCATCGCACTGTTGCTGCACGCCCGTGGCGCGAAAGTGATTGCCGAGGACCTGAACCCCGCGGTCGAGGAACTCGCCCTCCCGGGCCTGGTGCCACTGGTTGCCGACATCACCCGGGACGGCGCCGCCGAGCGCGCCGTCGCCCTGGCCGTCGAGCAGTTCGGCCGGCTGGACATTCTGGTCAACAACGCCGGCATCATCCTCAACAAACTCGTCATCGACATGACCCGTGAAGACTGGGAGCGCATTCAGGCGGTCAATGTCACGGCGGCGTTCCTGCACAGCCGCGAAGCGGTCAAGGCGATGATGCCCAACCAATCCGGGGCGATCGTCAACATCGCGTCTTATGCGTCCTATTTCGCCTTCCCGACCATCGCGGCCTATACGGCCTCCAAGGGCGCACTCGCCCAATTGACCCGTACCCTGGCCCTGGAAGTCATCGGACATGGCATTCGGGTCAACGCCATCGGCGTCGGTGACGTGGTGACCAACATCCTCAACGATGTCGTCGATGACGGCCCGGCCTTCCTTGCCAAACACGGCGAAGCCGCGCCGATCGGCCGCGCGGCACAACCCGGGGAAATCGCCGAGGTGGTCGCCTTTATCGCATCGGATCGCGCCAGTTTCATGGTCGGCTCTGTGGTCATGGTCGACGGCGGCATGACCGTCACTGCCGGGTAGTCAACCTGCATTCCAACGGATCAGGGCGCAAACGGGTAAGGTCAGCAACTTCTGGCGCGTATCCGATTCGACTCCAGCCAACGCACTGAATCAATCACCGCACTCGACGCCCTGAACAACCTTGGCTATACATGACCCGCATATCCCGACAGGAGCTTCCCGCATGAGCATCATCACCACCGAAGTGGAATTCACCCTGCCCATCGGCTACCGCGACGGCGACGGCAATCTGCACAAGAACGGTGTCATGCGCCTGGCCACGGCAGGCGATGAAATCCTGCCGCTGAAAGACCACCGGGTCCAGGCCAACCCGGCCTACCTGCCGATCATCGTGCTGTCGCGGGTGATCGTGCGGCTGGGCAGTCTCGAGATGATCAATACCAGGGTGATCGAAGAGCTGTTTTCCGCCGACTTTGCCTATCTGCAAAACCTGTACAACCGCATCAACCAGGTCGACGCCGACGACAAACCGATATAGCGCGGGCCCTTATCCAACCAGCGACAGCAGATAAAGCCGCAGCATCTCCCGGGCTTCCGCCAACAACACCCGCTGCCGGGCCGGCGCTTCCTGACTGATCAGACCCACCCCCTTGAACTGGATCAGCAGCGTCCCGGCCACGGCCTTCAACCTGGCGGCGGACAGGGCCGGGAGCACCTCGCGTACCACCGCCTCGATCCCTTCCAGCATGGCCTTGCGAAAACGCTGGCGTTCGCTGTCACTGGCCCCGCCGATATCGGCCAGGTTGATGGCGAAGCGACGCTGGGACTGCAAGCCGAGGCTGAAATCGATAAACGCCGTCGCCAGTTCGTCCGGGGTCATTGCGCGCGCCTGCATGGCCAGCGCTTCAAGGGACGTCAGGGCGTGCTCGACATAATTCAGCAACAGCGCTTCGGCGACGGCTTGCTTGGTCGGAAAGAACCGGTACAGCGAGGCAATCGCCGTTCCCGAGCGAGCAGCGATCTCGGTCATGGTCGTCGCGTCGAAACCCTTCTGCGTGAACAGTTCGACGCCGGCCTCGAGGATCGCCGCCACGCGCAAGTGCCCCCGGGCACGCTGTGGCTCCTGCCCCCTGGCGGGTGGTTTTGTTGACATATGAGAGGATGCCCTTCACTATCTTAATAGAGGATATCCTCTCATATTAGCACTCCCCCAACCCGAAGCAACGCCCGGCAACCACGCCGGCTCACTCAAGGGGCCTTTCATGTCCAACGCGGATAATCATGCCGCCAGTGCCGGAGCCGGCAAGTACGTCTCGGTCTGGCAGTGGGCGGTATTGCTGGGGTTGTCGGCGTTGCTGGCCATGCTCCTGACCTGGAGCGGTATTCCGGCGGCACTGCTGCTGGGACCGATGCTTGGCGCAATCATCGTGGCGATCACCTTTGTCGAGAACCGGGTACGGATTGCCCGGTCAGCCTCGGCCTTCGCCCAAGGCATCCTGGGTTGCATGATCGGGAAAACCCTGGTGCAGTCGCTGTCCGGCGCGGCTGTCGGCAACTGGCCGTTGTTTATCGTCGGTGTACTGGCGGTGATCGCCATCAGCGCCGCGCTGGGCTGGCTGCTGACCCGCCTGCGGGTGCTGCCGGGGACCACCGCCATCTGGGGCCTGAGCCCGGGGGCCGCCACGGTGATGATCCTGATGGCCGAGAATGCCGGCGCCGACGCGCAACTGGTCGCCTGCATGCAGTACACACGGGTGATCCTGGTCGCAGTGATCGCCACGCTGATTACCCATTTCACCGGTGCCGGCGTGGTGCATGCGGTGCACACCCTCATCTGGTTCCCGGCCATCGACTGGCTGGCGCTGGCCCAGACTCTGGCACTGGTAGCCGCCGGCCCGCTGGTGGCGCGCTTGAGCAAGATCCCGGTCGCCTCGCTGCTGGTGCCGCTGCTGGGTGCAATTGCCCTCACCCACTTCGGCTTGATCACCCTCGAGATGCCGCACTGGCTGCTGGCACTCGGTTATGCCGTGATCGGCTGGCGGATCGGCATGCCCTTCACCCGGCCCCTGGTGAAATATGCCCTGAAGGCCTTTCCGGCGATTCTCGCCAGCACCCTGGCATTGATCGCCGCCTGTGCCGCCCTGGCTGCGGTGTTTGTCTTTGCCGCCGGTATCGATCCTCTCACCGCCTACCTGGCCACCAGCCCCGGCGGCGCCGATTCCGTCGCGATCATCGCCGCCTCCAGCCAGGTCGACATGCCTTTTGTCATGACCATGCAGATGGCCCGCTTTGCCGTCGTGTTGCTGGCGGGGCCGGCGATGGCGGCGTTTATCTCCCGACGCATCGCCCCGCCGGGCAGTCGTGTGGATACCTGAAAACCCAGTCGCTACCTACTCTTCGTTACGGAAGGTGATCCATGTACATTCCAGCATTCCTTGCCGGCGTATTCATCTGCAACGCCCTGCCACACCTCGCCGCCGGATTGCGCGGTGAAATCTTCCCCACGCCCTTTGCCAGGCCGCGCGGGAAAGGTCCCTCCTCGCCGCTGGTGAACTTTCTCTGGGGCATGTTCAACCTGCTGGTGGGTCTGGTGCTGTTGTCGAGGCAACCGGTGACGATCGGTTACGACCCGGCGTTTATCGCGCTGATGGCGGGAGCGCTGGCGATCGGGACCTACCTGTCGATCCATTTCGGCAAGCAGCGGCGCCCTTCTGCCCCGGACTGATGACCCAGGGCCCGTGGTCGGCTTCACGCCAGTGGCGATAAACGAGCGATGCCCCTGCGCATCATCGCCCACCGACAGACCGCAAATCCGACGACAACCTCAACGGCCTACCACTCGGCGGCTGCCGACGAAACGCCTTGCACTCGATAGGCCACCGACTATGCTCCAGCCGCTGCCCCCCAGGATATTGATCCCGGCAGCAAGGCCCGCGGTTTTTCCATCCGGAAACCGCCTCGCTGATCGCAAGGAAGCTCACCCCCTGACGACGCCCATGCGTTCGCCGCGCGGTGTTCCCCAAGGAGGGAGCCATGCCAGTACCAGGACGGTACCTGATCGCAATCCCGGTCTATGACGGCGTCGATCTGCTCGATGTCTCCGTGCCCTATGAGCTGTTCAACTGGATGGCTCTGCTCGAACCGAAACTGCCCGATACACCGAGCCGAGAGGTGCGGCTGGTCTCCCTTGACGGGCCGGCCATCACGACTCGCGATGGTCTGACCCTCGGCGGTAGTCTGCCCAACTTCGCCGACACCCACGAACAGAGCGACCTGCTATGGATTCCCGGGGGCGATCCCACGGACTTGCAACGCCTGATGCTCGATCAACCACGCATGGACTGGCTGCTGCGCCAGGGCCAGGCGGCGCAGTTGGCCGCCTCGGTCTGCGAGGGAGCCCTGCTGGCCGCCGCCGCGGGTCTGCTCGATGGCTATCAGGCCACCACCCACTGGGCGTTTATCGCCTGCCTGAAGCTGTTCCCGCTGATCGAAGTGGTGCCCGGCTATCCGCGCTACAAGTGCGACAGGCAGCGCATCACCGGCGGCGGCATTTCGTCGGGACTGGATGAAGCGCTGGCAATCATCGCGCAGATTTCCAGCGACACCGTGGCGAAAAAGGTCCAGCTGAATATCCAGTACAACCCTCGCCCCCCCTTCAACAGCGGCGATCCTTCGGTGGCCGAACCTCCGGTCTACACACCTGGCGACGCCAGCCGTTGCGACATTACCGGCATGGCCGGGACCATCGCGCAGGTACTCCAACGCAGAGGCCATGCACCGTGAACCGGTGGCAATCGCGAACTTGATATCGGCTCCGATAACACTCGAATGATCAAGGGACACACGGCTGTCATGGCCGTCGCCGTTACTCGCGCATTGGCGCAGGGAGAACAACATGGCTTCACTTCGCAGGGTCCTGGCTGGACTGTTGGTGTGTGCAAGCTCCTCGGCGGCACTCGCCGACCTGACGTCCCAAGCCTTCCTCACTCCGCCCAGGCTCCTTGAAAAAGGTGCGCCGGGTCCCCTGAAGACCACCGAGCTGGAACTGGCGAACACCGGTTGCAACCCCGCCGGCGATATCACTCGCGACGGCCAGACCGTCGAGTTGAACCTGCAAGTACAGAAGCGCGAGAACCAGATCAACAACCCGAACAATCCCGGCAGCGCGAAAGATACGGTCAGGCTGCGCTCCTACGGCGGCTGCCTGGGCGGCCCGCAGATCGACGTGCAACCCGGCGACACCTTGCGCGTGCACCTGGACAACCAGTTGAGCAAGGACGATCCCAGCTGTCCGAACGGCGGCGATCCGGCGGATGGCTCACCGGGCTGTTTCAATACCATCAACCTGCATTACCACGGGTTGCATGTCTCGCCGGCGGGCAACAGCGACAACGTACTGCTCAATATCGGCCCACAGACCAAATTCGAATACGAGATCAACATCCCCACCGACCATCCTTCCGGCACGTTCTGGTACCACGCCCACCGTCACGGTTCCACCGCGTTGCAGGTCGCCAGCGGCGCTGCCGGCCCCCTGATCATTCGCGGCGATCGCGCCTACACCGGAGGCAAGCCGGGAGACATCGATACCATTCTCAAGGACACGGCGGGCCAGCCCATTCCCGAGCAGGTGCTGCTGTTCCAGCAGATTCCCTATGCCTGTTTCGATGACAAGGGAAACATTATCCACGACGAGCTGGGCACCTGGATCTGCCCCAATGGAAAAACCGGTGTGATAGAAAACTTCGACGCACAACTCTCCTCACCCACCGTCTGGGACAACAGCGGGCGGTTCACCAGCATCAACGGCGTGGTGCAACCGACTATCAGGCAAACTGCTCCCGGGAAAGACATCCAGGCCGGGGAAATACTGCGCTGGCGCTTCATTCACGGTGGCATCCACGACACGGTGAATCTGCAGATCGTCCCCCTCGATACCACCAGCCCGAAGGCCAAGCTCGCAAACGCCCAAGCCCCTCTGGTCGGTACACCGAAAGAGCAGGCACAGAGGATCGCCGATCTCTGTCCGATAACCGTTGCGGACGGCAAAGCGCCTGTCGAACTGGTACCGCAGTTCGAGATCGCCGCCGATGGGCTCACCCGTACCTCGATCCGCCCCATCGGCGTGAACAAGAAAAGCGTGAGCGGCGGTATCGGCAGCAACTTCCTGCAGCCGGGCTACCGCAGCGATGTCCTGTTGATGTTCCCCCGCGAGGGCACCTACTGCGTACTGAACCAGGCAGCGACACCCGCCGAGCGCGCCAATGCCGGCGGCCCGAACAAGGGCCCGGGCGGCCAGGGGCCGAACGAAACCCAATTGCTGGCAACGGTCGTGGTAAAGGGTGGCAAGGTCGTGACGAGCGATCCTCAGGAGTACATCCAGCAGGCGCTCTACGACGCCAACAAGGCCGACAAGGATCTCCCTGCCGCGGCCCTGGAGGGCTTGCGCACGGGCAACCTGTCACCCTGGCGCGGGATGCGGGACCTGACGGATGAGACGCCCAACAAAGACCAGCAACTGGCCCATTTCTTCATTGGCAATCCGCCCTCTCCGCCGTCGCCAGCTGTCACACCGCCGGCCAAACCGGGAGATCCCTGGACCGGAGCATTTGGTTTCTATATCAACCACAAATCCTATGATCCGGACCGCATCGATTTCACCCGGCAGGTCAACACCACGGACGACTGGAAGCTGACCTCAGGGGGCGAGCCTCATATTTTCCACATTCATGTCAATCCGTTCCAAGTGATGGATGTGCTCTACGGCAAGCCCGGCGAGACCGCGAGGAGCATCTTCGGCCCCAACGGCGAATGCCTGGTGCCGGCCGACGAGCTGGGCCTGCAGAACCAGTACTGCGGCATGTGGCACGAGTTCAAGGACACCATCTTCGTCCAGAACGACTATCAGGTTCTGGTACGCACCCACTATGACCGCTATATCGGCGAGTTCGTCATCCACTGCCACATCCTCGACCACGAGGACGGCGGCATGATGACCAACATCCAGATCGTCCCCGACCTCAATGCTGTCGGCGGCGGCATCGGCATGGCTGGCATGAAGCACACCGCGCATCAACACCCGGACAAACCGTAGCACTGATAAGGAGATGTCACGCATGAGCAATCCCTTTGCTGGAAAATGGACTTACAGAAGCTTCCTCAACAACCCGGCGCTCACCGACGGCGACCCGGCCAAACTCATCAAGTTGCTGTTCGCCGAAGGCGTGTGGAATGTGGAGAACACCGACGACGACAACTTCATCGGTGTCCTCAGCTTCGGCACCGACGCCATGGACCTGAAGGGTGTCATCACGCCCGCCCACGGCAATGTCGCCGCCCATGTTCATATCAAGGGCAGCGGGCGTCCCGGCACCGCGACCAAAGACTATTTCTACGATTATGACGGCTCGCTGACCGAGCACTGGCCGAATGGCGTGAACCAGGTCGCCGCCATCACCGGGTCGGTCATTCGCGTGAAACCCCACGACGGCGAACCGGCGGGGTTGGTTGCCTCCTTTATCAGCGTCAAGGCCGGCTAGGCGCGCTCCCCACTCCCGGATCGCCAGGACACTGGCCTCCGGGACTCACGCCACTGAAACGCCCGCCCGCTGTTGACGACAAGGAGTTGAACATGCCTTCGACCACCAAGACCGCCCCCGTCGCGAACCCGACCTGGTACGGGCAGATCCGCGATATGTTTACCTCGGTAGACAGGAACCATATGGCCGCACAGGGCCTCGACCTCGCCAGCTACGACGCCGTGATGACCCACGCCGGCGACATCTACCAGCAGGTCGCCGGCGGCAACATGCCACCGCACAATCCCTGGTCCACCGACTGGGTGGGCACCTTTCTCAACTGGATGAACAACGGCTACCCGAAAGGCACGCCTGCGGCAAAGTCCACCGTGACGAATTTCACCGCCCGTGGCTGGTTGAGCGCCGCGGTTCCGGCCACGCGGATACGCAAGGACATCACCACACTGTCCAGCAAGGAGCTCGACCTGCTCAAGAAAGCGTTTTCCGCCATGGTGGCCAAGGACCCCAGCGACCCCAACAGCTTTTTTGTCCAGGCTGCCTACCACTGGTTTCCGGCACCCAATACCTATTGCATGCACCATGTCCCGGGCTACAACCCCTGGCACCGGGCGTATCTGGTCAGCTTCGAAAATGCCCTGAGGTCGACGCCCGGTTGCGAGAATGTGACCCTGCCGTACTGGGATATCACCACGCCCTTTCCCGAAGTGCTCAAGAGCGCGCCCTTCGACCAGTATGTGCTGCAGAAGGAAGCCAGCCCCAAATACCCCCAGGGCTATACCACCCAGCGATTTGCCTATGACGTGATTGCCAAGAATCTTCTGAAGTATGAAGTGACCGACGACGTCAACCGGGCCATGAGCAAGACCGACTGGGAAGACTTCCACGGCTATTGGTCGGGCGCAGCCTACAACACCATCATTGCCGCCCACGACGCCGGCCACAACTCGATCGGCCCGACCATGCAGGACCAGGGGGTAGCGGCCTTCGACCCGGTGTTCTGGTTCTTCCACTGCAACTGGGACCGGCTGTTCTGGGAGTGGCAGAAGAAGATGGAGGCCACCGACCTGCATGGCCTGCTCACCACCATCAACGAGGCGATCGACCCGGTCAGCTACCAGATTTTCACCGTTCCGGCACTGCAGTTGCTTAATCCGTTCACCAACGACCCGCCGAAATTGAACACCGTGACGATCATCGATTCGGTGGCTCAGCTCGACATCGACTACCACTCACCGGCAGTGGCCTCGAAGGTGGCTTTCCTGACCAAGACCCAGCGCTCGCTGTCCGCGTCAAAACGTTTCACGGTCGCGGCCGATCGGGTCAATGTGCGGGTCAGCGGGGTCAACCGCCTGAAAATTCCGGGCAGTTTCTCGGTGCACCTGCAAAAAGACGG
The DNA here is from genome assembly GCF_013385635.1 of Pseudomonas gingeri. Lineage (GTDB taxonomy): Bacteria > Pseudomonadota > Gammaproteobacteria > Pseudomonadales > Pseudomonadaceae > Aquipseudomonas > Aquipseudomonas gingeri_A. Next base: position 374,356 of record NZ_JACAPR010000013.1, read on the forward strand.
CAAGACCATCGCCTCCAAGGCGTTGTTTCAGCCGGAGGAAGCCCAGACCTGTGCCAGTTGCGTGGCCAATGCCCTGGCCCATTTCGACTTCGAACTGCCGTTGGCCGCGGTACAGGGTGGCAAGCTGAGTGTCTGGGTGGAACCGGTGAACCAGGACTTCGTCGGCGACCGGTTTCCACAGAAGCTGATGGGTGATCCCACCATCGACGTGACGCTGCTGCTGAAAACCGAGTGACCGTGCTGCCGGGCCCGGAAGATAGCGACTTCCGCGCCCGGCACACCCTTCAATCAGGGCTTGGCGACATGCCAGACCTGATTCACACCGTCACCGCTGGTGTCGCCCGGCTTGCTATCCTTGACCCAGCTGTACAGCGGCATGTTCTTGTAGGCCCACTGCTTGCTGCCGTCATCACGGGTGACCACACTGTAGCCGTCAGCGGCCTTGGCACCGGCAGTGGCTGGCAGCGGCGGCCAGTTGGTGGCGCAAGGGCCGTTGCAGGCGGACTTGCCCGCGCTGTCCTTGGAGAAGGTGTACAGGGTCATGCCCTTGGCATCGACCAGGACCTTGCCCGCTGCGGTGTCGGCGACCTTGGCCGGAGCATCGGCAAAGGCCAGGCCGGAAAGACAGGTCATGGCGACAGCAGCGGCAAGGGTAATTTTCTTCAGCATGGGAAGCTCTCTGTTTTCAGGTTAAGTCGGCCGTATGGCGGTGGCGCAGGCAGGCGCCACATACGGCAAACACATCACCCGGATGTTTTATTCATCCCCCCTGAAAAATATTTACACCCTGTCGCGCTTCATCTGCATGACCAGGGTGAAACGGTCACTGGGATAGACCGTCTCGGACACGGCGATCAGCGCGCCGTCCTGGTCCCGGTACTGGCGAATGATGTTCAAGCCGAGGGAACCGGCCTGGGCCTTGAGGCTGCCCGCCAGTTCGGCGCCCAACTGCACCGGCCGCACTTGCTGGTCGACCACATCGATCTGTCGTGAGAACGCCTTGCCGATCAGAGCGGCGATCAACTCGTCGGGATGTTCCCTGGCCTGGGGGATCACTGCGGCGAAGGCCTGTTCGGCATACACGTCGGTCCAGCAGAGCGGCGCATGGGCCTCGCTGTTGTCGACCTTGATGCTCGACACACAGAAGTAGTGCCCGCCCGGCTCCAGGCCCAAGCGCCGGGCCAGCGCGATATCGGCAACGAAGTGCCGGACATCCTGAATATCCCGGACATGGGTCTCCGCTACCTGCACCAGGTCGGCCACCGAGGCCAGAGCCTGGGAATAACCGCCCTGGGGCGATGCCGCCTCTACCCGCGTGCCCACCCGCTTGCGCCGGGACACCATGCCCTGCCCCTGCAACTGATCGATGGCCGCGCGCACTGTCTGTCGGCTCACCTGATACAGCGCACAGAGCTCGAACTCCGTTGGCAGCAACGAGCCGACGGGGTAACGACCGCTGCCGATGCCGTCGATCAGATCCCGGGCCACCACCGCATAACGCCTCTGATTCACGCCTTCCATTGGTACCTCGCTATCGAGTTGACAGTGTATCAGCCGTCAGGCAATCATAATGTACGGACATAATATATATGTACTTATTAAAACATACAAATCAGGATCATCACCATGTCGAGTACCGTTTTTGATTCCGCCCTCTTCCGCGACATGTTCGGCACCGCCGAAATGCGCGGTGTGTTCTCCGATCGCGCGCTGATCGAACGCTATATCGAAGTGGAAGTCGCCCTGGCCCGGGCCGAGGCCAAATGCGGAGTGATTCCCGTCGAGGCCGCCGAGCAGATCGCCACCCTTTCCACCTACGAGGCCCTCGACCTGGCCCTGATGCAGCACGAGACCGAGATCGTCGGCTACCCGATCCTGCCGCTGGTGGAGCAACTGTCGAAGATCTGCGGCGACGCCGGGCGCTACGTGCATTGGGGCGCGACCACCCAGGACATCATGGACACCGCCGTGGTCCTGCAGGTCCGCGCCGCCCTGGCCATCGTCGAGCGCGATATCCAGGCGGTGCGCGGCCTGCTGGCCGAACTGGCCCGGCGTTATCGCGACACGCCGATGGCCGGCCGCACCCACCTGCAACATGCCCTGCCAATCACCTTCGGCTACAAGTGCGCGGTCTGGCTGAGCATGTTCGACCGCCATGCCGAGCGCCTGGTGGAGCTGCGTCCACGGGTGGAAATCGGCCAGTTCGCCGGTGCCGCGGGCACCCTCGCCTCACTGGGCGACAAGGGCCTGAACGTGCAGCAGGCGCTGATGGCAGAGCTTGGCCTGGGTATCCCGCAAGCCACCTGGCATGTAGCCCGCGATGGCCTGGCCGAAACCCTGAATTTCCTCGGCCTGGTGACCGGTTCCCTGGGCAAGATCGCCCTCGACGTCATGATGATGATGACCAGCGAGCTGGGTGAAGTGTACGAACCCTTCGTCAAGGGTCGTGGCGCCAGCAGCACCATGCCGCAGAAACGCAATCCGATTTCCTGCGAGCTGATGTATGCCGCCGCCAAGGGCGTACGCCAGCACGCGGGGCTGATGCTCGATGCGATGATCCAGGACTTCGAGCGCTCCACCGGCCCGTGGCAGGCTGAGTGGATCGCCATTCCGGAAGCCTTCGCCCTGAGCGCCGCCTCCCTCGGCCAGGCGAAGTTCATGCTCGCCGGACTGGAAGTGCGCACCGAACGCATGCGCAAGAACCTCGACATGACCCAGGGCCTGATCGTCGCCGAAGCCGTGATGATGGGTCTGGCCCCGGCACTCGGGCGCCAGGTCGCCCACGACGTGGTCTATGCCGCCTGCCGCCTGGCCAACGACCAGGGCACCAGCCTGCTCGATGCCTTGCTCGCCCAGGGCGAGGCCACCGCGCAGCTGGACATCGAGGAACTCAAGCGCCTGACCGATCCGGCCAACTACCTGGGCCTGGCGCCACGCATGGTGGATATCGCCCTGGCGCGCGAAGGCTCTGTCAAACGCTGATCGTCAGGGGCTCATGACGAGCGAGCCCCCTGACCCGACTCTCGCCAATAACAACAATGAGATCGCGACATGACCACACTGAATAAAAAACCGTTCTACAAGGACCTGACCTTCCAGGTCGTCGCCGCCATGGCCCTGGGTATCGCCTTCGGCTTCATCGCTCCGGAGCTGGCCGCCAAGTTCAAGATCCTCGGCGACATCTTCCTCAAGCTGATCAAGACCGCCGTGGCCCCCCTGGTGTTCTTCACCGTGGTCCACGGTATCGCCTCGGCCGGTGATATCAAGCGGGTCGGCAAGGTCGGCCTGCGGGCGCTGATCTACTTCGAGGTCGTGTCGACCGTGGCCCTGGCCATCGGACTGCTGTGGGGCAACCTGCTGGAGATCGGCGCGGGCATGCACAACGCCCACCCCAGCACCGCCACTGCCGCCGCGGCCTCCGCCGCCGTCGCCAAGGGCCATGCCCCGGCATCGACCCTGGAATTCATCTACGAGATCTTCCCGGACAACTTCGTCGGTGCCTTCGCCGGTGGCCAGCTGTTGCAGGTGCTAGTGATCTCGGTGCTGTTCGGTTTCGCCCTGCTGGCGCTCAAGGCCGAACGCCGTGCCGTGATCGAGGACGGCCTGAGCCGGATCTCCGAATGTTTCTTCGAGTTCATCAACCTGATCATGAAGTTCGCCCCGCTCGGTGCCTTCGGCTCGGTGGCCTACGCCGTGGGCAGCAACGGCACGGCAGTGCTGATGTCGCTGGCCAACCTGGTGCTGATGTTCTACGTGGCGATCCTGTTCTTCGTCTTCGTGGTGCTCGGCCTGGTCTGTCGCCTGTGGGGGTTCAGCCTGTGGCGTTTCCTCCAGTACATCAAGGACGAGATCTTTATCGTCCTCGGCACCGCCTCCTCGGAAAGCGCCTTGCCGCGCCTGCTGCAGAAACTGGAGAAGTTCGGCTGCTCCAAGCAGAGCGTCGGCCTGGTACTGCCCACCGGCTACGCCTTCAACCTCGACGGCACCTCGATCTACATGTCCCTGAGCGTGCTGTTTATCGCCAACGCCTATGGCGTGCCCATGAGCTGGGAACAACAACTGGGCGTGATCGCCATCATGCTCCTGACCTCCAAGGGCGCGGCGGCGGTCTCGGGCGGCAGCTTCGTGGTGTTCGCCGCCACGGTGACCGCCATCGGCGTGCTGCCGGTGGAAGGCCTGGCGCTGCTGTTCGGCGTATACCGCTTCATGTCCATGGCCATCGCCACCTGCAACACCATCGGCAACAGCGTGGCGACCGTGGTGGTGTCGAAATGGTCCGGCGAGTTCTCCGAACAGGCGGCTAAGGTCGAGTATGAACGCACCCTGGGACGGGCACCCGGCGCAGCCCTCTGACCTGTTGCGGCGCGGGCTGGATCGGCCCGCGCCGCCCCTTCGGAACATTTTTCCCGGCACTCTCTTTTCAGAATCCGCTTTTCAGAATCCGCTTTTCAGAATCCGCTTTTCAGAGTCCGCTTTTCAACGTCTGTTTTTTTCAGACCCCGTTTTCAGAATACTTTTTCGGAGCAACGTCCATGTCCAGCATGCGCACCGAACACGACGCGTTCGGGCCCGTATCCATCCCCACCGACCGTTACTGGGGCGCCCAGACCCAGCGCGCCCTGGCGGTTTTCGGCAGCGGCAGGGAGCAGTTTCCCGCATGCCTGGTACGCGCCTTCGGCCAGCAGAAACTGGCCGCCCTGCGCGCCAACGTGCAACTCGGCGCACTCCCGGTCGACATGGCCAGCGCCATCGAGCAGGCGGCCGGGGAGCTGATCGACGGCGGGTTCGACGAGCACTTCCCCCTGTCCATCTGGCAGACCGGGTCGGGCACCCAGACCAACATGAACGCCAACGAGGTCATTGCCAATCGGGCCAACGAACTGCTGGGCAACGCCCTGGGCAGCAAGTCCCCGGTGCACCCCAATGACCATGTGAACCGCTCGCAATCCTCCAACGACAGCTTCCCGACCATCATGCACCTGAGCACCCTGCTGGAACTGCGCAACCGCCTGCTGCCGGCGCTGGGCAACCTGCGCGATGAACTGAACGAAAAGGCCGTGGCCTGGCGCGACGTGCTGAAAATCGGCCGTACCCACCTGATGGATGCCGTGCCCATGAGCCAGGGCCAGGCCTTCGACAGCTTCGCCCGGCAGATCGGCCATGGCATCGCCCGTATCGAAGCCTGCCTGCCGAGGTTGCGCAGCCTGCCCCAGGGTGGCACCGCCGTCGGCACCGGGCTCAACACCCCGGTGGGTTTCGATGTGGCGTTCTGCGAGGCACTGAGCGACATCACCGGCGAGCTGTTCGAGCCGAACCCGTGCAAGTTCGAGGGCATGGGCACCCATGACGCGCTGGTGGAAGTCTCCGGGGCTTTGAACGTCCTGGCCGTGTCCCTGACAAAAATCGCCAACGATATCCGTCTGCTGGGCTCCGGCCCGCGCTGCGGTTTCGGCGAACTGCTGGTGCCTGACGACGGCCTCACCTCCTCGATAATGCCCGGCAAGCGTAACCCGACCATCGCCGAAGTGCTGGTCCAGGCGGCCATGCAGGTCATGGGCAACCACACCACCATCACCATTGCCGGGGCCTCAAGCACCTTCGAACTGAATGTGGCCAAGCCGGTGTTGATTCACAACCTGCTGCAGTCCATCGATGTGCTGTCCAACAGTGTCGGCATCTTTACCGAGAAGCTGATCAAGGGCCTGGACGTCGATCGTGAGCGGTTGGCCAGCAATGTCGACAGCTCACTGCTGCTGGCAACGGCGCTCAACCCGGTGCTGGGTTATGACAAGGTCGCGCGGATCACGCGAAAGGCTGCGGAGGAAGGGCTGACGCCGAGGGAGGCTGCCGTGCAACTGGGCTTTATGACGGCGGAGGAATACAACAAGTGGGTACGCCCGGAAACCATGATCGCACCCACCTGATCGTTCCCTCGCGCAGCAAAGGCATGCAGCCCGTGACGCTCTGCGTCACAGCAGCGGACGCGGAGCGTCCAGAGAGGCATTCCCACGCCGGAGCGTGGGAACGATCTTCATCAGCGTACGATCTGCGTCCCGATCAGATACCCTGGCCGCCGGACACTTCGATCCGTTGGGCGTTGACCCAGCGATTGTCATCGGACAGCAGGCTGGCAATCATCGGCCCGATATCATCCGGCACGCCGGCACGGCCCAGGGCGGTCATGTCGGCGAACAACCGGTTGATGTCCGGATTGTCGCGCACCGCACCGCCGCCGAAGTCGGTTTCGATGGCGCCCGGTGCCACGGTATTGACCGCGATGCCACGACTGCCCCACTCCTTGGCCATATACAGCGAAAGCACTTCGACCGCCGCCTTCACCGCCGCGTAGGCGCCGTAGCCGGGAAACGACACCCGGGTCAGCCCGGAGGACAGGTTGACGAGGCGCCCACCATCGGCCATCAACGGCAACAACGCCTGACTGAGGAAAAACACGCCCTTGAAGTGCACGTTGACCAGGCCGTCGAACTGCGCTTCGGTGGTCTGCTCGATCAGCGCGTAGTCGCCATGGCCGGCATTGTTCACCAGATGGTCGAAGGTCTCGCGCTGCCAGGTCTCATGCAGGGCCACGCGCAGACGCTCGGAGAAGGCCGCAAAGCCGGCGACATTGCCCGTGTCCAATTGCAGGGCCACGGCCTTGCGGCCCAGGGCCTGGATCTGCGTGACCACAGCCAACGCGTCTTCGGCCCGGCTCTGGTAAGTTATGACGACGTCGCCGCCATGGCGGGCGATGCTCAGTGCGGTGTTGCGGCCCAGGCCACGGCTGGCGCCGGTGATGATAGCGATCTTGGTCATGTGACAGCTCCTGTGTGGGGTGTGAGACCATGATAGGGAGCCGGTCACCGCCAGGTTTTGCCGAAAAATGGACGTTCCCTGCCCATTCCTCCAAATGTTGAAAATCGCGGCTTCACCCTTTCAGGACCGTTGCATGACCGACACCTTGCTGACCACCGTTCACCGCTATGTCGAGGCCAATGCCGATGCCACGGGCATTGCCCAGACGCCGGTACCGGGCCTGACGACCATCCGCACGGACACGACCAGCGGCCTGGTGTATGCGATCACCCGGCCGCTAGTGTGCCTGGTGCTGCAAGGTTCCAAACGCGTGGCCATGGGCGCGCAGACCTTCGAGTTCAATGCCGGTGACTCACTGCTGATCACCGCCGACGTGCCGACCGTCAGTCAGATCACCCGGGCTAGCGCCGACACGCCCTACCTTTCCCTGGTGCTGGATCTGGACCTCGCGGTGATTGCCGAACTGGTGGTGCAGATGAAGGAAACCGCGGTGGCCGACGGCGGTCCGGTACGGGTCGAACCCACCGACAGCGAGGTGGCCGATGCGGCGCTGCGGCTGATGCGCCTGCTGGATCGTCCGGAATCGGCGGCGGTATTGCACACCCAGTTGGTGCGCGAGCTGCATTACTGGTTGCTGGCCGGCGAGCATGGTCCGGCGATTCGCCGCCTCGGCGGTGCCGGCGGCCATGCCCAGCGCGTGGCCCGTGCGGTGGCGCTGTTGCGGGCCGAGTTCACCCAGGCACTGCCGGTCGAGCGCCTGGCCGCGACGGCGGGCATGAGCCTGTCGTCGTTCCACCAGCACTTTCGGGCGGTGACTTCCCTCACCCCGCTGCAATTCCAGAAACAACTGCGCCTGATCGAAGCCCGCCGGCTGATGCTGTCGCAAAACACCTCGGCCAGCAGCGCCGCGTTTGCCGTGGGTTACGAAAGCGTCTCGCAGTTCACCCGCGAGTACGGCCGGATGTTCGGCCTGCCGCCGGCGAAGGATACCGAGGCACTGCGTAGCTGGGCACAGGAGGCGTAGGTCCCACGATTGACTTGCCCCGCGCGACGAGCCCCATCACGCCCGCCATCGCCCCCACCCACTGCATGGGAGCGATCGGCCAGGGATCTACTTCGCCGGTTGCCAGACGAAGTGATCGCCTTCGGCGACAATCTTGCCGACACCCGGGAACGGGAAATGCGGCGCGAAAATGGTTTCGTGGTCAGCCGCCAGCTTGGCCAGTTCCTTGCGCCGGGTCGCCACGCCTTCGTCACGATCATTGTCGAAGGTGATCGACCAGTCGGGTTTGGCCAGGGAGAGGATCGAGCTATGGGCCAGGTCACCGACATCGAGCAGTTGTGCCTTGCCGGAAGTGAGCTGGTAGCCCACGTGGCCGGGCGTATGGCCCTTGAGCGGAACCGAACGGATGCCCGGTGCCACCTCGTCGCCCGGCGCAAAGGTCTTGACCTGGGGCGCGATGACCTTGACCAGGTTCGCCATGTCCGCCTGGCCCTGGAGCCAGGTCCAGTCCGGCGCGGAGATTTTCACCACGGCCTGGGGAAACGCCTGGGTGCCCCCGGCCGTCACCAACCCACCGATATGATCGCCATGCACATGGGTGATCAGCACATCGGTGATCTGTGCGGGGCTGTACCCCGCCTTCGCCAGGCTCGGTATCAACAGTCCCTGGACATTCGGGCCAAGCCCGGTATCGATGAGTATCCGTTTCCCGGCATCCTTGACCAGCAATGCATCGACACCCAGGGTGATGCTGTCAGTCGGCGCACCGGCGGCCGCCAGCACATCGGCTACCGCTTGCGTGCCGACCTCTGCCCCGAAGACCTTGCCGTCATTGGGAAAGGTATTGACCTTGTCGCGCAGCGCCGTGACCTCGAACGCGCCGACATGGAACAGCTGTGCCGCGGGCCCGTCCGCCGCGGTCTGAGCCTGCGCGACGGCCGCGGAGCAGGCCGTCAGTAACGCCGAAAAAGCCAAGGCTTGTTTAATCATGGTTCTCTTTCTCTCGAGTGGGGAATCCCGGCCAGATCAGTAAAGCCTCCCTTGACCTCCTGTGCCGGGGGCATTGCCGGTCGGTCAGGAAAAGAGGCTAGCGGGCTTTGTTCCCGAGGTGAAATCGACGCTCCGGATAGGAGGCATAAGCAGCGTGGATTACACCGCCCCTGCCTCACTCAGGAACTGGCGATACAGCGCCACTGTCTGCTCCGTGCGCTCGACCATCGGCAGGTGGCCCACGCCGTCCCAGCACTCCAGGCGCGCATGGGGAACCCCGGCGATCCAGGTCTGCGCGCTGGCCAACGGTACCATGCGGTCTTCGCGCCCCCACAACAACAGGGTCGGCACCTGGATATTGCCCAGCCAGGGTTCCATGCGCGGGCTGTCGTGGAAGTCATCGAAGATTTCCGCCAGCTCGGTACGCCGCTCGATATAGAGCTGCGCCTCCGACGCCAGCAACACCCCCGGAATCCACGGTGGCGACGCCATGGTCATGGCAAAGAAGCGGTCGAACTCCGCCCGCGAGCGAATCAGGAACGGGTTGCGGCCCTGCTTGACCAGCTCTTCCACTTCATTGGGCTGCGGCAGGTTGACCCCCACCGGGCCCATCAACGCCAGGGACAACACCCGCTGCGGGTAATGCGCCGCCAGCCAGGTGGCCACGTAGGCGCCCATGGAGCTGCCGACCGCATGCACCTTGTCGATGCCGCTGGCGTCCAGCAACTCGACCATGCGCCTGGCCTGGGCCGCGATGCTGTAGTCACTGCCGGCCTTGAAGCCGCTTTTGCCGTGGCCGGCCAGATCGGGAATGATCACCTGGTGGTCGGCGACAAAACCGCGGGCAAAGCGGATCCACAGGTTCTTGTCGGCACTGAAGCCATGGATCAGCAACAACGGTGCGGTATTACCCAAAGGACCGCCCTGGAAAGTTGCCAGGGTCATCGACTCGATCGATACCGGAATGGGCGTCAGGCGTGAGAGTCGCGCCTCGATCGCGGTAATCAGGTCGAACAGCAGCCCTCCTACACGGGGGTAGGTCCACCACGCCCAGGCAACGGCAACGGCGATCAGGGCAATAATCACGAGCATCAAGGCTTCTCCGGGGCAAGGTGGGCGACAGCAGTCTCCACGCTGGCGCGCCGGCAACACAAGCAGAACCGCCTCCAGGCCCGCAAGATTCATGTTCGGCACAACAACCGTCATATGGCTTCTGCTAGGCTGCCAGGCCGGACTTTCAACCCGACCAGGCCCCCTCCGATGTTCACTATCCGTGCCATGACCCTAGACGATTACCCAGCCGTCATCGACCTGATGCGCAGTACCCCCGGCATCTCCCTGCGCGAGGCCGACTCCCGCGAGTCGACTGCCCGCTACCTGGAGCGCAATCCGGGCATGAGTTTTGTCGCCGAAATCGACGGTGAAGTCGGCGGCTGTATAATGTCCGGGCATGACGGCCGTCGGGGCTATCTGCAGCATCTGGTGGTACTGCCCCGCCATCGCCGCCAGGGCATCGCCAATGCACTGGTGCAGTGCTGTCTGTCGACACTGGAATCCCACGGCATCCTCAAGTGCCATCTCGATGTGATCAAGACCAACACCAGCGCCGCCGAGTACTGGGACCGCCAGGGCTGGCAACTGCGCCAGGATATCGATCGCTACTCGTTTACCCGCTCGGACAACCACAACGTCTAGCCCTGGGGCCCGCCATCAGCTACCCAGCTTGTCCACCATCAGGTCGATAAAGCGTCGCACACGCGGTTCGAGGAAACGTTTGGTCGGGTAGATCGCCAGGATCTCGATCTCACCGGCATCCACAGTTGGCAACACCGGCACCAGCCGCCCGGCGGCCAGGTCGGCCGCCACCAGGAAATCCGGCAGTTGGGCGATGCCCAAGCCGGCGACGGCGGCTTCACGCAGCGCCTCGGCGCTGTCCAGACGCATGCGGCTGCGCCCCTGGGCCTTGATCCAAGTGCCGTCCGTGTCCCGCAGGCGCCAGCTCTGCTTGCGCGTGCGGCTGCTGAAGAACAGACAGTCGTGGCCCACCAGCGAATCGATATTCGACGGCTGCCCATGCCCGGCAACGTAACTCGGTGCGGCGCACAACACAGCCCGGTAGCGGGTCACTACCCGGGACACCAGTTGCCGGTCCAGGTTGGCGCCACCGACCCGTACCGCCAGGTCGAAGCCTTCTTCGACAATGTCCGCCATGCGGTCGCTGAAGCTCACTTCAACCTGCACCTCGGGCCACTCTTCCAGGTACTGCTGCAACAGCGGCAACAGCACCAGCCGGCCAAAGGCATCGGGCACGGTCAGGCGCAACAGGCCCCGTGGTGTACCCATGGCTCCGCCGACGCTGGTCTGGGCAGTGTCGACCGCCGCGAGTATCTGCAAGCCCTGGTCGTAGAAGATCCGTCCTTCCTCGGTCAGGCCCAGGGTCCGGGTGGTCCGGTTCAGCAGACGTACGCCGAGGGTTTCCTCCAGGCGCGTCACGGCCTTGCCGGCCGCCGAACGGGTCAGCCCCATCGCCTGCCCGCCCCCGACAAAGCTGCCGGCGTCGACCACCGCCATGAAGATCAGGATTTCATTCAGGTTGGTGCGCAACATCGAAACGCCCTCATCTGTAAGCTACGGGTGGCCGGGCACCCACCCGGCACCGACTACCCCTTGGCCAGCGAACCCGACACCGGCAGGCTGTCCAGCAGCCGCAGGCCGGTGGTCTTGACGAAGGTGGCGTAGTCCATTGGTCGCTGGATGGCGGTTTCTGCGTTCGGCAGCACATAAGCCCAGGCCCGTCCGGACGCACTGTCGTAGACCAGTTTGAACAGCCGGGTCGGCACCCAGACCCGGTTATCGCCGATGGTGCCGTGGCCCTCGTCGAACAGCGGACCGGTGAACACATAGACATTGCCGTTGGCGCGCATCGCGAACTTGCGCACATCCGCCTCGACCTTGCTCCAGATCTTGCGATTGTTGGTCGGGTCCTGTGGCACCATGTTCGATAGCGCAAAGGACTGGGCCATGGCATTCGGGCTCGGCGCATCGGCTGCCGGTGACTGATGCCCACGGTCCACCGCCGGATGCTGGCTGCGGTAGTCACTCAATTCGGCCCGACCACCCTTGGGAATACGCGGGTCCGGGTAGAACTGGTTGGTGCGTTCCTCGCCCTTGGCGTCCTTCAGTTGCGCCGAACTCAGGCGTTCGACCACCACCAGCGGGGTCTTGCTGGTTTGCGAATAGAGCACGGCAAAGTTGTCGGAGCACAGGGCCAGGGGTTTCATCGTCGCCGGCACGCTACCGGGATTGATCGGCCTGGCGTTGGGGAACAACTGCGCACAACCGTCGAACGAGGGCTGGCGCTCCTGACTGGAATACAGGTCGAGTGCCGCGTCCTGACTGATGGAGCCGGAACGGTGTGCCTGTTTTTCGTGCTGCGCCGGTGGAGCGATAAGATCCAGCAGACTGCGCGCTTGCGTCGCGCCGCTGGTGAACAACAAAAGGGCTGACAACCCTACTGCGATTTTGCCTGGGTTCATGCTTCAAATCTTCGAATGGAATGGTCGGAAAGCTGACGATAGAGCCCTCTATGTCGCGACTCGGAGGGGCTTTTACCATCTGCCGCTGGCAAATGACAGCGATTCGTCGATACCGTTTTTACGCAGGAATGGGGTTAAAATGCCGGCCCTTTCAGATTGCCGACCCTGCCCGATGAATCCCCAAGCCTTGTCCACCCTCCACGCTCACCTGCTCGACGCCCTGGCGGCGGCCCCGGCCGAAACCCGGCGCCTGTTCCACGGGCGCGGACGCTGCTGGCCGGGACTGGAGCAACTGACCGTCGACTGGTTGCAGGGCGTGGTCATGGTTTCGCTGTTCAAGGAACCGGAGCCCGAGCAGTTGACCGAACTCAAGCGGGTGCTGGGCGAACTGAGCCAGTCCGCGGCCTGGACCGGCAGTGGCGCCCATACCCTGTTGCTGCAACACCGCTACCTGCCATTGAGCCCGGCCGAATGGCTGCTCGGCGAAGCCATCGAGGAATGGACCCTGACCGAAGGCGGCCTGCGTTACCGGGTGGACCTGGGCAAGAAGCAGAACAACGGCCTGTTCCTCGACATGCGTTATGGCCGCGACTGGGTCCGGGCCAACGCCGGGGGCAAGCGCGTGCTCAACCTGTTCGCCTACACCTGCGGCTTTTCGGTGGCGGCCATCGCCGGCGGCGCACAGCATGTGGTGAACCTGGACATGTCCCGCGCGGCCCTCAGCCGTGGCCGCGACAATCACCGCCTGAACGGCCACGACCTGGGCAAGGTGAGCTTTCTCGGCCACGACCTGTTCAAGTCCTGGGGCAAGGTGATCAACAGCGGCCCTTATGACCTGGTGATCATCGATCCACCCTCGTTCCAGAAAGGCAGCTTCCTGCTGACCAAGGATTACCAGCGGGTCCTGCGTCGCCTGCCGGAACTGCTCACGGCCCAGGGCACGGTTCTGGCCTGCATGAACGACCCGTCCACGGGTTCGGACTTCCTGATCGACGGCGTCACCCGCGAGGCGCCGAGCCTGCGCTTCGAACAGCGCCTGGACAACCCGCCGGAGTTTCCCGACAGCGATGTCGAAAGCGGCTTGAAGGCCCTGGTGTTCCGTCAGCACAAGACGGGCGACACGCCTTCACACTGAAAGCGACGCCGATCCCTGGCCGCGCCTGGAAAATGGCCGGCCGGTTTGCCTCGATCGCTACAAAGTATCAAGCTGTCGACTATAAGAAACCCATGTTCGCCCACCCGTGAGGCTGTTGTGTCCAGAGGCATTGTTCTATCGGTATTGGCGTCCTGCCTGTTCGCCATCATGTATTTCTACACGTCCTTGCTCGATCCGCTCAACGGCGAGGACATCTTTGGCTGGCGCATGCTGCTCACCGTGCCCTGCATGACGGTGTTCATGCTGCTGTCCGGTGACTGGAAGCGGGTGCCGGCGATCTTCATCCGCATTCGCCAGCAGCCGGTGTTGCTGGCCAAGCTGCTGCTGTCCTCGGCGATGCTCGGCGTGCAGTTGTGGATATTCCTCTGGGCGCCACTCAACGGCCACAGCCTGGACGTGTCCCTCGGTTACTTCCTGCTGCCCCTGACCATGGTCCTGACCGGGCGTATCGTCTACGGCGAAAAGCTCTCGCGGCTCCAGACCATCGCCGCCCTGCTGGCTCTTTGCGGCGTGCTCAACGAGTTGTACCAGGTGGGCAGTTTCTCCTGGACCACCTTGCTGGTGGCCCTCGGTTACCCGGTGTACTTCGTACTGCGTCGGCGCAACGGCACCGACAACCTGGGTGGGCTGTGGCTCGACATGGCGTTGCTGTTGCCGGTGGCCTGGTGGTTCGTGCAGCACGGCGAACAGGGTTTTGCCGTGCTCGACCGGCGACCTTCGCTGTACGTGCTGATTCCGTTGCTGGGCGTGATCAGTGCGGCGGCATTGATCTGCTACCTGCTGGCCAGCCGCTTGCTGGCGTTCGGCCTGTTCGGCCTGCTGGGGTATGTCGAACCGGTATTGCTGGTGATCGTCGCCCTGCTGCTGGGCGAAAGCATCCGCGCCGGGGAATGGCTGACCTATATCCCGATCTGGCTGGCAGTGGTGGTGCTGGTGCTCGAAGGCGTCAAGCGCGTGCTGGGGCAGCGTCGGGAGGTATAACACTGGAAGCTGATCGTTCCCACGCGCAGCAAAGGCATGCAGCCCGTGGCGCTCCGCGTCACAATGAGCGAATGCAGAGCGTCCAGAGAGGCATTCCCACGCTGGAGCGTGGGAACGATCATTGCCTATAGGCCTCAGAGCGCGGCAAACCCGCGTTGCAGATCCTCGATCAACGATGCCACGGCCTCCAGGCCGATATGCAGGCGGATCACCGGGTTGCGCGACGGTACCGGGAACTCGCGATCTTCCAGGTCGGCCAGCGTCACCAGGCTTTCATAGCCGCCCCACGACGCCCCCAGCCCGAACAGGCTCAAGGCGCCGATAAAGCGCTCGGCCTGCTCCGGATCGGCCTCGGCGAACTCGAACGACACCAGCCCGTTGCTGCCGGTAAAATCGCGCAGCCACACCAGGTGCCCCGGATGCTCCGGCAACGCCGGATGAAAGACCTGCCGGACCTGCGGTTGTGCCTGCAACCAGCGGGCGATTTCCAGGCCCTGGCGCTGGTGCACTTCCAACCGCGCCGCCAGGGTCCGCGCACCGCGCAGCACCAGGAAAGCATCGTCGGGACTGACCGTGTTGCCAAAGCTGTCGCTCATGCGCGCCAAGGGTTGCCAGGCGGCCTCGTTGGTGCAGACGCTGCCCATCACCACATCGCTGTGGCCGGCCAGGTACTTGGTCAGGGCCATGATCGAGATATCCGCGCCCAGTGCCAGCGGCCGGTACTGGTACGCCGAACCCCAGGTGTTGTCGACCGCCACCAGGATATCGCGCGGCTTGCACAAGGCGACGATCGCCGGCAGGTCGCTCAACTCATACAGCAGCGAACCCGGCACCTCGCAGTAGACCATCCGTGTCGTCGCCCGCAACCGGGATTCGAGATCCCGGCCATCCGCCGGGAAATACTCGACCTCGATGCCGAACGGCGCGAGAAACTCCTTCGCCAGCCGGCGTACCGGTCCGTACACGCCATCGGTGATCAGTACATGATCGCCCGGGCGCAGGTACGCCAGCAGCGTCTGCGCCACCGCCGCCAGGCCGGTGCCGAACAGCCGCGTGCGATAACCGCCTTCCAGCTCGGTCACCAGGTCTTCCAGGGCAAAGGCCGTCGGATTGCCACGGGCGCCGTAGCTCAAGACCCGCTCGCTGTCGCGTCGGGTACGGGCCTCGCGCATCTGCGCCAGGTTGTCGAACAGCACCGTGCTCAGACGCGTCACCGGCACATTCACCGCCCGCGCCCCGCTACCCTCGCGGGTCCGCGCGGCGTGGACCAGGCGGGTCCGCACATCGACCGGCGCGCCGGCCGGTGCCAATGGGCTCAGGCTGGCGATCTCGGCCTCGGTCATCTGCCCCAGCAGACCGGTTTCCCAAGCCAGGTACTGGCGCGCCGCGTCCTTGTTGCCGGAGTGACGGTCATGGGTGAAGAACAGGAAGTCGATGCACTGCTCATCCGGCAAGGCCGACGCATCGGTGATCAGCTTCAGGCCGTTGTCCTGCCAGGACGGGATATCTCCCGACAGCACACGGGCCTGGGCGCGCTGGGCCAGCGGCAATTCCAGCAACGCCAGTTGCGCCACCGCCAGATCGGCAGCGACCAGCACCAGCGGCCGTGTCTCGGCGGCCACTTGTGCCGCCAGCAGCGAACGGATCGACCATTGCGCACCGGCCAGATGGCTTTTGCGGAAGGTCATGCCCGGACGCAGGTCGATCAGCGCCACGCTGTCTTCGGCCAGAGCCCGCGACAGGCTTGCCGCGTCGATGGCCGGCAGTTCCGGGAACGGCGGCGGTGTCGCCACCGGCAACCGCAGGCCGCTGTGCAGACCGTCTTCAAGCACCCGCGCATCGTGCCCCAACTGACGCAGCCAGCTGGCCACGATCGGCGCACGCACGCCATCGCCGTCGAACACCACCACCCGCGCCTTGCGCACGCCGATATACAGGTCGGTGGCCTGGATCAACTGGCCGCCGGGAGTGTGTTGCGCACCGGGCAGGCTGCCCAGGGCAAACTCCTCGGCACTGCGTACGTCGCAGAGAAACAGGCTGCCCTCGCCGCTGTCGGCCCAGGCACTGACCTGCGCCGCACTGACGCTCGGCACGCCGGCACGCCGCGCCAGTTGCCGGGCCGCTTCGCGCTGCTGCTCCAGCCCGGTCGGCGCCACCTCGTCGCGATAACGCCGGCTGCTGCCGTGCTCCAGTTGCAGGTCGGCGAGAAACCAGCCCTGGGTACCGTTCTCCAGGGCATAGACCGGGTTCTTCACGCCCAGGTTGATCAGGGTCTGCGCGCCGATAATGCTGCGGGTACGCCCGGCGCAGTTGATCACCACCGGAGTCGACTCATCCGGCACCAGGTCGTGCAGGCGATAGCCCAGCTCGCCGTTCGGGCAGCAGATCGAACCGGGAATGGTCATCTTGCGGTATTCGTCGAACGGCCGGCCGTCGAGCAGCACCAGGGGCTTGCCCTCGGCCTGCCAGGTGGCCAGCTCGCCGGCGCTGATATGCGGGGTATGGCAGGCTTCTTCCACCAGCTCGCCAAAGGCCTTGGACGGCACATGGACGCCGGCGAATAGCTGCAGGCCGGCAGCCTGCCAACCCTCGGCGCCGCCTTCGAGGCGGTGCACCTGGCTGTAGCCGAGTTCGGCCAGCCGCCGGGCAGCCCGCAACGACAGCTCGCCGCCGTCCTGGTCGTAGATCACCAGGCGTACCGTCGGATTCGGCGCCAGCCGCCGGGCTTCCAGCTCCAGGCGGCTATAGGGCAGGTGCACGCCGTGGAACAGGTGCGCCGAGCCGTATTGCCCGTGCTCGCGAATGTCGAACAGGGCGATTTCCCGGCCATCGAACAGCCACGTCTGCAACTGTGCCGGGGTAATGGTTGTGCTCACGAAAGCCTCGCCTCGGGATAAAGAAGTCATTCCAGCACCAGTGAACGTTCAGCCGGTGCCAGCTCGCGGCCGCGGGCATAGGCCCGCTGCACGGCCGGACGGGCCTTGATCCGCTCACGCCAGGCGCCGATCGCCGGGTAGTCGACCAGATCGAAGCCCTGGCGTTGTGGCTGGATCCACGGAAAGATCGCCATGTCGGCGATGCTGTAGTCACCCGCGACGAACGCCCGTTGGGAAAGGCGCCGCTCCAGTACCTCATACAAACGGGTGGCCTCGCCCTGCAACAGGTCGAGGGCAAAGGGGATCGGCTCCGGGGCCTTTTCCCGGAACAGTTGCCACTGGCTCAGGTACGGCGTGATGTGCCCGACCTGCCAGAACAGCCACTCCTGCACCCGCTGGCGCTCGACGCTGCCGGCCGCCGGGACGAAACGTCCGTTCTTGTCCGCCAGGTACGTGAGGATAGCCCCGGATTCGAACAGGCTCAGCGGTTCGCTGCCGGTACTCGGTGCATGGTCGACAATCGCCGGGATCCGGCCATTGGCGCTGATCTGCTGGAAAGCCGCGTCACGCTGCTGCCCGGTGCGGATATTCACCGCTTGCTGGCGGTACTCCAGCCCCAGTTCCTCGAGCAGGATGCCGACCTTCAAGCCATTGGCCGTCGGCCAGTAGTGGAAGTCGATCATGCGTAGGCCTTGATCGAAGGCGCCATCTGCGACTTGTTGTAGTTCAGGACGGTGCCATCGTCCTGCACGCCGTAGCGGCCTTCGAGGGACTCCAGCGGACGACCGTAGAGGTGGAAGTGCAAGGTGGCCTGTTCGCCGTCGACGCGGATGCTGTGCAGGTCTTCGCCGAGGAAGGCGATCGAGGTGCCGGGCTGCACCACCACTTCACGTTCGAGCGCCAGTACCGCGCGCTTCGGATCGGAGCCATCGTCGCTGCGGGTGTACACGCGGTTCAGCTCCTGGCCTTCGATGGCGCTGATCACCGCCCAGGTCTCGTGGTTGTGGGCGATGGTGTTCTTGCCCGGCAGCAAGGAGTTGAGGTACAGCGTCGGAGTCTCGCCGTCATCGTTCAGGCGGTAGCGGAACGCAGTGCTGCCCTCGCCCGCCACGGGCGCCGGGAAAGCGTCGAAATTGAACAGGTCGCGGCGCTCGGCCAGCTCTTCCAGCAGGGCGACGATGTGCTCCAGTGCCGCGCGATCGACGCCGCGCTGGTGGATGGCGCGGATCTTCACCAGGAAAGATTCGATCACGTTGGCGCGTTCGGTGGTGCTCATGGGCAGGCTCCTTATCAGGTGAATCACGGTCAGATGGACAGGCTAAAGGGACTGATATTGCTCAGTCGGAACGGGTCGGCCTGCACCGGGCGGCGGCTGACGTCGCCCAGGGCGTGCCGGAGGAACTCGCGGGTGCGTTCGCTCTGCGGCTCCTGGAAAATCTGGTAGGCACTGCCGGACTCGACGATCCGGCCGTTCTCGGTGAAATACACCACGTCGCTGATGTCCTCGGCGAAACGCATTTCGTGGGTCACCAGCACGCAGGTCATGCCTTCCTCGGTCAGTTCGCGAATCACCGTCAGCACTTCGCCGACGGTTTCCGGATCGAGGGCCGAGGTCACCTCGTCGAACAGGATCAGTTCCGGGCGCATCGCCAGCGCCCGGGCAATCGCTACCCGCTGCTGCTGACCACCGGACAACTGCCCGGGAAAGGCCTCGGCCTTGTGCTCCATGCGCACCTTGGCCAGCAGTTGACGGGCTTGCTGCTCGGCGTCCGCGCGGCTGCGCCCGAGCACCTTGCACGGAGCGATCAGCAGGTTTTCCAGCACCGACAGATGCGGGAACAAGTTGTATTGCTGGAACACGAAGCCGACCCGCTTGCGCAGCTCGATCAGTTCGGCCTCGCGTTGCAGTTGGTGCACCTCGGTGCTGCCGACACGGATGCTGCCGCGCTGGGGCTTGAGCAGCCCGGTGATGCAACGCAGGATGGTCGACTTGCCCGAGCCGGACGGGCCGATAATCGATACCGCCTGGCCGCGCTGGACATCCAGGTCGATGCCCTTGAGCACCGGGTTGGCACCGAACGACAGGTGCAGGTCGCGCAGGCTGACGAGCGTTTCAGTAGAAGGCATAACGTCGCTCCAGGCGTTGGGTCAGACGGGAAATCGGGTAGCAATAGGCGAAGAACAACGCCAGTACGCTGAAGTAGATCAGGACGGTGAATCCGGTGCGGTTGACGGTGTTGCTGGCGATCTGCGCGGTGTCGATCAGGTCATGCACGCCCACCAGCGAAGCCAGGGCGGTGCCCATGGTGATCACCGCATAGAGGTTCATCCACGGCGGCAGCATGCGCTTGAAGCACTGCGGCAGGATGATCGAGCGAAACAGCTGGCCGCGACTGAAGGCCAGGGAGCGCGCCGCTTCCCACTGGGTGGCGGGAATCGAGCCGATCGCCCCGCGAAAGATCTCGGCGACGTTGGCACTGGCCGGCAAGGCCAGGCCGATGGTGACTTTCAGCCAGTCGGGAAACGGCAGGTAATAGCTGCCGAGATGGATTTCGAACGGGAATACATAAGTGGTGAAGTAGATCAGTACCAGCCACGGCGCATTGCGGAACAGTTGCACCCACAATCGCGCCGGCAAGCGCAGCAGACGCACCGGCGAGAGGCCCAGGGCGCCGATCAACAGGCCCAGGACCGAGCCGATGGCGATTGCCAGCAGGCTGATCAGGATATTCTGACCGAAGCCCACGGCCAACGCCGGGGACCAGCGCAACAGCGCTTCGATAACCGGCAATTCAATGGCCATAGCCGGGCATCCTCAGGCGCGCTTCGAGATAGCGGCCGACACAGTTGACGATAAAACTCAGCAGACCGAAAAAGCTCAGGATCAGGACCATCAGTTCCAGCACGTTGTCGCTCTGGGTCCAGATCATGATCGAGGCGTAGGTGATATCGCCAACGGCAATGGCCGAGGCCACGGCGGTCATCTTCACCAGGTCGATCAGGTTGTTGACCAGGGACGGCAAGGCAAAGCGCAAGGCCAGCGGCAGTTGCACGTTCCACAGCAACTGGCGGCTGCTGAAGGCCAGGGAGCTGGCGGCTTCCAGGGTCACCGCCGGCACCGCCTCGATCCCGGCCCGCAGGGCTTCGGCGTGAAACGCACCCTTGTGCAGGGAAATCACGATCACTACCCAGGCGAACGGCGTCAGCGGGTTGGCCGCGCCGACGGCCTGGGTCAGCAGCATGTTCAGCACCAGGAACGCGCAGTACAGCTGTACCAGCGTCGGCGTGTTGCGGGTCACTTCGACAAACACCCGCGCCGGGCGCGCCAGCCATTTGTTGCCGCTGGTGAGCATCGCCGCCAGGGCCAGTCCCGCCAGGAGGCTGCCGACAATGGTCAGCAGGCACAGGAGGATGGTGGTCCAGGCACCGTCGACCAGGCTGCCACGCTGATAGGCATCCAGCAGGAAGCGGTAGTTGAGGCCCAGGTGCGCCGCCCATTGCACAAAGATTTCCATCAGCCGTGGTCCTCGACCAGCCTGGCACAGGCCACGGCGATACGCCGGCCGGCCTCGCGGACACTGTCGGTGGCGGTGGCGATCGACAGGCGGAACCATGGCGACAAGCCATAGGCGCTACCCGCGACCCCGGCCACGCCCTCTTCCAGCAGATAATCCACCAGGTCATTGTCGCTGCCGATCAGACGCCCGTCCGGACGCCGGCGACCGATCAGCCCGGCACAACGGACAAAGACAAAGAAACCGCCCTCGGGGGTCAGCACTTCCAGGCCGTCGACGTTCTTCAGCGCCGCCAGCAACAGGTCGCGACGCTCGCGATAGGCCGCCACCTGCGGTTGCAGAAACGCCAGGCCGCCTTCATAGGCGGCCAGGGCCGCGGCCTGGCTGACCGACGAGGCGCCGGACGCCGACTGCGACTGCACGACCGCCATGGCACTGGTCAGCACTTGCGGACCGGCACCGAAGCCGATGCGCCAGCCGGTCATGGCGTAGGTCTTGGATACCCCGCCCACCAGCAGGCAGCGCTCCTGCAGGTCCGGCGCGACATTCAGCAGGTTGAGCGGCGGCTGGCCGTCGAAGCGGATATGTTCGTAGAGCTCGTCCAGCAGTACCAGCACCTTGGGATGACGACGCAGCACCTCGGCCAGGGCTTGCAGCTCGGCGGCGCTGTACACCGCGCCGCTGGGGTTGCCCGGGCTGTTGAGAATCAGCCAGCGGGTGCGCTCGCCGATCAGCGCCTCCAGCTGCGCCGGACGCAGCTTGCAGCCCTGCCCCAGGCCTGACTGCACGAACACCGGCTCACCGCCGTTGATCCGTACGCTGTCGGGGAACGATGGCCAGTACGGCACCGGCACCAGCACCTCGTCGCCTTCGTCCAGGGTCGCGGCAAAGGCATTGAAGATGATCTGTTTCGCGCCATTGGCGATGACGATGGCGGATAACGGATAGTCCAGCCGGTTCTCGCCCTTGAGCTTGCGTTGCACCGCTTCACGCAGGGCCCGCACGCCAGGGGTGGCGGTGTATTTGGTGGCCCCGGCGGCGATGGCCGCGTAAGCCGCCTGCTTGATGTGCTCGGGGGTATCGAAATCCGGCTCGCCGGTGGTCAGGTCGAGAATGTCGCGCCCGGCCTCGCGCAGGGCGGTGGCCTGGGACTTGGCGGCGGCATTGGCCGACAGCGAGACTTTCTGCACCCGTCGGGAAAGTTGAACGGTCATGGCAGCACCTTGCCTGGGTTGAGCAGCCCGCGAGGATCGAGGGCCTGTTTGATCCGGCGCATCAGGTCCAGCTCCACCGGGCTCTTGACCTCGGCCAGCAGCGCGCGCTTGCGCTGGCCGATGCCGTGCTCGGCGCTGATGGAACCGCCGAAGGCGTGGGTATTGCGATGGACCAGGGCGCTCAATGCGCCGTAGTTGGCCATGTGCGCTTCGACCGACTGGCCGACGGGCGCCGCGACGTTGTAGTGCAGGTTGCCGTCGCCCAGATGGCCGAAGGTCAGGTTGCGCACGCCGGGGAAGTGCTCTTGCAGCAAGGCGTCGGTGCGGCTGACAAACTCGGCGATCCGCGAGATCGGCAGCGAGATATCGTGCTTCATGTTGCGCCCTTCGCGGGCCTGGGCCTCGCTCATGTTCTCCCGCAACTGCCACAGCGCATCACTCTGGGCCAGGCTTTCGGCGATCAGCGCATCGGCCAGCAGGCCGGCCTCGAAGGCCTCTCCGAGGACGCGTTCGAATGACTCACGGGCGTGTTCGGCACTGTGGTTGTCGGACAGTTCGAGCAAGGCGTACCAGGGTTGCGCGCCCCCGGCAAACGGCTGCGGGCCGTCCGGGAACTGCTCGCGCAGCAACACCAGGCAGGCCGCGGACATCAGTTCGAAGGCCGTCAGATCGGCACCGAAACCGCCACGGGCGTGGGACAGGAAGCTGACCGCCTGCGCCAGCGAGTCGAACGCGAGCAACGCGGTGCTCTGCGCCTTCGGCAAGGGAAACAGCTTGAGGGTCGCGGCGGTGATGATGCCCAGGGTGCCTTCGCTGCCGACAAACAGATCACGCAGGTCGTAGCCGGTGTTGTCCTTGCGCAAGCCGCGCAGGCCGTTCCAGATTTCACCGTCGGCGGTGACCACTTCCAGACCCAGGGTCAGCTCGCGGGTGTTGCCATACCGCAACACGCCGGTGCCGCCGGCATTGGTGCCGAGGTTGCCGCCGATGGTGCAACTGCCCTCGGCCCCCAGGCTCAGGGGAAACAGGCGCCCGGCCTGGCGCGCGGCGTCCTGCAGGTTCTGCAGGATGCAGCCGGCCTCGACGGTGAAAGTGTCGTTGTCGGTATCGATCTGGCGAATGCGGTTCATCCGGTCCAGCCGCACCAGCACGCTGCGGCCGCTGTCATCCGGGGTCGCCGCGCCCATCAGTCCGGTATTGCCACCCTGCACCACCAGCGGCGCGCCGTGATGGGCACAGACACGTACCACCGCGGCGACTTCCTCGGTGGAGGCCGGGTGCACCACGGCGACCACCTTGCCGTGATAGACCCGGTGCTTGTCGCTCAGCCAAGCCGATTCATCGGCGCCGTCACGCACATGGGCGGCACCCAGCAGTTGCTGCAACTGCGTGAACAACGTGCTCATTGCGCAGTCGCCAGGGGTGCGGCGGCACGGTATTGCTCATGCAGCTTGAGCAAGGCCTGGGACGGCGGCATGCCGGTGCGCTTGCCCAGTTCGATCAGCCAGCCACTACGGTGCCAGTCACGCACGATGGCATCGAGACGGGCCTGGGTATCCTTCTCGCCCTTGCGCACCCAGATCACCGACGGCGACGGGATCAGGTCGTCGGGCAAGGGGATTTCGTAGCCGCTCCACTCCGCTTCGTCGAGCAGGCTGTGCATGGTCGGGCTGACGTGCACCGCCGCCACGCAGCCGTTGCCGCGCAGCGACAGCAGCGATTCGGACTGGCTGCGGAAGGCCTTGATCTGCGCGCCATAGGTTTCCTGCAGCGGCTTGATGAAGTTGCTGCCCTGGGAAACGCAGACCGGCTTGCCCTTGAGGTCTTCCCAGCGGCTGATACCGGCGCCCTTGCGGATCAGCGCGGCGCCGCCGACTTCCTCGTAGGGGGTCGGCACGTAGTCGAGGATCTCGGCGCGCTCTTCGGTCAACTGCATATTGGCGATCAGTACATCGACCTTGCCCTGCTGCAGGAACTGCACGCGGTTGGGCGCCAGTACCGAGACGGTTTCCAGTTCGACACCGAGGCGTTCGGCCAGGCCCTTGGCGAGTTCGACGTTATAGCCCAGGTGGGC
Source organism: Pseudomonas gingeri (assembly GCF_013385635.1). GTDB lineage: Bacteria > Pseudomonadota > Gammaproteobacteria > Pseudomonadales > Pseudomonadaceae > Aquipseudomonas > Aquipseudomonas gingeri_A. The sequence continues at coordinate 398,514 of NZ_JACAPR010000013.1, forward strand.
ACCGGTGGCCGGATCGATGGTGCCGAACGGCGGGCCGCTGAGGATCACGCCGACACTGATCTTGTGGCGCTGCTGGAGCTTGTCCAGGGTGGCATCGGCGTGGACCAGGCCGGCGCAGAGGGCCAGAGCGACGGGGAGGTATTTGAGCATGTGAAATATTCCTTGATGATCTCGATGATCGTTCCCACGCTCTGCGTGGGAATGCCTCACTGGACGCTCTGCGTCCGTTTTGGATCAAAAGCTTCGCGGGCAAGCCCCGCTCCCACAGTGTCACGGGCTGCGTGTGGGAACGATCGATCAGGTGTTTGATTCAACCCTTGAACTGGTTATGCAATTCCACCAGCGCAGGCGATGCCGGGGTGATGTGGTTGCGGCTCTCGGCCTCGATCAGCCAACCACTGCGATGCAGCCCCTGGACCACGCCGTCGAGGCGCTTCTGGGTGTCGGTCTCGCCAAGGCGGGTCCAGATCACCGACGGCGCCGGGTTGAGTTCCGGCGTCAGCGCCCGGTAGTCCCTCCACTCCGGATTGCCGGCGAGCAGCGGGTTGATCAGCGTCGCATCGTGGACCGCCGCCACACAGTTGTTGCCACGCAGTGCCAGCAAGGACTCCGACGAGCTCTTGAAGGCCTTGAGGTCAGCGCCCAGCTCGGTCAGCGGCTTGACGTAGCTGCTGCCCTGGGAAGTGCACACCGGCTGGCCCTTGAGGTCTTCCCAGCGGGTGATCTTGCTTTCCTTCGGCACCGCCGCGGTGCCACCGACCTTGTAGAACGGCGTCGGCACATGCCCCAGCAGGGTGTCGCGCTCGGCGGTCCATTCCATGTTGGCGATCAGCAGGTCGACCTTGCCCTGCTGCAGGAACTGCACCCGGTTGGCCGGCAATACCGCGACCAGTTCCACCGCCACGTCGAGGTCCTTGCCCAGGGCATTGGCCAGGTCGACGTTGAGCCCCTTGGGGTCCTGGGTCGCCGGGTCGATGGAGCCGAACGGGCCGCCGGACAACAGCACGCCGACCACCAGCTTGTGCCGCTGCTGGATCTTGTCGAGGGTCGCATCGGCCTGGGCGGCACCGGCCGCGCCGAAGGCGAGCACCGCTCCGAGCACGACGGGTAGAAAGCGTTGGATCGGTGTGCGCGTGAACTGCATGGATATCCCCTCGGTGGTGATCGGCGTCTCCCGACCTCTTTGCCCGCATGCTAGGGAGCAGCCCACCGGAACGGAAATGCAAATATCTAATATTGTTATAACTTTCTGGTTATTAGCTTTTGAGAAAAACGGCATAACCCCTGTTTACTGGGGATTTTCAAGCCACAAGTATTTTCCTCTCGCCAAATACATAAGAATCCGTAATCTATTGAGGATCGCCCTTGATATGAATTCGAGCTGCCATGCCCTCCCCGACCCTGGACCTGGAACTGCTGCGCACCTTCGTCGCGGTGGTCGACCATCACAGTTTTGCCGAAGCCGGCCAGCATCTGGCCCGTACCCAATCGTCGGTGACCCAGCAGATGCAACGCCTGGAACATCAGGTCGGGGTCAGTCTGTTCCAGAAACAGGGCCGGCAGAAACAGCTCACCGAGCCTGGCCGGCAATTGCTGCGCCATGCCCGGCAGATGCTCTCGCTGAACGATGAGGCGCTCAACTCGCTGCATGAAAGCCACCTGAGCGGCGTGCTGCGCATCGGTTCGCCCCACGATATCGCCGACACCATCCTTCCGCCGATCCTCAGCCACATTGCCCGCTCGGCACCACGCCTGCGTCTGGAAATCGACGTGGGGCGCAGCCCCTACCTGATGGACGACCTGCACCGGGGCAAGATCGACATGGTCATCTCCACCCGCGAGGACTCACGCCTGCAAGGCTTCGCCCTGCGCACCTCACCGGTCTGGTGGATCTGTTCGGCGCAGTACATCCATGTGCCCAGCGAGCCGCTGCCGCTGATCCTGGTGGAGGAGCCGAGCATCTATCGGCGTTATGCCATGGAAGCACTGGAGCGCGAGGGGATTGCCTGGCGCCAGGCGTACCTGGCGTCAAACCTGATCGGCATCAAGGCGGCGATTCGCGCCGGCCTCGGGGTGACGCCCCGCAGCATGGAGCTGCTGGGGCCGGACATGCGCGTCCTGGGGGAGAATGACGGTCTGCCACGGTTGCCGGATGTCACCTATCACCTGTGGATCCGGCCCAACACGGTCAATCCGCTGGTGCGCCGGGCCTATGACCTGATCCGCGCCAGCCAGGGGCTCTAGGAAGATGGATGCCGCCCTCCAGGGCCTCTTCGGGGGCAAGCCCCCTCCCACAGTATCCGATCAACCTTTTGGGAGGGGCTTGCCCCCCTTCCACATGGCTACTCAACCTTGTGGCAGGAGACTTGTCTCCCTTCCATGTAGCCACTCAACCTTGTGGCAGGAGACTGCCTCCCTTCCATGTAGCCACTCAACCTTGTGGGAGGGGGCTTGCCCCCGAAGGCGGACTTGAGGTTGCCAACGACTTCAGACCGCCGGCAACCAGAGGCGGAAGCGCGCGCCACCCAGCGGCGACGGTTCGGCGGTCAGGGTACCGCCCTGGGCCTCGGCCGCCCGTCGACTGATGGCCAGGCCCAGGCCGAAGCCGCCGGTAGAACGGTCGCGGCTGCGATCCAGGCGGTAGAACGGTTCGAAGACCCGCTCGCGCTCCTGCTCGGGAATGCCGATACCATCGTCGTCGACCCACAGTTCACAGCCTTCGGCATTGGCGCGGATACCGATCTGGATGCGTCGCTCGCAATACCGGGTAGCATTGCGCAACAGGTTCTGCACGGCCCGCGCGGTCAGCCGCGGATCGAGGGAAAAGCGTTCCAGGGAACCGTGCATCAGCACGTCGATCACGATATCCGGCGCCTCCAGTTCCTCGTCGAAACTGCCGAGGATACTGTCGACAAACTCGTCGAGCGACACCATCACCCGCTCCGGCACCCGTCCCGGATTCTGCAGGCGACTGTAGGACAGCAACTCCAGCACCAGTTCGTCCAGTTCGCGGATATGCCCCACCAACCCTTGCAGGCGCTCGCGCGACGGCTGCGGCAAGTCGTCCGACAGGGCCAGCGCCAGGCCGAAGTCCAGCCGGGTCAAGGGCGTACGCAGTTCATGGGAAACGGCATTGAGCAGGTCGCGCTGCTGGTTGAGCAGGCATTCGATATCGCCGGCCATGGTGTCGAAGACCGCGGCCAGTTCACCGATGTTGGAGCGCGGCGAGATGTGTGTACGTTCGCTCAACTGGCCCTGGCCGATACGTCGGGCAGTCTGCTTGAGGCGTTCCAGGTCGCGCCAGTGCGGCCGTAGCCAGAACAGCAGACAGGCCAGCAGCGCCGCGCCGATCAGCACGTTCATGCTCCAGTACAACAGGTTCACGTCCAGCGGATCGGGCGGTACCACCAGTTCCACCGCCAGTTGCCCGTCCAGCGGCGAGGCCACCAGGTTGGGCGCGCCCCAATCACCCAGGCGGATCACATTCTCGCCACGGCGCAGACGCTTCTGCTCCGGTTCGCTGAAACTGATGTCGTCAATGCGGATCAGCGCCACCCGCAGCGGCGCGAAGCTTTTGTCCAGTTCGATCGCCAGCGCCGGCCACTGGCCGTTGGGCACCTCGTGGAACTGCTTGACCAGCAGCCCCTGCATGCCCCGGGACTGGTCGATGTTGTAACTCATGAAACGTTCGCGGAAAAGCTCGATCACCAGGTCGGGCACCAGGTAGATCGCCGCGCTGAAGGTCACGATGGTCACCAGGTAGAGGCGGATCAGAATCTTCAGCATCGACTCAGCATTCCCACTCGGAACGGCTGAACAGGTAGCCCTTGCCCCACACGGTCTTGATCTTGCGCGCCTCGCCGGCGTGATCGTCGAACTTGCGCCGCAGCTTGGAGATCGCCACATCCACCGAACGGTCGGTGCCGTTGAACTCGATGCCACGCAGGCGTTGCAGGATCTGGTCGCGGCTGAGCACCTCGCCGGCATGCCGGGCCAGCACCACCAGCAGGTTGTATTCGCCGCTGGACAGCTCCACCGGCTGCTCGCGCCAGGTCACGGTGCGCTCGGACAGATCGATGCACAGGTTGCCCATCAGGATCTGGTCGCTGGCCACCTGCGGCTCGCTGAGGCTGCTGCGCCGCAACAGGGTACGCACCCGGGCCAGCAGCACCCGCGGCTCGCAAGGTTTGGTCACGTAGTCGTCGGCGCCCATTTCCAGGCCCAGCACCTGGTCGTGGCTGTCGTCACGGGCGGTGAGCATGAGAATCGGCAGCGTCGCCGAATCGGCCCGCAACAGGCGGCAGACCTGCAGGCCGTCGAGGCCGGGCAGCATCAGGTCGAGGATCACCAGGTCCGGCGGATTCTGCCGGGCCCGCTCGCGCACCTGGTCGCCACGGGCCAGCACATTGACCTGATAGCCGTTGCGTTCCAGGTAGCTGGCAATCAGTTCGGAAAGCGCGGTGTCGTCTTCGACCAGGAGAATCGTCGGCATAAATAACTACAGGTAGGTGGAAAACCGTGAAGGATATACGCCCTTTCGCGTGCGCGAGCACAAGCTTCACACTTTTTCACCAACGACCTACATAGCTTCACAGCACCGCTTGACAGCCGCCCTTAGCATGCCCGGGTCATTACTGGGACTCGATTATGTTGAAGAAGCTGTTTGCCCCGCTCTGCCTGTCGGCCCTGGCCCTCGCGCTGAGCGCCTGTGACAAGTCCGCCGGGGAGCCCGAGGCGCCGCCCGCGCCCAAGGTCCGGGTCGAGACCATCCATACCCAACCCCTGTCGATCAGCAGCGAACTGAGCGGGCGCATCGCCGCGCCACGCATCGCCGAAGTGCGCGCGCGGGTCGCCGGCGTGGTGCTCAAGCGCCTGTTCCACGAAGGCAGCGACGTCAAGCAGGGCGATGTGCTGTTCCTGATCGATCCGGCACCGTTCAAGGCCGACCTCGACAGCGCCGTCGCCAGCCTGCAGAAAGCCGAGGCCAATGCGTTCCAGGCAAAATTGCAGCACCAGCGCTACCGCGAACTGGTGGACAGCAACGCCATCAGCCGCCAGGACTACGACAACGCCCAGGCCGCCGCGCGCCAGAGCGCCGCCGATGTCGCCGCCAACCAGGCCGCGGTGCAACGGGCCAGGCTCAACCTCGGCTACGCCACCGTTACCGCACCGATCTCCGGGCGTATCGGCCGGGCCCTGGTCACCGAGGGTGCACTGGTCGGCCAGAACGAAACCACCGCCCTGGCGCTGATCCAGCAGTTGAACCCGATCCACGCCGACCTGACGCAGTCCACCCGCGAGCTGAACGACCTGCGCAGGGCCTTCCGCGCCGGCCAACTGCAGGAGGTCGGACAGAACCAGGCCAAGGCCACGCTGATCCAGGACGACGGCAGCGCCTATCCGTTGCCGGGCAAGCTGCTGTTCACCGATATCAGTGTCGACCCGAGCACCGGGCAGATCATCCTGCGCAGCGAGTTCCCCAACCCGGACCTCGACCTGCTGCCGGGCAGCTTTGTGCGGGTCAAGGTCGAACAGGCCTTCAACCGCGAAGGCATCAGCGTGCCGCAACGGGCGATCCTGCGCGACAGCGCCGGGATTCCCCAGGTGCTGCTGGTGGACGCCGAACAACGCGTGAACCAGCACCCGGTCAGCCTCGGCGCCGTGCAGAACGACCGCTGGATCGTCAACGACGGCCTCAAGCCCGGCGACCGCATCGTCGTCGAAGGCCTGCAGCACGCCCGCCCCGGCGAGCTGGTGCAAGTCGATGACAGCCCTGTTTCCCTCGCCCAGTCCAAAGGACAGTGAGCATGCCGCACTTCTTTATCGACCGCCCGATCTTCGCCTGGGTGGTCGCGCTGTTTATTCTGCTGGCCGGTGTTCTCGCCATCCCGCAATTGCCGGTGGCGCAGTACCCCAACGTCGCGCCGCCCAAGGTGGAAATCTACGCGGTGTATCCTGGTGCTTCGGCGCAGACCCTCGACGAGAGCGTGGTCAGCCTGATCGAGCAGGAGCTCAACGGCGCCGACCACCTGCTGTACTTCGAATCGCAGAGCAGCCTGGGCAGCGCGACCATCACCGCGACCTTCCAGCCCGGCACCAACCCGGAGATGGCCCAGGTCGACGTGCAGAACCGCCTCAAGGCGGTGGAGCCGCGCCTGCCCGCCGCCGTCACCCAGCAAGGCTTGCAGGTGGAGAAGGTCTCCGCCGGTTTCCTGTTGCTGGCGACCCTCACGTCCAATGACGGCCAGTACGACGACACCGCGCTCAGCGATTACCTGGCGCGCAACGTGATGAACGAGATCAAGCGTCTCGACGGTGTCGGCAAGGCCCAGCTGTACGGTGCCGAACGCGCCCTGCGGATCTGGATCGATCCGCAGAAGCTGGTGGGTTTCAACCTCACCGCCGCCGATGTCAGCGCCGCCGTGGCCGCGCAGAACGCCCAGGTCTCGGCCGGCAGCATCGGTGACTTGCCGGGGCCGTCGACCCAGGAAATCACCGCAGCGGTGCTGGTCAAGGGCCAGTTGTCGACACCCCAGGAGTTCGCCGACATCGTCCTGCGGGCCAACCCCGACGGTTCCAGCGTACGTATCGGCGATGTCGCCCGGGTCGAAGTCGGCAGCCAGGAATACCAGTACTCGACGCGCCTGAACGGCAAGCCGTCGACCGCCTTCAGCGTGCAACTGGCACCCGGTGCCAATGCCCTGAAGACCGCGACGCTGGTGCGAGCGAAGATGGATGAGCTGTCGCGGTACTTCCCGGCGAACGTGGAATACAAGATCCCCTACGACACCTCGCCGTTCGTCAAGGTCTCGATCACCAAGGTGGTCTACACCCTCGGCGAAGCCATGCTGCTGGTGTTCGCGGTGATGTTCCTGTTCCTGCAGAACATCCGCTATACGCTGATCCCGACGCTGGTGGTGCCGGTGGCGTTGATGGGCACCTTTGCCACCATGCTCGCCCTGGGTTTCTCGATCAACGTGCTGACCATGTTCGGCATGGTGCTGGCCATCGGTATCCTGGTGGATGACGCCATCGTGGTGGTGGAGAACGTCGAGCGGATCATGGTCAATGAAGGCCTGTCACCGAAGGACGCAACACGCAAGGCCATGGGCCAGATCAGCGGCGCGATCATCGGCATCACCCTGGTGCTGGTGGCGGTATTTATTCCCATGGCCTTCATGCAGGGCTCGGTGGGCGTGATCTACCAGCAGTTCTCGCTCTCCATGGCGACCTCGATTCTGTTCTCGGCATTCCTCGCCCTGACCCTGACCCCGGCCCTGTGCGCCACCCTGCTCAATCCGATCGCCAAGGGCGAACACCATGCCAAGGGCGGCTTCTTCGGCGGGTTCAACCGCCGCTTCGAGCAGATGAGCGCCGGCTACGAACGCTGGGTGGTCCAGGCCCTGAAACGCAGCGGCCGCTACCTGCTGCTCTACGGCGTACTGGTGGTGGTTCTCGGCCTGCTGTTCAGCCGCCTGCCCGCCTCGTTCCTGCCGGTGGAAGACCAGGGCTATACCATCACCGATATCCAGTTGCCGCCGGGGGCGAGCAAGAACCGCACGGTCAAGGTGGTGGAACAGATCGAGGCCAACAACGCCACGGAGCCCGGTGTTGGTGACACTACCATGATCCTCGGCTTCAGCTTCTCCGGCAGCGGCCAGAACGCCGCTCTGGCGTTCACCACCCTCAAGGACTGGTCGCAGCGCAGTGCCAAGGACTCGGCGGCGGCCATCGCCGAACGGGCGAATATCGCCTTCGGCGAGCTCAAGGATGCAGTGGCCTACGCCATCCTGCCGCCTCCGGTGGACGGCCTCGGCACTTCCAGCGGTTTCGAGTTCCGCCTGCAGGACCGTGGCGGCGTCGGCCACGAAGCCTTGATGCAGGCCCGTACCGAGCTGCTGGCGGCCGCGGCCAAGAGCAAGGTGCTGGCCAATGTCCGCGAAAGCGCCCTGGCCGAGGCGCCGCAGGTGCAGTTGATCGTCGACCGCAAGCAGGCCAACGCCCTGGGTGTGTCGTTTGCCGATATCGGCAATATCCTCTCCACCGCCGTCGGTTCGTCCTATGTCAACGACTTCCCCAACCAGGGACGCATGCAGCGGGTGGTGATCCAGGCCGAAGGCGACCAGCGCGCCCAGGTGGCGGACCTGCTGAAGATCCATGTGCGCAACGGCAACGGCAAGATGGTCCCCCTGTCGGCCTTTGTCGAAGCCCGCTGGACCCAGGGCCCCGCGCAGTTGACCCGCTACAACGGCTACCCGGCGATTGCCATTTCCGGCGAGTCGGCGCCCGGCTACAGCACCGGCCAGGCCATGGAGGAAATGGAACACCTGGTGACGCAACTGCCGGCGGGCCTGGGCCTGGAATGGACCGGGCTGTCATTGCAGGAACGTTTGTCCGGCTCCCAGGCGCCGATCCTGCTGGGCCTGTCGCTGCTGGTGGTGTTCCTGTGCCTGGCGGCGCTGTACGAGAGCTGGTCGATTCCGACCTCGGTGCTGCTGGTAGTGCCGTTGGGCGTGCTCGGCGCGGTGCTCGCGGTGACCTTGCGCGGGATGCCCAACGATGTGTTCTTCAAGGTCGGGCTGATCACCATCATCGGTCTGTCGGCGAAGAACGCGATCCTGATCATCGAGTTCGCCAAGAGCCTGTACGACGAAGGCCATGACCTGCTGGACGCGACGGTACAGGCCGCGCGGCTGCGCTTGCGACCGATCATCATGACTTCACTGGCGTTCATTCTCGGCGTGGTACCGCTGGCGATCGCCACCGGGGCCAGCTCGGCGAGCCAGCAGGCCATCGGTACCGGGGTGATTGGCGGGATGATCAGCGCGACCCTGGCCGTGGTGTTCGTGCCGGTGTTCTTTGTGGTGGTGATGAAGCTGGTCAAGCGCAAGGAGCCTTGATCAGGGGGTGATCCCGAGGGCCCTTTCGCTGGCAAGCCAGCTCCCACAGGGAATCGGGTCGTGCGCGGCATTTGTGCTCGACTCGGACACTTGTGGGAGCCGGCTTGTCAGCTCCCACAGGGAATCGAGTCCTACGCAGCATTTGTGTTCGACTCGGACACTTGTGGGACCTGGCTTGCCAGCGAAGAGGCCGGCACAGCCCCCCCCCCTGTCTCGGCTATTGCACCAGCTGGTTGATCTCGATGATCGGCAGCAATACCGCCATCACGATCACCAGCACCACCGCGCCCATCACCACGATCATCAGCGGTTCGAGCAGCGCGGTCATGCCCATGGCCCGCCGCTCGATATCCCGCGACAGGGTTTGCGCCGCGCGCTCCAGCATCGGCGGCAACGAACCGGTTTTCTCGCCACTGGCAATCAGGTGGATCAATACCGGCGGAAAGACCTTCTCGACCTTCAGTGCCGCTGCCAGGTTCACCCCTTCCCTGACCCGCGCCGTGGCCTCGCTCACACTCAGGCTCAGGCGATCGTTCGACACCGTCTGCCGCGCCGCTTCCAGTGCCCGCAGCAACGGCACCCCGGCACCGCCCAGAATCGCCAGGGTCGAGGCGAACCGGGCGGTATTGAGTCCCAGCACAAAACGCCCGATCAGCGGCAGGCGCAGGATCCGACTGTGCCAGCCCAGGCGCGCCGCCGGCTGGCGCAGGTACAACCGCCAACCCCAGAAACCACCGGTCATGACGCTGAAGCAGAGCCAGCCCCAGGCGCGGATGAAATCACTGGCGTTGAGCATCACCAGGGTCAGCCCGGGAAGATCCTGGCGAGCCTGGGAAAACGCGCTGACCACCTGCGGCACCACGTAGCTGAGCAGGAAAATCACGATGGCCACCGACACCAGCCCGACCACCCCCGGATAGATAAAGGCGGTGAGGATCTTGCCCCGCAGGTTGTTGCGCTCCTCGATATAGTCGGCCAGCCGCTCCATGACCTGAGCCAGGTCACCGGACTCCTCGCCCGCGGCAATCAGTGCCCGGTAGATCTCCGGAAAGTCCCTGGGGCGCTTGGCCAGTGCTTCCGCCAGGCGCATACCACCACGAACATCGCTGCGTACCGCGCTCAGGGTCTGGGCGATATGCTTGCGTTCGGCCTGCTCCACCGTGGCGCTCAGGGCCGCCTCCAGTGGCAGGCTGGCACCCAACAGGCTCGCCAGTTGGCGGGTGGCCCAGGCCAGGTCGTTGTCCGACAGCCTGGCGCTGAACAGACCGCCGCCCGCCCCGCCACTCTCGCCACCGTCGGCCTTGACCGACAAGGCGGTCAGGCCGCGACTGCGCAACACGCCCATCGCCGCACTCTGGCTGTCCGCCTCGAGATGGCCGGATTCGATCTTGCCGAGGGCGTCGGCGGCTTCGAAGCGATAGCGATTCATCAGGCGTCCCGTGTCACACGAAGGATTTCTTCCGGTGCCGTGGCACCGCTGCGTACCCAGCGTTCGCCGTCCTCGCGCATGCTCAGCATGCCGGCCTCGCGGGCGGCCAGGCGCAGGGCCTGTTCACCGGCACCCTGGTGGATCAGGGTGCGCACGTCATCGTCGATGTAGAACAGTTCGTGAATGCCGGTACGACCGCTGTAGCCGGTGTGATTGCAGGCGCTGCACCCTACCGGACGCCAGGTACCGGGCGTGGCAGGGTCGGCCTCGCGACAGTGCTGGCACAGCCGTCGCACCAGACGCTGGGCCAGCACGCCGAGTATCGATGAGGCCAGCAGGAACGGTTCCACCCCCATGTCGATCAGGCGGTTGACCGCCGACACCGCGTCGTTGGTGTGCAGGGTCGCCAGCACCAGGTGACCGGTGAGCGAGGCCTGCACGGCGATCTGCGCGGTTTCCAGGTCGCGGATCTCGCCGATCATGATGATGTCCGGGTCCTGGCGCAGGATCGCCCGCAGGGCCAGGGCGAAGGTCATGTCGATCTTGGCATTGACCTGGATCTGGCTGATACCCGGCAGATCGTATTCCACCGGGTCCTCGACGGTGAGGATATTGCTGGTGCTGGCGTCGAGCCGGGCGAGGGCCGCATAGAGGCTGGTGGTCTTGCCGCTGCCGGTGGGGCCGGTGACCAGGACGATGCCATGGGGCTGGCGGATCAGGTGATCGAGCCGCGCCAGCACGTCGGGGTCCATGCCCAGGGTTTCCAGTTGCAGGCGCCCGGCCTGTTTGTCCAGCAGACGCATCACCACCCGCTCGCCATGGCCGGTGGGCACGGTGGACACGCGGATATCGATCGGTCGCCCGGCCACCCGCAGGGCAATCCGGCCATCCTGGGGCAGGCGTTTTTCGGCGATGTCCAACTGCGCCATGATCTTGATCCGCGACACCAACGCACCGTGCAGCGCCTTGCGTGGCGACACCACGTCGCGCAGGGTGCCGTCGACCCGATAACGCACCACCGAATGGGTCTCGAACGGCTCGATATGGATATCGCTGGCCTCGTCCCGTGCCGCCTGGGTCAGCAAGGCATTGATCATGCGGATCACCGGCGCGCCGTCCTGGGTGTCCAGCAGGTCGGTGATTTCCGGGATATCCTGCATCAACCGGTCGAGGTCAACCTCATTTTCCGCCGCGCCGACCACCGCCGCCGCGCTGCCGGTATCGGCATAGGCGCTGGCGAGCAGGCCGTCGAGCTCCTCGTCGCGCACCCGCTCCAGGCGCGCCGGACCGAACTGCCGGCGCACCTCGCTGATGGCCCAGCCCGGTGTCGAGGGACAGGCGCTCAGCACGCCGTCGCACAACACCACCCGCTGCGCCTTGGCCCAGGCATAGGGCAGCGCACTCATAATGACCGCTCCTTTTGCGCGGCGTGCGCCCTACCTGTGGGAGCGGGCTTGCCCGCGAACAGGACCTTGAGGGCGCCAAAAGCTTCGCGGGCAAGCCCGCTCCCACAGCGTTTCATGGCCGTGCTCTCTCATTCAGCGAGACAGGTACCGCGCGGATCGGCGCCCGTGGTGCCTGCGGCACGGGCATCGGCTGCGAACCGGGAATCGCTTCGGCGGCATTCGGCAGTTGCGGCGCCTGCATGTCCGGCATGGCCCAGTTGCGATCCGGTTGCAGGCTGCCCTGGGCGCGGCGGATAAAGTCGTAGCGGTTCAGGGTGATCGCCCTTCCCGCTGCGCCATCGCGAATGATGTAAGGCCGCAGGAACACCATCAGGTTGGTCTTGTTGGTGGTACGCCGTTCGTGACGAAACAGCGCGCCGATCCCGGGGATGTCGGACAGGAACGGCACGCCGTCGTTGCTCTGGGTGTAGCCGTCCTGCAGCAGCCCGCCGAGAACCATGATCTGGCCATCGTCGAGCAGGATGCTGGTGTCGATCGCACGCTTGTTGGTCACTGTGCCGGCCGCCGTCGCGGTGGCGCGGTCATCGACGCTGCTGACTTCCTGGTAGATGTCCAGCTTGACCGTGCCGCCCTCGGAGATCTGCGGCCGGACATTGAGCTTGAGACCGACTTCCTCGCGCTGGATGGTCTGGAACGGGTTGTTGCTCGAGTTGCTGCCGTTGGTCACGTACTGGCCGCTGACGAAGGGAATGGTCTGGCCAACGAAGATGCTCGCCACTTCGTTGTCCAGGGTCAGCAGGTTCGGCGTCGACAGCACATTGGAGCCGCCCTTGCTCTTCAGCGCCTTGGCCAGCACCTTGAGGTCCATCACCCGGCCGATCCCGGGAATATCCACGGCGCCGCGGACCACGCCGACACTCAGGCCCTGGGGCAAGGCATCGATGCTGTTCTTGGCGCTAGTGACCAGGCCGGTGCCGCCGAGGTTGACCCCGCCGATCACGCCATTGCCACCGAGGTTGCCGCTCTGCCATTGCACGCCGAACTCATTGGCATCGTCTTCGCTGACTTCGACGATCAGGCTCTCGATCACCACCTGGGCGCGGCGCTGGTCGAGCAGGTCGATGACCTCGCGCAGGTTGCGGTACAGCGGCTCCGGCGCGGAGATCAGCAAGGTGTTGGTGGTGGCATCGGCCTGGATGGTCACGCCACCGGCGGAAAAGGCCACGTTCTGCTCGCCGGACGCGGTCGCGCCACCGGCCTGGCTGCCGCCGGCGCGAGCGCCCTGGCCGTAGACCGAGCCGGTGCTGCTACCGCTGCTGCTGGTACTGCCCTGGGTACTGCCATTGGCCTGACTGGCGTTCTGGTTGTTCTGGCTGCTGCTGTTGCTGCCACCGCTGCTGAGCAGGGCCCGGGTCGGATCGCCCTGCCCTTCGCCGCTGTCGCTTTCGCCGGTGAGCAGGCCGCGCAGGGCCTGGGCCAGCTTGCCGGCCTGGGCATTGCGCAGGTACACCACATGCAGGTTGCTCGGGTTGCTCTGGGCATTGTCGAGCTTGTAGATCAGTTCCCGCGCCAGCTGCGTGCGCTCCGGGCTGCTGGCACGGATGATGATCGAGTTGGAGCGCGGATCGCCCAGCACGCTGATCTTCTGGGTCGGGTCGTTGCCCTGGTTCTCCAGCAACTCGGCGACCATGCTGGCGATATCGCTGGCGATGCCGTTCTGGAGGGTCACCACGTCGGTGTCGATGGCGCTCGGTGTATCGATGCTGGCGATCAGGCTCGCCACCCGTTGCAGGTTTTCCGCATAGTCGGTGATGACCACGGTGTTGTTGCCCGGATAGGCATTGATCGGGTTGTTCGGCGAAACGATCGGCCGCAGCACCGGGATCAGGTTGACCGCATTCTCGTATTGCAGGCGGAAGGTGCGGGTCAGCATGCCGTTTTCCGCTGGGCGATCAGCGCTGTAGATCGGCCCGCCCAGCAACTTGGCGTCCGCTTCGGGCACCACCTGGCTGACACCGCCGACATCGACCACGCTGAAGCCCTGCATGCGCAGGGCCGCCAGCAGCATGTCGTAGGCCCGATGTGCCGGGACCTCGCCTTCGGAAACCAGGGTCAGGTTGCCCTTGACCCGCGGATCGACCAGGAACTGCCGGCCGGTGGAGCGCGACAGGGCGCGGACCACCGCCTGGATATCGGCGTCGACAAAGTTCAACTGCACCGGCTGATCACCCAGGGGATTGCTCGCCGGCAGGCTTTTGCCGGCAACGTCCTTGCCTTTCCCGGCGCTGCTCACCGAGTGCTGTACGCTCCGCTGCTGTTCGACCTGGGCCTGGACCCGCTGGCGGTCGGCCACGGCGTCGCCGCTCTTGACCGTCGAACCCAGTGGCCGGCCCAGCTCGCTTTCCACCAGCAACGGCGCCTGCGGTGTCGTGCCGCTGCTGCACGCGGTCAATGCCAGCAGCAACCACGGTGCCGCCGCTTGCCGACAACGCAACCCATACAAAGAACCTGACCACTTCATGAAGCTTCCTTAGCGCCACGCGCCTGATCCATGCGAACGGTTCCGGACAATCGGCCGGCCGAGCCATCGGGTTCGGTCGTACCCGTGCGTTGCAGACGAGCCTCGACCACTTCCAGGGTGAAAGAACGGGGGTTGCCCAGCAGCCAGCCCACCAGCGCATCGGCCGGGGCGTCGTCGAAGGTCAGCAGCCAGCCTTCGGCACTGCCCTGCAATTGGTAATGCCCGGCCAGCCCGCTGGCTTCGAGGCTGGCGCGCAGCCCCGGCTCGACGCCGTCGACGCCCGGCATCGCCAGGCCTTGCAGCAAGCTGTCGAGGGTCTGGGCCTGGGTGCGCAGCCTGGGAGTTTCCAGCGCCCAGAAATCGATTTTCTTCAGCGGCGGCTGGATCAGTACCAGCCAGACGAACAGCGCCGAGACACCGAGGGCCATGCCGCCGACCAGGCGTTTTTCCCGCAACGCCAGGCCGCTCCAGTACGCCTGCGCCTGACTTGCCAGGACCTGCCAGCGGGCCCGGTACCGGTTCAACCAGGGGTTATTCATTTTCCGCCTCCGCCACCGGTTGTATCGGTTCGGCCTGGACCCTGAGGGTCCAGCCTTCGGGCGCCGGCGTGGCCAGCACGCCAGCCTGGACCAGCGTGGCCTGCCAGGTACCGCCGTTGCCCGGCTTGCGGATGTCCGGCAGGGTATTGAGGTGCAGTTCAGCGTTGTCAAACACCAGGCTTTGCACGCCACCGACCATGAACGGCATGGCCAGGCCGGACTGCTGGACCAGTCGGGAGAAATCGCTGTCGCCGTCACCGGCCGTCTGCCGCTGAGTCAGTTGCTGACGGGCCTGCTGCAGGGGATTGAGCACCATCGGTAGCGCCGGAAAGGCCTGCTTGACCCGCTGCACCATCCACGACTTGAGCTGCTGGCCCTGCTCGACCTGCCGCGCCGCATAGAGGTTCAGGCCCACCGCCCAGACCACCACGGCCAGCGCACAGCAGGCCAGCGCCCGGCCCCAGTGACCGCCTTCGGCTCCCGGCTGACGCAACGCGCCGTGCAAGCCCCAGGTCGGTGCCGGGCCGCTCCAGCGCCGATTGGCGGGCAATGCCTGGACCAGGGCATGGCCCACCGGCGGCTCGCCCAGCCAGTGCAGCACCTCGCCCCGTCCGAGCAGTTGCGCCAGCGCCTGATCGATATCCGGATGCACCTCGGCCCGGTCGGTGCCCAGGCGGATCAGCAGGTGTTCATCCAGGGCCTCCACCACCGGCTCGCCGGCAATCACCGGCAGGCAACCGGCGGCCGGATACAGACCGCGCAGCTTGATCCCGGCCTGTCGCAACAGCGCGCCGAAGCGTTCCAGCGCAGCGCGTTGCAACCAGGCGATCTGGACCTGGCCCTCGGTGTCCCGTGGGCCATGGACGATATGCATCGACTCGCAGCCGCCAAGGATCAACGCCTGGGCGGCGCAATCGACCGCGGCACGAACCTTCGCCGGCGACAAGGCCGGTAGTTCGAGACTGGCCAGCAGGCTGTCCTGTGGGTGCAGGTAGCATTCCACGACCAGGCCTTTATGGGCCTGGCCCAGGTGCGCCAGACTGGCCTCGCCGGCTTCTGCGATCTGGCCCTGGCGATCCAGCCGGGCAAAGGCCAGCGGGCTGTCGAGGTCCAGGCTGTCCAGGGGCGACAGCGCCACACGTAACAATGTCATACGCCCACCCGCGACCAGATCACCTGGGGCATCTGCTCCTGGCTGCGGTGCAACAGCGCCGCCAGGCTGACGCGACGCCGCTCGCCACGCGATTGCCCGGTGAGCAGGAACCAGTCGCTGGTGATCCCGACCTTGATATCGGTGACGATCAGTTGCGGCATGCGCAGGCGGTTGACGAAATCGCCCCGGTTGATGAACCACTGCCCCGAATCACGTTCGCTGATCAGGCCACGGGCACGCTGGGGTGACAGCCCCGGCACCTGGGACGCCAGCACTTCGGCGGTGGCGGTATTGCCGTTGACCCAGGTATTGGCCGGCAGGATGGTCACATGGGGCGCCAGCAGGACCAGGGTCTGCTCATCCACGCCCTCGACGCTGCGCAAATCCTGCAGGCTGCGCAACATCGGCCGGGTCGCCGGCAGTGGCTTGAGGGCGGCACCGGGCGAAGTCAGCCGACCGCTGTCGAAACTGCCGCGTACCGTCGTCGCCGACGCACGGTCGGGGTCCAGCACCCGTGGATAGGAGGCGATCACCCGCTGGGCAATGCGCTGGCCGACCGCCGCCTTGACGCCGAGCAACTCGCACAGGCGGGCAAAACCCTCCACCTGTTCGGCATCGACACGGTCGTCCTGCACCAGGTTGCGCAGGTTGAACTTGCCCTGCTCGTCTTCCAGGCGTCCGTCGAACCGGTTGCCTGGCTCGCCCGGTGGCGCGGCGACGAAGGGTTGCGCCCAAGCTTGTGCCAGGTGGGTCAGCGGATCGCGCTGGCGTGCCTCCCACAACAGTTGGCGACTGAGTTCAAGGCCGCCGCGCAACTGCCAGGAACCCTGGACCCGTAACTGCTCGGCCTCCAGGCCACGGGTAAAGACCGTCTCGCGGGTGAGCATGCCGCCGGCGATCACCGCCACCACGGCGGCGATCAGCAGTGCACTGATGATCGCCATGCCTTGTTGCTTCGCCGCTGTCAGCGAATAGGCGTTCATGGTTGGCGCTACAGTTGCCAGGAACCGATATCGGCATTGACCCCGTCACCGTCCGGCTTGCCGTCGGCGCCCAGGGAAAACACATCGACTTCGCCATTGGCGCCGGGGTTGAGGTATTGATAAGGACGGCCCCAGGGATCGTTGGGCAGGCGTTCCAGGTACGAGCGCCAGTTGCTGTCCTTGGCATTCGCCGGGCGCTCGGCGAGGATCTTCAGGCCCTGGTTCTGGCTCGGGTAGCCACCGTGGTCGAGGCGATAGAGCTTGAGCGCCTGCATCAGGCCGCCGATGTCCTGCCTGGCCGCGGTGGCCCGGGCCTGGTCGGGGCGGTCGAGGACCTTGGGCACCACCATGGCGGCGAGAATCCCGAGGATGACCACCACCACCATGATCTCGATCAGCGTGAATCCCTGCTGTGCCCGACGACCTCTGGAACGGGAATTGATGCGCGCGATATCCATCTCGACAGTCCTTGGCTTGATTCGATTCGCGGCGGATTGTTGCAAGAAGATATGTCACTGGTATTGAAAATCCTCGGGTGTGCATTGCCCTGAAAACACCCTGAAACCGTGGCGAGCGGGCTTGCCCGCGCTGGGGCGCGAAGCGGCCCTGAAACCGGAAAACGCGGTGCATCAGGTAGATCGAGGCGGCAGGTTTTACGACTGCTTCGCAGCCGAGCGCGGGCAAGCCCGCTCGCCACAAGGTGTACGATCTGACGAAGTCCTCGGCGACCTGAAAAGCTCGGGAGCTTTGGTCAGCAAGCGGTCAAACAACCGCGCTAGGCTCCTGCCTCGGTTCCCCGTTCCGAGACGCCCATGCAGCGCCCTCCCCGCCAACGCGGCTTCACCCTGATCGAAGTGCTGGTGGCCCTGGCAATCATTGCCGTGGCGATGGCCGCGGCGATCCGCGTGGCCGGCTTGATGACCCAGAGCAACGGCCTGTTGCGCGACCGTTCCATGGCCCTGCTGGCGGCCCAGAGCCGCCTGGTCGAATTGCGCCTGGAAGGTCGCCTGCCCCTTGGGCGCAAATCCTTTGAGTGCGATCAGGGCCGCATGGCCCTGCGCTGCGACCAGACCATCGGACCGGGAAGCGGTCCGCGGCTGTTCAGGGTCGAGATCCTGGTGCTCGATCGACGCCACGAGGCGCCGCCGCTGGCGCGGCTGGAGACCCTGTTGAGTCCGCCGTCGGCGGTGTCGGACCTCAGGGTCGGGTCAGTTTCGGCAGGAACGGCGCCTCGCTGAGACGGGTCACGGTCAGGTGCAGTTTTTCCGTGCCACGCTCGACCAGGATGCCGTCGCCCTCGATTGCCAGCAGCTTCACCCCCTGCCCCAGGCGCTCGCCGGCCAGAAAGCTGCGGGGCGGACCGTCGTTCAGGCTGAGAATGGCCACCGCGCCGCGCACGCCAGCCATCACCCCGGAAACCTTGATATCGAGCTGCGCCGGCTGATTGGAAAACCACTGCAGCGCCGGATTGTCACTGCGCGCGACCGCGCCCGGCGACTGGCCCTCGGGCATCTGCGACACCGCCGGGGTCAGCAGCAGCGTCGACCAGACCACCGTGCCCGCCAGGGCTGCAAGCAAGCCCACGGACTGGACAATCCGGGGATGGGAAAAACGCGGGGTCCATTGCATCGTCGAGGCTCCTTTTCGTGGGTGATCCGAAACCTTTTCAGCCTAACAGGCAATTCTCACGTTTTTATTTCACACGCCCATCATCTTTGCCGCGCAGCATGCAAGGAGACTCAAGGAGCCTTGTCGAATGGATGCCCCATACCCTGCCCAGGCGGGTTTTACCCTGATCGAACTGATGGTCGTGCTGGTGATCATCGGCATCGCCAGCGCCGCCATCAGCCTGAGCATCAAGCCCGATCCGCTGCAATTGCTGCGCAAGGACGCCGAGCGCCTGGCCCAGGCCCTGCAGGTGGCCCAGGCCGAAGCCCGCGCCGATGGCCGGCCGATCCGCTGGCTGAGCGACGCCAAGGGCTATCGCTTCAGTCGCGCGGATATCCAGGGCGGCCTCGAACCATTCAACGGCGACCCCCAACTGCGCTCGACCCGCTGGCAAAGCACACCGATGCAGGTGCAACTCGACCGTGGCAAGAGCCTGGTGCTGGACGCCGAATGGATCGCACCACCGCTACGCGTCTCGCTTTCCGATGGCCAGCACAGCATCGGCGTGGTGCGCGCTGCCAACGGCGAGATTCGCGTGCAATGAAGCGCCAGGTCGGCTTTACCCTGATCGAAGTGATGATCGCGATCATGCTCATGGCGGTGGTCAGCCTCATTGCCTGGCGCGGCCTGGACAGCGTCAATCGCGCCGACGAACACCTCAAGGCCAGCGCCGGACAGACCCGTCAACTGCTGGCGGCGCTGGGTCAACTGGAACGTGACGTGGCCTTGCGCGCCGGTATCGAACTGGTGGAACCGCCGATTGCCGACAAGGAGCCGCTACCGTCGCAGTCACCCGCTGCCCTGACGGTGCGCAGCCCGGAGGGCAAGGGCTTTCGCCTCGACCTGATTCGCACGGCCGCGGAACAGGACGGCAGCTTGCAGCGGGTGCGCTGGTGGTTGCAGGGCGGCACGCTGTATCGCGCGGTGGCGCCTGCCCGTACGAGGTTCCCGTTGCCGGCGCCCAAGGACGGCGTGGCGGTACTGGAACAGGTGACGTCGATGGAACTGCGGGTATGGCAGCCCGGCAAGGGCTGGCGGCGACTGACTGGCACTCAGCAGGACAACCCGACGGGACTGGAGATCAGCCTGGTGCGCAATACACCGCAAGGGCTGGAGCGCTATCGGCAGGTGCTGGGGCCGCTGGAGTGAACTCGGGAATGGGTGGCAAACCTTGAGGGCCCTTTCGCGGGCAAGCCCGCACACAAGGGAACACGGGTGAATCAGGGATTTTCAGGGGGGCTGAAGACCTCTTCGCAGGCGAGCCCCCGCATTGGGAGTTTTAACTGTGGGAGCGGGCTTGCCCGCGAAAAGGCCCCAACGGGCACCACAACAACACTAGCTGAGCAACACCACCCCGCCCGGCAATTCGGTGCACTTGGCACCGTAGGCATCGCGGATCAGCAAGGCCACGCCCGCCAGTTGATCGAGACTGAAACGCGCCTGCACCTTGCGCTTGCCCAGCTCGCTGTTGAGCAACACCAGCATGCCCGGCCGGTAGCGGTTGATCTCGCTGATTACGCTGGCCAGGGTAGCGTCGTTGAATACCAGCATCTTGTTGCGCCAGGCGATCACCGCCGACGGATCGGCATTCTGCAGCTCGCCGACCTGGCGGGCGTCATACATCAGTTGTCGACCGCTCTCCAGACGGAACCGACGCCCCTGCACGTCCACCGTCAGTATGCCTTCGATACAGGTGACGCAGACGCTCTGGTCGAGGTTGCGCAGGTTGAACCGCGCCCGTTCCGCCGTCAGCAAGCCGCTGCCGGCCTGGACCTTGACCGGCGCCTGGGTGCGCGCCAGCACTTCCACTTCACCGCTGACCAGTTCGATCTGCTGGTCACCGTTGACCGAAGGCAGGCGATTGATCCGCGTCTGGGTATTGAGCTCCAGGCTGATGCCATCGGCCAGGTCGATCCGCCGTTGCTCGCCGACCTCGGTGGTGTAGTCGGCGCCCAACCCGGAGAAACCGCCCGGGACGGTGGCGCGCACCAGAAAAAAAGCCGCCGACGCGGCAATCGCCCCGCCGAGAAACGCCCGGCGCCCGAAATGTCGAGCCCGGGGCGGATGCTGCAATTGTTCGAGGGCCGGCTTGAGGGACTGCCACAGCACCTTGGCGTGCTCAAAGGCACGGGCGTGCTCGGGGCTTTGTTCGCACCATTGGCGCAGGGCCCGCGCATCGGCGCCGGTGGCCTGGCCCGAGGTCAGAAGAATCAGCCAATCCTGGGCTTCGCTCTGCAATCGGGCAGTCTCGCCGCCCGGCAATTCGGTGATGGAAGTCGTGTTCAAGCGCACAGGTACTCACGAAGATTTCGCTGATGTATTACTAAGACGGTTTTCCCGCCCCGGGACCGAACCGCTGAATCACTTTTCTTTCCAGACGGGCCGCGCAATGGCCCAGCGCGGCCTTCAACTCCTTCTCGACCATGCGCGTGGAAATACCGAAACGCTGGGAAATTTCCAGGTGCGGTGCCTCTTCCAGGCGGGCGGCGATAAAGATCCGCCGGCGTCGTGGCGGCAATTCATACAAGGCCTTGAGCAGCGACTGGATTTCCTTCTGGCCGCCCACCACCCGCTCCGGATCGAGGGCTTCGTCGCTGAGTTGCAACAGTTCCTCCACTTCCTCGCCGGTCAGCAAGCGGGCATCGGCCTGGCGCCGGTCCGCGGCGATATTCAGGGCCATGCGGTACAGGTAGGCGTTGGGCTGGGTCAGGTTCAGCGGTGCTTCCATGCGGTCAACCCGCAGGTAGGTTTCATGCAGGACGTCATTGGCCAGATCCTCCGAGCCCAGGCGCCGCCGCAGGCGCACCTTGAAGTCGTCGTAGGAGGTCAGGAACAACCGGACCATCGGACTGTGCCCGATATTTTTCATACTCCGGCGGCTCCTTTGCGTTCTGTGCAATCCATGCTCGTTCCTGCTGAATCCGGCATTAAAAGTAGGGTCACGGGCTGACGCAGCGACGACGGTGCCGGACGCTCTACCCGCACCGTGCGCAAACGCTCCACCAGCGCCCCGTCGCGCTGGACATCTCCGGTCGAACTGACCAGGCGGCTGTGCTGCAACTCGCCGCCCTGGCCGATCCACACCTGCAACACCGCCCGGTAGGTCCCCGGCCGGGTCAAAGGCAAGGCACACAGCGCCTGCTCGATCGCCAGCTGGATCGCCCGGGCATAACTGCTGGCCAGTGCCGCTCCCTTGCTGCCGCCAGGATCCCGGGTCGACGGTACATCGCTGACCTGCGCCACCTGCAAGGTAAAGGCATCGGCCCGGGCATAACGCGCCATCAGCCCACTGCCGGTGAGCAACAGGCTCAAGGCCTCGCTGGCGCGATAACGCCCGTGAACCGCCAGCGAACGCCGTGCGCGGGTCAGGTCGCGATCCACCAGCACTGCCATCCCGGTCTGGCGACTGAAGGAATCCAGTGCGCCAGCCAGGTCCTGGGCGGCAATATCCAGTTCGACGCGGGCCTGGGGATCGACCGTGAGCGGCTCGGCGGCCAGGCAGGCGGACAACCCGCCACCGACCAGCCAGGCCAGGACGACGGTCACCAGGCTCAAGCGAAAAAACGACAGACGCATGGCCACGGATCGAAGTCCCTGCACTGCTGACGTGTCCCTCAAAACCGCTATCCTGAGGGCTGTTTATGAACCTGTTGTTACGGCGTCTCGGCTGGCCGTTGCGGTTTACCGATATCTGAAGCACGGCAAAGTGCCGAGGTTACTGCCCCTGCCGATGCCTGGTGGATGTATCGTCAATGTTGTCCCTTGATTTCAAATCGATGAACCGCAACCCGATAGGCCAGGTTTTCGACTGGATGGGTTTCAAATCTGAAGTGGCCCGCCAGGTACAATTCTGGCGCGCGATTGACCAGTACGAACTCACCACTCTTGACGGGGTAGGTCTTGATTGCACCTTCATTATTCGGTTGCGTTGCGTAGAGGACGTTTTTTATTTTTTCGCTGGGAAGGGGGTAGGTGCCTGACGGCAGGTCCGCTTCAGACAGGGCGAATTCCACTTTACGCCTACCCCTACCCACGTCACCGATATCCGCCAGTACGCGAGTGCCGCCCGATACGACGGTGCCCCGATAAATTGACGTGGCCTCAAAATAGGAATCCAGGCCGATGCCCAAGGGGGTGAGCATACCGACCAGTTCCCCGGTGGTTGCCTGCGGTGTATTCGCCGTGCTTTCTCCCGTTTCAAAATCCTCGATATCTGCCATGTGGGTTCACCCTTGCGTTTAAATCGTGAAAATGCGGATTTTCAGTCCTGGCTGATGTGCAGGGGAAACAGCCCACGACTTTGCACGTCGGACCGATAAATCAGTCTCTACCTACCTGGAGAGTGATGCCTACTGTCAGAAATGACAGTTCGAAGGACCTTTGATCGGAAACCGGCCGTGGAGCCGGTGTCATCGGCAGGGTCTGGACAGGCTATCTGGCATTCGGCTACTGCAAAAAAACCATCACCCAACCGGTGCGGCCTTTACACTAGACTCAGGGCTCCAGGACCCCACTTGCGGGGTCGGCCAGGAGGGCCTTATGAAGTACCTGTCGAGTTGTGCCTGCATCCTTCTGCTCGCCGCCGGTGTGTCCGGCCCGGGCCAGGCCGCGGAGGCCACGCCGGTCGGCTGCGTCGAAGTCAGTGTCGGTGGCTACAAGGCGCCCGACTACAACTGCCTGAGTCAGCAGATGAGCAGCCCGGAGAGTGCCGAAGCCAATCAGAAAAACCAGGAAGCCCTGAAGGCCGGCATCAGCAAAAAAGCGCCGCACCAGGTCGGCCTGGCCACCCCGGCGGCGACCAGTATCCGCATGGGCAATACCTTCGGTACCTCGGTAAAGCCACAACGGCCGCCATCGGGGCAGTAGGCCCGGCGGCCTGATCAGGCGGCCTGCAGCACCCACTGCCGGGCCACGACCGCCAGCTCCGCCTTGGCCCGCTCCAAGGCCTCAAGACGAGCCTCGGCATCGGAAAACTGCAATGGCTGCGCGTCAACGAACTGCGGGTCCCGCACGCCGATAAAGGCAAACGCCGCTTTCAGCGCCGGGGTCAGCGCATCCATCCAGGCCATGGGATTGCCCGGCCGCAGGTCGGCGCCGCGACTGGTCAGGAACAGCACCTTCTGCCGGGTCAACTGGCCGACGATGCCTTCCGGGGTATTCAGGTAGGTCAGTTCGGTACGGGTGATGCTGTCGATAAAGGCCTTGAAAGTCGAAGGCATCGACCAGTTGTACATCGGCATCGCGAACAGACAGGCATCGGCCGCCATTACCCGCTTGCACAGGGCATCGGAGGACGCCAGCGTCTGCTTCATCGCCTCCGTGCGAGCCTGCGGATGGGTATAGGTCGCCACCGCGAATGCCTCGGTGACATGGGGCGGGGTTTCGACGCTCAGGTCCAGGTAATCGACTTCCAGCTCGACCCCCAGCTCGCGCAACTGCTCGATAAAGTGCCGGGACAACGCCCGGGAGTTGGACCATTCACCTTTCGCGCTGGCGTCGACGTGCATCAGTTTCATTGCAGATAACCTCTTTGGTACGGATGTAAGAGAAGAAGGTGGCTTCAGACCGCCAGCGGTTGGCGAAACGCCACGGCCAGGCGGTTCCAGCAATTGATCGCGGCAATCGCCATGCTCAGGTCCACCAGTTCGCGCTCGCTGAACTGCAGGCGGGCCTGGGCATACAACTCGTCACTGACCGGATCGTGGGCCAGCAGGGTCAGGGCCTCGCTCCAGGCCAGCGCGGCCTGCTCGCGGGCGCTGTACAGCGGCGAGTCGCGCCAGGCCGGGATGCCGTACAGGCGCCGTTCGCTCTCGCCCCCGCCGCGGGCCTCCTGGCTGTGCAGGTCGGCGCAGAACGCGCAATGGTTGAGTTGCGAGACCCGCAGCTTCACCAGGTCCAGCAGCGGTTTTTCGATGGACAGGCCGAAGGTGGCCTCTTCCAGCAACAGCAACCCCTTGAGAGCCTGGGGTGACGCGGTATAGAAATCCAGGCGTGGCTCCAAGGTGCGACTCCATCGTGATTCGTTGAGGGGGTTCGTTGACGTGATTCAGTGCTGCCCAGCCTAAGGGCCCGGTGCCGAATGACGGATAGCCAATCCCGGCTTTTTTGCAGAGGCCACTTTTTGCAGAGGCCAACGGCACTTCGGGATTGGCCCGTGGGATTTGCCGGGAATTGGCTATAGGTCCGACGAGCCCCCCGCCCTACTCTTTGTTGACACCGCCCTGCTGTCGGGTCGGCCGTCACACAGGAGAGTCCAGAATGTCCGCTCACGTGATCAACATCGTTCGGTTCAAGGCGGTACCGGGGCGTAGCGAAGCCCTGGGACAGCATTTGAACGCACTGGTCGAAACACTGCGCCCGGCCCCCGGCTGCCTGGACTATTCAGTGGTGTGTGGCGGTGAGTCCGGCGACTGGACCGTGACCGGACACTGGCAATCCCCCGACGCGCTGCAAGCGCATTTCCAGCTGCCGGCCTTGCAGGGCTTTATCGACCTGCTGGGCAGCCTGGCTTGCGGCATCGATTTCCAGCACTGATCCCTACTCGCAATCTCTTACTCGCAATCTCTTACTCGAGAGCACCGACCATGAAAACCCTGAAACTCATCACCTCGACCCTCACCGCAGCAGTCCTTGTCGCCAGCACCGGCGCCTTTGCCCACGAAGCCGGCTCCAGCCAGGAAAAGATCACCGTGCTCGAGGAACATCCATTGCTCAATGCACCGGGCAAGAAGGCCATGATGCTGACGGTCGACTACCTGCCGGGCCAGGCCTCGATTGCCCACAGGCACCAGGGCACGGCCATGGCCTATGTGCTCGAAGGCGAGATCATCTCCCAGGTCAAGGGCGGACCGGCGATCACCTACAAACCCGGGCAGTCCTGGTACGAACCGGCCGGCTCCGAACACCTGGTGTCGAAGAACGCCAGCAACAGCAAGCCGGCCAAACTGCTGGTGTTCATGTTCATGGACGAGAAAGACGCCGTGCTGATTCCGCTGAATCAGTAAGGAACCCGATTCACGCTCCCGACCACTCACCGATACGCAAGCAGTCTTTCTCCGGACGCTGACCTCAGCGTCGTTTCGAGGAGTATTCCGGACTCGCTTGCGCGACGGGCATCTCACCACTGCGAGAACAAGGGAGCACACACATGTCGTTATCCGTAAACGGAGGTTCTGGGTTCATTCCACAGAACCTCACGCCACACGAACATTCTCCAACGGCTGGCCACAACGGACAGAACAACCTTGCTGCCTCCTTGCTGTTCGGAGGTGGCAACGGTGGTGCGGTGAACTTTGCCCCGCCCTCGTCACGAATCGAGGGCACACATGACGCCTCACACGCATCGGCAGCCCATAACCGCTCGGTACAATCTCCCGGCAATGAGTCCGAGGCCGGTGGCATGGACGAAGTCATCAAGCTGTTGCAGTCGCTGTTGCAAGCCTTGATGAAAATGATGGGCGGTAGTAACGCGGACGATGGCGATAGCGACGGCGGCTCGGACAAAACCGCGGGCCCTGCCGGGGCTGGCAACAGCCGTCCATCGGGCAGTGGCGGCTCGCCCGCGCCGCAGAACCTCGCGGCGCAACCCGGCAACGGTCCGCAGAAAGCGCAAGGTGCCGACGGCGCCGCCAGTACGGCCGATGTCGGCAACGCCCCCAAGGGCATGCCCCAGAGCCTCTGGAAAGATTGCGTGGAGTCCGGCAAGAAATTCGGCGTCGATCCCTACGTACTGGCGGCGCAGTCCAAGCAGGAAAGCAACTTCGGCAAGGATCTTTCCGGCCCCAGCGGCGGCGACGGCGTCATGCAGGTGGAACCGAGCACACGGGCCGCCTACGCCAGCCAGTTCCAGGAGAAGACCGGACACGCCTACAACCATGGCAGCCAGTCGGATCAGGTGGCAATGGCCGCCCTGATCATGGGCAGCAAAGGTGGCGACACGACTTCTCAACTGCAGAAGTACAACGGCGGTGATAATTGGAAGCCTGGCGCGACGGACTCCTATGGCCGAGTGATCAAGGCCGACGAGTACGCCGCCAGCGTCGAAAAGATTGCCCAGCAGTTGCGCAGCAACGTCGCTTGAGGATGCCTGCCACCCTGTAGAGCCCCTGCCGGCATTTCGAGCCTGTTGAAGTGTCGGCGGAGCGCTACGCTCAGGACGCGATCCGTGGCTGCAGCAGCATGCCCGTGTAATGGATCAGGAACAGCGCGAACGACAGGCTCCAGAGCGCTGCGGCGATCCCCAGGCCGAGATCGAGGAACGGCACCAGGACAATGCGGCACAGCGCCCCCAGTTGCAACGCGGCAAATGCCCAGCCCAGCGCCCTGGACGGCTGCAGGGCACGTCCGGTATGCCCCAGGCTGACCCGGGCGATCATCGCCAGGATCATCCCACCGATACCGCCAACCGCCAGGCCATGACTGACCAGGCTCTGTTGCACCAGCAAGCCCAAATGCCAGGCGGCCATGCCCAGCGTGGCCATCAACAGCCAGCCATAGGCCAGGTACAGCGACCAGAGCAGCGGCACCCGCCAGAGTCCGCGGTCATGCCAGCGCCACAGGCGCAGGCCATGCAACCCGGCCAACGGCAGGTAGAGCGCCGCCAACCATGGATGGGCAGACTCGCCGAGACCACAGGCCGTCAGCAAGGCCACCAGCAAAGTGCCGAGCAACAGCACCTTGTCCTCATGGGCCAGGGCCACGAACGGCACGCTGCTACCGAGCCCGCGCTGGATGAAGAACGGTATGACCCGCCCGCCGATCACGCTCATCAGGGCGGCAACCAACCATATTCCGGCCAGTACCCCACGACGCTGCAAGCCGTCGTCCTGCTGCACGATGCCCCACAGCGTCAGTCCCTGACAGACAGCCAACAAGCCCAGCACCGCGACAATGGGATAGTTGTTGCGCTTCTTCGCCGCCAGCAACTGCTGTCCGAGCAACCAGGCCAGCATGGGCAGGAACGGCAGTTGCGGGGCAATCACCCAGGTACCGGGCAGCGGCAGCCACCAGGCGATACGCGCCAATGACCAGAGCGCGAACAAGCCGATCAACGGCCAGCCACGGGTACCGGGGCCTCCGGTCCAGTTGGGCACGGCGGTCAGCAGAAAGCCCGCAATCAGCGCGCCGGCGAAGCCGAACGGCATCTCGTGCCGGTGCCAGGCCAGACCGCCGGCGAACGGCTGCCAGTTGCCGAAACCGCCGTACAGCCAGACACCCCAGCCCGCCAGGGCAATACAGGCGAACAGCGCACCACCGAGAAAGAATGGTCGAAAGCCCAGGCTCCAGAGCGGTAGCGACTTCATGCCATTTGCAGCCGCTGGTCGGCAAGACCCAGCTGGCGCTGGGCGAGCAGGCGCATTACATAGCCGATCTTCAACAGGGTCGGGCCGAGAATCACCATAGCGTGCATCGACACCAGCACCGGCAGGCCGAGATGACCGTCGTAGAGGTAGGCACCGTAGATGCCCAGGCTTGACAGGAGCAGCCCGAGGACAAGGATACGACTGGACAGGTGCAGGACATTCAGCGGGGATTCGAGAAAGGCGAACATGACATGGCACTCCCGGTGCAGTTCAGTGACACCTGAACTGCATCACGAATCGTGCCAGTCATATAATCAATTGAAATCAAATAGTTGGAGACATACAAGTCAATTTGACCACAACCAAATTGTAGTCATAAAGACACGAAAAGAGGTCACTATGACTCTACCCGTTCAGCCGCCGCGACCGAATCCGGCGATTACAAGCGACCCTGCCGCTTGTCCTCGGCCAGCTTGAGCAGCGGTGGCGCGGTGTACAGGTTTTCCGGCTGGAGCCGTTCCCAGAGGCCGCCCTTGCCCAAAGCCCTGCCCGCCTGATCTTCACGCTGGAGCCATTGCTCGACGCTTTTGATGCGATTGGGATGGATTTCATCCAGCAGCGCGTAGTCGCGCTCGACGATTCCATGCTTCCAGATATTCCAGAAGCCGGTGAAGTTGTCGCGAAAACTCATGGTGCTTTTGTCGTTGGGATCGGCGTTGTAACCGGCGGGCAACTGGGCGGCCATCTTCAGCGGACCGTTCCAGTAGGTTTCCAGCTCCGTGTCGATGTAGCGCGCCGGATGCCCGGTGACCTTCTCGAACGCCGCGGCCAGGGCGTGATAGTCGACATGTTCGATGGCAACCTCCAGGTTCATGCCGTTCGCCCGCTGCTGATTGTCGAACAACCAGCGGGCGTAATACCCGCAGTCCTCGAGTGCTACATGGGGTACGGCACCGGTGCCGAGCGGCACCCGCCAGGTCACCACACCGTCTTCCACCGAAGGCGTCATGGGTGTCATCGCCGAGATCGCCATTTCCATGTAGGGCCCCGTGGTGAACACGGCCGCCCCCATTCGGTCCCTGTTGAGCTGGTTCTGGAACAGGATCCACTCACCGATTCGCCCCTTGCCGTCGTAGTGACCGGTCCGGAACCTGGAGTCATAACCGGCCTTCTTGAGCGCGTAGTCGAGATTGCCGTAGACGAAGAAGCGGACGCCTTCTTCGATGGCGATCTCATAGCTGCGGATGGCCCAGTAGATCTCGGTCTTCTCGCCGGTGTTGAACCCGTCGATGTTGATATAGGCGCCGTCGCACCCGCGAAAGCCTTCCCGCAGGGTGGCCTCATCGGCAAACGTCCCCTCGAGGATCGAAACATTACCCAGCGCGAGCAAGGCCTTGGCCCGACGCGAGTTGGCATCGCGACTGAGGGCCCGGACGGTGTATTTACCGTCGGCGACCAGGGCACGGATGACGGGCAAGCCCTGGGCACCGGTACCGCCGACAACAAAGATCCTGGAAGGGGTTTGGGAAGGCATCGATATCTCCTTGAACATGACGAAAAGGGGCATCCGGGCATTAGCGGCAAGGGTTTCATCGCCAATGGCCCTAATAGATCTTATAATAAGAGTTACAAAGTGAACAAGCACCCTTCTTGCTTGAAGAAACCCGAACACGATCCACGTCCTGGGCCGGCATGCCTGTGTCGGCACCGCGAATCAGTTAGACTCTTATGAAGAGAGTGATGCGCCGAACCTCCCCTGACCCACCCGAGGAAATGACTTATGCGTTCGAAAGGTTTCGACGGAATGGTATGTCCGATCGCCGGCGTGATGGCCGCCATCGGTGATCGCTGGGGCCTGCTCATCCTGCGCGATCTGGTTCTCGGTCTCAGCCGCTATGACGACTTTCGCCAGTCATCCGGCGTGACCAATGCGACGCTCAGCGACCGCCTCAAGCACCTTGAGGCCCACGACCTGATCGAGCGGCAGCGTTACCAGACAAATCCCGAGCGCTTCGAGTATCTGCTGACCGCAAAGGGCCGGCAGATCGCCGTGATCCTGCCGATACTCGCGCAGATCGGCGATCGCCTGGGAGTCTCGGGCGCTTCGACACCGCCGCTGAAGGTCGTGAATCGAAAGACCGGGGGCGATGTGGGGTGGAGTTTCATCGACCAGGATACCGGCGAGCCCATCAGCCCCAGGGACCTGGCCATCGAGGCAGGCCCGGGAGCGGACGAACTGATCCGCTGGAGACTGTCCCATGCCGAACGCCGCCACAAGGTCGACGACACGCCGCTCTCGCCAAGCGATCCGGCGCAATGACAAAGGCCGCTGCGAACGAGTTCGCAACGGCCTTCAGTACGGTGGCCTTTCAGCGCAGAGGCCGTGATCCGACCCCGCTTACGGCATCCCCAGCCAGTGCGGCAGGGCCAGCGAGATGATCGGCACGTAGGTCACCAGGATCAGGAACGCCAGCAGGATCATCAGCCACGGCAGCGCCGCGCGAATGGTCTGGCCGAGGGTCAGGCCGGTCACCGCCGAGGTCACGAACAGGTTCAGGCCCACCGGTGGATGCACCAGGCCGATCTCCATGTTGACCACCATGACGATGCCCAGGTGGATCGGGTCGATGCCAAGCTTCATGGCGATCGGGAAGAAGATCGGCGCAAGGATCAGCACGATGGCCGACGGTTCCATGAAGCTGCCCGCCACCAGCAGCACGACGTTGACCATCAGCAGGAAGCCGATGGGCGTCAGGCCTTCGGAGATCACCCAGTTGGTGATCTGTTGCGGGATCTGCTCGGTGGTCAGCACGTGGGCGAAGAGGATCGCGTTGGCAATGATGAACATCAACATGATCGCCAGGCGACCGGATTCCATCAGCACCTTCGGGCAATCGCGGATCTTCATGTCCTTGTAGATGAACAGCGCGACAAAGGCCGAATACACCGCCGCCACTGCCGCCGCTTCGGTCGGGGTGAACAGGCCGCTGTAGATCCCGCCCAGGATGATCACCAGCAACAGCAGGCCCCAGAACGCCCGGCGCGCCGCCGACAGCCATTCACGGAAGGTCGCCCGCGGTTGCGCCGGCAGCTTCTTGATGCGCGCGACGATATAGATCGCGACCATCAGCATCAGGCCCAGCAGCAGCCCGGGAATCACCCCGGCCATAAACAGCTTGCCCACCGAGGTTTCGGTCGCCGCCGAGTACACCACCATCACGATCGACGGCGGAATCAAGATACCCAGGGTGCCGGCGTTGCAAATGATCCCGGCACCGAATTCCTTCGGGTAACCGGAACGCACCATGCCCGCCACGGCAATCGAACCCACTGCCGCCACGGTGGCCGGCGACGAGCCGGACAAGGCCGCGAACAGCATGCACGCCAGCACCGCGGCAATCGCCAGGCCGCCGCGGATGTGGCCGACGCAGGCGTTGGCAAAATCGATCAGGCGCTTGGCCACGCCGCCGGTGGTCATGAAGGCCCCGGACAGCAGGAAAAACGGGATCGCCAGGAAAGTGTAGGCGTCGGAGGTCTCGAACAACTTGATCGCCAGGGAACTGAGGGAGTCCTGGCTGAAGATCAGGATCGACACCGCCCCGGACAGGCCCAGGGAAATCGCGATGGGCACCCCGAGAAACATGAAGGTGAACAACAGCAGGAACAGACAGAGTACGGCCATCAGTGCTGCTCCTTGTGCTCGCCGGCGAGCTTGCTGGCTTCGCCCGCTTCATCGGCCAGGCCGAGACCGCTCTGGCGACGGGTAAAGATGCGATAGAAAATTTCCAGATAGCGGATCAGCACCAGGGCAAAGCCGATGGGCACGATCACCACGATGTAGCCGACCTTGACCCCGAACTGATCGAGATCCTCGGCGCCGATACCGGCGGTGAGCACCGCGCTCAGCCACTTGTAGCTGGCGACCATGAACAGCCCGGCATAGGCCAGGCAGCAGGTACAGGCCAGCAGCGCCAGGTAGCGTTGCACCGGGCGCGGGGTGAGCTTGACCAGCGCGTCCACGCCGAGGTGGCCGGCGGTGCGCACGCCATAGGAAATACCGAAGAAGATCAGCCAGCCGAACATGGCCTTGGTCAGCGCCACGCTCCAGGTCATGTCCTGGGCCACGGTCATGGTCGCGTCGCCCAGAGTGTTGAAGAAGCTGCTGCTCCAGGCCCAGCGGTCGGCCAGATTGAAGAACAGCGTATAGACGTTGTTGGCCATTACGTAGACGAACGTCACCAACGTCATGGCGGCCAGGAGGAAGGCGATAAAGCCTTCCTCGAAATGTTCCCAGATGCGCCGCAACGATTGCGCTTGCATGGGCAGGACTCCGCGAGAGGGGAAAAGGATGGACCGGGCACCGATCAATCAGGACAGGGTGCGATCCCTTGTAGGAGCCGGCTTGCCGGCGATGACGACCGGTCAGGCGGTGCAAGGCTCAAGGGCCTCATCGCCGGCAAGCCGGCTCCCACAGAGGTGTCGTCAGACAGGCGTCGGTCAAGGCTGGTTGGACTTGTCCGCCGCATTGATCAGGTCGGCGCCGATTTCATCCTCGAACTTCTTCCACACCGGTTTCATCGCTTCGCGCCATTGCCCGCGCTCTTGCGGGGTCAGCTCGATGATTTCGCTGGTCTTGGAGTCGATGATTTTCTGCTTGGCGGTCTGGTTCAGCGCTTCAGCCTGCTTGTTCACCTCAACGGTGACTTCGGCCATGGTCTTTTCCAGCACGCCGCGGACATCCGGTGGCAGGCCGTCCCAGAACTTGCTGTTGGTGATGACCATGTAGTCGATCAGGCCGTGGTTGGACTCGGTGAAGTACTTCTGTACCTCGTTGACCTTCTGGCTCTCATAGTTCGACCAAGTGTTCTCGGTGCCGTTGACGGTACCGGTCTGCAGGCCCTGGTAGACCTCGGCGAAGCTCATCTTGCGCGGATTGGCGCGGATCGCCTTGAACTGCTCTTCCAGCACACTGGAAGCCTGCACGCGGAACTTCAGGCCGCGGGCATCGGCCGGCACCCGCAGCGCCTTGTTCGCCGACAGCTGCTTGAGACCGTTGTGCCAGTAGGCCAGGCCGAGAATCCCCTTGTCCGTCATCGAGGTCAGCAGCGCCTTGCCCTGGGCGGCCTGGAAGCGGTCGACGGCGGCCAGGTCGTTGAACAGGAACGGCAGGTCATAGATCTGCACCTGCTTGGTGTATTGCTCGAACTTGGCCAGGGACGGCGCCAGCATCTGCACGTCGCCCAGCAGCAGCGCCTCCATTTCCTTGCCGTCACCGAACAGCGAGGAGTTCGGGTAGACCTCGACCTTGACCCGGCCTGGCAGGCGTTCTTCGACGAGTTTCTTGAACAGCAGCGCGCCCTGCCCCTTCGGGGTATTGTCCGCAACCACATGGGCGAACTTGATAACGATGGGATCGGCCGCCTGCGCGAGGCTGGCGGTGATCAAGGTGGCGGCGCAGAACAGCGCCCGGGTCAGCTTGAGCATGGAAATCACCTTCTTATTGTTGTGTTGTCAGGCAGGTTGCCTAAAGCAGTGCATGTAGTGAATTTCGAATTTTGAGTACCTGCGTTCAGCTTAGACGAACGCCAGTAAACGACGCGCCCGCAGCAATACCGGCGCGTCGACCATCTGCCCGTCGACCTGATAGGCGCCGGCGCCGTGACTGCCGGCATCCACCACCCGTTGCGCCCAGGCCAGGTCCTCGGCGCTGGGGGCCAGGGCGGCGTGAATCACCGGGATTTGCCGGGGGTGAATGCACAATGCTCCGGCAAAACCCATTTCGTAGGCGTGGCGAATCGACTGGCGCAACCCCTCGGGATCGTCGATGGCCGGGTGCACGCCATCCAGCGGTGCCACCAGGCCGGCGACCCGGGAATGGACGATCAAGGCCATGCGCGCCTGATCGAGGGCGAATTGCGCGGCGTCCGAACCGCTGCTCAGATTGAGGTCCAGGGCCAGGTCGAGGCCACCGAAGGACAGGCGCTCGACGCCGGGCGCCGCGGCGATCTGCGCCAGGGCCAGCAGTCCGCGGGCGCTTTCGATGATCGGCCAGACCGCCTTGCCGGTGTCCGCCACGGCCTGGACCTGGGCGGCGTTTTCTACCTTGGGCAGCAGTACACCGGCGACGCCGGGATATTGTTTGCAGAAGGCCAGGTCGGCGCCGTGCTCGGCGTGGTCCGGGGCATTGATCCGGACCAGGACCCGGGCCAGGGGATTGACGCCGAGGAACTGCCCGAGGTTGTCGCGGGCAATGCGTTTGAGCGGCTCTTCGACGGCATCCTCGAAATCGATGATCACCGCATCGGCGCCACTGGCCAGGGCCTTGGCAAAACGCTCGGGACGGCTACCGGGCACAAAGAGCGCGGAACGGGCAATGGATGAAGACATGTTGTATTCCTTGTTGTTCGGTTGTGCGGGTATCCGGGAGACCGCGTTATCGTTCTTCGCGGGCAAGCCCGGCTCCTACAAGGTTCGAATCGAACTCAAATCCTGCGAACGGCATAAAATCGGTAGGAGCCGGGCTTGCCCGCGAATAGGCCAGCAAGAACATCACACCACTCACACCTCTCAGACCACCCCAGCCACCCGCAACTGCGCCACCGCCTCGGTCGAGAAGCCCAGCTCGCCGAGAATCGCCTCGGTGTGCTGGCCCAGCCCCGGCACCGCATCCATCCGCGGCTCGAAGGCGGCGTTGCGCGCCGGCGGCAACAACGACGGCAGTTTCCCCGAAGGGCTGTCGACTTCACGCCAGCCATCGCGCGCCTTGAGCTGCGGGTGATCCCATACGCCTTGCATGTCGTTGACCCGGGCATTGGCGATCTGCGCCTCTTCCAGCCGGGCAATCAGTTGTTCGACCGTGAGCCGGGCAAAGCTGTCGACGATGATTTGGCGCAGCACCTCTCGATTGGCCGAGCGCTTGAAGTTGGCCGAGAAGCGCTCGTCCACCGCCAGTTCCGGCATCAGCAAGACCTTGTCGCAGAACGCCGCCCATTCGCGCTCGTTCTGCAGGCCGAGCATCACCGTGCCGCCATCGCCCGCCGGGAACGGGCCATAGGGGTAGATCGTCGAATGCGCCGCACCGGCCCGTGGCGGTTGCGGGGCACCGTCGAAGGCGTAGTACATCGGGTAGCCCATCCACTCCACCAGGCTTTCCAGCATGCTGACGTCGACCCGACTGCCCTCGCCGGTCTTGCCCCGCAGCAACAGCGCCGAGAGGATGCCGCTGTAGGCGTACATGCCGGCGGCGATATCGGCGATAGAGCAGCCGGCCTTGGCCAACTGGTCATCACCGGCGCCGCCGGTCACCGACAGGAAGCCGCCTTCGCTCTGGATCAGCAGGTCGTAAGCCTTCTTCTTTTCATAGGGGCCGCCTTCGCCATAGCCGGAGATATCGCAGACGATCAGCCGCGGAAAACGCTCGTGCAGCGCGTCGAAGGACAAGCCCATGCGCGCGGCCGCCCCCGGCGCGAGGTTTTGCACCAGTACGTCGGCCTGGCCCAGCAAGTCTTCGAGAATGTCTCCGGCCTGATCCTGCTTGAGGTCCAGGGTCAGGCTTTCCTTCGAACGGTTGGTCCAGACGAAGTGCGAGGCCAGGCCGCGCACCCGCTGATCGTAGCCACGGGCGAAGTCACCGCTGCCGGGGCGCTCGATCTTCACCACCCGCGCACCGAGATCCGCCAGTTGCCGGGTGCAGAACGGCGCGGCGATGGCGTGTTCCAGACTGATGACCGTGATGCCGTCCAGCGGACGGGGTGCCGGGGTGTTGCCTGCTGCCGTGTTCATCAGCGCAGCTCCTTCAGATCAGTGGTGTTGCGCAGGTCCCAGACCTGGCGGATCAGGGCTTCGCCCTGCTCGGGTGTGCGGGCGCCAGAGAACTGCAACAGGCGGCGGAACTTGTCTTCCAGTTCGGCCCGCGACAGGCTGTTGCCCGGATCGCCCTTGGGTTCGTCGATCGCCCCGTGCAGCGTACGGCCGTCGAGTGTGGTGACCCGCACCCGGCCCAGCCAGCGTTGCGGGTAGGCGCCGTCGACCTCGGGATCGAGGGTCATGCTGACCTTGTCGCGAAAGGCCGAGACAGCCGGGTCGGTCAGGGACAACTGGTGGAATTCCGGCAAGCCGGCCTTGCCATGCACGGCGATCAGGCCGAGCACGGTGCCCATGGAGAACTTGGCCTGGTGCACGGTCTGCGGCACCTTGACCCGTCCCAGGACGTCGATGGCGCCCTGGTGCACACGGGTTTCCACGTGCCGGATCTGCTGGTGCTCCAGGCCTTGCTGCCACATCAGGTCCAGCAGCGCATCGGCAGCTGGGTGGGTATGACGACAGGAGGCGTGGAACTTGAACGAGGTTTCCACCAGCGCCCAGCGACTGCCCAGGCGGTCGGACAGCTTCGCCGGATCGGCATCGCTGGACATCCCGGCAGCCAGGCCCTGGTCGCCTTCGAGGATATTGCGTGCGCCGGTCAGGCCATCCGCCGTCAGGTACGCGGCCAACAGGCCATCGGCGGCGGCCTTGGCGGTGTGCAATTGCTTGGAGTCGGCGGCATCGCGCAGGAACTCCCAGAGCCCGGCGGCCTGGGTCCCGGCACTGCCGAGCAGATTGATGAATTGTTCCTGGTCGAAGTCCATCAGCTTGCCCACGGCCACGGCCGCCGCCAGGGTGCCGACGGTGGCCGTGGTGTGGAAGATCCGGTAGTGGGAACGCCCCAGGAACTCGCCGATGCGAATCCCCGCCTCGTAGCCGGCAACCGATGCCAACAGCAGTTCGCGACCGGACTTGCCAAGGTCCTGGGCTGCCGCCAGGGCGGCCGGGAAGACCACGGTGGCCGGGTGCAGCACGGAGCTGTTGTGCAGGTCGTCCTGCTCCACCAGATGGGACGAGGCGGCATTGACCAGGGCGGCGAAGTACGCCGAACTGCTCTGGCCGTTGACCAGGATCCGCGCCGGACCGCAGACCGGGCCCATCTTGCGCGCATAGGCCTCGAACAGCGGGATCGGATGGGCGCCCTGGCTGGCCAGGGCCGAGGCCAGCCAGTCGAGGAACAGGTCTTCGGTGCGCTCGAACACGGCCTCGGGCACCTGCTCGTAACGCAGCTCGGCGAGGAAGGCGGCCAGGACTTGGGTATGGCTCATGGGACGTTCCTCAGAAGCTGCGTGGCAGTTCGAGCAGGTGCTCGGCCACGTAGGACAGGATCAGGTTGGTGGAGATCGGCGCCACCTGGTACAGGCGGGTCTCGCGGAACTTGCGCTCGACGTCGTACTCGCAGGCAAAGCCGAAACCGCCGTGGGTCTGCAGGCAGGCATTGGCCGCTTCCCAGGAGGCCTTGGCCGCCAGGTACTTGGCCATGTTGGCGCTGGCCCCGGCGTTCTGGCCCGAGTCGTACTCCTCGCAGGCGCGCCAGCGCATCAGGTCGGCGGCCTCGATCTCGATATGCGCTTCGGCAATCGGGAACTGCACGCCCTGGTTCTGGCCGATGGGTCGGCCGAACACCACGCGGTCGCGGGCATAGGCGCTGGCCTTCTCGATAAACCAGCGACCGTCGCCGATGCATTCGGCGGCAATCAGCGTGCGCTCGGCATTGAGGCCGTCGAGGATGTACTTGAAGCCCTTGCCTTCCTCGCCGATCAGGCTGTCGGCCGGCAGTTCGAGGTTGTCGAAGAACAGCTCGTTGGTTTCGTGGTTGACCATGTTGGCGATCGGCTGCACGGTCAGGCCTTTGCCGATGGCTTCGCGCAGGTCGACGAGGAAGATCGACATGCCTTCGGACTTCTTCTTGACCTCGGCCAGGGGCGTGGTGCGGGCCAGCAGGATCATCAGGTCGGAGTGCTGGATCCGCGAGATCCATACCTTCTGGCCGTTGATCACATACTTGTCACCGCGCTTGATCGCGGTGGTCTTGATCTTGGTGGTATCGGTGCCGGTGGTCGGCTCGGTCACGCCCATCGATTGCAGGCGCAACTCGCCGCTGGCCAGCTTCGGCAGGTAGAAGCTTTTCTGCGCTTCGCTGCCGTGGCGCAACAGGGTGAACATGTTGTACATCTGGCCGTGTACGGTGCCGGAGTTGCCGCCGCAGCGGTTGACTTCCTCGAGGATCACCGAGGCTTCGGCCAGGCCCAGGCCCGAACCGCCGTACTCTTCCGGGATCATTGCCGACAGCCAGCCGGCGTCGGTCAGGGCCTTGACGAAGGCTTCGGGAAAACCCTTCTCTTCATCAATCCTGCGCCAGTAGGCGGCATCGAATTCGGCGCACAGGGCGCGCACGCCCTCGCGGATGGCATTGAGTTCTTCGTTGTGATTCGGATTCATCGGTGGATGGCCTTGTTATTGTTAGTCGAAGTGCACTTCGGCGCGCTGGGCGATACCGCCGGCATTGCCCGCCCAGAGTTCAGCGACGCCGGGGCTGACGATCCGTCCGCCGACTTCGAAAGGTTGCGGGGCGATCAGAGGGCACAGGCCGCGATAGGTAAAGCGCCGCAGGTTCACGTCGGGATGGACTCGACAGAAAGCGCGCAGGTTCAGGGTGGCGATCATCGGCCCGTGTACCACCAGGCCCGGATAGCCTTCGGTGGCGGTGACGTAGGGGTAGTCGTAGTGGATGCGATGGCCGTTGAAGGTCACGGCGCTGTAGCGGAACAGCAGGGTCGGTGTCGGCTCGACGGCTTCGCGCCACTCGCCCTCGACCAGAGCCTCGCCACTGCCCTGCTTGGGCGGCGTGGGTTCGCGATAGACGATATCCTGTTCCTCGCGGATCGCCAGCCGGCCATCCTGGGAATACTCATGCCGCACGGTGACGAACAGCAGCGAACCGGTGCGCCCCTGTTTTTCCTCGATATGGGTGATGGTCGAGAGTCGGGCGGCATCGTGGCCGGCGCGCAGGGCGTGGAAGAACTCCAGGCGCCCGCCGGCCCACATGCGATTGCGATTGTCCGCCGGCGGCAGGAAGCCGCCACGGGCCGGGTGGCCGTCACTGCCCAATTGGCTCTCGGCCAGCGGGTCCTGGAAAAAACACCATTGCCAGAGCGGCGGCAGTGCCTCGCCATGGGAGGGAGCGTTTTCACCAAAGGTCGCGGCAATGCGCTTGAGCAGGTTGCGACTCAGTTGGTCGTGGGCCTCTTCGGTCCGTCCCAGCCAGGCACTCAGATCCGTCACACTCATTGGAAGGTTTCCCCTTGCCGATTGTCGTTGTGTGCCGATGATGCAAGCTGAGCGCCGTTCCGAGAATTTGCATTTCAATAAACCGGCGTTCAGTTATGCTGAACGCCTAGCCGTTGACTGGAGTCGTCCATGCATTTCGACCTGGCGGATTTGCGTCTCTTCATTCATATCGCCGAATCGCCGAGCCTGACCCAGGGCGCCAGGCGCGCCTTTCTCTCGCCGGCCGCCGCCAGCGCACGGATCAAGGCCCTGGAGGCGCAACTCGACACACGCCTGCTGTACCGCGACAGTCGCGGCGTCGAGGTCACCCCGGCCGGCCAGCGGCTGCTGCAACATGCACGGCTGATCATGCGCCAGGTCGACTACCTGAAAAGCGAGTTCACCAGCTATGGCGGCGATTCCGCCGGGCATATCCGCATCTTCGCCAATACCACGGCGGTCACCGAATTCCTCCCGGAAGTACTCGCCGGGTTCCTCTCGAAACGTCCCGGGGTGACCGTGGACCTGCAGGAACGCCTGTCGCGGGATATCGTCCGTGGCGTGCTCGACGGCACCAGCGACATGGGCATCATCGCCGGCCCCGTGGAGGCCAGCGGCTTGCAGGTGATGCACTTCAGCACCGACCGCCTGGTGCTGATCGTGCCCGTGGACCATCCGCTGGCGACCCAGCAATCGGTGACACTGGGCAAGACCCTGGCCTACCAGCATATCGGCCTGCATGAAGGCAGCACCCTGCTGAGTTTCCTGCGCGAACATGTCGAGCGGTTGGGCAAGACCCTGTCGCTGCGGATCCAGGTGTCCAGCTTCGAAGCGATCTGCCGGATGGTCGAGGCCGGCGTGGGCATCGGCATCATTCCCGAATCCGCCGCGCTGCGGCACAGCCGGACCATGCAACTGGTGACTGTGGCCCTCGACGAACCCTGGGCCATTCGCGAACGCAGCATTCTGGTGCGTGAACTGGAGGCCCTGCCCGGCACCATCCGGGCCCTGATCGCGACCTTGATGCCGACGCCCGAAGCATGAATTGTCCGACGTTTTGGGTTGCACAACACCCGCGTTCAGCGGCATTCTTGGGATATTCCCCCGACAGAACTTTTTACGCCACAGGCACTCAATCAGTGCATTGATCCACGCCCTTCCCGACAGAGACGCTCATGACTTCGAAGCTGGAACAACTCAAGCAGTTCACCACCGTGGTCGCGGACACCGGCGACCTCGACGCCATCACCCGCCTCAAGCCGGTCGACGCCACCACCAACCCGTCCCTGCTGCTCAAGGCCGCCGCGCTGCCGGGCTACGCCGAGCTGCTGAAAAGCGCCGTGGCCCACGCCAAGGGCGATGTCGGCCTGGCCTGCGACCACTTTGCCGTGTCGGTCGGCAGCGGCATCCTCAAGGCCATTCCGGGGCGCATCTCCACCGAGGTCGATGCCCGCCTGTCGTTCGACGAAGCCGCGCTGCTGGGCAAGGCCAACCAGTTGATCGAACTGTATGACAAGGCCGGTGTAGGTCGTGACCGCGTGCTGATCAAGCTGGCGTCCACCTGGGAGGGCATCCGTGCCGCCGAGAAGCTGGAAAAGGCCGGTATCCAGACCAACCTGACCCTGCTGTTCTCCTTCGCCCAGGCCGCCGCCTGTGCCGACGCCGGGGTGTTCCTGATCTCGCCGTTCGTGGGCCGCATCTACGACTGGTACAAGAAGTCCAGCGGCAACGAATACACCGGTGCCGACGATCCGGGCGTGCAGTCGGTGACCCGCATCTACAACTACTACAAGTCCAATGACTACAAGACCGTGGTCATGGGCGCCAGCTTCCGCAATATCAACCAGATCGAGCAACTGGCCGGCTGCGACCGCCTGACCATCAGCCCGGATCTGCTGGAGAAACTGGCTGAGGACCAAGGCACGCTGGCTCGCAAGTTGGCGCCGGGCAACGCCGGCGAAGCGCGCCTGAACCTGAGCGAGGCGCAATTCCGCTGGGCCTCCAACGAAGACGCCATGGCCACCGAGAAACTGGCCGAAGGCATTCGCCAGTTCGCCCGCGACCAGGAAAAACTGGAAGCCCTGCTCTCCAGGTAACCTCTGCCACTGATGATCGTTCCCACGCTCCGCGTGGGAATACTTCTGTGCACGCTTTGCGCCCGCCCTTGTGACGCAGAGCATCACGGACTGCGTTACCACGCGGAGCGTGGGAACGATCGATCACGCCCCGCCTGGGAACGATCGATGGTGCTTTGCCCTGAGCGCAAAAGCGTTGTTCCTGTTCCTGCATTTTTCTCACAAACGAGCCCTGTGATACTGGCTGTCATCTCCAGTCACCTACAGGCCCGTGTCATGCACCCTCGCTTTCAACGGCTGCTCGGCAGCCAGCAATTCTCCATCGGTCTCGAACTGCCCCTGGACAATGACTGGTCCAGTCACGGCCAGCGCTCGCGCAACGAACAGCAACGCCCATTCGGCGTTCCCGACCTGGCCCTCCATGCCCAGCTCGCCCGTGCGGCGGACCAGGCCGGCTTCCGCGCCCTGTGGGTGCGCGACGTGCCGATCTACGACCCGAATTTCGGCGACGCGGCCCAGGTTTTCGAAACTTTCTCCTATCTCGGCTACCTGGCCGGCATCACCGACCAGATCATGCTCGGCACCGCCGCCGTGGTCCTGCCGCTGCGCCAGCCCTGGCTGACCCTCAAGGCCGCCAACAGCATCGACCACCTGAGCGACGGCCGCTTGTTGCTGGGTGTCGCCAGCGGCGACCGGCCGATGGAATACCCGCTGTTCGGTGTCGATTACCAGCAGCGTGGCGAATCGTTCCGCGACACCGTCGAACTGCTCCGCAGCCAGGGCCGGGAACGCCTGCCCGAGGGCGCACAATTGCTGCCACGACCCGAGCAAGCCCTGCCGCTGCTGGTGGCGGGTCTCGGCCAGCAATCGCCGGCCTGGATCGGCGAGCATATGGACGGCTGGCTGAGCTACCCGGGCACCCCGGAAGACCATCGTCGGCGCGTCGGCCTGTGGCGGGAAGTCGGCGACGACAAACCCTATGTCACCTTCTTCCACCTCGACCTGGCGGCCAATCCCCATGCACCGATGCAGCGCCTGCGGTTTGGCGGGCGAGCCGGACGACTGGCCCTGATCGATGAATTGCAGGCTCTGCGCGAGGTCGGCGTGCAGCATGTCGGACTGCATCTGCGCTACAGCGAACGCCCCCTGGACGAGGTGATCGAGGAGCTGGCGGAACACGTGCTGCCGATGTTTCACGATCCGCGTTGAGTCCTCCGTCCCGATCAATTCCGTCGCGTCGCGCAGGCGCGGAACAAGCGTAGGGCAACGCCGATGAAGCCCCCCACCGGCGTTATCGGCAGCTCCTTGCACTGACGCCTCGGGTGATGCGCTTACATCCTTGCAACAACCCTTCACAACCCCACTACAATCTCACCATTGAGCCCGGCACCCGTGGGTGCCTACACTCTCGCGCCTGCCCCAGTGAGAGATCATCATGACTGCCCCCGATACCCCTGCCCACGACGCCCGACAACGCTGGCTCGCCCTGATCGTGCTGTGCCTAGGGGTCCTGATGATTGTGCTCGACACCACCATCGTCAACGTCGCCCTACCGTCGATCAAGACCGACCTGCAGTTCTCCGAAACCTCCCTGGCCTGGGTGGTGAACGCTTATATGCTGACCTTTGGCGGCTTCCTGCTGCTCGGCGGGCGCCTGGGCGACCTGTACGGACATCGACGGCTGTTCCTGCTGGGCATCGGCTTCTTCACCCTGGCTTCCCTGGCCTGCGGCATTGCCCAGACCCAGGCCGTGCTGGTCTGGGCCCGCGCCTTCCAGGGCCTGGCCGCCGCAGTGGTCACCGCGGTCGCGTTATCGCTGATCATGGACCTGTTCAGCGAACCGGC
The DNA here is from genome assembly GCF_013385635.1 of Pseudomonas gingeri. GTDB lineage: Bacteria > Pseudomonadota > Gammaproteobacteria > Pseudomonadales > Pseudomonadaceae > Aquipseudomonas > Aquipseudomonas gingeri_A. Next base: position 441,468 of record NZ_JACAPR010000013.1, read on the forward strand.
CGACCGGGCCAAGGCCATGGGCGTCTACGGTTTTGTCTGTGCCGGTGGCGGTAGCCTGGGGGCAATGCTCGGCGGAGTCTTGACCAGCACCTTGAGCTGGCACTGGATCTTCCTGGTCAACCTGCCGATCGGCGTGGCGGTGATCCTGTTGTCCCTGCGTTTGCTGTCGAAGACCCTCAACGAGCATCCTTCCCGCGATCTCGATGTGGCCGGAGCGCTGACGGTGACCGCCTCGCTGATGCTGGCGGTGTACGCCATCGTCAATGGCAACGAGATGGGCTGGGGCTCCACCCGTACCGTCGGGCAACTGATCCTGGCGGCCGGCCTGCTGGTGGCCTTCCTGGTGATCGAAACCCGGGTCAAGGTGCCGCTGATGCCGTTGCGCCTGTTTCGTCTGCGCAACCTGGCCATCGCCAATATCGTCGGCGTGCTCTGGGCCGCGGCGATGTTTGCCTGGTTCTTCCTGTCGGCGCTGTACATGCAACTGGTGCTGGGCTACTCGCCGCTGGAAGTCGGCCTGGCCTTCCTGCCCGCGAACCTGATCATGGCGGTCTTTTCCCTGGGCCTCTCCGCCAGGCTGGTGATGCGCTTCGGCATCCGCCTGCCTCTCGCGGCCGGGCTGGCACTGGCAACCATCGGCCTGCTGCTGTTCGCCCAGGCACCGGTGCACGGCACCTTCATGCGCGATATCCTGCCGGGCATGGTACTGCTGGGGCTGGGTGCGGGCATTGCCTTCAACCCGCTGCTGCTGGCGGCGATGAATGACGTCGCACCGTCCGAATCAGGCCTGGCGTCCGGCGTGGTCAATACCGCTTTCATGATGGGCGGCGCACTGGGCCTGGCCGCACTCGCCAGTCTCGCGGCGGCGCGCACCCACCTGCACCTGAGCGCCGGATTGCCGGCATTGGATGCCCTCCATGATGGCTACCAGGCGGCGTTCCTGGTGGGTGCATTGTTTGCCGCGCTGGGTGCCGGTATCGCGGCGACCCTGATGCGCACGAAAGCCGGCAGCGACATCGGCGGCGAGGCGCCGCTGGTCAGCGGCCACTGACCCTTGCCGGGTCGGAGGAGCAGTATCTGAAAACCGCTCATGCACTGTGAATGCGGGCTTTTGTGTGCGAGCTTGTGTAGGAGCGGGCTTGCCCGCGAAGCTTCTGGCGACCTCAAGGACCTCTTCGCGGGCAAGCCCGGCTCCTACAGGTGTCCGTGTGTAGCCGGACGTCAACCCACCTCTTTCTGTTGCTCGGCCCGGCTGATATCCGCCATGAAGCGATCGGCCGGCAGCGGGTGCCCGAGCAGGTAACCCTGCAGGGAGTCGCAGCCCAGCCGGGTCAGGAAGTCCTGCTGCATATCGGTCTCGACGCCTTCGGCGACGATCCGCAACCCCAGCGCCTGGCCCAGGGCGACAATCGCCGAGACAATCGCCGCATCGTCGGTGTCGTGCTCCAGGTCGCGGACAAAACCGCGATCGATCTTCAGTTCGTTGGCCGGCAGCCGCTTGAGGTACATCAGGCTCGAATAGCCGGTGCCGAAGTCGTCGATGGACAGGTCCACACCCATGTCCGACAGCTGCTGCAATACCGTCATGCTCGCATCGGCATCGCTCATGGCGGTGGTTTCGGTGATTTCCAGGGTCAGGCTGTTGGCCGGCAGTTGGTGCCGCTCCAGGGCCCCGGCAACACTGGCGACCAGGCCGCCATGACAGAACTGCAAGGCCGAGAGGTTCACCGCGATGCGCCAGTGCTGGTAGCCCTGCTCGTACCACAGGCGCATCTGCCGACAGGCCTCGTTCAGCACCCATTCGCCGATGGGGATGATCAGGCCGGTCTTTTCCGCCAGGGTGATAAAGGTATCCGGCGGCAACAGCCCCTGCTCGGGATGCTCCCAGCGCAACAACGCCTCGGCACCGATGGGCAAGCCGTTGAGTGCATCGAACTTGGGCTGGTAGTAGAGACGGAACTGGTTGTGCTCCAGCGCCTGACGCAGATCCTGCAGCAACTGCAGTTGCTTGCGCGCATTGCCGTTCATCGAGGCGTCGAAAAAACTGTGGCCGTTCTTGCCCGCGCCCTTGGCGTGATACATCGCCGCGTCGGCATTCATCAGCAGTTCCTCGGCGGTCTGGCCGTTGCCGGGGTACATCACGATGCCGATGCTGGCGGATATCTGCAGGTCATGACCGGCCACCCGGAACACATGGGACAACAGGCTGACCTGACGTGACGCCACTTGCAGGGCATCGTCCGGATCCGTCAGTTGCGCCAGCAGGACGAACTCATCGCCACCGATCCGCGCCAGGGTGTCCTGGGTGCGCAGATCCTCACGCAGGCGCAGCGCGACCTCGCGTAGCAACTGATCGCCCATATGGTGGCCGAAGGCATCGTTCACCGGTTTGAAACCGTCCAGGTCGATGAACATCAGGGCAAAGCACCCCCCTTCGGCGGTCACCTTGTGCATCGCCTGGTCGATGCGGTCCGCCAGCAGGACCCTGTTCGGCAGGCTGGTCAGGGTGTCATGCAGCGCCAACTGGGTCAGTTCCTGGTTGGCCAGGGTCAGCGAATCGGCCAGGTCGGCGGTACGCGCCTCCAACCGGGCATCGAGGACCGAAGTCAGCAAGGCGATCGACAGCACCGCCAGGCTGGTCACCAGCACCAGCAGGTCCAGGCCCTTCACCGCCAGGACACTGTTGGCCGCGCCACAGAAGCTGCCGTCGGCGAAACTCGCCGCCGCCATGCCGGTGTAGTGCATACCTACGATCGCCAGACCCATGACCACCGCCGCGCCGCAGCGGGCCAGGCGTACATGGGGGGTGTTTCGCCGCAGGTGGAAGGCGATCCACAACGCCGCAGCCGAAGCGACCACCGCAATCACCAGCGAGGCACTGAACAGGGTCGGGTCGTAGTCGATACCGGGCTGCATTTTCAGCGCCGCCATGCCGCAGTAGTGCATCGCACTGATACCGGCGCCCATGATCAGCGCGCCAAACGCCAACTGCCACAGCGGCAGGCGCGGCTGGCTGACCAGCCACAGGGCAAAACCGCAGGACAGGATCGCGATCAGCAGCGACAGCGCGGTGAGCGGCCCGTCGTAGCCGAGCTCGATCGGCAGGCGGAATGCGAGCATGCCGATAAAATGCATCGACCAGACCCCGACACCCATCGCCAGGGCGCCGCCGGCCATCCACAGGTAGACGGCGCGACCACGGGCCGTGGCAATGCGCCCGGTCAGGTCCAGGGCGGTGTAGGAGGCCAGGATCGCCACACAGAGCGAAATGAAGACCAGCGCGGGGGAGTAACTACCAATGAGCATCGATATTCTCTGGAGCAGCGGGCCGAACGGCATTTCAGCCCGTTAAAACCCCGGATTGTACCTGCTTCATTTACGAACGCACGGGTTTAGAAATTCACTGCCACGCGCCGCACCACCCAGCGCGAGCCGGCTGGCCGGGAACACCAACTATTGATGCCCGTCCCGTTCGATGGCGTTGATGCGCTCGACCTTGGCTCCGGAGCGCGCGACCTCGAACTCCGACTCCAGGAATGACTTGACCACGCTCTTGGCCAGCTCGGCGCCCACCACCCGCGCGCCGATGGACAGGATCTGCGCATCGTTGCTCTTGCGCGCGCGTTCGGCGGAATAGGTGTCATGGGCCTGGGCCGCGCGAATCCCGAACACCTTGTTGGCGGAAATGGCCATGCCTATCCCCGTGCCACAGACCAGCACGCCCAGCCGATGGGCGCCGCCCTTGATCGCATTGGCCACCGCCAGGGCGATATCCGGATAAAGCACCGGCTCAAGCGAATGGGTACCGAAGTCTTCAACCGGATGCCCCAGGGTCTCGATGTACCGCTTGAGCACCTCCTTGAGCTCGTAACCCGCTTCGTCACACCCGATGGCCACCGAGAATGCTGTGTTCATGGCGTTTCACTCCACTGCCGTGATGAGGCATAACACTGATCATATGATCTATATATGAGAATCTGATCAAGCATTTCTCAGGCATTACACCTCAACTGTCAAGCCTGATTTGCCACAAAACACATAACACATCGGAAAACCCCCCCAAATCCCACCAACGGATCGCCATATTGTTTTGAACAGAAATCCATTGACTGATCAGAATTTCATTTGATACACATAGATTCACAGCGAAACATGACGCTGCGACCTCACAAGGATTTCACAGCAAAAAAAGCGCTGACTCGCCATTTGCCTTCAACAAAACGAACGACAACAACAATAAAGGTGTTCTCCATGAAGTCAGGTAAAACAGTACTCGCGCTGCTGGCCGTCTCCCTGCTGGCCAGCAGCGTCAGCTTCGCCCAGGGCAAGACCTACAAGATCGGTGCCGCCGTCTATGGCCTCAAGGGCCAGTTCATGCAGAACTGGGTCCGCGAATTGAAGGAGCACCCCGCGGTCAAGGACGGCACGGTGCAGCTCACGGTGTTCGACGGCAACTACGACGCCCTGACCCAGAACAACCAGATCGAGACCATGGTCACCCAGCACTACGATGCAATCATCTTCGTACCGATCGACACCAAGGCCGGGGTTGCCACCGTCGCCCGCGCCCAGGAAAACGATGTGCCGGTGATCGCCTCCAACACCAGGGTCGCCAGCGCCAATGTGCCCTACATCGGCAACGACGATGTCGAGGGCGGGCGCCTCCAGGCCCAGGCCATGGTCGACAAGCTCAAGGGCAAGGGCAACGTGGCCATCATCCAGGGTCCGATCGGCCAGTCGGCGCAGATCGATCGGCAAAAGGGTGAAATCGAAGTGCTGCTGAAGAACCCGGGCATCAAGGTCATCGAGATGAAGACCGCCAACTGGTCGCGCGCCGAAGCTCTTTCGTTGACCGAAGACTGGCTCAACGCCCACCCCAACGGCGGCATCTCCGGCATCATTGCGCAGAACGACGACATGGCCCTGGGCGCCCTGCAAGCGGTGAAATCCCGTGGCCTGTCGCCAAATGACGTCCCCATCACCGCGATCGACGGCATGCCCGACGCCATCCAGGCGGCGAAGAAAGACGAAGTCACCACCTTCCTGCAGGACGCCCAGGCGCAGTCCCAGGGCGCCCTCGACATGGCCCTGCGCACCCTGGCCGGCAAGGACTACAAGCCGCAATCGGTGATCTGGCAACGCTACGCCAAGGACCTGAAGTGGGGTGACGGCACCGACAAGACCTACATCCTGCCGTGGGTGCCGGTCACCAATGCCAACGCCGATGCGCTGTACCTGCAGGTTTCCGGGACCGCCAAGTAGCCCCGACCCGCCGGGAGGCACCAGCCCCAGGCAGTCAACGGGCTGGTGCCCTCTCACCCGGCATCGCGGCGCCGATGGTCGCCAGTGAAAACCTGTCGATCGACCGCTGGCGCACACCGTCACTCCCCGTCTTTCGAGGTCCGTTGCCATGACCAGTGTTATCGAACAACCTTACCGAAACGACCAGCCGGTCATCCCCGCCACCATGCAGGCCGTGGTCTGCTACGGCCCCGAGGACTACCGCCTGGAAGAAGTCGCGGTGCCGACACCCGGCCCCGATGAAATCCTCACCAAGGTCGAGCTGTGCGGCATCTGCATGGGCGACATCAAGACCTATCGAGGCGCGCCTTCGTTCTGGGGCGATGACGAGCAACCGCGCTACGTCAAGCCGCCGATGATTCCCGGCCACGAGTTCGTCTGCCGCGTGGTCGCCCTCGGCCCGGGCGCTGAAAAACGTGGCGTGAAAGTCGGCGAGCGGGTGATTTCCGAGCAGATCGTGCCCTGCTGGGGCTGCCGCTTCTGCAACCACGGCCAATACTGGATGTGCCAGAAACACGACCTGTATGGCTTTCAGAACAATGTCCAGGGTGCCATGGCCCAGTACATGATCTTCACCAAGGAGGGCATCGTGCACAAGGTACCGGACAGCATCCCGCCCGACGAGGCGATCCTGATCGAACCCCTCGCCTGTTCGCTGCACGCGGCCGACCGGGCAGATGTCGGTCTCGACGACATCGTCGTCGTGGCCGGTGCCGGGACCTTGGGCCTGGGCATTATCGGCGCGGTACGCCTGCGCAATCCCAAGCGTCTGATCGTCCTCGACATGAAACCCGAACGTGCCGAACTGGCCTTGCGCATGGGCGCCGATGAAGTCTGGAACCCGGCCCGGGAAAACGTCCTGGAAAAGATCCGCGCCATCACCGACGGCTACGGCTGCGATATCTACATCGAAGCCACCGGCCACCACAAGGCGGTCAACCAGGGCCTTGCGATGCTGCGCAAGCTCGGGCGCTTTGTCGAGTTCAGCGTGTTCAATGACGAGGCCACGGTGGATTGGTCGATCATCGGCGACCGCAAGGAACTGGATGTGCTCGGCTCGCACCTGGGGCCTTACATGTATCCGCGGGCCATCGACTTTATCGGCCAACGCAAGATCGACATGCGCGACGTGGTGACCCATAAGTTCGCCCTGGCGGACTTCAAGGATGCCTTCGCAGTGATGGAGCGTGGCGATCGCTCCCTGAAAGTCGTGCTGGAACCATGAGCCAGCGCTTTCCCGGCAATGAAGGCACGGCGATCGTCAGCGAACTGGTGAGCGTGATCGTCGCCAACCGCGAGTACCTCGGCGAAATCGACGGGGCCATTGGTGACGGCGACCACGGTGTCAACATGGCCAAGGGCTTTTCCCGCTGCGGCAAGAGCCTCGAGGGTCGACAACTGTCGCTGGCCGATGCCCTCGACGAACTGACCCTGAGCCTGATGGAGGGTATAGGTGGCTCCATGGGACCACTGTACGGCAGCCTGTTTATCGGGATGGCCGATGAAGTGCGCGGCGTAGACTCGATCGATGCCGCACATTTCGCCCGGCTGTTGCGCGGCGGCCTGACCTCGTTGCGGGACATCACCGACGCCAGGGTAGGCGACAAGTGCCTGATGGACACCCTGATTCCCTCGGTCGCGGCCTTCGAGCGGGCCTTTCTCGACGAACGTCCGTTCAGCGAAGGCTTGAACGACATGAAGAGTGCCGCCTCCCAGGGACGAGACTCGACCAGGGATCTGATGGCCAGGGTCGGTCACGCCAGTCGCCTCGGCAAGCGCTCGCTGGGAGCACTGGATGCCGGCGCCGTATCGTGCTGCCTGATTCTCACACGACTGGCGGATTCGGTGCAGGATCGCCTGCTCTGAGCCGTGACCTGCCCCGTCAAAAGGTACGCGTTATCAGACGTCGTTCCCGGCCAGTTCTGAAATCTCGATCAGGTTCAGGTCCGGATCACGCACATACACCGAACGGATCGGCGCGGTGGCTCCGGTGCGCATCACCGGACCCTCGATGATCGGCCAGTCGACCTGGCGCAGCCGCTCGATCACCGCCTCCAGGGGAATCGCGGCGATAAAACACAGGTCCAGCGCCCCCGGCACCGGCAGGTGGGCCTTGGGCTCGAACTCATGCCCCCGCACATGCAGGTTGATCTTCTGGTTACCGAAACGGAAGGCCTTGCGTCCGCCGGCAAAGGTTTCCAGTTGCATGCCCAGCACGCGCACATAGAAATCCTCGGCGGCAACGGGATCGATGGTGGTCAGTACCAGGTGGTCGAGATGGTCGATCATGGGTTCAGTTCCTGAAGGCGGTTGGAAGGCACTTGCTTGTCGAGGTTGGCAACGTGGGCCGGAATCATCGGTTCCTGAAGAAGTGAGGGATTGTCAGCGGGGACAGGCAACCTGAAAATCCGTGAATGATCCATGACCCTTTCCATTCAGGAAAGGCTCACAAACTCTGTGGGAGCGGTGCTTGCCCGCGAAGAGGCCTTCATGGTCGCAAGAAATCTCCTGGCCGGGCCGGATCTCGCCGCCTGCGAAAACCTACCCGACTGGCGGCTGACCACTCAGGAACTCGAACAGTCGCAGGGCCTCCGGTGCCAGTCCGCCCCGGGACTTCACCCCCAGGTACAAGGTGCGTCGCGCCCAGGCATCGCTCAGCTCGATCGCCCGCAAACCCGCACCCAGCAGTTCGGGACGCACCGCCGCCCGGGGCAGGACGCCGATGCCCAATCCGGCCTCGATCATCCGGCAGATGCCGTCGAAGCTGCTGACCTGGATGCGTACGTTGAGCACCTTGCTGGCCCGATGGGCCGCGTCGGTAAGCCGGCGCAGCAACGAACTGCCCTGGTTCAGCGCCACATAGTCAAAGTCCAGGGTATCGACGAAGGCGATGGTATCCAGGCCGGCCAGCGGATGATCCGGCGGTACCAGCAACACCAACTGGTCAGTGCGGTAGGCAAAGGTCTCCAGTCCCGGCGCCGGGACATTGTCGGCAAACACGCCGATATCGGCCCGTCCGGTTTCCACTGCGTCGATGGTCGCCTCGCTCAGCGCCTCCTCCAGGCTGATACGCACCTGCCGGTTGTGGGACAGGAACTGTGCCAGGTCCCGGGGCAGGAATTGCACCACCGCGGAGGTATTGGCCCAGACCTTGGTGCTCGGCGGCCAGCAGAAACAGCCGCAGGGATTGCAGGTCGAAATGCGCGGGATTAATCATGCTGCCTCTCCGGGAATTCACGTTTGATCCGCTCGATATAGCGGGCCACTGCCGGAGCCTTCTCGAAGCGGCGATGGATCAGCGACAGCCAGGACGTGGCCTGACAGCCCTCGATCGACCGATAGACCACATTCGGCAGGTTGATATGGCCGATGACCGATTCGGGCACCACCGCCACGCCCTGGCCCAGGGATATCGCGGCGATCACCGCCACCAGCCCGCCGGGTTGCGGCCCCAGTTTCGGCGCGTAACCGCCCTGGGTGGCGACCTGCAAGGTACCGCTGATCTGCTCCGGCAGCACGAAGGTTTCGTTCTGCAGATGCTCGGCGCCGATGTTTTTCAGGCGACACAACCAGCTGTCGTCGGCCATCGCCAGCACAAACCCTTCGGTATTCAGGCGCACGGCGTCAACACCTTCGGGCAGGGACATGGGCGAGCGCACATAACCGATATCGAAACGACCCTCGGCGATCAACCCCGGCAATGTCGCCATGGGCGTTTCCCGCACGTTGAGGCTGACATCGGCAAAAGCCCTGACAAAGGCCTTGACCTGGTGCTGCAACACCCCGGAATACACCGCCCCGGCGACATAGCCCAGTTCGATATGGCCGATCTCGCCACGTCCGGCCCGCTGCGCATTGCGTTGCGCAGACTCGAACTGGCGCACCGTCGCCTCGGCTTCCGGCAGCAGCGCGGCGCCCGCCTCGGTCAGGCTGACCTCGCGTTGCCCGCGCAGGAACAACCGGGTGCCCAGGGCGTTTTCCATATCCTGGATCTGCCGGCTCAGAGTTGGCGGGGCGATATCCAGCTGTTCCGCCGCGCGAGTGAAATTGCGCTGCCGGGCAACGGCCAGGAAATAACGGAAATGACGAATTTCCATACAGGCATTAGCTCAAAGGTAATGAAGTGTCGAGGCTGGCCTAACAAAGCCGGGGCGGGCCCGCGTTAAGCTGATCTTACCGCCACAGTAGAGAGCCTTGAGCATGTCCGTCAAATTCCTTGCCCCGTTGTCTTGTGCCTGCCCGGGCATGCCGCCGGTCGCGGCGGCTGATTCGACAGCTGTCATTGCCCGACGGGCAATCCTTGATTTCGAATGGGCCCGCCCATGAGCCGGGTCAGCCCGCGCCTGACGCTGCTGACAGCGTCCGGCGTCTGTTCGCTGATTGTCCTTGACACCAATATCGTCGCCGTCACCCTGCCGAGCATCGCCCGCGACCTGGGGGCGAATTTCGCCGATATCGAATGGGTGGTCAGCGCCTATATGCTGGCCTTCGCCGCCCTGCTGCTGCCCGCCGGCAGCATCGCCGACCGCTTCGGGCGCAAGAAGACCCTGCTCTGGGGCCTGAGTCTGTTCATTCTCGCCTCCCTCGGTTGCGGCGCCGCGCCGAGCAGCCTGCTCCTCGATATCGCCCGGGCGATCAAGGGCGTCGGGGCCGCGCTGCTGCTGACTTCCGCCCTCGCCTCCATCGGCCATACCTTTCACGATGAAGTCGAGCGGGCCAAGGCCTGGGCCTTCTGGGGCGCCTGCATGGGCGTGGCGATGACCGCCGCACCAACGGTCGGCGGCCTGATCACTCAGTACCTGGGCTGGCGCTGGATCTTCTTTATCAACCTGCCCATCGGCCTGTTGCTGATGGCGCTGGTCCGGCATGCGGTACCGGAGTCCCGCGACAGCCAGTCGGCCCGTCTCGATCCCTGGGGCAGCCTGGCCTTCAGCGGTGCGCTGCTGTGCCTGATCTGGGGCCTGATCGAGGCGAACCAGATCGGCTGGAGCAACCCGCTGACCTACGCCCGGCTGCTGGGTGGCGCCGTGTTGCTGGGTCTGTTCGTGGTGGTCGAGCGGGTGCAGAAACGGCCCATGGTCGACCTGCAGTTGTTCCGTCATCCACGCTTTATCGGCGCCCTGCTGGGGATGTTCGCCTACGCCGGCTGCGCCCAGGTGATGATGACGCTGCTGCCGTTCTACCTGCAGAACGGCCTGGGACTGTCGGCCATCGCCTCGGGCCTGGGCATGCTGCCCTTTGCCCTGACCATGCTGATCTGCCCGCGTATCGGCGTGCGACTGGCCTCGCGCCTGGAGCCCGCGACCCTGATGGCCAGCGGACTGACCCTGGTGGGCTGCGGCAACCTGCTCAGTGCCTGGGCGGTCAGCAGCGGCGGCTACCTGGGCTTCGGCCTGGCAATTGCCGTGACCGGCGCCGGTGCCGGGTTGCTCAATGGCGATACCCAGAAAAACATCATGGCCTGCGTCCCCCGGGAACGCGCCGGCATGGCTTCGGGCATGAGCACCACCATGCGCTTCAGCGCGATCATGTTGGCCATCGGCGTGTTCGGCGCGTTGCTCGCCGGCCATACCCAGGACCTGCTCCAGACCAGTCTCGGCACACAGGCCGCAGCGTGGCTCGATCAGGCCCAGGTCATTGCGTCACGGGTAGTGGCGGGCGATATGCCGGCGGCCATGGCCGTGCTGCCGGAATCCGCACGCGTCGTGGTGCAACCACTGGCTCGCCAGGCCTTTGTCGGTGGCTTTGGCACGGTGCTCTGGGTCGCGGGCCTGCTGGCGCTGTTCGGCGCCCTGGTGGTGGGCACGCTGATGCGCAATCCACTCCCCGGCACACCAGCCTTTTCCCTGGCCAGGGAGTAGGCCCGGCGGAGCGGCTGGGGAACTGATGGGGAAGCGCGGTCCGACGAGCTACTGGTCGGCACCGCGCGTCCTGGCACCCGCCAGAGGCGCATTCAGCGATGCCATCAAGCGCTCGGCATTTTCCGCGCACGGCATGTCCGCCGGTTTGCTCCTGATACTGTTCACCACCCCGAGCAGTTGCAGCTTGCTCTGGGCCAGGCGTGCCTGCATGGCCTCGATCTGAGCGATCTTGCGCTCCAGGCTCTCGATCATTTCCGCGTGGTCCCAGACACCCGGTTCGGAAGCCGGCACCAGCGCCCGCAGTTCCTCCAGACTGAAGCCCGCCTGCTGCGCGCACTGGATGATCGACAACGTCTGCAGCACCTCGGACGGATACTCCCGATAGCCATTGGCCTGGCGATGCACCTTGCGAATCAGGCCCTGGGCTTCATAAAACCTGATCTTCGAGGCCGCCAAGCCGCTGCGTTGAGCCAGTTCACCGATTTTCATGGAAATCCTCATGTCAGGGCTTGACATTAAAGTTAACTTTAAGCTTAGCCTGAACTCCCCACCACCCCGGAGTCAAGCATGTCACCCTTCCAAGCATTGCCGCTACCCAACGGCGTACAGATCCCGAATCGCATTGCCAAGGCTGCCATGGAAGAGAACATGGCTGACCTGGATAACGCGCCTTCCGCTCAGTTGATGGAACTCTATCGCGCCTGGGCCGATGGCGAACCTGGCCTGTTGCTGACCGGCAACGTGATGATCGACCGGCGCGCCATGACCGGTCCCGGCGGCGTGGTGCTGGAAGATGAGCGGCACCTGCCCAGATTCCGCCAATGGGCTGAAATCGGCCGGGCCAAGGGTGCGCAGTTCTGGATGCAGATCAACCATCCCGGACGCCAGACCATGGCCAATCTCGGCCAGATCGCCAGGGCACCTTCAGCGGTCCCGCTGGAGCTGGGTGGATTCTCGAAGATGTTCGCCGAGCCCCGGCCCATGAGCGAAGCCGATATCGAGGACGTCATCAGCCGCTTTGCCCGCAGCGCCCGACTTGCCGAACAGGCGGGTTTTACCGGCGTGCAGATTCATGCCGCCCACGGTTATCTGCTGAGCCAGTTCCTCTCGCCGCTGAGCAATCAACGGACCGATCGCTGGGGCGGCCCCCTGGAAAACCGCGCCCGGTTGCTGTTGTCGGTGGTCAAGGCGGTTCGGGCGGTGGTGTCACCGACCTTCTGCGTGGCAGTCAAGCTCAACTCGGCGGACTTTCAGCGCGGCGGCTTCGACGCTGATGATGCGCGCCAGGTGATCGAATGGCTGAATGACTTGCCGGTGGACCTGGTGGAACTCTCGGGCGGCAGCTACGAGGCCCCGGCCATGCAGGGCGAAGCCCGTGACGGGCGGACCCTGGCACGGGAGGCCTACTTCATGGAAATGGCCGGTGCACTGGCGAAGGTAGCGACCATGCCGGTGATGGTCACTGGCGGCATCCGCCGCCTGCCCGTTGTCGAGCGGGTGCTGGACAGCGGCATCGCCATGGTCGGTATCGGTACCGCGTTGGCACTGGAACCGCACCTGCCCCGGCACTGGCGCGAAGGCCGCGATACGCATCCGCAGTTGCAGCCGATCCGCTGGAAGCAAAAAGCGCTGGCATCGCTGGCGAGCATGGCGGTGGTCAAGTTCCAGTTGAAACGCCTGAGCAAGGGCCGCCGCCCACGGCCCGAGGTGTCAGCGCTGTGGGCACTGGTGCTGGATCGGTTGTTTATCGGGCGGCGGACGAAACAGTATCGCCGCGAGATGAGTCGACTGCCGACCAGTGTCTAGCCGACAAATCGATCGTTCCCACGCTCCGCGTGGTAATGCAGCCCATGACGCTCTGCATTACAAGAGCGGACGCAGAGCGTCCAGAGAGGCATTCCCACGCTGGAGCGTGGGAACGATCAATCGGCGCACGCCGTCCCCTGTAGGAGCCGGCTTGCTGGCGATGGCGGCAGGACAGCCACCTCCGCCGTGAATGTCGTGCGCTGTCAACGCCCCGCAAACCGCAACCGCGACAGCATCTTCAGGTCCCCGTCCTGATAATACCCATCGCTCCAGCTATTGTCCGGCGACAGCGGCTGGACCTGCTTGAGCGCCAGCTTTTTCGCGTAATAGCGGAACCGGTAATGCTCGTAGAAGCGCAGGATCTCCAGGCCATAACGGTCCGCCAGGTCGACATCGCCACGTATCACCAGGAAATTCTCGTCATTGCCGTCACTGGCGCCGACGCTGAGGTTGTGGCTGCCGCTGATGATGGTCGGCGAGTCGGTGGTGAAGTCGCTGACGATGGCCTTGGTGTGCACCAGCAGCCGGCCCTTCTGACCGTTGAGCCCTTCCTTGATCCAGCCTTCCAGGCCGGTATTGAGCAGCGCCGTGGCGACAAAGTCGTCGGTGCGGTCGGCGTGGATGCCGGAAATACTGCTGGCAGTGTTCTGCAGGCCATAACGCAAGACATCGTCATGGGGCTGGCCGAGCAAGGCATCGAGAATCTGCTGGGGCAAGGCGAAGGCCGTGGCGAATAGCAGGTCCTTGCGCGCCGCGGTGATGATCTGCTCGAACTCCTTCAGGTCGCCCTGGCCGGTGCGCGGGGAAAACCCGGCGAACAAGGGTTGGGCCGGGTTCATCGGATTGTTCTGGGTAATCCACTTACGGGTCGCCGCCACATTCGCCGGGGCTGCCCAGATCTGCTCGAAAACCTGGGTGTACTCGCCGGCCAGGCGGCTGTCGTCGAGCACATGCACCACGTTGGCCTGGCGATAGACGCCATTGGCGGTGAAGTTGGTGCTGCCGCACAGCACCGCTTCGGGCCGATATTCGCCACTGGCGTCGCGCTGGCTGAGGACGATGAACTTGTCGTGGAAGATATTACTGGTCACCCGCCCGCGCTTGCCCTCGGCGGGAATCGCCGCCAGGTTCTGCTCATTGAGGGTGGTGTCGTCGTCACCGACCTTGGCGTGGTACAGCACGCGGATCCGCGCACCACGCTGCTGGGCGGCATTGACGGCATCGACAATCGCCTTCAACTGGTACTCGTAGATGGCGATATCCAGCCCCCACTGTGCATCCGTGGCACGGGCGATAAAACCGAGCAGTTCTTCCAGCAGGCCATTCTCCAGCCACAGGCGCGCGGCGTCGGGCCAGGCCTCGATGGGCAGGTCTTTCTGGGTGGTGAGCTGCTTGTCAAGGTCGGGAAACTTGCGTTCGAAACCCTGGCTCGCCGCCACCGCGCGATTGAAGATCACCCGCTGGTTTTTCGGCAGGCCGTTGTCGGTGGTTACCGTGACCGCCAGCGACTCGCCCAGTTGTGGCGCATCGGGCGTGCCGTAGGCCAGGTGCACGCGGTAATTGCAGGTGGTGCCGGGCTCGACGTTGTAGTCGGCCCAGCGGAATTTCTGCAACGGCGCCAGATCGCTGGGGGTGGCGTGGTACTGGGGAAAGGTGTGCTCCTTGCCGGGAAAGGTCAGGCTGTTGAAGAGAAACAGCCAGGGCTTGGTCCCCACCTGGCGCTCGATGGCAAAACCCAGCAGGCCAGCCCGCTTCGACTCCGCCAGGTCCATTGCCAGCAGCACCCCGCTGGTGCCGGCATACGCCTTGACCCGGAAATCATCCTGGGCGTTGGTTTGCAGTACGCGCATTAATCACATCCTTGAGCCGTTTGCTGTGGCCATCGAGCGTAGCGAATTTTCATGACGCCAGGCAGTTCACACGCCGATTTCTTCCATGAAATCTTCCATGAAACGCTGCAGACGCTCATGCCTGATCGCCGCCAACCGTGTCCCCGTGGCGGTCTGGAAACCCGAGGCCAGGTGCAGCAGTTTGGTCTGGAAATGATCGAGGCTGAAGCGTTGATCGTCATGCTCACGGTGCTGCGCCAGCGGATCGACCGGGTCGTACAGGCTATGCCCCAGGCGCCCGCCGACATAAAAGCAGCGCGCCACACCGACCATGCCAAGTGCGTCCAACCGATCGGCATCCTGCAGAATCCGGGCTTCGAGGGTGGTCGGGATGATCGCCGCCGAAAAGCTGTGGGCTTCGATGGCATGGGCGGTGGCGAATATCTTCTGCTCCGGCCAGCCCAGTTGCACCAGCAACGCCGAGGCTTTCTCCGCGGACAGGCGCGATGCCCGGGACCGCAGCGGTGAATCCTTCTCCACCGCCACGCAATCATGCAACAGCGTCGCGGCGATCAGGATGTCCAGGTCGCCGCCCTCCTCGCGCTGGATGGCACAGGCGTTTTTCCACACCCGATGGATATGCGACAAGTCATGGGAGCCATCACCCTGAACCACGGGCAGCAGATCCAGCAGGCGCTCGGCCAGGGATTGTCGGGGAGCAAAACACAGGGCAGTCATTCACAGGCCTCGAACTGGCATCGTCACAAGAGCGGGACTCTACCTTGATCGACAATCAGCGGCGAGTTACCGTCTGCTGCCCGACCACCCCGACCATTCTCCCTACGATACCCGAACCCGAGGACAGGCCATGGAATCACCCTTGCACCCCAGCGTGGGCCCGGCCCTCAGTTTCAATGGCGGCTTTGTCGACACCCTGGGCTTTCTCGCCCTGCAGGGCCTGTTTACCGCCCATGTCACCGGCAACTTCGTGACCCTGGGGGTGAGTATCGTCCATGGCACTTCCGGCGCCTTGCCCAAGCTGATCGCCCTGCCGGTATTCGTGCTGGTGGTGGGACTGACGCACCTGGCCGCCGTGGCGATCCATCGGCGCGGATGGGTGCCGCTGCGCCTGTTACTGATCGCCCATACCCTGATGCTGGCGGCCTTTGCCCTGCTGGCGATTGTCTGGGGGCCGTTTACCGATGGCGACAGCGCCACGGCGTTGATCACCGGCCTGACCGGAGTCACCGCCATGGCGATCCAGAACGCGATTTCCCGCCAGCATATGAAAGGCACGCCGCCCACCACGTTGATGACCGGCAACGTCACCCAGTTCGCCGTCGATGTATTTGCCCTGTGGAGCGAGCGCGACGACGCCCAACGGCTGATCATCAAGCAACGCCTGAAGCCGATCTGCACCATCATGCTGGGCTTTGCCCTCGGCTGTGTCGGCGCGGCCCTGCTCTACCTGGCCTGCGGCTTGTGGGCACTGATCCTGCCGGTACTGGTCGCCTTCGGAGTCTGCCTGCGGGTCTACCGCAGCGGCCAGCCTCAGGCGTAACACCCGCGCAGGTTCTTGCACTGCATCGCAAGGACCTGATCCCGCGCGCGCCCTCCTTTTGCACCCATCGACGGCCAGGTTCCTGGCCGTCTCGAAACCACCATGATGGCAAACTGGCATTCCAGCAAAACTCGACGATACTTGGTCGCGACCGGAAAACGCGGTCCCCCTCCTTTCCGAAATGGAGTTCGTCATGAAGTCGCAAGAACTGGAACTGGACGTTGCCGTAGTCGGCGGCGGAGTGTCGGGCACCTATAGCGCCTGGCGCCTGCAACAGACCCATGGCGATACGCAGAATATTGCCCTTTTCGAATACAGCGACCGCATCGGCGGCCGGCTCTTCAGCATCAATCTCCCGGGCCTGCCGAATGTGGTCGCCGAGGTCGGGGGCATGCGCTATATCCCCGGCAAGGACGGCCATGTGCTGGTGGATAACCTGGTCAAGCATCTCAAGCTGCCGAGCCAGGACTTTCCCATGGGCGCGCCCAAGCCGGTGTATTCGAAGAACAACCTGTTCTACCTGCGCGGCAAGCGCTTCCGTTACCGCGACTTCGTCGAGGCACCGGAAAAGATCCCCTATGACCTGGCCTGGTCGGAGCGTGGTTTCTGCCCCGAGGACCTGCAGGTCAAGGTGATGAACTACGTCTACCCCGGCTTCGACAAGCTCAGCCTGTGCCAGCAGATGCAGGTCAAGGTGTTCGGCAAGGAAATCTGGAAGTACGGTTTCTGGGACCTGCTGTACCGAGTGATGAGTAACGAAGGCTACCAGTTCATGAAGGACGCCGGCGGATATGACGCCAACGTCGCCAATGCCAGTGCGGTGACCCAGTTGCCGGCGACCGAATACAGCGATACCACCGAGTTCCTGACCCTGACCAAGGGGTTCCAGAGCCTGCCGCTGACCCTCGCCGCCAAGTTCGCCAAGCTGCCGGGCAAGCTGTCAGGCCAGCAGCGGGTGCAGATGAACCAGCGCCTGGCCAGCATCAGCTACGCCAAGGACGCCGACTTCCCCTATCGCCTGCATTTCCAGAACACCGTCAGCGTCGACGGCAACACCCGCGACAGTAGCGGCGGCCAGGTGGTCAAGGCGAAGAAAATCATCCTCGCCATGCCGCGCCGCGCACTGGAACTGATCGACTCGCCATTCTTCAGTGACCCGTGGCTCAAGGAAAACCTCGGCTCGGTGCTGGTGCAGTCGGCGTTCAAGCTGTTCCTGGCCTACGAGCAACCCTGGTGGCGTGCCCTCGGCCTGGTGGCCGGGCGTTCGGTCACCGACCTGCCGGTACGGCAGATCTACTACATGGGCACCGAATGCGAGCAGAAAGGCGGTGAACACACGCTCAACTCACTGCTGATGGCCTCCTATAACGACATCGGCACCGTGCCGTTCTGGAAAGGCCTGGAGGATGGCGCACCCTTTGTCGGCTTCACTCCGGCCAGCCTGACCGGCAAGCTCAAGGCCGAGCCGGTGGTGCCCAGGACCCAGTTCCCGGTCAGTGACGAAATGGTCCGGGTCGCGCAGATGCAGGTGACCCAGGTCCACGACCAGGTCGAACTGCCACGGCCCTATTCGGCGGTCTACCACGCCTGGGACAGCGACCCGTATGGCGGTGGCTGGCACGAGTGGAAGGCCAACTACCGGATCGATCGGATCATCTGTCGCATGCGCCACCCGGTGGAGCAACAACAGATCTATATCGTCGGCGAAGCCTATTCCATCGGCCAGGGTTGGGTCGAAGGCGCGGTCACCGTGGCCGAATCGACGCTGCAGGACTTCTTCGGCCTCAAGCGCCCGGCCTGGCTGCCCAAGGACTATGCCCTGCTGCCGGTACCGACACCCGACGGTTGCAACCTCGACCCGGACCATCCCCCGCCCTGCAAGGATTGCGCGAAGACCCTCAACGAAGTGACCGAGTTCGCGTACAAGGGGATCGATCATGGAAAAGACTGATGATTTCAGCGTCGCCGACTATTTGCTGGCGCGCCTCAAGGAACTGGGGGTGGACAAGGTCTTCCAGGTGCCCGGCGACTATGTCTCGAAGTTCATGGATGCCCTGGAGCGCGATCCGGATATCCGTCCCGTGGGTGAAATCAATGAAATGAGCGCCGCCTATGCCGCCGACGGCTACGCCCGCTACACGGGGATTGGCGCGGTCTCGCTGCAATATGGCGTCGGTACGTTCAGTGCGCTGAATGCCATTGCCGGCTCCTATGTGGAACGCAACCCGGTGGTGGTGATCAGCGCCAGCCCCAATGCGAAGAACCGCCAGCGGATCTGGTCCGAAGATGTCCTGTTCCATCACTCCACCGGCGACCTGGAGGTGGGCCGCAAGGTCTTCGAAAACGTCACCGTCGCCTGCGAGTTGCTCAGTGACCGCAAGACCGCCCCAGCCCTGATCGACAAGGCCCTGGTCGCCGCCATCAGCGAGCGGCGGCCGATCTATCTGGAAGCCTGGCAGAATGTCTGGGGCGGGTGCTGCGAGCGTCCGGTCGGCAGCCTGCTGCCGATACCGACGCGGTGCAACGAGACGTCCCTGAAAGCCGCGGTCGAGACCTCGGTGGAACGCCTGCGGGCAGCCAGCAAGCCGATCATCATGCTCGGTATCGAGATCGCCCGCTTCGGCCTGCAGCAACAGGCCCTGCACCTGATCGAAGCCAGCGGCCTGCCGTTCACCACGTCGCTGGAAGCCAAGACCGTTCTCGACGAAAGCCATCCGCAGTTTATCGGCACCTATGCCGGCACGGCATCGCTGCCACAGACCGAAGCCCTGATGGAGCAAACCGACTGCATCCTCGCCCTGGGGGTGATTTTCACCGACGATTACCTGCAACTGCTGGACAACCAGTTCGACAAGATCACCCTGGTCAACACCCAACTGGCCCGCACCGGTTTGCAGTACTACCCCCATGTACCGCTGCCCCAGTACCTGACGAAGCTGACCCGGGAACTGGGCCTGGACGACGAGTTCCCGCAACCACGGGTGGCCCGCGAGCCCGTGCCGGCGTTGTTGAGAACCACCCGTGAAGCCGACCCGCTGCTGGGCTACACGCGTTTTCTCGAAACCCTGGACAGTTTCGCCCGCACCCATGGCTGGTGGGAGACCGGCAGCCTGATCCTCGGCGAAAGTTCGTCGCTGTATGCCGCGAGCAATCTGATGGACATGCCCCGGAACAGCTTTGTCGCCGATGCGATCTGGGGCTCGCTTGGCCATGAGACCGGTTGTGCGCTGGGGGTAGCCATGGGCAGCGGCCGCCGGCCGTTCGTGGTGGCCGGTGACGGCGGCTTCATGATGATGTGCCAGTCGCTCTCGACCCTGGTGCGCAATCAGGTGAATGCCGTGGTGTTCGTCATGAGCAATGAGGTCTATGCCATCGAACAGGCGTTCGTGGACATCAAGGCGTTCACCGAAGACGGCGAGTTCGCCCCCTTCGATATCCTGCCGACCTGGGACTACCTGGCGCTGGCCAAGGGTTTCGGCGCCGAGGGTTATCGGGTCTCGACCCAGGACGAGCTGGACGAGCTGTTGCCGAAGTTGCTCGACAGTCGCAAGACCGTGCTGGTGCAGGTGGTCATTCCACAGAAGGACCTGGCGCCGCAGATTGCCCGTCTGGCCGGTTAGATAGCGTTCACCTTGAGGGTCCTTTCGCGGGCAAGCCCACTCCCACAGGTTTTGTGCCGTGCACAACATGTGTGTATCACTCAAATCACTGTGGGAGTGTGCTTGCCCGCGAAAGGCCGGCACATTCACCACAAAAACAACCGATGACACCCCGTTCGGAGTAACCGCTGCATGGAAGTCCGCAACCTGATCCGTCCGCCACTGATGGCGCTGCTCCTGCTGGCCGGCACAGCCCAGGCCCATAACATGAACCATGATGCCCCCGCAGAACCGAAAAGCTTCACTCCGGCCACGCCGGACGAACCCTACCTCGATGTGCTGCACGAGTGTGTCAGTGAACAGGACACCGACAAGGACCATCTGCTCTCGGGCCTGGGCGGCACCCGCTATCCGTTGGTCAGCTTCAAGGACCCCGACCAGGTCGAGGCCTTCTACAGCCAGGGCATGGCCTTGCAGTACGGTTTCAACTTTTCCGAGGCCATTCGCGCCTTCTATCAGGCCAGCCGTTTCGACGAAGGCGCCGCCATGCCGTACTGGGGCATCGCCCTGTCGGCCAACTCCAATATCAACAGCGATGCCACCACCGGCTGCGATCGCCTGGCCTATCGTTCGGCACAGATCGCCCGGGAAAACGCCAAGGCCCGTCTCAAGGACCCGGCCGGCAAGGAGCACTTCAGCGAACGGCAGTTGCAGCGCGAGGCCGACTACGCCGACGCATTCCTGACCCTCTACACGGTCACCAAGGACGGCAAGGTGTTCCTCGGCAAGGAAGGCAACCAACGCTACGCCGATGCCATGAAGGTCCTGTCGCAGACCTATTTCGACGATCTCGACGCCGCCACGCTGTATGCCGACGCTCTGCTCAACATCACTCCATGGAAATGGTGGAGCGGTGTCGAAGCGACCTCCGACAAGGTCGATCCCACTCACGATGCCTACGAGGCCTTGCAGGTGCTCAACCGGGTCCTGGTCCAGGACCAGTTCCATACTGGCGCCAATCACTTCTATATCCATGCGATAGAAGAGTCGCCCTTCCCCGGCAGCGGCCTGCCCATGGCCGATCGCTTCCGTGACCAGAACCCGGCGATCGGCCATCTGGTGCACATGGCTTCACATATCTACCAGCGTACCGGCAACAACGCCCTGGCCAGCGTCGCCAACTACACCGCGGTCTCGGTGGACCGTGCCTACACTCACCAGGTCAATCCGCAGAGTCCCTACCCGCTGCATTATCTGGGGCACAACATCCATTTCCTGATCTGGACCCTGTCCATCGAAGGTCGCCGGAACGAAGCCATGAACATGGCCGAGGAACTGGTGGAAAACACCACCCGCTACGCAGCGCTGGACTTCCTTTGCCGGCAGTATCCCAAGGAGATTCGCGTCAAGTCCGACTACTTCTATGCGGTGCCCTATTACTTTGCCGTGCGCTTCCAGGACTGGGACGCACTGAAGCGTATCGAGCCGAAAATCAAGGCCGGGCTGCAGACCATCAACGACACGTGCACTGCGGCCAACAAGGACAGCGAGACGAAATGGGAGCCCCTGACCAATCCTTACACCCAGGCCATGAAGGCCTATGCCGAGGCGTATCAGCAAGTGGCGAAACCAGGGCTGGACACTGCTGCCGCGCGTGATGCGCTCAAAGGTTACTGGCAGGCGGTCAATGCCAGCTTTAAGGACGCGCCGGATTTGAGCTACGGCAACAACAAGGCCATCGAGCTGCTCCGTATCGCCAACCTGATCCTGCTGAACAAGGCCCAGGACAGCAGCCAGGGCAAGCTTGACCTGATGGCGCTCAAGGAAGCGGCCGCACAGGTGCTCGCCAAGGATTCACCGCAGGCGCTGCTCACCGATCTCAAGGCCCTGCAGGGGGACAATAAGGCCCAGGTGCTCGATGCGTGGCGCAAGGCCGTCAATATTCAGGACAAACTGAGCTACAACGAGCCGCCGGACTGGTACTACACCCTGCGCGAGTCCCTGGGCTATGCACTGCTCGACCAGGGTCAGTCTGCCGACGCGGAGCGGGTGTTCCGCGAGGACCTGGCGGGCAATCGCCTCAGTGGTCGCTCGCTCAACGGCTTGAAACTCAGCCTGGAGAAACAGCCAGGGAAAAGCGTTCCGTCACTGCTCAATGAACAGTTGCAGACCGCCTGGCGCAACGCGACCATCAGTGCCGCGCCCTACTGACTATTTGCGCTTGTAGCTTTTACTGCCGCCGGGCGTCAGGCAATAGACCCCGCCCCGGGGCCCGGTGCAGTAACTGCCGCTGCCACACTGACAACCCTCGGCACTTTGCAGCAAGCCCTGTGGGCGCACCGGGCGGGCGTCCTCCCGGATGCCCAGCACTGCCGAGCAGTTTTTCTTCGAGCCACTGATCGAGCCGTCATTGCATAGGAAGGTCTCGCCATCACATCCGGCGATGCCTCCCTTACTGCCGGAACAGGGCGTATTGGCGGCCAGCAAGGTGCCGCTGCCCAGCAGCAGCACGACCAGCATGAGATGACGCAAACGGGAAAATACCGGGGAGCGCGAGGCACCATTCATAGGGACGCATCCTTGCAATAGATGGCCTTACGATATCACCTCTACATCAAGGCGCGCGCCTTCAACGCCCCGATCTCGGCCAAAAAAGGCCAGCGCCAGTGTGGAGGTCGGTTTTTCAGGAAACGTTCCAGCAGCATCCAGACCATGACCAATGCCATCAAGAGCAGGTGCCCTTGCTCCATCAACATGGGCAACAGCATCAATGCCCAGCACGAGCCCACACACCAGGAGCCGCTGACGCCTCCGAACCTCAGGCAGTCGGTGACAAAGCCGAAACCGAACGCCGAAATGCGTGGCTGGTGATGGCAGCGGTTCAGGCTATATTGTTTGGCGGGAGAGGCCTGCCACAACAGGCAGATCAACACCCCTCCCAGAAAAACACCCGAAGGTTCGATACCCAGCAGCACACGGGCGCTTACCACCAGGCTCAACAGCCCAGCACCCGCCAGGACCCAGACACTCCCGAAACCGGCCACGAACAGGCCCATCGCCTGCCAGCGCCTTCTCGACAGACTGGTCCGCCATAGATATTCCAGCGGATGCACCATCAACAAGGGCATCATCGCCACCAGCATCAGGCTCCAGCCACCCAGCAGCCGCCCCGGTGGGTTGAACAGCAAGGCCTGTTCAATACCCTGCCAACTGGCGGCATAGTCCAGGGATGGCCAGGTCCCGCAGAACGCCGGGACCGAAAGCACCTGTACGCCCCCCACCAACCAGCCCCAACCGGCCAGGCTGATCACGATCAGCCACGGCCGGCTGCCCCGGGTCAGGAAAAGCAGCAGATACTGCCTCATGCTCACTCGCCCTGACGGTAGAGACTCACTCGGCCAATCGTGATCTTGTCATCGGCATCGACAGGCGTGACGGGCACAAAACGCACATTCAACTTGCTCAGGTCCTGGACTCCGCCGAGATGCAGGGCATCCACCACCTCGGTGATATCCAATACCTGACTGACGCCATTGCCAGCATGATGACCGTCGGCCTGGCTGGCCTGCTCGACACCGAAGAGCGAGATCGTCCCGACATGCAACTCCGGATGCTCGTCGGGAATGGCGTTCGGGGCCAGATTGACGTAGACCTCAAACAGCGCCGAATCCTTGTTGCCACGGATATTCTCCAGATTCAGGAACACCCGATCCGGCAACGTCGGGACCGCCAGGGAAAAATTCGTGACCGATCTCAGGCTGTTCAGCACTTTCTGCGAGCCTGGTTTGTCCAGGTGCACGGAGGTGTCGACGCTACCACCGGAAAGGTTGAGCACCGAAGAGTTTGCACCGATCAGTTCGACATCGGTATCGCGGGTCATCAGCACCTCCGGGATCGGCGCTGCGATATTGGCACCAAGACTCAACAGACGGTGCTGGAACAGAAGGTGTTTTTCCTGCGGCGCGGTCGTGTCTTCATAGGTGTAGTCCAACTTGGACACAAGGGTACTCAGCACATCATGCACCTTGTATTTCCAAGGGGCGGCACCACCGGCCTGCGGCATGATGAAAGGTCGTCCGGCGTCTCGAGGACCGTTCACCCACTCCGGATTGGTGGTGTTGTGGTTACCGCCATAGGCCTTGAGCCAGACCTCCCAGAGCCGATCGATATTGGCGTGGTGCAACCAGAAAATCGGGTCCAGCGCCGCCGTGTTGGGCTTGCTCATCAAGCCATCGATTTTGCCTGAGCTGCCGCCCACGATACCGTGGACGTTGTTGTGCGGCTCGGATTCGAGACGTCCGTTGGCTACACCGTGTTGGATAAAGAACGATTCCGGCCCGCCGAAGCCGGGAGGAACACCGGTTTCAGAGCCAGCAAAGGTGTGATCGCGCAATGCGGTCAGTTGGATATATTTCGCCGGGACGACAATCGGGGTTTCATTCAACCCGTAGCGACGCTCGACATACAGCGGGTTATGCGCTCCGTCCGGCCAACTCGGCTGTGCGAAGCACTTCGGCAATTCCTGTGCCTGGGGACTGGCATTGTAGTTCCAGTAAGGCAGCGACCAGTCGGCCGGCCCCTTGAGGTCGACGACCGTGGCGCGCACGATTTGCTCGAACGCGGCCAGATAACCCCGGTGCCAGGGCAGGAAATACCAATTCTGGTGCTGACACTGGTTCCAGTAGAGATCCTGCTCCGCTTGCGGCGGAAACTGCGTCTGAGCAGTCACATAACCGGCACCTTCCCACAGCGACCGGGTGATGCCATGCATCGCTGCCAGGAACAGCCAACTGGTAGGATCGGTGATCGGTTTTTTACGCAACGCTTCAACCGCACGGGCATACCACAACAAGGTGTCGTTCCAGCCCGGCTCCAGCTTCCATACATCGCGACGTACATGTGCCATGGTCGATCTCCCTGAAAGTCCATCGGGCCGGGGACAGGCTGGCCCGAGAGCAACAGTAGACCAGATGATGTCAATCTGCCTTGAGCGCGCCGATGAACCAGACCGGCGGTCCCCGCGGCACATCAGACGCCCGGCGACCTCAACCCGGCATGCACTGGAAGTCGCCGGTGTCCGCCACTTCCTTGCCATGGGAATCCATCAGCCGTGCGCTGACTTCCTGGCCCAGGCTTGATTCCACCAGTTTGTAGTGCTCGCCGGCCTTGAACTGGTTGTAGGAGACCTGCCCCGAGCAGTCTTCCTGGTTGGCGTCGCCCGTGGGGATCTCCACCAGCATCACATCAAGCTTGTGCGCGCCAGGACTCACCTGGAAATAACGCCCGTCATCGATCGACTTGCCATCGACCTTCTCCGCCAGCAGGTCATTTGGCGTTTCCTGCTGCAGTCCGATCCAGGCCTGGTTCGGATCGGCCTTGGGCATGGGGCCGGCACAGGCCGACAGGAGGAAAGCCAGACCCAGGGTTGGCAGCAACATCAGGGGCTTGAGTGTCATGACGCATCACCTCGAAAAAAGGAAAATTCCTGACTCAGATACAGGAGAACAGGTGGGACTCGGCCACTTGCTTGCCGTGGTCGTTCATCAGTACCGCGCCGACGTCGGTGCCCGAGCCCGACTCCACCAGGTGGTACTGCCGACCGGCCTTGAACTGGTCGTACACCACGTTCCCGGAGCACTCGGGCTGGTCGTCGTCACCGTTGGCGCCCTGGATCAGGGTCACTTCCAGGTTGTGCTTGCCCGGCGTCACTTCGAAGTAGCGGCCGTCATCCACCCGCTTGCCATCCACGCGCTCGGCCAGCAAGTCGTCGCTGGACTCGCCCTGCAGCCCGATCCAGGCCTGGCTCGGGTCGGCCTTGGGTACGGGACCGGCGCAGGCGGACAGCAGGCAAACCAGGCCGAGGGTCGGGATCAGCATCAGCGGCTTAAGTGTCATCGTATGAATTCCTCTCACATTGATCTGTTGTTTTCATGGACGGGATGGCCGTCGAATCGAGGTCAAGAGTGGCGAGGCAGAGCGTTTTGAACAAATGAATAGAGATGAAGGGAATTTCAGTCCTTATCTAAAAGATCCTTCATGTTGGTGAAAGCCAAACGTTAAGTTCCAGCGGCAAGACTGCCGGGGTCTGCAATTCCACTCTCCGGAGGTTCAACGCATGCTCGGGCTGGTAAAGACCGCATTGCTCAAGCCGTACACGTTTATCGTGTTGGCGATTTTCATCTGCATCATCGGGCCATTGGCGGCCCTGCGTACCCCCACCGACGTGTTTCCCGACATCGGTATCCCGGTGGTCGCGGTGGTCTGGCAGTACAACGGCCTGTCCCCCGAAGACATGGCCGGCCGGGTGATCTACACCTACGAACGCTCCCTGAGCACCACGGTCAACGATATCGAACATATCGAGTCGCAATCGCTGCCGGGCATGGGCATCGTCAAGATTTTCTTTCAACCGGGAGTGGACATCCGCACCGCCAACGCCCAGGTGACGGCGGTCTCGCAGACCGTGCTGAAGCAGATGCCACCGGGTATCACCCCGCCGCTGATCCTCAACTACAGCGCCTCGACGGTGCCGATCCTGCAGATGGCGTTTTCCAGCCCGACCCTGTCGGAAGCAAGGATCCGCGACCTGGTGCAGAACAATATCCGCCTGCCGCTGACCGCTGTTCCGGGCCTGGCGATCCCCACGCCGATGGGCGGCAAGCAACGCCAGATCACCCTCGACCTCGATCCCCAGGCGCTGGCCGCCAAGGGCCTGTCGGCCCAGGACGTGGGCAATGCGCTGGCGGCGCAGAACCAGATCATTCCGGTGGGTACCGCCAAACTCGGCCCCTACGAATACACGGTACTGCTGAACAACAGCCCGAAAGTCATCGAGGAACTCAACGACCTGCCGATCAAGACCGTCGACGGTGCCCTGATCACCATCGGCCAGGTCGCCCACGTGCGTGACGGTTCGCCACCGCAAACCAATATCGTGCGGGTCGACGGCCGCCGCGCGGTACTGATGCCGGCGATGAAGAACGGCAATATCTCCACCCTGTCGATCGTCGACGGCATCCGCAACATGCTGCCGCTGATCAACGAAACCCTGCCGCCGGAACTCAAGACCTCACTGCTCGGCGACGCCTCGGTGTTCGTCAAGCAGTCGGTGGGCAGCGTCGCCCGTGAAGGGATCATCGCCGCCCTGCTGACCAGTGCGATGATCCTGCTGTTCCTCGGCAGCTGGCGCTCGACCCTGATCATCGCCGCTTCGATTCCCCTGGCGGTGCTCTCGGCCATTGCCCTGCTCGCGGCCACCGGCCAGACCCTCAACGTCATGACCCTGGGCGGGCTGGCGCTGGCGGTGGGGATCCTGGTGGACGATGCCACGGTGACCATCGAGAACATCAACTGGCACCTGGAACAGGGCAAGGCGGTGAAGGATGCGATCCTCGATGGGGCCAGGCAGATCGTCGGCCCGGCCTTCGTCTCGCTGCTGTGTATCTGCATCGTGTTCGTGCCGATGTTCATGCTCCAGGGCATCGCCGGTTTCCTGTTCCGGCCGATGGCCCTGGCGGTGATCTTCGCCATGGCCTCCTCCTTCTTCCTGTCGCGAACCCTGGTGCCAACCCTGGCGATGTTCCTGCTCAAGCCCCATGTCGTCGAGGGCGGTACCGGCCATCATCCGGAAGATGAGTTCATCAACCATCACGAAGGCGAGCAGCACGCTCGCCAGCGCAATGCCCTGCTGCAGGGCGTGCTGAATTTCCAGCAGGGTTTCGAACGCGGCTTCTCCGCGGTACGGGACGTCTATCACGGCCTGCTGACCCTCGCCCTGGGCTGCCGCAAGCGTTTCCTGCTGGGCTTCCTGGCTTGCGTCCTGGCCTCCTTCGCCTTGCTGCCGAGCCTGGGCCAGGATTTCTTCCCGGCCACCGACGCCGGTGCCCTGGCGCTGCATGTACGCCTGCCGCTGGGCACGCGGATCGAGGAAAGCGCGGCGGCCTTCGACCGTATCGAGGCGCGGATCCGCGAGATCATTCCCGCCGAGGAACTGGACAATATCGTCGACAACATCGGTATCCCGCTGAGCGGCATCGACATGGCCTACAGCAGCAGCGGCACCATCGGCCCGCAGGACGGCGATATCCAGGTCACCCTCAAGGCCGATCACCAGCCGACCGCCGACTACGTGAAGAAACTGCGCAGCGCCCTGCCGGAAAGCTTCCCCGGCAGCCACTTCGCCTTCCTCCCGGCGGACATCAGCAGCCAGATCCTCAACTTCGGTGCCCCGGCGCCGCTGGACGTGAAGATCTCCGGGCGCAGTGCCGAGGAGAACCGGGTATTCGCCCTCGAACTGCAACGACGCCTGCAACATGTGCCGGGCATCGCCGACCTGCGCATCCAGCAGTCGGTGGGTTACCCGTCGCTGCAGGTCAAGGTCGACCGGATGCGCGCCAAGGGCCTGGGTATCACCGAGCGTGACGTGACCAACAGCATGGTCGCCTCCCTGGCCGGCAGTTCCCAGGTGGCACCGACCTTCTGGCTCAACCCGGCCAACGGCGTGTCCTACGGCGTGGTCGCGGCCACCCCGCAATATCGCCTCGACAGCCTGCCGTCGCTGGAAGCCTTGCCGGTCACCGGCAGTAACGGCCAGTCGCAGATCCTCGGTGGCCTGGCGACCATCAGCCGGGTGCAAAGCCCGGCGGTGGTCACCCACTACAACATCCAGCCGACCCTGGATATCTACGCCAGCGTCCAGGGCCGTGACCTCGGTTCGGTGGCCCATGACATCCAGAAGATCCTCGACGATGCCTCATCGCTGCGACCCAAGGGCGCGATTGTCAGCCTGCACGGCCAGATCGATGCCCTGCATGAAGCCTTCAGCGGCCTGAGCTTCGGCCTGCTCGGCGCCGTGGTGCTGATCTACCTGCTGATCGTGGTCAATTTCCAGTCCTGGGTCGACCCGTTCGTGATCATCACCGCCCTGCCCGCCGCCCTGGCCGGGATCGTCTGGATGCTGTTCCTCAGCGGCACCTCGCTGTCGGTGCCGGCATTGACCGGGGCCATCCTGTGCATGGGCGTGGCGACCGCCAACTCGATCCTGGTGGTGAGTTTCTGCCGCGAACGCCTGGCCGAGCACGGCGATGCCCTCAAGGCGGCGCTGGAAGCCGGCTACACCCGCTTCCGCCCGGTGTGCATGACCGCCCTGGCGATGATCATCGGCATGTTGCCGCTGGCCATTTCCGAAGAACAGAACGCCCCTCTCGGACGCGCCGTCATCGGCGGTCTGATCCTTGCGACCACTGCCACTCTATTGTTCGTCCCCGTGGTGTTCAGCCTGGTGCACGGACGTCACCCTACTCGCGCCGTTGCTGGAGAAAGTACCCATGACTGATCGCCAACCCTCAGGCAAACGCCTGCTCTACATGGGCGTCGGCGGCCTGACCCTGGCCGCCCTGCTGGTGGCCAACGGGATTGCCGCGCGAACCCGCCATGAACAGGCGGTGACCGCCTGGACCGAAACCGCCGCGGTGCCCATGGTCAGCGTATTCCAACCCAAACAGAATGCCGCAGGCGACACCCTGCGCCTGCCCGCCCACCTCGAAGCCTGGAGCAAGGCGCCGATCCATGCGCGGGTCAGCGGTTACCTGAAGGACTGGAACAGCGATATCGGCAGCCAGGTCCAGGCCGGCCAGGTGCTGGCGCGGATCGACAGCCCGGACCTCGACCAGCAGGTCGCCCAGGCCCATGCCCATATGCTCCAGGAACAGGCCAATGCGCGCCTCGCGCAGACCACCGCGACCCGCTGGAAAAACCTGGTGAGTACCCACTCGGTCTCGCAACAGGAGGCCGACGAAAAGAGCTCCAATGCCGCCGCCGCCCAGGCCAATGCCGAAGCCGCCCAGGCCGACTACGCGCGGCTCTCGGCGCTGGAGGACTACAAGACCATCCGCGCACCGTTCGCCGGCACCATTACCGCGCGCAACACCGATATCGGCCAACTGATCAAGGCCGACAGTGACAGCGATCCGGAGCTGTTCGATATCGCCGACACCCATCAGTTACGCCTCTACGTGCCCATCCCGCAGAACTACGCCAGCGTGATTCATCCAGGGCTGCAGGTGCAGTTGAGCGTACCGGAACATCCAGGCAAGACCTTTACCGCGCGCCTGGTGGGCAACTCGACCGCCGTCGACTCGCGCTCCGGCACCCTGCTGGCGCAGTTTGTCGCCGACAATCCGGACAACGCCCTGCTGCCCGGCGACTACGCCGAAGCGACCATCCCGATCCCGGCCGACACCCATGGCGTGAGCATTCCCGCCAGCGCCCTGATCTTCCGTGCCGCCGGTACCCAGGTGGCGGTCATGGACGCGCGGCAGCATGTGCACCTGCGCGATATCCATATCGGCCTCGACCTGGGTGAACGCCTGGTGATCGACCAGGGCCTGAAGCCCGCCGACACCGTGATCGACAACCCGCCGGATGCGCTACGCGAAGGCGACCAGGTGAAGCTTGCCGACGCCGGAGGCCAGCATGTCCCCAAGGCTTAAGCGCAGCGCCTGGCTGCTGTTGATCGCCAGCTTGCAGGGCTGTTCGCTGGCCCCGACCTACAAGCCGCCGCAGATCGACCTGCCGGAACACTACCGCGAGCAGACCAGCGACGGCCCATGGCATCTGGCCCAGCCTGGCAATCAGTTGGCCGAGCAATGGTGGCTGCTGTTCCAGGATGAGCACCTGAACGACCTGCAGCAACGGCTGCTCAAGGCCAACCCGGACCTCGCCGCCGCCCTCGCTCACTATGACGGCGCCCAGGCCTACGCCAGCCAGCTGCATGCCGGACTGTTCCCGCAGATCACCGCCAGCGCGCAACCCGCACGCCAGCGGCAGTCGGACACCCGGCCGTTGCGCGGCAGTACCCAGCCGTCGGTGTACAACAGCAACACGGCGGGTTTCGCGCTGAACTTCGATCTCGACCTGTGGGGCCGGATCCGCAACCAGGTTGCCGCCGGCGATGCCCAGGCCCAGGCGTCGGGCGACGACCTGGCGGTGGCCCGACTGAGCCTGCAACAGCAACTGGCGACCCTGTATATCCAGCTCAACGGCCTGGATGCCCAGAGCCGGATTCTCTCCAGCTCGCTGGACGACTACAGCCAGGCGTTGCAACTGACCCGTGATCGGTATGAGGGCAAGATCGCCTCCGAACTGGACCTGACCCGCGCCCAGAGCCAACTGGCCGAGGCCGAGGCGCAACTGGATGAAGTGCGCGGGCAGCGCAACCTGGCCGAACATGCGATTGCCGAGCTGGTGGGTGAATCGGCGAGTGAGTTCCAGTTGGCGCCAACCGTGCAGATACTGGCGATTCCCAAAGTGCCGGGCGCGCTGCCCAGCAACCTGTTGCAGCGCCGCGCGGATATCGCAGCCGCCGAACGCCGGGTGTTTTCCGCCAACGCCGGGATCGGCGTGGCCAAGGCGGCGTGGTACCCGGATTTCAGCCTGACCGGCCTGCTTGGCGGACAGACCCAGGGGGTCGGCAACCTGCTGTCGGCGGGCAATCGCTATTGGGCACTGGGGCCGCTGGTCAACCTGCCGATCTTCGACGGCGGTCGTATCGATGCCCAGGAACAACAGGCCAAGGCCGAGTTCGAGGAAGCTTCGGCGCAGTACCGCAGTCATGTGCTGCGAGCGGTACGGGAAGTCGAGGACAACCTGGCGCAACTGCGTGACCTGCAACAGGAGGCCCAGGATGAACAGGCCGCCGTGAACGCCGCGCAGAACACCCAGACCCTGGCGATGAACAGCTACCAGGCCGGGGCCGTGAACTACCTCGACGTGGTCACCGCGCAAACCGCCGCCTTGCAGGCGCAGCGGCAGTTGCAGGCGCTGCAGACCCGACAGTTGCAGGCCAGCGTGGGGTTGATGGTCGCGCTGGGAGGGGGTTGGAAACCGGAGGCCTGAACCGATCGTTCCCACGCTCCGGAAGTTGATCGTTCCCACGCTCCAGCGTGGGAATGCAGCCCGTGACGCTCTGCGTCACAACAGCGGACGCAGAGCGTCCAGAGAGGCATTCCTTTGCTGCGCATGGGAACGATCATCATCGACGGTCTGTCAGGCCGCCAGCTTGCCGCCGGCAATCGCCTCGGATGCCGCCAGCATCGCCCGTAGCAATACCGCACAGCCCGCCGCCAGGTCCTTGGGATCGGCATTCTCGATTTCGTTGTGACTGATCCCGCCCTCGCACGGCACGAAGATCATCCCCGCCGGCCCCAGTTCCGCCAGGAAGATCGCATCATGCCCCGCGCCACTGACGATATTCATGTGCGACAGCCCCAACCCCTCGGCCGCATTGCGTACCGCCTCGACACAGCCCTTGTCGAAATACAGCGGCGGGAAATCCGCGGTCGGCGTCAGTTCGAAGCTCAGCCCATGCTCGCCGCAGGTGTTATCGATGACCTGCCTGACCTCGGCGATCATCGAATCCAGGCGCGCCGGCTCCAGATGCCGGAAGTCCAGGGTCATGCGCACTTCCCCCGGGATCACATTGCGCGAGCCCGGATACGCCTGCAGGCAGCCGACGGTGCCGCAGGCATGGGGCTGGTGTCCCAGGGCTGCGCGATTGACCGCCGCCACCACGGCGGCCGCACCGACCAGGGCATCCTTGCGCAGGTGCATCGGCGTCGGCCCGGCATGGGCCTCGACGCCCTTGAGTTTGAGGTCGAACCACTTCTGGCCAAGCGCCCCGAGCACCACGCCAATGGTCTTGCGCTCATCCTCAAGGATCGGCCCCTGCTCGATATGCGCCTCGAAATAGGCGCCCACCGCATGCCCGGTCGCCGCACGCGGACCGGCATAACCGATGGCATCCAGGGCCTCGCCCACGGTGATCCCCTCGGCATCGGTCTTGGCCAGGGTTTCCTCGAGGGTGAATTTTTCCGCGAATACTCCGGAGCCCATCATGCAGGGTGGGAACCGCGAACCCTCCTCGTTGGTCCAGACCACCACTTCCAGCGGCGCCTCGGTTTCGATGCCGAGGTCATTGAGCGTGCGCAGCACTTCCACCCCGGCCAGCACGCCGAAACAGCCGTCGAACTTGCCGCCGGTGGGCTGAGTGTCGATATGGCTACCGGTCATCACCGGCGGCAGTTGCGGATTGCGCCCCGGTCGACGGGCGAAGATATTGCCCACCGTATCGACACTCACCGTACAGCCGGCGTCCTTGCACCAGCCAACGAAAATATCCCGGGCCTGGCGATCGAGGTCGGTCAGGGCCAGGCGACAGACACCGCCCTTGACCGTCGCGCCAAGCTGCGCCAGTTCCATGAGCGATTGCCACAGGCGTTCACTGTTGATGTGCTGATGGTCGGACTGCAGAACGTGGGTCAACGCGTTCATGATGATCTCCTCAGACAGTTCCTGTTGTTTCCCGATCGCTCCCGTGCCAGGGATGGGGACGTCGGCCTGGACGCTCCGCGCCCACCTTTTTCGGGAGTATCAGACCGATGGCTTGGCGGCCACCACGGCCTTGCCGCTGCCCAGCCGGCACAACCCGTAATACAGCACGCCACCCAGCGCCGAGCCGGTGAACCAGCCGTAGTCGTAGAACCAGCTGAACGCGCTGCTGCCCAGGGACATCAGGGTCAGCGCCACCGGTACGCCGAAGGCCAGGAAACCGTTCCAGTTCCACGCCGGGTAGACATCGTCACGGTACAAACCGGCCAGGTCCAGGCGCTGCTGCTTGATGATGAAATAGTCCACTACCATGATCCCGGCAATCGGCCCGAGCAGGCTCGAGTAGCCCAGCAGCCAGTTGGAGTAGACCGTCTCCAGGCTCACATCGGAGACCAGCAGGCCGAGCTTTTTCAGCAGTTCATGGCCCATCAGCAGCAACCCCACCAGGCCGGTCAGCATCACCGCGGTGGTCCGATTGATCAGCTTGGGGGCAATATTCTGGAAGTCATTGGTGGGCGAGACGATGTTCGCCGCCGTGTTGGTGGACAAGGTGGCGATGATGATCAGGGCCATCGCCAGGGCAACCCAGACCGGGCTCTGGATATGCCCGATCAGGCTGACCGGATCGGACACCGTCTGCCCTACCAGCGACGCCGAGGCCGCCGTCATCACCACGCCGAGCGCGGCGAACAGGAACATCGTCAATGGCAGGCCGAGAATTTGCCCGACGATCTGGTCCTTCTGGCTTTTCGCGTAACGACTGAAGTCGGGAATGTTCAGCGAGAGGGTCGCCCAGAAGCCGACCATCGCCGTCAATCCGGCAAAGAAGTAGCCGTAGACGCTGGCGCCTTCAGGCCGCTTGGGCGGCTGGGCGAGCAACTCGGTCAGGGAAATGTGTGGCAAGGCCCACACCAGCAACCCCAGGCCGACCAGCACCAACAGCGGTGCCGAAAGGGTTTCCAGCCACTTGATCGACTCCGCCCCGCGCAGCACCACCCACAGGTTCAGGCACCAGAAGATCATGAAGCCGATCACCTCGCCGGTGCCGCCCAGGGACTTCCAGCCATCGAAGATCGAGCCCAGGAACAGGTGGATCGCCAGCCCGCCGAACATCGTCTGGATGCCAAACCAGCCGCAGGCCACCAGGGCGCGGATCAGGCACGGCACGTTGGAGCCGATCACCCCGAAGGACGAACGCAACAGCACCGGAAATGGAATGCCGTACTTGGTCCCGGCAAAGGCATTGAGGGTCAGGGGAATCAGCACCACGATATTGGCCAGCAGGATCGCCAGCAGCGCCTCACCCACCGTCAGCCCGAAATACGCGGTGAGGACACCGCCCAGGGTGTAGGTCGGCACGCAGATCGACATGCCGATCCACAAGGCGGTGATATGCCACTGGTTCCAGGTGCGCTCGTGCACCTTGGTCGGGGCGATGTCGTGGTTGTAACGGGGACTGTCAAGGACGTCGTTACCGGCTTCCAGCTCATACAAGCCATCACGCTCGGTCACTTGCGATCGGTTCTGTTGCATTGGCCGCTCCACTGTTGTTCTGATTTTTTAGTGTGTCGTCGGCGGCACTCAATAAGCGTGCCGGGTTCTCTGAAAACCTGCCCAATCGATCGGCAAAACAGTTACAACACGCTGACTTTTATCAGCTTTATAAAACTCTTCCGTGAGTCCTGGAGGATTTGTCTTCAAACACTCAGGCTGAATGCGGACAAGCACTGCGAAATATCAGGACTCAAAGTGGTGCAGCCAACTTTTTTCATGCCGACCATCAGCGGTCGAGCATCCGCTCAAGCAGCTGATTTGCCATATAAAATCTCGCTTAGATTTTAATCTTGTCAAGTGCGTCAAAATGGTGAGAAGCCTCACCATTTTGGTGATTTTCATTTTAATACGTTATTTTTCAATTAGTTATTTAACGAATAAGCTTATAAAAAATAATCTTGCTCATTTCATGGCAAGCAACTAGATTTTAATCTTGACACCGCTGACAGGATTACAACTGTCCTTCAGCACGCTTCCCGTACAAAACCTAGAACCGGCACGAACCGGTCAAGCCTGCGAGGAATTCGGTATGTCTCTGTTGATCCGTGGTGCCACCCTCATTACCCATGAAGAAAGTTATCGCGCCGATGTGCTCTGCGCCGATGGCCTGATCAAAGCCATCGGCAGCCAACTTGAAGTTCCATCAGGTTGTGAAGTACTCGATGGCAGCGGGCAATACCTGATGCCAGGTGGCATCGATCCCCACACCCATATGCAACTGCCCTTCATGGGTACTGTCGCCAGCGAGGACTTCTTCAGCGGTACGGCGGCAGGCCTTGCCGGTGGCACCACCTCGATCATCGACTTTGTGATTCCAAATCCTCAACAGTCCCTGCTGGAAGCCTTTCACCAGTGGCGCGGCTGGGCCGGGAAATCCGCCGCCGACTACGGTTTTCATGTTGCCATCACCTGGTGGAGCGAACAGGTCCGCGAGGAAATGGCCGAGCTGGTAAGCCATCACGGTGTCAACAGCTTCAAGCATTTCATGGCCTACAAGAACGCGATCATGGCGGCCGACGATACCCTGGTGGCCAGCTTCGAACGCTGCCTGGAGCTGGGCGCGATCCCCACGGTACATGCCGAGAACGGCGAACTGGTCTACCACTTGCAGCGCAAACTGCTGGCGCAAGGTATCAGCGGGCCTGAAGCCCATCCGCTGTCGCGTCCGTCCCAGGTCGAGGGCGAGGCCGCCAGCCGCGCGATCCGCATCGCCGAAACCCTCGGTACGCCGTTGTACCTGGTGCATGTGTCGACCCGTGAAGCCCTCGATGAAATCACCTATGCCCGTGCCAAGGGCCAACCGGTCTATGGTGAAGTCCTCGCCGGGCACCTGCTGCTCGACGACAGCGTCTACCGCGATCCCGACTGGCAGACCGCCGCCGGTTATGTGATGAGCCCGCCGTTCCGCCCACGTGGACATCAGGACGCACTGTGGCATGGCCTGCAATCGGGCAACCTGCACACCACCGCGACCGACCATTGCTGCTTCTGCGCCGAACAGAAAGCCGCCGGGCGCGACGATTTCAGCAAGATCCCCAACGGCACCGCCGGGATCGAGGACCGCATGGCGCTGCTCTGGGATGAAGGGGTCAATACCGGGCGCCTGTCGATGCAGGACTTCGTCGCCCTGACCTCGACCAACACCGCGAAAATCTTCAACCTGTTTCCGCGCAAGGGGGCGATCCGCGTCGGTGCCGACGCCGACCTGGTGCTCTGGGACCCGCAAGGCAGCCGGACCATCTCCGCCAAGACACACCACCAGCAGGTCGACTTCAATATCTTCGAAGGCAAGACCGTGCGTGGCATTCCCAGCCATACCATCAGCCAGGGCAAGCTGGTCTGGGCCAATGGCGACCTGCGCGCCGAACGCGGCGCCGGACGTTATATCGAGCGCCCGGCCTATCCGGCGGTGTTCGACCTGTTGAGCAAGCGCGCCGAACAGCAGCGCCCGACCGCGGTCAAGCGCTGAGCGCCCAGGTCCGCCAGAGATACAGCCAATGCCCGTCCAGAGGCAGCCCGCACAGAACCGTGAGGCCTTCACCGTGATCAAGACCCTGAGCCATCTCCCCCATCCCAGTGAAAACCCGGCCGCCCTCGCCGCCCATTTCACCGACCTGGCACCACCGCTGAACGCCCGCCAGGCCCACCTGGAGGCGTCGCGCTGCCTGTATTGCTACGACGCCCCATGCGTCAACGCCTGCCCCAGCGATATCGATATCCCGTCCTTCATTCGCAATATCCACCAGGATAATGTCCAGGGTGCCGCGCAGAAGATCCTCGAGGCCAATATCCTCGGTGGCAGTTGTGCCCGGGTCTGCCCGACGGAAGTCCTCTGCCAGCAGGCTTGTGTGCGCAACAACAGCCAGGAGTGCGCCCCGGTGCTGATCGGCCTGCTGCAACGCTTTGCCGTCGACAACGCGCACTTCAGCGAACACCCGTTCAAGCGCGCGGCGACAAGCGGCAAGCGGATCGCCGTGGTCGGGGCCGGCCCGGCCGGCTTGTCCTGTGCCCATCGACTGGCCATGCACGGCCATGACGTGGTGATCTTCGAGGCGCGGGAAAAAGCCGGCGGCCTCAATGAGTACGGTATTGCCAAATACAAGCTGGTGGACGATTTCGCCCAGCACGAACTGGAGTTCCTGTTGCAGATCGGTGGCATCGAGCTCCGGCACGGACAGAAACTGGGGAGCAACCTGTCCCTGAGCGAACTGCACGCGCAGTATGACGCGGTGTTCCTCGGCCTTGGCCTGGCCGCCAGCCGCCAACTGGGGCTGGCACACGAAGACGCACCGGGACTGTTGTCCGCCACCGAGTACATCAGCGAACTGCGCCAGGCCAGCGACCTCAGCCAGTTGCCGCTGGCCAACCGCTGCATCGTCCTCGGTGCCGGCAATACCGCCATCGACATGGCCGTACAGATGGCCCGCCTTGGCGCCCGGGACGTCAACCTGGTGTATCGCCGTGGCCTGGAAGACATGGGCGCTACCGTCCATGAACAGGAGATCGCCAAGGCCAATCAGGTGCGCCTGCTGACCTGGGCCCAACCGCAAGCGGTGCTGCTCAACGACCAGGGGCAGGTCCGCGGCATGCGCTTTGCCCGTACCCGCCTGGAAAACGGTCGCTTGCAAAGCACCGGCGAAACCTTTGAACTGGCCGCCGACGCCATCTTCAAGGCCATCGGCCAGACCTTCGACGACAGCGCCCTGGACGATCCATTGGCCCGCGAATTGCGCCGCCAGGGCGATCGCATCGAAGTCGACGAACACCTGCGCACCAGCGTGCCCGGCGTCTATGCCGGCGGCGACTGCACCAGCCTCGGCCAGGACCTCACGGTCCAGGCCGTCCAGCACGGCAAGCTGGCCGCCGAAGCCATCCACACCCAACTCCTGCTCAATGTGGAGGCCGCATAAATGGCTGATCTCTCGATTGTCTTCGCTGGCATCAAGGCACCCAATCCGTTCTGGCTGGCCTCCGCACCGCCCACCGACAAGGCCTATAACGTGGTCCGCGCCTTCGAGGCCGGCTGGGGCGGCGTGGTCTGGAAAACCCTGGGCGAAGACCCCGCCGCGGTCAACGTGTCCTCGCGCTACTCGGCGCACTTCGGGCCCAACCGCGAAGTGATGGGCATCAACAATATCGAACTGATCACCGACCGCTCCCTGGAGATCAACCTGCGGGAGATTACCCAGGTCAAGAAAGACTGGCCGGACCGGGCGCTGATCGTTTCGCTGATGGTGCCCTGCGAGGAAGAGTCATGGAAATTCATCCTGCCCCTGGTGGAAGCCACGGGAGCCGACGGCATCGAGCTGAACTTCGGCTGCCCCCATGGCATGCCGGAACGCGGCATGGGCGCGGCGGTCGGCCAGGTGCCGGAATATGTGGAAATGGTCACCCGCTGGTGCAAGACGTATTGCTCGCTGCCGGTGATCGTCAAACTGACCCCGAACATCACCGATATCCGCCTGTCGGCCCGCGCGGCCCATCGCGGCGGGGCCGACGCGGTGTCGCTGATCAATACCATCAACTCCATCACCAGTGTCGACCTCGACCGCATGGTCGCCCTGCCCATGGTCGGCAGCCAGAGCACCCATGGCGGTTACTGTGGCTCGGCGGTCAAGCCCATCGCCCTGAACATGGTCGCGGAAATCGCCCGCGACCCGCTGACCCACGGCCTGCCGATCTGCGGCATCGGCGGTATCGGCAGCTGGCGCGATGCCGCCGAGTTCGTCGCCCTTGGCTGCGGCGCGGTGCAGGTGTGCACGGCGGCGATGCTCCATGGCTTCCGGATCGTCGATGAAATGAAGGACGGCCTGTCGCGCTGGATGGACAGTCACGGCTACGCAAGCCTGCAGCAGTTCTCCGGCAAGGCGGTGGGCAATACCACTGACTGGAAGTACCTGGACATCAACTACCAGGTCATCGCGAAGATCGACCAGGATGCCTGCATCGGCTGCGGCCGTTGCCATATCGCCTGCGAAGACACCTCGCACCAGGCCATCGCCAGCCTGCGCCAGGCCGATGGCAGCCACAGCTATGAAGTGATCGACGCCGAATGCGTGGGCTGCAACCTGTGCCAGATCACCTGCCCGGTGGAAGACTGCATCGAGATGGTGCCCCAGGCAAACGGCAAGCCGTTTCTCGACTGGAACCACGATCCGCGCAATCCCTACCACATCAAGGAAGCCAGCTAGGCGGATGACCCGCGGGGGTCAGGGCTCCAGCCCGATCCCCCGCAGGATCACCTGGGTCACCGTCTGTACCGCCTTTTCGAACTGCAGGTCCGACAGCGGCTGGTGGTCGTTGAGAATCGTCACCTGATGGTTGAAGTCGGCGTAGTGCTGGGTCGAGGCCCAGATCATGTACAGCAGGCTCGAAGGCTCCACCGGGAGAATCCGGCCGTCTTCCACCCACTGGCGAATCTTCGCCTCCTTCATCTTGGCCCAGTCATACAGGCTCAGATCGAGGGTCTCGCCCAGGGTCGGCGCGCCATGGATGATTTCATTGGCCCAGACTTTCGAACCATGGGGCCGGGTCCGCGAGTGATTCATCTTGGCGCGGATGTAGCTGCTCAATACCACCCGCGGATCGTCGAACATCTCGAAGCACAGTGCGTCCTGTTTCCATACTTCCAGCAGGTCGAGGAGCACCGCGCTGTAGAGCTCGCTCTTGGTACTGAAGTAATAGTGCAGGTTGGAACGCGGCAACTGCACCTCTTCGGCGATATCGGCCATGGCGGTGCCGCCAAAGCCCTTTTCGGCAAAGACCTTCTCGGCCCCCAGGAGAATCTTCTCGACGTTACTGCGACGAATCCCGATCTTGTGATTGCCCATAAGGGCTCCCTGCAAACGACATGCCCCAAGACTATCACCCGTGCCGGGCACACGGTATAGCGCGCTTGGGGACATGTCCGCGGACGGCCTCAACAGGCGCAGGCAATCCCGTCCCGGCGCTGCGGTGGCGCATCTCCCACCAGGACAAAGCCCTCGTCCAGCCAGCCGGTCAGCCCGCCGATCATCTCTTTCACCGGGTACTCCAGCGCAGCCAGCTTCAGCGCCGCACGCTGGGCCCCGTTGCAATGAGGTCCCGCGCAATACACCACGAACAAGGTACTTTTCGGGTAGTGGGCGAGAAACCCGGCGGTCATCAGCCGGTGGGGGATATTGATCGCCCCTGGCACATGTCCACGGGAGAAGGCGGCTTCGCCGCGAACGTCCACCAGGACAAAATCGACCTCACCAGCTTGCTGGCTGGCCTGCACATCGGAGCAGTCGGTTTCGAACGTCAGGCGATTGCTGAAGTGCATCAGGGCAATCGCCGAAGAGGCGGCGGGGATACTGCGAACCAGGCTGGTCATGGTGTGAACCTTTGCAATCAGTGGATGTGGAAACACTTTATCCAGCCCATCGTTATCGCTACAGTGGCGCACAAGACACTCACTGGTAGGTTTCCGCCAAATGCCTGTTTTCCCCGGTCTGGTTGCGATCCTGGCCTACGACGGCCTCTGCACCTTCGAGTTCGGTATTGCCGTGGAGATCTTCGGCCTGCCGCGTCCGGAGTTCGATTTCCCCTGGTATGAGCACCGCATCGTCGGCGTCGACCCCGGCCCGATGCGCGCCATGGGCGGGATACAGGTGCTGGCCGACGGCGGCCTGGAAACGCTGAAGGATGCCCGTACGCTGATCGTGCCCGGCTGGCGCAGCCGCAGCGAGCCGCCGCCCGCCGCACTGCTCGAAGCCCTGCAACGGGCCCATGCCCGCGGCACGCGGATCGTCTCGATCTGTTCCGGGGTTTTCGTGCTGGCCGCCGCCGGGTTGTTGAATGACCGCCAGGCGACCACCCACTGGCGATACGCGCAGGAACTCGCCGAACGCTTCCCCGCCATCGAGGTGAATCCCGACGTGTTGTACGTCGATTCCGGGCAGGTCATCACCTCGGCCGGCAGCGCAGCCGGGATCGATGCCTGCCTGCACCTGGTGGCCCGGGACTTCGGCACCCAGGTCGCCAATACCGTGGCCCGGCGACTGGTAATGTCACCCCAGCGCACCGGCGGCCAGGCGCAGTTCATTCCCGCACCGGTCGGCCGGACACCACGCAATGATCTGTCGCGGGTCATGCAGTGGGCCCGTGAACGCTTGCATGAGCCGCTGGAAGTGCGCCAGCTCGCCAGCGAGGCGGCCATGAGCGAACGCACCTTCCTGCGCCGGTTCAGCGAAGCCACCGGCATCACCCCCAAGGCCTGGCTGCAGCACGAACGGCTGGCCAGGGCCCGGGAATTGCTGGAAAGTGGCAGCGAAAGCAGTGATCGTATCGCCGAGCGATGCGGTTATCGCTCCGTCGAAAGTTTCCGCGTGGCGTTTCGCGGTCTGGTGGGGCTACCCCCGTCGGTTTATCGCGAACGCTTCGGGCAGGCACAAAAATCTTGAACAGCACCGAGACATCTACCCCATGGATACCCCGAACCTGATGTATGCCGGCCCCCTGATTTCCCTTGCCCTGCTCTGGGCCGTCGCCGTGGTGACCCCCGGGCCGAACTTCTTCACCACCGCCCAGTTCGCCGCCGGCAACTCGCGCAAGCATGGCGTGGCCTGTGCTCTGGGTGTCGCTACCGGCACGGTGCTTTGGGGCCTGGCCGGTGGTCTGGGGATCAAGTCGCTGTTTACCGCGGCACCAGCCCTGTACCTGGTGCTGAAGATCGCCGGCGGCGCTTACCTGGTCTATCTCGGCGTGAAGCTGTTCCTGCGCCGACAGCCAGCGGTGGGCGGGCAGCAGCCCACCCTCGCCGAGCCGCGCCGTAGCTTGCGTTACGCCTATATGCGCGGCCTGCTGGGTAATATGACCAATCCCAAGTCGGCGCTGTTTGTCGCCACGATCTTTGCCACCACCATGCCCAGTTCACCGCCGGCGCCGTTGCTGGCGATGGCCGTCGCAACCATGGCGAGCCTGTCCTTCTGCTGGTACTGCAGCGTCGCCCTGGTGTTTGCCAGCACGCGTATGTCAGCGTTCTACAGCCGCTGCCGCAAGGGCCTGGACCGTTTCGCGGGCACCTGCTACCTGCTGTTCGGCGCCCACCTGATGGCCAATCGCTGAGTCAGGGCCGCAGCCGCTCGCCATCCACCGCGTCGCCGATCTTCAGGAAATGTCCGCCGGCAACGTGGTGCAAGGTACGCAAGGCGTCATGCCCTTCGAAATGCCAGCGCCCGTCGCTGAACACCCGTGAGTCGGCCTGGGCCGCGATCACTTCGGCGAGGAACAGATCGTACTGTTCGTGATTGCGCGGCTCCGGCAGCAGCCGGCACTCCAGCCAGGCCACGCAGCCTTCCAGCATCGGCGCGGTGATCTTCTCGCCGACGAAGGTTTCCAGGCCGTAGGCGTCGAACTTGTCGCGACTGTGGCTCTGGGTCAGCTCAAGACCGGAGGTGGTGCCCACGGTCTGGACGATATCGGCCTGGGCGACACAGGGCACGTTCACCACAAAAGTACCGGAGGCTTCCAGCAGGCGCCGGGTCCAGGTCGACTTGTCGACCACCACCGCGATCTTCGGCGGCTCGAAATCCAGCGGCATGGCCCAGGCGGCTGCCATGATATTGCGCTGGCCGTCGTGGGCGGCGCTGACCAGCACGGTCGGGCCGTGGTTGAGCAGGCGGTAGGCTTTGGACAGCGGCACGGCAAGACGATAGGCAGCGGCGGACATGAGCGAGGATTCCTGACAAGGGTACAGAGGGAGCATCCTAGGCGAGCGCGCCGGGGAAGCACAGCCCCCTCGATCAGGGCAGCGGCGCATTTCTGGCCCAGGCCTGCCAATTCGACCGCAAGAGTCGGAGTGTCCGCGCCCCGTCAGCTCGCCAGACTGCCGGTTCCGCAGACAGTTCGAGGCCACCTCATCATGCATAGCCGAATACGCGCCCTGGATTGGCAGGCGATCCGCGACGACCTGAACCAGCAAGGCAACGCGCTGTTGCCCAGCCTGCTCAGTTCCGAAGAGTGCCAGGAGCTGGCGGCCCTTTACCCGCGCAAGGAGGTATTTCGTTCGCGGGTGGTCATGGCCCGCCATGGTTTCGGCCAGGGTGAATACCAGTACTTCGCCTACCCGTTGCCGGACTCCGTGCAGCAACTGCGCACGGCGCTTTATCCGCCGCTGGCGCTGATCGCCAATGACTGGAACCAGCGCATGCAGGTCGCCACTATCTTTCCCGTGACCCACCAGGCGCTGCTCCAGCATTGCCATGAAGCCGGCCAGCAACGTCCCACACCGCTACTGCTGCAATATGACGCCGGGGACTACAACTGCCTGCATCAGGACCTGTATGGCGAGCAGGTGTTTCCCCTACAGGTGGCGATACTGCTGTCACGACCGGGAGAGGATTTCAGCGGCGGCGAGTTCGTCCTGACCGAACAACGTCCGCGCATGCAGAGCCGCCCACAGGTGGCACCGCTGAAACAGGGCGACGCACTGATCTTTGCCGTGTCGCAACGACCGGTGCAGGGCAGTCGCGGTTCCTATCGGGTCAATATGCGCCATGGCGTCAGCCGCGTGTACACGGGACGGCGCCATACCCTGGGCATCATCTTTCATGACGCCACCTGACATCCTGCTCGCAGGCAGTAGAATTCAACCGCAAGACTCGGAGTTTTCCGATCTCGCCGCGCCCCTAAGCTGAGCGAGAGCTGAACCTTCCGACAGGAGAGCACCATGAATACGTCGACCCAGACAACACCCGTGGAAAACGATCCGCGCTGGCAGGCCGTGCTGGCGCGCGATGCCAATGCCGATGGCGAGTTCGTCTATGGCGTGCGCACCACGGGCGTGTATTGCCGGCCCAGCAGCAGCGCCCGCCGACCCAGGCCGGAGAATGTCGAGTTTTTCGACACCGCCGAGCAAGCCGAGGCCGCCGGTTATCGGCCCAGCCGCCGCGCCGCCGCCGACCAGACCTCGACCAATGAGCAGCACGTGGCCCTGGTGACACGGGCCTGCCAGTTGATCGAGGCGTCGGACAGCGCATTGTCGCTCACCCCCCTGGCGGAACAGCTTGGCCTGAGCCCGTTCCATTTCCACCGGGTGTTCAAGGCCGTCACCGGCCTGACACCCAAGGCCTACGCGGCGGCCCATCGCGCCGGCAGACTGCGCACGCAACTGGCCCGCGGCGGTTCGGTCACCGAGGCGCTGTACGAGGCTGGCTTCAATGCCAGCAGCCGTTTCTACGAAACCTCCAACGGCGTACTGGGCATGAAACCCTCCGACTATCGCGCCGGCGGTACCAATACCGCTATCCGCTTCGCCATCGGCCAGTGCTCCCTCGGCGCGATCCTGGTGGCACAGAGCGAGCGCGGCGTTTGCGCGATCCTGCTCGGCGACGACCCGGACGTGCTGGCCAGGGATCTGCAGGACAAGTTTCCCCAGGCTCACTTCATCGGTGGCGACAGCGGATTCGAGCAACTGGTGGCCAAGGTGGTGGGTTTTATCGAGGCACCGGCCATCGGCCTCGACCTGCCGCTGGACCTGCGCGG
Organism: Pseudomonas gingeri; assembly: GCF_013385635.1. Taxonomy (GTDB): domain Bacteria; phylum Pseudomonadota; class Gammaproteobacteria; order Pseudomonadales; family Pseudomonadaceae; genus Aquipseudomonas; species Aquipseudomonas gingeri_A. The sequence continues at coordinate 486,370 of NZ_JACAPR010000013.1, forward strand.
CACGGCCTTTCAGGAGCGGGTCTGGCAGGCCTTGCGCAGTATTCCGGTGGGCAGCACCGCGAGTTATGCCGAGATTGCCCGGATGATCGGCGCACCGACCTCCTTCCGTGCAGTGGCCCAGGCCTGCGGCGCCAACAGCCTGGCGGTGGCGATCCCCTGCCATCGGGTGGTACGCAGCGATGGCGGGTTGTCCGGTTATCGCTGGGGCGTGGAACGCAAGCGGCAGTTGCTGGAGCGCGAGGCCCGCTGACACGACAAGGTCGNNCGACCTTGTCGTGTCAGCGGGGCTCATGCAGGCGGCTTTCTCATGAAACATCGCGGGTAAAGATTGCAAGCTAACGATCTCCCCCTTTACCCTTCCCCACCCACCCGCGCATGTCCAAGGCTCCGGCTTCAATGTCTTCCGTATTAAGCGTCCTGCTGCCCATCTTTGCCCTGATCCTGGTCGGCTTCATCTGCCGTCGCAGCAATCGCCTGGGGCCCAACGCGGCCTCCGAGATCAACCGCATGGTGGTCTGGCTGTGCCTGCCGGCCTTGCTGTTCAAGGCCACGGCGACGGCCACCTGGGAGCAGATCTGGCACCCGGGCTTTGTCCTGGCATTTACCCTCAGCACACTGGCGATGTTTGTCCTGACCCTGTTGCTGCGCTGGCGCAAGGCCGGGCATTTCGCCGATGCGAGCATCGATGCCCTCAGTGCCTCCTATGCCAATACCGGCTATATCGGCATCCCGCTGTGCGTGATGGTGCTGGGCCAGAATGGCCTGGAACCGGCGTTGATCGCCTCCCTGCTGGTGGTCTGCGTACTGTTCGGACTGGCCCTGGTATGTATAGAGGTCGGCCTGCAGACCGAGCGCCAGGTGCACCGGATCATCTTCAAGGTGCTGCTGGCCCTGGCGAAAAACCCGCTGGTGGTGTCGCCACTGCTCGGGGCGTTGTGGGCCTGGGGCGGTGCGCCGTTACCCGCACCGGTCGAGAAGTTCCTCGACCTGCTGGGCGCCGCCACCATTCCTTGCGCGCTGATCTCCCTCGGGCTGTTCCTCGCCCACAAGCAACAGGGTCCGCGCCAGGGCGTGACGCTGCTGGTGCTGATCAAGCTGATCGGCCATCCGCTGCTGACCTGGTTCCTGGCTTTCAAGGTCTTTCACCTGCCACCGCTGTGGGCCAATTCGGCCCTGCTGCTGAGCGCCCTGCCCACCGGTACCGGGCCCTTCATGCTGGCCGAGTACTACAAGCGCGAAGCCTCGGTGGTGTCGAGCACCATCCTGATTTCCACCCTGGGATCGCTGGTGACCCTGTCGATCTGCCTGTATCTGATCGGCAACTGACCGGCCCCCTTCAGGACCCGACCAGGCCCATCAGACGTCCGCCATCCCTTGCGCCTCACTGGATAGGTGAATGCCTGGTAACTGCCGGAGCCGATTGATCAGTCGTTGATTGAAGGCCAGGGTGGCGGCGGAGAACGAGCGGCCACGGCGCCAGCGCAACGCCGCGATACGGCTCAGGTCGACATGATCGATGTCGCGCACCTCAAACCGTTCGCTATCGTCGATAGCCAGTGGACTGGCAATGATCGCCCAATCGCCGCGGTCCGCCAGCCGCACCAGCGAATCGACATTGGCCGCCTCGACACGCACGTCCAGCGGCAAGCCGGCACGCGAAAATGCTGAATCGATCTGCCGCCGCATGGCGAAGTTGCGATTGAGCAAGGCCAGTCGCAGGCCTGCCAACTCCTCCATCGAGACACGCGCGCGGCCACGGCCCTCACCCACCAAACGCAGGCGAATCAGTGCCAGGTTCTCCTCGAACAAGGTGCACTGATCGATGTCTGCGCTGGACAGGTTTGAAAACGCCAGCCCGATGTCGATCTCGTTTTCGGTCAGCGCCCTATCAATCTGTGCCGCGGGCATTTCCTCGATCGAGACCTTCAAATCAGGGTGGGCAAGCAGGAGCTGGGCGACCGCCGGGATCACCAGCGCCCGTGAATAGGTGTCAATGGCACCGATCCGCAAGCGTCCCTTCACCTCTCTCGACAACCCGTGAACCGAAGCCAGCGCCGTGTCCAGGTCTTCCAGCAATGGCTCCAGTAGCCCGAACAGTTCGATACCCGCCGGTGTCAGGGCCACGCCGCGTCCGACACGATCAAGCAGTTGAACCCCCATCAAGTCCTTCAATTCACGTAGATGCTGCGATAGGGCCGGCTGGGTCAGGTGCAGCAACGCAGCCGCCCGGGTCACGCTGCCCAAGCGAGCGGTGGCAATAAAACTGCGCAGCAGGCGGAGATCAATCGCAGCCGTATTCATAACAAACCCTTATACCTCAACAAGACAAACATAATTTTATTATGCAAAAGATGCTTGTTTAAATGAAGCCTCACCTGCCGTCCGAGAAAATCTCGCTATGCCTCACATTGTCTTTGAAAGCACCGCAGGGCTTTTAAGCCGCCTGGACTTCGTGCAGATCATGAGCACGATCCACACCGATATCGCCGCGACCGGCCATGCCCGGTTGGGCGACTTCAAGAGCCGCGTATACGCCTGTCACGCGACACTGGCCGGAGCCGATCCGCAAGCCGAATTCGTGATTGCCCGGCTGATCACCACGAATCCTCGCCCGCGAGAGGTCCAGCAGCAAATGGCACAGATCATCCACGACCGCCTCGTAGCCGCGATCAATGCTTTCGATAGCCGTTCCTGGTGGCAGTGCTGCGTGTTTATCGAAAGTGTCGAGCGCTCGTCCTACCTGAAAACCGATTCGCGACAGCAGGACGGCATGACCTTCATTGCCCCGCCGATTTCCTGACCCGCCTCCCCGCCTCACCTGGAAAACCGCCATGACATACAACTCAAATAATTCGTCATTACCCAGCACCTCGTTGCCGGAAACCTCGTCCAGAGACGACAACCTCGACAGTATCGCGTCTCCCGCCACATCGCCCCGCCGAATGGATCCGATCTACCTGCGCATCACCTGGCGCTTGATGCCAGTGTTGCTGCTGGCCCAGGTCCTGGCCTTTCTCGATCGGGTCAATATCGGCACGGCAAAATTGCAGATGGCGACCGACCTGCAACTCAGCGCCAGTGCCTATGGGCTCGGTGCCGGGATTTTTTTCCTCGGCTACTTCCTCTTCGAAGTGCCGAGCAATCTGCTGCTGCATCGCCTCGGCGCACGAGCATGGATCGCGCGCATCATGCTGACCTGGGGGCTGGTCTCGGCAGCCGCCATGTTTATCCAGACACCGACGGCCTTCTACATCCAGCGCTTCTTGCTCGGCGTGGCCGAAGCCGGCTTCTTTCCGGGCGTGATTCTGTACCTGACCTATTGGTTTGCGGCGCAGCGGCGCGGACGCATGACCACCCTGTTCATGACGGCCAGCGCGTTGGCGGGTGTGATCAGCGGCCCGGTCTCGGGCTGGATCATGTCGGCGATGGACGCCACCCATGGCCTGGCGGGCTGGCGCTGGATGTTTCTTATCGAAGGGCTGCCATCGGTGCTGGTGGCGGGCCTGGTCTACTGGCTGCTGCCGAGCACGCCGCAACAGGCCGACTGGCTGGACAACAGGGAAAAAGCCCTGCTGCGAGCAGACCTGGCAACGCCCGGGCAACAGCAGCACACCCATCGCCTCAAGGATTTGTTCAATCCCGTCACGCTGATGTTTGCGCTGATCTACTTCCTGCTGCTGATGGGCTTGTACGGCATCAATTTCTGGCTGCCGACGATCATCAAGGGCGCCGGTGTCAGCGACACACTGACCATCGGCTGGCTAACGGCAATACCGTACCTGTGCGCGGCGGTGGTGATGAACCTGGTGGCCCGCAGTGCCGACAGGACCCGCCGCTGGGGACTGCATGTGGGACTCGCGGCACTCGTGGCCAGTGCTGGCTTCTTTGCCACGGTACTGGGTGACCAGCGGATTACCCTGTCACTGCTCGGCCTGACCCTGGCCAGCGTCGGCATCCTGTCCGCGTTGCCGCTATTCTGGAACCTGCCCACCCAGCGCCTGAGCGGTGTGGCTGCCGCAGCCGGTATCGCGTTCATCAACTCCATCGGCAACCTCTCCGGGTTCGTCGGCCCCAGTGTCATGGGCTGGCTGATCGACCGGACCCAGCACACTGGCTCCGCCCTGGTGTTCCTGGGCATCACGGCGCTGCTGGCCGGCATACTGACGCTGACCCGCGGCGGTACACCGGCATCCGCACAGACGGCGCCGGGCAGCCACTGACCAGCACATTCAGGCGCCGCGACGCTCGGCTTCCAGGGACTTCCAAAGCTCGCGCATGGTCGGGTTGGCATTGGTCACCGAGCAATAGGAACGGATTTCCAGATCGGCGCTCCATGCGGGGCCGCCGGCCCGGACCAGGGTGCCCTTGTGCAGTTCGTCGAGCACCGCGCTCTCGGGCATCCAGGTGATGCCATAACCTTCCTGGGCCATCTTCATCAACAGCATGGCCATGTCGGCCTCATAGCAGCGGTTCAACTCGCAGGGGCTTTCGGCGTTCTTCAGGATCACCTCCACCACCCGCCCGAGGAAGGTCGTGGCGGTGTAGGCCAGATACGGCAGTGGCGCTTTCTTCTTGCCGGGCAAGGCATACAGCGGCGCCCCGTGCTTGTCCGGTGCCGATACCGGGATAAACGAGTCATGTCCCAGGGTCAGGCTGATGAACTTTTCCGGGTCGAGCAGGATCGGTGCCTGGGGATGGTGATAACCGATCATCAGGTCGCACCCGCCTTCTGCCAGGGCGATGACCGCATCATGGATATTGGCCGCCACCACCCGGGCACTGAAGCCGGCATTACCGCGCTGGAAACGCATCAGCCATTTGGGCAGGAAGGTCATCGACAGGCTGTGACCGGCGGTCACCTGGATCGAGCGCCCGGGCATGCGGTCGCCATGGCGCAGGGTCGAGCGCAGTTCCATCAGGTCAGCAAGGGTTTCCCGGCCCTGCTCGCAAAAGGTCCGGCCCGCCGCGGTCAGTTGCACCGGATAGGTGCCGCGATCCACCAGTTCCACCCCGACCCACTCCTCCAGGGAACGAATCCGCCGCGACAGCGCTGACTGGGTAATGCAGCGCACTTCGGCCGCACGGGAAAAGTTCTTCAGTTCGGCAACCGCGAGGATGTCGTCTATCCACTTGATCTGCATGGTGGCTCCCGACGATGGCTATTGGGCGATGATGAGGACGGGTAGTCGGAGACAGGCGCCAGTGTCGGGCAATCAGCGCCGGCAAACTATTCCGATTACGCATGAGTGTATGGCATTTACTCATCATCGAGCCCCGCGGTCGCTCATAGACTGGCGACATCGGCTCTTGCCCCACAACAAGAACAAGCAGCCGTTGCTTCGACTTACCCCTGCTGAAACCCCATCCAACGTGTCGCCACGTGATGAAAAAAACAACGATTTGTCCTTGAGGGTGTTCCTGTGAACAGCAAACGACTTCCAAAACAAATTGCCCTGGCGATTGCCCTCGGCATCCTGGTGGGCTGGGCCTGCCACCGCTACGCCGGCGACGCCAAGGCCGCCAGGGAACTGGCCGGGTATTTCAGCCTGGTGACCGACATCTTCCTGCGCATGATCAAGATGATCATCGCCCCACTGGTATTCGCCACCTTGGTGGGCGGCATTGCCAGCATGGGCAGCTCGCGCTCCGTGGGCCGGATTGGCCTGAAGGCGATGATCTGGTTTGTCAGCGCCTCGATGCTGTCCCTGCTGATCGGCATGCTGCTGGTGAATTTGTTCCAGCCGGGTGCGGGCCTCAATCTGCAGGTACAGGCCGTTGCCGCCGCGGTCCCGGTGAATGTCGGCGACTTCAGCCTCAAAACTTTTATCGGCCACGTGTTTCCCCGCAGCATCGCCGAAGCCATGGCCAACAACGAGATCCTGCAGATCGTGATTTTCTCGCTGTTCTTCGGCTTTGCCCTGTCCTTTCTCAAGAAGCAGGGCTGCAACGGCATCGGCAACCTGGTGGATGAACTGGCGAAAATCATGTTCCGCATCACCGACTACGTGATGTGCTTCGCGCCCATCGGCGTGTTCTGCGCCATCGCCGCCGCGATCACCACCGAGGGCCTTGGCCTGTTGCTGGACTACGGCAAGCTGATCGGTGAGTTCTATATCGGCATCCTGCTGCTGTGGGCGCTGCTGTTCGGCGCTGGCTACCTGTTCCTCGGCCGTTCGGTATGGCGCCTGGGCAAGCTGATCCGCGAGCCGGTATTGCTGGCGTTCTCCACCGCCAGCAGTGAGTCGGCCTATCCCAAGACCATCGAGGCCCTGGAGAAATTCGGCACGTCCAAGCGCGTCTCCAGCTTTGTGCTCCCCCTGGGTTACTCGTTCAACCTCGACGGTTCGATGATGTACCAGGCTTTCGCGATCATGTTTATCGCCCAGGCCTACAACATCGAGCTGAGCTTCACCCAGCAGGCACTGATCCTGTTGACCCTGATGGTCACCAGCAAAGGCATGGCCGGCGTTGCCCGGGCCTCGGTGGTGGTGGTCGCGGCCACCCTGCCGATGTTCAACCTGCCCGAGGCCGGCCTGCTGTTGATCATCGGCATCGATCAGTTTCTCGACATGGGCCGTACCGCAACCAATATCGTCGGCAACAGCATCGCCACCGCGGTGGTGGCGAAAATGGAAGACGGTACGCAAACCGTCGAACCCGCGCAAGCGCCAGCCGTCCCTGCCGGCGCCGCACAAACCGCGTCATCCCTGGCTTGAGTCTGGTCATGAAAGCAAAAACCCTTACCCCACCCGGCAAGACCTTCGGCATTGTCGGGGGCCTGGGCTCGCTGGCCGGCGGCGACCTGTTCTTCAAGCTGATCAGAAGCCGCTCGGTACTCGCCGACCAGGGTCGCTACCACTTCCTGTTCGAACAGCATCCGTTCAAGGACGTGCTGCTGCCGCTGGACCGCGACGCCAGCATGAGTTCGCGCAAGTTTTATGCGTTCCAGATGTGCCAGTCCCTGGAGAGTGGCGGTGCCGATGCCATTCTGTTGCCGTGCTTCGCCAGCCATACCTTTCGCGAGGAAATCCAGGCCGAGCTGAATATCCCGGTATTCGACCTGCTCGGCGCCTTGCGTCAACAGGTCGAGCGGACGCAGCCCCGGGGCAGCCGGCTGGGGGTGCTGACCTCGGATTATGTACGCCATGGCGGGCTGTTCGAACGCTACTTCGGTGCCGACCATGAACTGGTCTATCCCAGCGATGTGACCCAGGCCAGGGTGATGGACGCCATGTACGGTCTCGACGGGATCAAGGACGGTTGTTTCGACGGACCGCCCCTGGAACACCTGCACCAGGCCTGCCAGGGACTGCTGGAGCAGGACGTGACGCTGATCCTGCCGGGCATGACCGAGCTGTCGCTGGTCAGCCTCGATCTGCAACGCCGTGGCGTACCGTTGCTCGATGCCAACCAGCTCTACGCCGACTACGCGACCCGGGCCAGTGACCAGGCTCCACCGCCGCGTTTCAAGCTGGGGATCGTCGGCGGCGTCGGTCCGGCGGCGACGGTCGACTTCATGGCCAAGGTGATCCGCCACACACCGGCGGGCAAGGACCAGGACCATATCAAGATGGTGGTCGAACAGAATCCGCAGATTCCCGACCGCACCGCCAACCTGCTGCACCAGGCCACCGACCCGAGCATGGCGCTGTACGCCACCTGCAAACGCCTGGAACAGGAAGGCGCCCATGCCATCGCCATTCCCTGCAATACCGCCCACGCCTTTGTCGAGCGCATCCAGCCCTACCTGCGCACGCCGATCATCAATATGCTCAGCGAGACCGTCCGCCATATCGCCGATCGGCATGGCGCGGGGAAAATCGTCGGCTTGCTCGCCACTTCAGGCACCCTGCAGAGTCGTGTCTACCATGAGGTTGCGCAGCAGCTGGGACTGCGGCTGATCGAGCCCGAACCGGCGGTGCAGGCGCTGGTCATGGCGGCCATCTATGGCGAACGGGGCGTCAAGGCCGGGTACACCGACGGCCTTTGCCGCGAGCAGTTGCTCGAAGCCGCCGACCATTTGTGCCAGGCCGGGGCCTCGGTGTTGATCCTCGGCTGCACCGAGCTGCCACTGATCCTGCCCCATGCCGAGCGGTTTGCCCTGGACAGCGGCGTCGTCAGCCTGATCGACCCGACCACCCTGCTCGCCCGATGCTGCGTGCAACAGGCACTGGCCGCCGAGCCGGGATCGCCGCCGCCCCCCGGCGCCTGAGCCGTCAGCCGAGCTGGTCCTTCTCCAGCAACCAGTCGCGGGTGTCCTTGAGTATTTCATCGGCCATCCGCGGATCGTCACAGACCCGTGCCAGCACCATCGCACCGACCATCGTCGCCCAGTTGCCGGTGGCGGCACGGCGTTTTTCCCCGGCCGTGGCACCCGGCAGGCCTTTGCCCAGGCGGTCGATCTGCCGCCGGATGCTGGCACTCATCTGCGCCCGCGCCTCGGGGGCCTGGCGGCTGGTTTCCGAGGCCAGGCCGGCCATCGGGCAACCGCCGGCGCAGTCGTCGAGGTGTGCGCTACTCAGGTACTGCGTGATATACGCCGCCACGTCGGCACCCGCCGGCGGTGACGTGGAAAACACATGGGCCAGGGACTGGGCCACCAGATCGTCCTTCGAGGCGAAATACCCGTAGAAACCGCCATGGGTCAGCCCCGCGGCTTTCATCACCTCTGCCACTGTCACCGCTTCATAACCCTTGGCCCGAAACAGCCGGCTGGCGGCCTCGAGGATATTCACGCGGTTTTGCGCAACCTGCTCGCGACTGACTTTCATCCGAACCTCCGCTGATAGGCTTGACAGTATACATGACAGCGATCATATTTACTAAACATGACATACATCATGATTAACCCAACGCACCGAGGATTACTTGCCATGACCGTCAAACCTGCCGTTCTGATCACAGGCGCTTCCACCGGTATCGGCGCCGTGTATGCCGACCGTTTCGCCAAGCGCGGACACAATCTGGTCCTGGTTGCCCGGGACAAGGCCCGCATGGATGTCCTGGCCGAACGCCTGCGCGGCGAAACCGGCGTCACGGTGGACGTGTTGCAAGCCGACCTGACCGATGCCGGCGACCTGGCCCGGATCGAAGCACGGGTCAAGGACGATGCCAGCATCGGTATCCTGGTCAACAACGCCGGGATGAATGGCACCGGCACCTTTATCGAGCAGACGCCGGACGTGGTGAGCCAGATCATCAACCTCAACATCACCGCTCTCGCCCGCCTGACCAGCGCCATCACCCCACGCCTGGTCCAGGCCGGTGGCGGCTCGATCATCAACGTGGCCTCGGTGGTCGGCCTGGCCCCGGAAATCCAGTTGACGGTCTACGGCGCGACCAAGGCCTTCGTACTGTTCCTCAGCCAGGGGCTGAATATCGAACTGGGCGCCCAGGGCCTGTATGTGCAGGCGGTGCTGCCGTCGGCCACCCGTACCGAAATCTGGGAGCGTTCCGGCAAGCGGGTCGAGGATCTGTCAGCGGTGATGGAGGTCGACGACCTGGTGGATGCGGCGCTGGTGGGCTTCGATCGCCGTGAAACCGTGACCATTCCACCACTGCCGGATGAAGGCCAGTGGCAAGCCCTGGAAGCGGCACGCCTGGCGATGCTGCCGAACTACATGCAAGTGCTGCCGGCGGCGCGTTATCGCAACTGATTCAAGACCCGCCGATCGTTCCCTCGCGCAGCAAAGGCATGCAGCCCGTGACGCTCTGCGTCACAACAGCGGACGCAGAGCGTCCAGAGAGGCATTCCCACGCTGGAGCGTGGGAACGATCATCAATGTACGGCAACTCGGCGTGCCCAGGGCGTCCAGCCCTGCTGCATGCCCGCCGCCGCCAGCAGGATCGCGATCACCCCGAGCCACTGCAACAGCTCCAGGCGGTGGCCGAAGGCGAACCAGTCGACAAAGATCGCCGCAATCGGATAGATGAACGACAACGCTCCGGTCAGGGCCGTCGGCAATTTCTGGATCGCCCCATACAGCAGCACATACATCACGCCGGTGTGGACGATGCCCAGGGTCAGCAGGCTGCCCCAGGCACTGGCCTGCGCCGGCAGTCCTGACACATTCGCCCACGGCGCCAGCAACAGCACCCCGGTGCAAACCTGGATCAGCGCGATCAGGTGCGGTGGCGTCCCGACCAGGCGCTTGATGATCAGCGCGGCAAAGGCATACAGCAGCGCCGCACCCAGCGCCAGACCAATCCCCAGCAGGTAATCGCCGCCACTTTCCCCCTGTTGCCCATGAGCACTGACAATCGCCAGCATCCCGGCAAAGGCCAGGGTCAACCAGAACAGCTTCTGCGCAGTGATCTTCTCGCCGAGAAACAAGGCGGCCAGGCCCACCAGCATGAAGGGTTGGACGTTGTAGACCGCCGTACCGATGGCAATCGACGCCCGCGAATAGGAGGCGAACAACAGCACCCAGTTACCGACGATCGCCACTCCGCTGAGCACCGCCAGCAGGAAAGTGGTACGGGTCAGGATCCCCGGACGCAGGAAGCCCATGACCGCGCAGATCACCAGCAAGGTCAGCGCGCCGAGCAGGCAACGCCAGAACACCACGTCCAGTACCGGCTGGCCGGACACCAGCACGAACCAGCCGATGGTCCCCGAGATCAACATGGCCGCGACCATTTCCAGCGACCCGCGATGCAGTGATTGATGCATGATCAGACTCCTTGGCAGATGAGCAAAGTATGCCAAGCGGGCCTGGCGCTTCTCCAGCGCCTATGACAGGCTGAATGTCGACCTTGCCTTTTTTATCAAGGCAAAATCTTCCTATCACCTTACGAGGCCGTCATGACTGACGCGATTGACCAACTCTTGCTCGCGGCGCTGATGGAAGACTCGCGACGTTCCCTCAAGGCCCTGGCGCAGATCAGCGGGCTGTCTTCACCCAGCGTGGCCGAACGCCTGCGCCGTCTGGAAGAGCGCGGGGTGATCAAGGGCTACACCGTCGAAGTCGAACCCAGGTCCTTCGGTTATCTGTTGCAGGCCATCGTGCGTATCCGCCCGCTGCCGGGCCAGTTGCAGGTGGTGGAACGGCAGATCCAGGCCATCCCGGAGTTCACCGAGTGCGACAAGGTCACCGGCGACGACTGCTTTATCGCCCGCCTGCATGTGCGCGACATGGAGCAGCTGGATACCCTGCTCGACCGTCTCAACAGCCATGCCGAGACCAACACGGCCATCGTCAAGAAAAGCCCGATCAAGCGTCGCCTGCCGCCGATGACCTGAGCCGTCACTGCCCCTTGTTTGATCGTTCCCACGCTACAGCGTGGGAACGCAGCCCGTGACGCTCCGCGTCACAACAGCGGACGCAGAGCGTCCAGAGAGGCATTCCCACGCGGAGCGTGGGAACGATCTAATGATCTACGCTCCAGCGTGGGAACGATCTGCCACCATCGCCGGCAAGCTGGCTCCTACAAGGCTTTCGGCGGGGAATGACGTGGCGAAGGCCAGGGGCTGGGTTATCATTCACCCATTCCCCTTCACTCGCCTCCGGACACCGCTCCCCATGACTTCGCTCTCCTCCACCGCCCCTGCCCGGGGTTGGTCGCTCTGGTGGAAACCGCTGCTGTTTCTCGCCATTGCCGCCATCGGCCTGTACTACGTCAAGTGGTCGCCCTACTACGCCAAGGCCTTTGTCGCCGCCGACAGCCACAGCATCGGCGCTTCGATCATCAACGACAATCCGGCTTCGCCGGTCGCGGCCGCGCTGGCCTATGCCCAGGTGTATTTCCTGGCGATCTGGAAGGCCGCGGTGCTGGCGGTGATTCTCGGTTCGTTGCTGCAAGTGCTGATTCCCCGGGACTGGCTGCTGCGCCTGTTCGGGCGCGCCGGCTTCGGCTCGACCCTGCGCGGCGGGCTGTTCGCCCTGCCCGGCATGATGTGCTCATGCTGTGCGGCTCCGGTGGCCGCGGGGATGCGCCGACAGAATGTCTCGGTCGGCGCGGCACTGGCGTTCTGGATCGCCAACCCGGTGCTCAACCCGGCCACGCTGGTGTTCATGGGTTTTGTGCTGGGCTGGGGCTTCAGTGCGATCCGCCTGGTGGCCGGCCTGGTGCTGGTGCTCGGGGTGTCGCTGATCGCCCAGCGCATTTCGCGACCTGAAACCCTGCCCGAACCCGCCGTGGAAGCGGTAGTGGAAGCCAGCAACGCGGACACCCAGGGCTTCTTCGCCCGCTGGGGCAAGACCCTCTGGCAACTGTTCTGGAGCACCATTCCGATCTATATCCTCGCGGTCCTGCTGCTGGGCGCGGCGCGGGTCTGGCTGTTTCCCCATGTCGACGGTGCGATGGGCAACAGCTTGCTGTGGCTGGTGCCGCTGGCGATCATCGGCACTTTGTTCGTGATTCCGACGGCGGCGGAAATCCCCATTGTGCAGACCATGATGACCCTCGGCCTGGGCACCGCCCCGGCCGTCGCGCTGCTGATGACCCTGCCGAGCATCAGCCTGCCGTCGCTGCTGATGCTGCGCAAGGATTTCGATGCCCGGGTGCTGATCACCGTGGCCGTGCTGACCATGCTGGTGGGGATCGTCAGCGGCCTGGTGGCGGTGGTGATTCTCTAGACCCACCGAGGCCCCGTGTGGGAGCGGTGCCTGCCCGCGAAGCTTCTGGCGGCCTCCAGGCCCTCTTCGCGGGCAAGCCCGCTCCCACAGGGGGCATCACCTTCGGATTCTCAGGTGGGCCGACGGGCCCTGAGGTACTCCAGCACCGCCGCCTGCTCGCCGGCAAACTCGATCCGCGCGCCCTTGCTTTCCCGCTGGAACGCATACATCGGATCGTAGTATTCGTTGAGCAGGCCCTGGATCCAGGCGCGGTGCAGGTCGACACTGCCACTGCGTTCCTGCTCCGCCAGGGCATCGGCCATCAACCCGCGCATGCGCTGATGACGCTCGCCACCCAGGCGCTTGTGGATATTGTCCAGGCTCGCCAGCAACCGCTCGGCGAACAGCTTGTAACCCTGCTCCCCATGTACCTCGACAAACTCCGCGCAGAGCTGCACCACATAGTCGCGCAGGATCCGCTCGACCCGGCTGTCCAGGCTATCTTCGAGCCAGACCATGGAGAAGCGCTGCATGCCCTGGTACAGCGCCAGCGGCAAGGCACACCGCCCGACCATGCGACTCTCGTCTTCCAGCACGAACTGTTCGATACCGCGGGCGCGCTTCTTCAGCAGGTCCACGGCCAGGCGATTTTCGAAGTCGATATTGGACGGTTGCCCCGTGGCACGCTTGCCGAAACTGGAGCCGCGATGATTGGCGTGCCCTTCCAGGTCGAGGCTGTTGTCCAGTTGGACGATCACGTCGGTCTTGCCGGTGCCGGTCATGCCGCCCAGCAGCACGAAGTCGGCCTGCGCCACTGTCTGCTCGATACTCTGCAGCAGGAAGGTACGCATGGCCTTGTAGCCGCCCGTCACCCGTGGGTAGTCGATCCCGGCATCCTTGAGCCATTGCTGGACGATCTGCGAACGCAGGCCGCCACGGAAGCAATACAGCACGCCATCGGGATGGGCCCGGGTGAAATCGGCCCAGACCTGCAGCCGGGCCGCCTTGACATCGCCGGACACCAGTTGGTGACCCAGGACAATGGCCGCCTGCTGCCCGTGCTGCTTGTAGCAGGTGCCGACCCGCTGGCGCTCCAGGTCGGTCATCAATGGCAGGTTGATCACGCCGGGAAAAGAACCCTTGGCGAACTCGACCGGTGCCCGGGTATCCATCATCGGTACATCGTTGAGAAACAGTTCGCGGTAGTCGGTGATATCGCCGGGCATCAGAGCACCTCTACCGCGTGGCTCTGTCGCTCCACCAACTGGCCGATGGGCTCCAGGGCCAGGCCCAGTTCGGCGGCGACGGCAAGAAACTCCGCCTGGCCTTCGGCCGTGACCGCCACCAGCAGGCCGCCGCTGGTCTGCGGATCGCACAGCACGCGCTTGTGCAGCTCGCGCAGGGGGCCGACCTTGCTCGCATAGCTGTCGAAATTGCGCAGCGTGCCGCCCGGAACGCAGCCCTGGTCCAGGTAGTACTCCACCGCCGGCAGGCGCGGCACCTGCTCATAGACGATGCGTGCGGTGAGGCCGCTGCCGTCGGCCATCTCCACCAGATGCCCCAACAGGCCGAAACCGGTGACATCGGTCATCGCGGTCACGCCCGCCAGCTTGCCGAAGCGGCTGCCGGGCTTGTTCAGGGTGCACATCCAGTCGCGGGCCACGCCGACGTCTTCGTTGCGCAGCTTGCCTTTCTTTTCCGCGGTGGTCAGCACGCCGATGCCCAGGGGCTTGGTCAGGTACAGGGTGCAGCCGGCGGTGGCGGTGTCGTTGCGCTTCATGTGGCGCTTGTCCACCAATCCGGTAACGGCCAGGCCGAAGATCGGCTCGGGGGCATCGATCGAGTGCCCGCCGGCCAACGGAATACCGGCGGCATCACACACGGCGCGGCCGCCACGGATCACTTCACGGGCGATTTCCGGCGCCAAGACGTTCACCGGCCAGCCGAGAATCGCGATGGCCATCAGCGGGTCGCCACCCATGGCGTAGATGTCGCTGATGGCATTGGTCGCGGCAATCCGGCCGAAATCGAACGGATCGTCGACGATCGGCATGAAAAAATCGGTGGTCGAGACGACGCCGCGTTCTTCGTCAATGGCATACACCGCCGCGTCGTCGCGCGAAGCGTTGCCGACCCAGAGCTTCGGGTCCAGGTTCTGCGCGCCACTGCCGGCGAGGATCACTTCCAGCACCTGGGGCGAAATCTTGCAACCACAGCCTGCGCCGTGGCTGTACTGGGTCAGGCGAATCGGTTCGCTCATCGGTACACCTCGCAATCTCAAATTCACCGAGTCTAACAGAGCCGCCGTCGCTCAGCCCGTCCCCCCCATGGCCCAATCGTGAGCATGTCGGGCCCGATCGGCGTCCACGGACGCCGATCCGAAGTTCAACATCGAGCTGCGCTACCGCTGAACGGCACAAGCGGCGAGCCTCTGCTCACCCCGGCGCCCCGCATCGACCTCTAACAACATGGGAACCCACCTACTATGACCAAGGCAAAACTGAGCCTCGCCTGGCAGATCGTCATCGGTCTGATCCTGGGCATCGCCGTTGGCGCGCTACTCAATCACTCCGGCGCGGATAAAGCCTGGTGGATCGGCACGATCCTGCAACCGGCGGGCGACCTGTTTATCCGCCTGATCAAGATGATCGTCATCCCGATCGTCATTTCCTCGCTGATCGTCGGCATCGCCGGGGTCGGCGACGGCAAGAAGCTCGGGCGTATCGGTTTCAAGACCATGGTCTATTTCGAGGTCATCACCACCCTGGCGATCATTGTCGGGCTGGTCCTGGCCAATCTGTTCCAGCCGGGTCATGGCATCGACATGAGCCTGCTGGGCACCACCGATATCTCGCAGTACGAGAAAACCACCAGTGAAGTCCAGGCCAACCACGCCTTTATCACCACCCTGTTGAACCTGGTGCCGTCCAATGTCTTCGCGGCCATCGTGCGCGGCGACATGCTACCGATCATTTTTTTCTCGGTGATGTTCGGCCTGGGCCTGTCGAGTCTCAAGGACGAGTTGCGCCTGCCCCTGGTGAATGTGCTGGAAGGGGTTTCCCAGAGTATGTTCAAGGTCACGCACATGATCATGCGTTATGCCCCTCTGGGGGTCTTCGCGCTGATTTCGGTGACCGTCGCCAACTTCGGCTTCGCCTCGCTGTGGCCGCTGGCGCGCCTGGTCAGCCTGGTCTATGCCGCCATCGCCTTTTTCGGCGTGGTGGTGTTCGGGCTGGTGGCCCGGGCCTGCGGTTTCTCGGTGTTCAAGCTGATGCGGATTCTCAAGGCAGAGATGATCCTCGGCTACTCCACGGCCAGTTCGGAAACCGTGTTGCCACGGATCATCGAGAAGATGGAAGCCTATGGCGCGCCGCGGGCCATCAGCCGCTTCGTGGTGCCGACCGGCTACTCGTTCAACCTCGACGGCTCGACCCTGTACCAGAGCATCGCGGCGGTCTTTATCGCGCAGTTGTACGGTATCGACTTGTCCCTGGGGCAACAGGTCACCCTGGTGCTGACGCTGATGGTCACGTCCAAGGGGATTGCCGGTGTCCCGGGGGTGTCGTTCGTGGTGCTGCTGGCAACCCTGGGCAGCGTCGGGATTCCGCTGGAAGGGCTGGCCTTTATCGCCGGGGTCGACCGGATCATGGACATGGCCCGCACCGCCCTGAACATCGTCGGCAATGCCCTGGCGGTGCTGGTCGTGGCCCGCTGGGAAGGGATGTACGACGATACCGTCGGCGAGCGCTACTGGAAATCGCTGTCGGCGCCGCAACCGGGCGATGATCGGGCGTTTGTTCCGGCGCGTTAATCGATAGACTGGGGTCGCCTGCGGTTTTCTGTCAACCGTGATGGCCTCTTCGCGGGCAAGCCCGGCTCCTACCGTTTTTGTGTCGTACGCAACTTATGTGTTCGACGCAGTACTGTAGGAGTCGGGCTTGCCCGCGCAGAACGATAACGCGGTAACCCTGTATGAACGCCAGGAGTCAGCCCATGGCCCATTTATCGCCCAAGCTCAGCGGCATGTCGCCCGATGTGTTCCGTTTCGAGATCAGCGAAAGCACCGGTTATGCCCAGGACTGGCACGCCCACGACTGTCATATGCTGCTGTTGCCACGCCAGGGCGGGCTGTTCCTGGCGACCGAAAACATGAGCAATGCGGTGCACGTCTCGCGCCAGGCGTTTTCCCTGGTGCCGGCGGACTTCGCCCATTCGACCCAGGCCGCCCCCGGTCGGGAAAAACACATCACGCTGTATATCGATTCGAACTACATCGCGCACCATGGGCAACTCGCCGGCTACGACCGCTTCGCCACCCAGGCCACTCGCTCCGGGATCTGGCAAGGCAGCGAAGCACTGGACAGCATCCTGCTCCTGCACGACCAGCTCGCCCAGGCTTCGTCCGCCGAAGCCTTCGGCCGCCAACTGCCGCACCTCAATCACCTGCTGTTCGAGGAGTGCGCGCGGCTGATCGCGCGCCAGCAACCGACGCTGCAAAACGCCGACGGCCACCGCAACGCCCTGCTGGTGCGCGATATCCAGATGTACGTGCGCGATCACCTGCAGGACAATCTCGACGTCGACACCCTCGGCTATCAGTTCCACCTGTCGCGCCGCCACCTGACCCGGCTGTTCAAGACCTTTGCCGAGGAAACCCTGGTGGACTTCACCAACCGTACGCGGGTGGAGACGGCCGCCCGGCTGATTTCCAGTACCTCGCTGTCGATCCTGGAAGTCAGTCTGGCGGTGGGTATCGATTCGCCCTCCTACCTGGCCCGGCTGTTCAAGCGTTATCTGGGATTGGTGCCCAGCGACCTGCGCAAATCTCATTAGCCCATGGCCCAAATGTCCGCATCATCGACCCGATCGACCTAGAGCCGTCCCGGCGCTATCGCCACAATCGACCTCGTCTCCCGTATTTCGAGGTCTGGTATGAGTGATGTACAGGTTGTAGAAGTGTTCAAGTCCAAGCGCGGCGGCGGCAACCCGGCGCCCATCGTCGTCGATGCCGAGGGCCTGGCAGCCGAGCAGATGACCGCTATCGCCCGCGCCTACGGTCATGAAAGCGGTTTTGCATTCCCCCCCGAACAACCCGCCGCCAACGACTACCGCTTCCGCTTTTTCGTCCCGCTGCACGAAATGAACATGTGCGGCCACGCCACCATCGGCACGGTCTGGCTGTTGCACAAGCTCGGCAAGCTGGACCGCAACCGGCTGTCCATCGAGACCCTCAGCGGCACCGTGACCGCCCATGTCCAGGGTGACGGGCTCGAAGATCCGTTTATCGAGATTTCCCAGCCACTGGGCACCGTGGAGCCGCTGAAGCGTCCCGAACTGCGCGAGCAGATCATTGCCGCGATCGGCCTGCAGCCTGAGGATATCCTCGACCTGCCGTTCCTCAACGCCGCCACCAGCCGCGTCAAGACCCTGATCCCGGTCAAAAGCCCCGAACGGCTGGACGCCGCCCGACCGGACTCACCGCGGATCGAAGCCTTGTGCGAGCTGCTGGACTCCACCGGTTTCTACCTGTTCTGCCCACACCCCGGCGTAGAGCGCCAATTCGACAGCCGCCAGTTTCCCAAGGCCTCGGGTTATCCCGAAGACGCCGCCACCGGCATCGCCGCGACGGCCCTGGCTTTCGGCCTGCTGGAGTACGGCATGATCGAGGCCGACGAAGCGCCGATCCTGGTGCATCAGGGCCGCGCCATGGGGCGTCCTTCGGATATCCACGTCCGTTTCGACCTGGGTCATGGTGGTACTGCACTGGCCGGCTGCTTTGTCGGCGGCTATAGCGCCTTTGCCAGCGAGCAGCATCCGGCGGGAGAAGCCCATGGCGCTTGATGCGAACGTCCAGTGGCTGCCGTTCAGCGAAATCCTGCCGCCGTTCAAGGCTCGGCTGGAGACGCTCTACCCCGATCCGCCGCAGCGCTTCGTGGTGCCCCGGTATTTCCAGTTGGGTCTGCGCGACGGTAATCTGTTGTGGGTGTCCGGCCAGGTGCCGCGCTATAACGAGGACATCCGCCATACCGGGATCGTCGGCCAGGAGCTGTCGATCGAACAGGCACAAGAGGCCGCGCGCCTGTGCGTGGCGAACTTCCTGTCGATTGTCGCGGCGGCCTGTGACGGTGATCTCGAACGTGTCGCCCAGGTGGTGCGCATCACCGGTTACGTGCGGGCCCAGCCCGGGTTCGGTGCCCAGTCCGAGGTGATCAATGCCGCCTCCGAAGTGCTGACCCAGGTGTTCGGCGAGCGCGGCCGGCATGCCCGCTCGGCCATCGGTGTGCACTCCCTGCCAGGTGGCGCGGCAGTCGAGATAGAGGGGGTGGTGCGCCTGCTTGACTGACCAGCAGTCCCGGGCGTTTTCCTTTACTATCCGAGAACGCGGACATTCGGCCAGGTCGGTGCCGCGTATCTCGGTCAGTAAAAGAGCAGGCAAGGCCATGGGCAAGCAAACGCCGATTGTCGACTGGGTGCAGCGCGCACCGCAGTCCAGCCAGATGGAACGCTTCGAAGCATTCTTCTCCGGCCACGGCTTCACACTCCACCGTCACGACACCTACGCCATCGGGCGTACCCTGAGCGGGGTACAGAGTTTCAAATACCGCGGCAGCCAGCGTCACAGCCTGCCCGGCGGCACCATGGTGCTGCATCCGGACGAGGTCCACGACGGCGAGGCCGGGACCCGCGACGGCTTCAAATATCGCATGATCTACCTGCAACCGTCGTTGATCCAGTCGGCCCTCGGCGGCCAGCCCCTGCCCTTCGTGCCCGGCGGACTGAGTGCCGACCCACGCCTGCGGGTCGCCACCGAAGCCTTGCTGCAGAGCATGGACAACGCCCTCGATCCGTTGGAAGAACAGGATGCGATCTTCGACCTGGCGCAAGCGCTGAATGCGGTCTGCGGTGCGCCGAGCAAACGCCGCAGCTTCGACTACCTGGCGGCGGAGCGGGCCCGGGAGTTCATTCATGGCTCACTGGACCGCACCGTGACCCTCGATGAACTGGCCGAACACAGCGGCCGCGATCGCTGGAACCTGTGCCGCGACTTCCGCCTGCTGTTCGGCACCAGCCCCTATCGCTACCTGAGCATGCGCCGGCTGGACCTGGTCCGTTCGCTGCTGGTGCAGGGCCACTCGCTGAGCGAGGCCGCGCTGATGGCCGGGTTCACCGACCAGAGCCACATGACCCGCCAGTTCCGTACCACCTTCGGCCTGGCCCCGGGACACTGGCAGAAAATGCAGCGACTGGCCGGCAACCCACGCCGCTGAGGCGTTGCACGATCGTACAAGAATCCCCGGGTGGACGGCGCTAGGCTGGCGGTTCGTGATTTCCCCGGAGGCCGGTCCCATGAATACCCCGCAGACATTCTTACCCGTCAACTTCGCCGAGAAGTTCAGCCTGTTCGACGAACAATGGCAGGCCAAGGTCGTGGCCGAAATGAACGACTATCAGTTCAAGGTGGCAAAGATCGAAGGCGATTTCATCTGGCATATCCATGCCGACACCGATGAAACCTTTATCGTCCTCGAAGGCTCGTTGCGCATCGACTTCCGTGATCGCCAGGTCATGCTCGGGCAGGGAGAAATGCTGGTGGTGCCCAAGGGGGTCGAGCACAAGCCCTATGCGGAAAAGGAAGTGAAACTGCTGCTGGTGGAGCCCCGTGGGGTGCTGAACACCGGCACCGAGGTGGGCGAACGCACGGCGGCCAATGACGTGTGGATATGAGGCGCCGGGACTGACACCTCGAATCACCTGTAGGCCCTGGCCTGCGCAATAGGCGCAGGTCGGGGCCTACAGACCGGAATCAGACCGGAATCAGGCCTGGATCAGGTTGGCGATTGCCACGTCCGGGCTGACATCCGCATCGTAGTCCACGCCTTCGACACCAAAACCGAACAGACGCAGGAACTCGGCCTTGTAGCCGGCGAAGTCGGTCAGTTCATTGAGGTTTTCGGTGGTCACCTGGTCCCACAGCTTGCCGACCAGATCCTGCACTTCAGGCGCCAGTTCCTTATAGTCGGCACGCAGGCGGCCGTCTTCGTCGAGAATCGGCGTCGGCGAGTACAGGCTGTCCTTGTACAGGCCGTAGACCTGCTCGATGCAACCTTCATGGACACCCTGCTCCTTCATCACCTTGAACAGCAGCGACAGGTACAGCGGCATGATCGGGATCGCCGAGCTGGCCTGGGTCACCACGGCCTTGAGTACCGATACGCGGGCGTCGCCGCCCTTGGCCGCCAGACGCTCACGAATCTTCAGGACCTTCTGGTCCAGGTCCTTCTTGGCCGCGCCAATGGAACCGTTCCAGTAGATGTCGTGGGTCAGCTTTTCGCCCAGGTAGGTGAAAGCGGTGGTTTTCGCGCCATCAGCCAGCACGCCGGCTTCATCCAGGGCGTCGATCCACAGCTGCCAGTCTTCGCCACCCATGACCTTGACGGTGCCGTCGATTTCTTCCTGGGTCGCTTCCGGCAAGGTGGTCACATTGACCTCTTCCTTGTCGGTGTTCAGGCCACGCTGGGTGATCGACTTGCCGATCGGCTTGAGTGTCGAGCTGTAGACTTCGCCGGTCTTCGGGTCGGTACGGCGTGGTGCCGCCAGGCTGTAGACCACCAGGTCGATCTTGCCCAGGTCGCGCTTGATGGTTTCGATGGTCAGGCGCTTGACCTCGTCGGAGAAGGCATCGCCGTTGATGCTCTTGGCGTACAGGCCTTCGGCGTCGGCGAACTTGTGGAATGCCGCGCTGTTGTACCAGCCGGCGGTGCCGAGCTTGCCTTCGTCGCCTTCACGCTCGAAGAACACCCCGAGGGTCTTGGCACCGCAACCGAATGCGGCGGTAATCCGTGCGGCCAGGCCATAGCCGGTTGAGGCGCCGAGCACCAGGACGTTCTTCGGTCCATCATTGACCGGGCCTTGCTGGGTGACGTAGTCAATCTGTTGCTTGACGTTGGCTTCACAGCCCACCGGATGGGTGGTCACACAGATAAAGCCACGAACGCGTGGTTTGATGATCATAAGGTCCCCTTTTCTCTTAGGCCGATATCGACACTGACGATTGCAGCGTCGCGGATTCTAGTCATAGACGTTCAAAAAGCCGATGCGTCACTGCTTTTACAACACAGGCCCGCGCGGGGAAAGCAAAATCCCTTGCCTTGCATCGCCTGGATCTTGATTCCGTGCCGTGTGCGCAACATTCTAGCGCCCATCTCCGCCAGCGAAGCCTGACCCGACCATGAGCGCCACGCCTTCCGCCGAAACCGATAATGACGTGTACAAGACCCTGCTTGAATCCACCAAGGCGATTCCCTGGCGAATCGACTGGCGGACCATGACCTTCAGCTATATAGGCCCGCAGATCGAGACCTTGCTGGGCTGGACACCGGACAGCTGGGTCGGGGTCGATGACTGGGTGGCGCGCATGCACCCGGATGATCGCGAATACGTGGTGAACTTCTGTGTGTCGCAATCCAAGGCCGGCGTCGACCACGAGGCCGATTACCGCGCACTGACCAGCGGCGGCGACTACGTGTGGATCCGGGACGTGGTGCATGTGGTGCGCAAGGACGACGAAGTCGAGGCCCTGATCGGCTTCATGTTCGACATCAGCGAACGCAAGAAGACCGAGGAACACCTGATCCGTCTGCAGAAGCAGTTGGAGGAATACTCGTTCCAGGACGGCCTGACCGGCATCGCCAACCGCCGCATGTTCGACACCGTGCTCGCCCGGGAGTGGGAGTACGCCCAGCGCAATCAACTGCCGCTGTCGCTGATCATCCTCGATATCGATTTTTTCAAGCAGTACAACGACCACTACGGGCATATCAAGGGTGACGAAGCCCTGCGCCAGGTGGCCCAGACGCTGTCCCAGGCGACCAACCGACCACGGGATTTCATTGCCCGGATCGGCGGCGAGGAATTTATCTGGTTGCTGCCGGAAACGCCGGCGGACAAGGCCCGGCAAGTGGCGGAGAAATGCCTGCAACTGGTGCGCCAGCAGCAGATCGAGCATGAGAAGTCAGCGGTGTCCGGGCTGTTGAGCCTCAGCCTCGGGGTCGGCACCATCCGTCCCGCGTTCGATGAACCGGCACTGGGCTTTGTCGAGAAGGTCGACGAGCTGTTGTACCGGGTCAAGCGCAACGGTCGGATGGGTGCCGAGTACGGCGATTTCAGCGACTGATGGGCATCCCTGGAATGCAGAACATGTAGGAGCCGGCTTGCCGGCGATGGCGGCCGCAAGAACGATACGGAATTCAAGGGCCTCATCGCCGGCAAGCCGGCTCCTACAGGGACGTGTCGGGCGCGCCAGCGGTGTGCGCCCGTCAATCCAT
This sequence comes from Pseudomonas gingeri, assembly GCF_013385635.1. GTDB lineage: Bacteria > Pseudomonadota > Gammaproteobacteria > Pseudomonadales > Pseudomonadaceae > Aquipseudomonas > Aquipseudomonas gingeri_A. The sequence continues at coordinate 509,252 of NZ_JACAPR010000013.1, forward strand.
TACAGAATCGAGATCGGGTAGTCGAGGATCAGGCGGAACTCCTTCACGTCGCCCTCGGCCTGGTCGTTGTTGGCGGTATGCCAGGCCTGGCGCATGCGCACCGAAAGGTCCTTCAGTGGCCCGGCCTGGACGATGTACTTGGCTTCCAGGTTGGTCTCGTGGTGGCTGCCATCCTCACCGTACTTGTAGTTGCGATAAGGACTGTCGGAAGCCATCTTCGTACCGTCGATATCATCGCCGTGGACATAACGGACCATGAAGCTCAGGCCCGGTACACCGTAACTCGCCATGTTCAGGTCATAACGTCCCTGCCAGGACTTTTCTCCCGGACCGTTGAAGTCCGAGTACTGCACGGAGTTGGCGAGAAATATCGAATCGCCAGTATCACCGGGACCGTTAGTGCCAAAAGCCACATAATCGAAAGGTGTATTACCATGCACTTTCTGATAGGCCACGGTCACTGTGTGAGCGGTCAGGAAAGTATAAGCGGCCGCCAGCGACCAGGTGGTGTTATTGATACTGCCGGCCTTGGCCTGACCTTCGTCATTGGTACGATAGATATTGAAGTCGAAGTTCAGCGAGTTGCCTGCGGAGAATGGCAGGGTGTAGTTGGCGTTCGCGTAGTACTGGCGCCAGATATCTTCCAGCTCGGAGCCGTAGAGGCTGAACAGCAGGTTGTCATTCACCGTGTACTTGCCGCCGACATAATCGATGCTCTTGGCGGTGACATTGGCGTAAGAGGCAAACAGGTCGTGGTCGTGGTTGGTGGTGACCGGGCCATTGCCACCGGTGAAGTGCCCGGCGTCCAGGTCCAGCCCGGCGATCTCGCTGCTCAGCAGGTTGAAGCCGGTGGCGGTCTGCGGCATCAGCCGCGTGCCGCCGGCGGCGAACACCGGCGCGGTGGGTTGCAGGTCACCGAAACGCAACTCGGTCTTGGAGATCCGCACCTTGATCGCCCCGCCCGCGGTACCGTAGTCATCCTCCGGCGAACCGTCGCGACGCACCGGCAGGTTGCCCGTGCCAGACGTCCCGGCGCCACCATCGAGCTTGATACCCCAGAAGCCGTAGGCGTCCACGCCGAAGCCGACGGTACCCTGGGTAAAACCCGAACTGAAGTTGCCGAGCACACCCTGGGTCCAGTCCTTGCGGTCGGCGTTACCGTTCTTGCGGTCGCTGTTGTAGTAGTAGTTCTTGAGATGCAGATTGAGGCTGCTGTCTTCCACCAACCCCTTGCTATCGGCCTGATCGCTGACCGCGGCCGCGCTCGCCATCTGGCTCAGCCCCAGTGAAACCGCCAGCGTGAGCAGATTCCATTTTGCCGACTTGATTGCGCTCCTCATTACACTTCCCCTTGGTTCTATCAATAAGGTATCCAGCGCCAACCGTGGCCAGCGCAACAAGGTTGCGTGTCCGGGCGGGTGGTCGAAGGAAACCGGGTAATGGCAGGCGAGCTAATACAGCGATGTCGTGCTCGGTGGTCACGACGCAATGACAGGCTCATGCCCTTCTTGTTGTATCGGGTGCTCCCCGAGTGGCGATTTTTTAGCATGAGCGCCGATACAATCCGGCAGGTTTGTATCAATAGTGACTATTGATACGGGTGATAAGCGATCATCGAATGACAGTGGTACTGTTCTCAGCGATGGCAAAGTTATGCCTCAATTATTCTCCGGTGCGTTGCTGGAACAGTGATTGGGCCATACTCTTCTTCATCATCCTTTGGTTAAGACTTTAGCTACTGTACCCAGTACAGTAGCTTTTTTTAAACAAGGACAGACGCCCATAACTTGATCGATTCAAGGAACTTGTCGTGGGCGATATTATTAGTTGCCGTACAAACAACCGCGTTTATCCACGCTACCACTTGTTCGTCCGGCCAAACGCCGACAGGCACCACAGCGGAAACGGCAAGGTCACCAGCAGCAGCAACCAGAGCAAGGCATAGACCGCATCCACCCCCTCGTTCTGCAGATTGACGAACAACTTCACCGGAATGCCCTGAGGAAAATAGGCAAAGATCATGACGATGCCGAACTCGCCGATGACCCGTACCCAGACAATCGCCAGCCCGGCGGCCAGCGCCCGCGCCGCCAGGGGCAAGGTGACGCGCCACAGCACCTGGACGCTGGAGCAGCCCAGGCCACGGGCGGCTTCCTCCAGGGACAACGGCACCGCTTCGAAGGCCGAACGGGCCGCCAGGACAAAATAGGACAGCCCGCCATACAACTGGGCCAGGACAAAAGCCGGGGCATTGTTGGTCAGCGACACCCCCAGCCGCGCCAGCGGCCCGCCCAGGGTGCCGTAGGGCCCATAGGCCGAGACCAGCAGGATGCCCATGGCCAGCGGTGGGGTCAGCAGAGCCATCAGCACCAGTGATTCCACGCCGCGCTTGAAGACCGAACGTGTCCGCGCCAACCAGCGAGCCAGGGGCAGTCCCAGCAACACGATCAAGGCACTGGACACCCCGCTCAGCCCCAGCGAAACGCCCAGCGCACTCCAATCGCCATAGGCGAGTTGCAGGTGGCTCCAGGCGGTTTCCCGGACCAGTGCCAGGAACGGCAGGCCCAGCAGCAGGCCCGCCGGCACGCAGAGCCAGGTCGACAACCGCAGGTTCGAGGCTGACACCCTCAATTGACCAGGGCATCGCCCTTGGGCTTGCCATAACCATCATGGGCAAACAACGCCTGGCCTTCGGCCGATTGCATGAAGGTAACAAAGGCCTTGGCCTGCCCGGGATTCGGCGCGTTCTTCAGGACCGCCGCATAAAACACCAGCGGTTGCGGATGCAGGACCTGATCCTTGCCGGCCTTGTCCTTGAGACTGAGGCTGACCGTGTCGTACCAGTCCTTGGCGAACCGTGGGTTGCTCAGGTTGATCTCGTCCGGCAGCGCCACATAGGGCAAGCCCGCCGACAAGGTCGCACTCTCGTAGCCCGAGGCCGCGTCGACCTGCCCGGCCTCCAGGCGCGTCAGCAACCCGCCTTCGCCAAACACCTGGGCCGGATTCTGTACTTCGCCAAGCACCCGTTGCGCGAGGCCGGGCTGGCGGTAGTATTTTTCGGCCAGTTGCAGGGCGAACACGATGTTCTGACCCTGGGGATCGGTCGCCGCATCGGTCCGACCGAAACGCAGCCCCGGTTGCTGCAGCACCTGCCACCAGGGTTGATCGGTGTTCGCCGCCTTGCTGGCCTCGAACGCCTTGGCGAACGAACTCTTGGGGTTATAGGCGATCACCATGCGCGTGCTGGCGACCGGTACTGCCTCATCCACCAGTCCGGCCTGACGGAGAATTTCGATGGGCCCCGGCGTGATCGAAACGAACACATCCGCCACCACCTTCTTCGAGGCGAGCATGCGCGCCAGGCCATAGGCACCCTCGCCCTGCCCCTGGTAGGTCAGTTGGTGTTGCCGGGCAAACGCCGGCCCGAGAGCCTTGTCCATGACCACGCCCATGGAGCCGGCATAGGTGACGTGCAACGTCTCGGCCGCCTGGACCGCCAGGGACATCGACAAGACCAACCCGCTCAAGGCCATTTTCCACAGATGCTTGCTCATGCTGCCGCTCCACCGCTATAGGGTCATGTATATAGCGACGCAGCCTAACGCCCTGCACAGGGGCAGGGAACGGTGTTGGCGCGGGAAAGCATGATATTGAGACTTGGGCGCTATCTTTTGTCCGTTAGCCTTGACCGACAGCTCGGTCGCCCGGCGGCCCGCTCGCCCGGCACTCGGGGCCGGGACGATCGGTCAGCGGGCGCGCGGCTCAAGCCTGGGCGTTGGCCTGTTGCTCCTCCAGATAGCGGCCCTGGGGCGTGCGGCTGGAACCGTTCTCGCTCAACAAGGACGCATGCGACTGGTCGGCCACGGGCGTCAGCTGGAAGCACACGCCGTCCGGGCATTGGCGTTTTTCGGCCGCGGCATCGGCGTGCACCGCCGCACCGGCCAGGGAGAAAGCAATTGCACTCAGGTAGGTTTTAACGGGGCTCATGGCATGCACTCTCGTATCAGGAATAGAAGGCAAAACAGGGCAAAGGCAAAACGCTGCAAGGCTCAGCTCCCTTCATGGCAGATATCGGAAAACTTGCGGTAGTCGAGGATGTGCTGCTGTCCCTGGGAGTCGAGGTAACTCATCCGGGCATTGACCACACTGCACTCCGGACCCGCTTCCTGGGTCAGGGACAGCACTTTGCGTACATCCAGGTGAGTGCCGTAGCTGTAGGTCTCTGGCTGGGCTTGAGTTTGGGCTTCGGCCCGGGCCGACAAGGTGCAGATATTCAGGGCGGCAAACAGGCAGGCGGCGTAGATGGCTTTGGTGTTCATGGGCGGTTCCCGTCGGTAGGTGGATTCAGTGAGGCCGAGCGCTGTTGTCTCGATGGGACCCATTGAATGCCCGGCAGGTATCCCGAGTGTGTCGTGAACCGACGGCTGTTAAACCTCAAGTGTCTGGAGCGTCCCGGGATACACAGCGATACACTCCGGCGGGAAAAAGTGCGACGAACACAACGCGCGCTGGAAGTATCCCGGATACATGACTGTGGTGAACTGCATCACCGAAGTGATGGACACGAGGAGTCACCCGATGCTTTTCCCGAAAAACCTGCTGTTGGGCACGGCCCTGTTCAGCCTGCTGCTGGGCAGTGGCAGCCTTTTGGCCGCACAGGAGACCTTCAGTTACCTGGCGGATTTTGCCGGGCATATCAACTTCGACGCCACCGCCGAGTTCCGTGACGCCGCCCACCAATCCATTCGCCAGAACTATCGCGGCCCGCTGGATTTTGCCGAGGATGGGCAGCGGATTCGCCCGTGAACCGGCTTTTTTTGAATATCCATGTATCCGCCATGCGCCAGATACACTGCAATACAAAGCACGGGAGGCAAGCGTCGCGCCCCCCGTTAGACTGGACCATGACCCATTTTTGCCAGAGGTTGAAACGATGGAACATGTCGATCACATCCTGATCGTGGACGATGACCGGGAGATCAGGGAGCTGGTGGGCAACTACCTGAAGAAAAACGGTCTGCGTACCACTGTCGTCGCCGACGGCCGGCAGATGCGCGCCTTCCTGGAAACCACCCCGGTGGACCTGATCGTGCTGGACATCATGATGCCCGGCGACGATGGCCTGTTGCTGTGTCGCGAACTGCGCGCCGGCAAGCACAAGGCCACCCCGGTCTTGATGCTGACCGCCCGCAACGATGAGACCGACCGGATCATCGGCCTCGAAATGGGTGCCGACGATTACCTGGTCAAGCCGTTCGCCGCCCGTGAACTGCTCGCCCGGATCAATGCCGTGCTGCGCCGCACACGGATGCTGCCGCCCAACCTGGTGGTGACCGAAAGTGGTCGCCTGCTGGGCTTCGGCCGCTGGAAGCTGGACACCACCGCCCGTCACCTGCTGGACGAGGACGGCACTCTGGTGGCCCTCAGCGGCGCCGAGTATCGCCTGTTGCGGGTGTTTCTCGATCACCCGCAGCGGGTGCTCAATCGCGACCAGTTGCTCAACCTGACCCAGGGCCGCGACGCCGATCTGTTCGACCGCTCCATCGATCTGCTGGTCAGCCGTCTGCGCCAACGCCTGCTGGATGATGCGCGGGAGCCGGCCTATATCAAGACCGTGCGCAGCGAGGGTTATGTGTTTTCCCTGCCGGTGGAAATCCTCGGTGCCGAGTCATGAAACGCGTTTTGCACTGGCCGCGCACCCTGGCGTCACGGCTGTCGCTGATTTTCCTGATCTGCCTGATCCTGGCCCAGGCGCTGTCCTTCGCCGCGCAAGCCTATGAGCGCTACGAAAGCGCGAAGAACGCCATGCTCGGCAATCTGGAAACCGATGTGTCGACGTCCATCGCCATTCTCGAACGCCTGCCGGCGGTGGAACGCGACAGTTGGCTGCCACGCCTGGCGCGGCACAATTATGGCTACCTGCTGGACGAGGGTGCCCATGGCGTGCCCATGAGCGCGGGCGACCTGCCAGTTGCCGTGCCTTCGATCGAGGACGCCCTGGGCCCGGATTACCCGGTGACCTTCAGCGATATTCCCGGGCCGCAGAAGCACTTCCAGGCGCACCTGACACTCAAGGACGGCAGCCCGGTGACCATCGACGTGCGGCCGGCGATCATGCCCATGCTGCCCTGGCTGCCGGTGGTCCTGCTCGGGCAGTTGCTGCTGATGCTCGCCTGCACCTGGCTCGCCGTGCGGATTGCCGTGCGGCCGCTGACCCGCCTGGCCCAGGCCGTGGAAAACCTCGATCCCAATACCCACGGCGTGCACCTGGACGAAGCCGGCCCCTCCGAAGTCGCCCATGCCGCCGCCGCGTTCAACGCCATGCAAAAACGCATCGCCGACTATCTCAAGGAACGCATGCAATTGCTCGCGGCGATTTCCCATGATCTGCAGACCCCCATCACCCGCATGAAACTGCGTGCCGAGTTCATGGACGAGTCCACGGAGAAGGACAAGCTCTGGCAGGACCTGGGCGAGATCGAACACCTGGTGCGCGAAGGCGTCGCCTATGCCCGCAGCGTGCACGGTGCCACCGAGGTCAGTTGCCGTATCGACTTGGATTCGTTCCTCGACAGCCTGGTGTTCGACTACCAGGATACCGGGCAGGCCGTGGAGTTGATGGGCAAGAACGGCGCGCTGATCGAGGTTCGCCCCCATGCCCTGCGCCGGGTGCTGGTCAACCTGGTGGACAATGCCCTGAAGTTCGCCGGTTCCGCCCAACTGGTGGTGACGTCGAAGGACAACCAGGGGCTATCGATCCTGGTGCTCGACCGTGGCCCGGGGATCGCCGAGGACGAGCTGCAGGAAGTCCTCAAGCCCTTCTATCGCGTGGAAAGCTCGCGCAACCGCAGTACCGGTGGCACCGGCCTGGGGCTGGCGATCGCCCAGCAGCTGGCGGTGGCCCTCGGTGGCTCGCTGACCCTGAGCAACCGTGAAGGCGGCGGTCTGTGTGCGGAACTGCAACTAGGGACGACCCAGCACTGAGTGTTCCCGCGACGGTGTACCTCGGACCAGCGAGGCCCACCTGGGCGTCTGATTTAGCTATGCTAGGGCACTTTTTGAGTGCCCGGTTCCCGCATTATCAGGAAAACGCCCCATGACAGACCGCGAGATCATCATTCCAGAATCCATGCGTCCGATCGTCGAACGCGCCGGCTACGCCCCCGCCGTCAAGGTCGGAGCGACGCTGTACTGTGCCGGCCAGGTGGGCCGTACCGCGCAAATGGAAGTGATCACCGACCCCGAGGCGCAGTTCGTCGCCTGCTGGGAAAACCTGCATCTGGTCCTGGCCGCCGGCGGGTGTACATTTGACGACGTGGTCGAGATGACCACCTATCATGTCAATATGAGCCAGCACATGGCAGTCTTTCGCGAGGTCAAGAATCGTGTGTTTCCACGTGGGCACTGTGCCTGGACGTCGATCGGCGTCGCGGAACTGGCACACCCCGGCCTGCTGGCGGAGATCAAATGCGTGGCGGTACAACGCCGCGCATGATCGCGCCTTGCCTCACCCCTGGCGTACGACCACGGTCGACGCCGGCCTTTCTGATGCCGCCTGCACCCTGTCGCCCGGCCGCGTCGCTTTCATGGAATAGAGAATGACCCAACGATCTGTAATCAATGCTTCGGTCAGCCCCAAAGGCAGCCTTGAAACCCTTTCCCAGCGTGAAGTGCAACAACTCAGCGAGGCCGGCTCCGGCAGCATCTATACCCTGTTCCGCCAGTGCGCCCTGGCCATCCTCAATACCGGCGCCCATGTCGACAACGCCAAGACCATCCTCGAAGCCTATAAGGACTTCGAGATCCGCATTCACCAGCAAGACCGTGGCGTACGTCTGGAACTGCTGAACGCTCCGGCCGATGCCTTCGTCGACGGCGAGATGATCGCCAGCACCCGGGAAATGCTCTTCAGCGCCCTGCGCGATATCGTCTACACCGAGAACGAACTGGAAAGCCAGCGCATCGACCTGGACAGTTCCCAGGGCATCACCGACTACGTTTTCCATCTGCTGCGCAATGCCCGCACCCTGCGTCCCGGCCTGGAGCCGAAGATGGTGGTGTGCTGGGGCGGTCATTCGATCAGCAGCGAGGAGTACCAGTACACCAAGAAAGTCGGCCACGAACTGGGCCTGCGCAGCCTGGACATCTGCACCGGCTGCGGTCCCGGCGTGATGAAGGGACCGATGAAGGGCGCGACCATCTCCCACGCCAAGCAGCGCATCACCACCGGCCGCTACCTGGGCCTGACCGAACCGGGCATCATCGCCGCCGAGGCGCCGAACCCGATCGTCAACGAACTGGTGATCATGCCCGACATCGAGAAGCGCCTGGAGGCGTTCGTGCGGGTCGGCCACGGCATCATCATCTTCCCGGGCGGTGCCGGCACGGCCGAGGAGTTCCTCTACCTGCTGGGGATCCTGATGCACCCGGACAACCGTGACCTGCCGTTCCCGGTGATCCTCACCGGGCCGAAAAGCGCGGAAGCCTACCTGCAGCAGTTGCATGCCTTTGTCGGCGCAACCCTGGGGGAAGCGGCGCACCAGCACTACCAGATCATCATCGACGATCCGGCGCAGGTTGCCCGGCAGATGGCCCTGGGCCTCAAGGCCGTCAAGCAGTTCCGTCGCGAACGCAACGACGCCTTCCACTTCAACTGGCTGCTGAAGATCGACGAAGGTTTCCAGCGCCCGTTCGACCCGACCCATGCCAACATGGCCAGCCTGAAACTGAACCGCAACCAGCCGGCCCACCAACTGGCGGCCAACCTGCGCCGGGCGTTTTCCGGGATCGTCGCCGGCAACGTCAAGGACAAGGGTATTCGCCTGATCGAGGAACACGGCCCCTACGAGATCCACGGCGATGCCGAGGTCATGCGGCCATTGGACAAACTGCTCCAGGCCTTCGTCGCGCAACACCGGATGAAACTGCCGGGCGGCGCGGCCTACGAGCCTTGCTATCGAGTCGTTACCTGAAATCGGCTGATCCGCCAGGATCGTTCTGGCGGCTGCTTCAGCCGCCAGTTCCCCATCCCCGCGAACGCTCGCAGCACCCTTTCCTCAAGGCCTGTAGGAAACGTAAACAGCGCCTGATCCCCTCTTGATCGCCTGGGCAAATCCACTCATTCTTGACCCTCAACATCAGTGCAACTATATTTAGTTGCAGGCAGGAGGCCCGGTGTCCAGGAATGAAAAGCTGCTCGCAAAACTGCTCAACCCATGGATGGTCTTCACATGGCCGGAACTGGTCACGCTGCTGGGCCATTTCGGCTATCGCCGGCTTGAAGGTTCAGGCAGCCGGGTCAAGTTCGACAACGGCGACCCGCTTGCAGCGATCAGCCTGCATAAACCTCATCCAGGCAATGAGCTGAGAACCTATATCAGGCGTCAGGTGATCGACCATCTACGCTCAGGAGGACTGATTCCGTGACCAACCAGATGCACTACAAAGGCTATTACGGCTCCATCGAAGCCAGCGTCGAGGACAACTGCCTGTTCGGCAAACTTCAGTTCATCCGGGCGCTGGTGAGCTACGAGGGGCAGACCGTGGCGGAGCTGGAAACAGCCTTCAAGGAGGCGGTGGAGGACTATCTCGACAACTGCCAGCGCCTCAAGCAGTCTCCCGAAGTACCGTGCAAGGGTTCGTTCAACGTCCGGGTCGGCCATGACCTGCACCTGGCCGCCGCCCTCAGCGCCACGCGCCAGAAACTGACATTGAACGACCTGACCCGCCAGGCGCTGAGCGAGTACCTGCTGCGCCACGCCTGATTCAGGGTCGCGTCAGTCCCTGGCGCAGGTGCTCGATTTCGGTCCGGCAGGCGCAGCCGTCCAAGTGGTCGTTGACCATGCCCGTGGCCTGCATCAGGGCGTAGATCGTGGTGGGCCCGACGAAGGTCCAGCCGCGCTTTTTCAAGGCCTTGGACAAGCGCACCGAGGCCGGCGATGTCGGGTTGGCCTTCCAGTAGTCGAAGTCCACCACGGCGGGTCGCTCATCCGCCGAGGGCTCGAACGACCATATCCAGGCCGCCAGCGATCCGCTCTCCTCTGTCAGTTCACAGGCGCGCCGAGCGTTGTTGAGCACCGAAAGAATCTTGCTGCGATTACGCACGATACCCGGATTATCCATCAGCCGGGCCACATCCGTGTCGGTGTAGCGGGCCACACGCCGGAAATCGAAGCCATCAAAAGCTGCACGGAAATTCTCGCGTTTGCGCAGGATGGTGATCCAGGCCATGCCGGCCTGGAAACCTTCCAGGCAAATTTTCTCGAACAGGCGAATATCATCGGTGACGGGACGCCCCCACTCCGCATCGTGGTAATGGACATACTCCAGCATGGAGGAGCGCCAGAGGCAGCGGGTGATGCCTGATTCGTCGACCATCAGGCCCGGGGAAATCGTGTCCATGCAGTGCCTTTGCTTGCCAATGATCGTGCTCAATCCTGACACGATGGGCAGCGTCGTTGCGAGGATCTTGTACGACAACGGCCCGCCTTGTGACCAAGACGGGCCGCGGCACACACTCACTCGCCGGGATCAGAAGCGGTAGTTCAAGCCCACCCGCAGCATTTGTCCTTCATTCTTGAACTTGGAGTCATAACCGGTGCCGGCGCCGCCGCTGCCAGGGATGACCTTGACGTTGAGTTTGTCTTCACCCAGGTCGTAGTAGAGGTATTCGGTCTTGAGCGACAGCTGGCTGGTCAGCATCTGCTCGATACCGGCACCGACGGTGTAACCGACCTTGAACTGGCTCTGGCTGCCGCTGAACTGGGTGTTGCCGGTCGGGCCGAACATGTCGACGCTCTGGCTGGTTTCGCCATAGGCCAGACCGGCGGTGCCATAGACCAGGGTACGGTCGAAGGCATAGCCGAAACGCCCGCGCAGGGTACCGAGGTACTTGATCTTCGATTCGAACTTGTTGTTCAGCGCCGCGCCGGTGTTCAACTGGCGGGTGCCGATATTGCGGCTGTCGTCCAGGTCGGTGTAGGACAGGTCAGTCTCGACACCCGCTACCCACTGACCGAACTGGTAGTTGTAGCCCAGTTGCACACCACCGACAAAACCGTTGCGATCCAGGTCGACCGAGCCCGGACGGGCGCCACCGGCGATGTTGGCGATGTTCGGTGCGGCCTGGCCCTTGGTGTGCACGGTAGTGTCGCCGCCGAAGCCTGCGCCGGCGTTGACGCCGCCGTAGAAACCGGTCCAGTCCACGGCACCGTTGGACGACGCATAGCTCGATTGGGCCGAGGTCGGCAGATCGGCGGCCTGGGCGGCCAGGCTGCCCAACAGGGTCACGGTCGTTGCAACGAGAAGACGGTTGATCATGTGAAAGCTCCTGATTTGCGGGTCAAGTGTTTTTTTGGCACAGCGTTGCCCGCACACGGGCCTGGGCCCGTCTGTGGGGAGTGGAACAAAAGGGGATGTTTTGCAGGCCCGTCCCGGATCAGCGCGGGCCGCGGCTACGTCAGTGGTAAAAGGCTATTCGGCGGTAAATTGGTAGTCCGCGCTGTAGGGTTCGACATGGATCGCCCCAGCCTGGGTGCAGGCCCCGGAGAAAACCCCGCCGCGGGTGTTGAGACGCTGCACCGAGACCACTTTCGACAAGGCACCGCTGCCCTGGTGATCGACCACTTCCAGCTTGAGCAGCGCCAGGTCTTTCTTCGTTGCCCCCGGTTGCTGGGACACGACCTTGGCGACTACCGCACTGCGGTCGGCAAACTCCCAGGTCGGCCCGGCGAAGTGCCGTCCGACAGTCTTGCCGTTGAAGATCAGGGTGGCGAGAGGCTCGCGAAACTGCCAGGTGAGTTTGCCCGAGGTGTCCGCGGTGCAGTTGTAGAGCTGCACGCCTTCACCGCGCACGGAGAGTACCGTGGCATCACCGGCCGTCAGCAGCTTGGGCGGGGCATCCGCCGCGCGGGTGGCGCCGGTAATGAACGCACAGAGCATCAGCCCCAGGATGGCCAGCACCCGGGCAGTTGCCGAAGGACCATTGCCGCGCTTTTGAGCGAGTTGTATCAGGACGGTGTCGTGCATGAGTGAGAGTTCCACGGGTCAGGGTCGCGTTCAGTGTGGCGGCGTCTGAAGGGAGAACAACTCACTCATGATTTTTATTCGCAACTTTTTCCAGAATCCGTGATCAGCGCGTCGCGACCACGAACAAGCGTGGGAACGGCAACAGCACCGTGCCGTCGGCCAACGCCGGATAAGCCTCGCTGATCGCCGCCAGATAACGCTGCAGGTAAGCGACCTTTTCCGCCTCATCCAGCGGTGCCAGGTACGGCCGCAAGGCAGAGCCCTTGAACCACTCGACCACCGCCGCATGCCCACCCGCCAGCGGATGGTGATACGTGGTGCGCCAGACATCCACCGTCGTGCAGTGTGGCCGCAGCAACTCGTAGTAGAACGTCGCATCGTGCCGTGGCGGATGGCGTACCGCACCGATCTTGGCCGCCCACGGTCCGTCCGCCGCCACTTCGCGGGCCAACCGGTGGGACGGCTCCTGCATATTGTCCGGGGTCTGCACCGCCAGGCTGCCCCCGGCTACCAGCTTGCTCACCAGATGGGGGTAAAGCGTGGCGTGATCCGGCAGCCATTGCAGCGAAGCATTGGCCAGGATCACATCGAAGGCCTGGTCCGGGTTCCAGGCCGCGATATCCGCCAGTTCGAAATTCAGCGCGGGCAAACGCTCGCGGGCACTGACCAGCATGTCATCGGAACTGTCCATGCCGGTGACCCGCGCGTCACTGAAACGCTGGGCCAGGACCTCGGTGGAGTTGCCCGGACCGCATCCCAGATCGACGGCCACCTGTACCGAACGCGTCGGGATCGCCGCGACCAGATCACGGACGGGACGGGTTCGCTCTGCTTCAAAGGTCGAATATTGCTTGGCTGACCAGGTCATCACGCTTCCTCTTGTGTGTGGGGAGTGAGCACAGCGTAGGTTTTGCAAACCATGATGACAAATGCCAATAATGACAAGCTGCCATACTCCAAAGGTATTTAAATGCTTGAGCTGCGTCGTTTGCACGCCTTTGTCGTGATCGCCGAGGAAGGTCATATCACCCGCGCGGCGGAACGTCTGCATATGCAGCAACCGCCGCTTACCCGTCTGCTGCAGAAGCTTGAAGCCGAGATGGGCGTGCCCCTGATGGAGCGCCTGCCCCGTGGCGTGCGCCCGACCACCGCCGGCCTGGCATTGCTGGAAGAAGCCCGGGCCGTGCTGGCCCGGGCCGAAGGCGTGACCGAAGTGGTACGCCGCGCCGCTCGTGGCGAACAGGGACGGCTCGGAGTCGGCTTCACCAGCTCCGCCGCCTTGCATCCGTTTGTGCCGGGGGTGCTGCGGCATTTTCGCGAAACGTTTTCCGGCGTCTCGGTGGCCCTGGAAGAAGCCGGTACCGGCGAGTTGATGGACGCACTGGTGCACGAGCGCCTGGACGCGGCCTTCGTGCGTTCGCCCCTGAGCGGCACACCGACCCTGCAAGCCGAGCCGATCCTGAGCGAGCCCATGTTGCTGGCGCTGCCGATGGATCATCCCCTGGCCCGGGACAGCGCCAGCGCCCTGCCCTTGTCCGCGCTCGCCGGTGAAGCCTTTGTGCTGTATCGGCGTCGGGTCGGACTGGGGCTCTACGACGCCATTCTGGTGGCCTGTCGTGAAGCCGGTTTCAGCCCGCGGGTGATCCAGGAAGCACCGCGCATGGCGGCGACCCTGAGCCTGGTGGCGGCGGGACTCGGCGTGTCGATCGTACCGGCCTCGATGCAGCGCCTGCGGGGCGACGGTATCGCCTATCGCGCCCTGACCGAGTGTCCGGGGCTGATTGCCCCCTTGCACCTGGCAACCCGGGTGGGTGACAGCTCGTCGGTGTTGCAGCGCTTTCGCGAAATGGTCATCCAGGCTGCGGCCACCGAGTGCTGAACAGCTTGCAGGAACGGGCTTGGTCCGAGCGGCAGTGCGACGAATATTTCAGCGATCTTGCGGGCCTCTTCGGGGGCAAGCCCCCTCCCACACAGGCAACGCTCATCCAGGAAATGTGTTCAATTGCCCCGGCCGCCGGCAAACGACCATTCATCCGCGGCGGTGGTGGTGATCACCACCATCACATCCTCCGGGTCCAGCCCAGGCGCCGCTTGCAGCCGCCGCACCAGCGTGCGGTAGAACGCCTGCTTGAGCGAAGTCTCACGCTGCCGGCCGGCGGTAATAGCGATCAGTACATAGTCCTGGCTGCGCGGGCCGCCAAGATAGTGTTCGTCGAAGATCAGCTCCCCCACCTCATGCTGATGAATGACCTGGAAACGGTCGGTGGGCGGCACCTCGAAGCTCTCCACCAAAGCCTCGTGGAGACTTTGCGAAAGCTGTTTCAGGTACTCGGGCGACTTGCCCCGGTGCAGCGAAATACGGGCGAAAGGCATGATTGGCAGTTCCAGTAATCGGGTTGACGAGGAGAAACTAACAAGGGAGGATTGTTCCGAATATCAGATTAAACAGAACCCATCATCCCGTTTTAATGGATATTCAAGCCATGCGCCGCCCGACCTTCGATCTTGATGTGCTGCGTACTTTCGTGACCGGCGTCGAGTTCAACAGCTTCGCCAAGGCCGCCGAACGGCTCGGGCGCTCGACCTCGGCGGTCAGTGCCCAGTTGAAGAAACTCGAAGACCAGGTGGGCAGCGCGGTGCTGGCGAAATCGGGACGCGGGCTGGCACTCACGCCCCTGGGCGAAGCCCTGCTCAGCCATGCCCGCCGATTGTTGGAACTCAACGACGAGATCTTTGAAAGCCTGCACGAAACGCAGGTCGAAGGCTGCGTACGTCTCGGCCTGCAGGAAGACTTCGGCGAGCACCTGCTCAGCGAGATTCTGCGGCGCTTCGCCAAGGCTCATCCACGGGTCAGTCTGGAAGTGCGGATCGGCCGCAATGCCGAACTGTTGGGACTGATCGAGCGCGGTCAGCTGGACCTGGCACTGGCCTGGGAAACAGCGGCCGATACGCCCTACTCCAGCCGGATCGGCATGACGCCGATGCAGTGGATCGGCCCCAAGGACCTGTCCTTGCCCACGGACCAGGGCGGCGCGCCCCTGCCCCTGGTGATGTTCGACGCCCCCTGCGTGCTGCGCAGCGCCGCCACCCAGGCGCTGGATCAGGCCCGCATTCCCTGGCGGGTGGCACTCACCAGCCCGAGCGTCGGCGGGATCTGGGCGGCGGTAGCGGCCGGCCTCGGTATCACCCTGCGCACCCGCATCGGCCTGCCCGCTCATCTGGCAGTGCTGCCGGGGCTCCCGGACGTGCCGAGCCTGGGTTATGTCTTGCATCGTGCCGTGGAAGAACCGACAGGAGCGGTCCGGCAGTTGGCAGCGGCGATTCGGACGAGTCTGGAGGAACAGGTATTTCATGACCTTGCCCAACCCGAGAAACCACCCCTGTAGGAGCCGGCTTGCCGGCGATGGCGCTCGATGAGACGACGCAAGACTCAATGGTCTTGCCGCCTGTCATCGAGCCTCAGTCTTCCTTGCGCAGGTTGGCGTTGGCCCGCTGCAGAAAGTCCACGAACAATGCCACCTCGTCAGCGCTGAAACCCAGCAGCGCCTTGTCATTACCATCACAGAGGATGTCCTTGGCCTGAGGTATCCGGGCGAGCCCCAGCTCGGTCAGTTCGACGATCTGGATGCGCTTGTGCTCCGGATCGGGACGGCGCTGAATCAACCCGTCGCGCTCCAGGCGGGCCAGGGTCTGGGCCATGGACGGTTGCTCGACCTGCAACAACCGGGCGAGCTCGGCCTGCGTCCGCGCCTCTCCCCGCTGCAACGCGCCCAGCACCGGCATACTGGCCATGCCGATAGCCAACGGCCGCAAGCGTATTTCAGCCTGGCGAATCAACTCCTGCGACACGCGCTTGATCAGGAAAGAAGGCACCTGATACAGATCCACATCATTCATGTTTCGCCCCTTGTCATAGGCACCTATGTTAATACATCATAGGTGCCTATGACAAACAACGTTCCGGAATGACACCATGGTATCGAATCCGCGTATCGCCATTGTCGGCGCCGGTCTCGGCGGCTTGATGCTGGCTCGGATGCTGTATCTCAAGGACGTGCCCTTTCTGATTTTCGACCGTGACGAATCGGCCTCGCACCGCCCCCAGGGCGGCATGCTCGACCTGCACGTGGAGACCGGCCAGTACGCACTCCGGCGTGGCGGTTTGTTCGAGGTTTTCCAGAAGTTTGCCCGCTACGAAGACCAGGGCTTTCGCCTGTTCGACAAGCACGGCGCACTGCTGCTGGAAAAAGCCGATGCGGCCAGCGGCGACCGCCCGGAGATCGACCGTGGCCAGTTGAGGGAACTGCTGCTGGAGTCGATCCCGGAAGACGCCTTGCGCTGGGGCCATACCCTCAGGGACGCCGAGCAACAGGACGATGGCTACACCGAACTGCGCTTCGACAACGGCCTGACACAGCGCTTCGAATTGGTGGTCGGTGCCGACGGTGCCTGGTCCCGGGTGCGCCCGCTGGTGTCGTCGACGGCGCCCGACTTCACCGGGCTGACCCTGCATGAACTGTCGATTCCCGACGCCGATACCCGTTATCCCGACGTCGCACAAAAGGTCGGACACGGCATGCTGGTTGCCAAGGGCGGGCACCAGACGATCTTCGCGCAGCGCAATGCCAACGCCCATATCCGCGTGTATGCGGCCTTGCACCAACCAGCCACCCGGCCTGAGGAAAAGACCAGAGTCGACCTGCTCCGCGACTTCGGCGACTGGGACGCTTCATTGCTGCAACTGCTTCAGGTCGCGCAAGAGCCGGTACGGCCCTGGCCGGTTCATATCCTGCCCATCGGTCATCGCTGGGCGCACCGCGACGGCGTGACCTTGCTGGGCGATGCCGCGCACCTGATGCCGCCCGCCGGCGAAGGCGCCAACCTGGCCCTGCGCGATGCGGTGGACCTGGCCGAAGCGCTGCTGGACGACGAGGACTGGAAAGCCGCGGTGCGCGCCCATGAGCAGGTGATGTTCGAACGCGCCGCCGCCTCGGCCGCCGAAGCCCACAAGATGCTGCTGGTGGACTCCGCCGAGAAGATCCGGGAACTGATGGAGAGCCATCCGGGTGCCGAGGCCTGAGGTGTATAAGACCACATCGACGATTGACAAAACCGGCGCCAGCTTTTAAAACTGAACGCCTGATCCAGGGTGTAAACAGATATGTCCGCAACGCTCAACCTCATCACCGTCGCCGTTGGCTTGAATGCCAAGGCAGCGGTGTGCGTTGCGTTTGCCCCTAAATCGAAGAAACAGTCGCTCATGTGACCGGGGCGCGCTGTCCCGTCAGATGAGCTGACAGGACATTGAGCGCGACGGATCACCCTCCTCCCTCCCAACTTCCTTCTACGCTTCTGACGGTGACGAAACGGTCAACCATCAGGAGAAAATGCATGTCATCGTTTCACGGTATCTGGGTTCCCATCGTCACGCCGTTTATCAACCAGGCCATCGACTTCGTCGGCCTGCGCCGCCTGGTCAGCCATCTGCTGGAAAGCGGCGTCGACGGCATCGTAGTCTGTGGCACCACCGGGGAAGCGGCCGCGCTGGGCAAGCATGAACAACTGGCGGTGCTTGACGCAGTGCTGGAGTGGGTGCCGCCGCAGCAGGTGGTGATGGGCCTGGCGGGCAACAACCTGACCGAACTGCTGCAGTTCCAGAGCGAGATACTCAAGCGCCCCCTGGCTGGCCTGCTGGTGCCGGCGCCCTACTACATCCGCCCCTCCCAGGCCGGTCTGGAAGCGTTTTTCAAAACGGTCGCCGATGCCTCCAGCGTGCCGGTCATTCTCTACGACATTCCCTATCGCACCGGGGTGAGCTTCGAACAGGCCACCCTGCTGAATATCGTCGCCCACGAGAATATTGTTGCCATCAAGGACTGCGGCGGCAACCTGAACAACACCCTGGCACTACTGGCCAGCGGTCGGGTCGATGTCTTGTGCGGCGAGGACAACCAGATTTTCAATGCACTGTGCCTGGGGGCAACCGGGGTGATCGCCGCCTCGGCCCATGTCCACCCCGAGTTGTTCGTGCAGCTGTATCGCCAACTGAGGGAGCAGCAGCTCGCCGCCGCCAGGACGACATTTTTCCGCCTGACACCGCTGATCCAGGCCCTGTTCGTCGAGCCCAATCCAGGCCCGGTGAAAACCGCCCTGACCCTCCAGGGACTGATCCGTGACGAGCTGCGTGCCCCCATGCAGGCCAGCGGCGAAAGCACGACGCGGCGCCTGCGGGAAATCCTGACAACACTCAAGCACTCTTCCCGGTAGAGGTCGCGCCGCGGCAACCACCGGGGCGTCGGGTGGTGCCGCGCCACCTCGCGGTTTACTGGCGGGGGCTCCAGACCTACGCCTGAAAACCGCCTGCCAGAGAGCTGGCCGGGGTGCTGCGACGAAACAGCGCTGTTGTGTTTTTCCAGATTGACCCTCTGAAAAAACCACCATATAGTGTGCCCACACCAAAGAAAAACACTACATGATGTGCCATGCTTCTCCTACGGCACCTCTCATCCCCCTGGAGTGCCAGGGTTTTCCGATGCCTGCTTGTGCTGTGAATCCTGTTGACCGGGAGTTGCAAACGCGCGTCTACCTGCTTGGTAAGAAGGCAGTGAATCAGGCCTACAAACACCCCATACAAGGAATATCCGATGCTCAGCTGGGACGAATTCGACAAGGAAGAAGGCGAAGTAGCGATCAAGGGCGCCAACGCCGGCCATGCCGCCGAAGCCTACATGGATCGCCTGGACAGCGCCGGTGGTGCCGCCGCCCTTGAAGCCCGTGCCGTGACCGCCAGCGACTCCGCCGCGATCATCCGTGCCAAGGCTGCCCTGGATGCCCTCGACGTTGCCGAAGGCCTGGCCGAACTCGAAGGCGCCTCGGCCCGTGTCGCGGTC
>NZ_JACAPR010000014.1:0-34428 GCF_013385635.1 Pseudomonas gingeri
GCGATGAGGCCCTCGAACCCTGCATCGCCCGAACGGACGCCATCGCCGGCAAGCCGGCTCCTACAAGGAGTTGTGTAACGCCAAGCCATAAAAAACCCTCCGCAGCGGGGCTGCAGAGGGTTTGGTTTGAAGCTCAGGGCTTGTCGGGCTTAGCTTTCGTCGCTTTCGTCGTCATCCCCGCCGTCGACCTTCATCCCCAGCTCCTTGATCTTGCGGGTCAAGGTGTTGCGGCCCCAGCCCAGCAGCACGGCGGCGTCGCGGCGGCGGCCGGCGGTGTGCTTGAGGGCGGTCTCGATCATGATCCGCTCGAAACTCGGCACGGCACTGTCCAGCAGGCTCGACTGGCCGCGCGCAAGCGCCTGGTCGGCCCACTGGCGCAGGGCCTGCTCCCAGTTGGTCACCGGCGCCGAATCCTGTGGCAGGTTCAACAGCTCCGGCGGCAGGTCGCTGATATGCACTTCACGACCAGAGGCCATGACCGTGATCCAGCGGCAGGTGTTTTCCAACTGGCGCACGTTGCCGGGCCACGGCAGGTTCTTCAGGTATTCCTCGGTTTCCGATTTCAGCAGCTTCGGCTCCACCGACAGCTCCTGTGCCGCGCGGGCGAGGAAGTGCTTGGCCAGGGTCGGGATGTCCTCGCGACGATCCGACATCCGCGGGATATGGATGCGGATCACGTTCAGGCGGTGGAACAGGTCTTCGCGGAACTTGCCGGCGTGAACCAGGGTTTCCAGGTTCTGGTGGGTCGCCGCGATGATCCGCACGTCGACCTTGACCGGCGTATGACCGCCGACCCGGTAGAACTCGCCATCGGCCAGGACCCGCAACAGGCGGGTCTGGGTGTCGGCCGGCATATCGCCGATTTCATCGAGGAACAGGGTGCCGCCGTCGGCCTGTTCGAAGCGTCCACGGCGCAGGTTGGCCGCGCCGGTGAAGGCGCCTTTTTCATGGCCGAACAGTTCCGACTCCATCAGGTCCTTGGGGATCGCCGCCATGTTCAGGGCGATGAACGGCGACGCGGCCCGTGGGCTGTGACGGTGCAGGGCGTGGGCCACCAGTTCCTTGCCGGTACCGGACTCACCGTTGATCAGCACGGTGATATTGGAGTGGCTCAGGCGTCCGATGGCGCGAAACACTTCCTGCATCGCCGGCGCTTCGCCGATGATTTCCGGGGTGCGGGTCAGCGTCGGTGGCACATCCAGGCCTTGTTGCTCCTGGGCGTGCTGGTTGGCGCGCTTGACCAGCGATACCGCTTCGTCGACGTCGAACGGTTTGGGCAGGTACTCGAAGGCTCCGCCCTGGTACGACGCCACGGCGCTGTCGAGGTCGGAATGGGCGGTCATGATGATCACCGGCAGGCGCGGGTGCTGCTCGCGGATCCGCGCGAGCAGGTCCAGGCCACTGGCGCCGGGCATGCGGATGTCGGAAATGATCACGTCCGGCTGCTGGCGGGCCAGGCGGCTCATCACGCCATCGGCACTGTCGAAGCTCTGGGTGGTCATGCCTTCCTGTTGCAGGGCTTTTTCCAGGACCCAGCGGATAGAACGGTCGTCATCGACGATCCACACGGTTTCACTACGGCTCATGTCGATGCGGCTCCTTGTTCCAGGGGCAGGAAGATCGAGAAGGTGGTATGGCCAGGATGGCTCTCACACTCGATCAGCCCCTGGTGCTGGCTGATGATGTTCTGGGTAATGGCCAGGCCCAGCCCGGTACCGTCCGGACGACCACTGACCATTGGATAGAAGATGGTTTCCTGAAGTTCGCCAGGAATGCCCGGACCGTTGTCGGTGATCTCGATCTTGGTCACCAGGCGGTGGCGGATGTGGCCGATGGTGAACTGGCGGATGGCCCGGGTGCGCAGGCTGATGCGGCCCAGGCGCAGCTCGTTCTGGCTGCTGATGGCCTGCATGGCGTTGCGCACGATATTGAGCACGGCCTGGATCATCTGTTCACGGTCGATCAATACGTCGGGGATACTCGGGTCATAGTCGCGCACCAGCGTGATGCAGCCCTGGCTTTCCGCTTCCACCAGGCTGCTGACCCGTTCCAGGACTTCATGGACGTTGGTCATGGCCAGCGACGGCAGCTTGTTCGAACCGAGCATGCGATCCACCAGGTTTCGCAGGCGGTCGGCTTCCTCGATGATGACGTTGGTGTAGTCCTTGAGGCTTTCTTCCGGCAACTCGCGGGCCAGCAACTGGGCGGCGCCGCGAATCCCGCCGAGGGGGTTCTTGATCTCGTGGGCCAGGCCGCGCACCAGCATCTTGGTGGTTTCCTGCTTGGACAGCTGGGCCTCTTCCTTGGTGATGCGCAGCAGGCGATCACGGGGATGGACTTCCAGCAGCAGCATGGTTTCACCCTGGCTGAGAATCGGTGTCACGGCGTAGTCGACGGTCAGGGTCTGGCCGGTCAGCGCCGTCAGCATGGCTTCGCGCTTGGTGAACGGGTGCGCCTGTTCGACGGCCTGGCGCAGGGAATTGAGGGCCTCGGTCGATTCGGTGAACAGCTCGCTGATGAATTGACCATGGCTGCGCTGGCCGCTGATGGCGAGCAACATTTCGGCCGCCGGGTTCATGTACTCAAGGCGCAGTTCGGCATTGAGCAGGATAGTCGCGGTGGTCAGGTTGTCGAGTAACAGTCTGTGCAGGGCGTCGCTGATGGTCATGGGGACCTCTTTTGGAGCATGGCAAACGGGGCCGGTCCCGATTTGCGCGCGCGAACAAGGCGCCGATACGGGGAAAATGCAAAAACCAAACCAAGGCTCCGAAAAGAAGCGCGAATTGCCTGAAATGGGCGTTTCAGGCTCGATTGAGTGGCGTTCTGCCAGTCGCGGCGGGTACTTTCGAACCAAAATGGGCTTCGGTTCGGGTAGGTGTGCAGTTTAGTGCACCAGCATGGTGCTTTTGTGGCGCGAGGCTACAGAAACGGCAGGAAGCTGCTTTTTTCTTCCTTTGGCTTGTCCGCCAGCGGGCATTCCGGGCGCTGGCCGTAATCGGCGAGCTGGCAGGGTTGTGCCTGGCGTTTCTGGCTGAGGGACATGCGCACCATATGGAACGGCTGGTTGGCGGTGCGTTCGGCGATGCGCCCCTGTTCGTCGAGGATTTCCACGGCGAGCTGGTGGCTGCCGCGATCGATGTTGTTCAGGGCGAACACCGGGCTCGTGCCGGGAGCGCCGGTGGGCTGGCCGTCCAGCAGCAGGCGATAGCCATGGCCGGCTTGCAGGCCGGGCTCGCTGGTGACGCTGACGATCAGGTCGCCCTCGGTGCTGCGGACCGTGGCATCCGGATCGGGCACCAGGATGCGCACCATCTGGTAGTGGAAGATCGGTTTCGGCCTGGTCTTGGCCTGGCTGCTGGCGGGCGCCGGCGTCGGACTGCCGGGGTTGGCCGACATGCGGTTGCTCGGCGCCAGCGGCACCCGCTGTGCACCCTTGCGGGGCTGGTCGGTGAAGACCCGGTTACCCTGGCTGTCGATATAGGTGTAGACCTCGGCCAGCGCCGGCAAGGTGAGCAGTGGCAGGGCCAGGCATAACGCGCGGGTGAAAAGTCGAATCATGAACGGCTCAAGGTGTATGCACCCGTTGTACGGTGAACGGCACGGTAGGGCTTTGCTGCACGACCTGCTCGCCTTCGAGGGCTTGCACGCTGAGGGTGTGGTCGCCACGGTCGACGTTCACCAGTTGCAGGCGCGGGACATTGCCGGGTTGACCATAGGGATTGCCGTCGAGCACCAACCGCAGCAGATGCTGGCGCTGCAGCCGTGGCTCCATTTTCACGCCGACGGTAAAGGTCCCGTTGTTGGCGCGCAGGGCTTCCTGGGTGGGAATATCCGTCAGTTCGAACACACTGTAGGGCGCAAGGTTTTCCTGGGTTTTCGCCGGCTGCGTGGTGCCGGGTCTGGCAGCTGCCGGCTGGCTCGGCTTCTGTGTCTCGACGCTGTTGAGCGGCGGCAGCTCCACGGCCTGGGCGGCGGTGCCGTCAGGTGGCTGGTTGCTGTAGGCGGTATTGCCGTTGGCGTCAGTGTATTTGTAGATCTGCGCCGATACGGGCAGCGCCAGGGCCAGCAGCAGGTAGAGCAGGGGTCGAGCCATGGAGACTCCCGGTGATGGTCCTGATCGGGGCGCGTCGTTCAACGGTGTCCCGCTGTCAGCATAGAGCACAATCCCGGGCCTTTTCACTGTTGTGGATTCAGGCACAGCTCGCCCGTGGCGCGAACCAGCGCCAGGTCATGGATGCTGTCGGAAGCCAGGGCCTGGCGGGCCTGGATCAACCAGGCGGGACATTGCGGGTCCTGCCGGTAAGGCGTGAAAGCCGCATAGTGTTGCAGCAGCCTGGCCTGCAATTGATCCAGCGCCGGGCGGATCTGTGTGACGAGATCGGGCCTGGGGATGACCGGTGCCTTGCCGGCTGTTCGCCATTCGGCCAGCAGCGCGTACTGCACCAGTTTATTGGCCTCGATCTGCGCCGCGACAAACTCGCCGATGTCTTCGGGCTGGATCTTGTAGGTGGCCGCCTGCTGCCGGGCATTGGCGATCACCTGCTGTTCGCGCGGGCTGTCCTGGATCGGCTTGCCGCTGTCCCATTTGGTCAGCGCCACCTGGTCGGCGATGCTCAGGCGCTCGCTGATGGCCTGCAGCAGGGGCGCCAGGGCATCGGGAGCTTTCGCGGGGGCAGGGGCGGCAAGGACGTTGGCGCTCAGGAGGCTGGCAAGCAGCAGGCTCACGATACGGTTGTTCGGCAGCATGGCGGGCTTCGACTTTTTCGGTGGCGGATGCAGGCCCAGAGTTAACGTCACAAGGCCCTGCAAGCGCCAGCGCATTTTCATGAAAAAGCGTAATCACGCCACTGCCGCATCCGGCAATGGTGCGCGCCGTTTGTTTGTGCCCGGTCAGGCCGGCTCGCTCGCCTCCGAGAGCGCCATGCCTTCGCTGCCGGCATAGAACACCATCAGGTCCACCGGAACGGCACCGGTCCTGGCGCGATGCTCGACATTGACCACGGCGGCAATCGTATCGCCGGATTTCAGCAGGGTCTGCTTGTTGCCTTCCCGCGTCTCGACCAGCACTTCGCCGGAGATGATGTAGGCAGCGCTGGGGATGGGGTGGATATGCCAGTTCAGTTCGGTGTCGGCGGGGATGTTGATCCGCAGCAGGGTCAGTTCGGGCGGGCCGGCGGGATAGGCTTCATAGGGGGTGCCGTCCCAGCCGCTGCTGGCGCGCAGCAGGACTTCGGCGGTCGGTGTGGCGGGTGTCTTCGGTTCGCTGCTGTCGAGCTGTTCGGCAATGGTGCTTGAAGGAAACGTCATGGGTTAACTCTCCGTGTCGGGTTGCATTCGCCGTCCGTGCGTGGCGGTTTCCGTAGGATTTGGATCCAATCCCGGAGAGGATAGTCAACGCTGGTCTGAACGCCTTGGCTAGTGCCTAAACATTGCAAGAAATCTCGAATTGCCCTGTCGTCGCCCCCGAGAAACCTCGCCCATGAAAAATGCCCCGTACCTTTCGATACGGGGCATTTTCTGAAAGCAGCGCCTGCTCGCGCAGGCGCAACCGGATCAGCAGCTGTAGTACAGCTCGTATTCCAGTGGGTGTACGAAGGTACGGACCTTGATTTCTTCTTCGCTTTTCAGTTCGATGTAGGCATCGATGAAGTCGTCGCTGAAAACGCCGCCCTTGGTCAGGAACGCACGACCTTTGTCCAGCTCTTCCAGGGCTTCTTTCAGGCTGCCGCAAACTTGTGGGATCTCTTTGGCCTCTTCAGGCGGCAGGTCATACAGGTTCTTGTCGGCAGCATCGCCAGGGTGGATCTTGTTCTGGATACCGTCCAGGCCGGCCATCATCAGTGCAGCGAAGGCCAGGTAAGGGTTGGCAGCCGGATCCGGGAAGCGGGCTTCGATACGACGAGCCTTGGGGCTGTTGACGTAAGGAATGCGGATCGAGGCGGAACGGTTGCGAGCCGAGTAGGCCAGCATTACCGGAGCTTCGAAACCTGGGACCAGACGCTTGTAGGAGTTGGTCGACGGGTTGGTGAAGCCGTTCAGGGCCTTACCGTGCTTGATGATACCGCCGATGAAGTACAGGGCGGTGTCGGACAGGCCGGCATAACCTTCGCCGGCGAAGGTGTTCTTGCCATCCTTGGAGATGGACATGTGAACGTGCATACCCGAGCCGTTGTCGCCGTACAGCGGTTTTGGCATGAAGGTAGCGGTACGGCCGTAGGCATCAGCCACGTTGTGTACGCAGTACTTCAGGGTCTGGACTTCGTCAGCCTTGGCCACCAGGGTGTTGAACTTCACGCCGATTTCGTTCTGGCCGGCAGTCGCCACTTCGTGGTGGTGAACTTCGACGGTCTGGCCCATCTCTTCCAGCGCGTTGCACATGGAGGTACGGATTTCGTGGTCGTGGTCGAACGGTGGAACCGGGAAGTAGCCGCCCTTGATGCCTGGACGGTGGCCTTTGTTGCCGCCTTCCACGTCCTGGTCGGACATCCACGAACCCTGTTCGGAGAAGATCTTGAACATGGAGCCGGAGATGTCGGACTTGAACTTGACCGAATCGAAGATGAAGAATTCTGGCTCGGGACCGAAGAAAGCGGTGTCGCCGATACCGGTGGACTTCAGGTATTCCTCGGCGCGACGGGCGATTGCACGTGGGTCGCGGTCGTAGCCTTGCATGGTCGACGGCTCGATCACGTCGCAGACCAGGATCAGGGTCGGCTCTTCGGTGAACGGGTCGAGTACGGCGGTGCTGTCGTCCGGCATCAGGATCATGTCGGAAGCTTCGATGCCCTTCCAGCCGGAGATGGAGGAACCGTCGAACATCTTGCCGATTTCGAAGAATTCGTCGTCCAGCGCATCGCGAGCCGGCATGGTCACGTGGTGCTGAGTACCTTTGGTGTCCGTGAAGCGCAGATCAATCCATTTAACGTCATGATCTTTGATGAGTTGAACCGACTTCGACATGGTGTCCTCCGGGTGGCTTCGGGCTGGGTAGTGGAGTTAGCCCTGAAATAGTGGTGATGCCGGCGCGAATACTCGGCCAAGGCAACCTGCCTCACAAGGGAGCAAATTGCATGCCAGTGCCCCGTGATGGGTTTTTTGCCCCAATCTCAAGCGTTCCAGCCAGCATAGGAGAATTTCGGTGCATCGAATGCACCTTTTCAGTGCCAAAAAATACCCTTACGGTCTTTTTTGGTGCGCCAAAAACCATCTGTACAATAACTGGTTAAACCTTGAGCAATTTCCGCTATAATCCGCGCCCCCCTTTTTCGGCCGGCCCTTCGCGCGCTGTTTTCATGAAACTAATCGTAAAAGTCTTCCCCGAAATCACCATTAAAAGCCGCCCTGTCCGGATGCGTTTCATCCGCCAGCTGGCCAAGAACATCCGTGCCGTGCTCCGTGACCTGGACCCGGCTGTGGTGGTGAATGGCGTGTGGGACAACCTCGAGCTGCAAACCGCGCTGACCGACCCGAAAGCCCTGCACGAGCTGACCGCGCGCTTGTGCAATACGCCGGGGATCGCCCATTTGCTGCAGGTCGACGAGTACCCGCTGGGCGACTTCGACGACATCACCGCCAAGTGCAGGCAGCACTATGGCGACGTGTTGCCGGGCAAGATCTTTTCCGTGCGCTGCAAGCGCGCCGGCAAGCACGTCTTTACCTCGATGGAAGTGGAGAAATACGTCGGCAGCCAGCTGCGCCGTCAGTGCTCCGCCGCCGGGATTTCCCTGAAAGAGCCGGAAATCGAAGTGCGGATGGAAATTCGCGACAAACGGTTGTTTGTCATCCACGGCCAGCATGACGGCCTTGGCGGTTACCCGCTGGGTTCGGTCGAGCAGACCCTGGTGCTGATGTCCGGTGGTTTCGACTCCACCGTTGCCGCCTACCAGATGATGCGCCGCGGCCTGATCAGCCATTTCTGCTTCTTCAACCTCGGCGGGCGCGCCCACGAGCTGGGGGTGATGGAAGTCGCTCATTACCTGTGGAAGAAGTACGGCAGCTCGCATCGGGTGCTGTTCATCAGCGTACCGTTCGAGGAAGTTCTGGGAGAAATTCTCGGAAAAGTCGATAACAGTCATATGGGCGTAGTATTGAAGCGTATGATGTTGCGCGCGGCCGAAGTCATGGCTGATCGGTTGCACATCGATGCGCTGGTCACCGGCGAGGCGATTTCCCAGGTTTCCAGCCAGACGCTGCCGAACCTGTCGGTGATCGACTGCGTGACCGAGAAGCTGGTGATCCGCCCGCTGATCGCCAGCCACAAGCAGGACATCATCGACCTGGCGACCCGGATCGGCACGGCCGACTTCGCCAAGCACATGCCCGAATACTGCGGGGTGATTTCGGTCAACCCGAAGACCCACGCCAAGCGCGCTCGCGTGGAGCACGAAGAGAAAGAGTTCGACATGGCGATCCTCGAGCGTGCGCTCGAGCGAGCCAAACTGGTGCCGATCGATCGGGTGATCGACGAATTGGGCCAGGACTTGCAGATCGAAGAAGTCAGCGAAGCGCTGGCGGGTCATATCGTCATCGACATCCGTCATCCGGATGCCCAGGACGATGAGCCGCTGGAACTCGCTGGCATCGAGGTACAAGCGATGCCGTTTTATGCACTGAACGCTCGTTTCAAGGAACTGGACCCTACTCGCCAGTACCTGCTGTATTGCGACAAAGGCGTGATGAGTCGCCTGCATGCCCACCATTTGCTCAGTGAGGGGCATGCCAATGTGCGCGTTTATCGACCGAGCTAAGTGCCCGGGGCTGTTTGCCTGTGGCCTGCGTCACCGGCCCCCCGACGCCGCCGTCAAGCTGTAACGGCCACGCCGGACACTACTGTCAATCGCTGCCAAGACTTGTCAGCACACCGAATCCTCTGATCGAGATACACAAGTGATCGAAAATCTACGCAACATCGCCATCATTGCTCACGTTGACCATGGCAAGACCACCCTGGTAGACAAACTCCTGCGTCAATCCGGCACCCTGGAGCGCAACGAGCTCAACGACGAGCGCGTGATGGACTCCAACGACCAGGAAAAAGAGCGCGGTATTACCATCCTGGCGAAAAACACCGCCATCAACTGGAACGGCTACCACATCAACATCGTGGACACCCCGGGCCACGCCGACTTCGGCGGCGAAGTTGAACGTGTGATGTCGATGGTCGACTCCGTTCTGCTGCTGGTTGACGCTCAAGACGGCCCTATGCCGCAAACCCGTTTCGTGACCAAGAAGGCTTTCGAAGCCGGCCTGCGTCCGATCGTGGTCATCAACAAGGTCGACCGTCCAGGCGCGCGTCCGGACTGGGTTCTGGACCAGATCTTCGACCTGTTCGACAACCTGGGTGCCACCGAAGAACAGCTGGACTTCCAGGTCGTCTACGCCTCGGCCCTGAACGGTATTGCCGGTCTGGACCACACCGACATGGCTGAAGACATGACCCCGCTGTACCAGGCGGTCGTCGATCACGTTCCGGCACCGAAAGTCGACCGTGACGGTCCGTTCCAGATGCAGATTTCCGCACTGGACTACAACAGCTTCCTGGGTGTTATCGGTGTTGGCCGTATCGCTCGTGGTCGCGTCAAGCCGAACACTCCGGTTGTCGCCATCGACGCTGACGGCAAGCGCCGCAACGGTCGTATCCTGAAGCTGATGGGTCACCACGGCCTGCACCGCATCGACGTTGAAGAAGCTTCTGCCGGCGACATCGTCTGCATCAGCGGCTTCGATCAGCTGTTCATCTCCGACACCCTGTGCGACCCACTGAACGTCGAAGCGATGAAGCCGCTGACCGTTGACGAGCCGACCGTTTCCATGACCTTCCAGGTCAACGACTCGCCGTTCTGCGGTAAGGAAGGCAAGTTCGTCACCAGCCGTAACATCAAGGAACGTCTGGACAAAGAGCTGCTGTACAACGTGGCACTGCGCGTTGAAGAAGGCGACTCGGCCGACAAGTTCAAGGTTTCCGGCCGTGGTGAGCTGCACCTCTCGGTACTGATCGAAACCATGCGTCGCGAAGGCTTCGAAATGGGCGTTGGCCGTCCGGAAGTGATCATCCGTCTGGTAGACGGCGTGAAGCACGAACCGTACGAAAACGTCACCATCGACCTGCCGGAAGAGTCGCAGGGCGCAATCATGGAGCAGATGGGTCTGCGTAAAGGCGACCTGACCAACATGGTTCCGGATGGCAAGGGCCGTGTGCGCCTTGAGTACAACATCCCGGCGCGTGGCCTGATCGGCTTCCGTAACGAGTTCCTGACCCTGACCTCCGGTGGCGGCATCCTGACTTCGATCTTCGATCGTTACGACGTGATGAAGTCCGGTGACATGTCCGGCCGTCAGAACGGCGTACTGGTTTCGGTTGAAACCGGCAAGGCGCTGACCTACTCCCTGGAAACCCTGCAGGCGCGTGGCAAGCTGTTCGTCGAGCACGGCCAGGAAATCTACAACGGTCAGATCGTGGGTCTGAACGCCCGTGACAACGACCTGGGCGTCAACCCTACCAAGGGCAAGAAGCTCGACAACATGCGTGCTTCGGGTAAAGACGAAACCATCGCCCTGGTTCCACCTGTTCGCTTCACCCTGGAACAGGCCCTGGAATTCATCCAGGATGACGAGCTGTGTGAAGTCACTCCCAAGTCCATCCGTCTTCGCAAGAAGATCCTGGACGAGAGCGAGCGTACCCGCGCTGCCAAGAAAGCCAAGGCTTGATCATCTAGCCCCGGCTGAATGAAAAACGCCCCCGACCGCAAGGTCGGGGGCGTTTTTGTTTGTCTGGCCGAAATGCTGATGCAACCCCTGGCTCAAGACTGTCGCAAAACCTGTAGGAGCCGGCTTGCTGGCGATGACGGCCTATCAGGCGATGCAAAGCTCACTGGCCTCATCGCCAGCAAGCCGGCTCCCACAAGGAGGCGGAGCGGCCGAGAGAGGGCACCGGTCAGAACCGTTCCAGCGTCCTGATCGGTGCCTGCGGCGCGGGCGCTTTGGGCTTGTAGGCGCAATACCCCGGGCGTGGCCCGATTTTTGGATGGTTACGGCAGGTGTCCGGACGTTTTTCGTAGATGGTGCACAGCCGTGACTTGCGATCCAGGTACAGGCAATCGTTGTTGCTCATGCGCTGCAGGGTGAAGATCTCGGACTTCTGGTTGTAGCGTTCGACGATCCCTTCCTTCTGCAGGCGCTTGGCGATGCTCTTCGGCGGGTCGCCGCGCTCGAACTCGTCGACGATGCCGATGCGGATCAGGTCCTTGATCTTCACCTCCACGGGCAGGGTGCAGCAACTGGACATGCAGCCTCCGCACATATGGCTGGAGTACTTCTGCCAGGTTTCGAGGCGGTCGAGTTCCGCGGCGGCGATCAGGGTGGGTTTCATCCGGCTGTTGTCCAGGGTGTATCAGGGCGCGCGATGATACCGGGGCTGGTGGATTTGTGAACAACCTTTTGACGGTTTTTCCCACAACCGCACGTTTGAAGGGAGTTTTGCGCATGGTTGCATCTTTTTGGAGCATCCAGGATTTATCGGGCTTTTCCCATCATGGACGGAAAAAACCCCGAACCAGAGCCATCGCCCTGTGTCGAACCGACTAGGCTCAGACAACTCGCCTTTTAAATCGTCCATCTCGCTAGAGGTCGCATCGATGTCTCAGGAACCGCTTGTCCGTGACGCTGAGGTGGCTGCCTTTCGTGCCGCCGTCCTCGCCAAACTTACCTACGCGGTGGGTAAAGACCCCGATCACGCGTTCGATCACGACTGGTTCGAGGCGATTGCCTTGGCCGCCCGCGACCATATGGTCGAACACTGGATGGATCACACGCGACAGATCTATCGCAAGGGCCAGAAGCGTGTCTATTACCTCTCCCTGGAATTCCTGATCGGCCGGCTGCTGTACGACAGCCTGAGCAACCTCGGGCTGCTGGATATCGCCCGCGAGGCGCTGGTGGACCTCGGCGTGGATCTGGAGCGTATCCGCCTGCTGGAGCCCGATGCGGCCCTGGGCAACGGTGGCCTGGGGCGCCTGGCGGCATGTTTCATGGAAAGCATGTCGACCCTGGGCATCGCCGGCCATGGCTATGGCATTCGCTACGAGCACGGGCTGTTCCGCCAGGCCATCGTCGACGGCTGGCAGCAGGAACAGACCGAGAACTGGCTGGACTTCGGCAACCCCTGGGAGTTCGAGCGCGCCGAGGTGATCTACCCGGTGGGCTTTGGCGGCAGCGTCGAAACCGTGCAGGACGAGGCCGGCCTGAGCCGGCAGGTCTGGTGGCCGGCGGAAACCGTGCGGGCGGTGGCCTACGATACGCCGGTGGTCGGCTGGCGCGGCGCCAGCGTCAACACCCTGCGCCTGTGGCGGGCACGGGCAACGGAAGAGCTGCACCTGGAGCGCTTCAACGCCGGTGACCACCTGGGAGCGGTGGCCGAGGTGGCCAGGGCCGAAAGCATCTCCCGCGTGCTCTACCCGGCGGACAGCACCGAGGCCGGCCAGGAGCTGCGGCTGCGCCAGGAATACTTCTTTGT
Organism: Pseudomonas gingeri; assembly: GCF_013385635.1. GTDB lineage: Bacteria > Pseudomonadota > Gammaproteobacteria > Pseudomonadales > Pseudomonadaceae > Aquipseudomonas > Aquipseudomonas gingeri_A. The sequence continues at coordinate 12,512 of NZ_JACAPR010000014.1, forward strand.
CTCCGCGTCGTTGCAGGACCTGCTGCGCCGGCACAAGAACATGCATGACTCGGTGCTCAGCCTCGGCGAGCACGCGGCGATCCAGCTCAACGACACCCACCCGTCGATTGCCGTCGCCGAACTGATGCGGCAACTGGTCGACCTGCATGGCGTGACCTGGGATGCGGCCTGGCAGGTCACCGTCGAGACGCTGTCCTACACCAACCACACCCTGCTGCCGGAAGCCCTGGAAACCTGGCCGGTGGGGTTGATGGAGCGCATGCTGCCGCGGCACATGCAGATCATCTACCTGATCAACGCTCAGCATATCGATGCGCTGCGGGCCAAGGGAATCCACGATTTCGACGTGCTGCGCGCGGTGTCGCTGATCGAGGAAGACAACGGCCGGCGGGTGCGCATGGGCAACCTGGCGTTCCTCGGTTCCCACAGCGTCAACGGCGTTTCCGGCCTGCACACGCAATTGATGCGCAGCACGGTGTTCTCCGAGTTGCACAAGCTCTATCCGGAGCGGATCAACAACAAGACCAACGGCATCACCTTCCGCCGCTGGTTGTACCAGGCCAACCCGCAGCTCACCGAGATGATGGTCGATGCCCTGGGTCCGGAGCTGCTCGACAATCCCGAGGAGCTGTTGCAGGGCCTGGAGCCGTTCGCCGAGAAGGCCGGTTTTCGCAAGCAGTTCGCCGAACAGCGCTTGCACAGCAAGCGGGCGCTGGCGGCGTTGATCCAGGACCGCCTGGGCATCGCGATCAACCCGGCGGCGATGTTCGATGTGCAGGTCAAGCGGATCCACGAGTACAAGCGCCAGTTGCTCAACCTGCTGCACACCGTGGCGCTGTACCAGGCGATCCGCGCCGAGCCGGAAACCGACTGGGTGCCGCGGGTGAAGATTTTCGCCGGCAAGGCCGCCGCCAGTTATCACCAGGCCAAGCTGATCATCAAGCTGACCAACGACATCGCCCGCACCGTCAACAACGACCCGACCGTGCGCGGCCTGCTCAAGGTGGTGTTCCTGCCCAACTACAACGTCAGCCTGGCGGAAAGCATCATCCCGGCGGCCGACCTGTCGGAGCAGATCTCCACCGCCGGCTTCGAGGCGTCGGGTACCAGCAACATGAAGTTCGGCCTCAACGGCGCGTTGACCATCGGCACCCTGGACGGCGCCAACGTGGAGATGTGCGAGCGGGTGGGCGAGGAGCACATGTTCATCTTCGGCCTCAGCGCCCAGCAGGTGGAGTCGCGCAAACGCAATGGTGAGTTCAGCGCGGCACCGGACGTGGCTGCCTCCCATCGCCTCAACGATGTGCTACAGGCCATTCGGGGTGGGGTGTTTTCCCCGGACGATCCGGCGCGTTATGTCGGCCTGATCGATTCGCTGATCGATTACGACCGCTTCCTGGTCTGTGCCGACTTCGACGCCTACTGGGCCGCCCAGGCCCGGGTCGAGGCGCACTGGCATGACAGTAAGGAATGGTGGCGTTCTGCTGTACTTAACAGTGCGCGGATGGGCTGGTTCTCCTCGGACCGGACCATCCGCGAATACGCCACCGATATCTGGAAAGCACTGGAGTGATCTTTTGCACTAAGTTGTGAGGCCGACCCCACTCCCGTGGGGCCGGATCGATATACTACGCGGCAGATTGGCCGGGGCATCGAGTCCTCGGCCCCATCACGCCGCTTAGGGATATCGCGCATGCAATGGATTCTGATGCTGGTCGGATTGGCGTTGGGCTGGATGGTCGACGAGGCCATTGCCGACGCCCTGATCGGTGCGCTGCTCGGACTGGGCATCGGCCAGGCGTTTCGCCTGGCCAGCCTGGGTCGGCAGGCGACCGCGCAGTTGAGCGAGCTGCAAGGGACGAAAAAAGCCCTGGCGAATGTCGAGGCGCGTTTGCGTCTGGTCGAAGTCTCGGGCGTCAAGGTCTCTGAATCCCCAGCCGCATCCGCTGCCGTCGACCCTGCGTCGCCGATTGTCGAGGACATGCCACCGCCGGCTCCGGCCCAGGCCGCCGAGTCGACTGCGCCGCCGACTGCCGAAAAGCCGCGCGCGGTTCCCGAACTGATCTGGGAACTGCCCGCCGAGATTCACGAGCCAACACGCCGCGACGAGCCGCAAGCCGTGCGCCCCGAAGTGGATGCCTGGGCAGCGGAACCGATGCAGGCCGAGGTGCGCCAACCGGCCGCGCCCGCGGTTGCGCGTGAACCGAACCTGATCGAACGTGCCCTGGCGGGCGCCCGCAACTGGCTGTTTGGCGGCAATACCGTGCTGCGGGTCGGTGTGCTGCTGCTGTTCCTCGGTCTGGCTTTCCTGCTGCGCTACGCCACTGAAGGCATGGTGGTGCCGATCGAAGTGCGTTACGCCGGGGTGGCGGCTTGCGCCCTCGGCCTGCTGGGTCTGGGCTGGTGGCTGCGCCTGCGCAACAGCAACTATGGCCTGATGCTGCAAGGCACCGGGATCGCGGTGCTGTACCTGACGGTGTTTGCCGCGATGCGCCTGCACCCGTTGCTCGATCCGTCCGCCGCGCTGGGGCTGCTGGTGGCGGTCACGGTGTTCTCGGCGATTCTCGCGGTGACCCAGGACGCCCTTGGCCTGGCGGCGGCCGCAGCCCTTGGCGGTTTCGCGGCACCGATCCTGACTTCCACCGGTGCCGGCAACCATGTCGCGCTGTTCAGTTACTTCGCCCTGTTGAATGCCGGCATCCTCGCCATTGCCTGGTTCAAGGCCTGGCGCCTGCTCAACCTGATCGGTTTTGTCGGCACTTTCGGCATCGGTTTCGCCTGGGGCCTGCGCTCCTATCAGCCGGAGCTGTTGTGGAGCACCGAGCCGTTCCTGGTGCTGTTCTTCCTGATGTACCTGGCGATCGGCCTGTTGTTCGCCCGTCGCAAGCTCCTTGAGCTGGCGGCCGGGCCGCAGGACGAGAGCCGCGAGGGGCTGCTGCGCTGGTCGGCGCGCCAGGGCGATTATGTCGACGGTACGATGCTGTTCGGGCCGCCGCTGGTGGGCTTCGGCCTGCAGTTCGCGCTGGTCCAGCACCTCGAGTTCGCGGCGGCGTTCAGTGCCCTGGCGCTGGGCATCGTCTACATGGGCCTGGCCCGTCTGTTGATGGGCGGCCGGGCGTTGTTGCTGGCCGAGACCTGCCTGGCCCTGGGCGTGATCTTCGCCAGCCTGGCGATTCCCCTGGGCCTCGATGCGCGCTGGACCGCCGCGGCGTGGGCGGTGGAGGGCGCCGGTATTTTCTGGCTTGGCCTGCGCCAGCAACGGCCATTCGCCCGGGCATTTGCCTTGCTGCTGCAGTTCGGTTCGGCGCTGGCGTTCCTCTATGCCCTGCATGGCGGCGAGACCAGCCTGCTCGACGGCGCTCCGCTGGGGGCATTGTTGTTGGGGCTGGCGCTGCTGTTCAGCTTCCAGCAATTGCGCCAGGCCCCGCCGGAACAGACGGCCGCCTGGGAACGCCGGACGATTCCGCTGCTGGCCTGTCTCGGCCTGGCGTGTCTGTATCTGCTGGCACCGCTGTTTTTCTTCACCCAGGGCACGGCCATCAGTTGGGCACTGGCCGGACTGGTAACCCTGTTCGTCGGCCTGCGCCTGCAATCGCGCAGCTTCCTGTTCAGCGCCTTTGCCGTGCAATTGCTCGGCGGCGCCTTGTTCCTGTTGCGCCTGAAGGGTGCCGAAGGGGATTCGACGGCGGTCTTCAGTGCGGGCTGGAATGGCTTGATGAGTGCTTCGCTGATCGGCCTGTCGCTGATCGCCGGGATGTTGCTGGCGGCGCGGGACGAGATGGTCCGTAGCGATACACGGTTATTGCGGGCGTTGTCGGTCATTCTTCTGGCCGGCCTGGCGCTGATCAACCTGGCGGTGCTGTTTGTCCTGCCCTGGGCCACGGCCAGCGGCGTGTGGGCGGCCAGCGGCCTGCTGATCATCTGGCTGAGCCTGTATCTGCAACAGCGCCTGAGTTTTGTCTTCGGCCTGCTGTTGCAGGTGGTGGGTGGCACGGCCTTTCTGTTGGCCGATCGGCCGCATCCCGGCTCCCTGGAAGAAAACGCCTTGCCGCTGCTGGCCAACAGTGGGTTCTGGACGCCGATGGTCCTGGGTATCGTGGCCTTGATCGGCGCCTGGCGCCTGCAGGCGGGCAAGACCGCGACGGCATTTGATGCGTTGCCTCTGCGGCGTCTCTCGCAAGTGCTGCTGACCTGGGGAGCGCTCTGGTGGTTTGGCGCCTTGTGGTATGAAGTGATGCGTGCCGCCGGGAATGAGGGTTGGAGCTTCTGGATGCTGTTGGTGCCTGCCGGCAGTGTCGCGCTGTGGGCCCTGTTGGCCACGCGCCTGCGCTGGCCGGACCTGGCGCTGCTGTGCACGGTGCTGGTGCCGGCGTCGGCGCTGGTGCTGCTGATGAGCTGGTCCAGCCACTACCACCCGGCGGCGAACTTCGGCTGGCTCGCCTGGCTGGCGGTGTTCGTCGTACACCTGCTGTCCCTGCGCAAGCTGGCGCCACAACTACCGGCTCGCGCCTTGAGCATCGCTCATGTGCTGGGCTGCTGGTTGATCCTCGGCGTGCTGGCGCTGGAACTGCGCTACGGCCTGCTGTTGATGTCCGAGCACTACAACGCCTGGCGCTGGCTGGGTTACGCGGTCCTGCCGAGTCTGTACCTGGTGCTGATGGCCGCGCCGCGCAACGGGCCATGGCCGATTGCCGCCCATCCGCGCGAATATCGCCTGTACGCGGCCTTGCCCCTGGCGTTGCTGATGCTTGCCTGGTTCTGGCTGGCCAACACCTTCAGTGACGGCAGCGCCGAGCCATTGCCCTATGTGCCGCTGCTCAACCCGCTGGAGCTGGGGCTGCTGTTCGCCCTGATGGGCATCTATGTCTGGTCGCGCAGTGCGCTGCCGCAGTTCGGCATCCGCGCCGGCCAGGCCGAGTGGGCGACCCAGGCGGTGGCGGGGTTGTCGTTGTTCGCCTTCGTCACCGCGCTGGTCATGCGGGCAGCGCATCATTGGGGCGGCGTGCCGTTCCAGCTCGATGCCCTGCTGGAGTCGATGCTGGTGCAGGCCGGGTTGTCGATTGCCTGGAGCCTGATCGCCCTGAGCCTGATGATCGGCGGGCACCTGCGTCATCGTCGCGAGGTCTGGCTGATCGGGGCGGTGCTGATCGCGCTGGTAGTGGCCAAGCTGTTCTTTGTCGAGCTGAGCAACCGTGGCGGGCTGGCACGGATTGTCTCGTTCATCGGTGTGGGGGTGCTGATGCTGGTGGTCGGGTATTTCGCTCCGTTACCGCCGAAACGCCCGGATGTCGAACCGCCGAAAGCGCAAAATGAAGGAGTGTCATCTTGATTCGTAAGCTGAGCCCGGGCTGCCTGGGCATTCTGCTGCTGTGTGTGAGCGCATCGTTGTCGGCCCAGGAAAAACCGGCGGACTACGCCACGCTGGTGCCCTTGACCCTCGGTGGCGAGGGCCCGTGGTATCGCCTGGAACTGCCGTTGGCCTTGCAGGCGCAGTCGCGCCAACCCCAGTTGAACGACGTACGGGTGTTCAACGCCGCGGGCGAAGCCCAGGCCTATGCCTTGCTCAAGGAGCAGGCACAGTCGACCCAGCAGCGCCAGCAGGTCGATGTGAAGTGGTTTCCGCTCTTCAGTTCGGCCGACGCGCCCCAGGCCACGCCCAGCGTGCGCGTGCAATCGACCACCAGCGGCACTTTGGTCGAGGTGACCCCGTCCAGTCAGCTGGAGGTTGGCGAGGAAGTGCTGCGTGGCTGGTTGCTCGATGCCAGTGCGATCAAGACCCCGTTGCAGCAACTGGTTCTCGACTGGACCAGCGAGCGCGACGGCTTCCAGCGTTTCAGCATCGAAGCCAGTGACGATTTGCAGCACTGGCAGTCCTGGGGTGATGGCCAGGTTGCCCGTCTGTCGTTTGCCGACGAACGGATCGAGCAGCGTGAAGTGACCTTGCCTGGCCAGTCGGCGCGTTACCTGCGCCTGTTGTGGCAGGCGCCGCAGTCGGCACCGGTGCTGAATGCCGCGCAACTGGTGAGCAGCACCAGCAGCCTGTCGTTGCCGTTGGCCTGGTCGCAGCCGCTGGCCGGCAGCAGCGCCAAGGCCGGGGAGTACACTTGGGCAGTTCCTGCCGGGTTGAACCTGGAGCAGGTGCGGATCGAGTTGTCCCAGCCCAACAGCCTGGCGCCGGTGCGCCTGTATGGGCGGCGTAATGCCAATGAGGCCTGGCAAGCGTTGACCAGCGGCCTGCTTTATCGCCTGACACAGAATGGCCAGGACGTGGTGCAGGACAGGCTCGAGTTGTCCGGTTACGCGGTGGCGCAGTTGAAACTGGTCGTCGACGAGCGCGGCGGTGGTCTCGGGGCGACGGCACCGGCCTTGAGTTATGCGGTGCGGCCGACGCAGCTGGTGTTTCTGGCGCGCGGCAATGCGCCGTTCTCCCTGGCCCTGGGCAATGCGACGGTGGCCGCGGCGAACTTGCCGCTGTCAACGCTGATTCCGGATTACAGCCCGCAACGCCTGGCGGGGTTGGGCAAGGCGACGCCGGGCGCGGCGGTGGTGGTCGCGGCGCCACCGGCGGCGGCTGGCGCTACGCCCGGCACCGACTGGAAGAAGATCGGCTTGTGGGCGGTGCTACTGCTGGGTGTGGCGGCGCTCGGCGGCATGGCCTTCAGCCTGTTGCGCAAGAAGCCCGTGTAGGAGCCGGCTTGCCGGCGATCCGCCGCAGGCGGCCATCCTGCAGGGGTGGCAGCGCTGACACTATCGCCATCGCCGGCAGGCCGGCTCCTGCGAGGCCTGGATTGACCATCGATGAGCTGCCTTGCGGCGCTTTTGAACTACGCTGATTCCGACCTGTGAACTCTCTGTGCGCCATCCGAGTCTGATCAGGAGGATTTGCAGCGCAACTCGCGTTAAACTGCGCGGGTTTTTCAGCCCCCCTTTCTCCGGAGCCATCCATGTCCCGCGTTACCCTGAGTCGCTATTTGATTGAGCAGACCCGCAGCAACAATACGCCTGCCGATCTGCGTTTCCTGATCGAAGTGGTCGCGCGTGCCTGCAAGGAAATCAGCCATGCCGTCTCCAAAGGCGCGCTGGGTGGGGTGCTGGGCAGCATGGGCACCGAGAACGTGCAGGGCGAAGTGCAGAAAAAGCTCGACGTACTGTCCAACGAAATCCTCCTCGAAGCCAACGAATGGGGCGGTCACCTGGCCGGCATGGCGTCCGAGGAAATGGACAATGCCTACCAGATTCCCGGCAAATACCCGAAAGGCGCCTACCTGCTGGTATTCGACCCGCTGGACGGTTCGTCGAACATCGATATCAACGCACCGGTCGGTACCATCTTCTCGGTACTGCGTTGCCCGAACGAATACCTGAGCCAGAACGAAGCCTTGAACGAAAAGGCTTTCCTGCAGCCAGGCACCGAGCAGGTAGCCGCCGGTTATGCCATCTATGGCCCGCAGACCATGCTGGTGCTGACCCTCGGTGATGGCGTGAAAGGCTTTACCCTCGACCGTGAAATGGGCAGCTTCGTACTGACCCACGAAGACATCCAGATCCCGGCCTCCACTCAGGAGTTCGCGATCAACATGTCCAACCAGCGTCACTGGGAAGCGCCGGTACAGCGCTACGTCGAGGAATTGCTGGCCGGCGAAGAAGGCCCGCTGAAAAAGAACTACAACATGCGCTGGGTCGCCGCGATGGTGGCCGACGTGCACCGCATCCTGACCCGTGGCGGTCTTTTCATGTACCCGCGCGACAGCCGCGAGCCGTCCAAGCCGGGCAAGCTGCGCCTGATGTACGAAGCCAACCCGATGTCGTTCCTGGTGGAGCAGGCGGGCGGTGCGTCGACCGACGGTCACCAGCGCATCCTCGATATCCAGCCTGAAGGCCTGCACCAGCGCGTTGCGGTGTTCCTCGGCTCGAAGGAAGAAGTGGCCCGGGTAACCGACTACCACAAGGTGTAAACCCATGTCCGCGCCCTGGCAGCCGTTGCTCGATTGGTGGTTCGGTTTCGCCGGGACACCGGTCGGGATAGTGGCTGACAAGGGGCGGTTGTGGTTCGGCAAGCGTGACAGCCAGGACCTCGAGGCGCGCGAGCGTTTCGGGGATCAGGTCGAGCAGGCACTGGCTGGTGGATGGGTCGAGTGGACGCAATGTCCCGAAGGCTGGCTGGCCGTGGTGATCCTGCTCGATCAACTGCCGCGGATGATCTTTCGCGATACCCCGCAAGCCTTCTCCGGTGATGCCCGTGCCCAGGCGCTGGTGGCCCGGGGAATTGCCGCGGATTTCGACCGGCAACTGCCGGCGATGCAGCGGGCGTTTATCTACCTGGTGTTCGAACACTGCGAGAACCTGGCGGTGCAGAACGAGGCGGTGTCGCGTTTCGCGGCGTTGCTCGCGGAGCAGCCGGCGGAGCAACAGGCGGTGTTCGCCGATAACCTGGACTATGCCGAACGGCACCGGCAAGTGATTGCCCGGTTCGGGCGCTTTCCCCATCGCAATGCCATTCTCGGCCGTGAATCCACGGCCGAGGAAGTGGCGTTCCTGCGTGAGCCGGGCTCACGGTTCTAATCCGGTTTTGAATTCAGGCGCGGGCCTTGTGGGAGCCGGCTTGCCGGCGATGGCGTCCGTTCGGGCGATGCAGGGTTCGAGGGCCTCATCGCTGGCAAGCCGGCTCCTACACGGATCGTGGCAGCAACGATATTTTGCGGTGAGGCGCAAATTTGTGGGAGCCGGCTTGCCGGCGATGGCGGCTGATCAGGCGATGCAGGGCTCAAGGGCCTCATCGCTGGCAAGCCAGTTCCTACACGGACCGTGGCAGCAACGATATTTTGCGGTGAGGCGCAAATTTGTAGGAGCCGGCTTGCCGGCGATGGCGTCCGTTCGGGCGATGCAGGGCTCAAGGGCCTCATCGCTGGCAAGCCAGCTCCTACACGGACCGTGGCAGCAACGATATTTTGCGGTGAGGCGCAAATTTGTGGGAGCCGGCTTGCCGGCGATGGCGGCTGATCAGGCAATGCAGGGCTCAAGGGCCTCATCGCTGGCAAGCCAGCTCCTACACGGACCGTGGCAGCAACGATATTTTGCGGTGAGGCGCAAACTTGTAGGAGCCCGGCTTGCCGGCGATGGCGTCCGTTCGGGCGATGCAGGACTCAAGGGCCTCATCGCTGGCAAGCCAGCTCCTACACGGACCGTGGCAGCAACGATATTTTGCGGTGTCCTGTCGGTTGTTAAATCCGGAAACTCCCCACCAACTGCTTCAAGCGTGCCGCCTGCTGTTCCAGGTCCGCGCAAGCACGCAGGGTCGACTGCAGGTTTTCCACGCCTTCCTGGTTCAGCGTGTTGATCTCGGTGATATCGACATTGATCGATTCCACCACCGCGGTCTGTTCCTCGGTCGCGGTCGCTACCGACTGGTTCATGCCGTCGATCTCGCCGATCCGCTGGGTCACGCTGTCCAGCCGTTCGCCGGCCTGGTTGGCGATGCCGACGCTGCTTTCGCTCTGACGCTGGCTGTCGGTCATGATGCTCACCGCTTCCCGGGCACCGATCTGCAACTCCTCGATCATCTTCTGCACTTGCTGCGCCGAGTCCTGGGTGCGGTGCGCCAGGTTGCGCACTTCGTCCGCCACCACGGCAAAGCCGCGGCCGGCTTCACCGGCCCGCGCCGCTTCGATGGCGGCGTTGAGCGCCAGCAGGTTGGTCTGCTGGGAAATACTGGTGATCACTTCGAGAATCTGCCCGATGTTCACCGTGTTGCTGTTCAGGGTCTCGATATTGCCGCAGGAGTCGCTGATCTTCGCCGACAGCTGCTGCATGGCCACGATGGTCTTGTCCACCACCTGCTGGCCGTCTTCGGCGAGGCTGCGGGCATCGCTCGAATGCTGCGAGGCGAGGGCGGCGTTCTGGGCGATTTCCTGGGCCGCGGCACCGAGCTGGTTGATCGCCGCCGCGACGCTGCTGGTACGGCTGGCCTGCTGGTCGGAGTTGAGCATCGACGAGTTCGATGCGCTGACCACGCGCAGGGCGACCTCATTGACCTGGCCGGTGGCCGACGCCACTTCGCGGATCGAGGTGTGGATGCGTTCCACGAAGCGGTTGAACGACATGCCCAGGGTGCCGAATTCATCATGGCCGTGGATGGTCAGGCGCTTGGTCAGGTCGCCTTCACCCTCGGCGATATCGTGCATGGCCCGGCCCATCACGTGCAGCGGCTGCATCAGCACGCGGATCAGCATGCCCAGCAGGGCGATGATGATGACCACGGCGATCACCATGGCGATGATCGCCGAGGTGCGGAATTCGCTGAGCATCGAGAACGCGGTGTCCTGGTCCAGTACCAGCGCCACGTACCAGTCGGCCGAAGGCACGCCGTTGACATGGGTGAAGGAGATGAACTGGGTCTTGCCGTCCAGCACGACTTCCTTCAGACCGGCGCTGATCTTCGGCGTGTCGTTCGGGTAGGCCTCGGCGAGATTCTTGAGGATCAGCTTGCTGTCCGGGTGTACCAGGATCTTGCCGTCGGCGCTGACGATAAAGGCGTGGCCGTGGCCGCCGAAGTTCAGCGAGTTGATGATCGCGCTGACGCTGCCCAGGTCGATGTCCGCGCCGGTCACGCCGATGAACTTGCCGTCGTGCTGCACCGGGGTCGCCAGGGTGATCACCAGCTTGCCCGAGGAGGCGGCGATATAGGGTTCGGTGACGATGGTCTGCTGGGCGGCGGTGGCGGCCTTGTACCAGCCACGGGCGCGCGGGTCGTAGTCGGCAGGGCGGTTACCGGCCGGGACCGAGAACATCACGCCTTCCTGGCTGCCGAAATAGCTCAGTTGGAAGTTACCGGTATAAGCGGGGAGGCCGACGGCGCGCTTGAGGCTGTCGGCGGAGTTGCCGTCCACGGCGATCTGCTGCGACAGCGACTGCAGCAATTGGATGCGGCTTTCCACCCAGGTCTGGATGTTGCTGGTGGTCAGGCTGCCCAGTTCCTGCATCGAGGCTTCGGTGCTGCTGCGCAGTGCTTCGCGCTGGCGATAGTCGTTGAACAGGATAAAGCAGGCGAACGCCACCGCGACCACCAGGGCCGCAGCCAGGAGGATCTTGTGACTGAACTTGAAGTTTTTGCTCATGAAATGGCTGTCCGCAAGAGGTTGGTCAACGAGGGGGCGACAATTTGCCACGTTTGATGTCATGACGCCTCTATCTCTCGACACACTCTTGTTAAATATTAGTTTCTTGACGGTAAAGCCGACGAAATGCCTGTTTTCCTCGCAAAAGCGCTGATCTGCAAAGGAAAGTGCCGTAAGAAAAGGTCGTAGGCTCGGGAACCAGATGGCACTTTTCTCTTCTAAGCTTGCGGTAGGCCCCCGCGCCGACCTTTTCGTCCCCAGGAGTTTCTCCCCATGTCGTTGCGCTCTCTCGCTCTGCTGTCGTTCTGCGTGTTGTTGGTCGCTTGCAGCAAGGTCAACCAGGAAAACTACTCGAAGCTGTCGACGGGCATGCCCAAGGCCGAAGTCGAGTCGTTGCTCGGCAGTCCCTCGGATTGTTCCGGCGCGCTGGGCATGTCCAGTTGTACCTGGGGTAACAAGAACAGCTTTATCAGCGTGCAGTACGCCGGTGACAAAGTCCTGATGTTTTCCGGGCAAGGCCTGAAGTAAACCGGGGCGCAAGCCCTCGGGAGAAGAATAATGTTGCGTTTAGCAGTCTCTCTTTTGGCCGGTCTGTTGCTGGCTGGTTGCGCTACGTCGGGCGACGACCTGACGCCTAAAACCGCAGGTCATGTGGACCTCAAGCGTTACCAGGGCACCTGGTACGAGCTGGCGCGGATGCCGATGTACTTCCAGCGCAACTGCGCCCAATCCGAAGCCCGCTACAGCCTGATGGCCGACGGCAAGATGGCGGTGTTCAATCGCTGCCTGACCGAGCAGTGGACGTGGGAAGAGGCCAAGGGGACGGCGACGCCGCAAGTGGAAGGGCAGACCGACAAGCTGTGGGTGCGCTTCGACAACTGGTTCACCGCCTTGCTGCCGGGCGTGGCCAAGGGCAACTACTGGGTGTTGTATGTCAGTGATGACTACCACACCGCGATTGTCGGTGATCCGAGCCGGCGTTACCTGTGGCTGCTGTCGCGCAGCACCAAGGTCAATGCGGACGTTCGCGAGGATCTGCTGAGCCGGGCGCGCCAGCAAGGCTACGACACCACACGGCTGATCTGGCGTACGCCGGACTCGAAGATGCCTAACTGATTCGGACCAATGCGATCCCTTGTAGGAGCCGGCTTGCCGGCGATTGTGCCTGACAGTCGACATTTTCATCGCCTGGTACGCCGCCATCGCCGGCAAGCCGGCTCCTACAGGTTTTTGGCAGGCATGGCCTGTCTGCTCAGTTCAGCAGGTCACGCAAGACCTGGGTGAATGCTTGTGCGCTTTCTTCTTCTCCGGCATGGCGGCCACCGCGCACCGCCCATTGGCCGTTGACCATGACGTCACGGACCTGACGGTCGCCGCCGGCGAACAGCCAGCGATTGAGGATACCGTCCTCCTGGGCGGTCGCCAGGTACGGATCGCTGCCATCGAGCACCAGCCAGTCGGCACGTTTGCCCGCTTCCAGCTTGCCGATCGCTTGCCCGAGCGCCTGGGCGCCACCGTCCAGTGCCGCGTCATACAGGGTACGACCGACCATCGGCTGGTCGGCGCGATACAGACGGTTACGCCGCTGGTCGCGCAGGCGCTGGCCGTATTCCAGCCAGCGCAGTTCCTCGACCACGCTCAGTGACACATGGCTGTCGGAACCGATCCCCATGCGTCCGCCCTGGGCGAGGAAATCCACCGCCGGGAAGATCCCGTCGCCGAGATTCGCCTCGGTGGTCAGGCACAGCCCGGCGATCGCCCGGCTGCGAGCGATGCGCGTGACTTCCTCGGCGTCGGCATGGGTCGCGTGCACCAGGCACCAGCGTTCATCCACCTCGACATTATCGTACAGCCACTGCAGCGGCCGCTTGCCGCTCCAGGTCAGGCAGTCGTCGACTTCCTTCTGCTGCTCGGCGATGTGGATATGCACCGGGCACTGCCGGTCGCTGGCGGCCAGCACTTCGCTGATCTGCTGCGGTGTCACCGCGCGCAACGAGTGGAAGCACATGCCCAGGGCCTGGGCCGGTTGTCTGGCCAGCAACGGTTGCAAGCGGGCCTGCAGCTTCAGGTAGTTCTCGGTGCTGTTGATAAAGCGCCGCTGGCCGTCATTCGGGGTCTGGCCGCCAAAGCCGGAATGGCTGTAGAGCACGGGTAACAGGGTCAGGCCGATACCGGCGTCCGCGGCCGCCTGGCTGATCCGCAAACCCAGCTCCGCCGGATCGGCGTAGGGCTGGCCGTTGGTGTCGTGGTGTACATAGTGGAATTCGGCCACTGAGGTGTAACCGGCCTTGAGCATCTCGATATAGAGTTGACGGGCGATGATGCCCATCTGCTCCGGGCTGATCTTGCCCACCAGCCGATACATCAGGTCACGCCAGGTCCAGAAGCTGTCGTTCGGATTGCCGGCCACTTCCGCCAGGCCGCCCATCGCCCGCTGGAAGGCGTGGGAATGCAGGTTCGGCATGCCCGGCAATAGCGGGCCGCTCAACCGTTCGGCGCCTTCTGCATGGGAATCGGCCTGGACCTGGCTCAGCACGCCCTCGGCGTTGACCTCCAGGCGTACGTTTTTGGCCCATCCACTAGGCAGCAGCGCGCGTTCGGCAAAGAAGGCGGACATGGTTCAGCACCCCATCGTGTGTTATTTGTATATACATATACAGACGTTTGCCTGCCCGGTAAACTCCGGCAAGCTAGCAACCTTTAAAATCGAACAAGGATTTCCTGTGCCGACTCCGCCTGCCAACAACCCGCTGGCTGCCCACATGGGTGACAGTCCGGCGCCGTTATATGCCCGCGTCAAGCAGATGATCACCCAGCAGATCGACAGCGGAAACTGGCCGCCGCATTACCGCGTGCCGTCCGAAAGCGAGCTGGTCGAGCAACTGGGCTACAGCCGCATGACCATCAACCGTGCCCTGCGGGAAATGACCGCCGAAGGCCTGCTGGTGCGCATGCAGGGCGTGGGCACTTTTGTCGCCGAGCCCAAGAGCCAGTCGGCGCTGTTCGAGGTGCACAACATTGCCGATGAGATCGCCGCGCGCGGCCATCGCCACACCTGCCAGATCATCACCCTCGGCGAAGAGGCCGCCGGCTCCGAGCGCGCCGTGGCCCTGGACATGCGTGAAGGGCAGAAGGTCTTCCATTCGCTGATCGTGCATTTCGAGAACGATATCCCGGTGCAGATCGAAGACCGCTTCGTCAATGCGCTGGTGGCGCCGGACTACCTCAAGCAGGACTTCACCCTGCAGACGCCTTACGCCTATCTGTCCCAGGTCGCGCCACTGACCGAGGGCGAGCATGTGGTTGAAGCCATTCTTGCCGATGCCACCGAATGCAAGCTGTTGCAGATCGAGCCGGGCGAGCCGTGCCTGATGATCCGCCGCCGGACCTGGTCCGGTCGCCAGCCGGTGACCGCCGCCCGCCTGATCCACCCCGGTTCCCGTCATCGCCTGGAAGGACGCTTTACCAAATGAGTTCACTGAAAGTCTTGCGCGCGGCGGATTACCCGCGCATGCCGTGGAAAAACGGCGGCGGCAGCACCGAGGAAATCACCCGTGACGCCGGCGAGGGCCTGGAGGGTTTCGGCTGGCGCCTGTCGATTGCCGATATCGGCGAGTCGGGCGGCTTTTCCAGCTTTGCCGGCTACGAGCGGATCATCACCGTGTTGCAGGGCGCTGGCATGACCTTGCAGGTCGATGGCGAGCGCACCCGCGCGCTGTTGCCGCTGGACCCCTTTGCCTTCAGTGGCGCGAGCCAGGTCAGTTGCACGCTGCTCGACGGGCCGATCCGCGATTTCAACCTGATCTATGCCCCGGACCGCTACAGCGCCCGCCTGCAATGGCTGGATGCCGCGCAGCCCAAGCGTTTCTTCAGCTCGGCGGCGGTGCTGCTGATCTTCAGTGTCAGCGATCAACTGCATGTCGGCCTGGGCAATACCGGCTATGAAGTGCTGGGTCGCCATGACTGCCTGCAGTTGGACAGCAACGCGCAGTTGCTGGAAGTCTCGGTGACCGGCCGCTGCTGCGTGATCGAGCTGACGCCCGCCTGATAACCTCTTTCTCCTGTGGTGCGGCGGCCTGATCGTTCCCACGCTCTGCGTGGTAACGCCTCACTGGACGCTCTGCGTCTCCTCAAAAGCTTCGCGGGCAAGCCCCACAGCGTCACGGGCTGCATGCCCACGCAGAGCGTGGGAACGATCAGCCCCTTCGCGCACCAACTTGTTACCGAACGCCCCAGCATGGCGCAAAACCTTCCCTCGGTAACAGCTTCCTACCTGCAGTTTCTCCTCGTCCTACAATTTCATTTTCCGCTTCAAGCCCCGTACCACGGCGTTCGCCGACTATTCTGAAAAAATCTTCAGCACCAGATTCTCAAGTTGGCCGCTCGATTGCATATGCTTGTATGTACAAGTAAAGATGTGTGCGTATGAGTCATCAGGGATAGTTACGCGCCACCCCATTTTTCGCGTGTGCAGGGTCAACCCGCACATGCTCGCTTGCCCACTGCCTGGGCGGGTTCGGACGATCGCAGAGGAGTTTTTTCGTGACTGAGAATACCCAGAAACCTACCGCCACTTTTACCAAGCGCCGTGACGTCGAAATCCGTGCCGCCCGTGGCAACAAGCTGACCGCCAAGAGCTGGCTGACCGAAGCGCCACTGCGGATGCTGATGAACAACCTCGACCCGCAAGTGGCCGAGAACCCCAAGGAACTGGTGGTCTACGGTGGTATAGGCCGGGCCGCGCGCAACTGGGAATGCTACGACAAGATCGTCGAGAGCCTGACCAACCTGAATGACGACGAGACCCTGCTGGTGCAATCCGGCAAGCCGGTCGGCGTGTTCAAGACCCACAGCAACGCGCCACGCGTGCTGATCGCCAACTCCAACCTGGTGCCGCACTGGGCGACCTGGGAACACTTCAACGAGCTGGATGCCAAGGGCCTGGCCATGTACGGCCAGATGACCGCCGGCAGCTGGATCTATATCGGCAGCCAGGGCATTGTCCAGGGCACCTATGAAACCTTCGTCGAAGCCGGTCGCCAGCACTACGACAACAACCTGAAAGGTCGTTGGGTGCTGACCGCGGGCCTGGGTGGCATGGGCGGCGCGCAACCCCTGGCCGCGACTCTGGCCGGCGCCTGCTCGCTGAACATCGAATGCCAGCAGGTCAGCATCGATTTCCGCCTGAACAGCCGTTATGTCGATGAGCAAGCCACCGACCTCGACGACGCCCTGGCGCGTATCGCCAAATACACCAAGGAAGGCAAGGCGATTTCCATTGCCCTGCTCGGCAACGCGGCCGAAATCCTGCCGGAACTGGTCAAGCGCGGCGTGCGCCCGGACATGGTCACCGACCAGACCAGTGCCCATGACCCGCTCAACGGCTACCTGCCGGCCGGCTGGACCTGGGAAGAGTATCGCGCTCGCGCCCTCACCGAACCCGCGGTGGTGGTGAAGGCGGCCAAGGCTTCCATGGCTGTGCACGTCAAGGCGATGCTCGACTTCCAGAAACAGGGCATCCCGACTTTCGACTACGGCAACAACATCCGTCAGATGGCCCAGGAAGAAGGCGTCGAGAACGCGTTCGACTTCCCCGGCTTCGTACCGGCCTATATCCGTCCGCTGTTCTGCCGCGGCATCGGTCCGTTCCGCTGGGCCGCGCTGTCGGGCGATCCGCAGGACATCTACAAGACCGACGCCAAGGTCAAGGAACTGATTCCGGACGACGCCCACCTGCACAACTGGCTGGACATGGCGCGCGAGCGCATCAGCTTCCAGGGCCTGCCGGCACGTATCTGCTGGGTTGGCCTGGGCCTGCGCGCCAAGCTGGGCCTGGCCTTCAACGAAATGGTCCGCAGCGGCGAGCTGTCGGCACCGATCGTGATCGGCCGCGACCACCTGGACTCCGGTTCCGTATCCAGCCCGAACCGCGAAACCGAGTCGATGCAGGACGGTTCCGACGCCGTGTCCGACTGGCCACTGCTGAACGCCCTGCTCAACACCGCCAGCGGCGCGACCTGGGTTTCCCTGCACCACGGCGGCGGTGTCGGCATGGGCTTCTCCCAGCATTCGGGCATGGTGATCGTCTGTGACGGTACCGACGAAGCGGCCGAGCGTATCGCCCGCGTGCTGCACAACGACCCGGCGACCGGTGTCATGCGCCACGCCGATGCCGGTTACCAGATCGCCATCGACTGCGCCAAGGAACAAGGCCTGAACCTGCCGATGATCACCGGTAAGTAAACGGTTGCAGGAAACCCGACCTTGTAGGCGCTGGCTTGCCAGCGATGACGACCGAACAGTCGATGCCAGACTCACAGGCCTCATCGCCGGCAAGCCGGCTCCTGCGGGAAGTGGGTGTTTCACTAGCGTTGCGTACATACCGGAAAACAATCCACAGAGGTTGAACAATGGCTGCGTCACATGATCGTGCAAGTAACAAACCGTTGATCGAAAGGCGTTCGATCGACTACATCCCGGAAGCGGAAAGACACGGTCGTCTACTCAGTCAGTTCACCCTGTGGTTGGGTGCCAACCTGCAGATCACGGCAATTGTCACCGGCGCGTTGGCGGTGGTGCTCGGCGGCGATGTGTACTGGTCGCTGGTCGGCCTGCTGCTCGGGCAACTGCTCGGCGGCGGGGTGATGGCGCTGCACGCTGCGCAAGGTCCGCAACTGGGCCTGCCGCAGATGATTTCCAGCCGTGTGCAGTTCGGCGTCTACGGTGCGGTGATTCCGCTGGTGCTGGTGTGCCTGATGTACATCGGCTTCTCGGCCAGCGGTTCGCTGCTGGCCGGGCAGGCGGTGGCGCAGTTGCTCCATGTCGAGGATTGGCTCGGCATCGTGCTGTTCGCCGCCTCGATCATGGTCTTCACCATCTTCGGCTACCGGGTGATCCACGGCATCGGCCGGATCGCCAGTGTGCTGGGGGTGATCGCCTTCATCTACCTGTTCTACAAACTGCTGGCCGGCAACGATATTTCCGCGTTGCTGGGCAACAAGCATTTCTCCCTGGCGAGTTTCCTGCTGGCGGTGTCGTTGTCGGCATCCTGGCAGATCGCGTTCGGGCCCTACGTGGCGGACTACTCGCGTTACCTGCCACGCAGTACCTCGGCTTCGAAAACCTTCTGGGCCGTGGGCCTGGGTTCGGTGATCGGCGCCCAGGCCTCGATGGTCTTCGGCGTGTTCGCGGCGGCCCTGGCCGGCTCGCAATTCGCCCACCACGAGGTGTCGTTCATCGTCAGTCTCGGCGGTACCGGGATTGTCGCGGCGGCGCTGTACTTCGCCGTGGCCTTCGGCAAGGTCACCGTGACCACGCTGAACGCCTATGGCAGCTTCATGTCGATCGCCACCATCATCAGCGGTTTCCGTGGCAGCCGGCATATTTCCAGCGGCGTGCGCCTGCTCTACATCTTCATCATGGTGAGTATCGCCGCCACCCTGGCGCTGCTCGGCAAGGATTCGTTCCTCAAGGACTTCTCCGCGTTCATCCTGTTCCTGCTGGCGTTCTTCACGCCCTGGAGCGCGATCAACCTGGTGGACTTCTACTGCATCACCAAGGAACGCTACGACATCCCTGCGCTGTCCGATCCCAACGCCCGCTACGGTCGCTGGAACATCATGGGCATCAGCATCTATGTGTTCGGCGTGCTGATCCAGATGCCGTTCATTTCCACGCACTTCTACACCGGCCCCCTGGTGGCGAGCCTGGGCGATACCGATATCTCCTGGATCATCGGCCTGGTGGTGCCGGCGGCGTTGTACTACTTCGCCGCGAAGAAGTGGCATGGCGCGGTTCCTGATCGCTTGATCCTGCCGGTAGAGCAGGGCGACGTCGCAGCACAAAAGGTGGGTGGTCGGGCGCAGCCGTCGGCGGTCTAGCCGCCGGATGCACCCAACACCCGCATTGGAATACGTGGACAGGGCCTGCTTGCAGGCCAACCCGGGCCGGATGCCTCTTGACTGCCGTTAACCCATTCATGATTAGGAGCGTCACATAATGAAAATGACAAAGACCCTGCTGACCACGGCGTTATCCCTCGGCCTGTTGGCAGCTGCCGGCGCAAGCCAGGCCGCCGGCTGGTGCGAGTCCGGTAAGCCGGTGAAGTTCGCAGGCCTCAACTGGGAAAGCGGCATGTTGCTGACCGACGTCCTGCAGTTCGTCCTTGAAAAAGGCTACGACTGCAAGACCGACAGCCTGCCAGGCAACTCCATCACCATGGAGAACGCCCTGAGCAGCAACGATATCCAGATCTTCGCCGAGGAGTGGGTCGGCCGCAGTGAAGTCTGGAACAAGGCCGAGAAGGCCGGGAAGGTCATCGGTGTCGGCGCTCCGGTGGTCGGTGCCATCGAAGGCTGGTACGTGCCGCGTTATGTGGTCGAAGGCGATGCCAAGCGCAAGATCGAAGCCAAGGCACCCAACCTGAAGAAGATCTCCGACCTGGCGCAGTACGCCTCGGTGTTCAAGGACCAGGAAGAGCCGAGCAAGGGGCGTTTCTACAACTGCCCGGCCGGCTGGACCTGTGAACTGGACAACAGCGAGATGCTGAAAAGCTACGGCCTGGAAAGCACCTACACCAACTTCCGGCCTGGCACCGGGCCTGCTCTGGATGCCGCGGTGCTGTCGAGCTACAAGCGTGGCGAACCAATTCTGTTCTACTACTGGTCGCCGACGCCGCTGATGGGCCAGGTCGACCTGGTCAAGCTGGAAGAAAAACCGGGTGTCGACAAGAGCGTGAGCATCAAGGTCGGTCTGTCCAAGACGTTCCACGACGAAGCGCCTGAATTGGTCGCCGTGCTGGAAAAGGCTAATCTGCCGATCGATTTGTTGAACCAGAACCTGGGACGCATGACCAAGGAACGGATCGAATCGCCAAAGCTGGCGAAAATCTTCCTCAAGGAACACCCTGAGGTCTGGCAGGCTTGGGTCAGCGCTGACGCTGCCAAGAAAATCAACGCGGCTCTGTAGGTCGACTACCTCCCGGCTAACCGGAAGGCTGGCCGGGACGTTCGCTACATCCACTTGATCGAGAGTTTCCAATGTTTCCCGAGAATTTCACGTTTTCCATCGCCGACTGGGTCAACGGTTGGGTTGATTCGCTGGTGACCAACTACGGCGATGTGTTCCGGCACATCTCCGACACCCTGCTGTGGGCCATCGTCAATCTGGAAGGCCTGCTGCGCATGGCGCCCTGGTGGTTGATGCTGGCCATCGTCGGCGGCGTCGCCTGGCACGCCACCCGCAAGGTGGTGACCACGGCGGTGATCGTCGGCCTGCTGTTCCTGGTGGGCGCGGTCGGCCTGTGGGACAAGCTGATGCAGACCCTGGCGCTGATGCTGGTGGCGACGCTGATCTCGGTACTGATCGGGATTCCCCTGGGCATTCTGTCGGCGCGCAGCAATCGCCTGCGTTCGGTGCTGATGCCGCTGCTGGACATCATGCAGACCATGCCCAGCTTCGTGTACCTGATCCCGGTGCTGATGCTGTTCGGCCTGGGCAAGGTCCCGGCGATCTTCGCCACGGTGATCTATGCCGCGCCGCCGCTGATCCGCCTGACCGACCTGGGTATCCGCCAGGTGGACGGCGAGGTGATGGAAGCGATCAATGCCTTCGGTGCCAACCGCTGGCAGCAACTGTTCGGTGTGCAACTGCCGTTGGCCCTGCCGAGCATCATGGCCGGGATCAACCAGACCACCATGATGGCCCTGTCGATGGTGGTGATCGCCTCGATGATCGGTGCCCGTGGCCTGGGCGAAGATGTCCTGGTCGGGATCCAGACCCTGAACGTCGGGCGCGGTCTCGAAGCGGGGCTGGCCATCGTGATTCTTGCCGTGGTCATCGACCGCATTACCCAGGCCTATGGTCGTCCGCGCCATGAGGTGAGCAAATGACTGATTCCATCGTCAGCAAGATCGAAGTCAAGAACGTCTTCAAGATTTTCGGCGCGCGTTCCAACGACGCGCTGAACATGATCCGCCAGGGCAAGACCAAGGACCAGGTGCTGGCCGAGACCGGCTGCGTGGTCGGGGTCAATGACCTGTCGCTGACCATCGGTACCGGCGAGATATTCGTGATCATGGGCCTGTCGGGCTCCGGCAAGTCGACCCTGGTCCGTCACTTCAACCGCCTGATCGACCCCACCAGCGGCGCGATTCTGGTGGACGGCGTGGATATCCTCCAGCACGACATGGAAGCCTTGCGCGAATTCCGCCGGCACAAGATCAGCATGGTGTTCCAGAGCTTCGGCCTGCTGCCCCACAAGACCGTGCAGGAAAACATCGCCTATGGCCTCAAGGTCCGTGGCGAGAGCAAGGAAATGTGCGTCGAGCGTTCGCTGCACTGGATCAACACCGTGGGCCTCAAGGGCTACGAGAACAAGTACCCGCACCAGCTGTCGGGCGGCATGCGCCAGCGCGTCGGCCTGGCCCGGGCCCTGGCGGCGGACACCGACATCATCCTGATGGACGAGGCGTTCAGTGCCCTCGACCCGCTGATCCGCGCCGAGATGCAGGACCAGTTGCTGGAGCTGCAGAAGACGCTGCACAAGACCATCGTGTTCATTACCCACGACCTCGACGAGGCCGTGCGTATCGGTAACCGCATCGCGATTCTCAAGGACGGCAAGCTGATCCAGGTCGGCACGCCGAAGGAAATCCTGCATTCGCCGGCCGATGAGTATGTCGACCGCTTCGTGCAGCGGCGTGCGGCGACGGTTTAAGGCGCAAGAGATGTGGTGCCGGTGCGGGCCCCTTCGCGGGCAAGCCCGCTCCCACAGGGTTCAGAGTGGCTCGGGTGTTGTGCGGG
>NZ_JACAPR010000014.1:34481-76426 GCF_013385635.1 Pseudomonas gingeri
GGCTCGGGTGTTGTGCGGGCCTCTTCGCGGGCAAGCCCGCTCCCACGGGGTTCGGGGTGGTTTGGGAAGTTCGGGCTCGCTCCGGAGCCGGTGTGAGCGGGCTTTTCGGGGTGCCGCACCGCCGCGAAGGCGGCGGTGAAGTTGTATCAATATTCAGGTTGTAAGGATGAGGTTGAAGATGTCCCAGGCTGAAAAAATCGTTATCGCCGATGCGCCGTTGCGCTGGCAGGATGTGGTCGCGGTGGCCCGTCACGGCGCGCGGCTCGAGCTGGCGCCACAGACCTGGGCGCGGATCGACAACGCCCAGGCCATCGTCCAGCGGATCGTCGTCAGCGGCGAGCGGGCGTATGGCGTGAACACCGGCCTCGGCGGCCTGTCCAACGTGTCGCTGTCCGGCGAACAACTCAGCCAGTTGTCACGCAACACCCTGCTCAGCCATGCCTGTGGCGTCGGCGCGCCGTTGGTCGACGAGCAGACCCGGGCGATCATCTGCGCCGCCATCATCAACTACAGCCACGGCAAGTCCGGCCTGCACCGCCAGGTGGTCGAAGCCCTGCTGGCGCTGCTCAACCACGGCATCACCCCGCAAGTACCCTCCCAGGGCTCGGTCGGTTACCTGACCCATATGGCCCATATCGGCGTGGCCCTGCTCGGTGTCGGCCAGGTCAGCTACCGCGGGCAGATCGTTGCCGCGCAGCAGGCGCTGGCCGAGGAAGGCCTGCAACCGGTGCAACTGGGGGCCAAGGACGGACTGTGCCTGGTCAACGGCACGCCGTGCATGAGTGGCCTGAGCTGCCTGGCCCTGGCCGACGCGCACCGGCTGGTGCGGTGGTCCGACGTGACCGCGGCGATGAGCTTCGAGGCCCAGCGCGGACAGATCGCCGCGTTCGACGCAGAAATCATCGCGCTCAAGCCGCATCCCGGCATGCAGCAGGTCGGCAACAACCTGCGCGGCCTGCTCGCTGGCAGTGAAGTAATCGCCGCGAGCAAGGGCATTCGTACCCAGGACGCCCTGAGCATCCGTTCGATCCCGCAGGTCCACGGCGCGGCCCGCGATCAACTGGCCCACGCCACCCGGCAGATCGAAACCGAACTCAACGGTTGCACCGACAACCCGCTGCTGCTGGGGACGCCGGACAACTTCCGGGTGATGTCCCAGGCCAACCCCCACGGTCAGTCGGTCGCCCTCGCGGCGGATCTGCTGGCAATTGCCATGGCGGAAATCGGCTCGATCGCCGAGCGTCGCCTCGATCGCCTGATCAACCCTCATGTCAGCGGCTTGCCGGCGTTCCTGGTCAGCCAGCCGGGCGTCAACTCGGGGATGATGATCGTGCAGTACGTCGCTGCGTCCCTCTGTGCGCAGAATCGCCAGTTGGCGCAACCGGCGGTGCTCGACAACTACGTCACCTCCGCCCTGCAGGAAGATCATCTGAGCATGGGCACCAACGCCGCGCTCAAGCTGCATCAGGTCCTGGAAAACTGCACCCAGGTCCTCGCCATCGAGTATCTGCTGGCGGCCCAGGCCTTTGAGTTCCTCAAGGAGCAGCGCTTCGGCGCCGGCACCGACGCCGCCTGGAAACTGCTGCGCGAGCGTGTGCCGGCCTATGAGCAGGACCGCTGGCTGGCGCCGGATATCGCCAGCGCGGCGGCGATTCTCAAGGACGCCACCCTCTTGCACGACCGCTTGCCGAACCTGCACTGATTCCACGATAACCAGCGTGCCAAGGCGCCATCCGCTCAAAAAGCGGACAGCGACGGATAACGGAAGCTTCCGGAGCGACTGGTAGTTAATAAAACTCTCAAAAGGAGCATGAATGTGACTGCGTTAAACCTGATTCCCGGCCAACTGACCCTGGCACAACTGCGTGCCGTGTATCAGCAGCCGGTCAAACTGACTCTCGACAACAGTGCTTCGGCGCAGATCGAGGCCAGCGTCGCCTGCGTCGAGCAGATCCTCGCGGAAAACCGCACCGCCTACGGCATCAACACCGGTTTCGGCCTGTTGGCGTCGACCCGCATCGCCAGCGAAGACCTGGAAAACCTCCAGCGCTCCCTGGTGTTGTCCCATGCCGCGGGTGTCGGTGCGCCGATCAGCGACGCGCTGGTGCGCCTGATCATGGTGCTCAAGGTCAACAGCCTGAGCCGGGGCTTCTCCGGGATTCGTCGGCAGGTGATCGACGCGCTGATCGCGCTGATCAATGCCGAGGTTTATCCGCACATTCCGCTGAAGGGCTCGGTCGGCGCCTCCGGCGACCTGGCGCCATTGGCCCATATGTCGCTGGTGCTGCTGGGTGAAGGCAAGGCCCGCTACAAGGGTGAGTGGCTGGACGCCACGACCGCGCTGAAACAGGCCGGCCTGCAACCGCTGACCCTGGCCGCGAAAGAAGGCCTGGCGCTGCTCAACGGTACCCAGGTGTCCACCGCCTTTGCCCTGCGTGGCCTGTTCGAAGGCGAAGACCTGTTTGCCGGTGCCCTGGTCGCCGGTGGCCTGACCGTCGAGGCGGTGCTGGGTTCGCGTTCGCCGTTCGACGCCCGTATCCATGATGCGCGCGGCCAGCGCGGCCAGATCGACGCGGCAGCGAGCTATCGCCACCTGCTGGGCGAGCGCAGTGAAGTGTCCGACTCCCACGAGAACTGCGAGAAGGTCCAGGATCCGTACTCCCTGCGCTGCCAGCCGCAGGTCATGGGCGCCTGTCTGACCCAGTTCCGCCAGGCGGCCGAAGTGCTGGTGGTCGAAGCCAACGCCGTATCGGACAACCCGCTGGTGTTCGCGGCGGAAGGCGACGTGATTTCCGGCGGCAACTTCCACGCCGAACCGGTGGCCATGGCCGCCGACAACATGGCCCTGGCGATTGCCGAGATCGGTTCCCTGAGCGAGCGCCGTATCTCGTTGATGATGGACAAGCACATGTCGCAACTGCCGCCGTTCCTGGTGGCCAATGGCGGCGTCAACTCCGGCTTCATGATCGCCCAGGTGACCGCGGCGGCCCTGGCCAGCGAGAACAAGGCCCTGTCGCACCCGCACAGCGTCGACAGCCTGCCGACTTCCGCCAACCAGGAAGACCATGTGTCGATGGCGCCGGCCGCCGGCAAGCGCCTGTGGGAAATGGCCGAGAACACCCGTGGGATTCTCGCGGTCGAATGGCTGGCAGCCTGCCAGGGCCTGGACCTGCGCAACGGCCTGAAAACCTCGCCGACCCTGGAAACCGCACGAGCGACCCTGCGTGAAAAAGTCGCCTACTACGACAAGGACCGTTTCTTCGCCCCGGATATCGAAGCGGCCAGCGAGCTGCTGGCGTCCCGCTGCCTGACCCCGCTGGTCCCGGCGAAGTTGCTGCCAAGCCTGTAAGCATTGCCAGGAACAGATTTGGGCGACTTCTGTGGGAGTGGGCTTGCCCACGAAGAACGATGACGCGGTGTAACTGTGCGACCGTGCTGTCTTTATTCGCGGGCAAGCCCGCTCCCACAGGTTGAAGTGCAGGCCCGCCACCCGGCAGATGCTTTTTGCCTGGGCCGGTCGGGTTGGGTACTCTGCGACCCCTTTTTGCGGCCGGGTGGCCGCAAGACCTTCGCCACAAGTCTGATTCTCATCGATCTGTACCGATAAGAATAATTAAGGACGAGTCATGCAACAGCCAGTCACAGGTTTGAAACGCGGGCTTTCTGCTCGACATATTCGCTTCATGGCCCTGGGGTCCGCCATCGGCACAGGGTTGTTCTACGGTTCCGCCTCGGCCATCCAAATGGCCGGTCCGGCCGTGTTGCTGGCCTACCTGATCGGTGGCGCCGCGGTGTTCATGGTGATGCGCGCCCTCGGTGAAATGGCGGTGCACAACCCGGTGTCCGGTTCCTTCGGCCAATACGCCAGCACCTACGTCGGGCCGATGTCCGGCTTTATCCTCGGCTGGACCTACGCCTTCGAGATGGTCATTGTCGGCCTGGCCGACGTCACCGCCTTCGGCATCTATATGGGCTTCTGGTTTCCCGAGGTCGACCGCTGGGTCTGGGTCCTCGGTATCGTGTTCTTTATCGGCGCGCTGAACCTGTGCGCGGTGAAGGTCTTCGGTGAAATGGAGTTCTGGCTGTCACTGCTCAAGGTCGGCGCCATTGTCGCGATGATCCTCGGCGGTTTCGGCATCATGTTCTTCGGCATCAGCACGGCTACGCCAACTGCTGAGGTCGGCATCAGCAATCTCTGGGCCCATGGCGGCTTCATGCCCAATGGCGCGGCCGGGATGATCGCCTCGTTCGCGGTGGTGATGTTCGCCTTCGGCGGTATCGAGATCATCGGTGTCACCGCCGGCGAGGCCAAGGACCCGCAGCGGGTGATCCCCAAGGCGATCAATGCGGTGCCGGTGCGCATCCTGCTGTTCTATGTGCTGACCCTGTTCGTGCTGATGTCCATCTACCCATGGCCGCAGATCGGCAGCCAGGGTAGCCCGTTCGTGCAGATCTTCCAGAACCTGGGCATCGGCTCGGCGGCGACTATCCTCAATATCGTGGTGATCTCGGCGGCCGTTTCGGCAATCAACAGCGACATCTTCGGCGCCGGGCGCATGATGTACGGCCTGGCCCAGCAAGGGCAGGCGCCCAAGGCCTTTGCCCGATTGTCCCGCGCCGGCGTGCCGTGGATGACCGTGGTAGTGATGGGCGCGGCCCTGCTGGGTGGCGTGGTGCTGAACTACCTGATCCCGGAAAACGTGTTCCTGCTGATCGCCTCGATCGCGACCTTCGCCACCGTCTGGGTGTGGATCATGATCCTGATCACCCAGGTCGCCATGCGTCGCTCGATGAGCCGCGAAGACGCGGCCCAGCTGAAGTTCCCCGTGCCGTTCTGGCCCTATGCACCGATGGCGGCCATCGCCTTCATGGCCTTTATCTTCGGCGTGCTGGGCTGGTTCCCGGACAGCCGTCCGGCGCTGATCGTCGGCGCGGTGTGGATCGGCCTGCTGGTGCTGGCCTACCTGATCTGGGTCAAGCCGGCGGCGGCCCAGGCGGCGCGGGTCGTGCAAGATCCTTCCTTGTCTCATCGATAGCCCACGGAGGCCCCGGATGAAAACCCTTTGGCAGAACTGTCACGTTGCAAGCATGGCGCAAGGCACCTACTCGATCATCGAGGATGCCGCCATCGTGACCGTGGCGTCGAAGATCGAGTGGATCGGCCCGCGCGCCGAACTGCCGGTTGCGGATTATCCACAGGTCAATGATCTTGAAGGGGCCTGGGTGACACCGGGGTTGATCGATTGCCATACCCACACGGTGTTCGGCGGCAACCGCAGCGGTGAGTTCGAGCAGCGCCTGCAAGGCGTGAGCTACGCCGAGATCGCCGCCGCCGGGGGCGGTATCGCCAGTACCGTGCGGGCAACCCGTGCCGCCAGCGAGGACGAACTGTTCGCCAGCGCCCGGCAGCGTCTGACCTGTCTGCTGCGTGATGGTGTGACCAGTGTCGAGATCAAGTCGGGCTATGGCCTGGACCTGGACAGCGAGCGCAAGATCCTCAAGGTGATCCGCCGTCTGGGCGCCGAACTGCCGGTGACCGTACGCAGCACCTGCCTGGCGGCCCACGCGTTGCCGCCGGAGTACAAGGATCGCGCCGATGACTACATCGAGCATATCTGCACCGAAATGCTCCCGGCTCTGGCGGCCGATGGCCTGGTGGATGCGGTCGACGCGTTCTGCGAATACCTGGCGTTTTCCCCGGCCCAGGTCGAGCGTGTCTTCAAGGTCGCCCGGCAACTCGGCCTGCCGGTGAAACTGCACGCCGAGCAATTGTCTTCGCTGCACGGTTCGAGCCTGGCGGCGCGTTATCAGGCGTTGTCGGCGGATCACCTGGAGTTCATGACCGAAGAGGACGCCATCGCCATGGCGGCCGCCGGTACCGTGGCGGTGTTGCTGCCCGGCGCCTTCTATTTCCTGCGCGAAACCCAACTGCCGCCGATGGATGCCCTGCGCAAGCATGGGGTGAAGATCGCCGTCGCCAGCGACCTCAACCCGGGGACTTCGCCGGCGCTGTCGCTGCGCCTGATGTTGAACATGGCCTGCACACTGTTCCGCATGACCCCGGAAGAAGCCCTGGCCGGTGTCACCCTGCACGCCGCTACGGCGCTGGGCATGGGCGACAGCCACGGTTCCCTGGAGATCGGCAAGGTGGCGGACTTCGTCGCCTGGCAGATCGAGCGTCCGGCTGACCTGGCTTACTGGCTGGGCGGTGACCTGAGCAAACGCGTGGTGCGCCACGGCATTGAAGTACTGATCTAGGAGAATGGTTGTGGATAACGTCCTGAGCTTCAAACAAGGCCGCGTGCCGTTGCTGATCAGCATGCCCCACGCCGGGTTGAAACTGACCCCGGCGGTCCGGGACGGGTTGATTCCCGAGGCCCGCGGCCTGCCGGATACGGACTGGCATATTCCAAGGCTGTACGACTTCGCCGAGGCGCTCGGTGCCAGTACCCTGGCCGCTGAATATTCGCGGTTTGTCATCGACCTCAACCGTCCGTCCGACGACAAACCGTTGTATGTCGGGGCCACCACCGGTCTCTACCCGGCGACGCTGTTCGACGGCGTGCCGTTGTTCCAGGAAGGCCAGGTGCCGTCCGCCGAGGAGCGGGCGACCTACCTGGAACAGGTGTGGACGCCGTATCACCGCACCCTGCGGGATGAACTGGCGCGGCTCAAGGCCGAGTTCGGCTATGCGCTGCTGTTCGATGCCCACTCGATCCGCTCGGTGATTCCGCACCTGTTCGAGGGCAAGCTGCCGGACTTCAACCTCGGCACGTTCAATGGTGCGGCCTGCGATCCACAACTGGCGTCGCGCCTGGAAGCTATCTGTGCCGGCCATCCGGCCTACAGCCATGTGCTCAACGGGCGTTTCAAGGGCGGTCATATCACCCGTCACTACGGCCATCCCGCCGAGCACATCCATGCCGTGCAGCTGGAACTGGGCCAGTGCACCTATATGGAAGAGTTCGAACCGTTCAACTACCGCAGCGACCTGGCCGAGCCGACGCGGGTCGTGCTCAGGGAACTGCTGCAAGGCCTGCTGGCCTGGGGCGAAGAGCGCTACGGCCGCTGATGGCTTCGGTTTATTGTAGGAGCCGGCTTGCCGGCGATGGCGGCCAATCAGGCGGTGCAAGACCCACTGGCCTCATCGCCAGCAAGCCGGCTCCTACAGGGGGAGCACCTCGACCCCGGGGCTGAGAAAGTCGATGTGATAGCCGCTGGCCCCATCCCCGATGGCCACGTGGACACCCCTGATGCCTTCGTTCATCGGCGAGTTGTGGCTGTAGTTGATGTTCGGTCCGATGGCGTCATTGACCCCGATGGCAAATTCGCTGAGCAGCAGCCCGCGCTTGCCGGCGGCCCGGCGCAACAGGTCGACGTACTCCCGGCCCGCGACCTTGAGCGAGAGCACCCGATTGCGCTCGACCTGCAGCCAGGCATCGTGGCGGGCGACGTTGGCGGCCAGCGCCTGCATGTCGACCACCAGCTCGTGCGGCAGCGACTGGGCCCGGCTGCCCCGGGACATCAGCAGGCCGCTGACATGCAGCACGCCGCTGACCTGGAACAGGTCGGGGCCGTCCGGGTTCATATGGGCATAGTGCACCTCGAACAGCTCGGTGACCGACAGCACGAAGTTGCTGCCGATCTCGTCGCGGGTCATGGCATAGGGCGTTGAATGGTGGTCGAGCCAGACCTCGGCCCGGCTGCTGGCACTGCTCAGGCGCAACCGTTGCTGGCCACTCAACAGCCTCAGGGTGTCCTGTTGGCGTTGCAGGCAATCGGCAAAGTTGCTGCGCAACAACAGCATCAGGCTGTAAAGGGCGTTTTCCAGGCTGGGCTCGAAGACATGCAGCGGGCATAGCAGCGTCTGCTTGTGGCCGGTTCGCGCCGCGCGCTGGTAGAACTGCCGGGCGCCCTGGCTGGAAAAGGAAAACCCCAGGCTCTGTGCCGGCAGCTTTTCCAGCGATCCCAGCAGGCTGGCCTCAAGCCCCAGTTCGCAGAGGCCACGGATAAACATTTCGTTATCGGCGACGATAATGGCTTTTTCCGGGTAGGAAAGCAGGTCGGGCAAGCGGTACTGGCACATTCGAAACTCCCTTTCATGTCTGGCTCTGATAGCCCGGTGGAGCAGCTCCTGCCGCTCGGTTTTACCCTGGGTATTGAAACGTTTATTGAACCGATTTGAACACTGACCGAACGGCTAGGCGCCTGGGGAGGGGTTGCGCGGCGGCGCTTTTGACAAGGGCATGCCGTTTCGGCAATTCGGGTTTATGATGCCGGACGGCAGAATAATAGAAGTCCCCACAGGGATGACCTCGACCCTTACGGAGCGCGTGATGCAGACTTTGTACCCGCAGATCAAACCCTACGCCCGGCACGATCTGGCCGTGGATGAGCCGCATGTGCTGTATGTCGACGAAAGCGGCTCGCCCGAGGGCTTGCCGGTGGTATTCATTCACGGCGGCCCGGGTGCCGGCTGTGACGCCCAGAGTCGGCGTTATTTCGACCCCAACCTGTACCGTATCGTCACGTTCGACCAGCGTGGTTGCGGTCGTTCGACGCCCCACGCCAGCCTGGAAAACAACACCACTTGGGACCTGGTGGCGGACCTGGAGCGGATTCGCGAGCACCTGGGGATCGACAAATGGGTGCTATTCGGCGGTTCCTGGGGCTCGACCCTGGCCCTGGCGTACGCCCAGACCCACCCGGAGCGGGTCCATGGCCTGATCCTGCGGGGCATCTTTCTCTGCCGTCCGCAGGAAATCGAGTGGTTCTACCAGGCCGGCGCCAGTCGCCTGTTCCCGGACTACTGGCAGGATTACCTGGCACCGATCCCGCTGGACGAGCGCGGCGACCTGCTGACCGCTTTTCACAAGCGCCTGACCGGCAACGACCAGATCGCCCAGATGCATGCCGCCAAGGCCTGGTCGACCTGGGAAGGCCGTACCGCGACCCTGCGTCCCAACCCGCTGGTGGTCGATCGCTTCTCCGAGCCGCAGCGGGCCCTGTCGATAGCCCGGATCGAGTGCCATTACTTCACCAACAATGCGTTCCTGGAACCCAACCAACTGATTCGCGACATGGACAAGATCGCCCATCTGCCTGGCGTGATCGTACACGGTCGCTACGATGTGATCTGCCCGCTGGACAACGCTTGGGAGTTGCATCAGGCCTGGCCCAACAGCGAGCTGCAGGTGATCCGCGATGCCGGTCACGCCGCGTCGGAGCCGGGTATCACCGATGCGCTGGTGCGCGCGGCCAGCCAGATGGCGCGGCGCCTGCTCGATCTGCCTCCCGAAGAAGCATGAAGGGCCTGCTGCAGCGCGTCAGTGGCGCACGGGTCGAGGTCGCGGGTGAGGTGGTCGGAGCCATCGACCAGGGTTTGCTGGTGCTGCTGGCCGTCGAACCCGATGACACCCGCGCCAGTGCCGACAAACTTCTGAAGAAGCTGCTTAACTATCGGGTGTTCAGCGATCCCCAGGGCAAGATGAACCTTTCCCTGGCGGATATCGGTGGCGGGTTGCTGCTGGTCTCGCAGTTCACCCTGGCCGCCGATACCCAGAGCGGATTGCGCCCGAGCTTCTCCACGGCGGCGCCTCCGGCGACCGCCGAGGCACTTTTCGACTATGTAGTGGCACAGGCGCAACGATTGCATGGCCAAGTGGCGACGGGGCGTTTCGGGGCGGATATGAAGGTGCATCTGGTCAATGATGGCCCGGTAACCTTCCTGTTACAGACCTGAAAGCACCAAAAACGACGTATCGGGCTGAAAACAGGGGGATTTGTCGATAAATACTTTGTTTCGCCTGATGCGTTGTAACGCGGCCTACTAGATAATCGCGCGCTATGGGGATCAGCGTTCGTTGGTCCATTTTGACTTAGGTAGAGACTTGTCCGACGCCGTTTGGGGAATCATTTAGCCCCAGAGGAGTCGGAACAATGCTCGCCAACCTGGCATATAGATAGCTAGCCGTTGGTTTTTTGATCTGTTTTCGGCGAGGGTTGCTCGTGATTGTTAGTCCCTGTAATGCACCAAAATTGACTGCCAAAGGGTTACGAAAAGCACTGGTGACGGGTTCCGCACTGCTTTGCCTGCTCAGCGCCGGCCAACTCTTTGCATTCAATCTGGACGATGTGGCGGCCAAGGCGAAGACCCTGGCCGGGCAGAAATACGAAGCTCCGCGCAGCAATCTGCCGAACGAATTTCGTGAGATGAAGTTTGCGGACTATCAGAAAATCCGCTTCCTGACCGACAAGGCCGAATGGGCCGATCAGAAGACCCCGTTCAAGCTGTCGTTCTATCACCAGGGCATGCATTTCGACACCCCGGTGAAAATCAACGAAATCACCGCCAACGATGTCTCGGAGATCAAGTACGACCCGAGCCGTTTCGATTTCGGCGACATGAAGTTCGATCCTAAAACCACCGAGCAACTGGGTTATGCCGGTTTCCGCGTGCTTTACCCGATCAACAAGGCCGACAAGCAAGACGAAATCATGACCATGCTCGGCGCGAGCTACTTCCGCGTCGTCGGCAAGGGCCAGGCCTATGGCCTGTCCGCCCGTGGCATGGCGATCGATACCGCGCTGCCGTCCGGTGAAGAGTTCCCGCGCTTCACCGAGTTCTGGATCCAGCAGCCCAAGCCGACCGACAAGCACCTGGTGATCTTCGCCCTGCTCGATTCGCCACGGGCCACCGGCGCCTACCGGCTGATCCTGCGTCCGGGCACCGACACCATCGTCGACGTGAAGGCGCAGATGTTCCTGCGTGACAAGGTCGGCAAGCTGGGCGTGGCCCCGCTGACCAGCATGTTCCTGTTCGGCGCCAACCAGCCGTCGAAAGTCCTCAACTACCGTCGCGAGCTGCACGATTCCAGTGGCCTGTCGATCCACGCCGGGAACGGCGAATGGCTGTGGCGTCCGCTGAACAATCCGAAACACCTGGCGGTGAGCAACTTCTCCGTGGAGAACCCGCGTGGTTTCGGACTGCTGCAACGGGGTCGTGATTTCAGCCACTACGAAGATCTCGATGATCGCTACGACAAGCGCCCGAGTGCCTGGATCGAGCCGAAGGGCGATTGGGGCAAGGGCACCGTCGACCTGGTAGAGATCCCGACCGCCGACGAAACCAACGACAACATCGTGGCTTTCTGGAATCCGGAAAAACTCGCCCAGCCGGGCGAAGCGATGAACTTCGCCTACCGCATGCACTGGACCCAGGACGAAGCCGCCCTGCATTCGCCGGACAGCGCCTGGGTCAAGCAGACCCTGAAGTCCACCGGTGACGTCAAGCAATCGAACCTGATCCGCCAGCCGGACGGCAGCGTCGCCTATCTGGTGGACTTCGAGGGGCCGTCCCTCAAGGCCTTGCCGGAAGATGCGCCGGTACGCAGCCAGGTCAGCGTCGGCGACAACGCCGAAGTGGTGGAAAACACCCTGCGCTACAACTCGGAAACCCAGGGCTGGCGCCTGACCCTGCGCCTGAAGATCAAGGATCCGGGCAAGTCCACCGAAATGCGCGCGGCGCTGGTCAAGGACATCGTCACGCCTGAGCCGGCCAAGGCCTCGTCCCAGGTCGTCAAGGCCGACAAGGTAGCGGCCAAGACCCAGGAAAAAGAAGCCAAGGCCCAGGAGAAAGAAGCCAAGGCCCAGGAGAAAGAAGCCAAGGCCCAGGAGAAAGACGCGGCCAAGGGCGCGGATAACAAGGCCAAGGACAAGAAAGAGCATGACGCCCCGGCGCCGGCTCCCGAGGCTGCCCCTACCACCCCGGAACCGGTGAAGACTGAACAAGTCCTGACCGAGACCTGGAGCTACCAGTTGCCTGCCGATGAGTAATTCAATCGCCCAGCCAGAGACTCTTTCCGAGTACCTGGCGCACCTGCCGCTGAGCGCCGAGCAGCGCGCCGAGCTGGCGAGCTGCGGCTCGTTCGCCGAGCTGCATGAGCGCCTCAGCGCCCATCCGTCCGTCGACTCCGCCGAGGCTGCGCAAGCCTCGGTGGGGCGTCGCCTGAGCCTCAACTCGGCCTCTGAGCTGGAGGACGCCGAGATGCTCGCGGTCGACGCCAGTGGCCGGGTCTGTCTCAAGGCCACGCCGCCGATCCGCCGGACCCGGGTCGTGCCCGAGCCCTGGCGCACCAATATCCTGGTGCGTGGCTGGCGCCGCCTGACCGGCCGCAGCAATCCGCCGGCACCCAAGGATGACAAGCGCGACCTGCCCCATGCGCGCTGGCGCACCGTGGGTTCGATCCGCCGCTACATTCTGCTGGTGCTGATGCTGGGCCAGACCATCGTCGCCGGCTGGTATATGAAAGGCATCATGCCTTACCAGGGCTGGTCGTTCGTCGATCTCAACGAAGTGATGCGCCAACCGCTGCTGCAGACGGCCCAGCAAGTGCTGCCGTATGCCTTGCAGACGAGCATCCTGGTGCTGTTCGGGATCCTGTTCTGCTGGGTCTCGGCGGGTTTCTGGACCGCCTTGATGGGCTTCCTCGAACTCCTGACCGGGCACGACAAGTACCGTATTTCCGGTGCCAGTGCCGGTAGCGAGCCGATTGCCAAGGATGCGCGTACCGCCATCGTCATGCCGATCTGCAACGAAGACGTGCCGCGGGTCTTCGCCGGCCTGCGAGCGACCTTCGAGTCGGTCGCGGCCACCGGTGACCTGGATCGCTTCGACTTCTTTGTCCTCAGCGACAGCAACGACACCGATATCTGCGTCGCCGAGCAACAGGCCTGGCTGGATGTCTGTCGCGAAGCTTCGGGTTTCGGCCGGATCTTCTACCGCCGTCGCCGTCGTCGCGTGAAGCGCAAGAGCGGCAACCTCGACGACTTCTGCCGTCGTTGGGGCGGCGACTACAAGTACATGGTGGTGCTCGACGCCGACAGCGTCATGAGCGGCGAATGCCTGACCAGCCTGGTGCGCCTGATGGAAGCCACGCCGGACGCCGGGATCATCCAGACCGCGCCACGGGCGTCGGGCATGGACACCCTGTATGCCCGCATGCAGCAGTTCGCGACCCGCGTCTACGGTCCGCTGTTCACTGCCGGCCTGCACTTCTGGCAGTTGGGCGAGTCCCACTACTGGGGCCACAACGCGATCATCCGCATGAAGCCGTTCATCGAGCACTGCGCCCTGGCGCCGTTGCCCGGCAAAGGCGCGTTCGCCGGTGCGATCCTCTCCCACGACTTCGTCGAAGCCGCGCTGATGCGCCGCGCCGGCTGGGGCGTGTGGATTGCCTACGACCTGCCGGGCAGCTACGAAGAGTTGCCGCCGAACCTGCTGGACGAGCTCAAGCGCGACCGTCGCTGGTGCCACGGCAACCTGATGAACTTCCGCCTGTTCCTGGTCAAGGGCATGCACCCGGTGCACCGCGCGGTGTTCCTCACCGGCGTGATGTCCTACCTGTCGGCCCCGCTATGGTTCTTCTTCCTGGTGCTGTCGACGGCCCTGCTGGCGGTCAACACGCTGATGGAGCCGCAGTACTTCATGGAGCCGCGCCAGCTTTACCCGCTGTGGCCGCAATGGCATCCGGACAAGGCGGTGGCGCTGTTCTCCACCACCATCGTGCTGCTGTTCCTGCCCAAGCTGTTGAGCATCATCCTGATCTGGGCCAAGGGCGCGAAAGAGTTCGGCGGCAAGTTCAAGGTGACCCTGTCGATGCTGCTGGAGATGCTGTTCTCCATGCTGCTGGCGCCGGTGCGGATGATTTTCCACACCCGCTTCGTGCTGGCCGCGTTTCTCGGCTGGGCGGCGACCTGGAACTCACCGCAGCGTGACGACGACTCCACGCCGTGGAGCGAAGCGGTGCGCCGCCACGGTCCGCAAACCGTGCTGGGTGCGCTCTGGGCCTTGCTGGTGATCTGGCTCAACCCGAGCTTCCTCTGGTGGCTGGTGCCGATCGTCGGTTCGCTGATGCTGTCGATCCCGGTGTCGGTGATCTCCAGCCGGGTCAAGCTGGGCCTGCGTTCGAAGGACGAAAGCCTGTTCCTCATCCCCGAGGAATACAACCCGCCCCAGGCGCTGCTGGCAACGGACGAGTACACCCATGAAAACCGTTGGCACGCGCTGAACGACGGTTTTGTCCGGGCCGTGGTCGATCCGCAACAGAACGCCCTGGCGTGTGCCCTGGCCACTGCCCGCCACGGTCAGGCCGAGCCGATCGAATGGCTGCGTATCGAGCGCGTACGGCATGCGTTGAAGGTCGGTCCGGCGGCGCTGGACAACCACTCCCGCCTGCAATTGCTGAGCGATCCGGTGGCCCTGGCCCGCCTGCATGCGCAGGTCTGGAGCGAAGGCCATGCGGAGTGGCTGACGGCCTGGCGTGATTCGGTCAAGGCCGATCCCCATGCGCCGCTGCTGCCACTGCAACCGGCTGCGGTGGCTGGTCAGCCGGCCTGAATACATCTTCCCCTGGGCCGTCGGTCCAGGGGAGGGTGCAGGCTTCATCGTTACAGTGTATTTCCCCTCCAGCACCTCCCCCGCATCTATTGTCATTTGGTAACAAAAGACCCGTCCGACGCCGTATGGCAGCGTGATCGAGTGCGTTAGGATCGCGCCCCGAAATCGTGCCGACCAGGCTTGCCGGCGACTGTGGCTTCGCACAGTGCGCCAGGAACTGCCGGCATCATCGGGAAATGGACCAAGGAATCTTCATGACGAAAAGGTATCTGTCGATACTGTTGCTGGGCGCCGCCACGCTCTTCCACGCCTGCTGGCTCCAGGCGGGCGCCATCGACGAAGCGGTCAGGCGGGGAAGCCTCAAGGTCGGTACCAATCCGACCTATATGCCGTTTCAGATGACTGACAAGCTGGGGCGGGTCGTGGGCTTTGAAATCGACCTGCTGCACGAGATGAGCAAGTCCCTCGGCGTGAAGCTGGAGTTGTTGCCCAGCAGTTACCCGGAACTGATCCCCAATCTGCTGGCGGGCAAGACCGACCTGGTCGCCAGCGGCATGACCCTGACCCAGGAGCGCAACCTGCGCCTGAACTTCAGCGATCCCTTTATCGTGGTCGGGCAGACACTGTTGATTCCGCTGGAACTGGCGAGCAAGGTGCAGAGTTTCGAGGATCTGAACGAACCCGGCTACCGCATCCGGGTCAAGGCCGGCACCACCGGTGAAATAGTGGCCAGGAGAATGATCGGCAAGGCCCAACTGGTCAGCTACGCCACCGAGGAGGAGGGCGTGCGGGACGTGATCGACGGCAAGGCGGATGCCTTTATCCATGACGCGCCCTACAACCTGGTGGCGGTGAACAAGCTGGGCCAGGGCAAGCTGCTGTGCCTGGAGCAGCCCTTTACCTATGAGCCCCTGGCTTTTGGCCTGAAGAAGGGCGACCACGACAGCCTGAACTGGATCAACCATTTCCTCCACCAGATCGCCGAAGATGGCACCTATGATCGGATCCATGACAAGTGGTTCAAGGAAACCGCCTGGCTGGCCGAGATCGACTGAAACCAGTATTGATGGTCGTTCCCACGCTGATCGTTCCCACGCTCCGCGTGGGAATGCTTCCTTGGACGCTCCGCGTCCGCTGTTGTGACGCAGAGCGTCACGTGCTGCATTCCCACGCTGGAGCGTGGGAACGATCATCAATGATCGGCGCAGAGATGCTTCAGACCTTGAAGCGCTCCACCAGGCGCTGCAACTGACCTGATCAGGCTGTAAGGGAATTCCCTTGTGCTTGAAGGAGTTGGGAGGCCTTGGCGGCCCCCCGGATGACGGGGCGGCTACAGCCGGAAATGGCTGACCAGGACCTGCAAGTGGTTGCCCAGGCGTGCCAGTTCGATGCTGGAGGCGGCGGTTTCCTCACTGGCCGACGAGGTCTGCTCGGAAACGTCCCGGACATTCAGCACGCTGCGGTTGATCTCTTCCGCGGTGGCACTCTGCTGTTCGGCGGCGGCGGCGATCTGCTGGTTCATCGCCTGGATCGCCGACACGGTGCGGGTGATGTTTTCCAGCGAGCCGCCGACGCGACGGGTCAACTCGACGCTGCTGTCGGTCAGGCTGCGGCTGTTGTCCATGATGTTCGCCACCTGCTGGGTGCCGCTCTGCAGGCCGACGATCAGTTCCTCGATTTCCTCGGTGGACTTCTGGGTGCGTTGGGCCAGGCTGCGCACTTCATCGGCGACCACCGCGAAACCGCGTCCGGCTTCACCGGCGCGGGCCGCTTCGATGGCGGCGTTGAGGGCCAGCAGGTTGGTTTGCTGGGCCACCGACTTGATCACGTCGAGCACGCTGCCGATCTTGTCGCTTTCGGCCTTGAGATGGCTCATGGCCGCGGTGGAGTTGCCGACTTCGGTCGCCAGGCGCTCGATCTGGGCGATGGCTTCACCGACCACCTTGTCGCCCTCGCGGGCCTGCTGGTCGGCCGCGACGGCGGCTTCCGAGGCCTCTTCGGCGTTACGCGCGACTTCCTGCACGGTGGCGGTCATCTCGTGCATGGCCGTGGCGACCTGGTCGGTCTCGACCTTCTGGCTGTTGACCCCGGCGCTGGTCTGCTCGGTGACGGCGGACAGTTGTTCGGCGGCGCTGGCGATCTGGGTGACGCTTTCACTGATGCCGCCGATCAGCTTGCGCAGACTGACGGTCATGCTGTGCATGGCCCGTTGCAATTGGCCGAGTTCGTCGTGACGGCTGGTTTCCAGGTCGTGGCTCAGGTCGCCGGAAGCCACGCGTTCGACGACCTTGAGGGTCTGTTGCAGCGGAATCACGATCTGCCGGGTGATGGCCCAGGCGGCGATGACGCCGAACAGCAAGGCCAGGGCGGTGGCGATGCCGAGCATGTTTTTCGCGTTGGCCGCGTCGCTGTCACGTCGGCCGGTTTGCAGTTCGGTGAGTTGATCGCTGAGCCCCAGCAGTTTGTTGCCTTGTTCTTCCATGCGCTTGAGCGCCTGGGCGCTGGCGACCTGGGAGTCGCGGAACGCGCCGACGGCTGCGCGATAAGCCTTGAAGGATGTGCCGGCCTGCTGGAGGTTGGCCTGGTGCTGTTCCGGCAACTTGGCCGGCAAGCTGGCGAGGCTGCCCAGGGCGCTGTCGATGGCCTCCAGGGCTGGTTGTTCAGCATCGCTTCTGCCGCTGTAGGTGTAGCCGCGGACCTGGTAGCGGGCCTGCTGGAGCAGCTTGCTGAGGTCGACCACGCTGTTGAACTGGGCGACGCTGTCGCCCTGCAACATGGCTTTCTCCACCTCGGTGACCTTGGCGACGGCATTGTCGGCGTTGGCCCCGAGCGCGCTGCGAGCGCTCTCGCGATTCTGCATGGCCTGGTTCATATCGGCGAAGGCCCGCTTGTATTCGGCGAGGGCCGCCAGTTGCTGGTCGATCAGGGTGATGCTTTCAGGGGTTTCCACCTGCTTGCGGGCGCTCTGCAGGCCGTTTTCCAGTTTGCCCAGCAGGTCGTTGACCACGCCGGGGCCTTGTTCGCCCTTGCGCATTTCATAGTCCAGACGGGCGATGCGCAGGTCCTTGGTCAGCAAGTTGAGGCTGGAGATATAGCCCAGCTTGTCGCCGCGATTGATCACCGAGCTCAGGCCGGTCCAACCGGTAAAGGTGATGACGACTGTCAGTAGCAGCACCAGGCTGAAGCCGATGCCGAGTTTCAGATTGACGCTCACATTGCCCAGGTTCTGGGCTAGCCAACGGTACATGGGACGGACTCCTGACAGGTGCTCGTAAGCCTGGCGGCGGATTTATTTTAGTAGTGCCGCTGTATCGGCCCGCGAGGGGATTTCTGTAGATGGATATCCCCCTTGATCCGGTGGGGAGGCGTGAGGCCGCCAATCGCCGGCAAGCCGGCTCCTACAGGAGGCGGGCAGTCAGAAAAGACGGGCGAGCAGGGCGGTGACGGCGGTTTCGACCCGCAGGATGCGCTCGCCGAGCTGCACTGGTTGCAGGCCGGATTTGCCCAGCAGGTCGATTTCGTAGGGGATCCAGCCGCCTTCCGGGCCGATGGCCAACGTCACCGGCTCATCCAGCCCGCGTGGGCAGGGCGGGTAGTTGCCGGGATGGCCGACCAGCCCCAGGGTGCCCGCGCTGATGGCCGGCAGGCGGTCCTCGACGAAGGGCTTGAAGCGTTTCTCGATGACGACCTTTGGTAGCACGGTATCGCGGGTCTGTTCCAGGCCGAGGACCAGTTGTTCGCGAATCGCCTCGGGTTCGAGGAAGGGGGTCTGCCAGAAGCTCTTTTCCACACGGTAGCTGTTGACCAGCACAACCTTGGGCACGCCCATGGTGGCGATGGTCTGGAACACCCGGCGGAGCATCTTCGGCCGTGGCAGGGCAAGGATCAGGGTCAGCGGCAGCTTGGCCGGTGGCGGCTGGTCGAGGCTGACCCGCAGTTCCGCCTCGCTGGCGTCAAGACGCACGACCTCGGCGTTACCCATCAGGCCGCCGATACGTCCCACCCGCAGGTTGTCGCCCAGCGCCACGCGGTGGACTTCCTGCATATGGGTCAGGCGCCGATCGCGCAGTACCACCCGGTCGGCCGCGATAAAATCGGCCTCTTCCAGCAGCAGCAGGTTCACGCTTGCGGTGCTGGCGGTTGGGCGTCGTTATCGGTAGGGGCGTCCTGCGGGTGCTCGCCACGCTTGCTGACCAGGCTGCCGAACAGGATGCCGATCTCGAACAGCAGCCACATGGGTACGGCCAGCAGGGTCTGCGAGAACACGTCCGGCGGGGTCAGGATCATGCCGACCACGAAGCAGCCGATGACCACGTACGGACGGATTTTCTTCAGGTACTTGACGTCGACCACGCCGATCCACACCAGCAGCACCACGGCCACGGGGATTTCAAAGGCCACGCCGAAGGCGAAGAACAGCGTCATGACGAAGTCGAGGTAGCTGGTGATGTCGGTCATCATTTCCACGCCGGCCGGAGTCGCGGCGGCGAAGAACTTGAAGATCAGCGGAAACACCAGGTAGTAGGCGAAGGCCATGCCGGTATAGAACAGCGCGATGCTCGACACCAGCAACGGCACGGCGATGCGTTTTTCATGCTTGTACAGGCCGGGCGCGATAAAGCCCCAGATCTGGTGCAGGATCACCGGGATCGCCAGGAACAGCGAGACCATCATGGTCAGCTTGAGCGGCGTCAGGAACGGCGACGAGACGTCGGTGGCGATCATCGTCGCCCCGGTCGGCAGGTATTGGCGCAACGGCGTGGAGACGAAGGTGTAGATCTGCTGGGTAAAGGAGAACAGCCCGGCAAAGATCAGGAAGATCGCCGCGACACAACGCAGCAGGCGGGTGCGCAACTCGGTGAGGTGCGAAACCAGCGGCATGTGCTGGTCGTTTTCCGGAATATCGCTCATGGGGCTCGCGGCGGCAAAGTAGGGTCATGAGAAGCTGGCGCACTGGGCGTCGGCGCGGGAACAGCGGTTTCGCTCGGCGTCGGCACATGTGGGGCCGGTTCGACGGCGCCGAGCACCGGCACCGCGTCGCTGGCCGGCACGGTGGTCGACGGCAGATCGCCCGGCAATGGCTCGCCCGGCAAGCTTGGCGCGGCCACGGGGTGAATCGTCTGTTCGGCGACCGCCGGTGCCGGTTCCTGGACCGGCGACAGGATCTTGCGGGCTTCCTGCTCCAGGGACAGGATGTGTTCGTTGTGCAGTTGCCGGCGAATCTCGTCGGCACCGATTTCCCGTTCCACTTCCTGCTTGATCGCGTTGAAGCTGCGTTTCAGGCGGCCGACCCACAGGCCCGCCGTGCGCGCGGCGCCCGGCAGGCGCTCGGGGCCGAGGACCAGCAGGGCCACGAGGCCGACGAGCAGCAATTCACTGAAGCTGATACCGAACATTAGTCAGCACTCACGAATGATTGCGGGGCTCTTTGTTTACGAACTCTTCGACTTTTTGCGCCTGCACGTCGATGGTGTGCGGCGTGTTCTGCTGGGCAGTGGCCTGTGGCT
This sequence comes from Pseudomonas gingeri, assembly GCF_013385635.1. Classification (GTDB taxonomy): domain Bacteria; phylum Pseudomonadota; class Gammaproteobacteria; order Pseudomonadales; family Pseudomonadaceae; genus Aquipseudomonas; species Aquipseudomonas gingeri_A. The sequence goes on from NZ_JACAPR010000014.1 coordinate 54,387, forward strand.
GTACCGGCGGAGCAGGTTGGGCGACCGGCGGTACGGCAGGTTCCGCAGGCTTCTCGTCGTCGTTCATGGCCTTGCGGAAGCCCTTGATCGATTCGCCGACATCGGTGCCGAGGTTCTTGAGTTTCTTGGTACCAAACACCAGTACGACGACAACCAGGATGACGATCCAGTGTTTCCAGTCAAAAATGCCCATGGTGCTGTTCCTCTCTTAAAAGTTGTTCAGGCGGACGGGCGCGAGGCTTTCTCGGCGTGTCCGGACAATCCGAAGCGACGGTCCAACTCATCCAGCACGGCCTGCGGATGCTGCCCCAGTTGGGCCAGCATGACCAGGCTGTGGAACCACAAATCGGCGGTTTCGTAGATCACATCGCTGCAATCGCCACTGATGGCGGCGTCCTTGGCGGCAATGATGGTCTCGACCGACTCTTCGCCGACCTTCTCCAGAATCTTGTTCAGGCCCTTGTGGTACAGGCTGGCGACGTACGAACTGTCGGCGGCGGCGCCTTTGCGCTCTTCCAGCACCTGGGCCAGGCGGGTCAGGGTGTCAGTCATGTTCAGTGTCCTGCTGCGTAGATGCTGTGCGGGTCCTTGAGGACCGGATCGACCGTCTTCCAGCCGTCGTTTTCGTAAACGCGGTAGAAGCAGCTCTGGCGGCCGGTGTGGCAGGCGATATCGCCGACCTGCTCGACCATCAGGATGATCACGTCGGCGTCACAGTCCAGGCGCATTTCGTGCAGGTGCTGCACGTGCCCGGACTCTTCGCCCTTGCGCCACAGTTTGCCACGGGAACGCGACCAGTAGATGGCGCGGTTTTCGCGGGCGGTCAGTTGCAGTGCCTCGCGGTTCATCCAGGCCATCATCAGGACGCGCCCGGTCTTGTGATCCTGGGCAATGGCCGGCACCAGGCCGTCGCTGTCCCATTTGATCTCGTCCAGCCAGTCTTTCATCTTCGACTCCGACAACCGGGCCCTACCTGCGTGGTGGGACCTCGGCGAATGGACAGTTTGCCAGCCGGCGGCCTCACTGGCTATCGGCGCACGACCAGATACAAACCGATGGCCACCATGATCGCCGCCGGCCAGTGCCCCAGCTCATGCAGCGGCCCGCCGGCGGCGAGGAATGCGCCGCCGCCCAGGTGCAGCGAACCGAGCAGGCGCAGCAGCCAGTCGTCCTTGCGCTTTTTCCATTTCGGCTCGGGGTCGGCGGCATGGGGCTGCGACAGGCGTTCGAGCAGGTCGCGGGTCATGTCGGCCAGATGCGGCAGTTGCTCGACCTGGCTCTGCAGGTTGCCCAGCAGGGTTTTCGGGCTGACCCGTTCGCGCATCCAGCGTTCGAGGAACGGCTGGGCGGTACTCCACAGGTCGAGGTCCGGGTACAACTGGCGACCCAGGCCTTCGATATTGAGCAGGGTCTTCTGCAGCAGCACCAACTGCGGCTGGACCTCCATGTTGAAGCGCCGCGCGGTCTGGAACAGGCGCATCAGCACCTGGCCAAAGGAGATGTCCTTCAGCGGTTTCTCGAAGATCGGCTCGCAGACGGTACGGATCGCCGCCTCGAATTCGTTGAGCTTGGTGTGCGCCGGCACCCAGCCAGAATCGATGTGCAACTGGGCGACGCGGCGATAATCACGCTTGAAGAAGGCGAACAGGTTGCGTGCCAGGTAGTCCTGGTCCTGCGGGGTCAGACTGCCGACGATGCCGCAGTCGATGGCGATGTACTGCGGGCTCCACGGATTGACGGTGCTGACGAAGATATTGCCGGGGTGCATGTCGGCGTGGAAGAAGCTGTCGCGGAACACCTGGGTGAAGAAGATCTCCACGCCGCGCTCGGCGAGCATCTTCATGTCGGTGCGCTGGTCGGCGAGGGTCGCCAGGTCGGTGACCTGGATGCCGTAGATACGCTCCATCACCAGGACTTTCGGCCGGCACCAGTCCCAGTAGACCTGGGGCACGTACATCATGTCCGAACCTTCGAAGTTGCGGCGCAACTGGCTGGCGTTGGCCGCCTCGCGCAGCAGGTCGAGTTCGTCGTAGATGGTCTTTTCGTAGTCGCTGACCACGTCCACCGGATGCAGCAGGCGCGCGTCCGACGAAACCCGCTCGGCGGCGCGGGCCAGGATGAACAGCCATGCCAGGTCCTGGGCGATGATCGGCTTGAGGCCCGGGCGGATGACTTTTACCACCACTTCCTCGCCGCTTTTCAGCTGTGCGGCATGGACCTGGGCCACCGAGGCCGAGGCCAGCGGTTCGATGTCGAAACGGCTGAAGACCTCGCTGATCTTCTTGCCCAGTTGCGACTCGATCAGTTCCACGGCCTTTTGCGAGTCGAACGGCGGTACGCGGTCCTGCAGCAGCATCAGTTCGTCGGCGATGTCTTCGGGCAGCAGGTCGCGGCGGGTCGAGAGAATCTGCCCGAACTTGATGAAGATCGGCCCCAGGTCCTGCATCGCCAGGCGCAGCCGCGCGCCACGGCTCAGTTCCAGTGGCTTGCGCGGGAACCAGCGCCACGGCAGGGCAAAGCGCAGGGCCAGGAGAAACCAGGGCAGGGGCAGCTCGAACAGCAGGTCATCGAGACGGTAGCGGATCACGACGCGCTGGATGCGCAACAGACGGCGGACGGCAAGCAGCTTCATGCGTTATCGCTGGAGTTGAGGGATCGGGAGAGGCGTTCGAAGCGCGCCTCGAGTCGTTCTAAATCTAGCTTGATCTGGTCGAGTTCGGCGAAGCGGGCCTCGGCCTCGTGCTTGCCGACCAGGGCCCGGGATTCTTCGCTGAGGTATTCGGCGAGGTTCTGGTTGAGGCTGGCGAACCCCTGGCGATACCAGCCGGCCCGGCTGCGCAGGTGACCGCTGATCAGTTGCGTGGCCACCGGGCCGAGCCAGCGCGAGAGTTCGTACTCCCAGTCCAGCTCCAGGTCCTGCAGCACCCCGGCGAGGTCCAGCAGCACCGCGCTGTCGCCTTCCAGGTGGACTTCCGGGCCGTGCAGCACCGCTGTCTTGTCCTTGCTCAGGGCCAGGTTCAGCAGGCTGGTGGTCGGCGCGCGGAGAATGCAGTCGGCGCCGGCGGCCCAGTGCGCGGCGAGCATCAGGCCGTCAGCGCTGGGCAGGATGAACAGCTTCAAGGCCGGACTGTCGACCTCGATGACCTTGCCGCTCAGGTGTCCGAGGCGGCCCAGGGCGGTGCTGTCGAGACGCAGCACCCGGTTGAGGCCGTGTTCGACACCGGCGAGCAGGCCGCTGAGCACCATCAGGGCTTGATGCCGCGATGCAGGGCGACAATGCCTGCGGTCATGTTGTGATAGGTCACGCGGTCGAAACCGGCGTCGACCATCATCGACTTCAGGGTTTCCTGGTTCGGGTGCATGCGGATCGATTCGGCCAGGTAGCGATAGCTTTCCGAGTCGTTGGTGATCAGCTTGCCGGCCAGGGGCATGAAGGCGAACGAATAGGCGTCGTAGACCTTGGACATCAGTGCGTTGGTCGGCTTGGAGAACTCCAGCACCAGCAGGCGTCCGCCCGGCTTGAGCACCCGCAGCATGGAGCGCAGGGCGTCTTCCTTGTGGGTAACGTTGCGCAGGCCGAAGGCGATGGTCACGCAGTCGAAATGGTTGTCCGGGAACGGCAGCTTCTCGGCGTCGGCCTGGACGAACTCGACATTGCCGGCCACGCCCAGGTCCAGCAGGCGGTCGCGGCCGACCTTGAGCATGGAGGCGTTGATATCGGCCAGCACCACCTGGCCGGTGGGGCCTACCAGGTGCGAGAATTTTTTGGTCAGGTCGCCGGTACCGCCGGCGATATCCAGCACCCGGTTGCCGGTGCGCACGCCGGACAGCTCGATGGTGAAGCGCTTCCACAAACGGTGCATGCCACCGGACAGCACGTCGTTCATCAGGTCGTACTTGGCGGCCACGGAGTGGAACACCTCGGCGACCTTCTCGGCCTTTTGGCTTTCCGGTACGTTCTTGAAGCCGAAGTGCGTGGTGGGTTCGGCATCGCTGCCTTTGCGCTGATCAGTCATATCGCTGTCACCAGAAGAGAATGCGGGCCATTCTAATCCCGGTGGCCGGCTTTGTCTTGGCAAAGGCGGAATGTAAGTATAGTGGGCGACCGGGGCCGATTGACGCAGTGTGGTTCAAGGCCGGCCCGGCGTATCTCTATAGAACAGGAGTCAATCGATGGCCCGGATTAGTGTCGAGCGTGCCCACCAGCTTGGTCTGGCAGGCGCTCGTGAGAAAGCCGAAGTGCTGGTGCAGAAACTGGCCGATCAATACGGCCTGGCGCCTCGCTGGTCGGGCGATACCGTGAGCCTCAAGCGTTCCGGTGTCAGCGGCGAAGTGCAGATCGCCGAGGACCGGATCAAGGTGGATGTCGAATTGGGCCTGCTGATGTCGGCCATGAGCGGCACGATCAAGGCCGAGATCGAGAAGGCGCTGGACAAGGCCCTGGCCTGACCCGCTCCAACCATGCCCTGCACCTGAGACCGGCTTCCACGGGCAAGGGCGACGGGGCATCGCGCGGTTAGGGTGCCCATTCTAATTTTTGTCATTACTTTGTGCATGAGCCCCAACTCCTGCGGGCAGTTCCTCCAACCGTTCTCGCGTGAGGTGCACCATGACCAAAGTCAGTCTGAAGAAAAAATCCGACGTTCAGTCCACCGCCCTGGCTGACGTGAAAGTCTACGCCCGCAAGATCTGGTTGGCGGGCCTGGGGGCCTACACCAAGGTCGGCAAGGAAGGCAGCGAGTACTTCAACGAGCTCGTGAAGGCCGGCCAAGGCGTTGAAAAAGAAGGGAAAAAGGTCGTTGATGCGAAGCTAGAAGCCGCCAACAGCCAGATCGACAACGTGAAGAACGATGTCAGCAGCCTCAGGGGCAAGGTCGAAGTGCAACTGGACAAGGTCGAGAAAGCTTTCGACAACCGTGTCGCCAGTGCCTTGAATCGCATCGGGATTCCGTCTAAACATGACGTAGAGACACTGTCTGCTAAGCTCGATGAGTTGACGGCGTTGCTCGAACGTGTCGCGCGTAAACATTAAGGAGAACGGGATGGCTGGCAAAAAGAATACTGAGAAAGAAGGCAGCTCGTGGATCGGGAAGGTTGAAGAATACTCCCGCAAAATCTGGCTTGCTGGTTTAGGCGTGTACTCGAAGATCGACAGTGACGGCAGCAAGCTCTTCGAGACCCTGGTAAAGGACGGCGAAAAGGCCGAGAAACTGACCAAGAGTGCCGTCGGTAAAACCGTCGAGGCCGCCAAGGATTCCGCCGGTTCGGCCAAGTCGCGCATCAGCGGTGTAAAGGATCGCGCACTGGGCAAGTGGGACGAACTGGAAGGGGCTTTCGACAAGCGCTTGAACAGTGCCATCTCGCGCCTGGGCGTGCCCAGCCGCAATGAAGTGAAGGCGCTGCACAGCAAGGTCGATACCTTGACCAGGCAGATCGAGAAGCTGACCGGTCAGGCTGTGACGCCGGCTTCGTCGAAAACCGCGGCGGCCAAGCCCGCGGCGAAAACGGCAGCCAAGCCGCTGGCCAAGGCTGCGGCAAAACCGGCCGCCAAGCCAGCGGCGAAAACCGCAGCGGCCAAGCCGGCCGCGAAACCGGCTGCCAAAGCCGCAGCCAAGCCGGTGGCGAAACCTGCCGCCAAGCCCGCGGCGAAAACTGCTGCCGCCAAGCCTGCCGCGAAACCGGCGGCCAAGCCTGTAGCGGCCAAGCCCGCTGTCAAACCGGCAGTGAAGCCCGCGGCGGCGAAACCTGCCGCGAAACCGGCAGCCAAGCCCGCCGCAAAACCAGCGGCCAAGCCGGCCGTGGCGAAAAAGCCTGCGGCGGCGAAACCGGCTGCTACGAAGTCTGCGGCTCCAGCCGTGGCCAAGCCGGCTGTGGCTCCGACCACCAACTCGGTGGCCCCGGCGGCTCCCGCCACTCCGGTTGTCGCACCAGCCCCGGCGGCATCCACCCCTCAATCCTGAGTCGTGGTCCGCTGAACGAAAACGCCCGGCCTGTGAAGGTCGGGCGTTTTCGTTTGTGGTCGGGATCAATCGTGATCTTCGAGATACCGCAACGCCATCTGCTCCGTCACCACTCGCGCCGGCGTCAGCAGATGGGGCGCCACCAGCATCATGATCTGGTACACCACCAGCCGCACTTCACCCTCGCGCCCGAGGATCCGTTGATAGTCCAGCGAGAACAGCAGCGTCAGGGTGATCTGTTCCACCAACTGTCCCAGGGCCTGGGTTTCGCTGACCAGGAAGCCCTGGGCCTTCAGGCGCGCCAGCAGGGCGGCGAGGGTGCGCTTGAGGGCGTTGAGCAGGTTGCGGATGCCCTTGGCGAGCCTGGGCAGACGACCGGCGAGGTTGGACAGGTCCTGGAACAGGAAGCGGTAATGAGACAGTCGCTCGACGATCAGGTGCAGGAAAAACCAGTAGTCCTCGGGTGCCAGTTCGACATCCGCCGGCGGGTCCAGCAGCGGCGTCAGTTCTTCCTGGAAGCGCTCGAACAGGCCGAGCACCAACGGCTCCTTGCCATGGAAGTGGTAATAGAGATTGCCCGGGCTGATCCCCATTTCATTGGCGATCTCCATTGTCGAGACGTTTGGCTCGCCTTTCTGGTTGAACAGTTGCAGCGCACATTCAAGAATCCGATCGCGGGTTTTCATCCAGTCTTCTTAGGTCGATCCGGCGGTTCGTCACGGCTGCCGGGCAGCCGTGTCCGGTGATAGTCAACGCACTCGCACATAGGTGCCGGGTGCTGCCTCCATGGGTGGATAGTTCGGGTTGCCCAGCGTCGTCCGGGTTTCTTCCAGGGCGCCGGAGCGGGCCTGGATCCACTCCAGCCATTGCGTCCACCAACTGCCCGCGACCTGCTTGCCGTCGTAGTACCAGGCCCGTGGATCGCTGCTGAGCTTGGGATTGTCGATATAGCTGGCCTTGGGGTTGTCCGGCGGATTGAGGATGCTCTGCACATGGCCGCTGCTGGACAGCACGAAACGGCGCTCGCCGCCCAGCAGCAGGGTCGAACGATAGACCGCGTCCCACGGTGTGATGTGATCGTTGATGCCGCCGACGCTGAAGCTGTCGACCGTGACCTTCTGCAGGTCGATGGGCGTGCCGCAGACTTCCAGGCCGCCGGGATGGCTCAACGGGTTGTGCTTGAAGAAATCCAGCAGGTCGCCGTGCAGTGCCGCCGGCAGGCGGGTGTTGTCGTTGTTCCAGTAGAGAATGTCGAAGGCCGGCGGTTCCTTGCCGAGCAGGTAATTGTTGATCCAGTAGTTCCAGATCAGGTCGTTGGGCCGCATCCAGGCGAAGACCCTGGCCATGTCCCGGCCATCGAGCACGCCTTGCTGGTAGGAACGACGCTTGGCGGCCTCAAGGGTCTGCTCGTCGGCGAACAGGGTCGCCGGACTGTCCAGCTGGCTGTCGAGCAGGCTGACCAGGTAGGTGGCGCTGGAGACCCGGCGCAGTTGCCGCTTGGCCTGCAGATGGCCCTGCAGGGCGGCGATGGTCAGGCCGCCGGCGCAGGCGCCCATCAGGTTGACCTCGCGGCTGGCGGTGATCGAGCGGCAGACGTTCAAGGCCTCTTCCACCGCCTCGACATAGGTCGACAGACCCCACTCGCGGTGCCGTACATCCGGGTTGCGCCAACTGATCACAAAGACCTGCAGGTTGTTCTTCAGGGCGTACTGCACGAAGCTGTTGGTGGGGCTGAGGTCGAAGATGTAGTACTTGTTGATTTGCGGCGGCACGATCAGCAGTGGCTTGGCGTACTGCTTCTCGCTCATCGGCCGGTACTGGATCAGTTCCAGCAGCTCATTGCGAAACACCACCGAGCCCTGGGTGGTGGCCACGGTCTTGCCGACTTCGAAGGAGTGCTTGGTGACCTGGCTGGGCAGTCCGTTGTTGTGCAGGAGGTCGTTCACCAGGTTGCTGATGCCGCGCACGATGCTGTTGCCACCGGAGTTGAGCAATTCCTTGACCGCCAACGGGTTGAGCAAGGTGTTGGACGGTGCGACCGCATCGTTGAGCAGGGCGAAGATGAAGTGCGCCCGGGCCCGGTCGTCGTGGCTCATCTGGCTGTCGTCGATCCAGTGCCGGACCTGATTCTGCCAGGCCAGGTAGGCTTGCAGGCTGCGCCGGTAGAACGGGTTCAGGTGCCATGCCGGATCGGCGAAACGCTGGTCCTGGGGACAGGGTTTGTGTGGCGTTTCACCCAGCAGCACCTTGCCCAGCTGGCCGCCCAGGGCCAGCGCATGTCGCGCGGTATGCAGCGGATTGCGCAGGCCGTGGGTGGCGACGCTGCGCAGGGTGGAAAACAGATCCCGGCCGCGTAGACCGGTAATCGCACTCTGTGCGTTGATGAACGCGGCGGGGGTGGGTATCGAACCCGTCGCTGGTTTGTCTCGCATGAGTCAACACTCCTTCGTCATCAAGCTATCAACCAATACATCGCACCGGGCAGACGACATCGTCGGTCCCGGCCTCTGTTGCACCCGCCGGCATCCTGCCGGTGTGCTTACTGCGAGCGAAATCTCCTAGGTGCTCTTGAACGGCGCCGGTTGCGGGTGCATGACGGCCCGCAGACGTTCTTCCTGGAGGAATTTCATGATAATGGGCGCCACGGCTTCGGCCCGGGTGATCAGGAACAAATGACCGTCATCGATTATGTGTAGCTGGGCATTGGGAATACGCCAGGCCAGCAGGCGCATATTGATCAGCGGAATCAGCGGATCGTCGTCACCGGCCAGCACCAGGGTCGGCTGGTGGATCTTGTGCAGCCAGTGGATGCTGGTCCAGCCCAGGCCGGCGAACAGTTGCCAGTAGTAGCCCAGCTTGCCCGCCGAGCGTACCTTGGCGGCGTGTTCGGCGGCCAGGTGCGGGTCACGGCGGAACGCGCCGCCGTAGATGGTCGGGGCGATGCGGATGACGTGGGACGGCTGGATGTAGCGGCGCGGGCTGGCCATGTTCCACAGCACCTTGGGCTTGCCCGGGACCATGAACGCGCCGGCGGCGGTGGCGGCGAGGATCAGCTTCTTACAGCGCTCCGGGTAGTCGTAGGCGAACTGCTGGGCCAGGGCACCGCCCCAGGACACGCCGACCGCATTGACCTGGCCATAGTCCAGGTAATCGAGCATGCGCGCGCTGAGCTTGGCCAGGCCGGGAAAGCGATAGGGGCGGTTCGGCGTGGAAGAGCCGCCGACACCGGGGACGTCGAAGGCAATCACTTCCAGGTCCGGGTCCAGCGCCTGGACGAACGGAAACACCAGCTCCAGGTTGGCGCCGATGCCGTTGAAAATCAGCAAGGGCGTCAGATGGGGCTTGCCGGGGCGAACCGCGGTGCGGATGGTCTGGCCATCCAGATCGATGGTTCGGAAGATGAACGGTTGCGGCATGCTTGAAGCCCTGTGGTTGAACCTGTTTTCCTGAACTGGCGCGGTCCCTGGTGGGACGGTTTTTTACCCTGATGCCAAGGCTGAAATACGGTCCCCGTAGGAGCCGGCTTGCCGGCGATGGCGTCCGAAGGGGCACTGCAAGGCTCATCGCCGGCAAGCCGGCTCCTACAAGGGTACGGTGGTGTTGTTGGGTTCTCAGCGTTCGTGCACGTAGGTCCCCGGTGCCGCCTCGGCCGAAGGGTAGGCCTTGCTGCCCAGGCTGGTCGGCGACTTCTTCAGCTTGCCCGAGCGCTCGGCCAGCCAGGTCTGCCAGTACAGCCACCAGGAGTCGGTGTGCTTGGTGGAGTTTTCCTGCCAGTCCTCGGCCTTGGCCGGCATCTCTTCACCGGTCATGTAGCGTGACTTCGGATTGCCCGGTGGGTTGAGAATGCTCTGGATATGCCCGCTGCTCGACAGCACGAACTCGACCTTGCCGCCGAACAGTTGGGCCGACTTGTAGCAGGACTTCCAGGGCGTGATGTGATCGTTGGTGCCGGCCAGGGAGAAGATGTCGGCGGTGACTTTCTTCAGGTCGATCGGCGTGCCGCACACTTCCAGGGCATCGGCGCGTATCAGCGGGTTGTTCTTGAACATCTCGATCAGGTCGCCGTGGAACGCGGCCGGCAGACGGGTGGTGTCGTTGTTCCAGAAGAGGATATCGAACACCGGCGGCTCGTTGCCGAGCAGGTAGTTGTTGACCCAGTAGTTCCAGATCAGGTCGTTGGGCCGCATCCAGGCGAAGACTTTCGCCATGTCGCTGCCTTCCAGTACGCCGGCCTGGTAGGAGTGGCGCTTGGCGGCTTCCAGGGTCTGTTCGTCGACGAACAGCGCCACCTGGGTGTCGAGGGTGGTATCGAGCACGCTGACCAGCAGGGTCAGGGAGTTGACCTTCTTCTCGCCGAGGGCGGCGTAATGGCCGAGCAGGGCGGTGCAGGTGATGCCCCCGGAGCAGGCGCCGAGCATGTTGACGTCCTTGCTGCCGGTGATGGCGGTGACCACGTCGACGGCTTCCTTCAGCGCCTCGATATAGGTCGACAGGCCCCATTCGCGCTGGGCCTTGGTCGGATTGCGCCAACTGACGATAAAGGTCTGCTGGTGGCTGCGCAGGCAGAAGCGCGCCAGGCTCTTGTCCGGGCTGAGGTCGAAGACGTAGAACTTGTTGATCTGCGGCGGCACCACCAGCAGTGGGCGTTCGTGCACCTGTTCGGTGATCGGCCCGTACTGGATCAGTTCCAGCACGTCGTTGCGAAACACCACTGCGCCTTCGGTGGTGCCCAGGCTCTTGCCGACTTCGAAGGCCCCCATGTTCACCTGGCTCGGCATGCCGCCGTTGTGTACCAGGTCCTTGGCCAGGTTCGACAGGCCGTCCAGCAGGCTCTTGCCGCCGGTCTCGAAGAAGCGCTTGACCGCCGCCGGGTTGGCCGCGGTGTTGGTCGGTGCCATGGCCTCGGTCATCAGGTTGATGACGAAGTGCCCGCGGCTGATGTCCTGGGGCGAGAGTGAGCTGTCACCGATCCAGTCATGGAGCTCCTTGCGCCAGGCCAGATAGGTTTGCAGGTAGCGTTTGTAGAGCGGGTTCTGGCTCCAGGCCGGGTCGCCGAAGCGACGGTCATCGCTTTCCGGTTGCAGGCTCGATTTGCCGAGCAGCACATTCTTCAGTTCGACGCCGAAATGGGCGACGTGCTTGACGCTGTGGATGGGTTGCTTGATGGCTTGGGTCAATACCATTCGTGCAGAAGTCAGAAGGTCCTTTCTACGCAAGCCGACGACGGGGTTCAGGCCCAGGGTGTTTTCCGAGGCTTGAAGCTTGAGGTCATCGCTATTCTTGTCACTCATCTACGACGCTCCATTGTCCTGAGACGAGTACCGGGTAAGGCTGTGCGACTGGGCACAACGAATGCCAAGTACTGCTGCTCGGGTGACCGGTTGATTGCGCATCGTTAAATGCACGGAACTTGCCAGCTCCATTGGTTACCCGAGTTTAATTTTTTTCGCAAGCGGGCCGAACGTCAGCCCTGCCGCCGGGTATTGAATCAGATCAAATTAGAAAATACGCCCCAAACGGCAAGATGCCCGTTCTAGAGCATCAGGCGCACGATCGATTCGGACGGGTCGCGGGATTTCCCGGCGGCCTTGAGTTCGGCAAGATAATCGGCCCACAAGTCATCCTGACGACAGGCCAGCTGGTAGAGGTAGTCCCAGGTGAACAATCCGCTGTCATGACCGTCGTCGAAGGTCAGTTTCAGGGCGTACTGGCCGGCGGGTTCGACCTTGCTCAGGCCGACACCGAGCTTGCCGAATTGCAGGATCGGCTTGCCGTGGCCCTGGACCTCGGCGGAAGGGGAGTGCACCCGCAGGAATTCGGCGGGCAGATGGTATTCCTCGCCCGGCCCGTAGCTGAGGGTCAGGGTTTTCGAGGCCTTGTGCAGGTTGATGGCGGTGGGGAGTCGGGTGGTCATTGAACGCTAACCTGTCTGTGTAGGAATCGGCTTGCCCCTACGGTTGGATCGTTCCCACGCTCCGCGTGGGCATGCAGCCCGTGACGCTCCGCTTCACAAAAGCGGACGCAGAGCGTCCAGTGAGGCATTCCCACGCGGGAGCGTGGGAACGATCACAGCTCGCGGGCAAGCCCGGCTCCCACGGGGAGCGGTAGGCTCCTTAGAGGATATACCGCGACAGGTCTTCGTTCTGCGCCAATTCGCCGAGGTGGCTGTTGACGTAGGCGGCGTCGATACGAATCGGCTCGGCACCCTGGGCACCCGCCAGGTCGCCGGCGCTGAACGAGACTTCCTCCAGCAGGCGCTCGAGCAGTGTGTGCAGGCGACGGGCACCGATGTTCTCGGTTTTCTCGTTGACCTGCCAGGCGATTTCGGCGAGACGCTTGATGCCGTCCGGCTGGAACTCGATGTTCAGGCCTTCGGTTTTCAGCAACTCGCGATACTGCTCGGTGAGCGAGGCGTGGGGTTCGCTGAGGATGCGCTCGAAGTCTTCCGGGCTCAGCGCCTTGAGTTCGACACGGATCGGCAGGCGGCCTTGCAGCTCGGGCACCAGGTCGCTTGGCTTGCTCAGGTGGAACGCACCGGAAGCGATGAACAGGATGTGGTCGGTCTTGACCATGCCCAGCTTGGTGTTGACGGTACAGCCTTCGATCAGTGGCAGCAGGTCGCGTTGCACACCTTCACGGGAAACGTCGGCACCCCCGACATTGCCGCGCTTGGCGACCTTGTCGATTTCGTCGATAAAGACGATGCCATGCTGCTCGACCGCTTCCAGGGCCTTGGCCTTCAGCTCTTCGTCGTTGACCAGGCGCCCGGCCTCTTCGTCGCGGACCAGCTTGAGCGCGTCCTTGATCTTGAGCTTGCGGTTCTTGCGCTTGCCCTTGCCCATGTTGGCGAACAGGCTTTGCAACTGATTGGTCATTTCTTCCATGCCCGGTGGCGCGGAGATATCGACGCCGGCGTGTTCCGCAACCTCGATTTCGATCTCCTTGTCATCCAGCTGGCCTTCACGCAGGCGCTTGCGGAACAGCTGGCGGGTGTTGGAGTCCTGGCTCGGCGCGGGATCTTCGTTGAAGCCCATGCGTGCCGGTGGCAGCAGTGCGTCGAGAATGCGTTCCTCGGCGGCGTCCTCGGCACGGTGGCGGACCTTGACGATCTCCTGTTCGCGCAGCAGCTTGATCGCGGCGTCGGCCAGGTCGCGGATGATCGATTCGACGTCGCGCCCGACATAACCGACTTCGGTGAATTTGGTCGCTTCGACCTTGATGAACGGTGCGTTGGCCAGCTTGGCCAGGCGCCGGGCGATTTCGGTCTTGCCGACGCCGGTCGGGCCGATCATCAGGATGTTCTTGGGGGTTACTTCGACGCGCAGCTCTTCGGGCAACTGCATCCGGCGCCAGCGGTTACGCAGCGCAATGGCAACGGCGCGCTTGGCATCGTCCTGGCCGATGATATGGCGATTGAGTTCGTGGACGATTTCGCGGGGAGTCATGGACATGATATGTGGGGTCCTCAAGCGGTGGTGATCAGCGTAGACACAGGTCTGGCACTGCTTTATTCCGCGAGGTCCTGCTCCTCAATAGTGAAGTTGTGATTGGTGAATACGCAAATATCCCCGGCGATCCCGAGGGCGGTTTCGACGATTTCCCGGGCTGACAGATCGGTCTTCTTCAGCAGGGCGCTGGCCGCGGCCTGGGCATAACCGCCACCGGAGCCCATGGCGATCAGGCCGTGTTCCGGTTCGACGACATCGCCGTTGCCGGTGATGATCAGCGACGCATCCTTGTTGGCAACCGCCAGCATGGCCTCCAGGCGGCTCAGGGAGCGGTCGGTACGCCACTCCTTGGCCAGTTCGACGGCGGCCCGGACCAGATGGCCCTGGTGTTTTTCCAGCTGGCCTTCAAAACGTTCGAACAGGGTGAAGGCGTCGGCGGTGGCCCCGGCGAAACCGGCGAGCACCTGGCCGTGGTAGAGACGCCGGACTTTTTTCGCGTTGCCCTTCATGACGGTATTGCCCAGGGAAACCTGGCCGTCGCCGCCCATGACGACTTTGCCGTGGCGACGAACTGAAACGATGGTGGTCAAGGGAGAGTCTCCACGCAGCGGGGCGAAAATGCCTGATGGAAACTGATATGGGGGTGGTGCCGGGATTTTCAACCGAAAGTAGGGCAGAGGGACGAGCGGTGTAGGAAAGAGATTATTCAATCTCATTCGACAGGCCCCAAGGTCAGGCTCAACCTTTTGTGGCGAGCGGGCTTGCCCGCGCTGGGCTGCGAAGCAGCCCTAAAATCAATCACCTCGGTTTACCTGATAGACCGCGTTCGCTGATTTTAGGGGCGCTTCGCGCCCCAGCGCGGGCAAGTTGCAGTGTGCTTAGCGACTCTGGCGTTGTTGTAACAACAGGTTGCTGAAGCCGCTGCCGGCCAATTGTTTCTGCGCCGTGGTCAATTGCTCGCGGTTGCTGAACGGACCGACCAGCACCCGGTACCAGGTCTCTTCCTTGACGGTGCCGGACTCGACCGACACGGCCTGGCCGAGCAGGATGATCTGTGCACGGACCTTGTCGGCATCGGCCTCCTTGCGGAATGAACCGGCCTGCAGGAAGAACTGCGTCACCGCCGCCGGTGCCGGCTTGGCCACGGGTGGCGGTGGCGGCGGGGTAATCCCGGCCAGCGCCGCCTGGGCCCGCGCGGTGTCGATCTTGGCCGCTTCGGCCGGGGTCACCGGGGTCACCGGCGTGGTCGGCGTCGGCACGGTCTGCGGCGTCGGCAGGGTTTTCTCCGGCACGGCTTCCGGTGGCACGATGACTTCCGATTCCGGCAGCAAGGTGTAGAAGTCGTACTTCGGCTTCACCGGCTGGGTCGGGCTCGGCGGGGTCTTGTTGGCTTCGGCGATCTTGGTCGCTTTCTGCTGCTCCTGCTTGACCCGCTTGACGTCATCGCCCCGGCCCGGCTCGAGTTTCATCAGGAACACGACAAAGGCGCCCACGCCAAGCCCGATGGCCAGCCACAACCAGCCCGGGATCGGTTTTTTCGCAGGAGCTTGGTAACGGCTGGCGCCACGTTTGGGTGCGGGTTTTTTCTTGGCTGCCAACTTACATACGCTCCAGAGTTTCCAGGCCCAGCAGCTCCAGGCCTTGCTTGAGGGTGCGGCCGGTCAGTGCGGCGAGACGCAGGCGGCTCTGCATCCGCGCCGGGGTGTCGGCGGTCAGGATCGGGCAGTTCTCGTAGAAGCTGGAGAACAGGCCGGCGACATCGTACAGGTAGGTGCAGAGGATGTGCGGCGTGCCTTTTTCGGCGACGCTGTTGAGGACTTCGCCGAATTGCGCCAGCCTGGCCGCCAGTTCCTGCTCATGGGCGGCTTCGAGCACGATCTGGCCGTCGACTTCGCTGAAATCCTTGCCCAGTTTGCGCAATACACCGGCCACGCGGGTGTAGGCGTACAGCAGGTACGGTGCGGTGTTGCCTTCGAAGTTGAGCATCAGGTCGAAGTTGAAGCTGTAGTCGCTGGCACGGTGCTTGGACAGGTCGGCGTACTTCACCGCGCCGATACCGACGACCTTGGCGATCTCGCGCAGGTCGTTCTCGGGCAGTTCCGGGTTCTTTTCCTTGACCAGGTTGTAGGCGCGCTCGCGGGCTTCGGTCAGCAGGTCGATCAGCTTCACGGTGCCGCCGTCGCGGGTCTTGAACGGGCGGCCGTCGGCGCCGTTCATGGTGCCGAAGCCCATGTGCTCCATTTCCATCGGGTGGCCGACGAAGCCGGCCTTGCGCGCCACGGCGAACACTTGCTGGAAGTGCAGGGCCTGGCGCTGGTCGACGAAGTACAGCGCGCGATCGGCTTTGAGCACGTTGCTGCGGTAGCGCACGGCGGCCAGGTCGGTGGTGGCGTAGAGATAGCCGCCGTCGGCCTTGACGATGATCACCGGCAGCGGTTCGCCGTCGGCGTTCTTGAACTCGTCGAGGAACACGCACTGGGCGCCGTTGCTCTCGACCAGCATGCCCTTGGCCTTGAGGTCGTTGACCACATTGATCAGGTCGTCGTTATAGGCGCTTTCGCCCATGACATCGGCCATGGTCAGCTTGACGTTGAGCAACTCGTAGATTTTCTGGCAGTGGGACAGCGAGATGTCCTTGAAGCGCGTCCACAGCGCCAGGCAATCCGCATCGCCGGCCTGCAGCTTGACCACCAGGCCACGGGCGCGGTCGGCGAACTCGCTGGACTCGTCGAAGCGCTGCTTGGCGGCGCGGTAGAAGTTCTCCAGGTCCGACAGCTCTTCGCTGGTGATCGGGTTTTCCTGCAGGTAGGCCATCAGCATGCCGAACTGCGTGCCCCAGTCGCCGACGTGGTTCTGGCGCACCACGGTGTCGCCGAGGAACTCCAGGACCCGCGCGACGCCGTCGCCAATGATGGTCGAACGCAAGTGGCCGACGTGCATTTCCTTGGCGAGGTTGGGCGCCGACAGGTCGACCACGGTGCGTTGCGCCGGGCCGGCCTTGCGTACGCCGACGCTGGCATCGGCCAGCGCGGCATCGAGGCGCGCGGCCAGGGCCTGGGTGTTCTGGAAGAAGTTGATGAAGCCCGGGCCGGCGATTTCCGCCTTGCTGACGTTGTCATCGGCCGGCAGCGCGGCGATCAGCTTTTCCGCCAGGTCGCGGGGCTTCAGGCCGGCGGGTTTGGCCAGCATCATGGCGATGTTGCTGGCGAAGTCGCCGTGGGTCTTGTCCCGGGTGTTTTCGACCTGGATCGCCGGCGTCAGGCCATCAGGCAACACACCTTCGTTGACGAGTTGGGTGAGGGCTTGCTGGATCAGCTGGCGAATGGTGTCTTTCATGGTCTTCTCTTTCGACCGCAAGCGCGGCGGCGCTTCGATGCGCAGGTGGAAAAACTGGGCATTATCCGTTGCCGGGGCGAGCTTGCCAACCTTAGTCGACAGGCCGTGGTGCTGGGGCGGCTGTCAGGCCGCTATCGCCGGCAAGCCGGCTCCTACAGGGGCATACGTCGTCCACAAAATCATTTTAGGAGCCGGCTTGCCGGCGATAGCGTCAGTCCGGTCAGTACAGATCCACCGGATCGACATCCAGCGACCAGCGTACCTGCCGTCCGCTGGGCATCTGTTCCAGCACCAGCAGCCAACTGCTCAGCAAACGGTGCAACGGCGCCCGGGCATTGGCCTGCAGCAGCAATTGCGCCCGATAGCGCCCGGCCCGGCGCTCCATCGGTGCCGGCACCGGCCCCAGCAACTCGATGCCGCCCAGGCTCATTTCCGCCAGGAGGCGCTCGGCCTCACTACAGGCCTCATCGAGAAAACCTTCGGCCTGTCCCGGTTTGTGGGCTTCGGCGCGCAACAGCGCCAGGTGGGCAAAGGGCGGCAAGCCGGCGGCGCGGCGCTCGCTCAAGGCTTGTTCGGCAAAGGCGAAATATCCCTGCTCGGTGAGCTGGATCAGCAGCGGGTGGTCCGCCAGATGGGTCTGGATGATGACCTTGCCCGGCTCCTCCGCACGCCCGGCCCGGCCCGCCACCTGGACGATCAACTGCGCCATGCGTTCGCTGGCGCGGAAGTCGCCGGAAAACAGTCCGCCATCGGCGTCGAGGATCGACACCAGGGTCACCCGGGGGAAATGATGTCCTTTGGCTAGCATCTGCGTTCCGACGAGTATGCAAGGCTGGCCTTTCTGGATCGTGGCGAACAACTGGTTCATCGCATCCTTGCGCGAGGTGCTGTCACGGTCGACCCGCAGCACCGGGTAATCGGGGAACAGGATGCCCAACCGCTCTTCGGCGCGCTCGGTGCCGGCACCCACCGGACGCAGGTCGACCTTGCCGCATTGCGGGCAGTTGCGCGGGAGGCGTTCGACATGGCCGCAGTGGTGACAGCGCAATTCGCCATGGCGCTGGTGCACGGTCATGCGGGCATCGCAGCGCTCGCACTCGGACATCCAGCCGCAATCGTGGCACAGCAGGGTCGGGGCGAAGCCGCGGCGGTTGAGAAACACCAGGACCTGCTGGCCTGCCGCGAGGGTCTGGCCGATGGCTTGCTGCATCGGTCCGGAGATGCCGCTGTCCAGCGGCCGGCTTTTCACGTCCAGGCGCAGGAAGCGTGGCTGCTTGGCGCCGCCGGCCCGCTCGTTCAGGCGCAGCAGGCCGTAGCGACCGATATAGGCGTTGTGCAGGCTTTCCAGGGACGGGGTGGCCGAGCCCAGGACAATCGGGATGTTTTCCTGGCGGGCGCGCACCAGTGCCAGGTCGCGGGCGTGATAGCGCAGGCCTTCCTGCTGTTTATAGGAGCCGTCGTGCTCCTCATCGATGATGATCAGCCCGGGATTTTTCATCGGTGTGAACAGCGCCGAACGGGTGCCGATGATGATATCGGCCTCGCCGTCCCGCGCCGCGAGCCAGGCGTCCAGGCGCTCGCGATCATTGACCGCCGAGTGCAGCAGGGCGATCCGTGCGTTGAAGCGTTGTTCGAAGCGCGCCAGGGTCTGCGGGCCGAGGTTGATCTCGGGGATCAGCACCAGGGCCTGTTTGCCGGCTTCGAGGGTTTCGCGGATCAATTGCAGGTAGACCTCGGTCTTGCCGCTGCCGGTGACGCCGGCCAGCAGAAAGGCGTGGAAACTGCCGAAGCCGGCGCGAATCGCCGTGCAGGCGGCGCGTTGTTCGTCGTTGAGCGGTAGCTCCGGTTGCGCCAGCCAGTGTTCGTGGCGTTCGCCGGGGGCATGGCGACGGATCTCCACCTGCACCAGGTCCTTGGCCAGCAGCAGGTCGAGGCTGTCCTTGCTCAGCATCAGTTTGCTCAACAGCTGATGAGCCACGCCGTGCGGGTGCTGGGCCAGGGTCGCCAGGGCTTCACGCTGGCGCGGTGCGCGGGCGATGCGCGGGTCGTCGAGCCTGGCGCCGGGCGCGATCGACCAGAACCGTTCCTGGCGCGCCTCGGCCAGTTCGCCCTGGCGCAGCAGCACCGGCAAGGCCCAGCTCAAGGTGTCGCCGAGGCTGTGCTGGTAATACTGCGCCGTCCACAGACAGAGCTTGAACAGCGCGGGCGGCAGCGGTGGCGTGGCATCGAGCAGGGCCAGCGCCGGCTTGAGCTTTTCCGCGGGGACCTCGCTGTGGTCGGCGACCTCCACCAGGATGCCGATCATTTCCCGTCGGCCAAACGGCACCCGCACCCGCATGCCGGGATGCAGCTCACTGCGCAGCACACCCTGGGGCGCGCGATAGTCGAACAGGCGGCGCAGGGGGGAGGGCAGGGCAAGGCGCAGAATGGCGTCGGGCACGCGGTTTTCTCGGGTGGTGTAATGAAGAAGGGCGCGAGCCTAGCAGACGGCCGGTGTGCGTGACAGCTTGCTTCATTTTGCAGGGCTGGTATTATCGCCGGCCAAATTACGTGCGGTGTTCAACAATAGTGTTGAGCGGCGGCACGCTAGCCGAGGAAGTCCCCATGAAAGCTGATATCCATCCAGAATACCCAGCAGTTGCCGTGACTTGCAGCTGCGGCAACAAGTTCGAAACCCGTTCGACTTTCGCCAAGCCACTGTCGATCGACGTGTGCAACGAGTGCCACCCGTTCTACACCGGTAAGCAGAAGACTCTGGACACCGGCGGCCGCGTTCAGAAGTTCGCCGATCGTTTCGGTGCATTCGGTGCGAAGAAGGCCTAAGGCTTTTTTCCCTGGAAGGCCTGTTCGGCTGTTCCACGCTGATGGCTCTATGTTGATGAAAAAGGCGCTCCTTGTGAGCGCCTTTTTTGTGGGCGCGATTTGGCAGGTGCCGGCGCTGGCGTCCTGCCCGGCGCTACCTGGAGCCTTGCGGGTCGAGGTGCAGCGGGTCATCGACGGTGACACCGTGCGCCTGAAAGATGGTCGCAGCGTCCGGCTGATCGGCGTCAATGCGCCGGAGCTGGGGCGCAAGGGGCGGGCCGCCGAACCTTTTGCCGAGGCGGCCCGCCGGCGTCTCCAGTCCCTGGTGATGGAAAACGATGGTCAGGTCGGCTTGGTAACGGGGCGCGAGCGCCGCGACCGGTATGGGCGGACCCTGGCTCATCTGTATGGCCGCGAGGGTGTCAATCTCGAAGCGCGACTGCTCGCCGAGGGCTTGGCTTATCAGGTGGTCATCGCGCCCAACGACAATTTGTTCGAATGCCAGCAGCTCGCCGAGCGCCAGGCCCGGCAGCTTGGGCTTGGGCTGTGGAGGCGCCCATCTGTACTGAAGGCGGATCAGATCCGAAAGCCCGGTTTTGCCTTGTTGACTGGCCGTGTGAACAATATTCGACGTAATCGTGGCGGGTTATGGATCGAGTTGCAGGGGGCGGTTGTACTGCATGTGGCAGCCGATCGGCTGGAGCGATTCGACTCCGCGTGGATTTCTCGGCTCAAAGGCAGGCAAGTCGAGGCCCGGGGCTGGGTGGTCGGACGCAGTGGTCGAGGCCCGTTACGCAAGCGGGGCTTGCGCTGGTTGTTATCCCTGGATCATCCGGGGATGCTTCAAGCGGCACGCTGATAAAAAATTGTAGACATTTTCAGTCATGATTGTGAACAGTAAGGCCCTTGTGTTCCGTGGCTCTTGGGCCAAAGTCGTAGGGTGCGGCCCTTGACACCTGTGACTGGTCAGTCTTGTGAGGACTTTACGACACGCGTATCCTCGGCGGTCCGTCAGTCCCACAGTAAAAAGCGGAATGCCCACATGTCAGATTTGAAAACTGCCGCTCTCGAATACCACGCCAATCCTCGTCCGGGGAAACTGAGCGTCGAGCTCACCAAAGCCACCGCTACCGCCCGCGACCTGTCGCTGGCCTACAGCCCTGGCGTCGCCGAACCAGTGCGTGAAATCGCCCGCGATCCTGAGCTGGCCTACAAGTACACTGGCAAGGGCAACCTGGTTGCAGTCATTTCCGATGGCACCGCGATTCTCGGCCTGGGTAACCTCGGCCCATTGGCCTCCAAGCCGGTCATGGAAGGCAAGGGCGTGCTGTTCAAGCGCTTCGCCGGTATCGACGTGTTCGACATCGAAGTCGACTCGGAAAGCCCGCAAGCCTTCATCGACACCGTCAAGCGTATCTCCATCACCTTCGGTGGCATCAACCTGGAAGACATCAAGGCACCTGAGTGCTTTGAGATCGAACGTGCCCTGATCGAGCAGTGCGATATCCCGGTATTCCACGATGACCAGCACGGTACCGCGATCGTTACCGCGGCCGGTATGATCAACGCCCTGGAAATCGCTGGCAAAACCCTGCCTGAAGCGAAGATCGTCTGCCTGGGCGCCGGTGCCGCCGCCATCTCCTGCATGAAATTGCTGGTGAGCATGGGCGCCAAGATCGAGAACATCTTCATGGTTGACCGTACTGGCGTGATCCACGCTGGCCGTGACGACCTGAACCAGTACAAGGCGGTATTCGCCCACGCGACCGAGAAGCGCAGCCTGGCTGACGCTCTGAAGGGCGCTGACGTGTTCGTCGGCCTGTCCGGTCCGAACCTGCTGGACGCCGAAGGCCTGTTGTCGATGGCGGCCAACCCGATCGTGTTCGCCTGCTCGAACCCGGATCCGGAAATCTCCCCGGAGCTGGCCCACGCCACCCGTAGCGACGTGATCATGGCCACCGGCCGTTCGGACTACCCGAACCAGGTCAACAACGTCCTGGGCTTCCCGTTCATCTTCCGTGGTGCCCTGGACGTTCGCGCCAAGCGCATCAACGAAGAAATGAAAGTGGCCGCGGCCAACGCCCTGCGTGAACTGGCCAAGCTGCCGGTACCTCAGGAAGTGTGCGACGCCTACGGCGGCATCAAGCTGGAGTTCGGTCGTGAGTACATCATTCCGAAGCCAATGGATGCCCGTCTGATTACCCTGATCTCCGATGCGGTGGCCAAGGCTGCGATCGAGACTGGTGTGGCGACCCTGCCGTATCCGAAGAACTACCCGCTGAAAAGCGTGGATGACGTGTTCAACGGCTAAGCCGTTGTAGCGTTAAAACAAAAAGCCCCGGTTCGAAAGAATCGGGGCTTTTTTGTGGCCATTTGGATAATGGGGCTGGACGCAATTCCTTGCAGGAGGCTGGCTTGCCAGCGATGAGGCCCTTGAGCCTTGCGCCGTCCATGCGGACGTCATCGCTGGCAAGCCAGCTCCTACACAAGCCAG
>NZ_JACAPR010000014.1:76516-277777 GCF_013385635.1 Pseudomonas gingeri
CAAGCCAGCGCCTCCTACAGAAGCCAGTTCCCACAGGCTGCCCGATCAGAACAGGTCGATCGGTGCCGCTTCGTCCGCCGGCAGCGGGCTGCCCGGGGCGTTGCCGCCATTGCCCAGTTCATTGACCGACGGCGGCGTGTCTTCGCTCTTGAACAGCTCGAAGTAGGCATTGGGCGTCCCCGGCGTTGCCGCACGACCGCTGACCGGATCGACCCGCAGGCTGAGGATGCCTTCCGGCTCCGCCTGGGTGTGCGGCGGCATGCCCTTGAGTGCGGCCCCCATGTAATCCATCCAGATCGGCAGCGCCACCGTGCCGCCGAATTCGCGGCGACCGAGGCTTTCGGGCTGGTCGAAGCCGGTCCAGACGGTGGTGATGTAGTCGGCGTTGTAGCCGGTGAACCAGGCGTCCTTGGATTCGTTGGTGGTACCGGTCTTGCCCGCCAGGTCACTACGGCCCAGGGCCAGGGCGCGACGGCCGGTGCCGAGCTTGATCACGTCCTCGAGCATGCTGTTGAGGATAAAGGTGGTGCGCCCGTCGATGATGCGTTCGGCGACGGCCGGAGCCTGGGCGGCCGGAGCCGGAGCCTCGCCCGTGCTGTTGACGGTAAACGTCGGCTGGCCCGGTGCCGCGATGCCGCTGCTGGCCGCTTCGCCGGTCGGTACGCTGGGCGGGTTGGCGACGAACAGGGTGTCGCCATTGCGGCTTTCGATCTTGTCGATCAGGTACGGCGTGATCTTGTAGCCGCCATTGGCGAAAGTGCTCCAGCCGGTGGCGATCTCCATCGGCGTCAGGGTCGCGGTACCCAGGGCCAGGGACAGGTTGCGTGGCAGGTCCTGCTTGTTGAAGCCGAACTTGGCGATGTAGTCGATGGTCTTGTCGACGCCCAGGCTTTGCAGCAGGCGGATCGAAACCAGGTTGCGCGACTTGTACAGCGCTTCACGCATGCGGATCGGGCCGAGGAAGGTGTTGGTGTCGTTCTTCGGTCGCCAGACCTTGTCCAGGTACTCGTCGACGAACACGATCGGGGCGTCGTTGACCAGGCTGGCTGGCGTGTAGCCGTTGTCCAGGGCCGCGCTGTAGATGAACGGCTTGAAGCTCGAACCCGGCTGGCGCTTGGCCTGCATGGCGCGGTTGTAGTTGCTCTGCTCGAAGGCGAAGCCGCCGACCAGGGCACGAATCGCGCCGTTTTGCGGGTCAAGGGAGACCAGTGCGCTCTGCGCCGCCGGGACCTGGCTGAATTTCAGGCTGTTGTCGGCCTGGCGCTGGACGCGGATCAGGTCACCGACCTGGGCGACATCGGACGGCTGCTTCGGTGCGGCGCCGAGGCTGTTGGTGTTGAGGTACGGACGCGCCCATTTCATGGTGTCCCAGGCGACGAGCTCCGGGCCGTTGCGGGTCAGCACGTGCAGGATGTTCTTGTCCACCTGGGTGACGATCGCCGGTTCCAGGCCGCTGATGGGGCGCTGCTTGCCCAGTTCCGCGATCCAGGCATCGGTGGTCTTGCCGGGCAGGCGGGATTCGGGGCCGCGGTAGCCGTGGCGCTGGTCATAGGTGATCAAGCCTTCCTGGACGGCATGGTTGGCCAGCTCCTGGAGGTTGCTCGGGACCGTGGTGGTGACGCGGAAACCTTCGGTGTAGGCCTCGCTGCCATAACGACCGACCATTTCGGCGCGGGCCATTTCGGCGATATACGGCGCGTTCACTTCCGGCGTCGGCACGTGATAGCTGGCGTTGATCGGCTCGACGATGGCGGCCTGGTAGGCGGCTTCGTCGATCTTGCCCAGCTTGTACATGCGCCCCAGGATCCAGTCGCGACGTTCCTTGGCACGGACCGGGTTGGCCAACGGGTTGAAGCGCGACGGGGCTTTCGGCAGGCCGGCGATCATCGCCATCTGGGCCAGGGTGATGTCACGGATCGATTTACCGTAATACACCTGTGATGCGGCTTCGATACCGTAGGCGCGGTTGCCCAGGTAGATTTTGTTCACATACAGCTCGAGGATTTCATCCTTGGTCAGCTGGCGTTCGATCTGCAGGGCAAGAAGAATCTCGTTGGTCTTGCGCGAGAAGCTACGCTCGCTGGACAGGAAGAAGTTTTTCGCCACCTGCATGGTGATGGTGCTGCCGCCGGACTGGATGTGTCCGCTCTTGACCAATTGGGTCGCGGCGCGCATCAGGCTGCTGGGGTCGACGCCGTAGTGATTGGCAAAGTTGTCGTCTTCGGCACTGAGCAGGGCGTTGATGAAATTCGGTGGAATGTCGGCGAAGCGGATGGGGGAGCGGCGCATCTCGCCGAATTCGGCGATCAGTTTGCCATCGCTGGTGTAGACCCTGAGCGGAATCTGCAACTGGATGCTTCTCAGTGTCTCCACGGACGGCAAGCCCGGACTAAGATAAAGAAATGCGCCGCTCAGGACGAGCAGCAGCCCGCAGAATACGGCGACGAAAGACCACCCGAAAAACTTCAGCAGACGAATCAAGGCTTGTGGATTTCCAGATAAAAGAATGGGTTAGGCGTCAGGCTAAATTCACAGCAAGCGCTGGTTCGACGGCTCGGAGAAAAACGTGGGCATTATAAGCATTTTTTGGCGTTGAGCGTCATTTGCGCTTATGTCAAGACTGCTATTAAATGCCCATCATCATAAAGGGTCCGTAAGTCGCGGATAGTAATAGGGAATCGGTAGTGCTTGGACTCTTTGGCAAAAAAGCGCATTCGCTCCTGGGGATCGACATCAGTTCCACCTCGGTAAAACTCCTCGAATTGAGCCGTTCAGGCAATCGATATCGGGTCGAGTCCTACGCCGTGGAACCGCTGCCGCCTAACGCCGTGGTCGAGAAAAACATCGCCGAGCTCGAAGGTGTCGGCCAGGCCCTGACGCGGGTGCTGCTCAAGGCCAAGACCAGTGCGCGCCATGTGGCCGTCGCGGTCGCCGGTTCCGCGGTGATCACCAAGACCATCGAGATGGATGCCGGGCTTTCCGATGACGACATGGAGAGCCAGCTCAAGATCGAGGCCGACCAGTACATTCCCTATCCCCTCGAAGAAGTGGCCATCGACTTTGAAGTCCAGGGTTATTCGGCGCGCAATCCCGAGCGTGTCGAAGTGCTGCTGGCCGCCTGTCGGAAAGAAAACGTCGAGGTGCGCGAAGCGGCCCTGGCGCTGGCCGGGCTCGATGCCAAGGTGGTGGATGTCGAGGCCTATGCCCTGGAGCGCTCCTTTGGCCTGCTCGCGGCCCAGTTGGCCAGCGATCACGACCGGTTGACGGTCGCGGTGGTCGATATCGGCGCGACCATGACCACCCTCAGCGTGCTGCACAACGGCCGGATCATCTATACCCGTGAACAATTGTTCGGCGGTCGCCAGCTCACCGAGGAAATCCAGCGGCGCTACGGCCTGTCCAACGAAGAGGCGGGCCTGGCGAAGAAACAGGGCGGCCTGCCCGACGACTATGTCGCCGAGGTCCTGCAGCCCTTCAAGGACGCCGTGGTCCAGCAGGTGTCGCGTTCCCTGCAATTCTTCTTCGCTTCGGGCCAGTACAACGATGTCGACTACATTCTGCTGGCAGGCGGCACCGCCTCCATTGCCGGCCTCGATCACCTGATCCAGCAGCGGCTCGGTACGCCTACCCTGGTGGCCAACCCTTTCGCTGACATGGCGTTGAGCAGCAAGGTCAATGCCGGGGCACTGGCCAGTGATGCGCCGGCCCTGATGATCGCCTGCGGTCTGGCGTTGAGGAGTTTCGACTGATGGCGCGGATCAACCTTCTCCCCTGGCGCGAGCAACTGCGCGAAGAGCGGCGCAAGCGCTTCCTCACGGCCCTGGTCGGTGTGCTGGTGGCGGCCGTCGGCCTGGTGCTGATGACTGACCAGTACATCAGCAACTCCATCGATCACCAGACCGCGCGCAATGCCTACATGAACAAGGAGATCGCCCAGCTCGATGCGCGGATCAAGCAGATCAGCGAGCTCAAGGCGCGTCGCCAGCAATTGATCGAGCGGATGAAGATCATCCAGGACCTGCAAGGCAACCGGCCGATCAGCGGGCGGATCTTCGATCAACTGGCGCGAACCCTGCCTGATGGCGTGTATTTCACGGAAGTGAAGATGACCGGCAAGACCATTGCGCTCACCGGCGCGGCGGAGTCCAACAACCGGGTCTCGGACCTGATGCGCAACCTCGATGCCTCCGATTGGCTTGAAGCACCGAGCCTGACCGAGGTCAAGGCGACGACCGCCGGCGCGGTCGACCAGGCGAACGTGTTCCAGCTGAGCGTGCGCCAGACCCAGCCTCCGGTTCCGGGGGCCGCCAAATGAATGTCTCCGAATGGCTGGAAAACCTGCGCAAGATCGACCTCGCCGATCTCGACATGCAAAACATCGGTTCCTGGCCGGCGGCGGTCAAGGGTGCCTGCGGCGTGATCGTCGCGGTCCTGGTGCTGACCCTGGGCTACAACTTCTATATCAAGGACCTGACCGACCAGTTGGACCAGCAACGGGCCACGGAAGTCACCCTGAAGGAGCAGTTCGCGACCAAGGCGCACCTGGCGGCAAACCTGGAGGCCTACACCCAGCAGATGCTCGACATGGAGGCGTCCTTCGGCGCGCTGCTCAAGCAACTGCCCAGCGACACCGAGGTGCCGGGGCTGCTGGAAGACATCACCCGTACCGGGCTCGGCAGCGGACTGGAGTTCGAAGAGATCAAGCTGTTGCCCGAGGTGGCGCAGCAGTTCTATATCGAGCTGCCGATCCAGATCACCGTGACCGGTGCCTACCATGACCTGGCAACCTTTGTCAGTGGCGTGGCCAGCCTGCCGCGAATCGTCACCCTGCACGATTTCGAGATCAAGCCGGTCACCGCGAACAATGGCAACAAGCTGCGCATGAGCATCCTCGCCAAGACCTATCGCTACAACGACAAGGGGCTGCAGAAATGAGCCGCTTGCACGGGTTGTGCGTAGCAATGGCCGCGGTGCTGCTGGCCGGTTGTGGCAACAGCAATGACTTCAGTGACCTGGATGCCTACATGCGTGAAGTGCGTGCGCGGCCGGCCGGCAATATCGAACCGACACCGAAATTCATTTCCTACGAGGCGTTTACCTACAACGCCTCGTCGCTGCGCAGTCCGTTCCAGCCGCCGGTCAAGATCGACCTGGTGAACCGCCAGAAAGGTTCCCACGAGGTCAAGCCGGACCCGAACCGGACCAGGCAGTTTCTCGAAGGCTTCAATATCGAGCAGTTCGAGATGGTCGGTACGCTTTCCAATGCCAGCGGTACCTACGCCTTGCTGCGTGGGGCCGGTGGCGTCCATCGTTTGAAAGTGGGTGATTACCTGGGACGCAACGAGGGTCGGATCGTGGCCATCACCGACTCCCAGGTCGAGGTGATCGAAATCGTTCCGGACGGTGAAGGCACCTGGCTGGAACGGCCGCGCACCATCCCTTTGAAAGAGCACTCATAGTGGAACTCGATATGAACAGGATTATTTCCACCTTCGGCATTTCGCTATGGATGGCGCTGGTGTCGCCGATGGTGCTGGCCGCCAACCTGAAGACCCTCGATGTGGCGGCGCTGCCCGGGGATCGGGTTGAGCTCAAGCTGGCCTTCGACAGCGCACCCGCGGCCCCTCACGGCTACACCACCGATCAGCCGGCGCGGATTGCCCTGGACCTGACCGGGGTGGCCAGCCAGTTGACCACCAAGACCCGTGACCTGGGCGTGGGCAACGCGCGCAGCGTGACCGTGGTGGAAGCCAAGGATCGGACCCGGCTGATCATCAACCTGACCAAGCTGGTGCCCTACAGCACCCGTATCGAGGGTAACAACCTGTTCGTGGTGGTCGGCCAGGGCGCGGCGCTTGCCGCTCCAGGCCAGGCCAGTGCCGCCCGGCCGGCGGCTGCGGTGGCGCAACCGGCGCGTGCGGCACCCAAGCCCTACGTAGCGGCGGGCAAGGCCATTCGCAATATCGACTTCCAGCGTGGCGAGCAGGGCGAAGGCAACGTGGTCATCGAACTCTCCGACCCGTCCATCAGCCCGGATATCCAGGAAAAAGGCGGCAAGATCAGCGTGGAGTTCCCGCGCACCCAACTGCCCGACCCCCTGCGTGTACGCCTGGACGTGAAGGATTTCGCCACGCCGGTGCAATTCGTCAATGCCACCGCCTCTGCCGATCGGGCGAGTATTTCCATCGAGCCGAGCGGCGCCTTCGACTATTCGACGTACCAGACCGACAACAAGTTGACCATCAGTGTCCGCCCGCTGACTGTCGACGACCTGCAACGGCGTAATGCCGAGCGGTTTGTCTACAGCGGTGAAAAGCTCTCGCTGAACTTCCAGGACATCGACGTGCGCTCGGTGCTGCAACTGATCGCCGACTTCACCAACCTGAACCTGGTGGCCAGCGACACGGTGCAGGGCGGGATTACCTTGCGCCTGCAGAACGTGCCTTGGGACCAGGCACTGGACCTGGTGCTCAAGACCAAGGGCCTGGACAAACGCAAGATCGGCAACGTCCTGCTGGTGGCGCCGGCGGACGAGATCGCCGCGCGTGAACGCCAGGAACTGGAATCGCAGAAACAGATCGCCGAACTGGCGCCGCTGCGCCGCGAGCTGCTGCAGGTCAACTACGCGAAGGCGGCGGATATCGCCAAGCTGTTCCAGTCGGTGACCAGTGCCGAAGCCAAGGGCGACGAGCGTGGCTCGATCACCGTGGATGACCGCACGAACAACATCATTGCCTACCAGACCCAGGACCGCCTCGACGAATTGCGGCGGATCGTGGCGCAACTGGATATTCCGGTGCGCCAGGTGATGATCGAGGCGCGTATCGTCGAGGCCAACGTCGGTTATGACAAGCAGCTGGGCGCCCGTTGGGGCGGCAGCATCTCGGGCGGCAACTGGAAAGGCAGCGGCGGTTCGCCGACGTTGTCGAAGTTGACTGGCCAGAGCGCCAGCACACCGTTCGTCGACCTGGGTGCAACCACGGCGACCTCCGGTATCGGCATCGGCTTCGTCACCGACAACACTATCCTCGACCTGGAACTGAGCGCGATGGAGAAAACCGGCAACGGTGAAGTCGTGTCGCAGCCCAAGGTGGTCACCTCCGACAAGGAAACCGCGAAAATCCTCAAGGGCACGGAGATTCCGTACCAGGAATCCAGCTCCAGCGGTGCCACCTCGGTGTCCTTCAAGGAAGCGTCGCTGTCCCTTGAGGTCACGCCGCAGATCACCCCGGACAACCGCATCATCATGGAAGTGAAGGTCACCAAGGACGAGCCGGACTACCAGAACGTGCTCAACAACGTGCCGCCGATCAAGAAGAACGAAGTCAATGCCAAGGTGCTGGTCAACGACGGTGAAACCGTGGTGATCGGTGGCGTGTTCTCCAATACTCAGAGCAAAACCGAAGAGAAGGTGCCATTTCTTGGCGATGTGCCGTATGTTGGCCGCCTTTTCCGCCGAGACATTGTCTCGGAAGCAAAATCCGAGCTGCTGGTATTCCTGACTCCGCGTATCATGAATAACCAGGCGATTGCTGTGAGTCGTTGATTCTGTGCGAAATTTGATTCTTGTTGGGCCTATGGGGGCTGGAAAAAGCACCATAGGCCGCTTGCTGGCCAAAGAGCTGCGCCTGCCTTTCAAAGATTCCGATAAGGAAATTGAACTGCGCACGGGCGCCAATATCCCGTGGATCTTCGATAAGGAAGGCGAGCCGGGCTTTCGCGATCGTGAGCAAGCGATGATTGCCGAGCTGTGCGCAGCCGACGGTGTGGTCCTGGCCACGGGCGGCGGTGCGGTCATGCGCGATGAAAATCGCCAGGCCCTGCACGCCGGCGGACGGGTCGTCTACCTGCATGCTTCAGTGGAGCAGCAGGTGGGCCGCACCGCCCGTGATCGCAACCGTCCGCTGTTGCGTACCGCCGATCCGGCCAAGACCCTGCGGGATCTGTTGGCGATCCGTGATCCGCTTTATCGGGAAATCGCCGATCTGGTGGTGGAAACCGATGAACGGCCGCCACGCATGGTGGTACTGGATATCCTTGAACGCTTGCAGCAGCTACCTCCCCGTTAAAGCGCAGGGCGAAATGCGCTATCCTCGACGCCCGCCATGCTCGGTGTCGGTCATGGCTCAAGGCCATTGGGGGGCGCCGGAAACGGACGCCGCCAACAATCGTTAATCCTGAGACTGGACGCCCGCGTCCATCTTCACTGTGGGGACACATGCAGACACTTAAGGTCGATCTTGGCGAGCGTAGCTACCCGATTCATATTGGCGAAGGGCTGCTGGACAAGCCTGAGCTACTGACGCCGCACATTGCCGGTCGGCAAGTCGCAATCATCTCCAACGAAACCGTCGCCCCGCTCTATCTTGAACGCCTGAGCCGTAGCCTGGCGGCCTATTCGGTGATCTCGGTGGTCCTGCCCGACGGCGAAGCCTTCAAGACCTGGGAAACCCTGCAACTGATTTTCGACGGCCTGCTGAGCGCCCGGCACGATCGCCGGACCACGGTCATCGCCCTGGGTGGCGGCGTCATCGGTGACATGGCCGGTTTCGCCGCGGCCTGCTATCAGCGCGGGGTGGATTTTATCCAGGTTCCGACTACCTTGTTGTCTCAAGTCGATTCGTCGGTGGGCGGCAAGACCGGCATCAACCATCCGCTGGGCAAGAACATGGTCGGTGCCTTCTATCAGCCCAATGTGGTGCTGATCGATACCGCGACCCTGAACACGCTGCCGGCGCGCGAACTGTCGGCGGGGCTGGCCGAGGTCATCAAGTACGGCCTGATCTGCGACGAGCCGTTCCTGACCTGGCTGGAAGAGCATGTCGATGCCTTGCGCGGCCTCGACCAGGCAGCCCTGACCGAGGCCATCGAGCGCTCCTGTGCGGCCAAGGCGGCCGTGGTCGGCGCCGATGAGCGCGAGACCGGGGTGCGCGCCACCCTCAACCTCGGGCACACCTTCGGTCATGCCATCGAAACCCATATGGGCTACGGTGTCTGGCTGCATGGCGAAGCCGTGGCGGCGGGGACGGTGATGGCGCTGGAGATGTCCGCGCGCCTGGGCTGGATCACCGACGCCGAGCGCGATCGCGGTATCCGCTTGTTCCAGCGCGCGGGATTGCCGGTCATTCCTCCCGAGGAGATGACCGAGGCCGATTTTCTCGAACACATGGCAATTGACAAGAAAGTGATCGACGGTCGTTTACGTCTGGTGTTGTTGCGCCGCATGGGCGAAGCCGTAGTGACCGACGATTATCCGAAAGAGGTTCTACAGGCCACGCTGGGGGCGGACTACCGCGCTCTGGCTCAGCTTAAAGGTTGATAAGATTCCGATGACTAGTTTGCATGCCGACGAGGCTTTCCTCGGCCATTATCAGTTGAGTCACGACCCTTTTGCTCCACGGGTGCCTGGCTTCAAATTTTTCCCGGCCCAGCGCAAACCGGTGCTGGGGCAATTGCATCACCTGGCCCGCTACAGCCAGTTGCTGCTGGTGGTGACCGGCCCGCAGGGCAGCGGCAAGACCTTGCTGCGCCAGGCGCTGGTGGCGAGCACCAACAAGCAGTCGGTGCAGAGCGTGGTGGTGTCGGCCCGTGGCGCCGGCGACGCGGTGGGTGTGTTGCGCCAGATCGCCCAGGCCCTGAATGTGGCCCAGGCCGAGATCGGTTCGATCCTGGCGCAGGTGGTGCAGTTGGCGCTGACCGGCCAGGAAGTCTATCTGCTGGTGGACGACGCTGAACAACTCGACGATTCCGCGATCGAAGCCTTGCTGGCATTGGCGGCTGGTGCGCCGGAAGGCCGTCCGCACGTCTTCCTGTTCGGCGAGTCGTCGATGATTGCCGGCCTGGAGCAGCAGGGCGCGGAGGAAGAGCGCTTCCACGTGATCGAGCTGCAGCCCTACACCGAAGAGGAAACACGCGAATACCTGGCCCAGCGTCTTGAGGGCGCGGGCCAGGGAATCGAACTTTTTTCCGCTGAGCAGATCACTGAGATTCACGAAAGCGCCGAGGGCTGGCCTGGCAATATCAACCAGGTCGCTCGTGACGCCATGATCGAGGCCATGATTGCCAGCCGCTCCGCGGTCAAGCGACCAAGTATGGGGTTCAAGATGTCGAAGAAATACGTGTTGGCATTATCCGGGGTGGTGGTGGTCGCTATCGCCGCGGCCTGGATGAGTTCCGGCCGCAGCAAGGCGCCAGTGACCGCCGGTACGCCGGCCAGCGAGCAGGCCCAGTTGCCGCTGGGGCAAACGCCGAAGCCGAATGCCGCGGGTGGTCCCGCGGTGGAGTTCGCCGGTAATTCGCAACCGATGCCGCTGCCGTTGGTCGGTCAGTCGCAGCCGGTGATGCGTGGTCCGCTGGCCGAAGCCGCGGGTGGCATGACCGAAGGTGACGACGGTGGTGCGCCAGCGGTTGACGGCGGTGTGGCCCAGCCGCCGACCGTCACCACCACGGCGCCGCCCCTCGGTGTTCCGGCCGGCCCGACCCCGACTCCGGCAGCCCGTCCAACGCCTGCCCAGGTCGCTGCGGCCAAGCCGGCAGCGCCTGTCGCCAAGCCTGCGCAGACACCGGTACCGGTGCCCGCCAAGCCGGTGGCCAAGGCCGAGAAGCCGGTCGAGAAGCCGGTAGCGGCCGCCAAGCCTGCCGCCGGTGGCAGCTGGTACGCCGGCCAGACGCCGAGTCACTACGTGGTGCAGATCCTCGGCACCAGTTCGGAAGCCACGGCCCAGAATTTCGTCAAGGAACAGGGCGGCGAGTACCGTTATTTCAAGAAAGTGCTCAACGGCAAGCCTCTCTACGTGATCACTTATGGCAGCTTCCCGAGCCGCGATGCGGCAGTTACTGCTATCAAGGCCTTGCCAGCGAAGGTTCAGGCTGGTAAACCTTGGCCTCGCACTGTCGCCAGCGTCCAACAGGACCTCGCCACAACTCGCTGATGATTCGGCGGCCTTACCCAGGCCGCCCTCCCGGCACCTCAAAATTTCCACCTGAGCGCGCAGCCTCAAAGCTGCGTGCCTTGTGGTGTCTGCGTCACGGTAGATTTGAGTCGTAGCGGTCAGAATTCAAAAATGTTTTGACTAGCACGAGATATCGCTTTAAACCTTTCATAAATGCGACATAGATTTGCGACATTTCGTCGCTAAATTTGTGAGCTTCTGTGTCGGTGTGTACAATGACCTCCCTTTTGCCCCTGCAAAGCCGGCGTACGTTCGGCGTGGATGGTAAGTGGTTGAATTGAAAAGAAATTTGCCTCGATAAGAGGCAGCCTGGTGAGAAAGTGTCTATGAAAGCAGGTCTGTACCAACCAGATGAATTCAAGGATAACTGCGGTTTCGGCCTGATTGCTCACATGCAAGGCGAGCCCAGTCATCACCTGTTGCAGACGGCCATTGAGGCCCTGACCTGCATGACCCACCGTGGTGGGATCAACGCCGACGGCAAGACCGGTGACGGTTGCGGCCTTCTGATTCAGAAGCCGGACCAGTTCCTGCGTGCCGTCGCCAAATCGACATTCGGTAGCGATCTGCCCAAGCAGTACGCGGTGGGCATGGTGTTCTTCAACCAGGACCCGGTCAAAGCCGAAGCAGCCCGCGAACACATGAATCGTGAAATCCTCGCGGCCGGCCTGCAACTGGTGGGCTGGCGCAAGGTGCCGATCGATACCAGCGTCCTCGGCCGCCTGGCCCTGGAGCGCCTGCCGCAGATCGAGCAGGTATTCATCGGCGGCGAAGGCCTGAGTGACCAGGCGTTCGCCATCAAGCTGTTCAGTGCCCGTCGTCGTTCGTCGGTGGCCAACGCCGCCGATACCGACCACTACATCTGCAGCTTTTCGCACAAGACCATCATCTATAAAGGCCTGATGATGCCGGCGGACCTGACCGCCTTTTATCCGGACCTCAACGATCCGACGCTGCAGACCGCCATCTGCGTGTTCCACCAGCGTTTCTCCACCAACACCCTGCCGAAATGGCCGCTGGCGCAACCGTTCCGCTTCCTGGCGCACAACGGCGAGATCAACACCATCACCGGCAACCGCAACTGGGCCCAGGCCCGGCGCACCAAGTTCGCCAATGACCTGATCCCCGATCTCGACGAACTGGGCCCGCTGGTCAACCGCGTCGGCTCCGACTCCTCGAGCATGGACAACATGCTCGAACTGATGGTGACTGGCGGTATCGACCTGTTCCGCGGTGTGCGCATGCTGATTCCGCCGGCGTGGCAGAACGTCGAGACCATGGACGCCGACCTGCGCGCGTTCTATGAATTCAACTCTATGCACATGGAACCGTGGGACGGCCCGGCGGGTGTCGTGATGACCGAGGGTCGCCACGCGGTCTGCCTGCTCGACCGCAACGGTCTGCGCCCGGCGCGCTGGGTGACCACCAAGAACGGCTATATCACCCTGGCGTCGGAAATCGGCGTGTGGAACTACAAGCCGGAAGATGTCATCGCCAAGGGCCGCGTCGGGCCTGGGCAGATCTTCGCCGTGGACACCGAGACCGGCCAGATCCTCGACACCGATTCCATCGACAACCGCCTGAAGTCGCGTCATCCGTACAAGCAGTGGCTGCGCAAGAATGCCTTGCGCATCCAGGCGACCATGGAAGACAACGACCATGGTTCGGCGTTCTACAACGTCGAGCAGCTCAAGCAGTACATGAAGATGTACCAGGTCACGTTCGAAGAGCGCGACCAGGTGCTGCGTCCGTTGGGCGAGCAGGGCTACGAGGCGGTCGGCTCCATGGGCGACGACACGCCGATGGCGGTCCTGTCCCAGCGCGTGCGCACGCCGTACGACTATTTCCGCCAGCAGTTCGCCCAGGTGACCAACCCGCCGATCGATCCGCTGCGTGAAGCCATCGTCATGTCGCTGGAGATCTGCCTCGGTGCCGAGCGCAACATCTTCGAAGAGTCGCCGGAACACGCCTCGCGGGTGATCCTCAGCTCGCCGGTGATTTCCCCGGCCAAGTGGCGCTCGCTGATGAACCTGGAGCGTCCGGGCTTCGAACGCCAGATCATCGACCTGAACTACGACGAGAGCGTCGGCCTGGAAGCGGCCGTGCGCAACATCGCCGACCAGGCCGAGGAAGCCGTGCGCGCCGGACGGACCCAGATCGTCCTCAGCGACCGCCATATCGCTCCGGGCAAGCTGCCGGTGCACGCGTCTCTGGCGACCGGTGCCGTGCACCACCGCCTGACCGAAAAAGGCCTGCGTTGCGACAGCAACATCCTGGTCGAGACCGCCACCGCCCGCGACCCGCATCACTTCGCGGTGCTGATCGGTTTCGGTGCGTCGGCGGTCTATCCGTTCCTCGCCTATGAAGTGCTGGGCGACCTGATCCGTACCGGTGAAGTGCTGGGCGATCTGTACGAAGTCTTCAAGAACTACCGCAAGGGCATCACCAAGGGCCTGCTGAAGATCCTCTCGAAAATGGGTATCTCCACCATCGCCTCGTACCGTGGTGCGCAACTGTTCGAGGCCATCGGCCTGTCCGAGGAAGTGGTCGGCCTGAGCTTCCGTGGCGTGCCGAGTCGGATCAAGGGGGCGCGTTTCGTCGACCTCGAAGCCGAACAGAAGCTGCTGGCGACCGAAGCCTGGAGCGCGCGCAAGCCGATCCAGCAAGGCGGCCTGCTGAAGTTTGTCTACGGTGGCGAATACCACGCCTACAACCCGGATGTGGTCAGCACCCTGCAAGCCGCCGTGCAGCAGGGCGACTACAGCAAGTTCAAGGAATACACCGCGCTGGTGGACAACCGTCCGGTGTCGATGATCCGCGACCTGTTCAAGGTGAAGACCTTGGACACGCCGCTGTCGATCAGCGACATCGAGCCGCTGGAGTCGATCCTCAAGCGTTTCGACTCGGCGGGTATTTCCCTTGGCGCCTTGTCGCCGGAAGCCCACGAAGCCCTGGCCGAAGCCATGAACCGCCTGGGTGCGCGTTCCAACTCCGGTGAAGGCGGCGAAGACCCGGCACGCTACGGCACCATCAAGAGCTCGAAAATCAAGCAGGTGGCGACCGGCCGTTTCGGTGTGACCCCGGAATACCTGGTCAATGCCGAAGTGCTGCAAATCAAGGTGGCCCAGGGCGCCAAGCCCGGTGAAGGCGGCCAGTTGCCTGGCGGCAAGGTCAACGGCCTGATCGCCAAGCTGCGTTATGCGGTGCCGGGCGTGACCCTGATCTCGCCACCGCCGCACCACGACATCTATTCCATCGAAGACTTGTCGCAGCTGATCTTCGACCTGAAACAGGTCAACCCGCAGGCGCTGGTCTCGGTCAAGCTGGTGGCGGAAGCCGGCGTCGGCACCATCGCTGCCGGCGTGGCGAAAGCTTATGCCGACCTGATCACCATCTCCGGTTACGACGGCGGCACCGGTGCTTCACCGCTGACCTCGATCAAGTACGCCGGTGCGCCGTGGGAACTCGGCCTTGCCGAAACCCACCAGACCCTGCGCGGCAACGACCTGCGCGGCAAGGTCCGGGTACAGACCGACGGTGGCCTGAAAACCGGCCTCGACGTGATCAAGGCGGCCATCCTCGGTGCCGAGAGCTTCGGCTTCGGCACTGCGCCGATGATCGCCCTGGGCTGCAAGTACTTGCGCATCTGCCACCTGAACAACTGCGCCACCGGCGTGGCGACCCAGAACGAGAAGCTGCGCAAGGACCACTACATCGGCACCGTCGACATGGTGGTGAA
The DNA here is from genome assembly GCF_013385635.1 of Pseudomonas gingeri. GTDB lineage: Bacteria > Pseudomonadota > Gammaproteobacteria > Pseudomonadales > Pseudomonadaceae > Aquipseudomonas > Aquipseudomonas gingeri_A. The sequence continues at coordinate 91,208 of NZ_JACAPR010000014.1, forward strand.
CTTCTTCACCTACGTCGCCGAGGAAACCCGCGAGTGGCTGGCGAAGCTCGGCGTGCGCAGCCTCGAAGAACTGATCGGGCGTACCGACCTGCTGGAAATCCTCCAGGGCGAAACCGCCAAGCAGAATCACCTGGACCTGACGCCGCTGCTGGGCAGCGATCACATCCCGGTGGACAAGCCGCAGTTCTGCCAGGTCGACCGCAACCCGCCGTTCGACAAGGGCCTGCTGGCCGAGAAGATGGTCGAAATGGCCAAATCGGCGATCAACGACCTGAGCGGTGCCGACTTCTCCCTGGATATCTGCAACTGCGACCGTTCCATCGGTGCGCGGATCTCCGGTGAAATCGCCCGTGTCCACGGCAACCAGGGCATGGCCAAGGCGCCGATCACCTTCCGCTTCAAGGGCACTGCCGGGCAGAGCTTCGGCGTGTGGAACGCCGGTGGCCTGAACCTGTACCTCGAAGGCGATGCCAACGACTACGTGGGCAAGGGCATGACCGGTGGCAAGCTGGTGATCGTTCCGCCCAAAGGCAGTGCCTACAAGACCCAGGACAGCGCCATTATCGGCAACACCTGCCTGTACGGTGCGACCGGAGGCAAGCTGTTCGCCGCCGGTACCGCGGGCGAGCGTTTCGCCGTGCGTAACTCCGGTGCCCACACCGTGGTGGAAGGCACCGGCGATCACTGCTGCGAGTACATGACCGGTGGTTTTGTCGCGGTACTGGGCAAGACCGGCTACAACTTCGGTTCGGGCATGACCGGCGGTTTCGCCTACGTGCTGGACCAGGACAATACCTTTGTCGACAAGGTGAACCACGAGTTGGTGGAGATCCAGCGGATCAGCGGCGAAGCGATGGAATCCTATCGCAGCCACCTGCAACGCGTGCTGGACGAGTATGTCGAGGAGACCGATAGCGAATGGGGTCGTAACCTCGCCGAGAACCTGGACGACTACCTGCGGCGCTTCTGGCTGGTCAAGCCGAAGGCGGCGACCCTGAAGTCGTTGCTGTCCAGCACCCGTGCCAACCCGCAGTGATGCGCCTGAAGAGTTTGATGAGGTTTTTGTAATGGCTGAACGTCTGAGTAACGACTTCCAGTTCATCGATGTCGGGCGCAAGGATCCGAAGAAGAAACTGTTGCGTCAACGCAAGAAAGAGTTCGTGGAGATCTACGAACCCTTCAAACCCCAGCAGTCGGCCGACCAGGCCCACCGCTGCCTGGGTTGCGGTAACCCGTATTGCGAGTGGAAGTGCCCGGTGCACAACTTCATTCCCAACTGGCTGAAGCTGGTGGCCGAGGGCAATATCCTCGCCGCCGCCGAACTGTCCCACCAGACCAACACCCTGCCGGAAGTCTGCGGCCGGGTGTGCCCGCAGGACCGCCTGTGCGAGGGTGCCTGCACCCTCAACGACGGTTTCGGCGCGGTGACCATCGGTTCGGTGGAGAAGTACATCACCGATACCGCCTTTGCCATGGGCTGGCGTCCGGACATGTCCAAGGTCAAGCCAACCGGCAAGCGCGTTGCGATCATCGGCGCGGGCCCGGCGGGCCTGGGTTGTGCCGACGTGCTGGTGCGCGGCGGGGTGACGCCGGTGGTGTTCGACAAGAACCCGGAAATCGGTGGCCTGCTGACCTTCGGTATCCCCGAGTTCAAGCTGGAAAAGACCGTGCTGAGTAATCGTCGCGAAGTCTTCAGCGGCATGGGCATCGAGTTCCGCCTCAATACCGAGGTGGGCAAGGACGTGACCATGGAAGCACTGCTCGCCGAATACGATGCGGTGTTCATGGGCATGGGCACCTACACCTACATGAAGGGTGGTTTTGCCGGCGAGGACCTGCCGGGCGTCTATGACGCCCTGGATTTCCTCATCGCCAACGTCAACCGCAACCTGGGCTTTGAAAAGTCGCCGGAAGATTTCGTCGACATGAAGGGCAAGAAGGTCGTGGTACTCGGTGGTGGCGACACGGCGATGGACTGCAACCGCACCTCGATCCGCCAGGGTGCCAAGTCGGTGACCTGTGCCTATCGTCGTGACGAGGCGAACATGCCCGGCTCGCGCAAAGAGGTGAAGAACGCCAAGGAAGAAGGCGTGAAGTTCCTCTACAACCGCCAGCCGATCGCGATTGTCGGTGAAGACAAGGTCGAAGGCGTGAAGGTGGTCGAGACCCGTCTCGGCGAACCGGATGCCCGTGGCCGCCGCAGCCCCGAGCCGATCCCGGGTTCCGAAGAGATCATCCCGGCGGATGCCGTGGTCATCGCTTTCGGTTTCCGCCCGAGCCCGGCACCGTGGTTCGAGCAGTTCAGCATCCAGACCGACAGCCAGGGCCGCGTGGTGGCTCCGGAGCAGGGGCAGTTCAAGCACCAGACCAGCAATCCGAAGATTTTTGCCGGTGGCGACATGGTGCGCGGTTCCGACCTGGTGGTGACGGCGATCTTCGAGGGGCGTAACGCCGCCGAGGGTATCCTGGACTACCTGGGCGTCTGACCAGCATTCCAATATTGGAATGCGCTACCTGTGGGAGCTGGCTTGCCAGCGATGAACGATAACGCGGTGTACCTGATGATCGTTCCCACGCTCCAGCGTGGGTATGCAGCCCGTGACGCTCTGCGTCACGGAAGCGGACGCAGAGCGTCCATGGCGGCGTTACCACGCAGAGCGTGGGAACGATCGGAAGTCCAGTGTCGCCCTTGATACCCGCGACAAATTGACCCGATAGACAAAAGGCACGGCTCTTGCCGTGCCTTTTGCGTCGCGCTCTGAGAAAATGCCCGCACTTTTTTTCCGGATGCCGACATGACTGCCCTGAAGAACGACCGTTTCCTGCGCGCCCTGCTCAAGCAACCCGTAGATGTCACTCCCGTGTGGATGATGCGTCAGGCCGGTCGCTACCTGCCTGAGTACCGCGCCAGTCGCGCCAAGGCCGGCGATTTCATGAGCTTGTGCATGAACCCGTCGTTCGCTTGCGAAGTCACGATGCAGCCCCTGGACCGTTACCCGGGCCTGGACGCCGCCATCCTCTTCTCAGACATCCTGACCATCCCCGATGCCATGGGCCAGGGCTTGTATTTCGAGACCGGTGAAGGCCCGCGCTTCAAGAAAGTCGTCAGCACCCTGGCGGATATCGAAGCGCTGCCGATCCCTGACCCGCAGAAAGACCTGGGTTATGTCATGGACGCGGTCAGCACCATTCGCCGTGAACTCAACGGCCGCGTGCCGCTGATCGGCTTCTCGGGCAGCCCCTGGACCCTGGCGACCTATATGGTCGAAGGCGGCTCGTCGAAAGACTTCCGCAAGACCAAGGCGATGCTCTACGACAACCCTCAGGCCCTGCACCTGCTGCTGGACAAGCTGGCCCAGTCGGTGACCTCGTACCTCAACGGCCAGATCCTGGCCGGTGCCCAGGCGGTACAGATCTTCGACACCTGGGGCGGCAACCTGTCGGCGGCGGCCTATCAGGAGTTCTCCCTGGCCTATATGCGCAAGATCGTCAGCGGGCTGATCCGCGAACATGAAGGACGCAAGGTGCCGGTCATCCTGTTCACCAAGAACGGCGGCCTGTGGCTGGAAAGCATTGCCGAGGCCGGCGCCGATGCCCTGGGCCTGGACTGGACCTGCGACCTGGGCGAAGCCCGTCGCCGGGTGGGCGCCAAGGTCGCGCTGCAAGGCAACATGGACCCTACCGTGCTGTACGCCAAGCCTGAAGCGATCCGTGCCGAAGTGGCGCGGATTCTCGGCAGCTACGGCGAAGGTTCGGGTCACGTGTTCAACCTGGGTCATGGCATCACCCCGGAAGTCGATCCGGAACATGCCGGCGCCTTTATCAACGCCGTGCACGAGTTCTCCGCGCAATACCACCGCTGAGTGACCGACCACAGCCCCGTTCCGGCGGGGCATCCGGTCTTTCTTTCGATTCCCTCTGTTTTCTCCCGCCTTGTATCTTTTTTCTCCTGGAAAACGGGTTTTCCGGGGGGAGAGTTCCTTATTGCTGACCATTCCTTCCTCATAGTCGGAGTTATCCGACAGCTAAAAAACTAAATATTCGTACAATGCAAAGCCTGATTCTCATTCGGAAAGTTACAACGGCTCGTATTTAGACAGCTTCGCTGTAGGACTATTTGTTTTTGCTTGTGCGAATAATGAGAAATTTTCTCTCAAGGTCCTTGGCATTCTGGCGTCTTGTGTTTTTCAGGGTCTTATAGTTTTGAATTCATGGGGTTGATCATCATGAACATGATGTTCGTGATAATTAAGAGCAGTATCAATAAGGAAGAGGCGTGCCTCGCGCAGGGATAGTGTGTTTCATCGCCCAATATGACTCTGGAGTTGGATTGCATGATAAAAAGACTTTCAAATTCGGTATCAGGAAGGGCTTCTTCCCTGGCCATGCTGACGGCGCTTGTCGCTTCGCAGCAGGTGACGGCGCATGGTTACCTGAGTGATCCACCTTCACGGGCCTATGCCTGCCAGCAAGGTCTCAACAAGGACTGTGGCGGTGCCCAGTACGAGCCGCAAAGCGTCGGCGAGACATTCAAGGGATTCCCGGCAGGAGTGGGAGGTAGTCCGCTTCAAGGTCCCGTCGACGGCAAGATTGCCAGTGGCGGCTCCGCCAACTTTTCCGCGCTGGACACCCAGAGCGCGACGCGTTGGCACCTGAGCGAAATCAAGGACCGCGATATCGAATTCGCCTGGCAGTACACGGCGGCGCACCCGGCGACCAAACATGAATATTTCATTACCCGATCCGGCTGGAACCCCAATCAACCACTGAGCCGTGCCTCGTTCGACAGCACGCCCTTCTGTGCGGTCGACGGGCGAAACGCACTGCCGGTTTCCGGCGCCCGGCATGCCTGTGTCATTCCCGCGGACAAGACCGGCCAGCACATCATTCTTGGCGTCTGGACGGTCGGCGATACCGATGCGGCCTTCTACAACGTGGCCGATGTGAACATCCTGGCCGAGGCGGTCGCGCCGGACGGCTGGAACACCGTCGGCCACATCACGCCGGCTCCGGCCGCCTTGCTGGTGGGCGATGCGGTCAAGGCCCGGGCGTTTGGCGCCGAGGGCGAGATCAATGAACGACGTGTCGAGATCGCCATCGGTAGCGCCGAGGAAGGCCGACCCGAGAACTGGTCGTTCAAGCTGGCCGAGCAGATCAATCGCACCCAGGAGCTGGTCCGCGCCGGTGTGCGTGACGAGGACGGCAATATCCATCCGATCAAGGGCGCGAACAAGGTCTTTGCCAAGGCCGAGAGTGGCGTCAAGCGCTACGAGTTGCAGATGGAGCTGAAGGAAGATGCCGATGCCGACCTGCGCATCTCGGCGATCAGCAACGATTATGCGCTGGACAAGGGGCGGGTGAGCTTGCCCGTGCCGATCCTGGGCAATCGTCCGATGAACGTCGAGGTCACGGTCTTCGGTGCCGGCAACAAGCCGGTGGGTTCCACCACGCAGCAGGTTGAAGCCGGTGCGGCCTGGTTGAACGTGGATGTGCACAGCGCACCGGGTACTCATCAGCTCAAGCTGGTCGGTACTACGGTCGACGGCCGGACCACGCGGCAGGACCTGGTGTCCATCGAACTGGGCGGCGAAGGCAGCGACCAGGAATACGACGCGGTCTATCCGCAGGGTATTGCCGACTACAAGTCCGGCACTACGGTACTGCAGGGTGACAAGGTCTACGAGTGCAAACCTTTCCCGGCAGGGGATTGGTGCAAGATCAATAGTCACCACTATGTGCCAGGACATGGTTCCAATTGGCAGGATGCCTGGATGGTCAAGTAACACGAATATAAGTGGCCTGGGGCAACTTCTGGAGAAGTTGCTTCAGGTTCATGTGGCTGTTTTTTATTTTCGAGATTTATTGTTTTCAATTTTATTTGCGAGTGCCTCTTCTGGTTTTAATTGAGTGGTTTATATAAGTGATGGATTTATATCTTCGGATAGTGTGGTGGTATTTGTGAGTATGCAGAATGCAATTCTCTGGCGTATAGACTGGTGAATATCCGGGCGGGGAGATATACCACGGTCCTGCTGCGGATCCTACTATGCTCGGCACCGCTGATCTATGGCGCCTGGTTGGGCTGGCAGGAGTGGCTGTTTCGCCGGGAGCTGCCTCCGGCTCCGGTCTTCAACTTCATCGCGACAGCACCGGCACCAAGGCCTGAGCCTCTCGACCCGATGGCAGTGGCAACGGTGCTCGGCCTGTCGACCCCCGATGCTCTGGCCCGTAGCGCCGAGCCGCTGCAACTGCGTGCCAGTTTCGTCGCCAGTTCGGGCGTGTCCCGGGCGTTGCTGGCCGGGGCACAGGGGCAGCAAATCTATCAGGTCGGCGACCGTCTGCCCGGCGGCAGCGTCCTGCGCCGGGTCGAGGTCGGGCGCGTGGTGCTCTGGCGCAACGGGCGCGAGGAGTTGCTCGCCCTGGAGCAACCCGCCACGCGCCTGTTACTGGCGGCCGGCCACGGTGCTGGTACCGGTGCCGAGTCTTCCCTTTATCTGCGGCCAACCACCGCCAAGCATCAGAGTGAGTGAATGAACCCGTCCGCCGGAACCGCTGCGGGGTGCCTGATCGTCCCCGGCCTGCTGCTGTCGATGCTGCTTCTGGTCACTGCGGCGGGTGCCGAGGAGCCTCAATGGCAACTGGCGATGAACGATGCCGAGTTGCGTGATGTGGTCCGCGAGATGTCTTCGATACTCGGCACCACGGTGGTCCTCGACCCGCGGGTGCAGGGTCGTATCACCGTACTTTCGGAACAGGCACTGGATCGCGAGGGTGTGCGGCGGCTGTTCTATTCGGTACTCGATGCCCACAACTTCACGGTCATCGATGAAGGTGACCGTATCCTGGTCGCGCCGGTGGCGGATGCGCGCACCCGTGCCGGCGACACCGACAGCCGCAGCGCCCGGACCGGGCAATTCGTCACCGAGGTGGTGGCGCTGAACAACAGTGTCGCCACCGACGTCGCCGGGTTGGTGCGTCCGCTGGTATCGGTCAATGGTTATGTCGGTCCTTCGGCATCGGCCAATGCCCTGGTCATCACCGACGGGGCCGCCAACGTCCGGCGTGTCGCGAAGATCGTCCGGCAGCTGGACGCGGGCCACAAGAATGCCCATGCCGTCGTGCAACTGAAACACGGCCTCGCGGCTGACCTGGCCCGCGTGATGGAACAGTCCCTGGGCAAGCAGGGCGCCGAGTCGGGCAGCCAGGTGATTGCCGATACCCGCAACAATCGCCTGCTGCTGATCGGTCCCGAAGTGGTGCGCAAGCGCCTGGGCGAACTGGCGCGCTCGCTCGACACACCGGCGCCGACGCTCTCGGACAACGCCCGGGTGATTCGCCTGCGGCACAGCGATGCCCGGCAGTTGGCCGAAGTGCTCGATGCCATGGGTCAGGGGCTCGGCCAGGATGCCGGTGGCGCCACCAGCCGTGACTCGACGCCCGGCAAGGCCGTGGTCAAGGCCGACGAAAGCCAGAATGCGCTGATCCTGATGGCCGAGCCGGCTCAGGTGCGCACCCTGGAGAGCATCGTGCGTCAGCTTGACCAGCCGCGTTCGCAGGTGCTGATCCATGCGGCGATCGTCGAGATTTCCGGGGATATCAACGAAGCCCTCGGGGTGCAGTGGGGCGGCAAGTCCGGCAGCGCCAAGGGTGGGATCCTCTTTGCCGGCGCCAACATTACCTTGCCGAAATTCAGTGATCCCAAGGCAACCTTGCCTGACGGTGCGGTGCTACACATCGGCAATGATCGTTTTGGCATGCTGGTGTCCGCCCTGGCCAGCAATACCCGCAACAATGTGCTGTCCACGCCCAGCCTGCTGACCCTGGACAATCAGGAAGCGGAAATCCTCGTCGGCCAGAACGTGCCCTTCAAGAGCGGCTCCTACCAGCCCTCCGACGATGGCAACGGCAAGCCCTATACCACGGTCACGCGCCACGATATCGGGATCAAGTTGAAGATCCGCCCGCATATCAACGAGGGATCGACCCTGCGTCTGCAGATCGAGCAGGAAAACTCCGAACTGACCAAGAGTGCGGAGATTACCGATGATCTGATCACCAACAAACGCGCCCTGAAGAGCACCATCCTGGCCGACGATGGCGAAATCATCGTGATCGGCGGCCTGATCAAGGACAGCATCCGCAGCCAGGAAAGCGGTGTGCCGTTGCTGCGCGATATCCCGTACCTGGGCGCGCTGTTCCGCTGGAACAGTGAAAAACACGAAAAGACCAACCTCATGGTGTTCCTCCGGCCGAGCATCGTGCGCGGCAAGGAGGACCTGGTCGAGGTCAGTGCGCAGCGCTACAACCGGCTGCGGGACCTCAGCCGGCCTTCGGTGCGCCAAGGCAACTCGCTGTTGCTACCCAGCGATCCGCAGCAACTGTTCGACGGTCGCGACGGTGAAGCGGCAATCGATCTGCGCCGGGACAAGGCGGCCACACCATGACGCGACAACTGCCGTTCGGCTTTGCCCGGCGTTTTGGCGTGCTGCTGGAGGCGCAGGGCGCGACGGCGCTCCTGTCGATACGCGACGACACCCCACTGACGGCCTTGTCCGAGGCGCGGCGAATGCTCGGCCGGGAGTGGCCTGTGCAGGTGCTCGACGGGCCGACGTTCGCCGCTCGCCTGGCCGCCTGCTACAGCGATGGCCAGAGCGCCGCCGAGCAGGTCGCCCAGGGCCTGGACGACGAACTGGACCTGATCAGCCTGGCCGATCGGCTGCCACAGACCGCCGACCTGCTGGAGCAGGAGGGCGACGCGCCGATCATCCGGCTGATCAATGCCCTGCTCAGCGAAGCCGTGCGCGAAAAGGCCTCGGATGTACACCTGGAAACCTTCGAGCACAGCGTCTCGGTGCGCCTGCGGGTGGACGGCCAGTTGCGCGAGGTGCTCAGGCCAAGGCGCGAACTGGCGACCCTGCTGGTGTCGCGGATCAAGGTCATGGCACGGCTGGATATCGCTGAAAAACGCGTGCCCCAGGATGGCCGGATGGCCTTGCGGCTGGCCGGGCACGAAGTCGATGTACGGGTCTCCACCCTGCCTTCGGCCCATGGTGAACGGGTGGTGTTGCGCCTGCTCGACAAGCAGGCCGGGCGTCTTGAACTCGAGCGCCTGGGCATGCCGGCAGAAACCCTGGAGCGTTTCCGGCGCATCCTCGGCAAGCCCCACGGGATCTTCCTGGTCACCGGCCCGACCGGCTCCGGCAAGACCACCAGCCTCTACGCGGCACTGAGCCATCTCAACGACCAGACGCGCAATATCCTCACCGTCGAAGATCCCATCGAGTATCACCTACCGGGCATCGGACAGACGCCGGTCAATCCCAAGGTCGAGATGACCTTTGCCCGTGGGCTGCGGGCGATCCTGCGCCAGGACCCGGATGTGGTGATGGTCGGCGAGATACGCGACCGGGAAACCGCCGCGATTGCCGTGCAGGCGTCCCTGACCGGGCACCTGGTGCTCTCGACCCTGCACACCAACAGCGCGGCGGGCGCGGTGACGCGTCTGCTGGACATGGGTGTCGATGCGTACCTGCTGGCCTCGTCGCTGGTGGGGGTATTGGCCCAGCGCCTGGTGCGCACCCTGTGCCCCGCGTGCAAGGCGCCGGATGTCGTCGACAGGGCGGCCCGCCAGCGCCTCGGCCTGGACCCGCATGCCCCGGCGACGCTGTTCAGGGCCGTGGGCTGCGAGTTCTGCCAGCAGGGTTATCGCGGGCGGACCGCGATCCATGAACTGATCAGCCTGACCCCGGCCCTGTCCGGCTTGATCCACAGCGGTGCCGGTGAACCGGAACTGTCCAGGCAGGCCCGGTGTGTCGCGCCCAGCCTGTTCCAGGATGGGCAGCGGCTGGTCCTGGAAGGTCGCACCAGCCTCGATGAACTGCTGCGCGTCACGCAGGAGGACTGAGAATGCCGACCTTCGAGTACCACGCCCAGGACGCTCACGGCCGCCGCTGTCGTGGTCAACAGCAGGCCGAGAGTGCCCGTCATGCGCGGCAGTTGCTGCGCGAGCGAGGGCTGCTGCCTACCGAGTTGAAAGCGGCGCGAAGCCAGTCCGTCGCCTTCGGCGGCCATGGCGCCGGTACGCGGCTGGGTGCTGCTGAACTGGCGCTGTTGACGCTGCAATTGTCGACCCTGATCCAGGCCGGGCTGCCGCTGGAAGAGGCCTTGCTGGCGGTGGCGGTGCAGAGCGAAAAGCGTCGGGCTGGCAGCCTGCTGGCGGCCGTTCGCGGCCGGGTCATGGAGGGCTATGAACTGTCCTCGGCGCTGGCGGGCTTCCCTCGGGCCTTCCCCGAATTGTTCCGCGCCACCCTTGCTGCCGGCGAGCGCTCGGGGCACCTCGGGCAAGTGCTGGAGCAACTGGCCCACTACACCGAAGCCCGCCAGCAATCGCGGCAGAAGATCCAGCTGGCGCTGGTCTATCCGCTGATCCTGCTGCTGGCGTCCCTGGGCATCGTCGGTTTTCTGCTGGGCTATGTGGTGCCGGATGTGGTGCGGATCTTTATCGACGGCGGTCGTGAACTGCCCTTGCTCACCCGTGGGCTGATCAGCCTCAGCGATGGCCTGCGTGATTACGCGCTGTTGCTCCTGTCCGCGGCGGTCGGTCTGGTCCTGCTGCTGCGTGCTGCCCTGAGCCGGCAGCCGGTACGCCTGCGCTGGCATGCCTGGCTGTTGCGCGCGCCCCTGGCCGGCGGGGTATTGCGCGCGGTGGAGGCGGCACGTTTTGCCAGCACCCTGGCGATTCTCTGCAAGAGCGCCGTGCCCCTGGTGGAGGCCCTGGAAATCTCCGCCACGGTGATCGGCAACCTGACGATTCGCGGCCGCATGCTCGAGGTCGCCCGTTCCGTGCGCGAGGGCGGCACCCTGACCCGCGGCCTGGAGCAGAGCGGCGATATCCCGCCGCTGATGCTGCACATGATCGCCAGCGGCGAGCGCGCGGGCGAACTCGACAGCATGCTGGCGCGTGCCGCCGAGCAACAGGAGAAAACCCTCGCGGCCCGCATCGCGCTGGTCGTGAGTCTGTTCGAACCAGCGATGCTGGTGGTGATGGGTGGCGTCGTGCTGCTGATCGTCATGGCGATCCTGCTGCCGATTCTCAGCCTCAACCAAATGGTGAATTGACCCATGAAAACTTCTCGAACCTTGCGGCAACGCGGCTTCACCCTGATTGAAATCATGGTCGTGGTGGTGATCATCGGCGTGCTGGGCGCCCTGGTGGTCCCGCAGTTCATGGGGCGGACCGATCAGGCCAAGGTGACCGCCGCGCGCACCGATATCCAGGCCATCGGTACCGCGCTGGAGATGTACCGTCTCGACAATTTCAACTATCCCTCGACGCAGCAAGGGCTGGAGGCTTTGGTGCAGAAACCCTTGGGCACGCCGGAAGCGAAGAACTGGAGTCCCCACGGCTACCTCAAGCGCCTGCCGACCGATCCCTGGGGCACGCCCTACCAGTACCTGAACCCGGGCACCCGCTCCAAGGGTTATGACCTCTACTCCTTCGGTTCGGACGGTGTGTCCGGCGGCGAGGAACTGGCCGCCGATATCGGCAATTGGGGGAGTTGACCGATGCACGGGCGTTCGCGTGGCTTCACCTTGCTGGAGTTGCTGGTGGTCGTGGTGATCATGGGCGTGGTGGTCGGCCTGATCGGTTTCTCCATGAAGCCCAGCCCGGCCCGCCAGGCCCGCGATGAGGCCGGCGCACTGGTGCAACTGCTGCAACAGTTGCGTGAGCAGGCCGTGCTCGATGGCCAGGAGTTCGGCCTGCGGATCAATGCCGGTGGTTATCAGGTGGTGGTCTTCGAGCGTCCTGACTGGCGTTCGGCGGGCGCGCCTTATCGCTTGCCCGATGGTTTGTACTTCCGTCTGGAGCTCGAAGGGCGGCCGCTGAAACTCGGTGATCGGCTGAATCAGCCACAGTTGCTGGTGCTCAGCAGCGATGAAATGAGCGCGTTCACCCTGCACTACGAAACGGCGCAACGGCGCTGGCTGAGTGTCTCGGGAGACGGCCTTGGCGATCCGGCCATCGATGAAAGCTGAGCGTGGTTTTACCTTGCTGGAAGTGATGGTCGCCCTGGCGGTATTCGCTCTGCTCGCCGCCGCCGTATTGTCGGCCAGTCAATATGTGCTGCGTCAGGCCGGCATGTTGCAGGAGCGTCTGTTCGCCAGTTGGCTGGCGGACAATCACTTGGCTGAGCTGCGCCTGCAATCCGCGCTGGAGCCGGGTCGGCAGCAGTGGGTCCGGCATTTTGACCGGCGTGAGTGGCGCTTGAGCCAGAACCTGATACCGGCGTTCGACAAGCGTCTGATCAGGGTGGAACTGGAAGTCCGCCTCGGCGACAGCCCACAGGTGGTGCATCGCGGCACAGGGTGGTTGCCGATCGCGGATGCTGTGTCCCGGGATGAATAGGCAGGCTGGCTTTACCCTGCTGGAACTGGTTATCGCCCTGGCGATCTTCAGCCTGCTGAGTCTTGGTTGCTGGCGGCTGTATGACGGGCTGGTGCGGGTCCAGAGCCAGGTGTCGTTGCACGAACAGGCGTTGCGCAGGCTGCAACGGGCGATGGGTGTGCTCGAACGGGATGTCCTGCAGCTCGTCGTGCCGGTGGACACTCCGCCGCTGGTACTGCGCCAGAGTGTACTGAGCCTGCAACGGGGTAACTGGCGCAACCCGCTGGACCAACCGCGCAGCGAGCGCCAGGAAGTCAGCTATCGCTTCGAAGACGGCCTCTTGTGGCGCGACAGTCGCAGTCCCGAATTGGCGACTATCCAGCAGCAGGTCCTGCTCACGGATGTACGGCGATTGCAGTGGCGATTCTACGACGCGAAGGCTGGTTGGCGGGCTGATTGGCCGAGTACAGCCGGTCGGCCGCGAGCCCTTGAGATCACCTTGTCCGCCGGGCGCTTCGAACAGATCCGTCGGGTCATCCCGCTGCCGGAGGGCCCGTGATACCGGGGCAGCAGCGCGGTGTGGCGCTGATCACCGTGCTGTTGATCATGGCCCTGGCGCTGCTGCTGACCGCCAGTCTGCTGCGCAGCCACCACCTGACTCTGCACAGCAGCACCCGGCATATTCACCAAGTGCAGTTGCGCCAGTGGGCATTCGCGGTGGAAGACTGGGCGGCGCAGCTTCTGCGCAATACCGAACTGACAGCGTCACGGAACATCAATCTGGCCCAGGAGTGGGCACGGCCGCCGGTGGCTTTTGCGATGGCCGATGCCGACGTGCGCCTTGAGATCGAAGACCTGGCCGGACGCTTCAACCTGACCCCGCTACTCAGGCCCGGCAAGGCCGATGAGATCATCCTCGCTCGCTGGGCGCGGTTGCTGCAATTGCTGGACATTCCACCCATCGATCTGGCGCCGCTGCGCGGCACCGAGATCCGCGACCCGAGCCAACTGCGGCTGCTTCCCGGTGTGGACAAGGTGGGTTTGCAGCGCCTGTTGCCCTGGGTTGTCCTTTTGCCTGGCGACGCGACCCTGAATATCAACACCGCCGGAGCGACGCTGTTGTCGACGCTGGAAGGGCTGTCCGCCATCGAGGCTCAGGCGCTGGTCCAGCAACGCCCTGCCGAAGGTTACCCCGATGCCGGCGCATTCGCCCTGGCCTCCGGTCTTCAGGGGCGGGGTATTGCCAGCCATGGCCTGGGTGTCGACAGCCGCTGGTTCCGGGTCGCTGTGGACGTGAGCGCCGGACGCAGTCGCCTGCGGCTGGTCAGTGACCTTGAGCGCGATCCGAAAACCCATCGCGTGCGTGTGGTACAGCGCCGTTTCCCGCCTCCGACCGACAGTGAACCGCCGTCATGAACCATTGGCTTTATCTTTATCCCAGCGGGCTCGCCATGCCGGGTACCGACTGGCCGGTTGCCTGCTGGCGGGAGGCTGCCGAACCGCAAGACATGACTCTGGCTGGCGCTGCCCAGCTACTGGCGGGGCAGTCCGTACGAGTGGTCCTGCCAATGGAAGCGTGCAGTTGGTTACGCAGCGAGCCGTGGCCCGGGCGGCGGCAACCGACGGTCCAGGCGCTGGCCTATGCCATCGAGGAGCAATTGGCCGATGACCTGGACAACCTGCATATCGCCGTGGGCACGGCTGATCAGGCGCGTCGTTACCCGTTGCTGGTGATCGACAAGGCGCTTGTGCGTGGCATTGTCGATTTGCTGCGGGGATTGGACCTGCAACTCGCCAGCCTTCAGGTCGATGCCGAATTGCTGCCGGCTGACCGGGCCTACGGCGCCTGGTGGGGCGGTCGCTGGTTGCTGGGCGGGGCACTGGAAGCGCGCCTGGCGTTGTCGGAGTCGGCGCTGCAATGCCTGCGCCCACGATTGCCGGACGATCTCTGCTGGCTGGATCCGCAGCGAGCGCCCGAGATCAGCACGTTGCTGGGTTCGGGGCAGGGCACGGACCTGCTCCAGGGCGAGTTTCGACGCACTGCCGGGCGTTGGCCCCGGGCGCTGTTGCTGGTTTCGGCGTTGGCGCTGTTCGCCTTGTCCTGGGGTTTTACCCTGGCCCGCAGCCAGTACCTCGAAGATACCGCCGCGCATTTGTATGAGCAGAGTGTCCGGCGCTTCCAGGTGCTGTATCCGGAGCAGACCCGTATTGTCGATCTGTCGGCGCAGCTCAAGGCCCTGGGCGCTGCCGATACACAGCAGCCCCGGCAGATGGCGCGCCTGGTGCAACTGGTCGAACAGGTGATCGGTGGCAGCGCCGTCGAAGTGCAGCGTATCGAGTACCGCGCCGGTACGGGCTGGACGGTGTTGCTGGCGGCGAACAGCTTCACCGAGTTGGAGCAACTGCGCGAACGCGGGCGCCAAAGCGCGCTGCCGATCCATCTGGGCAGTGCAAGCAAGGACCGCACGCGGGTGCAGGCGGTGCTGACCCTGGAGGAAAATGGATGACCAGGCGTCTGCATATCGCGGTTCCGCCCTTGCTGAGGGAGCGCTGGCAACGCCTGGCCCGGCGCGAGCGCCAGCTGTTGATCGGCTTGGGTATTTTCCTGCTGGCGGTGGTGTTGTTCAGCGGCCTCTGGCAACCGGCGCAACAGCGCCTGACGCAGGCACAACGGCTGTATCAACACCGCTGGGCCCTGGCCGCCGAAGTGCAGCGTGCCCGCCCGGCAACCGTGCGCTCGACGTCGTCGCAACCGCTGTCGACCCGCCTCGGCGAGACTACGCTGGCCGCCGGACTTGAATTGCAGCAACTGGACCAGGATGGGCAGTCGCTGCGCGTGACGATCTCGGGAGAGGCCCTGGCCCTGTTCGGTTGGCTGGACCAGATCGAACGGGGTGGCGCGTTGTTGCAGACCTTGAGTCTGGAGAAGCGTGACAAGCTGCTGGAGGCGCGGGTGGTGTGGCTCACCGACTAGTGTTTACGCCCTGATCAGTTGTTCCGCATAGCGTGCGATAACGTGGCCGAACGATACTTGGCGGTCGTTTTCGAGCGAGCGGAAAAATGCGACAGTCCTATGCAGGTCCTCTTCGGTGGCATCGATCAGGAAATCGTTATCGAAGAAGCCCAGCAGTTGTTCTTCCCGGCGATTGTTGAGATAGGCGATATCTAGAGCCAGCACGTCGATCATTTTCGTGGCGCAGGCATCGTTGGCGGATGCTTGTATTTCGCCTGTGAGCCGGTAGCAAAAGCGCTGCTCGCAGTTTTCCTCGAGGGGCGAGATATGAAGCTCTTCCTCGAACCAGTTGTCCTTGCGATGACCGCAATGCAGCGGGTTGCCCGGCTTGGTTTCCCTGAGGCAGGAGGCGTGCAGGTTTTCGTAGTCCAGCGCCAGGTGCTCGAAGTGTTCCTGCGGCCGGAAATGCTCTATATGGCTGCTTTCCAACTCAATTTCCCGACCGCAATAGCAACAGGCATAGCGTTGTTCCAGTAGCAGTCGCAGGTGCAGATCGCGCTTCTGTGGGTTTTGCAGTGTTTCGTAGGTGGGCTGCCAATCTTCGTTTGCGCAGGCTTTCCAGTCGGTGAATGAAGCAGGTTCAGTTCCTTTGATCACTTGCCTCATTTGCCAAGTATCTCCTTGCGCTTTAGCAGGGCTTCGGCCCTGGCGAATTCGGGGAGGTCGGGGGCTTCTGTTTTCAGGTTGAGCAGACACGCCTTGGCGTCTTCCAGATTGTTGTTTTCCAGTGCGGAGAACAACGCGCTCAACAGGCTTTCTACTTCAGGTTCCCGTTGGGGGGCGCCCATGATTTCTTCAAGCACCCGGCTTGAGTCGAGTCCGTAGGAGACGCGCGGGTGCGAGCTGTCACCGTTGTCCAGCACGATGATTTCTTCCGGGCGCAGGCTACCGATGATCTGCGGCGAATGGCTGGCGGCGATGAACTGGACTTTCGGAAAGGCGGTTTTCAAGGCGCGGACGATAGCGCGTTGCCAGGCCGGGTGAAGATGGATATCCAGCTCGTCGATGATGACCACGCCCGAGGTGTTCTGCAGGACGTCCTTGCCCATATGCGGGTTGAGAATACACATGCGGCGGGCGATATCGGCGATCAGCGCGATAAGGCCGCGTTGGCCGTCGCTGAGGCTATTGAAGGGAATGGTCCTGTCAGAGCCTAGATCAACCAAAAGAGTTTGGGCTCTTAGGTCGTAGCGTAAGTCATGTGCCTCGGGGAGAGCAGTCTGGATCGCTCGATTCACCCAGGCCAATTCGTCGTCTAAGTTTGCAGGGTTGGGTGCAGCTTCCAGAATGTTTTGCATCCGCTCTAGCGTTTTACCGATGAACCAGCTTTCAAAATCTTTCAGGTCAGTAACTGCATTGGACCAGTTTGCATAACCATCAAAGCGAGATATTTTTTGTTGTGCGGCGTATTCGGCGGAAATGCCGGCACTTTCCCAGCGTCTGTTAGCGCGATAGAAAGCCAATATCGATAAGTCGATCAATCCTCCGTCGTCTACGTCCTCCACCAAATCATCGGTAGAAAGCCCAAGGCTGTCGTCACTAGTATCTGAATCCTTTTCCAGTTTTAGCACCACCCTCCATTCGTCAAGGCTCACAGCTTTGCCTTTGGCGTGTATGGACATTGGATAGGAGCGGTCTAAGCGGACTCTTCCTTCAAACTTGCTCATGACAAGACGTATATTTTCGACACCAAAGGATGTGGTAGATGTGTCGACTGTATTGCCATAGTCAATAAACGCGAGCGCCGCCGCCTGCAACAACGAAGTCTTCCCACTCCCATTGACCCCCACCACCAGATTGAACCCAGGCTGGAAGTCAAAGTGAGCGTCTTCGTAGCAACGAAAATTCTGGATATGCAGATGGTCCAGGCGCATGCCGGCTTCCCTTAGCAAAACGGACAGATGCGCTCAGTGTACCTTGGCGCGCCGCAACCGCTAGCGGCGCATTTGTCTCTAGGCTTTAACGTTACCCGCCAGCACCGGCAGCCGCGCCAGCTTCAGCGCCACCAGCAAGGCCAGCACCAGCAATCCACCGATAAACAGGCCGATACCGTTCCAGCCCGCGTAGTGCCAGGCCACGCCGCCCAGGGTGCCGGCGACGCTGGAGCCGACGTAGTAGCAGAACAGGTAGAGCGACGACGCCTGGCCCTTGGCTGTCAGCGCCCGACGGCCGATCCAGCTGCTGGCCACCGAGTGCGCGCCGAAGAAACCGAAGGTGAACAGCAGGACGCCGACAATCACCACCGGCAGTGGCATGGCCATGGTCAGCGCAATCCCCGCCAGCATCATCACGATCATCGCCCACAGCACCTTGCGCCGGCCCAGTTTGTCGGCCAGAGAACCGATCTGTGCCGAGCTGTAGATCCCCGACAGGTAGACGATCGACAGCAGGCCGACAAAGGCCTGGCTCAGGCCGTAGGGTTCGGCCAGCAGGCGATAGCCGATGTAGTTGAACAGGGTCACGAAGGCACCCATCAGCAGGAAGCCTTCGACAAACAGCCACGGCAGGCCGGCATCGCGAAAATGGATGGTGAAGCCATTGAGCAGGTTACGGGTATTGAGTTTGCTCGGGCGGAAGTTGCGCGATTCCGGGAGGATCCTCCAGAACACGGTCGCCGCGATCAGCGCCAGGCCGCCGATCACCAGTAGGGCGGTGTGCCAGCTGACGAAGTCGATCAGTACGCCGATGATCAGTCGCCCGCTCATCCCGCCGATGGCGTTGCCACCGATATACAGGCCCATCGCCAGGCCGATGTGCTGGGGATGGATCTCCTCGCTCAGGTAGGTCATGCCGACCGCCGCCAGGCCGCTCAACGACAGTCCCACCAGCGCCCGCATCAGCAGCACGCCCTGCCAGTTGGGCATGAACGCGCCGAGCAGGGTGAACAGCGCCGCGCCGAACAGAGCGATCACCATCACCGGCTTGCGCCCGAGGCTGTCGGAAATCGGTCCGGTGATCAGCAGGCCGATGGCTAGCATCGCGGTCGCCACCGAGAGGATCAGGCTGCTCTGGGCAGCATTGATGCCGTACTCCCTGGACAGCACCGGCATCATCGGCTGCACGCAGTACAGCAGGGCGAAGGTGGCGAAGCCGCCGGAGAACAGCGCCAGCACCGTGCGCATGAACGCCGGGGTGCCTTTTTCAATATAGGTATCGTTGAGTTGGGCGACAACATCGTCCAGCGCGCTGGGGGGAATTTCGTGGGCCAGTGGAGCGACAGCAGTTTTCACGGGGGACCTCGGGAGGAGCAGCCGGTCAGGTAATGGAAAAAGCATATAGCTGGCTAACTATTCTTTCCAATATATTGTTCGACCTGTTTGATAGGTTTTGCGACTCAATGAGGTGTTTATGGAATTGCGGCATTTGCGCTACTTCATTGCGGTGGCCGAGGAGCTGCATTTTGGCCGTGCCGCAGAGCTGCTGGGGATCTCCCAGCCACCCTTGAGCCAGCAGATCCAGGCGCTGGAGCAGGAACTGGGGGCGCGGTTGTTCGAGCGGACCAATCGTCGGGTCGAGCTCAGTGAGGCCGGTCGCCTGTTCCTGGAAGAGGCGCGGCTGGTGCTGGTGCAAGTCGACAAGGCGGCGGATGTGGCCCGACGCGCCCAGTTGGGCGAGTTGGGGGAGCTGAAGATCGGCTTCACCTCGTCGGCGCCGTTCAATTCGACGATTCCCCAGGTGCTCTTTGCGTTTCGCCAGTCCTTTCCGGCGGTGCACCTGAATCTGCGGGAAATGAGCAGCAAGATGGTCGCCGATGGACTGATGGATGAGTCGATCGAGGTCGGCCTGATGCGCCCGTTGCCATTGCCCGAGGCGCTGGATGTCGTCGAGTTGATGCATGAGCCGCTGGTGGCGGTGCTCAGTTCCAATCACCCGCTGGCAACGGGCAGCGAGGCTGGATTGCACCTGTCGGAACTGGCGCTGGAGCCCTTTGTGTTTTTCCCGCGCAGCTATGGCAGCGGGTTGTATGCGCAGCTCATGACCCTGGCGCGCCAGGCCGGCTTCAGCCCGCACTTTGCCCAGGAAGCCGGCGAGGCGATGACCATCATCGGTCTGGTGGCGGCGGGCTTGGGGGTGTCGGTACTGCCGGCGTCCTACCAGCGGATCCGCATCGACGGTGTGGTCTATCGGCCCTTGCTCGATCCGGATGCGGTGTCGGCGGTGTGGCTGGTGCAGCGCAAGGACCAGAAGTCGCCGATGGCCAAGGCGTTTGTCGAGTTGCTGACGCGGCAGACAAAGGATCAGGTCTGATTCTGTTGGGCTCATGAGAGATTTCAGACAGAGGGCGCTTATTCGGCTGATCCATCTTTTGTAGCCTAAAGTTCCGCTAGCTCTGCGCTTTGGATACCAAGTCACGACGTAGTAGCCAAAGCCCCGACGTTCTTAGCGCGGCTCTAACACCAAAGACCCAGCAGGGGTTTTCATGACGGTTAGCCGATGGTTGCTCCGCATTTCACGAAATTCGCAGTAAATTGGCGCTTTGTTAACGATCATGCTCGCTATGTGTTGCGGAACATCGTCAATGCTCATGCAGCCGTACTTAGCTAAATCTACCTGGTGAGCCTCCCAAATCAGGCCTGCCAGTCCTCCATGCTCTCCAGGCCCGGGGCCCAGGCGCGCCATTGGGCGATATTGAAGTTGATCACTGAGTGTCTTCCCGCCCCTGCGGGCTTCCTTGAACGCTACGGTTGGTTCCTTGACCGATACCAACCTTGGCGTGGCGCTGTGGCCGAGTGGCGCGCATTATCCCGGTGCGGCGGACTTGTAGCAAACAATTGGCTACATTTTGCACGATAAAATTTACAAATGGCGAGAGCGTCATGTGTCATATGGCCATTATCGATGTTTTCAGGGATGCGTCTGTCGGCTGTTTCCCTGGTTTGACTGGAATAGTCGAGGGTTTGCACCGCTATTGCTGATGATGAAGTAGTACTTGTCTCTCCGAGGTGGCGAAGCAGCGGCCAAGCCCTCTACACTCGATCATTCATTGATACACGGAGGTCTTGTCATGCGGCGTGTGGTGTTCAATCAGAAGGGTGGGGTCGGCAAATCGAGCATTGCCTGCAACCTGGCGGCGGTCAGCGCCAGCGAGGGCTATCGGACCCTGTTGGTGGACCTCGATGCCCAGGCCAACTCCACGCAATACCTGACCGGTCTCACCGGTGAGGACATTCCCATGGGCATTGCCGACTTCTTCAAGCAAACCCTCTCGTCCGGGCCGTTCTCGAAGAAGGGCCAGGTGGATATCTACGAAACCCCCTTCGACAACCTGCATGTGATCACGGCCACTGCCGAACTGGCCGACCTGCAGCCCAAGCTCGAGGCGAAACACAAGATCAACAAGCTGCGCAAACTGCTGGACGAACTGGCGGAGGATTACGACCGGATTTACCTGGATACGCCGCCGGCGCTGAACTTCTATGCGGTTTCAGCGCTGATTGCCGCTGATCGTGTGCTGATTCCCTTCGACTGTGACAGCTTCTCCCGGCAGGCGCTGTATGGCCTGCTGGCGGAAATCGAAGAGTTGAAGGAGGACCACAACGAAGGCCTGCAAGTGGAAGGCATCGTGGTCAATCAATTCCAGCCCCGGGCCAGCCTGCCGCAGCAGATGCTCGATGAGCTGATCGCCGAAGGCCTGCCGGTGCTGTCGGTGTACCTCAACAGCTCGGTGAAGATGCGCGAATCCCATGAAGCCAGCAAGCCGCTGATTCACTTCGACCCGCGCCACAAGCTGACCCAGCAGTTCGTCGACCTGCACAACCTGCTGGAAGACAACGCTTAAGCGGCGATCCCCTGGCTGCGCAGCCACGCCAGCAGTTGCGGCAAGGGGAATGCCCCGCTCTGGCGCGCAACTTCCCGGCCGTTCCTGAACAGGATCAGGCTGGGGATCGAGCGAATCCCCAACTGCGCGCTGAGTTGCTGGTTGGCTTCACTGTCGAGCTTGGCCAGTCGGCATTTGCCCGCCAGCTGGCCTGCCGCCTGTTCGAATATCGGTGCAAAGGACTTGCACGGCCCGCACCAATCCGCCCAGACATCCACCAGTAACGGCAGGTCGCCCTTGATCTGGCTGGCGTAGTCGCCCTGTTTCAGCTCGAAAGGTTTGTCCAGCAGGACCCCGGCCTTGCAGCGCCCGCATTTTGGCTGGTCGCCCAGGCGGTCGGCAGGGATGCGGTTGAGGCCGTTGCAGTGGGGGCAGGGGATCAACAGGGGTTCGGACATCAGAGGGGCTCCGGATAAGTGGCCAATGGTTCTCTATCTGGAGTCGTGGGCGGGTTTTATCAAGGCTTCAGGGGCTTGTCGCATACCCTCACATTTTCGCCGACCGGTGTTCTGTCCGGGAATCTAGTCTGGAAGAGCGTACCGTCAGTCGGATTTTATGTATATCAAATTGCGATATTTTGACGGCGAGCTTAACCTCCATAGCAATATGCGATAGGGAGATTGCATGCGTGTCATCACTGAGAAACGTATTTGGGAAGCCAAGGGCCGCTGGCCCGATTCGGCCTCTGCGCTGGATGCGTGGTATCGCCGAATCAAAAACTGTCATCCCGCCCATTTTGCGGCGATGAAGGCGATGTTTCCGGCCACGGACAAGGTCGGTGATTTCCATGTGTTCGATATCGGCGGGAACAAGTTGCGCCTGATCGCGGTGGTGCATTACACGGTGCGCCGGCTCTATATCAAGCAGGTGCTTGATCATCGCGAATATGACAAGGGTAAATGGAGGGAGGAACGGTGATGAGCGTCATGACCCAACAGGCTTTCGAGCATTGGCACTTTGTCGAGCCGCTGCTGCGCAAGCCGAAAAACGAAGCCGACTACGAGGCATTGGTCGCCATGCTCGATGAATTGCTTGAGCTGATCGGCGAGGACGAGTCGAGCCCGCTGATGAGCCTGGTGGATATCCTCAGCGATCACATCGAAGCCTATGACCAGGAGCACCGGCCGATGCCGGTGGCCAGTGGCGCCGATGTGCTGCGGGAAATGATGTGCGAGCATGGCCTGACCCAGAGCGACCTGCCGGGCGTGGGGCCGCAATCGGTGGTTTCGGAAATCCTCAGCGGCAAGCGTGAGCTCAATCTGCGCCAGATCCGCTGGCTGGCCGAACGCTTCGGGGTGCGCGAGCAGACCTTTATCTGAATGGGGCCGAACGCATGGCGTTCGGACCCGGTCGGCGGTTACTCCGCGTTCACGACGCTTTCCAGCGAAGCGTCGACCAGTCCTTTGCTCATCTCGACCAGTTGCAGCATCACCCAGTTGAGGGTGTGGCAGACATGCGGTTTTGCATCCTGGCTTTCTTCCGCGACCATGGCCGCGCCGTTGAGCAGCAGCGAGGCTTGTTCAAGGGCGTGCTGGACTGAAATGTCGGGGTTGACGCTGAACATATAGTCGCCGGTCAGGCTGCTGCCGAATGGTGTGTGGCGGGTTCTAGTGCTCGTGCAATCCTTCATGGTTGTACCTTCGCGTAAGGGTGGGTAGCCACTGAGTTCGCCGTCAAACGAGTTTGGGTGGCAGCTGTACGTGGGTTGACGGACCGGTTACGCAAAGAACCCGGCGCACTCGAAAGTGCCCCACGCACAGTTGCCATAAGCACGGCGATTCGAACACGTGGGTGTACGAGCGCGGTGAAAGACACTGAGCTTTGCGTAAATCCGGACCGTCAAATCCGATCACGAATGAGTCGTGAAGCCGCGAGGATAGGGACTGGAAAGCGACGGGTCAACCGCACGGGTTGTTACGAAGTTGATCGTTCCCACGCTTCGCGTGGTAATGCAGCCTGTGACGCTCCGCGTCACAAAGGCGGACGCAGAGCGTCCAGTGAGGTATTCCCACGCCGGAGCGTGGGAACGATCGGTCAGCGTCGTGTTCGGGCCTGAGTCATCACGACGAACAACTGATCTCCAGATGCTTGCCCCACTCCGGTGGCCGTTCGGCATAGGCTTGCATGCCCGGTTGTTCCTCGAACGGCTTGCTCAGCACCGCGTGTAGCCGTCGCACTTGCGAGTAGTCGCCGCCTTCCGCCGCATCGATGGCCTGCTGCGCCAGGTAGTTGCGCAGGATGTAGAGCGGGTTGACCGCGTGCATGCGCGCCCGGCGCCGGGTTTCGTCCTGGTCCGGTTCGCGGGCGACGCGGGCCTGGTAGCGCGCTGCCCAGGCATCGAAGCCCTTGAGGTCGATAAAGTCGTCGCGCAGGCGGGCCGTGGCCAGGGTCGCCGACTCATTGCCCAGGCGGCGGAAAAACAGGGTGTAGTCGACGCCGCCGACCTGCATCAGTTGCAACAGGTTTTCCACCAGCTTCTGGTCGTCATCTTCCGCCGTGGTCAGGCCGAGGCGGTGGCGCATCAGGTCCAGGTAGTGGGCCTGGTACAGCGGCAGGAACAACCCCAGGGTTTCGCGCAGGGCTTCGACGGTGATAAAGGGCGTCAGCGCCTGGGCCAGGGCGCTGAGGTTCCACTGGCCGATCGGCACCTGGTTGCTGAAGGAATAGCGCCCCTGGTCATCGGAGTGGTTGCAGATGAAATTGGCATCGAAATCGTCGAGGAAGGCGAAGGGCCCGAAATCGAAGGTGATGCCGAGAATCGACATGTTGTCGGTGTTCATCACCCCATGGCAGAAACCGTAGGCTTGCCATTTGGCGATCAACCCGGCGTTGCGTTCGACGATTTCCTTGAACATCGCCAGGTACGGCTCCGGCTGTTCCAGGCATTCGGGAAAGTGCTGCGCCAGCACCTGTTCGCCGAGTTGCTTCTGCTGCTCGGCTTGCTGGGTGTAGTAGAAGTATTCGAAGTGACCGAAGCGGATATGGCTCGGCGCCAGGCGCAGGACCATCGCCGCGCGCTCCTGCTTTTCCCGCCAGACCGGGGTGTCGGAGCCGATCACGCACAGCGCCCGGCTGCTGGGAATACCCAGGGCGTACAGGGCTTCGGAGGCGAGAAATTCGCGGATCGACGAGCGCAGCACGGCGCGGCCATCGCCCATGCGCGAGTAGGGGGTCTGGCCGGCGCCCTTGAGGTGCAGGTCCCAGTGTTCGCCCGCCTGGTTGTAGACCTCGCCCAGCAACAGGCCGCGGCCGTCGCCCAGGCGCGGATTGTAGGAGCCGAACTGATGCCCCGAATAGACCATCGCCCGGGGTTCGGCTTCGGCCCAGAGCTTGTGGCCGCCAAACAGCTGGGCAAACACCGGGTCTTCGGCGGTCGCCGGGTCGAGGTCGAGCAGCGCCATGGCCGCGGGGCTGGCGACGACAAGGCGCGGGTTGTCGATGGGCTCTGGCAGCACATGGGTGGAAAAGCCGTCACCCAGGCGGGCGAAGCGGTTATCGAAGGTCAGTTCGTCGAGGGCTTTCAACGGCCATCTCCAGCAGAATGTCCGAGCATTCTGCTGGGATTAGGTGTTCGGCGCTAGTCGAGCTTGCTCAGCGGCGACTGCTGATCCGGCGAGGCAGGGGGCTTGGGTACCAGGCTATCCGCTTCACCCTCGACCGGCACCAGCTTGTATTCCTGGCCATGCAGGTTCTTGAGATAGACCTCCATCTGCCGGAACGAGATGTTGATGTGTTCTTTCTTGAACTCGCGGTTGATAAAGCGGTTGACCTCGTCGATCACCGGGTTGCGGTCACCCAGGTCGCGCACGTGCATACGCAGTTCGTGGTCCAGGGTGCTTTCGCCGAAGTTGAGGAAATACACATGGGGCTCGGGCTCCTTGAGTACCCGCGGGTTGTCACGGGCGGCCTTGAGCAGCAGTTCCTTGACCCGGTCCAGGTCGGAGCCGTAGTCCACGCCGAGCTTGAGGGTCACGCGGGTGACGGTGTCGGTCAGCGACCAGTTGATCAGTTGCCCGGTGATGAAGGTCTTGTTCGGGACAATGATGTCCTTGCGGTCGAAGTCGGTGATGGTGGTCGCGCGGATGCGGATCTTGCTGACCGTGCCCGACAGGGTGCCGATGGTGATGGTGTCGCCGATCCGCACCGGACGCTCGAACAGGATCATGATGCCGGAGATGAAGTTGGCGAAGATTTCCTGCATGCCGAAACCCAGGCCGACTGACAGGGCGGCCACCAGCCACTGCAACTTGTCCCAGCTCACGCCCAGGGTCGACAGGGTGGAGACGAAACCGATGCCGGCGATGACATAGGACAGCAGGGTGGTGGTGGCGTAGGCGCTGCCCTGGGCCAGTTCGAGCTTGGACAGCACCAGGACTTCCAGCAGGCCGGGCAGGTTGCGCGCGAGGGCGAAGGTGATGCCGACGATCGCCAGGGCGCCGATCACGTTACCGATGGTGATCGGCACCATGCTCATGGCGGCGCCGGTGCCGCTGGTATATTCGTAGAGGGTGATGTTGTCCAGGTACGAGAACACCGTGATCAGGTCCGACCAGACCCAGTACAGCGCGGCGACGAAGCCGCCAAGCAGGGCCAGGCGGATCAGGCGCAGGGACTGCTGGTTGACCTGCTCGATATCCAGGGTCGGTTCTTCGACCACCGGTTCGCCATCCCCGGCTTCCTTGGCCGCCTGGCGTTTGCTCAGGGCGCGCTGGTAGGCCAGGCGCCGTGCCGCCACCGCCAGGCCGCGGACGAAGGTGGCTTCGATGACCAGCCAGAACATCAGCAGGTAGAGCGTGTTGATCAGCCGGTCGCTGAGCTTCAGGGCGGTGTAGTAGTAGCCGAAGCAGACCGCGACGAACAACGCGATAGGCAGCGCGGTGAACACCACGCCCACCAGTTTGCGGAACAGCGAGGCATTGTGGTGGTTCGGGCTGCCCAACAGCAGGCGGCTGAGCAGCCAGGCCATCAGCGCATAACAGGTCAGGACCACGGCGATGCCGAGCACGTCGTCGGCCAGCGAGGCGGGTTGGTGTTCGGCCACCGCCACCACGGCCACCAGCGCCATGACCACGAAGCCGAGGCGCCGGACCCAACCCTGGAGAAACTCGACCTGGGGTTTTTCCCAATGGAAATGCAGCTCGGCCACGCCGCCCGGCGCGAGGATCCGGTAGGCGGTGTAGAACACCAGCCAGGCCTGGGACATCTGCAACAGCGCGGCGCCGAGGTTGGCGTTCTGGCCGCGGGCGTCGATCTGCAGGGCATAACCGCAGAGCGCCAGGGCGAGGGCGATCGGCATCGCCAGCGACACGTTGACCAGGATCGCCAGCGGCGTATGCCACTGGCTGTCACGCTTGAAGTGGCCGATGTCCTTGTGGACCTTGGTCAGTCGCCCGTACAGGTAATTGCGTTTCCACAACAGTGCGCCGATCAGCAACAGCAGGGGCAGGAACAGCAGCGGTCGTTGCAGCAGGCCGTCGGTCAGTTCGCTGATGCTGGAGAGCCAGGGCAGGGTGGTGACCTGTTTTTGCAGGCGATTGGGCACGCCTTCCAGCCATTCCAGGTCCAGCGGCTTGTTGCTGGGGATCCAGAACATCTGCTCGTCCAGGGTCGAGCGCAGGCTCTGAGCGGTGCTGAGCAGCTGTTTCTGGTTCAGTTGCAGGGTGATGGATTCATTGAGCAGCGCGCTCAGCTCACGGTTCAGGCGTTCCAGCAGGTCGCTGCGGGTGACGGCGAGGTCGAGCAGGGTGCGGCGCAGTTGCGGGTTGACCTGTTCCGGCGGCTGGGTCGCCAGCAGGTTATCCACATAGGTGGACGGGCTGCTGATCAGCTCGCGCTGCTGGTTGACCTCGAACTGGTACAAGCGGATATCGGCGATCTCGTCCGCCAGGTCCTTGTCCACCTGCAGGCGCGGCAGGGCCTGTTTCTGCTTGTAGAGAATCTTCGACAGCAGCAGGCTGCCCTTGAGCACGCTGATCTGTTCGTCCAGGGCCTGGTCGCTCTGGGTCACGCTGTCGAGCTGCTGCTTGGTCTGCAGGTTCTGCTGGGTCAGTTCGTTGAGGCGATCGGTGCTTTTCAGCAAGTAGTCGGAAAGCTTGAGGTTGGTCGCGCTCTCGGTCGCCAGCAGGCTGCTGTCGCCGGCCTTCTGGGCTTCGATGGATTGCTGGGTGACGGTCTGCTGGGACTGGGCCAGGCGCTTCTGGTTGATCAGCGTCTGCATATCCTGGATTTCCTGCTCCAGGCGTGCGGTCTTCTCCATCAGCAGGTCGTGCTGGCTGTTGCCCAGGTCCTGCAACTGGCTGTTGCCCGCCAGCTCCTGACGGCGCAGGAGGATCAGGGCGTTGATCGAGGCCAGTTCGGCGTTCAACTGGTTGCGCTGATCGTTGCTCAGGGTCTTGCCGTTGTCCTTGCCCAGCTTCAGGGTGGTGTTGATCTGCTGGATGCGGGTCTGGCTGCTGCTGATTTCCGACTGCGCGCGCTCGGGACGGGTCTGGGCGGTGATGATCAGGCTGTTGGCATCGGCCAGGGCCTTTTGCAGATCGCCCTGCTGGGTGGTGCGCTCGGCCAGCAGTTGTTCGAGTTGCGGCACCGATTGGCTGGCATAGCGCTGGGCTACCGGGACCACCTTGGTGACTTTCAGGCGCGCCAGCTCACGCTGGTTTTCGGCGGTCTGGCGCGGGGCCTCGGTCACTTGCTGCTTGGTCGCGGTCAGGCGCTTGTCGTAGTCGTCGGCGCTCGACAGCCAGGTCAGGGTCTGTTGCAGCACCAGTTGCAGGGCTTTCTGATCGGCGTCAGGCAGCTTGCGGTCGGCAATCTTGTCCAGGCTCTGCTGGACCGACTCGCTGGTGGGCGGCTCGGCGGCCTGCAGCGCGCCGACGGAAAGACTCAGGCCCAGCAGGGCGGTAACGAAAAGAGAGCGCAAGAAGGACATAGGTACCGGTCGAGCAAGGTGAAGAGAGTGGGCAGTTTAGAGGAAGAGTCCCGGCCCCGGGCGACTTCCTTCGGGGAATCTGACGCCCACTTTGCCGATCTTGTTCCCGTCCATGACTGCAACCGTCCAGATGGTGTTGTTCCACTCCACCTGGTCGCCGACGATCGGTGCGCCGCCAACCTTGTGGGCGATAAAGTTGCCCAGCGGCGTGTTCGGGTCGTCGCCTTCGAGTTTCAGGCCATAGAGGGCCGCGACCGCGCCCAGCTGGGCGTCGCCTTCGAGGACAAAGTCGCCGAAGAAGCGCAGGTCGAGGCCGCGTTGCGGGGCCTGGCTGAACAGTTTGCCGAGGGCCGGCAGGTTGTGTTCGTGGCCGATGACACACAGCAGGTCGTCGACTTCCAGGGTGGTACTACCCGACGGATGGAGCAGTTGCTGGCCGCGGAACAGCGCGGCGATCCGCGTGCCCTCGGGCATTTTCAGCTCGCGCAGGGCGGCACCGATGCACCACTTCTCCGCGCCCAGACGGTAGACGAACAGCTCCCACTCGCTGGTGACATGCACTTCCAGGGCGGCCCGCGAGATCGGCGCCGGCTCCGGCGGTACCGTGACCTTGAGCAGCTTGGCGACCCATGGCAGGCTGGTGCCCTGCACCAGCAGCGATACCAGGACGATAAAGAACGCCAGGTTGAAGTACAGCTGCGCATGGGGCAGGCCGGCCATCAACGGGAACACCGCGAGGATGATCGGTACCGCGCCGCGCAGGCCGACCCAGGAAATAAAGGCTTTTTCCCGACCATGGAAGGCCTTGAACGGCAGCAGGCCGACCACCACCGACAACGGCCGGGCAAACAGGATCATCCACAACGCCAGGCCCAGGGCCGGCAGGGCGATGGGCAGCAGGTCGTGGGGCGTGACCAGCAGGCCCAGCACCAGGAACATACCGATCTGCGCCAGCCAGGCCATGCCGTCGAGCATGTGCAGGATGCCGTGGCGGCTGCGCACCGGGCGGTTGCCGATCACCAGGCCGCACAGGTACACCGCGAGGAAACCGCTGCCGTGCAGGGCGTTGGTCAAGGCGAAGACCACCAGGCCGCCGGCGATCACCAGGATCGGGTACAGGCCGTTGGCCAGGTTGATCCGGTTGACCAGTTGCAGCATCAGCCAGCCGCCGCCGAGGCCGATGATGCCGCCGATGCCGAATTCGCGAACAAGGTGGCCGAGCAGGCTCCAGTGCAGGCCGGTCTGGCCGCTGGCGAGCATGTCGATCAGGGTCACGGTGAGGAACACCGCCATAGGGTCGTTGCTGCCGGATTCGATTTCCAGGCTGGCGGTCACCCGTTCGTTGAGGCCCTTGCCGCCCAGCAGGGAGAATACCGCGGCGGCGTCGGTCGAGCCGACGATGGCGCCGATCAACAGGCCCTGGATGATGTTCAGGTCGAACAGCCAGGCGGCGGCCATGCCGGTCAGGCCGGTGGTGATCAGCACGCCCACCGTGGCCAGCGACAGCGCCGGCCAGAGGGCCACGCGGAAACTCGCGACCCGCGTGCGCAGGCCACCGTCGAGCAGGATCACGGCGAGGGCGAGGTTGCCCACCAGATAGGCTGTCGGATAGTTGTCGAAGATGATGCCGCCGCCGTCGACGCCGGCGGTCATGCCCACGGCCAGGATGATCACCAGGATCGGGATGCCGAGGCGCGAGGACAGGGAGCTCACCAGGATACTTGCGCCTACCAGCAACGCGCCGATCAAGAACAGGCTGTTGATGGTCGTCGCATTCAAAGGCAGTACTCCAGGAAAGCTAGAAAGGCGGTGCGCAGACTGACCATGCAGTCTGCGTGCCAGCGATTCTAACCTGTTGAAATGTACTGCTGTCAAAAAGCTTTAGAACCAATCGTCCTGCATCGACAGGCAGGTATCGTCGCGTGCTTCGAGAATCGCCAGCTCATGATGGCAGCCGGGCACCTCCCAGGTCAGGAAGTAGCGCGCGGCTTGCAGCTTGCCCTTGTAGAACGCCCGATCCGCCGGGTTGCCCCTGGCCAGGCCTTCTTCTGCCCGTACCGCCTGTTCCAGCCAGCGCCAGCCGATCACCGTGTGGCCGAACGCTTTCAGGTACAGCGCCGAGTTGGCTAGGCTGCTGCTGACCTTGCCCTGGGCCAGGTCGGTCAGCAGGCCGATGGTCACCGCCTGCAGGCGCGCCACCAGTTGTTCCAGCGGTTCGCGCAGGGCGTCCAGTGAAGTGTGCGCCGCGGCTCGTTTGGCGGTGTCGGCAATCAGCCGGATCAGTTGTTTCAGGCCGGCACCGCCATTCTGCGCCAGCTTGCGGCCCAGCAGGTCCAGCGACTG
The DNA here is from genome assembly GCF_013385635.1 of Pseudomonas gingeri. GTDB lineage: Bacteria > Pseudomonadota > Gammaproteobacteria > Pseudomonadales > Pseudomonadaceae > Aquipseudomonas > Aquipseudomonas gingeri_A. The sequence goes on from NZ_JACAPR010000014.1 coordinate 121,695, forward strand.
GATGCCGTGGGTGCCTTCGTGGATCGGGTTGAGGCGGTTGTCGCGGTAATACTGTTCCACCGGATATTCGCGGGTATAGCCGTGGCCGCCGAGGATCTGGATCGCCAGTTCGTTGGCCTTCAGGCAGAACTCCGATGGCCAGGATTTGACGATCGGGGTCAGCAGGTCGAGCAGTTCATGGGCCTGGCGCCGCTCGGCTTCCGACTCCAGGGTCGTGGTGTCGTCGAACAGCCGGGCAGCGTACAGGCCGAGGTCGAACGAGCCTTCGACGTAGGCCTTCTGGGTCAGCAGCATGCGCTTGACGTCGGCGTGCTGGATGATCGCCACCGGCGCGGTGGTCGGGTCCTTGCTGTCGGGCAGGCGGCCTTGCGGGCGCTCCCGTGCGTACTCCAGAGAGTAGAGGTAACCGGCATAACCAAGCATCACCGCGCCCATGCCGACGCCGATACGTGCCTCGTTCATCATCTGGAACATGTAGCTCAGGCCCTGGTGCGGCTTGCCCACCAGATAGCCGACACAGCTGCCGTTATCGCCGAAGTTCAGTGCGGTGGAGGTGGTGCCCCGCCAGCCCATCTTGTGGAACAGGCCTGCCAGCAGCACATCGTTGCGCGGGCCCAGGCTGCCATCGTCGTTGACCAGGAACTTGGGCACGATAAACAGCGAAATGCCCTTCACTCCGGGTGGTGCGTCCGGCAGCTTGGCCAGGACCATATGCACGATATTTTCCGACAGCGGGTGATCGCCGCCGGAAATGAAGATCTTGTTGCCTCTGAGGCGATAGCTGCCGTCGGGCGCCGGTTCGGCACGGGTACGGATATCGGCCAGCGACGAGCCGGCATGGGGTTCGGTCAGTGCCATGGTGCCGAAGAAGCGGCCGTCGATCATCGGCTGCAGGAAGCGTCGCTTCTGCTCATCGCTGCCGAAACTCTCGATCAGGTTCGCCGCGCCCATGGTCAGGAACGGATAGGAAGTCGAGGCGGCGTTGGCCGACTGGAAATGCGCGAAGCAGGCTTGCGACAGCAGCGTCGGCAATTGCATGCCGCCTGCCTCGAAGCTGCGCGCGGCGTTGAGGAATCCGGCTTCGAGGAAGGCATCCACCGCCGGCTTCACTTCCGGGATCAGGATCGCCTCGCCGTTTTCGTAGCGCGGTTCGTTTTCATCGTTCTTGCGGTTGTGCGGGGCGAAGAATTTTTCGGCGATGGTGCGGGCGGTGCCGAGGGCGGCGTCGAAGGTTTCCCGTGAATGTTCGGCAAACCGCTCGCGCTGGGTCAGGCCTTCGGCATCGAGGACTTCATACAGCTCGAAAGCCAGATTACGGGAACTGAGCAGCGTCTCGGACATGGCGGTCTACCTTTGATGGGATGGACCGAGTCTAGGTGGCTGAATGGGCAGTGCCTAGCAAGATTGATCTGGGTGATGGAGGGTCAAAGCAGTGACAGGGGCGTCGCTTGGGTTTGTAGTATTTGTCGGCGCGCGCGAGCGCCGTGTAGGGGTTTTTTCTGATATTTGAACGAATCGGTTGCCGTCAAAGTGGTCCTTCGAGTTTTTTTGATGGAGCGCTCCATGCTGGAAAAACTGTCAACCACCCCGTCTCTCAGCGTCGGGCCTTTGAGGGATGCCTTGCCTTCGGTCTTGTCCGAGTCGCTGAAAGCAGTCGCGAACAGCCCCCAGGCGTTTCAGAAAATCCCGGCGCAATTCGTATCGTCCGCTGCCGGCCCCGGATTGTTGTATGCCGAAGCGATTCAGGCCGTGGCGGACCGCTACGGCGTCGTGCTCGGCATTCGTGCGCCCAACCCCCTGAGTGCGAGCCTGCTCAGGGAAGGGTTTTCCTCGAAGAATTTTCACGTCAAGGCCAAATCCAGCAGCACCGGGCCGACAGCCGGTTTCATCCCGTTGAATCCTGCCTACTCGAAGGTGGCGTCAGGGCAAGTCGCCAGGCAGCAGCGCAGTATCGAGGGGGCATTGGCCGGCGGGGCGAAGGCGGTGAGCCTGATGTTGTCCCCGGCACGCGTTGAAGAGTTGCTGGCGACCGGGCACATGGCGGCGCGGGGCTCAGGCTATCGGGCCGAGTACCCGTCAGGTGCATCCGCTCATTTCAGTATCGACGCGAAAGGCCAGGTCTTCGACGAGGCCGGGCCGGTGAAGGTGTTGAGCAATCCGGGCAGCGACAGGGCGATCACGGCGGACTATGACCTGTTTTCGATTTATCCGCGCAGGGCCCAGGGTGACAACGTACGGCCGCTGCGGGTTGCACCGATGTTCGTGGGGAACGCCTGCGAGGAACTGAGACAGAGGGCCAGGCCGCTACTCACCGGGCAGCCCGCTTTCGACGGGGCGCAGGAGCATATGGATATGGGTAATATCCATCGTTTCGGCATCGCTATCGTGCAAGCGCTGAACCGGGAAATTGCCGGGGCGGGTTACACCGGTGGCAACCTGGTCTGGCACAACGATGAGACCGGCAATCCCTTTTCCCCCGGGTTCGATGCGCGGGATGCGCCGATTTTCTTTTTTCCCAGGGATCGCGGGAGTGGAGAGACGCCTCGGCCTCGACAGGTGTCATCCAGGGAGGAGTTGCTGGCGCTGCAGGGGCAGTTGAGGGGGGCGGGGTTTCAGGTTGAATACAGTCCCCGGTTCGGGTTCTGAGCGAGAGTGGAAACAGGCGCCCGTTGCGGGCGCCTGGTCTTTCAGGTGGTTCAGCCGATGGTCATCAGGCTGGCGTTACCGCCTGCGGCGGCGGTATTGACGCTCAATGCCCGCTCGATCACCAGGCGTTCCAGGGCAATGCCGGTTTCGCCCTGGGACAGGCCTTGCACGCCGACAATCGCCCCCGCGCGCTTGGCTACCTGCTGGCAGACCGCGCGCAACTGGTCGGAATGACCGTGATGCAGCACGGCATCGAAGATCACCTCGTCCTTCTGCCAGTCGGCCACCCGCTGGATGCGCGCCTGTACTTCTTTGGGCAGGCGGGTATACAGGGCCTTGCCCGGCTCGCCTTCCGGCCATACCGCCGAGCTGCCCACCGCCAGGACGGCGGCGAGTTGGACCAGCAGGTCCGCTTCGACGTCGGCCAGACACAGCACATGCTCGCGGGGCAGGATGGCATAGGTGTTGCGCTCGCCGGTCGGGCCGACCAGAGGGCGGGTAATGCCGCTTTGCGATTGTGTGGCGAAGCGGGTGCACCGTTCTGCCAGTTCCGGCAGCTGGTTGGCGCTTGCCCAGGCCTGCAGCGCGGTGAGTGGTTTGCTCATGGCATCGCGCAGGCGCACATCCGGTGCATTCACGGCATCGACCCGCACGAATGATTGCTCGATGGCATCGCTCGGTCGGGTGGACAGCAGGCGATACAGGTACAGCGGACCGCCGGCTTTCGGGCCGGTGCCCGACAGGCCTTCGCCGCCGAACGGCTGCACGCCGACCACGGCGCCGACGATATTGCGGTTGACGTAGACGTTGCCGGCATTGACGTTGTCGATGACCTTGGCGATGGTTTCGTCGATCCGGGTGTGCACGCCCAGGGTCAGGCCGTAGCCCGAAGCATTGATCTGGGCGATCAGTTGGTCGATTTCCTTGCGCTTGTAGCGCACCACGTGCAGCACCGGGCCGAAGATTTCCCGCTGCAGTTCGTCGAAGCTTTCCAGTTCGATCAGGGTCGGCATGATGAAGGTGCCGCGCTTGCATTCCTCGCTGTCGGCGATGGCCACCTGGTAGACGCTACGACCCTTGTCGCGCATGGCCTGGATATGTTTCTCGATGCCGGCCTTGGCCTCGGCGTCGATCACCGGGCCGATATCCACGGACAAGCGCTCCGGGTTGCCGAGGCGGCACTCAGCCATGGCGCCCTTGAGCATTTCGATCACGCGGTCGGCGGAGTCTTCCTGCAGGCACAGCACGCGCAGGGCCGAGCAACGCTGGCCGGCACTGTCGAAGGCCGAGGAGACGACGTCGATGACCACCTGTTCGGTCAGCGCCGAGGAATCGACGATCATCGCGTTCTGCCCACCGGTTTCGGCGATCAGCGGAATCGGTCGGCCCTGATTGTCCAGGCGTCCGGCGACATTGCGCTGGAGCAGGCGGGCGACTTCGGTGGAGCCGGTGAACATCACGCCCTTGACGCGATCGTCGCCGACCAGACGGGCGCCGACGGTTTCACCGCGGCCCGGCAGCAGTTGCACCACACCTTGCGGAATGCCGGCTTCGAGCAGCAGGCGCACGGCCTGGGCAGCGATCAGCGGGGTCTGTTCGGCCGGCTTGGCCAGCACCGGGTTACCGGCGGCCAGAGCGGCAGCCACCTGGCCGCTGAAGATCGCCAGGGGGAAGTTCCACGGGCTGATGCAGACCACCGGCCCCAGCGGGCGATGGGCATCGTTGCTGAAGTCATTGCGCGCCTGCACCGCGTAGTAGCGCAGGAAGTCCACGGCCTCGCGGACTTCGGCGATGGCGTTGGCGAAGGTCTTGCCGGCCTCGCGGACCAGCAGGCCCATCAGCGGCTGGATCTCGCCTTCCATCAGGTCGGCGGCACGCTCGAGGATCGCGGCGCGTTCGGCCGGCGGCGTGGCCTGCCAGATCGGCGCGGCGTTCAGGGCGCACTGGACGGCATTGTCGACGTCTTCGACCGTGGCTTCCTGGACATGACCGACCTGGTCACGGTGATCCGATGGGTTGAGTACCGCTGCCGCGGTTTCGTTACTGGACTCGCAGCCCAGCATCGGTGCGGCTTTCCAGTGGTTGTGGGCGCTGGCGAGCAGCGCGCAGGACAGCGAGGCCAGGCGATGTTCGTTGGCCATGTCGATGCCCGCCGAGTTGGCGCGCTCGGGGCCGTACAGCTCGCGTGGCAAGGCAATGCGAGGATGTGGCAGGCCGAAGCCGCCTTCCTGCAATGCCATCTGCTCGATGCTGCTGACCGGGTCGGCCACCAGTTCCTGGATGGAGATGGACTGGTCGGCGATACGGTTGACGAAGGAGGTATTGGCGCCGTTCTCCAGCAGTCGGCGCACCAGGTAGGCCAGCAGCGTTTCATGGGTACCGACCGGGGCATATACGCGGCACGGACGGTTCAGCTTGCCTTCGGACACCTTGCCTACAACCTGTTCGTACAGCGGTTCGCCCATGCCGTGCAGGCACTGGAACTCGTACTGGCCCGGGTAATAGTTCTGCCCGGCGATATGGTAGATCGCCGACAGCGTGTGGGCGTTGTGGGTGGCGAACTGCGGGTAGATGACTTCCGGCACCGACAGCAGCTTGCGTGCACAGGCGATGTAGGAAACGTCGGTGTACACCTTGCGGGTATACACCGGGTAGCCTTCCAGGCCTTCGACCTGGGCGCGCTTGATCTCGCTGTCCCAGTAGGCACCTTTCACCAGGCGGATCATCAGGCGATGGCGGCTGCGGCGCGCCAGGTCGATGACGTAGTCGATCACATACGGGCAACGCTTCTGGTAGGCCTGGATAACGAAGCCGATACCGTTCCAGCCGGTCAGTTGCGGTTCGAAGCACAGGCGTTCGAGCAGGTCCAGCGACAGTTCCAGGCGGTCGGCTTCCTCGGCGTCGATGTTCAGGCCGATATCGTATTGCTTGGCCAGCAGGGTCAGCGACAGCAGGCGCGGGTACAACTCGTCCATCACCCGCTCGTACTGGGCGCGGCTGTAGCGCGGGTGCAGGGCCGAAAGCTTGATGGAGATGCCCGGACCTTCATAGATGCCACGGCCGTGGGAGGCCTTGCCGATGGCGTGGATGGCCTGTTCGTAGGACGCCAGGTATTTCTGTGCGTCGTGTTCGGTCAGCGCCGCTTCGCCGAGCATGTCGTAGGAATAGCGGAAACCCTTGGCTTCGAAGCGGCTGGCGTTGGCCAGGGCCTCGGCGATGGTTTCGCCGGTGACGAACTGTTCGCCCATCAGGCGCATGGCCATGTCGACGCCCTTGCGGATCATCGGTTCGCCGCTCTTGCCGATGATGCGGCTGAGGGACGAGGTCAGGCCCGCTTCATTGTGGGTGGCGACCAGCTTGCCGGTCAGCAGCAGCCCCCAGGTGGCGGCGTTGACGAACAGCGACGGGCTGTTGCCCAGGTGTGGCTGCCAGTTGCCGGTACTGATCTTGTCGCGGATCAGCGCGTCGCGGGTGCCCTTGTCCGGGATGCGCAGCAGGGCTTCGGCCAGGCACATCAGCGCCACGCCTTCCTGGGACGACAGGGAGAATTCCTGCAGCAGGCCCTGGACGATACCGGCACGGCCGCCGGCGCTCTTCTGGTTGCGCAGCTTCTCGGCGATGCTCGATGCCAGTTTGTGCGTGGCGTCGGCCATGGCGGCCGGCAGGCGCGCCTGCTCCAGCAGCATCGGCACCACTTCCGGCTCGGGGCGACGGTAGGCGGCGGTAATGGCGGCGCGCAGGACTGATTGCGGGAGGATGCTTTCGGCGAATTCGAGGAAGCACTGATGGGCGTGGTCTGCCTGGACCTCACCGGCGTCGTCGCTGTCGCCACGGGTCGAACCGCTGAGTTCGGTCAGGGTTGCACCGCTCTCGAGTTTTTCCAGGTAGTTGAAAATGGCCTGCTTGATCAGCCAGTGGGGGGTGCGATCAATCGAGTGGGCCGCGGCTTTAAGACGCTCGCGGGTCGGGTCGTCGAGTTTGACCCCAAGGGTGGTCGTAGCCATTTTCTTATCCTCATGGTTGCCACTACGGCGTGGCATCAGCTGGCAGCAAGATTAGCTTCAGGGATAGCAAAGGTGCAACCGGGTGCAACCCTTTTTTAAGCGGAAAAAATCGATCGTGATCGGGAAAATTTTTCCGGTTGCCGTTCGTTGCCCTGGTTTGCAGCGTTTTAATTATCAGCGCCTGGGTTTTTGCTCCGAAAAGGAGCAAGAAACAGTCGGAAAAGGTGGAAATACCCCAAGGTGCAACTTAAACGGACAAAACAGGTTGCACCTTGTTTGTTATGTTTAATAGCATGCGCGACCAAGGTGCAACCTCCTACAAAGGGAGGCATCGACTGATGGTTTTCCTGGGGGAATATCAGTCATAAATGCCCGGTCCGCTCAGCCGTCTGACAGACAGCAGTCGTTGTGTCGGTCGCGGACCGCCGCTAAATAAAAACAATGCCAGGGCTTTTCAATGAGTGTAAGCAACCCAACCTTGATCACATTTGTGATCTACATCGCTGCCATGGTGCTGATCGGTCTGATGGCCTATCGCTCGACCAACAACCTTTCCGACTACATTCTCGGCGGCCGTAGCCTCGGCAGCGTGGTGACCGCGCTTTCGGCCGGCGCTTCCGACATGAGTGGCTGGTTGTTGATGGGCCTGCCGGGTGCCATCTACCTGTCCGGCCTGTCGGAAAGCTGGATCGCCATCGGCCTGATCGTCGGCGCCTACCTGAACTGGCTGTTCGTCGCCGGTCGCCTGCGGGTACAGACCGAGCACAACGGTGACGCGCTGACCCTGCCAGACTACTTCTCCAGCCGTTTCGAGGACCACAGCGGCCTGCTGCGGATCATCGCCGCGGTGGTGATCCTGGTGTTCTTCACCATCTACTGCGCCTCGGGCATCGTCGCCGGTGCGCGGCTGTTCGAAAGTACCTTCGGCATGTCCTACAGCACTGCGCTGTGGGCCGGCGCGGCGGCAACCATTGCCTACACCTTTGTCGGTGGTTTCCTGGCGGTGAGCTGGACCGATACCGTGCAGGCCACGCTGATGATCTTCGCGCTGATTCTCACGCCGATCATCGTGTTGCTGGCCACCGGTGGTGTCGATACCACCTTCCTGGCAATCGAAGCCAAGGACCCGGCCAACTTCGACATGCTCAAGGGCACGACCTTTGTCGGTATCATTTCGCTGATGGGTTGGGGGTTGGGCTATTTCGGCCAGCCGCATATCCTGGCGCGCTTCATGGCGGCGGATTCGGTCAAGTCGATCGCCAAGGCTCGCCGTATCTCGATGACCTGGATGATCCTGTGCCTGGGGGGTACGGTGGCGGTGGGCTTCTTCGGTATCGCCTATTTCTCGGCGCATCCGGATGTGGCCGGCCCGGTCAGCGAAAACCACGAGCGGGTGTTTATCGAGCTGGCGAAAATCCTCTTCAACCCGTGGATTGCCGGTGTGCTGTTGTCGGCGATCCTGGCGGCGGTGATGAGTACCCTGAGCTGCCAGTTGCTGGTGTGTTCCAGCGCTCTGACCGAAGACTTCTACAAGACCTTCCTGCGCAAGTCCGCCTCCCAGCTTGAGCTGGTCTGGGTCGGCCGGGCGATGGTGCTGCTGGTGGCGGTGATTGCCATCGCACTGGCGGCTAACCCGGAAAACCGCGTATTGGGCCTGGTGAGTTATGCCTGGGCCGGCTTCGGCGCAGCCTTTGGCCCGGTGGTACTGATTTCGGTGATCTGGAAGGACATGACCCGCAATGGCGCCCTGGCCGGGATCCTGGTCGGCGCGATCACGGTGATCGTCTGGAAGCACTTCAACCTGCTGGGCCTGTACGAAATTATCCCGGGCTTCCTGTTCGCCAGCATCGCGATCTATATCGTCAGCAAGCTGGGCAAGCCTTCGGCGCTGATGCTGCAGCGTTTCGACGCGGCAGAGAAACAGTTCCGCCTGGAACATTGATCGAAGCGAGTATTCGCTGATCGGCAAGCGGCCCGTCTCCCTGGAGACGGGCCGCTTCGTTTCAGGCGCGCAGTGCCTGTTGCAGGTCTTCGAGAAGGTCTTCGATCGCCTCGATGCCGACCGACAGGCGAATCATCTCCGGTTTCACGCCGGCCTTGGCCTGTTCCGTCGCGTTCATTTGCCGGTGGGTGGTGGAGGCCGGGTGGCAGGCCAGGGACTTGGCGTCGCCGATGTTCACCAGGCGCTTGAAGATCTGCAACGCATCGTAGAAGTGCACACCGGCTTCATAGCCGCCCTTGAGACCGAACGAAAGAATCGCCGAAGGCTTGCCCTTCATGTACTTGAGCGCCAGCTCGTGGTGCGGATGATCCGGCAGGCCGGCGTAGCTGACCCAGGCGACCTGGTCGTGGGCCTTGAGGAATTGCGCCACCTTGAGCGCGTTTTCGGTATGCCGCTCCATGCGCAAGGCAAGGGTTTCCAGGCCTTGCAGCAGCAGGAAGGCGTTCATCGGTGCGAGTGCCGCGCCGGTATTGCGCAACGGCACGGTGCGGGCGCGGGCGATAAAGGCTGCCGGACCGAATTTTTCCGTATAGACCACGCCGTGATAGGCGGCTTCCGGGGTATTGAGTCCGGGGAATTTTTCCGCATGATCGGCCCAGGGGAAGGTGCCGGCATCGACAATCACCCCGCCCAGGGAGTTGCCATGGCCGCCGACGTACTTGGTCACCGAGTGCACGACGATATCGGCGCCGAACCGGATCGGCTTGCACAGGATCGGCGTCGCCACGGTGTTGTCGACCATCAGCGGTACGCCGCTGGCGTGGGCTACCTCGGCGAAGCGTTCGAGGTCGACGATATTGCCCGCCGGATTACCGATGCTTTCGCAATAGACCAGCTTGGTGTTCTCGTCGATCAGTTCGGCGATGGCTTCGGGCGAGTCGTCGCGGGCGAAACGCACATCGACGCCGAAACTCGGCAGCAGGTGGGCGAACAGGGTGTAGGTGCCGCCGTACAACTGCGGGGTGGAGACGATATTGTCGCCGGCCCGGGTCAGGGTCTGGATCGCGTAGTGGATCGCCGCGCTGCCGGCGGATACGGCCAGTCCGGCGATACCGCCTTCGAGGGCTGCCAGGCGCTGTTCCAGTACATCGTTGGTGGGGTTCATGATCCGGGTGTAGATATTGCCCGGGACATCCAGGTTGAACAGGTCGGCGCCGTGCTGGGCGTTATCGAATTCGAAGGCGACGTTCTGGTAGATGGGCACGGCCACGGCCTTGGTGGTCGGGTCCGACTTGAAACCGTGATGGAGCGCAATCGTTGCGTCTTTCATAAAGTCTCGACTCAGTGAAATTCCATTAGTGAGCACGCCAGGCGGCTGCGGTCGCTCAATGGTCTCGTGTGTCTGAGTCGCCAATGACCTTGGGATCTACGTCCGTTATCGGACCGCAAACCGGCGCGCCAGTGTCCGATACTGGCGCGCGGTCGGCAAGTCACCCGGATTAAGCCAGCTCGTTGTCCGCCTGATTGACGAAGATCAGCACACCGATGATGGCCATGTAGAACCTGAAGGCGCCTTCCTGGCCGTTCCAGGTATGCGATTGCCACATCAGGAACCCTTCGCCGCCCACCACCATGAAGCCGAAGAACCAGACCAGGAAACCCACGGTAGCACCGCCGACGACCCATTTCCTGGCGCGGCCGAAGGTGGCGGCATCGGCCTTGCGCGCGCGCCACAGTGACAGTGCGCCCAGCGCCAGCAACACGGCGGTCAGGCCTTCGCCGAAGATGATCAGCCAATAGGCGGCGTGCCACAGGACCGGCGTGGTGATCGCGCGGTACATTGCGGCATTGTTGGGGAAGGTGGTGTCCATGCTCAGCACGTGGCTGACAAAGGCGAAGTTGGAGCCATAGTCGGTAATGTTGTTGAAGGTGACCATGAAGGCGAAGGCGGCGAGTGTGAGGCTCAGGACAATCTTGGCGTAGCGGACGGTCATGGTTTTCAGGTCCTTCGTGGGCGGGAAAGGGACGTTATCACGACCGATGGCCGGAAATATGTCAGCATCCGGCACCGCCGTTTGTACGTTGCGACCTGACGGCGGGTGGACCACAAGGTAAACTTCGCCTCCTTCGCAGGAGTCGCCATGAACTACCGTCACGCCTTCCACGCCGGCAATCACGCCGACGTCTTGAAACACCTGGTCCTGACCCGCCTGATCGCCCTGATGGCGCGCAAGGAACAGCCGTTCGCCTACCTCGACAGCCATGCCGGCATCGGCCTGTATGACCTCAAGGGCGACCAGGCCAGCCGCACCGGCGAATACCTGGAGGGGATCGCCCGCTTGTGGGGCGAGCAGGACCTGCCCGCGGTGACCGCCGATTACCTGCGCGTGCTGCATGAGATGAACCCGGATGGCGAATTGCGCTATTACCCCGGCTCGCCGGAACTGGCGCGGCGCCTGAGCCGTGCCCAGGACCGTGTGTTGCTCAATGAAAAGCACCCGGAAGACGGCAAGCTGCTCAAGGACAACATGAAGGGCGACCGGCGCGTGGCGGTGCACCTGGGTGAGGGTTGGCACGTGCCGCGGGCGTTGTTGCCGGTGCCGGAGAAGCGCGCGGTATTGCTGATCGATCCGCCGTTCGAGCAACTGGACGAGATGCAGCGCTGTGCCGCGTCGTTGAAGGAAGCCATTGGTCGCATGCGCCAGACGGTGGCGGCGATCTGGTATCCGATCAAGGATCAGCGTGCCCTCAAGCGTTTTTACCAGGACCTGGCGGGCACTGGTGCGCCGAAGTTGCTGCGTGTGGAGTTGCTGGTGCATCCGCTGGACACGCCGGCCAGCCTGAACGGTTCGGGCCTGGCGATTGCCAACCCGCCGTGGGGGCTGGAAGAGGAATTGCGCGAATTGCTGCCGTGGCTGGCGCAGAAGCTGGGCCAGAGCCAGGGTGACTGGCGGATGGATTGGCTGATTGCCGAGTGAGTGGCGTTTCTGCTCTTGGGTGTTCCCCCCAATACTGAAAACACCACCCACCCTGTAGGAGCCGGCTTGCTGGCGATCCGCCGAAGGCGGCCATCCACCCCGGATCTTCGGCGATAGCAAGAGCGCCGTCGCCGGCAAGCCGGCTCCCACAAGAGAGCGGTGGATCAGATCGGGCAGGTCACGCCAGTGCCACGGATCCCGCAATAACCTTCGGGGTTCTTCGCCAGGTATTGCTGGTGGTAGGCCTCGGCATAGAAGAAGGTCGGCGCCTCGTCGATTTCCGTGGTGATGCTGCCCAGGCCGGCCTTGGTCAATTCAGCCTGGTAGACCTGCGCGCTTTTCTTTGCCGCCTCCAACTGGTCCGGCTTGGTGGCATAGATGACCGAGCGGTACTGGGTGCCGATATCGTTGCCCTGGCGCATGCCCTGGGTCGGATCGTGCAGTTCCCAGAACAGGGCCAGCAGTTCTTCATAGCTGACGATTTCCGGCTCGTAGACCACCAGCACCACTTCGCTGTGGCCGGTCAGGCCCGAGCAGACTTCCTCGTAGGTGGGGTTCGGGGTATAGCCGCCGGCGTAGCCCACCGACGTGCTGTAGACGCCCGCACGCTGCCAGAAGCGCCGTTCCGCGCCCCAGAAACAACCCAGGCCGAAGATCGCGAATTCGACGTTGCCGGGGAAAGGGCCCAGCAGCGGGTTGTCATTGACGAAATGTTTGTCCGGGACCGTGATCGGGGTTTCGCGGCCAGGCAGAGCTTGTTCTTTGGTAGGGAGCACGTTTTTGTTCACCAGGATTTCCGAGCGCAAGACCATATCGCAGTCCTCTCAGTCAGGTTGGGATGAGCTGTAGCTTTGCAGTAGACCGACAGTGTGCCCGAGTGTTACAGCGCTGTCAGGCCAAAGGGCCGCGCGGATAACGTTTGAGCTGCCGGACCAGTTCGGTTCCGGGGATCGGTCGGTCGAACAGGTAGCCCTGGCCGACGTCGCAACGGTGGCGGCGCAGGAACGCCAGTTGCTCGGAGGTCTCGATGCCTTCGGCGACCACTTTGAGCTTCAGGTTGTGGGCCATGGCGATCACGGCCGAGGTGATTTCCATGTCGTCCTGGTTGTCCGGGATTTCATGGATGAAGCTGCGGTCGATCTTGATGATGTCGATCGGGAATTTCTTCAGGTAGCTCAGGGACGAGTAGCCGGTGCCGAAATCGTCCATGGCCAGGGTCAGGCCGAGCTTCTTCAACTGGTCGAGTTGCTGGCGGGTGTCTTCGGTGGCTTCCAGCAGCAGGCCTTCGGTCAGCTCAAGCTCCAGCAGCGACGGCGGCAGTTGCTCTTCCTTGAGGATGCTGGCGATGGACGCCACCAGGTCCGGATCGGAGAACTGCTTGGGCGACAGGTTGATCGCCACCTGCAGGTTGCCCAGGCCGTGGGCGGTCAGCTCCTTGCTCATGCGACAGGCCTGGCGGGCGATCCACTTGCCGATCGGAATGATCAGGCCGGTCTCTTCGGCGACGCTGATGAACTGGTCCGGGCGGATCATGCCCTTTTCCGGGTGGTTCCAGCGCAACAGCGCTTCCATCCCCAGCAGGCGTCCGCTGCGCAGGCACAGCTTGGGCTGGTAGAACACGTCCAGTTCGTTCTGGGTCAGGGCGCGGCGCAGGTTGTTCTCGACGAACAGCTTGTAGCTGGCTTCGGCGTTCAGCGCTTCGGTAAAGACCTGCACCTGGTGCTTGCCGTTGGCCTTGGCCTTGTGCAGTGCGAGGCCGGCGTTGCGCATCAGGGTCTGTGGGTCGCGGCCGTGCAACGGCGCGCTGGCCAGACCGACGGAGCCGGTGACGCTGATCAACTGGTTGTCGACGAACATCGGCTTGTCGAGGGTGGTCAGCAACTGGCTGGCGATCTGTTGGCCGGTTTCCAGGTCGGTATCGTCCAGCAGCACCGCGAATTCGTTGCTGGCAAAGCGCGCCAGGCTGCCGCTCGGGCTCAGGCTGTTGCGCAGGCGCCGGGCCAGGCTGATCAGCAGCTTGTCGCCGGTCTGGTGGCCGAGGCTGTCGTTGATTCGCTTGAAGTTGTCGATATCCACCAGCAGCAGGCTGATGGGCGAATCGCTGTCGCGGGCGAAGCGCTCGTCGAGGTTGCGGATAAACGCCGGGCGGTTGCCCAGGTTGGTCAGGTTGTCGGTGTAGGCCAGGCGTTCGATACGCTGCTGGGCGAGCTTGGTCTGGGTGATGTCTTCGTAGATGCCGATGTAGTGGGTCAGCTCGCGGTTGTCACCGTAGACCTTGGAGATCGACAGCTGGCCCCAGTAGGGTTCGAGGTTCTTGCGCCGGCTCTTGAACTCGCCCTGCCAGCTGTTGCTCTTGGCCAGGCTCGACGGTGCATCGAACAGCAGTTCACTGAGGTTTTCCAGGGCCGGCAGTTCGGAGAGCTTCTGGCCGTGGACTTCCTCGGTGCTGTACTGGGTGATGGCGGTGAAGCTCGGGTTGACGTACTCCACCACGCCGTCGCAATTGACCAGCAGGAAGGCGTTGGCGCTTTGCTCCACCGCGCGCTGGAACAGGTGCAGGGCGCTGGTGGCGGTGCGTCGGTTGTGGTTGTTGATGACCTGGGCGAACTGGTCCGCAAGCTCTCCGGCAAACGCGATTTCATCCGATTGCCAGGCGCGGGTCTGGCCGGTCTGTTCCAGGCACAGCACGCCGACCACCTGGCCGTCGATGCGGATGCTGGCGTCGAGCATGGCGTTGATATCCCGGGGCCGCAGGCGCTCGGCCATTTCCCGGGTGCGCGGGTCGCGAATGGCGTTATGGGCGTCGATGGCGCGGCTGGTGTGCAGGGCTTCCAGGTAGTCGGGGAAGTTGCTCGCGTCGATCACGTCCGGCAGCACGTATTCCTGGCTGGCGCGGTGATAGGCGGAGATCGGCACCAGGCGCTGGTCTTCGAGATTCCAGATACTCGCACTGTCGATTTCGTAGATATCGCAGGCGCTGCGGGTGATCAGCTCGGCAGCTTCCTGCAGCGAGTTGTTCAGGCTGTAGCGCTGGCGGGCCAGGCGCAGGATCAGGTCCTGTTGGGCGCGCACCCGGTCCAGGTGCAGCAGTTGTTCCTGCTGGGCGCGCTGGTTCAGTTCGAGAGCGATCTGCAGGCGGCTGTTCTGGGTTTCCAGGTCGGCCACGGGCAATCCCGGCTCCTGGCCGAGCAGCCCTTCGACCACCAGCAGGTAGCCGCGCAGCAGGTGGCGGTTGTGCTGTTTGTAGGCTTCGCCGAGCTCCAGCAGGGTCAGCGGGCCCTGGGCGGTATGCAGGGTGTAGCGGATCAGGTAATGCGGGGTCTCGACCAGTTGCGCCTGGATCGCGTCGTGCAGGCGATAACGGGCCTCGGGCTCCATCAGGCTGGCATAGGGCGAGCCGACCAGGGCGCAGAGCTCGATGGCCGGCAGGCCGAACTGGCGTTCACAATTGGGATCGAGAAACAACAGCGCCCAGCTTGCTTCATTCAGCCGTTCGAAACGCAGCATGCCGAGCCGCGAGGGCACCGGTAATTGCGTCACTACCTCGGCCGCCAATCTATTGGCGACATCGGGTTGGCTTTTCATTGAGAGCTCGCTTCAAGAGTACTGATCACGCGGGGTAATGACCCTTTTTCTGGCGCGTTGGGCAAGGTTGCATTAAGCGGGTCGGGCTGACAAGCAGAACAGTGGCTCCGTGCCTTCAATGTATCGGCCGGGGTGTGAAAATCTTCAGAAAAGGGCGATGGGCGGAGGGCGATCGGTGTTCTACCCCGTACCTTTGAACGGTACCTTTGCGCGGGGCCGCACGACGGGCAAAAAAAGCCCCGCCAATGGCGGGGTTGAGGTACGAGCGTGGCGCTCGGAAATCGCTCCGACGACCCGGCTTCCTCGCGAGAGAAAGCCGGGTTGCGGGTTACAGCAGGATAGTACGGATATCCGCCAGCAGGTCGCTCAGGCGCTTGGTGAAGCGCGCTGCCGCGGCACCGTTGATCACGCGGTGATCGTAGGACAGCGACAGGGGCAGCATCAGCTTCGGCTGGAAGGCTTTGCCGTCCCAGACTGGCTGGATGGTGGCCTTGGAAACGCCGAGGATCGCCACTTCCGGTGCGTTGACGATCGGCGTGAAGCCGGTGCCGCCAATGTGCCCGAGGCTGGAGATGGTGAAGCAGGCGCCCTGCATGTCGTCGGCGGAGAGCTTCTTGGTCCGGGCCTTTTCAGCCAGGGCAGCCGCTTCGGCAGCGAGTTGCAGCAGGTTCTTCTGGTCGACGTTCTTGATGACCGGTACCAGCAGGCCATCCGGGGTGTCGACGGCGAAGCCGATGTTGACGTACTTCTTGCGGATGATCGCCTTGCCGCTAGGGGCCAGCGAGCTGTTGAAGTCCGGCAGTTCCTTGAGCAGGTGGGCGCAGGTCTTGAGCAGCAGCGGCAGGATGGTCAGCTTGACGCCAGCCTTCTCGGCCACGGCCTTCTGGGCTACGCGGAACGCTTCCAGCTCGGTGATATCCGCCGAGTCGAATTGGGTCACGTGTGGCACGTTCAGCCAGCTGCGGTGCAGGTTGGCGGCGCCAGCCTGCATCAGGCGGGTCATCGGCACTTCTTCGGTTTCGCCGAAGCGGCTGAAGTCCACGACCGGGATCGGCGGGATGCCTGCGCCACCGGTTGCACCGGCAGCGGCGGCCGGGGCTTCCTTGGCCTTCTGCATCATCGCCTTGACGTAGACCTGCACGTCTTCCTTGAGGATGCGACCGTGCGGGCCACTTGCGCTCACCGCGTTCAGCTCGACGCCGAATTCACGGGCCAGCTGGCGGACTGCCGGGCCGGCATGCACCTTGGCGCCGGAGTTGGCCGGTGCGGTGACTGCTGGCGCGGCGGCTGGAGCCGCTGCAGCAGGCGCCGGAGCAGCGGCCTGGGCCGGAGCGGCAGCTGCGGCAGCCGGTGCGGCAGCCGCGGCTGGAGCTGCGCCCTTGACCTTCAGTTTCAGGATCAGGTCACCGGTGCCGACTTCGTCGTCCAGCTTGATCGAAACGCTTTCCACCACGCCGGCAGCCGGCGAAGGGATTTCCATGCTGGCCTTGTCGGATTCGAGGGTGATCAGCGATTGATCGACCTCGACTGTGTCGCCGGCCTTGACCGAGACTTCGATGATCTTGGCCTTGCCCGACGAACCGATATCCGGCACGTGGATGTCCTGGACGCTGTCGGCTACCGGAGCGGCCGGTGCAGCGGCTGGCGCTGGAGCGGTGGCAGGCGCGGCGGCCTGGGCCGGAGCCGGAGCAGCAGCCGGAGCGGCGCCCGCGACTTTCAGGACCAGGATCAGGTCGCCCGTACCGACTTCGTCGTTGAGCTTGACGCTGATGCTCTCCACGACGCCGGCAACCGGCGACGGGATTTCCATGCTGGCCTTGTCGGACTCGAGGGTGATCAGCGATTGATCAGCCTCGATGCTGTCGCCGACCTTGACCGAGATCTCGATGATCTGGGCCTTGCCCGACGAACCGATGTCCGGCACGTGCACTTGCTGGGTCGAAGCGGCGGCAGGAGCGGCAGCCGGTGCCGGCGCAGCGGCTGGAGCCGCCTTTGCGGCAGCAGGTGCAGCGGCCGGCGCAGGTGCCGCGGCAGCGGCGCCCTCGACTTCCAGCTCAAGCAGTTCGTCGCCTTCTTTCAGGCGGTCGCCCAGCTTCACTTTCAGGCTCTTGATGATACCGGCCTTGGGGGCGGGCACTTCCATGCTCGCCTTGTCCGACTCCAGCGTCAGGATGCTCTGGTCGGCTTCGATGCGATCGCCGACTTTGACAAACAGTTCAATTACTTCACCTTCACCGCTGCCGATGTCAGGTACGCGAATGAGTTCGCTCACAGGGTGTCTCCTCAGCAGTCCAGTGGGTTGCGTTTTTCCGGGTCGATCCCGAACTTGACGATGGCTTCGGCCACCACCTTGGGTTCGATGTCGCCACGGTCAGCCAAGGCTTCCAGGGCTGCCAACACCACGAAATGACGGTCGACTTCGAAGAAGTGACGCAGCTTCTTGCGGCTGTCACTGCGGCCGAAACCGTCGGTACCCAGGACTTTGAATTCCTTGGATGGGACCCACTGGCGGATCTGTTCAGCAAACAGCTTCATGTAGTCGGTAGAAGCGATCACCGGACCTTTGCGGCCGTTGAGGCATTCTTCGACGTAGCTCAGCTTCGGCTTCTGGCCAGGGTGCAGGCGGTTGCTGCGCTCCACTGCCAGGCCGTCGCGGCGCAGTTCGTTGAAGCTGGTGACGCTCCATACGTCGGCACCGACGTTGAATTGCTCGCGCAGGATCTTCGCCGCTTCACGTACTTCGCGCAGGATGGTGCCGGAGCCCATCAGTTGCACGTGGTGAGCCGCTTCCTTGGTGTCTTCCTCGAGCAGGTACATGCCCTTGATGATGCCGTCTTCCACGCCGGCCGGCATGGCTGGCTGCTGGTAGGATTCGTTCATCACGGTGATGTAGTAGAAGATGTCCTGTTGCTCTTCGGTCATCTTCTTCATGCCGTCCTGGATGATCACCGCCAGCTCGTAGCCGTAGGTTGGATCGAAGGTGCGGCAGTTCGGAATGGTGGCGGCCAGGATATGGCTGTGACCGTCTTCGTGTTGCAGGCCTTCGCCGTTCAGCGTGGTGCGGCCGGCGGTACCGCCGATCAGGAAACCACGGGTACGGCTGTCGCCGGCAGCCCAGGCCAGGTCGCCGATACGCTGGAAGCCGAACATCGAGTAGAAGATGTAGAACGGCAGCATCGGCTGGTTGTGGCTGGAGTACGAAGTACCGGCAGCGATGAAGGAGCTCATGGCGCCCGCTTCGTTGATGCCTTCTTCGAGGATCTGGCCCTTCTTGTCTTCCTTGTAGAACATCACCTGGTCTTTATCGACTGGCTCGTAGAGCTGGCCGACGGAGGAGTAGATGCCCAACTGGCGGAACATGCCTTCCATACCGAAGGTACGGGCTTCGTCCGGGATGATCGGGACGATGCGCGGGCCGATTTCCTTGTCCTTGACCAGTTGCGCGAGGATCCGCACGAAGGCCATGGTGGTGGAGATTTCACGGTCGCCCGAGCCGTCCAGGATCGCCTTGAGGGTATCGAGGGACGGGGTCGGCACGCTGAAGCTCTGGGCGCGACGCTGTGGCACGAAACCGCCCAGTGCGGCGCGGCGCTCGCTCAGGTAGCGGGCTTCGGCGCTGTTTGGCTCGGGCTTGAAGAACGGCAGGTTCTCCAGTTCTTCGTCCTTGACCGGGATGTCGAAACGATCGCGGAACAACTTCAGGCTGTCGACATCGACTTTCTTGGTGTTGTGCGCGGTGTTCTTCGCTTCGCCGGCACCGGTGCCATAACCCTTGATGGTCTTGGCCAGGATGACGGTCGGTTGTTCCTTGTGGTTGACCGCTTCGTGGTACGCCGCGTAGACCTTGTACGGGTCGTGGCCGCCACGGTTGAGCTTCCAGATCTCGTCGTCGGACAGGTCGGCAACCATCGCCTTGAGTTCAGGCGTGTTGAAGAAGTGCTCACGGACGAACGCGCCGTCCTTGGCCTTGTAGTTCTGGTATTCGCCGTCGATGACTTCGTCCATGCGACGTTGCAGGATACCGTCGACGTCCTTGGCCAGCAGTGGGTCCCAGAAACGGCCCCAGATGACTTTGGTGACGTTCCACTGGGCGCCACGGAACACGCCTTCGAGTTCCTGGATGATCTTGCCGTTGCCGCGAACCGGGCCATCGAGGCGCTGCAGGTTGCAGTTGATGACGAAGATCAGGTTGTCCAGCTTCTCGCGGCCGGCCAGGGAGATGGCGCCGAGGGATTCCGGCTCGTCGCACTCGCCGTCGCCCAGGAAGCACCAGACTTTCTGCTTGCCTTGCGGAATGAAGCCACGGGCTTCCAGGTACTTCATGAAGCGTGCCTGGTAGATCGCCTGGATCGGGCCCAGGCCCATGGATACAGTCGGGAACTGCCAGAAATCAGGCATCAGCCAAGGGTGCGGGTAGGACGACAGGCCCTGACCGTCGACTTCCTGGCGGAAGTTGTTCATGTGTTCTTCGGTGATGCGGCCTTCCATGAACGCACGGGCGTAGACGCCTGGCGAGGTGTGGCCCTGGAAGTAGATCAGGTCGCCGCCGTGTTCGTCGGTCGGGGCCTGGAAGAAATAGTTGAAGCCGATGTCATACAGGGTGGCGCTGGAGGCGAAACTGGAGATGTGACCGCCCAGGTCAGAATCTTTCAAGTTCGTGCGCATTACCATGGCCATCGCGTTCCAGCGCACCAGCGAGCGAATGCGGCGTTCCATGAACAGGTCGCCAGGCATGCGTGCTTCGTGGGTGACGGGAATCGTGTTGCGGTAAGGCGTGGTGATGGCGTAGGGCAGTTGCGAGCCGCTGCGGGTCGCGAGTTCGCCCATACGGGTCATCAGGTAGTGAGCACGGTCTTCGCCTTCTTTGTCGAGAACCGATTCCAGGGCGTCCAGCCATTCCTGGGTTTCGACGGGATCGAGGTCTTGCATGGCTTGCTCCAGGGCGGAAAGGCTTCCAGAATCGGTTGCCTGAGTTTGCGACTGGCCTTGTGGGCAGACGACATAAATTCTTGGATGGTCCGGAGGTTGTTCCGGGGGTTCTGTAGTTTTACTACAAATCGTCAAGCATTTCAGCCTTCTGAATGTATAGACGAGTAGTAAAACTACAGATCAGCGAGCGAAAACTTCCTATTACGTTGTGAGAAAAATCGATATTGTTGGTCGAAAATAAACATTATCAGGTGGGCGCTTGATGCTGGCTGCCAAGAAAAACCGATTATCAGCTATTTCTAACTTTTGTTCGACAGTCCTTTTCAGAGCGTGTTTCTCGCCATCACAGTTTGCGGCTGCTTGTTCGCCGATCAAGGATAGACCATGAGCCTACCTGCACTGGCCGTTTTACCGGCCATTCTCCTGCCTTTTGCCAGCCGTGCCGAGCAGTCGCTGCGTACTGCCGTCGCCGCGCTGGACGACGATCACGGCCTGGCCGGCTGGTCGCCCGAGCGCTGGGCGGACTTTGCCAGGGTCAGCGCCGCGAGCGACTTCTTTATCGAGCAGTCGGTGCGTGATCCCTTGATGTTGCTGGAGTTGGTGCAGTTCGGCGACCTGGACCGCGGCTTCGCCCCCGGGGAGATGTGTGGGCAGATCGCCGCCGCAGTGCAGCAGGCGCAAAGCGAGGATGAGCTGGGGCGCCTGTTGCGACGCCAGCGGACCCGCCAGCAGGTGCGGATCATCTGGCGCGACCTGACGCGCCAGGCGGATCTGGTGCAGACCTGTCGCGATCTTTCCGACATGGCCGATGCCAGTATCGACCAGGCCTACCAGTGGTTGTACCAGCGTCATTGCCAGCAGTTCGGCACGCCCACCGGTCGGCGCAGTGGCGAGCCACAGCAGATGGTTATCCTCGGCATGGGCAAGCTCGGTGCCGTGGAGCTGAACCTGTCCTCCGATATCGACCTGATCTTCGCTTATCCGGAGGGCGGCGAAACCGTGGGGGTAAAACGCCCGCTGGACAACCAGGAGTTTTTTATCCGCCTGGGGCAGCGGCTGATCAAGGCGCTGGACCCGATTACCGTCGACGGTTTTGTCTTCCGTGTCGATATGCGCCTGCGGCCCTACGGTTCGGCCGGGGCGCTGGTGCTGAGCTTCAACGCGCTGGAGCAGTACTACCAGGACCAGGGGCGCGACTGGGAACGCTACGCGATGATCAAGGCGCGGGTGGTGGCCGGCGACCAGGTGGCGGGCGTGCAGTTGCTGGAAATGCTGCGGCCGTTCGTCTACCGGCGTTACCTGGATTTTTCCGCGATCGAAGCATTGCGCACCATGAAGCAACTGATCCAGCAGGAAGTCCGTCGCAAGGGCATGGCCGAGAATATCAAGCTGGGCTCCGGTGGCATTCGCGAGGTCGAGTTCATCGCCCAGGCGTTCCAGCTGATTCACGGCGGGCGCGACCTGAGCCTGCAGCAACGGCCATTGCTGAAGGTCCTGGGTACCCTGGAAGGCCAGGGGTACCTGCCGCCGGCGGTGATTGCCGAGTTGCGCAACGGCTACGAATTCCTGCGCTACACCGAGCATGCGATCCAGGCGATTGCCGATCGCCAGACCCAGATGCTGCCCGATGATGAAAAAGACCAGGCGCGTATCGCCTTCATGCTCGGCTTCGATAGCTGGACGGCGTTCCATGAGCAATTGATGTACTGGCGTGGTCGGGTCGACTGGCATTTCCGTCAGGTGATCGCCGATCCGGACGAGGAAGACGGCGAAGAATGCCAGGTCGCCGTGGGCGGAGAGTGGTTGCCATTATGGGAAGAGGCCCAGGATGAAGAGGCCGCCAGTCGCCAGTTGGAAGAAGGTGGTTTCAAGGATGCGCCCAAGGCGCTGAAGCAGCTTGCGGCCTTGCGCGGCAGTCCGCAGTTGCGCGCGATGCAGCGCCTCGGTCGCGAGCGCCTCGATGCCTTTATTCCACGGCTGCTGGCCCAGGCGGTCGAGCACGCCGATCCGGACCTGGTGCTGGAGCGGGTGCTGCCCCTGGTCGAGGCGGTCGCCCGGCGTTCCGCCTATCTGGTGCTGCTCACGGAAAACCCCGGTGCGTTGCGTCAGTTGCTGACCTTGTGCGCCGCCAGTCCGTGGATTGCCGAACAGATCACCCGCTTCCCGATGCTGCTGGACGAATTGCTCAACGAAGGCCGGCTGTTCAAGCCGCCATTGGCGCCGGAGCTGGCCGCCGAATTGCGTGAGCGCCTGACGCGGATTCCCGAGGACGACCTCGAACAACAGATGGAGGCCTTGCGCCACTTCAAGCTGGCGCACCGGCTGCGGGTTGCGGCCTCGGAAATCTCCGGCAGCCTGGCGCTGATGAAGGTCAGCGACTACCTGACCTGGCTCGCCGAGGCGATCCTCGAACAGGTGCTGGCCCTGGCCTGGCGCCAGACCGTCGGCAAGTACGGCTCGCCGCAGCGGGCGGACGGCACCCTGTGCGATCCCGGCTTTATCATTGTCGGTTATGGCAAGGTCGGCGGGATCGAACTCGGGCACGGATCGGACCTCGACCTGGTGTTTATCCATGACGGCGACCCGAATGCCGAGACCGATGGCGCCAAGCCCATCGACACGGCGCAGTTCTTCACCCGGCTGGGGCAGCGGATCATTCACCTGCTGACCACCCAGACCAACTCAGGCCAGCTCTATGAAGTGGATATGCGCCTGCGGCCATCCGGGGCTTCCGGCCTGTTGGTCAGCTCCCTCGGAGCCTTCGAGCGCTATCAGCAGAACGAGGCCTGGACCTGGGAACATCAGGCGCTGATTCGAGCCCGGGTGTTGGTGGGTTGCAAGGACGTCGGCGGTGCCTTCGAGAAAGTCCGCGCGGCGGTACTGGGGCGTGAGCGCGACCTGCCGACCCTGCGCCAGGAAGTCAGCGAGATGCGCGCCAAGATGCGTGACAACCTCGGCAGCAAGGCGACCGTGGCCGGCACCGCGGCGAATGCCTTTGACGCCACGGCGCCGTTCGACCTCAAGCAAGACGCCGGAGGTATCGTCGATATTGAATTTATGGTGCAATACGCGACCTTGGCCTGGTCGAAAGAGCACCCGGCGTTACTGCGTTACACGGATAATATCCGCATTCTCGAGGGCTTGGAGCAGGCCGGGTTGATCCCCGCGACCGATGCCGCCCTGCTGCGCGAGGCCTATAAGGCCTACCGTTCCGCCGCCCATCGCCAGGCCTTGCAGAAAGAAGCCGGTGTCATCGGCGGCGACCAGTTTGTGGTCGAACGGCGCGACGTGATGCGGATCTGGGCTGAGCTGGGACTGAGTTAGTACTAAGCTAGGACGGCCATACGCAAAGACCGGGGAGGCCACAGGCCTCCCTGATCGTTTCCGGGATATTTATGAAAATTCTCATCGTTGGGCCCAGTTGGGTCGGTGACATGGTGATGGCTCAGACACTGTTCCAGTGCCTGAAACAACGCCACCCGCAGTGCGAGATCGATGTGCTGGCCCCCGAGTGGAGCCGCCCGATCCTCGAACGCATGCCCGAAGTGCGCGCGGCCTTGAGCTTTCCGCTCGGCCACGGTGCCCTGGAGCTGGCCACCCGGCGCCGGATCGGCAAGTCCCTGGCCGGCCAGTATGACCAGGCGATCCTCCTGCCCAACTCGCTGAAGTCGGCGCTGGTGCCGTTTTTCGCAGGTATCCCGAAACGCACCGGCTGGCGCGGCGAGTTCCGCTACGGGCTGCTCAATGATGTACGCAGGCTGGACAAGGAACGCTATCCGCTGATGATCGAGCGGTTCATGGCCCTGGCCCATGAGCCGGGGGCCGAGCTGCCGACGCCTTATCCGCGGCCGTGTCTGCGCATTGATCCGGCCAGCCGCGCGGCGGCATTGGGCAAGTTTGAGCTGGCCCTGGATCGCCCGGTCCTGGCCTTGTGCCCGGGGGCCGAGTTCGGTGAGTCCAAGCGCTGGCCGTCCGAGCACTACGCGAAAGTCGCCGAGACGAAGATTCGCGAAGGCTGGCAGGTCTGGCTGTTCGGTTCGAAGAATGACCATGGGGTGGGCGAAGACATTCGCCAGCGGCTGATTCCCGGCCTGCGTGAAGAAGCGGTGAATCTCAGCGGCGCGACTTCGTTGGCCGAGGCCATCGATCTGTTGTCCTGCGCCGATGCCGTGGTGTCCAACGACTCCGGCCTGATGCACGTGGCCGCGGCGCTGAACCGCCCGTTGGTGGCCGTCTATGGTTCGACCTCCCCGGGCTTTACCCCGCCGTTGGCGGACAAGGTGGAAATCGTCCGGTTGGGCCTCGATTGCAGCCCGTGTTTTGACCGGACCTGCCGGTTCGGGCACTACAACTGTCTGCGCCAGCTGATGCCGACACCCGTGAACGAAGCCTTGCAGCGCCTGCAGGGCGCCCCGGTCGAGGTCGAGTAAGTTGCGAGTATTGCTGGTCAAGACGTCTTCCCTGGGGGACGTGATCCATGCCCTGCCGGCCCTCACCGATGCGGCCCGGGCCATTCCCGGTATCCGTTTCGACTGGGTGGTCGAGGAGGGTTTCGCTGAGATCCCGAGCTGGCACCCGGCGGTGGACAAGGTGATTCCGGTGGCCATCCGGCGCTGGCGCAAGAACCTCTGGCAGACCGTGAAAAGCGGCGAGTGGAAGCGTTTCAAGCAAAGCCTGCGCGCAAACAAGTATGACCTGGTGATCGATGCCCAGGGCCTGGTGAAAAGCGCTTTCCTGACTCGCTACGCGAACGCTCCGGTAGCCGGGCTGGACAAGCAGTCGGCCCGCGAACCCCTGGCCAGCCGTTTCTATTCCCGGCGCCTGGCGGTGGCCCGTGGGCAGCACGCGGTCGAGCGGGTGCGGCAATTGTTCGCCGTGGCACTGGGTTATGACCTGCCCAAGGGCCTGGGCGACTACGGCCTCGACGTCGACAAGCTGGTGGCACTGCCGCGCAGCAAGGTGCCGTTCGTGCTGTTTCTCCATGGCACCACCTGGGACACCAAGCACTGGCCCGAGGCTTACTGGCGCGAACTGGCCGAACGCATGGGGCAACTGGGCGTCGAGGTGAAACTGCCCTGGGGCAATCCTGTCGAGAAGGCCCGTGCCGAGCGTATCGCCCGTGGTCTCAAGCACGCGGTGGTACTGCCGAAGCTGAACCTGGCCGGGGTGGCGAAGGTCCTTGCCGACGCCAGTGCCTGTGTCGCGGTGGATACCGGCCTGGGGCATCTGGCCGCGGCGCTGGATGTGCCGACGCTGTCGCTGTTCGGCCCGACCAACCCGGGCCTGACCGGTGCCTACGGCAAGTCGCAGATCCATCTGGCGAGCAACTTTCCCTGCGCGCCCTGCCTGCAAAAGAAATGCACCTATGTGCCGACTACTGAAGACCAGCAGCGCTTCGACCTGAAGCGCGAATGGCCGCTGTGTTTCACGCGGCTCAATCCCGAGCGTGTCGTCAGCCGACTGAGCGCGTTGTTACTGGCTGAGGAGCGACACTGATGCAACTGGCTTTTGTCCTGTACAAGTACTTTCCCTTCGGCGGCCTGCAGCGGGATTTCATGCGCATCGCCCTGGAGTGCCAGCAACGTGGTCATCAGATTCGTGTCTACACGTTGATCTGGGAGGGCGATATTCCGCCAGGTTTCGAAGTGCTCGTAGTGCCGGTCAAGGCATGGTCCAACCATCGGCGCAACGAAAAGCTCAGTGCCTGGATGGCGGCCGACCTGGCCAGGCGCCCGGTGGATCGCCTGATCGGTTTCAACAAGATGCCCGGCCTGGACGTGTATTACGCCGCCGATGGCTGCTTCGAGGACAAGGCGCAGAACCTGCGTCACTCCCTGTACCGTCGCTGGGGTCGCTACCGGCACTTCGCCGAATACGAACAGGCGGTGTTCGCCAAGGGGGCGAACACCGAAATCCTGATGATTTCCGAGGTCCAGCAGCCGCTGTTCATCAAGCACTACGACACGCCATTGGAACGTTTCCATCTGCTGCCACCGGGGATTGCCCAGGACCGTCGGGCACCGGCCAATGCCGCCGAGATCCGTGCCGGATTCCGCAAGGAATTCGAGCTGGCGGATGACGACTATCTGCTGGTGCAGATCGGCTCCGGGTTCAAGACCAAGGGTGTCGATCGCAGCCTCAAGGCCCTGGCGGCCTTGCCGTCGGCCCTGAGAAAACGCACCCGCCTGTTGGTCATCGGCCAGGATGACCCCAAGGTATTCCAGGTGCAGAGTGCCGCGCTGGGGTTGGGCGAGCACGTGCAGTTTCTCAAGGGGCGCAGCGATATCCCGCGTTTCCTGCTGGGGGCCGACCTGTTGATCCACCCGGCCTACAACGAGAACACCGGCACCGTGTTGCTGGAAGCCCTGGTCTCCGGGCTGCCGGTGCTGGTCAGCGCGGTCTGCGGTTATGCCCACTACA
This sequence comes from Pseudomonas gingeri, assembly GCF_013385635.1. Taxonomy (GTDB): domain Bacteria; phylum Pseudomonadota; class Gammaproteobacteria; order Pseudomonadales; family Pseudomonadaceae; genus Aquipseudomonas; species Aquipseudomonas gingeri_A. The sequence goes on from NZ_JACAPR010000014.1 coordinate 148,199, forward strand.
TTGCCGAGGCCGATGGCGGCCTGGTGCTGGATGAACCTTTCGAACAAAACCAGCTCAATCAATACCTGAACCGGATGCTGTCCGACGAGACGGCACGCATGGCATGGAGCCGCAACGGTCTGGCCTTCGCCGAGACGGCCGACCTCTATAGCATGCCGCAGCACGCGGCGGATGTGATTCTGGCGGAGCAACACCGATGAAGTTGATCCTTGCCGAGCCCTTCAAGAGCCTCTGGGCCGGACGCGACGCGTTCGCCGAAGTCGAGCGGTTGCAGGGCAAGGTTTACCGTGAGCTGGAGGCTCGTCGGACGTTGCGCACGGAAGTCGCCGGACGTGGCTATTTCGTGAAGATCCACCATGGCATCGGCTGGCGCGAGATCTTCAAGAACCTGTTGACCGCGAAAATGCCGGTGCTGGGTGCCGGCCAGGAGTGGCGGGCGATCCAGTGCCTGCACAGCGCTGGGGTGCCGACCATGACCGCGGTGGCCTATGGCGAGCGCGGCAGTAATCCGGCCGGCCAGGATTCGTTTATCGTCACCGAAGAGCTGGCGCCGACCATCAGTCTCGAGGACTATACCCTGCAATGGCCCGTGCAGCCGCCCGAGCCCCGGCTCAAGCGTGCGCTGATTGCCGAAGTAGCGCGCATGACCGGTGGCATGCACCGGGCCGGACTCAACCATCGTGACTGTTATATTGCCCATTTCCTGCTGCACACCGACAGGCCGGTGATGGCCGCTGACCTCAAGCTTTCGGTCATCGACCTGCACCGTGCACAGGTTCGCCCGAGCATCCCGCGTCGCTGGCGCAACAAGGATCTGGCGGGGTTGTATTTCTCGGTGCTGGATATCGGCCTTACCCAGCGCGACAAGCTGCGCTTCCTGCGGGGCTATTTCCGCCAGCCGCTGCGTCAGGTCCTGCGTGACGAGGCGGCGTTGCTGACCTGGTTGGAAAGCAAGGCCGACAAGCTGTACAAGCGCAAGCAGCGCTACGGGGACGCACTCTGATGTCGGGGTGGAAACTGGAACCCGAATACGCGGCGCTGGCAGATGATTTTGGCAGCCTCGAGGCGGTGTTCGCCCTTGAGGGAGAGCATCTGACCCGCGATCCGCTGTCCGAGGTCATCCGGGTCAACCGTGATGGAGTCAACTACTACGTCAAGCGCTACACCGGCGCGGGCAAGGGCTTGCGTCAGTACCTCGGCAGGCCCAGGGTGCGATCGGAGTGGCAGAACCTCAAACGTTTCGCCAAGTGGGGTATCCCGACCGCCGAAGTGGTGGGATGGGGACTTGAGCGGCGGGGCGCGGCCTATCACCGTGGTGCGATGATCACCCGTGAGCTGCCCAATACCGAGGATCTTTCGGCGTTGGCCAATCGCAACGATCCGTTGTTGCGCGACCGTGCCTGGGTCGATGGCATCAGCCGGCAGTTGGCGCGATATACGCGGACCATGCACGATCAGCGTTTTACCCATAACGACCTGAAGTGGCGCAACCTGTTGGTCGATGACCAGGCCCGGCTGTTCCTGATCGATTGCCCCAACGGCGAGTTCTGGCGCGGCTTCTGGTTGCGCTACCGGATTACCAAGGACCTGGCCTGCCTGGATAAAGTCGCCAAGTATCACTTGTCGGCCACCCAGCGCCTGCGTTTCTACCTGCAATATCGTCAACGCACCCGGCTGAATGCCGCTGACAAAAAGCGCATCCGGCATGTGTTGAGATTTTTCGAGGGACGGGAATGACCGATTTCCTGGCGGCAACGGACCGCGCATTGCTGGAGCGTAACGGCCTCGGCAACTTTGATGCCTTGTGGGCTACCGAGCTCGATGCGGTGGATGAGCCCAACACCAGCGGTGGCGGCTGGAGCAGCGTGTTTCGCCTTGAGCTGGAGGGCCAGGGGTTCTACCTCAAGCGCCAGAGCAATTACCTGACGCGGACCTTGCACAGCCCGTTGGGCGAGCCGACCTTTGCCCGCGAGTTTCGCAATATCAGTCGTTACCAGCAGTTGGGTATTCCGGCATTGCAGGCGGTGTTCTTCGGTGAGCGCAATGTGCGGGGCGAGCGCCGGGCGATGTTGCTGACCCGCGCGCTGGATGGCTGGAACGACCTGGATTCGCTGCTGGAACAGTGGGCGCAACTGACGCTGGATCAGCGCCAGGCCATCCTGCGTGCCTGCGGCCAACTGGCCCGGCAGCTGCACGCCTTGCGCCAGGTCCATGGCTGTTTCTATCCCAAGCATATCTTTTTGCAGGCGGCGGCTGACGGTTATCAGGCGCAGTTGATCGACCTGGAGAAAACCCGGCCGTTGCTGTTCGGCCGGCGTGACCGGGTCAAGGATCTGGAGCCCCTGTTGCGTCGTGCGCCGATGTGGAGCGAGGGCGAAATCCGTACCTTGCTGGCGGCTTATCTCGATCAGCCGGTGGACAGTTCGCTGGTGGACACCTGGCTTCAGCGCCTGGGTGCGCGTCGCAGCAAAAAAGGAAATCGTTGATGCGTTTGTCCGAGTTGAAGTCCGCCGGGCGTACGCCGGTTCTGCCCTTGAGCATCGAACTGGCGGACGCCGCCGGCCCCGGGCAGTTGCAACTGCTCAGCCTGTTGCGGGTGCTACCCGGCCAGCGTTATGTCGGGGCCGGGGTCTGGCGCGGACGCACGGTGCTGGCCAAGCTGCTGGTGGGCAGCAAAGCGGCCCGGCACTTTCAACGGGAATTGCGGGGTGTTCGCCTGCTCGCCGAACAGGGACTGACCACACCACTGCTGCTGGCCGACGGTTTGCAGGAAGGTGAGGGCGGTTGGTTGCTCTTCGAGTTCCTGGAAGGTGCCGAGAGCCTGGGCGAGGCCTGGAAACGGGTCGAGTCGCTGCCGGTCCTGGCGGATGAACAGCAGCAGGTACTGGGCGAGGCCTTGAGCGCCATTGCGCAGATGCACGGCAAAGGTGTGTGGCAGGAAGACCTGCACCTGGACAATCTGCTGCGCCATGGCGGAAAACTGTATCTGATCGATGGCGGTGGTGTCTGTGTCGAGCAGGCCGGCCAGCCGTTGTCGCGGCAGAAAGTGCTGGAAAACCTCGGGGTGTTCTTCGCGCAGTTACCCAAGTCCTTCGAGCCGTTTATCGAAGAGTTGCTGGTGCATTACCTGCTGAGCAACGCCGAGCACGCCTTGCCGCTGGAGGCCTTGCTCAAGCAGGTCGAGAGAATTCGTGGCTGGCGCCTGAAAGACTTCCTCGCCAAGGTTGGGCGCGAATGCACGCTGTTCAGCGTGCAGCGCGGGCCGTTCGCCCTGCGTGCCATCCGTCGCGAGGAAGAGGCCGCCATGCTGCCGGTACTGGCCCAGGCTGATGTCTTGCTCGACCAGGGGCATCTGTACAAGACCGGCGGCGCGGCCAGTGTCGGCCGGGTCGACGCGGGCGGGCGCACGCTGGTGGTCAAGCGCTACAACATCAAGGGCTTCGCCCATTGGCTCAAGCGTTTCTGGCGCCCGAGCCGCGCCTGGCATTCCTGGCGCGAAGGCAATCGCCTGGCGTTTCTCGGCATCGCCACGCCCAAGCCGCTGGCGGTACTGGAGCGGCGTTTCTGCTGGCTGCGCAGCCGGGCCTACCTGGTGACGGAGTATCTGGCCGGTCCCGATATCATCGAGCGCTTTGCCCCTTATGTGCAGTCCGGCGCGGCGCCGGAAGCGGAACTCCAGGCCCTGGACCAGTTGTTTGCCGAGCTGATCCGCGAGCGTATCAGCCACGGTGACTTCAAGGGCCACAACCTCTTCTGGCACGAAGGTCGCTGGGCGCTGATCGACCTGGACTCGATGTGCCAGCACCACTCCAGCAGCGGCTTTGCTCCCGCCTATGCCCGCGACCGTGCGCGCTTCATGCGCAACTGGCCCGAGAGCAGCGCCTTGTACCAGGTCATCGACGCGCGGCTGCCGAAGGTCGGCGCGCCGGCGAACTGACCACGGGATCGCTCCGGCGCTTTGCTCAGGAGCGATCAGCAGCCGCTAGAGGCTTGCCGCTGCTTTTACGCTATAATCCCGCCCTTTAGCTGTTTCTCGCCCCTTGCGAGATCACATTTTCTCAGGCGCACTGCCGCCTGCATGCAGACTTTAAAGAGGCTAGACCCCTGTGGCATTGACGATTCTTGGCCTGTCCGGCGCCCTTAGCCATGATCCTTCCGCAGCCCTGTACATCGACGGCAAGCTGATTGCGGCCGCCGAAGAAGAGCGCTTCGTACGCGATAAACATGCAAAGAACCGCATGCCCTACGAATCGGCGAAGTTCTGCCTGGAGCAGGCCGGCATCAAGCCGTCCGATGTTGACGTGGTGGCGATCCCGTTCGCCCCGATCAGCCTGTTCGGCAAGGCCCGCTGGCACTACGCCAAGCGTTACTGGTATGCCCCGGATCGTGCCCTCGACGCGATCCTGATGGGCAACCGCCGCTACAAGCGCTATCGCAACAAGATCGTCTGGTGCCTGGAGCAACTGGGCTTCGATCCGAAGAAAATCAAGATCGAGCCGGTCGAACACCACCTGGCCCACGCCTCCAGTGCCTATCACTGCTCCGGCTTCAAGGAGAAGACCGCGATCCTCGGGATCGACGGCAAGGGCGAGTACGCCACGACCTTCTTCGGCTACGGCGAAAACGGCAAGATCCACAAGATCAAGGAATTCTTCGACCCGGACTCCCTGGGCGGCCTGTATGGCGCGATCACCGAGTTCCTCGGCTTCGAAATGCTCGACGGCGAATTCAAGGTGATGGGCATGGCCCCTTACGGCGATGCGAGCAAGTACGACTTCTCGCGCCTGGCCTCGTTCGAGAACGGTGAATTGGTGATCAATACCGACTACGCCAACGTGATCGGCCTGCGTCGCTACAAGGAAAAGGGCAAGGGTTTCTACTTCTCGCCGAAACTGATCGAATGGCTGGGGCCGAAGCGCGAAGGCGATATCGCCGACGAGCCGTATATCCACTACGCGGCCAGCATGCAGGCGCTGTTCGAGAAGCTCGCGCTGCAGATGATCGACCATTACCTGGGTGACGTCCTCAAGGAAACCGGCAAGCTGGCCTTCGCCGGCGGCTGTGCGCTGAACGTCAAGCTGAACCAGAAGATCATCGCTCGCGACGACATCAAGGAGCTGTTCGTGCAGCCGGCGTCCGGCGATGCCGGTACGGCGGTCGGTGCGGCGGCCTATGTGTCCCACGCCCGCGGCGTGCCGGTGGAGAAGATGGAACACGTCTATCTCGGCCCGTCCTACAGCAACGAAGACGTGATCGCGGCGTGTGCCCGTCATGCCAATGCGCCGAAGTGGCGCAAGCTGGACAACATGCCCGAGCAGATCGCCAAAATCATGGTCGACGGCAACCCGGTGGCCTGGTTCCAGGGGCGCATGGAGTTCGGTCCGCGTGCCCTGGGCGGTCGTTCGATCATCGGTTGCCCGAGCATTGCCGGCGTGGCGGATCGGATCAACCACCAGATCAAGTTCCGCGAGCGCTGGAGGCCTTTCTGCCCGTCGATGCTCGACACCGTCGCTCCGCAGATGATCAAGATCGATCATCCGGCACCCTTCATGACCTTCACGTTCGAAGTGGCGGAGGAGTGGAAGACCCGGGTGCCGGAAGTCGTCCATGAAGACGGTACATCGCGGGCCCAGGTACTCAAGCGTGAGTACAACCCGCGCTATTACGACATGATGAAGGCCCTGGAAGTCCTCACCGGCAACGGCGTGTCCCTGAACACCTCGCTGAACCGTCGCGGCGAACCGATGATCTGCTCGCCGACCGATGCCCTGAACATGTTCTTCGGTTCCGACCTGCAGTACCTGATCATGGAGGACATCCTGGTGGTCAAAGACGGCGCGGATGCTTATGACTCGCTCGGCTGAGCGCCATGTCCTGCAGCTCTGCCACGGTTATGACGGGCCGTTCCTCGACTGTGCCCGTCAGTACGCCAGCCTGTTCAGTGGTACTGGCTATCGGGTGACCACGGTGTTCCTCACCGGTGCTGCCGATGCGGAGGTCGCCGCTGGCTGCGCGTCCGACGAGGTGCTGTTCATGGAGTACAGCTCCAGGGCCATTCGTGGCCTGAAGCTGGGGGCGATCCGCGACCTGCGCAAGATCGCCGCTTCGCGCAACTTCAGTTTCTGCATCGCCCACCGTTTCAAGCCGGTCTATATCGCCCTGCTCGGCACGGCGCTGCCGGTGATCGGCGTGCACCATGCCTTTGGCGACTACGTGCGGGGCAGCCGCCGGCTGTTCGCGCAGCTGTTTCGCCGCCGTCTGAGTCTGCTCGGCGTGTCCGATGCGGTGCGCGACGATATGCGCAAATGCCTGCCGAAGTGGCCGACCGGACGGATCCGCACGCTCTATAACCGGATCGATATCGAGGCTCTGCAAGCCACTCAGGTTACCGTCGCCGAAGCGCGTGAAGCCCTGGGGCTGCCGGTCGATGCCTGGGTGGTCGGCAACGTCGGCCGCCTGCACCCGGACAAGGACCAGGCGACATTGATCCAGGGATTTGCCCGGGCGCTTGAGCGCTTGCCGGCCAACAGCCGGCTGGCGATTCTCGGTACCGGGCGCCTGGAGCAGGACCTGAAGGAACTGGCCGGTGAACTCGGGATTGCCGAGCAAGTGCTGTTCCTCGGCCAGATCCCGGAGGCACGGCGTTATTTCCGCGCCTTCGATGTGTTTGCGCTGAGCTCCGACCACGAACCGTTCGGCATGGTCCTGCTGGAGGCCATGGCCGCTGGCGTTCCGCTGCTGGCAACCGCCTGCGGCGGGGCCCGGGAAGTGGTCGAGGGCGTGGGCATCCTGTTTCCTCTTGGCGATGCCGAACATCTGGCCCAGGGCCTGCAACACCTGGCCGCGCTCGATGACGAGCAACGCCAGGCCTGTGCCGGCCTGATGCTGGCGCGCCTGCACGAGCGATTCTCGGATCAGGCGGTCCGCGAGGCGTTCTGGCGTCTGCCGCAAGTCACCGACCTGACCGCGGAGGCCTGATGCTCAAGCGATTCCAGGGCTGGCGCGAGCGTGGCTGGTCGGTGGTCGATGCCAAGACCTATGCGCAGGCCTGGCAACGTTTTGGCGGCAGTGTCGCGACGCATCCGCTGGTGGTCGAGCGTCTGGCACAGTTGGCGCAGATCCCCGTGCGTTACCTGGCGTTCGAGCAGGGCGACGAACTGAAGGCCGCGATTGCGACCTGGGGGCGTGACCTGGCCCTGTCCAAGGATGTGCTCAAGCGCCATGGCAAGAAGGGCCTGTTCGACCTTGGCAACGCCGAGTTGATCTTGCCCGCCGCCGCCGACGCCCAGGCTCCCCTGCGTCATCGCGGGCGTTATCTGTCCGAACTCAACGGCGGACGTTTCAGCACCCTGCAACCGCAAGCCGAACAATTGGCGATGGCGCGTACGCCGGAAGAGCTGTCGAAGAAATTCCGCTACAACCAGCGCCGCGAGCTGCGCCTGCTGGAAGAGGCGGGCGGCGTGGTGCGCCCGGTCGGCGAGTTCTCCAGTGTCGAACTGGCGGCGATCTACTGCGATCTCTTTCAGCGACGCTGGGGCTTTCCGGCCACCGGAGCGGCACGCATGGCCGAGGTCATCGAACTGCTGCGCGAGTTGTTGATCGGCTCGGTGATCTTTCTCGACGATGCGCCGATCGCGGTCCAGTTGGTCTATCGCGTCGAGGCGCCCGAGTGGGTCAGCGTCGAATACATTAATGGCGGTGTCGATCCCGAGACCCGTTCGTTCAGCCCTGGCAGCGTGCTGAGCTTTCTCAATACCCAGAGTGCCTGGGAAGACGCCCGGACCCTGGGCAAGCCCCTGCGCTTTTCGTTCGGGCGGGCGGATCGCGAGTACAAGGATCGTTGGTGCAACCCCGTGCCGGTATTCAAGGTATGAGTCGTAAACAGCAATTGCTCAAGCGCCATCGGCGGACCAAGCGCCTGGCGTTGTTGATCAGCCTGGTGTTGCTGGTCGCGGTCGGCCTGCTGGTGACCTGGTGGTTGCCGCTGGTGCTCGCGGTGCTCGCCTGGGTCGCCCATGAAGCCTGGTTTGCCGATCATCTGTTCTATTCGCCGGGCGACGATTATCAGTACGCATTTCCCGAGGATAGCGAACGCCTCGGCGCTCGCCTGGAGGCTGGGGGGCTGAAGCTCGAGGTACCCTTGAGCCTGGTCGGCGATGAAACCCTGGTCCTGGCCGTGCGGCTCAAGAGTCGCTGGCTGGGGCGTTTTTGCGATCCGGCGGTGGAGATCCAGGGGGATGGGTTCGCGGATCGTCAGACGTTCGAGCGCGGAGTCAACGGCCTGCGTTATCTCAATCTCGGCGGGTTCGCATCGGCATTGGCGACGGGTTCGCTGCGCCTGCGTGGACGTTTCTGTCGCCTGCTCGGCGAGCCGGTCCTGTGGGTTTTCCGCCAGCCGGACCTGCGACGCCAGCGGGTCATGGTGATCGCGCCCCATGCCGACGATGCCGAGCTGGCGGCCTATGGCTTCTACAGCCAGGCCGACGAAACCTGGGTGGTGACCCTGACCGCCGGTGAAATCGAAGCCGAATATTACCAGGCGATGGGCTTGCCCCGCGCTGAAGCGGCACGGCTCAAGGGGCGCCTGCGCGCCTGGGACAGCATCGCGGTGCCGCGTTGGGCCGGTGTGCCGGAGGCGCACTGTGTGCAACTCGGCTACTTCTGCCTACAATTGCCGGCCATGCAGGCCGCTCCGGATCAGCCGGTTGCATCCCGCGAGGCGGATCTGGGCGATATCCGTCTGTTTCGCCAGTTCAACCCGTTTGCGTTACCCGGTGATCGGGACGGTGTTCCCAGTTGGAACAACCTGCTGGCCGACTTGCGTGAGTTATTGATGCGGGCCCGCCCGCAAGTGATCGTCCTGCCGCACCCTTCTCTTGATCCGCACCCGGATCATATCTGTGCCCAGGCGGCGGTCATGGAGGCTCTGCAAGGGCTGGAATGGCAGCCGACGACGCTGCTGGGGTATGCCAACCATCTGCATGACAATGATCGCTGGCCCATGGGCGATTCGGGAGCGGGCATTGCCTTGCCGCCGGTGTTTGATACGGCACAGAGGTTGCAACCCTATTGCCTGCCGCTGTCTCTCGAGCAGCAACGTGACAAGGCAATGGCGTTGGGCATGATGCATGACCTGCAGCCGCGTGCCCCTTTCAAGCGCCGGTTGCGGCGGTCGATACAGTGGCTTCTGGCCAGTAGGGTACAATCCCCCTACGGCGAGAATGAGTTCTTTCGTAAAGCGGTCAGACGGCATGAGCTGTTCTGGTTGCTGAAACGTCAGTGACGTCGTCCGGGGGCATAGCGTTGTCCCTGAATTCCAGAAGCTTACAGTGAGTTCCAAGTGATCAATCCATCCCCGCGCATTCTGTTTATCATCCCTTATTTCGGGCGTTGGCCGTTCTGGATGCCGTTTTTCCTGGAAAGCTGTCGTCACAATCCGGATATCGACTGGTTGTTGTTCAGCGATTGCGGGACTCCGGAAAATCTGCCGCCCAACGTTACCGTCGAGGCGATCAGCTTCGGCGATTACTGCCAGTTGGTGTCGCGTCGGCTGGGTATCGATTTTGCGCCCAAGGCCGCCTACAAGCTCTGCGATATCAAGCCCGCGCTGGGTCATATCCATGTCGACCGTCTCGAGGGCTATGATTTCTGGGCCTTCGGTGATATCGACCTGGTGTTTGGCAACTTGCGCGAGTATTTCACCGCCGAGCGCCTGGCCGGCTACGATCTGTTCTCCACTCACGAGCGGCGGGTCGCGGGGCACTTGTGCCTGATGCGCAATACCGCGCGCAAGCGCGAGTTGTTCATGCGCATCGAAAACTGGCGTGAGCGGTTTACCGATGAAAAGCACCACGCCCTGGACGAAGGCGCTTTCAGCCGTATTTTCCTGTGGCGCAAGAACTTTCCCAGGCCGCTGTTCAAGCTGGTTGGCAAATTCAATCCCTGGCGGCGACGCAGTGAGTTCACGGAGTGTTTCAGTACGCCGGGCGGCGTGATCAAATGGCACGACGGAACCTGCAACTTTCCTCATCACTGGTATTGGCGCGAAGGGCGTCTGACCAACGACCGTGATGGTGATCGCGCTTTTCCGTATTTTCACTTCGTGTGCTGGAAGCGCAATGAGTGGTCCAGACTGCCCGAGCCCGAACCCGAGCAGCTCAAATACCTGGCCCTGGAACCGGCATGGATCATCGATGCGACAGGGTTTCAGCGGGGAGATTTATGAGTCAACGTTTCAAGGTCCTGCAATTGCAGCCTGACTACAACGTCAAGTCGCACGATTTTGCCGACCTGGCCGAACAGATCGTCAAGGCCCTGCCTACCGAGCGCTTCGAGGTCACGGCCGCGTTTCTGCGTGGTCGGCCCGGACCGGGCGCAGCGGTGAGCCGGGCCGATCACTCGGTGTATTTCGAGTTCTCCGACAAGTCGCTCAAGGGCATGCGTCTCAGGGCCATGTGGCAGTTGTACAAGTTCTGCCGCAAGGAGCAGTTCGATGTGGTGGTGTGCAACCGTTTCAAACCGGTGAACATGCTGCTGCAACTCAACCGCTGGTTGAAGATTCCCCTGTGCATCGGGATCTCCCACGGCTTTGGCGAATATGACCGTTTTTACCGGCGTCGGCAGACACAAGGACTGATCGATAAAAGCTGGCGTTTCGTGGGCGTTTCACCCGCCGTGAAACAGTACCTGCTGGATTGCCGGTGCGGCTTTACCGAGGCCAACACCTATGCCATCACCAACGCGATCGATATCGAGCAGGCCGAAGGCCTGCAGCACTCGCGCGAACGGTCCCGGGAACTGCTCGGATTGTCGCCCTCGACCCGGCTGATCGGCGCCCTGGGGCGCCTGGTGCCGGTCAAGGGGCATACCTATCTGCTCCAGGCCTTTGCCGCGCTCAAGGACAAATACCCGGACACGCAACTGGCAATCATCGGCGCCGGCCGTGAGGAGGGGCGCCTGCAGCAGGAAATCGAGCGTCTCGGCCTGGGCGGTCGTGCCCATCTGCTGGGCTTTCGCGAAAATGCCCTGCAATACGTCCGGGCTTTCGACATCTGGACCATGCCTTCCCTCGCCGAGGGCCTGGGCCTGGCGTTGCTGGAGGGCATGAGCGGGCACCTGCCGGTTATCGCCTCCAACGTCCCTGCCATGTTGCCGTTGATCCAGGGGGCCGGTGGCCTGGCGGTGGAACCGGCCAATGTGCCGGCCCTGATCGCGGCGCTGGACAACTACCTGGGGCTTGCGGATGACGAACTGCGGGCCAAGGGCGAGCAGGCCTACCGTTATCTGCAGGACCAACACGATATCGAGGTGTTCCGTCGGCAATACCTGGATTTGATTGAATCAGGCCTGGCCGAGGCCGGTAAGGAACATCCATGACAGACACCCAGCCTCTGGTGACGGTGATCATCGCCTCGTACAACCACGCTCCCTACATTGAGCAGAGCATTCTCAGTGTGTTGAACCAGACTTACCCGAACATCGAATTGCTGGTGGTCGATGACGGTTCCACCGATGACAGCGTCGAGCGTATTCGTCGACTGCAGGCGGAGCATGGGTTCGATTTCCAGGTCCAGAAGAACCAGGGCCTGACCAATACCCTCAACGGAGCGATTGCCCGTTCGCATGGCAGTCTGATTGCACCGTTCGGTTCCGATGACATCATGTTGCCGGAGCGTATCGCGGTCCAGGTCGCCTATATGGAGGGCAAGCCCGAGGTCGGGATCTGTGCCGGCAATATCGAACTGATCGATTCCGAGGGCAACCTGTTCCCGGAGAAGCGTCAGCGCCGTGACGTGCCGTTCCGCCGCCTGGATTTCGATGACATGTTCCTCGAGCGCAAACCCTATCCGCCGGCTCCGACCTTGTTGATTCGGCGCGAGGCGCTGGAAAAGGTCGGCGGGTTCGACCCGAAGATCCGCCTGGAAGACCTGCTGATCGAGCTGAAGATTACCCACGCCGGCTACTTTATCGACGGGCTTGGCGTTGTTATGGCGCGTTATCGCAAGCACGCCACCAACTCCTACAAGAACCACCGGTTCATGATCGACAACATCCTGCGTTCCTATGCGCTGTTCAGTGAACATCCGTTGTATGAGGCGGTGCGCTACAAATTCCTCAACTCGATGTTCCTGAAGACCTCCAATCGCGACCGCAAGCTGGCTCGTGAGCTGTTGGCACAGATTCCCTTCAAGGCCTGGACCGGAAAAACCTGGCGGGCCCTGGCACGCCTGTATTTTTCCCCTCTGGAAAAAGATTGAGCGGAGCTTGAGGCATGGGGTGGATTCAGCGTTTTCTCGATAAGCGGGCCAAGCGGGCCATCCGCAAGTTACCGAAAATCGAACGGGGGGCCGCGCGCTTCAAGCAGCGTTATCCCGATTATGGCTTTGGTCGAGGCAGTTACGGACTGCCTCAGGTACATGACTGGCAGGAAGGCTCGACCCTGAATATCGGTGCCTATTGCTCCATTGCCGAAGGGGTGCAGATTTTTCTCGGTGGTCATCATCGGGCTGACTGGGTGACGACCTTTCCGTTTCCGGCCATGGTTTCCTAGGCCGCGCATATCGGTGGATACAGCGGCACCCACGGTGAAGTGACGATTGGCAGCGATGCGTGGCTGTGTTCCAACTGCACGCTGCTTTCCGGTGTCACCGTCGGCAGCGGGGCCATCGTGGCGGCGGGTGTGCTGGTGACCCGGGATGTCGAGCCTTATGCGGTGGTCGGTGGCAATCCGGCGCGGTTTCTGCGCTGGCGTTTTCCCGAAGAGCAGCGCCAGGCATTGCTGGCGAGTGCCTGGTGGGATTGGCCGGAAGAAGAGCTGCATGGCCTGTGTGACAGGTTGTGCAGCGATAACATCGAAGGGTTTCTGCAATATGCTCGACAGCGCCAGGATTGATGGCTTGTCGATGATGCGCAGCGCCGGACCCGGCGCTGCGCGGGTTCATCAGGCTCTTTCTGCCTGGCGCAGGAGCAGGGCTTCCTTGTGCAGGGACGCGGCCGATTGGTCGGAGGCCGTCGAGGCATAACCCTTCAATAGTGCCGGTAGCTGTTCTTCGAACAGCCAGCCACGATCTTCCTGGTAGCGTTGCATGTGGCGCAGGTTACGCTGGCGCAACGACTGTCGCAGCGGCGAAGGGTAGATCCGCATGTCGGCCAGATCGATCAGGCCAAACTCGCCGTCATCCATCAGCAGGACATTCCCCAGGTGCAGCGAGCGGAAGTACACGCCACGTTCGTGCAATTGCCCGAGGAACTTGCCAAAGCGCTCGACCAGGGCCTCGCGTACCGCCGGGGCAGCCATCGATTGCAGCACCTGGCGCAAGGTCTGGCCCGGAAGGGGGTCGTATTGCACCGAGCTGCTGCCGTCTTCCAGTTGGTGCAGTCCGAGAATCACGGGGGTCGCAATTCCCAGGGGCCGCAAGCGCTCGCTGTTGATCGCGAAGCGTTCCGACAGTGGGTTGAAAGCGCCGGAGCTGTAGCAACGGCGACGGCGGAACAGTTTTAGAAAACTGCCGTTTTCCAGGCTCAGGACCTTGGGGCCGAGGCCGTCTTCCTCGATGATCTGGGCGTTTCGACTCAGCTCGGCGAACCCTGCGGTACTAAGCGACTTTACCGGCCTGTCCAGCAATCGATGGCTGCGCCGTGCAACGGTCAGGGCCAGGATCAGGGCGAGAGGAATCCAGAGCAGGTACCAGTGTTCTTTCGGCCGTGACAACGTCCCGCCACCTTCGGTAAGACCGGCGCCGATACCGAACACCAGCCAGCTGGAGGCGAGCACGAAGAGTGGCTGGGCCCGTTGCCGCCAACTGCTGAACAGGCCCCAGGCGAGCATGAAGATCCAGGGGATGAAACCAATGATTCCGGCGTAGAAGAGCACGCCCAGGGCGAAGTTGTGGGGCTCGCTCAAGTTGTAGCCGGTTCCGGGGTCGATGCTCAATTCCGCGTTATAGCCGTGGCCGATCCAGGGGTGGAAGGCGATCTGTTCCAGGGTCATGCGCCAGAGTTCGAAGCGGAACGAGTTGCCGCGTTCGAAGAGCATTTCGGAGAAAAACGCGAAGACGGCGGTGCCGCAGACCAGCATGGCTCCCAGCACCATCAGCGAGCGTCGATTCCAGCAGATGAAACTCAGCCACAGCGCGGCAAGTGTCAGTGCTACCAGCGGCGTTCGCGAACCTGTCGCGATCACCGCGCAGAACATGATGGCCAACGCCGGCAGGCTCAGCCACAGGGTCTGCGGCCGCTTGCACGTCATGCTCAGGCTCATCCAGTAGGCACAGAAGAAACCAAAGGCATGGGAGCTGAGCAGTGGGTTGTCGAAAGCCCCTGCGCCGATCATTCTCAGTTCCGGGGTGTGGATCCGCCAGAAATGAAACAAGTTGTACAGGGTCGCGATCAGGGCAATGGTCGCGGCGCTGAAGATCAAGGGCTGCAGACTGTCGGGACGGTAACGCACCAGCAGGCTGCAGCCGATGAACAGCATCAGCGTGTGCAATGGCGGCTTCGTGTCGCCCAGCGCATCCGGTACGGGCGGGCTCCACAACAAGCTGAGGATGGTCCAGAGCACGAAGGCCAGGATGCCGATGAATAATGGCTCGCGCACCAGTTCCTTCAGCTCGCGAGGACGAAGCAGGATGGCTATCAGGGCCGGGGCACTGAACAGTGCATAGTAGATCTTGTGATGCACGCCGCGGCCAGGAAGGAAAAACAGGTCGCTTAACAGCAGCAGGTAACCCAAGGGCAGCAGCCACAGACAGATAAAGTCGAAAACTCGATTCGAGGTGTTGTTCAAGCTGCTGAATTGCATGCTAAAAAGTTCATTCCATAGAGTGAAAGGCCATACTAACGTACTGGCTATTTAATGTCGTCTGCCGGGCTGATGGGGGCGTTGAACCAAGCGGCTGCCAGTACAGCAGAGAAGCTGTGCTAAAGTCAGCCTCCTTTTTCAATTACCGCCGCGTGATATGACCGACTCCAGTCTCTCCGCAAGCCCGTCAAGCTTGAAAATCTACTTCCGCCTGCTGGGTTATGTACGGCCTTACATCGGCCTGTTCATGCTCAGCATCGTCGGCTTCCTGATTTTCGCTTCGACGCAGCCAATGCTGGGCTACATCCTCAAATACTTTGTCGATGGCCTGTCCAATCCCGACGCCGCACTCTTTCCCACCGTGCCCTATCTGCGCGACCTGAAGCTATTGCAGGCAGTGCCGTTGCTGATCATCCTGATCGCCGCCTGGCAGGGCCTGGGTTCCTACCTGGGCAACTACCTCTTGGCCAAGGTCTCCCTCGGCCTGGTTCATGACCTGCGGGTGCAACTGTTCAACAACCTGCTGACCCTGCCCAACCGCTACTTCGACCAGCATAACTCCGGTCACCTGATTTCGCGTATCACCTTCAACGTCACCATGGTCACCGGGGCGGCGACAGATGCGATCAAGGTCGTTATCCGTGAAGGCATGACGGTGATCTTCCTGTTCGCCTCGCTGCTGTTCATGAACTGGCGCCTGACACTGGTGATGGTCGCCATCCTGCCGTTGATCGCAGTCATGGTACGTACGGCCAGCAAGAAATTCCGCAAGCAGAGCCGCAAGATCCAGGTGGCGATGGGCGACGTGACCCATGTGGCATCGGAAACCATCCAGGGCTATCGCGTCGTGCGCAGCTTTGGTGGCGAAACCTATGAACAGAAACGCTTCCTGAATGCCAGCCAGAGCAACACCGACAAACAACTGCGCATGACCCGCACCGGGGCGATCTACACGCCGATGTTACAACTGGTGATCTACAGCGCCATGGCGGTACTGATGTTCCTGGTGCTCTACCTGCGTGGCGACGCATCGGCGGGAGATATGGTCGCCTATATCACCCTGGCAGGACTGTTGCCCAAGCCGATCCGCCAGTTGTCGGAGGTCAGTTCGACCATCCAGAAAGGCGTGGCCGGTGCCGAGAGTATTTTCGAGCAACTGGATGTCGAGCCGGAAGTGGATCGTGGCACCGTCGAGCGTGACCTGGTCAAGGGGCGGCTGGATGTGCGTAACCTGAGCTTTACCTATCCGGGCACGGACCGGCTGGTACTGAATGACATTTCGTTCAGCGCCGAGCCTGGCCAGATGGTGGCCCTGGTGGGGCGTTCCGGCAGCGGCAAATCAACCCTGGCCAGCCTGATCCCGCGGTTCTATCACCACGAAACCGGTGAAATCCTGCTCGACGGGGTTGAAGTCGAAGACTACCGCCTGCTGAACCTGCGTCGACATATCGCCCAGGTGACCCAGCACGTGACACTGTTCAGCGATACGGTGACCAATAACATCGCTTATGGCGACCTGGCGGGAGCACCTCGCGAAGACATCGAGAAAGCCGTCGCCGATGCCTACGCCAAGGACTTTATCGATCAGTTGCCCAAGGGCCTGGATACCCAGGTCGGCGAGAACGGTGTCCTGCTCTCCGGAGGCCAGCGCCAGCGCCTGGCAATCGCCAGGGCCTTGCTCAAGAACGCACCTTTGCTGATTCTCGATGAGGCCACCTCGGCGCTCGATACCGAGTCCGAGCGGCATATCCAGGCCGCTCTGGACAAGGTCATGAAGGGGCGCACCACATTGGTGATCGCCCACCGGCTGTCGACGATCGAAAAGGCCGATCTGATCCTTGTCATGGATCAGGGGCGCATCGTCGAGCGTGGTACTCATTCTCAATTGCTGGAAAAGAATGGCTACTACGCTCGCCTGCATGCCATGGGGCTGGATGAGCCGACTTCTGCTGGAACGGCGTGAACCAGGCGCCCGGGAGTGAATGATTCACTCCCGGTCAGGTCCGACGTGCAATGTGTCAGGGCTTTGTATCGGGAAATTTACACGGCTTGACCATCGCTAAATATTTTCAGACACCTCGATTGTTATGGTTTCGCAACGAACCATTGATATCAACGGAAGGGCTATCCCTTTCGCGCAGGTACTGGAATGTTGCAGCGCTACTTATGGAAACTCATGCCCAAGCCTCAGCGGGAGTTCCTCCTGGGGCGCTTGTCGGTCGTCGACCGGCAGGTCGTCAACAAGGCCATGTCCGGCAACGTTCAGTTTCCCGAGCTGTTTACCGAGCGTTCCTGCCTGTTCATCCATGTTCCCAAGTGTGCGGGCAGCAGCGTCTGCGGGGCGCTGTTCGGTGGCTGGCGCCCCGGGCATCTGCCATTGCACTGGTATGAACATCAGTTCCCCGAGCAATACGCCAGCAGTTTCAAGTTCGCTTTTGTGCGTGACCCCCTGGAGCGTGCCTACTCGGCCTATGCCTTTCTCAAGGGCAACGAACCTTGCCGCCGGGATATGGCTGCGCGCCACCTGGTGACTTCGTACCGTGATTTCGACGACTTCGTTCATCGTTGGCTGCACCCCGAGAACGTACAGAAGCAAATGCATTTCGCTCCCCAGACGGACTTTCTCGTGGACTCGCTCGGACACCTGGCGCTGGACTTCATCGGCTACCAGGAGCATCTGGAGCAGGACTTCCGATCTGTCTGCGAGCGAATGGGTATCGACTCAACACTGCCTCACCTCAATCATTCACGCCAACGACGTCAGGAGCCGGTCAGGGATTTCTGCTCGGTGAAAACCCGTCGACTGGTACGTCGTGTCTACCAACGAGACTATGAGCTACTGGGCTATGAATAGACTGGCAACGATCCCCCTGGAAAAACCGCAGATCCGTCCCTATACCCTGGCGTTGTCAACGCTCGAGCGGGCTGCGATCAAGCATCAGCGACCGTGCTGCATCTGGCTCACAGGGCTGTCGGGCTCCGGCAAGTCGACCTTGGCCAACGAGCTGGAATTGCAACTGAACCAGCGCGGCCTGCACACCTTCCTGCTCGACGGCGATAACGTGCGCAACGGTTTGTGCAGTGACCTGGGGATGTCGGCCAAGGCCCGCAAGGAGAATATCCGTCGTGTGTCCGAGGTGGCACGGTTGATGGTCGATGCCGGGTTGATCGTGATCGTCTCGGCAATCTCGCCGTTCCGGGCTGACCGTGAGGTTGCCAAATCGCTGTTCCGGCCGCAGGAATTCTCCTGCGTCTATGTCAGCACGCCGTTCGATGTCTGCGCCCAACGCGACCCCAAGGGACTGTACAAGGCGGCGCTGGCGGGTCGGATCAAGGACTTCACCGGCCTTGACAGTCCTTACGAGGCGCCGCTGGATGCCGACTGTGAAATTGATACGACGTCGATGTCCCTGGAAGATTGTACCCAGGCACTTTTGGCATTTCTGATCAATAAACGCTCAATTTCCGACGGCGAGGCCAGTCACTTGAAGCCATAGAACTAGCCTGCGGCAACCCTGTGTTAATATCGCGCCCCTGTTCATTTTGTATGTGGGTTGCTCCATGAAGTTGTCCATGCCGCGATTCGATCAAGCCCCTGTCTTGGTGGTCGGCGATGTCATGCTCGACCGTTACTGGCATGGTGGTACCTCACGGATTTCCCCTGAGGCGCCGGTACCGGTAGTCAAGGTCGAGCAGATCGAAGACCGCCCGGGCGGTGCTGCCAACGTTGCACTCAACATTGCCGCCCTCGGCGCGCCGGCTTCCCTGGTGGGTGTCACCGGTGACGACGAGGCCGCCGACAGCCTGGCCAACAGCCTCAAGGGCGCGGGCGTGCGGGCGTTGTTCCAGCGCATTGCGCACCAGCCGACCATCGTCAAGCTGCGGGTCATGAGCCGTCACCAGCAACTGCTGCGCATTGATTTCGAGGAGCCGTTCGCCACCGACGCCCTGGCGTTGGGGGCTGAAGTGGATGGCCTGCTCGAAGGCATCAAGGTGCTGGTGCTGTCCGACTACGGCAAGGGTGCGCTGAAAAACCACCAGGCGCTGATCCAGGCGGCGCGTGCCCGGGGTATTCCGGTGCTCGCCGATCCCAAGGGCAAGGACTTCTCGATCTATCGTGGAGCCAGCCTGATCACGCCGAACCTCAGCGAGTTCGAAACCATCGTCGGCGGTTGTGTCGACGAGCATGAACTGGTCGCCAAGGGCGCCAAGCTCATGCAGGACCTGGATCTTGGCGCCTTGCTGGTGACCCGTGGCGAGCACGGCATGACCTTGCTGCGTCCGGATCATCCGGCGCTGCACCTGCCGGCCCGGGCCCGTGAAGTGTTCGATGTGACCGGTGCCGGCGATACCGTGATCTCCACCCTGGCGGCGGCGATCGCCGCGGGCGAGGAATTGCCGCACGCGGTGGCCCTGGCCAACCTGGCGGCGGGTATCGTGGTCGGCAAGCTGGGGACGGCGGCCATCAGTGCGCCGGAACTGCGTCGCGCCATCCAGCGTGAAGAAGGGTCCGAGCGCGGTGTGCTGGGGCTTGAGCAACTGCTGTTGGCAGTGGATGACGCCCGGGCCCATAACGAGAAGATCGTCTTCACCAATGGCTGCTTCGACATCCTGCACGCCGGTCACGTGACGTACCTGGAGCAGGCGCGGGCCCAGGGCGATCGACTGATCGTCGCGGTCAACGACGACGCTTCGGTCAGTCGCCTGAAAGGTCCGGGGCGGCCGATCAACAGTGTCGACCGACGCATGGCGGTGCTGGCCGGTCTCGGTGCGGTGGATTGGGTGATCAGTTTCCCCGAAGGCACTCCGGAAAACCTGCTGACGCAGGTCAAGCCCGACGTGCTGGTCAAGGGCGGTGACTATGGGATCGACCAGGTGGTCGGTGCCGGTATCGTCACGGCCTACGGCGGCACGGTGAAAGTGCTGGGCCTGGTGGAAAACAGTTCGACGACGGCGATTGTCGAGAAGATCCGCAGCAACTGACACGTGCCAGGCCCGCCCGACGGCCCTGTGTCGACGGTCCTACAGGGGACGTTTTTTCCTGTCAGCGCCGGGCCTTGGCCGGTACGATCTTGCGCAGGATCTGCCGGGCCTTGCCGGTCAGGCGCTTGAGTTTCGAGTCCTTCTCCACGGGCGCCAGCCCTTGCTGGCGTACCCAGTCCTTCCAGCGAATACGCTCATCACGCACCAGCCAGCCCTCCTGCCGGGCAAAGCTTTCCGCCAGGTACAGGCCGCGGGTGCTCGCCGCAACCAGTTGGTCCTTCTTCAGGGTGTACAGCTCGGCACAGGGCTGTCCGTCTTTCAGCGGCATCAGGTACAGGTCTGGACGCCCGCGATCCAGACGGGCCACCAGTTCATCGTTTTCCAGTCGCTCATCGACATGGAACAGACTCAGGGACTTGGCTTCCCTGGGCACATCCAGCCGCAGGTCGTAGATCAGTTGCAACGACGCGGTGGGCAGGTGCACATAGGCCCGTGGTCGCTCCATCAACTGTTGCGCGCCACAGCGCACCGGCAATGCCGAACCCGACAGCGGCGTCAGGCGAAAGGGCAGCGCCTCGCGGTAATGCAAGGCCGCGGAGTAGGGCGCCGGCAGCCAGGTGTCGTTGAAGCGTCCGCTCAACCAGCCTTCCGGGGTCTCCAGTAGGCACTCCTCGGCGATCTCCTGGATGGCGGTGTGCAGTGGCAGGTTCAGTTCCTGCGCCGGGACATAACCGGAAATCAGCTTGAGCACCACATCGCCACGGTCTTGCCGGCGTTGCCGGACCAGTACCCAATAGTCGCGGTTCTGCCAGTGCAGGGTCAGGCGTACCGACACACCGAGGTTGGCCAGCTCCAGGGCAAAACGTTCGGCATCGGCGACGCTCACCGGCTTGCGCTTGTGCAGGGTTTGCGCGAAGTTCAGCGGCATCCCGACACTCTGGTAGCTCAGGCCTTCGGGCGTCGCTTCGACGAATAACGGCAGGGTCTTGAAGTTACTGGGGTTCTTTCTTATCAGCGTTCGCGGCATGTCGGCTCCTTCTTGCGTCGGGGTCGGCCGCGTGGGCGGCATCAGTTCTGGCGAATGACCCGGGCTACTGTCGCAACGTTATGGGCGAGGTGCAGCGGGTTGATGGTGCCGACAATAGCACTGGCAACGCCGGGCTGCGCAAACAACAGTTCGAAGCTGGCCTGCACCGGATCGATGCCGGGGCTCAGGCAGGCATGGCCGCTGGCCAGGGCTTTCTTGACCAGGATCGCCTTGCCGTGGGCCGTTGCATAGTCAATGACCGGCCGCTCGCCCTGTTCGTTCAGATTGTAGGTGATCATGGCGCAATCGCCTTGTTCCAGAGCCTTCAGGCCGCCTTCGACGGTTTTTCCGGAAAAACCGAAACCGCGGATCTTGCCTTCGCGCTTCAGCTCGGCGAGGGTCTGGTAGACGCCGCTCTGTTCGAGGATCGCCAGGTCGTTGCCGTCGGAGTGCACCAGCACCAGGTCGATAAAGTCGGTTTCCAGGCGTTGCAGGCTGCGTTCGACGGAAAGGCGGGTGTGTTCGGCGCTGAAGTCGTGGCGCGACTGGCCGGCCTCGAACTCTTCACCGACCTTGCTGACGATCACCCATTCGTGACGCTGCCCGCGCAGCAGCGGGCCGAGACGTTCTTCGCTGCGGCCATAGGCCGGGGCGGTATCGATCAGGTTGATCCCCAGGTCACGGGTCAGCTTGAGCAACTGACGGGCTTCCTGGTCGTCGGGGATCTGGAAGCCGCTGGGGTATTTGACGCCCTGGTCGCGGCCCAGCTTCACGGTACCCAGGCCCAGCGGCGAAACCACCAGGCCGGTACTGCCCAGGGGGCGGAGCAGGTCATGCAGGGTCGGCTGGCTCATGGCAGCAGTTGCTCCCAGGCGGTTTGTGTCATGGGCGGCCTTGGCAATTCGGGCAGGGCCGGCGGATGGCCGGGCTGGATGCCGTCGCGTTGCAGGCTGGCGAACACCCGGTCGGCGAAGTCCGGCGCCAGCGCCAGTTTGGTCGGCCAGCCCACCAGCAGGCGATCCTGTTCGGCGAGAAAGGCGTTGTCCGGACGGGTCAGGCCGGACTGCAGGGGTTCGGCGCGATCGACGCGCAAGGTGGCCCAGCGGGCCTGGCTCAGGTCGATCCAGGGCAGCAGGTTGCCGAGTTCCTTGCGGGCCGTGGCGATCTGCTCGGCGGGTTCGCGTGCCACGCCTTCGGCCTCGGAAATATCGCCACCGAGATACCAGACCCACTGGCCATCGGCAGCCGGGTGGGTGGTCACGGTGATCCGTGGCTTGGGGCCGCCGCCCAGGCAGTGGGCATACAGCGGCTTGAGGCTCGGGCCCTTGACCAGCACCATGTGCAGCGGCCGCTTCTGCATGGCCGGTTGGCTCAGGCCCAGGGCGTCGAGCAGTTCGGCATTGCCGGCACCGGCGCTGAGCACGATGCGCTGGGCGCGGATCTCGCGCTCGTCGACGCGCAGACCGACCAACTGGCCATTTTCCAGTAACGGTTCGATCTTCTGCCCGGCCAGCAGGCCGTCACCCGCCAGTTCGGCGAGGCGTGTTATCAGGCTGGGAACGTCGATCACCAGTTCGGCCAGGCGATAGACCTTGCCCTTGAACTTCGGGTGTTGCAGGGCGGGCGGCAACTGGTCGCCCTTGACCTGGTCGACGCGCCCGCGCACCGCCTTGCTGGCGAAGAAGCTGGTGAGATTGCCGGCCAGGGTGCCGGGGGACCACAGGTAGTGGGCCTCGGACAGCAGGCGTACACCGGACAGGTCGAGTTCGCCATTGCCGGCCAGGGCTTCGCGCCAGCGGCGGGGCATATCGGCAATGGCTTCCGAGGCCCCGCTCAGAGCACCGTGCAGCGCATATTTGGCGCCGCCATGGATGATACCCTGGGACTTCACGCTTTGCCCGCCGCCGAGGCTGGCGCTCTCCACCAGTACCGTCGAAAAACCCTGGCGACGCAGGCGCGCGTTCAGCCAGAGGCCGGCGACGCCGGCGCCGACAATCAGGACATCGGTGGATATAGCGGATGGCATGCGGCGACCTCGGTTCTCATGAGCAGGGTCGCAGTATACAGATTCGCGGGAATCGGCGATTTGCCTGCCATCAATGCCCGGCGGTTTTCGAGAACAGCTGTATCACCACCACACCGAGGACGATCAGCGCCATGCCGAGCATGGCCGGGATATCCAGCTTCTGCCCGTAGAGAAACAGCGCGGCGACGCTGACCATGACGATGCCCATGCCCGCCCACACCGCGTACGCCACGCCCACCGGCACTGTGCGCACCACCAGGGTCAGCATCCAGAACGCCGTGGCATAACCGACGATGATCAGTGTCAGGGGCAGGGGCGTGCTCAGGCCTTTGACCGCTTTCATGGAGACGGTGGCGATGACTTCGGCGCAAATGGCGATGGCGAGGTAGTAGTAAGCATTCATGGAGCGATCTCTCGTGTCTGGGCCTTCTGATGTGATCGGTATTTTAGACATCGGTCAGATGGGGTAAAGTCATTACCTATCTGAATATGAGATAGGTTGGGTGTCAGCATGCAATGGAGCCTGGAGCAGGTGCGCCTGTTTGTCAGCGTTGCCGAACAGCGTTCGTTTTCTGCGGTGGCGCGTCACCAGCGCAAGGCGCAATCAGCGATCAGTTCGGCGATTGCCCTGCTGGAGACCGACCTCGGGGTTAGCCTGTTCGAGCGTAGCAGCGGTCGCCAGCCGCGCTTGACCGAAGCCGGCGAGGCCTTGCTGGAGGAGGCGCGTGAAGTCCTGCGCCAGTGCGAGCGCCTCAATGGCCGGGCGTTGGCGCTGATGCGCGGCGAGGAAGCCAGTCTGCGCCTGGCGCAGGATGAGGCGATGCCCTATCAGCCGGTGATCGACAGCCTGGAAGCGCTGGCCAACCGCTTTCCCAGCCTCGAAGTGCAACTGACCAGCGCCGCCCAGGGCGATGTCGCGCGCAAGCTGGTGGAGCGGCGTGCCGACCTGGGCCTGCTGTTCTATCACGACCAGATTCCCGAGGCCCTGGAGCGGCGGGTGCTGGGCAGTATCGAGATGGTCACGGTGTGCGGCGTCGGGCATCCATTGGCGGCGACCCGTCGTGTCGACGCCCGGCAACTGGCACAGCACCGGCAACTGTTGATGTCGACGCCATCGAGCATGTATCCCGGCGGTGAGGCGGCGAGCCCGCAGGTCTGGCGCGCCGACAGTTTCTACGTGATGGCCGAGTGGCTGGCCCGTGGTCTCGGCTGGGCCTGGTTGCCGCGTCATGTGGTGCAGTACCCCACCTACCAGGAGCAGATGGTCGAGTTGATCAGCGAATGGACCCCGCCGGCGCTGGTGGTGGAAATGGTCTGGCGGCGTGACGAACCCCTGGGCCCGGCGGCACGCTGGCTGGCCGAACGTTTTACCGAACACCTGCAGGCGATCGGCTGAAAACACAGTAAACTCCGCCGCCATGAATAGAACTCTCTACACCTTGCTGTTTCATCTGGGGCTGCCGCTGGTGGCGTTGCGTCTATGGCTGCGGGCACGCAAGGCTCCGGCCTATGCCCGGCGTATCGGTGAACGTTTTGCCCGTGGCCTGCCACCGATGCGCCCGGACGGTATCTGGGTCCACGCGGTGTCGGTGGGCGAGAGCATTGCCGCCGCGCCGATGATCCGCGCGTTGCTGGCGCAGTACCCGCAGTTGCCGATCACCGTGACCTGCATGACTCCCACCGGTTCGGAGCGGATCAAGGCACTGTTCGCCAGTGAGCCGCGTATCCAGCATTGCTACCTGCCCTACGACCTGCCCTGGGCCGCGGCGCGCTTTCTCGATGCGATACGGCCCAGGCTGGCGGTGATCATGGAAACCGAGCTGTGGCCCAACCATATTCATCAATGCGCTCGCCGCGGGATTCCGGTAGCGCTGGCCAATGCCCGGCTGTCCGCACGCTCGGCGAGGGGGTACGGCCGGTTTGCCCGACTGACCCGGCCGATGCTGGAGGAAATGAGCCTGATCGCGGTACAGACCGAGGTCGAGGCCGAGCGCTTCCGGCAATTGGGCGCGCACGCCGAGTGTGTCGAAGTCACCGGTTCGATCAAGTTCGACCTGAGCATCGATCCGCAATTGCTGGCGCGTGCCGCCGAGTTGCGCGGGCAATGGCAGGCGCAGCAGCGGCCGGTGTGGATCGCCGCGAGCACCCACGAAGGCGAGGACGAGGTGGTCCTGGCGGCGCATCGGCAACTGCTGGCCAGTCACCCGGATGCCTTGCTGATCCTGGTGCCACGGCATCCGGAGCGTTTCAACAGCGTCTTCGAATTGTGCCGCCAGCAGGGTTTGCCGACCGTTCGGCGTTCGACCGCCGAGCCGGTTACCGCGCAGACGTCGGTACTGCTCGGCGACACCATGGGCGAGTTGCTGTTTCTCTACGCCCTGGCGGACAGTGCCTTTGTCGGCGGCAGCCTGGTGCCCAATGGCGGGCATAACCTGCTGGAGCCGGCGGCCTTGGCCAAGCCGGTCTTGAGCGGACCACACCTGTTCAACTTCCTCGAGATCGCTGCGTTGATGCGCGAAGCCGGAGCGTTGCAGGAAGTCGACGATGCCGACGGGCTGGCGGTGGCGGTGCAGCGCCTGTTCGAACTGCCGCGGGATGCGCAGAAGATGGCGGAGGCGGGGTTGAAGGTGATGCGGGCCAACCAGGGCGCGTTGCAGCGCTTGCTGGATGGATTGGGGCGCTTGCTGTCGCGCTAGACCCGATCAATCATCGCTGAACGCGATCCCCTGTAGGAGCCGGCTTGCCGGCGATGAGGCCCTTGAGGCTGCCAAAAGCTTTGGGGGCGAGCCCCCTCCCACAAGTTCTGCATCGCGAGCAAGCCCGGCTCCCACAGGTTTTGTTGTACTCTCAAGCGTTCATCAATAACCCGGATTGGCCTTCAGATTGGCCGCTGCCGCCTTCGCCAGGTCAGGTGGCAGGAAGTCCTTGTCCGGGTTGTAGTCGGCCTTCAGGTAACGCGCCAGGGCGCTCAGGTCTTCCGGACTCAGGGTCCCGGCCGCCTGCTTCAGGCGCAGGTTGTCGAGGATGTAGTCGTAGCGGGTGTTGTTGTAGTCACGCACCGAGGTGTACAGCTGGCGCTGGGCATCGAGCACATCGACGATATTGCGCGTGCCCACCTGATAACCGATTTCGGTCGCTTCCAGCGCGCTCTGGTTGGAGATGATCGACTGCTTGCGCGCCTGCACCTGTTCCACATCGGTATTGACCGCGCGATGCAGGTTGCGGGTGTTTTCCACCACCTGACGACGCAGGGCTTCACGCTGCTGCTCGGTCTGGCTCAGGCGCGAATAGGATTCGCGAACCTGCGAGCTGGTCAGGCCGCCGCTGTAGAGCGGGATGTTCAATTGCAGGCCGACCGTGGTCTGCTTCACCGGGCCGCCATAGTTCTGGCCCAGCGTATTGGGATTGCTCAGGCCGAAACCGTCGTTGTCGCCGGCCTGGTACTGGGCCACCGCATCCAGGGTTGGCGCGTGGCCGGCCTTGCGCTGCTTGAGGGTTTCCTCGGCGGCGCTGACCGCGTAGTTGCTGGCCAGCAGGTTGAGGTTCTGCCTGGCCGCGGTATCGACCCAGGCCTTGGCGTCATTGGGCGTGGGTGCCAGCACCGGCAAGGTATGGACGATGCCCTGGATCGAATTGTACTGGCGGTTGGTCAGGGTAATCAGTGCTTCGAAGGCGTCTTCGACCTGACGCTGGGCGACGATCCGGTTGGCCCGTGAGGTGTCGTAGCTGGCCTGGGACTGCAGCACGTCGGTCTTGTCCGAGAGACCGACGTCGAAGCGCTCGTTGGACTGGTCGAGCTGGCGCTTGAACGCCGCTTCCTCGGCCTTGGTCGAGGCCAGGGTGTCCTGGGCGCGCAATACCGCGAAGTAGCTTTCGGCGCTTTGCAGGATCAGGTTCTGTTCGGTGGCCGAGAGTTGCAGGGCGGCCTGCTCGTTGACGTCCTTGGCCGCCTGGAACTGGAACCAGCGGTCGGCGCGGAAGATCGGCTGGCTCAGGGTTGCCTGGTAGACATTGGCGCTGCGGCTCATGGTTGCCGACGGCCGGTCGATCGAGGTATGGACGTTGTTGCTGCTGGCACCCGCCGAGAGGTTCGGCAGCAGGCCGGCACGGGCCTGGGGCACGACTTCCTTGCGCGCATCGTAGTCGGCGCGGGCGGCGGCCAGGTCGGCGTTGTTGTCCACGGCTTCCTGATAGACGCTGACCAGGTCGGTCTTGGTCGACAAGGGCGCTTCAGCTGCCCAGACCATTCCGTTGGTCGCACAAGACACGGCCAGGGCCAGTGAGAGTTTGCGCAGCATGTGGCGATCCTTGGAGTAAATATTACGGTGATAATTCGGTGGCCGAGGCTACTGCGCGGTGCGGGCAGCGTCAAGCCGTAGGCGAGTGTAGTTGCCGTGGGGTTTTGCAACAATCCTGCATATCGGCCATTTATCCAGACGAACACGAGGGTGGTGGCGTTATGTCGCACTCTTGGTCTACACTCGGCCCGTTCTTGTCGGGGTGCCTTGCTATGGGGCTGAGATCGGATAATTCCGGATCCCGTTGAACCTGATCAGGTTAGCGCCTGCGTAGGGAACAAGATTTCTCGTCCCCCGGCGAGTCCTCTTGTGCTCCGTCCGGGATGTTGTTCGACAATCGAACAGCGTTCGCGAGGACAGAGCACAGCACCAGCCTTGGTGCGTCCGTGCCTTCAGGTTCGTCCCGACAATCCCCTGGATACCGTCTGGAGAGCCGTGATGAGTACAAAATTGAGAGATGCAGCGAACCTCAGCGATTCCGCCAAGGTCGACGAGCAATCCGTGCAGCCCTTCACCCGTTCGCAAAAAATCTATGTGCAGGGCTCGCGCCCGGACATCCGCGTGCCGATGCGCGAAATCAGCCTCGACGTGACCCCGACCGACTTCGGCGGCGAGATCAACGCGCCGGTGACGGTCTACGACACCTCGGGTCCCTACACCGATCCCAACGTGGTGATTGATGTGCGTAAAGGCCTGGGCGATGTGCGTTCGGCGTGGATCGACGACCGTGGCGACACCGAGCGCCTGAGCGGCCTGAGCTCGAACTTCGGTCAGGAACGCCTCGCCGATCCCGAACTGACCAAGCTGCGTTTCGCCCACGTCAACAACCCGCGCCGGGCCAAGGCCGGGGCCAACGTCAGCCAGATGCACTACGCGCGCCAGGGCATCATCACCGCCGAGATGGAATACGTCGCCATCCGCGAAAACATGAAGCTGCAAGAGGCCCGCGCCGCCGGCCTGTTGAAGCAGCAGCACGCCGGCCACAGCTTCGGCGCGAGCATCCCGAAAGAGATCACCGCCGAGTTCGTCCGCGAGGAAATCGCCCGCGGTCGCGCGATCATCCCGGCCAACATCAACCACGTGGAGCTGGAGCCGATGATCATCGGCCGCAACTTCCTGGTGAAGATCAACGGCAATATCGGCAACAGCGCCCTGGGCTCTTCCATCGAGGAAGAAGTGGCCAAGCTGACCTGGGGCATCCGCTGGGGTTCGGACACGGTCATGGACCTGTCCACCGGCAAGCACATTCATGAAACCCGCGAGTGGATCATCCGCAACTCGCCGGTGCCGATCGGTACCGTACCGATCTACCAGGCACTGGAAAAGGTCAACGGCGTGGCCGAGGACCTGACCTGGGAGCTGTTCCGCGACACCCTGATCGAACAGGCCGAGCAGGGCGTCGACTACTTCACCATCCACGCCGGCGTGCTGCTGCGCTACGTGCCGATGACCGCCAAGCGCGTCACCGGCATCGTTTCTCGCGGCGGTTCGATCATGGCCAAGTGGTGCCTGGCCCATCACAAGGAAAACTTCCTCTACACCCATTTCGACGAAATCTGCGAAATCATGAAGGCCTACGACGTCAGCTTCTCGCTGGGCGACGGCCTGCGTCCGGGCTCGATTGCCGACGCCAACGACGAGGCGCAGTTCGGTGAGCTGGAGACCCTGGGCGAGCTCACCAAGATCGCCTGGAAGCACGACGTGCAGTGCATGATCGAAGGCCCGGGCCACGTACCGATGCAACTGATCAAGGAGAACATGGACAAGCAGTTGGAGTGCTGCGACGAGGCGCCGTTCTACACCCTCGGCCCGCTGACCACCGACATCGCCCCGGGCTACGATCACATCACCTCCGGCATCGGTGCGGCGATGATCGGCTGGTTCGGTTGCGCCATGCTCTGCTACGTCACGCCCAAGGAACACCTGGGCCTGCCGAACAAGGATGACGTGAAGACCGGGATCATCACCTACAAGATCGCCGCACATGCCGCCGACCTTGCCAAGGGCCATCCGGGCGCGCAGATCCGTGACAATGCCTTGAGCAAGGCGCGTTTCGAGTTCCGTTGGGAGGACCAGTTCAACCTGGGCCTGGACCCGGACACCGCGCGCTCGTACCACGACGAGACCCTGCCGAAGGATTCGGCCAAGGTCGCGCATTTCTGCTCCATGTGCGGGCCGAAGTTCTGCTCGATGAAGATTACCCAGGAAGTCCGTGAATATGCGGCCAACCAGCGAATCGAAGCGGTCGATGTGGACGCCGCCCAGGGCATGGCGGAACAGGCCGAGCGCTTCAAGCGCGAAGGCAGCCAGTTGTACCAGAAAGTCTGATCGGGCCGGCTCCAGGGATGGGAGCCGCACCTTGTGGCGAGCGGGCTTGCCCGCGCTGGGGGCGCAGCCCCCTAAAACCTGTGACTGCGTTCTGCCTGACACAATGAAGGCGCTGATTCCAGGGCCGCTTCGCGCCCCAGAGCGGCGGTGCGGCGTTCCGACAAGCCCGCTCGCCACAGGTCCGTCTATATTGCAGAAGTTTTGCTTCTCTTGAGATAACCCTTTTGAACACTCCCAGCACCTACTCCCCCGATCTCGCGGTCCCCGCCGACAAGCGTGTGTTCGGCGCGCGTGATCTGTTTTCCCTGTGGTTCTCCCTCGGTATCGGCCTGATGGTCCTGCAGACCGGTGCCCTGCTGGCGCCGGGCCTGGGCCTGTCCGGTTCGTTGCTGGCGATTTTTCTCGGCACGGCGGTGGGCGTGCTGCTGTTGGCCGCCGTCGGCGTGATCGGCAGTGATACCGGCCTGGCGTCCATGGCCGCCCTGAAGCTCACCCTCGGCCAGCGCGGCGCCAGCCTGCCGGCGATCCTCAACCTGCTGCAACTGGTGGGCTGGGGTTCGTTCGAAATCATCGTCATGCGCGATGCCGCGAGCCTGCTCGGCACCCGGGCATTCAGCGAGGGCAGCCTGCTGGCCAATCCGTTGCTGTGGACCCTGGTCTTCGGCGCGTTGGCGACCCTGCTGGCAGTCAGCGGTCCCCTGACCTTCGTGCGCAGGATCTTGCGCAAATGGGGGATCTGGCTGTTGCTGGCGGCCTGCCTGTGGCTGACCTGGAACCTGTTTGCCAAGACCGATCTGGGCGCCTTGTGGGCCCAGGCCGGTGACGGTTCGATGCCGTTTGCCGTGGGCTTCGATATCGCGATTGCCATGCCCTTGTCCTGGCTGCCGCTGATTGCCGACTATTCGCGGTTCGGCAAGCGCGCAAAAAGCGTCTTCGGCGGTACGGCGCTGGGCTTCTTTATCGGCAATTTCTGGTTGATGAGCCTGGGCGTGGCCTACACCCTGGCCTTTGCGCCGAGTGGCGAGGTCAATGCCTTGCTGCTGGCCCTGGCGGGCGCAGGGCTGGGTATTCCGCTGCTGCTGATCCTGCTCGACGAATCGGAAAACGCCTTTGCCGATATCCACTCGGCGGCGGTATCCAGCGGCATCCTGTTGCGCCTGAAGGTCGAGCACCTGGCCCTGGGCATCGGCGTGATCTGTACCCTGATCGCCTGCTTCGCGCCGCTGGCGCAGTACCAGAACTTCCTGTTGCTGATCGGCTCGGTGTTCGCGCCGTTGTTCGGCGTGGTGCTGGTGGATCACTTCATCCTGCGCCGGCGCAGTGCCCAGGTGGCCTCATCGCTGCTGCGCTGGCCGGCATTGCTGGCCTGGCTGGGTGGCGTCAGCACCTATCACCTGTTGGCCAATCTCTACCCGGACCTGGGCGCGACCCTGCCGTCACTGGTACTGGCAGGGCTGTTGCAACTGCTGCTGGGCAAGGCCTTCACTTACGGACGGGAAACCGCTCGGGCCTGAGGATGCCATTGAGGCGCGAATAGTCGATCTTCAGCTCGATCAGGCCCATCGCGTAAGGGGCAATGGTCATCACGTTGTACTTGAGGATCACGCCATCGCTGGCCAGGGTGACGTTCGGAGTTTTCTGGAAGGGCCAGGCGCGGATGAAGTCCTGGTCCGCCCGGGTGCCGATCTGCCAGCTGTTGTGGGCGACCCTGGCCAGCTTCCAGAAGGCCTCTTCCTGGCCCGGCAGCAGCATGTCCTGCAGGTTCAGGGCCTTGTGCTCCTGGCGTGACCAGGTGATGAAGCCGCGCCCCGGCATGCCGTGGGCACTGCCATCGTCCAGGTAGCTGGACAACTCGATGATCACCAAGCCGTCATGCTGCTCGCGTACCTTGGCCTGCAAGTAGCTGCCGTAGCGGTTGGCCGAGGTGGCGAGGAACTGCTCCTGATAGACCTTGAGCGAAGGCGGCAACGGTGCATCGGGCGAGGTCCGGGCCATCTGCAGCAGGCTGCGCTCGATCAGCCCGTCCAGTTGCGGCTCGCTCGGAAAGTGCACCGTATCGATATTCACCAGCGGGCAATCGGCACCGTCGCAGCCCGGCTTGATCTGTTCGAAAGCGTCAGCCTTGAACTCCAGCGGTTTCTGCACGGCGGGCGGGAACAGGCTCTGGCAGGCACCCAGGGTCAGGGCGATGCAGGTCAGTGAGGTGATTTTTAGAAACGACATGTACGTCCTTCATCAGCGAAAGAAAGGCCAAAGTGATCGGGCTTCGACTCTCAGCAGCGTACTCGGTTCGCCACTAAGCTGATTAGAGTAGGTTTCAGGGCCAGCCGTCTATCCCGGCGATGGGAAAGGGGCTGCATCGGCAGGTGTCGGCGCGTTAGGATGGCGCGAAGTCGAGGGGGAGCCTCGCCGCCAAAGCAAAGAGGATCAGCATGAGCGATACCATCAAGGCCAGTCCGACGACCGTCGAGATCATCCGGCGGGAGAACTGCTTCAAGGGGTTCTACCAGCTCGATCGCCTGCATTTGCGCCATGAGCTCTTCGCCGGCGGCATGGGCAAGGAGATCACTCGCGAAGTATTCGTGCGCCACGATGCGGTCTGCGTCCTGCCTTACGATGCCCGGCGCGATGAAGTGGTCCTGCTGGAGCAGTTCCGCGTGGGCGCCATGCTGGGTAATGCCGACAATCCATGGATGGTCGAACTGGTCGCCGGTCTGATCGACAAGGATGAACAACCGGAAGAGGTTGCTCGGCGCGAGGCGCAGGAGGAAGCTGACCTGAATCTGCAGGCCCTGTGGCCGATCACCCGGTACTTTCCATCGCCGGGCGGCAGTAATGAATTCGTCCACCTGTACCTGGGGCGCTGCGAGACCGAGGGGGCTGGCGGCCTGTATGGCCTGGTGGAGGAGAGTGAAGATATCCGGGCAACGGTCTGGGCGTTCGAGGATGCCTTGCAGGCCGTGCGTGACGGGCGAATTGCCAATGCGGCGTCGATCATTGCCTTGCAATGGCTGGCACTGAATCGCGCTGAAGTGAGGGGGTTATGGTCGTAAGTCTGCTGCGTGAACGTTATCGGGTCGATCTGGTCGGGCTGCAGGCGGCCTGCGAGGCGAACTATGCCCGCCTGATGCGTCTGTTGCCCGAGATGCGCGACCAGCAGCAGCGTGCCCGGCGGATCGCCGTGACCCAGGGCGAGCAGATGCTCGGTGTACTGGCGCTGGAGGTTCTGCAGGACAACCCCTATACCACCACCCTGCTGGTTCGCCAGGAGCACAGCCTGCCCTGGTTGCCGGTGCCGGAACTGCAGGTGCAGGTCTATCACGATGCGCGCATGGCCGAGGTGATCAGCGCCGAACATGCCCGACGTTTTCGCAGCATCTATCCGTATCCGAACGCGGCCATGCACCAGCCGGACGAGAAGGCCCAGCTCAATGTGTTCCTCGGAGAGTGGCTGAGCCACTGTCTGGCCTGCGGCCATGAATTCGAAGCCGTACGCTAGTTTGGTGTTTCACAAGTACCGGTGAAAAAATCACGCACCTAACGCTCGTGCTGCGCGAGCTACTGAGGCGAGAATGTCTTCGGCCTTTTTGTGCCACCTGAACGGTTTCGGGTGCTGGTTGTAGGTCTCCAGATAGTGCTCAATCGAAGCTTCCAGATCTTTTACACTAACGTGCGCCTGTCGCTTGATCCACTTCTCGCTTAACGTTGAGAAAAAACGCTCGACCAAATTCAGCCAAGAGGCGGAAGTCGGCGTGAAGTGGATGTTGTAGCGCGGACGTGCCGCAAGCCACGCTCTGACTTTGTCGGTTTTGTGCGTTGCGTAGTTATCCATGATCAGATGAATCGGCATGTCATCAGGGACTGATGCATCGATTTCTTTCAGAAAGGCGAGGAACTCAGTGCTGCGATGCTGGCGCTTCAACCGACCGATGACTTCACCTGTTGCCACATCCAGAGCAGCGAACAGAGAGGTTGTTCCATGCCGTTTGTAATCGTGCGTGCGAGTTGCTGGGTTGCCTGGTGAGAGCGGTAATCCCGGCTGTGTGCGGTTCAAGGCCTGAATCTGGCTCTTCTCATCAACGCACAGCACCAGTGCCCTTTCGGGCGGATTCAAGTACAGACCAACGATGTCGTGAACCTTGTCGACAAACAAAGGATCTGTGGAAAGTTTGAAGGTCTTTTCCAGGTGCGGCTTAATTCCAAACGCGTGCCAAATGCGCATGATGCTGGCTGGAGAGAGGCCCGTCTCGCGGCTCATACGGCGCGTACTCCAGTGGCTGGAATCGTCGGGCTTACTTTGTAATACCTGATTCACCACTTGCTGAACTTGCTCATCCGAAATGGTGCGTGGCCGACCGGAGCGCGGTTCATCATTCAAACCTAACAATCCCAATTTAGAGAAACGCTGGCGCCATCGTGACACCACATCTTTGCTGGTGCCCAGGCGCTGAGCAATGTCGTTCCCTGACTCGCCGGCCGCACAGGCAAGGATTATCTTGGCGCGCAGGCATGCATCCTGGGCGCCCTTGCGAAGCTTGATACGGCGTAGCAGTTCCGCTTTTTCAGTTTCAGAAAGAGTGATAACAGTTGCTGGTCGGCCCATGTCGATACGCAACTCTTGATGAGTGGGTTTCTATGGAGCATAGACCAAGTTTTCCATGGTACTTGCGAAACACCACGCTGGGCTCGGTACGAAAACTGCCTGCGCGACGCTCATGCGGCGTTAAAAACACGCTCGCAATACTCATTCAGGGCCCTACACTCCGCTTGCCCACTTATTTTTGCCTCGCCTGATCGGCGCTCGGCGAGTTTTCGCACGGAGCCTGGGTTGTATCCGGCTAAATGTGAACTGTGCCCTGTTTCAGCCATTTCCTCTTTGCAAGTTCCCCGACCATAATTGCGCCCAACGCGGTTTTGAACGAACCGGTTCAAAACGGTCCAGCCAGTACTTCCCGGGAGAGCGCCTTGTCGAGCGTAGCCACTCAGTCGACCACCACGGATTCGGTGCTATTGGTGCAACTGTCCGACAGCCATCTGTTTGCCGAGGCGGACGGTACGCTGCTGGGCATGAACACCCGTGAGAGCCTGCAACGGGTGATCGATTGTGTCCTGGCCGAACAGCCTCGGGTCGACCTGGTGCTGGCCAGCGGCGACCTGTCCCAGGACGGTACGCTGGAGTCCTATCAGTGCTTTCGCCAGATGAGCGGGCGCATCCCGGCGCCGGCCCGCTGGTTCCCGGGCAATCACGACGAATTGCGGGAAATGGCCGAGGCGGCCAGCCACAGCGACCTGCTGGAGGCCGTGGTGGATATCGGCAACTGGCGCGTGACCCTGCTGGATTCCGCCGTGCCGGGTTCGGTGCCGGGTTATCTGCAGGACGAGCAACTGCAACGGCTGGTGCAGTCCTTGAGCGAGGCGCCGCAACGCCACCACCTGATCTGCTTCCATCATCATCCGGTGTCCATCGACTGCGCCTGGATGGAGCCGATCGGCCTGCGCAATCCGGAGGCGCTGTTCGCCGTGCTGGACCGCTTCCCCCAGGTCCGGGCGCTGCTCTGGGGGCATATCCACCAGGAATTCGACCAACAGCGCAATGATGTGCGGCTATTGGCCTCGCCCTCGACCTGCGTGCAGTTCGCGCCGGGCAGCGAGGACTTCAAGGTCGACGACAAGGCGCCGGGCTACCGCTGGTTGCGCCTGCATCCGGACGGACGGCTGGATACCGGTGTTTCGCGGGTGCAGGGCTTCGATTTCAATGTCGATTACGGCGGCACCGGTTACTGAGCTTCTCCAATATCGGTAGGAAATATCTCAGGGCGAGTCATGGCCTCGGACTCAGGCTAAACTGCGCGTCTTTGCCTGCGCGGTGTCGGGCGCCTTGAGCAGCCGGGCGACCTGAGCAAGGTCGCGCCAGTCTATGGAGAGCCTGCTTATGAAGAGCAACGAGATGACCGGTTCGATCCTCTATATCCACGGTTTCAACAGCTCGCCCGAGTCGCGGAAGGCCACGCAACTGATCGCGGTAATGACCCGCCTGGGCCTGGGCGAGCAATTGCGGGTCCCGGCGCTGCACCATCATCCGCGCCAGGCCATGCCTCAGCTGGAAGCCGCCATTGCCGAACTCGGTCGTCCGCTGCTGGTCGGCAGCTCGCTCGGCGGCTACTATGCGACTCACCTGGCCGAGCGCCATGGCCTGAAGGCCCTGCTGGTCAACCCGGCGGTCAGCCCGCACCGGATGTTCGACGGCCATCTCGGCCCGCAGCAGAACCTCTACAGCGGCGAAACCTGGGAGCTGACCCTCGACCACGTGACGGCCCTGGCCGAACTGGAAGTGCCGGCCCCCCGGGACCCGCAACGATTTCAGGTATGGTTGCAAACGGCCGATGAAACCCTTGATTATCGCGCGGCACAACAGTATTACCGGGCGTGTGCCTTGCGTATCCAGGCGGGCGGCGACCATGGTTTCCAGGGCTTTGCCGAAAAAATGCCGGCGTTGTTGAGCTTTGCCGGCATCGGTGCCGATAAGTACCAAGCGATCGATTTCTCTGTACTTTGAGAATGACCCCTATTCATAGACGACTGATGACGAGACCCCATGGCCACTCCCAGCGCTAGCTCTTATAACGCAGACGCCATCGAAGTCCTCTCGGGCCTCGACCCGGTGCGCAAACGCCCGGGCATGTACACCGACACCAGTCGGCCGAACCACCTTGCCCAGGAAGTCATCGACAACAGCGTCGACGAAGCCTTGGCCGGGCATGCGAAGTCGGTGCAGGTCATCCTGCACGCCGACCATTCCCTGGAAGTGTCCGACGACGGACGCGGCATGCCGGTGGATATCCACCCGGAAGAGGGTGTGTCCGGTGTCGAGCTGATCCTCACCAAGTTGCACGCCGGCGGCAAGTTCTCCAACAAGAACTACCAGTTCTCCGGCGGCCTGCACGGCGTGGGCATCTCCGTGGTCAACGCCCTGTCGACCCAGGTGCGGGTCCGGGTCAAGCGTGATGGCAACGAATACCAGATGACCTTCGCCGACGGCTACAAGGCCACCGAGCTGGAAGTGGTCGGCACCGTCGGCAAGCGCAACACCGGCACCAGTGTGTATTTCGCGCCGGACCCGAAGTATTTCGATTCGCCGAAATTCTCCGTCAGCCGCCTCAAGCATGTGCTCAAGGCCAAGGCGGTGTTGTGCCCGGGACTGCTGGTCAGTTTCGAGGACAAGGCCACCGGCGAGAAGGTCGAGTGGCATTATGAAGACGGCCTGCGTTCCTACCTGGTGGATGCGGTCAGCGGCTTCGAGCGCCTGCCGGACGAGCCGTTCTGCGGCAGCCTGGCCGGTAACAAGGAAGCGGTGGACTGGGCCCTGCTGTGGCTGCCCGAGGGTGGCGACAGTGTCCAGGAAAGCTACGTCAACCTGATCCCCACGGCTCAGGGCGGTACCCATGTCAACGGCCTGCGCCAGGGCCTGCTCGACGCCATGCGCGAGTTCTGCGAGTTCCGCAGCCTGTTGCCGCGTGGTGTGAAGCTGGCGCCGGAAGACGTCTGGGAGCGGATTGCCTTTGTCCTGTCGATGAAGATGCAGGAGCCGCAGTTCTCCGGGCAGACCAAGGAGCGCCTGTCGTCCCGTGAAGCCGCGGCATTTGTCTCCGGGGTGGTCAAGGACGCCTTCAGCCTGTGGCTCAACGCCAACCCCGAGCTGGGCATGCAACTGGCCGAACTGGCGATCAACAACGCCGGCCGACGCCTGAAGGCCAGCAAGAAGGTCGAACGCAAGCGCATCACCCAGGGGCCGGCGTTGCC
This sequence comes from Pseudomonas gingeri, assembly GCF_013385635.1. Lineage (GTDB taxonomy): Bacteria > Pseudomonadota > Gammaproteobacteria > Pseudomonadales > Pseudomonadaceae > Aquipseudomonas > Aquipseudomonas gingeri_A. The sequence continues at coordinate 185,461 of NZ_JACAPR010000014.1, forward strand.
GGGCAAGCTGGCCGACTGCGCCGGCCAGGACCCGATGCGCTCCGAACTGTTCCTGGTGGAAGGGGATTCCGCCGGTGGTTCGGCCAAGCAGGCACGGGACAAGGAGTTCCAGGCGATCCTGCCGTTGCGCGGCAAGATCCTCAACACCTGGGAAGTCGACGGCAGCGAAGTGCTCGCCAGCCAGGAAGTGCACAATATCGCCGTGGCCATCGGCGTCGATCCGGGCGCGGCGGACATGAGCCAGCTGCGCTACGGCAAGATCTGCATCCTCGCCGACGCCGACTCCGACGGCCTGCACATCGCGACGCTGCTCTGTGCCTTGTTCGTCCAGCATTTCCGCCCGCTGGTGGATGCCGGTCACGTCTACGTGGCGATGCCGCCATTGTACCGGATCGACCTCGGCAAGGAGATCTTCTATGCCTTGGACGAGGCCGAGCGCGACGGTATTCTCGACCGCCTGGTGGCCGAGAAGAAACGTGGCAAGCCGCAGGTCACCCGATTCAAGGGCCTGGGTGAAATGAACCCGCCACAATTGCGCGAAACCACCATGGATCCGAACACCCGGCGCCTGGTGCAGTTGACCCTGGACGATTTCGAGGCGACCTCGGAAATGATGGACATGCTGCTGGCGAAAAAACGCGCCGGCGACCGCAAGAGCTGGCTGGAATCCAAGGGCGACCTGGCGGAGGTCCTGGCCTGATGCGCAGAGCCCTTGCGGCGCTGTTGCTGCTGGTCGCCTGGCCGGCGTTCGCCGCTTCGCTCACAGAGCTCAAGCTGTTGTCCGAGCATCCGGTCGAAGGCATGCGTGGCGGCAACCTGTCCGGGTTGGCGCTGTGCGGCAAGACCTTGTGGACGGTCTCGGACCGCGACGACGATCGGCTCTACCGGCTGGATACCTCGAACCGGGTCTGGCAGGCCGAAGGCGTGCACCTGGAAGTGCCGTCGGTTCCGGCCAGCGGTTTGCCCTGGGGCTTGCAGGTACGCACCTGGGCGGCTTCGTTCGTGCGTGGGGGCGAGCTGGATTTCGAGGGTGTGAGCTGTGATGACGCGGGTAACCGCTATATCGTCAGCGAAGCCCATGCGGCGGTATTGAAGGTGCCCGAGAGCGGCGCGCCGGAATGGCTGAAAATCACTCCGAACCTGGTACGCCAGGCGCGGGGCAGTGGCATGTTGCTGCATTTTAATGCGATTTTCGAAGGCCTGGCCGTCAGCCCGGAGGGTGATCGCCTCTGGCTGGCGGCCGAGCGCGAGCGCCGTGGCCTGTTGCTGGTCAAGCGCCAGCAGACGGTGTGGGATTGCGATGGCGCCTGCGTGCTGCTCAGTGAGGGCGGTCGCGAGATGCAGCCGCCGCAGTTTCCCAAGGCCAAGGCGGCCACCCGGGACTTTGCCGATCTGTCATTGTTCGACGGCAAGCTGTTCACCCTGGAACGCAATGCCTACCGGGTCTGCCGGCGCGATGCGCGTAGCGGGCAGGTCGAGCACTGCTGGTCGTTTGCCGCCGAGGCACTGACCGCTCCGCGCCTTTACCCACAGAACTACGGCCTGGCCGAAGCCCTGGTGGTCGACGCCGAGGGGGCCTGGATCGGCCTGGATAACAACAACGGGGCTCGTGCCGATGGAGAGGCCCGACCGATTGTCTGGCGCTTCGCCGCGCCGGAAGGTGGCTGGAGCGGCGGGTCATGAGCCAGTCGGTGTTGTTGGACATGAGTGCTTTGAAAAAACCTGAACTCACCCAGCGTAGCGGCACTTTGCTGCTGCGCCAGACTACGAACTGATGAGGCCCGCATGAGCGACTCCCTTGATCTCAGCCTGGATGGCGTAGAACGCCGGTCATTGGCTGACTTCACCGAACAGGCCTACCTCAACTACTCCATGTACGTGATCATGGACCGTGCACTGCCGCATATCGGCGACGGCCTGAAACCGGTACAGCGGCGGATCGTCTACGCCATGAGTGAGCTGGGGCTGGATGCCGACGCCAAGCACAAGAAGTCCGCGCGGACCGTCGGTGACGTGCTCGGTAAATTCCACCCCCACGGCGATTCGGCCTGCTACGAAGCCATGGTGCTGATGGCGCAGCCGTTCAGCTATCGCTACACACTGGTGGATGGCCAGGGCAACTGGGGTGCGCCGGATGATCCGAAGTCCTTCGCCGCCATGCGTTATACCGAATCGCGGTTGTCACGCTATTCCGAAGTGCTGCTCAGTGAACTGGGCCAGGGCACCGCGGACTGGGTGCCGAACTTCGACGGCACCCTCGACGAGCCCGCCGTATTGCCGGCACGTTTGCCGAATATCCTCCTCAACGGCACCACCGGTATCGCCGTGGGCATGGCCACCGATGTGCCGCCGCACAACCTGCGGGAAGTGGCCAACGCCTGTGTGCACCTGCTGGACGAGCCCAAGGCCACCGTCGAAGAATTGTGCAAGTTCATTCCGGGTCCGGATTATCCGACCGAAGCGGAGATCATCACCCCGCAAGCCGACCTGCTGAAGATCTATGAAACCGGCCGCGGTTCGGTGCGCATGCGCGCGGTCTATCGCATCGAAGACGGCGATATCGTCGTGCATGCCCTGCCGCATCAGGTCTCGGGGGCCAAGGTGCTGGAGCAGATCGCCGCGCAGATGCAGGCCAAGAAGCTGCCGATGGTCGCCGACCTGCGGGACGAATCCGACCACGAGCATCCCTGCCGGATCGTGATCATTCCGCGTTCCAACCGGATCGATCTCGATGAACTGATGCAGCATCTGTTCGCCACCACCGATCTGGAATCCAGCTACCGGGTCAACATCAATATCATCGGCCTGGATGGCAAGCCACAACTGAAGAACCTGCGCACCTTGCTGGTGGAGTGGCTGGAGTTCCGGGTCAACACCGTCCGGCGCCGCCTGAAGTTCCGCCTGGACAAGGTCGAGAAGCGCCTGCACCTGTTGGACGGCTTGCTGATCGCCTACCTCAACCTGGATGAAGTGATCCATATCATCCGCACCGAGGAACACCCGCGGGCCAAGTTGATCGAGCGTTTCGCCCTCAGCGAGATCCAGGCCGACTATATCCTCGATACCCGTTTGCGCCAGTTGGCGCGGTTGGAAGAGATGAAGTTGCGCTCCGAGCAGGATGAGCTGCTCAAGGAGCAGGCCAAGCTGCAAGCGCTGCTGGCCAGCGAAACCAAATTGAAGAAACTGGTGCGTACCGAGCTGCTGGCCGATGCGCAAACCTATGGCGATGACCGTCGTTCGCCGATCGTTTCCCGTACCGAAGCCAAGGCGCTGTCGGAAAACGAACTGATGCCCACTGAGCCGGTAACAGTCGTTTTGTCGGAAAAAGGTTGGGTTCGCTGTGCAAAAGGCCATGATATTGACGCCACCGGTTTGTCCTATAAGGCCGGTGATGGCTTCAAAACCTCGGCAGCGGGGCGTTCCAACCAGTTTGCGGTCTTTATCGACTCCACCGGTCGCAGTTATTCGGTGGCGGCCCACACGTTGCCGTCGGCACGTGGCCAGGGCGAACCACTGACCGGTCGTCTGACACCGCCACCGGGCGCGAGCTTCGAATGCGTGCTGTTGCCGGAAGACGAGGCCTTGTATGTCATCGCCTCCGATGCCGGATATGGATTCGTGGTCAAGGGTGAGGACCTGCAGGCCAAGAACAAGGCGGGCAAGACATTGTTGAGCCTGCCCAACGGTTCCAGGGTGATGCCGCCCAAGCCGGTGGCTGACCGCGAGCAGAACTGGTTGGCGGCGGTGACCACCGAAGGTCGTCTGCTGATCTTCAAGATCAGCGACCTGCCGCAACTGGGCAAGGGCAAGGGCAACAAGATCATCGGTGTTCCTGGTGAGCGGGTCGCCAGCCGTGAAGAGTACGTCACCGACCTGGCGGTGATCCCGGACGGTGCGACGCTGGTGCTGCAGGCCGGCAAACGTACCTTGTCGCTCAAGGCCGACGACCTGGAGCACTACAAGGGCGAGCGTGGGCGACGGGGCAATAAACTGCCGCGGGGCTTCCAGCGGGTCGATGCGTTATTGGTAGAAGCTGGCAATTAAGCCGGTTTAGAGCGTTTGTCCTAGCTTTTTACCGCAGGATCGACGCTGCAACACTGGAGTCACGGCGCATATTCACGGATGATATGCGCCTCTTGGGTGCTCGCGTGGCGGTGTGCCCAAACGAATTTTCTGGATCAGACTGTGGCATGCCTTGTGGCGGCCACCTGGATGGGATGATGACTGTTCTGCGCCTTCCTTTTATGTTGCTGCTCACCGGTGTGCTCGGTTTGGCCGGCTGCAGCGTTCACCAACCGGTTTCTTTGTATCAATTGGACAGTGGCACGCCGGGCCAACCTCAACAAAGCACGGGCATGTCCGTGGTCCTGGGGCCCGTGTCCCTGGCTGATTACCTGCAACGCGAAACCCTGCTGCAACGCCAGCCGGATGGCAGCCTGACGGCGGCGACCGATGGCCGCTGGGCGGGCAGCCTGTCCTCGGACATCAATCAGTTGCTGGTTCGGCAACTGGCCTGGCGCCTGGATAGCCAGCGCGTGGTGCTGTCGCCGGCGACGCCGGGCACGACGCCGGATGTGCAGGTACTGCTGTCGATCACCCGCCTGGACTCCGGTGCCAAGCAACCGGCGATCCTGGACGCGCAATGGCGCTTGCTCGATCGGCGTGGGCAGGTGCGCGACAACCGCATCGTCCACCTCGAACAGCAACACGTCGGCACCTCGGCGGCGCAGGTCCAGGCCCAGGGCGAGCTGTTGCAGCGCCTGGCCGAACAGATGAGCGTGGCGCTCAAGCCGTTGGCCAACCAGCCACCCCTGGTGGAAGTACGCAAGCCTGCTGCCACGGCGGCACCTGCCAAGCAGGCTGAACCGGAGAAACCGAAGATCCCGATGGCTTCGCCGATCCGCACGGATATGGAAGTGTTTCGCTTCTGAGGCCCTGGTTTGAGGCCTGCATTCAAGATCAGGCGCCCGGACAACAAGCCCGTATCGACGCGTAGTACTGTTCAATCAAGGCCGAATGCGCCCCCTGTAGGAGCCGGCTTGCCGGCGATGGCGTCCGAACGGGCGCCGCATGGCTCAAGAGCTTCATCGCTGGCAAGCCAGCTCCTACACAAGCCAGTTCCTACACAAGCCAGTTCCTACACAAGCCAGGCTCCTACCGATCGTCGATCAGCTTTTGGCCCTTGTCTCGTGCATCCGCGCCAGTTGGCGTTCGAGCATCGACGGGTAAGGCTCCATCAGGCGTTCCACGCAGCAAGCGCCTTCAGGGCTGGCAATCGGACGGATACGCGCGCGCTGGCGGATCAGCGGATCGTCGCTGATCTGTCGTTCGACCAGCAGCAGGTTGCGGCTGTGCTGTGACAGCGCCAGGGCATCCTGGGCGGTTTCGGTCAGGAGCAGGTCGATCTGGCTCATGCCGAACAGCTCGTCTCCCAACGTAAGGCCAAGCTGCAGTTGCAGGGTGATGCCGCTGTCGGCGACTTCGATCTGCAGCTGGTGACCCAGCGCCCTGAGCAATTCGCCGCAGCAGATAGCGTTGGTCAGGTAGTCGTCGCCACTGTCCTCGGTATGGAACAGCATCAGCGTGCTGCCGTCATTCAGGGTGTGCAGTTCGCTCTGGTACAGCGAGGCGGCCTGGTCCAGGCAGTCGCGATAACGCTCCAGCAGTTCGGTCAGGCGCGCCCGTGGCAGGCGGCGCAACTGATCCTGGGCACCCAGTTGTACCGCGAGCACGGCACTGTGCTGGGGTTGTGCGGGCACGACCGGCTTGGGCGCGACGGTTGCCGCGGCGCGGGGGCTTTCCCGCAGGTCGGCGAACGGGTCTTCTTCATCCAGGTCCAGATCGTCTTCGGCGGTGCTGACGATATGCCGTGGTGCCGGCTTGGGCGCCGGGACCGCTGCGCTTTCATCGAAGCTCGGATCACGCAGGTTGCGGACCTGGAAGGCCGGTTCGTCTGGCTCTTCCTCGTAGTCGCTCTCGTCGTAGTCGATTTCCGGTTCGGGCTCGGGTTCCGGCTTGACCGGGGCAAAACGCGAGTGCAACTGGCGGGCGAGGTCGCCGATTTCGTCCTGGCGCTGGGTGGCCGGGGTGTGCTCGTCCATGTCCCGCAGCCAGACCCGCAGTTGCAGCAACGGCGTGGAGATATGCCGTCCCAGGCGCAGGCTCAGGGCCAGGGCCAGGGCCAGCAGGATCGCGCTGAGAATGCCCATGCTTTGCAGGCTGATGGTCATCGGCTGCTGGAACTGGGCCATGTCCAGGCTGATCCGCAGGTTGCCGGCGGTCACGTCCTGGAAGGTGATCCTGGTCTGGTAGACCCCTTCGGTCTCCCCCAGCAGGCCGCTTTTCGGGCGCTGGCCGGCCTCGGCGAGGATCCGGTTGTCGACGCTGTAGATCGCCGCATGGGCCACCAGCGGGTTTTTCGTCAGGTTGTTGAGCAGCACGTTGAGGCTGAGGATGTCGTTGGACACCAGCAGCTCGGTCGCGGACGTGGCGGTCTGGGTGGTCAGGCTCTGGCCGAGGGCGTCGGCCTGCTGGTGCATGGCCTCCTTGAACTGCAATCCCATCACGCAGGCGTAGATGACCAGTGCCAGCGCGACGAGAATCACGTTGTGGCTGGCGATACGCAATGCAAGCGGTACACGGCGGTGACGCAATGCCCGGAAGATCAGCAGGAAGAAGTTATCGGTTTTGACTGGCGTGGGCCGGTTCACTGAGCGCGGCTCTTTTGTCCGTGAAGTTGACGCGCAGTATAGCGAGAGGCCCTAGACCGGCAAAGCGCTGGCGGTGCCGATGGTCACTGAAAGTGAGTAGAATGCGACTTTTTTAACGAACGGGGGTGCGCTTTGCGCGAAATCGTCCTGATTAACATCACCGGTGAGGACCGTCCGGGTCTCACCGCGGCCATTACCGGCGTGCTGGCACAAGGTGGTGTGAACATTCTCGACATCGGTCAGGCGGTTATCCACGACACCCTGTCGTTTGGCATCCTGGTTGAAATCCCGAGCACCGAGCAGGCCTCGTCGGTGCTCAAGGATATTCTATTCACCGCCTACAAGCTCGACCAGCAGGTACGCTTTACCCCGGTGTCGGAAGCCGATTACCAGCATTGGGTCGACGGCCAGGGCAAGAAGCGCCATATCGTTACCCTCCTGACCCGCAAGGTCACGGCCGAGCAGTTGCAGCGGGTCAGTTCGATCACCGCGCAATACGGCCTGAATATCGATCATATCGACCGCCTGTCAGGACGCATGCCGCTGGACACCCCGGTCGACCAGGGCAAGGGCTGCATCGAGTTCTCGGTCCGTGGCGAACCGGCCGACCCGCAGGCGCTACGCGCCGAGTTCCTCAGCGTGGCCCAGGAGCTGAATGTCGATATCGCCTTCCAGGAAGACTCGCTGTTCCGGCGGAACCGGCGCCTGGCGGTGTTCGACATGGACTCGACGCTGATCGAGGCCGAAGTCATCGACGAACTGGCCAAGGCGGCGGGCGTGGGTGAGCAGGTGTCGGCGATTACCGAGCGGGCGATGGCCGGTGAACTGGACTTCCGCGCCAGCTTCAAGGAGCGCCTGGCGTTGCTCAAGGGGCTGGACGTGAGCGTACTGGATTCGATCGGTGCTTCGCTGCGCCTGACCGAGGGGGCCGAGACCCTGTTCGCCGAGTTGAAGCGCCTGGGCTACAAGACCGCGATCCTCTCGGGCGGCTTCACCTATTTCGCCCGGCAATTACAGGCAAAACTGGGTATCGACTACGTGTTTGCCAACGAGTTGGAAGTGGTCGACGGCAAGTGCACGGGGCTCGCCATCGAGCCGATCGTTGACGCCCAGCGCAAGGCTGACCTGCTGCGCGAACTGGCCCACAAGGAAGGCCTGCGTCTGGAGCAGACCATTGCGGTCGGCGATGGCGCCAACGACCTGCCGATGCTGGCGATTGCCGGGTTGGGTGTGGCGTTCCGTGCCAAGCCGCTGGTCAGGCAGTCGGCCAAGCAGGCGATTTCCACCCTGGGGCTGGATGGGGTGTTGTACCTGTTGGGGTTCCGCGATCGCGAAGGGCGGGACTGATTGTGGGAGCCGGCTTGCCGGCGATGATCGTTCCCACGCTCTGCGTGGGAATGCCTCACTGGACGCTCCGCGTCCGCCGTTGATGTGACGCGGAGCGTCACGGGCTGCACTCCCACGCGGAGCGTGGGAACGATCATCGATCTTGGCCTACAGGGTTTTCCACAGCGAGCCGAAATCTTCTTCGTGTCCCGCTGCACCGCCCGCCGCCGATTCGTTCTTGACCGCGACCGGCTGTTCGAACAAACGATATTCGAATTGATTGAAACTGCCGGTGCTGGCCAGGCGTTTGTTCAGCCCGCCACGGCGTTCGTCGCCGTTGGTGTTGATCATCACCTTGTGGCCCTCCTGGAATGGCAGGCGCGGCGCGAGCAGGGTGGCGGGAATGCCGATGGCACTGATTTCCGGCAGCAGCAGGGCGCGCAGGTACTGACTGCTTTCTTCGCTGCTGCGTACCAGTTGCAGGCCACAGGGCTGGGCATGGGGTGCCACCAGCTCGATGCCCATCTGCGTGCCGCCGCTGCGGACCTGGCGAATCCAGCGCACCACCGCGACACTCCAGCCCTGGGACGTCGAATCCTGGATGCCCACCAGTTCTCCCGCCTGCAACTGGCCGGGTACTTCCCTGGGCCACGCCAGGCAATAGCCGCCGGGACTGTGGTTGATGATCTGCAGGCCGAAGGTCGGGAAGTCCTCGGCGCTGTTGGCCGCGGCCTGGCTGACCTCGGTCTCCGTGGGGTGATACTGGATTTCCTCGTAGGGCAGCAGGGTATCGGCACTGCCGTGGCGTTCGGCATCGAAGGCGAGTGTCCAGCTGTCCTTTTCCGCGCTGTTGGCCATTTGCGCGGTGAAATGCGCCGCGCGGCTGGCGACCGGGCGCTTGAGGATCTCGCTGAAGGAGCGCTGTCCGCCCAGGTAGTAGTGCAGTGCGCTCATGCCGATACACAGCGTCAATTCGCCCTGTCCCGGCGTGCGCTGGAAGGTGCGTTCGGCGGCTTCGCCCCAGGCCGCGCAAAGGTGCTGCAGGGTGTCCAGGCTAAAGCCGGCGGGCACCAGCAGGCGTGACTGGCCGCGCTGGTCGGCGGCCAGTTCGAGGTAATCCTTCATGGCCTCGACCAGCGGCAGAGTGTTGATGCCCATCAGGCCCGGCAACTGCTCGTCGAGGAACAGCGAGGTGTAGCGCGGCGGGGCATCGGCGCCGGGGGCGATGGCGAAGAGGCTCGATGGCAGACCGGCGTCCTGCAGCTTGACCAGCGCGCTCCAGGGTTCGAGGACTTCCGCCAGGCGGGCGATGTTGTTCTGGCGCATCTGGTTGCTGCGCGAACAGCCCAGCAGCAATGCGACGATATAGGTCTGCTCGATGGTCAGCGACTGGGTCTGGCTGGCCAGTTCGTCGCGTACCGGGTTGCCTTGCACCTGATGGGCGATGGCCAGTTGGTAAAGCTGGTGGACCTCGAACCACAGGCTTTCCGGTACCGGGCAATACAGCTGGCTGGCGCGGATCAGCGGACCGTTGAGGCAGTGCAGGGCCCGTTGTATGGCCATGGTCATCAGTGCCGTGCGGTCCTTGCTGAAACGCGAGGCGACACGCATCGCGATCTGCTTGTAACCGATGGCCAGATGGTTCTGCAGGGCCTGGCAGAGATTGGCGACCTTGCGCGGGCGCTCATCGAGGACGATGGACTGATTGAGGAAGTGCCGCTCCAGGTGCTTGCAGACGTAATACACCTCGGGGCGCAGCAGTTCGAGCAACTGCAGGCGGTTTTCGCTGGGGGTGAGCAACTGGTTGAGTTCGCCCAGCCCCTGATACAGCAGGCGCGCGGTTTCTCCGAGATTGGCTTTCGGCAGTTCGGCGATCCAACGCTTCAGATCGCGCGGTGTTCCATCGCAGAAGGACAAGCTCAGCTGCGTGGGCGTTGGGGCGCGCAACAACAGGTGAGGACTCGGATTACTCATGTAGCGGGCCAGCTCCAGCAAAGAAACATACAGGCGCCATCCGTTGGCGGGGTGACAAAAGATTGGTGGCAATATAATGCCACGACTCTAGCAGCAATACGGAGAGGCCGCAGCCCTGTCGGTCGGATCAGGCTGCGACTCTTTGTCCGGCGGGTGGACCCGGCAAGGGTCACCCGTGGCTCAGGCTTCCCGGGGCAGGCCCAAGCCCTGGCCCATGGTCACCGGTGAACCGGCCACCAGGCCTTCGGCCCATTTTACCTGCTCCGGACCGAACAGCACGATAGCCGTGGAGCCCAGTTTGAAGCGTCCCAGCTCGGCACCTTTTTCCAGGTGGATCGGCGCGCGGGCGGCTTCGTCATAACGCACGCTCTTCAGCTCGCGCTTGGGCGGTGTCACCAGTCCGGCCCAGACGGTTTCGATCGAGGCGACGATCATCGCCCCGACCAGCACCACGGCCATCGGGCCGCGCTCGGTATCGAACAGGCAGACCACACGCTCGTTGCGGGCGAACAGTTCCGGGACGTTTTCGGCGGTGGTCTGGTTGACCGAGAAGATCCGGCCTGGCACGTAGACCATTTCGCGCAGGGTGCCGGCCAGTGGCATGTGCACCCGATGATAGTCCTTGGGCGACAGGTAGATCGTCGCGAAATCACCGCCCATGAATGGCGCGGCGACAGTGGCATCGCCGCCCAGCAGTTCGAGGACGCTGTAGCTGTGGCCCTTGGCCTGGAACACCCGGCCATGTTCGATCGGGCCGAGCTGGCTGACGGCACCGTCCGCCGGGCAGAGGATCGAACCCGGCGTCTGGTCCAGGGGCCGGGCGCCTTCTTTCAGGGCGCGGGTGAAGAAAGCATTGAAGTGCTCGTAGGCGCTCAGGTCTTCAACCAGCGCCTGGGACATGTCCACCTGGTAGCGCTTGGCGAACCAGGCGGTGAAGGCATTCTTGAACCAGCGCACGCGGCATTCGGCGATGCAGCCGGCCAGGCGCGACAGCAGGTGATGGGGCAGCAGGTACTGGCTGAGGATGAACAAACGCTTTTTCATCAAGGGTCCTTGGAAATCTCAAATCTCTACGGGGGTGTCGGGGTGGTTGCCCCATTCGCCCCAGGAGCCGGCATAACCTTTGACGCGCGGATAACCGAGCGCCTTGGCCACCAGGTAGGTGAAGCCGGAGCGGTGATGGGTCTGGCAGTGGGTGATGACTTCTTTGTCCGGGGTGATCCCCAGACTGTCGAGAATCTCCGGCATGTCCTTGCGGATGCGCAGGCTGCGGGCCTGGTCCATGCCGGCGGTCCATTCGAAATTCACGGCGCCGGGAATATGCCCGCCCTTGGCGGCGAGGACCTTCTCACCGGAATACTCCAGCGGGCCGCGGGCATCCCAGATCGCCAGGTCGGCGGCGCCCAGGCGCGACTGCAGATAATCGCGGGTGGCCGTCGGCCCGTCGTGCAGGGTCAGTGCCACCGGACCGCCGACCGCAGCCGGGGTGTCGGTGGACACCGGCAGGCTGTCGGCCAGCCAGGCCAGGAGGCCGCCGTCGAGGTAGTGGTAACGGCTGTGGCCGATGACATCCAGCAGCCAGATAAAACGCCCGGCCCAACCGCCGCCTTCATCGTCATAGACTACGTAGACCGCATCCGGATTGTGGCCCAGCTCGCCGAACAGTGCTTCGAGCGACGCCTGCGGTGGCATCAATCCCGGTGCGGGCGCTTGGCCCAGTTGGGTGCGCTTGGGGTCGACGAAGCGTGCGCCGGGAATATGCCCGGTGGCATAGCGGGCGCTGCTGGTCAGGTCCACCAGGATCAGCCCGGGCGTGTCGAGGCGCGGCAGCAGGTCGCTGGGCTCGATCACCAGCGGCAAGCCAGAGAAGTCAGGCATGTGAGGTCTCCTGGACGCAAAAGGGAGGATTGTAGCGCAAGCTTCAGGCGCTGCGGTTGGTAAAGGTCTGCAGGGCCTTCTCGATGCACTGGGCGGTCTTGCCGAAGGCTTGCACGGTGATTTCCGAAAGTGGCCCGCCTTCCTGGTCGGCCATGATCAGCATGATCACCCGGCCATTGTTGCTCAAGGAGCGCAACAGCAGGTGCTCGCCGGGGAACTGGGCGCGCAGGTTGCCGGGCAGCAGTGCGGAGAACTGGGCGTTGTTGGCCGGCGTCAGGCGAATCTGCGCCGGCTGGCTGAGCAGGCGCTGCAAGACGGTGCTCTGGGCCACCTGGAGAATCAGGTTGGCGGCTTCTTTCGGCAGACCGGCGATCTGGTTGACCCGCAGTGCGCTGTGGCTGCGGTCGGCCATCAGGATCATCACGCGGCGCATGCCGCACGCCACCAGGGCATCGCGGGCGACGGTGGTCAAGTGCATGGCATTGGTGAAGCGACCGGGCTCGGCCAGCAGTTGCGCACAGTGTTTGCGCCAGGTGCCCAGCGCCTCGGTGGTGGGCGCCGTGGCTGGTAGCAGGCCGGCATGCACGCGCCGGACATGCCAGGGCCAGATCAGGGCTTCGGCCGGATGCCAGAGATCCTCCATCGAATGCTGGTTGGCACTCTGGGCCGCCTGCTGGTGGATCTGTTGTTGCAACTCGTCCATCGGCTGTTGCAGGTAGAGGCTCGACAGCAGTTGCCAGCGCAGGCAGTGCGGGCTGTCCCAGGCTTGTTGCGCCGCGAGTGCCAGGCCATTGGCCAACAGGACGGTATTGGCCGGCTGGTTCAGCCAGCGGCGCAGTTCCGGATCGGCGTCCAGTTGCTGTTGCTGACGCAGTCGATTATCGCTGTCGCGGGCGATATGCAGGACCCTGGCCAGGGTGCGCTGTTCGCTGAGCAGCAACTGATAACCCTGGGTCACCCACACCGGCAGGCGCCAGATGTCAGCCAGGCCCTGGCACAACTCCAGCAGGCGGATACCGAACAGTTCCCGTTCGACGGTGGCGGCCGGTTCGTGCTTGTGCAGCACCCGCAGTTCCCAGTTTTCGAGGAGCTTCGGATGGGTCAGCGCCAGCGGCCAGAGGGGCGAGAGAAACAGCAGGCTGCCCCAGTGGATGTCCTGCCAGAGTCGCGCCAGGCGTGCGGCGAACAGGCCGTTGGCCTGCTGGGTGGCGTGCTGGCTGATCAATTGCAGTTGCCGCAGGGCCACCGGGATTTCTTCCGGGGGCCTGGCGGGCAGGCGTTCGAGCAACTCTTCGGTGCGCTTGAGGCCAAGGCGATTGATCGCCACCTCGAGATTCTCGGCCGGCTCGGTCATGCTGCCGTGGGTGTGATGGTTGGCTTCGCAGATCACGCTCAGTGCCAGCGCGGGGCTGTCCTGCATCAGTTCGGCGATGTCACGCAACGAGCTGCGGCTGTCGCGGATGGCCCGGCAGACGCGGTCATGACTGTCCTGGGGAACGGGCAGGCGCACGGCTTGCAGCAGCTTGATCCAGCCCTGCAACGTGTTGGGTGTCGGTGTGGAGACAGTCGTTTCGTTAGCCATATCAGAGCGCGATCATCATCACTGTAAACAGGCCCGTAAAGGGCTGGGCAGGCGCTGCGTAATCGGCCGGAGTTGCTGGCACATGGCCGGTTTTCTGGCTTTTCGCCTGAACTGGCTATAGTCTGGCGCAGATTCGCCGATAAGGAGAAGAAGAGATTTATTAACTTCCGAATATGACCTTGAACCCGACTCAGTAAGTGCTCTCTACCTATGGCTAAAATTATCGGCATCATCGTCGTATTCGCGAGCGTGCTCGGCGGGTACGTGCTTTCCCACGGCAAGATTGCCGCCCTGATCCAGCCCTTCGAGGTGATGATCATCGGTGGTGCGGCCTTCGGTGCGTTCCTGCAGGCCAACCCCGGCTACATGACCATGCACGTGATCAAGAAATCCTTGGGCATGTTCAGTTCGCGCTTTACCCACACCTTCTATCTCGAGGTGCTGGGGCTGATCTACGAGATCCTCAACAAGAGCCGTCGTGAAGGCATGATGGCGATTGAAGGCGATATCGAAGACGCCGCCGCCAGCCCTATCTTCGCCAAGTACCCGGCCGTGCTCAAAGACGAGCGCATGACCGCCTATATCTGCGATTACCTGCGCATCATGTCCTCCGGCAACATGGCTCCCCATGAGCTGGAAGGGTTGTTCGACATGGAACTGTTCAGCATGAAGGAAGAGCTGGAGCATCCGGCCCATGCGGTGACCGGTATCGCCGACGCGATGCCCGGCTTCGGTATCGTCGCGGCGGTACTGGGGATCGTGGTGACCATGGCCTCCCTCGGCGAGGGCGACCAGAAGTCCATCGGCCTGCACGTGGGCGCGGCCCTGGTGGGTACTTTCTTCGGTATTCTCGCGGCCTATGGTTTCTTCGGCCCGCTGGCGACTTCCCTGACCCATGATGCCAAGGAAGAGCTGAACATCTACGAAGCGATCAAGGCTTCCCTGGTGGCCTCGGCTTCCGGCATGCCGCCTTCGCTGGCGGTGGAATTCGGGCGCAAGGTCCTGTATCCGAAGCACCGTCCCAGCTTCGCCGAGCTGGAACAAGCGGTTCGCGGTCGCTGAGTCATGGAAAACAATCAGCCGATCATTATCAAGCGCGTCAAGCGCTTTGCCGGCGGGCATCATGGTGGCGCCTGGAAAATCGCCTTCGCCGACTTCGCGACGGCGATGATGGCGTTCTTCCTGGTGCTGTGGTTGCTGTCCACCGCGACCCCGGAACAGAAGATCGCCATCGCCGGCTACTTCAAGGACCCGATCGGCTTCTCCGAGAGCGGTACGCCCTACATCATCGACCTGGGCGGTTCACCGGTGCTGGCACCGGACAAGACCCTCAATCCGGAAGTCAAATCCCAGCCGCAACCGGACAAGATCACGGTCGACACCGATCAGGTCGAGAGCATGGCTGAACAGGTGGAGAAAGAGCGCCTGGAGTTGCTGCTGCAGGAACTGCACAAGAAGGTCGACGAAAGCCCCGAGTTGCAGAAGTTCAAGGATCAGATCCAGTTCGAGATCACCCCGGACGGCCTGCGCATCCAGATCATGGACGCGGAAAACCGGCCGATGTTCGACTCCGGCAGTGCGCGCCTGAAGCCTTATTTCGAAGACATCCTGCTGGCCATGGCCGACACCATCAAGGCGGTGCCGAACAAGATCAGCATCAGCGGTCACACCGATGCCAAGCCATACTCCGGCACGGGCGACTTCGGTAACTGGGAACTGTCGGCCAATCGCGCCAACGCGGCCCGTCGGGCCCTGGTGGCGGGTACTTATCCGGATACGCAAGTGGCGCGGGTGGTGGGTTATGCCTCGTCGTCGTTGTTCGACAAGGCCAACCCGTTCAACCCGGTCAACCGGCGCATCGATATCGTCGTGCTGACCAAGAAGGCGCAGAAGGCCATCGAAGGTGAGCAGGGCGCCGATGACGACAAGCCCGCTCCGGTCCCGACGCCGGGCCAGGGCGCGCCGGGCGAAGTGCCAGCCGACCCGAATGCGCTGCCGGCGGACAAGCAACCGCTGCCCGCCCATGAGGTGCGACAACGGCTGAATATCTTCGAGGATGGTGTCTTGAAGATGGACGAGCCGGGCAAGCCCAAGACCGGCTCATAAGCCAAGAAACAACAAGGCCGCGATCATCGCGGCCTTGTTGTTTCTGTCATGTGCTCGACAGGATTCAGTAGCTGTCTTGCGGCAGGCTGGCGATGATCGAGCGGTAGCTGTTCATCCGCTGTTGCTGCACGCGACCGTCTTCCAGGGCCTTGAGCAGGGCGCAGCCGGGTTCGCGATCATGTTTGCAGTCGCGGAAGCGGCAGGTGCCGATCAGGTCGTTGAACTCGATAAAGCCCGCTTCGACGTCGGCGCGGCTGACATGCCCCAGGCCGAATTCGCGAATCCCCGGGGAGTCGATCAGTTCACCGCCGCCGGGGAAGTGGAACAGCCGCGCGGTGGTGGTGGTATGGGTGCCCTGGCCGGACAGTTCGGAGAGCGGGCCGACGCGGGTGTCCACCTCGGGCAGCAGGCTGTTGACCAGAGAAGACTTGCCGACCCCGGACTGGCCGACGAACACGCTGATGCGCCCGTCCAGTTGGTGCTGCAACTGTTCCATGCCGTTGCCATGATGGGCCGACACTTCCAGCAGCGGATAGCCCAGTTGCCGGTAGACCGCCAGCAGTGCGTTCAGCGCCGGGGCGTTGTGCTCGTCGATCAGGTCGAACTTGTTCAGCAGCAGCAACGGGCGGATACCGGCATGCTCGGCCGCCACCAGGTAACGGTCGATCAGGTTGGCATGGGGCTCGGGCAGCGGCGCGAAGACGATCACGATCATGTCGACGTTGGCCGCCACCGGCTTGAGCTGGCCACGGCTGTCCGGGCGCTTCAGTTCGGTGGTACGCGGCAGTTGCGCGACGATCACCCCGATGCCCTGGTTGCCGGCACGCCAGACCACTTGGTCGCCGGTCACCAGTGCCGGCAGGTTGGCCCGCAGGTGACAGCGGAATACCTGGCCCTTGAGCTCGCCTTCCAGTGCCTCGACTTCGACCTGCACCCCGAAGTGGGCGATCACCAGGCCCGTCTGCTCGATGCCCAGGTCGCCGCCTTCCAGTGCCTCGACGGCCTGGGATTCGCGTTTGGCGGCGCGTGCGGCGCGTTCGCCCTGGATCTTTTCGATGCGCCAGTTCTGGCGGCGGTTGAGCTGGCGTTTGGCCATGGGTGTTCCGTGTCGTTGAATCGGCGGGGAGGAGCAAGCGGTCGCGAGTTTAGCACGCCCGGCAAGCGCGGCCTGCGCTAAACTGTGCGGCTACGCCGAGGAGCCAACCCATGCAAAACCCACAGAATCTGATCTGGATTGACCTGGAGATGACCGGCCTGAACCCGGACACCGACGTCATCATCGAAATGGCGACTATCGTCACCGACAGCAACCTCAATACCCTGGCCGAGGGCCCGGTGATCGCGATCCATCACAGCGATGCGGTGCTGGCCGGCATGGACGAGTGGAATACCCGTCAGCACGGCGGCTCGGGCCTGACCCAGCGCGTGCGCGAGAGCCGCATCAGCATGGCCGAGGCCGAGGCGCAGACCATCGCTTTCCTGGAGCACTGGGTGCCCAAGGGCAAGTCGCCGATCTGCGGTAACAGCATCTGCCAGGATCGGCGCTTTCTCGCTCGCCATATGAAGGCGCTGGAAAACTATTTCCACTACCGCAACCTGGATGTCTCGACCCTCAAGGAACTGGCCGCACGCTGGGCACCGGACGTGCGTGACAGCTTCCAGAAGGGCAGCACGCACCTGGCGCTGGACGATATCCGCGAGTCGATCGCCGAGTTGCAGCACTACCGCAAGCACTTCATCAAGTTCTGATCCGTATCGGTGCTTACCGCGCTGCGCTCTTTTGGGGCGCGGCGCAAGTCAGTAGACTGCGGGCCTTCTCCTGCACGGATCGCCATCATGTTGCTGATGCTCTACCTCGTCGCCATTACCGCTGAAGCCATGACCGGCGCCCTGTCGGCCGGACGCCGTGGCATGGACTGGTTCGGCGTGGTGCTGATCGCCTGCGTCACCGCGCTCGGCGGCGGCTCGGTGCGCGACGTGCTGCTGGGGCATTACCCGCTGACCTGGGTCAAGCACCCGGAATATCTGGTGTTGACCTCGGTCGCGGCGCTGGTGACGGTGTTCATCGCGCCACTGATGCGCCACTTGCGCTCGCTGTTCCTGGTGCTCGACGCCCTGGGCCTGGTGGCCTTTACCCTGATCGGCTGCCTCACCGCCCTGGAGATGGGCCAGGGCATGATGGTGGCCTCGGTCAGCGGGGTGATCACCGGGGTGTTTGGTGGGGTGTTGCGGGATATTTTCTGCAACGATATTCCCCTGGTCTTCCGCCGCGAACTCTATGCCAGCGTCTCTTTTGCCGCCGCCTGGTGTTTCCTGGGCTGTACTTATTGGCAACTGCCCAGTGAACAGGCGATCCTGATCACCTTGTTCGGTGGTTTTCTGCTGCGCCTTCTGGCGATTCGTTTTCACTGGGAAATGCCGAAGTTCGTTTATAATGACGAAGCCTAGTGGGCATATATATCTACTGTTTAAAGCCTTATTGTTGATCTGAACGGGCAGGATTCGATTAATAAATTGCGTTTTTCTTTTGAAAAGGACAGCGAGTAGCCTTGTGACTCATCAGTAGTGATAAGGATATTACAATGTCTGAGGCGTTTCTGTCTGGTTTCCTCCCTCCATGCATGATTGTGCAGGGCGGGTCAGTTATATGAATGTATTGCTTTTCGATTATGATCTGAATCGGTATGAGATGTCTGGCGATGCATTGAGTCAAGATGGCATGGCGTACCTTTCTGAAATAAAACGTGTTCTGGAGAAATATAAGGTCCGTTTTCCTGCTCTGTATCTGGAAGGTCAGGAAATACGTGCAGTCCAAGGTGGCAGGGTCTATACCTTGGGAGCAATATATACGCAGGGTGCGAATGAGCAGCGTATTATTTATCCATGCTTTCGAGATGAATTTGTATTTGATTTTGTTCGGGATATATCGTCCTTTTCTCTGTGGGGCGACATGGATGGAGAGTTGGCAGCCTCTTATGCGCAACTAAAATCCAACTTGATAAAGGAGGGGGCTGTCGACGAGCATCAGGCAAACCTGGTCCTGGCCCAGGATTTTATCGCCATGGCCAATCCAGAGGGCGAAAATTTCAGGGGTAAAAAAGCCGAGCTGGATTTTCTGAAAGGCTTGGTCTCTCTCTATCAATTCGGGGTCGCACAAGCGAAAGCCAGAAGCTTTCAGGGTGTGAGTCTGGTCAGCCTCGCGGTCTCGGATACAGGAACTCGGCGCACACGCGCCGTCGAGCACACGTTGAATCTGTTGGTAGGGGACGATGTTGCCGATATCAAACTTTATCAGGCGATTGCGGCGCAAAGTCCCGATTCCATTGCAAGCATGCGTTTGATTTCCCGATATTACACACGCTGGAAAGGACGTATCAATACAAGACAAGAGTTTTCCAATTTCTTGTTGTCGATGAATCTCGGATCAATGCCGCCGGCCCTGTTTGCCGGGTTCCGTCAATTGAATGCGTTACGCACGCGGCGCATGACGCAAATCCTTCTTACGTTGCCCAACGAAGGCTCCGCCGCCTGGCATACGATGCTGGTCAATATTCATGGTGAGTTCGATCAATTCAGGCGGCGAGCGCTGGGTAATATACTGAGGCCTGGTGGACGTTATTATCTGGAGCTGGGCGCTGACTATTCGATCAGCAATAATGATCTGGTCATAAAATACTCTGCCACGGCAGTGGAAGGCGTCGCGTTTGACGGGGTTGTCAACGTTATAGCACATGGAAATGATATAGAAAGGCGTTTGTCCGGCTATCCGGATAAGGTTGCGGATTGGTTGTACAGTAATATGCTCGCCACCTATGGATCAACGGGGTTTGGAAAATTAAAGGCTTTCAATTTTCAGGCCTGCTATGTTTCTCAAGCGCTGGCTACGCATATTACATGTCTTCTGCTGCAAAGGGCGTTGTCTTATTTTGGAAGAGATAGAATTCCCAATGTGCTGGTTATTTACAGCCCTAGGGCGTCTCTGGTATTGACTTCGCAGTTGCTGCTCGGCCGCCCTCGGTCGAGTACATGGCAAGAGCAGCATCTTGCTTTTCCGGGACATGTACTCAAAGCGTTCAGGCATCTCATCGATCATTCTTCGCAAATTCAGGTGGCGATCAGCGAAAATTTTGATTTTTCCTCTACTTCGGTCGATCCGAATAATCTTTCATTTGTGGACTATTTAAGGAGTACGCATGTTCTAGGGGTAAAGCGGATTATAACCAATGAAGATTATATCGATAAGGCGACACTGGATATTGTCACTGATTTTACACGAAAAGCATTTGAGCTGCGGAAAACAGGTTTTTCCGGGTGTGCTCAGCTGATCAAAGACAATTTTCCTGAAGCGGTTGGCGATATCCAGAAGCTGGTGGCGATTTCCTCCATAGCCGGAGAGTCGGGGTTGTTGCCAGTCGGTGAAGTCGAAACAGTCCGGAAAATGATTGGTTTTCTGGTAAGTTTGAAATCTGCAAGAGATCAGCGTGATTTCCTCGCGGGTTACAAGGCTTATAACGAGACGAAAGTAAAAATCCTGATTGACCCCTATGATCCCCACGGGCCTGAGAAGATAAAGCATTTCACTGACCTGATCTTCAGGTTGTGTGGCGCCCCGGTACCGAGCACTGAAGGCCGCTACAAGATTGCCTATAGAAAACTCTTCGTACTCGATAAGCAGGACTATCGGGCGATGACGGGTATCGATATTGATTTCGCGGCCAGTCGGTTTTTCAAGAACTATCCGGTTATACAGTTTGCTCCGAGCGAGTTCCATTCGTTTCAACTGGCCACCCCGCAGCCGGACATGATCACGGTGGACACTGCCCTGCGGCAGAGCCTCCTGGGCAGTGAACAGCTCGGGATATCGACACGAGAGCTGCGGAGACTGCTGGAGGCTGG
Organism: Pseudomonas gingeri; assembly: GCF_013385635.1. Classification (GTDB taxonomy): domain Bacteria; phylum Pseudomonadota; class Gammaproteobacteria; order Pseudomonadales; family Pseudomonadaceae; genus Aquipseudomonas; species Aquipseudomonas gingeri_A. Next base: position 205,933 of record NZ_JACAPR010000014.1, read on the forward strand.
CGACGAAACAAGGATCCTTCCTGCCATGAACCGGTTGGAAGGCAACCTGAACAAAAAGAAGCCGTTTCTCAATGGCTCCCGTTCGCTGAGAAACCTGCAAGAGACCCAGGACCATCTCGCTCGCACCAAGGCCAGTATCGAGAAAAAGCAACTGTCGCCCGCTACCCTGAAAACCACTGCGCGCCTGGCCACTGGCTCCAGTCGCTTGCTGGGGGCTTTCGGGGTTTTTGCGGATTTTCGTACCCAACCCTTTCACCTCGATTTTTCCTCGGTGAAGTCGGGCCTGTTCACCACCAGCGATTCGCTGGCGGTGGTCAAGGGGGTCTTTGATTTCACCACCGATGTCGGGCCGGCGCTGGCCTTGCGCCTGGCTTCCAGTGCGTCGCGAGCACTCTGGCAGCCGCGGCTGGATCAGCTGTTCTTCAAGATGAACAAGGTACTGTTGCCTCTTGATGTGCTGTTCACGGCGGTCAGCCTGTATCGCAACGTCGAAGGCGCGCGGTTGGCGAAGACGGTCGAAGAGCAGGCGCTGTATATCACCATGACGGTGATCGATGCCGCCTCGTTTGGCGTTAGCCTGGCGGGCTTTATCCTGATCGGTGTGCCGGGCGTCGGGGTTGCCCTGGTTCTTGTTGGCATGGCCCTGGCGGTGGTGAATATTCTCTTGAATGCCATCGTCAGCCTCTCACAACTGGATAACTATCGTTGGGACGAGAAAGTCGGCCTGTTCTTCGGCAACCTGTTCGGCTCTTCGACGCTGCACGGCATCCTCACCCAGCAGCAGATGCGCCAGGCGGCGGATCAATTGTTCATGGGCTTGCGGGATGAGGGCATCGATCTGCTGCTGACACCTATGATCAACGATGCGGACGACACGGATCAGACCAATCCGCTCAAGGACATCGGCTCGATCAGCCAGGGTGCCAGTCTGCGCCAGCAGCCTCGGGGTTATACCTTGTCACCGTTGGGGCTGAGGGCGAATGAGCTGAAGTCCTGGGCGGATGCCAGGGGCAAGGACAAGACCGAGCAGGTCTACAAGGGTTGGTACCTGCGGCGCCGGGCGCGGGCGCGCAAGTTGATGGTGAGCATGCCGTCCACGCCGAACACGCGGCTGGAGGTGCTGGATTTCGGACCGATCCCGACGATCCTGCTGTTCGGCGCCACCCCTCATCTGCTGCTGGAGGCCAGTCCGTTTGGCTGGGCGGCGGGAGAGTCGCCGCAGGAGCGGGCTCTCAATAAATACCGGGTCAATCTGCATCCCGAGACGCCCTACACCCTGCAGTTCAAGAAAAGCGTGATGACGTCAAAGGACCTTGATTCGAACTTTGGCGGCTGGGCGGAACTGGTTGTCCCGCAAGAGCTGTTCCAGAAGTTGCCGCAAGTGAGCCTGGACCTGTCCGGGCAGGGCCGCGAGACGCTGGCGGAACTGGATTTGTCGCGGTCCTCGCTGGAGCTCATCAAGTTCAAGGGCAAGAGCACGTTCCGGCTCGACCTGGTGAATGCCGATGATCACAGCGCTTGCGCGCTGGAGCAGGTGGTGCGGACCGTTCAACTGCCCGCGCATATCCAGTTCAAGAGCGGGGAGACGCACCCGGTGATGGCGGTGGTGGGCGAGGGCGCGCGGATCACGCTGAGAAACTCGACGGGGCACTCTCTGTTGTTGCTGAGACGGGAAGTCAGCCGCTGCGATATCGATCTGCAGGCCTCGGTCAGCGGTTTTGCGGTTTCTGTCTAGGTGAAAGCCTGACGTTATCAATAAAGTTCGAGCACTTTAAGGGAATACAAGTGATGAGTGACAGGAAGGTAGTAAGGATTACCGGTCATGCTGCCGCGACGGACTCCAAGTTGGAACAGGTCGAGTTGATCCTGACGGATACTTCGTTGAGGTATTATGATATCACCACGCAACTGGATCCACGGGTAACACCCGTCAAGAAACAATCCTTTACGGTGGAGGATCGTGATCAAGCCAAGGTGAAGATTTCCTTGGAGGGAAATTTTTTTGTCACTGAAGTCAAGCACGATGAATTGACTTTAAGAAAGAATATAGAAAGCAATTTAAAGCTTGTTCTGCAGAATCAAACCATTACCTTGAATCCTGATCTGTATTACGGGAAGCGCTTATACAACGTCCTGGAAATGGACCTGCCGGAACTGCTCGTTCCAGGCAATAACCAGCCTGTCATGCTGGGGAGTGCGGCCAGCCGGCCGTATGACTCGACAACACTGATATTCAACGCACAAAGGGAAGCGGATCTCGATCGGTACCTGCGTGATGCCATTGTCAGTTACGAAATCAGGCTGACCCGGCATGACGGGCTACCGACTAACCCGACTACGGGTTACCTGAGCTTCGCGGAGATAAAAAACAGCCAATCAAGAGGCTTCGTGCTGCTGCCGGGTGTGCCAACCTCGGCCTTCAATTTGAGTTCGATCCAGTTTTCCTACCGTATTACCACGCATGGAGGCGCTCGGATCGACGCTCTGGAGGATGAAAAAAAGGACTTTCTGCAGGTCCGGGTCAGCGCTTCGAGCCATCAGACCCTCGATATGAAGACCATCAATAAAGCCCATACCCTCGACTTTCTGGAAATGAAGTGCCTGCTGAATGGCGAAGGCCTGTTCAAGTACTTGAATGTAGACTTTCCCCGGTTCAGGGTGTTTTATGATTCAGGCAGTGAGACGAGCTATAACAGCGTTCAGCCTCTTGATCTTTCGGCGTCGGTTAAAAAGACACAACACGAACTGCTGATTGACATGGCGTCGCTCGTTTCCGTCGATTATCTCGATAAGAAATCGTTTTTGCGCATAAAGGGGTTGGTGTATTTTGAGCAGGCGCCAGCGGAGGTCGCCAATTTCTCGTATGAGATGTTCGGCGCGGATTATAAACCGCTAAGCGAGGAACACTACGTTGGCCGCTGCCATTTCAGAAAGGTCATCGAAGACGTTGCTTCGAGGCGGCTGTTGAGTCTGGATACACAGGGTGATCCGTATTTTTTCGAAATGGATATCAAGGATCCATTAAAGGAAAATAATTCGGTTTGTTATTATCGAATCAGTCTCAAAGATCCTTTTTCCTCGATAAAAACGGATCAGATATTTTTCTCCAGAGTCGATTTTTATTTCGATAGAAAATTGACCTTTGCCGCTATTACCCAGGGGCTGGATCTTCCCTACGAGGGGTTGGATATAGCGCCTGTGCTCCAGGGTTCCAGCCTTGAGGCGTTTCTTGCAGAACATACCTTGGCCTATACCGCCATTCCATTCTCTTTTGAGCGGATGGCGAAAGATGTCCGCATGGGCGGAAATTTTCCCGAAACGGTTGCCGGGAAGGTCTCTGTCCACGGCTATTCGAAAACGGGAAGAAAGCTGTTCAGCACGCCATGGTTGACGCGAAACAGCATCGAAGAGCCGCTCTCCTGGTGGCGCGGGGTGGAAGTGCTGGTGCTCTGTATCTGGATGAGAAAAGACGCCCTTTCGGCGATGCCTTCACCTTACACCTATCGCGCGGAAAGGGAGTTTGACGGTGGCACTTATGACGCGCCCTATTTTCTGGCCGTTGAGGGCAGGTTCAACCCGTATACCTATATCCCCTGTCTGAAAGGCAATCATGTCTATGAGCTGGACCCGCTTTTCTCCAACACCTTGTATATCGGGCAGGGGCGCAGCAGGGTTCAAGGTCGCGGCTCACCGAATACGATCTATCTGATGTGGGACTCCCACACCACCTTTGATTTCGCCGCTGAGGAAGACCTCCAGAGGAGCCTGGCGCCCTCTCGCCTGAAACTCATCGGGGTCGAGTTGGAGAACGTGGTGATACAGGTCCCGGGGCCGGAGGATGAGCGCTGGGGGAGTATCGTTCTGGAGTGGGCGTTGTTGGTCGATCCTGGAAAGGAACTGGCGGCGACCCGGGAGCCGGCGGTCCTGGCCAGGTTGCAGGGCAGCCGGGCAGCGCTCAAGGAGGGTTCGTTGACGCTGGTCAATTTCTTGAAGGAGCCGATTGGCGAGTTTCTGGAAATCGAGATAAGGGATCGAATTTATGTGTTGGAAGTGTCACCAAACGACGGAAAAATTCATTGGCGGCGACAAGTTGATCTCAGTCGTGAGGCGCTGGGTGAGAAAACCGTTCTCCGGCGCTGGAGCGACAAGACCGAGTACGTTTTGCGAAACAGTATTCTGGGGAAACCCAATACGCCGCTTTATCCCAGTGATGACGGTCAGGATATCCTGATCGCGCGTGGCGACGTGGCCTACCTGCATGGTGGTAAGCGCGAGACTCAATTGGTCGGCAATCTGCCCGAGAACTTCTTCTACCTCGACCAGGGGGGCACCGACAATGTGATCGCCAATGGCTACAGAAATACCATTGAAATTTCCAGCGCGCTGGGCGGGGACAAAGTGCTCTTCCTGTCGACAAAAAAACAGGCGATCAATTTTGTTTCAGCGGCCGGTGTCAGTTTCAGAACGGCGCAGATAAAGGACGACGACCTGTTGTTTTTCCTGGAGGCCGAAACCTATCTGCTGACGATTTGCCTGAAAGGCGTTGTGGCGTGGCCGCGTGCCGCGCAAAACCGACTCAGCCTGCTGCTTGAGGAGGGAATGTTCAGCGCCGATCAGTTGCTGGAATTCTTGCGGCTGTCGGAATCAAGTCAGCGTGAAGAGACCTATCGGCTCCAGTCTGTCTTGCCGGCACCGGCTCTTCAACGAGGGTTTGCTCAACTGGCCGATAGGGTTGTCGAGGACGAGCACTCGAAGGCGTATCTGAAAGATCAGATAAAACAGTATGACGTGGTCGAAAAGGAATAAGGAGAGTCCCTGATGTCTGCGCAAGCCAAGTTATTCGAGATGAACGAAGATCGCCATAAGGTGGCGTGTCCTTTTTATGGAGAAAAGGACTATGCGTTCACGTTTGAGTTTACCGCTGTCAACGCCGTCTGGCAGGCCCATGATGCCGATTCCGCTAGCCTTGTCGCCAAGCCGAATATCTGGATGGGCGAAGACAAAGAAGATCATCATGTTCTTGAGCAGCGACAGGATGCTGCCGATGAAAGGGTGTTCTCCTATCGGTTAGGCCGCAGCTTTACATTGGTCTGCCTGAACGATCAGTTGTACCTGATGCTCAGGGTCTGGGAGGAAAACCAGGAGGGAGAAGTTCTATCGGCAAGCCGGCGTAACAGAAGTGCGGTTAAAGTTGCGACCCGGATGGTCTCGGGAAAAGCCGAAGCGCTGATGCTTTCCCATGAGGATCCTTGTGTCATCAAGTTGGAAACCAGGAATGGCCTCTCGACAGTCAAGGTGTGGAATACCAGAAAGACCGGCGAGGCACCTTATACCCTGGGGGATTTCGGTGATGCGTTCAGGGATTTTTTTTCTGGTTTCAGCGAGTTCCAGTTCAATACCATTCCCGTGGACATCAAGAATGGCCGACACTCCTTGCGCCTGAAGAGAGCGGCGGCCTGGGTGGGTAATCCCCTGCCTGAGGGCGAGGAAAACTTCAGGGATTATCTGGAAGAAAAAGCACGGCAATTGAAGTGTTTTGGATACCGACAGTTACCCCTGGAGCAGTTGTCTGCCTATTACCCACTGCAAAAAAATCGCTGGGAAACACTGGGCAGCGATCCGCTTTGCTCCGTGGAAAACGCTCATTTCACCATCGAGTCGACTCAAGGGCTCTGCTTTGATGCACTCAGGAACAAATGCTCTCTTTCCCTGACGCCTTCGGCAGGTCATGGCGCCTCTGGCAGTTTCATGTTGAATCTGTTGCTGAAAGACGCGGGAGTGTCTGAAGTCCAGACAATGACCTCGTTGATTGACGCATGGAATAAATCAGAAGCTGTCTTCTCAAGGCGCAAGCACGGTCTGGACTTTAAAAGGATCGTGGAGGAGGTCGAGCGTTTTGATCCGGCTGAGCCCTTTGTGCCCGGCGCTCACTATAAAGATCGAGCCCTCGTGGACACGATCAGGACCAGCACCCTGGCGAACAGGTTTGCGCATTTCGTCGGGCAGCTGGAAGTGTCCGATTTTGTGGTCGAGGGGCAACTGAAGGCCACGATGAGTCAGCTTCAGCTCAAGCTGAACGAAGACAAGAAGACGCTTTATACCCGTCGGGCCGATATCGGTGTCCTTACCTGTAGAACCTCCGCGCCTGCGAGCAGCACCGTGTTCGCCATTCAGATTCTGAGGCGAATGCAGGTTGATTCGGCGAACGGCGAGTTGAGTTATGAGGAGCAAATGGTTTTCACCGACGGCCAGGGCAACGACCACGGTGCGATAGGCCTGAACGGTTTCCCCTGCTTCCTGCTGCTTTCCCTGAGTGACGATCGAAAGGCCTTCAATCTGTTTGTTGCGCGCGCTGACAGTGATCTTTCCACTGCGTTGGACGCTTCTTTGACTCATGCGGTTTCTCATGCGACCGGCCAGGCGGAGTCCCAAAAAAATCAAACCATTGATGAAGTCATTCTGACGCTCGGCGTGGGGAGTGGCGGCGATGAGGGGCCAATGATCTCGCTCAAGGATCTGAGCCTCTGGAGCGTTGCATTGTGGCAGCGTGAGGGATTGCTGACAGCGGGGAACAAGATTGACAAGGATTACAATGCAAAGACATTGGCCCATCTAAGTTTTTCGGGTTCGCTTGAGACTCTGGTCGCGCAATATAAAAGATCCCTGAAAGTCTAGGCGGGCCTCTGCGCAAGTTGTAGGGGGTCAAGGACCGGACTGCTTTTCGCGGTCAGCATGTTGATGCAGTGCCCATTGCACATGTTCCCTGACCAGGTCCGACGGATAGTCCCGGCGGGAATTGAGTGCTTCAAGTACCGGAATCGTCGACGGAGCATTGCCCAGGCCGACCGCCAGGTTGCGCAGCCAGCGCTCGTAACCGGCCCGGCGCAGCGGCGAGCCCTCGGTGTTTTTCAGAAAGGTTTCTTCGTCCCACAGGAACAGTTCGGCCAGCCCGGCATTGTCCAGGCTGTGCCGGGGCTTGAAGTCGCTCTCATCGGAGGCGCGGGCGAAACGGTTCCACGGGCAGACGATCTGGCAATCGTCACAGCCGAACACCCGGTTGCCGATCAGCGGGCGCAAATCCTCCGGGATCGCGGTTTTCAGCTCGATGGTCAGGTACGAGATGCAACGCCGCGCGTCCAGCACATAGGGGCCGACAAAAGCCGCCGTCGGACAGATATCCATGCACGCCGTGCAGCGCCCGCAATGTTCCGTGGCGTGGGGGGCATCCACCGGCAGCGGTAGGTCGACGAACAGTTCGCCGATGAAAAAATAGCTGCCGGCCTTGCGATTGAGCACCAGGGTGTTCTTGCCGATCCAGCCGAGCCCGGCCTGCTCGGCAATGGCCTTTTCCAGCACCGGGGCGCTGTCGACGAAGGCGCGATAGCCAAACGGACCGATGACCTGCTGGATGCGTTCGGCCAGTTGTTGCAGGCGCTTGCGGATCAGCTTGTGGTAGTCGCGTCCCAGGGCATAACGCGAGACATAGGCCTTTTCCGCTTGCCCCAGGCGCTGGGCCATTTGCGTGTCGCCGGGCAGGTAGTCCATGCGCAACGACACCACGCGCAAGGTTCCGGGCACCAACTCGTCGGGGTGCGAGCGTTTGCTGCCGTGGGCGCCCATGTAGTCCATGTCGCCGTGGTAGCCGGCGTCCAGCCAGCGTTGCAGGTGCTGCTCATGCTCGCCCAGTTCGACGCCGGCGATGCCGACTTGCTGAAAGCCCAGCTCGCGGCCCCATTCCTTGATGGATTGCGCTAGAGCGGGAAGGTCGACGCTATTTACAGGCATGAGACAGGAGAAACCTAGGCTTTGATGCGTATAATTCTGCCAGACATCAGAGCCGAACGACGCATGCCGCAGACTAAACCGCCTTTTCCCGCTATTCAGTCACTGACACTCGACACTTTGCCGAGCCTTCCCGCACGTCAGCCGGACGCCCACAAGGGCCAGTTCGGGCACGTGTTGCTGATCGGTGGTGACCGGCGTTTCGGCGGTGCGATCCTGCTCAGTGCCGAAACGGCCCTGCGGGGTGGGGCGGGGCTGGTTTCCCTGGCGACGCGACCGGAACACGTGGCCGCGGCATTGGCGCGCCTGCCGGAAGTGATGGTGGTCGGCGTCGAGTCGGCCAATCAGTTGATGGGCGTGCTTGAGCAGGCCACGGTGCTGGTGGTCGGTCCTGGCCTCGGGCAGTTCGCCTGGAGCCGCAGCCTGTTGTCGCTGGCCGCGAATACCGCGGTGGCGCAGGTCTGGGACGCCGATGCCTTGAACCTGCTGGCGACGGGGGAGGCGCTGTTGCCGGCTGATTGTGTGCTCACCCCGCATCCGGGCGAGGCTGCGCGCCTGCTGGGCTGGTCGACAGCGCAGGTGCAGGCGGATCGTGCCGGCGCGGCGCGGGCCTTGGCCGGGAAATACCAGGCGGTGTGCGTGCTCAAGGGCGCCGGTAGCCTGATTGCCGCGCCGGATGGACGACTGTCGCTGTGTGAACGTGGTCATCCGGCCATGGCCACGGCCGGGCTGGGGGATGTCCTCGCCGGCCTGATCGGCGCCTTGCGCGCCCAGGGGCTGGCGGGATTCGAGGCGGCCTGCCTGGCGGTCTGGCTGCATGCCGGTGCCGGCGAGCTACAAGGCAGAAACGGCCGTGGGTTGGCGGCCAGTGACCTGATTCCAACCATTCGCCAGTTGCTGGAGGAGCAATCGCCGTGTCTGAACTAACCCTTGCGAAGCTGACCCTTCAATTGCCTGACGAAGAAAGCATGGTGGCGTTTGGCCGGAAAATTGCCGAAGTGACCGCCGGCGTCGGGGTGATTTTCCTTGAGGGCGACCTGGGCGCGGGCAAGACCACCCTGTCGCGTGGGATCATTCGTGGATTGGGGCATGTCGGAGCGGTCAAGAGTCCGACCTTTACCCTGGTCGAGCCGTACGAATTCGCTGAAGTTCGTGCCTACCATTTCGATCTTTACCGGTTGGTCGATCCCGAGGAACTCGAATACCTCGGTATCCGCGACTATTTCGAAGACGATGCCCTGTGTCTGGTGGAGTGGCCCGGCAAAGGTGCAGGCTTTTTGCCAAAGCCCGACCTGACCATTACCATTAGCCCGCATAATGGCGGGCGTTCGTTGTGTCTGTTGTTCCAGGGATCGCGAGGCGAGGCCTGGTATGCCGCGTTGGCAATGGAATTCAAATAAATGATGGGGTTTGGTATGCGCATTCGCGCGCTGGTTGCTGTCGTAGGACTGTTACTTACGGCACTGGCCGTCGACGCCGTAGCGGCGACACAGGTCAAGAGTGTTCGACTGTGGCGAGCCCCGGATAACACACGATTGGTGTTCGACCTGTCCGGCACCGTCCAGCACAGTGTCTTCACGCTGACTGCACCTGATCGCCTGGTGATCGATATCAATGGCGCGACCCTGGCCGGCCCGCTGAACGTACCGACGGCCAATACGCCGATCACCAGTGTCCGCGCCGCCCAGCGCACGCCGACCGACCTGCGGGTCGTGGTCGACCTGAAGAAAGCCGTTACCCCGAAAAGCTTCACCCTGGCACCAAACGCCCAGTACGGCAATCGCCTGGTGGTCGACCTGTTCGACAATCCGGCGGATGCCGCACCGACGCCGACCCCTGCGTCCAACCCGGCGCCAAGCGTGGCGACCCTGCCGGCGGTGCCGGTGACGCCGACGGAGCCGGCCATCAAACTGCCGCCAGCTCCGGCCGGTAAACGCGACATCATCGTGGTGATCGACGCCGGTCACGGTGGCGAAGACCCGGGGGCGTCCGGCTCACGCGGCCAGCACGAGAAGGATGTGGTACTGTCGATCGCGCGTGAACTGCAGCGCCAGGTCAATGGCCAGAAGGGCTATCGTGCCGAACTGACCCGCACCGGCGACTACTTCATTCCCCTGCGTGGACGTACCGAGATCGCCCGCAAGAAAGGCGCCGACCTGTTCGTCTCGATCCATGCGGACGCCGCGCCGTCCGCCGCGGCGTTCGGTGCCTCGGTATTCGCCCTGTCCGACCGCGGCGCCACGTCCGAGACCGCGCGCTGGCTGGCGGACAGTGAAAACCGTTCCGACCTGATCGGCGGTGCCGGCAATGTCAGCCTCGACGACAAGGACAAGATGCTCGCCGGGGTATTGCTCGACCTGTCGATGACTGCCTCGCTGACTTCCAGCCTGAACGTCGGCCAGAAGGTGCTGAGCAACATTGGCCGGGTCACGCCGCTGCACAAGCAGCGTGTGGAGCAGGCCGGGTTCATGGTGCTGAAATCGCCGGATATCCCGTCGATCCTGGTCGAGACCGGCTTTATCTCCAACTCCAACGAGGCGTCCAAGCTGGCTTCCTCGAACCACCAGCAGGCCCTGGCACGCTCTATCAGTGCCGGCATTCGCCAGTTCTTCCAGCAGAACCCGCCACCGGGCACCTACATCGCCTGGCTGCGTGACTCCGGCAAGATCGCCGAAGGCCCGCGCGACCACCGCGTGGCGCCGGGCGAGACCCTGGCCATGCTGGCCGTACGCTACCAGGTCTCGGCGGCAACCTTGCGCAGTGCCAACAACCTGAGCAGCGACGAGTTGAAGGTGGGGCAGAACCTGACCATTCCCGGTGCTGAACTGGCGGCCAAACAATGAGCGATGCCATCCTGAACGACCGCGCCCGTATCGAGCTGCTCAGCCCGCGGCTGGCGAACCAGATTGCCGCCGGTGAGGTGGTCGAGCGCCCGGCCTCGGTGATCAAGGAGTTGCTGGAAAACAGCCTGGACTCCGGTGCCAGGCGTATCGACGTGGACGTCGAGCAGGCCGGGGTCAAGCTGTTGCGGGTGCGTGACGACGGCAGCGGTATCTCCGCCGATGACCTGCCGCTGGCCCTGGCACGGCATGCCACCAGCAAGATCCGTGACCTGGAAGACCTTGAACGGGTGATGAGCCTGGGTTTTCGTGGCGAAGCCCTGGCGTCCATCAGCTCGGTGGCGCGCCTGACCCTGACCTCGCGGACCCGTGATGCCGACCAGGCCTGGCAGGTGGAAACCGAAGGCCGCGACATGGATGCCCGGGTGCAGCCGGCGGCCCATCCGGTGGGCACTTCGGTGGAAGTGCGCGACCTGTTCTTCAACACGCCGGCACGGCGCAAGTTCCTCAAGGCCGAGAAGACCGAGTTCGATCACCTGCAGGAAGTGATCAAGCGTCTGGCCCTGGCCCGCTTCGATGTGGCCTTTCACCTGCGTCATAACGGCAAGAGCATTCTCAGCCTGCACGAGGCCCATGACGATGCGGCCCGCGCCCGGCGTGTGGCGGCGGTCTGCGGTGCGGGGTTCCTCGAACAGGCGCTGCCGATCGAAGTCGAGCGCAATGGCCTGCACCTGTGGGGCTGGGTCGGCCTGCCGACTTTCTCCCGCAGCCAGGCGGACCTGCAGTATTTCTATGTGAATGGCCGCGCGGTGCGCGACAAACTGGTGGCCCACGCGGTGCGCCAGGCTTATCGCGACGTGCTGTTCAACGGTCGGCATCCGACCTTCGTGCTGTTCTTCGAGGTCGACCCTTCGGTAGTCGACGTCAACGTGCACCCGACCAAGCACGAAGTGCGCTTCCGTGACGGGCGCATGGTCCACGACTTCCTTTACGGCACCCTGCACCGCGCCCTCGGCGATGTGCGTCCGGAAGACCAGTTGGCGGCACCGGCGGCGGTGACCGGTATCGTGCGTCCGAGCGGGCTCGAAGCGGGCGAGTTCGGTCCCCAGGGCGAAATGCGCCTGGCCGCCCACCTGCTCGAACAGCCGCAGTCGCAGCCTTCGCCGTCGTTTCCCCCGCCTGCCGGCTCGGGTTCCGGCGCCGGTTATCAGTATCAATACCGTCCACAGTCGACGCAGATGCCGCCGGCGGCAGAAACTCAGGGTGTCTACCGCGAGTTCTTCGCGCCATTGCCCGAGGCCGGCGTACCAAGCCTGCCCGAGGGCCAGGGCGATATTCCGCCGCTGGGTTATGCGCTGGCGCAGCTCAAGGGCATCTATATTCTCTCCGAGAACGCCCAGGGCCTGGTGCTGGTAGATATGCACGCCGCCCATGAGCGGATCATGTATGAACGCCTGAAGATCGCCATGGCCAGCGAGGGCCTGAGCGGCCAGCCACTGCTGGTGCCCGAATCCCTGGCGGTCAGCCAGCGCGAGGCCGATTGCGCCGAGGAACATGTCGGCTGGTTCCAGCGGCTGGGCTTCGAATTGCAGCGCCTGGGTCCGGAAACCCTGGCGATCCGGCAGATTCCGGCCCTGCTCAAGCAGGCTGAAGCCAACCGGCTGGTACAGGATGTGCTGGCGGACCTGATGGAGTACGGCACCAGTGATCGTATCCAGGCGCACCTGAACGAGCTGCTCGGGACCATGGCCTGTCATGGTGCGATTCGTGCCAACCGACGCCTGGCCCTGCCGGAAATGAACGGTCTGCTGCGGGATATGGAAAACACCGAGCGCAGCGGCCAGTGCAACCACGGTCGTCCGACCTGGACCCAGCTGGGCCTGGACGATCTGGACAAACTTTTCCTGCGCGGTCGCTGATGACGGGTTCCAAGGCATTACCCCCTGCCATTTTCCTTATGGGCCCGACGGCGGCCGGCAAGACCGACCTGGCCATCGAATTGACCAAGGTCCTGCCCTGCGAGCTGATCAGCGTCGACTCTACCCTGGTTTACCGGGACATGGACATCGGTACCGCCAAGCCTTCGAAAGCGCTGTTGGCACAGTTTCCGCATCGCCTGATCGACATTCTCGATCCCGCGCAGAGCTATTCGGCCGCGCAATTCCGCACTGATGCACTGACGGCCATGGCCGAGATCACCGCGCGGGGCAAAATTCCCCTGCTGGTCGGTGGTACGATGCTCTATTACAAGGCTTTGCTCGAAGGCCTGGCGGATATGCCGGCGGCTGATCCGCAGGTCCGCGCGGAGATTGAAGAAGAGGCTGCGCGCCTTGGCTGGCAAGCCCTGCACGAGCAACTGGCGAATATCGACCCGGAGTCGGCGGCGCGCATCCACCCCAATGACCCGCAACGATTGAGCCGGGCACTGGAAGTCTATCGGGTCAGCGGGTCGAGCATGACGCTCCATCGGCAGCGACAATCTGCGCAAAGTACTGACGCAGCCGCTTCGGGACGGCCGCAATTACCCTATACTGTGGCGAACCTGGCCATTGCTCCGGCAAACCGCCAGGTCCTGCATGACCGAATTGCACAAAGATTCACACAAATGTTGGAACAGGGATTCATTGACGAGGTCGTAGCCCTGCGTAGGAGAGGTGACTTGCATGTCGGGTTGCCGTCTATACGTGCTGTAGGCTACAGACAAGTCTGGGATCATCTGGATGGCAAGCTGACGTCAGCCGAAATGCAGGAGCGGGGCATCATCGCCACGCGCCAATTGGCGAAGCGCCAGTTCACCTGGTTACGCAGCTGGGCTGATTTACACTGGCTGGACAGCCTGGATTGCGACAATCTGCCACGCGCCTTGAAATACCTTGGGACGATCTCCATATTGGGCTGAGTCCCTGCAATTGCCGTCTATCCTTGGGGGAGTGGCGGCATAAGCCACCTGTTTACTCATTTTTTATTATTGATCCTTAAAGGAGTGCGGCACATGTCAAAAGGGCATTCGCTACAAGACCCTTACTTGAATACCTTGCGTAAAGAGAAGGTTGGGGTTTCCATCTATCTGGTCAACGGCATCAAACTTCAAGGCACGATCGAATCCTTCGACCAGTTCGTGATCCTGCTGAAGAACACCGTCAGCCAGATGGTCTACAAGCACGCTATCTCGACAGTGGTACCGGTTCGTCCAATTCGTCTGCCTAGCGCAACCGAATCCGAACAGGGCGACGCTGAGCCAGGTAACGCCTGATAGGAGTCTCCTTTGTTCTTTGAGCGCCACGGTGGTGGTGAACGGACAGTTCTCGTTCACTTGGAAGGTCAGGACCCTGAGGCGCGCGAAGATCCGCAGGAGTTTCAGGAGTTGGCACTATCGGCAGGTGCCGAGACCGTCGCGTTTTTCAACGTGCCGCGTCATCGGCCAACTGCCAAGTATCTGATTGGCACTGGCAAGGTCGAGGAGCTTCGCGACCTGGTCAAGGCCGAACAGGTCGATATCGTGATTTTCAATCACATCCTCACGCCCAGTCAGGAGCGTAACCTCGAACGTGCTTTCGAGTGTCGCGTGCTTGATCGTACGGGCCTGATTCTCGATATTTTCGCCCAGCGCGCACGCACCCATGAAGGCAAGCTCCAGGTTGAACTGGCCCAGCTTGAGCACATGAGCACGCGCCTGGTACGCGGCTGGACTCACCTTGAGCGGCAGAAAGGCGGTATCGGCCTGCGCGGCCCGGGTGAAACCCAGCTGGAAACCGACCGGCGCCTGTTGCGGGTACGCCTGCGCCAGATCAAGGGCCGGTTGGAAAAGGTCCGCAGCCAGCGCGAGCAATCCCGCCGCGGGCGCAAGCGCGCCGATATCCCGACCGTGTCACTGGTGGGCTATACCAACGCCGGCAAGTCGACGTTGTTCAATGCGGTCACCGAATCCGATGTGTATGCCGCCGACCAGTTGTTCGCCACCCTCGACCCGACCCTGCGCCGTCTCGATCTGGACGACCTCGGGCCGATCGTGCTGGCCGACACCGTGGGCTTCATCCGGCATCTGCCGCACAAGCTGGTCGAGGCTTTCCGGGCTACGCTCGAGGAGTCGAGCAACTCCGACCTGCTGCTGCACGTGATCGATGCCGCGGAGCCGGACCGGATGCTGCAGATCGAGCAGGTGATGGTGGTGCTGGGCGAGATCGGCGCCCAGGACTTGCCGATCCTCGAGGTGTATAACAAACTCGATCTGCTTGAGGGTGTCGAGCCGCAGATCCAGCGCGATGAGGACGGCAAGCCGCAGCGGGTATGGCTTTCAGCCCGTGACGGGGTCGGCCTGGAGTTGCTCGAACAGGCGATTGCCGAGTTGCTGGGCAACGATTTGTTCGTCGGCACCTTGCGCTTGCCACAGCGTTTTGCTCGACTGCGTGCACAGTTTTTCGAGTTGGGTGCGGTTCAGAAAGAAGAACATGACGAAGAAGGCACCTGTCTGCTGTCCGTTCGTTTGCCCAGGGCCGAACTCAATCGGGTGGTCTCTCGCGAAGGAATGAAGCCGCCGGAGTTCATCGAACAACACACTTTGCAATAAAAGCCTGACAAAGCGGTTGTGCCGCTGTAGCAGGCATTCTGTAGCATTGGTCGGCGCGCCGTGGGTGCGTCTTTGCTTTATCAGATGGAGAGCGCTATGGCTTGGAATGAGCCGGGTGGCAACTCGAACAATCAGGATCCTTGGGGTGGCAAGCGCCGTAACAACGGCGACCGCAAGGGGCCGCCGGATCTCGACGAGGCCTTCCGCAAGCTGCAGGAAAGCCTTAACGGGTTGTTCGGTGGCGGAAAGAAACGCAGTGACGACGGTGGTGGATCGGGCGGCAAGGGCGGTGGTTTCGGCCTGCTGGGCATCGGTCTCGTCGTGCTGGCGGCTGTCTGGCTGTACAGCGCGGTCTATGTCGTGGACGAGCAGGAGCAGGCCGTGGTGCTGCGCTTCGGCAAGTACTACGAGACAGTCGGCCCGGGCCTGAATATCTATTTCCCGCCGATCGACAAGAAGTACATGGAAAACGTCACGCGTGAGCGTGCCTATACCAAGCAGGGGCAGATGCTGACCGAAGACGAGAATATCGTCGAAGTGCCGCTGACCGTGCAGTACAAGATCACCAACCTGCAAGACTTCGTGCTGAACGTCGATCAGCCGGAAATCAGCCTGCAACAGGCCACCGACAGTGCCCTGCGCCATGTGGTGGGTTCCACCGCGATGGACCAGGTGCTGACCGAGGGACGTGAGCTGATGGCCAGCGAAATCAAGGAGCGCCTGCAGCGGTTCCTCGATACCTATCGCACCGGTATCACCGTGACCCAGGTGAACGTGCAGAGCGCCGCGGCGCCCCGTGAAGTCCAGGAAGCCTTCGATGACGTGATCCGTGCCCGTGAAGACGAGCAGCGTTCGCGCAACCAGGCCGAAGGTTATGCCAACGGCGTGGTCCCGGAAGCCCGTGGTCAGGCCCAGCGTATCCTCGAGGATGCCAACGGCTATCGCGACGAAGTGATCTCCCGCGCCAAGGGTGAGGCCGACCGCTTTACCAAGTTGGTCGCCGAGTACCGCAAGGCACCTGAAGTCACCCGCCAGCGTCTGTACCTGGACACCATGCAGGAAGTCTTCAGCAACACCAGCAAGGTGCTCGTGACCGGCAACAAGAATGGCCAGAGCAACCTGCTCTACCTGCCGTTGGACAAGATGATCCAGAACAGTTCGGGCGGTAATTCGCCAGTAACCGGTTCGGCCGCAGCCTCCAGCAACACGGATGTCGTGCCGCATATCACTGACCTGCCGCAAACGCGCACAAGGGAGAGCCGCTGATGAGCAATAAATCGCTGATCGCCCTGATCGTTGGCGTCGTCGTGGTACTGGTCGGCTGGAACTGTTTCTATATCGTGTCGCAGACCGAGCGGGCCGTACTGCTGCAATTCGGTCGTGTGGTCCAGGCGGATGTCCAGCCCGGCCTTCACGTGAAGGTTCCCTACGTCAACCAGGTGCGCAAGTTCGACGCCCGCCTGATGACCCTGGATGCCCCGACCCAGCGCTTCCTGACGCTGGAAAAGAAAGCCGTGATGGTCGATGCCTACGCCAAATGGCGGGTCAAGGACGCCGAGCGTTTCTACACCGCGACTTCCGGTCTCAAGCAGATCGCCGACGAACGCCTCTCGCGCCGCCTGGAATCGGGCCTGCGTGACCAGTTCGGCAAGCGCACCCTGCATGAAGTGGTGTCCGGTGAGCGTGATGCGCTGATGGCGGATATCACCTCCTCGCTGAACAAGATGGCCGAGAAAGAGCTGGGTATCGAAGTGATCGATGTCCGGGTCAAGGCTATCGACCTGCCTAAGGAAGTGAATCGCAGCGTGTTCGAGCGCATGAGCACCGAGCGTGAGCGTGAGGCTCGTGAGCACCGCGCCAAGGGTAACGAACTGGCCGAAGGCATTCGTGCCGACGCCGATCGTCAGCGTCGCGTGCTGCTGGCTGAAGCTTATCGCCAGTCCGAAGAGGCTCGCGGTGACGGTGATGCCCAGGCCGCTGCCATCTATTCCAAGGCCTACGGCCAGGACCAGGAGTTCTATGCGTTCTATCGCAGCCTGCGCGCCTATCGTGAAAGCTTTGCGAACAAGAGCGACGTGCTGGTCCTGGACCCGAGCAGTGACTTCTTCCATTACCTGGAAAAAGCCAAGCCCTGATCCACAGCGCATCAACACACCCGCCGGGCGGCTAAAACGCCTGGCGGGGTGATCCTTTCGGAAAACGTGTGTATGATGCGGCAGCCGGGAAATTCCCGGCTTTTTTGCGTCTGCATGGTTGATTAACCGGCAGGCTGGCAAAACCGAGTTGATCGACTCGACAGGTTTTTCGAGGAAAGTGGTAGGCGAAGCCGGTTTGCGGCTGTTCGTCGCGTCGTTCTTGCGCGCGCGTTAACCATTTTCTGCTTCACTCAAGGCTCGCCTGTGGGCTTGCCGCCCGGATCATAGGGGAAAGGCGTAATGGCAACGGTAGACCGCTGGCTCCTGCCAGATGGCATCGAAGAAGTACTTCCGCCTGAAGCGGCGCGCATCGAAGTGGCGCGCCGCCAGGTGTTGGATCTGTTCCAGAGCTGGGGCTATGAGTTCGTTGTCACCCCGCATATCGAGTACCTGGAATCCTTGCTGACCGGCGCGGGCCAGGATCTGGACCTGCGTACCTTCAAGGTGATCGACCCGCAGTCGGGCCGGCAGATGGGCTTTCGTGCCGATATCACGCCGCAGGTGGCGCGTATCGACGCCCACACCCTGCGTCGCGAAGGCCCGAGCCGCCTGTGCTACGCCGGCAGTGTGCTGCATGCGCAGCCGCGGGCCTTGTCGTCCTCGCGCAGTCCGATCCAGCTGGGCGCCGAGCTGTATGGCGATGCCAGTCCGAGCAGTGACGTCGAAGTCATCAGCCTGATGCTGGCGATGCTGCAACTGGCTGACGTGCCGGATGTCCACATGGATCTCGGGCATGTCGGCATCTACCGTGGCCTGGCCCGTGCGGCCGGCCTGTCCGGTGAAGTGGAGCAGCAACTGTTCGATGCTCTGCAGCGCAAGGCCATCGACGAAGTGATCGACCTGACCGAAGGCCTGCCGGCCGAGCTCGCGGCGATGCTGCGCGCGCTGGTCAACCTGTGCGGCGGTCGTGAAGTGCTGGCGGCGGCGCGGGTGCGCCTGGCAGGGGCTCCGGCTCCTGTCACTGCGGCGCTGGACGACCTGCTGGCGATTGCCGAGCGGCTGTCGGTGCGCTTCCCGGACCTGCCGTTGTACTTCGACCTGGGTGAGCTGCGCGGCTACCACTACCACACCGGTGTGGTGTTCGCGGTGTTTGTCCCCGGTGTCGGCCAGGCCATCGCCCAGGGCGGTCGTTATGACGATATTGGCGCGGACTTCGGTCGCGCGCGCCCGGCGACGGGCTTTTCCACTGATTTGAAAACCCTGGTGACCCTGGGGCGTGCTGAGATCGAGCTACCGTCTGGCGGTATCTGGATGCCTGACAGTGCGGATGCGGCACTCTGGCAGCAAGTCTGCCAGTTGCGCAGTGAGGGTCAGCGTGTCGTCCAGGCCTTGCCTGGGCAGCTATTGGCCGCCGCCCGTGAAGCGGACTGCGACCGGCAATTGATTCTGCAGAACGGGCTTTGGCAAGTATTGCCGCTGGCTTCTTGAGTTTTCCTGCCGGCGGCTGCCGGCACCAAGTTTGCGCGAATGAGGACAAGTGTTATGGGTAAGAATGTCGTAGTCCTGGGCACCCAATGGGGTGATGAGGGCAAAGGCAAGATCGTTGATCTGCTGACCGAGCATGCTGCCGCCGTAGTGCGCTACCAGGGCGGCCACAATGCTGGCCATACCCTGGTGATCGACGGCGAGAAAACCGTCTTGCACCTGATCCCGTCGGGCGTGCTGCGCGAAGGCGTGCAGTGCCTGATCGGCAACGGCGTGGTGGTTGCACCGGATGCCCTGCTGCGGGAAATCACCAAGCTGGAAGAGAAAGGCGTACCGGTGCGCGAGCGCCTGCGTATCAGCCCGTCCTGCCCGCTGATCCTGTCCTATCACGTGGCCCTGGACCAGGCTCGCGAGAAGGCCCGTGGCGAGCTGAAGATCGGCACCACCGGTCGCGGCATCGGCCCGGCGTACGAAGACAAGGTTGCCCGCCGTGGTCTGCGCATCGGTGATCTGTTCCACCGCGAGCGTTTTGCCGCGAAGCTGGGCGAGTTGCTGGACTACCACAACTTCGTCCTGGTCAATTACTACAAAGAGCCGGCCATCGACTTCCAGAAGACGCTCGACGAGTGCATGGAATACGCCGAGCTGCTCAGGCCGATGATGCTCGACGTTACCGCCGAGCTGCACAACCTGCGTCGCGCCGGCAAGGACATCATGTTCGAAGGCGCCCAGGGCTCGCTGCTGGATATCGACCACGGCACCTACCCGTACGTCACCAGCTCCAACACCACGGCCGGTGGCATCGCCACCGGTTCGGGCGTGGGTCCGATGTACCTGGATTACATCCTGGGCATCACCAAGGCCTACACCACTCGCGTGGGTTCGGGCCCGTTCCCGACCGAGCTGTTCGATGACGTCGGTGCCTTCCTGGCCAAGCGTGGCCACGAGTTCGGTGCGACCACCGGTCGTGCTCGTCGTTGCGGCTGGTTCGATGCCGTCATCCTGCGTCGCGCCATCGACGTCAACAGCATCTCGGGCATCTGCCTGACCAAGCTGGACGTGCTGGACGGTCTTGAAACCATCAATATCTGCGTGGGTTACAAGAACGAAAACGGTGCGGTCATCGACGCGCCGACCGATGCCGACAGCTATATCGGCCTGGAGCCGGTGTACGAAGAAATGCCGGGCTGGAGCGAATCGACCCTGGGTGCCAAGACCCTGGAAGAGCTGCCGGCGGCTGCCCGTGCGTACATCAAGCGCATCGAAGAGTTGGTCGGCGCGCCGATCGACATTATTTCGACAGGTCCGGATCGCAACGAAACCATCGTTCTGCGTCATCCTTTCGCCTGATAAGCTGTTGATGTAGATCACAAAGGGCCCCTTTTGGGGTCCTTTGTCGTTTCTGTCTGTTGTGCGGCACGACCCTTGCTGTGATTATCTTCTAAAAAGTGTGCCATCAAATTAATGGCGCCAAAGTGGAGGAGTCTCCAGTGTCGGCCATTCTCTCGCTGTTACAAAGCCGTTTACTGCGGCCCGTGTTCGTTACGCTCGGTATCGCCCTTTTGGTGCAAGTGCTGGTAGCGGTCGCCCTGACCCGAAGCACAGTCACTGCCCTTGAGGCCGATCTCGGCAGTCGCCTGGGTGTCGATAGCCAGAAGCTCTCCGGCGAGCTGGAGCAGGCTGGCAAGGAAGTGACGTCGAGCCTCGACAGTCTTTCTTCCAGCACGCGTCAGCGCCTGACCAGCGGTTTGTCCTCGCGGTTGAAGGATGAGCAGGCACAGCTGCGCGCCACCCTGGAGAAGGATCTGAAGGATTCGGCCAACGATATGGCGCAACTGCTCGCCTCCGTCGCTCCCCGGGCGATGTGGGACAGTGACGTACCGACCCTGTCCGAATTCGCCCGTCGCGCCCAGCGCAATCCGAATGTGTTGTTCGTGGTGTACGACGATGCCAATGGCGAGCATCTGACCCGTTACCTGAACCGAGAAAACCCGATCAACAAGGCCCTGCTGGAAAAAGGCCAGGGCGAGCGGGCGCTGGACAAGGTGCTGAATGCGGCGAAAAACGATCCCTCGGTCTATTACCTCGAGGCGTCGATCAATCCCAATGGCGTGGAGATCGGCAAGGTCCTGATGGGGGTCTCGACGGCCTCGGTCGAAACCGATCTGAAAGCCCTGGACCAGCGGTTCACGGCCTTGATCGCCAGCAGCGACAAGCTGGTGGGTGACAGCCTGCAGGGCGCGGCGGCCGACAGTTCGACGGCGATGCGTGCGCGTTTGCAGTCGGCACAGTCCACGGCTGCGCAAATGCAGGTGAATACCACCAGCACGGTCCAGGATGCGGCGCAGACCCTGCGTTGGCGGATCGGCCTCGGCCTGGCGCTGGTCGGCCTTGGCGTGCTGCTGTTGCTCGCGGTGGTGCTGGGGCGACGGGTGGTCAACAAGCTGCATCTGCTGATCGCCGCGCTGAACGACCTGGCGGCGGGCGAGGGTGACCTGACCAAACGGGTCCAGCTCAACAGTAATGATGAGATCGGTGACATGGCCTCGGCGGTCAATCGTTTTGTCGATAAGCTGCAGCCCATCGTGCGTGAGGCGGGAGATGTGGCCCAGCGAACCGGTGTCGAGATCGGTGCCATGAGTTTGCGCAATGCCGGTGCCGACAAGGCGGCCGAGTTGCAGCGTGACGAAGTGGAACAGAGTCTGCGGGCGCTGGAGCGTATGGCGGATGAGGCGCAGTCGGAGAGCCAGGCGATGCAAGCGGCGCTCAGGCAAGTGGTCGATATTCGCCAGGCTACCGACGAAAATACCCGGACCTCGGCCCAGGTCGGAGGTTTGATCGAGGCCTTGGCGGTGCAGGTCGATACCGGCTCACAGGTGATCGAGCGGCTGGCCCGGCAGAGCGAGCAGATCGAGGTGGTGCTGACGGTGATCCACGGTATTGCCGAGCAGACCAACCTGTTGGCGCTGAATGCGGCCATCGAGGCTGCGCGGGCGGGCGAGACCGGTCGCGGCTTTGCGGTGGTGGCGGATGAGGTGCGGGCACTGGCCAGCAAGACCCAGAGTTCCACCGGGGATATCCAGGCGCATATCGGCGCCTTGCAGCAGGGGGCTCGCGAAGCGGTGGCGGCCATCGGGCAGGCCGGGCGGCAGGCAAACGAAGGGTTGGCGGTGTTGCGCAACAGCGTCAAGTTGCAGCAGACGGTCCAGGCCTCGGTGGAGCAGGTGCATGCGGCCATCGGTCTGGCGACCCAGGCAGCG
This sequence comes from Pseudomonas gingeri, assembly GCF_013385635.1. Taxonomy (GTDB): domain Bacteria; phylum Pseudomonadota; class Gammaproteobacteria; order Pseudomonadales; family Pseudomonadaceae; genus Aquipseudomonas; species Aquipseudomonas gingeri_A. Next base: position 228,002 of record NZ_JACAPR010000014.1, read on the forward strand.
GCGCAGCAGGCCGAAGGCGCGCATGCGGTGCGTGGGCGGGTCGAGGTGATTCATGCCCAGGCCGAGCGTGCGGCACAGGCGGTGGTGGAAACCACGGCCAGCGGCAAGGTGCTCGACAGCCTGGCGGCGCAGCTCAAGGCCAGCCTGGGGCAGTTCCGGGCCTGATTCCGGTTGCCGTAATTACTGTAGGAGCCGGCTTGCCGGCGATGAGGTCTGCAAGTCTTGCATCGATCTTGCGGACGCCATCGACGGCAAGCCGGCTCCTGCACAGTATGTGGTGTATCTGATCGTTCCCACGCTCTGCGTGGTAACGCCGCTATGGACGCTCTGCGTCCGTTTCTGTGACGTAGGGCGTGCCACGCTGGAGCGTGGGAGCGATCATGAAACCGGCTCCTGCACAGTGCGTGGTGTATTCAGGGATTGCAGAAGGCAGAAACACAAAAACCCGCTTTCGCGGGTTTTGGGGGGCTTCAGAATTTCTGAAGTCTTGAATTGGTGCCCAGAAGAAGACTCGAACTTCCACGACCTTGCGGTCACCAGCACCTGAAGCTGGCGTGTCTACCAATTTCACCATCTGGGCAGCATCTTCAGCGTTGCCGCTGTTGATGTGGCGAACTATACGGAGGCTGTTTTGATCTGTAAACCCCTGTTTTGCTTTTAATAAATCAAATATCGGGGATAAGGGCGGCGGTCGCGGTTTTGTGGGGGGACCGAGGAAAGCGTCGGGTCAGAAACGCAAAAACCCGCTTTCGCGGGTTTCTGGAGAGACTTCAGAATTTCTGAAGTCTGGAATTGGTGCCCAGAAGAAGACTCGAACTTCCACGACCTTGCGGTCACCAGCACCTGAAGCTGGCGTGTCTACCAATTTCACCATCTGGGCAGCATCGATAACGTCTCCGTCGTCGATGGCGCGCACTATACGGAGGCTCTGTTGTACTGTAAACCCCTGCGTTCGAAAAAGTGAAAAAAATATCGCGAACGGTCTGCAGTGGCGCCTGAAGCCGCCGACAAAGGGGTTTTCGGGTGTCATCCGTGCCTGAAATTTCCCGTTTCAATACGCGTATGCCAAACTAACCCGCATATAGACAAGGTGAAATTTATCTAATGGCCGATTGGCAGTCCCTCGATCCCGAGGCCGCTCGTGAAGCGGAAAAATACGAAAACCCTATTCCTAGCCGTGAGCTGATCCTGGCGCACCTTTCCGAGCGCGGGTCGCCGGCGAGTCGCGAGCAGTTGGTGGAAGAGTTTGGTCTGACCACCGAAGACCAGCTGGAGGCCCTGCGCCGCCGCCTTCGCGCCATGGAGCGCGATGCCCAACTGATTTACACCCGCCGCGGTACGTACGCGCCGGTGGACAAGCTGGACCTGATCCTCGGTCGCATAGCCGGCCACCGTGACGGTTTCGGCTTCCTGATCCCGGACGACGGCAGCGACGACCTGTTCATGAGCCCGGCGCAGATGCGCCTGGTGTTCGATGGCGACCGTGCCCTGGCGCGGGTTTCCGGTCTGGATCGGCGTGGCCGGCGTGAAGGGGTCATCGTCGAAGTGGTGTCCCGTGCCCACGAAACCATCGTTGGCCGTTACTTCGAAGAAGGCGGTATCGGTTTTGTCGTGGCCGACAATCCGAAGATCCAGCAGGAAGTGCTGGTCACGCCGGGCCGCAATGCTGATGCCCGCGTCGGGCAGTTCGTCGAGGTGAAGATCACCCACTGGCCGACACCGCGCTTCCAGCCCCAGGGCGATGTGGTCGAAGTCGTGGGCAACTACATGGCGCCGGGCATGGAGATCGATGTTGCCCTGCGCACCTACGATATTCCCCATGTCTGGCCCGAAGCCGTGCTCAAGGAGGCGAGCAAGCTCAAGCCGGTCGTCGAGGAGAAGGACAAGGAGAAGCGCGTCGATCTGCGCCATCTGCCGTTCGTCACCATCGACGGCGAAGATGCCCGCGATTTCGACGACGCGGTCTACTGCGAAGCGATCCCGGGCAAGCTGCGGCTGTTCTCCGGTGGCTGGAAGCTGTACGTGGCGATTGCCGACGTTTCCAGCTACGTGAAGATCGGTTCGGCGCTGGACGCCGAGGCCCAGGTGCGCGGCAACTCCGTGTATTTCCCGGAGCGCGTGGTACCGATGCTGCCGGAAGAGTTGTCCAACGGCCTGTGCTCGCTGAACCCGCATGTCGATCGCCTGGCCATGGTCTGTGAAATGACCCTGTCGAAAAAGGGCGAGATGACCGACTACGTGTTCTACGAAGCGGTGATCCACTCCCATGCCCGCCTGACCTACAACAAGGTCAGCTCGATCCTGGAACAGCCGAAAACCACCGAGGCGAAGAAACTGCGCGGCGAGTATTCGGAAGTGATCCCGGATCTCAAGCAGCTGTACGCCTTGTACAAGGTGCTGCTGGCGGCCCGTCATACCCGTGGCGCGATCGATTTCGAAACCCAGGAAACCCGGATCATCTTCGGCTCCGAGCGCAAGATCGCCGAAATCCGTCCGACGACCCGCAACGATGCCCACAAGCTGATCGAGGAATGCATGCTGGCGGCCAACGTGGCCACCGCCGAATTCCTCAAGAAGCACGAGATTCCGGCCCTGTACCGGGTGCACGACGGTCCGCCGCCGGAGCGCCTGGAAAAGCTGCGGGCGTTCCTCGGTGAGCTGGGCCTGTCCCTGCACAAGGGCAAGGACGGTCCGTCGCCGAAGGATTACCAGGCCTTGCTGGCCAGTATCCAGAGCCGTCCGGATTTCCACCTGATCCAGACCGTGATGCTGCGTTCCCTGAGCCAGGCGGTGTACAGCGCCGATAACCAGGGCCACTTCGGTCTGAATTACGAGGCCTACACTCACTTCACTTCGCCGATCCGCCGCTACCCGGACCTGCTGACGCACCGTGCGATCCGCAGCGTGATCCATTCGAAGCAGGACACTCCGCACGTGCGGCGTGCCGGCGCGATGACGATTCCGAAGGCGCGGATCTATCCATACGACGAGGCGGTCCTGGAGCAGTTGGGCGAACAATGCTCGATGAGCGAGCGCCGTGCCGACGAAGCGACCCGCGACGTGGTGAACTGGCTCAAGTGCGAGTTCATGAAGGATCGTGTCGGCGAGTCGTTCCCGGGCGTGGTCACCGCCGTGACCGGTTTCGGCCTGTTCGTCGAGCTGACCGATATCTACGTCGAGGGCCTGGTGCACGTCACCGCCTTGCCGGGTGACTACTACCACTTCGATCCTGTGCATCACCGCCTGGCGGGCGAGCGCACCGGACGCAGCTTCCGCCTTGGCGACACGGTGGAGGTAAAGGTCATGCGCGTCGATCTCGACGAGCGCAAGATCGATTTCGAAATGGCCGAGAAAACCCTCGGCGCGCCGATTGGCCGCAAGAAGCGTGGTGCTGAAACCGGCGCTCCGGCAGCCGTTGAAAAAGCCGCCGAACCGGTCAAGACCGGGCGTCGTACCACGGCCGAGAAGAAGTCGAACGAGGCCTATCGCCCAAGCGATGCCGCCGCGAAAAACGCTGAAGTGCGCAAGAGTCGCGAAATGAAGCAGGCGCTGCTGGCTGAAGCGAAAAGCGGTGGCAAGGCCAAGGCCGATGGCAAGCCGGGTCGCGGTGCGGCCCTGGAAAAGCCGAGCAAACATCGTAAAGGTCCGCCCAAGGCGGGCACCGGTCCCGCGAAAAGCGGCGGGGCGCGTAAACCTAAGGCCAAGTCATGAGTCAGTTGGAAAAAATCTACGGCGTGCATGCCGTGGAGGCGTTGTTGCGTCATCACCCCAAGCGCGTCAAGCAGATCTGGCTGGCGGAGGGTCGCAGCGACCCGCGGGTCCAGGGCTTGTTGCAGTTGGCTGGTGAAAACAAGGTCTCCGTCGGCCAGGCCGAGCGTCGCGAGATGGATGCCTGGGTCGAAGGCGTGCACCAGGGCGTGGTGGCGGACGTCAGTCCGAGCCAGGTCTGGGGCGAGGCCATGCTCGACGAACTGCTGGATCGCACCGAAGGTGCACCGTTGATCCTGGTGCTCGATGGTGTGACCGACCCGCACAACCTCGGTGCCTGCCTGCGTACCGCCGATGCGGCGGGTGCGCTGGCGGTGGTGGTGCCGAAGGACAAGTCCGCGACCCTGACGCCGGCCGTGCGCAAGGTCGCCTGTGGCGCCGCGGAAGTGATTCCGCTGGTGGCCGTGACCAACCTGGCGCGTACCCTGGAAAAGCTCCAGCAGCGCGGTCTGTGGGTGGTCGGTACGGCCGGCGAAGCCGAGCAGGAGCTGTATCAGCAGGACCTGACAGGCCCGACGATCCTGATCATGGGCGCCGAAGGCAAGGGCATGCGTCGCCTGACTCGCGAGCACTGCGACTATCTGGTGAAACTGCCGATGGCCGGCAGCGTCAGCAGTTTGAACGTCTCCGTGGCCACCGGTGTGTGCCTGTTCGAAGCGCTGCGCCAGCGCAGCGTCAAGGCCTCCAGCAAAAAAGCCTGATGAGCGCAAAGCCTTCTGGGAGCTGGCTTGTGTAGGAGCTGGCTTGCCAGCGATGAGGCCCTCAAGTCTTGAGGTGCCCCTCCGGACGACATCGCCGGCAAGCCGGCTCCCACAGGGTTCCATGGACTCCCACAGGGCCGCATGGACTCCCACAGGGGGCGCGACTTGCGCCGGACTGTTCAAATAATCACCAATTGTCTTGCGCCCCTCGCCCCCCTTCTCTACAATTGCGCCCCTTGCCGTGATGGCTGGCGCATTTGTGCCTACTCGAAGGCAAGACACACCAGTGTCATTCACTCCTTGTCTGACCGCTTTTGAGCGGCAGGCTACAACCCGTAAGGAGCATTCATGCGTCATTACGAAATTATCTTTTTGGTCCACCCGGATCAAAGCGAGCAAGTCGGCGGCATGGTTGAGCGTTACACCAAGCTGATCGAAGAAGACGGCGGCAAAATCCACCGTCTGGAAGATTGGGGCCGTCGTCAACTGGCCTACGCAATCAACAATGTTCACAAGGCTCACTACGTGATGCTGAACGTTGAGTGCACCGGCAAGGCTCTGGCCGAGCTGGAAGACAACTTCCGCTACAACGATGCTGTGATCCGTAACCTGGTCATCCGTCGCGAAGAAGCCGTCACCGGCCAATCCGAGATGCTCAAGGCTGAAGAAAACCGCAGTGAGCGCCGTGAGCGTCGCGACCGTCCTGAGCACTCCGACGCCGAAGGCGTTGATGGTGATGACAGCGACAACAGCGATAACGCTGACGAGTAATCCACGGACCTTTTGAGGAGCCAATTACATGGCACGTTTCTTCCGTCGTCGTAAATTCTGCCGCTTCACCGCTGAAGACGTGAAAGAGATCGATTACAAAGATCTCAACACCCTGAAAGCCTACGTATCCGAAACCGGCAAAATCGTTCCAAGCCGTATCACCGGTACCAAAGCTCGTTATCAGCGTCAGCTGGCCACCGCTATCAAGCGCGCCCGCTTCCTGGCCCTGCTGGCCTACACCGACAGCCACGGCCGCTGAGACCGGGCAGTCGACAAGTAGTAAGGGATTGAATGCATGCGTGCCTTAGCTGACTTCATCATGCGGGGACGTGTGCAGGCCACGTTGGTTGTGGCCGGATCCGCGGCATTGCCGCTGTTGTTCTGGTTGAGTGCCGCCGCTGGATGCCTTGTGCTCCTGCGGCGTGGTTCGGACGCCTTGAGCGTCCTGGGTATCGGGTTGCTGTCAGTGCTGTTGAGCTGGCATTTCCTGAAAGACCCGACGGCGCTTCTGGTGCTGTTCGGGGCTTGCAGCCTGGCGTTGGTTCTGCGCGCCGGGCATACCTGGAACCGCGTGCTGCTATGCAGCATGGCCGTGGGATTGTTGTGTGCGGTGAGCCTGGGAACGCTGTTCAGTTCCTTCATCGAGTCACTGGCGCAGACGTTCGAACACGTCCTGCCGCTGGCGATGGGTGAGGTCTACGAGAAACTCTCGGCAGACCAGAAGGCGTTTCTCACTGCCCTGACCGTTCCGCTGATGATCATCTCGACAGCGATTTCGTTGCAGGTCTTTAGCGTGCTGTGCCTGATTCTTGGGCGCTATTGGCAGGCGTTGTTGTATAACCCCGGTGGTTTCGGTCGCGAGTTTCGCGCCATCCGACTGCCGAAGAACGTGGCGCTGTCGCTGCTGGCCGTCATGTGTGTGGCTCCGTTTTTCGGGCTGCACGCACTGATCCTGTTGCCGTTGTGCGGCGTACCGCTGGTCTTCGCCGGTCTGGCCCTGATTCACGGGCTGGTGGCGCAGAAACGACTGGCTGCTTTCTGGCTGGTGGGGATATACGTGACGTTGTTGCCTTTCATGCACTTGCTCGGTCCGTTGCTCGTGGTTCTGGCCATTGTCGACAGCCTGATTGATTTTCGCGGTCGTCTCGCGTCGAAAGACGCCGATAACGCGAACGGTGAAGGTTAAAAGTTAAGAGGATTTCCACATGCAACTGATCCTTCTGGAAAAAATCGCCAACCTGGGCAACCTGGGCGATAAGGTAAACGTTAAGGCTGGTTACGGCCGTAACTACCTGCTGCCTTTCGGCAAAGCCACCGCTGCGACCGCTGCCAACCTGGCTGCGTTCGAAGAGCGTCGTGCCGAGCTGGAAAAAGCCGCAGCAGACAAGAAAGCTTCGGCTGAATCGCGCGCCGCCCAACTGGCTGAGCTGGAAGTGACCATCACTGCCACCGCCGGTGACGAAGGCAAGCTGTTCGGTTCGATCGGCACCCACGACATCGCCGATGCCCTGACCGCCTCCGGCGTTGAAGTGGCAAAAAGCGAAGTGCGTCTGCCGAACGGCACCATCCGCAACGTTGGCGAATTCGACGTGGCCGTGCACCTGCACGCCGAAGTCGAAGCAACCGTACGCGTTGTTGTGGTGGCTGCTTAAGCAGCACTCGATCGTCTGGCGGCTTGCCCGCCAGGCGGTTAACATCGGGCACGACTCTGTTCATTCAGGTCGTGCCCTTTGTTTTTCTGCACTCACCATCTGATTTCAAGTGGCCATGAACGATATCTCCGCTCCCGAGCAATACGATCTGCAAACCGCTGCCCTGAAGGTGCCACCGCATTCCATCGAGGCCGAACAGGCCGTGCTCGGTGGCCTGATGCTGGACAACAACGCCTGGGAACGCGTGCTTGACCAGGTGTCGGACGGTGATTTCTATCGACATGACCACCGCCTGATTTTCCGTGCGATCGCCAAACTGGCCGATCAGAACATGCCGATCGACGTCGTCACCCTGGCCGAGCAATTGGACAAGGAAGGTCAGACCTCGCAGGTCGGCGGCCTCGGTTATCTGGGCGAGCTGGCGAAAAACACGCCATCCGTCGCCAACATCAAGGCCTATGCGCAGATCGTTCGTGAACGGGCAACGTTGCGTCAGCTGATCGGTATCAGCACCGAGATTGCCGATAGCGCCTTCAACCCGGAAGGCCGCACCGCCGCCGAGATCCTCGACGAAGCCGAGCGGCAGATCTTCCAGATCGCCGAAGCGCGGCCCAAGACCGGTGGCCCGGTGAGCGTCAACGATCTGCTGACCAAGGCCATCGACCGCATCGATACGCTGTTCAACACCGACAACGCCATCACCGGCCTGTCCACCGGCTACACCGACCTCGACGAGAAGACCAGCGGCCTGCAACCGTCCGACCTGATCATCGTCGCCGGCCGTCCGTCGATGGGCAAGACCACCTTCGCCATGAACCTGGTGGAAAACGCGGTGCTGCGCAGTGACAAGGCGGTGCTGGTGTACTCCCTCGAGATGCCAGGCGAATCGCTGATCATGCGTATGCTTTCCTCGCTGGGGCGGATCGACCAGACCAAGGTCCGTGCCGGTCGCCTGGAAGACGACGACTGGCCGCGCCTGACCTCGGCGGTCAACCTGCTCAACGACCGCAAGCTGTTCATCGACGATACCGCCGGTATCAGCCCGTCGGAAATGCGCGCGCGGACCCGGCGCCTGGTGCGCGAGCACGGCGATATCGCCCTGATCATGATCGACTACCTGCAGTTGATGCAGATCCCCGGCTCCAGCGGCGACAACCGGACCAACGAGATTTCCGAGATTTCCCGGTCCCTCAAGGCCCTGGCCAAGGAATTCAACTGCCCGGTGGTGGCCCTGTCCCAGCTCAACCGCTCCCTGGAGCAACGGCCGAACAAGCGCCCGGTGAACTCCGACTTGCGTGAATCCGGAGCGATCGAGCAGGACGCCGACGTGATCATGTTCGTGTACCGCGATGAGGTCTATCACCCGGAAACCGAACACAAGGGCATCGCCGAGATCATCATCGGCAAGCAGCGGAACGGGCCGATCGGCTTTATCCGCCTGGCCTTTATCGGCAAGTACACGCGCTTCGAGAACCTGGCGCCGGGCAGTTACAACTTCGACGATGACGAGTAAGGGCGCCAAGCCCTAGCGATTGGAGAGTAAAGCCTCCAGTGTCTGGATCTGCTCCCGTGTGTGGCCGTGATTCAGACGCAGCTCGGCGAAGTCGTAGATGGCCTGGTTGGTGAACAAGGCCGTGATGAAGTAGCGGTTTTTCTCGATGATGCCATCACTGCCCTTGACGTCGACCGCGAAAGCAACGGACTCCACGTTGTAGCCGTCCCTGGCTTGCCGGATGGGCACGCCGTTGCTGTATTCGTAGATCGTGTTGATTCTCGACAGGATGTTATCGCCCGACAGGCAGGGGGCTGCCGGTTCCGGTCGACCGTCGCGAAAGCGCAGCAGTTGCAGCGTTGCGTCCCGCCGGACCGGGATGGCGAACGGGTCCCGGCGATGATGGCTGACGATCAGCGGAATCAGCATGCCGCCGTAAACCCCGAGTATTTCACCGCGCCCGAGATATCGCCTGGCTGAAACCGCGTACCTCCCGACCAGATGCTCTTCCTGCGCTGTACGCATGTCATCGTGCTCGAACCGCATGATTTCCAACTTGTCTTCGTAGAGCCGGGCGACCTGTTCATGGCCTTGCGCCTGCAGATAGGGGAGGATCTTACGGGCGCGTGCCTCTGACTGGCGGCTGCCTTCGGTCCTGTCGTAATGGAGAGCGACAACGGTCACGGGATAACCGTCCAGATCACGCAAGGGGTAGCGGCCGTTGTCGACACGATCGTAGGTGATCGGCGAATTCAAATGGGATCGATAGGACTTGCGGCTGCGCATGCGCTGTCGTTCATCCGACGTGAAGCGCTTGTCGTCAGGTTGGCCTGACGTTGCACCGGGTTCTGCCTGGACCTGCAGGGTGCCTGTCCCCGGGAACCCGCAGGGTTCCGCGGCTCGCACGCCCCACTCGCCATCCGCTTTGCGCTGTAGCAACGGCTGATAAAAACTGTAGGGATTGCTCGCGTTCAGAAGTCGCCAGCCTTCGGGGGCCTGCCGGACCGGGTAGTAGCGGCCGCCGGCCCGGATGTAGTGCAAGTGGGCATGGCCGGCGAGAGGCTTGTCGTGGAGATTCCAGTAGATGCCGCCGTCGCGCAGGTCCAGGCCGGACACGATGGTTCCGCGTACGGCGAAACTTTCCGGCAGTGCAAGGGTGGCGCATGACGCGTGCTTGTCTGGTACCGCGCGCACAGCCGGCGTCTGGCTGCGCAGTGTCGAGGCTTGCCAGAAGAGTGCCTGTTGCAGATCCGGCGCCGCCCGTGTTTCGCTCAGGCTGACGTTATATTCACGATGCAGGGCTTGTTGCGTGAGTTTTGGCATCGCCAGCCAGGCACCCGTGTACAGGTCATGGGGACCGGACAGCGTCTTGCTCTGCCGGTCCTGCAGCAGGTAGAAGTCGCCCGTTTTCTTCAGTCGCCGGTAGGTCAGACTGTCGTGCTCGCCGATGGCTTCCAGGGCGGTGGCGGTATCGATATCGGGGTCCCACAGTTCGAGACGAATATCCTGTGGCCAACCATCCAGGGTTTCCAGCAGTGAAAAGGCCAGTCGATCACTTTGCTGGGCGTGCGGCCAACCGGGACAGAGGCCCTCGAATACCCGTGAGATCCGCACCTGCTCCAGGGCCCGCTCAATCTCCAGGCTCAGTACCGGCAGCGTTGCGGGTTCGCCTTGCTCCTGCGCGTCCAATGAGAAAATGGCATCGGCCAGATGACTGCTGGGCAGCTCGGGGTATTCCTGATGTATCCGTCGTTGCGAGGGTGTCTCGGGTTGTTCGGTCTCGCTATACAGGTGCTCGAACAGGGCCAGGCGTTTCAGTTGCGCCTGGGCCACCAGATTCAGCGCCAATTGGCTCAGTTGATCGGAATGGGCAGCACTGCTCTCCAGCAGCCCATCGATTTCTTCCTGATCGAGCGCCTTGAGTACCTCGTTGAGCAGCTTTCCGCTCACCCACTGCTCCTCGGAAATGCTCACCGGAGTCAAGCCCGCGCCATACTGGGCAAGCACCTGGGAGCCCTTGCGCAACACTTCCAGCGCCTTGTGCCCGGGCCAGCCCGGCAGCCTGGTCAGCAGATAGGCCTGGATCCTGGGAGACAGCCGGGAGGCCGTGTTGCCCTTGGCCTGGTCGAGATCGAAGTAGTGGATTTCCTGGAATACCCACAGGCGCTTGAGACTGTCGAGCAGCAGGGGCGGTGTTCGACGACTGTAGTGGTGAATATGGCGCAGGGTGTCAAGGCTTGTGCCGCTGAGCGTCAGGGCGGCGTCCGCAAGCGATTCGGACAGCCCTTCGGCATGTGGCCCCAGGCGTGCGATCAATTTTTGTTTCGACCAGGTCGAGACCTTCTCGTGGATCGTCCGCCAGGCGCCGACACCGTTGTGCCGCAAGGGGGGCGCATAGGCGCCTGGATAATCCGTCAGTACGATATGCCAGTGGTCGCTGTCGGCATGTTGCTCGACCTTGTAATACTGCCGGTCCAGTTTCAGGGCGGTGGCCCGGGCCCATGAATACAGGCCCGGCGAGTTCGCTAGCCAATGCTGGTCCGGCGGCCTGATCGCCAACTGGTAAGGTCCGAGGTCAGGCTTCCACAGGCGCGTGCGGCCCTGAAACCGCACGCGGATCAACTCGGGCAACCCGTCTGGTGCGCCGGCTGCCTGACGGGTTGTCATCGACTCGGCGACATTCAGCAAATGGATCAGCCCGGCGTTCACTTCCTCGGGGCTCCAGGTAAACCAGTCCTGATAGACCGTGGCGACGAGCTGGCTGCCTGGCGGCCTCAACAGGCTCTGCCGGAATCGGGGAACAAGGCCTTTCAGGGTGGACAGCAGGTCCTGGCGCGCGCTCTGGTATTCATTCAGCAGTTGTTCGCGGCGGATGGCATTGGCCTGCGCGCTGGGCGTGGCCAGCCTGCCGACGTCGCTTTCCAGGTGTTGCAGTCGCTGCCCATGGATCTCCTCGAACAGGTCGCCGTCAATCCTGGCAAGGCTGATCAGGCCGCGCAGTTGCGCAGGCGAGCGTCCGCTGGCGGCTTTGGCGATTTTTGTCGCCAGCAGGTTGCCCTGATGGTCAATCGGCATGAGCCGGCTGATCAACTGTCGGAAGTCCGCCGAGAGCAGGCGCTTGAGGTACTGATCCTGGAGCTCGGCCAGCGAAGGATATTCCTGAAGCGCGGATTCGGGGTGTTGAGGAAAGTAGAGGGCACAATGTCCGGTGTTGTCGTCCGGGTCGGAGGCGAAGTGAATGACGCCGGGCAATGGGATATCCAGAAACTTCACCTGATGGAACAGCGGGAGTTTGCCGGCTCTTTGACTGAGGGGGGAGAGGAAGTGTTTCAGCCGATCCCGACACTTGGGCTGGATGGTTTTCTGCAAGATTGCCATGTGCAGCAGGACCTCGAAGCGATTCTGCTCATGGCGTACGAAGTGCTCGCGCTTGCTGGCGAAGATCAGCAACTCATCAGCCGGGCGGTCGAAATCCAGTATCTGCTTGAGGTGTCGATGATATTCCCGGCCGAGGTCGAGACTGCGGCAATAGTGGGCGAATACCCCGGGTTTAAGTGCGCTTTCGAGGCCCTGGCTTTTCCCCGAGCAATAGATGGCCGAGCCGCTTTCGAAAGCGCTGTCGTAGGTTTCCCTGTCTTCGAAGTTGTACAGCGCCGCTTCCAGGAGAGAATGCTCGGGGCCGGTATCGTAGATGGGCAGCAGGCCCAGCAGGTTGTGCTTTTTCCTGCGGATGACCAGGGTGGCGGCTTGCATGTCGGTGAGGTCGGGGGCACGGCTCCTGATCTCCAGCTCCAGGATCGGTTCGGCAAAGACTTCGATGCTTTTGAGCGGGTCCAGGATGTTTGCGACCAGAAGCCCGGAGAGATTGCTTTTCAGCAAGGCCGAGCGCAGGTTGGCGCGTTGACTGGCTGTCGCGTTTTTTATCCACGCCGGCAAGCGGGACCTGATGAACCTGTAGTGGGGCAGGGTCCTGTGAGCGTTTTGTTCTTGTGTGGTGTGCATGGAGGGACTCGTTGTCGGTTTGGCGTTGGGTGACCAGGACTTGCGTGCCGCCTGCCTTCAAGCCTCCAGGCTCGTCTCGGGTTCGGCGAACGTGGTGCGCACTCCCGCCTCGGTGTAACCGTAATTCCAGCGCAGCTCTTCATCGGCGGGAATGTCCCGTGTGGTGAAGAAGGCGCTGAGGACGAACGGTTCCAGACGCCCGTCGCCGATATCGACATCGACGGGAAACGTCGCACCCTCGACGTTGTAGCCGCGGCTGGCTTGCCGGACCGGAAGGGGGCCCTCGTACTCGAAGATGGAATTGATCCGCGAAATGATGTTGTCCCCCGTCAGTACCAGCCGATCCCATTTCGGCCTGCTGACAGGAGGGCCGGGCAGGATGTCGATCACGAACGGATCCTTGCGGGCATTGCTGACGTGAAACGGGATGAAGTTGCCGCCATACACGCCGATGGCCTCTCCGGCTTTCAGCGGTTTTCTGGCTACGACCATGGCCTGGCCGATCATGCTTTGCTCCTGGGGAAACATGGCATCCTCCGCGCGGAACACCCGCAGCAACAGCTTCTCTTCGTAGAGCTTGGCGACCTCTTCATGCTTTTCCCATTGCAGGTACGGCAGGATGTCCTTGGCCTGGTAGCGGACTCCCGAGTCGGTGACTTCACTCTTGCTCTGGATCTTCTTGATGCGCAGTGGCTTGCCCTGCAGGTCCCGCAATGGGTAGCGACCATTGTCCGCCCGGTCATAGTCGCCCATCCTGTTGGGCTGGCGCTGATAGGACTTGATGGATTTCATGCGCAGCAGGTCTTCGCGGGTGAAGGGCTCGGGCGGGGTGTACTCATACGCCGTCGCCATGTCTGATTCACTTTCCACCAGCTCGATCTTGCTGTGTGCCGGCCCCGGAGCGCCGCCTTTCAAGCCGATATCGGTGTTGATTTCCCAGTGCCCGGCCCTTCGCCGCAATACCGGGCGATAAAAGCGGAAAGGGTTGCGGGCGTCGATCAGCTTCCAGCCAGGATCCGCAGACTCGACCTGGTAATACCGCTCTCCCTCACGGATGTAGTGTCGGGAAAAGCCCCCCTGATAAAGTTCATCGCCCATCTGCTCCAGGTCTCCCGGTGGTGTTTCCAGCGCGAAGTGAGTATCCAGTGCGCGACCGGGCCAGTAAGGTGGTGAAGGCAGGGCAGCCGGAATCTGGCGTACGACTACTGGCGAAGCACTCAACTGGGTGATTTTGTCGATCAACGCCTGCTTGAGGGCGGTGTTTCGATTCGGGCCGCTGAAGCCCAGGTTGTCGAGTTCGGTTTCGGGCAGGGCTCGTCCGATGGTCGAGTAGAGGTCGCCCGGTGCGAAGATGGGCAGGCTGTCGGCATCGTAGACCCGATAGCGCGAGCCTTCACGCAGCAGGCGCCTGACGCTCGTCGCGGTGTCGCTGCCGACGGAAGCGACAGGCGGTTCGGCCAGCGTGGCCGAATACAGTTCCAGGCGAACATTGCCCGACCAGCCTGGCAGCGCTTCAAGCGTCTGCAACGCCAACTGGTCCGAGGCCGGATTGAATGCCGTGCGCAGATAAAGGCCCTCATGGAGCCGGGCGGTATCCACGTTCTGCATGGAGAGCTCGGCTTCGTCCTTCAGGTAGGGCAGCAGGCTTTTCTGGTCGAGGATCTGTCGGGCTTCGGCAGGGGTGATGGATTTTGCCATGGCTTGGACATAGCTTTTCGGCAGGTCGGGAAAGTCCTGTCGGATCTGCTCGGGCAAGGGGCCTTCGACTTGTTCGCTCTGCTGATAAAGCGCTTCGAAGCGTTCCGATGCGTTTTGTCCGGCGGTCATGGAGGAGGTCGCGCCGAGGCTGTCCGGCAGTTGCTGATCCCGGACTCTCCTGTCGAGCTGGAAGCGTTTCAAGGTATCGATCAATTGTGCCGGCGGCGATTGGTTGTCGCGATGCAGCTCAAACAGCAGGTTCGAATCGCTGGCGCTGGCGTGCAGGATCGGCTCCAGGTCCTCAGGCCGGGTGTCCGCCGCGATCGGCCCCAAGCGCCTGAGTCGTTTCAGTTCGCTCCAGTCCTGTGGGTTTTCATGCAGTGTGCGCCAGGCCCCGCTGCCGTTTTGCATCAGGGGCGGCGAGTACGCCCATGGGTCGTCGGGGTGTCGAATGGACCACCCGGGCGGGCTGCCGTCGGTACCCACTTCATAGAGGTGTTCGTCCAGGGACAGATAGTGCTTGCCCTGATAGTCATAAAGGCCTTGTTCATCGGGGAGCAGCGTCTCGGGCAGTTCAAAAGGTTGGCGATAGGGTGTCAGGTCCGATTTCCACAAGCTGGACCAGGTGGGCGAAAGCCTCACGGGAATCAGCGAGCTGACGAACCCGCCAACCTTGATGGCGCCCGCGCTTGCGCCCATGAGGGCGACCTGCTCGGCGACGTCCATCAGGTAGTTGAGGGCTTCAACCTTGTCATCGCGTCTCCAGGCATCGAACCCCTGGTAGACCGCCCGGATCAACTGTGCCCCCGTAAAGAGCAGCAGGATATCGCCGACCACGGGGATGAACGATGCCGCGAGGATCAATACACCCAGGCCGGCCGTTTCGTACACCTGTAGCTGGCGCTGACGGGCTTGGGTGTCGATATCCGCCGTGGGGACGACGACCTCTCGCCCGTGCCGTTCGATCTGTTGCACTCGCCGCTCCCGCAGGCTTTTGAATGCGTCGCCCCTGATGGGGTGCAGCGCCAGCCAGAATGGTGCGGGCTGCGGAATCGGGCTGGTCTGCGGTCCCCATTTTTGCCACATGGCTTTCCTGATCAACTGGCTGAGTAGCTGTCCCCGAGCACTGATCGGGAGGAACCGTGAAAAGAAGCGCTGGTAGCTGCGTGAGAGCAGTCTGCTGCTCAACGCGTCTTCGAAATCCTTGAGCGAGTTGTAGCGTGCCAGGGGGGCGAACGGATCCTGCGGTATATAGACGATGCACGGATGTGTTCCATCCTCGGCATCCAGCCCGATCACCAGCACCTCGCTGACATCCAGGCCGAGGAATTCAAGCAGCGAGCAGGATTGCGTATCCTGCCTGACGACATAACGATCATTCAGTACGTCGAGCAATACCCGGTAGCAATCTGTCGAGATCTTCTGCTGGAGGATTGCCATGTGTATCGCTACGGCAAAGGCGTCTTTGTAGCTCTTGATCAGAGGGTCCCGGGTGCTGCTTTCGCGATCGTCACCGGGCACTGCGAGCACGGACCGCAGGTGCGCCTGATAAAGGCTGCCGAAATCAAGGCGGCGGCAGACCAGGGCGAACTCCTCGGGTTTGATCCGGGTCTTGTTGTCTCGGTTTCCGGCTATCGGGTAGATCCCCGATCCCGCGCCGTATAGGTCGGCACTGGTGAGCGCTTCCTCGAAGTTGCGCAGGGCGGCGGACAACAGTATTTGCTCGGTGGTCTGGCCCTGGACCGAGACCAATCCGAAGAAATAGTCGTTTTTGCGCACGTGAACGAAGTTGGCCCGCCCGACATCCAGGGTGAGTCGGAAATTGACGGCGATGGCCTGTTCCAGCAGCGGCTTGACGAATTGCTCGGGCGATTGCAGTTTTGCCATCATCCGCTGGACCTCGTGCCGGGAATTGCAACTGGCGAGCATGCTCTGGCGCAAGGCGTTGCGTTGCTCGCCGGGGGCATTGAGCAGCCAGGCTGGCAAATGCTCTTTGATCACGTCGAAATGAGACTGTTCGGTGGTGAGTTGGGGAGAGGTTGGAGTCATGACGGTAGCCTTGCCGGTTTTTTGAAGCGTCAGCTAACGACAAGGCGGTCGGGCGGCGGCACTAGATAGTTGTCGGCTTGCACCTGGGCGGATGGACGCAGGTAAAACCGACTGTTATCGTCGGACTTGATCAAAATTTGTGCTATATTGCGCGCCCCGCGAATTTCATCTCGATACTTTTCGTCTCCACATCGGTCATCGCCATGCAAGCAGCCAAGCCGTTATTTGACTATCCCAAGTACTGGGCCGAATGTTTCGGGCCCGCGCCCTTCCTGCCCATGAGTCGGGAAGAGATGGATCAGCTTGGCTGGGATTCCTGCGACATCATCATCGTCACCGGTGACGCCTACGTCGACCATCCGTCCTTCGGCATGGCAATCATTGGCCGGCTGCTGGAGTCCCAGGGCTTCCGCGTCGGGATCATTGCCCAGCCGAACTGGCAGTCCAAGGACGACTTCATGAAGCTCGGCGAGCCGAACCTGTTCTTCGGGGTCGCGGCCGGCAACATGGACTCGATGATCAACCGCTACACCGCCGACAAGAAAATCCGCTCCGACGACGCCTACACGCCGGGCGGCATGGCCGGCAAGCGTCCGGACCGTGCCAGCCTGGTCTACAGCCAGCGCTGCAAGGAAGCCTACAAGCATGTGCCGATCGTGCTCGGCGGCATCGAGGCTTCGTTGCGCCGGATCGCCCACTACGACTACTGGCAGGACCGCGTGCGCAACTCGATCCTGATCGACGCCAGCGCCGATATCCTGCTCTACGGCAACGCCGAGCGGGCGATTGTCGAAGTCGCCCAGCGCCTGTCCTACGGCCACAAGATCGAAGACATCACCGATGTCCGCGGCACCGCATTCATTCGCCGCGACACGCCACAGGGCTGGTACGAAGTCGACTCCACGCGCATCGACCGGCCGGGCAAGATCGACAAGATCATCAACCCGTACGTCAATACCCAGGACACCCAGGCTTGTGCCATCGAGCAGGAGAAGGGGCCGGTGGAAGATCCGCAGGAAGCCAAGGTCGTGCAGATCCTGGCCAGCCCGCGCATGACCCGGGACAAGACCGTGATCCGCCTGCCCTCGGTGGAAAAAGTCCGCAATGACGCGGTGCTCTACGCCCACGCCAACCGCGTGCTGCACCTGGAAACCAACCCGGGCAACGCCCGTGCGCTGGTGCAGAAGCATGGCGAAGTGGACGTCTGGTTCAACCCGCCGCCCATCCCGATGACCACCGAAGAGATGGACTACGTGTTCGGCATGCCGTACCAGCGTGTGCCGCACCCGGTGTATGGCAAGGAGAAGATCCCGGCCTACGACATGATCCGTTTCTCGGTGAACATCATGCGAGGCTGTTTCGGCGGCTGTACCTTCTGTTCGATCACCGAGCACGAAGGGCGGATCATCCAGAACCGTTCCGAAGAGTCGATCATTCGCGAGATCGAAGAGATCCGCGACAAGGTGCCGGGCTTTACCGGGGTGATTTCCGACCTCGGCGGCCCGACCGCGAACATGTACCGCATCGCCTGCAAGAGCCCGGAAATCGAATCCGCGTGCCGCAAGCCGTCGTGCGTGTTCCCCGGCATCTGCCCGAACCTGAATACCGACCACTCGTCGCTGATCCAGCTCTATCGCAGTGCCCGCGCGTTGCCGGGCGTGAAGAAGATCCTGATCGCCTCCGGCCTGCGCTACGACCTGGCGGTCGAGTCGCCGGAATACGTGAAGGAACTGGTGACCCACCACGTCGGCGGCTACCTGAAGATCGCCCCGGAACACACCGAGGAAGGTCCGCTCAACCAGATGATGAAGCCGGGCATCGGCAGCTATGACAAGTTCAAGCGGATGTTCGAGAAGTACTCCAAGGAAGCCGGGAAAGAGCAGTACCTGATTCCGTACTTCATCGCCGCGCATCCTGGCACCACCGACGAAGACATGATGAACCTGGCCCTGTGGCTCAAGGGCAACGGCTTCCGTGCCGACCAGGTGCAGGCGTTCTACCCGTCGCCGATGGCCAGCGCCACGGCCATGTACCACTCGGGCAAGAACCCGCTGCGCAAGGTCACCTACAAGAGTGACGCGGTGACCATCGTCAAGAGCGAGGAGCAGCGCCGGTTGCACAAGGCGTTCCTGCGCTACCACGACCCGAAGGGCTGGCCGATGCTGCGTGAAGCCTTGCTGCGCATGGGCCGTGGCGACCTGATCGGGCCGGGCAAGAACCAGCTGATCCCGCTGCACCAGCCGGCGACCGACAGCTACCAGAGCGCCCGCCGGAAGAACTCGACGCCGGCCGGCAGCCACAAGGTGGCGAAGGAAACCACGACCAAAATCCTCACCCAGCACACCGGCCTGCCGCCGCGTGCCAGCGACGGTGGCAACGCCTGGGACAAACGCGAGCAGGCCAAGGCCGCCGCGTTCGCCCGCAACAAGCAGGCCGCCAAGGAGCGCGCCGACGCGGCCAAGGGCAAAGGCAAGAAGCCGACCCGCAAGCCGGTGGTGCCGCGCTGAGATCAGGCTGCCCCGAGCAGGTTCATCGGCTCAGGCAACCCGATCAAACAGCTGTTGTGCCGTGCGCCCGTCGAAGGCTTCGCGCCAGATGGGCGTATGGGGCAGGCCTTGCTGTTGCTGGCGAATCTGGCTTTCCACGCCCAGGCCGCTTTGTTCCAGGGTTTTCAGGTGCCCGCCCCTGAGTTCGAAGTTGCGCGGTGCGGCATCCTTGCGGGCGTAGTGAAAATGCGCATGCCAGAGTTCATCCCCGCTGGCCTTGTCGCGTATTGAATAGACGTCGAGATAGCTTTTTCTTGTGCCTTTGCCGCGCTCACCCCGGTGTTTTATTTTGCTGACATCGATCTGGTCCTTGTCGATCAGATAGAGCAGACGCTGCACACTGAGTACATTCGGGTCTTTGTATAGCCTGAGCCTGATATTCTCGCCTTCGTTGCGCAGGCCGAGGCCGGCTTGCCTGAGGCTGGCGGCCAGCGTCTGCGCCTGTGGCGCCTCGGTGGCCGGCAAGGCCGCGATATCCGCGGCGTGCTGCTCCAGCCGCCCGGCCCTGGCGTCAAGGTATTCGACGATGTTGCTCGGGTTCTGCCTGGCCTGTTCATCCCGATGGGCGTTGGCCAGATAGGTCTGCACCTGGCCCAGCAGTTGATTGGCCTCATTGAGTCGGGTAGCCGGCAATTTACGCGGCTGTTCGGCAGGTAGCGGCGGGGTCGAGTCCTGGGTCCCGCGCCATTGGCCGTTGACCTGGTGATAGGACTGGAAGGGGACGTCCGGCTTATCCTCTTCGATGATATCGACCAGGGTTTCCCCATTGTCGGTGATGCGTTCCTGGCCGAGCTTGAGGTGATCCTCGCCGCCTCGCCTGACCTTGATCAGGCGCTTTCTCGGGGCCGGCGAATGGCTGGTTGACGGTTGGGCAGGCAGGAAGTCCAGGTCTATGGCGTCGAGACTGGTGGACAGCGCTTCATTGCTGCTGGCCCGCGCATAGCGTTGTTCCAGCTCGGCGACGATGGCGTTGTCGAAACCGCCGACGATATTGGTGATCGCCTTTTGATGAGCGGTCTCCGTTGAGGCTTCGGGGTAGTAGTTCATCGCCTCGAAGCTTTCCCGTATCGCCGAGGTTTGCTCCAGCAGGTTATCGAGCACGGCGATCTGCCTGTCCTCGGGGACCAGCCCGATCTGGTCCAGCGTCACGAATACTTCCCTGAAGCGGGTCATTTCCTGCGTCGCCTCGAAGTGGTAAATGGGCGGCGCGTTCAGATCGACCGGGTCGCCGACTGCCAGCAGATTGCTGAGGGCGACCAGCTTTCCCATGTCGATGGACCGGGGCGTGGCGGGCGTGCCCTGGCTCAACTGCTCGATCCTCTGCTCGGTCTGCCTGCCCGGGGCCAGTTCGAGAAGGCTGGCAATCGCGGCCTGCCGCTGTTCGAGGATGGGCGTTCGTTTCGTCAGGCTCGCCAGCATCTTTCTGTTGAAGTCACGGAACCGTCGCGGTTCGATCAATGGATCTGGCAGGGACGGGCCGGCCTGGGAGATAAAGTTGTCGTCCTCGACCAGGAACAGTCTGGAGTAGTACTCCACCTGGTTGAGTCGCATGGATTGCAGTTCGTTGCGGTAGAGGTCGTCAGCCTGTTTCCTGATCCAGAGTTGCCGGTGGGTTTCGTAGCGTCTGATGTGTTGCTCAAGCAGATTGAGATGGGTGCGCAGGTAAACCTCATGGGCGATCCTGGCCGCCCTGCGGGCGTTGCCGTCAGTCGCCCGGTTGATGGCGTCGAGATGTGAGGATAGCCGCGCCTGGGAGGCTTGCAGCGCGCGGTGGTGGGTTTCCAGTTCGCTGACAAGCTCGTTGTCCCGCTGCTTGAGTGTTTCCAGCCGGCCCATCTTGCGCGGCATGCCTCCCGCCCCGCCCACGACAATCCCGACCCATTGGCCGTCCGCGCGACGAATGATCGGCTCGCTTCTGCCGGGGCGTGTCGCGACATAGCGATTCTCGGGGTCCGTGGCCACCGGATCGCCCGGTTTGACGATACGGTAGACCTTGCGACCCGGGCTGGAGGCCTCGCGATCGTCCATGACCTGGTAGGCGCCACCATCGATGTTCACGTAGCGCTTGCCGGCAAAGTTGTACAGCGACTGCTCGTCGTCGCTGATGGGCAGGTGCTTTTCCTGGCGAAAATGCGCGAGCCGGCCAGGCGTGAGCAGGTACTGGTCGGCAATCGGGAGCAGGTCCTTGAGGTCTTCGCGATGGTCCTCGGCGAGTCGCAGCAGGTCGTCGACCAGACGCTGCGGCTCGTCGAGTCGATAGCCGAGGGCATCACGCCGGGCATCATTCAACGAGCGCAGCAGGCTGCCGGCCAGGTTGTGTTCGGCCGATGGTACGTAGATCAGGCCGCCGGTTGCATCGATACCCATGTAGCGCTCGCCGTTTCTGAACAACCTGAGGGTGGTCGTGGCATCCTCCAGCCCGTAGCTGCGCGAGGGCATTGCCGAGAGGATCGGTCGGCCACTGCTGTCGATTCCCGAGTCGATGCGGATCTGCAGGTGGCCGGGCCAGCGTGGCAGGGTGCACAACAGCCGGCAGAACAAGGCTTCGCTGTCTTCGCCAAGGCCGCGCTCGGCCTTGTCCGCCCAACTGGCCAACGCACTGATGATCCGGCTCTGCTGTCGGGATGCCTGAACCGCCGCCAGCACCGAGGGTTCGAGTCGGCTGTCCAGAGCGATCGCGTGGAGCGAGGAATACTTGTCCACAAGGTCGATGGCCGCCGCCTGGCTCAACCCGGGAAAGCGTTCCCGCAGTACGCCGACGGCGGGCTTGAGAGGCCGTCCGGTTTGGCTGACAGGAGCAAAGGCATGGGCCGGATGGCTTGGTTTGAGTTGTGAGCGCGTCTGGTTGTCGAGCAGGGCCAGGTACAGGGCGTGCTGGTGATTCCGGATATCCGTGGCGAGGGCCTTGCGCAAGTGTGTCAGGCGCTGTCCGAAGGTTTGTTCGGGCCTTGTTGCCGGCGTCTCGCTTATCCAGTTGCGCTGGTTGAGGTGCTCATAGGCCTTCAGGGTTGTTTCCAGCAATGCGCCCGTTTCGCCCGATTTCGGCTCATACGCGGGTCGATAGCGTCCCGGCTGGATTTCGACCAGCATGATCGTCGGTTTCGGCGCGGCATCCGGGCGTTGCCGGGCGGCGTAGCGGCTGAGCGTGCCCGGCGCGCCGCTCTCGATCTGCAGGGGGGCCTGCATCTGTCGGGCGAGCAGGGCGGGCAAGATCTTGTCGGCATAGGGGGGGAGTTCGGCATCGACGGTATCGAGGGTTGTTTGCAACTGATCGAGGCCCTTGCGCACCTGTAGTTCGCCGACGGCCTGGTTCGCTTCCCAGGGAGCCGTTTCGTCGCCCTGCCAGATTTTCTCCAGTTTCGACCGGGAAAGGCCTGACCATTTCATCAACCGACCCAGCTCCTGCTCGTTGAGGGACGGTAGATCGCGCCGCAGCATTTTCTGCAGCAACTGCGTATCGGAGAGTGTGCCGATATCGACCGGCGCCAGTTTCCAGAACCGGGTACCGGGGTCGAACACCATGGCCGGTCTGTAGCGATCGGCATCGGCGTGCATCAGGTGATAACGACCGGTGCCATGGTCCAGCATGACCTCGCCGACCCGGGTCTCGCTGCCGAGCCTGATCTGGACGTAGAACCTGCCGTCTTTCTTGAACAGGCCCCGGGCATCAATCGCCAGTCCGTCGATGGTGCTCCGGGCGAGTGGTGTGTAAGGCCGCAAGTCGCTCAACCAGAGGCTATCACCGGCCGCCTGTGTCACTTTACGAGGCCGGCCCAGGGACTCGATCAGTGTACGGGTGCGTCGGGCCGAAAGGCGTGCGCCGATCGCCTGGATTCGCGCCGTGATGACCAGTTCCGCGACATCGCTGATGGCCTGCACGAACTCCATTTTTTTGCCGCTGGCCAGCTCGGTGCCGGCCACGAGGCTTTGGTAGGCCAGGGTGCCGAGGCTGGCGCTGATCATGAGGTGATTGAGGCCCAGCGCTCCGCCAGGCAGGGGCAGCAGGAGCAGCTCCAGGGTCTCGCTGGCCATCCACTGAAGCGTGTTGATCAGCGTTTGCCAGTCGAGGCTGCGTCGGCTGGTGGCGGTATTGGCGATGTCGGCGATCAGTCTCAGGGATTGGGTCCGGGTCAGTGTCTCCAGCACGGAACTGCGTTGTTCGCGTTCCGGCTGCGGGGTCCTGACCAGATTGATGCGCCGGGCCGGTGGCTCGGTATCGCCAAAGGCCTTGTACAGCCACCGGGCAGGTGTGGTCAGTGCGCTTTCATCGACGCTCGGGGCCTTGAGCTTCCCGTAGAAGTCGGCCTGGTTCATCAACGACAGGGTGCGTGTAAGCCAGGTGATCCGGCCGGTGCCGGCATCCCTGCGTATTTGCTCGCGCAGATCCTTGAGCGCCAGCGCGGAAGTCAGGTGGTAGCGCAGGGCACCACCCGGACGGTCGGGGAAAAAACTGAACACGCCTTGAGGCGCTCCGCGTTCGAAACGCATCAGGCAGAAGGGGAGCGGCAGCGATTGCAGATCGCCGAAATTGGGCAGGTAGTCGCGACCGAAATCAAGGCTGTAGAACTCTGCGCTCATGAGCTGTCTGTCAGCCACGGCCTGCATGAGCTGTTCCACCGAAGGCCGATCGGCGCCGGACAGCATCTGGCGACGCAAGGCTTCCAGGGCGGCCAGTTCCAGACTGGCCTTCTGGTAGGCGCCCAGTTGGTCGTTGATGCGGCCGGTCATTTGTTCATGCAACTCGTGTCTCAGGCGCGCCCCCAGGTCCAGGGAGCGAACGATCGAGATAAAGCGTTCCACGTTCAGCGAGACGCTCTGCGTGGGGTCTTCGCAGACAGCGCTGATGGTGCTGTGTCTCTGGAAATCGAATCCTGAGGGAAACGAGGCCGTGGCCCCGGTGAAAGAGAAATTTTCCCTGGCGGCCTGCCACAAGGATATGGAGATGACCTCCTCTACCGGGGCACTCGGGTCCAAGGCTCTTCGGGGTCTGGTTTTCTGTTGTTGTTCGATGATTCTGTAGATCAGCTCGATCGGATCCTTGGCGTCGGTACGCGGGGGGATCTTCAGGGTTTTCGTATTCAGCCGAGACTTTTCCGGATCGATGTATCGACCGGTTTCCTGGTAGAGGGCCGTGCGCAGATCGTGCCTGGCGCTACGTTCGAAACGGGTCTTGAGCCCTTGCAGCGATTCGGCGAGCTGTTTCTTGAGCCGTGGTTCTTCCCGGCACAGCGCCAGGTAGCGTCTCTGTTCCTCGGGGGCGAGTGGCGCGAGGAAGGTGGTCAATTGCTTGGCGATGGTATCCAGTGCGTCGTGGTCGGACCAGGTGTCACTGGACATCAGATAGTCGCCAGGCAAGTCGACTACGGGGAGGGGGGCGGTTGCGGTCATGAAAATACTCTTTTCAGTGGCGCTGCCTGCATCAGTCAGGGCCAGAAATAGTCAGAGCGTCATCTAAGGGCGGCATGGCCTTGCCAGGGTGTTAGATACCTATTGTTCAACGGCTATTTGATCCTGTCGGCGCTGGTTTGCGGTTCGTGTCAAACGCCTCGTTGAAAGCGGCGTGCGAGCCTGATACTGGCGTTTTGGTTTCTATCGGAGACCTTGTGTGTTTGCTAAGGTGCGGCGAATTTCCCAGCGCTTGATTCAAGGATGAACACTGCATGAGCAACCCGCTCCCTGGCATCGGTATGGATTCCAGCCCTTCGCAGTTCCTCGCCCGTAAACGCATCGAAAGCCAGATCAACCTGCCGCAGCTGTTTGCCGCGATTGACGCCGATCCCGGTATCGTCGGGGCCGGCGTGGTCTATATCGACGCCGATTTCAACGTTGTCACCCTGCGCGAGTTCCAGCCGATCTGCAGCATCAAGCCCAAGCGCATCATCCTGCGCGAGGCGCAGAAGTACATCGCGCCGGTGCAGTTCGCCCAGCAGGTGCAGGACAATCCCCGAGAGTCGCGCCTGGTCGGCGAGGCGATCAATACCACCTTGTCTTGTACCGGAGCGGTATTGGGCTGGATTGTCGTGCTCAGTGGTTCGGTTGCGGTTCCCTTCAGTGCCGGCGCCAGTTCGGTGGTCGTGGCCCTGGGGTATACCGCTGCGGCAGCCAGTTCGGTGCAGTGTTTCGCCGGGAGCATCCGCACTGTGGCGCAAGTGGTCAATCCGGCGTTCAACGATAAGCTGGACAGTGAAGAGTGGTACCAATACGCCTCGATAGGCCTGGATGCAGCCTCTCTGCTGGGCGTGGGCGCTTCGACCCTGACTACCATAAAACTGGTGAAGGTGGCCAAGGCCACGACCGGTAAAAGCCTGCGTGAAGTGCTGCGCGGACTGACGCGCCAGGAACGCTCGAAGTTGACCAGGGAACTGCTCAGCATCAACGATCCGCGGCTGACACCGAAGATGCTCAAGCTCAAGCAGCTGGCTGGAGAACTGCCCAAGCGTTTTACCCCGACCCAACTGAAACATGCCACCGTCACCCAGATCAAGGATTCCCTGGGTGCGGCGATCGGCCTGCTTGGCAGCAGTTTGTCGGGCAATGTCAAAACCATTGCCGTTGGCTTGTACGAGGAGTTGGAGGAGTGATGGACGACCTGAGTCTGCCGCGTTTTCTGGCACGTTATTTCCCGACCTTTATCGGCGGTATTTTCTCGGCGCTGTTCTCATTGGCCTGTGCTATCCCCTTGATGGCAGCGTCCTATTTCGCCGGGGCCTCACTCGGTGAGCAAGCGACCTGGTCGGTCGTGGGCGGCGCGGCGGTGACACTGGTGGTGGTGCACTGCAATTTCATGGTGGTGCGTGGCAGGCCGCAGTGGGTCTGGGGATTGGTCGGGGTACTGGTGGTGTGCCTGTTGGGCGTATTGCCGACGCTCGAGGATCATCCGCATAAAGTCATCTACGCACTGGCTGTGCTGTTTCCGCTATTGGGCCTGCTGCTGCTCAACAGCACGCGTCATCGCGAAATGCGCCGCAAGCTCGTCGACATCCGCCACCAGCGCGAAGCCCTGCGCAAGGCCCTCAAGGTCCGGCGCAAGTCACGCCAGGGCTGATGTCCGGGCGTTCGCCCCGTTTCTGTGCGACTCTCTGCACTACGCCCTCAAGCTGGCGCCATTCTGGTGCTGTGCTTAGCTGAGCGAGCACGACTCACGCCGAAAGCGCAGGACTTGCCCGGGTGGCATAAGTCTTGCGCGCACAGGTATAAGCCCAGGCTCGCAGGAGGCACGCCGTGTCGATCCATGTCGCATTGCACCATGTCACGCATTACCGCTATGAGCGCGCCGTCGAGCTCGGCCCGCAGATCGTTCGCCTGCGTCCGGCGCCCCATAGCCGCACGCGGATTCTTTCCTATGCGCTGAAGGTTGCGCCCGAGCAGCATTTCATCAATTGGCAGCAGGACCCCCAGGGCAACTACCTGGCGCGGCTGGTGTTCCCGGAAAAGACCGACGAATTGCGCATCGAGGTCGACCTGGTCGCCGAGATGGCGGTGTTCAATCCGTTCGACTTTTTCCTCGAGCCCTACGCCGAGAAGATCCCGTTTGCCTACGCGGCCGATGAAAAGCACGAGCTGATGCCCTATCTGGAGAAGCTGCCGCTGACGCCCAGGTTCAAGGCCTATCTCGACGGCATCGACCTGACGCCCAAGCCCAGCGTGGATTTCCTGGTGGCCCTCAACCAGCGCCTGAGCGAGGACATCGGCTACCTGATCCGCATGGAGCCCGGCGTACAGACGCCCGAATACACCCTGGAAGCGGCGTCCGGCTCCTGCCGCGACTCGGCCTGGCTGCTGGTGCAACTGCTGCGTCACCTGGGCCTGGCGGCACGTTTTGTCTCCGGCTACCTGATCCAGCTGACCGCCGATGTGAAGGCCCTGGACGGTCCGTCCGGGACCGAGGTCGACTTCACCGACCTGCACGCCTGGTGCGAAGTCTATCTGCCGGGTGCCGGCTGGATCGGCCTGGACGCCACCTCCGGGCTGTTTGCCGGGGAAGGGCATATCCCGTTGGCCTGCAGCCCCGACCCTTCGTCAGCGGCGCCCATCAGCGGCCTGGTGGAGCCCTGCGAGTCCGAGTTCAGCCACGAAATGGCGGTGGAGCGGATCTGGGAGGCGCCCCGCGTCACCAAGCCCTACACCGAAGAGCAATGGCTGGCGATCCAGTCCCTCGGGCGACAGATCGACGCGGACCTGCTCGAAGGCGACGTGCGTCTGACCATGGGTGGCGAGCCGACCTTTGTTTCCATCGACGATCCCGATGGCGCCGAGTGGAACACCGCGGCCCTGGGCCCGGACAAGCGTCGGTTGTCCGCCGAACTGTTCCAGCGCATGCGCCAGCGTTATGCCCCGCAAGGCCTGGTGCACTTCGGCCAGGGCAAGTGGTACCCGGGCGAACAACTGCCGCGCTGGTCGTTGAATTGCTACTGGCGTCGCGACGGCGTACCAATCTGGCACAACAGCGCATTGATCGCCGACGAGCAGCAAGACTACGGCGCCGACGGCGACATGGCCGGGCGTTTTCTCGCCAGTGTCGCCGAGCGTCTGAAGCTGCCGGGCCGTTTTGTCTTCCCGGCCTACGAGGACAATTTCTACTACCTGTGGCGTGAGGGGCAGTTGCCGATCAACGTCAGCGCCGAAGATCCGCGCTTGGGCGACGAACTGGAGCGCGCGCGCCTGCGCAAGGTGTTCTCCCAGGGCCTCGACAAGGTGATCGGCCAGGTCCTGCCACTGGCGCGCACCGCCGCCAATGATCGCTGGCAGAGCGGGCGCTGGTACCTGCGGGACGCGCATTGCCGGCTGGTGCCGGGGGACTCTCCGCTGGGCTACCGCCTGCCGCTGGCGTCCCAGCCCTGGGTAACGGCGGCGGAATACCCGTTTGTACACCCGCTCGATCCGAACCAGGACCTGCCCGAGCTGCCCGGCACCGAGGCGCTCAAGACCCACGGCGCGCCTGCGCAGACCGACGAGCGTGTACCGCAGATCGATCAGTCGGCGAACTGGCTGACCCGGACCGCCTTGTGCGCCGAGGCACGGGAAGGCCGCCTGTACCTGTTCATGCCGCCGCTGGAGCGGGTCGAGGACTATCTGGAGCTGGTCGGCGCCATCGAAGCCACCGCCGAAGAGCTGCATTGCCCGGTGCTCCTGGAGGGCTACGAGCCGCCCGCCGACAGCCGTCTGGCGAACTTCCGGGTGACCCCGGATCCGGGAGTGATCGAGGTCAATGTGCAGCCGTCCGCGAGCTGGGACGAGTTGGTCGAACGCACCGAGTTCCTCTACGAAGAGGCGCGCCAGACCCGCCTGACCACCGAGAAATTCATGATCGACGGGCGCCACACCGGCACCGGTGGTGGCAATCACTTTGTCCTCGGCGGCGCGACCCCGGCCGATTCGCCGTTCCTGCGGCGTCCCGACCTGCTGCGCAGCCTGATCAGCTACTGGCATAACCACCCGTCGCTGTCCTACCTGTTTTCCGGGCTGTTTATCGGCCCGACCTCCCAGGCGCCAAGGGTGGACGAGGCGCGCAACGATTCGCTGTACGAACTGGAAATCGCCTTTGCCCAGATGCCCGCGCCGGGCGAAGAGTGCCCGCCCTGGCTGGTGGACCGGCTGCTGCGCAACCTGCTGATCGATGTGACCGGCAACACCCACCGTGCCGAGTTCTGCATCGACAAGCTCTACTCGCCGGACGGCGCCACCGGGCGTCTCGGTCTGCTGGAATTGCGCGCCTTTGAAATGCCGCCCCATGCGCGCATGAGCCTGACCCAGCAACTGTTGCTGCGGGCGCTGGTGGCGCGGTTCTGGCGCGAGCCCTATGCACCGCCGAAGCTGGCGCGCTGGGGCACCGAGCTGCATGACCGCTTCCTGTTGCCGCACTTTATCGAGCAGGATTTCGCCGATGTAATCGTCGACCTCAATGCCGCCGGCTACCCCCTGCGTGCCGAGTGGTTTGCCGCGCACCTGGAGTTCCGCTTCCCGAAAGTCGGCGACTACGCGGTCAACGGCATCGAGCTGGAAGTGCGCCAGGCCCTCGAACCCTGGCATGTGCTGGGCGAGGAGGGCGCGGTCGGCGGCACGGTGCGGTATGTCGATTCGTCCCTGGAGCGCTTGCAGGTCAAGCTCAACGGCTTGCCGCCGCAGCGTTACCTGCTGACCTGCAACGGTATCCCGGTGCCGTTGCAGCCGACGGGGCGGGTCGGCGAGTTCGTCGCCGGCGTGCGTTATCGCGCCTGGCAACCGGCCAACTGCCTGCAACCGACCATCCCGGTGCACGCGCCGTTGGTGTTCGACCTGCTGGACACCTGGATGCAGCGCTCCCTCGGCGGTTGCCAGTACCACGTCGCTCATCCGGGCGGGCGCAACTACGAGACGCTGCCGGTGAACGCCAACGAGGCGGAGAGCCGCCGCATGGCGCGCTTCTTCCGCCTTGGCCACACCCCGGGCGTGCTGGAGGTCCCGCTGTTGAAGATCAACGATGAACTGCCGATGACGCTGGATCTGCGCCACACATAAGCCTGACAGGGCGCACGGAGTTTTCGCATATCCGTGCGTCACATGTCTGCGTTAACCTGACTTCCCTTGCCGTCTGCCGAGCTTTCCATGCCTGACCTGCTTGACCGCTACCCGCTGACACCGGGTACCTATCACGAACTGCTGGACGACAGTGGCGCGGTCCGTGCGCACTGGCAGCCGCTGTTCGACCAACTGCAGCGCAGCACGCCGGCGCAACTGGCTCAGCGCCAGGCCCTGCTGGCCCGGCAGATCCAGGAAAACGGCGTGACCTACAACGTCTATGCCGACCCCAAGGGCGCCGATCGGCCCTGGGAACTCGACCTGCTCCCGCATATCATTCCGGCCGACGAGTGGCAGCAGGTGGCCGCGGGAATCGCCCAGCGCGCGCGCCTGCTCAATGCCGTACTGGCGGACCTGTATGGCCCGCAGACGCTGATTCGCGATGGCCTGCTGCCGGCTGAACTGGTGTTCGGCCACAACAATTTCCTCTGGCCCTGCCAGGGTATCCGGCCGCCCGATGGCGCCTTCCTGCACCTGTTCGCGGTGGATCTGGCTCGGACCCCCGACGGGCGCTGGTGGGTCACGGCGGACCGCACCCAGGCACCTTCCGGGGCCGGCTATGCCCTGGAGAACCGCACCATCGTCTCGCGGGCTTTCCCCGACCTGTACCGCGATCTGCGGGTACATCACCTGGCCGGTTTTTTCCGTACCCTGCAGGAGACCCTGGTACGCCAGGCACCCAGCGATGCCGAAGCGCCGCTGGTGGTGCTGCTGACCCCGGGGCGTTTCAACGAAAGCTATTTCGAGCACCTCTACCTGGCCCGCCAGTTGGGTTATCCGCTGGTGGAGGGCGGCGACCTGACCGTGCGCGACGCCACGGTCTATCTGAAGACCTTGAGCGGTCTGCAGCGGGTCCACGCGATCATGCGCCGGCTGGACGACGATTTCTGCGATCCGCTGGAGCTGCGCACCGATTCGGCCCTGGGCGTGCCCGGCCTGCTGGAAGCGGTGCGCCAGGGCCGGGTGCTGGTGGCCAACGCCCTGGGCAGTGGCGTGCTGGAGTCGCCCGGCCTGTTGGGTTTCCTGCCGAAGATCAATCAGCATCTGTTTGGCGAAGAACTGCTCCTGCCGTCCATCGCCACCTGGTGGTGCGGTGAGGCGCCGGTACTGGCCCAGGCCCTGGAAAAACTGCCGGAGCTGCTGATCAAGCCGGCCTTTCCGTCCCAGAGCTTCGTCCCGGTGTTCGGTCGCGATCTCGACGAGACGCAGCGCCAGGCCCTGGCCGAGCGGATGCGGGCGCGGCCTTACGCCTATGTCGCCCAGGAGCTGGCGCAGCTGTCTCATGCGCCGATCTGGCAGGAGCAGGACGGCAGCCTGCAACCCCGGGCCATCGGTATGCGGGTCTATGCGGTTGCCAGCACCGACGGTTATCGGGTGCTGCCCGGCGGCCTGACGCGGGTTGCGGCCGAAGCTGATGCCGAGGTGGTGTCGATGCAACGCGGCGGGGCGAGCAAGGACACCTGGGTCCTCAGCGAACGCATGCCGAGCGGCGAACAATGGCGTGCCCAGCGTTCCCTTGGCGTGCACGACCTGGTGCGGCGCGACCCCTACCTGCCGTCGCGGGTGGTGGAAAACCTGTTCTGGTTCGGGCGTTACTGCGAGCGCTGCGATGACAGCGCGCGGCTGCTGCGGATCATGCTCGCGCGGTATGTCGACGGCGACGACCCGCAAGCCCTGCAAGCGGCGGTCGACCTCGGTGAAAGCCTGATGCTGCTGCCGGACGAAGGCGAACTGCCGGAGCGCCTGCTGGCGGCCTTGCTCGGTGATGACTGGCATTTCAGCCTGCGGGCCAACCTGCAGCGCTTGCAGTGGGCGGCCTCGCAGGTGCGCGGCAAGCTGTCACGGGAAAACTGGCAGGCGCTGGTGGAGTTGCAACGCGAAGCCCTGAGCCTGGAAACCGAAGCCCCGGATTTTGGTGAACTGCTGGATTTCCTCAACCGGCTGGTGATGTCCCTGGCGGCGTTGTCCGGCTTTGCCCTGGACGACATGACCCGCGACGAAGGCTGGCGTTTCCTGATGATCGGGCGGCGTATCGAGCGCCTGCAATTTCTCAGCAGCAGCCTGGCGGCGTTCCTGCGCGGCATCGCGGTGTTCGACCAGGCCGGCCTGGAGTGGCTGCTGGAGCTGGGCAACAGCAGCATCACCTACCGTTCCCGCTACCTGGCGGTACCGCAGTTGATCCCGGTGCTCGATCTGTTGCTGCTCGATGAACAGAACCCCCACGCGGTGTTGTTCCAACTGAAACTGGTGAGCCGCACCTTGCGCCGCCTCAACGACGACTTCGGCGTGCCGCGTGAGTTGGGCCTGACTCAGTTGGTGGAGCGCCTGGCCCGGTTCGACCTGGGCAACCTGGAGGGCGCGCTGTTCGGCGAGAGCGGTGTGCGCGAGGTGCTCGACGGTCTGGCCGAGCTGTTGCAGGAGGTCGCCGATGCCAGCGGCCAGGTGTCCGACCGCCTGGCCTTGCGGCATTTCGCCCATGTCGATGATATCAGCCAGCAGACGGTGTCCGTGTGATGAGTGCCCAGTACCAGATCTTCCACGACACCCACTATCACTACGACAGCCCGGTGTCCCTCGCCCAGCAGTTGGCGCATCTGTGGCCGCGCGCCTGCGACTGGCAGCGTTGCAGCGCGCGGACATTGCAGATCAGTCCCGAGCCGACCTCGCGGCGTGATGAACTGGATGTCTTCGGCAACCCGCTGACCCGGTTGGCCTTCGAGCGGCCCCATGATGAATTGCTGGTCAATGCCTGCCTGACGGTGGAAGTGCTGGCGCGGCCGACGCTGGACTTCAACGGCTCGCCGGCCTGGGAAGAGACACGCAATGCGCTGACCTACAGCAGTCAGCCGGTGACGGCCGAGTTACTGGAGGCCTGCCGCTATCGCTTCGAGTCACCCTATGTGCACCTGAAGAAAAGCTTCGTCGAGTTCTCCGAGAGCTGCTTTGCGCCGGGAAGCCCGTTGCTGGTGGGTGTGCAGGCCCTGATGGAGAAGATTTTCCACGAGTTCACCTTCGATGCCGAAGCGACCCAGGTCGCCACGCCGCTGGTGGAAGTACTGGAACGGCGGCGCGGGGTCTGCCAGGACTTCGCCCACCTGATGCTCGCCTGCCTGCGTTCGCGCGGATTGGCGGCGCGCTATATCAGCGGCTACCTGTTGACTCAGCCGCCACCCGGCCAGCCCCGTCTGATTGGCGCCGATGCCTCGCATGCCTGGGTGTCGGTGTTCTGTCCGGTGCTGGGCTGGGTGGATTTCGATCCGACCAACAATGTGCAGCCGGCACTGGAGCACATCACCCTGGCCTGGGGCCGGGACTTCTCCGATGTGTCGCCGTTGCGGGGGGTGATTCTGGGGGGCGGCAGCCATGACCCGGAAGTGCGGGTGACGGTGATGCCGGTGGGTGAGGTCGGGCTTTCCTGCTGATCAAGCACCTGTGGGAGGGGGCTTGCCCCCGAAGCTTTTGATCGTTCCCACGCTCGGCGTGGTAACGCCTCGCTGGACGCTCCGCGTCCGCTTCAAAAGCTTCGCGGGCAAGCCCGCTCCCACAACAAGCCTTGATCCGATGGTCTCAGGCGTCCGGCGCCTGCTCTTTTTCTTCAGCGCCTTCAACGGTATCGCTTTGCGCTTCGGGGTTCAGCAACGCTTCGGCCTCGGCTTTCTTGCGTTGCAGCTTTTCCTCTTTCTTCTGTTCCTTGGCCAGGTCTCGTTGACGTTTGGCGAAGGAGTAATTGGGTTTGGCCATGGGCGATCCTCTGGGGTCGAAGGTGAGGTTGAGCGGCGCGTATTCTGCCTGTGTTCGTCACGCAGCACACGTAACAATGACACTGGAATCAGCGGGCTCGACCTCCAGAGTAAAGGCTGGCCGACCAGGCTCCAAGCTTTAACGCTCGCGCACTGGCGTTTCGCAGGTGCCGCAGGCACCGCAGGCGTAGGCGGCGAGCAAGCTGTACAGCAGGCTGTTGAGAGGCATGGCAGACGCTCCGGTAGATGGCGATGGACTAATGTTAGGCCGCGCCGGTTCGTCTGGCTGGTTGATTGTATCCATCGAGGCGATAGCTTAGGATTGTATACAATCTGTTGATTCAGATCAGGGGAACCTGGCCTGGTTTCAGGCAGTCTTCCCGTTTGATCCGTTGATTTTCATACCCTGCCTTGGAGATTCACCATGTTTGCCAAAGTCGTTGCGGTATCGTTGTTGACCCTGGCCAGCGGCCAATTGCTGGCCGCGGAGTGCTCGGTCACTGTCGATTCCACCGATCAGATGTCCTTCAACACCAAGGAAATCACCATCGACAAAAGCTGCAAGAGCTTCACCGTCAACCTGACCCACTCCGGCAGCCTGCCGAAGAATGTCATGGGCCATAACCTGGTGCTGAGCAAGACCGCCGACATGGCCGCTATTGCCGGTGATGGCATGGCCGCCGGGATCGACAAGAACTACCTGAAAGACGGCGACGACCGCATCATCGCCCACACCAAGATCATCGGTGCTGGCGAGAAGGACTCGGTGAGCTTTGATGTGTCGAAACTGGCTGCAGGCGAAAACTACGGGTTCTTCTGCTCGTTCCCAGGCCATATCTCGATGATGAAAGGCACCGTCACGCTCAAGTAACGGCCTTTGTCGCACCTGATCCCGCGCCCTGCGGGATCAGGACTGATCGCTCCTCCTCAATTCCAGTCGAATCCTCCTCCCCTCCAGCTCCTGGCGGCTGAATACCCCGCCCAGTTGTTTGCGCTTGTAGTCATTGCCCAGCATTTGCCATTGCTCGTCGACGCTGTAGCAGTTCAGGGTTTTCTGTGGCTCGATACCTGCCGGTGCGTCCTGCTCCTGCCAGTCGCAGAGGCCTCGGTAGTGTTTTTCCCCCGACGCCGGAAACCCCGATACGCCGGCGCGCAGATCATCGCGCAGAGTGATGGCACCGCTGTTGGTGATGCTGCGCTGATGGTTGTCCTGGCCATAGAATGCCTCGGTCTCGAAGCTCACCTCGCTCAGGGCGAGCTGGCAATCGGGCAGTTCGTAGCCGGTGGGGATATTGAAATCGAAGTCGCGGCCCGCGTCTCCCGCCAGGGTGTCGAAATGCAGCGTCGGATGCTGGTAGGGGCAGCCCGTCTGCTGGCGCTCGGGCGTATAGCGGGCACTGGCGCGCAAGGCCGTCTGGCTGGGCATGGCGCCGCTCAGGGTGAAGTGTTCCTTGCTGGGGCGACCGTTGGCGGAGCTGCCTGACTGGCTGGTGGCGGTAGCGATCCAGCACAGTGCTCCGATCAGCCCGATCAGCGGGATGAACCAGGGGCGCTGGAAGAGAGGAGTGGCTCGAACATGAGGGGCTTTGTGCTGGAACAACATCGGCGACAGTCCTGACCAACAAGGGTTGGCGCAGACTGCCGAGGTGTTTGCGCTGTCTCAAGAGTTGCCGAAGAAAACAGAAATTTCCTACGAGAAACAGGCCGTTGTTTCAGCCTTTCGACGCCGTCATCTTGAAAATGCCCTGGGCGTTGCTGCTGTCGAAGTTCAGGTCGAGCCGGTCGGTTTCCGGATCGATCCGGCGCTGGATGAATTCGACGAAGGAGCCGGGGACCGCATGCTCGCGGTACTGGCCCTGGGCGTCGATCAGCCCGCGGCTGACCGTGCAGGCGCGGTAGGCGGTCTGCATCACCCGGCCGGAAGCGGAGACTTCGATGCTGTCCTTCATCGGGCGCTGGCGTTGGCGCTGTTGCGCGACCGTGGCTTCCAGGTCGGCGACGCGGTCGGTGAGGTGGTTGAAGCTGTTGCCTTCGGTGGCGATCCAGGCCATTTCCGCGCTTTCGGCGAGCAACACCTGGTAGTCCGCCTGGTGTACCGCGCCGTGTTGCCGGCCAAAGGCCTGGTACAGCGCCGGCAGCAGGACCAGGGCTTCGCCCAGGCGGCAGTAACGGGTCAGGCGCAGGCGCTTGAGAATGCTCAGGTGCTCGGCCTGCAGCGGGTCGCGGCTGGAGGCGACCACGCGGCCGACGGCGTCCTGGAAGGTTTCGCTGAAACGCCCCGGGTGCAGTTCGGAAACGAAGAACTGGGCGATATCTTCCGGCAGGTCCATCTGGCGATACCCCCAGCCGGTCATTCCCAGCTTGGTCAGCGGGTAGGTACGGACATCGGTGAAGCCCAGGGGCTCCAGCAGCCGCGAGAAGGCCAGGCGACCGCGCGGCAGCTCGCCGTTTTCGCTCCAGTCGACGGTACGGATGGCGCCGTGATCGAACACCACCTTGCGCCCGTCCCCGGCTTGCTCTTCCACATAGCGACGGCCATCGGGCACCGCTTCCACCAGTTTGTGGAACAGGCACAGGTTCAGGGCTTCGGCCAGCCAGACCCGGTGCAGGGCGTCGTCGCTGCGGGAAAAGTCATGAAGCGCCGCCGGCACGTCGACGTGTTGTTCCAGCCACTGGGCGGCGGGTTGGCCGAGCACGGAAGCGACAAGGGAGAACAAGCCTTCGAAGGAGGACATGAGGGAGGACTCTGGCGGCAAAAATGAGTCCCTATGAAAGCCCCCGGACGGCAACCGGGCAAGCGAAAAAAAATGCTGGGTTCATTCCGTTTTGTCGGGTTGTGGTGTCTGGAAGGGATTTGTTCCTCGGGCTGGCGCTTTCGCGGGCAAGCCCGGCTCCCACAGTGATCGGGTCGAATCTGGATGATCGTTCCCATGCTCTGCGTGGGAATGCAGCCCTCGACGCTCTGCGTCGTCGCAGTAAGGCTGGACGCGGAGCGTCCGGTGAGGCGTTCCCACGCTGAGCGTGGGAACGATCAACTCTGCGAGAGCTCAAGGCGCGAAGGGCATCTCGCGCTTGTGGTGGGTCTTCTCAAAGGTCCGGCAGATGATATCGAAGGCTTCCTGACGCACCGCTTCACCGTGCAGGAAGGCATCGATTTCGGAATAGGTCACGCCATGGGACGCTTCGTCAGGTTTGCCCGGTGCCAGGTCTTCGAGGTCGGCGGTGGGGATCTTTTCCACCAGCGACTCGGGGGCGCCGAAGCTGCGGGCAATCGCCCTGACCTGGTTCTTCACCAGCCCGCTGAGGGGCGCCAGGTCGCAGGCGCCATCACCGAACTTGGTGAAGAAGCCCATCACCGCTTCCGCCGCGTGGTCGGTGCCGATCACCAGGCCATTGGCGGCACCGGCGATGGTGTACTGCGCGACCATGCGCATGCGCGCCTTGGTGTTGCCCAGCACGAAGTCCCGCGAGACCGCGGCCTTGCCTTCGAAGGCCGCGACTTCGCCGGCCAGCGACTTGACCGCCGGGCCGATGTTCACGGTATGGCGTTCGTCGGGGTCGATGAAGTTCACCGAGGCGGTGGCGTCGTGTTCGTCGAACTGGGTTTCATAGGGCAGGCGCACCGCGATAAAGCGGTACTGCGCGTCGCCAGTGCTTTCACGCAACTCACGCATGGCGCGCTGGGCCAGCAGGCCGGCGGTCAGCGAGTCGACGCCGCCGCTGATGCCCAGCACCAGGGTCTTGAGGCCCGAGTTCTGCAAGCAGTTCTGGATAAAGGCGATGCGCCGGGCCACCTCGGCCTCGAGGGCTGCCTGGTCGGCGAACGGCGGCTGGACCTTGAGCTGTTCAGCAATCTGGCGCTGTACGGCTTGCATGATTCACTCCTCACGTAATATTCAATCGAAAACGGATTAATCGGTCACCTGGAACACGTGGCGCAGGTAGGCGACGAAGTTCGGATCCTTGCACTGGGCCTTGCCCGGCTCGTCGGAGATCTTCGCCACCGGCTGACCGTTGCAGGCGGTCATTTTAAGCACGATGCTCATCGGTTCCACCCCGGGAATGTCACAGGTGAGGTTGGTACCGATGCCGAAGCTGACATTGATCCGACCGCGCAGGGCCCGGAATATCTCCAGGGCCTTGGGCAGGCTGAGGCTGTCGGAGAACACCAGGGTCTTGCTCATCGGATCGATGCCCAGCTGGTGATAACGGGTTATGCATTTTTCGCCCCACTGCACGGGGTCGCCGGAGTCGTGGCGCAAGCCGTCGAACAGCTTGGCGAAATACAGGTCGAAATCCCGCAGGAAAGCGTCGGTGGTGATGCAGTCGGTCAGGGCGATACCCAGCAGGCCGCGGTATTCGCGGACCCAGCAATCGAGTGCGGCGATCTGGCTGTCGATCAGTCGCGGGCCGAGTTGCTGGTGGGCCATGATCCATTCGTGGGCCATGGTGCCCAGGGGCTTCATATCGAACTCGCGAGCCAGGTGCACGTTGCTGGTGCCGACGAAACGTCCCGGGAAGTCATGCTTGAGCACGCTGACCACTTCCTCCTGGACCCGGTAGGAGAAACGTCGGCGGGTGCCGAAGTCGGCGACCTGCAGCTCGGCGAGCTCGTCGGGGGTGGCGTTGGCGCTCAGCCAGTCGAACTTGCGATACAGCTGCTCGCGGGCCTGGCTCAGCAGGGTTTCCTGATAGCGGTAGCGGTTGCGCACTTCACTGACAATCGCCAGCAGCGGCACTTCGAACAGGATCACGTGCAACCACGGGCCGCGCAGGCGGATGAACAGCTCGCCGTTTTCGATACCGGTGTGCACGTAGCGCAGGTTGAAGCGGAACAGGCCGAGGAAGCGCAGGAAATCCGGCTTGAGGAAGCTGATGCGTTCGAGGAAACCCAGCTGGTCGGCACTCAGGCTCAACTCGGCCAGGCGCTCGATCTGGTAGCGGATCTCCGCCAGGTACGGACGCAGGTCCTCACTGTTGCGACAGCGGAAATCCCATTCGACTTCGACGTTGGGGTAGTTGTGCAGCACCGCCTGCATCATGGTCAGCTTGTAGAAGTCGGTGTCGAGCAGGTTCTGCACGATGCGATCGCCGAAGGCCTTATCGCTCATAACGGGTATCTCCATGCCGGTCGCCGCCGCCGACGTCCTGGCAGTGTTTAAATGAATGCCGCTAGTGGCGCATACCCGTGGGCGGTTTTACCAGCGATTTTTGGCGGGAAATCGCGCCGGATCGACATTTGTGGCGAGCGGGCTTGCCCGCGCTCGGCTGCGAAGCAGTCGTAAACCCGGTCATGGCGGTCTGCCTGATACGCCCAGTTACCAGGTTTCAGGGGGCTTTGCCCCCAGCGCGGGCAAGCCCGCTCGCCACAGGGGATCAGGTGTGAAGGGACGGGTCGATCTGCTCCAGCATCCAGCGCACGAAATCGCGTACCTTGGGGACTTCCGCCGAATGTTCCGGATACGCCAGGTAATAGGCGTCATGGCTGGGCATCGCATGCTGCCAGGGAATGACCAGCTTGCCGTCGGCCAGTTCCTCTTCCACCAGGAACCGTGGCAGCAAGGCCACGCCGCAGCCGACCTGCGCCGCGCGAATGCACATGTAGAAGGTTTCGAAGCGTGGCCCGTGGTAACTGTGCTCGGTCTGGTAACCCTGGCTTTCGAACCAGTCGTGCCAGGCCTGGGGGCGCGAGGCGTTCTGCAGCAGGACCAGGTCGCTCAACTGCGTCGGGTCGGTGAACGGCTTGTCCGGCAGGCTGGAGGGCGCGCAGACCGGCACCAGTTCCTCGCTGAACAGCTTCACGCACTCGGTGCCCGGGCGCGAGCCCTGGCCGAAATAGAACGCCAGGTCGCTGCGGCCCTGCAGCAGGTCGTCGGCTTCCTGCTCGTTGCACAGGTCCAGGTGGATATGCGGATGGCGCAGGCGCCAGCCCTTGAGTCGTGGCACCAGCCAGCGGGCGCCGAAGGTCGAAGGCGTGGACACCCGCAGGACTTCGGTTTCGCCGCCGTAGGAACGCAGGTAATGCGTCGACATCTCCACCTGGGTCAGGATTTTTCGGACTTCCACCAGGTACAGGTCGCCCGCCGGCGTCAGTTGCAGGCGCCGCCGCACCCGGCGGAACAGCAGGTGCTGGAGCAATTCCTCAAGCTGCGCGACCTGTTTGCTGACGGCGCTCTGGGTGAGGTTCAGCTCTTCTGCCGCGCGGGTGAAGCTCAAATGGCGGGTGACGGCCTCGAAACATTGCAGGGCGGTGATCGAGGGCAGGTGTCTTTTATTCAGCATGAACGGGCCTTTTCTTCTGTTTCTTGCGCTGCATGAATAAACGGAATGATATCTCGCCTAAAGGTCGTTTGTTGGCAAGTCTCAAGGCCGCTACAACTAGAGGTCTGAAATGCCGTGTTTTTCCGGCTGAAGATTTCCGATTCCCGTTTGAAGGAGTGACCCCATGGTTGCCGCATTGCTCGATCGTCTTGGCGTGAACCCGGCGCTGTATCAACAGGGCAAGCAGCCCGTGCATTCGCCCATCGACGGCAGTCGCATCGCCTCCGTGAGCTGGGAAGGCCCGGCGGAAGTGGAGCAGCAGGTCAGTCGTGCCGAGCACGCCTTCGAGGCCTGGCGCAAGGTGCCGGCACCGCGTCGCGGCGAACTGGTGCGCCAGTTCGGCGAGGTGCTGCGCGAATACAAGGCCGACCTGGGCGAGCTGGTGTCCTGGGAAGCCGGCAAGATCACCCAGGAAGGCCTGGGCGAAGTACAGGAAATGATCGATATCTGCGATTTCGCGGTCGGTCTGTCGCGCCAGCTCTACGGCCTGACCATCGCTTCCGAGCGTCCGGGCCACCATATGCGTGAATCCTGGCACCCGCTGGGGGTGGTCGGGGTGATCAGCGCGTTCAACTTCCCGGTCGCGGTATGGGCCTGGAATACCACGCTGGCGCTGGTCTGCGGCAACGCGGTGATCTGGAAACCTTCGGAAAAGACCCCGCTGACCGCGCTGGCCTGTCAGGCGCTGTTCGAGCGTGTGCTGAAGCATTTCAACGATGCGCCGGAGTATCTCAGCCAGGTCATCATCGGCGGTCGCGATGCCGGCGAAGCCCTGGTCGACGATCCGCGCGTGGCCCTGATCAGCGCCACCGGCAGTACCCGCATGGGCCGCGAAGTAGCGCCGAAGGTCGCCGCCCGTTTCGCCCGCAGCATCCTCGAACTGGGTGGCAACAACGCAATGATCCTCGGTCCGAGCGCCGATCTGGATATGGCGGTGCGCGCCATTCTGTTCAGCGCCGTCGGCACCGCCGGCCAGCGCTGTACCACCTTGCGCCGGCTGATTGCCCACGAATCGGTCAAGGAAGAGATCGTCAGCCGCCTCAAGGCGGCCTACTCCAAGGTGCGCATCGGCCATCCGCTGGAAGGCAACCTGGTTGGTCCGCTGATCGACAAGCACAGCTTCGAGGCCATGCAGGACGCCCTTGAACAGGCCCTGAGCGAGGGCGGTCGGGTGTTTGGCGGCAAGCGCCAACTGGAAAACAAGTTCCCCGATGCCTATTACGTTTCGCCGGCCATCGTCGAAATGCCGGAGCAGAGCGAAGTGGTCTGCACCGAGACCTTCGCGCCGATCCTGTACGTCGTCGGCTACCGCGACTTTGCCGAAGCCCTGCGTCTGAACAATGCGGTGCCGCAAGGCCTGTCGTCGTGCATCTTCACCACCGACGTGCGCGAGGCCGAGCAGTTCATGTCGGCGGTGGGCAGCGACTGCGGTATCGCCAACGTCAATATCGGCCCGAGCGGGGCGGAGATCGGCGGTGCGTTCGGCGGCGAGAAGGAAACCGGGGGGGGCCGTGAGTCTGGCTCCGATGCATGGCGCGGGTACATGCGTCGCCAGACCAATACCGTGAACTACTCGCTGGAACTGCCATTGGCCCAGGGCATTACCTTCGACTGAACGGGAGTTTCACGGATCGTTCCCACGCTCTGCGTGGGCATGCAGCCTGTGACTCTCTGCGTCACAAGAGCGGACGCGGAGCGTGGGAACGATCAGGAAGTTCAGGAGTTTGTTGGGTTTCATTTTCGGAGTCTGGCAATGCCGTTACGCGAAGAGTGTCTATGGGAAAAACTGACGCCGCAGCGACCTGAGGCGGCGCGC
Organism: Pseudomonas gingeri; assembly: GCF_013385635.1. Lineage (GTDB taxonomy): Bacteria > Pseudomonadota > Gammaproteobacteria > Pseudomonadales > Pseudomonadaceae > Aquipseudomonas > Aquipseudomonas gingeri_A. The sequence continues at coordinate 269,115 of NZ_JACAPR010000014.1, forward strand.
TTCAAGGGTGAGCTGAGCGTTGATGTCTGCGTGATCGGCGCCGGTATCACCGGCCTGTCCGCCGCGATCCACCTGCTGGAACAGGGCAAGCGCGTCTGCGTGCTCGAAGCCCACCGCACCGGGCATGGCGGTTCCGGGCGCAATGTCGGGCTGGTCAATGCCGGGATGTGGATCCCCCCGGACGAGATCGAGGCCGGTTTCGGCGAGGCCGTGGGCAGCCAGCTCAATCACATGCTCGGTGCCGCCCCGGCACTGGTGTTCAGCCTGGTCGACAAATATGCCATCGATTGCCAGTTGCGCCGTGAAGGCACTTTGCACATGGCCCACAATGCCCGTGGCGAGGCCGATCTGCGCAGCCGCGAAGAACAATGGAAGCGTCGCGGAGCACCGGTGGAACTGCTGACCGGCAGTGCCTGCGAAACCGCCACCGGGACCACAAAGATTGCCGCCGCCTTGCTCGACCGGCGTGCCGGCACCCTCAATCCCATGGCCTACACCTCGGGCCTGGCCAAGGCTGCCGCCGGCCTCGGTGCTCAGTTGTTCGATCATTCGCCGGTTACCCGCCTGGAACGCCAGGGCCCGCGCTGGTCGGTGCAGACGGCTGATGGCGCGGTCAGTGCCGAGCAGGTGGTCATGGCCTCCAACGCCTACACCGAAGGTGAGTGGACCGAACTGCGGCGCAACTTCTTTCCCGGTTACTACTATCAGGTCGCGTCCAGCCCGCTGAGCGAAGACGCCGCGCGGCAGATCCTGCCGGGCGGACAGGGCTCCTGGGATACCCGCCAGGTGCTCAGCAGTATCCGCCGCGACGCCGACGGCCGGCTGCTTCTGGGCAGTCTTGGCAACGGCAACCAGAAACCCGCGTGGTTCCTGCGCGCCTGGGCCGATCGGGTGCAGCAGCACTATTTTCCCTACCTGAAAAAGGTCGACTGGGAGTGCACCTGGACCGGCTGCATCGCCTTTACCCCCGATCACCTGATGCGTCTGTTCGAACCGGCGCCCGGTTTGGTGGCAGTCACCGGCTATAACGGTCGCGGCGTCACCACCGGGACGGTGGTCGGCAAGGCGTTCGCCGATTACCTGTGTAACGGAAATCCTCAGGCCCTGCCGATTCCCCTCGCGCCGATGCGTCCGGTCCCGGCGGTGGGGCTGCGCAGCTGGCTGTACGAGGCCGGATTCTCGCTGTATCACGCGGGCCAGTGCCTGCGCATTGTTATTTGATACAACAAAAGCGCCAATCCGGACGGCGCTTTTACCCAATGCAGCTAGCCTGTAATGGTGCGCGATGTAGCAGTCGCGCACTGTGAGTGTGCACTTCGGTGACGCACGTTGTTACAGGGCGGTTGCACGCCTTTCGGTGCGGTGGTTGCAGTAGTGGCACCTTAAGGTTGCACCTTTTGAAAAAACGGGTTTCACCTTCCGCGGTTTAGACGGTTGCACGCCCAGTTAAAAAGGGCCCGAAACAGTCCATAAAACAATAAGACAGCGACTTTTTGCAGAACAAAAAACCTATGGCACGCCCCTTGCTCTGAGCATTCAGTGAAGTCGCAGTGCCAACTAAAAAAACCTTGGAGCACCACCTCATGTCCCAGACGTTTTACAAGAAAGGCTTTGTAGCCCTCGCAGTGGCTGCTGCGTTGGGTGTTTCTGCGTTTGCTCAGGCGGATCTGAAGATCGGTGTAGCGGGTCCCATGACCGGTGCCAATGCCGCATTTGGCGAGCAGTACATGAAAGGTGCACAAGCGGCGGCCGATGCGGTCAACGCGGCAGGCGGCGTCAACGGCGAGAAGATCGTCCTGGTCAAGGGCGACGACGCCTGCGAACCGAAGCAGGCGGTAACGGTCGCCAAGGACCTGGTCAACCAGAAAGTGGCCGGTGTCGTCGGGCACTTCTGCTCGTCCTCGACCATCCCGGCGTCGGAAATCTACGACGAAGCGGGTGTCATCGCGATCACCCCGGGTTCGACCAACCCACAAGTGACCGAGCGCGGTCTGTCGGCGATGTTCCGTATGTGCGGACGTGACGACCAGCAGGGCATCGTTGCCGGCGACTATATCGTCGATGTACTCAAGGGCAAGAAAGTCGCGGTCATCCACGACAAGGACACCTACGGCCAAGGCCTGGCGGATGCCACCAAGGCTCAACTGATCAAGCGTGGCGTGAACCCGGTGATCTACGAAGGCCTGACCCGTGGCGAAAAGGACTTCAGCGCCCTGGTCACCAAGATCCGTGCGGCCGGTGCCGACGTGGTCTACTTCGGCGGCCTGCATCCGGAAGCCGGTCCGCTGGTCAAGCAACTGCGTACCGAAGGCCTGAAGGACGTCAAGTTCATGTCTGACGATGGTGTCGTGACCGACGAACTGGTGACCACCGCCGGCGGCCCGCAATACGTTGATGGCGTGTACATGACCTTCGGCGCCGACCCGCGCCTGCTGCCGGACAGCAAGGCGGTCGTGGAGCAGTTCCGCAAGGCCGGTACCGAGCCTGAAGGCTACACCTTGTACGCCTATGCTTCGATCCAGGCCCTGGCCGCCGGCTTCAACGGTGCCAAGTCGAACAAGGGCGAAGATGCGGCCAAGTGGCTGAAGGCGCATCCGGTCAAGACCGTGATGGGCGAGAAGACCTGGGACGCCAAGGGCGACCTGAAGGTTTCCGACTACGTGGTTTATCAGTGGGACGCGACCGGCAAATACCATCAGTTGGAAAAACAGAAGTGACATGAGCCGATCTGGCTGGCGCCCCCGGGCGTCGGCCGGTCGTCATGAGTGTCCGTGCAGTACCTGTCTTTTCTCGTAGAACTGCACATGGCTGTGCTGCGACAGCGGTTGAACCCCGGTCTGTCGCGGCACGCTTCTGTGCAGTCTCTCAAAATGCGTGAGATTGCGTTATGGATGGTATTTTCCTGCAGCAACTGGTCAACGGCCTGACCCTCGGGTCGGTCTATGGCCTGATCGCCATCGGCTACACAATGGTCTATGGCATCATCGGCATGATCAACTTCGCCCATGGCGAGGTTTACATGATTTCCGCTTACCTCGCGGCAATCAGTCTGGCTCTGCTGGCTTACTTCGGTATTGAATCCTTCCCGCTCCTGATGCTCGGTACCCTGATCTTCACCATCGTCGTCACCGGCGTGTATGGCTGGACCATCGAGCGCATCGCCTACAAACCGCTACGCAACTCAACCCGCCTGGCACCCCTGATCAGCGCCATCGGTATCTCGCTGATCCTGCAGAACTACGCACAGATCGCCCAGGGCCCGAAACAGCAAGGGGTTCCGACGCTGCTCACCGGCGCCTGGCGCATCGATATCGGCACCGGCTTCGTCCAGCTGACCTACACCAAGGTCTTTATCCTGATCGCCGCGTTCCTCGGCATGGGCCTGCTGACCTATGTCATCAAGTACACCAAGCTCGGTCGCATGTGTCGCGCGACCCAGCAGGACCGCAAGATGGCCTCGATCCTCGGGATCAACACCGACCGGGTGATCTCCTATGTGTTCGTCATCGGCGCGGCCATGGCGGCCCTGGCCGGCGTGCTGATCACCATGAACTACGGCACCTTCGACTTCTACGCCGGCTTCGTCATCGGGATCAAGGCGTTTACCGCCGCGGTGCTCGGCGGCATCGGCTCGTTGCCGGGCGCGATGCTCGGCGGGGTGATCCTCGGGATTTCCGAGTCGCTGTTCTCCGGTCTGGTCAACTCGGACTACAAGGACGTCTTCAGCTTCTCGCTGCTGGTCCTGGTCCTGGTCTTTCGGCCGCAAGGCCTGCTCGGCCGTCCTCTTGTGTCGAAGGTGTAAGCAATGTCCTCAGCCACTAAAAAATCGCTCGATATCAAAAAAAGCCTGGTGGATGCCATTCTTGCCGGCCTGATTGCCCTGATCGTCTTCGGTCCCATTGTCGGGATCGTCCTGGAGGGCTACAGCTTCAACCTGGAACCGGCCCGTGTTGCCTGGCTGGTGGCCATCGTGATGCTCGGCCGCTTTGCCCTGAGCCTGTTCCTGCAGACATCGAAGGGCCTGCGCATTCTCGACGGTTTCGAGAGCAGCGGCTCGGGCGTGCATGTGCTGGCGCCGGACTACAAGTCGCGCCTGCGCTGGATCATCCCGCTGATGATCGCCATCGCGGTGATCTTCCCGTTCTTCTCCAACTCCTACCTGCTGGGGGTGGTGATCCTCGGCCTGATCTACGTCCTGCTCGGGCTCGGCCTGAATATCGTGGTCGGCCTGGCGGGCCTGCTCGACCTCGGCTACGTGGCCTTCTACGCCATCGGTGCCTATGGCCTGGCGCTGGGTTATCAGTACCTGGGGCTGGGGTTCTGGACCGTCTTGCCACTGGCCGCCATCGCCGCCGCGATGGCCGGCTGCATCCTCGGCTTCCCGGTATTGCGCCTGCATGGCGACTATCTGGCCATCGTGACCCTGGGCTTCGGTGAAATCATCCGCCTGATCCTCAACAACTGGCTGTCGCTGACCGGTGGCCCGAACGGCATGCCGGCGCCGCTGCCGACCTTCTTCGGCCTGGAGTTCGGCAAGCGGGCGAAGGATGGCGGGATTCCGTTCCATGAGTTCTTCGGGATCGCCTACAACCCGGATGTGAAGTTCTACTTCATCTACGCCGTGCTGTTCCTGGTGGTGCTGGCGGTGCTCTATATCAAGCACCGGTTGACCCGCATGCCGGTCGGCCGCGCCTGGGAAGCCCTGCGTGAAGACGAGATCGCCTGCCGCGCCATGGGTTTGAACCATGTGCTGGTGAAGCTTTCGGCGTTCACCCTCGGTGCCTCGACCGCGGGCCTGGCCGGGGTGTTCTTCGCCACCTACCAGGGCTTCGTCAACCCGACCTCGTTCACCTTCTTCGAATCGGCGCTGATCCTCGCCATCGTGGTGCTCGGCGGCATGGGCTCGACCATCGGCGTGGTGATCGCGGCGTTTGTCCTGACCGTCGCCCCTGAGTTGCTGCGCAGCTTCGCCGAGTACCGCGTGCTGCTGTTCGGCGTATTGATGGTGTTGATGATGATCTGGCGCCCCCGTGGCCTGATCCGCATCAGCCGTACCGGTGTCGCCCCGCGTAAAGGCGCTTTGCACGAGGGAGCCGCGCAATGAACGATGAAATCATTCTGTCGGTCGAGAAGCTGATGATGCACTTCGGTGGGATCAAGGCCCTCAGCGATGTCAGCCTGCAAGTCAAACGCAACTCGATCTTCGCCCTGATCGGCCCCAACGGTGCCGGCAAGACCACTGTGTTCAACTGCCTGACCGGGTTCTACAAGGCTTCCGGCGGCCGGATCGAACTCAATACACGTGGCCAGGTGACCAATGTCATCAAGCTGCTCGGCGAGTCCTTCCGGGTCAGTGACTTCGTGTCGCCGAAGACCTTCGCCAGCCGGCTCTACTACAAAATGTTCGGCGGCACCCACCTGGTCAACCGGGCGGGGTTGGCGCGGACCTTCCAGAACATCCGTCTGTTCAAGGAAATGTCGGTGCTGGAAAACCTCCTGGTGGCCCAGCACATGTGGGTCAACCGCAACATGCTCGCCGGCATCCTCAACACCAAGGGCTACCGTCAGGCCGAGAGCGATGCCCTGGACACGGCGTTCTACTGGCTGGAAGTGGTCGACCTGGTGGACTGCGCCAACCGCCTGGCCGGTGAACTTTCCTATGGCCAGCAACGCCGTCTGGAAATTGCCCGGGCCATGTGCACGCGACCGCAGATCATCTGCCTCGACGAGCCGGCTGCCGGTCTCAACCCTCAGGAAACCGAAGCGCTGAGCGCGATGATCCGGCTGCTGCGCGACGAGCACGATCTGACCGTGGTGCTGATCGAACACGACATGGGCATGGTAATGAGCATTTCCGACCACATCGTGGTGCTGGACCACGGCAACGTGATCGCCCAGGGCGGGCCCGAGGCGATCCGCAACGACCCGAAAGTGATCGCGGCCTACCTGGGTGCCGACGAAGAGGAGCTGGTATGAGTCAACCTATCCTCGAACTCAAGGATCTGGACGTGTTCTATGGTCCGATCCAGGCCCTGAAAAAGGTCTCGCTGCATATCGACGAAGGTGAAACCGTGAGCCTGATCGGCTCCAACGGCGCGGGCAAGTCGACGCTGCTGATGTCGATCTTCGGCCAGCCCCGGGCGGCGGGCGGGCAGATCATCTACCGTGGCGTCGATATCACCCACAAGTCCTCCCACTACATCGCCTCCAACGGCATTGCCCAGTCGCCGGAAGGCCGGCGGGTGTTCCCCGACATGACCGTGGAAGAGAACCTGCTGATGGGCACCATCCCGATTGGCGACAAGTTCGCCGCCGAGGATATGCAGCGCATGTTCGAGCTGTTCCCACGGCTCAAGGAGCGGCGCAACCAGCGGGCCATGACCATGTCCGGCGGCGAGCAGCAGATGCTCGCCATTGCCCGGGCCTTGATGAGCCGGCCCAAGCTGTTGCTGCTGGATGAACCGAGCCTGGGCCTGGCGCCGATCGTGGTGAAGCAGATCTTCGCCACCCTGCGGGAACTGGCGGCCTCGGGCATGACCATCTTCCTGGTGGAGCAGAATGCCAACCACGCCCTCAAGCTGTCGGATCGGGCGTATGTGATGGTCAACGGGCAGATCCGCCTCAGTGGTACCGGCAAGGAGCTGCTGGTCAACGAGGAGGTGCGCAACGCTTATCTGGGCGGGCATTAAGCCTTTACCGGAGAGGTAACAGCAGGGCACGGTCACTGTGGGAGCTGGCTTGCCAGCGATGAGGCCAGCAAGCCTTGCATGTCCAAAAGGACGCCATCGCCGGCAAGCCGGCTCCTGCAGGTTATGTGCAACCTTGAAACGCCCCGCGATCCTCGGATCCGGGGCGTTTTTCATATCCACAGCGGCGGCGCGAAATTGTGGACAACAAAATTGGAAACTTCGTAAAACGCGACATAAAGCCGCTGCAAACAGTTGTTTTGTCACAGTTTTGACTTGTCCCCGTTTGCTGTGGAGGCGGCTGTGGGTAACGTGGGAGTACCTCGCTGCAGGCCTTATGAATCGTGGCTTGCAGGGTGTTGTGTGTTTTTTGATCAGTGGTTTTTCCGCAAGTCTCCGAGGTATTTGTCAACAGATTTATTGCGGCGGGATCAGGCTCGGAAACAGTCTGTGCAGCCTGTGGATAACTCTGTGGGCAAACTCTGGAAAGACCGCCGTGGGCGGCGTAGTTACTGGCCTGGAGCCACCCCTTGGAAATCGGCTGGATGTGCGACTTCGGCGACCGCTGCATACGGGATCGTCCAGGGTCAAGCGAAAAACTTTTGAAACAGGGCTGCAGGCCCTGTGGATAGAGGGCTCGACACCTTTCGAGTTGCCCCCAGAGACTGTGGACGGGACTGTGGATAAGGTGCGCACATCCGCCGCCAGGGCCCGGCCCGGCTGCCTTGGCGGCGATTGAGTGTTTTTTGTACAGTTGCATTGGGTGGCGTGCCGATAGCGCACACAGTTGCTGGCCTCCCTCAGGCCGGGCATGCTGGGCAACGAACGAATTTATTTCTGGCTGTAACCGAGCCGAGCAAGGAGAACACGATGACATCCACGCTGTTTATCACAGGCGCCACTTCGGGTTTTGGCGAGGCTTGTGCCCGTCGTTTTGCCGAGGCCGGTTGGAAACTGGTACTGACCGGGCGTCGCGAAGAGCGCCTCAACGCCCTCTGCGCCGAGCTTTCCCAACAGACCGAAGTCCATGGCCTGGTGCTCGACGTGCGTGACCGCAAGGCCATGGAAACTGCCATCGCCAACCTGCCGCCGAGTTTCAGCAAGCTGCGCGGGCTGATCAACAACGCCGGCCTGGCCCTGGGCGTGGACCCGGCGCCCAAGTGCGACCTGGACGACTGGGACACCATGGTCGACACCAATATCAAGGGCCTGATGTACAGCACCCGCCTGCTGCTGCCGCGGCTGATCGCCCATGGCCGTGGTGCCGGGATCATCAACCTGGGTTCGATTGCCGGCAACTACCCGTATCCGGGCAGTCACGTGTATGGCGCGAGCAAGGCGTTCGTCAAACAGTTCTCCCTGAACCTGCGTTGCGACCTGCAGGGCACGGGCGTGCGGGTGACCAATATCGAGCCGGGGCTGTGTGAGAGCGAGTTCTCGCTGGTGCGCTTCGCCGGTGACCAGGCGCGGTATGACGCGACCTATGCCGGCGCCGAGCCGATCCAGCCGCAGGATATCGCCGACACCATCTTCTGGGTGCTCAACACCCCGGCCCACGTCAATATCAACAGCCTGGAGCTGATGCCGGTGAGCCAGACCTGGGCCGGATTTGCCATCGAGCGCAACAAGGGCTGATCAAGGGCTGCATGACAAAATCTGTAGGAGCCGGCTTGCCGGCGATGGCGTCCGCACGGGCGGCGAATGGCTTGAGGGCCTCATCGCTGGCAAGCCAGCTCCCACAAGTCTTCGGGTGCACCCGATATCCGGTGTTAACCCGGACCCTGTAGGAGCCGGCTTGCCGGCGATGGCGTCCGCACGGGCGGCGAATGGCTTGATGGCCTCATCGCTGGCAAGCCAGCTCCCACAAGTCTTCGGCTGTAGCCGATATCCGGGTTAACCCGGACCCTGTAGGAGCCGGCTTGCCGGCGATGGCGTCCGCCCGGGCGGCGAATGGCTTGAGGGCCTCATCGCTGGCAA
>NZ_JACAPR010000015.1 GCF_013385635.1 Pseudomonas gingeri
CGCAATGGGGGTTTTGAATGAACATGGACAATCTGATATTGAAGTACTTCGACGCCGAGATGCGTTACCTGCGCGAGGCCGCCAGGGAGTTCGCGCAAGCCTTCCCGGACCGGGCGGCGGCACTGAACCTGGATAAAACGGGGGCGCGGGATTCCTCCGTGGAGCAACTGTTCGAGGGCTTCGCCTTCCTGATGGGGCGCCTGCGCGAGAAGCTCGACGACGACCTGCCGGAGCTGACCGAAGGTCTGCTCAGTCAGCTATGGCCAGACTACCTGCGCGCCATTCCTTCGCTGTCGGTCATCGAGTTGCTGCCCGAACTCCATAAGATGAAGGGCTGCGAGCAGATCGGCCAAGGCTTCGAGGTGTTGTCGCAACCCATCGGGCCACAGCGTACCCGTTGCCGCTACACCACCACCCAGGATCTGACGCTGCGTCCACTGGCCCTGGAGTTGCTGCGACTGGACCGTGAGCCGGACGGTCGTTCGTTGTTGCGTTTGCGTTTTGCCCGCAGCGAGCTGGCGAGCTGGAACGATATCGGCCTGAGCCGTCTGCCGCTGTACCTGAATGCCGATGCGCCGCTGGCCAGCGCATTGCACCAGGCGCTGACACTCAACGCCCAGGCGTTGTACGTGCGCCTGCCGGGGCAGTCGGAGCGCCGTGTGCTGGGCGGTCATTTCTCGCCCAAGGGTTTCGCCGAGGAAGATCGCCTATGGCCCAAGGGCGACGGCACCTTCAGCGATTATCAGTTGCTGCTGGAGTATTTCACCTTTCGTGAGAAATTCATGTTCGTGAGGCTCTGCGGGTTGGAGCAGCTTGAGATCAATGAGGGAACACCCTGGTTCGAACTCGAAGTGGTGTTGCGCGAGCCGTGGCCACACGAGTTCAGCCTGAATGCCGGGCATCTTCGCCTGCATGTCGTGCCGGTGATCAACCTGTTCCCGTTGAAGGTCGATCCACTGCCTCTGGATCCCTTGCAAACCGACTATCGGCTGCGACCACCGCACGGGCAGGACGGGCATACCGAAATCTATTCGGTGGATCGGGTCAGCATCCCCCGGAGAGCCAAGCGGCATGACTATGTGCCCTTCACCAGTTTTTGTCACAAGGGCGGCATGTTGTGTGATGACGCCCCCGAACGTTACTTTCATACGCGTTTGAAACGGGCCGCCAATGGGCGACATGACACCTGGCTGATTCTCGGCGGCGAGGGCTTCGAACAGGATCGGTTGAGCGCCAGTGAAGGCCTGTCGTTGCAGTTGACCGGCACTAACGGCCAACTGCCGCGCAAGGCGCTGCAAAGCACTTTGCTCGACACCCCGGGCCAATCCGTCCATATGGGCTTGCGGGTGCGCAACCTGTGCGCGCCGACCTTGCCCTGCTATCCACCGAACCGCGACCGTTTCCACTGGCACGTGCTCGGTCACCTGGGCTCGAACTTTCTGCCGATGCTCGACAACGCCGACTCGCTGCGCGCTACCCTGGCGTTGTACGACTGGACGGACAGCGAGCTGAGCCGGCGGCGTCTGGCGGCGATCGTCGAGGTTCGCCATCATCTGCTCCAGCGTTTTGAGAAGGGCTTTCTGCTACGTGGGGTGGATATCGAAGTCACCCTGGATGCCGATGGCTTTTGCGGCGAAGGCGATATCAGCCTGTTCGGCGAGATGCTCAATCGCTTCTTTGCCCTGTACGCCGACATTCACCTGTTCAATCAACTCACCTTGATCCTGCAACCGACCGGGAAGTGCCTGCGCTGGAGCGAGAATCACAGTCAGTGGATTCCCGGCTGAAAGCCGACGGTTTGCTGGACAACCTTGAAGGGCGGGCGCCGAGGCGATCCTCAAGTTGTTGATCGAGGAAGGGGTGGTGCGCTGATAGCGGCGATCATTGATTTTGTGACAGCCAGCTTTGTGATGATGGGGCCGGTGAGCGCGAACTTTGTGGGAGGGGCTTGCCCCCGAAGAGGCCAGTGGAAGCACTAAAAGCTTCGGGGGCAAGCCCCCTCCCACATAAGCCCGCTCGCCACACTACCCGCCACTGCCGGCCTAAGGTGGTGGAGCGGCTGGTGCGGCCGCCGGGGGTTGCTCCACCGGCTTGGGCAAGGGTGATTCCATCACCGGTTGCTCCACGGGCGCCGGCAACGGCTGCCAGTTCTCGTTCGCGCGCGGCACCGCCAATGGGGGTGGAATAGCGCTGCCATTCGCCCCTCCGCTGGTCTTCATGTTCAGGTTCTGGCTGTTGTGCAGGACCATGCCCTCGGTTGAACTGCGTGCCTCGGTACCGCTGTTGAAGGTACTGACCTGGGACGCCGGCAGGTCGAGATTCCGCTCGATGCGTGGGGTGATCAGCAGGATGATCTCGCTCTTGCCCTGTTCGCTCTTGTTGGTGCCGAAAATCGCCTGGCCCAACCCTGGGAGACGACTGAGCCCCGGCAGGCCGGCGCCTTCTTCGGTGTCGGCGGTGCGGATGAGGCCGGCGACCACCTGGGTTTCATTGTTGCGCGCGGTCAGCGTCGTGCGGGTCGAGCGCGAGCCCAGCTCGAAGGTCGCAGGTATCTCGGCCGTCGCCTCGTTGCGCTTGGTGATATGGGTCATGTCGATCAGCATCTGCAGGTTGATCTCGTCGTTCAGGCTGATATTGGGCTGTACCTCGATGGTCAACCCGACGTCCTGGTAGGACACCGACGAAGTGGTGACCAGGTTGGCGGTGGTGGTGCTGATCACCGGAATCTTGTCGCCGATCTTGATCTCGGCCTTTTCCCGGTTCTTCACGCGGATCCGCGGATTGGCCAGCGTCACCGTGTTGCCGCTGCGTTGCAGCAGGTTGATCTTGGCTTCCAGGCTGCCGACTTCGAGCTGGCGCCCACCGAGGCCCGTGGTGGCCGGGATGGTGCCGGGCAACGAGAGGCCGATGGAGCCGGGGTAGTTGATCCCCAGGTTGAGTTCGTCCACCAGGCTGACTTCCATTACCTGGATATCGATGGTCACTTCCGAGTCGGCCAGGTCGATGGCCTGTACCAGCTTCTCCACGGCGCTCAGGGTTTCCAGGCCGTCGCGCACGATCACCGCGCTGAGCCGTTCGTCCACCAGCACTTCCTTGGGCTTGAGCAACTGCTTGATCTCGGCCGCCGCCAGTTTCGGATCGGCGTGGCTGAGGTAGAAGGTGCGCACCGCCAGTTCGCGGTATTCGCGTTCCTTGTCCGGGCGCGCGGGGTAGATCAGCACGGTGTCGGCATTGAGCACCTTCATCTGCAACTGATGGGTCGACAGCAGCAGGTTCAGCGCATCTTCGGCGGTGGTGCGGGAGGCGGAGATGCTGGCGGCGGCGTTGGGGTTGACGTCCTTGTCGATGACGAAGTTGATGCCCGACAACCGGGCAATGGTCTCGAAAATGGTGGTCAGGCTCTGAGAACTGAAGTGCAGGCTGACCGGCTTTTTCATCGACTCGCTCAGCTTCGGCTTGAGACTGTCGACGCTGACCAGGGTGCGCGTCAGGCTGTCGCGCAGGTCCAGGGCGTCGCGGTAGTTGGGTTGCTGCGTGATGATCTGTCGGACAATCGCCAGCGCCTCCCGCGGGTTGCTCTCGCGCAGGGCATTGGCCCGGGCCAGCTCGGGACGCAGCCGGGCGAGATTCTGGATGGTGCGGATGGCCTGGCTGGCGCCGAGGTTGCCGGGGTCGTACTTGAGGATCTGCTGCATGGCCGCGATGGCCCCGGCATCATCGTTGCGCGCCAGCGCCTCGCCGGACTGGCGACTGTACAGATCGACCAGTTGTTCGGTGCGGCTGAACAGCGCGGCGCGCAGCTGGATGTCGTCCGGGTGTTCGCGCACGGCGGCGCGCAGCACGTCCACCGAACGGGTGATATCGCCGTCCTGGCGCAGCAGTTCGCTCTCGTTGAGCGGCCCTTGGGACTGGCAGGCCGTCAGTCCGATCACCAGCAGGCCCAGCCATGGCCGGATAGATTTTGACATGATCGTTCTCTTCGCTAGAGCCGTCCGTGCTCAGGGAGTATCCAGGCGCAACGTGGTCACCTGGCGCAGGGGCAGGTACGTCAGCACCACGCTGGTGTCGGTCAGTTTGTCCAGGCGATAACCCTTGTCGAAGGTCGCTCCCGGGCGGATATGACCCTCCACCGAGCAGCTCTTGCACAGGGTGTAGCGCACGCCCTGGCCCTGCAGCACGACGATCTTCGACTGGCCCTGGTAGCGCCATTGCGCGCTGACCGTGAAGGGCATCGGCGGTGCCTGTGGGGTAGCGGGTTTCGTCGGTTCCACCGGTGGCGGTGGTGGCAGCCAGCTCTGGGCGGGAAACAGATCCACCAGGGTCGTGGCGGGTGCCGGCGCACTACCGTCGGACGGCACTTGCGGCAGGGCGTCCGGCGCGCGTTGTACCGGGGCGGGCACCGGGATGTCCGGCGGCGTGGGACTGTTCAGGTCCTGCCAGAACAGCCAGCCACAGCCGAGCAGCACGACACCGAGCAATACGCGCAGATACGGCGGCAGCTTCACTTGAGCACCGCCAGCAGGCTGAGGCGCAGGCGGATGTCCAGTTGCGCGGTGGTGATCTCCTTGCGCTGCAGGCTCAGGCTTTCGATGCGCACCGCCGGTTGTTGCGCGACTTCGTCGAGGGCCCTGCGCAAGTTCGGGTAGCCGCCGCTCAGCGGGATATCCAGTTCCAGGCGCTGGGTCTGATCGTCGCCCGGAGACGAGTACTGGAAGTCGGTTTGCAGGACCGCGAAACCGTTGCGCTGCAAGACCGTCAACAGGCTTTCCAGGCGCGCCTCGAAGCTGTCGGTGTCGGGCAGGCGCCGGACTGCCTCGGGTTCGGCGGCATGCAGGTCCAGCGGACGTTCGGCGATGCCCGCCCGGGCCTCGCGCAGGCGCACGGCGCTGTCTTCGAGGCCGGGAACGATCAGGCCCTGGCGGATCACCAGGGCGACCACGATCAACAGCAACGCCAGGCCGCCCCAGAACCCGAGCACGCGTTGCCCCTGGGCCAGATACCAGCGCAGCCGCGCTTGCAGTTGGGCGGCGTCGGGCCACTGGCGGGGTGTCGGCTTCATGGCCTGTCCGTTCCCTATTGGGCGCTGAGTTTGAATTTGACGCTCATCGGCAGCATCGGATCGCGGGTATTGCGCGCGCTCTGTTGCAGGCTGACGGTGAGGCCGGTGTCGGTCTTGAGTTTCTCGATAAAGCGCAGGCTGCCTTCCAGGTGCTGGCTCTCCAGGTCCAGGCTGAGTTCCCGGGCCGCGGTGTTGACCTCCAGGCGCAACAGGGCGACGTCCGGTGACCAGGCCTGGCCAAGGGCATCGAGCAGGGCGAAGGGCGTGGCACTCTGGCGGGCAAAGGTTTCCAGCTGTTTTTTCTGCTGGGGCGAGGTGCGCAGGGAGGCTTGCATCCGTTGTTCCTGCTGGATCGCCAGGGCGGTGAATTGCCGTTCCACTTGTTGGGCTTCGGCTTCGCGGACCTGCAGGGTCTGCCAGTCCGACCACAGCAGCAGCCACAGACCAAGGGCGATCACGCCGAGCAGGATCACCAGCCAGGGCCTGGCCCTGTCACCGCGCAGATCGATCAGCGGTGCCCGTGGCTGGCGCCAGCGCCGGATCAGCCGGGTCTTCATCAGGCCTGCTCCGCCAGCCAGGGATGCAATGGTCCGAGCCAGCGCCAGGGCAGGGTCGTCGACGGTTCGAAGGCCGCTTCGGCGGCCACCACCAGGGTCTGCTGTTCCTCTTCGTCGCACAGTACATCGGCCATCAGCAAGGCATCGGCCAAGGGTGTCTGCTGGTTCAGCGGCAGGACGCAGACTTGCGTCGGCCGGCCCTGGTGGGCGAATACGCACCCGAGGGCGCCGGGTTCGCGAACGGCGAAGCGATAGTCCCGGGGCAGCCTGGGCCAATGGCGGTGCAGGGCATCGATGAGCAACGGTGCGCAGTGTGTGATGGGCAGGCGACGGGCGCGGAACAGGGCCTTGAGGGACTCCAGCAGTTCCTTGTTGACCGCCGCCGCCAGGCGCTCGCGACCGAACGGCGCGGGATCGAGCGCGACCTGCCACTGGGCGGGATCGAGGTCGTTGTGCTGACGGAACAGCGCCATGGCGAAGCCCTGCCAGTCGAGGGCGCTGTAGAGGCCTTCCTGCCAGGGCAGGACCCGGTAATGCACATGGGGAAAGCCCAGCAGCAGGGTGACCCGCTCCAGATAGCTCACGCGGCCATGGGGCGCCTGCTCCAGCAGCGCGGCACAGGCCGCCAGCGGCTCGCCACGTTGGCGGCCCTGCCAGAGAGGGCCGGCGGGCCAGCGCGGGCGGGCGGCCCAATGGACGTCGTCCTGCGCCAGCAGCACCACATGATCAATAAAGGGAGAGGACACGGTGCACCTCCTGCAAGGTGGTCTGTCCGGCGGCGGCGCTGGCCAGCGCGATATCACGCATGAAGCGGTGGCCCGACTCCCGTGCCAGTTCACGCAGGGCGGCGGCCGAGCGGCGTTGCAGCAGGCCTTCCTTGAGCGCATCGGTGACGGTCAGCACTTCCGCCAGCGCCAGCCGGCCGCGATAGCCGGTATGGCGGCACGCCTCGCAGCCCCGGCCAAGCCGGTAGTGGCTGTCCGGCGAATCGGCCGGTAGGTGTGCCAGTTGCAGCAGTTGCGCGTCGGGCTCGCAGGCTTCGGCACACTCGCTGCAGACCCGGCGCAGCAGCCGTTGTGCGACCACGCCGTTGAGCGCCTCGACAAAGCTGGCGGGCTCGACCTTCAGGTAGTTGAAGCGCTCCAGTACGCTGAATGCGCTGTTGGCGTGCACCGAAGACAGCACCAGGTGGCCGGTCAGCGCGGCCTGCACGGCGATCCCGGCGGTTTCGCCGTCGCGGATCTCGCCCACCAGGATGGTGTCCGGGTCGTGCCGCAGAATCGAGCGCAAGCCGCGGGCGAAGGTCAGGCCCTTCTTGTCGTTCACCGGGATCTGCAGCACGCCGGGCAGTTCGTATTCCACCGGGTCCTCGATGGTGATGATTTTCTTCTCGCCGGTATTGGTCTCCGACAGGGCCGCATACAGCGTCGTCGACTTGCCGCTGCCGGTGGGGCCGGTGACCAGCAGCATGCCGTAGGGTTCGCTGGCCAGCAGGCGGATACGGCGGATCGCGTCCGCGTCCAGGCCCAGACTGTCGAGGCTCAGGGACTCGCCACGCTGGGACTTGTCCAGCACCCGCAGCACCGCATCCTCGCCGTGAATACTGGGCATGATCGAGACCCGGAAATCGACGTCGCGCTGCTGGATGCGTGCCTTGAACCGGCCGTCCTGGGGCACCCGGCGTTCGCCGATATCCAGGCCCGAGAGCACCTTGAGCCGTGACAGGGCCTGCTCGGCGGTGTCGAGTCCGGCGCTCTGGCCGATCTGTTGCAGCACACCGTCGATGCGGTACTTGATCACCAGGCCCTCGGGGGTGCTCTCGACATGGATATCGCTGGCGCGGCTCTGCAGGGCGTCGAACAGCATCGAATTGACCAGCCGCACCACCGGGTTGTCATCGCGGGCGATGCTGCTCAGGGAGATTTCCTGGACGGCTTCGGCCACCCGCGCGTCTTCGTCGTCGCGGGCGAACGGGTCCATCACGCGCTGGCTGGCCTCGGCCTTTTTCAACTGCGTCTCGACAACCCCCGGCAGGCTCATCGCCAGGGCCATCGGCGCCAGTTCGGCATGGGCCTGCAACCATTGGCGACCGCTCAGGGAGAAGGGCGCGCCGAGCACCAGGTAGGCCTGGCCGTCGATTTCCACCGGCAGCGTGCGGCGGTTCAGGGCCTGGGGCAGGGTGAGAACGTCGAAGCGCTCGTGCCCGTCGATCTGCGTGTCGGTGAGCGGCGTCAGGCCCAGGAGCGCGGCGACATCGGCGAGGTGCTCCGGCGTGTCCTCCAGCACCTGTTGCAGGTACTCCGACAACGGCAGGTTGTCCTGCCGTGCCTGCTGCTGCCAATGCTGTCTGAGTGTGTCCATCGTGCTACCCCTGGATGGAACCGGCCAGTTCGAAGATCGGCATGTACAGCAGGAACACAATCAGCCCGATCAGGCCGCCGACCACCAGCATCAGCAACGGCTCGAAGACCTTGCTGAACAGTTCGATGGCCCGCTCCAGCGCCTCGTCGTGGAACTGCGCGATACGCTCGCACATGGACGCCAGTTCGCCGCTCTGCTCGCCGACGCGCAGCAGGCGTTCGGCCACCGGCGTGGTGAGCCGGTGCCGGGCAAGGGTGGTGGACAGCGGCCGGCCGGCGCGAATATCGCTCAGGCTGCGGTGCAGGTCGCCCTGGCGCTCCGCCGGCAACAGCGCGCCGGCCATGTCCAGGGCCGATACCGCGGGCATCCCGCCCATCAGCAGCATGCCGGCGGTGCGGTAGAAACGCGCGAGGATAAACAGGGTGCGCTGGGCTCCGAGGCTGGGGATTTTCCACAACAGGGCGGCCAGATGGCGCTTGACCGCCGCGGTTCGCACCAGCAGCACCAGGGCGGCGATCAGCAGCGCCAGGCCGCCCATCAGCAGGCCACCTTGCTGCTCCACCAACTCGCCCCACCAGACCATGAACCGCGCGGTCGCCGGCAGGTCGCTCATGGCATCGAACACCGAGGCGAAGCGCGGGATCACGAAGAACAGCAGGAACAGCAGGATCACCGCGCCCACGCCGATGACCACCAGGGGGTACATCAGCGCACTGCTGACGCGTTTCTTCACGGTTTCCAGGTGGGCTTCGAAATGGTGGTAGCGACGCAGCGCCACCGACAATTGCCCGCTGTGTTCGGAAGAGGCTGCGGTGGCCACCAGCAGGTTGGGAAAGATCGCCGGCTTGGCCTGCATCGCCCTGGAAAAGGCATTGCCCTGGTACATCGACGCCAGCAGTTCGCTCAGCACTTGCCGGTTGATCCCCGGCGCGGCCTTGTCGCGCAGGGTTTCCACCGATTCCACCAGCACCAGCCCGGCATCGAGCAGCACCACCAGTTCCTGGATAAACAGGCCCAGGGCGAAACGCGCGCCGCGTCCCGGCCACTTGAACGAGGCGCGTTGGCGCAACGAGACCACCTGGGCATCCTGCAACTGGCGACGGGCATCGTCGAGGTCGACGGCCTGCAGGCGCAGGTTGCGCAACTGGCCCTGGCTGACGATGCGCGCGTCGAACTCCCTCATGGTCGTGCACCGTGGCGCGCCGCGAGTGTGCCCGCGCTGCGCTGGCGCAGTTCCAGCAGGCTGGCGTAGTAACCCCACACCAAGCGAGCGTAACGGCTGCGATTGGCATCGCGTTCAGCACGGGCACCGGCGTTGTAGGCGCCCACGGCCTGCCAGCCATAACCCAGTTGCTGGACGAACTGGGCGAGAATCCAGGCACCGGCCATGACGCTGGTGCAGGGCTGGTCGAGCAGGTCCTGTTCGCCGATACCGAAGGCGGCGAGGCGCCCCAGGTGACGGCTGTTGATCTGCATCAGGCCGATATCACGGCTGCCATCGCGGTTGATATTGCGTGCCCGGGGATCGAGTCCCGATTCGACCTGGGCGATGGCGTAGAGCAGCAGGGGATCGATACGGTAGCGCTCGCCGGCGTCCTGGAAACAATTGGCCGCGCTGGTGCCGGCCATCAGCAGGGCACCCAGGGCGATCAGCAAATCGAATGAGTGACGCATGGGCGCGGCCTCCGGGCTCAGAAGCCAAACACGATATCGGCGTTGGTCCCGTCGCCCGCGGCCTTGCCATCGCGGCCGAGGGAGATGATCTCGACCTCATGGCCGGCGCCGGGGTTCTTGAAGATATAGGGATTGTTCCAGGGGTCGGGCGGTATGCCCTTGGACAGGTACGGCCCGTGCCAGCCGGGTTCGCTGGCCGGCCGCTCGACCAGTACAGTGAGACCCTGGGCCTCGCTGGGGTAATGGCCGTTGTCCAGGCGGTACTGATTCAGGGCATCGGACAGGGATTTCATCTGGCCCTTGGCGGTCTGGACTTTCGCCAGTTCCAGGCGATCGAACATCTTCGGCCCGACATAGCCGGCCAGCAGGGCGATGATCAGCAGGACCACCAGCAGTTCGAGCAGGGTGAAGCCGCGTGAGGGCTGGGCAAGGCGCGGGCGTGACGATAAACCGTTCATGGAGGCCGCTCGGCTGATGAGGCAGGGAACGCGGTTACTTCTAACCTATTCCGGCCCTACATCAGGTGGGCACCACCGGCAGGTACACGTTGAACATGTCTCGGGTTGAATGACTGAGTGTAACTCTAGTTCAATACCCTCGGCGGCAAGGGCCTGGAGGTTATATCTCTTTATTATTAAAAAAAGAGTCCTCGTTGTTGGGACATATAAAAAGAAACATGTAGCGGGAATAACGCCGTACAGGCAGTACGGCGTTATCACTCACCGATGGCTAGAGCTTGTCCCAGGCCTCCTGCCAGTGCACGCCGGTGCCGGGGGCATAGGCCCAGGCCGCGCCCTTGCACCAGCCGGTAGCGGGCCAGGGTTTGCAGCGGTACTGACCGCCGGCATTGCTCACGACATCGCCTGCCTTGTAGTCCGTGCCTTCCTGGTAGGCGGGAGCATCGCCACCGCCTGACGCGGGAGTCGCGGTCAGTGTCACTTCCGCTTCATGGCGTTTCTTGTTGGCGTCATCGTAGACGTTGAGCAGCAACTTCGCGGTCGAGGCCTTGTCGCTGGCCGGGGTGGTGATGGTGAAGGTCTGCTCGGTGTTCGAGCCGTAGGTCCAGCCCTCTCCGCCGAGGAATGTCCAGACATAACGTAACGGCGTGCTGTTATAGGACACGGATTTCTTGCCATCGAGGGTGAACCGCTCGCCGGCCTTGATCTCGGTGCGCCCTTCGATCACCGCCACGGGCGGACGCTCATCCACCGGGCCGGGATTGCCGCCACCGTCATCCTCGGTGTCGACCGACATCTGCGTGGAGTCTCCGGCATCCATCAGGTAGTTGTAGTTGGCGTAGATGTCGGTGGGGTTGAACGTGATGGTTTCATTCTTTTTGACGCCGACACGAATGATGTGCGGGCTGCTGCTCAACAGGTTCGCCAACTGCGCCCCCCATGTGGCGGGGTTCTGGTTGCTGGCGTCGATGGGCAGTTTCAGGTCGATCAGCTCGCTGACCGCGCGATCATGTCCGAACACGCGAAAGTGCACCGTATCACCGGCCTTCGGATCGATCCCGTTGCCGTCGATAAACACCTTCTCCTTGACCCAGGGGGAAGGTTGGGTCTTGTCGTCGAAGGCGATATCGCTGCAGCCGTAGAAACCTTCACCCACCGGATCCCGGCGTTGCCAGCGGGTGAAGAGTACGGCAGTACCCGAGCGGCTGGCGGGTATCTGCACGTTGAACTGAAAGAAACCGCTGGCGCCCGATATGACCGGAGGCTTGTCGCCCCAGTCCTTGCGGGAAGCGGTCAGTTCTTCGCTGTGAATCAGCTCCAGATCGTCCCATTTCAGAGGGCGAGTCGCGCTGTCGTAGCCGGGCTTGCTCAGGTAGATCCTGACGAAACTGGGTACATGGGGGGCCGTGGCGATCAGGCGCATGGTGACCTTGCCGGAGCTGTCGGGTTTGACCTCGGTCTTGGTCCACTGCGGCATGGCCAGGTTGAGTACATTCATCCCCGGACGGTTGACCGAGCAGAGCTTGCCGTCGGGTACGAGGGCCTTGACGGCCGCCTCGCCGCCGTCGGCATCGTTGTAGCGACCACCGATGTTCAGGGTGACTTCATGCCACTGGGTCGCGGCATGGGTCAGCTGCCCCGAGTACCCGGGCTCCGTCACGGCCCGGCGGCAGCCCGCGTCTTTCATCTTGTCGGGAGCGCCCCAATAGTCAGCGTAGCTTCGACACAGGGTCTGTCGAGTGATGGGGATGTCGAATGCCCCGTGCCCCCAACTCAGCGCGGGTACTGCCAATAACGTCGCCAGGGCGCAACCGATGAGGGGGCGTGCGTAAAAATGTAAGCTGTTCATTGTTTAATCCACATTCAAGTTGGAAGAAACGTTCCGAACCTTTCGGAACTTTGGCTTTTCACTTAGCGACTGGCTGGATCACCAGACATGCTCACCTCCCACGTAGCCTTTACGTTCTTTTTGGAGGGTTACTCTGTCCAGGCCGGTACAGAAACTGCCACCCCTGATAACTGCGTTGCCCGGTGAAACTCTCCTGGTGATGACGAAAGTTGCCTTGCTTGAGGGGTTGTCCCGCCGCCTGGCTGAATACGCCCATGATGGTTTCTCCGGGCCCGGCGATGACGCCCCAATCGGTCGTGCCGCTCATGGGGTCGGGGTAGACCCGGCGCAAGTAGCGTTGGGTCGTGGGTTGGCGCCGGTCCAGCAGCAGGTCCTGTAGGGTCTTCGGGTACTGTCTGCCCGGTTGTTCGTAGTACAGGCCGATGGCCCGACGGATTTCCTCGCCCTGGGCCAGTAGTTGCGCTTCGCGTTCGCGGCGCAGTCGGGTCGACCAGAGCACGCCGACTTCCATCATCATCACGGCGACGATCGCCACCGAGACCAGCAGGCCCATGAACACCGAGCCGTGCTGCAGTGTCCGCGGGCGCCGGGCGTTACCAGGAGCCATAGTCCGTGCCATCCCCGGCCCGCCCTTCGGCACCGCTGTGTACGTCGCCGAAACCGCTGTCCTCGCCGCTCTGCAAGCGCCAGGTATCGCGCCGGCCGGTGATCGGGTCGCGGGGGATCTCGCGCAGGTAGCGGCCGTTGACCAGGTCTTCCAGGGACTCGGGGTTGCTGCCCTTGTCTTCGCGGTAGTGATCGAGCGCCTGGCGGATCGACACCAGGTTGTGGCGCAACACAGTTTCCTGGGCCTTGCCGTGCTGGCGAAAATACTGCGGCATGACCAGGGTCATCAGCGTGGCGATGATCGCCATCACCACCAGCAGCTCGATCAAGGTGAAGCCCTTGGCCTTACCATTGGTTGTATGGCGTCCCATTGAGGCCCTCCCGCTGGCTGGTGGAGCTGATGTCGAAGACGTCTTCGCCTTCCGCCGGATTCTCGGCGGTGCTCTTGTAGCTGCGCAGGCGCCAGGTTTTTTCGGCGGGCAGGTCCGGGCATTCGCAGACCGGATCGCGGGGAATGCGGCGCAGGAAAAAGATCTTCCCGCCGCTCGGGTCGCTCTTGTCGACGATGCCTTCGACCAGGGCTTCGAGGGAGGGTGGATAACCGTTGGTGATGCCCTTGTCGATCCGTCCGTCATCGACCGCCTCCCTGTAGGCGTCGATGGCACGGCGGATCTCCCGCAACGAGCGTTGCAGGTCGAGTTCACGTTCGCGTTTGCCCACCAGGGCGGTCAGCGGATAGGCCACCGTTGCCAGGGTTGCCAGCAGTGCCAGGGCAAGCAGCAACTCGATCAGGGTGAAGCCGGCTGCGGATGGGCGGCGAAAGGCTAGGGGAAATAGCGCAAGCGACCACATGGAGAACGCACCATCTGGATATCCTCGGGTAAATGCGTCAGGCCAAGACACCTTTACTGCAAGAACATGGCGCGCTGTGCGAGAAGTGTAGTCGATAGTTCAAGGATGCCAGGTTTGCCCCCGGCACCGGCCGATGCTCGTGTTCATCGATAAATGTCCACAGAGGCTGTTGGTCGATCTGTGGATAAGTTGTTCGTGCATCGCTGTACCCGTTACGATTCAAGGGCTGTAGCCCTTCGTACGAAAAATGATCAACCTAACTGACGGTTTTTGTTCAGGTTTTTATGTGGATAAGCGGCTTTCAGGAGGGCGTCCCGTGGGCGACTTGTTAACAAAGTCTGTTGGCGCTTTTGTGGATAAGATGTTCGTTATCCGCTGTAGGCCTTGTTTTATAAGGTTTACAAGGTGTTGATCAAAAAACATCCAAATGTGGTTCTTTCTTCCTTCGATCGGCTTGAAACCTTCATATCTCGCGGTTTTCCAGGGTTTTCCACAGAGCCTCGGGGAAACGGTCGAGTTGCACACAAAGTCTGTTGGCCGTTCTGTGGATAAGGTGTTCGCGATCCTCTATAGACCTTGATAAACGTGGCCTGTATCGATGTGATTAAAAAATGATCAAAAGCTGCCCGAACCGGCCTTTCTGAATAAGTCACGGATTTTATTCAGATTCTCTGGATATCGACGGTGCATAAACCGGCACTTGCCCACATTTGCGGTGGATGGCTCTGTGGATAAGTTGTTCGCCAAGTCCGGCAAGCCGCGGTTCTCATAGCTCAGTGCGCTATAGATCAAATTTCATACAGTTCTAAGGGTGTTTATTGACACCCCTCCGGTCCAAGTCTTCACTCATGGCACAAGGACACAGCGTTATTCGCATCCATACCAGGTTCAGGGAGAACGCTTGATGGGTCGCCAGCCGTACCACCGCCCACCGTCACCCTCCACCTTCAATGCCGTGGCCCGCGCCAGTGCCCTGGTGCCCAGGCGCATTCACCGCCACGCCACCAACCAGCGTGCTCGCCTATAGCGCCTGACCCGGCGCCTGTGCGCCATCCCGATCATCCACCGCATACCCGGCCTGTCTGGAGAACCCGCGTGCGCGTTCGCCCGTTGCACCACCGTCTGCCCCTGTAGCGGCAACCGCAGAGTTGCCCGACTTAGCCCGATAGAGGAAATGACCATGACACGGATTTCGACATCCATCAGTGAGATCAAGGAGCGCTACGACGTTATCGTCATCGGTTCCGGCTACGGCGGCGGCATCGCCGCTTCCCGGCTGTCGCGTGCCGGGAAAAGCGTGTGCCTGCTGGAGCGCGGGCGCGAGATCCAGCCGGGGGAATACCCCAACACCATGATCGCGGCGACCGAGGAGTTGCAGGTGCATGACCCGGACGGCCATATCGGCTCGCGCACCGGCCTGTTCGACCTGCACGTCAATGCCCAGCAGAACGTGGTGGTCGGCTGTGGCCTGGGCGGCACGTCGCTGATCAATGCCAACGTGTCCCTGGAGCCGGAGCCCGGTGTCTTCGACGATCCGCGCTGGCCCCAGGCGGTGCGCGAACATCGCGACACGCTGCTGGCCGAAGGCTATGCACGGGCCCGGGAGATGCTCAAGCCCAACCCGTATCCGGCATCCGGGCCGAAGTTGCCGAAGCTGGACGCCAACCGCAAATCGGCGGATTACCTGCAGGAAAAAGCGCATTTCTACACCCCGCCGATCAACGTGACCTTCGACAAACTGCCCAACAATCTCAACCATGTCGGTGTCGAACAACTGCCCTGCAACCAGTGCGGCGACTGCGTCTCGGGCTGTAACAACAAGGCCAAGAACACCACGCTGATGAACTACCTGCCGGATGCCTGGAACCATGGCGCGGAGATTTTCTGCCAGGCCGAGGTACGGCATCTGGAGCGCGACGGCGAGGGCTGGATCGTGCACTTCCAGTACCTGGACAGCGGCCGGGAAAAATTCTCGGCGCCGACCCTGTTCGTCAAGGCCGACATCGTGGTCGTTTCCGCCGGCACCCTGGGCTCCACGGAGATCCTCCTGCGTTCGCGCGGCATGGGCGTGCCGATGTCCGGTCAGTTGGGCGAAAACATGAGCGGCAACGGCGACATCCTCGGCTTCGGCCATAACTGCGAACAGACCATCAACGGCATCGGCTTCGGCGCCCATCCGGCCAAGGAGCTGCAACCCGTCGGCCCATGCATCACCTCGATCATCGACATGCGCACCGAAGGCGACTGGCGCAGCCGCATGGTCATCGAGGAAGGTTCGATTCCCGGCGCCCTGGGCCGGCCCATGGTGCCGGCCATGGCCGGGTTCGCCGAACTGATCGGCGAGGCCACCGACAAGGGCGTCAGCGCCGAACTGCACTACAAGGCCCGCGAGGCCGAGAGTTTTTTGCGCGGGCCGTATTACGGCGCGCTGCACAATATGCAGACCTACCTGATCATGAGCCATGACAACGGCAAGGGCCGTATGGTCCTGGATGACAAGGACCAGTTGCGTATCGACTGGCCGGGCGTCGGCGAGCAGGAGAACTTCAAGCTCGGCAATGACCGCCTGCACCGCTCGACCCAGGCGCTGGGCGGGGTCTGGGTGCCGAACCCGATCTGGACCAAGCTGCTCAAGCACAGCATTGTCTCGGTGCACCCGCTGGGCGGTTGCGTGATGGGCGAGGACGCGGCCCAGGGCGTGGTCAACCACAAGGGCCAAGTGTTCAGCGGCGCCAGCGGCACCGCCGTCTATCCCGGGTTGTACGTGACCGACGGCGCGGTGATCCCGACCTCGCTGGCGGTCAATCCGCTGCTGACCATCTCGGCGGTCAGCGAGCGCAATATGGGCCTGCTGGCCGCCGATCGTGGCTGGGTCATCGACTACCGCCTGCCGTCGGCACCACGCAAGCCGGTGGCGCCGCCGACCCTCGGCGTGCAGTTCACCGAAACCATGAAGGGCTATTTCTCCAAAGACTTCACCCAGCCCCAGGGCACCGACCTGGCGCTCTACCAGGCCGCCGCCAAGAGCGGCGAGGCGCAGAACTCGCCCATCGAGTTCACCCTGACCATCACCGCCAATGACCTCAACCGGATGATCAAGGAGCCGGAGCATGCCGCGACCCTGGTCGGCACCCTCAACGCCCCGGCGTTGTCACCCTATCCGCTGACGGCGAGCAACGGCGTGTTCAACCTGTTCGAGCAGTATCAGGAGCAGGTCGGCGTGCGCCATATGAACTACGACATGAAGCTGACCGCCGAAGACGGTCGCGACTATTATTTCAGCGCCTTCAAGACCGTGCCCGAGGACAACGGCGTGCTGAATATCTGGCCGGACACCAGCACGCTCTACGTCACGCTTTACCGGGGCGCGGACAAGAACGGCGCGGTGATCGGCTCCGGGGTCATGCATATCCAGCCCGCCGACTTCGCCAAGCAGATGACCACCATGAAGGTGCTCAATGCGCGCAACGAGCGCGAGCGGATCGAAGCGCTGGCGCGGTTTGGCAAGTTCTTCGCCGGGATCCTCTGGGAAAGCTACGGCGGTGTGTTTGCCGGTGATATCTACTTCAATCCGGATGCGCCGCCCCGGCACAAGCGGCCGCTGGATGCGCCGGTGCCGACCGTGCATTTCTTCGCGACCGAGGACCAGGTGCAATTGCGCCTGACCCGCTACCAGGCCGGCAACAAAGGCCCGGTGATGCTGGTGCACGGGCTGGGCGTGGGCTCGAACATCTTCTCTACCGACACCATCCAGACCAACCTGCTGGAGTACCTGTGCAAGCACGAGTACGACGTCTGGCTCCTGGATTTGCGTGTCAGCATCCTGTTGCCGGCGAGCAAGCACGAGTGGAACGGCGACCAGATCGCCCAGTACGACTACAAGGCCGCCATCGCGCAGATCCGCCAGGCTACCGGCGCGCCGGACGTGCAGTGCGTGGTGCACTGCTACGGCGCCACGACCTTTTTCATGTCGCTGCTGGCGGGGTTGGAGGATGTGCGCTCGGTGGTCTGCTCGCAGATCGCCGCCGATACGGTGGTGGCCACGGCGACCGGGATCAAGGCCGGCCTGCATCTGCCGGGGATGCTCGACGCGGTGGGCATCAAGTCGTTGACCGCTTATGCCGACAGCAAGGAAAGCTGGTTCAACAAGCTGTATGACAAGGCCCTCAACGTCTATGCGCGGATCGAGGCCCAGGGCTACTGCACCAACCCGGTCTGTCACCGGATCACCTTCATGTATGCCTCGCTGTACCGTCACGACACCCTCAACGAGACCCTGCACGACAACCTGCACGAACTGTTCGGCGAATCGAATATCCAGACCTTCGAGCACCTGGCGCTGATCTGCCGCAAGGGGCATCTGGTGGACTTCAAGGGCAACGACGTCTACATGCCGCATTTCGAGCGGTTGCAGATGCCGATCTGCTTTATCAGCGGCGCCGACAACCAGTGCTACCTGCCGGAAAGCACCGAGAAGACCTACGAGCGCCTGGTCAAGCTGCACGGCCCCGAGCTGTTCAGCCGCCATGTGGTGCCGGGTTACGGCCATATCGACTGCATGTTCGGCAAGAACGCGGTGGTCGATGTGTATCCGCTGATTCTCGAGCACCTGGAGAAGACCGCGCTGGGTTGACGGGGCACACGCTCATCAACGCCACACCTGTGGGAGCCGGCTTGCCGGCGATGGGGCCCGTCGGCCTTGCATCGCCCTCGCGACCGCCATCGCCGGCAAGCCGGCTCCCACAAGGATCGTGATCGGCCGGTAAAAAACGGATTTGCAGGGAAGGGTGACATGGACAATTACATCCGCTGGTTTCAACGCTTTATCTGGATAGGCATCGTGATGAACATGGTGTTCGCACTGCCTGCCCTGTTCGCTCCGGCGCTACTGACCTCGGTGGTCGGCCTGCCGCCGGTGCTGTCGGACCCCTGGCTGGAAAACGCCGGCATGCTATTGGTGGGCATCAGCGTGTTCTACATGCCGTCGGGCTTCAACGCCCGGCGTTTTCCCGTCCACTCCTGGCTGTGCGTGCTGACGCGACTGATCGCCGTGGCGTTCTGGATCTACCTGATCGACACCAGCAACCAGGCCTCGGTGTTTTTCCCGATGCTGATGGGCGACCTGAGCATGTTCCTGATCCTGGGAATCCTGCTCTACCTCGGCAGCCCGCCGGCCGAGCGGCCCTGGGCCCTGCTCGCCAGTGGCTGGCATAGTTGGTGCGATGGCTGGGCCGTGCGCTGGCAGGGCCACGGCTTGCGCGTGGGCCTGCTGGTCACCGTGCTGGTGCTCGGGTTTATCGGCTACCAGACCTGGTACAACATGCTGCGGGTGGTACCCGAGGAGCAATTCGCCTCCGACGAGGACCACTTCAAGTACGCCGCCATCGGCCTGGGGATCGAGGCGCGGATTCCCTACTACCTGTTTGCCGTGCTGCCGCAGATGTGCCCGGAAAAGATGCCCAAGGCCGGCGGCGGCTGGGATTCGTTCGGCTTCCTCTATGAAAACGGTCGCGACCTGCCCATCGGCATGGCCAAGCGGCAGATCGGCTACCCGACGGTCGAGCCCAACTGCGCCCTGTGCCATACCGGTTCCTACCGCGCGTCGGCGGGCGATGTGGCCAGGCCGATTGCCACGGCTCCGGCCAATACCCTGCAACTGCAGGCCTTCCAGTGGTTCGCCTACGATTGCGCCAGCGATCCGAAATTCACCACCGACGCGGTGATGACGGCGATCAACGGCAAGTTCCAGCTGGGTTTCTTCGAGCGCCTGTATAACCGCTACCTGATCATCCCCATGGCCAAGACCGCGCTGCTCAAGCAGAAGCAGGCCTATGCCTGGCAGAAACTGCGGCCGGCCCAGGGGCCTGGGCGCACCGACACCTTCAACCCGACCAAGATGGTGGTCTTCGGTTTCCCGGATGACTCGACCATCGGCACCGTCGATCTGCCGCAGATCTGGAACCAGAAACCACGCGAATCGCTCTACCTGCACTGGGACGGCAACAACAACGATATCCACGAGCGCAACTACGCCGCTGCCATGGCCGTCGGCGCGACGCCGCAGTCGGTGTTGCCGGCCAGTTTCAACCGCGTCACCAACTGGCTGCTGGGCACCAAGCCGCCGGCCTGGCCGTTCGCCCTGGACCAGGCGCGGGTTGCCCAGGGCAAGCCGCTGTGGGACAACAACTGCGCGGGTTGCCATGAGTTCGGCAAGGCCGACACCGGCCAGGTCACCACCCAAATCGATCAACTGGGCACCGACCCGCATCGCCTGGACTCCTTCACCGTGGGCCTGGTGCAGGCGTTCCATGGCTTCAAGAAACCGCCGTTCGACTTCAACGCCTACCGCAAGACCCAGAGCTACAGCAACACTCCCACCGATGGTGTGTGGATGCGCGCGCCGTACCTGCACAACGGTTCGGTGCCGAGCCTGTGGGATCTGTTGCAGGCCCCGGACAAGCGCCCGGTCACCTTCAGTACCGGCTCGGATGTCTACGACCCGGTCAAGGTCGGCTTCGTCACCAGCGGCGCGCAGGTCCAGGCGCCGAGCTACTTCAAGTACGACACGCGCCTGGAAGGCAACCACAACAGTGGTCACCTGTACGGCACCGAACTGACCGACGCCGAGAAATGGGCGCTGATCGAATTCATGAAGACGTTGTAGGGAGAGCGCCATGACCATGCATCATTTCGAACACGAACTGGCGAAGATCCGCGTGCGCCTCAGCGGCTTGAAGGCACGGCTGGAACTGTCCTGGAAAAAACTCGTCAGCGAGATCGAGCCCGAGGAGTTCCAGGCGATCCAACTGCTCCTGCAGCGCGGGCATGACCAGGCCCAGTACGTGCTGGAACACGGCGACTTGCCGACCGACGAGCCCTCGGTGCCGTGGGAGTTGTCCCATGGCCTGTCGATCTTGCATATGGGCAGTGCCAAGGCGCTGCCGACATCAGAGTCGCAATTGCCAACCCGGGTGCTCAAGGACGGCACGTTGCTGGGCTGTCGCAAGTGGGAGCTGCTGGACCTGCTGTGGAGCGAGGCGCTGATCAAGTGGATCGAGAACCTGCGGCGTCATGCCACTTTCGCCACCACGCCGATGGTGATGATGATGGATCGCGAGGTGGTCCTGGCGATTGCCGGCGACTGGGGCACCGGGCCGTTCGACAGCCATGCACCGGCGGTCGCCGTGGCCAATCAGATGCAGCTGGCCCAGGCCGATTTCACCATTCACCTGGGCGACGTCTACTACGCCGGCACCGGCTCCGAAGAGGACGTCGACATGGCCGGTTGGCCGATGGGCAAGCACGGCGCGTTCACCCTCAACTCCAACCATGAGATGTACAGCGGTGCCCACGGCTATTTCGCCGAGCTCAAGTCACGTTTCCCGATGCAGCAGGGCACCAGCTATTTCGCCTTGTACAACGATGACTGGCTGATCGTCGGGCTGGATTCGGCCTATGCCTCCAAGCCGCTCAATCTCTACATGGACGGCACCCTGAACCCGCAGCAGATCGACTGGATGCAGACGTTGCCCAAGCGCGGCAAACTGATGGTGCTCAGTCATCATCAGGGCTTCGATATCAGCGGGCACCACCCGAATGACCTGTACAAACAGGTGTGCGCGGCCCTGGGCCGGGTGCCGGACTACTGGTACTGGGGGCATCTGCACAACGGTATCGTCTATGCCGAGCAGGGCGGGTTGCGGGCGCGCTGTGCCGGGCACGGAGCGATTCCCTATGGCGTGACCAGCGAACTGGTCGGCAATGAACGGGTGCTGTTTTCCGAGACGCAGAATGCCGGTGACGATGAATATCCGGAACGGGTGCTCAATGGTTACGCGAGGGTGCGTCTGAGCGGGGAGAACATCATCGAGGAGTTTGTCGGCGAGGATGGGTCGGTGCGGTGGTCGTCACACGGGTAATTCGCTGTTGAGCGCGCTGTGGGCGTGAAACGCGACCTTGTTCTGGGACCTTGTAGGAGCTGGCTTGCCAGCGATGGCGATGCCCGTCGCACCGCCGCTTTCGCGGGCAAGCCCGCTCCCACAGGAGGGTGGCGCACCACGGACTGTCGTCTAGCCCGGGACCTTGTAGGAGCTGGCTTGCCAGCGATGACGATGCCAGTCGCACCGCCGCTATCGCCAGCAAGCCGGCTCCCACAGGGCGATGTTCCACCACGGACTGTCGTCTAGCCCGGGACCTTGTAGGAGCTGGCTTGCCAGCGATGACGATGCCAGCCGCACCGCCGCTATCGCCAGCAAGCCGGCTCCCACAGGGCGATGTTCCACCACGGACTGTCGTCTAGCCCGGGGTCGTGTGGGAGCGGGCTTGCCCGCGAAGCTTTTAGCCGTGAACGGGCACGCCCTTGAGGTACGGCGCAGGCTCGGCCCCCAGGTTGCTCAGCAGGCGCTCGCTGTACCAGTCCACGAAGTTGACCACGCCGAACTCGTAGGTCTTCGAGTACGGGCCCGGCTGGTAGGCCGTGGAGTTGATGCCGCGCTGGTTCTCTTCGGCCAGGCGACGGTCCTGGTCGTTGGTCGCATCCCAGACTTCACGCATGCGCGCCACGTCATAGTCGACACCTTCGACCGCGTCCTTGTGCACCAGCCATTTGGTGGTGACCATGGTTTCCTGGGCGCTGATCGGCCACACGGTGAACACGATGATGTGGTCGCCCATGCAGTGGTTCCACGAGTGCGGCAGGTGCAGGATGCGCATCGAACCCAGGTCCGGGTTCTGGATCCGGCCCATCAGCTTCTTGCAGCCCTGCTTGCCGTCCATGGTCATCGACACGGTGCCCTTGAGCAGTGGCATGCGCACGATACGGTTGCGCAGGCCGAAGCTGGCGTGGGCGTAAGGGATCTTCTCGGCTTCCCAGGCCACGGTGCACTCGGCCACGTGGTCCTTGAATTTCTGGTCTGCGCGCGGGTCGGTGACGTCGTCCCACTCCAGCAGGGTCTTGAGCAGTTCCGGGTGGGAGCCGCCGCAGTGGTAGCACTCGCGGTTGTTTTCCAGCACCAGCTTCCAGTTGGCCTTTTCCATCAAGGTGGTTTGCACCGCCACCTTGGTGTTCTCCATGTCGTAGGGTTCCATGTAGTGGTTCAGGGTCGCCAGGAACTCATCGATCGGCGGCGGGTTTTCCGCCAGGCTGATAAAGATGTAGCCGCCGGAAGCCTTCACGTGCACGGGCTTGAGGCCGTATTGTTTCATGTCGAAGTCGGCGCCCATCTCGGTGCCGGCGAACAGCAGGCGGCCGTCCAGCTCGTAGGTCCACTGGTGGTAGTGGCAGACCAGTTTGGCGACCTTGCCCTTGTCGCTGGTGCACAGGCGTGAACCGCGGTGGCGGCAGACGTTGTGGAAGGCGTGGACCACGCCATCGGCACCGCGGATCACGATGATCGGGTTCTTGCCGATCTGCAGGGTCATGTAATTGCCCTTGGCCGGGATCTCGCAGGTCATGCCGGCGATCAACCATTCTTTCTGGAAGATTTCCTGCATATCGATTTCGAACAGCCGCTCATCGGAGTAGAACGGTTGCGGCAGGGAAAAAGTCCGCTCGCGCTCTTGCAGCATTTTCGCGGTGGCCTTGCGTGCGGGTTCCAGCGGATCGCCCAGGCTCAGGGTTGCGGTGACGTCCATCGATTTAGTCCTCATGGCCATGCGGTGTGGCCGGCGAATAGTGGCTGATACGGTTAGCACGCAAGTACGGAAATACAGTGGATCATTTGCGATGGAGTGTGGGGCTGGCAGCGACACGAACCTTATCCATGGGCGACATGGCCGAATCCGTTCCCGACGCCCAACCCCCGGTCGTTGGGGGCTGGTCGCGATAAGCATGCCAATGTCGCGGATAGGTAAATGGTCGCCCCGGCGCTTGCGCAGAATCGCCAACATAGAGCCGACAGTCGGCGGTGGAGAACAATATGTCGAACAACTTCCTCAATCCGGTAACCACCCAGACCTGGGCCAATGGTCGGCATATCGTGCGCTGCGTGAAGGTCATCCAGGAAACCTGGGATGTGCGTACCTTCTGCTTCATGGCCGACCAGCCGATCATGTTCTTCTTCAAGCCGGGGCAGTTCGTCACCCTGGAGCTGGAAATCGAAGGGCAGCCGATCATGCGCTCCTACACCATTTCCAGCTCGCCATCGGTGCCCTACAGCTTTTCCGTGACCATCAAGCGCGTGCCGGGAGGCAAGGTTTCCAACTGGTTGCATGACACCCTGCACGAAGGCCAGGAGTTGGCGGTGCACGGGCCGGTCGGGCTGTTCAACGCCATCGATTTCCCCAGCCCCAAGGTGCTGTACCTGAGCGGCGGCGTCGGTATCACCCCGGTGATGTCCATGGCTCGCTGGTTCTACGACACCAACGGCAACGTCGATATGGTGTTTATCCACAGCGCCCGTTCGCCCAAGGACATCATCTATCACCGCGAGCTGGAACATATGGCGTCGCGGATCGACAACTTCAGCCTGCACCTGATCTGTGAAAAGCATGGCCTGGGCGAGCCTTGGGCCGGTTATCGCGGCTACCTGAACCACAAGATGCTGGAACTGATGACACCGGATTTCCTTGAGCGCGAAGTGTTCTGCTGCGGTCCGACGCCGTACATGAACGCGGTCAAACGCCTGCTGGAAGCGGCCGGGTTCGACATGAGCCGCTACCACGAGGAATCCTTCGGTGCGACGCCGCCTGAGGCCCGCGCCGATGCGGTGGAGCAGGCCGAACAGGCTGCCGAGGCCCCGGAAGTGGATGCCGCTGATCTGCACCAGGTGGAATTCACCGCCACCGGCAAGAGCATCCGCGTGGCCCCGGGCGAAACCGTGCACGCGGCGGCGGCCAAGCTTGGCCTGATGATTCCCAAGGCCTGTGGCATGGGCATCTGCGGAACCTGCAAGGTGCTCAAGCTGGGCGGGGAAGTGGAGATGGACCACAACGGCGGGATCACCGACGACGACGTGGCCGAGGGTTATATCCTGTCGTGCTGCAGCGTGCCGAAGGGTGATGTGCGGATCGAGTACTGATCGCACACCGCGGCGCTTCTTTCGCGGGCAAGCCCGCTCCCACAAGACCGGTGTCAAGCCTGGGACCTTGTGGGAGCGGGCTTGCCCGCGAAAGCGGCGGAGTGGCTGGCATCGTCATCGCTGGCAAGCCAGCTCCTACAAGGTCCCGGGCTAGACGACAGTCCGTGGTGCACCCCCTCCTGTGGGAGCGGGCTTGCCCGCGAAAGCGGCGGGGCGGCTGGCATCGTCATCGCTGGCAAGCCAGCTCCTACAAGGTCCCAGGCTAGACGACAGTCCGTGGTGCGCCCCCTCCTGTGGGAACGGGCTTGCCCGCGAAGGCAGCGCCGCTCTCTCGGGGTTTTCTACAGACTGAAGCGCGCCACCATGCTGTTCAGGTCCACCGCCAGGCGGGCCAGTTCGTTGCTCGCGGCGCTGGTCTGGTTGGCTCCGGTTGCCGACTGCACCGACAGGTCGCGGATATTCACCAGGTTGCGGTCCACTTCACGGGCCACCTGCGCCTGTTCTTCCGCCGCGCTGGCGATCACCAGATTGCGTTCGTTGATCTCGACGATCGCGGTGTTGATGGTGTCCAGCGCCAGGCCGGCGCCCTTGGCGATGCTCAAGGTCGACTCGGCCCGCTCGGTGCTGTTGCGCATCGAGTCCACGGCGTGCTCGGTGCCGCTCTGGATGCTGCCGATCATCCGTTCGATTTCGCTGGTGGACTGCTGGGTGCGGTGCGCCAGCGCGCGGACTTCATCGGCGACCACCGCGAAGCCGCGACCGGCTTCCCCGGCGCGTGCCGCTTCGATGGCCGCGTTCAGTGCCAGCAGGTTGGTCTGGTCGGCCAGGCCGCGAATCACGTCCAGCACCTTGCCGATATCCCGGGACTCTTCCGCCAGGTTGCCGATCAGCGTCGCGGTGCTCTGGACATCGCCGCTCATGCGTTCGATGGCGCTGACGGTTTCCTGCACCAGGTCACGACCGTCGCCGGCCGAGGTGGTGGCGTTCTTCGAGGCTTCGGAGGTGCTGACCGCATTGCGCGCGACTTCTTCCACGGCGCTGGTCATTTCATTGACCGCGGTGGCGGCCTGTTCGATCTCGTTGTTCTGCTGCAGCAGGCCACGGGCGCTTTCGTCGGTGACGCTGTTCAATTCTTCGGCCGCCGAAGCCAGCTGGGTGGCGGAGCCGGAAATACGTTGCAGGGTATCGCGCAGTTTCTGCTGCATCTTGACCATCGCCTGCAACAAGCGGCCGGCTTCGTCGGTGCCGTCGACCTGGATGGGGCGGGTCAGGTCGCCTTCGGCGATCTGTTCGGCGGCACTCAGGGCCTGGGCGATCGGTTGGGTGATGCTGCGGGTCAGCAGCCAGGCGAACAACAGCGTCAGGCCGGTGGCGAGCACCAGCAGGGCCACGACCAGGTTGAAAGCCGAGTCGTATTGATCGATGGCCTGCTGGTTGGTGGCGTTGGTCTGCTGGGTGTTGATGTCCAGCAGGCGGTTGAGCACGGTGTTGACCTGCTCGGAGTTGGCCAGCAGGTCGCTGTTGAGCAGGTTCGCCAGCTCGGTCACCTGGTTGTTGCGCGACAGGGTTTTCATGCGATCTTCGATCTGCCGGTACTGGCCGAGCAACTGGACGTATTGCTCATAGATCGAGCGTTCCTCAGGGGCGGCGATCAGCTTTTCATAGACCACCCGCGCCTTGTCGATCTGCTGGTTGCGCTGGGCGAGCAAGTCCAGGGTCTTGGCCTGGGTATCCGGCTCGCGATTGGTCAGCAGGCGATAGGACAGCACACGCAGGCGCAGGGTCAGCTGGGTGAATTCGTCCAGGGCCTTGATGCTGGGCACGCTGTTGGCGGTGATTTCCTGGGCCGCTTCGCGGATCTTGCTCATCTGGTTCAGCGAGAACACCCCCAGGATCAGCATCAACGCGCCGATCATGGCAAAGCCGAGGAACGCCCGTGGGGCGATATTCATAGTGCGTAGGGACATGGTTTTTCCTGAGAGAAAGCGCGTTCCGTGCGGCTTTGGAGACGGGTCTATGTGACCTATCGGTCATACGACTAAAGTCTAAAGCCCCCTGCGCGCATTTGTCGCAGGAACGGCTTTGCGACAGGAGACCGGGAACCTGTTCCATCAATCGCAGTCCCTAGGGGGCGAAGAAAAGCATCTGGCCAGGAAAATCAAGGCTTTGAGAGCGTTTTTCCCTGGCAAAGCCGGGGGCTTTTCTTTATCGTACGCGCCCTTTGAAACTGCCCGAGAGATCAAGAAAATGTTGGAGACTTCCCTCAATCAACTGGAACAACTGGTCAGCGAGCTGGTTCAGCAGAAGCAGGAGCTGTTGGCTGCCAACACGGCGCTGAGCAGCGAACTGGCCCAGGCCCGGGATGAAAACGAAAGCCTGCAACTGAGCCTGATGGAACAGGAAGAAAAGCACGGCGCCACCGCCGCCCGTATCCAGGCGCTGGTGGAGCGCGTCAGCGCAGGTCCTGTCGGCGCATGAGAACCAGCACCGACGGGGTGACCGTCATCTCGATCCTCGGTGAGGAATATTCGATCAAGGCACCTGCCGGCCAGGAGCAGACGTTGCAGGACGCAACCCTGATGCTCAAGACGGCCCTGGTCGATACCAAGAAGAAGTTTCCCACGCTGATCGGCGAGCAGTTGCTGGTCCTGGCCGCCCTGAACCTGTGTTCCCGGCAGATCGAGGCGCAACGCCAGCACCGCGAGGAACTCGACCGTTATCAAGAGCAAGTCAGCGCCACGGTCGAAGTGATTTCCAAGACGATCGGGCAGAACTGAGGTGATATCCCGGTCGCGGGATGGATCGAACCCTGGTCGGCGTCGGCTTGTCGACGATAAGGCCCTTGGGCTCGGACGCTATCGTTGGCAAGTCGACGCCTGCCTGAACGGCGTGGTTCAGGCAGCGCAGGATTATTCCTCGTTAACCGTGAGACTGATTTCGTAAAAGCCGTTCTCCGTTAGCCTGTAGGTCTTGCTCTTGACGACCAGCTTGGTTCCGGCGTTGTTCTCGATGCGCTCGCCGATATGGGCCAGCTTCAACAGTTCTTCGAAGGTGATCACGGGGTAGGTTTTGGCCTTGCCGTCTGCTTTGAGAACGTATTCGGTCTGCTTTGTCATGTCGATCTCTCCATAGGTATGGCGGCGGTCATTTCTTGAATGACGTGCCCATATCCTGAAAGACTGCACACACTTCTTTTCAGGCTGACCGCATTTTCCCACGCTCGGGAGGGCGCTCAATACTGTCAGAAATGACAGTCGCGACCGGCGGTAGCCGCCTGAAACAGCCGGCTCCTACAGGGCGCCGGTCATGACCGCGCGGATATCCGCCGCCAGCTCCCGCACCCGCGCCTCTTCGGTGTCCCACGAGCACATGAAGCGCGCGCCGCCCTTGCCGATAAAGGTGTAGAAGCGCCAGCCTCTGGCGGTCAGCGCGGCGATGGCCGGTTCCGACAGTTGCAGGAACACGCCGTTGGCCTCGACCGGGAACATCAGTTCCACGCCGGGAATATCCCTGACCAGGCTGCTGAGCAACTGTGCGCAGTGGTTGGCGTGGCGGGCGTGCTTGAGCCAGGCGTCGTTTTCCAGCAGGCCGACCCAGGGCGCGGAGAGGAAGCGCATCTTCGAAGCCAGTTGCCCGGCCTGCTTGCAGCGGTAGTCGAAGTCCACCGCCAGGTCGTGGTTGAAGAACAGGATCGCTTCGCCCACCGCCATGCCGTTTTTCGTCCCGCCGAAGCACAGCACGTCGACCCCGGCCTTCCAGGTCAGGTCGGCCGGCGAGCAGCCGAGGAAGGCGCAGGCGTTGGAGAAACGCGCGCCGTCCATGTGCAGGTTCAGGCCCAGTTCCTTGCAGGTGGCGCTGATGGCACGGATTTCATCCGGGGTGTAGACGCTGCCGACTTCGGTGGCCTGGGTCAGGGTCACGACCCGTGGCTTGGGGTAGTGGATGTCCTGGCGCTTGAGGGCGATTTCACGGATCGAGTCCGGGGTCAGCTTGCCGTTTTCCGTACGGGCGGTGAGCAGCTTGGAACCGTTGGAGAAAAACTCCGGCGCGCCGCATTCGTCGGTCTCGACGTGGGCGGTTTCCGAGCAGATCACGCTGTGGTAGCTCTGGCACAGGGACGACAGGGCCAGGGAGTTGGCGGCGGTGCCGTTGAAGGCGAAGAATACTTCACTGTCGGTTTCGAAGAGTTTGCGGAAGCCGTCGGCGGCGCGCTGGGTCCACTCGTCGTCGCCGTAGGCGCGCTGGTGGCCGTGGTTGGCCTGCTCCATGGCGGCCCAGGCTTCGGGGCAGATACCGGAATAGTTGTCACTGGCGAATTGTTGGCTCTTGTCGGTCATGGCCCGGTCCTTGTGATCGATTATGGTGCGCACTGTAACCAGAATTGACTGTGCCGCACAGGCACAGTTTCTGTAGGAAAAACCGGTATTCAACGATCACGGATCACCTTGTGGTGAGCGGGCTTGCCCGCGCTCGGCTGCGAAGCAGTCGTAAAACCGGCCCCCTCGGTCTGCCTGACAGACCGAATGCAACGGTTTCAGGGCCGCTTCGCGCCCCAGCGCGGGCAAGCCCGCTCGCCACGGGGTTGCACTACCTTTCGCCTTGATTATCCCCGCGCGCCAGGCCATGTCGTAAACGCACCTTTGCGTGGCGTGCGTAGGCATTTGACCTGTCTGCGCCGGTCATACCATCACGTCCAAAGGGCACTGCCGCACGGCAAAGGCCTCACCGAGACGAATGGCGTACCACCGCCGCCGGGAGAGACGCGATGTTCAGCAAGCAAGACCAGATCCAGGGTTATGACGATGCACTGATGGCGGCCATGAATGCCGAGGAGCAGCGTCAGGAAGATCACATCGAGCTGATCGCGTCGGAGAACTACACCAGCAAGCGTGTCATGCAGGCCCAGGGCAGCGGCCTGACCAACAAGTACGCCGAAGGTTATCCGGGCAAGCGCTACTACGGCGGCTGCGAGCACGTGGACAAGGTCGAGGCCCTGGCCATCGAGCGCGCCAAGCAACTGTTCGGCGCCGACTACGTCAACGTCCAGCCGCACTCCGGTTCCCAGGCCAACAGCGCCGTGTACCTGGCCCTGTTGCAGGCTGGCGACACCATCCTGGGCATGAGCCTGGCCCACGGCGGTCACCTGACCCACGGCGCCAAGGTGTCGTCCTCGGGCAAGCTGTACAACGCCGTTCAGTACGGAATCGACACCAATACCGGCCTGATCGACTACGATGAAGTCGAGCGCCTGGCCGTCGAACACAAGCCGAAGATGATCGTCGCCGGCTTCTCGGCCTACTCGAAAACCCTTGATTTCCCGCGCTTCCGCCAGATCGCCAACAAGGTCGGTGCGCTGCTGTTCGTCGACATGGCCCACGTCGCCGGCCTGGTCGCCGCCGGTCTGTACCCGAACCCGCTGCCTTACGCCGACGTGGTCACCACCACCACCCACAAGACCCTGCGCGGTCCCCGTGGCGGCCTGATCCTGGCCAAGGCCAACGAAGAGATCGAGAAGAAACTCAACGCCGCGGTGTTCCCCGGTGCCCAGGGCGGTCCGCTGATGCACGTGATCGCCGCCAAGGCCGTGAGCTTCAAGGAAGCGCTGGAGCCGGGCTTCAAGGTCTACCAGCAGCAGGTGATCGACAACACCCAGGCGATGGCGGGCGTATTTATCAAACGCGGCTACGATGTAGTGTCCGGCGGCACCGACAACCACCTGTTCCTGGTCAGCCTGATCCGCCAGGGCCTGACCGGCAAGGAGGCCGATGCCGCCCTGGGCCGTGCCCATATCACCGTGAACAAGAACGCGGTGCCGAACGATCCGCAGTCGCCGTTCGTCACGTCCGGCCTGCGCATCGGTACCCCGGCCGTGACCACCCGTGGTTTCAAGGTGACCCAGTGCGTGGAACTGGCCGGCTGGATCTGCGACATCCTCGACAACCTCGGCGATGCCGATGTCGAGGCCAACGTCGCCAAGCACGTGACAGCCCTGTGCGCGGACTTCCCGGTTTATCGCTGAGAGCGTTTTTGGAGTAAATGACTATGCAACGCTATTCGGGCTTCGGCCTCTTCAAGCACTCTCTCAGCCATCACGAAAACTGGCAGAAAATGTGGCGCACGCCGACCCCGAAAAAGGTCTATGACGTGGTCATCGTCGGCGGTGGCGGGCATGGCCTGGCGACCGCCTACTACCTGGCCAAGGAGCACGGCATCACCAACGTCGCCGTGGTCGAGAAGGGCTGGCTGGGCGGCGGCAACACCGCCCGCAACACCACCATCGTGCGTTCCAACTACCTGTGGGACGAATCGGCGCACCTGTACGAACACGCGATGAAACTGTGGGAAGGCCTGTCCCAGGACCTCAACTACAACGTGATGTTCTCCCAGCGCGGCGTCTACAACCTCTGCCACACGCTGCAGGATATCCGTGATTCCGAGCGCCGGGTCAGCGCCAACCGCCTCAATGGCGTCGACGGCGAACTGCTCAACGCCAAACAGGTGGCGGACGAGATTCCGTACCTGGACTGCTCGAAGAACACCCGCTACCCGGTGATGGGCGCCACCGTCCAGCGTCG
The DNA here is from genome assembly GCF_013385635.1 of Pseudomonas gingeri. GTDB lineage: Bacteria > Pseudomonadota > Gammaproteobacteria > Pseudomonadales > Pseudomonadaceae > Aquipseudomonas > Aquipseudomonas gingeri_A. The sequence goes on from NZ_JACAPR010000015.1 coordinate 31,010, forward strand.
CGGCGGCGTGGCCCGTCACGATGCCGTGGCCTGGGGCTTCGCCCGTGCGGCCGACGCCCTGGGCGTGGACCTGATCCAGCAGACCGAAGTGATCGGTTTCCGCAAGGAAAACGGCGTGTGCATCGGCGTCGAAACCAACAAGGGCTTTATCGGCGCCAAGCGCGTCGGTGTGGTCACCGCCGGCAACTCCGGGCATATGGCCCGACTGGCGGGCTTCCGCCTGCCGGTCGAATCGCACCCGTTGCAGGCCCTGGTGTCCGAGCCGATCAAGCCGATCATCGACAGCGTGATCATGTCCAACGCCGTGCACGGCTACATCAGCCAGTCCGACAAGGGCGACCTGGTGATCGGTGCCGGTATCGATGGCTACAACGGCTACGGCCAGCGTGGTTCGTACCCGGTGATCGAGCACACCATCCAGGCCATCGTCGAGATGTTCCCGGTCTTGTCCCGCGTGCGCATGAACCGCCAGTGGGGCGGCATCGTCGACACCACGCCGGACGCCTGCCCGATCATTTCCAAGACGCCGGTACCGAACATGTTCTTCAACTGCGGTTGGGGCACCGGCGGCTTCAAGGCCACCCCGGGCTCGGGCAACGTGTTTGCCGCGAGCCTGGCCAAGGGTGAAATGCACCCGTTGGCCGCACCTTTCTCCATCGACCGTTTCCACAACGGTGCGTTGATCGACGAACACGGCGCTGCAGCGGTCGCCCACTAACAAAGGCCCCATGAAAACTACTGCGCCCGGCAATACGGCGTTAAAAACAGGCTCGAAATGCTCACTTAGTAAACTAAGCTCCGCTTTCTCCCCTGTTTTTGCCTTGTCTTGCCTTCGCTCGCTACGTTTTCACGGCGCTTGATAGGAGAAATCCCTATGTTGCATATCTTCTGTCCTCATTGCGGCGAAATGCGCTCCGAAGAGGAATTCCACGCTTCCGGCCAGGCGCATATCCCGCGTCCCCTGGACCCGAACACCTGCACCGACGAGCAGTGGGGCGACTACATGTTCTTCCGCGACAACCCGCGCGGGCTGCACCACGAGCTCTGGGACCACGTCGCCGGCTGCCGCCAGTATTTCAACGTGACCCGTGACACCGTGACCTACGAAATCCTCGAAACCTACAAGATCGGCGAGAAACCGCAATTCACCGCCAAAGCAGACAGTTCGAAAGTGCCCGGCGCGGCTGTGGGAGAAAAGGTATGAGCCAGGTCAATCGCCTGTCCAACGGTGGTCGGATCGACCGCAACAAAGTCTTGAGCTTCACCTTCAACGGCGAGACCTACAAGGGCTTCGAAGGCGACACCCTGGCCGCCGCGTTGCTGGCCAACGGCGTGGATATCGTCGGGCGCAGCTTCAAGTATTCGCGGCCACGGGGCATTTTCGCCGCCGGGGCCGAAGAGCCGAACGCAGTGCTGCAGATCGGCGCCACCGAGGCCACCCAGATCCCCAACGTGCGGGCTACCCAGCAAGCGCTGTATCAGGGCCTGGTCGCCACCAGCACCAACGGCTGGCCGAGCGTCAACAACGACATGATGGGGATTCTCGGCAAGGTCGGCGGCAAGCTGATGCCGCCGGGCTTCTACTACAAGACCTTCATGTATCCGCAGTCGTTCTGGATGACCTACGAGAAGTACATCCGCAAGGCCGCCGGCCTGGGTCGCTCGCCGACCGAGAACGATCCGGATACCTACGACTACATGAACCAGCACTGCGACGTGCTGATCGTCGGTGCCGGCCCTGCCGGCCTGGCCGCCGCGCTGGCCGCTGCCCGCAGCGGTGCACGGGTGATCATCGCCGATGAACAGGAAGAGTTCGGCGGCAGCCTGCTCGATTCGCGCGAAAGCCTCGACGGCAAGCCGGCGGCCGAGTGGGTCGCCAGCGTGATCGCCGAGTTGAAGGCGCTGCCGGATGTCCTGCTGCTGCCACGGGCCACCGTCAACGGTTACCACGACCACAACTTCCTGACCATCCACGAGCGTCTCACCGATCACCTCGGCGACCGTGCGCCGATCGGCCAGGTTCGCCAGCGTATTCACCGCGTGCGTGCCAAGCGCGTGGTCCTCGCCACCGGCACCCACGAGCGTCCGCTGGTCTATGGCAACAACGACGTGCCGGGCAACATGCTCGCTGGTGCCGTTTCGACCTACGTGCGCCGTTACGGCGTGGCACCGGGCAAGAAGCTTGTGCTGTCGACCAACAACGACCACGCCTACCGCGTGGCCCTGGACTGGCTCGATGCCAGCCTGCAAGTGGTCGCCATCGCCGACGCCCGCAGCAATCCTCGCGGTGCGCTGGTGGAAGAGGCTCGGGCCAAGGGCATTCGCATCCTCACCGGCAGTGCCGTGGTCGAAGCCCGTGGCAGCAAGCATGTGACCGCTGCGCGCATTGCCGCCATCGACGTCAAGGCGCACAAAGTCACCAGTCCCGGTGAATGGCTGGACTGCGACCTGGTGGCCAGCTCCGGCGGCTACAGCCCGGTGGTGCACCTGGCCTCGCACCTGGGCGGCAAGCCGATCTGGCGCGAAGATATCCTCGGTTTCGTCCCTGGCGAAGCGCCGCAGAAACGCGTCTGCGTGGGCGGCATCAACGGTGTCTATGGCCTCGCCGATGCCCTGGCCGATGGTTTCGAGGGTGGCGTGCGCGCCGCCAGCGAAGCCGGTTTCAAGGCGGTCGAAGGTGTACTACCCAAGGCCCTGGCGCGTCTGGAAGAGCCGACCCTGGCCCTGTTCCAGGTGCCTCATGAAAAAGCCACCGCACGGGCGCCGAAGCAATTCGTCGACCTGCAGAACGACGTCACCGCCGCCGCCATCGAACTGGCGACCCGCGAAGGCTTCGAATCGGTCGAACACGTCAAGCGCTACACCGCACTGGGCTTCGGTACCGACCAGGGCAAGCTGGGCAACGTCAACGGCCTGGCGATTGCCGCCCGTTCGCTGAACGTGACCATCCCGCAGATGGGCACCACCATGTTCCGTCCGAACTACACGCCGGTGACCTTCGGCGCGGTCGCCGGTCGTCACTGCGGGCATATCTTCGAGCCGGTGCGCTACACCGCCTTGCAGGCCTGGCATGTGAAACAGGGCGCCGAGTTCGAGGACGTCGGCCAGTGGAAACGGCCATGGTACTTCCCGCGCAACGGTGAAGACCTGCATGCCGCGGTCAAGCGTGAGTGCAAGGCCGTGCGCGACAGCGTCGGCCTGCTCGACGCCTCGACCCTGGGCAAGATCGATATCCAGGGCCCCGATGCCCGCGAGTTCCTCAATCGCGTGTACACCAACGCCTGGACCAAGCTCGATGTGGGCAAGGCCCGCTACGGCCTGATGTGCAAGGAAGACGGCATGGTCTTCGACGACGGCGTCACCGCCTGTCTGGCCGACAACCACTTCCTGATGACCACCACCACTGGCGGCGCCGCGCGCGTCCTGCAATGGCTGGAGCTCTACCACCAGACCGAATGGCCGAGTATGAAGGTGTACTTCACCTCCGTGACCGACCACTGGGCGACCCTGACCCTGTCCGGCCCGAACAGCCGCAAGCTGCTCAGCGAAGTCACCGACATCGACCTGGACAAGGACGCGTTCCCGTTCATGACCTGGAAAGAAGGCCTGGTCGGCGGTGTGCCGGCGCGGGTGTTCCGGATTTCCTTTACCGGTGAGCTGTCCTACGAGGTCAACATCCAGGCCGACTACGCCATGGGTGTCCTGGAAAAGATCGCCGAGGCGGGCAAGCAGTACAACCTGACTCCTTACGGCACCGAGACCATGCACGTGCTGCGGGCCGAGAAGGGCTTCATCATCGTCGGCCAGGACACCGACGGCTCGATGACCCCGGACGACCTGAACATGGGCTGGTGTGTCGGTCGCACCAAACCGTTCTCCTGGATCGGCTGGCGCGGGATGAATCGCGAAGATTGCGTGCGTGAAGAGCGCAAGCAGTTGGTCGGGCTCAAACCGATCGATCCGACCAAGTGGCTGCCGGAAGGTGCGCAGCTGGTGTTCGACACCAAGCAGACGATCCCGATGAAGATGGTCGGTCACGTAACCTCCAGCTATGCCCACAACTCCCTCGGCTATTCGTTTGCCATGGGCGTGGTCAAGGGCGGTCTGAAGCGCATCGGCGAGCGGGTGTTCGCGCCACTGGCCGATGGCAGCGTGATCGAGGCGGAAATCGTTTCTTCGGTGTTCTTCGATCCGAAGGGCGATCGCCAGAACATTTAAGTCGATCGTTCCCACGCTTGGCGTGGGAATGCATCCCGGGACGCTCCGCGTCCCAAGAGCGGACGCAGAGCGTCCATGGCGGCATTCCCACGCAGAGCGTGGGAACGATCAACCTGAGCTAAAGGTGTTTTATGACCACAGCCAACGTTTACCAACAACGCCCGACTTCCGGGGCCAAGGCCGAGTCGTCGTTGCACCATGCCGACCTCGCCAGCCTGGTGGGCAAGGGCCGCAAGAACGCCGGCGTGACCGTGCGGGAAAAGAAACTGCTCGGTCACCTGACCATCCGTGGCGACGGCCATGACCCGGCGCTTGCCGCCGGCGTGCACAAGGCCCTCGGCCTGGAACTGCCCGTGGCCCTGACCGTCGTCGCCAAGGGCGAGACCAGTCTGCAATGGCTCGGCCCCGATGAATGGCTGCTGATCGTCCCGAGCGGCGAAGAGTTCGCCGCCGAGAAGGCGCTGCGCGAAGCCCTCGGTGATCTGCATGTGGCCATCGTCAATGTCAGCGGTGGCCAGCAGTTGCTGGAACTGAGCGGCCCGAACGTGCGCCAGGTACTGATGAAGTCCACCAGCTACGACGTGCACCCGGACAACTTCCCGGTGGGCAAGGCGGTCGGCACGGTGTTCGCCAAGTCGCAACTGATGATTCGCCACACCGCCGAAGACACCTGGGAGCTGGTGATCCGTCGCAGTTTCTCGGACTACTGGTGGCTGTGGTTGCAGGATGCGGCGGCCGAGTACGGTCTCAGCGTCCAGGCCTGATACAGATTCAATGTGTTCGGTGGACTCCAGGTGGCGAGGGGGCTTGCCCCCGCTGGGTTGCGCAGCAGCCCCAAACCCCGAAAACGTGGTCTGTCTGACACCGCGCGATTTGATCGTTCCCACGCTCTGCGTGGGCATGTATCCCGGGACGCTCCGCGTCCCAAGAGCGGACGCAGAGCGTCCATGGCGGTGTTCCCACGCAGAGCGTGGGAACGATCATCAACCGCCTGGCGGTTGCCCCACACGAACAGGAGTCAAGCAATGAGCCGCGCACCCGATACATGGATTTTGACCGCCGATTGCCCCAGCGTGCTCGGCACGGTGGATGCGGTGACCCGCTATCTGTTCGAGCAGGGCTGCTACGTCACCGAGCACCACTCGTTCGATGACCGGCTCTCTGGCCGGTTCTTCATTCGCGTGGAGTTCCGCCAGCCCGACGGTTTCGACGAACAGGCCTTTCGTGCCGGCCTGGCCGAGCGGGGCGAGTCCTTCGGCATGATCTTCGAGCTGACCGCGCCGAACTATCGGCCGAAAGTGGTGATCATGGTCTCCAAGGCCGATCACTGCCTCAACGATCTGCTCTACCGCCAGCGCATCGGTCAATTGTCCATGGACGTGGCCGCCGTGGTGTCCAACCACCCGGATCTCAAGCCCCTGGCCGACTGGCACCAGATTCCCTACCACCATTTCCCGCTGGACCCGAATGACAAACCCGGCCAGGAGCGCCAGGTCTGGCAGGTGATCGAAGAGTCCGGCGCCGAACTGGTGATCCTCGCCCGCTACATGCAGGTGCTGTCGCCGGAACTGTGCCGCAAGCTCGACGGCAAGGCCATCAATATCCACCACTCGTTGCTGCCCGGTTTCAAGGGCGCCAAGCCCTATCACCAGGCCTACAACAAGGGGGTGAAACTGGTGGGCGCCACGGCGCACTACATCAACAACGACCTGGACGAGGGCCCGATCATCGCCCAGGGCGTGGAAGTGGTGGATCACAGCCATTACCCCGAGGACCTGATCGCCAAGGGCCGGGACATCGAAGGGCTGACGCTGGCCCGTGCGGTGGGTTATCACATTGAGCGGCGGGTCTTCCTGAACGCCAACAGGACGGTGGTCCTCTGAGTTTTTTGCTGCCCAGGCGGGCCCCATCGCCGGCAAGCCGGCTCCCACAGGGGAAACGGTGCCTGCCGTATCGATGGATGACCTCTATCGCCGGCAAGCCGGCTCCCACAGGGGAAACGGTGCCTGCCGTATCGATGGATGACCTCCATCGCCGGCAAACCGGCTCCTACAGGGAAACGGTGCCTGCCGCATTGATGGATGACCTCCATCGCCGGCAAGCCGGCTCCTACAGGGGAAACGGTGCCTGCCGTATCGATGGATGACCTCCATCGCCGGCAAACCGGCTCCCACAGGGGAAACGGTGCCTGCCGTATCGATGGATGACCTCCATCGCCGGCAAGCCGGCTCCTACAGGGGCGGGTGAACGCGGTCTATTGTAGGAGCTGGCTTGCCAGCGATGAGGCCCGTAAGAACAACGCAACAACCACAGGCAATAACCCGAGCAATCAACGCGCTGCCCCCTTGGCGGCGCGCCGCTACATAAAAACAACAGCGAGGTGAAAGCATGTCTGGCAATCGTGGTGTGGTGTATCTCGGCAACGGCAAGGTCGAAGTACAGAAAATCGACTATCCGAAAATGCAGGACCCGCGCGGCAGGAAGATCCAACACGGCGTTATCCTGCGCGTTGTCTCCACCAATATCTGCGGCTCCGACCAGCACATGGTCCGCGGTCGTACTACCGCCCAGACCGGTCTGGTCCTGGGTCATGAAATCACCGGTGAAGTGATCGAGAAGGGCAGTGACGTCGAGAACCTGAAGATCGGCGATCTGGTTTCGGTGCCCTTCAACGTCGCTTGCGGGCGCTGCCGCTCCTGCAAGGAACAGCACACCGGCGTCTGCCTGACCGTCAACCCGGCTCGTGCCGGCGGTGCCTACGGCTACGTCGACATGGGCGACTGGACCGGTGGCCAGGCCGAGTACGTGCTGGTGCCGTACGCTGACTTCAACCTGCTGAAACTGCCGGATCGCGACAAGGCCATGGAGAAGATCCGCGACCTGACCTGCCTCTCCGACATCCTGCCGACCGGCTATCACGGTGCCGTCACCGCCGGTGTCGGTCCGGGTAGCAGCGTGTATATCGCCGGTGCCGGTCCTGTCGGCCTGGCCGCCGCCGCCTCGGCGCGCCTGCTGGGTGCCGCCGTGGTCATCATCGGTGATGTCAACCCGATCCGCCTGGCCCACGCCAAGGCCCAGGGTTTTGAAATCGCCGACCTGTCCAAGGACACACCGCTGCACGAACAGATCGCCGCATTGCTGGGCGAGCCGGAAGTGGACTGCGCCGTCGATGCCGTGGGCTTCGAAGCCCGTGGTCACGGGCATGAAGGCGTGAAACACGAGGCTCCGGCCACCGTGCTCAACTCGCTGATGGGCGTGGTCCGCGTGGCGGGCAAGATCGGTATTCCGGGCCTGTACGTGACCGAAGATCCGGGTGCGGTGGACGCCGCCGCGAAAATCGGCAGCCTGAGCATCCGCTTCGGCCTGGGCTGGGCCAAGTCCCACAGCTTCCACACCGGCCAGACCCCGGTGATGAAGTACAACCGCCAGCTGATGCAGGCGATCATGTGGGATCGGATCAACATCGCCGAAATCGTGGGTGTGCAGGTCATCAGCCTGGATGACGCACCGAAGGGTTATGGCGAGTTCGACGCCGGCGTACCGAAGAAATTCGTGATCGACCCGCACAAGCTGTTCAGTGCGGCATAAGCGGTAAAGGGCAAGACGGAAAAAGGGCGACTTCGGTCGCCCTTTTTAATTTTCCGGATCTGCTTGTGCCGGTTGATCGTTCCCACGCTCTGCGTGGGAATGCCTCACTGGACGCTCCGCGTCCGCTCTGGATCTGTGACGCGGAGCGTCACGGGCTGCATTACCACGCGGAGCGTGGGAACGATCAATCAACGATCAATCAGGTTGTGCTGGCGGCTACTGCAAGAGCTGCCTGGCCTTTGCGGTGCTGACCCGCTGGCAGAACTCGGGATAGAAGCCCTGGGCACTTGGGCCACGGCAATAGTCGCGCGCCTGGGCCAGGCTCGCGCTGCTGAACCTTAGCACGCGGGGCATGCTGGCAAAGGTGGTGTAGCCGTCCTGTTGGGTCTTGATGGCGTCGAAATCGACCATCGCGTAGATCAGTTCGACGTCATTGGGAGTGATGATCTGCGCATTAATCGTCACTTGTGTGTACTGCTTGCCGCCCGGTGCGCTGTTCACGGCCGCCAGTCCCTGGCCAACAATACGCAGCAGGCGCGGCGGCCACGCCTCGTCATCATCGGCAGCCTTGTCCGGCTGATAGAGAATACTCAGTGTTTGCCCGTCATGCGTGACCTCGGTAAAGGCCGGGTCGGCACGTTTGATCCGGTGTTCGAGGGTCAGCCAGGCCTTTTGCTCGTCGCTGGTCCCATCGACCACTTCCGGGTCCAGCGGGCCGCGTTGGCATTCGGTCACGCCGAAGGCGATGGCCAGGCCCACCAGGATAATGGCCAGGGCCGCGCCGCCGATCTTTACGTCCATGTGCAGATTCTCCTGAAGGGATACGCACTGTACGACAAGCGTCCGGGCAACGGCAGGGAATTGATCGTTCCCATGCGCCGCGTCACAGAGCTGGAGCGGACGCAGAGCGTCCGGTGAGGCATTCCCACGCGGGAGCGTGGGAACGATCGGAGGGCCGGGGCGTTTACGATCATTGATCGTTCCCACGCTCTGCGTGGGCATGCGGCCCGTGACGCTCCGCGTCACAGACCTGGAGCGGACGCAGAGCGTCCGGTGGGGCATTCCCACGCGGGGACGTGGGAACGATCGAGTCGGCTATTGGCGGATCGGGCAATGCGCCTTTAAGGTCAAAGCGTCGCCAGCGGCCCCGAATACAGTACCGGTCCGGTCGGTTGTCCGGTCGGCGAGCCGCCTTGCGGTTCAAGACTGACCGCCAGCACCACCGCGGTCCCGAGCAGGGCCTTGTGCGCTTCGCTCAACTCCAGCCGACCCTTGCCTTCTTTCGGCACCAGGCCAAGGGACACCGGCTTGCCATCCACCGGGATCGCCCACAGTTCCAGGCTGCGGTTGGCGTCCACCGTGGCCAGGGTCAGTGGTTCCACTTGCAGGTAGCCGGCATGGGCCTGGATGCGCAGCGCCGGTTGTTGCGTGCCGCTGAGCAGGGTCGCGCTGGCGCTGACCGGGTCATGGTTGTAGAACACGCCCAGGGCCACGACCACCGCCAGTGAACAGACCGCCGCCGTGGCGCGCAGCCAGTTCCAGAACGGCCGTTTCGCCGGTATGTGCAGTTGCTGCGGATCGATGCGCGCGACGATGGCGTGCCAGACGCGGTCCGGCACCGGTTGCGGTGGCACGGATTCGGTCAGTGTCGCCAGGGTTTCCTGCCATTCGGCGACTTGCGCCCGCAGCCGGGCATCGTCACGCATCAGGCTTTCGAAACGACGACGGCCGGCGGCGGACATCAGGCCGATCGCGTAGTCGGCAGCCAGGGCGCGGCGCAGGCGGGGGTTCTGGTAGTTCATGATTCAAGGCACCTGCGCAGGCGCTCCATGCCGCGGCGGATCCAGGACTTGACCGAACCCAGCGGCGCGGCCAGTTGTTCGGCCAGTTCCGAGTACGACAGGCCATGGAAGTAGGCAATGGTGATCGATTGGCGCTGCATGCCTTCGAGGCTGTCCAGGCAGCGATTGAGCGCCGAAGCGTCGCGGGCGCTGGCCAACTGGTCGTGGGCACTGGGCGCGTCGTCGGGCAGTTCCTGCTCCTGGAACTCGCCCAGGCGTTCCTCGCGTTTCTTGCGCAACTGGTCGATGGCCAGGTTGCGGGTGATGTTCACCATCCAGGTCATCGGTGCCGACAGATGGGCGTCGTAGCGCGAGGCGTTGTTCCAGATCCGCACGAAGCTTTCCTGCAGCACTTCCTCGGCCAGGTCCGGGCGGCCCATGCAGCGCAGGGCAATGCCGTGCAGACGTGGGGCGACGCTGCGGTAAAGCGTCTCGAATGCGCGGCGGTTACCCAGTGAGCACTGGGCCAACAGCTGCCTGAGTTGATCGGCGTCGGCGGTGGGAATGGGCATTCTCCAGACAATCACACTACGTTGAATGGGCCGCGCGCGGTGCACGTTGCTGGCTGAGGGTAGTTCACGGCACGGGGTTATTCCATTCATTTAAGCGGGCTCGCAGAGGGGGCGCCAGGGTTCGGGCCATTGGCTGTCCGTCTCTGATGTACGCAGGAAGACGAGGATCGGATGCAAGCTTTGTGGTGAGCGTCAGGGGAATGGGATCTTGAAAACGCCGCGTAACCTGTAGGAGCCGGCTTGCCGGCGATGGCGTCCGAACAGGCGCCGCATGGCTCAAGGGCCTCATCGCTGGCAAGCCAGGCTCCTACACAGAATCAGGGCAAGCCCGCTTAGGGAACAAGCCGGGTTTTTTCGACTCCAACGGGCAGTGCCAGGTCCCTGCACGCAGGGGCTTTCGATGACTCAAGAGGTGGTAGCGATGAAGATTTCCCGCGGTGTTGTATTGGCTTCGCTCATGGCCTTCGCCGCCACGCCGGTGTTCGCGGCGTTCAGCCTGAGCGATGCGGCCAATGCGGTATCGTCCATGCAGGGTGGTGACAAGAATGCCGCGGCGCCGGCCAACGGCTTGCTCAGTTCCCTCGGCTCGCAGCTCAATGTCACGCCGGAACAGGCCATCGGCGGTACCGGCGCGATGCTGGGGCTGGCGAAGAACAAACTCAGCGGCAACGATTACTCGCAACTGAGCCAGAGCGTGCCGGGGCTGGATCAATTGTCGGGTGGCGGTGCCCTGGCCGGACTCGGTGGTTTGCTCGGCGGGCAGTCGGGCAGCTCTTCCGCCGTCGGCAATGCCCTGGGCAATGTGAAAGATACCGGTGACCTGAACAATGCCTTTGGCGCCCTGGGAATGAACAGCAGCATGGTCGGCCAGTTCGCGCCGATCATTCTCAAGTACCTGGGCGACCAAGGTGTCGGTGGGCCGCTGTTGCAGAGCCTGAGCGGGATCTGGGGCGCCGGCAGCTAAGCGCTCTCCGGGGCAACTGAAAAACGCACCGGGAACCTGAAAAGGCCCGGTGCGTTTTTGTCCGTGGCATCGAAGGTCTGTTCAGTTCTGTCGTGCAGTGTGCTATTTGTCGCCGCCTGTTCATGGAGAGAGTGGCGCAAGCATGTTGGTCGATGCAGTGAGAATGTCGTTGCACCTGGATGCGGTCATGGGCTTTGTCCTGTATCTGCTGGTGGCGCTGCTGGTCTTTGGGCTGTATGCCTGTCTCTACACCCGCCTGACCCCCCACAAGGAATGGACGTTGATCCGCGAGGGCAACGTGGCCGCCGCCATCGCCCTGGGCGGTGCCTTGGTCGGCTTTGCCATTCCCGCCGCCAGCGCTATTGCCCATTCGGTGTCGTTGGTGGATTTCCTGGTCTGGGCATTGATCGCACTGGTGGCACAGTTGGGCGCCTTTGCGTTGGTCAACTGGGTGATCCGCGGCCTGTCGGCGCGCATCGGTAACGGTGAGTCGGCGGCGGCGATCCTGTCGGCCGCGATCTCCATCAGCGTCGGCCTGCTCAATGCGGCCTGCATGACGCCTTCGGTCTGAGGACGCCCGCGATGAAACGCAGTCAACGTGTGGGCCTGGTATTGCTGGGCAGCGTGCCCTTTGTGCTGGTGGCCTGCGATGGCGAGCAGGTGGTGACGCGCGATGTCAGCGAGACCGTGCAGTACGCCAATGAGCAGGCCTGCGTGGTCGCCGGTGTGCCGGCCGATGCCTGTGCGGACGCGGCGGAGACGGCCCGCGAGCAGCATCGGGAGATCGCTCCGGTCTATGGCGACCAGGCGGCCTGTGCCCTTGATTTTTCCCTCGACAGTTGCATCGCCGATCCACAGCGTGCGCAGTTCAACCCACTGATGGCCGGGTTTGCCCTGACCACCTTGCGCGCGGTGACGGTCGCACCGGGGCAATCCGTGCCGCCGGAGAAACAGGAGGAGCAGTCCGCAACCTCCAGCAGTTCGTCATCGGGTGGCGGCTACGGCGGTTCGAGCGGCGGCTCGGCAACGTCCAGTCATTCCAATAGTTGGGCCAGCCGGGTCTGGCGCTGGATCGGCCTGGGCACCGACCCGTATGCACCGCGTTACTTCAGCGAACCGCTTTACCAGGAGCGCGATGGGCGTGGCGGCTATCGCCTGAGCAGCCTCGACCAGCAGGTCAAGGCCGGCAAGACCTTTGCCCAGGCGCGCAATGCGCGTTTCCGGGTGGCGAGCCCGGCGCATTTCGTCACCGGTTTCTATGACGGCTCCGCGCCACGGGCGGTCAGTCGTGGCGGTTTCGGTTCGTCCCACGGCAGTTGGGGGGGCTGATGCAACGCATCCAGATCGCACCGCGCCCGGACTGGCGAACCACCGCCGAAAAGCTCGGTTTTCACTTCCATACCTTCGATGGCGAGCCTTACTGGGATGAATCGGCGTACTACCGCTTCAGCCTACGCCAGATCGAGGACGAGCTGGAAGAGCCGACGCGGCAACTGCACGAGCTGTGCATGGCCCTGGTCGAACAGGTGGTGGACAGCGAACAACTGCTCGACCGGCTGGCGATTCCCCCGGCCTATCGCGACCTGATCCGTGACTCCTGGCGCCAGGGCCAGCCGCATCTCTATGGGCGGATGGACCTGTGCTACGACGGCCGCGGCCCGGCGAAACTGCTGGAGACCAATTACGACACGCCGACCTCGTTGTACGAGGCGAGCTTCTTCCAGTACGTCTGGCTGGAAGAGCAGATGAAGTGCGGGCAACTGCCGGTCCATGCCGACCAGTTCAACAGCATCGAGGACAAGCTGCTCCAGGCGTTTGTCGAAGGCGGCTTCCAGTCGCCGTTCCACTTCGCCTCGATCAAGGGGTCGCTGGAGGATCGTGGCACGGTCGAGTACCTGCGCGATATCGCCCGCCAGGCCGGACTGCGGACGCGGCTGATCGATATCGAGGACATCGGGCTGGATCAGGCCGGGCGTTTTGTCGATGAGCTGGGCTCGCCGATCGACACCCTGTTCAAGCTCTATCCCTGGGAAAATCTGTTCAGCGAGGCGTTCGGGCCGGCCATCGAGCACAGCCGGACGCTGTTCGTCGAACCCCCGTGGAAGACGATCCTGTCGAACAAGGGGGCCATGGCCTTGCTCTGGGACATGCACGAAGGCCACCCGAATCTGCTGCCGACCTTTATCGATCCGGACCCCACCAGCCGGTTGGGCGCGGGCTGGGTGCGCAAGCCGTTCTTTTCCCGCGAGGGCGCCAATGTCGAGATCCATACGCCGGCGGGCGAGCGGCTCAGCCAGCCGGGGCCTTATGCGCAAGGGCCGTTTGTCCTGCAGCGGTTCCAGGCGCTGCCGTTGTTTGCCGGCAGCCATACGGTGCTGGGCAGTTGGGTGATCGGCGATCAACCGGCCGGTATCGGCATCCGCGAAGACCACTCACTGATCACCCAGGACACCAGCCGCTTCCTGCCCCATGTGATCCTCGACTGAGGTTCAGTCGCGCTCATTGCGCAGAGCGGCGATACGGCGGTCCTTCTCGCTCCAGAGCCGGTTGACCCAGTCCTGGATATGTTGACGAAACACCGGGTCGTTCTCGTAGTCGCCTTGCCACAGCGATGGGTCCATGGCGTGGGTCTGGAAGTCGATGATGACCTTGGGCACATTGCCGCTGATCAGGTCCCAGAAACCCGGAATACGTTCTTGCGGATAGACCACGGTGACGTCGAGGATCGCGTCCAGCTGTTCGCCCATGGCCGCCAGCACGAAGGCCACGCCGCCGGCCTTGGGCTTGAGCAGGTGGGTAAAGGGCGAGGCCTGTTGCTGGCGCTTGGCTTCGCTGAAACGTGTGCCTTCCAGGTAGTTGACCACGGTGACCGGCTGGCGCTTGAACAGCTCGCAGGCGGCCTGGGTGATTGCCAGGTCCTGGCCCTTGAGTTGCGGGTGCTTGTCCAGGAAGGCCTTGGAATAGCGCTTCATGAACGGGTAGTCCAGCGCCCACCAGGCCAGGCCGAGGAACGGTACCCAGATCAGTTCCTTCTTGAGGAAGAACTTGAAGAACGGCGTGTGGCGGTTGAGGGTCTGGATCAGCGCCGGGATATCGACCCAGGACTGATGGTTGCTGACCACCAGGTACGAAGTGTCGCCACGCAGGCCTTCGGCGCCGCGGATATCCCAGCGGGTGGGGATGCACAGGGCGAAGATCAGCTTGTCGATCTCGGCCCAGGTTTCGGCGATCCACATCACCGCCCAGCTGGCGTAGTCGCGAAAACGACCGGGCAGCACCAGCTTGAGCAGGGCAAAGACCATCAGCGGGCCGAACAGCACCAGCGTGTTGAGCAATAGCAGCGATGTGACGAAGCTGCCGGTGAGCAGGCGGCGCATACAGGAACTCTTTCCAGGCGAGAGGGCGCGCCATGATAAAGGCGGCGCGGGCGGACGCCAAATCCGGTGGCTCACACATCCCTCTCGCAGGCGCCGGGCTTGCCCGCGAAGAGGCCCTCGAACCTTGCGGTGCCTGTACGCACGCCATCGTCGGCAAGCCGGCTCCCACAGGGTTTGTGTTGATCGTTCCCACGCTCGGCGTGGGCAATGCAGCCCGTGACGCTCTGCGTCACCCGCAGAGCGGACGCGGAGCGTCCAGCGAGGCATTCCCACGCGGGAGCGTGGGAACGATCAAATCCGGTGGGCCGACAAAAGTTTCACGCGCGTGGGGATACGTTGATTTGTTCATGAACCAACGCGGTCGGCGCGGTCTAAAATGCCGACCCATGTGCGTCCACTCAAAGGTACCGCCCCAGTGAAAGCCCTTCTTGTCCTGTTGCCCCTCCTGGCTCTGCCCGCCATGGCCGCCGAGCCGACCCTGTACGGGCGTTACGAATACATCCAGCTGCCGGAAATTGGCCAGACTTTCAAGGCCAAGATGGACACCGGTGCCCTGACCGCGTCGCTGTCGGCCAAGGATATCGAGCTGTTCAAGCGCGACGGCGAAGACTGGGTGCGTTTCCGTCTCGGTACCGCCGATGCCGACAATAAGGTCTATGAACACAAGGTTTCGCGCATCAGCAAGATCAAGACCCGTACCGAGGAAGACGAGGACAGTGAAGTCGCCGATCCGAGCAAGCGCCCGGTCGTGGACCTGGAAATGTGCCTGGGCAACGTCAAGCGCACGGTGGAGGTCAACCTGACCAACCGCAGCAGCTTCAACTACCCGCTGCTGATCGGCGCCAAGGCCTTGCGCGAGTTCGGCGCGGCGGTGAACCCGGCGCGGCGTTATACCGCCGACAAACCCGACTGCTGATTGACGGGGCGACACGCGTCCGGCACCGTTGCGCCATTGATGCCAGTGCTCGGACGCCATGCCCCATATCCTGATTGTCGAAGACGAAGCGGCGATTGCCGATACCCTTGTGTATGCCCTGCAGGGCGAGGGGTTCACCACCACCTGGCTGAACCTGGGCGGCGCCGCGGTCGAGCACCAGCGCGTCACGCCGGCTGACCTGCTGATCCTCGATATCGGCTTGCCGGACATCAGCGGCTTCGAGGTGTGCAAGCAGTTGCGGCGCTTTACCGAAGTGCCGGTGATGTTTCTCAGTGCCCGTGACGGTGAGATCGACCGTGTGGTGGGCCTGGAAATCGGTGCCGACGACTATGTGGTCAAGCCTTTCAGCCCTCGGGAAGTGGCGGCGCGGGTGCGGGCGATTCTCAAGCGTGTGGTGCCCCAGGCGTCGCCGCTGCCGTCCGGCGAGCGTTTTCTGGTGGATCACGAACGGGTGCAGATCAGTTATCGCGCCCAGGCGCTGAACCTGACCCGTCATGAATTCCGCTTGCTCGCCTGCCTGCTGGAGCAGCCCGAACGGGTCTTCAGCCGCGAGCAATTGCTCGATGCCGTCGGTGTGCCGGCGGACGCCGGTTATGAACGCAGCATCGACAGCCATATCAAGAGCCTGCGGGCCAAGCTGCGGGCGGTGGCCGCAGAAGCCGAGCCGATCCAGACCCACCGTGGCCTGGGCTACAGCTACAGCCCGGGGAACAGCTGATGCCGCTGGGGATCCGCATCTTCCTGATGTATTTCCTGTTCGTCGGCCTCACCGGCTATTTCGTGCTGAGCACGGTGATGAAGGAAATCCGCCCCGGCGTGCGCCAGTCCACGGAGGAAACCCTGGTAGACACCGCCAACCTGCTGGCGGAAATCCTCCACGACGACGTCAAGGCCGGCACCCTCGGCCAGAGTCGCCTGCCCCAGGTGCTCAAGGCCTACGGCCAGCGCAAGCCGGCGGCGAAGATCTGGGGCTTGTCGAAGAACCAGGTCAACCACCGCATCTACGTGACCGACGCCAAGGGCATTGTCCTGCTCGATTCCGCCGAACTGGCGGTGGGCCAGGACTACTCGCGCTGGAACGATGTCTACCTGACCCTGCGTGGCGAGTACGGTGCCCGCTCGACCCGCGCCGTGGCGGACGATCCGAACTCGTCGGTGATGCATGTCGGCGCGCCGATTACCGATAACGGCCAGATCATCGGCGTGGTCACCGTGGCCAAGCCCAACAGCTCGTTGCAGCCCTATGTCGACCGCACCGAGCGCCGCCTGCTGTGGTGGGGGGCGGGGCTGATCGCCCTCGGCCTGTTGTTCGGCGCATTGTTGTCCTGGTGGCTGAGCGGGGCATTGCGCCGGTTGACCGCCTATGCCCAGGCGGTGAGTGAGGGGCGCCGCGCCGAGCTGCCGCATTATCGCGGCGGGGAGATGGAGCAGTTGGCCAATGCGGTGGAACATATGCGCACGCAACTGGAAGGCAAGGCCTATGTCGAGCGGTATGTGCACACCCTGACCCATGAGCTGAAAAGCCCGTTGGCGGCGATTCGCGGCGCGGCGGAGTTGTTGCAGGGCGACATGCCGGTGAGCCAGCAACAGCGTTTCGTCAGCAATATCGAGAGCGAAAGCGCGCGGATGCAGCAGTTGATCGAGCGGCTGCTGAACCTGGCCCTGGTGGAACAGCGCCAGGTCCTGGAAGAACAGGTCGAGGTGCCGCTGGCGGCCCTGGTGGACGAGGTGGTGCGGGCCCAGGGCGCGCGTATCGAACGGGCCGGGCTGCGGATCGAGCAGACCATCGTGCCGGGCATCCAGGTCTTCGGCGAACGCTTTCTGCTGCGCCAGGCCATCGGCAACCTGCTCGATAACGCCCTGGATTTCACCCCCCGGGGCGGGGTGATCCGCTTCACGGCCGAACAGCAGGGACGGCAGACACGCTTGACCCTGTTCAACCAGGCCGAGGCGATTCCCGACTATGCCTTGCCGCGCCTGAGCGAACGCTTCTACTCGTTGCCGCGTCCGGGCAGCGGGCGCAAGAGCACCGGACTGGGGCTGAACTTTGTCGAGGAAGTGGTCAAGCTGCATGGCGGCGAGCTGCTGATCGGCAATGTCGCCGGTGGCGTCGAGGTGACGTTGCATCTGCGCTGACTCTCCACGCAGTCTCCACACAGTCTCCACATTGCGCCCATCAAGGCTCCACACGGGCGGCACAGACTTTCTCCCATTCCAACAGGGAGAGAGACCCCATGAATCGCAGTCTGGCCATAAAACTCGGGGCGATTGCCCTATTGATGCTGTTGTTGCTGATCCCCTTGATAATGATCGACGGGATGATCGACGAGCGGCAGAACCTGCGTGACGGCGTCCTTGAGGATATTGCCCGCAGTTCCAGCTACAGCCAGTTGCTGAGCGGCCCGGTGCTGGTGGTGCCGTATCGCCAGACGGTGCGCGAGTGGAAGACCGACGCCAAGGGCGATCGCTTCCAGCAGACCAGCGAAACCAGCGGACGCCTGTACTTCCTGCCGGAGCGCTTCGAACTCGACGGCAAGGTGCAGACCGAGCTGCGTTCGCGGGGCATCTATGAGGCGCGGCTGTTTCACGCCAGCAACCATATCAGCGGCACTTTCGCGCTGCCGGCGCAGTTGGGCATCAGCGAGGATTTCGCCGACTACCGTTTCGACGAGCCGTACCTGGCGGTGGGTATCAGCGATATCCGTGGCATCGAGAATGCCCTGACCCTGCAACTGGGCAGCCAGCAGCTGGAGTTCCTGCCGGGGACTCAGGTGAGCTGGTTGGGAGATGGCGTCCATGTGACCTTGCCGCGTGTCGATGGCCGCGAGGAAAAGCGCCTGGACTTCGCCTTCGACCTGGCCCTGCAAGGCACCGGTCAGTTGCAGGTGATGCCGGTGGGCAAGACCAGCACCGTGCACCTGAGCGCCGATTGGCCGCACCCGAGCTTTATCGGCAACTACCTGCCGACCCAGCGGGAAATCAACGATCAGGGGTTCAGTGCCAACTGGCAGACGTCGTTCTTCTCCACCAACCTGCATGAGGCCCTGAACCAGTGCCTGGAGACCACCCGCTGCGAAGCGTTCAAGGCGCGCAGCTTCGGCGTGAGTTTTA
This sequence comes from Pseudomonas gingeri, assembly GCF_013385635.1. Taxonomy (GTDB): domain Bacteria; phylum Pseudomonadota; class Gammaproteobacteria; order Pseudomonadales; family Pseudomonadaceae; genus Aquipseudomonas; species Aquipseudomonas gingeri_A. The sequence continues at coordinate 49,558 of NZ_JACAPR010000015.1, forward strand.
TCGAGCCGGTGGACCAGTACCTCAAGTCCGACCGGGCGATCAAATACGCCCTGCTGTTCATTGCCCTGACTTTCGCCGGCTTCTTCCTGTTCGAAGTGCTCAAGCGCCTGGCGGTGCACCCGATCCAGTACGCCCTGGTCGGCGCGGCGCTGGCCTTCTTCTACCTGCTGTTGCTGTCGCTGTCGGAGCACCTGGGGTTTGGCCTGGCTTACGTGTTGTCAGCCGGGGCCTGTGTCGGCCTGATCGGCTTCTATGTCTGCCATGTGTTGCGCAGCCTGAGTCATGGCCTGGGTTTCGCTGCTGCCTTGGCCGCGCTGTATGGTCTGTTGTATGGGCTGCTCAGTGCCGAGGACTATGCGTTGCTGATGGGCTCGCTGTTGCTGTTCGGCCTGCTCGGAGTGTTCATGGTCCTGACCCGCAAGCTCGACTGGTACGGCATCGGCCAGGCCAGGTCCGCCGTAGCGCTGAAGTCCGATAGCGAGGCGGTCCATGGGTAAGTCGCTGGGGTTGCGTGAGGATCAGCGGTGGGGCACGGAGTTGGCGCGGATGATCGTCGATACCCTCACTGGAGGCGCTGGCTTGCCGGCGATTAGGCCCTTGAGCCTTGCGGCGCCTATCCGGGCGCCATCGCCGGCAAGCCGGCTCCTACAGGGTTGCGCATCACCGCGCAGTACGGTGTGACCCGGATCTTCTGGAGGCGCTGGCCTGCCGGCGATGAGGCCCTTGAGCCTTGCGGCGCCTGTCCGGACGCCATCGCCGGCAAGCCGGCTCCTACAGGGGGCGGCGTGAGGGCTAGGCCACGGCGGGTGTCCCGCTGATCGCCGGTTCGGCCGGGCTCGACTTGAGCGGCCGGGCCACGTTCCACACCAGGAAGGCGGCGACGATATCGAGGATGGCCAGGGTCACGAACAGCGGGCTATAGCCGACCTTGGTCACCATGATGCCTAGCACCATGGTGAACAGGGCCGCGCCGAAGAAGCCGAACATGCCGCTGACACCGGTGGCGGTGGCCACTTCGTTCTTGCCGAAGGAATCTGAGGTGATCGCATACAGCGCACCGGACAGGGTCTGGTGGGCAAAGCCGCCGACACAGAGCAGGGCGATGGCGACGTAAGGGCTGTCCACCAGGCCGATGCAGGCCGGGCCGATCATGCAACTGCAGCCAAGGAACATGACCATTTTGCGCGAGGTGAACAGGCTGACCTTCAGGTGCTTGTGGAAGAACGGGCTGAGGTAGCCGCCGACGATGCAACCCAGGTCGGCGGCGAGGAACGGCAGCCAGGCGAACATGGCGATTTCCTTGATGTTCATGTGCCGCTCGGTCATCAGGTACAGCGGAATCCAGGCGTTGAAGGTCTGCCAGGCCGGCTCGGAAAGAAAGCGCGAGCTGGCGATGGCGAAGAAATTGCGACTGGCGACGACCTTTTTCCAGTTGCCCTTTTTCGCCGCGGTGTCCTTGAAGTGGTCTTCCTGGCCACTGAGGATGTAGTCGCGCTCGGCGTCGCTCAGGCGTTTCTGGTCACGGGGATGCTTGTACAGCAGCAGCCAGGCCGCGCTCCAGGCGATGCCCAGCACGCCGACGCTGATAAATGCCAGTTGCCAGCCGCTGTGCAGGATCGCCCAGACCACCAGCGGCGGGGCGAGCAGGGCACCGAAGGACGAGCCGATATTGAACCAGCCGATGGCGACGGAGCGCTCCTTGGCCGGGAACCATTCGGTGGAGGTCTTGACCGCCGACGGCATGCCGGCCGCCTCGGTGACGCCGAGCAGGCCGCGCATGAACGCCAACCCCTGCCAGCCGGTGGCCAGGGCCGCCGCCGCGCAGGCCAGGGACCAGGCAATGGCGAAGATCGCAAAGCCCAGCTTGGTGCCGATGGCGTCGACGATATAGCCGGCGATCGGTTGCATCAGGGCATAGCCTATCTGCCAGGCGACGACGATGTGCGAGTACTGCTCGGTGGAGATGTTCATCTCGCTCATCAGGGTCGGTGCCGCTACCGACAGGGTATTGCGAGCCAGGTAGTTGACCATCAGGCCGCACGTGACCAGCGCGATCATCCACCAGCGGATGCCTTTGACTTTCATCACTTCACCATTGTTATTTTTGGAATGGGGGTGGTGCAGGGCGACCCCGTGCGCGAACGCTCAGCGAGGCGGGAAGGACATCACAAGCGTGACGTGCCTGTCGTTCGGGAGCGGGGAGTACGGAATGCGGGAAGGCCTGCGGAGAAAGCGGCGAGTCTGATCATGGGGGCGGACACTCTTTGAATTATTTTTATTTGAGTAAATATGTTTCGTTGTATGTCATCGTATGACTGTGGTCCTTATAAGGAGTGTCGAGCGGGGATGTCAATCGCGGGCGCAACAAAAAAGCGCCGGTAACGGCGTTTGCCGACGAGCGCTATGGTGGGGACAGCGCCGGACCTGTGGGGGCTTGCCCGCGGAGGGCACGCTGCGTTTCTTCAGGAAAACCGCGTTATCGTTCTTCGCAGTTCAAGCCAGCTCCCACAAGGGGCGCAACTTCGTGGGCGCGGGTGGGTGTGGGAGCGGGGTTGCCCGCGAAGGGCACGCTGCGTTTCTTCAGGAAAACCGCGTTATCGTTCTTCGCTGGCAAGCCAGCTCCTACAAGGGAAGCAACTTCGTGGGCGCGGGTGGGTGTGGGAACGGGTTTGCCCGCGAAGGGCACGCTGCGTTTCTTCAGGAAAACCGCGTTATCGTTCTTCGCTGGCAAGCCAGCTCCCACAAGGGGCGCAAGTCCGTGGGCGCGGGTGGGTGTGGGAGCGGGCTTGCCCGCGAAGGGCACGACGCGGGCTGTTGTCGTATGACTTCAGTTTTTTCTCGGACCGGACCTCAGCAATGCCTGCACCGCGATCAGTGTCGGAATCCCCAGGCCCAGCCAGCTCAACGCGTCCCACGCGCCATCGCCGAGCAGGGCGGCGAACAGCCCGATGGCGGTGAGCACGGCGATCACAGTCGGAAGGCTGAAGACCTTCCAGAAGTTCGATTGCCTCGGTTTCATCGCACGACCTCCGCCGCGACGCCCGCCGTCGCCCGGCGCCGCACCCACCACAGGTACAGGCCGCTGCCGAGCACGATGAGGGTCAGCACATCGAGGGCGGCCCAGAGGATTTTCATCGGCATGCCGCCGTAGTCGCCGAAGTGCAGCGGTTGCGACATGCCCATGGCGTCCATGTACCAGGGCCGTTCGGCCACTGCCGTGACGTGCAGGGTGCCGGCGTCGATCAGCACCGGGGTCAGCAGGTGCGAGGTCAGGTGCGTGCTGCCTTTCATGAACACCGCGTAGTGGTGCTCGCTGGAGAACCGTGTGCCGGGAAAGGCGATAAAGTCCGGGCGCATGCCGGGGGCCGCCCGGGCGGCGATCTCCAGCAGGTGCGTAGCGGGCGCGCGGTCGGTCAGCGGCGGCGCATTGCGGTAGGGTTCGACCATGGCGCCGAGGCTGTCGTTGCGCCAGGCGGCGATGATCAGGTCGGCGCAGGCGCTGATCACGCCGGTAATGCCGACCACCAGGCACCAGGTCAGGGTCACGATGCCGATCAGGTTATGCAGGTCGAGCCAGCGCAGGCGGGTGGATTTGTCCTGGCGTACGCCGGCGAACTTCAGGCGGCGCATGAACGGCAGGTAGAGCACCACGCCGGAGATGATCGCCAGCACGAACAGCAACCCCATGAAGGCCAGCAGCAGTTTGCCGGGCAGCCCGGCGAACATGTCCACATGCAGGCGCAGCATCACCATCATCAGCCCGCCGTTGGCCGAGGGCAGTTCCAGGGCTTCGCCGGTGCGGGCGTCGAGCATGAAGGTGTGGGACGAGTTGGGCTCGGTTCCGGCGGTTTTCGCCATGATCGCGATCACGCCATTGGGATCTTCCTCGTCCCAGCCGAAATACTGCATGACCTCGCCCGGACGATGGGCCTCGGCGGCGCGGACCAGTTGCTGCAGGTCCAGTTGCGGGGTATCGGCGGGCATCTGCCTGAGCTCGGCCGCATCGCCCAGCAGGTGGTCGATCTCATGGTGGAAAATCAACGGCAGGCCGGTCAGCGCCAGCATCAGCAGGAACAGGGTGCAGATCAGGCTGGTCCAGGTGTGGATAAAGGACCAGCGGCGGATGGTTTTGCTTTTCATGGTTGACCACAGTCTGGATGAGGGCGCGCTATGGGAATGCGGCTTGCCTCAAGGTTGCCCGGCTAAGCAAGTGGGAGGCGGGAAACGTCACAAGGCCTGTGGGAGCCGGCTTGCCGGCGATGGCGTCCGAATGGGCGCTACAAGGCTCAAGGGCCTCATCGCCAGCAAGCCGGCTCCTACAGGTCCGTGGTGGTTCAGGTGGTCCGCGTGATCAAGGCGGGTGCCGTTACCACTTGTAATTCACGCTGGCGACCACGTTGCGCTCGTCACCGTAGTAACACCAGGTGCCATCACAGGTGGAAAGGTAGTCCTTGTTGAACAGGTTCTTCGCGTTGACTTCCACCGAAGCACCCGCCAATGAACTGCTCAGGCGACCCAGGTCGTAGTGCACCGCCGCATCGTAGACGGCGTAGGAACCGACGTGGCCGTTGGCGGTGTTCGCCGTGTTGCCGTAGGTGTCGCCGACATAACGCACGCCGCCACCGACGCCGAAACCATCGAGGAAGCCGGTGCGCCAGGTGTAGTCGCTCCAGACGGAGGCCTGGTTGCGCGGGACCAACTGCAGGCGATTGCCCTTGTCGTCGCCCTTGAGGATTTCCGAATCGGTGTAGGTGTAGGCCGCGATCAGCTTGAGGTTCTCGGTCACGTTGGACGTGGCTTCGAGTTCCAGGCCACGGACCTTGGTTTCGCCGATCTGGCTGGTGATGCCACGGTCGCTGACCGATACGTTCTCCTGGCGCAGGTCGAAGACGGCTGCGGTGAGCAGGGTCTTGCTACCCGGCGGCTGGTACTTCACGCCCAGCTCGTACTGGTGACCTTCGGTCGGCTTGAAGGATTGGGTTGCGCTGGCGTTGGCGCCCTGGGAAGGCTGGAACGACTCGGTATAGGAAATGTACGGCGTGATGCCGGAGTCGAAGACATAGCTCAGCCCGGCATTGCCGCTGAAGGCCTTGTCGCGACGTGTGCTGGTGGCATCGTTCTGGTTGAAGAAGGTGGTGCCGGTATGAATCCAGTCTTCACGTCCGCCGAGGGTCAGGCGCCACTTGTCCAGCGAGATCTGGTCCTGGGCATACAGGCCGGTCTGGTTGGTCTTCTGGTTGTAGTTGTAGAAGGTGTTGTAGGCGATATTGGAGAAGTCCTGCCCGAAGATCGGATGGATCACGTTGCTGTTGGGCGCGCTGCCTTCCTGCCAGTGGTAGCTGGTATCGGTGCGCTGGTGGTCCAGGCCCAGCAGTACGGTGTGGCTGAGGACACCGGTCTGGAAGTCGGCCTGGAAGTTGTTGTCCAGGGCGAACTGGCTGATGTCTTCGTCGACCTTGTCGACGAGGCGGGTAAGGGTGCCATCCGGAGCGACGACATTGCCAAAGGAGGCGTAGGCCTGGCGGAAGGCCAGTTCGCTCTTGGTGTAGCGCAGGTTTTGCTTGAACTGCCAGACATCGTTGAAACGATGATCGAAGCTGTAGCCCAGGGCGTAGTAGGTACGGTCGTAGTAGTCCGAATCCGGGTCGCCCAGGTTCTTGTGATGGGAAATATCCCCGGCCGCCGAAGGCAGCTTGGTGCCCTGCAGTGGCAGGAACTGACCGGTGATGCCGGTATCGTCGCGGGTGTACTGCGACAGGAAGGTCAGGTGGGTATCGTCGTCGATATTCCAGGTCAGACTGGGGGCGATGTTGTAGCGCTTGTCGTCGATATGGTCGATGGGCGAGCCGCCGTCACGGATCACGCCGTCGATGCGGTAGAGGAACTGGCCTTCGTCGTCGATCTTGCCGGTGCTGTCGAAGCTGATCTGCTTGCGGTTGTTGCTGCCGACTTCGGCGCGTACTTCGTGGCTGCTCTCGGCCTCGGGGCGGCGGCTGACCATGTCGAGCATGCCGCCTGGTGGAGTCTGACCATACACCGAGGAAGCTGGGCCGCGCAGGACGGCAATGCGTTCCAGGTCCCAGGTTTCGGCTTTCGGGTTGGCATAGGAACCCTTGGGCAGTGGCAGGCCATCGAGGAACTGGGTCGGTTCGAAGCCGCGTATTCTCAACCAGTCGGCCCGCGAGTCGCTGCCGTAGCTGCTGGCGATCACGCCGGGGGTATAGCGCAGAGCGTCGTCGAGATTCTGTACGCCGCGATCTTCCATCTGTTCACGGGTAATGACCGAAATCGAGCGGGGGGCTTCGACGATCGCCGTGTCCGTCTTGGTGCCGGCGGCAGTGCGGGTCGCGGTGTAGCCTTCGACCGGGCCCCAGGCGCTTTCAGCATTGGCCTGGCCGGTAATGCTGGTTTCCGGCAGGGCCATGACGCCGCTCGGAATGGCGATCAGGGTGTAGGTCCCGGCGCTGCTCTGCACCAGTTGCAGGCCGGTACCGCCAAGGGCAGTGTGCAGCGCGGTAATGGCGTCGAGCTTGCCCTTGACCGGGGCCGAGGTCTTGCCCGACGCCAGTGCCGGGTCGAGGCTGAGGGTCAGGCCCGCCTGGCTGGCGATCTGGCTCAGGGTCGAGCCCAGTGGCCCGGCTGGCAGGTCATAGGCGCGAACGCTGGACGTCTGTTCGGCGGCGACCAGCGTCGGGCTGAGCAGGGGAGTGCCGAGGGCGATGGCGACGGCCAGGAGACTGGGGCGGAGCAGGGTATGGAGCGAACGGGACATGGCATGGGTTCCTGAATGGAAATGTTTCTCAATGCCTATGTGCCGAGCGAAATCCGAAAAGTGATAGGGCTGATTGAAAATAATTTAGATTCACGAATTTTCTGCTTACAAAATATCAAGTGGATCCCTGTGGTGAGCGGGCTTGCCCGCGCTGTGGCGCGAAGCGGCCCTGAAACCGGCTAGTCAGGTCTATCAGGTAGACCGCAATAACCGGTTTTACGACTGCTGCGCAGTCGAGCGCGGGCAAGCCCGCTCGCCACAGAGTTGTGTTCGTCCTTGATATCTGGATCGTTCCCACAGGCTGTGCAGGTATCCAGCCGTGCGCTCTGCTTCACACCGTGGACGCAGAGCGTCCAGAGAGGCATTCCCACGCAGAGCGTGGGAACGATCAGCCGCCGAGCGCGGGCAAGCCCGCTCGCCACAGAGTTGTGTTCGTCCTTGATATCTGGATCGTTCCCACAGGCTGTGCAGGTATGCAGCCGTGCGCTCTGCTTCACACAGCGGACGCGGAGCGTCCAGAGAGGCATTCCCACGCAGAGCGTGGGAACGATCAGCCGCCGAGCGTGGGAACGACCGGCGTTGTTATTCAGGGTTTGCTGATGGCCTTGGCCTGCACCGTTACCCACCATTGCGTGTGTCGTGCGATCTGCACCGGCAAGGTCGGCAGCAGGGCGGTCAGCGCCAGGTCGGTGTCGTGCAGCGGGAAGCTGCCGGTGATCCGCAGGTCGGCGACTTTCGGGTCGACGCCCAGGTGGCCGCGTCGATAGCGGCCCAGTTCTTCGAGCATGTCCGCCAGGCGTACGTTGTCCACCACCAGCATGCCGCGGGTCCAGGCATCGGCGCCGGGGTTGAGGGCTTGTAGCGGGCCGAGGCCATCGCGGTGCATCAGTACTTGCTGGCCTTCATGCAGGATCTGTTCGTCGGTCGCCGCGTACGGGCGGGCGGCGACCGCCGACTGCAGGACGCTCAGCAGCGTGCCGTCCTCCTCGCGCTTGACCAGGAAGCGGGTGCCCAGCGCGCGCATGCGGCCGTCGTCGGTTTCGACGATAAACGGCCGGGTATCGTTATGGCCGGTTTCGATCAGGATCTCGCCGTCCCTCAGCACGATGCGCCGGGTCTTCTCGTCGAAACGCACATCCAGGGCACTGTGGGTATTGAGCTGGATAACGGTGCCGTCGGCCAGGTGCAGGGTGCGCTGCTCGCCGGTGGCGGTGCGCTGGTCGGCCAGCCAGTAGTCGACGGGCAGGTAGCGATTGCCGAGGAACAGCGCCAGGCCGCAAGCCAGCATCACACTGGCCAGGCCGCTGCCGAGCTTGCGCACGCGCTGGCGAACGCCATCACGGGATTTCAGCAGGGCGCCGCGCGCCGGGCCACTGGTGCCGCTGAAACGCTGGTCGAGCATGCCCAGTTGGCTCCAGGCCCGGGCATGTTCTTCATGGGCCGCATGCCATTTCTCGAACTCGGCCTGCTCCACGGAGCTGCGTGTGCCGGTGTCCAGGCACAACTGCCAGGCAATGGCGGCATCGAGGACACGGGCGGAAACCGGCTTGGCGCTGAACTGATTCATGTCGGCTCGCCATACAGCGCGATGTAGCACTGGCGAATCCCCTGGGCCAGGTACTGGCGCACGCGGGGGACCGAGACGCCGAGCTTCTGCGCGATCTCGGCATGGCTCAGGCCTTCCAGGCGGTTGTAGAGGAAGGCGGCGCGGGCCTTGCTCGAAAGTTTGCCGAGCAGGCGGTCGATGGCCTTGAGGTCTTCGAGGATCAGTTGCTGTTCTTCCAGGGACGGTTGCTCGCCTTCCGGGATCAGCATCAGCTCGTTGAGGTAGGCCTGTTCCAGCGCTGCGCGGCGGAAATAGTCGAACAGCAGGCCCTTGGCGATGGCCGCCAGGAAGGCCCGGGGCTCACGGGGTGTCTTCAGTTCGTCACGTCCCAGCAGCCGGACGAAGGTGTCCTGGCTCAGGTCTTCGGCACGCTGCGGGCAGGCAATGTTGCGCCGCAGCCACGACAACAGCCAGCCGCGATGGTCGCGATACAAGGCTCCAACAAGCTCATTGTGCGGGCTTCGGGCTGACGACACGGGCGTTACCGATAGGAAGTTTAAACTAACGAGAATTATTCGCGATTGTGTCAGGGCGTAGGAAAAGGCGCAATGGTTGCTGGTCGGGAAGCCATTACGCGGTATGGAGTTTGTGTGAAAGGAGCTTGCATGGGGGCTCCGATGATCGTTCCCACGCTCCGCGTGGGAATGCCTCGCTGGACGCTCCGCGTCCGCTCTGCAAGTGACGCGCAGCGTCACGGGCTGCATGCCCACGCGGAGCGTGAGAACGATCAAGTGAGGCTGGCTAGAACGAGTGGCTGTGCTGGCGTCGCTTCCACTGGCTCAGCCGTTGTTGCAGGTTCAGCGGGCTGTGGATCTGCTGTTGCCGGGCGCGGCTGAACAGGATCAGCGCCAGTTCGGCGGTGGCCAGGGCATCGGCGCTGGCGTGGTGGCGTTCTTCGACGTGCAGGTTGAAGTGGCCGATCCAGTCATCCAGCCCGGCTTCGCGCAGAGTGGCTTGCGGGCACAGCAACGGCGCGATATCGGCGACATCGAGAAACGGATGCTGCAGGCGATAACCCAGGCTGTCCTTCAGGGCGCGGGACAGCATGTGCTGGTCGAACGGCGCGTGAAAGGCCAGCAGCGGGCTGTCGCCGACAAATGCCATGAAGTCCAGCAGGGCTTCGGCCGGGTCGCTGCCCGCCGCCAGGGCGCTCGGTCCCAGGCCATGGATCAGTACGCTGGGGTTGACGGTCTGTTCGGTGCGCAAGAGCGTGCGTTCGAAGGATTGCCCCAGGTCGATGGCGCCATCCTCGATCACCACCGCGCCAATCGAAATCACCAGGTCGCGGTTGAGGTTGAGCCCGGTGGTTTCCAGGTCGACGACGATCCAGCGCTGCTCACGCAGCGAGCACTCGCCCAGGGGTGTCGCCGTCGGCAATTGTCGCAGGCGCTCCAGTTGCGCCGCCGTGAGCTGCGGTGTGTTGGACTTCAGCCAGGAAAACAGCTTCATAGCTGGTACCGCAGGGCCAGGCTGCTTTGCAGGCGCTGGGCCTGGCGCAGGGATTCGCGCAGGATGCGCCGGTCCAGGTGATTGAGGCTTTCCGGGTCGACCCGGTTGGAGTACGGCAGGTTGTCGCGGGTCTGCAACTGGTGCTGCTGCATGCGGGTCTGCTGGATAAAGTGGTAGGCCTCTTCATAGGCGGCGCCGTCGAGGGGTTCGATGACCTCCCTGGCGACCAGCTGTTGCAGACGGGCCAGGGTGTTATTGGCCTCGATGCCGTTGGCCAGCGCCAGCAGGCGGGCGCCGTCGACAAAGGGCGTGAGGCCCTGGACCTTGAGGTCGAGGGTCGCCTTGTCGCTGCCCTTGCGGCTCAGCACGAACTCGCGGAAACGTCCCACCGGCGGGCGGTTGCGCAGGGCGTTTTCGGCCATCATGCGCTGGAACAGGCGGTTGTCGGCGACCTGGGCGAGAATACCCTGGCGCAGTTGCTGGCAGGCCTGCTCGTCGCCCCAGACTACCCGCAGGTCGAAATAGATGCTCGACCCCAGCAGGTTTTCCGGCGTCGCCTCGCGAATGAAGGCGGAGAAGCGCCTGGCCCATTCGGCGCGGGACAGGCACAGCTCGGGGTTGCCGGCCATGATATTGCCCTTGCACAGGGTGAACCCGCACAGCGCCAGGCTCTGGTTGATCTGCTGGGCCAGCGGCAGCAGCTTGCCGCGAATCTCGGCGGCATGGGCCGCATCACGGGCTTCGAAGAGGATGCCGTTGTCCTGGTCGGTGTGCAGGGTCTGTTCGCGGCGGCCTTCGCTGCCGAAACACAGCCAGCTGAAGGGCACGCCGGGATCGCCGCGGTCGGCCAGGGTCAGTTCGATCACCCGGCACACCGTGTGATCGTTGAGCAGGGTGATGATATGGGTGATCTGCGTCGAGGAGGCGCCGTGGGCCAGCATGCGCTCCACCAACTGGCCGATCTCGCCGCGTATCGCCACCAGGTGGTCCACCCGGGCGGCGGTGCGGATGGTCCGCGCCAGGTGTACCAGGTCGACCCGTTGCAGGGAAAACAGATCGCGCTCGGAGACCACGCCGCACAACCGCTGGTCCTTTACCAGGCAGACATGGGCGATATGCCGTTCGGTCATGGCGATGGCCGCGTCGAAGGCGCTGTGGTCCGGGGTCAGGGCGAACGGTGCCCTGGTCATGTGCCGGTCGATACTCTGGTTGAAGTCATTGGTGCCGTCGGCCACCACCTGGCGCAGGTCGCGCAAGGTAAAAATGCCCACCGGGGCCTTGAGCTCGTCGACGACCACGATGCTGCCGACCTGCTGCTCATGCATCAGGGTCACCGCTTCGCGCAGTGGGGTGAGCGGCCCGCAGGTGACCGGATGACGCATGGCCAGCTCGCCGAGGCGGCTGTTCAGGGAGTATTGCGTGCCGAGGGTTTCCACGGCCTTCTGCTGGACCTGCTGGTTGACCTGGTCCAGCAGGCTGCTGACGCAGCGCAGGGCGAAGTTGCGGAAACGGTCGGACAACGAGAACAGCTTGATAAAGGCCGCTTTGTTCAGTTGCAGGCAGAAGGTGTCTTCGCCCGCCAGGTGCTCGGTGCGGGTGGCACGTTCGCCCAGCAGCGCGGCCAACGGGAAGCATTCGCCGGTGGTGATTTCGAAGACCGTCTCGGTGCCGCCACGGGCGGTGTGCGGGCGCTCGCCGACGATGCGTCCCTGCTTGACGATATAGAAGTGCTCCACCGGGCCGTCGGCGGGCTTGATGATGCTCTCGCCCTGGCTGTAGAAGCGCAGTTGGCATTGCTCGACCAGATACGCCAGGTGGGCGTGCTCCATCTGGTTGAACGGGGGGAATCGTTGCAGGAACTGCAGGGTGCCGTGGATGTTTTGCAACACCGCGGTCTTCCCTGCCTGGGTGAAGGCATCCGCTTTGCTCATGACCGCTATCGCTGTTGTCCGTTGTTGTTATCGAGCTCTTTCACCCATGGTCGGACGTCGAGTGGCAGGTGCCCATTGGACGTAAGTCTAGGTTTGAGAAATAACCTACAGTTAACTAGTCGAGTTCTTAATGAAGTCCCTCTTGGAAAACTTTCCGACGAAGTGCACATTGAGCACCCGTTTAGCGATGTCTGACCACAGTGCTAGGGGATTGGATAGCTAAGGGAAGCTAGAGAACCGTTATGTCCGACCAAGATATTTTGAGCGATGCCGAGCGTGAAGCCTTACTTCAGGTGATGCAGGCACCGCAATTGCCACCACAACGGGTGCTGATCGTCGATGACGACCAGGACGCCCGTGAGTTGTTGTCGGAGATTTTTGCCCTGGATGGCATTCATTGCATGACCGCCGCCAGCGGTAGCGCGGCGTTCGAGGTGTTGGAGGCGAACCGCTCCATCGGTTTGCTGATCACCGACCTGCGCATGGCCGACGATGGCCTGGACCTGATTCGCAAGGTACGCGGCTCGGAGCGGGCGGCGTTGCCGATCATCATCGTCTCCGGCAATGCCGAGGTGCGTGATGCCATTGATGCCATGCATTTGAGCGTGGTGGATTTCCTGCTCAAGCCGATCAATGCCGATCATCTGCTGAAGCTGGTCAAGCGTGAACTGGGGATGGTGGCCTAGGCCTGAAGCCGGCTGGCCGGTGATGGCGATGCAAGCCACACCGTCGCTATCGCTGGCAAGCCAGCTCCTACAGGGAATGGCGGTGTATTGAGACAGCGTAATGAAAAAAGCCCTGGTCGTTGCCGATCAGGGCTTTTTCTGTTTCGTCGCGTGATTACAGGCCGTTGCGGGCCTTGAACTCGCGGCGACGACGGTGCAGTACCGGCTCGGTGTAGCCGTTTGGTTGCCTGGTCCCTTCGATCACCAGTTCGACCGCCGCCTGGAAGGCGATGTTGCTGTCGAAGTCCGGTGCCAGCGGACGGTACAGGGCGTCGCCGGCATTCTGCCGGTCAACCACCGGCGCCATGCGCTTGAGGCTTTCCATGACCTGGTCCCGGGTGACGATGCCGTGGCGCAGCCAATTGGCGATGTGCTGGCTGGAAATCCGCAGGGTGGCGCGGTCTTCCATCAGCCCGACGTCGTTGATGTCCGGCACTTTCGAACAGCCGACGCCCTGGTCGATCCAGCGCACCACGTAACCGAGGATGCCCTGGGCGTTGTTGTCCAGTTCGTTGCGGATCTCTTCGGCCGACCAGTCGGTGCTGCCCGCCAGCGGGATGGTCAGGATATCGTCCACCGAAGCCCGGGCACGCTTGGCCAGTTCGGCCTGGCGGGCGAACACGTCGACCTTGTGGTAGTGCAGCGCATGCAGCGCGGCAGCGGTCGGCGACGGCACCCAGGCGGTATTGGCGCCGGCCAGGGGGTGGGCGATTTTCTGTTCGAGCATCGCCGCCATCAGGTCGGGCATGGCCCACATGCCTTTGCCGATCTGGGCGCGACCTTGCAGGCCGGTGCTCAAACCGATATCGACGTTCCAGTTCTCGTAGGCGCCGATCCATTTTTCCGCTTTCATGGCGGCCTTGCGCACCATCGCGCCGGCTTCCATGGAGGTGTGGATTTCGTCGCCGGTACGGTCGAGGAAGCCGGTGTTGATGAACACCACGCGCTCGCTGGCGGCCTTGATGCAAGCCTTCAGGTTGACGGTGGTGCGCCGCTCCTCGTCCATGATCCCGACTTTCAGGGTGTTGCGCGGCAGGTTCAGCACGTCTTCGATGCGGCCGAACAGTTCGTTGGTGAACGCCGCTTCTTCCGGACCGTGCATCTTCGGCTTGACGATATAGACCGAGCCGGTGCGGCTGTTCTTGCGCACGTTGTTGCCGTTGAGGCTGTGGATCGCCGCGAGGCTGGTGACCAGGCCGTCGAGGATGCCTTCGGGGACTTCGTTGCCGTCTTTGTCGAGGATCGCGTCGATGGTCATCAGGTGACCGACGTTGCGCACGAACAGCAGCGAGCGACCGTGCAGGCTCAGTTCGCCGCCGCCTGGGGCGGTGTAGGTGCGGTCGGCGTTCATGGTGCGGGTGAAGGTGGTGCCGGCCTTGGCGACTTCTTCCGCCAGGTCGCCCTTCATCAGGCCGAGCCAGTTGCGGTAGATCACCACCTTGTCATCGGCATCGACGGCGGCGACCGAGTCTTCGCAATCCATGATGGTGGTCAGGGCCGCTTCCATCAGCAGGTCCTTCACGCCGGCGGCGTCGGTCTGGCCGACCGGGCTGCTGGCGTCGATCTGGATTTCGAAGTGCAGGCCGTTGTTCTTCAGCAAGATGGCGGTGGGGGCCGCGGCATCGCCGTGGAAACCGATCAGTTGGGTATCGTTGCGCAGGCCGCTGTTGCTGCCGCCCTTGAGGGTGACCACCAGCTTGCGGTCGACGATCTTGTAGCCGATGGAGTCGACATGGGAACCGGCCGCCAGCGGTGCGGCTTCATCGAGAAAGGCGCGGGCGAAGGCGATGACCTTGTCGCCGCGGACCTTGTTGTAGCCCTTGCCCTTTTCCGCGCCGCCGGCTTCGCTGATGGCGTCGGTGCCGTAGAGGGCGTCATACAGCGAACCCCAGCGGGCGTTCGAGGCGTTGAGGGCGAAACGCGCGTTCATCACCGGGACCACCAACTGCGGGCCGGCGGTGCGGGCGATCTCGTCGTCGACGTTCTGGGTAGTGGCCTGGAAATCCGCCGCTTCTGGCAGCAGGTAACCAATGTCTTGCAAGAAGGCTTTGTAAGCCACGGCGTCGTGGGCCTGGCCGGCTCTCGACTGGTGCCAGGCATCGATGCGGGCCTGGAAATCATCGCGTTTGGCGAGTAGGGCTTTATTCTTCGGCGCCAGGTCGTGGATGACCTTGTCGGCACCGGCCCAGAACTGGTCGGTGGTCAGACCGGTACCGGGAATGGCTTCGTTGTTCACGAAGTCGAACAGGACTTTGGCGACCTGAAGGCCACCGACTTGAACGTGTTCAGTCATTGCTTGCCTCACTCTGCTCAGCTATTCAGCTCTTCTGTTTTAAAGCCTTGCGTGCTTCTCTGGACACAGTACCAGAACATGCCCTTGCGGACGGCTGGGCTTGCCTCGCCAAGCTGAGCCGGCGGGGCTTTCCGTGCTTTCACAGACACTCGGGCAGACATCCATCCAACGTTATGTAGTGCGCGCTGGCGCATACTACATGATGGCTTGCGGTTGTGAAAATCAGACTAAATACGTCGTTCTGCGACCAATGGGTTCTATCCGGTCACGCAGAAGCCGGTAATGTTCTCAAGAAAGATAGGGATTGTTCCAGATAAATCTGAAAATGGTACACGATTTGTTTTGCGGCAGACCGACGCCCTGGAGGGCGCTCCTGCGACCCCTTGCCTATACTGGATCGATCCATCACCAGAGGGCTATCCCGTGGACCATCTCGTACTGACTGTATTCGCCCCGGATAAGGCCGGCCAGGTGGAACGGATTGCCCAGTGCATCGCCGAACACGGTGGCAACTGGCTGGAAAGCCGTATGTCGCGGATGGCCGGGCAGTTCGCCGGGATCCTGCGGGTAGGCGTGCCGGCCGAAGCCCATGATGAATTGATCGACGCCTTGCAGGCACTCGCCAGCCAGGGCATCCGGGTGTTGGTCGCCGAAAGCGGTATCGAGCAGTCCTGTACCTGGAAACCCATTGCCATGGAACTGGTGGGCAATGATCGGCCCGGGATTGTCCGTGATATCACTCGTTTGCTGAGCGAGCAGGGCGTCAATCTGGAGCGTCTGGTGACCGACGTACGTCCGGCACCGATGAGCAGCGAGCCGTTGTTCCATGCCGAGGCGATTCTGGCGGTGCCGCTGACCTTGTCCCTGGATACCCTGCAGGCACGCCTGGAAACCCTGGCGGACGACCTGATGGTGGAACTGGTGCTGCGCAGCGAAGGTTGAGGCGGGTTATCCAAGTTAACCGGGGACGGCCCTGTGGATAACCTGGGGAGACACGGCGCCCGGCCAGGCCGGCCTGGGCTTGCCGAGATATGAGCAAAAAACGAACAGTTTCAAGGGTTTGTGCACAAACGGCGTGGACCGGCTTGTGGATAACCTTGGGGTAGAAGCCTGTAGCCCTTGAACGCCGTGGTCTACAGGGTCTTGTACGTTTTTTGATCAGCTGCGTTTGCGCAGGCTGAGCCAGATATCGACGCTGTACACCAGCAGCCCGGCCCAGATAAAGATGAATGCGAGCAGTGTGGCCGGCGTCAGATGTTCGTCGAACAGCAGCACCGCCTGCAGCAGCACCAGGGTTGGCGCCAGGTACTGGAGGAAGCCCAGAGTGGTGTAGGGCAGGTGGCGCGCGGCGGCGTTGAAGCTCACCAGCGGGATCAGCGTGACCGGGCCGGCGGCCACCAGCCACCAGGCTTCGGAGCTGCTCCAGAAGTCGGCCTGCGCAGTGCCGGCCGCCGGATGGAACAGCAGCCAGGCAACGGCGATCGGTACCAGCATCCAGGTTTCCATCACCAGGCCCGGCAACGCCTTGACCGGTGCCTGCTTGCGGATCAGGCCGTAGAAGCCGAAGGTCAGCGCCAGCACCAGCGAGACCCACGGCAGGCTGCCGACCTGCCAGACCTGTTGCACCACGCCGATGGCCGCCAGGCCGACCGCAACCCATTGCAGGCGGCGCAGGCGCTCGCCCAGCAGCAACATGCCCAGCAGCACGTTGATCAGCGGATTGATGTAGTAACCGAGGCTGGCCTCGAGCATCCGGCCGTTATTGACCGACCAGACATAGGTCAGCCAGTTGGCCGCGATCAGCGTACCGCTCAGTGCCAGGATCGCCAGGCGGCGCGGGTTCTCCCGCAGCTCGCGCCACCAGCCCGGGTGTTTCCAGACCGCCAGCAGCATGGCGCCGAACAGCGCGGACCAGAGCACGCGGTGGATGATGATTTCCACGGCCGGAACGGCGGCGATGGCCTTGAAGTAGATCGGGAACAATCCCCAGATGATGTAGGCGGTGAGGCCGAGAATGTACCCGCGGCGCGGGTTGGCGGCTTGCATGCAGAGTCCTTTCTTGGGCTGCGGACTGATTGTCGTTATGGGTGTCGGGGGGGTGATGAGTGTGCTGGGGCTGAGGGCCCTATCGCTGGCAAGCCAGCTCCTACAGGTTCCGGGAACGGCTGGAGAGCAACGGACTGTCACCTCTCCACTGTGGGAGCTGGCTTGCCGGCGATGGCGTCTTTTCAGACGCTATTGTCAGCAAATCCTGCCACAACCGTCAGAATAATTTCAGCGGTTCTTCGTTCAGGGCCGAGAGTTGTTCGCGCAAGGCCAGCACCTGGTCGCCCCAGTAACGTTCGCTGCCGAACCACGGGAAACTGTGGGGAAACGCCGGATCGTCCCAGCGGCGAGCCAGCCAGGCGCTGTAGTGCATCAGGCGCAAGGCGCGCAGGGGCTCGATCAGGGCCAGTTCGCGGGGATTGAAGTCGTGGAACTCGCTGTAGCCATCCATCAGTTCCGACAACTGGCCGAGGCATTCCTGGCGGTCACCGGCGAGCATCATCCACAGGTCCTGGACGGCCGGCCCCATGCGACAGTCGTCGAGGTCGACGATATGGAACATCTCGTCGCGGCACATCATGTTGCCGGGGTGACAGTCGCCGTGCATGCGGATGTTCTGGTGCGGGGTTTCCTTGTAGACCTGTTCCACGCGCTTGAGCAGGTCGCGGGCCACTGACTCATAGGCCGGCAACAGGCTGCGTGGGATGAAGTTGCCTTCGAGCAGGGTGGTCAGGGAGTCGTGGCCGAAATTCTTCACGCCCAGGGCTTCGCGGTGTTCGAACGGACGGGTGGCGCCGACGGCGTGCAGGCGTCCGAGCAGTTGGCCGAGGCGATAGAGTTGGTCGAGATTACCCGGCTCCGGGGCCCGGCCACCGCGACGGGGGAACAGGGTGAAGCGGAAACCGGCGTGTTCGAACAGGCTTTCGCCGTTGTGGATCATCGGCGCGACGACCGGGACTTCACACTCGGCCAGTTCGAAGGTGAAGCGATGTTCTTCGAGGATGGCTTCGTTGGTCCAGCGCTGGGGCCGATAGAACTTGGCGATCAGTGGCTCGCCACCTTCGATGCCCACCTGGTAGACGCGGTTTTCGTAGCTGTTGAGCGCCAGCACGCGGGCGTCGCTGAGAAAGCCGATGCTTTCCACGGCGTCGAGCACCAGGTCGGGGGTAAGTGTTTCAAACGGGTGGGACATACTGGCTCCTGCGGGCGGCAGGTAGCCGCGTCCGGCCAAGCATGTTAGCGCACCGGGGCCATGAAGTGTGGTGACTGTACCAGCCCTTTCGCGGGCTGGAAAATGGGGTGGCTGTGCGGGCCTCTTCGCGGGCAAGCCCGCTCCCACATGGACGCTGTCGTTTACAGGAGAGCCTTACGACACAGGATCTGTGGGCGTGGGCTTGTCGTGACCGGCCGGTGACGATGCCAAGGCGCAGCGCGGGCCCTGTGGGAGCCGGCAAGCCGGCTCCTACAGGTTTCGTGGCGTTTTCGGGCTCGGTTTATCAGGCGCCGACGATCCCGCCATCCTCCCGGCGGATCGCCATCACCGAAGAGCGCGGCTTGCCGTTGGGCAGATGCTCGGGGAAGGTCGAGCCGCCGTTTTCGCCCGGATGCTGGATGCCGACGAACAGGGTCTTCTGGTCCGGCGCGAAGCTGATGCCGGTCACCTCGCAACCCACCGGACCGACCATGAAGCGACGAATCTCACCGGTCGCCGGATCGGCGCAGAGCATCTGGTTGTTGCCCATGCCGGCGAAGTCACCGGCGTTGCTGTAGTCGCCGTCCGTGAGGATCCACAGCCGCCCGGCCTTGTCGAAGCCCAGGCCGTCCGGGCTGTTGAACATGTTCTGCGGGGTGATGTTCGACGAACCGCCCTTGGCGCTGCCGGCATGCACGCCCGGGTTGCCCGCGACCACGAACAGGTCCCAGTCAAAGCGCAACGCGCCGTGATCGTTGCCCGCGGCCTGCCAGCGCAGGATCTGCCCATAGACGTTTTTCTCCCGTGGGTTCGGCCCGCCCACCGGCTGGCCGTCTTCGCCGCGCTTGGCGTTGTTGGTCAGGGTGCAATAGACCTGGCCATCGATGGGGCTGACGACGATCCACTCCGGACGGTCCATGCGCGTGGCCTTGACCACGCTGGCGGCCAGTCGGGCATGGATCAGCACTTCGGCCTGGCTGGCGAAACCGCTGTTGGCATCGATGCCGTTCTTGCCGAAGGTCAGTTCGACCCATTCGCCCGCGCCTTTCGGCCGGTCCGGGTTGCCGTCGCCATTGTCGAAGCGGGCAACGTACAAGGTGCCGTGATCGAGCAGGTCGCGGTTGGCCTTGGCGTTCTTGTGGTTGATCTTGTCGCGGCTGATGAACTTGTAGATGAACTCGCCACGTTCATCGTCGCCCATGTAGACCACGGCGCGACCGTCACGGGTTTCGGCCAGGGCCGCGTTCTCGTGTTTGAAGCGACCGAGGGCGGTGCGCTTGACCGGGGTGGACTGCGGGTCGAACGGATCGATCTCCACGACCCAGCCATGACGGTTGAGTTCGTTGGGGTTCAGGGCCATGTCGAAACGCGGATCGTGCAAGTGCCAGTTGATTTCCTTGCTGCCGGCGACCACGCCATAGCGCTTTTGTCCGGCATCGAATTTCTGTTCGGCGTTGCTGCTGCCGAAGCAGTCGGTGAAGTTCTCTTCACAGGTCAGGTAGGTGCCCCAGGGTGTCTTGCCGTTGGCGCAGTTCTGGAAGGTGCCGAGGACTTTGCGCCCCTGCTTGTCGGCCTTGGTCTGCAACCAGGGGTGGCCGGCGGCCGGGCCGCCGAACTTGATCGGCGTGTTGCCATGGATGCGCCGATTGTAGGAAGAGCCCTGGACGAACTGCCATTGCTCGCCCTTGCGCCGCACTTCGATCACCGATACGCCTTCGCTGGCCTGGGCCTTGCGCACGTCATCGAGGGATTTCGGCTGGCCGCCGTGGGGATAGAGGTAGCGGTAGTTGGTGTATTCGTTATTGATCGCCATCAGCGCACGGTGGTCGTCGCCGGGGAACGGGAACAGGCTCATGCCGTCGTTGTTGTCGCCGAACTGGACCTCCTGGGCCTGGGCGGTGCCGTTGCCGCTCGGGTCGAAGGCCGGACCGTTTTTTTCCAGGGGCTGGCCCCAACTGATCAGTACCGACGAGGTATAGCCGGGCGGCAGGGTCAGGCTGTCGCCGGTGGCGGCGGCAATGCTGTCGAAGCCCAGCAGCTTGCCGGAGGCGGCGTTGATACTGGCGGCCATCACGCTGCGTGTCAGCAGGTTGCCGCCGAGGAACATCGCCGCGCCGCACAGGGCGCCGGCACTGATAAAGCCACGGCGGCTGAGGCCGACCATCTGTTCGAGATCGGTGGATTGGTTTTCTTCTAGTAGTTTCATCATCAGGCTCCCTGCGGTTAAGCGGTCACCTTAGTGAGGGAGGATGACGGATTTGTTGCAGGGAAAAGTCGGGCGTGTTGCTGAAACGATCGCCGGCAAGCCGGCTCCTATGGAGGAACGCCTACTTCCCGTAGGAGCCGGCTTGCCGGCGATAGCGTCACAACGGCGTACCGAGCAACACGAAGGACGGCGCAAACTGCGTCTGCACCGCGCTTCCCGCCACCAGGCCGAGTGCGGCGAACTGTTCCGGCTCGGCCAAGACACAGAGGGTTTGCCCGTTCGGCAGGGCAATCCTGACCTCCGAAGGCCCGCTTTCGTCCTCCAGGATTTCCTCGACAAGACCACCCAGACAATTGTGTCCGGGTGTTACCGACGCCTGCGGGGCGATCAATTCCAGCCAGCCGGCCTTGATCAGGGCAACCACCTGAGTGCCGATTTCCAGTTCCAGCCTGAGGGTGCTGTCGTGGGTGATCTGCGCTTGCAGGGTCAGGCCGCCGGCCAGCTCCAGGCGGATCAGGTCATTACGGCCATGGCTGTCGATGGCGATCACGGTGCCATGCAACTGGTTGCGGGCGCTGGTGCGCAGCATCAGGCGGCCAAGCAGGTCGAGGTCACTGGCGTCCTCGGCGGCTTCCAGCACCTGGGCCTGGATGACTTGCAGGCGCTGGTACAGGCGCAATACCCGTTCGCCCTCGGCCGACAACTTCGCGCCGCCGCCGCCCTTGCCGCCGACACTGCGCTCCACCAGCGGTTTCTGCGCCAGGTTGTTCAACTCGTCGATGGCGTCCCAGGCCGCCTTGTAGCTCAACCCCGCGCTTTTTGCCGCGCGGGTGATCGAACCCTGCTCGGCGATGTGTTGCAGCAGGGCGATGCGCTGCGGGCGGCGGACAATGTGTTGGGTCAGCAGGACGGGCAGGGACATGGGTGAACTTCGAACGATAGAGGTGCCAGGCAAGGTGCCTTTCGGCGTCGGTGGCGTCAAGCCAGCTCCCACAACATGTGGGCTCCGACGCTGCATATGAGGTAGTCACAGCCTAGTAGGAGCCGGCTTGCTGGCGATGGCGGCTGGTCAGGCGATACAAGGCTCACGGGCCTCATCGCTGGCAAGCCAGCTCCCACGACTAGCGGCTTTGTGGGGCCGGCGTGCGCGCCAGGCAATAGACGTCGACGCGCCGGGCGCCGGCCTTGAGCAGCAACCGGGCCACGCTCTCGGCGGTGGCGCCGGTGGTCAGCACGTCGTCGACCAGGGCCAGGTGCAGGCCTTCGACCTGGGCTCCGGGCACCAGGGCAAAGGCGTTCAGCAGGTTGCGGCGGCGCGCCCGGGCATCCAGTTCCTGTTGGGCCACTGTGTCCTGAATACGCCGCAAACGGTGTTCATCAACGGGGATTTCCAGGCTTTGGCCCAGCCAGTTCATCAGCATCGCGGCCTGGTTGTAGCCGCGTTGGCGCTGGCGTTTTGTCGCCAGGGGCACCGGCAACAGCAGGTCCGGACGCGGCAGGCCGCTGTCGAAACGCTCGCGCAGTGCCTGGACCAGCAGTTCGGCGAGCAAGCGCCCCAATGGCCATTGGCTCTGGTGCTTGAAGCGGGTGATCAGGCTGTCCACCGGAAAACGATAGATCCACGGGGCGATCACCTGTTCGAAGCCGGGCGGGCGCTTCAGGCAATGGCCGCAGGTCAGGCCGGACATCGGCAGGGGCAGGGCGCAGGTCTGGCAGTAGTCCAGCAGCCAGGGCAGCTCGCTTTCACAGGGTGTGCAGAGTGGATAGGTACTGTCGGCGGGTTCATCGCACAACAAACAGGATTGTTTGTTTTTTAACCAGATGTAAACCTGAGATTTGTTATGTGGTTGACAGTCCATGTCTGTTCCTTAAATATGCCGAGCATCCGTGTCGCGGTTGTGGGTATTGCTTGCCCCGCCGCTTGCCCAGCATAAAACAAGGAACTCCGCCGATGAGCGCCAGCATCACCGCCACTTTGCGTCATGATTGGTCTTTGGCCGAGGTCAAGGCGCTGTTCGTCCAGCCGTTCAATGACCTGCTGTTCCAGGCCCAGAGCGTGCACCGCGCGCACTTCGATGCCAATCGCGTGCAAGTGTCGACCCTGCTGTCGATCAAGACCGGCGCCTGCCCGGAAGACTGCAAGTACTGCCCGCAGTCCGGTCACTACAACACCGGGCTGGAAAAAGAAAAACTGATGGAAGTGCAGAAGGTGCTGGAGGAGGCCGCGCGGGCCAAGGCCATCGGTTCGACCCGTTTCTGCATGGGCGCGGCGTGGAAACATCCGTCGGCCAAGGACATGCCTTACGTGCTGCAAATGGTCAAAGGGGTGAAGGCCATGGGCCTGGAAACCTGCATGACCCTGGGTCGCCTCGACCAGGACCAGACCGCGGCCCTGGCGGACGCCGGCCTCGACTACTACAACCACAACCTCGATACCTCGCCGGAGTTCTACGGCAGCATCATCACTACCCGTACCTACAGCGAGCGCCTGCAGACCCTGGCCTATGTGCGTGACGCCGGCATGAAGATCTGCTCCGGCGGCATCCTCGGCATGGGCGAGTCCCTCGATGACCGCGCCGGGCTGCTGATCCAGCTGGCCAACCTGCCGGAGCATCCGGAATCGGTGCCGATCAACATGCTGGTGAAGGTCGCCGGTACACCGCTGGAAAACGCCGATGATGTCGATCCGTTCGATTTCATCCGCATGCTGGCGGTGGCGCGGATCCTCATGCCGAAATCCCACGTGCGCCTGTCGGCGGGTCGTGAGGCGATGAACGAGCAGATGCAGGCCCTGGCGTTCCTGGCCGGCGCGAACTCGATTTTCTACGGCGACAAGCTGCTGACCACCGCCAATCCGCAGGCCGACAAGGACATGCAACTGTTCGCGCGCCTGGGCATCCAGCCGGAAGCCCGTGAAGAGCACGCCGACGAAGTGCACCAGGCGGCCATCGAACAGGCGCTGGTGGAGCAGAAGAGCAGCGAGCAGTTCTATAACGCGGCTGTCTGATCCCCACCGTCCTTCCTGCAGGAACACGAACCTGTAGGAGCCGGGCCTGCCCGCGAAGGCGTCCTTGAGATCGCTAGAGGCTTCGCGGGCAAGCCCGGCTCCTACAAGGTCATGCGGTGTTTCTGAGATTGTATCTGCGAGGCACTCATGCCCTTCGATCTGTCCGCACGCCTGGCTGCCCGGCGTGCTGAAAATCTCTATCGCCAGCGGCCGCTGCTCGAAAGCCCGCAGGGCCCGGACGTGGTCGTCGACGGCCAGCGGCTACTGGCCTTCTGCAACAACGACTACCTGGGCCTGGCCAATCACCCGCAAGTGATCGAAGCCTGGCAGGCCGGTGCGGCACGTTGGGGCGTGGGCGGCGGTGCGTCGCACCTGGTGATCGGCCACAGCAGCCCGCACCATGCGCTGGAAGAAGCCCTCGCCGACCTCACCGGGCGGCCCCGTGCGCTGCTGTTCACCACCGGCTACATGGCCAACCTCGGTGCGGTCACGGCCCTGGTCGGGCAGGGCGACACGGTGCTGGAAGACCGTCTCAACCACGCCTCGTTGCTGGATGCCGGCCTGCTCTCGGGTGCGCGTTTCAATCGTTATCTGCACAACGACGCCGAGAGCCTCGCCAAGCGCCTGGAAAAGGCCACCGGCAATACACTGGTGGTTACCGACGGGGTGTTCAGCATGGACGGTGACCTCGCCGATCTGCCGGCCCTGGCCCGTGAAACCCGGGCCAGGGGCGCCTGGCTGATGGTCGACGATGCCCACGGTTTCGGCCCGCTGGGGGCCAACGGTGGCGGTATCGTCGAGCACTTCGGCTTGAGCCTGGAGGACGTGCCGGTACTGGTCGGCACCCTGGGCAAGGCCTTCGGCACGGCGGGGGCGTTTGTCGCCGGTAGCGAAGAGCTGATCGAGAGCCTGATCCAGTTCGCCCGCCCGTATATCTACACCACCAGCCAGCCACCGGCGCTGGCCTGCGCCACCCTGAAAAGCCTGGAGCTGCTGCGTACCGAGCACTGGCGCCGGGCGCACCTGGATGCGCTGATCCGTCAGTTCCGCGAGGGCGCGCAGCAGATCGGCCTGGCGCTGATGGACAGCTTTACGCCGATCCAGCCGATCCTGATCGGCGATGCCGCGCGGGCCATACGTTTTTCGCAGTTGCTGCGCGAGCGCGGGTTGATGGTCACGGCGATTCGTCCGCCGACCGTGCCCGCCGGCAGTGCGCGTTTGCGGGTGACCTTGTCGGCGGCTCACAGTGAGGCGCAGGTGCAGCTATTGTTAGAAGGATTGGCAGAATGTTCCAGGTTGCTGGGTCCCCATGAGCCGTTGGAGCCACACCATGCGTGATCGTCTGATCCTGTTGCCCGGTTGGGGCCTCGGTGTTTCACCGCTGGAGCCGCTGGCGGCTGCCTTGCGCGGGCTGGACGAGCGCTTGCGGGTGGAAGTCGAACCCTTGCCGGAACTGGACTCCAGCGATCTGGCGGAGTGGCTCGATGAACTGGATGCGACCTTGCCGGAGAACACCTGGCTGGGCGGTTGGTCCCTGGGCGGGATGCTCGCCTCGGAGTTGGCGGCGCGCCGTGGCGATCGTTGCTGCGGCTTGCTGACCTTGGCCAGCAACCCGTGTTTTGTCGTCGGCGACGGTTGGCCCGACGCGATGGCCAACGAGACGTTCGATCAGTTCCTGGCCGGCTGTCGCGAGCAGCCCCAGGCGACGCTCAAGCGCTTCAGCCTGCTGTGTGCCCAGGGTGGCGCGGACCCGCGCGGGCAATCGCGGTTGTTGTCCAGTGGCGCGCCGAACACCTCGGCTGCGGTGTTGCTGAGCGGCCTGGAAGTGCTCGCGCAACTGGACACCCGCGAAGCCCTGCAAGCCTACCGTGGGCCGCAACTGCATCTGTTCGCCGGGCTCGATGGCCTGGTCCCGGCCGAGGCCGCGGGTGCGTTGCTGGCGCTGTTGCCGGATGTTGAAATCGGTCTGATCGAGCAGGCCGGCCACGCCTTTCTTCTGGAGGACCCCCACGGAGTGGCCGGGGCTATCCAGGCTTTTCTGCATGAGTCCGGTGATGACTGATCTTTCCCATCCGCCGTTGCCGGGCGGCCTGCCCGACAAGCGTCAGGTCGCGGCTTCGTTTTCCCGGGCGGCAGCCAGTTATGACAGCGTTGCCGAGTTGCAGCGCGATGTCGGCCATGAACTGTTACTGCGTTTGCCGGCGCCGCTGAAGCCGTCGCGCTGGCTCGATGTCGGTTGCGGCACCGGGTATTTCACCCGTGCCCTGGGGGCTCGATTCGGCGAGGCGCAGGGGCTGGCGCTGGATATCGCCGAGGGCATGCTTGAACACGCCCGGCCCCTGGGTGGCGCCCGACATTTTATCGCCGGTGATGCAGAGCGCTTGCCGCTGCAGACGCAGAGCTGCGCGCTGGTGTTTTCCAGCCTGGCGGTGCAATGGTGCGCGGATTTCGCGGCAGTGCTCGCTGAGGCCCGTCGGGTCCTGCAGCCAGGTGGCGTAATGGCCTTTGCCAGTTTGTGCGTCGGCACCTTGCACGAGTTGCGCGAAAGCTGGCGGGCGGTGGACGGCATGGTCCACGTCAACCGCTTCCGTGCATTCGCCGATTACGAGCGCCTGTGCGCGGCCAGCGGCTTGCGGGTGCTGAGCCTGGAAAGCCGGCCGCAGGTCCTGTACTACCCGGATGTGCGCAGCCTGACCCATGAACTCAAGGCGCTGGGCGCGCATAACCTCAATCCCGGGCGACCGGGCGGGTTGACGGGCCGGGCACGGATTCTCGGCCTGATGAATGCCTACGAGCAATTTCGCCAGGAACAGGGTTTGCCGGCGACCTATCAAGTGGTCTATGCCGTGCTGGAGAAGCCGCTATGAGTGCAGCCTATTTCGTCACCGGCACGGATACCGACGTCGGCAAGACCACCATCGCCGCGGGCCTGTTGCATGCCGCACGGGCGGCAGGGTTGAGCACGGCGGCCGGCAAGCCGGTGGCCTCCGGCTGCGAGGTGACGCCCAAGGGCCTGCGCAACGCCGACGCACTGGCGTTGATGGCCGAGTGCTCGGTGCCGCTGACCTATGCCGAGGTCAATCCGGTGGCGTTCGAGCCGGCCATCGCGCCGCATCTGGCGGCGCGTGAGGCCGGCGTGGCGTTGACCGTGCAATCGCTGCTGGGGCCGATGCGTGAGGTCCTGGCGAGAAATGCCGATTTCACCTTGATCGAAGGCGCCGGCGGCTGGCGGGTGCCCCTGGCGGACCAGGCCAATCTGTCGGATCTGGCCCAGGGCCTGGGGCTGCCGGTGATCCTGGTGGTTGGGGTGCGCCTGGGGTGCATCAGTCATGCCTTGCTGACCGCTGAGGCGATTGCCCGTGACGGCCTGCAACTGGCCGGATGGGTCGCCAATATCATCGAGCCGAAGACCTCTCGTCTGGAGGAGAATCTCGCAACGCTGGCGGAGCGGTTGCCCGCGCCGTGCCTGGGGCGAGTGCCGAAGCTCAAGGCGGCCACGGCCGAAGCGGTGGCGGCGTATCTGCAACTGGACTTGCTGGACCTGGATTGGCAGGGCTAGGTTTTGCCTATCACGAGGCATTGTGCCATTAGTGTTTTTGACGGGCCTTTTTCCGGCAGGTCTGCTTCAATGAGCCCTGTTACTCTTTCGTACAGTTGAGTTCGCCCATGGAAATCTCAGGAAACACCGCTTTTTATGCCGGTCTGAGCACTATTCAGTCTGGGCAGAACCGTGTCGATCAGGCCGCGAGCCAGATCGCCAATACCACTGTCGAACGTTCGGTGAAGAGCCAGTCTTCCGATGTCCAGGTCGAGCGCCTGCTGTCGGTGGATCGCAGTCAGCAGGATCTGTCGAGCACCCTGGTCGACATGTCCCAGGGCAAGCTTCAGGTCGAACTGGGTGCCAAGGTCGAGAAGGCCGCCGACCGGGCGCTGGGCACGCTGATCGACACCTACGCCTGATCGTTTTCACCCGGGATCTGCTGCGTCCGTCTCTGTGACGCGGAGCGTCACGGGCTGCATTCCCACGCGGAGCGTGGGGAACGATCGAAGCGAATACGGACCCTGTGGATCGTTCCCACGGCCTCCGTGGGAATGGCTCCCCGGACGCTCCGCGTCCTGCCCTGCGCCGATAATCCTGCTGAGCCAAAGCCCCTTTTCCCTCGACTATCCTTAACTTATCGCCAGCCGCTGCCCTTCAGGCCGCAGGCCTTTTCCTGCGTGTTCGTCTGTCATGTATGACGAATGGCTTATGAACGATGCTTGACAAGATTTGAGCGCAAACGTATGTTTCAAACAACTGTTTGACCGGCGTGGCAAATCGACGCGGTCGCTTATTCCAGGTTTCATCAGCAGAGGTTTATCGCTATGCCTGACTACAAGGCCCCCTTGCGTGATATTCGCTTCGTTCGTGACGAACTGCTCGGCTACGAAGCGCACTATCAGAGCCTGCCGGCTTGCCAGGACGCTACCCCGGACATGGTTGACGCCATCCTCGAGGAAGGCGCCAAGTTTTGTGAACAGGTCCTGGCTCCGCTGAACCGTGTTGGTGATACCGAAGGCTGCACCTGGAGCGAGTCGGGCGTGAAGACGCCGACCGGCTTCAAGGAAGCCTACAAGCAGTTCGTCGAAGGCGGCTGGCCAAGCCTGGCCCATGACGTGGCTCACGGCGGCCAGGGCCTGCCGGAGTCCCTGGGCCTGGCGGTGAGTGAAATGGTCGGCGCGGCCAACTGGTCGTGGGGCATGTACCCGGGCCTGTCCCATGGCGCGATGAACACCATTTCCGAGCACGGTACGCCCGAGCAGCAAGAGGCCTACCTGACCAAGCTGGTGTCCGGCGAGTGGACCGGCACCATGTGCCTGACCGAGCCGCACTGCGGTACCGACCTGGGCATGCTGCGCACCAAGGCCGAACCTCAGGCCGACGGTTCCTACAAGGTCAGCGGCACCAAGATCTTCATTTCGGCCGGTGAGCACGACATGGCCGACAACATCGTCCATATCGTCCTGGCCCGCCTGCCGGATGCACCGGCCGGTACCAAGGGTATCTCGCTGTTCATCGTGCCCAAGTTCCTGCCTCAGGCCGACGGTTCGGTCGGCGAGCGCAACGCCGTTTCCTGCGGTTCCATCGAACACAAGATGGGCATCCACGGCAACGCCACCTGCGTGATGAACTTCGACGCGGCCACCGGCTTCCTGATCGGCCCGCCGAACAAGGGCCTGAACTGCATGTTCACCTTCATGAACACTGCTCGCCTGGGTACCGCGCTGCAAGGCCTGTCCCACGCCGAGATCGGTTTCCAGGGTGGCCTGAAGTACGCTCGCGAGCGTCTGCAGATGCGCTCCCTGACCGGTCCGAAAGCGCCGGACAAGGCTGCCGACCCGATCATCGTGCACCCCGACGTGCGTCGTATGCTGCTGACCATGAAGGCCTTCGCCGAAGGCAACCGGGCGATGGTCTACTTCACCGCCAAGCAGGTCGACATCGTCAAGTACGGCCAGGACGAAGAAGAGAAGAAGAAAGCCGACGCACTGCTGGCGTTCATGACGCCGATCGCCAAGGCGTTCATGACCGAAGTCGGCTTCGAAGCCGCCAACCACGGCGTACAGATCTACGGCGGCCACGGCTTCATCGCCGAATGGGGCATGGAGCAGAACGTTCGCGACAGCCGCATTTCGATGCTGTACGAAGGCACCACCGGTATCCAGGCCCTCGACCTGCTGGGTCGCAAGGTGCTGATGACCCAGGGCGAAGCACTGAAGGGCTTCACCAAGATCGTCCACAAGTTCTGCCAGACCAACGAAGGCAACGCCGCCGTCAGCGAGTTCGTCGCACCGCTGGCCGCATTGAACAAGGAGTGGGGCGAACTGACCATGAAAGTGGGCATGGCCGCGATGAAGGACCGCGAAGAAGTCGGTGCCGCTTCGGTGGACTACCTGATGTACTCCGGTTACGCCTGCCTGGCCTACTTCTGGGCCGACATGGCACGCCTGGCTGCCGAGAAACTGGCTGCCGGCACCACCGAGGAAGGCTTCTACACCGCCAAGCTGCAGACCGCGCGCTTCTACTTCCAGCGCATCCTGCCGCGTACCCGGACCCACGTTGCAACCATGCTGTCGGGTGCCAACAACCTGATGGACATGCAGGAAGAGAACTTCAGCCTGGGCTACTGATTCGCGCCGGGTTGACCTCTGAAAAGCCGCTTCCTCTTCCGGGGGAAGCGGCTTTTTCATGGGTGATTTTCCAGCCTCGCGATGGCGTCGGTTGCGCCAATAAATATTCCTGAGCAAAACACTAAGAAGAAGCCACTTCCTGCCGTTAAAGAGAGAGCATTCGTGATCCATGTCACATTCTTTGTGCTTTACTCGCACAAATAAAGGCACAATGCCATCTCTTGATTCAGCCGGTCGGAGCTTTACCCTTGCCGCGTTCTTCCGCTGTACATTTCAGTCATTTCCTACCTTCTTTACTGTTGTTACTTGCGGGGCTGGCGGCTGCCTACGTCAAGGATCTCAACGTTTTCTTCACCTCGCTGTTCAACGTCTTGCCGACCCTGGTGCTGTTGCTGGGCGGGGCCTATTGCGCGGTGTATCGACGTCAGCGCGAATTGTTCCTGATGCTCACGGTGTATATCGCCTATTTCCTGCTGTCCACGCAGGCTGATTACTACCGCGACCATGGCAAGGTCCGCGAAGACGCCGCAGTGGTTTTCCATCTGGTCTGCCTGTTGCTGCCGCTGCTGTTCGGTGTGTTCGGTGCCTGGCAGGAACGCACGCATCTGTTCCAGGACATGGTGGCGCGGTTTGCCGTGCTGCTGGCCGTGGGCAGCGTCGCCCTGGGCTTGGAGCAAAGCTATCCGGACGCCCTGCTCGGCTGGCTGGCGGAGATCCGCTGGCCGGCGTTGCACGGGGCCTGGATGAGTCTGATCCAGTTGTCCTACCCGGTCTTCCTGGCGGCATTCCTGCTGTTGGCGGTGCAGTACTGGCGTAGCCCGCGGCCTTTGCACGCGGCCCAGTTGATCGGCCTCCTGGGGCTGTTCTGGATGCTGCCCATGACTTTTATCCTGCCGTTCACCCTGAACATCATGTGCAGCCAGGTGATGCTGATGATCGCCGCGGCGGTGGCCCACGAGGCCTATCAGATGGCGTTCCGCGATGAGCTGACTGGCCTGCCGGGGCGTCGCGCGCTCAACGAGCGCATGCAGCGCCTGGGACGCAACTATGTGCTGGCGATGACCGACGTCGACCACTTCAAGAAATTCAACGACACCCACGGCCATGACGTCGGTGACCAGGTGCTGCGCCTGGTGGCGAGCAAGCTGGCCAAGGTCAGCGGCGGCGGCCGCGCCTACCGTTACGGTGGCGAGGAGTTTGCGGTGGTATTCGCCGGCAAGAGCCTGGAAGAGTGCATGCCGCACCTGGAGGTGATCCGTGAAGTCATCGCCAACTACAACATCCATCTGCGCAACCCGGAAAATCGCCCGCAGGACGACCAGCAAGGTCGCCAGCGTCGCGCGGGAAGCGCGGCAACGAGTGTCTCGGTGACGGTCAGTATCGGTGTCGCCGAGCGCCAGCAGGACCAGCGTACCCCGGAAGAAGTGCTCAAGTCCGCCGACCAGGCGCTCTATGCCGCCAAGGGTGCCGGCCGCAACTGCGTGATGGCCGCGGGGCAGACCTCGCGCCGTGGCGCCATACGCACGGGCGAAGCTGTCGGCTGAGTTATGGCGGCGCATTCAGCGACTGGACTGTGATTGTCCGGGGGCGGGGCACGGCAGTAGGTTGAATGATCTGCTGCCGGAGAAACGACCATGCCTGAATACAAAGCCCCGCTACGCGACATGCGCTTTCTGCTCGACCATGTCTTCGATTTCCACGCTCATTACGACCGCCTGGGTGCCAGCGATGCCAGTCCCGACATGGTCGCGGCCATCCTCGAGGAAGGCGCGAAGTTCTGTGAGCAGGTGCTGTCGCCACTGAACCGCTCCGGCGATGAGGAGGGCTGTCACTTCGACAATGGCGTGGTGACCACGCCGCAGGGTTTCAAGCAGGCCTTTGCCCAGTACGTCGAAGGTGGCTGGCACGGTCTGGCGGCCGATCCGGAATACGGCGGCCAGGGCCTGCCGCATTCGCTGGGGTTGGTGATCAGCGAGATGATCGGTTCCAGCAACACGTCCTGGGGCATGTATCCCGGGCTGACCCATGGCGCCATGTCGGCGATCCATGCCCACGGTACCGCTGAACAGAAAAACACCTACCTGAGCAAGCTCACCGCCGGCACCTGGACCGGCACCATGTGCCTGACCGAAGCCCATTGCGGCACCGACCTCGGCTTGATCAAGACCCGCGCCGTGCCCCAGGCCGACGGCAGTTATGCGCTGTCCGGCAGCAAGATCTTCATCTCCGCCGGCGAGCACGACATGAGCGAGAACATCGTGCACCTGGTGCTGGCCAAGCTGCCGGATGCACCGGCGGGCACCAAGGGCATCTCGCTGTTCATCGTGCCCAAGTTCCTGCCGGACGCGGTGGGTGATGCCGGCCCGCGCAATGGCGTGAGCTGCGGTTCGATCGAACACAAGATGGGCATCAAGGCCTCGGCCACCTGCGTGCTGAACTTCGATGAAGCGAAGGGCTTGCTGATCGGTGAGGCGAACAAGGGGCTCAACTGCATGTTCACCATGATGAACCATGCGCGCCTCGGCACCGGGATGCAGGGCCTGTGCCTTGGGGAAGCGAGCTTCCAGGGTGCGGTGAAGTATGCCAACGACCGCTTGCAGATGCGTGCGTTGAGCGGACCGAAAGCCCCGGACAAGGTAGCTGATCCGATCATCGTGCACCCGGATGTGCGGCGCATGCTGC
The DNA here is from genome assembly GCF_013385635.1 of Pseudomonas gingeri. GTDB lineage: Bacteria > Pseudomonadota > Gammaproteobacteria > Pseudomonadales > Pseudomonadaceae > Aquipseudomonas > Aquipseudomonas gingeri_A. Next base: position 81,638 of record NZ_JACAPR010000015.1, read on the forward strand.
TGACCATGAAGGCCTTCAACGAGGGCAACCGGGCACTGACCTATTTCACCGCGCAGTGGCTCGATATCGCCCACCTCGGGGCGCAGCCTGAGCAGCGCCAGGAAGCCGAGGACCTGTTGGCGTTCCTCACGCCGATCTGCAAGGCCTTCATGACCGAGACCGGGCTGGAGGTGACCAACCATGGCATGCAGGTGTTTGGCGGCCACGGCTTTATTCGCGAGTGGGGGATGGAGCAACTGGTGCGCGATTGCCGGATTGCGCCGATCTATGAAGGCACCAATGGCATCCAGGCGCTGGACCTGCTGGGCCGCAAGGTGCTCGGCAGCCAGGGCAAACTGCTGCGCGGCTTCACCCGGATCGTGCACAAATTCTGCGCGGCGAATGCCGGGCATCCCCAACTGCAGAACCATGTGGCGCAGCTCGATGAACTGAACCGGCAATGGGGCGACCTGACGATGCAGGTCGGCATGGCCGCGATGAAGAACCCCGACGAGGTAGGCGCGGCGGCGCTGGATTACCTGATGTACAGCGGCTACATCATCCTCGCCTACCTATGGTTGCGCATGGCGCTGGTCGCCCTGGCACAGCTGGAGGACGGCAGCGGCGACGCGGATTATTGCCAGGGCAAGCTGGCGACCTGCGAGTTCTACTTCAAGCGGCTGCTGCCGCGTACCGCTGCTCACCGGGCGGCGGTGGAGGCAGGGAGCGATTGCCTGATGCGTTTGCCGGCGGAGTTGTTTGCCCTGTAGGCGAGCGGTGGGTCTTGAGGGCCTCATCGCCGGCAAGCCGGCTCACACAGTGTGTGAGTCGATCCTGAACGGTCGCAGGCGGCACCAGACCTGTGGGGTGGCTTGCCAGCGAAGGCGTCCTGACAGGCGCCACATGACTTCAATCCTTGTTCGGTGACCAAAAATAACAAAAACGTCACATCCCGACCCTATGTGTCGCAAAAGTTGTTCGGGTACACTCAAACCTTCGGAAATCGGCCCCGCGTGGGCCGTATCGTTTTAGATCCTGCGAGGTTTGCCATGGCTGACTACAAAGCGCCCCTGCGCGATATGCGCTTCGTCCTCAATGAAGTTTTCGAGGTCGCCAATCTCTGGGCCCAGTTGCCTGCCCTGGCCGAGACCGTGGACGCGGAAACCGTCGAGGCGATTCTCGAGGAAGCCGGCAAGGTCACCGCCAAGAGCATTGCGCCGCTGAGCCGCAGTGGCGACGAAGAGGGCTGCCGCTGGGACAATGGCGCGGTCACCACGCCAGCCGGTTTTCCCCAGGCCTACCAGACCTATGCCGAAGGTGGCTGGGTCGGTGTCGGCGGCGATCCGGCTTTCGGCGGCATGGGCATGCCCAAGGCCGTCTCGGCCCAGGTCGAGGAAATGATCAACTCCTCCAGCCTCGCTTTCGGCCTGTACCCGATGCTGACGGCCGGCGCCTGCGTGTCGATCAACACCCACGCCAGCGAAGAACTCAAGGCGGCCTATCTGCCGAACATGTACGCCGGTGTCTGGGCCGGCTCGATGTGCCTGACCGAGCCTCATGCCGGTACCGACCTGGGGATCATCCGTACCAAGGCCGAACCGCAGGTCGATGGTTCGTACAAGATCAGTGGTACCAAGATTTTCATCACCGGCGGCGAGCACGACCTGACCGAAAACATCATTCACCTGGTCCTGGCCAAGCTGCCGGATGCGCCGGCAGGTCCCAAAGGCATCTCGCTGTTCCTGGTGCCGAAATTCCTGGTCAATACCGATGGCAGCCTCGGCGCGCGCAATCCAGCGAATTGCGGCTCCATCGAGCACAAGATGGGCATCCAGGCCTCCGCCACCTGCGTGATGAACTTCGACGAAGCCGTGGGCTATCTGATCGGCGAGCCGAACAAGGGCCTGGCCGCGATGTTCACCATGATGAATTACGAACGCCTGGGTGTCGGCATCCAGGGTCTGGCCTCGGGTGAGCGTTCCTACCAGAACGCGGTCGAGTATGCCCGTGACCGCCTGCAAAGCCGTTCGCCGAGCGGGCCCAAGGCCAAGGATAAAGTGGCCGACCCGATCATCGTTCATCCTGATGTACGGCGCATGTTGTTGACCATGAAGGCGGCAAACGAAGGCGGCCGGGCGTTCTCCACCTATGTGGCGATGCAACTGGATACCGCCAAGTTCAGCGAAGACGCGGCGACCCGCAAGCGTGCCGATGAGCTGGTGGCCTTGCTGACGCCGGTGGCCAAGGCGTTCCTCACCGACCTGGGTCTGGAAACCACGGTGCACGGCCAGCAGATCTTCGGTGGTCACGGCTATATCCGCGAGTGGGGCCAGGAGCAACTGGTGCGTGATGTGCGCATCACGCAAATCTACGAGGGCACCAACGGTATCCAGGCCCTCGACCTGGTCGGGCGCAAGATCGTCGGCAGCGGTGGGGCCTACTACCGGCTGTTTGCCGAGGAAATACGCCATTTCATCGACACCGCGAGCGCTGACCTGAACGAGTTCACCCAGCCCCTGGCGGCGGCGGTGGACAACCTCGATGAACTGACGGCCTGGGTGCTGGATCGCTCCCGGACCAACCCGGACGAGATCGGTGCGGCATCAGTCGAATACCTGCAAGCCTTTGGCTATACCGCCTATGCCTACATGTGGGCGCTGATGGCCAAGGCGGCCTTGGGCAAGGAGACCGAGGAGACGTTCTACGCGAGCAAAATGGGCACCGCGCGGTTCTATTTCGCACGCCTGTTGCCGCGTATTCACTCGCTGACAGCGTCAGTGAAAGCGGGCAGCGAATCGCTGTTCCTGCTGGATGCCGAGCAGTTCTGACGCTTCGTTTTTCGCGTAAGCATTTGCTTACATAACGTGCTGCTGTTTACCCATATCGCCGGATTGGATCCAGGGTTAACCTACAAATCAAGGACGTCGAGCAGGAAGCTCAAAAGCAACAACAGGGACACGTAGGATTCCGCCAGGATGGTGGAGAGAAAGGGATGTCAGGGAAACAGTCTGCAAAGCCCCGCTTCGGCGGGGTTTTCTTTTGCCCGCGAAAAAGTTTTCCTCAGCTCAGGCCTTCGAGCCCCGTCGCTCCCGACAGATGCCCGCCCGGGCTGTGTGTCACGTCCTCCAGCATAGTGCGCAGTAATTCCAGTGTGGCTTGTTGCCGCTGTACATCCCGGCACACCAGACCGACCTTCAGTAGCACCCGCGGTTCGGTCAGCGGCTTCCAGAGCAGTGCCTGATCGTCGTGTTCGTCCCGCGAGCGACCGGGCAGCACGGTCGCCAGGCGCGTGTGCGGCAGGCTGTCGAGAATCCCCGCCATGGTGTTCAGCTCGGCCTGCACTTGCGGTCGACGGCCCAGGTTGGCTAGCTGTGCCTGCCAGATCTGTCGGACCTGGAACTCTTCGCCGAGCAACAGCATCGGCAGTTCCGCCGCCTGGCTGACGGAGACCTTCTTGAATTCACGCAGCGGGTGGTCGGCGGGGATCACCAGTTGCAGTTCATCTTCATACAGCGGCAGGCCGTGCAGACCCGGCTGGCGCGGTGGCAGATAACTGATGCCGATATCCAGCGAACCGTTGAGCAGGCGCCTTTCGATTTCCATGCCGGTCAATTCGTAGATCTGCACCACCAGGTGAGGCTGGGCCTTGCGCACCCGCTCGAGCATCTGCGGCACCAGGCTGGTATGCACGGTCTGCAGAACGCCGATGGCGATGGTGCGCAGGGCCTGGCCCTGGAAGTTGCGCAGGGCATCGCGGGCCCGTTGCATGCCGTCCAGCAACGGCAAGGCGTGGTTGTACAGGGTATGGGCCGCCAGGGTGGGCAACAGACGTTTACTGCTGCGCTCGAACAGGCTGACATCCAGGTGGTGTTCCAGATGGCGTATCTGCTGCGACAGGGCCGGCTGGGAGATCGACAGTCGTTCGGCGGCGCGCCCGACATGCCCTTCTTCATACACCGCGACGAAATAACGCAGTTGCTTGAAATCCATAAGCAGAACTTATCGAAAGTGTTCGAAAATCGAAATGGCCGTGAACGCCGGAGAGGCCTAGTCTAACCCCAATTCACAAGGCTTACAGGGCCAGAGAGCTGCGCATGAATCTGTTCAAACTGCGTCGGCCGCAGCCGAGCCTGGATGATCTGACCGCCGACTTCCGGACTTCTCCTCGGCATGACAAAGCACCCAGTGAATACCTGATGCCGGCGATTGAGCGGCCGAGCCCGGTGTTTGTCCGTGGCCAGGGCTCATGGTTGTGGGACAGCGAGGATCGCGCCTACCTGGATTTCAGCCAGGGCGGCGGGACCAACAGTCTCGGTCACAGCCCCGGCGTACTGGCCCGGGCTCTCGCTGACCAAGCCCATGGGTTGATCAATGCCGGTGCGGGTTTTCATAACCCGGCACAATCGAAGCTGGCTGATCGCCTGTGTCGCGGCACCCGCAGTGACCAGGCGTACTTTCTCAACAGCGGCTCCGAAGCCTGTGAGGCAGCGATCAAGCTGGCGCGCAAGTGGGGCCAACTGCATCGCGGCGGTGCCTACCGGATCATCACGGCGGGCAACGCCTGTCATGGTCGCAGTTTCGGGGCGATGTCGGCGTCCGGGCAGGATTGCTTCGGCAACCGTTTCGAACCGCAGTTGCCGGGGTTCAGCCAGGTGCCATTCAATGACCTGCCGGCGCTGCACGCGGCGGTCGATGCCAAGACCGTGGCGATCATGCTCGAACCGATCCAGAGCGCGGCTGGGGTCACGCCAGCCACGCAGGAGTATCTCAAGGGTGTGGAGCGCCTGTGCCGGGAGCTGGGCATCCTGCTGATCTTCGATGAGGTCCAGACCGGGATGGGGCGTTGCGCCAGTCTGCTGGCCGAACAACTCTATGACGTGCAGGCCGACATCATCGCGCTGGGCAAGGGGCTGGGCGGTGGCGCACCGTTGTCCGCCTTGCTGGCCCGAGGCAAGGCTTGCTGTTTCGAGTCCGGTGAAATCGGCGGTAGCCATCATGGCAATGCCTTGATGAGCGCGGCCGGCCTGGCGGTGGTCGACACTCTGCTCGAAGGCGGTTTCTTCGCCGACGTGGCCGATCGGGGGCAGTACCTGCAACAGGGCCTGAGTCGCCTGGCCCGGCGTTACGACCATGGTGAACTGCGCGGTGCCGGACTGCTCTGGGGACTGACCTTGAGCGATGATTCGGCGGACGCGGTGGTCAAGGCTGCCCGGCATGAAGGTTTGTTGCTGGATGCGCCGACCTCGGGCTGCTTGCGTTTTTCCCCGGCCCTGACTGTCAGCCAGGGCGCTATCGACGAGATGCTGCTACGGCTGGCCCGCGCATTCTCCCGGGTGCGTACCGCCCAGGTGCAATGCCGCAAGGGTATTGCCGTCTGACAGATGGCGGCGCCCTTTCCTGAACCCATTCCAGAACCGTCTCGCGGTATAACGCGTCGCCCTGTGCCTGACTCTTTTGGCACGGGGTGTTTTTTTGTCGGCGGCATTTCAGCCGGGCCATGGCGCACAGCGACGGTGCGGAGGGGCGTTGCCGTTCGGCAGGCAGCGTCACGACGGGTTTGAATTTATATACCACCCAGTGGTATGTTTTATGGAGAAGGATTTCCATGCGATACAGGGTCTTCAAAACCCGGGTTTCGCCACGAGTGCCAGAAAGGCGCACATTGGCGATGCCGAGTTGGTGATGGCGATGGGCGATGTGATCAGGGGACAGGGCAGTGACCTGGGGGGAGGGGTCTGGAAAAAGCGCCTGAATGAAAACCGCCATCGATCCATTGTCCTGGCACGAGGGCGCGGCTACTGGATCTTCCAGTTCCTGTTCGCCAAAAGCGACCAGGGCAATATCAGCCAGCAGGAGCTTCGGGCGTTCAAGGCATTGGCCAAGGCCTATGAAGGCCTGGACAGCCAGCAGATTCAGCAACTGCTGGATATGAGAGAGTTTGTGGAGATAGCTTATGAGCAAGACATTTAAAACCGGGGCACTTGAGTCGATCCATGAGTCCGCCAGTGCCCTGCATGCCATCGGCGCGATCAGCAAGGCGACCATGCGCGAGTTCGACCAATCCTGCCTGGCGCAGGTGCCGGACGAAATGGCTCCGGAACAGATCAAGTTGCTGCGCGAGCGCAATCATGTCAGCCAGCCGGTATTCGCTCGCTACCTGAATACCAGCGCTTCGACGGTCAAGCAGTGGGAGGCTGGGGACAAGCAACCCGGCGGCATGGCGCTCAAGCTGTTGAGTATCGTGCACAAGCACGGCTTGCAGATACTCGCCTGATCACCGGGGTATTTCAGCCTTTGGCGATCAGGCGCGAGTTTCGTTCATTGCGAAAGGCCAGTTGTTCGATGGTCTGGGTGGCTTGTTCGGCGTCTTCGCGGGCCCGGAGGATCACGCCGTGGTGCGCCGACTTGCTGCAGACCGGGTCGGCGTTGCTGGCATCGCCGGTGAGCATGAAGGCCTGGCAGCGACAGCCGCCGAAATCCTTTTCCTTTTCATCACAGGAACGGCACGGCTCGGGCATCCAGTCGTAACCGCGGAAGCGGTTGAAGCCGAACGAGTCGTACCAGATGTGTTGCAGGCTGTGATCGCGCACGTTGGGAAACTGCACCGGCATCTGGCGGGCGCCGTGGCAGGGGAGTGCGGTGCCGTCCGGGGTGACGGTGAGAAACACGCTGCCCCAGCCGTTCATGCAGGCTTTCGGGCGTTCCTCGTAGTAATCGGGGGTGACGAAGATCAGCTTGCACGGGTGGCCCTGGGCTTCGAGTCGGGCGCGGTATTCGTGGGTGATGCGCTCGGCGCGCACCAGTTGTTCGCGGGTTGGCAGCAGTCCCACCCGGTTGAGCTGCGCCCAGCCGTAGAACTGACAGGTGGCGAGCTCGACGAAGTCCGCCTCCAGGGCAAGGCACAGTTCGATGATGCGGTCGATCCTGTCGATGTTGTGCCGATGGGTCACGAAGTTGAGCACCATCGGATAGCCGTGGGCCTTTACCGCCCGAGCCATTGCCAGCTTCTGCGCGAAGGCCTTTTTCGAGCCGGCCAGCAGGTTGTTCACCTGTTCGTCACTGGCCTGGAAACTGATCTGGATATGGTCCAGCCCGGCTTCCTTGAAGTCGCTGATCTTCTGTTCGGTGAGGCCGATGCCTGAGGTGATCAGGTTGGTGTAGAACCCCAGTTGGCGGGCCCCGGCGATCAGTTCGGCAAGGTCCTGGCGCACCAGCGGCTCGCCGCCGGAAAAGCCCAGTTGGGCGGCACCCATTGCCCTGGCTTCACCGAAAACCTTGAGCCACTGATCGGTACTCAGTTCCTTGCCCTGCTCGGCGAAATCCAGTGGATTGGAGCAGTACGGGCATTGCAGCGGGCAGCGGTAGGTCAACTCGGCGAGCAACCACAACGGCAAGCCGGTTTCCGGTTTGGGTGGCAGGCCGGATGACTCAGGCAAGTTCGATCCAGTGCTCTGCACGGGCGACCTCCATGAATTGCTCGATATCCTCGCCGAGCTCGGGCACACCGGGGAACTGCTGCTCCAGTTCGGCGATGATCGCCTTAACCTGGCGCTCGCCGTCGATCAGGCCGCCGATCAGGGCGGCACTCTCGTTGAGCTTGATCATGCCCTCCGGGTACAGCAGCACATGGCCTTGCTGGGCCGGTTCGTACTGGAAACGGTAACCGGGGCGCCATCTCGGGGTCTTGCTGCGATCGAAGCTCATAGGGCGATTCCTTTGTGCCAGACACGCTGGTCGGTCACGCTGTGGTACGGCGGACGGTTCAACTCGTAGGCCATGCTCATGGCATCGAGCATGCTCCAGAGTATGTCCAGTTTGAACTGGAGAATTTCCAGCATGCGTTGTTGGCCCGCGCGGGTGGTGTAGTGCTGCAGGGTGATCGCCAGCCCGTGCTCGACATCGCGCCGGGCCTGGCCCAGGCGGGTGCGGAAGTATTCGTAGCCGGCGGGATCGATCCAGGGGTAGTGCCGGGGCCAACTGTCCAGGCGCGACTGGTGGATCTGTGGCGCGAACAGTTCGGTCAGCGAGCTGCTGGCGGCTTCCTGCCAGCTGGCGCGGCGGGCGAAGTTGACGTAGGCGTCCACCGCGAAGCGCACGCCGGGCAGCACCAGTTCCTGGGAGCGCAATTGCTCCGGATCAAGGCCGACCGCCTGGCCCAGGCGCAACCAGGCTTCGATGCCGCCGTCCTCACCGGGTGCGCCGTCATGGTCGAGCAGGCGCTGGATCCATTCGCGGCGGATTTCCCGATCCGGGCAGTTGGCCAGGATCGCGGCGTCCTTGAGGGGAATGTTCACCTGGTAATAGAAGCGATTGGCGACCCAGCCCTGAATCTGTTCGCGGCTGGCGCGGCCTTCATACATCGCCACATGGTACGGGTGATAAATGTGGTAGTAGGCGCCCTTGGCGCGCAGGGCCTGCTCGAACTCGGCAGGGGACATCGGGGTGTCGGTCATTGCGGTTCTCCGGTGTACAACCGTTGAAGTCTTTGGTGTCTGGTCGGACGCCTTCGCGGGCAAGCCCCCACAGGTTTACGCGATCACTGTGGGAGCGGGCTTGCCCGCGAAAGGGCCCTCGGCTACAGCACAATACTCATGCCGTCATACGCCACTTCAACTTGGCGCCGGTCAAGCTCCGCCCGTTCCGGCGAATCCTCATCGAGGATCGGGTTAGTGTTGTTGATATGGATAAGGACCTTGCGCGGCCCGGGGAGTTGCTCCAGCACTTCGAGCATACCGCCGGGCCCGTTCTGGGCCAGGTGGCCCATTTCCCGGCCGGTACGGGTGCCGACGCCGCGCCGCTGCATTTCATCGTCGTCCCACAGGGTGCCGTCCACCAGCAGGCAGTCGCTGCCGGTCATGGTCTCCAGCAGGGAGGCGTCGACCTTGCCCAGGCCCGGTGCGTAGAACAGTTTGCCGCCCGTGCGCAGGTCTTCGACAACCAGGCCGATATTGTCGCCGGGGTGCGGGTCGAAGCGATGCGGGGAATAGGGCGGCGCGGCGCTGCGCAGCGGCAACGGGGTGAAGCGCAGGTTGGGACAGGCCGGGATGGTGAAGCTGCCGGCCAGCTCGATGCGCTGCCAGTCGAGGCCGCCATTCCAGTGGGTCAGCATGGTGAACAGCGGGAAGCCGGTACTCAGGTCTTCCTTGACCATGTCGGTGCACCAGACCTGGTGCGGGCAGCCTTCGCGCAGGCTGAGCAGACCGGTGGTGTGGTCGATCTGGCTGTCCATCAGGATGATCGCGCGGATGCCGGTGTCGCGCAGGGCACGGCCCGGTTGCATCGGGGCGAAGCCCTGGAGCTGGGCGCGGATATCCGGTGACGCATTGCACAGCACCCAGTTCACGCCATCGTCGGAGAGGGCGATGGACGACTGGGTACGCGCCGTGGCCCGCAGGCTGCCATCACGAAACCCGGCGCAGTTGGCGCAGTTGCAGTTCCACTGGGGAAAACCGCCGCCGGCGGCGGAGCCTAGGATCTGGACGAACATGGCTGTGTCACTCGCTCTAAGCTTTGAAGATAAAGCCCTGAAAATAAAAACGCCCCGGCGAGCCGAGGCGTTGCACTGCCTGTAGCGGAAAAACGCTGCTCAACGGTTGGCGAAGTACATGGTGACTTCGAAGCCGATGCGCAGGTCGGTGTAGGCGGGTTTGGTCCAGGACATGAATGACTCCTTCGGGTGGGTGGGCGGTGGTTCTCTATACATATAGTCCACCTCCGGCCGGAGATGTTCAGATGCTTAGGCAGCTAATGTTACTAAATCTGACATTGAGGATAGACCGCGTTGCCGGAGAAAGCTCATTGCAGCACCGGTAACGATCATCGGGCGAGCTGCCAGCCTGAAGTCGGCCCGGGCCCATTTGCCAGGCACCACCAGCCGCCCGCGGCCTGATCGAGCTGTCGGGCGGCCCTCAGCACTTGTTCGCGTTCAAGGGTGCGAATGGCCGAAGCGAGTTGTTCGAGGTGATCCGACGAATGGTCGGCCAGTTGAGCCTGCCAGAGCAGTTCGGCGGCTTCGTCCAGCGGACGCTCATCGATTGCGAATTGCCCGGCCAGGGTTTCGCGCTGGTTGTTCCAGGTGCTGTCGTCGAGGGCGCCGATCATCTCGGGGAGCTGTGACAGGAAGCTTTCGACATGGCCGAGCAGTTCTGCGAGTGGGGTGTCGGGCGATTGCACGCCCAGCAGCAGGCCGGTGCGGCCATCGATCTGGCGCACGGCGCTGAAGACCGCATAACCCAATTGCAGTTCGACGCGCAGGCGCTGGTAGAAGGGCGCCTGGAGCAGGTGACCGAGCAGCCGCCAGCAGGCTTCGTCGATGGGGGCTGGCGTGGGGCTCGGGCAGAACAGCAGCAAGGCCTGCTCGCGGGTGTCACAGGCGACTGTCTGCCAGCGCTTTTCGCCCGCCACGAATGGTACGGGCGTCTGCTGCCGCGCGACGCGGCCGGGAACGCGGCCCAGTGCACTGTTGAGCGCCGGCTGCGCGGCTGGCGGGAAGCCCAGTGCCAGTCCGTGCCAAGTGGCTCCGGACCAGAGTGTTTGCAGATCCTGGGCCCTCTGGAGTGAGGGGACATCCTTGGCGATCGCTGGTTGTTCGGACAGTTGCCTGAGCAGTTCCCGGATAGGGATCAGCGGTACGCGCTCGGGTATGCCGGCATCGCTGTGCCAGAGATTGTCGGCAGGACTGGCCAGTGTCCGCAGGGTTTGTTCGAGGATGGCCGGCATCGGCTCGCGGACACCGCTGAGCTTGAGTTGCCAGGCATCGCCGTGAGTGGTGAAGGACAATTCCACGCCCGCCTGGTGCGCTTGATATCGCAGGTTCTGCAGGCCGTGATCCAGTCGCGCATGCAGAAGCTGGGCACCACCGCTGATGTCCAGTTGCCAGCGCAGGTAAATCACCGCCTCTGTGCTGTCATCCGCGACTTGGCGGTAGGTGATGGCGGCGGTTTGGCGGCCGCGCAGGCGGTCCTGTGCGAAGGTCCGCAAGCCGCGGTGGGCGCTGGTTTGTCCACGGATCAGGCCTGGATGTTCGGCGGGTGCGGTGGACCGCAGGAAAGGATTGGCGGGAGGCAGTTGCCAGGATGCGGTCAAGTTATCCACAGGTGCGAAAGACGTCTGCCGGAGCAGGTCCTTGAGGGCGGCCATACCGGCTTCACCGAGTTCCAGCGGCGACTGCTCGCTGTCCCGCCGGGCCCTTTCCAGGGCGCTGCCGACCCGTGCCTTGCGCACTTGCAACAAACGATACTCCCGGCGCAGTGCCGGCCAGTCGGCATGGCTGCGAAAAAACGCCAGCCAGTCGCCGAGCAGTGCCTGGATCGAGGCGGTCTGGCCGACGCCGTCGGGCGTCAGCTTGAACTCGATATGCAGCAGGGCCTGTCCGGCGAACTGATAGATCGGCGCGGCGTTCAGCGAATCTATCCACAGGCGCGAGCGCAACTCGGCCGAAAGCCCGCCGGGTTGGCTGTCGTTCAGCCAGGTGCAGAGAAAGTCCAGGGCCGGCCGTGAGCCGGCGGGCAGGGCTTCATAGGTCAGGAGCAGATCGAGTCGCTGCGGGTCGGGCTGTGGATAAGTTTGCCCGCTGGCGTCGATCAAGGTCGGTGGTGCCTCTTGCGGGATCGCTTGTCCAGGGCGCAGGTCTGCCGTCAGTGCTTGTGTCAGGGTCTTCAGTTCATCCAGCGACTGCGGGCCGACCAGGCTCAGAGTCATTTGCCCGGTCTGGTAGAAGCTCCGGTAAAAGTCTTGCAGTGCCTGCTGAAAGGCCGGCTCCTCGATCCGCAGGCTGGAGCGATTGCCGGCGTGCAAACCACGCAACGGGTGATCGGCGGACAGCCTGTCGTAGAGCTGGAACTGCCGTTGCGCCACGGCATCCCGGGACCAGGCGATAAATTCCGCCTCCAGCACCTCGCGTTCGCGCCGTTGATCGTCCAGCGCCAGGCGCGGCTGGGCGAGCATATCGCACAGGCGCTCAAGCCCACCGGCAAAAGCCCGGGGTGGCAGTTCGAAAAAGAACTCGGTGGTGCGCTCGCCCGTGCGTGCATTGACCTGGCCACCCTGGCGTTGCACGTAGGCCATCATTCCTTCGGCGGCGGGAAAACGCACGGTGCCGAGAAAGAACAGGTGTTCGAGGAAGTGCGCCAGGCCCGGCCAGGCCGGCGGCGCGTCATGGCTGCCCGCCGCGACCCGCAGCACCGCCGCGCAGCGTTTGAGCTGTGGTACAGGGCGCAGCGAGACGCGCAGGCCGTTGGCCAGGGTTGTCCATTCAGGGGCAGGGGAGATCGGCGCAGACATGAGCACTTCCGTGACAGAGAAGCGCTCATGCTAGCGGATAACGACGGGTCAGTCCTGGCCCAGGTCGCCGTAGAGTTCCGGGCGACGGTCCAGCAGATAGCGGTTGTTGGCCCGCGATTGCTGCATCAGCGGGCGATCCAGGGTGCCGATGATCAGGGCCTCGTCCAGGCCGGCCCGGGCGATCCGGCTACCGTCCGGCGCGGCAATGCTGCTCTGGCCGCAATACTGGATTTCGCCTTCATGGCCGCAGTAGTTGGCGTAGGCCACATAACACTGGTTCTCGAACGCCCGGGCACGGATGGTCACGTCGGCGACGAAGTCGAAGGGCACCATGTTCGCGGTGGGCACCAGGATCAGCTCGGCACCGGCCAGGGCCAGACGCCGGGTGTTTTCCGGAAACTCCACGTCGTAGCAGATCAACAGCCCGAGCTTCCAGCCATTGAGTTCGACGACCGGGAAGTCATCCGGTCCGGCACTGAACATCGAGTGATCGAGGTCGCCGAACAGGTGCGTCTTGCGGTAGTTGCACAGGCTGTGGCCATGGGCATCGATCAACTGCACCGCGTTGTAGATCCGACCGTCCTCGGCCCGTTCCGGATAGCCATAGACAATGGCGATGTTCGACGCCTTGGCGAGCGCGGCGATATGTTGCGCCGCCGCGCCGTCACGGGCCTCTGCCAGCGCCGCCACCGCTTCGCTACCGATGTTGTAGCCGGTCAGGAACATCTCCGGCACCACCAGCACATCGGCACCGCGTGCTTCGACCGCCAGTTGCTGCAGGCGCTGCAGGTTGCCCGCCACATCCAGTGGCAGCGGCGGGCATTGGTAAAGGGCTACGCGCATGGAGTCGCTTCCGTTCAGTCGGCCAGGGCGATCGGGCCGATCTCGGCGAACACGTCGCCCGGGCCCGGGTTCTCGGCGTGGGAGCGGCCACCGAAGTGATTCATGATGCCCCACACAGCGTTGAGCGAGGTCTGCACCGCGCCTTCGACCCAGGCCGGGGTCCAGGACACGTCGTCGCCGGCAATGAAGATCCCGCGTTGTTCGGCCGGCAGGTCGGCCTGCATGAAGTGTGCGTACATCCGCTGGTTGTAGCGATAGTGACCCGGCAACGCGCCCTTGAAGGCACCGAGGAAGTGCGGGTCGGCTTCCCACGAGACGGTGATCGGGTCGCCGATGATGCGCGCGGCGATATCCACCTTCGGATAGATTTTCTTCAGCGCATCCAGCGCCAGTTTGACCCGCTTGTCGATGGGTTGCGGGAGCATTTTCAGCGCGTCGCTCATCCACGAGTACGACAGGCAGATCACGCCGGGCTTGTCGTCGCCGTTGTCGAACAGGTAGGTGCCACGGGTCAGGCGATCGGTCAGGGTCATGCTCATCAGGTCGCGGCCGGTCTGCGGGTCCTTGTCCTTCCAGAATGGCCGGTCGACCATGACGAAGGTCTTCGACGATTGCATGTAGCGCGTGCGGTCCAGGGCCATCCACATTTTCTGCGAGAACAGCGATTCCTCGCATTCGATCTGGGTGGTCAGCAGCCAGCTCTGGCAGGTGGTCAGCACGGCGGCGTAATGGCGGGTATCGCCCCAGTTGTCGGTCACGGCGAACTGGCCGTCGGCGGCACGGGCAATGCGTTTCACGCCGGTACGCGGCGCGCCGTGGTGCAGCGAACTGAGGCTGGTGCCGGCCGGCCAGTGGGCGCAGCGTTCCGGCACATGGCGCCAGATCCCCAGCGGTACCTGTTCCACGCCGCCGACCACCAGGTGCTGGTGATCGTCGCAGTTGGTCATGACCACGCGGAAGATTTCCAGCATCGAGTTGGGGAAGTCGGAGTCCCAGCCGCCAGTGCCGAAACCGACCTGGCCGAACACTTCGCGGTGATGGAAGGACAGTTTGGCGAAGGCTTTCGAGGTGGCGACGAAGTCGTAGAAGGTGCGGTCGTCCCACAGCGGCACGAGGGTGTTCCACAGCTCTTTCAGGCGCGGCACATCGCGGTCACGGATGGCCTGCTGGATATCGCCGAAGCGCGAGCCGTCTTCCAGGGCATCGGCCCAGGCATCGGCGACTTCCTGGAACAGCGCCGGCAGGTCGGCGAGTTTTTCCGCGTAGTGGGTCTGGCCTTCGAGGTCGATCACCGTGCTGCCGGAGGCTGGCGTCAGCGGGTTGGGGAAGGGTTTGGTTTCCAGGCCGAGTTTGTCGACATAGTGATAGAACGCGGTGGACGACACCGGGAAGCGCATGCCACCCAGCTCGGCAATGATGCCCTCGGCACCTTCGAAGGCCTGGGAGCGCAGGCGCCCGCCCATTTTCGATGCCTCGTACACCACCGGCTTGAGACCCAGCTTCATCAGCTCGTAGGCGGCGACCAGGCCGGCGATACCGGCACCGACAATGGCCACTTCGGCACCGTGGTTTTGCGCGGGAATACTGCCCAGGCCCGCCGGGTGTTCGATCCAGTCATCGAAGGCAAAAGGAAAGTCCGGACCGAAGATGGTGATCGGTTTTTTACCGTCGGCAGGATGGCGATTGTTCTGGTTCATGGCTGACCTTGCTGGCGACTCGGGCCGGTTTTTACCCGGCTGGAGTATAGATAGGAAAAGACTGGCGCCATTGTAGGGAGCGGGGAGCACGTAAATAAGACGCAAAGTGTCGTCGTTTTGATGGCTATTGATGTTTTATGACGAAAGCTCTGCTCAGATTGACGAAGCTCTGTAGGCGCTGGCTTGCCAGCGATGAGGCCCTCAGGCCTTGCTGCGTCTATCCGGGCGCCATCGCCGGCAAGCCGGCTCCTACAGGTATCGCGTTCAGCCAGCAAATTTGTCGGGTCAGACTGGCTGACCGCGGTCGACCTTGCTGCTGAGGATGATCGACGTGGTGGTTTTCTCCACGCCTTCGACGCTGCCGATCTGGTCGAGCAGTTGGTCCAGTTGCTCCGGCGAATCGCTGCGCAGCCAGGCAACGT
This sequence comes from Pseudomonas gingeri, assembly GCF_013385635.1. Classification (GTDB taxonomy): domain Bacteria; phylum Pseudomonadota; class Gammaproteobacteria; order Pseudomonadales; family Pseudomonadaceae; genus Aquipseudomonas; species Aquipseudomonas gingeri_A. Next base: position 96,861 of record NZ_JACAPR010000015.1, read on the forward strand.
AGTCGAACTCGCCGCTCACCGCGCACAACTGCTGGACCTGCGCCATGGCACTGAGGCGGCGCACCACATCCTTGCCGGAGCGTGGCTGCACGGTGATTCCGACATAGGCCTGCAGGCCGCCGTCCACCACCCGTTGGCCCAGGCGCACGCCATAGCCGGTAATTACCCTGGCTTTCTCCAGGCGCGCCAGTCGCGAGGTGACCGTGGTGCGCGCGATCCCCAACTGCCGTGCGAGCATCGCCACGCTTTCACGGGCATTGATCTGCAGGGCGGCGATCAACTGGCGGTCGATTTCGTCGAGAGCGGGAGGGCGGGTGTCGGGCAAGGTGGGGCTCCGGTGATTGATGAGGCTCATGCTACTGATCCGTTTGATCTTTGGCTTGCAGTCCGGGGATCTGATAGCGGGTACTGCGTCCTCCACCCTGCAGGCGAACAACGCAGCCTTTTTCTAGCAAGTCCGCCAGGTGCCGTGTCGCCGTGGCCTTGCTGACTTTGGCGACCGCCTGATACTGCGCGGCGCTGATACCGCCCACGAAGCCCTTTTCGCCACCATCGAGCAGTCGGTTCAGCACCTTGAGTTGTTCGGGCGAAAGCTGAAGCTGGCGGTGTTGCTGCCAATATCTGGCCTTGATCAGAACCCGATCAATCCTGTCCTGCGCCTGCTCCAGGCTGCGCAGCAGTGTTTGCAGGAACCATTGCAGCCAGGGCGTTATATCCAGCGAGCCTTTCTGGCTGTTCTCGAGTATCTGGTAGTAACCTTTCCTGTCTTCGAGGATGCTGGCGGACATTGCATAAAAACGGATGGCCTGCTGCTCGCTCTGGGCCAAGGCAAGGTCGGTGAGGGTACGGGTCAAGCGTCCGTTGCCATCATCGAAAGGGTGCAGGGTCACGAACCAGAAGTGAGCGATCCCGGCCCGTAGCAGCGGGGGAAGTGTTGCGTCCGTCCGGCTGGTATTGAACCAATGGATAAAAGCCTTCAGTTCCTGGTCGAGCACGTGACGGGGCGGGGCTTCGAAATGCACCACCGGTCGATCGAGACGCCCGGAGACAACCTGCATCGGCTCCTCGCCGCGCATCTCGCCCACGCGTATCCGGTGAGCCAACGGGCTTCCGTTACCGGGGAACAATAGCGTATGCCAATGCAGCAAGCGTTCAAGGCTCAGGGGCGTTTCGTGACCTTGCGTGGCATCGAGAAGGAGTTCCGCCAGGCCTTCGCTGCGCGGACTGGCCTGCTGGTCAGCCTGCAATCCCAGGCGTCTTGCGAGTGAGGACCGAACCGAGCCGACATTCAACTGTTCGCCCTCGATGGCCGAGGACGTGATGATGTTCTGCAGCAGGGCATCCAGCTCGTTCTGTGCGCTGCTATCCGAGCCGATGGCATGGGCCATTCCGAGCAAGCGTCCCTGCGCCTGACCACACGCCAGCAGCCAGGGCGCGAGTGTTTCGGCCTGCCAGGTGAAACGGGGCCAGTCGGGTTGCTGCCAGATCCAGTAAGGAAGTTCGGTCATCAGCGTCTCGGCTTGAGCGTGAGCCGAATAGAAACGCTATTCGGCTCATTTGATGAGCCGATTGTGCGAGTTATTCGGCTCAGCGTCCAGTCGAGAGGCAAAGTGCTGGTGATGGGATGCCGCTTTCTCAGTGGTTATTTTTCTGTCATCAGATTAGGAAAGAAGAGCACCTTTTAGCGGGTGGTTCCCACGTCTATCGCGTTGATTCGGTTTCGGTCGACGACTAGTGTTGAGGCGTCGCTGCCAATTCAGCGACCGGGCTTGGACACCCGTGTTTTTGGAAACAAGCGCACAATGCCGCGTAAGCGGTATTCTTGTGTCTGCTTTATGGCGGACTGTGCGCGGGACACTTGTAATGGGTGTGCCGGGTTTACTTGTTTCCCCGGTTGTCCAACCTGCGCACGGTTCGCCACCCTTTCGCTTGGACACGAAAGATGGCGGGCTTCCTCAAGGTGTCTCTGAAACAAGGGTTTACCGACGATGAAAAAAATCACGCCCGATCCACCGCCTTGCCGCACTTCAAGTCTTTCTGAAAAGAGCGCTTTTCTGCGCAGCATCCTGCACAGTGCTTTAGATCAGATAAATTCAGATCCGCCGCCTCTCTCGCTCGATACCCTCGAAACAACCGCTTTCAAGCCCGCCTCCCCCGACTCCGACCACAAGTCACCGTTGTTTGTCGTGCAACCCGGCATCACCGCTAGGGTGGCGTTGACCCATGTGTCGGATCTGCTCAGGGTCGCCGAGTTGAACGCCGATGAAATCGGCCCGCGCCTCGGTAGTGTCGAGCGCGATCTGTTCATCGGCGTGATGCATTCGCTTGAGCTTTCGCGGGCTGTGGTGGACTCGCTGCTGGCAGCGGGCGAGCCGCAACCGAGGAACTGAGTTTGCAGCCTCGGCAACCGCGCTGCGCGGCGGTTGCCGAGATATATTGTTAGCTCTCCACTCATTTGTGAAGACTACCAATGGTACGGATCAGAAGGCGATGAAAGTGGCGCAGCAGCGGCTTACGAACCTCAAAGTTGAGCTCCGCAAGCAGGGAGTCAGATGCTAGAACGTTGAGAAATGACGATTTGTGCCTCATCACCTGCGATTGTGCCGGGCAAGATGAAATTGACGCGAAAGCCCAGCTTATCGAGCATGTCCATCATGGCATCGATGGTGAATTTCTCTATTTTACCGGTAGCCAGCTCGGAAACCCGGGATTGAGCAATATTAAGCTTCTCAGCGGCCCCGATTTGTTTGAGGCCCATTTTTTTGATGCAGTCCGTGATGAAGATGGATAGATCCATTTTCACAGCCATCTTGCTTGCCGTTTCGGCATCATGAGTCGCGTGAAACGGGCTCTCAAAGAACTGAAGTGCCATTTTTTCCTTGCCCTCCCGAGTGGAAGATTTATCTAAAATTTACGATATTTAAATTAACCATTGATCGAGCCCGGTGCAATGGCTATTTGCGGACTGCGTGAACCAACCTTGATCATCTCAGCTATCGCATTCATATAGACTTCACGGCGCATCGCGTTCATTCGATCAGTATTTTTTTCTTTTTCATCGTGGCGCAGTTGTATTTTTAATCTTTTGTTGTTGCCTGAATTCACGATCAGCGCGGCAGTGAGGGTGAGAAGTGCACCAAAAGCGGTTCCGATTATTCCCCACATTGGCGCTGGTATTGCGTCAATGAAAGCTTTGATTTCAGCCATTTCTAACCCCTAAGGCAATTACTTAAAACAGCTCAAGCTGTTGATCTTCCAAATACTTTGATTCAGCAGGGGGCAACAGGCCGCTATCCTTTATGAGGTGGCTGTCATATCCAACGCTTAACCCTATAAGATGATAGAACAGGTCAAGGCAGTTGTTTATATCTTCAATAAATAGACTCAGCGTCGCCGCGTCAGACTCCATGTTGGCAGCGTGAGCAAGAGAATGTCTTAAGTTGTTCCAGCTCTTCACATGGGCTTCTAAGACTTGTCCTTCGTCTGCCAGAGCCCGAAGGATATTAGGGGCCGTAATTGTCTTCATCCCTCCCAAGGTGTTTTTCAATCGGGAGTTTGTACTCCCCGGAAGCTTCAAAGGCTTGATGAGTTTTTTACTAAGATTGATTTCGCCCAGTAAAGTATCCGAAGGTGTTCTGCCTTCTCTGAAGTAATTGTTTATCAGTCCTTCAATGTTCACGGTGAGAACCAGTGCAGCGACATCAGTGACTTTGTTGGATATGTAGTAAAGTCGTCTCCAGTAATAAACTATATGATCATGTTCTGTTTTACGATTTTTCGTGTAGTAATTTAAGAATGTTATTAGTTTTGCGGTTTTATAGGGAAAAACATCGACGAGAGGTCTAACCATTCCCTGTTCGATAACATCGGATCTACCATTTATGAATGACGAGATCATTCCGTCTCTATAAACCCGATAATACGATGGCCACGCTTCTCTGCCGATAGCTATGCTTAAAGCTTCGGAGATTTTGATAATGAAGTCATGATCTATTTGCACTGAGGTGCTTACGATATCTAACGTCAGGTGCTTTGCTTTCTGAGAGAGTGTTATTTCCGCACCCTCAATTCTGAACTCTAAACCCGTCACTGAGGAAGAACCGTCTGATTGGTCTTCAAACTTATTGAATGGAAGTCGATAGCGTCCTGCTATAACAATGTTCGCTATACTCACACCATTAAGGTCGGTACGGCGATGCACGCGCTCCGTCCGTATTTCAGGAATGTGGAACTCAACAATTGTTCCGTGAGGCGTCAGTTGTAATCCGTCATTTATATAGTTTCGCGGGGCGTGCCAAAGATTGCCGTGAAAGTCTTTCGCTTTTAAAGAAAAATATTCCGATTCGGCAACAACGCCGGTGCCTTGGTGAAAGGCGATACGCATCATCTGACTCATTGAACTCCTTTTTGTTGAGTCATACATCTTTAGCGAAAGCTTGCCATCAGGCTCTATCGTGATGCTGCCTGGGCCGTTGAAGGATATCGGTGAATTATCATTATTCTCAGTTAATTCGATTTCAAAGCATTCTATTATTAGAGTTCTGCTAACCAAGCCTTCAATGTCAGCATTGTTGAACTGCATGCAATCGCCCTTAACTTTTAATGGTCATGGCATCCGGTGCCACCTCAGAGAGTTATATGCTTTAGCTCCGTAGAAAGCAAAGTGGCTTCAGCGGCCATTTTCTGGAAACCAGCCGTGTCAGCCGGGCTTGGATTCGGCCCGGGAAAATAGGGGACGGACCTCGATTTTCTATTTGTACCCGCGATCCAGAATCCTGCGCGTCTTATAGCCGTTCATCACTTCCCTCGCCCCTTGCTGCTGACTTTTCAGAGGAGAATGATGTATCCGCGCAAGGCGTTTGCCGTTTGCGGCAGCCCCTGCTTGAAGATGCACTCAATGAACTCTTCGGGGGTGTACGGGGATCGGGTCAGCGCCCGCCGCATCTCTGTCGCTGCGGCCAGCACTGCCGCCTGATCAAGGTCCCAGAGGTCCATGATGAATTCGTCTGGATGCTGAGCTTCAACATCGAATGTGGCGAGCGCCGCTGGGGGGAAGTCCTTCAGGTTGAAGGTTACGATCACCTCGGCGTTGCTGCGGATCGCAGCGGCGAGTACGTGGGCATCGTCAGGGTCGGGTAGCACCAGTCCAGCACACAGCTTTTCATGGCCGGTGATGATTGAGTCAGGCACAGCCGCAACCATGAGGCGAGAAACGTGATCGAGCTGTTCACGTGTCAGATCCTGGCGGTTCTCCAGCAGGTTTCGCTTCCACTCTTCATCTATCTGCGCCGTCCACTTCGCCCTGTAGAGCCCCTTCCCAGCCAGCCGTATCAGCAGGTCGCGAAGGGGGGCAGGGTAGAGGACACACGCATCATAGACTGCGGTGAAAGGCGAATACCGCATCAGTAGCCCATCCCGAGTTCTTCGGAAAGATTGGCCAGTTCGTCCATGGCTTTGTGGCTGGCTGTATCGCGCTGCTGTTTGTATTCCATCAGATCGGAGAAAAGCACCCGGCGATGGCGGCCGGTTTTGTGATGAGGCAAAGCACCATCCTCCAGCAGTTTCACCAGGTGAGGTCGAGATACGTTCAGCAGGTCGGCCGCTTCCTGGGTGGTCAACTCCGCGTGCACAGGAACCACCCGAACCGAGTTGCCCAGAGCTAATTCACCCAGTATGTCCACCAGCAGGCGTAGCGCGCTGGTGGGCAACTCTACGGGATGAGCGCGGTTCTCGGCATCGTAGATTTCGATCCGCTGGGTATCTGTCTTGGTCGACAGGAAGGCTGCGAGATCGCGTTGCCCTTGTACCGCGGCGGCAACCTCGCGAGCCTCTGGGAAGCCGGCGGGTTCGGACATGTTCATGGGTTCACTCCGTTCGTGCATTGCTTGGGTTTACAACCCTATATTAATCGAAATAAACGAAAGGGCAATATACGAAACAAACGAAACGACGAGCGATGCTGGCTTTTGGCTCGCGCGGGTTCCTGGGATGCCCCAGCTCGGTCCAGGGAGGCTGGGCGATTTCTGGCAGTTTTTAGGGCCGGAGAAATCGCCTGACCAGAAACGCAAAAGCCGCGCAATGCGCGGCTTTCAAAGGTGGTGGGCCCACACGGACTTGAACCGTGGACCAAAGGATTATGAGTCCTCTGCTCTAACCAACTGAGCTATAGGCCCTCAGTAGGCCGCGAATTATAGCGACGGTTTCTCGCCTGTGCTATCCGAAAACTCCGAAAGCGTTATATGAAGAAAAGTCGCGGCGAATTCCTCGGCCGCCAGCGGCAGGCTGACGATGTAGCCCTGGATCTGTTCACAGCCTTCGGCCGCCAGGAATGCCTGCTGCGCGAGGTTCTCCACGCCCTCGGCAATCACCGTGAACTGCATGCTGCGACCCAGGGCGATGATGGCGCGCACGATAGCCGCGTCATGGGGATCGTCCGGCAGGCCGCGGACGAACGATTGGTCGATTTTCAGGATATCCAGCGGCAGGCGCTTGAGGTAGCTGAGGGACGAGTAGCCGGTGCCGAAGTCGTCGATGGCCAACTGCACGCCGAGGCGCTTGAGCTGGTGTAGCACTTCCAGGGCTTCTTCGGCCTGGCTCATGATGAAGTTTTCGGTGATCTCCAGTTGCAGGCAACCGGGCCGAAGGTGGTTGTCCTTGAGCAGTTGCTCGATGCGCGGTAGCAGGTTGGGCTGGCGCAGTTGGGCGCCGGCGAGGTTGACCGACAGGGGGCCGAAGTCGCCATAACGATGGGTCCAGCGCTGCATCTGGCGGCAGGCCCGTTCAAGCACCCAGTCGCCGAGCAGCAGGATCATGCCGTTTTCTTCCGCCAGCGGGATGAAGTGTTCGGGCGGGACGTCGCCGAAGGTCGGATGATGCCAGCGGATCAGCGCCTCGGCACCGACCAGGGCACCGGTATCGAGGCTGACCTTGGGTTGGTAGTAGAGGGCCAGCTCCTGGCGCTCGATGGCCCGCCGCAGTTCGTGTTCCAGGGCCACGCGCTCGCTGGCCTGGGCCGTGAGGTCGCGGGTATAGCTTTCGACGCGGTTGCGGCCCTTGGCCTTGGAGCGATACATGGCCGCGTCGGCGTTCTTGATCAGGGTGGCGACGTCGTTGCCATCCTTGGGGTAGAGGCTGGTGCCGATGCTGGCGCTGATAAAGAATTCATGCTCGCCAGCCTGGAACGGTGCGCCGAAGCAGTTCAACAATTTTTCGGCCAGGTATTCGGCATCGCTGGGTTGTTGGAGGCCGGGCAGCAGGATGATGAATTCGTCGCCGCCGAGGCGGGCGACGGTGTCGATATCCCGCAGTTGTTCCTTCAGGCGCAGGGCAATACCCTTGAGCAGCAGGTCACCGACCGGATGGCCGAGGCTGTCGTTGATGTGCTTGAAGCGATCGAGGTCGAGGAACAGCACCGCGCCCTGGCCGCCATTTTCCTGCTGGTTGTCCAGGGCCGCCAGCAACCGGCTTTCGAACAGGGTGCGATTGGGCAGCCCGGTCAGCGGGTCGTGGTGGGCCTGATAGTCGAGCCGGGCCTGGGCATGTTTCAGGCTGGAGATATCGGCGAACACGGCGACGAAGTGGGTGATGAATTTGTCGCGATTGCGTACGGCGCTGATGGTCAGCCAACTGGGATAGAGCTCGCCGTTCTTGCGTCGGTTGTAGATCTCGCCCTGCCAGTGGCCTTCGGCGCTCAACTGGTGCCACATGGCGGCATAGAAGGCGCTGTCGTGTTGGCCCGAGGCAAGCAGGCGCGGAGTGTGGCCGAGGGCTTCGGTCTCGCTGTAGCCGGTGATTTCGGTGAAGGCGCGGTTGACCGCGCTGATGTGCTGCTGGGTGTCGGTGATCAAGACGCCTTCGGCGGTGCTTTCGAACACCGTGGCGGCCTGTTGCAGTTTTTCCTGCATCAGGTGACGTTCGGTGATGTCCCGGGCGATGGTCAGCATGCAGTCTTCGCCGCCGATGGGCAGGGGGCGGCTGGAGACTTCGCAGAGGCGGATCTGTCCGTCGCTGCGGCGGATATGGCAGCTGAAGTCGCGGACAAGACCGTCACGCTGCAGCAGTTCGAGCATGTGCTTGCGTTCGTTCAGGTTGACCCAGATCCCGAGGTCCAGGGTCGAGCGGTCCAGCGAACTGGCGCTGTTGTAGCCGGTGAGGCGGCTGAAGCCTTCGTTGACTTCCATCAGCAGCCCGTCGCGCTGCCGGCTCAGCAGCAAGCCGTCGGGAGAGGCGTGGAAAGCCTTGGCAAACTTCTCTTCGGAGGTTTGCAGTTGCTGCTGGGTTTCCTTGAGCTGGCTGATATCCCGTACCACCACCACCAGGGCCGGTGTGGTATCGAGATCAAAGGGCTCGGCGGAAATCAGGCCGGTGAACAGTTGACCGTTGTTGCGACGGAAAGGCATTTCCAGGTTGCGGATGCTGCCGCCCTGCAAACGCTGCAGGAGGCCCGGGCCGACGCCCTCGATGCCCCATATATTCAGCGAGGTGGCGGTGTGGCCGACGACGTCTTCGGCGCTCAGGCCGATCTGTTCCTCGAACGCTTCGTTGACTTCCAGCAGGCAACCGTCGGACAGGCGGGCAATCACCAGGATGTCCGGGCACTGCTGGAATACCGAGGCGAACTTCTGTTCCGACAGGCGCAGGGCTTCTTCGGTGCGCTTGGTTTCGCTGATGTCGATCATCAGTCCGCGCATGACCGGCTCATGGCCGTGTTCGATCAGGCTGACGATGTCACGCACCCAGAGTGTCCGGCCATCGGCGGTGATCACCCGGTAGTCGAGGCTGTGGTCGCGTCCGGCCAGGGTTTCATGGTCGCAGAAGGACTGGGCGCGGATCAGGTCGGCGGGATGCGCGATACTGCGCCAGAAGCCGGGTACCAGCCAGTGGGCCAGTGGATAACCGAGCAGGGCTTCGGCGTGGGGTGAAACGTAGGTGTAGGTGTAGTCGCTCACCCGCGATTCCCAAGCAATCGCCGACAGGCTTTCCACCAGGCCGCGGTAATGGTATTCGCTGCTGCGCAGCTCCTGTTCGAGGGCGATCCGCCGGGAGATTTCCGAACTCAGGCGCCGGTTGATGCGGATTACCACCGCCAGGACGGTGACCAGTAGCAGGACGCCCGGCAGGCCGTAGATCAGGACATCGGGCCAGAACGAGGAATTGACCAGTACATTGCCGACCCAGTGTTTCTGGATGGCGTCGACCTCGCCGGGGCTCATGTCGGCCATGACCTTGTCGAGAATACCCACCAGAATCTTCTGCTCCTGGGGCACGCCCATTGCCAGTTGGTAGCGGTAGGGCGTTTCGCCGCTGACATACAGTCCTTCGAGCTTGAGCTGGCGCAGGCTCCAGACACTGGAGGCGAGATCGCCTACCACGGCATCGACCTCATCGGTGGCCAGCGCCTGGAGGGCCGAGCTGACATTGGGCAGGGCGACCAGGTTCAGGTCCGGATGGTGGGTGCGTAACAGTTCATGAGGGGCGTAGTTCTCCACCACGGCGATTTTCAGGCCGTACAGTTCCTTCAGGTTGTGCGGCTGGGCACCGCCCTCGTGGGCGAGGATGACAATAGGGAAGTCCAGGTAGGGGCGGGTGAAGGCCAGGTAGCTCTGGCGTTCCGGCGTGGACATGACGCCGGGCAGCAGATTGACCTGGTTATCCTTGGCCAGTTGCAGCACGGCCGTCCAGCTCATGGGTTCGATGGGGGTGAGCTTGACGCCCAGGCGCTTCTCGACCAGCGCCATATAGTCGGCAGCCAGGCCCTGGTAATGTCCCTCTTCGTCGCGGAACTCGAATGGCGGCCATGAGGCATCTACACCCAGGCGAAGGTCCGGGTGGTCCGCCAGCCAGCTACGTTCATCATCGGTCAGAGTCAGCGCGCCAGCCGTTGCGGTCCAGGTGAGCAGCATCAGCAGAAGCAGGGCCGGCAGTCTGGGCATAACGTAACGGTCTCGTTATGGCACGGGGAATCATTCGAGTGTAGACGGGCTATGCGGGGAGGGAGGGACGCTTTTGTCGCTGTGCAGAAAGCAAAACCCCCGGCGGGCCGGGGGTTATGGTGTTACTCGTCGAGGAAGGAGCGCAGATGCTCGCTTCTCGTCGGGTGGCGCAGCTTGCGCAGCGCCTTGGCTTCGATCTGACGAATCCGCTCGCGGGTGACATCGAACTGCTTGCCGACTTCCTCGAGGGTGTGGTCGGTATTCATGTCGATGCCGAAGCGCATGCGCAGGACCTTGGCTTCACGGGCAGTGAGGCCGGAGAGCACTTCGCGGGTCGCTTCTTTAAGGCTCTCAACGGTGGCGACATCGATTGGCGACTGCATGGTCGAGTCTTCGATGAAGTCACCCAGATGGGAGTCTTCGTCATCACCGATCGGGGTCTCCATGGAGATCGGCTCCTTGGCGATCTTCAATACCTTGCGGATCTTGTCCTCAGGCATTTCCATGCGTTCGCCCAGCTCTTCCGGAGTCGGTTCACGACCCATTTCCTGCAACATCTGCCGGGAAATACGGTTGAGCTTGTTGATCGTCTCGATCATGTGCACCGGAATACGGATGGTGCGGGCCTGGTCGGCGATCGAGCGAGTGATCGCCTGACGGATCCACCAGGTGGCATAGGTCGAGAACTTGTAGCCGCGACGGTATTCGAACTTGTCCACCGCTTTCATCAAGCCGATGTTGCCTTCCTGGATCAGGTCGAGGAACTGCAGGCCACGGTTGGTGTACTTCTTGGCGATGGAGATCACCAGACGCAAGTTGGCTTCAACCATCTCTTTCTTCGCGCGGCGGGCCTTGGCCTCACCGATCGACATGCGACGGTTGATGTCCTTGATCTCGGCAATCGTCAGGCCGGTTTCGGCCTCGAGCGCGGTCAGCTTCTGCTGGCAACGGACGATATCCGGCTGCAGGCGGCCGATGGCTTCGGCGTACTTGCTCTTGCCCTTGGCCAGGGCATCGGTCCAGCTTTCGTCGATTTCGTTGCCCGGGAACTGGCGCAGGAAATCGGCACGCGGCATGCGGGCATCACGCACGCACAACTGCATGATGGCGCGCTCTTGCTGACGCAGGCGATCCAGGGCACCGCGAACACGCTCGACCAGGCCTTCGAATTGCTTCGGTACCAGTTTGATCGGCATGAACAGCTCGGCCAGGGCCAACAGTTCGGCAATCGCCGCCTTGTTGTTGCGACCGTGCTTTTTCAGGGCCTTGCGGGTGATCTCCATCTGATCGGCCACGGCGCCAAAGCGCTGTGCGGCGATGATCGGATCCGGACCGCTTTCGGCTTCTTCTTCGTCGTCACTGGACTCGGCTTCATCGTCGTCGCTGTCATCGTCCGCTTTCGCGGCCTTGGCATCGATGGGCGGTGGAACTTCGGCAGCAGGCGGCGCAATGCCGTCGTCCGGGTCGATATAACCACTGAGGACGTCGGACAGGCGGCCACCTTCGGTGGTGACGCGAGTGTACTCGGAGAGGATGTGTTCAACCGTGCCAGGGAAGTGCGCGATTGCGCCCATCACTTCACGGATGCCCTCTTCGATACGCTTGGCGATTTCGATTTCGCCTTCACGTGTGAGCAGCTCCACCGTACCCATTTCGCGCATGTACATGCGCACTGGGTCGGTAGTGCGACCAATGTCGGTTTCCACGGCCGCCAACGCTGCAGCTGCTTCTTCGGCGGCTGCTTCGTCGGTATCGGCTTCGGCCAACAAAAGGGCATCCGCATCCGGAGCACTCTCGAATACGTTGATCCCCATGTCGTTGATCATGCGGATGATGTCTTCCACCTGTTCCGGATCTGAAATATCCTCCGGCAGGTGGTCGTTGACCTCCGCGTAAGTCAGGTAACCCTGCTCACGACCACGGCTGATCAACTCTTTGAGGCGAGACTGCTGTTGCGCTTTTCCGGACATAACACCCTATCCACTGAAGGTCTTGGCGGGCAAAAAACAAGCCGAGGATTATACCCGAGCTATGACCTCACGCGCCAGTTGAGGTCGGGTTTGATGCAGGAAGATTGCGTTTTAGCAGGTCAAGCAGCAAAGATTTCTCTTCGGCGCTCAACTCGCTTTGTCGCGATTTCCTGAGAAGTTGTTCCAGCTTTCGCTCGCGCTGGCGGGCTGACAAGCTAGTTATGGTGTCGAAAAACTGTTGTTCAAGGTTTTCTCCCTCGATCAGCCACTCCTTTTCCGCCAGGCGGGTCAGCAATCGGCCCTGTTCGGTGCCGTGCCAACGTGAGATCAACTGAAATGAGCTTAGCTTAGGATTCTTTTGCACGGCTTCGAGCAAGGCCACCAGAAGCTGTGTATTGGTGTTGTCTTCATCCGCGAAGTGACCAGCGGTCTCGACCTTCTCGGCCAGTTGCGGATGGTGGACCAGAGTCCGCAAGGCGGTCAGGGTCGGTGGTTCGACGGCGGCCGGGACTCTCGGGGCACGTGGCTGGTCACGATCGCCGCCACGCTTGCCGTTCTTGTCCCAGGGCTTCTTGTCCCACTTCTTGCCGCCGGCGCCGGGTTTCTTCGGGGTCCATTCCTGCTGGGGCGCATAGGCTTCCTGCGGCTGGTGGTAATCCGAATAGTCCGGTATGGCATCGTAGTCGATACCGGGATCATAGGCCGGTGGCGGGGCGTCCATCGGGGTGCTGTGGGCGAGCTGGCTGACGGTTTCACTGGTCAGGCCGGTGATTTCCGTGAGGCGCTGGCGCATCAGGATCTTCAGGTTGGCGCCGGGAATCTTGTCGATCAGTGGCGCGGCGAGGGTGGCCATATGGGCCTTGCCTTCGAGCGAGCGCGGATCGGCTTCTTCGGTCAACTGTTGGAAGAAATAGTCCGCCAGCGGCTGCGCGTGCTGATTGATCCGGGCGCGGAAGGCGTCGGTGCCTTCGGCGCGGACCAGGGTGTCCGGGTCTTCGCCTTCGGGCAGGAACAGGAAGCGTGCGCGCCGTCCGTCCTGCAGGCTGGTCAGGGTCGCTTCGAGGGCGCGCCAGGCGGCGTTGCGGCCGGCCTGGTCGCCGTCAAAGCAGAACAGCACGTTGGGTACGATGCGGAACAGCTTCTTCATGTGGTCTTCGCTGGTCGCGGTGCCGAGCGTTGCCACGGCGTTGCGCAGGCCTTGCTGGGCCAGGGCGATGACGTCCATGTAGCCCTCGACGACGATGATCTCGTCGAGGTTGCGGTTGTTCTTGCGGGCCTCGAACAGGCCGTAGAGCTCCTGGCCCTTGTGAAACACCGGGGTTTCCGGTGAGTTCAGGTACTTGGGCTTGTCGTCGCCCAGCACCCGGCCGCCGAAGGCGATGATGCGGCCGCGGCTGTCGCGGATCGGAAACATCACGCGATCACGGAAGCGGTCATAGCGTTTGCCGGTCTCGGCGTTCTCGATCAACAGGCCGGCATCGATCATGGCTTTCTGCTGCAGCGTGTCGCTGGACAGGTGCTTGAACAGGTTGTCCCAGCCCGGCGGGGCAAAGCCCAGGCCGAAGTCGCGGGCGATTTCGCCCGTCAGGCCGCGACCCTTGAGGTAGTCCACGGCGGCTTTGCGTGCCGGGTGGCTTTTCAGCGACTGGCGATAAAAATCGGCGGCCGCGGTCAGCAGCGGGTAGAGCGGCGAGTCGGTCGGTTGTCGCGGCTTGTGCGGCCGGCCGCTTTCCTCGCGGGGAATCTCCATGCCGGCGGCTTTCGCCAGTTCCTCGACGGCCTGGGGGAAGTCCAGGTTGTCGTGGTCCATGATGAAGCCGAGGGCGTTGCCGCCCGCGCCGCAGCCAAAGCAGTAGTAGAACTGCTTGTCCGGACTGACGCTGAAGGACGGGGTCTTTTCCTTGTGGAACGGGCAGCAGGCAGTGTAGTTCTTCCCGGCTTTTTTCATTTGCACGCGCGAACTGACCACGTCGACGATGTCGGTGCGGTTCAGAAGGTCGTCAATGAAGCTCTGGGGAATCAACCCGGCCATGGCGTTCTCGTCTTTGCTGCGCTGCAAGGAGATCCCGAAAGGGGCTGGACGTCGTCGGGGCGTGCAGCCACGTGCGCTGCTCGATCGTTCGTCGTCTGCTCAATCATCGTCGGGAAGTGTATCTGCCGAAAACTCGCTGACCTTAATTTCAATCAGCCTTTCAGGTTTCGATTTATAACTGTCGCTGTCGGGCGCGCCGGAGGTCAAGGTGACCGCGCAATGCCGCAAGCTGGAAAGGGTGTGCTCGTCGGTAGCCTTGGCAGGCTCGTCAGTAAAGACGCGCACCACTGGCAAGAAGCCAGTTCTGACGTGGTGAAGCGGGTTCGTCTGGGTCGCATCGGCGGCTTTGACGGTGAAGCATCAAGCGATATCCGCAAATGCCATTAGCCCGGCTGAGGGCCGGGCTTGGCAGAAGCTTGCAGCGAACGTCTGTGTATTAGTACAGACGAACGGCGCGGCGCTGTTCGCGCTGAACTTTCTTGGCGTGACGCTTAACAGCAGCTGCTGCTTTGCGCTTACGCTCGGAAGTCGGCTTCTCGTAAAATTCGCGGCTACGAACTTCAGCCAGAACACCGGCTTTTTCGCAGGAGCGCTTGAAACGACGCAGAGCTACGTCGAAGGGTTCGTTCTCTTTAACTTTGACGGCTGGCATCCAGAGCTACCTTCATTCATTACCGGGGTCAACGTCCTCAGGCAAAAGCGCACTGGAGATCGTCGGTTTTTAAGGGTTGCGGATGTTAACCCCTCAACGGCAGGAATGCAAAGCCTCTGATCGAAAACCGCTGGTCGGGGCCCGGAGTGGCGACTATTATGCGCGCCTTCGAATTCAGCCTCAGGGCGTAAACCCATGCTAGTACTGGGATTGGAAACTTCCTGCGACGAAACCGGTGTCGCGCTGTACGACAGTGAACGCGGGCTGCTGGCCGATGCGCTGTTCAGTCAGATCGACCTGCATCGGGCCTATGGTGGCGTGGTGCCGGAGCTGGCCTCCCGCGATCACGTCAAGCGCATGCTGCCGTTGATTCGCCAGGTGCTGGCCGAGGCCGATCGCGTGCCGACCGAGATCGACGCGATCGCCTATACCGCCGGCCCGGGCCTGGTCGGAGCCTTGCTGGTCGGGGCTTCGTGCGCCCAGGCACTGGCTTTTGCCTGGGGCATACCGGCGCTGGGCGTGCACCACATGGAAGGTCATTTGCTGGCGCCGATGCTGGAAGCGCAGCCACCGGAGTTCCCGTTCGTCGCTTTGCTGGTCTCGGGCGGTCATACGCAGCTGGTTCGGGTGGATGGCATCGGTCAATACGAGTTGCTGGGCGAGAGCCTGGACGATGCCGCGGGCGAGGCCTTCGACAAGACGGCGAAGATGATCGGCCTCAATTACCCGGGTGGGCCGGAAATTGCCCGCCTGGCGGAGCAGGGCGTGTCCGGGCGTTTCGTCTTTCCTCGGCCGATGTGCGACCGGCCGGGCCTGGCGTTCAGCTTCAGCGGCCTGAAAACCTTCGCGCTCAACACCTGGCAGCAGTGTGTCAGCACTGGGGACGACGGTGAGCAAACCCGTTGCGACATCTCGCTGGCCTTCCAGCAGGCAGTGGTGGAGACTTTGACCATCAAGTGCAAGCGGGCGTTGAAGCAGACGGGCATGAAGCGCCTGGTGATCGCTGGTGGTGTCAGCGCCAACAAGGCGTTGCGGGCGTCGCTGGAGAAAATGCTCGGTGAAATGAAGGGCAATGTGTTTTACGCCCGTCCCGAGTTCTGTACCGATAACGGCGCGATGATCGCCTTTGCCGGTTGCCAGCGGCTACAGGCCGGGCAACAGGAAAGCCTGGCGATCAGCGTGCAGGCGCGCTGGCCGATGGAGCAGTTGTCACCCCTCTGACGGCTGGCCGGCGGGTTGCTTGAAGCATTTTCACGCTGTCGATCAGAAATGTCGTTCGCGACCGGCAAAGAGGTCGCGTAGATTGCCACGGTGGCGCCAGACGATCAGGCCGGTCAGCACGCTCATCGGCAACAGCGCCGCCGGTTCCTGCCAGGCCAGTAGCGGCAGGGTCAGCGGGGTGGCGATCAAGGCGGCGAGCGAGCTGGTGCGGGTGAGGTAGAAGGTCAGGATCCAGGCGGCGATGGCCAGCAGGGCGGCAGGCGGGTAAAGCCCCAACAGCATGCCGGCGGCCGTCGCGACGCCTTTGCCGCCGCGAAAGCGGAAGTACAGCGGGAACAGATGGCCGAGGACGGCGCAGAGTCCGACCCAGGCCTGTTGTTGCAGTGACAACCCGGCGAATCCGGCGATCAGCACGGGCAGCAGGCCCTTGAGCAGATCGCCGAGCAGGGTCAGGATCGCCAGCTTCTTGCCGGCCAGGCGCAGCATGTTGGTCGCGCCGGCATTGCCCGAGCCACTCATTCGCGGATCGGGATTTCCCGTGAGGCGGCTGAGCAAAATGGCGAAGGACAGAGAGCCGAGCAGGTAGGCGAGGATCGCCAGTAACCAAAACATGCTAACTATTCCGGGCGAGGACGCCCTGATTCTAACGGCGCATTGCGCCCTTGTCGTGCTGTGGAGAAGAGCGCTTGGACAGAGTGTTTATCGAGGGCCTGGAAGTCGACACCGTGATCGGTGCCTATGACTGGGAGCGCGGCATCAAGCAATGCCTGCGTCTTGACCTCAGTTTCGCCTGGGACAACCGTCCGGCCGCCGCGGGTGACGACCTGACCCTGGCGCTCGACTATGCGAGCGTATCGGCGCGTATCCAGGCCTTTGCCGAGCAATCGCAGTTCCAGTTGGTGGAAACCTTCGCCGAACGCCTGGCTGAAGTACTGATGAGCGAGTTCCAGATTCCCTGGTTGCACCTCAAACTGACCAAGCCGGGTGCCGTCGCGGCCGCCAGGGGCGTGGGCGTGGAGATCGAGCGCGGATGTCGCTAACTCAGGTTTACCTCGGGCTCGGCAGCAATATCGAGCGCGAAACCCATTTGCGCGCTGGCTTGGATGCGCTGGCCGGTTTCCTGCTGGATATTCGTTGCTCGGCGGTGTTCGAAAGCCAGCCGGTGGGGATCAAGAGCGGACCGTTCTTCAATCTGGTGGTGTCGGCAATCACCGACTTGCCGTTGCTGGAGCTGGATCGTCGGTTGAAGTTCATCGAGGCGGACAACGGTCGCTACGCGCCGGAGCGCAAGGGGTTGCCGCTGGACATCGACGTATTGCTGTATGGCGAGCAGGTGGGAAATTTCGATGGGCTGATTCTGCCCCGTGCGGAAATTCTGAAAAATGCCTTCGTCTTGTGGCCATTGTCGTTGATCGCGCCGGCAAAGCTGCACCCTGAAGTGGGCAAGAGCTTTGCGGCGTTATGGCAGGAAGCGAGTATCGATCAGGTACTGGCGCCGGTTGCTTTCGAGTGGCGTGGTCTCCAGTTGACCTCCTCGGATCTGTTGTAGGTCTGTGTCACGGCTTACGCGGTTATTGTAGGAGCCGGCTTGCCGGCGATGACGTCCGCAAGATCGATGCAAGACTTTCTGGCCTCATTGCCGGCAAGCCGGCTCCTACAAGGTGCGTGTTTCAACCAATGATTTTTTCCTTGTAGGCCTTGATGGCCTTCAAGCGCTCACGCTTGAGCGCTTCACCCAGTTCCGGTCCCTTGAACCCCTTTTCCAGCAGTGGCTGGACGGCTACCGCCTTGGCCGCAAGCGCTGCGCCGCGCAGATAGGCGGCCTGTGGATAATCCCGCTCTTCCAGGCCCTGGCGACCCCGGGCGTCCATCTCGCAGGCGGCGATAAACTCCTCGAAACGTTGTGGGCGGCGATACACATCGAAGCTCTGCAGCAGTTCCAGCAATGTTGATGGTTTCAACTCCAGGGCGCGATGGCCGTGGGTATGATATTCGCCCACCAGCAAGGCCAGTTCCTGGCAGTCGCGCGGCACCTTGTAGCGTTCATTGACGGCCTTGATCAGTTTCAATCCCTTGAACTCGTGAGCAATGTGCCTTGGCCATTCGCTCTCGGGTGTAAGGCCTTTGCCCAGGTCATGCAGCAAACAGGCCCAACGCACGGTCAGTGGCTGCCGGTGGCGGGCGGCCTGTTCCAGTACGCTCAGGGTGTGGATGCCGCTGTCGATCTCGGGGTGGTGGGCCGCGGGTTGCGGAACGCCGAACAGGGCATCGACTTCGGGAAACAGGACCGCCAATGCACCGCACTCGCGCAGCACCTGGATAAATACCTGGGGTTGGTCTTCCATCAGGGCGCGGGAGATTTCCTTCCAGCTGCGCTCGGGTGTCAGGGCTTCCAGTTCGCCCGATTCAGCCAGTTGGCGCATCAGGGCGAGGGTTTGCGCTGCAACCTTGAAACCCAGGCCTGCGTAGCGCGCGGCAAAGCGGGCTACGCGCAGGACTCGTAGCGGATCTTCGGCGAACGCGGGGGAAACATGGCGCAGTACGCGGGCTTGAAGATCCTGCTGGCCGTGATAGGGGTCGGTCAATTTGCCGTGATTGTCCTCGGCCATGGCGTTGATCGTCAGGTCGCGGCGGATCAGGTCTTCTTCGAGGGTAACCTCGGGGCTGGCGTGGAAGGTAAAGCCGCCGTAGCCACGTCCGCTTTTGCGTTCGGTGCGGGCCAGGGCGTATTCCTCGCCGCTCTTGGGGTGAAGAAAGACCGGGAAGTCGGCTCCGACCGGGCGAAAGCCCTTGGCGAGCATGTCTTCAGTGGTTGCGCCGACCACGACCCAGTCGATATCGGTGACGGGCTGGCCCAGCAGGCGATCACGAACCGCGCCGCCGACTTTATAGATCTGCATGAAAAACCTCCGTTAGCGCGACAGGATAACCTGTGTGTCCGGCCAACGGAGGCATCGCATGTGCTCAAAGGTGAATGACGGCCAGGTCCAGTCGACCGTAGTCACCCTCGCTGTGCTCGCCTCTGGGCGGTACGTGGTGGGTCTTCATGATCTGGTCGCCCTGCAGGGTTTCCAGGTGGATGTCGAAACCCCAGAGGCGGTGCAGATGCTTGAGCACCTCCTCGGTCGAGTCGCCCAGGGGTTTGCGGTCATGCTGTTGATGGCGCAAGGTCAGCGAGCGATCGCCACGACGGTCGATGCTCCAGATCTGCACGTTGGGTTCGCGGTTGCCGAGGTTGTATTGCGCGGCCAGGGTTTCACGAATGGTCCGGTAGCCGCCTTCGTCGTGGATGGCCGGGACCAGCAGGTCGTCGCGCTGATCGTCATCGAGGATGCTGAACAGCTTGAGGTCACGGATCACCTTGGGTGACAGGTACTGCAGGATAAAACTCTCGTCCTTGAAGCTGCTCATGGCGAACTTGATGCTGGACAACCAGTCGCTCCCGGCCAGTTCCGGGAACCAGCGGCGATCCTCCTCCGTCGGCTCCTCGCACATCCGCCGGATATCCCGATACATGGCGAAGCCCAGGGCGTAGGGGTTGATACCGCTGTAGTAGGGGCTGTCGAAGCCGGGCTGGAAGACCACGCTGGTGTGGGAGGTGAGGAACTCCATCATGAAGCCCTCGGTGACCAATCCCTCGTCGTAGAGATCGTTCATCAGGGTGTAGTGCCAGAACGTCGCCCAGCCTTCGTTCATCACCTGGGTCTGGCGCTGCGGGTAGAAATACTGGGCGATCTTGCGCACGATCCGGACGATTTCCCGTTGCCAAGGCTCCAGTAATGGCGCGTGTTTTTCGATGAAGTAAAGGATGTTCTCCTGGGGTTCGGCGGGGAAGCGCGCGTTGTCCTTGTCGCTGAACTTGTCCGCGCCCTTGGGAATGGTGCGCCACAGGTCGTTGATCTGCTTCTGCAGGTGTTCTTCGCGATCCTTCTGCCGCCGCCGCTCCTCTTCCGCGGAGATCGGGTAGGGGCGCTTGTAGCGGTCGACACCGTAGTTCATCAGGGCGTGGCAGGAGTCGAGCAAGTCTTCCACCGCATCGATGCCATGGCGTTCCTCGCATTGCATGATGTACTGCTTGGCAAAGACTAGGTAATCGATGATCGAGCTGGCATCGGTCCAGGTACGGAACAGGTAGTTGCCCTTGAAGAAGCTGTTATGGCCATAGCAGGCGTGGGCGACCACCAGTGCCTGCATACAGATGGTATTTTCTTCCATCAGGTAGGCGATGCAGGGATCGGAGTTGATCACGATTTCGTAGGCCAGGCCCATCTGGCCGCGGCTGTAAGATTTTTCCGTGCTGAGGAAGTGCTTGCCGTAGGACCAGTGGTGATAGCCCAGGGGCATGCCCACCGAGGCGTAGGCGTCCATCATCTGTTCTGCGGTGATCACTTCGATCTGGTTGGGATAGGTGTCCAGGGCATAACGTTCCGCGATACGGCTGATTTCGCGGTCGTAGGCCTGGATCAACTCGAACGTCCATTCCGAACCGGTGGAAATGGGTTGGCGCCTCTGTTGTTTCTGCTCTCTGGCGGTCATGTCACTAACCTGCGCTGGAAGAGTTCACGGAAGACCGGATAGATATCGCCGGCCGACACCAGCTGTTGCTGGGCAAACGTATCGCTGAACGCCTCGCTGATGCGCTCGTATTCGTACCACAGGGCCTGGTGTTCGCGGGGGGTGATCTCTACGTAAGTGTAGTACTGCACGAACGGCATGATCTGGTTGATCAGGATGTCGCGGCAGATCGGTGAGTCGTCGTTCCAGTTGTCACCGTCGGAGGCCTGGGCCGCATAGATGTTCCATTCGTTGGTCGGATAGCGCTCGGCCATGATCTCCTGCATCAGTTTCAGCGCGCTGGACACAATGGTGCCGCCGGTTTCCCGCGAGTAGAAGAACTCCTCCTCATCGACTTCCCGGGCGCTGGTGTGATGGCGGATGAACACCACTTCGATCTTGTCGTAGTTCCGCTTGAGAAACAGGTACAGCAGGATAAAGAAGCGCTTGGCGATGTCCTTGGTCGCCTGGGTCATGGAGCCGGAGACGTCCATCAGGCAGAACATCACCGCCTTGGAGCTGGGGTTGGGTTGCTTGACCAGCAGGTTGTATTTCAGGTCGAAGGTGTCGAGGAATGGCACGCGATGAATGCGTGCGCTGAGTTTCTCGATTTCCGCCTCGATTTCCTGGATATCGCCGAAATTGTCCGGTTCTTCACGTCTCAGTCGCTCAAGTTCGGCCTTGGCTTCCTTGAGTTTCGCGCGACTGCTGCCGGACAGGGCGATCCGCCGCGCATGGGCCGAGCGCAGGGTGCGGATGATATTGATGCGCGAGGGGTTACCCTCGTTGCTGATCCCGGCGCGGACGGTCTTGAAGGTGTCGGTGCCGGTGAGATTGCGTTTGACCAGGTTCGGCAGTTCCAGGTCTTCGAACATGAATTCGAGGAATTCTTCCTGGGTGATCTGGAAGACGAACTCATCCATCCCCTCGCCGGAATTGCCGGCCTTTCCGGGACCGCGGCCACCGCCGCCGCCCGGTGGCCTGGGGATATGCTCGCCGCTGGTGAATTCCTTGTTGCCGGGATGAACCACGGTCTGTTTGCCGCCGCGCCCATGGTGCAGCACCGGCTCATCGATATCGCGACCGGGAATGCTGATCTGCTCGCCGTGTTCCATGTCGGTGATGGAGCGGCGGCTCACGGCTTCCTCGACCGCCTTTTTGATATGGTCACGATAGCGCCGCAGGAAGCGCTGACGGTTCACCGTGCTCTTGTTCTTGCCATTGAGACGTCGGTCGATCACATAGCTCATGAGGAGCCCTCCGGGCAGCTTCAAGTTACAAGCTTCCAGCGGCAGGCTGGAAGCTTAAAGACAAGCGGTCGGCCGCGACGGTCGCGGGCACGTTCGACAGCGTGCCCGCGACCTGCAGCCTGGCGCTTGCAGCTGCCTTTACTGCGACTTCCTGACCCGCAGGTACCACTCGGAGAGCAGGCGTACCTGTTTGTCGGTGTAGCCGCGTTCGACCATGCGTGTGACGAAGTCGTTGTGTTTCTGCTGGTCTTCCTTGCTTGCCTTGGCGTTGAAGCTGATGACTGGCAGCAGGTCCTCGGTGTTGGAGAACATTTTCTTCTCGATCACCACCCGCAGCTTCTCGTAGCTGAGCCAGGTCGGATTCTTGCCGTTGTTGTTGGCCCGGGCGCGCAGGACGAAGTTGACGATCTCGTTGCGGAAATCCTTCGGATTGCTGATGCCGGCCGGTTTTTCGATTTTCTCCAGCTCTTCGTTCAGGGCGACGCGGTTGAGGATTTCGCCGGTTTCCGGGTCGCGGTATTCCTGGTCCTGGATCCAGAAATCGGCGTACAGCACATAACGATCGAAGATGTTCTGGCCGTACTCGCTGTAGGACTCCAGGTACGCGGTCTGGATTTCCTTGCCGATGAACTCGATATAGCGTGGTGCCAGGTATTCCTTGAGGAAGCGCAGGTAGCGCTCGCGGGTTTCGGCCTGGAACTGTTCCTGTTCGATCTGCTGCTCCAGCACGTACAGCAGGTGCACCGGGTTGGCGGCGATTTCATGGGGATCGAAGTTGAACACTTTCGACAGGATCTTGAAGGCGAAGCGTGTCGACAAGCCGTTCATGCCTTCGTCGACGCCCGCGCTGTCGCGGTATTCCTGGATCGACTTGGCCTTCGGATCGGTATCCTTGAGGTTCTCGCCGTCGTAGACCCGCATTTTCGAGTAGATATTCGAGTTTTCCGGCTCCTTGAGGCGCGAGAGCACGGTGAACTGGGCGAGCATCTTCAGGGTGTCGGGTGCGCAATGGGCCTTGGCCAGGGAGCTGTTGAACAACAACTTGTCGTAGATCTTCACTTCGTCGCTGACCCGCAGGCAGTACGGGACCTTGACGATGTAGATCCGGTCGATGAAGGCTTCGTTGTTCTTGTTGTTACGGAAGGTATGCCATTCCGATTCGTTGGAGTGGGCCAGCAGGATCCCGGTGAAGGGAATGGCGCCGAGGCCTTCGGTACTGTTGTAGTTGCCTTCCTGGGTCGCGGTCAGCAGCGGATGGAGCACCTTGATCGGTGCCTTGAACATTTCCACGAACTCCATCAGGCCCTGGTTGGCCCGGCACAGTGCGCCCGAATAGCTGTAGGCATCGGCGTCGTTCTGCGGGAATTCTTCCAGCTTGCGGATATCGACCTTGCCCACGAGGGCGGAGATATCCTGGTTGTTCTCGTCGCCCGGTTCGGTCTTGGCCACGCCGATCTGGTTGAGGATCGACGGGTAGAGCTTGACCACGCGGAACTGACTGATGTCGCCGCCGAATTCGGCCAGGCGCTTGGTGGCCCAGGGGGACATGATGGTGTTCAGGTAGCGCCGGGGGATGCCGAAGTCTTCCTCGAGGATCGCACCATCTTCCGTGGCGTTGAACAACCCCAGTGGCGACTCGAAGACCGGTGAGCCCTTGATGGCGTAGAAGGGGACTCTCTCGATCAGCTGTTTCAGTTTCTCGGCCAGGGACGACTTGCCGCCGCCGACGGGACCGAGCAGGTAGAGGATCTGCTTCTTCTCTTCCAGGCCTTGGGCGGCGTGGCGGAAATACGAAACGATCTGGTCGATGCATTCTTCCATCCCGTGGAAGTCTTCAAAGGCCGGATAGCGACGGATCACCTTGTTGGAGAAAATGCGCGACAACCGTGAGTTGGTGGACGTGTCCAGCAGTTCGGGTTCGCCGATTGCCAGTAGCAGCCGTTCGGCCGCCGACGCGTAGGCGCTGCGATCCTTTTTGCACAGCTCGAGATACTCCTGCAGCGTGAGTTCTTCTTGCCGTGTGGATTCGAAGCGTTGTTGGAAATGGCTGAATATGCTCATGACGTCACCTCGCTCGATACTTGGAGCCGGTGCCGGATCAGTCAGTCAAGTGCTGGCATGCAACCACGGAACAGTTGCTGTTTACCCCCCAGAACACCTCCAAGGCGACGATAGCCTTGAAAATTACTACCGATGACCCGTACGCCGGTGTACCGGCTCTCCCCTGATTTGGATGGCCTGGGCTTAAGGATAGTTCGGAATCCGGGAGATCAAGGTGAGATGCGCAATTAGTTGCGCCTGACCGTTCGTCAGCAAACGCTCTAGCCCGCTATTTGCGCGGGCTGGAGCGGAAGAAAAAAATTATTCGGAAATATCTTGGGCGGTTTCCGACGGAAAGGTCGCACGCCACAGCTCGAAGCCGCCATCCAGGCTATAGACGTTGGAGAAGCCCTGGCTGACCAGATAGGCCGCTGCACCCTGGCTGGAATTGCCGTGGTAGCAGCACACCACCAGGGGCTGGTCCAGGTCGGCCTTGGCGATGAAGTCGTGCAGGGAGTGATTGTCCAGGTGTCTCGAGCCACTGATGTGGTTCTGGGCAAATGCCTGCGGATCGCGGACGTCGACAACCACGGCACCTTGCTCACGCAGGGCCTGGGCTTGTTCGGGGGGGATGCGTTTGAATTCGCTCATCATGGGCTCCGTCTGGGGCGAGTAGGTCGTACAGTTTAGCGATAGAGCCAGGCCCGGAATCGCTCGGCCAGGGTCGGTGGCGGCGCGACGCCGCCCTGGGTGTCGCATTTGCAGCTCAGGCGTTCACCGGTATCGACGTTCATCAGGGTCATTGCTCCGCCCCAGACGCAGCCGGTATCGAGGGCAAAGATCCCCGGCTCGTCGCACTGGCCTTCGAGGGCCGCCCAATGGCCGAAGATGATCTTCAGGCCCTGGGTCTTGCGTTCCTTATAGCTGAACCACGGCGCGTAGCCGGCCGGTGCCGTGTCGGCGCCTTCCTTGCCCTTGAGATCAAGCTTACCTTCGGCGGTGCAGAAGCGCATGCGCGTGAAGTAGTTGGTGATCACCCGCAGGCGTGCGACACCGTGCAGGTCGCCATCCCACTTGTTCGGCTCGTTACCGTACATGCCATCCAGGAAGGGTGCGAACAGATTGTCGTCACGCAGGGCTTCTTCGACTTCCGCGGCGAGCTTCAGGGCTTTCTTGAGCGTCCACTGCGGTGGAATGCCGGCGTGAACCAGGGCCACATTACGCTCCGGGTCATGGTGCAGCAGTTTTTGCCGACGCAGCCAGTCGAGCAGGTCCGGGCCATCGGGCGCCTCGAGGATCTCGCGCAGGGTGTCGCTTTTCTTCAGGCGTTCGATGTTCCGTGCGGCAGCCAGCAGGTGCAGGTCGTGGTTGCCGAGCACACACACCAGGGACTCACGCATGCCATATAGGAAGCGTAGGGTTTCCAGGGATTGCGGGCCGCGGTTGACCAGGTCGCCCACCAGCCACAGGCGATCCTGGGCCGGATCGAACTTGACCCGCTCCAGCAGGCATTTGAGTGGTTCCAGGCAGCCTTGCAGATCGCCGACGGCGTATACCGCCATCAGTGCAGGGCTCCGGGCACGGCCAGGCGGAACGGGGCGATGATCGCATCGAAGTGCTGGCCGTCTTCGGCGAGCATCTGGTAGCTGCCCTGCATGTTGCCGACCTTGGTCGTCATCACGGTGCCGCTGCTGTAGGTGTGGCTATCGCCGGCTTCGATCAGCGGCTGCAGGCCGACCACGCCGGCACCACGGACTTCCTCGACATGACCGTCGCCATCGGTGATCACCCAATGCCGGGAAAGCAGCCGGGCGGGCAGTTGGCCGTTGTTCTGCACGGTAATCGTGTAGGCAAAGGCGAAGCGGTTCTGCTCGGGCTGTGATTGTTCAGCGAGGAAGCGGGTGACGACGCTGACGTCGACCTGGTAACGAGGATCGGGCATGCGAGAGGCCTTGGAAGCAAAAGCGGAAGACGCGACTGATGGTGCTCAGTCTAGGTCAAGTGCCGGGTAGTAGGCCAGATATGGAATCCGGCGGCGTACCCGGGCGCGATAATGCGGTGTCAGTCGGCGACGGTTGTCGTGTCGGATTGTTCGCTGAGCTTGTCGGCCAGGCGTACGAAAGCGGCGAGGTCCAGTTGTTCCGGGCGCAGGCTGCCATCGACACCGGCGGCTTCGATCTCGGCGCTGCCGAGCAGAGCCTTGAGCGTGTTGCGCAAGGTCTTGCGCCGTTGATTGAAGGCTTCGCGAACGACCCGCTCAAGCAGGCGATGGTCCTTGGCCGGGTGTGGCAGCACGGCGTGAGGCACCAGGCGGACAATGGCCGAGTCGACTTTCGGCGGCGGATTGAACGCGCCAGGGCCGACGTTGAACAGGTGTTCCACGCGGCAATGGTACTGGACCATGATCGACAGGCGACCCCAGTCGCCGCCACCCGGGCCGGCTGCCAGGCGCTCGACGACTTCCTTTTGCAGCATGAAATGCATGTCGCGGATCAGGCTGGCGTTGTGCAGCAGGTGAAAAATCAGCGGTGTGGAGATGTTGTACGGCAGGTTGCCGACCACCCGCAGGCTGCTCGGCGCTGCGTTCAGGCTGGTGAAGTCGAATTTCAGCGCATCGCCCTGATGCAGGTTGAAGTTAGCCTTGCCGGCGAACTGCTGGTTCAGGATCGGGATCAGGTCCTTGTCCAGTTCAACCACATCCAACTGTGCGCCACTGCCCAGCAAGCCTTCGGTCAAGGCGCCCTGGCCTGGACCGATTTCCAGCAGGCGGTCTTCGGGCTTGGCATGGATGGCGCGCAGGATGCGGTCGATCACCCCGGCGTCGTGCAGGAAGTTCTGCCCGAAACGCTTGCGCGCCCGGTGTTGGTATTGCTCGCTCATAAACGGGTCTCGGCCATCTGGTAGGCGGTTTCCAGGGCGACTTGCAGGCTGCCGGTATCGATTTTGCCGCTGCCGGCCAGATCCAGGGCGGTGCCATGGTCGACTGAGGTACGGATGATCGGCAAGCCCAGGGTCACATTGACTGCCGCGCCGAAACCTTTGTATTTCAGTACGGGCAGGCCCTGGTCGTGGTACATCGCCAGCACCGCATCGCAGTGCTCCAGATATTTGGGGGTAAACAGAGTGTCGGCGGGCAGCGGGCCACGCAGGTCCATGCCGTCGCTGCGCAGACGCTCCAGGGTGGGTTCGATGATGTCGATCTCTTCGTGGCCCAGGTGGCCGCCTTCGCCGGCATGGGGGTTGAGCCCGCAGACCAGGATGCGCGGTTGGGCAATGCCGAATTTTTCCTTGAGATCGGCATGCAGGATGCGTGTGACGCGCTCCAGGCGTTCCGGGGTAATCGCGTCCGCCACCTGGCGCAAGGGCAGGTGAGTGGTGACCAGCGCCACTCGCAGTCCGCGGGTGGCCAGCATCATGACAACCTGGCGGGTGTGGGTCAGGTCCGCAAGGAACTCCGTGTGGCCGGAGAACGCGATTCCGGAATCGTTGATCACGCCCTTGTGCACCGGTGCGGTGATCATGCCGGCGAAATCGCCGTCCAGGCAGCCTTGGCCAGCGCGGGTCAGGGTCTCCAGGACAAAGGCCGCATTGGCCTTGTCCAGTTGCCCGGCGATGACCGGGGTCGCCAGTGGCGTATCCCACACATACAGGCTGCCTGCCGCTGCCGGTTGGTCCGGCCAGTTGTCCGGCCCCACCGGCAGCAGGTCGACGGCCACGGCCAGTTGCGCGGCCCGCTCGGCGAGCAGGTCACGACTGGTAATGGCAATCAGGGGATGCGGTTGGGACTGCGAGGCGAGCAGCAGGCAAAGGTCTGGACCTATGCCCGCCGGCTCGCCGGGTGTCAACGCGAAACGCTTGGGTTTCACTGGGCCGCCTGGTCTGCGCCAGGGAGCTTGATTTCAACGTAGGCCTCGTCACGGATCTGACGCAGCCAGGTTTGCAGCTCTTCATCGTACTTGCGGTTACGCAGCACGGTCATGGCTTGCTGTTCGCGTGCCTGCGTGGTGCTGTCGGTGGCGCGACGGCCAAGGACTTCCAGCACGTGCCAGCCATATTGGGTCTTGAACGGCTTGGACAGCACGCCTTGCGGCGTTTTTGCCATGACTTCCTGGAACTCCGGAACCAGTACCTTCGGGTCGATCCAGTTCAGGTCGCCGCCGTTGAGGGCGGAGCCCGGATCTTCCGAGAAACTCTTG
Organism: Pseudomonas gingeri; assembly: GCF_013385635.1. Classification (GTDB taxonomy): domain Bacteria; phylum Pseudomonadota; class Gammaproteobacteria; order Pseudomonadales; family Pseudomonadaceae; genus Aquipseudomonas; species Aquipseudomonas gingeri_A. Next base: position 124,708 of record NZ_JACAPR010000015.1, read on the forward strand.
GCCAGGGTGGCGAAGTCTTCGCCATTCTGGATGCGTTCGTAGAGTTTCTGGGCCAGGGCCTGGGTCTCGGCTTCGCTGCGAATGGCGTTCGGCTTGATCAGGATGTGACGAACATGCACTTCGTCGCGCATCTGGGTTTCGCCGCCACGCTTCTCCAGCACCTTGAGGATGATGAAGCCGCCTGGAGTGCGCGCAGGTTCGGTGATATCACCGATGGGCATGCTGCTCAGCAAATGGTCGAACGGTGGCGGCAATTGCGCCGGCTTGCGCCAGCCCATGTCACCGCCTTCGAGGGCGTTGTCGCTGCCGGACTTGGCAATGGCCAACTGGGCGAAATCGGCACCCTGCTTGAGCTGCCGGTAAACGTCCTGGGCCTGTGCTGCCGCGGCCTGGATAGCCTGAGAGCTGGCGCTGTCCGGTGTGGCGATCAGGATATTGGCCAGGTGCAACTCTTCGGAGAGTTGCATTTTGCCCAGGTCGGAAGCGAGGAAGTTTTTCACTTCCTGCTCGGAAACCTGGATCCGTTCGGCAACCCGGCGCTGGCGTACGCGGCTGATGACCATTTCGCGGCGGACCTGGTCCCGTGCGTCCTCATAGGAGAGGCCGTCGTGGGCCAGTGCGGCCTTGAACTGATCCACCGACATGTTATTGCGTTGGGCAATGGTGCCGATGGCCTGGTTCAGTTCTTCGTCGGAGATACGGATGCCAGAGCGTTCGCCGATCTGCAGTTGCAGGTTTTCGACGATCAGGCGTTCGAGGACCTGCTGGTCCAGGACGCTGGTCGGTGGCACGCCGCCGCCACGCTTGGCGATGCTCTGCTGGACTTCGTGGACACGCTGGTCCAGTTGGCTCTGCATGATCACGTCGTTGTCGACGATCGCCACGACGCTGTCGAGGGGCTGCACGGCGGCGTGAACCGCCGCACTCAGGACCAGCGCGCCCAGCATCAGCGGGCGCAGACAATCAGAAAGCTTGATCTTCACGTTCACGATAACCTTGGATGCCTTTGTCGAGGAAGCTCTCTAGTTTGGCGCCAGTAACGCCGCCGAGGCCCTTCAGAACAATTTGGAGGAAGATGCCATGGTCGCCTTTCTCGTTTTGCGGGGCGTCTTGGCTGAACTCGTCATACTTGACCCAGTAACGGTTGATCAGGCGCAGTTTCCAGCAGCAGTTGTCGTACTCGAAACCACCGAAGGCTTCCAGCGTGCGGTTGCGGTTGTAGTCGTACTGCCAGCGGCTGATGACGTTCCACTGCGGCACGATCGGCCAGATCACCGAGAAGTCGTGCTGCTGGATCTTGTAGTAGTCCTTCACGAAGCCAGGCGTGCCCGGGGTGCCGTAGTCGCCGCCGAACTGCCATTGACCGGTGTTCTGGTTGTAGATGACCTGGTCGTTGCGATAGCGATAGCCGGCGTTGAAGACCTTGTTCGGGTTGTCTTCAGGCTGGTAGTGGAACATCGCGCTGCCGGAACGCGGGCTGTGGCTGTCCGGGTCCCAGTTGTAGTCGGCTGTCGCACGCCAGTCGTGGTTGAAACGGTAGGCGTATTCCAGGGCGTAGGGCGAGACATTGGCCTTTGCATCCGCGCGAGTGTGGAAGTCCACGCCCGGCAACTGGACGGTACGGTCCTTGAAGTACAGTGCCTGGCCGACACTGATGCGTTGACGCTCGAAGCCATTGTCTTCGATCCAGCGGCTGGTGAGACCCAGGGACAACTTGTTCTCGTCACCGACGCGGTCCGAACCGGAGAAGCGGTTGTCGCGGAACAACGAGGAATAGTTGAAGCTGTATTCGCCAGTATCGAATACCGGGATGTTCTTCTGGTCTTTCTCAGGAACATAGAGATAGAACAGGCGCGGTTCCAGGGTCTGGCGATAGTTGGTACCAAACAGGCTGGTGTTGCGGTCGAAGTACAGGCCGCTGTCGATGCTGGCGATCGGAACGCTGCGGCTCTGTGAACTGTTGAAGGTTTCGCCGAGGGCTGAAGCATTGCCGGTATTCTTGACCAGGTCGTCCCTGCCTTGGGAACCCAGGTCCAGATCATACTGGGTGTACTGGTACTTGAGCGATGGCGTTATGTAGCCATAAGTCCAGTTCATCGGCAGGCTGACACCCGGCTTGAGGTTCAGGCGAGTGCCGTTGGCACGCGCGAGGCCGACCACGTTGGTGTCCAGGCGAGGAGTGCCGCCTGTGGGATTCCCGTTGACGTCGAACGGTCCGCCATCCTTGTCGAAGAAGTTGCCGGTTTCCAGGCTGCGCTCGAAACGTACCGCTTCAGTCTCGTAGGTGAAGTCGAGACCTTCAGGGTGGTAAGGCAGCGTACCGTTGAAGGTGATCTGCGGCAGTCGGTTGTAAGGCGTGATGTTCGACACGCTCGCCAGCTGGTAGGCCTGCACATTGAGTCGAGCGGTGTAGTCGTCACCGCGGTAGCTGACAGCGCCCTGCTGGTTGACATAGGAGCTGGAGTCCTTGACGCCGATCTGGTCGCTGGTCAGGTCCTGGAAGTAATAGGGATCGCTGATCTTGGTGTAGTCGACCTCGGTCAGTACACGCGAATCCAGGCCACCCTTGTGCTGCCAGTTGATCATGTAGCGGGTTTTTTCGGAGTCGGTCTGCTTCGAACGATCGTTGCTGTCGTCGTTCAGGTACGCGCCGCCGAACTGGCCTTCGCTGGACTTGGTCAGGTAGCGGAATTCGCCTTCCATCAACAAGCCGCGCTTGGTCATGTAGCGTGGGTACAACGTGGCATCGTAGTTCGGGGCCAGGTTGAAGTAGTACGGCGTGACCATCGTGAAGCCGTTGTCGCTGTCGGAGCTGAAGCTCGGCGGCAGGAAACCGGACTGGCGGCGGTCATCGATCGGGAAGTAGATGTACGGCGTGTACAGGACTGGAATGTCCTTGACCCGCAGTGTCACGTTGGTCGCGGTACCGAAGCCGGTCGCCGGGTTCAAGGTGATGTTGTTGCCCTTGAGCTGCCAGGCGTTGCTGTTCGGTTCGCAGGTGGTGTACGTACCGTCCTTGAGACGGATGATCGCGTTTTCGGCGCGCTTGGCATACAGCGCACTGCCGCGGATACGCGATTTGTGCAGGACGTATTCGGCGTTGTCGACCTTGGCTTCGCCGGTGTCCAGTTGCACGTCGGCGTGATCGCCGACCAGCAAGGCACCGTTGTCGCGGACACGAACGTTGCCGTTCAGCTCGCCACGGTTCTCTGCCTGGTACAGGCTCGCTTCATCGGCCTCGACCTGCATGCTGCCCTGGCGCATGACCACGTCGCCGGCCAGGCTGGCGACCTGCTGGTCCTGCTCGTAACGGGAAGCCTTGGCACCGATAAAGGTCGGCGCATCACTTTTATTCGTCTTGTCATTCATGCCAGGACGAATCGGTTCGATATAGGAACCAGAGCAGTAAGGACCGGTTTCGGCCAATTGCGCAGGTGTCAGCTTCTCGCGGGGTACCCAGTCGAGGTGACTGTAGTCGGCACTGCGCGATTTCAGGCCGCGGCCCTTGGCTTCGGTGACCAGCTTGGTGGCCGGTGCGGAATCGCCGCCGGAACCGCTGTCAGCCGTGGCCTCGGTGCTGCCGCCGACCGAGCCGGCTTCATGCACGGGACGCGGTGGCAACTGGGCGGTGGTCGCCTTGGGCGCACAGCTCCAGGCGCCCGAAGCGGACGCCGAACAGTCATACTGTTCAGCAGCGACGACGAACGAAGTGGCTAAAGGTTGCAGTGCCAGCAAACCGCCGGTGACCAGCAACGGAAACTTTCTACGAAACGCGGGGGATTTCAATGCCATCTTATTAGTCCGGGCTTCCTGCGTGCCATCTGCCCGCGGTAAAGGGCCGCACGCCTATCGATGGTCTGAAAAAGATGCTGGATAATAAAGCATGACCCGCTTGACGGCTAGCGCCGTCGGAGACCCTTGTAATGCCTGACCAAGATCTACGCTTGCAACACCTGAAAGTTTGGCTGGACAAGCAGTTGGCAACGCTATTCCTGGCTGAAGGCTGGGGTGTCGTGCCCGCCGCCACATTGACCGCGGCCAGCAGCGACGCGAGTTTCCGCCGGTATTTCCGCTGGGAAGGCGAGGGCCGCAGCTTTATCGTGATGGACGCTCCGCCGCCCCAGGAAAACTGCAAACCCTTCGTGGATATCGCCCATTTGCTGGCGAAATCCGGCATCAACGTGCCAAAAATTCATGCGCAGGATCTGCACAACGGATTTCTTTTGCTCAATGACCTGGGCAACCGGACCTATCTGGATGTGATCGACGTCGAAAACGCCGATGCCTTGTTCACCGATGCCATTGAGGCCCTGCTGGCTTTTCAACAGTTGCCGATGAACGCCGGGTTGCCGAGCTATGACGTCGCGTTGTTGCGCCGCGAGCTCGAACTCTTTCCCGAATGGTATGTGGGACGTGAACTGGGCATCAGCTTCAGTCCCGTGCAACTCGAGCGGTGGCAGCGGATCAGCACGCTGTTGATCGACAGCGCGCTGGCACAGCCGAAAGTGCTGGTGCACCGCGACTACATGCCGCGCAACCTGATGCTGAGCCAGCCGAATCCGGGTGTGCTGGATTTCCAGGATGCGGTCTATGGTCCGGTGACCTATGACATCACCTGCCTGTTCAAGGACGCCTTTCTCAGTTGGCCCGAAGCGCGGGTCGGTGAGTGGTTGCATGGCTACTGGCAGCAAGCCGGGCGGCTGGGTATTCCGGTCCAGCCGGACTTCGAGGCGTTTCACCGTGCCAGCGATCTGATGGGCGTGCAGCGCCACCTGAAAGTGATCGGGATCTTTGCCCGTATCTGCCACCGCGACGGCAAGCCGCGCTACCTGGCGGATGTGCCACGCTTCTTTGCCTATATAGAAGCGGTACTGGCCCGCCGTCCGGAACTCGCCGAGCTGGGCGAGTTGTTGGCCAGCCTGCGCTCGCCTGCCGGTGCCGTTGTATGAAGGCGATGATTCTGGCGGCGGGGAAAGGCGAGCGCATGCGTCCGCTGACCCTGCACACGCCAAAGCCGCTGATTCGTGCCAAGGGCGTCCCGTTGATCGACTACCACCTGCGGGCTCTCGCTGCGGCGGGCTTCCAGGAGATTGTCATCAACCATGCCTGGCTGGGGCAGCAGATCGAGGACTACCTCGGCGATGGTTCGCGTTATGGCCTGAGCATCGCCTATTCGCCGGAAGGTGAGCCGCTGGAAACCGGTGGGGGTATCTTCCGGGCGCTGCCGTTGTTGGGAGATGAACCCTTCCTGGTGGTCAACGGCGATATCTGGACCGACTATGATTTTTCGACATTGCATCGTCCGCTGGCCGGCCTGGCGCATCTGGTGATGGTCGACAATCCGCCTCATCATCCGGCGGGCGGAGACTTTGTCTTGAGTGACGGTCAGGTGCGTGATGATGAGTCGGGTGCGGCCAGACTGACCTACAGCGGTATTTCCGTGCTGCATCCCGAGCTGTTTGCCGGATGCGTTGCGGGGGCGTTCAAGCTGGCGCCGTTGTTGCGCCAGGCCATGGCCCGGGGGCGGGTCAGTGGAGAGCACCTGAAGGGACACTGGGTTGATGTCGGCACCGTCGAGCGTCTGGCACAAGTCGAGCAATTGCTGGAAGAGAGACACTGATATGTTGTGGCCAGGGACTCTGATTGGAGCCGGGGCGGGCTTTGCCATTGCCAGTATTCCGGGGGCCATGTTGGGCGCGCTGCTGGGGCAGGCGCTGGATCGGCGCCTGCAATTGCACAGCCTGGCGCATCTGCGCGAGCGCCTGGGCGGCAAGCCGGCATTGCGCAACGACGAGTTGTTGTTTGTCTTGCTCGGGCGCCTCGCCAAGAGCGATGGGCGGGTAGTGGATGGTCACATCCAGCAGGCTCGCCAGGAAATGCGTCAGTTGGACATGGGCGAGGCGGCACAGCGCCGGGCGATTGCCGCGTTCAATCGCGGCAAGTCGGGGAGTGACCGCCTGCGCGGTTACCTGCGCCACCTCAAGGCACAGCCCCATGCGGCGGAAGGTGTGCTGCGCGCCTGCTGGCGCATGGTCTGGGCCGATGGCCGGGCCGGGCGCGAAGAGCGTGAACTGATTCTGCTCTGGGGCAAGTGGCTGGGCTGGACTTCGCAGCAGATCCAGGCCCTGGCCAGCGACTACGAGCCCACGCGCAAGCCGCTGATGAGCAGTGCCGGGAGCTATCAGGACGCACTACGGATCCTGGGGGTCGCACCCACCAGCGAACCGGCGCAGATCAAGCGGGCGTATCGGCGCCTGTTGAGTCGGCATCATCCGGACAAGGTGGCGGGTGGCGGTGCGACGCCCGCCCAGGTGCAGGACGCCACCGAGAAAACCCGCGAGCTGCACCAGGCCTATGCGCTGATCCGCGAGCGGCGGGATTTTCGCTAGCGTGTTTCCACAGGAGCAGCCAGGGAACTACTGGCTGTCGTCCTGGGGATTCAGGTAACCGCGAATACGGCGAAACAACTGTTCCTGCCCCGGATTACCCGGCAGCGCCTTCAACGACACCTGGGTGTAGCTGGAGGTCTTCTGGCGCTTGCTGGCTTGCAGGCGTTGCAAGGCGGCTTTGCGATCCAGCGGGTTGTCCTGATAGAAGAAATCGGCGGTCGCCAGTTTCAGCCCCGGCGTCAGTTGCCCCAGGTCCGGTTTGGCACTGACTGGCGTCTGTGCCGCCACCAGTACCAGCTTCTGTACTTGCGGCGAGGCCTTTTCGAGCATGTAGCGGGTTGCCCAATAGGCACCGGTGCCATGACCGAGCAGGACGATACTGCGGGCATTCTGCTGTTGTGCATAGGCGATGGCAGCGTCGAAGCGGGCAAAGATCCGTTCGGCATCGGCCTTGAGCGGGTCTTCGCTATTCTCCACCACGGGCTGGTCGGGGCTATCGGCTTCGGCGCTGGCCGCCTGTTCGATGGGTTTGGCGGTGGTGCTGGCGTCCTTGCTGTTGGCGGATGCCGGCTCCGCGGGTTTTGCGGCTTCGACTACCCGCGGCAGGCTGGCTTCGCTTTGCAGGTCCGGGAGTGTCAGACTCAGGCTGCTCCACTGGGCGTCCGGCAGTTTGCGTCGTAACGGCCCGATTGCTTGAGGCCAGTCAGCCGTTTCACCGGCACCCGGGATTATGATCACCGCACCGGTCGGTGAGGGCGTGTTGGCCGGCTTCCACAAGGCGAGGAAGGTGTCGCCCGCAGCTTGCAGTTGTTGTTGCTCCTGTTGCGGCAGCTGTCGTTCCAGTGCGGTCGCGTCTTCCTGGCTGCGTTCGGCCAGTGGCTGGCGCTCGACCGGCTTCTCGGCGGGGGCTGGCGCCGCTGCGGGGGCCGGATCGGCCGCCAGGACCGGTGCGGCAAGCGGTAGTATCAACGACAGGCACAGCGCGGGGAGTGCCGAGCGGTAGACAGGGGGCATCGGATTTTCCAGGCCAGAAGTAATCCTGGCAGCCTAATGGGTTGGTCAGTATTTGTCAGTGTGGATGAGTCGTATCATGCGTTTTTGCTGCCTGTGGGTTATCGGCTGTTTGTGTTTTCCCTTGATGGCTTTTCCCTCGGGGGCCTGGGCCGCGCCTGCGCCTCATGGGGCAGACCTGCCGCTGTCCACCACCCAGCAGCAGTGGCTTGATGAGCATCGGGAGTTGCGTGTCGGCCTGGTACTGCAGGCGCCCTACGCCCAGTACGACCGACGATTGCAGCGGCTGTCGGGGGCCAATGTCGAGCTGATGGCCTGGCTGGCGAAGGCGATGAATGTGGAACTGACCTGGCGTAACTTTCCCGATCAGGCCCAACTGGAAAAAGCCTTGGGCGAGGGGGAGATCGATCTTGCCCCGGGCTTGACCCAGACGCCGGCCGGCCTGCGTCTGTGGTTGTTCTCCGATCCCTACATGCGTGTGCCGCAGTTGGTGGTGGGCGAGCGTAACGGTGCCGGTGCCGTCGAACTGGAAAAACTCGACAGCCAGACCCGCGTCGCCGTACGCATGCCCAGTCCGATTGCCGATTACCTGCGCAGTACCTATGGCAATCTCAATCTGCAGGGCGTGCCGCTGGAGCGCCAGGCGTTGCAACTGTTGTTGAGCCAGCAGGCCCGTTATGCGGTGGTCGACGAGGCCCAGCTCAGCCGGTTGTCCGGCGAGGAAGAGTTTGCCGGATTGGCGGTGGTGGGGGATATCGGCCTGCCGCAACTGCTGCGAGTAGCGACCCGACGAGACTGGCCGGAGTTGGCAGGGATCGTCGAAAAGGCCTTGCATGCGGTGCCGGCCCGGGACCTCGACCAGTTGCATATGCGCTGGTTGCAGCCCAAGTACCCGCGGCTGTCCGCTTCGCCGGGGTTCTGGCAGAACCTCTGCCTGTTGCTGGTGGTGATGTTGCTGGCGAGCCTGGCGATCGTGTTCTGGTTGCGTCGCCAGCAGCGCAGTCTTGAGCAGGCCCTGCTGGCCTCTCGTGAAGATCTCGCCTTGCGCGAGGCCAGCGAGGAGGCCCTGCGCCTGACCCAGTTCTCCATCGACCAGAGCACGGTGGGTATTCTCTGGGTCAACTGGGACAGCCATGTGCGCTATGCCAACCGGGCGGCGGAAGCCATGCTGGGCTACCCGCCGGGCGCCTTGTTCGATCGGCCCCTGATCGATTTCGAACCGAACCTGCACATGGACCGCTGGCTGAACCTGTGGAAACGCGCCCGGGCCAGTGACGAGGCGCCGCAGAGTTTCGAGACCCGATGCCTGCGCGCCGATGGCAGCATCCTGCCCGCCGATGTGTCCCTCAGCTTCCTGCGCTTTCGCGACGGCGAGTACCTGGTGGTCTACATCAACGATGTCACCGAGCGCCGTCGCGCCCTGGCGGCCTTGCAGGAAAGCGAGGCACGACTCAAGGGCATCGCGGCGAATGTCCCTGGCCTGGTGTTTCGCCTCGAACGCGTGCCGCAGACGGGCGAACTGTATTTTCCCTATATCAGCGAGGGCAGCGAAAGCCTGGTGGGTTATCCACCGGCCACCCTGCGCCAGCCGGATATCGGCCTGCGCAGCCTGGTACATAGGGATGACCGTGCCGATTATCACCGTGTCCAGGACCTGGCCGTGGACTCCGGCAGCGACTGGTCCTGGCAGGGGCGGATCATGACCCGCGAAGGCCGGCAACGCTGGGCGGAGATCAAGGCCATCACCCGGCGCCTGGAGGACGGTACGGTGGTCTGGGACGGGATCGTCTGGGATATCAGCGAAAGCAAGCGGATCGAACTGGAGCTGGCCAGTTCGCGGGAACAACTGCGCGAGCTATCGGCGCACCTGGAGAGTGTCCGGGAGGAAGAAAAGGCCCGTATCGCCCGGGAGGTCCATGACGAACTGGGGCAGATGCTGACCGTGCTCAAGCTGGAAACCTCCATGTGCGAGCTGGCCTACGCGCAACTGGATCCCGGGCTGAATGAGCGCCTCAACAGTATGAAAAGGTTGATCGCCCAGTTGTTCCAACTGGTACGGGATGTGGCGACGGCCCTGCGCCCGCCGATTCTCGATGCCGGTATTGCCTCGGCGATCGAGTGGCAGGCCCGGCGCTTTGAAGCGCGGACGCAGATCCCGTGTCTGGTGCAGGTCCCGGAGAATCTGCCGAGGCTCAGCGATGCCAAGGCCATCGGCCTGTTTCGGATCCTTCAGGAGGCCTTGACCAATGTCATGCGCCACGCCCAGGCGCATACTGTTGAACTGACACTGGCGATTGACGGCCAGGACCTGTGCCTGAGTATCAGTGACGATGGCGTGGGTTTTGTTGCTCCCAGTGGGAGGCCGACATCCTTCGGGGTGGTGGGTATGCGTGAGCGGGTGCTGATGCTCGGTGGCAGTCTGTTGCTGGAAAGCAGCGTCGGCGAGGGCACGACCCTGAGTGTCCGTGTGCCGTTGGATCGGCCTTTGGATGTATGAACCCTTTGATCGAGCAGGAGTAGCGCGTGATCCGTGTACTGGTAGCTGAAGACCACACCATTGTCCGTGAGGGCATCAAGCAATTGATCGGCCTGGCCAAGGATCTTCAGGTCGTGGGCGAGGCCAGTCACGGCGAGCAGTTGCTCGAGACGCTGCGGCATACGCCCTGCGAGGTCGTGCTGCTGGATATCTCGATGCCCGGCGTCAATGGCCTGGAGGCCATTCCGCGGATCCGGGCGTTGAGCAATCCGCCGGCGATCCTGGTGTTGTCGATGCATGACGAGGCGCAGATGGCTGCACGGGCGCTCAAGGTCGGCGCCGCCGGCTATGCCACCAAGGACAGCGATCCGGCCCTGTTGCTGACGGCCATCCGCAAAGTGGCGGCCGGCGGCCGTTATATCGATCCGGACCTGGCCGACCGGATGGTCTTCGAAGTCGGCCTGACCGATTCCCGTCCCTTGCATGCCCTGCTGTCGGAGCGGGAGTTCTCGGTATTCGAACGCCTGGCCCAGGGCGCCAATGTGAACGATATCGCCCAGCAACTGGCCCTGAGCAGCAAGACCATCAGCACCCACAAGGCCCGATTGATGCAGAAGCTCAATATCACCTCCCTTGCCGAACTGGTGAAATACGCCATGGAGCACAAGCTGCTCTGAGCTTTATGTAGGAGCCGGCTTGCCGGCGATGGCGTCCGAATCATCGCCGCAGGACTCAAGGGCCTCATCGCCGGCAAACCGGCTCCTACAGAAGGTGCGCATATCCATTTACGACAGCTCTCGGGTGGCCTTTGACGCTGCTCCGGGCGTCAAAGGCGGGATCAATCCCGGGTCTTATCCAATCGCGCCATCCTTGTAGGGCGATCCCTACCCCAATTCTTCCAGACGGCTGAGGACAATCTCTCACCCCCCCCGATTTGCGCTGCCGCAAGGGTTCACTAGGCTTAGACCACGGCAGTCAAAAACAAAAGGTGTGGGTATGAGCGAGGTCGATTCAAGCGCTGGGGCGAAGGACATTCTGGTCAGCTTTCGTGGTGTGCAGAAGAGCTACGATGGCGAGAACCTGATCGTCAAGGACCTCAACCTGGACATTCGCAAGGGCGAATTCCTTACCCTGCTCGGGCCCTCCGGTTCCGGCAAGACCACCAGCCTGATGATGCTGGCCGGGTTCGAAACCCCGACCGCCGGCGAGATCCAACTGGCCGGGCGCTCCATCAACAACGTGCCGCCGCACAAGCGCGATATCGGCATGGTGTTCCAGAACTATGCCTTGTTCCCCCACATGACCGTCGCCGAGAACCTGGCGTTTCCGCTGACCGTGCGTGGCCTGAGCAAGACCGACGTCAGCGAACGGGTCAAGCGGGTCCTGGGCATGGTCCAGCTCGACAAGTTCGCCCAGCGCTACCCGGCGCAACTGTCCGGTGGTCAGCAACAGCGGGTGGCGCTGGCCCGGGCCCTGGTGTTCGAACCGCAACTGGTGTTGATGGACGAACCGCTGGGGGCACTGGACAAACAACTGCGTGAACACATGCAGATGGAGATCAAGCACCTGCACCAGCGCCTGGGCGTGACCGTGGTCTATGTGACCCACGACCAGGGTGAAGCCCTGACCATGTCCGACCGGGTGGCAGTGTTCCATCAGGGCGAAATCCAGCAGATCGCCCCGCCGCGCACGCTCTATGAAGAGCCGAAGAACACCTTTGTCGCCAACTTCATCGGCGAGAACAACCGCCTCAACGGTCGCCTGCACAGCCACACCGGCGATCGCTGCGTGGTCGAGCTGGGACGCGGGGAAAAGGTCGAGGCGCTGGCGGTGAATGTCGGCCAGGCCGGCGAGCCGGTCACCCTGTCGATCAGGCCGGAGCGCATCAGCCTCAACGGCTCCAGCGAGTCCTGCGTCAACCGTTTCTCGGGCCGCGTGGCCGAATTCATCTACCTGGGCGACCACGTTCGTGTGCGCCTGGAAGTCTGCGGCAAAACCGACTTCTTCGTGAAACAACCCATTGCCGAGCTGGATCCGGCACTGGCGGTCGGCGATGTCGTCCCCATTGGCTGGCAGGTCGAGCACGTTCGCGCGCTGGACCCGTTGCTCGACGCCGGCTGAGCGCTGTAACCCAAGAGGCGAACCCATCGCCCCGTGCTTCACCAACCTGCACTCGTGGAGAGAAGAATAAATGCTCAAATCCCTGAAATTCAGTGCCCTCGCGTTAGGGCTGATGTGCGCGGCAAATGCCATGGCGGCGACCGACCTGACCGTGGTGTCCTTTGGTGGCGCGAACAAGGCGGCCCAGGTCAAGGCCTTCTATGCTCCTTGGGAAGCCCAGGCGGGCAACGGCAAGATCGTTGCCGGCGAGTACAACGGCGAGATGGCCAAGGTGAAGGCGATGGTCGACACCAAGAGCGTGTCCTGGGACCTGGTGGAAGTCGAGTCGCCGGAACTGTCCCGTGGTTGTGACGAAGACATGTTCGAGCAACTGGACCCGGCCCTGTTCGGCAAGGCCGAAGACTACGTCAAGGGCGCCATCCAGCCTTGCGGCGTCGGCTTCTTCGTCTGGTCGACCGTGCTCGCCTACAACGCCGACAAGCTGGCCTCCGCACCTACCAGCTGGGCCGATTTCTGGGATACCAAGAAATTCCCGGGCAAGCGCGGCCTGCGCAAGGGTGCCAAGTACACCCTGGAATTCGCCCTGATGGCCGACGGTGTCGCACCGAAGGACGTCTATAAGGTGCTGGCCGGCAAGGATGGCCAGGACCGTGCGTTCAAGAAGCTCGATGAGCTCAAGCCCAACATCCAGTGGTGGGAAGCCGGTGCCCAGCCGCCGCAGTACCTCGCCTCCGGTGACGTGGTCATGAGCTCGGCCTACAACGGCCGGATCGCTGCCGTACAGAAGGAAAGCAACCTGAAAGTGGTGTGGAACGGCGGCATCTACGACTTCGACGCCTGGGCCATTCCAAGGGGGCTGGACAAGGCGCGTGCCGATGCAGCGAAGAAGTTCATCGCGTTCTCGGTCATGCCGCAGCAGCAGAAGACCTACTCGGAAAACATCGCCTACGGTCCGGCCAACACCCAGGCCGTACCGTTGCTGGCCAAGGACATCCTGAAGGATATGCCGACCACTCCGGAAAACATCGCCAACCAGGTGCAGATCGACGTCAGCTTCTGGGCTGACAACGGCGAGCAACTGGAACAGCGTTTCAACGCCTGGGCCGCGAAGTAACGGAACACGGTCTCGCAGACGCTGCATAACCCTGTAGGAGCCGGCTTGCCGGCGATGACCGCCGATCAGGCGATGTAAGCCTTACGGGCCTCATCGCCGGCAAGCCGGCTCCCACAGGGACTCTGTTCAACCCGTTGGGTTTGTGTGTTTCAGAAGAACAGCAGGCAGTGTCCCGTAACGGGATACCGGCCGTTGTCACAATAAAGTATTCCGGAGTTCGCCATGGCCATCACCGTTCCTCTGAACGAGGGGACCAGTCCCACCCTGAAGCAGCGCCTGGCGCGTGCCGAGAGGGTCAACCGCTGGAAGGCCCAGGCCTTGATTGCGCCGCTGGTGCTGTTTCTGTTGCTGGTGTTCCTGGTCCCTATCGTGGCGCTGCTCTATAAAAGCGTCGGCAACCCGGAGGTGGTTGGTGCCATGCCACGGACCGTGGCCGCCGTCGCTGCCTGGGATGGCAAGAGCCTGCCCGGCGAGCCGGTGTACAAGGCCCTCAGCGAAGACCTGGGCGAAGCGCGCAGGAATCAGACCCTGGGCGATCTGTCCAAACGCCTGAACATGGAACTGGCCGGCTATCGCAGCCTGCTGACCAAGACCGCCCGTGCCTTGCCGTTCAAGACCGAACCGGCCTCTTATAAAGAAGCGCTGGAAGCCCTCGATGAACGTTGGGGCGACCCGGCGTACTGGCAGGCCATCCGCCGCAATACCAGTAGCATGACCCCCTATTACCTGCTGGCGGCCGTCGACCATCGGATCGACGACCTCGGCGAACTGGCCCCGGCCACGCCGGACCAGGCGATCTACCTCGATATCTTCGCCCGCACGTTCTGGATGGGGCTGGTGATCACCGCGATCTGCCTGGTCCTGGCGTACCCGTTGGCCTACCTGCTGGCGAATCTGCCGGCGCGCAAGAGCAACCTGTTGATGATCCTCGTGCTGCTGCCGTTCTGGACGTCGATCCTGGTACGGGTCGCGGCCTGGATCGTGCTGCTGCAGTCGGGTGGACTGATCAACAGCGCCCTGCTGGCCATGGGCGTGATCGACAAGCCGCTGGAGCTGGTCTTCAATCGCACCGGGGTCTACATCTCCATGGTGCACATCCTGCTGCCGTTCATGATCCTGCCGATCTACAGCGTGATGAAAGGCATCTCGCCGACCTACATGCGGGCGGCGATTTCCCTCGGCTGTCATCCGTTCGCCAGCTTCTGGCGGGTGTACTTCCCGCAGACCTATGCGGGTGTCGGCGCCGGCTGCCTGCTGGTGTTCATCCTGGCGATTGGTTACTACATCACCCCGGCGTTGCTGGGCAGTCCGAACGACCAGATGGTCAGCTATTTCGTCGCCTTCTACACCAATACCAGCATCAACTGGGGCATGGCGACGGCACTGGGCGGCTTGCTGCTGCTGGCCACCGTGCTGTTGTACCTGATCTACAGCCGGCTGGTCGGTGCAAGCCGCCTGCGCCTGAGCTAAGGAGAGAATCGAAATGCTGAGTCCGTACATGTCGCCCGTCGAGCGGGTCTGGTTCTACAGCTTGCGCATCCTGTGCGGGTTGATCCTGCTGTTCCTGATCCTGCCGGTGCTGGTGATCATTCCGCTGTCGTTCAATTCGGGCAGCTTCCTGGTCTATCCGCTGCAAGGCTTTTCCCTGCACTGGTACCAGGATTTCTTCGGCTCCGCCGAGTGGATGCGCGCCTTGAAGAACAGCATCATCGTGGCGCCGGCGGCGACCGTGCTGGCGATGGTTTTCGGCACGCTGGCGGCGATCGGCCTGACCCGTGGAGACTTCCCGGGCAAGTCGCTGGTCATGGCGTTGGTGATTTCACCGATGGTGGTGCCGGTGGTGATCATCGGGGTCGCCAGCTACCTGTTCTTCGCTCCGTTGGGCCTGGGCAACAGCTTCTTCTCGCTGATCGTGGTGCACGCGGTATTGGGCGTACCCTTCGTGATCATTACCGTCTCGGCGACCTTGCAAGGCTTCAACCACAACCTGGTAAGGGCCGCGGCCAGCCTGGGGGCATCGCCGTTGACCACGTTCCGCCGGGTGACCTTGCCGTTGATCGCGCCGGGGGTGATTTCCGGGGCGTTGTTCGCCTTTGCCACCTCGTTCGATGAAGTGGTGGTGACCCTGTTCCTGGCAGGTCCCGAGCAGGCGACACTGCCGCGGCAGATGTTCAGCGGGATTCGCGAGAACCTCAGCCCGACCATCGCCGCCGCCGCGACGCTGCTGATTGTCTTCTCGGTGATCCTGTTGCTGACCCTGGAGTGGTTGCGCGGACGCAGCGAGAAACTGCGTACCACCCAGGTGTAAGCAGGACGCTGCGAACTTTGTGGGAGCCGGCTTGCCGGCGATGAGGCCCTTGAGAGGTGTACCGTTCTTGCCGCCGCCATCGCCGGCAAGCCGGCTCCCACAGGTTCAGTACTCCTGCCGTTTTTCCGTTGATCTTCTCAATGGTAGAAAAAGACCATTCCCAGCTATTCTTGCTCGTGCCCTGATCACCACAACAAGAAGGCCGCGACCATGAGCATTTCCGCATTCAAGATCGCCCATAAATTGATCACCGGCTCCGGCGCCATCGAGCAACTGGCCGATGAACTGACCCGGCTGGATGTCGATAATCCGCTGATCGTGACCGATGCCGCACTGGTCACCTCCGGGACCGTCGAACTGGCCCTCGCCCATCTGGGCGGACGCAGCTATGAGATCTACGACCGGGTGATGCCCGACCCGGAAATCGCCATTGTCGAGGACTGCATGCAGGTCTACCGCGAAGGTGGGCACGACGGCCTGATCGGCCTCGGGGGCGGCAGTGCCATCGATATCGCCAAGAGTGTCGCCGCCTACGCCGGTTATCACGGCGCCCTCGAAGACCTGTTCGGCATCGACCAGGTGCCGCGCAAGGGGCCGCCGCTGATTGCCATCCCGACCACCGCCGGCACCGGCTCCGAAGTGACCAATGTGGCGATCCTTTCCGACAAGCAGGCCCAACTGAAGAAAGGCATTGTCAGTGACTACCTGCTGCCGGACGTGGCGCTGGTCAGTCCGCAGATGACCCTGACCTGTCCCCGTGGCGTGACTGCCGCCAGTGGTGTCGACGCGCTGGTGCACGCGGTCGAGGCCTACCTGTCGCTCAATGCCTCGCCGATCACCGACGCGTTGGCCATTGGCGCCGTCAAACTGATCGCCAGGGCCTTGCCCAAGGCATACGCCAACCCGGCGAACCTGCCGGCACGCGAAGACATGGCCACCGCCAGCCTGATGGCCGGCATGGCTTTCGGCAATGCCGGCGTCGGCGCGGTGCATGCATTGGCCTACCCCCTCGGCGGACGCTTCAATATCGCCCACGGGGTGAGCAATGCGCTGCTGCTGCCGTATGTCATGCAGTGGAACAAGCTGGCCTGTGTCGAGCGCATGCAGGACATCGCCATCGCCATGGGGGTGAATGTTTCCGGCCTGAGTACCATCGAGTCGGCGGACAAGGCGGTCGCCGCCATGAGCGAATTGTGCCGTGCGGTGGAGATCCCGGTCGGCCTGAACAGCTTCGGCGTACCTCTCGATGCGATCCCGGCGATGGCCGTGGAGGCCGCGGGTATCGAGCGCCTGATGCGCAATAACCCGCGTCGCCTGAGTGCGATGGATATCGAGAAGATCTACCGCGCCGCCTACTGACGTCGCAGGACAACTGCCTCCTGACGGTGCGGCCAATCATCGCGGTCACGGTGCGCGTGGCGAAGCAGGAGGTATACAATGCGCGCCACCGTGATTCTGCTCAAAAAAGGTGCGTCATGCAGCCCTTCGCAATTGCTCCGTCGATTCTCTCCGCCGACTTCGCCCGCCTGGGCCAGGAAGTGGACAATGTTCTCGCCGCCGGCGCCGACATCGTTCACTTCGATGTCATGGACAACCATTACGTCCCCAACCTGACCATCGGCCCGATGGTCTGCGCGGCGTTGCGCAAATACGGCATTACCGCACCGATCGACGCGCACCTGATGGTCAGCCCGGTGGACCGTATCATCGGCGACTTCATCGAAGCCGGTGCGACCTACATCACCTTCCACCCGGAAGCCACGCTGCACGTCGACCGTTCCCTGCAGATGATCCGCGAAGGCGGTTGCAAGGCCGGCCTGGTGTTCAACCCGGCGACGCCGCTCGACGTGCTCAAGTACGTGATGGACAAGGTCGACATGGTCCTGCTGATGAGCGTCAACCCGGGCTTCGGCGGCCAGAAGTTCATCTCCGGCACTCTCGACAAGCTGCGCGAAGCGCGGGCGCTGATCGATGCCTCGGGACGCGATATCCGCCTGGAAATCGACGGTGGCGTGAATGTGAACAACATCCGCGAAATCGCCGCGGCCGGGGCTGACACCTTTGTCGCCGGCTCGGCGATCTTCAACGCCCCGGATTATCGGGAAGTGATCGAGAAGATGCGCGCCGAACTGGCGCTGGCTCGCCCATGAGCGGCTTCGAGCAGCTCTTTCCGGGCCGTCTGCCCAAGCTGGTGATGTTCGATCTGGATGGCACATTGATCGATTCGGTGCCGGACCTGGCGACGGCGGTGGACAAGATGCTGCTCACCCTGGGACGTCCCGCCGCGGGCCTTGCGGCCGTACGCGAATGGGTCGGCAACGGCGCCCTGGTACTGGTGCGCCGGGCATTGGCCGGCGGCCTCGATCATGCGACGGTGGCCGACAGTGAAGCCGAGCAGGCCCTGGAAATCTTCATGGACGCCTATGACGGTGGTCATGACCTGACCACGGTCTACCCCGGCGTGCGCGAAACCCTGAAGTGGATGCAGAAGCAGGGCGTGGAAATGGCCCTGATCACCAACAAGCCTGAACGCTTTGTCGCGCCGTTGCTCGATGAAATGAAGCTGGGGCGGTTTTTTCGCTGGATTATCGGCGGCGATACCCTGCCGCAGCGCAAGCCCGACCCTGCCGCGCTGTTCCATGTGATGAAAATGGCGGGTATCCCGGCGTCGCAGTGCCTGTTCGTCGGCGATTCACGCAATGATGTGCAGGCCGCCAAGGCGGCGGGTGTCATCTGCGTGGCGCTCAGTTATGGCTACAATCATGGCCGGCCGATCGCCGAAGAAGAGCCGGCGCTGGTCATCGACGACTTGCGCGCACTGATTCCCGGTTGCCTGGAAGCTGGCGCTGAGCTAATGTCGGCGGACTGTCTTCAATCCCCTCCTGGAAACGCCATCGTGGTGGTCACTCGCAAACTCTGGATGAAAGTCATCAAGGCCCTGGCCCGTTGGCGTTGGCGCGCCTGACATGATCCTGGCCGCCTGTGCGGCGCGTTTGCATACCTGACTGTTTGAACCTCAAGCCACGAGGCATATCATGACCCGCGAAGAATTCCTGCGTTTGGCCGCTGCCGGCTATAACCGCATCCCGCTTGCCTGCGAAACCCTGGCCGACTTCGATACCCCGCTGTCGATCTACCTGAAACTGGCCGACCAGCCCAACTCCTATCTGCTGGAATCGGTGCAGGGCGGCGAGAAATGGGGCCGCTACTCGATCATCGGCCTGCCGTGCCGCACCGTGCTGCGCGTGCATGACCACCAGATCAGCGTGACCCATGACGGCGTCGAGATCGAAAGCGCTGAAGCCGAGGATCCCCTGGCCTTCGTCGAGGACTTCAAGGCCCGCTATAATGTACCGACCATCGCCGGACTGCCGCGCTTCAACGGCGGCCTGGTGGGCTACTTCGGTTATGACTGCGTGCGCTACGTCGAGAAGCGCCTGGGCAAATGCCCGAACCCGGACCCGCTGGGCGTACCGGATATCCTGCTGATGGTCTCCGATGCCGTGGTGGTCTTCGACAATCTGGCCGGCAAGATGCACGCCATCGTCCTCGCCGATCCTTCCCGGGACAATGCCTACGAAGAAGGCCAGGCGCGCCTGCAGGAACTGCTGGAGCAATTGCGTCAGCCGATCAAGCCACGTCGCGGACTCGAACTGGACCGTCCGCCGGCTGCCGATCCGGTATTCCGCTCGAGCTTTACCCAGAGCGACTACGAACGCGCGGTCGATACCATCAAGGAATATATCCTCGCCGGTGACTGCATGCAGGTAGTGCCGTCCCAGCGCATGTCCATCGACTTCAAGGCCGCGCCCATCGACCTGTACCGGGCGCTGCGCTGCTTCAACCCGACGCCTTACATGTACTTCTTCAACTTCGGCGATTTCCATGTCGTCGGCAGTTCGCCGGAAGTGCTGGTGCGGGTCGAAGACAACCTGATCACCGTGCGGCCGATCGCCGGCACCCGTCCGCGGGGCGCTACCGAAGAGGCCGACCAGGCGCTGGAAGAAGACCTGCTGTCCGACGACAAGGAAATCGCCGAGCACCTGATGCTGATCGACCTGGGGCGCAACGATACCGGGCGGGTGTCCGAGATCGGCTCGGTGAAGCTCACCGAAAAGATGGTCATCGAGCGTTATTCCAACGTCATGCATATCGTGTCCAACGTCACCGGTCAGCTCAAGAGCGGCTTGACGTCCATGGACGCACTGCGGGCGATCCTGCCGGCGGGCACCCTGTCCGGTGCGCCGAAGATCCGCGCCATGGAAATCATCGATGAACTCGAACCGGTCAAGCGCGGCGTATACGGCGGCGCGGTCGGTTACTACGCCTGGAACGGCAATATGGACACCGCCATCGCCATTCGTACCGCGGTGATCAAGAATGGTGAACTGCATGTGCAGGCCGGTGGCGGCATCGTCGCCGACTCGGTGCCGGCGCTGGAGTGGGAAGAAACGCTGAACAAGCGTCGCGCGATGTTCCGTGCGGTCGCCCTCGCTGAACAAACCCCCGCGTCCGACGCCTGAGGAGCTTTTTGTCATGTTGCTGATGATCGATAACTACGACTCGTTTACCTACAACGTCGTGCAATACCTCGGCGAGTTGGGCGCGGACGTCAAGGTCGTGCGTAACGACGAACTGACCGTGGCCGAAATCGAAGCCCTCAAGCCCGAGCGCATCGTGGTTTCGCCGGGCCCTTGCACGCCGACCGAAGCGGGCATTTCCCTGGAGGCGATCAAGCATTTCGCCGGCAAGCTGCCGATCCTCGGCGTCTGCCTGGGCCACCAATCCATCGGCCAGGCTTTTGGCGGCGATGTGGTACGTGCCCGCCAGGTCATGCACGGCAAGACCAGCCCGTTGTTCCACGAGGGCAAGGGTGTGTTCGAGGGCCTCAACCTGCCGTTGACCGTCACCCGTTATCATTCCCTGATCGTCAAGCGCGAAACCCTGCCTGACTGCCTGGAACTGACCGCCTGGACCCAACTGGCGGACGGCTCGGTCGACGAGATCATGGGGCTGCGCCACAAGACACTGAACATCGAAGGGGTGCAGTTCCACCCCGAGTCGATTCTTTCCGAGCAGGGCCACCAGCTGTTCGCCAACTTTCTCAAGCAGACCGGCGGCACGCGCTAAGGACTTTTCATGGATATCAAGACTGCCCTGAGCCGTATCGTCGGCCATCTGGACCTGAGCACCGAAGAAATGCGCGACGTCATGCGTGAAATCATGACCGGGCAATGCACCGAGGCGCAGATCGGCGCCTTCATGATGGCCATGCGCATGAAGAGCGAAAGCATCGATGAAATAGTCGGTGCGGTATCGGTCATGCGCGAGCTGGCGGACAAGGTCGAGCTCAAGAGCCTCGACGGTGTGGTCGACGTGGTCGGCACCGGCGGCGATGGCGCCAACATTTTCAACGTGTCCACCGCCTCGGCCTTCGTGGTCTCGGCGGCCGGGTGCACCGTTGCCAAGCACGGCAACCGCGCGGTGTCGGGCAAGAGCGGCAGCGCCGACCTGCTCGAAGCGGCCGGTATCTACCTGAACCTGACGCCGGTCCAGGTGGCACGCTGCATCGACAATGTCGGCATCGGCTTCATGTTCGCCCAGACCCATCACCGCGCCATGAAGTACGCGGCCGGCCCGCGTCGTGACCTTGGCCTGCGCACTCTGTTCAACATGCTTGGCCCGCTTACGAATCCGGCCGGCGTGAAACATCAGGTGGTGGGGGTTTTCAACCAGGCGCTTTGCCGTCCATTGGCTGAAGTCTTGCAACGCCTGGGCAGCAAGCATGTACTGGTGGTGCATTCCCAGGACGGCCTGGACGAATTCAGCCTGGCGGCGCCGACCTATGTGGCCGAGCTGAAAAACGATGCAATAACAGAATATTGGGTTCAGCCCGAAGACTTGGGTATAAAAAGCCAGAGTCTGTTCGGCCTGGTGGTGGATAGCCCGGAAGCGTCCCTGGCGTTGATCCGTGATGCGCTGGGTCGCCGCAAAACCGAGAATGGCCAGAAAGCCGCGGAGATGATCGTGCTCAATGCCGGTGCCGCGCTGTATGCCGCCGATCATGCCAGCAGCCTGAAAGAGGGCGTTGCCCTGGCTCACGACGCGCTTCACACCGGCCTGGCCCGTGAGAAACTCGAAGAGCTGGGCGCGTTCACCGCCGTGTTCAAGCAGGAGAATGAAGGATGAGTGTGCCGACCGTTCTGGAAAAGATACTGGTCCGCAAGGCCGAGGAAGTCGCTGAGCGCCGTGCTCGCGTGAGCCTGGCCGAGTTGGAGAATCTGGCTCGCGCCGCTGACGCACCGCGTGGCTTCGCCAAGGCGCTGATCGAGCAGGCCCGGCTGAAGCATCCGGCGGTGATTGCCGAAATCAAGAAGGCCTCGCCGAGCAAGGGCGTCATCCGCGAGAACTTCATCCCGGCCGATATCGCCAGGAGCTACGAGAAGGGCGGGGCGACCTGTCTTTCGGTACTGACCGACGTGGATTATTTCCAGGGGGCGGACCTGTATCTGCAGCAGGCCCGTGGGGCCTGCAAGTTGCCAGTGATCCGCAAGGACTTCATGGTCGATCCGTACCAGATCGTCGAAGCCCGGGCGATGGGCGCCGACTGCATCCTGCTGATCGTTTCCGCGCTGGACGATGTGCTGATGGCCGAGTTGGCCTCGGTGGCCAAGGGCGTCGGCCTCGATGTGCTGGTGGAGTCCCATGACGCCGCGGAGCTGGAGCGGGCGCTGAAACACCTCGATACGCCGTTGATCGGTATCAACAACCGTAACCTGCACACCTTCGAGGTCAGTCTCGAAACCACTCTCGATCTGCTGCCGATCGTGCCGCGCGACCGCCTGGTGATTACCGAGAGCGGTATCCTCAATCGTGCCGACGTCGAGCTGATGGAAATCAGCGAGGTGTACTCGTTCCTGGTTGGCGAAGCGTTCATGCGCGCGGAAAGCCCGGGCGATGAGCTGCAGCGACTGTTCTTTCCGGAGCGCGGATCGCCCGTGGTCAGCGGTTCTACCCTCGATTGAATCGAGCTGTTCGTATGCAGGAATGGGCTCGTTTGCAATGTGAGCCTTTATGAGCGCTTTTTGTGGGAGCGGGCTTGCCCGCGAAGCTCTTGGCGGTCTTGAGGGCCTCTTCGCGGGCAAGCCCGCTCCCACACAACCTGCTCCCACACAACCTGCTCCCACACAACCTGCTCCCACACAACCTGCTCCCACCGGCCTTGCTTGCAGGCACGATAAAGAGGGATCTTCTTGCCATGACACTGCCCGTTACCCTTACCGTCGAAGCCGGCCTGCGTGCCGAACAGGATTTGCTGGCGGCGGTCTGTGCCGGCGAGCAGGAGTGGGGGCTGTTGTTCTGGCAGCCCACCGATCATGCGCTGGTCATGCCCCGGCGCCTGAGCCGCCTGCCGGGCTTCGAGGCTGCCTGCGACGCGTTGGCCGCCAGCGGCTGGCCGGTGTTGTTGCGTGAGACCGGTGGCGAGCCGGTGCCGCAATCCGCCTCGACGATCAATATCGCCCTGGTCTATGCACCGCCGCGCAGCGAGGGTGATCAGAACCGGATTGAAACCGGCTACCTGCGTTTGTGCCAGCCGATCTGCGATGTGCTGGACGAGTTGGGCGGGACTGCGTCCCTGGGAGAAATTGACGGTGCGTTTTGCGATGGCCGCTATAACGTCAACCTCAATGGTCGCAAGATGGTCGGTACTGCCCAGCGCTGGCGGCAAAGCCGGGGCGGAACCCGTCCGGTCGGGCTGGTGCACGGGGCGATGCTGATCGACGACGAACGCGATTCGATGGTCGCGGCGGTCAATCGTTTCAATCAGGTGTGCGGGCTGGAGCAGCGTGTACGGGCTTCAAGCCATATCGCCTTGCATGAAGTGTATCCGGCCCCGCTATTCCTTGAGCGCCTGGCCGGGCTGTACCAGCAGATGCTGGCGGACATGCCGTCCGCCTAGCGGGTGCCGAACACCACCATGGTCTTGCCTTTGACGTGCACCAGGTTCTGCTCTTCCAGATCCTTGAGCACGCGGCCGACCATTTCCCGTGAGCAGCCGACGATACGGCCGATTTCCTGACGGGTGATCTTGATCTGCATGCCGTCCGGGTGCGTCATGGCGTCCGGCTGCTTGCACAGTTCCAGCAGGCAACGGGCGACACGTCCGGTGACGTCGAAGAACGCCAGGTCACCGACCTTGCGGGTGGTGTTGCGCAGGCGCTGGGCGATCTGTCCGCTGAGAGCGTAGAGAATATCCGGGTCCTGCTGGGCCAGCTCGCGGAACTTGCAGTAGCTGATCTCCGCCACTTCACATTCGATCTTGGCGCGCACCCAGGCGCTGCGCTCCTGTTCGTGGCCGGCCTGCTCGAACAGGCCCAGCTCACCAAAGAAATCGCCGGCGTTGAGATAGGCGATGATCATTTCCCGCCCGTCATCGTCCTCGATCAGGATGGTGACCGAGCCTTTGACAATGAAAAACAGGGTTTGCGAGCGATCACCGGCGCAAATGATATTGCTCTTGGCCTGGTAACGTCGGCGCTGACAATGCATCAGCAGTTTATCGAGGTTCTTGATCTTGGGGGCGGAAGCGGAAGCCAGAGCAACCATGGTTGTATCCCGAAAAGACTGCACGGTGTGGTTTGTTTTTTTAGTCGTAGCTCGAAAGCTGGCAGAACGCCAGCGATTTGGCGCCAGCTTAACAGACACATTGTGTCGAGATTTGGGAATTTACCGGGTCGACCAGCCGGTCGTCGCCTGGACGCGTCTGGCGCTGTGCTAAGCTGGCGACCCTTTTTTAGCAGTGGAGTCTTGGCGATGAAGGCACGCATCCAATGGGCTGGCGAAGCCATGTTCCTCGGAGAGTCGGGTAGCGGGCATGTGGTGGTGATGGACGGCCCTCCGGAAAGCGGCGGCCGCAACCTGGGTGTACGTCCGATGGAAATGCTCCTGCTGGGGTTGGGCGGTTGCAGCAATTTCGATGTGGTCAGCATCCTGAAGAAGTCGCGCCAGGCCATCGAAAGCTGCGAAGCCTTCCTTGAAGCGGAGCGGGCGACCGAAGACCCGAAGGTGTTCACCAGGATCCACCTGCATTTCGTGGTCAAGGGCCGTGGCTTGAAGGAGGCCCAGGTCAAACGGGCGATCGAACTGTCCGCCGAGAAATACTGTTCGGCCTCGATCATGCTCGGCGCCGCCGGCGTTGCCATCAGCCATGATTACGAGATCATCGAACTCGGCTGAGTCTTTAGGAGCCGGTTTGCCGGCGATGGCGTCTGTTCGGGCGATACCGCTCTCAAGCGGTCTCACCGCTGGCAAGCCAGCTCCCACAAAGTGATTGCCAACTCAGCGCGTTGATCGTTCCCACGCTCTGCGTGGGCATGCCGCCCGTGACGCTCTGCGTCACAGATCTGGAGCGGACGCAGAACGTCCCGTGAGGCGTTCCCACGCTGGAGCGTGGGAACGATCGGTTGGCCCCGTTGCCGGCAAACCGGCTCCTACAAGACCTTGTTTCGTTCAGATGCGGTAAGTGCTCTTGGTCATGACCTTGGCCAGCAGGCTCATGCCGAATTTCACCGGTGCCGGGAAACGGAAACCACCGGCGTCGAGTGCGGATTCGGCATGGTGCTCTTCGTCGATGCGCATCTGTTCGAGAATCGCCCGGGATTTTTCATCTTCGACGGGCAATTGTTCGAGATGCTCGTTCAGGTGTTTGCAGACCTGGTCTTCGGTCGCCGCGACGAATCCCAGGCTGACCTTGTCGCTGATCAATCCGGCAACCGCGCCGATACCGAAGGACAGGCCATAGAACAGCGGGTTCAGCACGCTGGGATGGCTGCCCAACTGGCGGATGCGTTGCTCGCACCAGGCCAGGTGATCGATTTCTTCCTCGGCAGCGTGTTCCATCGCCTCGCGTACATGGGGCAGCTTGGCGGTCAGCGCCTGGCCCTGATACAGCGCCTGGGCGCAGACTTCACCCGTGTGGTTGATGCGCATCAGTCCGGCGACGTGACGGGTGTCGTCCTCGCTCATCTGCGCTTCGGGCTGGACGATGGCCGGCGACGGGCGATACGGCTGGCCGCTGAATGGCAGCAAGGTGCGCATGGCGGTATCGGCTTGCAGTAGCAGACGGTCAATCGGCGAGTAGTGACGTTGGGTAGTCATGCTGACCTCCGGAGGAATCTCGGCCTGCAGTTTACCGCAATCGAGCGGGGAAGGTTTGCGTTGGGTCATGGGGTCGAGACGAGGGGCATGATTTTGCAGGCACCGCCAGACCTGTAGGAGCCGGCTTGTCGGCGATGAGGCTCTTGAGATTGCTAAAAGCTTCACGGCGGTGCGGCGTCCCGACAAGCCCGCTCCTACACAAGCCAGCGCCTACAGGGGATTGCATGTTCCCTGGGGTATCAGCCCGGCGGCCAGTTCATCTGGCGTTGACCCAGCACATGCATATGGATGTGATAGACCGTCTGTCCACCCATCTCGTTGCAGTTCATCACCACGCGGAAGCCTTCTTCGCAGCCCAGTTCCAGCGCCAGGCGCTGGGCGGTGAACAGGATATGCCCGGCCAGCGCCTTGTCATCCTCGGTGAGGTCGTTGAGGGTGCGCACCGGCTTTTTCGGAATCACCAGGAAATGCACCGGGGCCTGCGGGGCGATGTCGTGGAAGGCCAGGACCTGGTCATCCTCGTAAATGATCTTCGCGGGTATTTCTCTGTTGATGATCTTGGTGAACAGAGTATCCACAGCTGTTTCTCCATTGGGTGGGGGCGGGCCAGAGTCTGTCTGCAGCGGGCCTTGAGTTCAAGTGTCGGGCGTTCAAGTGTCAGCGCGGGCAATAGGCGCGGGTCACCCAGCCGGCAAGTTTGCGCACCATCCAGCGGCTGCCCAGGCGCGGGGCACGAGACAGCCAGCGGTTGCGCCAACCGGGGATGATCACCGCGCGATTCTTTTCCAGGGCGCGGACGGTATAGAGCGCGACCTCTTCGGGGCTCATCATCAGTTTGCTGTCCCGGAGCTTGTCGACTTGCAACTGGGCGGTGTCGAAGAAGGCGGTGCGGGTCAGGCCGGGACAGAGCACCGAGACCTTGATCCCGGTTTTTTTCAGTTCCTCGCGCAGGCCTTCGCTGAAATGCAACACATAGGCCTTGCTGGCGTAATAGCTGCTCATCCACGGCGCGGGGTGAAACGCGGCGATGGACGCCACATTGAGGATCTGCCCGCCGCCTTGAATCGCCATCAGGTTGCCCAGGGAATGGCACAGGCGGGTGAGGGCGAGGATGTTCACTTCGATCAGGTCCTGCTCGGTGCCCCAGTCCTGGGCCAGGAACGGACCGCAGGTGCCGATACCGGCACAATTGACCAGCAGGTCGATCTGGCGCTCGCCTTCCTCCAGCTCCAGCAGGAATCCGGACAGGCGCAGCGGTTCGCCCAGGTCGCAGGCACGGAACAGTACTTCGACGCCGAAGCGCTGGGTCAACTCGATGGCAATACTTTCCAGCCGATCACGTTGACGGGCAACCAGGATCAGGTTGCGACCGCGGCGCGCCAGGGCTTCGGCCAGGGCCAGGCCGATACCGCTGGAAGCGCCGGTGATCAGGGCGTAACGGGTCATGCAATTCTCCATGGCAACGGCGCACAGCCTTGGGACAGGGAGGTCGCAAGGTCAGCGCTGTTTATTCTTTCTCATAGTCTACAGCGGGCGCGGCGGCTTCGGCTGCCTCGTCGCTGTTGTCGGACTGGCTGGCCGCTTCATTGTTGTAGCGATCCTCGATGTCCTTCACTCCGCCGCCTGCGCCAAAGACGATAATGGCGACGATACCGATCACCGCCAGGACCGACAGCACCTTTACCGCTGTGCTGTTGGGCGGCGGCGGGGCGCCGTATTGGTTGGCACCGGCATTGCCCGGGTAGAACATCAGGACGAAGGGAAACACGCTGCCGATAAAGGGCACCAGCGTCAACAGCCAGAGCCAGCCGGACCAGCCGATATCGTGCAGGCGTTGTATGGCGATCTGCACGGTAACGACAATGAAGACGGCCAGTGCGATGAGGGCCAGGCTGATCCCGGCGAAGTTGGACCCGCTCAGGACGATGGCAATCACGGCGACCGCGATTATCGCGATGAACGTGGCAACCATGCTCCACGCCAGGTAGCGCAGCCGCCCGATTCGTCCCTTGATGGTAAAGGCCTTGAGCGGGCCGAAGGTCGGCAGGCTATCACCGACCTGGGCGGTTGGCGGTGCATAGGGCGAATCCGCGATACGGGTGGCCGGCGGTGCGACACTGGCGGGGAGTTCGTTGATATCCGCCAGGCTCAGTTCTACGACCGGCGCTTCCTCTTCGATGCGGGCATCGATACCGGTCTTGCGCAGGGCTTCGAGGTAGGAGTGTGCCTCGGCGGATGAAAGATCGCGCTTGAGCGCAATCGGTCGGCCGCTGAACAGTTTCTCCACGGAGGCGACATCGGTCTTGAACAGTTCGGCCAGGTTGAACTGGGCGGTGGTTTGTTCCACTCCGGGCAGCAGGGCGCCGTCGAATACGATTTTGAAGCGGTTGTTGCTCATGGGTGGCGTCCTTGTCGCGGCAGTGATGGCGCGTAGTGTAGGCCCGCAAGGTGCTTGCAGGCCATCGGGCTTTCGCTAACGTGGCCAGCGCTGTGGCAGCCGGGCGGCGAGAGCCTGGGCCTTGCGGTATTCGTCGTCGAGTCGCTCGATCAACTGGTCGACGCTCGGCAGGTCGCCGATTTCACCGACGCCCTGGCCTGCCGACCAGACAGTCTTCCAGGCCTTGGCTTCGTCGCTGAGGGGCTTGAGCTTCGAACCGAAATTGACTTCGCCCTTGCCCTGCAGTGCGGCGAGGTCGAAGCCGGCATTTTCCAGGCTCTGGCGCATGAAGCTGGCCGGCACGCCGGAGACGGCGGCGGTATGCACGATGTCGGCGGCCCGGGAGGTCAACAGCATCTCTTTATAGGCTTCTGGGGCATGGCTTTCCGTGGTGCCGATAAAGCGCGTGCCGAAATAGGCCAGGTCGGCCCCCAGCAATTGTGCGGCGAGAATCTCATGGCCATGGTTCAGGCAGCCGGCCAGCAGCAGGGTCTTGTCGAAGAACTGCCGGATCTCGGCGATCAGCGCAAATGGGCTCCAGGTCCCGGCATGGCCGCCAGCGCCGGCGGCGACCGCGATCAAGCCGTCGACACCCGCTTCAGCGGCTTTTTCCGCGTGGCGTCGGGTCGTCACATCATGGAAGACCAGACCGCCATAGCTGTGGACCGCATCCACCAGTTCCTTGACCGCGCCCAGGCTGGTGATGACGATCGGGACCTTGTGTTCGATGCAGATCTGCAGGTCCGCCTGCAGGCGCGGGTTGCTGTTGTGCACGATCAGGTTGACGGCATAGGGCGCCGGATTGTCCAGCTGTGCCAGCCCGGCTTCGATTTCCTCCAGCCAGGCCTTGAAGCCGCTGCTTTCCCGTTGGTTGAGTGCCGGGAAGCTGCCCACCACGCCGTTGCGGCAGCACGCCAGCACCAGTTGCGGGTTGGAAATCAGGAACATTGGCGCAGCCACGACAGGCAGGCGCAGACGTTGTTCGAGCAGAGCGGGCAGCGACATTGGCGGTACTCCGAGAGTGAAGGCTGGTTGGATTCAGAACGGTCTGACCACGACCAGAATTACAATAGCCAGCAATATCAGAACCGGCACTTCATTGAACCAGCGATAAAAGACATGACTGCGGGTGTTCTCGCCACGGGCAAAACGTTTCACCTGGGCGCCGCACATATGGTGATAACCGATCAGCAGCACCACCAGGGTCAGCTTGGCATGTATCCAGCCGCCCTGGCTGAAGATACTGGGGTTGAGGGCGATCAGGCCGCCGCCGAAGATCAGTGTGGCGATCATCGCCGGCCCCATGATTCCCCGGTACAGCTTGCGCTCCATGACGCTGAAGCGTTCCTTGCTGATCGTATCCTCGCTCTGGGCGTGGTAGACGAACAGGCGGGGCAGGTAGAACAGGCCGGCAAACCAGCAGACGACACTGACGATATGAAAGGCTTTGAGCCATAGATAAAGCATTTTTGGTTATTCCCAGGTTCACGGTAGGCCGAATAGTAGAGGCTTGAGCGTCCGCACGTCACCTTGACGGTTGTCGCAGGCGCGCGCGGCCCCTATTATCGTGGGCTTTCCAGTGGTTTCGTTGAGGGCAGGTCATGGTCAAGGTCGGTATCGTCGGCGGCACGGGTTACACCGGTGTCGAATTGCTGCGTCTGCTGGCACAGCATCCGCAGGCAGAAGTGGTGGTCATCACTTCTCGATCCGAGGCTGGCCTGGCCGTCGCCGACCTGTACCCGAACCTGCGCGGTCACTACGATGGCCTGGCGTTCAGCGTGCCGGATATCAAGACCCTCGGTGCCTGTGACGTGGTGTTCTTCGCCACGCCTCACGGTGTCGCTCACGCCCTGGCCGGTGAGTTGCTGGCAGCCGGGACCAAGGTGATCGACCTGTCCGCGGACTTCCGCCTGCAGGACGCCGATGAATGGGCCAAGTGGTACGGTCAGCCGCACGGTGCGCCGGCGCTGCTGGACGAAGCGGTGTATGGCCTGCCGGAAGTGAATCGCGAGAAAATCCGCCAGGCGCGCCTGATTGCCGTGCCCGGTTGTTATCCAACCGCTACCCAGCTGGGTTTCCTGCCGTTGCTCGAAGCCGGGCTGGCGGATACTTCGCGGCTGATCGCCGACTGCAAGTCCGGTGTCAGTGGCGCCGGTCGTGGTGCCAGTGTCGGCTCGCTGTATTCCGAGACCTCGGAAAGCCTGAAGGCCTATGCCGTCAAGGGCCACCGCCATCTGCCGGAAATCCGCCAGGGCCTGCGCCTTGCGGCGGGCAAGGACGTCGGCCTGACCTTCGTGCCGCACCTCACGCCGATGATTCGCGGCATTCACTCGACGCTCTATGCAACCGTGGTGGATCGTTCCGTCGACCTGCAGGCACTGTTCGAGAAGCGTTATGCCGACGAACCGTTCGTTGATGTGATGCCGGCCGGCAGCCACCCGGAAACCCGCAGCGTACGTGGCGCCAACGTCTGCCGGATCGCGGTGCACCGTCCACAGGATGGTGACCTGGTGGTCGTGCTTTCGGTGATCGACAACCTGGTCAAGGGGGCTTCGGGTCAGGCGGTACAGAACCTGAACATCCTGTTCGGCCTGGATGAGCGCCTGGGCTTGTCCCATGCCGGCATGCTGCCGTAAGGCGTCACTCTCGCTTAACAGAAGGGCCCGTCAAGCGGGCCTTTTTGCATTTCGTGATGCCGTGCGGGTTGATTGATATACCCTAACAATAGTTGACCGCTTTTCTAGGAGAAGCGGATAATGCGCGTCATCACGCATTATGGCGGCGTAACGCCGGGAGATAGTCAGCATGAGCGTCGAATCCTTCACCCCCACGGCTTTGCAATTCACCCACGGTGCCGCGCACAAGGTGAAGAGCCTGGTCGATGAAGAGGGTAATGATCGCTTGAAGCTGCGCGTATTCGTTACGGGCGGCGGTTGTTCAGGGTTTCAGTACGGCTTTACCTTCGATGAAGATGTCGCCGATGACGACACCATTGTCGAGCGCGAAGGCGTCAGCCTGGTGGTCGATCCGATGAGCTTCCAGTATCTGGCGGGCGCAGAGGTGGATTACCAGGAAGGCCTGGAAGGCTCGCGGTTTGTCATCAAGAACCCGAATGCCACCACTACCTGTGGTTGCGGCTCGTCGTTCTCGATCTGATCGATTAGTAAGTGTTTCACCCTCGACGCCGCGAATTTCGCGGCGTTTTGCTGTGTGTCTTTTAGCTGCGGAGGCTCAGGCGGGGTAGATCGCGCCCAATACCCGCAAGCCACGTGCGCCGGTGACGCTGGGACGGTTGGTCGGGATGCCTGCGAGGCAGCAATGGGCCAGCCAGGCGAAGGCCATGGCTTCCACCCAATCGGGATCGACGCCATGACTTGCGGTGCTGGCAACCGTGGCGCCTGGCAGCAATTGTCCCAGGCGGTTCATCAATGCCTCGTTGTGGGCGCCGCCGCCGCACACCAGCAGTTCCTGTGTGCCAGCCTGCGCGCCGGTCAGTGACGCGATGATGGTCTGCGCCGTGAGCTCGAGCAGGGTGGCCTGAACGTTTTCGGGCTTGAAGGCAGGTAGTCGTCCCAGGTGCTGCTTCAGCCAATTCAGGTTGAAAACTTCGCGCCCGGTACTCTTGGGGCCGGTGGTGCGGAAGAAGGGATCGCCAAGCAGTGCTTGCAGCAGTGTCGGTTCGACCTGGCCGCTGGCCGCCCATTGGCCGTTTCTGTCGTAGGTCTGACCGCGCTGGTCATGGATCCAGGCATCCAGCAGCACGTTGCCGGGGCCGCAGTCGAAGCCTGACACGGGCTTGCCCGGCTCGATCAGGCTCAGGTTGCTGAATCCGCCGATATTCAACACCGCACTACTCTTCAGTGCTGCACTATTGCGTTCTTCGAACAGCGCTTCATGGAAGGCTGGAACCAGGGGCGCACCTTGCCCACCGGCCGCCACGTCGCGCCGCCGGAAGTCGCTGACGACGCTGATGCCGGTCAGCTCCGCCAGCAGTGCCGGATTGCCGATCTGCACGGTAAAGCCGCGGGCGGGTTCGTGACGGATGGTCTGGCCATGGCTGCCGATGGCGCGAATCGCCTCGGGCGTCAGTGACTGTTGTGCGAGGAGCGTATTGACGCCTTGGGCGGCGAGAGTTGCCCAGTGGTGTTCGGCGATCGCGGCCCGGGCAATTTCATCCGGGCCGCTGGCGCACAGGCCGAGCAACTCGGCGCGCAGGGCGTCGGGCATGGGAATGTAGTGGGTCGCCAGCAGTCCGATCCGTGTGCTCAACTCGACCAGCGCGATATCCAGCCCATCGAGGCTGGTGCCGGACATCACGCCGATATAGAGCGCCATGATTCAGCGCTTGGCCGAGGCGAGCTTGGTGGATTTCTCCTGGTCCATACGCGCCATCAGCGGCTGGCTCTGGGCAAGGAAGCGTGCACGCTCGGATTTTGCGATCGGATCGGCCATGGGCAGCTTCTGGCCCAATGGATCGACGTGGACGCCGTTGACCTGGAATTCGTAGTGCAAGTGCGGACCGGTGGAAAGGCCGGTGGTGCCGATATAGCCGATCACTTGGCCTTGCTTGACGTTGCTGCCGGTCTGGATGCCCTTGGCGAAGCCCTGCATATGGCCATAAAGCGTGCGATAGGTATTGCCGTGCTGGATGATCACGGTATTGCCGTAGCCGCCTCGGCGACCGGCCAACAGTACCTTGCCATCGCCCGCCGCCTTGATTGGCGTGCCACGTGGGGCGGCATAATCGACACCTTTATGGGCACGGATCTTGTTCAGGATCGGGTGTTTGCGACCCATGGAAAAGCGCGAGCTGATACGCGCGAAGTCCACCGGCGTGCGAATGAAGGCCTTGCGCATGCTGTTGCCGTCAGCCGTGTAGTAGCTGCTGGAACCCTGCTTGTTGGTGTAGCGCACCGCGGTGTAGGTCTTGCCACGGTTGGTAAAGCGGGCGGAAAGGATATTGCCGGTGCCGACGGTCTTGCCATTGACCACTTTCTGTTCGTAGATCACCTCGAATTCGTCGCCTGGGCGGATGTCCTGGGCAAAGTCGATGTCGTAGCCGAACACGCTGGCCATCTCCCGGGTCAGGCTGTGGGGCATGCCCGCGCGCTGGGCCGAGAGGGACAGGGAGCTGTTGATGACGCCATGGACATAAGCCGACTGCACGGTGGGCTTGGTGACCACGCGGTTGAAGGTAAAGCCCTTCGGGCCCTTGGTCAGGGTGATGCTTTCCAGGTCACTGACCTTGCTGTGCAGGTTGTTCAGCTGGCCATCGGGGCTCAGTTCGAACTCCAGTTTCTGACCGTGCTTGAGTTGGGAAAACTGCTTGGCTTGTTTATCGCTGGCGAGGACCTCATGTACTGAGGCAGCAGGCAGGCCGACCTTCTCGAACAGGGTGGAGAGTGTATCGCCACGGGCCACGATCACTTCCCGGTGGCCGGGTGTCTTTTTCTCTTCTACGGCAGGCGCCGTCTCGGTCTTGGCGGTGTCCTTGGTGTCTTCGGCGCTGTTGTCGATCTGGGCGAAGGGCGATGGATTGCCTTCATTTGTGGCTTGGTCGAGGTCTACAGCGTCATTGTCTTGTGTCAGTTGAGCCGCAGGACTTTCCAGTTCAAGGCTCAGGGTCGTCTTTTTGGCTTCGACATCGCTGGAAGGGAATACCAGCAGCGCCAGGCTGAGGAGGGCGGCGATACCACTTGCGGCTAGCAGGTGGGTCTTCGGATAAAGCGGCGGCGCTTTAGACGGTTCTGTGGTCATAGGTAATTTGACTTTGAAGAAGATGAATTGGAAAAGATGAATGACATGATGAAGATGAAATAACTGTATAAAATATAACCAAAACATCTCTGAAGCAAGTCTGTCATGTGCAGACGCGCCCAAGCTTGCCCGTACGCCGGGCAAAACTTGTATTTGGGCGGCGATCTTGTATGGTTGGTTCCCTTTGAGTCTGAGCCTTGCAGGTTGGTTATGAAGTCGGTTGAAGAGCAGCTAGCGCTGATCAAGCGTGGTGCGGAAGAGATATTGGTCGAGTCGGAACTGGTCGAGAAGCTCAAGCGCGGCCAGCCGCTGCGTATCAAGGCCGGCTTCGACCCGACGGCACCGGACCTGCACCTGGGTCATACGGTGCTGATCAACAAGCTGCGCCAGTTCCAGGAGCTGGGTCATCAGGTCATCTTCCTGATCGGCGATTTCACCGGGATGATCGGTGATCCTAGCGGCAAGAGCGCAACGCGCCCGCCGCTGACCCGTGAGCAGGTGCTCGATAATGCCGAAACCTACAAGGCTCAGGTATTCAAGATTCTCGATCCGGCCAGGACCGAAGTGGCGTTCAACTCCACCTGGATGGATCAGATGGGGCCGGCGGACTTCATTCGCCTGACCTCGCAGTACACCGTGGCGCGCATGCTCGAGCGCGACGATTTCGACAAGCGCTATACCAGCAACCAGCCGATCGCCATCCATGAGTTCCTCTATCCGCTGGTGCAGGGGTATGACTCCGTCGCTCTACGCGCGGATGTCGAGTTGGGTGGTACCGATCAGAAGTTCAACCTGCTGATGGGGCGCGAGTTGCAGCGCGCCTATGGGCAGGAAGCTCAGTGCATTCTCACTATGCCATTGCTCGAAGGGCTGGATGGCGTGAAGAAGATGTCCAAGTCCCTGGGTAACTATGTGGGCATCCAGGAAGCGCCAGGTGTCATGTACGGCAAGCTGGTGTCCATTCCCGATGCTTTGATGTGGCGCTACTTCGAGCTGCTGAGCTTTCGCTCGATGGATGAGATCAACCAGTTCCGCAAGGATGTCGAGGCGGGCGCGAACCCGCGTGATATCAAGATCAAGCTGGCGGAAGAAATCGTCGCGCGTTTCCATGGCGAGGAGGCAGCGGCCAATGCTCACCGTGGTGCCGGCAACCGCATGAAGGATGGCGAGCTGCCGGACGATCTGCCGGAAGTCGAGCTGAGCGCGGCTGAAGACATGCCGATCGCGGCGATCCTCAACAAGGCGGGCCTGGTCAAGAACTCGGCGGTCGCTCGTGACCTGCTCGGGTCGGGTGGTGTGCGTATAGATGGTGAGGTTGTCGATCGCACCTTTATATACAAGCTGGGTGCTACCCATGTTTGCCAGGCCGGGAAGAAGGCGTTTGCACGTATTACGCTGAAATCCGAATAAACCTGAAATTAACCCTTGACGGCGAATTCTACAGGCCTATAATTCGCCCCACTTCCG
>NZ_JACAPR010000016.1 GCF_013385635.1 Pseudomonas gingeri
ACGCATTTCCATAGACGCCTCAGATTTGAGCGCCATCATAGCGCCCGATTGAGGTGTCCAGAATCATTAGGCCAGTTCAACTTGCCAGCGATGAGGACCACAAGCCATGCATCGCTTGAGCGGACGCCATCGCCGGCAAGCCGGCTCCTACAGGGGATTGTTGTTGTGCCTGCTAAATGGGGTTCGGGCAATCGATGAACAGGTGCTCCAGGGCAAACCGCCGCGCCAGGTAGTCGCCCAGGGCCTGGACACCATAACGCTCGGTGGCATGATGACCGGCGGCGATAAAGCTGATGTCGTTTTCCCGGGCACTGTGGAAGGTCTGCTCGGAGGCCTCGCCGCTCAGGTACAAGTCGACTCCGGCCAGTACCGCCTGGTCGATATAACCCTGGCCGCCACCGGTGCACCAGCCGACCCGTCGGATCATCTCGCTGCCTTCGATCAGCAGTGGCTCGCGTCCCAGGGCATCCTGGACCTTGCGAGCAAAATCCCGCGGAGTCATCGGCTCGTTCAGGGAGCCCACCAGGCCAACGATCTTCGGGTTATCGGGATCCAGCGGACCTTCGACGGTGATATCCAACTGGCGGGCCAGTTGCACGTTGTTGCCCACCTCCGCATGCAGGTCCAGCGGCAGATGATAGGCCAGGAGACTGATATCGTGCTTGAGCAGGGTTTTCAGCCGGCGCTGCTTCATGCCCACCACACACGGGTCCTCGCCCTTCCAGAAATAACCGTGATGCACCAGGATCAGGTCGGCTCCGGCCTCCACCGCCGCGTCGAGCAGCGCCTGGCTGGCGGTGACCCCGCTGATGATGCGCGTGACCTGTGGCCGACCTTCGACCTGCAGGCCATTGGGGCAATAATCGGCAATTCGCGAACTGCCGAGGAAGCGGTCCGCCTCCTCCACCAGGGTACTTAGTGCAACGGCCATAAAAACTCCTGAATATCCCGTTCAGAGGCGCTCGCAGCCTCGTATAATGCGCGACATTATGGGCCGTCCGACATGGCCTGCAACCTCCCAGGACTTGCTCAATGCTCAAGGCTCTGCGTTTTTTTGGCTGGCCGCTGCTGGCCGGCGTGCTGATCGCTTTGCTGATTATTCAGCGTTACCCACAGTGGGTCGGGCTACCGGACCTGGATGTGAACCTGCAGCAAGCCCCGCAGACCGCGACAATCCAGCAGGGCCCGGTGTCCTACGCCGACGCGGTGGACCTCGCGGCCCCGGCGGTCGCCAACCTGTACACCACGAAAATGGTCAACAAGAACAGCCATCCCTTGTTCGAGGACCCGCAATTCCGGCGTTTTTTCGGCGATAACCTGCCCAAGCAGAAACGCATGGAGTCGAGTCTGGGCTCGGCGGTGATCATGAGTTCGACCGGCTACCTGCTGACCAACAACCACGTGACCTCTGGCGCCGACCAGATAGTCGTGGCCCTCAAGGACGGTCGCGAAACCCTGGCACGGGTGATCGGCAGCGACCCGGAGACCGACCTCGCGGTGCTCAAGATCGATCTGCCGAACCTGCCCTCGATCACCATCGGCCGCTCGGACAAGATCCGCATCGGCGATATCGCCCTGGCCATCGGCAACCCGTTCGGGGTCGGCCAGACCACCACCATGGGCATCATCAGCGCTACCGGCCGCAACCAGTTGGGCCTGAACAACTACGAAGATTTCATCCAGACCGACGCCGCCATCAACCCCGGCAACTCCGGCGGTGCGCTGGTGGACGCCAACGGCAATCTGACCGGGATCAACACCGCGATCTTTTCCAAGTCCGGCGGCTCGCAAGGCATCGGCTTTGCCATTCCGATCAATCTGGCGGTCGAGGTGATGAAGGCGATCATCGAGCACGGCCAGGTAATTCGCGGCTGGCTGGGTATCGAAGTGCAGCCCTTGACCCAGGAACTGGCCGAGTCGTTCGGCTTGAGCGGGCGTCCAGGGATCGTGGTCGCGGGGATTTTCCGTGACGGTCCGGCACAGAAGGCCGGCCTGCAACTGGGTGACGTGATCCTGAGCATCAACGGCGAGCCGGCCAATGATGGTCGTCGCTCGATGAACCAGGTGGCGCGGATCAAACCGACCGACAAGGTGGCGATCCAGGTGCTGCGCAATGGCAAGGAGTTGAAGCTGACTGCGGAAATCGGCCTGCGTCCGCCACAGCAGACGCCACCGCAGGAAGAAGAATAAGGCAACATCGCAGGAGCAGCGTCTGGCCCGGTGAGCCGGCTCAGAACCGAGTTCAAGTCTGGCCGGGACTCGTGGCGAGCGGGCTTGCCCGCTCACCACAAGACCGCGTTGGGCGTCAGATCGACCGTCAGAGATCGCCCAGCGCGTCGATCAGTGCCTGGTTCTGCTCCGGGGCACCGATGGTGATCCGCAGGAACTGCGCAATGCGCTCCTGCTTGAAGTGACGAACGATCACCCCTTGCTCACGCACCTTGGCCGCCAGCGCCGCTGCATCGTGCTGCGGGTGCCGGGCGAAGATGAAGTTCGCCGCCGACGGCAATACGTCGAAGCCCTTGGCCTGCAACTGCGCTACCAGCCACTCGCGGCTGGCGATGACCTTGTTGCAGGTCTCCCGGAAATACTCCCGGTCTTCGAACGCCGCCGCCGCGCCGGCAATCGCCATGCGGTCCAGCGGATAGGAGTTGAAGCTGTTCTTGATCCGCTCCAGGGCTTCCACCAGGTCCGGATGCCCTACCGCCAGCCCGACCCGCAGGCCCGCCAGGGAGCGTGACTTGGACAGGGTCTGGGTCACCAGCAGGTTCGGGTAACGGTCAACCAGGCCGATGGCCGTTTCGCCGCCGAAATCGATGTAGGCCTCATCAACCACCACCACCGAATCGGGGCTGGCCTTGAGGATCCGCTCGACCGCTTCCAACGCCAGCAGGCAGCCGGTCGGCGCATTCGGGTTGGGGAAGATGATCCCGCCATTGGGCCGGGCATAGTCGGCGACGCGGATCTGGAACTGCTCATCCAGCGGCAGCGCGGCGAAGTCGATGCCGTACAGGCCACAGTAGACCGGATAGAAGCTGTAGCTGATATCCGGGAACAACAGCGGCTTATCCTGCTGGAACAGGCCGTGGAAGATGTGCGCCAGGACTTCGTCGGAACCGTTGCCGAGGAACACCTGGTTGGTCTGCACCCCGTAGTACTCGGCCACGGCGTGCTTGAGCAGGTCGCCGTTGGGGTCCGGGTACAGGCGCAGGTTGTCGTTGACCTCGGCCTTCATCGCCGCCAGGGCCTTGGGTGACGGCCCGTAGGGGTTTTCATTGGTGTTGAGCTTGACCAGCCTGGTCAGCTTCGGTTGCTCACCCGGCACATAGGGCACCAGGTCCTTGACGAATTTGCTCCAGAACTTGCTCATGCCTGTTTCCCCTGTTTGTTGTCATCGGCGACGATCCGGTATTCCGCGCTGCGGGCGTGGGCGGTCAAGGACTCGCCACGGGCCAGCACCGAAGCGGTCTTGCCCAGTTCGGACGCGCCCTGCTCGGAGCAGAAGATGATCGACGAACGCTTCTGGAAGTCATACACCCCCAGCGGCGACGAGAAGCGCGCGGTACCCGACGTCGGCAGGACGTGGTTGGGACCGGCGCAATAATCGCCCAGGGCTTCGCTGGTGTGGCGGCCCATGAAGATCGCACCGGCGTGGCGGATCTGCGGCAACCAGGCCTGCGGGTCGGCGACCGACAGCTCCAGGTGCTCCGGCGCGATGCGGTTGACCACCTCGATCGCCTGCTGCATGTCGCGTACCTGGATCAGCGCACCGCGACCGTTGATCGAGGTTTCGATGATGGCGGCCCGCTCCATGGTCGGCAGCAGCCTGGCGATGCTCGCCGCGACCTGATCGAGGAACGCGGCATCCGGGCTGACCAGGATCGCCTGGGCGTCTTCGTCGTGCTCGGCCTGGGAGAACAGGTCCATGGCGATCCAGTCCGGATCGGTCTGGCCGTCGCAGACCACGAGGATCTCCGACGGACCGGCGATCATGTCGATACCGACCTGGCCGAACACATGGCGCTTGGCGGTCGCCACGTAGATATTGCCCGGACCGACGACCTTGTCGACCTTCGGCACGCTTTCAGTGCCATAGGCCAAAGCGGCGACCGCTTGCGCGCCACCGATGGTGAACACGCGGTCGACGCCGGCAACACAGGCCGCCGCCAGTACCAGTTCGTTGATCTCGCCA
The DNA here is from genome assembly GCF_013385635.1 of Pseudomonas gingeri. Classification (GTDB taxonomy): domain Bacteria; phylum Pseudomonadota; class Gammaproteobacteria; order Pseudomonadales; family Pseudomonadaceae; genus Aquipseudomonas; species Aquipseudomonas gingeri_A. Next base: position 4,193 of record NZ_JACAPR010000016.1, read on the forward strand.
CGCGGGGTCGGCACCACCATCACCACCTCGGTGACACCGGCCACCTTGGCCGGAATCGCGTTCATCAGTACCGACGACGGGTAGGACGCCTTGCCGCCAGGGACATACAGACCGGCGCGATCCAGCGGCGTGACCTTCTGGCCCAGCACGGTGCCATCGGCTTCGGTGTAGCTCCAGGAGTCCTGCTTCTGCTTCTCGTGGTAGCTGCGCACGCGCTCGGCGGCCTTTTCCAGCGCTTCGCGCTGGGGCGCGGTGATCCGGGTCAGGGCCAGCTCCAGGCGCTCGCGCGGCAGGATCAGGTCGGCCATCGAGGCGACTTCCAGGCCGTCGAAGCGCTGGGTGAACTCGACCACCGCGGCATCGCCGCGCTCGCGCACTGCCTTGATGATGTCCAGCACCCGCTGGTTGACCGAGTCGTCGGACACGCTTTCCCAGCTCAGCAGATGATCCAGATGATGGGCGAAATCCGGGTCGGCAGCGTTGAGTCGGCGAATAGCGGTAGACGTAGTCATAGCGAGGGCCTCAATAATTGGCGAATGCTTGGGAACAGCAAATCTCAGGCGCCAGGGACGCGCTGACGTTCGATATTGAGCGTCAGCACGCCACAACCTACCAAGCCATCCGCGTGGGCACCTGAGAATTCTGGCTATGACACGGATAGATGGGCGCGACTCAAGGCCGCGCATGTGAATCAGCTGCGGTGTCGCGACTCCACTGCCTTGCGCAGGGTGTCGATCAGGGACTGGATGCGGGCGTGCTGCATTTTCATCGATGCCTTGTTCACCACCAGGCGGGAACTGATGGTCGCGATCAGCTCCTGGGGCTCCAGGCCGTTGGCCCGCAGGGTGTTGCCGGTGTCGACGACGTCGATGATCTTGTCGGCCAGGCCGATCAGCGGCGCCAGCTCCATCGAACCGTACAGCTTGATGATATCGACCTGACGACCCTGCTCGGCGTAGTAGCGCTTGGCGACATTGACGAACTTGGTGGCCACGCGCAGGCGGCCCTTGGGCTCCACCGCGCCGATGGCGCCGGCGGTCATCAGCTTGCATTGGGCAATCTGCAGGTCCAGCGGCTCGTACAGGCCCTGGCCGCCGTATTCCATCAGCACATCCTTGCCGGCGACACCGAGATCGGCGGCACCATGCTCGACATAGGTCGGCACATCGGTCGCGCGAACGATCAGCAGGCGCACGTCGGCCTGGGTCGTCGGAATGATCAGCTTGCGGCTCTTGTCCGGATTCTCGGTCGGCACGATACCCGCTTCCGCGAGCAGCGGCAGGGTATCGTCGAGGATGCGGCCCTTGGACAGTGCAATGGTCAGCATGGGAAAACCTAGGTCCTTAAATCAGGATATAGCAACACTCTAACAGACATATCCACGTCCCGTGGGAGCCGGCTTGCCGGCGATTGCGATCTGGCAGCCGACATGCTTGTCGCCCGATAAACCGCTATCGCCGGCAAGCCGGCTCCTACAAGGACGGTGCCAGTCCATCACCAGCAGTCGGCCCGCCAGGGCCGTGTCAATCCATCACCCGCAATCGGCCCGACAGGGCCGTGTGGGACTAGCCCGGAACGCGACGGATTTTGGCACCGAGCATCTGCAGTTTCTCTTCGATGCACTCGTAGCCACGGTCGATATGGTAGATGCGGTCGATCAGCGTGTCGCCTTCGGCGGCCAGCGCCGAAATCACCAGGCTGGCCGAAGCCCGCAGGTCGGTCGCCATGACCGGAGCGCCCTTGAGGGTCTCGGTGCCGGTGACGATCGCGGTATTGCCTTCGACCTGGATCTTGGCGCCCATGCGGTGCAGTTCGTACACGTGCATGAAACGGTTTTCGAAGATCGTCTCGATCACCGCGCCAGTGCCTTCGGCAATGGCGTTGAGGGAGATGAACTGGGCCTGCATGTCGGTCGGGAACGCCGGGTACGGCGCGGTGCGCACGTTGACCGCCTTCGGCCGCTTGCCGTGCATGTTCAACTCGATCCAGTCTTCGCCGGTGGTGATCACCGCGCCGGACTCCTTGAGTTTTTCCAGGACCGCTTCGAGGATGGTCGGATCGGTGTCCTTGACCTTGACCCGGCCGCCGGTGACGGCAGCGGCCACCAGGTAGGTGCCGGTCTCGATACGGTCCGGCATGACCTTGTAGGTCGCCGAATGCAGGCGCTCGACGCCATCGATGGTGATGGTGTCGGAACCGGCGCCGGAGATCTTCGCGCCCATGGCGATCAGGAAGTTCGCCAGGTCGACCACTTCCGGCTCGCGCGCGGCGTTCTGCAGCACGCTGCGACCACGGGCCAGGGCCGCGGCCATCATGATGTTCTCGGTACCGGTCACGGAGACGGTATCGAAGAAGAAGTTCGCCCCGCGCAGGCCGCCTTCCGGCGCCTTGGCCTTGATGTAGCCGCCTTCGACGTCGATCACCGCGCCCATGGCTTCGAGGCCGCGGATGTGCAGGTCGACCGGACGCGAGCCGATGGCGCAACCGCCAGGCAGGGCGACTTCGGCCTCACCGAAACGGGCAACCATCGGACCCAGCACGAGGATCGACGCTCGCATGGTTTTCACCAGCTCGTACGGTGCCACCAGGGTCTTGATGGTGCGCGGATCGATTTCCACGGAGAGCTTTTCGTCGATCACAGGCTCGATGCCCATGCGTCCGAACAGCTCGATCATGGTAGTGATGTCGTGCAGGTGCGGCAGGTTGGCCACGGTGACCGGGCCATCGCACAGCAGGGTGGCGGCCAGGATCGGCAGGGCAGAGTTCTTTGCCCCGGAGATGCGGATTTCGCCATCAAGACGAACGCCGCCAGTAATAATCAGTTTATCCATAGGAATCTCGACGCCAATTGAGGCTCAGGTGCGCTCGGCCCAGGCCGCGCGGCTGAAAAATTTCATAGTGACCGCATGGATGCTGCCATCGGCGATCCACGGGTTCAAATGGGCATAAACGCTCTGCTGACGCTTCACCGGGCTCAGGGCCACCAGTTCGTCGCTGATCAGATTCAGCTGAAAGTTGCAGCCTTCGCCCTCAACTTCAACCTGTATATGTGGAAGAGTGTCCGCCAGTTTTTCTTCAAGGAAACTCTTTACTTCGGTGGCCTGCATGCTCAACCTCGATCGGCGCCCAACGCGCGCGGGTCGGCCATCATACAAAAAAGCCCCGCGCCTGCGAACCCCGCATTGCAGGACTCTGACGGGGGGCTTGTCTGTTTGAGGCAATCAATGGACGGCCAACAGCTCCGTCAACTCGGAAACTTCGGCGATTTCACGCATGTCCAGGGGCATCGCACGGATGCTCAACGACTTGCCATCCTGCGCCGCGTCCCGCATGAACGCCAGCAGCAGGGCCAGGCCGACGCTGCTGGACTTCTCCACGGCCGAACAGTCAACCACCAGGGCCAGCGCCTCGCTGGCCTTGATCAACGCCTGGCCCTGCTTGCGCAAGGCCGGGCCGGTGCTGTAGTCGAGCACACCCGCCAGGTGCAATTCACCCGGCTCGCCGAGGCGAACGCTGGCCTCACTCACCGCCGCTATCCTTCTGCGGGTTCTTCTCGGACTCGGCCTTGGCCTTCTCCACTTCACCCGCCCAGCCGTCAATGGTCTTGTCCAGGTTGTTGCCGTTGCGCTGCATGGCATCGGCGAACTGGTCACGGAACAGCTTGCCGATGTTGATGCCGTTGATGATCACGTTGCGCAGTTTCCATTCACCGTTGATCTTCTCAAGGGTGTAGGACACCGGGTAGACCGCGCCGTTGTTGCCCTTGACGGTCATGCCGACGCTGGTCCGGTCGCCCGACTCATCCTTCGGCGCATCGACGGTGATGCCCTGGTTGTTGTATTCCAGCAAGGCGTTGCCGTAGAACTGGAACAGCCCGCGCTTGAAGTTCTCCTGGAAGCGAGTCATCTGCTCGGGCGTTGCCTTGCGCGAGTACTTGACCGTCATGATGCTCTTGGAAATGCCTTCGGCATCCACCACCGGGCCGACGATGGTGTTCAGCGAGTTGTAGAAGTCCGACGGGTTCTGCTTGTACTTTTCCTTGTTCGCCGACAGGTCGGCCAACATGCGGTTGGTGGTGTCCTGCACCAGGTCGTGGGCAGACGGCGCCGCCATGGCATTGCCCATCAGCGGCAGCGCCGCGAGCAACACCAGCAGGCTACGGCGCAAGGTAGAGATCATGGAAAAACTCCTCATTTGGCGTCTTTATTAACGGTATTGAGCAAGAATTTACCGATCAGATCTTCCAGTACCAGCGACGACTGGGTGTCATGAATGGTTCCACCATCCTTGAGCAGGGTGTCCTCCCCGCCCACGCTGATACCGATGTACTTCTCACCGAGCAAGCCCGCGGTGAGGATAGACGCGGTGGAGTCAGTCGGCAGGTTGTTCACGCGTTTTTCGACTTGCATGGTCACCCGGCCGGTGAAACTGTCGCGGTCCAGATCGATCGCCGTGACCTTGCCGATGGTTACACCGGCCATGGTCACTTTAGCTCTGACAGTCAAACCGGCGATATTGTCGAAGTAGGCGTAAAGTTTATAGGTTTCGGTATTCGCCGTCGGGGACAGTCCACTGACCCGCAACGCCAGCAACAGCAAAGCCAGGATGCCAGCCAGCAAGAAAAGGCCGACACCGATTTCCAGGGTGCGGTTTTGCATCAGAAATCTCCAAACATCAAGGCGGTCAGAATAAAGTCCAGGCCGAGGACTGCCAGGGAGGCATAGACCACGGTCTTGGTCGTGGCTCGGCTGATCCCTTCTGAAGTGGGTTCACAGTCGTAGCCTTGAAACACGGCAATCCAGGTCACCACGAAGGCGAACACGATACTTTTGATAATTCCGTTCAGCACGTCACCACTGAAGGTCACGCTGTTCTGCATATTGGCCCAGTACGAACCGTCGTAGACACCCAGCCAGTCCACCGCCACCCACGAACCGCCCCAGATCCCGACCACACTGAAGATCATCGCCAGCAGCGGCAGGGAAATGAAGCCGGCCCACAGCCGTGGCGCGACAATATACTTGAGTGGATCGACGCCGATCATCTCCAGGCTGGAAAGCTGCTCGGTGGATTTCATGTTGCCGATTTCCGCGGTCAACGCCGAACCGGCGCGACCGGCGAACAGCAGGGCGGTCACCACCGGCCCCAGTTCACGCAGCAACGTCAGGGCGACCATCTGCCCCACCGCCTGCTCGGAACCGTAGCTGGAGAGGATATTGAAGCCCTGCAGCGCCAGCACCATGCCGATGAACACCCCGGACACGACGATGATCACCAGGGACATCACCCCGACCGAATGCAGTTGCTTGACCAGCAGGCCGAAGCCGCCACCGATCCCGCCACGACCGAACAGCACATGAAACAGAAACAGCGTCGAACGCCCGAGCACCGCGAGCACATCGATGCCCGAACGGCCGAACAGGCGAATTCTCTCGATTAATGATTTCTTGCGCATCAGCGCTTCCCCAACAGGTCTGCGCGGTAATCCGACGCCGGATAATGGAACGGCACGGGCCCGTCCGGATCGCCGGTCATGAACTGGCGGATACGCGGGTTATCGGCGTTCATCAACTCTTCGGGCGTACCCTGCCCCAGCACCTGGCCGTCGCCCACCACATAGAGGTAGTCGGCGATGCTCGCGGTTTCCGCCAGGTCATGGGAAACGACGATGCTGGTAATCCCCAGCGCATCGTTGAGCAGGCGGATCAGGCGCACCAGCACGCCCATGGCGATCGGGTCCTGGCCCACGAAAGGCTCGTCGTACATGAGTATCTGCGGATCGAGGGCAATCGCCCGCGCCAGCGCCACGCGACGCTTCATGCCGCCGGACAGCTCATCGGGCATCAGGTCGACCGCACCGCGCAGGCCGACTGCCTGCAGCTTGAGCAGGACGATGTCGCGGATCATCTCTTCCGGCAGCTCGGTGTGGACCCGCAGCGGAAAGGCGACGTTTTCGAAGACATCGAGATCGGTGAACAGCGCGCCGCTCTGGAACAGGACGCCCATATGCTTGCGGGCGTCGAACAGGTCGCCGCGGGATAACGTCGGAAGGTTCTGGCCGTTGACCCACACCTCGCCGCTGCTCGGGCGCAATTGGGCACCCATCAACCGCAACAGGGTGGTCTTGCCACATCCGGAGGGTCCCATGATACCGGTGACCTTGCCCCGCGGAATGCGAATATCGACATTATTGAAGATGCTGCGCGCGCCGCGCTTGAAGGTGACACCCTTCAGCTCGACCGCGTAGGCGTTATCGGCGCTCATCTAAACTCCTTGCGATGCAGCCTCTGACTCGGACACCAGGCCTCTGTAAAAGAGGCGCGCACTTCCTGAGCGGGCCGAACTGGTCGCGAACTATATCATTGCTGATACGAGGCGCCCAAGGCCGAAGCCGTGCTTGTTCAGGATAGGTACAGCCGGTTTTGACACACTGCAGGGTGAAAACTGACAGCAGGGTCCTACACTCAATGAGCAAAGCGCAACGATCAAGCGTGAGGGAATCGTTCATTGCCGCTATAATCGCGCCTTTTCATCAGGCTAATACGATTTCTGACATGAGCCAATCCAGCGACCTGATTCAATCGGCACAACGCACCATCCGCCTCGAAGTAGAAGCCGTAGAAGGCTTGTTGGCCCATATCGACGCAGATTTCGTACGCGCTTGCGAGATGATTCTGGCCAGCAAAGGCCGCGTGGTCGTGGTCGGCATGGGCAAGTCCGGGCATATCGGCAACAAGATCGCCGCGACCCTGGCCAGCACCGGCACCACGGCTTTTTTTGTCCATCCGGCGGAAGCCAGCCACGGCGACATGGGCATGATCACCCGGGATGACATCATCCTGGCGCTGTCGAATTCCGGCTCGACCGCGGAAATCGTGACCTTGCTGCCGCTGATCAAGCGCCTGGGCATCCAGTTGATCAGCCTGACCGGCAACCCGGACTCGCCGCTGGCCAAGGCCGCCGAGGTCAACCTGAACGTGCATGTCGAGCATGAGGCCTGCCCGCTGAACCTGGCGCCCACGTCATCGACCACCGCCGCGCTGGTGATGGGCGATGCCCTCGCCGTCGCCCTGCTGGAAGCCCGTGGTTTCACCGCCGAAGACTTCGCCTTTTCCCACCCGGGTGGCGCCCTGGGCCGTCGCCTGTTGCTGAAAGTGGAAAATGTCATGCATGCCGGCGACGAGCTGCCACGGGTCCTGCGTGGCACGCTGCTAAAAAACGCACTAATGGAAATGACTCGCAAAGGCCTGGGCATGACCGTGGTCGTGGAAGCCGATGGCCGCCTCGCCGGGATCTTTACCGACGGCGACTTGCGCCGCACCCTGGATCGCACCATCGATATCCACAGCGCCCTGATCGAAGACGTCATGACCCCTCACGGCAAGACCGCACGGGCCGAGATGCTCGCCGCCGAAGCCCTGAAGATCATGGAAGACCATAAAATCAACGCACTGGTGGTGGTCGATGACGAGGATCGCCCGGTGGGCGCCTTGAACATGCACGACTTGCTGCGCGCGGGAGTGATGTAAATGAGCACCGATCTGCTGCAACGCGGCAAGCACATCAAGCTGGCGGTCTTCGACGTCGATGGCGTACTGACCGACGGTCGCCTGTACTTCCTCGAAGACGGCACCGAATTCAAGTCGTTCAGCACCCTGGACGGCCAGGGCATCAAGATGCTGATGGCCGCGGGCGTGCAAACCGCTATTATCAGCGGCCGCAAGACTGCATTGGTCGAGCGGCGCGCCAGGAACCTCGGTATCCCGCACGTATTCCAGGGTCGCGAAGACAAACTGGTGGTGCTGGACGCCCTGCTGGCCCAACTCGGCCTAAGCTATGAACAGGTTGCCTATCTGGGCGACGACCTGCCGGACCTGCCGGTGATCCGTCGCGTCGGGCTGGGCATGGCCGTGGCCAACGCCGCGGGTTTCGTCCGCGAGCACGCCCACGGCATTACCCAGGCCCGTGGTGGCGAAGGTGCCGCCCGCGAATTCTGCGAGCTGATCCTGCGCGCCCAGGACAGCCTTGAAGCGGCACACGCCGCCTACCTGTAGAGCTATTTATGCTGAGCAAGAAAATTCGCAATATTGTGCTGTTCGCAGTGATTGCCGCCCTGTTCGCGGCCGTCGGCTACTGGAACATCAGTCCGGAACGTTTCCTGGAGCAGACGACCGCGCCGGTCGACAATACGCTCGTCGACTACTATGCGATCAACGCCCACAGTATCCAGTACATGCCCGACGGCAAGGTGCAGTACGACATGACCGGCGACAAGGTCGAGCACCTCAAGGTATCCGACGTGACCCTGGTGACCAAGCCCGACCTGCAGCTCTATCGCGGTACGGCCTTCCCCTGGCATGTCCAGAGCGAGCGCGCCGAGGTCAATCCGGACGGCACCCAGGTCGAACTGATCGACTCGGTTCGCGTCGCGCGCACCGACGAGAAGAAGCGCAATATCATCATCACCAGTAGCCGAATGACAGTATTCCCGCAGAAGCAATATGCGCAGACCGAGCAAGCCGTTAGAATCGACGGCCCCAACGGCGTGACCACGGGCACAGGCATGAAAGCCTATTTGGAAGAAAGCAGGATGCACCTGCTATCGAACGTAAGAGGACAGTATGAGTCTCGTTAAAACCCTCCCGATTTTGCTCAGCCTGGGCGCAGCACTGGGAAGCGTGAGCGCCTGGGCTCTGCCGAACGACAGCGAGCAGCCCATCCGCATTCAAGCCGACGACGCTCAACTGGATGACAAGCAAGGCATCGCCACCTACAAGGGCGACGTGATCATCACTCAGGGTTCGATGATCGTTAAGGGTAATACCGTGACGCTCACCCGTACCGCCTCGGGCGATATCGACGTGGTGACTTCCGTGGGCAACCTGGCCTACTTCGAACAGAAGCAGAAAGCCACCGACCCGCAGCCGGTCAAGGGCTACGGCAAGACCATCCAGTACCATGCCCAGCAGAACCGCATCGTCCTGATCGACCAGGCCAAGGTGATCAACGATGGCAACACCACCGAAGGCGAGAAGATCGTCTACGACACGGTGAAGCAGGTGGCTACCGCCGGTCGCGCCAATGGCACGCCGATCGCCACGCCACGGCCGCGTATCGACATGGTTATCCAACCGAAAAAGAAAACTGACGAGCAAAAGGCCCAGTAATGGCAATTTTGAAAGCTCAGCATCTGGCCAAAGCCTACAAGAGTCGCCAGGTGGTGCGTGACGTCAGCCTGTCGATCGAAAGCGGCCAGATTGTCGGCCTGCTTGGCCCCAACGGCGCCGGCAAGACCACCTGCTTCTACATGATCGTCGGCCTGGTCCAGGCCGATCAGGGCCGCGTCCTGATCGACGACCAGGACGTCAGCCACCAACCGATGCACGGCCGTGCGCGCGCCGGTATCGGCTACCTGCCCCAGGAAGCCTCGATCTTCCGCAAGCTGTCGGTGGCCGACAACATCATGGCGATCCTCGAGACCCGCAAGGAACTCGACAAGGCTGCCCGGCGCAAGGAGCTGGAAAGCCTGCTGCAGGAATTCCATATCAGCCACATCCGCGACAACCTCGGCATGAGCCTGTCCGGTGGCGAGCGCCGCAGGGTGGAAATCGCCCGCGCCCTGGCCACCTCGCCGAAGTTCATCCTGCTGGACGAACCCTTCGCCGGTGTCGACCCGATTTCCGTGGGCGATATCAAGCAGATCATCCACCACCTCAAGGCCAAGGGCATCGGTGTACTGATCACCGACCACAACGTCCGCGAGACCCTGGACATCTGCGAAACCGCTTATATCGTCAATGATGGGCAACTGATCGCCGAAGGCGATTCGGCCACCATCCTGGCCAACGAGCTGGTCAAGGAAGTCTATCTGGGCCATGAGTTCCGCCTGTAAGCCCGACGGTGTCTGACGACCTGCCTGAGTGCCGGAACATTCGATAAAGCGTCACATGCTTTTATTGTTACAGCGCTCTAGGCAAACACTCCGGTTTCAGGCATATAATTTGCTTATGTTTGGCGCTCCGGCGCCCTGTAGTGGATGGCGCATGTGCGCCGGCAAATAAGGTGTTAAGCCCCTGCCATGAAACCATCGCTAGTCCTGAGAATGGGCCAGCAGCTGACGATGACACCGCAGCTGCAACAGGCCATCCGCCTGCTCCAATTGTCGACCCTGGACCTTCAGCAGGAAATCCAGGAGGCCCTGGAATCCAATCCGATGCTCGAACGCCAGGAAGAAGGCGACGACTTCGATAATGCCGATCCACTGGCCGACAACGCCGAGCAGAAACCCAACACCGACGTCCAGGAAACTTCCTACCAGGAAACCGCGCCCACGGTCGACAACCTGGAGGAAGGTGACTGGAACGAACGCATTCCCAACGAACTCCCGGTCGACACCGCCTGGGAAGACGTCTACCAGACCAGCGCCAGCAGCCTGCCCAGCAACGATGACGACGAGTGGGACTTCACCACCCGCACATCCGCCGGCGAGAGCCTGCAAAGCCACCTGCTGTGGCAACTGAACCTGGCACCGATGTCCGACACCGACCGCCTGATCGCCGTGACCCTGATCGATTGCATCAACAATCAGGGCTACCTGGACGAGACCCTCGAGGAGATCCTCGACGCCTTCGATCCGGAACTGGACATCGAGCTCGACGAGATCGAAGCCGTCCTGCACCGTATCCAGCAGTTCGAGCCGGCCGGCATCGGCGCGCGCAACCTCGGCGAATGCCTGCTGCTGCAACTGCGCCAGCTGCCGGCCAAGACCCCGTGGCTGAGCGAAGCGCAACGCCTGGTCAGCGACTACATCGACCTGCTGGGCAGCCGCGACTACAGCCAGTTGATGCGCCGCATGAAGCTCAAGGAAGACGAGCTGCGCCAGGTCATCGAGCTGGTGCAGAGCCTCAACCCGCGCCCGGGTTCGCAGATCGAGTCCACCGAAGCCGAATACGTGGTGCCCGACGTCATCGTGCGCAAGGACAACGAACGCTGGCTGGTGGAACTGAACCAGGAGTCGGTGCCACGCCTGCGGGTCAACCCGCAATATGCCGGTTTCGTCCGCCGCGCCGACACCAGCGCCGACAACACCTTCATGCGTAACCAGTTGCAGGAAGCCCGCTGGTTCATCAAGAGCCTGCAGAGTCGCAACGAAACCCTGATGAAGGTCGCCACCCAGATCGTCGAGCACCAGCGCGGCTTCCTGGAATATGGCGATGAAGCGATGAAACCGCTGGTCCTGCATGACATCGCCGAAGCCGTGGGCATGCACGAATCGACGATTTCCCGGGTCACCACGCAGAAATTCATGCATACCCCCCGCGGTATTTATGAGCTGAAATACTTTTTCTCCAGCCATGTCAGCACCTCCGAAGGCGGTGAATGCTCGTCCACGGCGATCCGCGCGATCATCAAGAAACTGGTTGCGGCGGAAAATCAGAAAAAGCCGTTGAGTGACAGCAAGATCGCTGGTTTACTGGAGGCACAAGGCATTCAGGTCGCCCGTCGTACCGTCGCCAAGTACCGCGAGTCCCTCGGGATCGCGCCTTCCAGCGAACGGAAGCGGTTGATGTAACCGCCGGGCGTGCCACAGCGTTCCAGTGGCAGGCATACGCCTGCCGCTTTATGCACTGGCAACGAAGGAGAAGCTGTATGCAAGTCAACATCAGTGGACACCAACTGGAAGTGACCGAACCCCTGCGTGCCTACATCGGCGAGAAACTCGACCGATTAGAGCGCCACTTCGACAAGATCACCAACGTACAGGTGACAATGGCCGTCGAAAAACTGAAGCAGAAAATCGAAGCCACTCTGCACATTCACGGTGGTGAGGTGGTCGCCAACGCCGAACATGACGACATGTATGCCGCGATCGACCTGCTTACCGACAAGCTGGACCGCCAACTGAAAAAGCATAAGGAAAAGAACCTGCACCTGCTCCAAGGCACAGGTCGCTAACGCCCACCCATGATTCGACTTGAAAACATCCTGACCCCCGGCCGTTCCCTGGTGAACGTGCCGGGCGGCAGTAAAAAACGTGCTCTCGAACAAATTGCCAACCTGGTCGCCCGCGAAGTGCCCGATCTGGAAATGCAGGATGTCTACGAGAGCCTGATTGCCCGTGAAAAACTCGGCTCGACCGGTTTTGGCAACGGCATCGCCATTCCCCACTGCCGGCTCAAAGGCTGTGAGTCGCCCATCAGTGCACTGATGCACCTGGACGCCCCCATCGATTTCGACGCCATCGATGGCGCCCCGGTCGACCTGCTGTTCGTACTGCTGGTCCCGCAGGCCGCTACCGATGCGCACCTGGAACTGCTTCGGCAGATCGCCAGTATGCTCGATCGCAAGGACGTACGTGACCGCCTGCGTAGCGCGCCAAGCAATGAAGCGCTGTATAACGTTGTCCTGGACGTACAGAACGGTCAGTAATCATGCGCTTGATCATCGTCAGCGGCCGCTCCGGCTCAGGTAAAAGCACCGCCCTCGATGTCCTCGAGGACAACGGCTATTACTGCATCGACAACCTGCCGGCCGGCCTGCTGCCGGAACTGGCCGAACGGGCGCTGATCCATACCGAACTGGCGCAACCGCTGGTCGCCGTCTCCATTGACGCACGCAACCTGCCCAGCCACCTGTCGCGTTTTCCCGAGCTGCTGGACGAAGTCCGCGGCCGGCATATCCAGTGTGACGTGCTGTACCTGGACGCCGACGAGGAAACCCTGCTCAAGCGTTTTTCCGAAACACGCCGTCGTCACCCCCTGAGCAGCGCCAATCGCTCGCTGGCCGAAGCCATACGCGACGAGAGTAACCTGCTGGGGCCGATTGCCGACCTCGCCGACCTCAAGGTCAACACCACCAACCTCAACCTGTACCAGCTACGCGACACCATCAAGCTGCGCCTGCTGAACCAGCCGGAACCGGGTACCGCGTTCCTCGTCGAGTCGTTCGGCTTCAAGCGCGGCATGCCGGTGGACGCCGACCTGGTGTTTGACGTACGGTGCCTGCCCAACCCGTACTGGAAACCCGAACTGCGCGAGCAATCCGGGCTCGACGGGCCGGTGGCCGAGTACCTCGCCGCGCAACCGGATGTCGAGGAAATGTTCCAGGACATTTCCAGCTACCTGCTCAAATGGTTGCCACGCTTCGCCGCCAGCAACCGGGCTTATGTCACCATTGCCATTGGTTGCACCGGCGGACACCACCGCTCCGTCTACCTGACCGAACGTCTTGGCCAGGTCCTGCAACAATCCCTGAAGAACGTCCAGGTCCGCCACCGCGACCTTAGCTGAAAGGATCACCCTCGCGATGCCCGCTCTGGAAATTGAAATCATCAACAAACTGGGTTTGCATGCCCGCGCTTCCGCCAAGTTCGTCGGCGTTGCCGGTCAGTTCCCCTGCCAGATCCGGGTTGGTCGTACGCCCGAGAGCATGGTCGACGGCAAGAGCATCATGGCCATGATGATGCTGGCTGCCGGCAAGGGCACCGTGATCCACATGAAGACCGAAGGCGAACACGAAGACGAGGCGATGGCAGCGCTGGTCGCGCTGATCAACAACTATTTCGACGAGGGCGGCTAAGCTGCGTCTCGACTGATCGGTGACGCGGAGCGTCAAGGGCTGCATTCCCACACGGAGCGTGGGAACGATCAAATAAATGCGGCGTATTTCCCCCTACGAAACCCCGCCCATCCAGCCCAGCAGCCGGACAACAAGCAAGACCATCCCCGCCAGCAGCAACAGCCAGCCGACTCCGCAGCGAAATAGTCGCCCTCTGCTCATTGCCACGGTTTCAGTCCCCATCATCGGCTTTGGATCTTGTTGGTTATGTGGTTCACGCCAGTGCCGCGAGATAACGCCGTTCGACCTCGGGCCAATTGATCACGTTGTAGAACGCGTTGATGTATTCCGGGCGACGGTTCTGGTACAGCAGGTAATAAGCGTGTTCCCAGACATCCAGGCCAAGGATCGGGGTATTGCCGTTCATCAGAGGACTGTCCTGGTTACCGCTGCTTTCAACCACCAGCTTTTTCTGCGGCGTCACGCTCAGCCAGGCCCAGCCACTGCCGAAACGCGTCAGCGCCGCTTTGGTGAAGGCCTCCTTGAACGCCTCGAAACCGCCCAGTTGCTCGTCGATGGCCTGGCCCAGCGCCGCTTCCGGCTCACCACCGCCCAACGGACTCATGACTGCCCAGAACAGCGAATGGTTGGCATGGCCGCCGCCGTGATTGATCACCGCCGGACGCATTTTTTCCGGCAGTTGCTGGATCGCGGCCACCAGTTTTTCCACCGACCACTCAGCCCACTCCGAGCCTTCTACAGCCGCATTGAGATTGGTGATGTAAGTCTGATGGTGCCTGGTATGGTGGATCTCCATGGTCTTGGCATCGATATGCGGTTCCAGGGCGTCGTAGTTGTAAGGCAGCGCAGGCAAGGTGTAGGTCATTTCAATGAACTCCATGTTGATGACGCGACGAGGTCGATCCCGAGGAAGCCGCCTGGCTGTAGAGCAGGCGGCTGGTGCGCGGGTATTCGCCGTGTTCGCTGATAAAGGCGAGCAATTGGACGTAGGTCTTGCTGCTCTGATGCATTGCCGCCTCGCGCAACTGCGGCGCGAGGCGGGTGTCCTGCATGGTCTGCAACAGGCGCTGATGGATCGCGCACAAGTACTCGACGCTCTCTTCAGGCTGATTGAGCCGCAGGTGCAAGTCCGCCAGGTTGTGATGGGAAATCACGCAGGCGGCCACCGCCTCCTCCGCGTCCGGCCAACGCTCGTACAACACCTGTGCCAGGGCCAGGGCCTGCAGGTAATGTTCGCGAGCGTCGACCAGTTCGCCCAGGTTGAAATAGCGGTTGGCCCTTTCGATCGTGCGTTTCCAGTGTTCCATGACGAACCTCCAGGCAATGCAGTGGGTTACACGCCGCCGGCCGTGAGCTTTTCCGGATCCAGCAGGGTTTCCAGTTGGCTGCGGGGCAGATCGGTATGTTCAAGCGCGACATCAATGATCGGCCGGCCTTGCTGGTAGGCCTTCTTGGCAATCTCGGCGGCCTTCTGGTAGCCGATGATCGGGTTGAGCGCAGTGACCAGGATCGGATTGCGCGACAACGCCTCCTTGAGCTTGGCCTCGTTGACCTTGAAGCTGGCGATGGCCTTGTCGGCCAGCAGGCGGCTGACGTTCGCCAGCAGTTCGATACTGCTCAGCAGGTTCTGCGCGATGATCGGCAGCATCACGTTCAGTTCGAAGTTGCCCGACTGCCCGGCCACGGTGATCGCACTGTCGTTACCGATGACCTGGGCGGCCACCATCGCGGTGGCTTCCGGGATCACCGGGTTGACCTTGCCCGGCATGATCGATGATCCCGGCTGCAAGGCTTCCAGTTCGATCTCACCGAGGCCGGCCAGGGGACCGGAGTTCATCCAACGCAGGTCGTTGGCGATCTTCATCAGTGACACCGCGGTGGTCTTCAACTGACCGGACACCGCGACGGCCGTGTCCTGGGAGCCGATCAGCGCAAACAGGTCCTGGCCCGGGGTGAATTGCACACGGGTCAAGGCACTCAACTGGCGGCTGAACAGCTCGGCGAATTGCGGGTGGGCGTTGATCCCGGTGCCGACCGCCGTGCCGCCCTGGGCCAGGGCTTGCAGGCTCGGCAGCAGGTCCCGCAGATGCCCGACATTGGCCTTGAGCTGCGCCGCCCAGCCGTTGAGCACCTGGCTCAGGCGCACCGGCATGGCATCCATCAGGTGGGTGCGGCCGGTCTTGATAAACGAATGGACCTGCTCGGCCTTGGCCTCGGTGACCTGCACCAGGTGCGCCAGCGCCGGCAGCAGTTGCTCGTGCAACGCCAATGCGGCGCTGACGTGAATGGTGGTCGGGATGATGTCGTTGCTGCTTTGTCCGCAGTTGACGTGATCATTGGGGTTGACCGGCTCGCCGAGCAAACGGCTGGCGAGGGTCGCGATCACTTCGTTGGCATTCATGTTGGAGCTGGTGCCGGAACCGGTCTGGTAGATATCCACCGGGAAATGCGCCATGAAGTCGCCTTCCAGCAGGCCCTGGCAGGCATCGACGATGGCCTTGCCCTGTGCCGCGCTCAACTGCCTCAGTTCGACGTTGGCCTGGGCCGCTGCCGCCTTGGCCAGGATCAGCGCACGGATGAATTGTCTCGGCATGCGCAGGTGACTGATGGGAAAGTTGTTCACCGCGCGCTGGGTCTGGGCACCATACAAGGCCTCGGCCGGCACCTGCAGTTCACCCATGCTGTCGCGTTCGATACGGGTATTACTCATCGGGAAATCCTTGCACCAGTTCAGTCAGGGGAATGGAAGGCAGCAGCGAACAGGTCGCCAACTGCCAGGCAAAGCTTTGCCAGCGGCGCAACCGACAGTTGCACAGCGCCTGGCGCTCCAGATCGCGCAGCGGTCGCCAGGCTTGGTCCAGACACAACGAGCGCCAGTGCCAGGGCAGCGCGGTATCGGCGGCCGTGTCGAGCAACAGGCGAAAGGCGGTTTCGGCAATGGTCCAGGACGAGGTGGCCGTGCAACAGGCCAGGTAACGGCCTTCGGCGAGGTAGTGCTCGATCAGCCGGGGTTCATCCGGCAGCAACGCGCAGCGGATCTGGCGACTCATCCAGCGCCAGCTTTCCAGGTAGGGTTGCTCATGCAAGGCAGAACTCATGACCCAGGCTCATTCGATAATGAGATTTATTATTATATGATATTGAGAATCAAGACAAGCCAATAAATGCACACACTCGTGGCGAGTGGGCTTGCCCACAGGTTTTGTGTTCAACCATAAAAAAAGCGTGTCACCCAATGGGATGACACGCTTCTTGTGCAACGGGAAAAATGAAAATCAGCTACCCGCTACGGTCATCCGCTCGATCAGCACCGAGCCTGTGCGGATATTGCTGCGCAGCTCAAGATCGCTGCCAACGGCGACGATCTGCTTGAACATGTCGCGCATGTTGCCGGCAATGGTCACTTCCTGCACCGGGAACTGGATTTCGCCGTTCTCGACCCAGAAACCCGCCGCGCCCCGGGAGTAGTCGCCGGTGACCATGTTCAGGCCATGGCCCATCAGTTCGGTGACCAGCAGGCCACGCCCCATGCGGCGGATCAGGGCATCCTGGTCCTCGACACCATGGGTGACAAACAGATTGTGCACGCCACCGGAGTTGGCGGTACTCGGCAAGCCCAGCTTGCGCCCCGAATACGTGCCCAGGACATAGGACACCAGGGTGCCATTCTCGACAAACGGTTTGGCGTAGGTCGCCAGACCATCGCCGTCGAATGCCGAACTGCCCATGGCGCGCATCAGGTGCGGGCGCTCATCGAGGGTCAGCCATTCCGGGAACAACCGCTGCCCCATTGCGCCTTCGAGGAACGACGACTTGCGGTACAGGTTGCCGCCGGAAATCGCCGAGAGGAAATTGCCGAACAGGCCACCGGCCAGCTCCGCGGAAAACAGCACCGGCACTTCACACGTCGGTACCGGTCGCGCGCCCAGGCGGCTGGCCGCCCGTTGCGCGGCTTTCCGGCCGATGATCACGGCGTCGGTCAGCAGTTCGCCCTGGCGATTGACGTCATACCAGTAATCGCGCTGCATCTGCCCGTCACCTTCGGCGATCATCACGCAGCTCAGGCTGTGGCGGGTCGACGCGGAGCCGCCGATAAAGCCATGGCTGTTGCCATAGACACGGCAGCCCTGACCGGTCGTCAGCGTGGTGCCATCGGCATTCTTGATCCGTGGGTCGGCATCGAACGCCGCCGCTTCACAGATCAGCGCCCGCTCGATGGCCTGCTCCGGCGTGATGTCCCACTCGTGGAACAGGTCGAAATCCTTCAGTTCCTTCGCCATCAGGGCGGCATCCGCCAGGCCCGAGCTCTCATCTTCGGAAGTGTGCCTGGCAATCGCCAGCGCAGCCGCGACGGTTTCCCGAATCGCCTCCGCGCCACTGGCTGAGGTGCTGGCCGAACCCTTGCGCTGTCCCACATACAGGGTGATGCCAAAGCCCTGGTCGCGATTGAACTCGACCGTCTCCACTTCCCGCTGGCGCACCGAAGTCGACAGTCCCTGTTCCAGGGACACCGCCACTTCACAGGCACTGGCGCCTTGGCGCTTGGCTTCGGCGAGAATCTGCTCGACCTGTTCCTGCAGTGCCGGCAAAGCCTGCGGGCCGACGCTTTGTGCTGCACTCATGGTTCTCTCCAATCAAATTCAGCTTTCGGTCAAGGTCTTCGAGCGACCGGGCCGGACAAGTGGCCCCCGACTGGTTATCATGGCGGCGTTTCTTTGCGGACTGCCACCATGGTTGATTCTTACGACGACTCCCTCGATGGGGAGAAAAGCAAAACCCAGGTCAAACGCGAGCTGCATGCTCTGGTTGATCTCGGCGAGCGCCTGACAACACTCAAGCCTGACCTCGTGGCAAAACTGCCACTGACCGACGGCTTGCGCCGTGCCCTGGCCGAAGCGCCGAAGCACACCGCGAATATCGCGCGCAAACGGCATATCCAGTTCATCGGTAGACTGATGCGCGACCAGGACACTGACGCGATTCTGGTTCTGCTCGATCAACTCGACGCCTCCACCCGGCAATACAACGAACGTTTCCACAATCTCGAACGCTGGCGCGATCGCCTGATCGCAGGCACCGACGATGTACTGGAAAAATTCGTCGGCGAATACCCGGAAGCTGATCGCCAGCAACTGCGTTCCCTGATCCGCCAGGCGGGGCACGAGCTTGCGCAGAACAAGGCGCCGGCTTCCAGCCGTAAAATCTTCAAGTACATCCGTGAGCTGGACGACGCTCAACGCGGCCTGCGTTGATCTTTGTCCCCGGGTGAGCCCTTCTGGCGCTCACCCGACGCTCCACCCTCTTCCTACGACCCCGTGCCACCCACGGTGATCGCGTCGATCTTCAAGGTCGGCTGGCCAACCCCCACCGGCACCGATTGTCCATCCTTGCCGCAGGTGCCCACGCCACTGTCCAGCGCCAGGTCGTTACCGACCATCGACACCTTGCTCATGGCTTCCGGACCGTTACCGATCAGCGTCGCGCCCTTGACCGGCGCGGTGATCTTGCCGTCCTCGATCAGGTAGGCCTCGCTGGTGGAGAACACGAACTTGCCGCTGGTGATATCGACCTGGCCGCCGCCGAGGTTGGCGCAGTAGATGCCCCGCTTCACCGAAGCGATGATTTCCGCCGGATCGCTTTCGCCAGCCAGCATGTAGGTGTTGGTCATGCGCGGCATCGGCAGGTGCGCGTAGGACTCGCGACGACCGTTACCGGTACGCGCCACGCCCATCAGCCGGGCATTCAACTTGTCCTGCATATAGCCCTTGAGCACGCCGTTTTCGATCAGCGTGGTGCATTCGGTAGGCGTACCTTCGTCATCGACACTGAGGGAGCCGCGACGCCCGGCCAGGGTGCCGTCGTCGACGATGGTGCAGAGCTTGGACGCAACCATTTCACCCATCCGCCCGCTGTAGGCCGAACTGCCCTTGCGGTTGAAATCGCCTTCCAGGCCATGGCCGACCGCTTCGTGCAACAGGACCCCGGACCAGCCGGACCCCAGCACCACCGGCAAGGTACCGGCCGGCGCGGGAATCGCCTCCAGATTGACCAGTGCCTGGCGCAAGGCCTCGCGGGCATAACCCATGGCGCGGTCTTCAGTGAGGAAATAACGGTAGTCGGTACGACCGCCGCCGCCGTGGCCGCCACGCTCGCGCCGGCCGTTCTGCTCGACGATCACGCTGACATTGAAACGCACCAGCGGCCGTACGTCCGCGGCCAGGCCGCCATCGGTGGAGGCCACGAGAATGCGTTCCCAAACTCCCGCCATGCTCACCGAAACCTGCTGGATACGCGGGTCCAGGGCACGGGTGGCGATGTCGACACGCTTGAGCAGCTCGACCTTCTCGGCACGGGTCATGACATCCAGCGGGTTGTCCGGCGCGTAGAGCTGCGCCACATCCCGCGTAGTGAATGCCTGCACGGTACCGTTCTGCCCGGCACGGGAAATCGAGCGGGCCGCGCGCGCTGCAGAGCCCAGGGCTTCAAGGGTGATCGCGTTGCTGTAGGCGAAACCGGTTTTTTCACCGGACTGGGCACGCACGCCGACACCCTGGTCGAGGTTGAAACTGCCTTCCTTGACGATGCCGTCTTCGAGGGACCAGGACTCGGAAATCTGCCCCTGGAAATACAGGTCGGCGGCGTCGATGCCCGGCCCGGCCAGATCACCGAGGACCGATTGCAGGTTTTCGAGCGTCACGCCACCCGGCGCCAACAGGTGTTCACTGACTGAGGACAACAACTCGCTCATAGGTTTTGCGCCTTATTTCGTCATTCCGATGCAGGCCGCTGTGCGCCCTGCGAGAAAAAGCGCCGATGGCTCGCCACCGGCATTCGCGCCCGTATGGACGCCTGTTCAGTACTGTCGCGCTCGGCCAGCAACACCGCTTCGCCTTGATCCTGTTCAGCGACGATACGCCCCCACGGGTCGACAATCGCCGCATGCCCAAAGGTTTCCCGTGGCCCCGGGTGCACACCGCCCTGGGCGGCAGCCAACACATAACACTGGGTCTCGATGGCCCGTGCACGAATCAGGATGTCCCAATGCGCCGCGCCGGTCACCGCAGTAAACGCCGAAGGCGCGGTAATCAGTTCGGCCCCGGCCTGGCGCAACTCGCTGTACAGCTCGGGAAAGCGCAGGTCATAACATACGCTCAGGCCCAGGCGTCCCACCGGCGTATCGGCCACCACCACCCGACTACCATGAGCATAGTCATCGGACTCGCGATAACGCCCACGATTATCCGCCACGTCCACATCGAACAGGTGCAGCTTGTCGTAGCGGGCCACCATCTCACCCTGGTCATCGACCAGCAATGAGCAGGCATTGGCCTTGGCGTCCGGCTGGTCGACCGGCGGCAGGGGCAAAGTACCCGCCACTATCCATAACCTGAGGTCACGGGCGGTCTGTTTCAACCAGGGCAGGATCGGTCCTTCGCCGAGGGCTTCGGCGCGACCGATCGCCGCGGCATCCCGACGGCCCATGGCGGCGAAGTTTTCCGGCAGTACCGCCAGGCGCGCGCCACCTTCGGCCGCTTGCTCGAGCAGACGACGGGCCTGGCTCAGGTTGGCCAGCACATCGCTCTGGCTGACCATCTGGATGACAGAGAAAGTCATGGCGCACTCCTTGAAAGGTAGGCAGCCATGCTACTCCATGGCGCTCTACTTGGACGTCTCAAAAGGCTTGTCGAAGGTGATTTTCGGTTCTTTCCACGGACCGGTGACGCTGTACTTCACGCTGGCAAAGCGGGCGACCCGATCACCGATCAGCTTGTCGATCAGGAACAGCGCGCCGCCGATGGCCGGGGCGCCGACGATCAGGGCGGCGATCGGCAGGTTGTTGGTCACCGGCAAGGTCACCAGCAGCTTCGCATCGACCCGGTCGGCGACCATGTCCAGCGTGCCATTGAGCTCAAGGTTGCTCGAGGGTCCGGTCAGGGTGATCGGATCACGGGTGACATAGACGCCATCACTGGCCACCAGCAGCCCCTTGACCCGGTCATAGCTCAGGCCTTTGCCGAGCAGGTCGGAGAAGTCCAGGCGCAGGCGCCGACCGATGGAGTTGAAGTTCAGCAGGCCGAACACCCGCAGTGCCTGGGCCCCACCCTCGACTTCGACGAACTGGCCCTTGCGCAGGGTCGCATCCAGGCTGCCGGAGAAACGCTTGAGCCCGACCCAGGCCGGCGAGCCGGGCCAGCGTCCGTCGACATCCAGGTGGAAATCCTCGCTGGTCACGGTCGGCGCGAAACTCCAGGCCTTCAGCACGTCCGCCAGGTTCTTGCCTTCCACGCGACCGTTGATCCAGCTGTTGCTACTGCCCGGTACACCTTCCCAGCCGCCGTTGCCCTCCAGTTGCATGCCCTTGAGGCCGAGGTTGAGATCATTGAGCCTGACGCCCTTGGCCGTCGGCCGGGCCTTGAGCGACCAGGCCCCCACCAGGTCCTGGCCCTGGAACAGTTGATCGATGCTGATATCCAGCGCCGGAATCTGCCGCGGATCCGTCGAAGCCAATGGGTCCGGCGCATTTTCATCGGCCACCACGCTCGGATCCGGTGCCGGCAAGCGCACATAGGCCAGCTTGACACCGATCGGCGCGTCCTTGGCATCCGGCAGGGTCACACTGCCCTTGGCCTGCTGGCTGTCGATCGTCAGGCCCCAGGCCGTGGCGCTGCGGGCCATCTGCAGGCTCACCTGGTCGAAGCGGGTACCAAAGCCCGTGAGCTTGTCGACCTTGAAATCCGCGCTGCTGAGCAACTGCCTGGCGTTGCCACCGGGATCCTGGCCGGCATAACGATCAACCACCGCTTTCCACGGTTCCAGGTCCAGTTCCGAAAGCACGCCACGGACACGCAACCCCTTGATCGTCGGCAACTGGGCGTCGCCATCGCCGAGGAACAGCTCACCGCGGCCATCGCCGAACTTGCCGCTCGGCGCAGCAAAGGTGAAGTTCGCCAGCTCGCCGTAGTCGAACCAGTAGCGGCGCTCGGCGCCTTGCAGGGTCATGCGGAACACGCTGTCGCGGCCCTGGCTGGCCGGCATGCCAAAGGGCGCCGGCAGATCGACGGCGACGCCCTTGAGGTTGGAGTTGATCATCAACTGGCTGTCGGCGCCGTCCAGGTTCAACTGCAACTGATAGGGCAGGTCGCCGGACACTGGCAACGGCTGGCTGACACCCAGCCAATCGGTGAGTTTCCTGATCGCCACCTGCCCCTTGGCGGTCACCCGGGTGCCGAGATCACCGGGCTTGCCAACGGCGGCAATCTGCGCGGTGATCGGCCGGTCGAACGCCTGGGCGGTGATCGCGTCGCCGCTCAGGCCCTTGGCACTGTCAAAACGGAAGTTGCCCTTGAGCTGGGTCAGTTCCAGGGTCGGATCGGCCAGTTTCAGCCGCGCCTTGTCAGTGGCGAAGTCCACCTGGATCTTCGGCTCCTCGCCTTTCTCCAGCGGGATATCCAGCTTGACCTTGCCTTGCAGGTCGCCCTCCCCTTGCCAGCCGGCAAAGGTCGAGGCGGTGCCGATCGGGGCTTCCTGGAGAATCTTCAGGCCATCGCCGAGGCCACCGGCAAAACCGCCATCGAGAAACATATGTGGAGGCTTGCCACCCGATGAGTGGGGGATATTGACCACGACGTCCTTGACCTGAGTGTCGAGCAACTGGCCTTTGCTGGCCTTGATCCGCACGCCACTGTCCTCGATGAAGACATCACCGCTGACCTTGCTGACATGCGGCCAGCCCGGCTGGAAGGCCAGTTCGGCGTCGTGGACCTTGAAGAACAGGCTGATATTGCGCGCGGCAGCCACCGCATCATGGTCCAGCGAGCCTTGATACTGGAAGAAGCCCTGCTCCACCGCGCCGTGGAGGATGGAAGTACGCAGCCACTCGTCGAGGGATGGGCTCAGCACCGCCGGCAGGTATTTCGGAGTGAAACGCCCCTCACCGTCCACCAGGCCGACCCGCAGGTCCATGTAGTCTTCCTGGTCATGTTCGAAATGCAGGCGGATCAGGAAGTCGGCGGCGATCTTGCCTTCCTCCCCCAGCACCTTGATATAGGGGGCGATCAGGGTGAAACCCTGCTGGTCGAGTTTCCAGGTCAGGCGGGCATTGGCCTGGATGTACTGCCAGGGCTTGTTGAAGATTGGATACAGGAACAGCGAGAAGTCCTTGCTGTCCATGCGCAACTCGCCCTGGCCAAGGTCGCCGCTGATGCTGCCGCTGACATTACGCGCCGCCGGCGCGCCGTGATAGGCGTCGAAACCGACCCGCTCCAGGTTGGCCTCGAAGCTGAGACGGCGGTCGCCGGTTTCCTGCGGACGGTAATCGAGCAGCACATTGCGCAAGGCGCCGGTGACCTTCAGGTGATCGATCACGGTCGCCAGGCCTTCCGGCAGCGGCGCCAGGCCATCGAGCAACGGGGTAATCGGCGTCAGGTCGAGGCGATCGGCCTGTACGTGCCACAACTCCCCGGCCTTGTCGGTCGCCGCCGTCTGCTGCAATTGCAGATGGGATTCCCAGCGGGTCTTCCCCAGGTTCATCGCCAGGGAGTCGAGCAGCAGACTGAAACCCTGGCTGTTGCGCTGCAGATAGGCGTTGAGGGCCAGGTTCTCGATTTTCACCGGTTTTCGGTCAGCGTAGGCACCACGAAATTGTGGGGCATTAAGCCGCGCGACCGCGCTTTGCACCGTGCCATCGGCCCATTTCAACCAGAATTCGCCGCCGGCCTTGAACTCGGCGATGTTCCATTTCTGCTTCAAGCTCGCCGGCAACCAACGGGCCCAGTCGCTCTGCGGCAGGCTCAGGTAGACGTCGGCGGAGCCCTGGCGCCAGGCGCCGGCCTGCAATCGGGTACTCAGGTTGAGCGCCAGGGGCTGGCCATCGGGCAGGGTCAGGCGGGCATCCAGGCGCTGACGAGCCAGGCCGGTTTGCAGGTTCAGGCCGACATAGGTCAGGGTCAGCGGTGATTCGCCGAAGGGCTCCAGGGTCACCTGGCTGTCCAGCACCGACAGTTGCGCGATCATCTGCAGGCGGTTCAGCAGTTGCTCGGGGTCCAGCGGCTGGCCGTCCGACTGTGGCAATCCTTCGAGGGCCCACTGGCCGTCCTTGTCCTGCCGCAGGTTCAACTGCAGGCCATTGAGTTCAAGATGGGCTATGCGTACTTCACGAGCCAGCAGGCTGGCCCAGAGATCCGGGATTACCTGGACATGATCCAGGCGCAAGGCCGAAGCCCCCGCGCCGACCGTCACATCGTGGGCCAGCAGCACCGGCGCCAGGCCGCTCCAGCGCCCTTCCAGGCTACCGATGGACAGTGGCATGCCCAGTGCGGCCTGTGCCTTGCCTTCGACATCGGCGCGATACTCGGCCACCAGCGGCACGAACTGCCGCCCCAGGCTGGCATACAAGGCCACCAGCACCAGCAACAACGCACAGATACCCAGGCCCCAGCGGGTCAACGCGGCAACAAAGCGTGTCAGACGCTCCATGTCAGTGGCCCCTCAGGCAAGGTTCGATGAACAGGCCAACGCCAGCCAGCATGGACAGTGTATGTACAGAGCAGGGAATCAGAGCAGCACCACGTCGTATTGTTCCTGGGAATACATGGTTTCGACCTGGAAACGAATGGTCCGTCCGATAAACCCTTCCAGCTCCGCGACATTGCCCGACTCTTCATCCAGCAGGCGGTCAACGACTTTCTGGTTGGCCAACACTCTATAACCTTCGGCCTGATAGGCACGGGCCTCGCGGAGGATCTCGCGGAAAATCTCGTAACAAACCGTCTCCGGGGTTTTCAGCTTGCCGCGTCCCTGGCAGCTGCTGCACGGCTCGCAGAGTACCTGCTCGAGGCTTTCGCGGGTGCGTTTGCGGGTCATCTGCACCAGGCCCAGCTCGGTGATACCGATGATGTTGGTCTTGGCGTGATCGCGTTCCAGCTGTTTTTCCAGGGTCCGCAGCACCTGGCGCTGGTGCTCCTCGTCTTCCATATCGATGAAATCGATGATGATGATCCCGCCGAGGTTGCGCAGGCGCAGTTGGCGGGCGATCGCGGTGGCCGCCTCGAGATTGGTCTTGAAGATGGTTTCTTCGAGATTGCGATGACCGACGAAGGCCCCGGTGTTGACGTCGATGGTGGACATGGCTTCCGCCGGGTCGACCACCAGGTAGCCGCCGGACTTGAGCGGCACCTTGCGTTCCAGGGCTTTCTGGATCTCGTCCTCGACGCCATAGAGGTCGAAGATCGGCCGTTCACCGGGATAGTGTTCGAGACGGTCGGCGATTTCCGGCATCAGCTCGGCGACGAACTGCGTGGTTTTCTGGAAGGTTTCCCGGGAATCGATGCGGATCTTCTCGATCTTCGGGCTGACCAGGTCACGCAGGGTCCGCAGCGCCAGGCCGAGGTCCTCGTAGATGACATTGGGCGCGCCGATGGTCTTGATCTGTGCACCGATCTGATCCCAGAGCCGGCGCAGATAACGGATATCCATCATGATCTCGTCAGCCCCCGCCCCTTCGGCGGCTGTGCGCAGGATAAACCCGCCGGCTTCCTTGATGCCTTCCTGGGCCACACAGTCGCTGACGACCTTCTTCAGCCGGTCACGCTCGGCTTCCTCCTCGATCTTCAACGAGATGCCGACATGGGCGGTACGCGGCATGTACACCAGGTAACGCGAGGGAATCGACAGTTGCGTGGTCAGGCGTGCGCCCTTGGTGCCGATGGGGTCCTTGGTGACTTGCACCACCAGGCTCTGTCCTTCGTGAACCAGCGCGCTGATGCTTTCCACCGCCGGGCCTTCGCGCATGGAAATTTCCGAGGCATGGATAAAGGCCGCCCGATCCAGGCCGATATCGACGAACGCCGCCTGCATGCCCGGCAGGACCCGCACCACCTTGCCTTTGTAGATATTGCCGACGATACCGCGCTTCTGCGTCCGCTCGACATGCACCTCTTGCAACACACCGTTTTCTACCACCGCCACGCGCGATTCCATCGGCGTGATGTTGATCAGGATCTCTTCACTCATGGCTGGGTCTCGTTCAGGCGTGTTCACAATAATTGCCGTTCACTGGAGTGCGGCAATCAGCGCACGATAAGGTTTTGCCAACAGGGTATGCCGAAATGGCCGAGCAGTTCTGCGGTTTCGCACAACGGCAAGCCCACCACGCCCGAATAGCTGCCGTTCAGACCCGCCACGAAAACCGCGGCAAGGCCTTGAATGGCATAGCTTCCAGCCTTGTCACAAGGCTCGCCGCTCGACCAGTAGGCAGATGCCTCTTCTGTTTTGATCGTACGAAATTTCACTAGGCTGCGGACCACCCGCGACTCGCAGCGCTCACCGTCCAACAGCGCGACGGCGGTGAGCACTTCGTGCTCGCGACCGGACAAGGCCAGCAACGTCGCCACCGCGTCCGCCTCATCCAGTGGCTTGCCGAGGATCTTGCCGTCGAGCACCACGGCGGTATCGGCACCCAGCACACAGCACGGCGCCTGGGGGTTCGCCAGCGCGGCCCGGCCGGCTGCGGCCTTGCCGCGCGCCAGGCGCTCGACATAGGCCGTCGGCGCTTCATCCACCTGGGGCGTTTCATCGATATCCGCGCTGATCGCGGTGAAGGGCACGCCGATCTGGGTGAGCAGTTCACGCCGACGCGGTGATCCGGAGGCCAGGTAGAGCTGGGTCATGGGGACATCTCCGTGTCAGGGCGCTTTATCGGGACATTCAAGGCTTATCGCCAGCTCACCGGAAAATGGTCGCGATGCAGTCAGTTGATCTTGTAGCGTCGACGCAGTCCACGCAGCCCGAAGCTGATCCACGGCCAGAGCAGGGCACTGACCAGGGCCGGCAGCACCAGCGCCAGGGTCGGCTGGCGGTTGCCGGTCAGGGCGCTGAGCCAGAGCTGTACCAGCTGTGCAAGACCGAAAATCACCAGGATCACCAGGCTCTGCTGCCACATCGGGAACATGCGCAGGCGCTGTTGCAGCGACAGCACGAGGAAGGTGATCAGTGTCAGGATCAAGGCGTTCTGTCCGAGCAGCGTGCCGTAGAGCACGTCCTCGGCCAACCCCAGCAGGAATGCGGTGACCATGCCGATCTTGTGCGGCAGGTACAGCGACCAGAAGGCCAGCAACAGCGCCAGCCACAGCGGGCGCAGGATTTCCATGAACTGCGGCAACGGCGAGACACTGAGCAGCAGGCCGACAGCAAAGGTCAGCCAGACGATCCAGCCGTTACGCGAAAGAGTAGCGCCCGCCATTATTCCTCCTGCCGTTGGGTGGACGGTGCAGCCGCTGGCGGCTTGCTGGCCGGTGGCTTGGTCGCCGCGGGCTTGACGGTAGCCGGCTTGGGTGCCGGTGTCGCATGGGCCGGGGTGCTGGTGCCGGCGGCATGAGCCGCAGGTTTGCTCGCCGGGGCCGCCGCTGCGGGAGCCGCCGTTGTCGCCGCAGTTGCAGCCGCGGCCGGTTTCGGCACGGTAGCCGGTACGATCGGAGCGCCGTCGCCCTGCTTGTCGGCTTCCTGAGCCTGGGCCGCTTCGTTGGCACGCTCTTCCGGCGTACGACCATCGCTGAACACCAGCAACAGGTAACGGCTACGGTTCAACGCGGCGGTCGGCACGGCGCGGACAATGGCGAAAGGCTGGCCGGAGTCGTGAATCACTTCCTTGACCGTCGCCACCGGATAACCGGCCGGGAACCGCTGGCCCAGGCCGGAGCTGACCAGCAGGTCGCCTTCCTTGATGTCGGCGGTGTCGGCGACGTGACGCAGTTCCAGACGTTCGGGATTGCCGGTGCCGCTGGCAATCGCGCGCAGGCCGTTGCGGTTGACCTGCACCGGAATGCTGTGGGTGGTGTCGGTCAGCAGCAGCACGCGGGAGGTGTACGGCATCAACTCGACCACCTGGCCCATCAGGCCACGGGCATCGAGTACCGGCTGCCCGAGCACCACGCCGTCGCGCTCACCCTTGTTGATGATGATGCGATGGGTGAACGGGTTGGGATCCATGCCGATCAGCTCGGCGACTTCGACCTTCTCGTTGACCAGTGCCGACGAGTTGAGCAATTCGCGCAGACGCACGTTCTGCTCGGTGAGGGCCGCGAGTTTCTGCAGGCGCCCTTGCAGCAGCAGGTTTTCGGTCTGGAGTTTTTCGTTCTCGGCGACCAGTTCGGTACGACTGCCGAACTGGCTGGCGACACCTTGCCACAAGCGTTGCGGCAGGTCGGTGATCCAGTATGACTGCATCAGCACCAGCGACATCTGGCTGCGCACGGGCTTGAGCAGTGTGAAACGGGCATCGACCACCATCAGCGCGACCGATAGCACGACCAGCACCAACAAGCGCACGCCCAATGAGGGGCCTTTGGCGAAAAGCGGTTTAATAAGCCGCTCCTCCCGGGCAATGAGTCATTTTATTCATACGGCATCAAACCGGCCTGGATGAAGATTGACAGAAGATAAACGCAACAGGCAGCACTGCAAAGTGCTGCCTGTGAACGGAACATCATAGAGCCTGCCAGCGAACTTACTCGCTGGAAAGCAGATCCATGGTGTGTTTATCCATCATTTCCAGGGCACGGCCGCCGCCACGGGCGACACAGGTCAGCGGGTCTTCGGCAACGATCACCGGCAGACCGGTTTCCTGGGCCAGCAGCTTGTCGAGGTCACGCAACAGCGCGCCACCACCGGTCAGCACCAGGCCACGCTCGGCGATGTCCGAGGCCAGTTCCGGAGGCGACTGCTCCAGGGCGCTCTTCACCGCCTGGACGATGGTCGCCAGGGATTCCTGCAGGGCTTCCAGCACTTCATTGGAGTTCAGGGTAAAGGCACGTGGCACGCCTTCGGCCAGGTTACGACCGCGTACGTCGACTTCACGAACTTCACCGCCCGGGTAGGCGGTACCGATTTCCTGCTTGATGCGCTCGGCGGTGGATTCACCGATCAGGCTGCCGTAGTTACGGCGCACGTAGGTGATGATCGCTTCGTCGAAGCGGTCGCCGCCGACGCGTACGGATTCGGCATAGACCACACCGTTCAGGGAGATCAGTGCGATTTCAGTGGTACCGCCACCGATATCGACGACCATCGAGCCACGGGCTTCTTCAACCGGCAGGCCGGCACCGATCGCGGCAGCCATCGGCTCTTCGATCAGGAACACTTCGCGGGCACCGGCACCAAGCGCCGATTCACGGATGGCACGGCGCTCGACCTGGGTCGACTTGCACGGCACGCAGATCAGCACACGGGGACTGGGCTGCAGGAAGCTGTTTTCGTGAACCTTGTTGATGAAGTACTGCAGCATCTTTTCGCAGACGCTGAAGTCGGCGATCACGCCGTCCTTCATCGGACGAATGGCAGCAATGTTGCCCGGTGTACGGCCGAGCATGCGCTTGGCCTCGGTACCGACGGCAACGACACTTTTCTGGTTGCCATGGGTGCGAATCGCAACAACCGATGGCTCATTCAGGACGATACCGCGCTCGCGCACGTAAATAAGGGTGTTGGCTGTGCCCAGGTCGATGGAGAGATCGCTGGAAAACATGCCACGCAGTTTCTTGAACATTGGAAAGGGACCCTGGGCAACGCGTGGGTAAAAAAGTGCGGCAAACTCTAACAACGACGGGGATTTTGGGCAAGGCGCCAATATGTTAAATTAGGCGTTTTTCCGAGCACCATCCCATACAATCGCGGCCATGTGACCGTAGAAATGCGGTAGTGTTCCGACAATCTAACACACGGACAGCTTCCATTTTGTTTTCCACTGGAGATTCCCATGGCGCTTGACCGCTCCGACGTGGAAAAAATCGCTCACCTGGCCCGCCTGGGCCTGGTCGAAGCCGATCTTCCACGCACTACCGAAGCCCTGAACAGCATTCTGGGTCTGGTCGACCAGATGCAGGCTGTCGATACCGACGGTATCGAACCCCTTGCCCACCCTCTGGAAGCGAGCCAGCGCCTGCGCGCCGACGCCGTCACGGAGCGAAATAACCGCGAGGCTTATCAGTCCATCGCACCAGCGGTCGAAAACGGCCTGTACCTGGTTCCGAAAGTCATCGACTAAAGGGAAAGAGCCTGCAATGCATCAATTGACTCTGGCCGAGATCGCCCGCGGACTCGCCGACAAGAAGTTTTCCGCCGAAGAGCTGACCCGGACCCTGCTGGCGCGCATCGCCCAGCTCGATCCGCAGATCAACAGCTTTATCAGCCTCACCGAAGAGCTGGCCCTGCAGCAGGCCAAGGCCGCCGACGCACGGCGCGCCAATGGCGAGAACGGCGCCCTGCTCGGCGCGCCGATCGGCCACAAGGATCTGTTCTGCACCCAGGGCGTGCGCACCAGTTGCGGCTCGAAGATGCTCGACAACTTCAAGGCGCCCTACAACGCCACCGTGGTTGCCAAATTGGCCGCGGCCGGCGCCGTGACACTGGGCAAGACCAACATGGACGAATTCGCCATGGGTTCGGCCAACGAGTCGAGCTACTACGGCAAGGTCCGGAACCCGTGGAACCTGGAACACGTGCCGGGCGGTTCGTCCGGCGGTTCGGCGGCCGCCGTGGCCGCGCGCCTGTTGCCGGCAGCCACCGCGACCGATACCGGCGGCTCGATCCGCCAGCCGGCGGCGTTCACCAACCTCACCGGGCTGAAACCGACCTACGGTCGCGTTTCGCGCTGGGGCATGATCGCCTACGCCTCCAGCCTCGACCAGGGCGGCCCGCTGGCTCGCACCGCCGAAGACTGCGCCCTGCTGCTGCAAGGCATGGCAGGCTTCGACCCGCAGGACTCCACCAGCATCGATGAACCGGTGCCGGACTACAGCGCCAGCCTCAACGGCTCGCTCCAGGGCCTGCGCATCGGCGTGCCGAAGGAATACTTCAGCGCCGGCCTCGACCCGCGCATCGCCGAACTGGTGCACAACAGCGTCAAGGAACTGGAGAAGCTCGGCGCGGTGATCAAGGAAATCAGCCTGCCGAACAACCAGCACGCGATTCCGGCCTACTACGTGATCGCCCCGGCCGAGGCCTCGTCCAACCTGTCGCGTTTCGACGGCGTGCGCTTCGGCCATCGCTGCGAAAACCCGATCGACCTCGAAGACCTGTACAAACGCTCCCGTGGCGAAGGTTTCGGCACCGAAGTGCAGCGCCGGATCCTGGTCGGCGCCTACGCCCTGTCGGCCGGCTACTACGACGCCTACTACCTCAAGGCACAGAAAATCCGTCGCCTGATCAAGAACGATTTCATGAGTGCCTTCAATGAAGTCGACGTCATTCTCGGCCCGACCACGCCCAACCCGGCCTGGAAGATCGGCGCCAAGAACAACGACCCGGTCGCCGAGTATCTGGAAGACTTCTACACCATCACCGCCAACCTCGCGGGTCTGCCGGGCTTGTCCATGCCTGCGGGCTTCGTCGACGGCTTGCCGGTCGGCGTGCAATTGCTTGCCCCGTATTTCCAGGAAGGCCGCTTGCTCAACGTTGCGCACCAGTATCAGTTGAACACTGACTGGCACACCCGCACCCCAACCGGCTTCTGAGGAGTAACACCATGCAATGGGAAGTCGTGATCGGGCTGGAGATTCATACCCAGCTCGCCACCCAATCGAAGATTTTCTCCGGCAGTTCGACCACCTTCGGCTCCGAGCCCAACACCCAGGCCAGCCTGGTTGACCTGGGCATGCCCGGCGTGTTGCCGGTGCTGAACGAAGAAGCCGTGCGCATGGCCGTGAAGTTCGGCCTGGCGATCGACGCCGAGATCGGCCAGCACAACGTGTTCGCCCGCAAGAACTACTTCTATCCGGACCTGCCCAAGGGCTACCAGATCAGCCAGATGGAACTGCCGATCGTCGGCAAGGGCCACCTCGACATCACCCTGGAAGACGGCACGGTCAAGCGTGTCGGCATCACCCGGGCGCACCTGGAAGAAGACGCCGGCAAGAGCCTGCACGAGGAATTCAACGGTTTCACCGGTGTCGACCTGAACCGTGCCGGCACGCCGCTGCTGGAAATCGTCTCCGAGCCGGACATGCGCAGCGCCAAGGAAGCCGTGGCCTACGTCAAGGCGATCCACGCGCTGGTGCGCTACCTGGGCATCTGTGACGGCAACATGGCCGAAGGTTCGCTGCGTTGCGACTGCAACGTGTCGGTACGGCCGAAAGGCCAGGTCGAGTTCGGCACCCGCTGCGAGATCAAGAACGTCAACTCGTTCCGTTTTATCGAGAAGGCGATCAACACTGAAGTCCAGCGTCAGATCGAACTGATCGAGGACGGCGGCAAGATCATCCAGCAAACCCGCCTGTACGACCCGAACAAGGACGAGACCCGGGCCATGCGCAGCAAGGAGGAAGCCAACGACTACCGTTACTTCCCCGATCCGGATCTGTTGCCGGTGGTCATCGAGGATGCGTTCCTGGATGAAGTGCGCGCCAACCTGCCGGAACTGCCGCCGCAGAAACGCGAGCGCTTCCAGTCCCAGTACGGCCTGTCGCTGTATGACGCCAGTGTCCTGGCCTCGAGCCGCGAACAGGCGGACTACTTCGAGCAGGTGGCGAGCATCGGCGGCGACGCCAAGCTGGCGGCCAACTGGGTCATGGTCGAGCTGGGCAGCCTGCTGAACAAGCTGGGCGTGGAAATCGACCAGGCGCCGGTATCGGCCGAGCAACTGGGCGGCATGTTGTTGCGGATCAAGGACAACACCATCTCCGGCAAGATCGCCAAGACCGTCTTCGAAGCCATGGCCAACGGCGAAGGCAACGCCGACCAGGTGATCGAGGCACGCGGCCTGAAACAGGTGACCGACAGCGGTGCCATCGAGAAGGTACTGGACGAAGTCCTCGCGGCCAACGCCGAGCAGGTCGAGCAGTACCGTGCGGCGGATGAAGCCAAACGCGGCAAGATGTTCGGCTTCTTTGTCGGCCAGGCGATGAAGGCCTCCAAGGGCAAGGCCAACCCGCAACAGGTGAACGAACTGCTGAAAAGCAAGCTCGAAGGCTGATAACGCTCAAGTGTGCTGGCACCACCCTTGTGGCGAAAGGGCTTGCCCCCGTTGGGCCGCGAAGCGGCCCTGAAACCAATACTCTCGGTACCTCAGACAGAACGAGGTGCCTGGTTTTACGACTGCTTCGCAGCCGAACGGGGGCAAGCCCCCTCGCCACAGATGCGTAATCGCAGCTCCACCGAGGATATCCGATGAAACGCCTGTTCGGCGCCTGCGCCCTCCTCAGCCTGCTGGCCGGTTGTGCCACCCACGACATCGACCCGCGCGGCTACGACGAAACCGGCGTGGCGTCCTACTACGGTGCCCGGCACCACGGCAAACGTACCGCCAGCGGCGAGCCGTTCGACCAGCACGGCCTGACCGCCGCCCATCGCCAGCTGCCTTTCGGCACCCGGGTAAAAGTCACCAACCTCGCCAATGACCGCAGCGTCGTGGTCCGTATCAACGACCGTGGCCCCCATACCCGCGGGCGCCTGATCGATCTTTCACGGGAAGCGGCCGAGCAGTTGGGCATGCTGCAAAGCGGCACCGCGCGCGTTCGTGTGCAAAGCCTCAACGACTGACTTCGGGAGCCCCGCCATTTTCGGATTGACCGCCCTGCCGCTGCTGAGCCTGATTCAACTGCTCGGCGGCCTGTTACTGCTGATCGTCGGCGCCGAACTGCTGGTGCGCGCGGCCGTGCGCCTGGCGGCGAGCCTGCGGGTGCGCCCGCTGCTGATCGGCCTGACCATCGTCGCCTTCGGCAGCAGCGCGCCACAGATGGCCGTCAGCTTGCAGGCGGCTTTCTATGAAAACGCCGATATCGCGGTTGGCAGCGTGATCGGCGGCAATATCTTCAACACCCTGGTGACCCTGGGCCTATCGGCGCTGATCATCCCCCTGCGGGTCTCACGCCAGTTGGTGCGGCTGGATATCCCGCTGATGATCGTCGCCAGCCTGCTGGTCTTCGGCCTGGCCCTCAACGAGGAACTGAGCCGTTTCGATGGCGTGCTGATGCTGGTGATCTTCGCCCTGTACCTGGGCTTGCTGCTGCGCACCTCGCAGCACAGCCATCATGCCCATCAACATCCCGAGCACCACCCTGAGCGCCCGCGCGCACCATGGATCAGCAGCGTGATCTGGATGCTGCTGGGCCTGGGGCTACTGGCGCTCGCCGGTCACCTGCTGCTGGATGCGGCGGTGGAGGTCGCCACCGAGCTGGGCCTGTCCGAGCGCATCGTCGGCCTGACCGTGGTCGCCGTCGGCACCTCGCTGCCGCAACTGGCAACCTCATTGATCGCCGCCTTCCGTGGCCAGCGGGATATCGCCGTCGGCAACGTGATCGGCGGCAACCTGTTCAACCTGCTGGGGGTGCTGGGCGTCACGGCCCTGATCGCCCCGGCCCCCTTGTCGGTATCACCCAACGCCCTGTCGTTCGACCTGCCGGTCATGCTCGGCGTCGCGGCGCTGTGCTGGCCGGTGTTCTACTCCGGTTATCGCATCACCCGCGCCGAAGGCCTGCTGTTTCTCGGCCTGTACCTGGCTTACGGGCTGCACGTGGTGTGGTTCACCACCGGCATGCCGATGGCGGTGCGGCTGGAACACCTGATGCTGTTTTTCATCCTGCCGGCGCTGCTGGCTTATTTACTTTTCAGTACGCTGAGAGCCTGGCGTCGCCAACATTCCTAGGAGCCACTGTAATGACCGATCAGAAAAAAGCCGGTGTCGAGATGCGTCGTCAGGTGATGGGCGATGTGTTCGTCGACCGTGCCCTGGGCAATGCCACCGAGTTCAGCCAGCCGCTGCAGGATTTCGTCAACGAACACGCCTGGGGCAGCGTCTGGAATCGCGAAGGCTTGCCACTCAAGACCCGCAGCCTGATTACCCTGGCCGCGCTGACAGCGCTCAAGTGCCCGCAAGAACTCAAGGGCCATGTACGCGGCGCCTTGAACAATGGCTGCACCGTGGAAGAGATTCGCGAAGCGCTGCTGCATTGCGCGGTGTATGCCGGCGTACCGGCGGCGATCGATGCATTCCGCGCAGCCCAGGAAGTCATCGACGCCTACCAGAAGGCTGACTGACACCCCGCAATACGGTAGGAGCCGGCTTGCCGGCGATAACGATCTCGCCAGCGCCAGAAACTTCAATCAATGGCCGCCTCGGCGGATCGCCGGCAAGCCGGCTCCTACCTAGAGCGTGATCGGCTCGGGCCTGGAACTGCATCCGCAGATGTCAGATCCAACCGCCCCATTGCAACACGAAGATGCCGATATTGGTCGTGATCGCCGCCATCAGCGTGGTGATCACGATAATCGCCGCTGCCAGCTCATGATTGCCGTTGGCCGCCCGGGCCATGACAAAACTGGCCGCTGCCGTCGGGCTGCCGAAGTAGAGAAACAGAATCCCCAGTTCCGCTCCGCGAAAACCGCACAGCCAGGCACCAAAGGTCGACAACACGGGCATGCCGACCATTTTCACCAGGCTCGCGCTCAGCGCCATGTCGCCGCTCTTGCGCAGTGCCGCCAGGGACAGCGTGCCACCAATGCAGATCAGCGCCAGCGGCAGGGTCATCTGCGCCAGGTAATTGCCGGAAGTCTCCAGCCAGCCGGGCAGGCCGATCTGCCAGTAGGCAAAGGGCGCGGCGGCGATCACGCTGATGATCAGCGGGTTGCTGAAGACACTCTTGCAGATGCTCCAGGGATCGGACTTGATCACCGGGCTGTAGACCGCCAGGACAATGGTCGAGAGGGTGTTGTAGAAGAGAATCACCAGCGCGGCGAGAATCGCCCCGAGGGAAATTCCGTAGTCGCCATACATGCTGGCCGCCAGGGCCAGGCCGATCACCCCATTGTTACCGCGAAAGGCTCCCTGGGTGTAGATGCCGCGATCGACCTTGGGGCAACGCCAGATCGCCCAGCCCCAGGCACCGGCGAACATCGCCAGGGTGGCGACGCTGAAGTACCCCAGCACCGCGGGCTTCAGGGCCGAATGCAGGTCGGCGTGGAGGATCCCGAGGAACAGCAGCGCCGGCATGGTGACGTTGAACACCAGTGCCGAGGCCGTGTGGATAAAGTTGTCGTTGATCCAGCCAACGCGCTTGAGCGCCACGCCCAGAAACAGCATGGCGAACACCGGCGCGGTGATGGTCAGGG
Organism: Pseudomonas gingeri; assembly: GCF_013385635.1. Classification (GTDB taxonomy): domain Bacteria; phylum Pseudomonadota; class Gammaproteobacteria; order Pseudomonadales; family Pseudomonadaceae; genus Aquipseudomonas; species Aquipseudomonas gingeri_A. Next base: position 40,868 of record NZ_JACAPR010000016.1, read on the forward strand.
TGCCGAGGAAGATGGCCAGCATGCCGTAGAAACCCATAGCCTGTCGTTAGTCGGCTAATGATACGGCAAAGCATGGGACTTCAGTCGAACTGCGCGCGCATCCAGGCCTGGTACGCGGCGACACCCGCCTCGCCTTCACGCGGCGCCCAGGCCGCCATCTCGCCTTCGCCCACCGGACGATAGGGACCCGCCTTGCACTCGAACATGACGCTGTCGGCTTCCAGCACCACCAGGCCATGGAACACCCCGGCCGGCAGGTCCACACCCGGGCAATCGCCACCGGCCTGCAGCACCCGCTTGTCCAGCAACGCACCCGTTTCATCGAACACCAGCAGACCCAGGCAACCCTTGAGTACCAGCAGGGTTTCCGCCTTGTCCGCACTCAGGTGCCGATGCGGTGGAATATAAGTGCTTGGCTGCAAGCCAACCGCCATGCGGTGGCACGGCTCGTCCATCTGGTGAAAGTTGTGGTGCGTGCGCCCGCGAGGGCTGTCCGTGGCCTTGCCGGCCAGGTCGGCAAACAACGCTTGATCGAGAAAGCTCGGCGCGGCCATGGGTTACATGCCCTTGACGGCAAAGATGCCGGCGGCGTTGCGCCAGTAGCCCTTGTAGTCCATGCCGTAGCCGAAGATGTAACGGTCGATGCACGGCAGGCCGACATAATCCGCCTTCAGGTCCGGGCGCGCCTTGCGGTCGTGATCCTTGTCGATCAGTACGGCGGTGTGCACCTGGCGGGCACCGGCATGCTTGCAGAAGTCGATGATCGCACCCAGGGTGTGGCCTTCGTCGAGGATGTCATCGATGATCAGCACGTCGCGGTCGATGAACGAGACTTCCGGCTTGGCTTTCCAGAACAGGTCGCCGCCGCTGGTTTCGTTGCGATAGCGGGTGGCATGCAGATAGGACGCTTCCAGCGGGAAATCGAGGTAGGTCAGCAATTTGCCGGAGAAGATCAGGCCGCCGTTCATCACGCAGAACACCACCGGATTGCGCTCGGCCAGTTCGGCATTGATCTGCGCGCCGACCCGGGCGATGGCCGCTTCGACTTCGTCGTTGGTGTACAGGCAGTCGGCTTCGCGCATGACTTGACGGATATGCTCGAGATCAGCGGACATGGCGCTCTCCATAGGGGGCTTGTATAGGATAGGGGGCGTGTATAGGGCTCGTGCACGGAGCTGCGCAAGAAAAGCCGGCAAAGGTACGCACCCCGAAGGGCCAGATCAAGGGTTTCTGGACTAACGTATTAGCGTTCTATAGGACATCTTCCCCGGATAGATTAATCTAGGCCGGTTTTTTTGCCCGCCGTCGGAGCCTTTCCCCATGCCCATCCGTGAGATCCGCCATCCGCTGATCCGTCACAAGCTCGGCCTTATGCGCCGCGCTGACATTAGCACGAAGAACTTCCGTGAGCTCGCCCAGGAAGTCGGTGCGTTGCTGACCTATGAGGCGACCAAGGACCTGCCCCTCGAAACCTACGATATCGAAGGCTGGTGCGGCACCGTGCAGGTCGAGAAAATCGCCGGCAAGAAAATCACCGTGGTGCCGATCCTGCGCGCTGGCATCGGCATGCTCGAAGGCGTGCTCAGCCTGATCCCGGGCGCCAAGGTCAGCGCCGTGGGCGTAGCCCGCAACGAGGAAACCCTCGAAGCCCACACCTACCTGGAAAAGCTGGTCCCGGAAATCGACGAACGCCTGGCAATGATCATCGACCCGATGCTCGCCACCGGCGGTTCGATGGTCGCGACCATCGACCTGCTGAAGAAAGCCGGCTGCAAGGATATCCGTGCGATGGTCCTGGTGGCGGCTCCCGAAGGTATCGCCGCGGTCGAGAAAGCCCACCCGGACGTGACCATCTACACCGCCTCCATCGATCAGAAACTCAACGAGCACGGCTACATCATCCCGGGCCTGGGCGATGCCGGTGACAAGATCTTCGGCACCAAGCAGAAGGACGCCTGAACATGCCGGATGAGTTCAACGACCCGCTCTGGCGCACGGTGCTGTCTGGCGCACAGATGCTCTTCGTGGCTTTTGGCGCCCTGGTGTTGATGCCGCTGATCACCGGCCTCGACCCCAACGTCGCGCTGTTCACGGCGGGCCTGGGGACTCTGCTGTTCCAACTGGTCACCGGGCGTCAGGTGCCGGTGTTCCTCGCCTCGAGCTTCGCCTTTATCACCCCGATCATCCTCGCCAAGGGCCAGTTCGGCCTGGCGGCGACCATGGGTGGGGTGATGGCGGCCGGTTTCGTCTACACCTTCCTGGGCCTGGCGGTGAAGATCAAGGGCACCGGTTTCATCGACCGGCTGCTGCCGCCGGTGGTGATCGGTCCGGTGATCATCTCCATCGGCCTGGCGATGGCGCCGATTGCCGCGAACATGGCGATGGGCAAGGCCGGTGACGGATCCGAACTGATCCATTACCAGACCGCCATGCTGATCTCGATGCCGGCCCTGCTGACCACGCTGATCGTGGCGGTGTTCGGCAAGGGCATCTTCCGCCTGGTGCCGATCATCTCCGGGGTCCTGGTGGGGTTTGCGATGTCGTTCTACTTCGGCGTGGTCGATACCGCGAAGATCGCGGCCGCGCCCTGGTTCGCCCTGCCGCACTTCACCGCACCGGAGTTCAACTGGCAGGCAATCCTGTTCATTGTTCCGGTGGCGCTGGCCCCGGCCATCGAGCATATCGGCGGGGTGATCGCCGTGGGCAGCGTGACCGGTCGCGACTACCTGAAAAAGCCGGGCCTGCATCGCACCCTGCTGGGTGACGGCATTGCCACCACCGCGGCCGGCCTGTTCGGCGGTCCGCCCAACACCACCTATGCCGAAGTGACCGGCGCGGTGATGCTGACCAAGAACTACAACCCGAAAATCATGACCTGGGCGGCGATCTTCGCCATCAGCCTGGCCTTTATCGGCAAGTTCGGCGCCCTGCTGCAAAGCATCCCGGTGCCGGTGATGGGCGGGATTCTCTGCCTGCTGTTCGGTTCGATTGCCGCGGTGGGGATGAATACCCTGATCCGCCACAAGATCGACCTGGGCGAGGCGCGCAACCTGGTGATCGTCTCGGTGACCCTGGTCTTCGGTATCGGTGGCGTGCTGGTGGGCACCGGCACCGGGCCGGACGACTTCGGCCTCAAGGGCATCGCCCTGTGCGCCGTGGTGGCAATTGCGCTGAACCTGTTGCTGCCGGGCAATGACGGCTGGAAACACAAGAAAGGCGACGAGCCATTGTTGTAAGGCTCATGTTTGCTCTTACGGTGCCGTGTTGTACGCAGATCTGCGATTCAACACAGAACTGCAGGAGCCGGCTTGCTGGCGATCCAGGCGACGCGGTTTGACAGAAAACCGCACCGCTGCCATCGCCAGCAAGCCGGCTCCTACAAGGTTCAGCAGGGTTTCCACGATTTGCCTCTACAGGGCCAGCGGCGCCCGCTCACAGAGCGTATTCAACGCCGCCGCCCACTGCGGTTCATCGTTCAGGCACGGCACCAGCACCAACGCCTCGCCCCCCGCCGCGATAAACTGCTCGCGTCCGCGATCGCCGATCTCCTCCAGCGTCTCGATGCAATCGGCGACAAATGCCGGGCACATCACCAGGATCTTCTTCACCCCGGACTTGGCCAGCTCGTCCAGACGTGCCTCGGTGTAGGGTTCGATCCACTTCGCACGACCCAACCGCGACTGGAACGATACCGACCACTGCCCTTCGGCCAGCCCCATGCGCTCGGCAAACGCCGCCGCTGTGCGCAGGCACTGGGCGCGGTAGCAGGTCGCGAGCACTTGCGGCGAGGCGTTCCTGCAGCAATCGGCGTCCTTGAAACAATGACTGCCGGTGGGGTCGAGCTTGGTCAGGTGGCGCTCCGGCAAACCATGAAAGCTCAGCAGCAAGTGATCGAAGCCCTGCTGCAGATGCGGCCGTGCGCTCGCCACCAGCGCATCGAGGTACTCCGGCTGGTCGTAGAACGGTTGCAGGATGGAAAACTGCACATCGAGCCTGCGCTCGCGCACCACCCGCCGGGCCTCTTCGATCACGGTGGTCACCGTGCTGTCGGCAAACTGCGGATACAGCGGTGCCAGGGTCACCTTGCGGATGCCCTGGCCGGCCAGCCGGGTCAGCACCGTCTCGATCGACGGCTCGCCATAACGCATGGCCAGCTCCACCGGCCCCTGACTCCACTGGGCGCTCATCTGCTGCTGCAGGCGCCGGCTCAGCACCACCAGCGGCGAGCCCTCGTCCCACCAGATCGAGGCATAGGCATGGGCCGACTGCTCGGGACGCTTGATCAGGATCAGCGACACCAGCAAGCGCCGGATCGGCCACGGCAAGTCGATCACATACGGATCCATCAGAAACTGATTGAGGTAACTGCGCACGTCCGCAACCGAAGTGGAAGCCGGCGAACCCAGGTTGACCAGTAGCAGCGCGTGATCGGTCATGCAATGTCCTATGTCAGAGGCGACCCGACAGATCGTCGAGGGCCGCGGGCAGATCGGTAAACTGAAATACAAAGCCCGCCGCCAACAGGCGATGGGGCACCGCGCGCTGGCCGCCGAGCAGCAACAGCGACAACTCGCCCAGGCCAACCCGCAACGCCAGGGCCGGCATCGGGATCACCGCCGGGCGATGCAGCACCTCGCCCAGGGCCTTGGCGAACGCACGGTTGCGTACCGGTTTCGGGGCACAGGCATTATAAGGACCGCTGGCGTCGTCGCGGTGCAGAAGAAAATCAATCAGGGCGATTTGATCCTGCACATGAATCCACGGCATCCATTGCCGACCATTGCCGATAGGCCCGCCCAGGCAGAGTTTGAACGGCAGCAGCAGGCGCGACAAAAAGCCGCCCTCGGCAGCCAGCACCAGGCCGGTTCGTACCAGCACCACACGGATACCCAGGGACTGCGCGCGTTGCGCGGTTTCCTCCCAGGCGATGCACAACTGGCTGGCGAAATCCTCACTGACCGGCGGCGAATCCTCCGTCAATTCACGTTCGCCGCCATCGCCATACCAGCCCACCGCCGAGCCGGAGATCAGCACCGCCGGGCGTTGCTCACGCCCCTCGAGCCAGGCCAGCAGGGTTTCGGTCAGCTGGATCCGGCTGCTCCACAGCAACGCCTTGCGCCTGTGGGTCCAGGGGCGGTCGGCAATCGGTGCACCGGCCAGGTTGATCACCGCATCCAACGGCTCACCAGCCAGGTCTTCCAGATGGCGCACGCCACGTACCTGCGACCCGCACAGACGGGCCACTTCGTCGGGCCGACGGCTCCAGACCGTCAAGCGGTGTCCTTGTGCCGACCAGTGCTTGCACAACTGGCGCCCGATCAAACCAGTACCGCCTGTCAGCAATATGTGCATGAAAGCGTCCTCGCGTAACGTTTTGTCGGGAGCGTTAGTCTATTTTTATAAACAGGGCTCTTTTCTTCTCGACAGAATATGTGTTTAACAATAGGACAGCTTCAGACGACAGGAAGGTCGCAACTTATACCTAAAATCAAGATTGTACAGGTTTTACCGACGGCGTAGTCTGTGCAGACAGGTAACGAGGCCCCTATGACTGTACCTATCGCAATAATTGGTGCCGGTATCGCCGGACTCTCAGCCGCCCGCGCCTTGCAGGATGCCGGGCACGCCATCGAACTGTTCGATAAAAGCCGCGGCAGCGGCGGACGCATGTCGAGCAAACGCAGCGACGCCGGATCGCTGGACCTGGGCGCACAGTACTTCACCGCCCGCGACCGGCGTTTCGTCAACGAAGTGCAACGCTGGCAGAGCCAGGGCTGGGTCGCCGAATGGGACCCGACGCTCTACACCTGGCAGAACGGCCAGTTGAATCTGTCGCCGGACGAGCAGACCCGCTGGGTCGGCGCCCCGCGCATGAGCGCCATCACCCGCGGCCTGCTGGGGGACCTGCAAACCCATTTCAGTTGCCGCATCACCGAAGTGTTCCGCGGCAAACAGCACTGGCACCTGCAGGACGCCGAAGGTTTCACCCACGGCCCGTTCAGCCACGTCATCATCGCCACGCCGGCGCCCCAGGCCACCGCCTTGCTCGCCGCCGCGCCGAAACTCGCCGGGGCCGCCGCCGGGGTACAGATGGAGCCGACCTGGGCCATTGCCCTGGCATTCGAGACCCCGCTGGATACACCGATGGAAGGCTGCTTCGTACAGGACAGCCCGCTCGACTGGCTGGCCCGCAACCGCAGCAAACCGGGACGCGACGACAAGCTCGACACTTGGGTCCTGCATGCCACCAGCAGTTGGAGCAAACAGCACCTGGACCTGTCCAGGGAAGCCGTGATCGAACACCTGCACGGGGCATTCGCCGAACTGCTGCACATCACCATGCCCGCCCCGACCTTCACCCTCGCCCATCGCTGGCTCTACGCCCGCCCGGCCGGTGCGCGCGAATGGGGTGCCCTGGCCGATGCCGACCTGGGCCTGTACGTGTGTGGCGACTGGTGCCTGTCCGGTCGTGTCGAAGGCGCCTGGCTCAGCGGCCAGGAAGCCGCCCGCCGGCTGCTGGAACACCTGGCGTGAATCGGATCAATCCACGCAAGCTGCTGCTGTCGAAGTGGACAGCAGCCCGCCCGCAAAACCGTGAAAAACATTTCCTGGTCACCGAATTGTTCTGCGATGAGATCGGCACGGTACTGGAACTCGAACTGCAAGCGGTGCTGACCCGACGCAATCAACGCGTCGCCTGGCAGACCCTGCAGGACGCCGCCAGCTGGCGGATGGGCTGGAAATAGCTGCCCCAAGGAAAACCTGTACAAAAAAATTGACTTGTACAATACAGAACCTATGATGAAATTTAGTTGTACACGCCAACCAGCTTGTACAAATAAATCTCCGAGGTTCGCCCATGTCCCTGCCCACCACAACTCTGCGCAAACCGAAGATCGCCATCAGTGCCTGCCTGATGGGCGCCGAGGTGCGCTACAACGGTGGGCACAAGGAGTCGCGACTGTGCAGCCGCTCCCTCAACGAGTATTTCGATTTCCTGCCGGTCTGCCCGGAAGTCGCGATCGGCCTGGGCACACCCCGCGAACCGATTCGCCTGGTGGGTGATCCGCAGCGCCCCAAGGCCGTCGGCACGGTTCATCCCGACAACGACGTGACCGAGGCGCTGGCCGACTACGGCACGCGGATGGCGGGCGAGCTCACGGATATCTGCGGCTATATCTTCATGCAGAAATCGCCGTCCTGCGGGCTGGAGCGGGTCAAGGTATACCAGGATCGCGGCCGCCCCGCCGAACACGCCGGCCGCGGCATATTCGCCCAGGTCTTCTGCGCCCGGCACCCCGACCTGCCGGTGGAAGAAGAAGGCCGTCTGAACGATCCGGTGTTGCGGGAAAACTTCCTGACCCGGGTCTTCGCCTATGCCGCCTGGCAGGAGCTGTGCGCCAGCGGCCTGAGTCGCCGTGGCCTGACCGACTTCCACTCGCGCTACAAGTACCTGCTGATGGCGCACAACCCGTTGCAGTACAAGGTCCTCGGCCATCTGCTGGGCAGCATGGGCAAGTCGGATCCGAACGAGATCGGCCCGCGCTACTTCAGCGAACTGATGGCCGCGCTGAAGAAATGCGCGACCCGCCGTACCCATACCAATGTCCTGCAACACCTCAGCGGCTACCTGAAGCAATCCCTCAGCGCCGCGGACAAGCAGGAAATGCAACAGCTCATCGGCCAGTACCGCCTCGGCATCATCCCGCTGGTGGTGCCGCTGACCCTGCTCAAGCACCACTTCCGCCAATACCCCGATCCCTACGTGGCCCTGCAGGTCTACCTGCAACCCCACCCGGAAAACCTCAGCCTGCGGAACGCGATCTGACCATGTCCATTGCCGAAGACGACGAAGCCAATCCCGACTATGCCGGCGCACTGGCCGCCGGCTGGCTGCCGATCCGCGAAGTGGCCCGGCAGACCGGCGTCAATGCCGTCACCTTGCGGGCCTGGGAGCGGCGCTACGGGCTGATCGTGCCGCACCGCACGCCCAAGGGCCATCGGCTGTTTTGTGCCGAACACGTGCAACGCATCCAGGCGATCCTCACCTGGTTGAATCGCGGCGTGGCCGTGCGCCAGGTCAAGCAGTTGCTCGACGCCCCGCAGCCGCTCGCCGAAGCCCCGGAAAACGACTGGCACCGCCTGCACCACAATCTGGTGCGGGCCATCACCCGACTGGATGAACGCCAGGTCGATGAAAGCTTCAACCAGGCGATGTCGCTGTACCCGCCCCGCACGGTCTGCGAGCAGTTGCTGATCCCGCTGCTGGCGGAACTCGAACAACGCTGGCAGAGCCAGTTCGGCGGGCAGATGGAGCGGGCCTTCTTCTACTCCTGGTTGCGCAGCAAGCTCGGCGCGCGGATCTATCACAACAATCGCCAGCTCAAGGGCGCGCCACTGCTGCTGGTCAACCAGTCGGACCTGCCACTGGAACCGCAGCTGTGGTTGACCGCCTGGCTGGCCAGCAGCGCCGACTGCCCGGTGGAGGTCTTCGACTGGCCGCTGCCGCCCGGCGAACTGGCCCTGGCCGTCGAGCACCTGAAGGCCCGGGCCGTGGTCCTGTATTCCAGCAAGGCGTTGAACCTGACCGGCCTGCCCCGGCTGCTCAGCGGTATCGGTCGCCCCAAGCTGATCGCCGGTGCCGCGGTGTGCATCCACTTTGCCGAACTGTCCGTATATAGCGACGAGAACCCTGATGTGAGCCTGGCCGAAGACCCGTTATCAGCCCACCAGGGCCTGACCCGGCTCGGACTGCTCTAGTGCTCTCGCCCATGGCCCAAGGAATGACTATGCAATTGTTCTGGCTGCGCACCGACTTGCGCCTGCATGACAACACCGCCCTGACCGCCGCTGCCCGGCGCGGCCCCACGGCGGCGGTGTACCTGCTGACACCCGCCCAGTGGCAAGCCCACGACGATGCCCCGTGCAAGATCGACTTCTGGCTGCGCAACCTGCGCGAACTGAGCCAGGCCCTGGCCGCCCTCCATATCCCCTTGCTGATCCGCCATGCCGATACCTGGGACCAGGTCCCCGCGGTCCTGCTCGAGTTGTGCCAGGACCTGCGAATCGAAGCCCTGCATCTCAACGAAGAATATGGCGTACACGAAACCCGTCGCGACCAGGCCGTGGCCAAGGCCGTCGAAGCCCACGGCATCGGCTTTCACAGCTATCTGGACCAACTGTTCTTCAAGCCCGGTAGTGTACTGACCCGCACCGACAGCTACTTCCAGGTCTTCAGCCAGTTTCGCAAGGTCTGCTACAGCCGCCTGCACGGCGCGCTGCCGGCCATGGTCGAAGCACCCAGGGCGCAGTTGCCGCTGAGCCTGGGCAGTGACCCGATTCCCGCTGAAATCGCCGGTTTTCCAACACCGCCCCAGGCCCTGCGTGACCTCTGGCCCGCAGGAGAAGCCGAAGCCCGGCGGCGCCTGGACAGCTTTGCCGACCAGCAGATCGACTATTATCAGAGTGAACGGGATTTCCCGGCCAAACCCGGCACCAGCCAACTGTCCGCCTACCTCGCCGCCGGCGTGGTCTCTCCGCGCCAGTGCCTGCACGCCGCACTGCAGAACAACCAGGGCGAATTCGACAGCGGCAATATCGGCGCCGTCACCTGGATCAACGAGCTGCTCTGGCGCGAGTTCTACAAACATATCCTGGTGGGCTATCCACGGGTTTCGCGGCACCGGGCATTCCGCCCGGAAACCGAAGCCGTGGCCTGGCGCGATGCCCCACAGGAGCTGGCGGCCTGGCAGGAGGCCCGCACCGGCCTGCCGATCATCGACGCGGCCATGCGCCAACTGCTCGACACCGGCTGGATGCACAACCGCCTGCGCATGGTCGTGGCGATGTTCCTGACCAAGAACCTGCTGATCGACTGGCGCGAAGGCGAGCGCTTCTTCATGCGCCACCTGATCGACGGCGACCTGGCGGCCAACAACGGCGGCTGGCAGTGGAGTTCGTCCACCGGCACCGACTCGGCGCCCTACTTCCGCATCTTCAACCCGATCAGCCAGTCGGAGAAATTCGACAGCGAAGGCCTGTTCATCAAGCACTGGCTGCCGCAACTGGCGGGGCTGAACAAGAAGGAGGTGCACAACCCGGCAGCCCTTGGCGACCTGTTCGGCGTCGCCGACTATCCACGGCCGATCGTCGACCTGGGAAAAAGCCGCGAACGCGCCCTGGCCGCTTTCAGAAACCTGCCGTCGCGGCTGGATGCCGGAGGCGTGCATGAGTGACTTCCTGCACCACTTCGTCCAGCGCTTCAGTGCCCTGGACAAGAACAACCTGCACCTGCTCGACCAGTTGTACAGCACCGACGTGCTGTTTACCGACCCGTTGCACGAGGTCAGCGGCCTGGCGGACCTGCAGCGTTATTTCGCCGATATGTACAGCAACATCTGCGAGCTGAACTTCGATTTCCATGGGCTCGACCAGGTCCGCGAAGGCGAAGGCTATCTCCGCTGGAGCATGAACTATCGCCATCCCAGGCTGGCCAGGGGCAAGCCGATCCATGTCGAGGGTTGCTCCCATCTGCTGTGGATCCACAAGGTCTATCGCCACCGGGACTATTTCGATGCCGGGGCCCTGCTCTATGACCACCTGCCCTTGCTCGGACACGCCACCGCGTGGCTGAAAAGGAGAGTCGCATGAGCCGCCCCCCCGCAAGGCGGATCTGGCTGACCGGCGCCAGCAGCGGGATAGGTGCCGCCATGGCCGAAGTGTTGCTCAAGAGCGGTGCCCAACTGGCCGTCAGCGCCCGCAATGTGCAAACGCTGGAAGCCCTCGACAGGCGCTATCCGGGCCAGGTGCTGCTGGTTCCCGGCGACCTGACCGACAGCCGGCAGGTGCGCGAGATCGGCGAACGCATCAAGCAGGCCTGGGCCAATCTCGACACGGTGATTCTCAACGCTGGCACCTGTGAATATGTCGATGCCCAGGCGTTCGATGCCTCGATCGTCGAAAGGGTGGTGCGCACCAACCTGCTTGCCAGCAGCTACTGTATCGAGACCGCACTGCCCCTGCTCAGGGGCGGGAGCGAACCGCACCTGGTGGGTATCGCCAGCGCCGTGACCTTCCTGCCGCTGCCCCGCGCCGAAGCCTACGGGGCCTCGAAAGCCGGCATGCGCTACCTGTTCGAATCCCTGCGTATCGACCTGGCCCACGAGGGTATCGACGTCACCATCGTCAGCCCCGGTTTCGTCGACACACCGCTGACGCAGAAGAACGATTTCCCCATGCCCGTGAGCTGGCCGGCCGACAAGGCCGCCGACTACATCTGCGAGAGACTGCACAAACACCCGCTGGAAATCAGCTTCCCGGCGTTGTTCATGGCCGGGCTCTGGCCACTGTCGCGCCTGCCCAAGCGCCTGCAACTGGCGATCGGCAAGCGCATGGCGCGCAATGGCGGCAAGGACAAGGACCCCTCATGAAAATCGCCCTGATCGGCAGCGGCATCGCGGGCCTGACCTGCGCCTACCTGCTCAACCGCAATCACCAGATCACCCTGTTCGAAGCCGCCGACTGGGTCGGCGGGCATACCCATACGGTGGACGTCACGGTGAATGGCAAGCAGTACGCCATCGATACCGGCTTCATCGTTTTCAACGACTGGACCTACCCGAATTTCATCCGCCTGCTCGGCCAGCTCGGCGTGGGCTACAAAGCCACCGAGATGAGTTTTTCGGTACGCGATCCGGCGGCCGACCGCGAATACAACGGCAATACCCTCAACAGCCTGTTCGCCCAGCGCCGCAATCTGTTGTCACCCGGTTTCTGGGGCATGTTGCGCGACATCCTGCGCTTCAACCGCCAGGCCCTCGACGACCTGCAACAGCAACGCATCGCCGCCGACACCACGCTCGGCGCCTACTTGCATGACGGCGGTTATGGCGAGCGCTTCATCCAGCACTACATCGTGCCCATGGGCGCGGCGATCTGGTCGATGTCGCTGGCGGACATGCTCGGTTTTCCGCTGCAGTTCTTCGTGCGGTTCTTCAAGAACCACGGCCTGCTGTCGGTCAGCAACCGACCGCAATGGCGGGTGATCGACGGCGGTTCGAGTCGTTATGTCGAGCCGTTGATCGCCGGCTTCCGCGAGCGCATTCGTCTCAACTGTGCGGTGACCCGGGTCGAGCGTGACGGCCAGGGCGTGGTTATCCACAGCGCCGCCGGCAGCGAACGCTTCGACAAGGTGGTGTTCGCCTGCCACAGCGACCAGGCCCTCGGGTTGCTGGCCGAGCCGAGTGCCGCCGAGCAGCAGATTCTCGGGGCGCTGCCCTACGCCGACAACGAGGTGGTGCTGCACACCGACACCCGCCTGCTGCCGGACCGCCCGCTGGCCTGGGCCAGCTGGAACTACCGCCTCGGCGGCGATGGCCTGCGCCTGGCCGCCGTGACCTACAACATGAATATTCTCCAGGGCATCCGCAGCGACACCACCTTCTGTGTCAGCCTCAACCAGACTGCCGCTATCGATCCGAGCAAGGTTCTGGCCCGCTACACCTACGCCCACCCGCAATACAGCCTGGCCGCCGTTGCCGCGCAGAATCGCTGGGAGCAATTGTATGGCGAACGACATACCTACTATTGCGGTGCCTACTGGGCCAACGGCTTCCACGAAGACGGCGTGAACAGCGCCCTGCGCGTGGCCGGGGCCTTCGGTGAATACCTGTGAACAGCGCCCTGTACAGCGGCTGGATCGCCCACCGCCGGTTTGCGCCACGGGCCCATGCCTTCCGCTACCGCATCGGTCTGCTGTACCTGGACCTCGCCGAACAGAACCAGGTGTTCGGGCTGTCGGCGCTGGCCGGACGCAGTCGCTTTGCGCCCTTCGCCTTCCGCGAAACCGACTACCTGCGCACCTGGACCCGTCAGGGCATGCCGCTGATCGAGGCGGTACGCGAACAGGTCGCCCAGGCTCTCGGGCGTACTCCGCAAGGTGCCGTGCGCCTGCTGACCCAGGCCCGCAGTTGGGGTCTGGCGTTCAACCCGGTGAGCTTCTTCTATTGCTTCGATGCCGACGGGCGCCTGGCGGCGATCCTCTGCGAAGTCACCAACACGCCCTGGGGCGAGCGCTACCACTATGTGCTGCCCGCCGATGGCGAGGGCCACCAGCATGTCGCGGTGGCCAAGGCGTTCCATGTCTCGCCGTTCCTGCCACGGGACCTGGAATACCGCATGAGCTTCAGCCAGCCCGCCGAACGGCTGGGCGTGCACATGGCCGACTGGCAGGGTGAACGGAAGGTCTTCGACGCCACCCTCAACCTGCAACACGAAGCCCTCAGTCGCGCCAGCCTGCACCGCTACCTGTGGCGCTTTCCCTGGATGACCGCCAAGACCTGCCTGGCGATCTACTGGCAGGCCCTGCGTCTGCTGCTCAAACGGACGCCGATCTTCTCCCACCAGGCCGCCGATGGCCCCTTTGGTATTGCCGCCGCGCAAAACAAGGAACACTTCAAGGAAAAGCGTCATGAAAAGTTCTAGCCTGGTGACCAAAGCCAACCTGTTCAGCACCAACACCCTGACCACCAGTCTGTTGCGCCGGGGCGTGCTGCGCCAGCTCGGTACCCTGCGCCACGGCCAGTTGCTGCTGGTGGAGGACGGCGAGCGCCAGTTGTTCGGGACCGTCGGCGAAAGCCTGCTGGGGGAGATCCATATCCACGACCCGGCGGCCTGGGGCATGGTCGCCGGCAATGGCTCGATCGGTGCCGGCGAGGCCTTTATCCACGGCTACTGGAGCACCCCTGACCTGACCGCCGTGGTCCGGGTGTTTGTCAGCAATCTCGACGTGCTCGATGCCATGGAGGGCGGCCTGGCCAGGCTCGCTCGCCCCTTCGTCCAGGCCCTGCACTGGCTCAACCGCAATACTCGCAAGGGTTCGCGCAAGAACATCGAGGCGCACTATGACCTGGGCAACGCGCTGTTCGAGCAGTTTCTCGACCCGACCATGATGTACTCCGCCGGGCAGTTCCTCAGCCCCGAGGACTCCCTGGAACAGGCGCAGTTGAACAAGCTCGAACGCATCTGCCAGAAGCTCGACCTGCAACCGGGCGATCACCTGCTGGAGATCGGCACCGGCTGGGGCAGCATGGCGATCTATGCCGCGCAGCATTACGGCTGCAAGGTCACCACCACCACGTTGTCGAAGGAACAGTTCGCCTACACCCGGAAACGTATCGACAGCCTGGGCCTGCAAGACCGGGTCACCCTGCTACTGGAAGACTACCGCGATCTCGGCGGCCAGTACGACAAGCTGGTGTCCATCGAAATGATCGAAGCGGTCGGCCACCAGTTCCTCGCCAACTACTTCAAGCAGTGCGCGCACCTGCTCAAGAGCGACGGCCTGATGCTGTTGCAGGCCATCACCATCCGTGACCAGCGCTACGAGCAGGCGAAGAACACGGTCGACTTCATCCAGCGCTACATCTTCCCCGGCGGAGCCCTGCCCAGCGTGCAGAAAATGCTCGACGTGGTCAGCCGCGAAACCGACATGAACCTGCTGCACATGGAGGACTTCGGCCTGCACTACGCGCGCACCCTGCGCCTGTGGCACGAAAACTTCCGCCGGGCCCACGGCCGCCTGGGCGAACTGGGCTACGACGACTACTTCCTGCGGCTGTGGGAGTTCTACCTGTGCTACTGCGAAGGCGGTTTCCTCGAACGCACCATCGGCACCGCCCAGCTGCTACTGGCCCGACCGACAGCTCGAACGCAGCCGCTGCTCGGGCGCTTCGACAGCTAAGGGCAGCTTCTAGAGCTGGCGCAATTGCTCACGCACCACGACTTCCCGTTCCGGGGCATTGAAAAACAGCTGGCGCGCCATGGTCAGGCTGACCTCACTGCGCCAGATCCGGAACACCTCCCTGGCTCGTCCGGGTTGCCCCTGGCGGATGCGCTCGAAGCGCTCCTGCTCGGCCCGGAGCTGCGCCTTGATCCCGAGAAAACGCTCGGCCCAGCGCTTCAGATGGGCACCATGGGCTTGTGGCCTGCCGTCCTTGCCCAGGTCGCCGCGCCTCACGAACAACTCCTCCGGGGCGGCTTTATCGGGATAGTGGAAATGCGCCACCCAGAGATTCTTCCCAGACGCCTTGTCACGCACCACATACTCCTGGAGGAAATCATCCTTGCCCAGTCTTGTGCGCGGCCCGTTGCGGAAGATATCGACCTCGTTGCGCTCCTTGAGAAACAGCAGCCGCTCGGTATCCGGCGCACTCGACTTGGTCACGGCAATTCGCGCCAGCAATCCTTCATGCCTGACCGTCCCGGCCTGGAGACGCAGTTCCGCAGCCTGCACCTTGCCGGCGGAAGCTTCGCTTTGCGTCACGGAACGGTCCGACTCGGCTAGCGCCCGGTCGATCTGCCCGGCCAGCGTCTCCAGCGCCCGCGCCCGCACTTCGAGCACATCCTGCAGATAGACCGGGTCCTTGGCGGCCGGGATCTGCCGCCTGGCTATCTCGACTTCCCGGCCGGCTCGGCGGATCTGACTTTCGGCCATCTGCACCAGGCGATTGAGGCCCGGCTGCGGCTGCGGTCTGGGCAAGGGGCTCGCCGGCTTGGGCAACGGCTGCCAGTAGCCATCCTCTTCCTCGACAAAGGCGTCGATCGGTCTGCCGGTCTGGGGATCCATCAACTCGACGACCTCATGACCATCCTGGGGCGTTTCTCGAACATAACCGAGATAGTTTTTCCTGCGGCGGGTACGGATGACTTTCCGGGGCTTGCCGGCTTGTTCCGTTGGTACGTCAGGCTCGTCTTGCCCTGGGGCCTGCGCCTCGATGCGTTCGACCAGGCTCTGCTCGGCTTCCTGTTGCAACTCGACCAGGCGCCGGACAAACAGATCGCCCCAGACCAGACCGGCACCTTGTGGCAACAAGCCGGTCTTGTACTCGAGCATGGCCAGTGCTTCGTTGTATTGACTCACGCAGGTGTCGAGCACTGCCCTGTCCGCCTCCGCAGTCAGGGGCGAAGCGGATCGCGGATCCAGAATGGACTGGGAGGCCAAGGCACTGCGCAGATCGTTGAACTTCATCCAGATATCGCCCTCAAGCTGCCGCGGATCCAGCTCCCTGAAGCAATACAGCCCGAGCCGGCACGCCCGAATGGCTTTCAAACCACGCACATTGCTGCCCTTGCCCCGGATATCGCGGATGGCCTGGTAATCCGTCAGATTCCGGTTGCGATGCTGGCTCAGTTCGGCAAACGCCTGCTCCTCTCGCTCCGCCCAATCGATATACAAGTCCGCGAGACGGTTTTCTCGCTGCTCTACCTGTTGCTTTTCCGGCAAGACGTGGCCGGAATCACCCTGATAGGGCAAGTGCTCAATGATCCGCAGACAACGAGTCTCGGCGATCTTTGTGCCGTCCAGGGCAACCTGCATCCCCATGACAAACCGATGCAAGGTGTCAAAGAGTGTGTCCTTGTAGCCCTGCATAAATAACGTTTCGTTCATCCGCAGTTCGTTGATCTGTTGCTCGTAACCATCGACAAAGGCTTTTACCCGGTCGCCGAGCCGGTCCATACGGGTGAACCACTGCTGGTCGGTATAGCGGTCGGGGTTGCCTTCCATGGCTCTCAAGACATCCGCCTCGGGAAACAGCGCCTGGGCACGTTGCCCCTGCTCCGTAACGCGCGCCCTCCATTCCTCCATGAAGCGCGAACCGACCCGCTCCCGCTGTTCCTGCTCCCGACGTTTTTCTTCAAGCAGCGCGGCGGTTCTTTTCCCGACGCGCGCTCCCGGGCGCCCCGATCCGCCACGCAGACGCAGCTTCAAGTCCGGTGTCCACTTTCCCGCGCCATCGCTTTTCAGATAAAACCCTTCGCTGCGACCGTCCGGCGCGACCACCCGGACATTGCCCTCGCTATCGGTCTTCACGGCAAACAGCCAACCACCGAAGTAAGCCGCCAGCCGGTTCGAGTCCTTCAAGCGGATCAGCCCCCGCAGATCACCGGACGCGATAACTTCCCCCAGGGTCCGCGGCTCGGGCCAGGGATGCGGATAAATCTTCAAGGTGAACGAACTGGCACTCGGACGCGAAGAGACCGTACCGGGCGCCACGGGGTTGTCCAGTTTCATCGGCAGCGGCCGGTCCGGCCCTTCGCTGATCGTCGCCCGGTGCGGCGGGCGATGACCCTCGTCTATCGGAATCTGCTGCGGTGCCTTGGCGCGCGCCTGCCGATGAGTCAGGCGATGCCCGAGAATAAAGGCGATATTCACCAGGACATCGGCCCAGGCGCTGGCCTTGGCCCCGGGGTCCTTTCCTGCAATCGGCGAAAGTCGGCATCGACACTGGCAACCACGGCGAAAATCCAGCCGGCCACCGCTGCCGGGCCGCGGATAAACATCAGCACCACGTTGAACAGTTGCCAGCCGCCTTCCTTCAAGGTGTTCCAGCGCAATTCGGCATTGGACACCGATTGCCGGTCCGCCAGGGCAATCAGGGTCCTGGCCAGCGAGCCGAACAGATGATGCAGGTAGTCTCCCCCGACCACTTCATCAGCGAGCGTGGCCGGTGCCACCGGCAACAACGCGGCAAAATCGTCCTCGAACGAGCGCCGCAGATGGGGCTCGATAAAACCGCCATTGGCGTAGGTACGTCGGGCCTGATCGCTCAACCAGGTCAGGACGCCGTCCTGCAAGGCGCCGGGTTGCCCGAGCGCCTCGAACAGCGCCGCCAGCGTCGGGTATTGCAGCAGGGGTTCGACGGGCGGCGTGGGTCGGACATCGTTGTCGTGAGGACAAAAGTCCTTGCCCGGTGCCGACTGCAACTGCTGGAAGACCGAGGCCTGCGGGCCGGCCTTGGCGAGCAGCGGACGATAGAGAATGAACGGGCCGTGGCGAGTGTCCCGCGGGCCGATAATGAACATGGACGCCACGACATCCGCTGGCGCATCGGTTTCGGCCTGGAAGGCCAGGGGACGCAGGACGATCTCCTGGCCATTCACCTGGCGCTTCGCCGCGTCGCGCTGCATGACCGCGTCGACACAGCGGTATCCCGACTCGTCGAAGTTCGCTTCGCCACGAATCTTCAGCTCCAGCGCCGCCATGGGCAATTGCACCCGCAGTTGCTCGCTGAACAGGTCTTCGCGACGCCGCGCCTCATCGACATCATCGATAAGCCGGGCCTTGAGCGCCTCCAGGTAGGTTCGTCCGATATCGACAAACGTCACCAGCCCCTTCACGTAGTCCGGGGTCAGCCATTGGGGCAGCGGTTTTTCCACGTCACAGTGGCGAATGCTGATCTTCATCTTCGCATGCCGGAAGCCGCCGAGATTCTCCAGGGCAAACTCGGTCAGGCTCATGCGCACCTTTTCCACCGTCCCCAGCGCTCCTCCCGCGCCCCCGGCAGCGGCCACCGCAATGACCTTGTCGAGTTCCAGGCGGATATCATCGGGGTTGGCGATATCGGCGGCTGGCGGATGATCCTCGCCCATCTTCTTCAGCAGCGCCCTGACGGCGAAACCCGGCAGATCACCGACGTCGTCAATAAAGGCCTTGCCGCCTGACGCGCGCTGCACATCGGCCAGCTTTTCCAGCAGAGTGCGGTAGGCGCTGATGTCTGCGCTCGACGCTGCCAGCAACCAATGTGGCAAGCCGTCACTGAGCGCCGCCAGCGCTTCGGGCAACTCGACCACGGTATGGGGCTCTACCCGCACCGGGGTGAAAAACCAGGCATCGGGACGGGTAATCGCATCGAGTCGATGTTGATAGTCCTCGAGCGTCCACTCGGTATCGAGGACGATCAACGAAATCGCCTGGAGCTGGTTTTCCAGCAGGGCTTCGGCAAGGCTGGCGAAGGCCTGTTCCAGTTGCGTATCCGCGTCGCCCTGCTGCCACAGCAGATGCTCGCGGTACTCGATATCCCGGCCATTGGCCCGGGCACTCATGAACAACGGCAGCAGTTGTCCGAGATCGGTGCTGTCGGCCCTGAACAGGCCCTTGGCCAGGCTGAGCAGCAGCGGGTTCTGCTCGATCCCCCGTTCCTTGCGGCGGGCCACCAGCACCGGCAGGGCTTCGGGATAGGCACCGCCCCATCGGTCCTTGCTCACCGCCTGTACGCCATAGAGGGCAAGCTGCTGCTCGGGCCTTTGCAGATCGATCGACAGAAAGGCCCGATGCTGTTCGCGGTCGGCGGACAGGATCCGCACCAGTATCGTGCCAAGACGAGCACAGCGACTGCTGCCTTGCCCATCCTGCGCGTTCCAGTAGTCGACCAATGCCTGTTGATAGAGTTGCAGCAGGATATCGCCCCACGACCCGAGCACGGTCTGGATGGCCGGGGCATCCACCACAAGGCGGTCGCCGGGCAAACTGTCGAGCCGGATCTCCAGCACATGCTCGGCAGTAAAGACCGGCGCGACCCCGGTAGTGAAATGCTCCAGCACGAGGTCGACCACGGCACGGTACTGATAGCCGCCCGAGAAGCGTTTGCCATCGCGCTCCAACCATTGGAGTTTGCCGACATACAGGTGCTCGGCATTGCGCTGTGGGTTCCAACTGCTGAAAAAATGCCCCTGGATGACCGACAAGGCCACCTCTCGCAACGTCGGCGGATGGGCGAACAGCGCCTTGGCCGCCTCGATCTCCTGCTCCAGCGACAGGCCCGGCAGTGTGATGGTGTCATTCATGGTTGAATCCTCAGTTGCTCCAGCAGCGTCGCCGCCACGTCATCAGCATTGAAAAAGAACTGGCGGGCCATGGGCAGGCTGATCGCACTGCGCCAGATATCCACAGCCGTCTGTGCACGGCCGGGCTGGCCCCGGCGGATGCTTTCGAAACGCGCGCCTTCGGCACGGGCCTGGGCCTTGGGGCCGAGAAAACGTTCTTCGCGGGTTTTCAGGTGGGCGGCCCCGGGGATGAACAGATCATCGTTCGGTGCCAGGTCGGGGTAATGGAAATGGGCGACCCAGAGCAAGGCACTCTTCTTGCCCGCGGCCGCCTTGTCGAGAATCAGATATTCCTGCAGGTAGTCACGGGACTTGAGCAGACTGCGCGGGCCGTTTCTCCTGATCTCGATGGCACCCTGGCGCTGCAGGAAGTCGACCCGTGCCATGTCCGGCATGCTCGCCTTGGTCGCCTCGATCCTGATCAACAGCCCCTTGTTGACCAGTTCAAGGGACAATGCCCGCAAGTTGCTCACGTGTGTCTGCGCGTTGACCCGCTCGGGTGACGCTTGCGCCGCCGCCAGACTGCTGTCGAGCTGATCGGCCAGCCGGTCGAGTGTTTTCGCTTCACCCTCCAGCACATCCTGCAGATACACCGGGTCCCTCACCGGTTGCTTCAACCTGACGGCCCGGTCGAGCATCCGCGCCAGTTCCTGCCGGGCATTGAGCAGCTCGGTGCGCGCCCTCTGCATCTGCGCACCGGCCTCCTTGACCAGCCGCTTGAACCCGACCTGCGGCCGGACAGCGGCAGGCACAGGAGTCGGCTCGGGCGCCTTGACCTCCTCCCAGTAACTGCCGCTGTCGCTTTGCTGAAACACGCGGACTTCATCTTCGACGGCTATTTCCACGGTCTCACGGGCCTGGCCGGCGGCCGCTGGCCTGACCTTGCCCAGGTAGAGGCCGCCCCTGGAGCCACGGGTCTGGATAAGCCCGGGGATTTTCTCCAGTTCCTCCTGGGCCGCGACATCACTGGCCTGTTCGTCGAGCAACTCGCTCAACGACTCCAGCGCTTCGTCACGCAGTTGCCCGATCAGTTCGAGCAGGCGTTCGGTATAGGGCAGTGCCGTGCCCGCCGGCTGCTGGTGCCGCCAGAATTCGAGGGTCTGCAGACCCGCCACATAGTTTTCGACGCAGGTATTGAGCACACGCCGACGGCGCCTTGCCGGGATGTCCGCATCCTGCTCCAGATTGACCCGCGAGCGGCCCGCCATGGCCATCTCCTGGGTCTTGTCCCGCAGGGACAGGTTGATCTGTTCGCCGCCCTCCAGCTCATGCAGACTCAACCAGCGCAGGGCCTGGAGTTGCGACAGGCGCGTTTCCAGCTCCAGCGGTGCATCCGGGGTCTGGCTGAAAACCTGGTCGCGGGTCTTGCTCCCCAGGCCCGCATAATTGTCCAACTGCTCGTTGACGCGCTGTTCCTTGCGATGCCAGTCGAACATGCGGTCATTGGCTGCAACCCTGCTTTTCTGGTAGGCCAGGATGCCGTCATAGAGCCTGGAGTCCGCGTTGGCATAAGCGGTCTGGGCCAGTTCGAGCTCAGCAGCAGAGGGGCGCTGCTCCTCACGGACCCGGCTCAGGACTTCCAGCGCCTCACGACAGCCGCCCAGCTGGATACCGAGGAATGCGCATACGGAGTCCTTCCATCGGGACATTGTCGCGACCCTGGCATACTCTTCGCGCAAGACGACGCTCTGGCCCATCAGGTCGAACGCCTTTTCTGCTTCCTGCAGGTAACGTTGCCGGGCTTTGCCGATCACCTCGGCGTCAGTCCCCTGCTCCTTGAGCTTCAAGTCGGCCCGTGCGGCGGAAGCCGCGAGTGTCGCCCGCCGCCCTTGTACGACAATGTCGTTGTGCCGCTCTTCCAACACCTTGGCCGCCGCCTTTTTTTCGACCTTTATCTGCGCAATGGTCTTGCGTCCGCCCCGCCCCGAGCCACCGCGCAGACGCAGCTTCACATCCAGGCTCCACTCGCCGGCCTCGGTGCTTTGCAGATAGAAGCCTTCGCGACTGCCGTCCGGCGTGATCATCCTCACGCCGCCCCCGGCCTCTTCCCGGACCCGATACAGGCGCCCGCCGATATAGGTGGCCAGATAGCCCGTGTCTTTCAGCCGGATCAGTCCCTTGAGCTCGCCGTCGGCGATCACCGTACCGAGTGACTCGGCGCTCGGCCAGGGCCGGTCGTAGCGGCGCAGCAACAGGTCGTCGATCTGGATGCGGCGCTGCCCGGAGGGCGCCCGGGCCGTCGCCTCCAGGTGCATGGGCAACGGCAGGTCGGCCCCTTGCGCGACATAAGGCCGGCTCACCTCGGGTGGCGCCACGCTGAGCGGTATCTCCTCGCGAGCGGATGAGGAAGCCCTGGCGCCGGCGAGATGATGACTGAGGATAAAGGAAAGATTGACCAGCACATCGGCCCAGGCACTCGCCTGCCCCTCACCGTCCCAGACCTGCAACTGGCGGATATCGCGGTCGACGCTGGCCACCACCGCATAGATCCAGCCCGCCACGGCCGCCGGGCCACGGATGAACATCAGCAGCACATTGAACAGCTGCCACGCCCCCTCCTTGAGCTGGGCCCAGCGTTGCTCGGCGTTGGACACCGATTGCCGGTCGGCCAGTTCGATCAGCGTGCGCGCCGTCGAGGTGAACAGGTGATGCAGACAGTCGCCGTCGACCACGGCGTCACTCAGACGGGCCGGCGCCGGGGTTGAAAAGGCGGCGAAGTCATCTTCGAAAGATCGCGGCAGGTGCGGTTCCTGGAAGCCGCCGTGGTCGTACAGTCGCCGGGCCCGGGAACTCATCCAGGTCAGGACGCTGTCCTGGAGCGCGCCCTCCTGCCGGATGGCCGCGAACACGGCGTCGAAGGTTTCGTACTGGTGCAAGGGTTCGAGCGTCGGCGTCGGCCGGGCATCGTTATCGTCGGCACACAAGGGGCCCCCGGACGTTGCCTGGAAGCCCAGGAGCGCTGACTCATGGGCACCAGCCTTGGCGAACAACGGGCGATACAACACATGCGGCCCATGACGGATATCCTTCGGCCCGATGATAAACATCGACGCCACTTCATCGACCGCAGCATCCGCTTCGGCGCGAAAGCCCAGGGGCCTGAGCACGATTGTCTGGCCATCGACCTGCCGCTGCGCCGCGGACGGTTTCATCAGTGCCTCGATGTACCGGAAACCCGCCTCGCTGAAACCGGCCTGAGCCCTGATCTTCAGTTCCAGCGCCGCCATGGGCAATTGCACCCGCAGTTGCTCGCTGAAGAGTTTTTCCCGACGCCGGGCCTCCTCCACGTCGTCGATAAGCTTGGCGCGCAGTTCATCCAGATAGGTCTTGCCGATATCCACCGCGGTGACCAGGTGCCTGATATAGTCCGGGGTCAGCCAGGCCGGTACGGGTGATTCGACGGCGCAGTGCCTGACCGACAGGCGCATTTTCGAATGATGGAAGCCACCCAGATTCTCCAGGGCGAACTCGGTCAGGGTCATCCGCACCTTTTCAATACTGCCCAACGCACCGCCCCCGCCACCGGCCGTCGCCACTGCAATGACCTTGTCGAGTTCCAGATGGATATCGTCGGGGCTGGCAATTCCCAGCGGTTCGGGATGCTCCTCACGGATTTTGTCCAGCAGGGCTTGCCGGGTGAAACTCATCAGGTCGCCGATGCCCTCGAGAAAGGCCTTGCCGCGCGCAGCACGTTGCACACGCGCCAACTGATCGAGCAGATCACGGTAGCGCTCGATGTCCCGTGGATCGGCACCGAGCAACCAGTAAGGCATTTCATCGCGCAACGCCGTCAGTTCCTCGGACAGTTCACGAACGGCATGGGGCTGCGCCGGCACCGGTGTGAAAAACCAGTTGTCGGGGCGGGTGATGGCGTCGAGTCGCTGCTGGTAATCCTCGATCGACCATTGAAGATCACGGCCGATCAGCGAAATCTCCTGAAGCTGGTTCTCCAGCAACGCCTGGCCAAGAGAGGCAAAGGCCTGCTCAAGCAGCTCGTCGGGATCCCCCTGCTGCCAGAGCCGGTGCTCGTGATACTCGATATCGCACCCTTCGGCCCGGCGGCTCATGAACAACGGCACCAGTTGTCCCACTTCCGTGGTGTCGGCCCTGAACAGCCCGTGGGCCAGACTGAGCAATAGCGGCGCCTGCTCGACTTCACCCTCCCAGCGGCGGGCAACCAGTACCGGCAGCGCTTCAGGGTAGTAGCCGCCCCACGAGTCCTTGCTCACCGCCCGCAGGCCATAGAGCGCCAGGCGCTGCTCGGGCTTCTGCAGATCGACCGTCAGGAAGGCTCGGTAGTGTTCACGGTCGCTGGCCAGGATCCGCACCAGCAGCGCGCTGAGGCGCTGAAAGCGACTGGCGCCCTGGGTATCCTCCTCGTTCCAGTAGTCCACCAGCGCCTGTTGATAGAGCTCAAGCAGAATATCGTCGCACTGGCCGGGCAGCGCCTCGGAGGCCGCCAAGGCCACGTCCGACAAAGTCGGAGGGTGGGCGAAAAGCGCCTTGGCCGCGGCGATCTCCTGCTGCAGCGACGAGCGAGGCGCCGTATTGCTTTCCGTCATGTCTGACTCCCTGCAAATAAGTGCAGTAGACAAGGAGCAGAACAACACCTGGAGGTATCCGGCTATCGCCATGCGCTTTATTCAGGCATACGGGCTCGCGGCACTGGCATACACTGGCGCCCATGACCACGATTCCCCTGACCGACCTCACCCCACCGGCAATCTCCTGCTCTTCCTGCGCGGCCTGCTGCTGTCGGCTGGAAGTCCTGTTGATCACCGAGACCGGTGTGCCCGAACGTTTTATCGATATCGACGACTGGGGCGGCGAGGTGATGTTGCGCCTGGAGGACGGCTGGTGCGCGGCACTGGATCGCGACAGCATGCGCTGCACGATCTACGAGAAACGCCCGCTGATCTGCCGGGAGTTCGAAACCGGCTCGGCGGACTGCCTGGAAGAACGCCGCGGGATCACCACGGCGTATCGATGATTGGACGGATGATTTGAACGAGCTGATCAGGGCGCTTTCATCGCCGAGGCAAAGACACTTCCCATATCTCCGCTGAACCAGCGCATTCCACACTTGAGACCCATGTCACAAGTGGCGGGCAACCCGATCGTTGCCCCCGGAACCTGAGATCACCGGTCCATGAAAACCCTCGAACCGCCCTGTATTTCGCCCCCCTGCGCAACCGATAACCTCCCGTCAACGACCGATCCCGTACAGGTCCAGTCGCAGCAGTTGCTCTCGCTCGATACCGCCAATGCACAAGTGGCCGCCCTGCTCGAAAAGCTGCCCCTTCCGAAACGGCCCGGGGTGAGTCCGGCAACCGACGAAGTCGAGCAGGTACGCCAACTGCAAAAGGATTATCTGGCGCAGTTGCAGCTGTTCTGGACACGACCCAATGACGCCAGCGGCGGCCTGCCCGCCGAGCAACGACTCGCGCTGTGCCTGGAAATACAACTGCGGGCCGAGGCGCAACTACGCAGCAGCGATGGCACGCTGGAGGCCGACGACCGGCAACGGATTGACCAGGTACTGCTCCTGCCCACACGGGCACAACGGGAGGATGCGCTGCCGGTACTGCCCGCCGTCTATCGGCCTGCGGTGTACGGCATCACCCTGCTGGAAGCACACACCGGGGACGCGTCCCCATGGCCGGGCGCCTTTGTCATCACCAGCCGCGACGGCGCCGTTCTGCAAGGCAGCAATCCCGACCCGAAGCAGTTCAAGGGCAAGAAAGCGGTCGAGATCCACAGCGACCTCGGACGGATCGTGCTCTTCACCCTGGAATATGGGCTCGAAGCCTTTGCCTCGCTCAGGCTCCTGCATATGAAATTGCAGATGCGCATCGGGCAAAAGATCGCGGACCGTTTCACCGCCAGTGAGGACAAGCAGGAGAATCTGTTCACCTGGCAGACCAGGTTACTGCGCGATGCCCAGCAAAGTCAGGTGAACGCTGTGTTTGCCGCCACCCCGGCGGACACCTCGCCAGCCCTGCTGCAACGCCTCGAAGCCGCCGCCGAGCTGCGTGGCATCCTGGATATCGGCGGACGACTGAATCAGCGCTGGCAGGCGCTGCAATACAGGACCTGGCAGCAAGTCTTCAAGGATGCCGGTCGGCAGGACTGGCAACGTTACCGGGAGGCCGCCAGCCAGGTGCAGGCCGGCCGCCTGGCGCTGGCCCTGGCGTTGATCGATGCGGCGCCATCAACCCCGTCCGATGGCAGCTCTGCCACACCGGCCATCCGCGACCAGGAAACCCTGGAGGCCATTGTCCAGGCCCTGTGCGCGCAGCCGCCAACCTCGACGCGCACAGGACAGGCGATAAGCGATACCTGGCAATACACCAATGCCGCCTGCCTGCAACTGGCACTGCTGGATGCCACGCTCCATGGCCGGATCGGTGCGCGCCAGCAACGGTGGGTCCGCTTGGTGCTCGACTATCCGCACCCGACCACGCGCCCGAAGCTCGACCAACACGCCATTATCGCCAACGCACTGGGCCTGTGGACACATTCCGAGAATGCCCGGAGCACGCTGCATATCATCGACGGCGTACTCGCGATCACCAGCGCGGACCCGAACGATACGGGTGTGGTGCTGTACGCCCCGGACGCACCCGATGACAGCGATCTCAAGGAACTGAGCCAGCTCGCTGATATCGATCCGCACTTCGAAGAGCCGAAGTGGACAAACTATCTGGCCCCGCGACTGAAAAAAGCGAGTACCGCCACCATACAGTCACCGTCTCCCGCAAACGGCGCCCATGTGCAACTGATCCCGATGCCGGACAACGTGCAGCAGTGCCTCTACGAAATACGACGTGACGCGCTTGTCGAGCAGGCCCGTCGCAGTCCCGTCGGCAACACCGCCAGTGACTGGCAATCACTGGTCGATCAGTGGGCGTTCGGCAATGTCGTGGGCCAGAAGAACGCCGGCTTGATCGGCACCTTCCTGCCCGGAGGAAATTCGCTGACCCGGATAAGGGCGACCGGACAAACAGATATTGCAGCTCTGCCGGGTAGCCTTGCGACAGCTCGCCAGGGCCCAGCCAGCGTCATGCCGCCCGGCCCGGCACGGCTACGACTGCTGGGCGGTGCGCCGATGAACTCGCCTTTCGGCGGAAAAGCACCGCCGTCCATACCAAGGCGCCTTTCGGCAATAGCCAGCCTGATTCGCCTGGGCTCCTGGAACCCACGGGTCATGGAAATCATTTTCCCCCTCATGACCAACCTGCCAGACTGGCCACAGGGCAGCAGCCTGGTGATCATCGACACCCACGATCCAGGATTTGGCTGGTCGGTGCGCTACCGTGGTGGGCTGTGCGAAGACACCTATGGATATCGGGTGAATCCCGATATGTTCAGCGCCCACCATGATGTGGTGCTGTACCGATCCGGTCACAATCATTATTCGGTCTGGCTCGCTGGCAACGTGGTGGACGTCCCCGCCGGTGAGGACAGCTTCTTTCATGCCGTGGCGCTGTCACTGAACCTGGGCCGGGCTGCCGGCACGTTCACGGTCGAGAGACTGCGCAATGCCGCCGCCGACCATATCGAACGCAATCCGAACATCGTGCCCTTCGTGACCGCCGAGCATCTGCCCCTCTATGCCCGGGCACTTGAGCATTGTCTGGAACTGAATATCTGGCTGGGGGATGACGGCTATCGCGAATTGACTGCCATCCTCAAAGGGTTCCCCAATCCGTACGGTCTCTTCCAGCCAGCCATCCGTTATCTGGAAACGACCCTGTCGTCCCGTTCGCCGAATATCAGCGCCGCCATCGATGATGCGTTCAATGCCGTTCATCAGCGTCACGGGCTGCCCCCCATGCCTGCCGAAATACGCCAGATCATCGATCGTTACATCGACGCCCCTCCGCGTCCGGCACTCTCCCTCCTGCTCGACGAGCCAGGGCGCAGGATGCTGCTGGAAACTCTGTTGACGGGCCCCTCGCAAGCGGCGGACATCGACTTCCTGGTGCACCGCATCTTCATTTTTGACGAAAACATCCGGCATATCCTGCTGGAGTACGGGGCGACGACCGCCCAGTTGCGCCAGTATGCGCTCCACTACATGAGCAATCAGATCAACGCACGGCGTGACTTGCTCAGAGCCGTGCTCCAGCGCGCCCCTGCGCTGCTTGAACGGGTCGATATCATTTTCAGTTCCCCGATCCTGACACCGCCCATGGGTGAGGGGCTCAACGTCAGCCAGATCGCCCACTTGCTCCGCGACCCGCAAGTCTCGACGAACAGGTTGCGATTGATCGCCCGTTGCGCGGATGCCGGTATCATCCATATAAACCTGCTCGACAACGCCGACGGAATAAGGGCACTGAGTGACTCCCTGGTGTCCCGGCTCCTCGGCTATCAACCGGAACTGCTGGCACTGGCCAGGCAAATGGGATTCCAGGACATTGCCCCTTTGCTCCTGCCCTTCAAGGCCGCTCCCCGTGTCTGGAGCCGACATCAATTCCTCTCGCCCCCCCACGCGAATACCCGGCTCCAGCTTCTGCTCGATACGCCCGGACTGTTTGCCCTGCTCAGGCAACTATCAGGCCGGGTCGTCGACAGGATGTGGACGCAACTGACCAGCGCCACGTATGACAATGCCAGGGTCCGCCATGCGCTCGCCAATCCGCGCAAAACCCTCAGCAGCCTGACCCAACTGGACAATGCCCTGAACGCGGCGCTTCCGAACACGGAGGAAGCCGGTCCCTCGACGCGTTCGCAACCGCTCTACCTGAGGGGATATGAGGTACGCGGCAGATCGACGCTGGAACTGTCGGGGCCGGATGCACGAGGCCTGTACCACACGACGAGCGGCAGGACGTACATCCTCTTCGAAGGCCTGCGCTACGAAGTCCGAATCTTCGGCAGCCGGATCAGGGTCATCCATGCCATCGAAGGTTTCAGACGCCCGACCTATGAGATACAACGCCGTGCCGACGGTTCGTGGCAGTTCATGGACGCCCCCGGCTTGGGCGGAGATGTACGCAGGCCCTATCCCCCCATCACCGAACAATCCCGGCTGCAACGCAACGAGTTCACTGCTCTGGGCCAGGCGGCGGAACAGGAGTGGCAAAGGCTCACGGCCGATTCGGCAGAGTCCGCCCGGGTCCCTGACCTGCACACCATCGAATCCAGTGACGATGGCGACACGCTGGAGCTGATCAGTTCGGACAGCTCGCCACGCCGGCAACTGGCACTGGCGAAAACCGGCGCGCTGGCCCGGCTCTCGGCACATATCCGTGGCACCGTCGACACGATCCACCGGTACTTCACGCTCCAGGACGGCCAGTTGCTGCCACGCCCGGACGTCACCCACCATGAGGTGGTCCATGGCCTGGCGCAGCTCGACGGCCTGAACAGCCTGAATACCGGCTTCGCGCTATTGCTGCTCAACAGCGGCAAGCACTACGCCTTGTCCGAGGAACTGGCCAGCGCGGTGCAGGTACAGTTCTATACGCAACTGGCCCAGGTGGTCATGGGCATCGCCAATGACGGGAAAATACTCGCCCAGGCGATTTACCTCGGCCTGAAGGATGCCGGGCACCTGGGTACAGAGAGTATCAGCCTGCTGGACAAGGCCGGCCGGGGTATCAGCCTGGGTGGCAAGACACTGACCCTGGGTGGACTGCTGGCTGCGGGCAATGCCTTGCTGGTCCTCGCCAGCCTGGCGGTGGACGGCTACCTGCTCGCCCATGCCGAGAGCACCGAGGAAAAAGCCATCTACGGCACCAATGTCGGGCTCGATAGCCTGGCGCTGGGGACGGTGCTGGCGGGCTTTGCCGAGAGTGCCGAATTTCTCGGGCCGCTGTCGATACCGCTCGCCGGCCTGGGCCTGGGCGCCAGCAGTCTGGTGGCGGTGTTCTTCACCAAGGCCCACAAGGTCCTGGCCACGGGCGAGCAATTCACCCGGGAAATCCAGGCCTACCGCAGCGGTTACGTCGTGGATCCCGAAACCCATGCACTGCGCATGGACGGTCCGGTGGTGGTGAGCCATCTGGATCAGCGCAACGGCCAGGTCTACCTGGGCAGCCCGAAGATCTACGCCGTCGACAATTCGCGTTCGGGTGATCCGCAAGTGATCGTCGACGAAGGCCAGGCGATTGATGTCGGTCGGGTCCTGGAGCTTCCCGGGCAGTTGCCGTTGCCCGTGTCGGACAGCATCCGCAGCCTGGCCCTGCCGGGCACGCCCGAGCATAGCTACTCGCCGCAATATGCCTGGCTGGTAGGCGCCACCCGGCGCAACGATGCCCAATTGCAGCTGTTCAAGGCGCTGGAGCAAAAGACCCGGGGCAAGTTCATCGAAGCCGAATGGGTCGCGGTGTTCCAGAAGGTCGTGGAAAAGCTGGAGCCGCGCTACCACGCCACACGCATCCGGGTCAGCCTGGGCCAGGCGGCACCGCCGCTGATCATGGATGATATGGGCGAACGGGGCCGTTACCTGAGCTATGACATCGAGGGCAAGGGCAGCCAATACGACCTTTACCTGAGCGACGGTCCGGCACTCACTCTGTCCAGTTGCGCCACCTCCCGGCCCTCTACCTGGGTGCTGCATACCGATCACCTGGGTCAGCCGGACGATATCCGGCTTGAGCCCGGCCGGCTGACAATAAGTGGCGTCGTGGTGCAGGTCGCGGACAAGGAGACCCTGTATGCCGTCAACAAACTCGACGAGGCGTACCGGCTGGATCTTGTCGGCGGTCACTGTACGCTGGTGACCTTGAGCGCACGGGACCATGAGAACACGGGTACGCTGCGGCAGCGTCTGCAAGCGCTGCGGAGCCGGCAGCGGTTGGCTGCACCGGTATGTATCGAAGACCTGTCGACGCCCGACTGTCCAGGCCGGGGCATTTATTATCGGCCCGCCGACGGCAGCTTCGTGGCCATCCCCGTGGACGGTCAGGATCACGGCGAAGAGCCCTACCAGATCCCGGTAGCGGTCGAAACGCTGGTCATCGCCTCCAGCCCGCAGCGCAAAAAGGTTCAGGAAGCGGCTGCGACACTGGCCGAACTGACGGACTATCTGGACGCCGCATATCGCAAGTTCGGCGGGCGCTCGGCGGGGTTCTGGAGCGCCCATCCCGACAACGGCTCGCCCACCAACGAGAAGTGCCACGCAGACTATCTGCGGGCGCAATACCGCCTGGAGGTGCAGCGCGCGCGCCTGCAAGGCGGGTATTCGGACATCGCGTACGCGATGATGCTGCAATTGCTGCCCTTGCACGAACGCGACTCGTCGACCCAGGGTCCGCGCCAGGTGCCGGTGCACCGGTTGAGTATCAATGGCTATCCGTCCGATGACGTCCTGGCACTCGGCGACCCGGGGCAGGGAACGCTGCTGCTGTATGTACCGGCATCAGCCTCGGCCTTGAGCGAGTTCAGCGACGTCAGTGCACTCAAGGCACAGGTGCGCCAGTTGGCCGCCGCAGACGCGACACGCACGGCGCTGCAGGAGCATTTCCCGCGCAGCTGTCGCGCCAGCAACCACAGTGCCCTCTGGGGCTACACCGGCACGGACGAAGCCCTGGAACAGCTCGGCGACAACGGCGACTGGAGCTTGATCCGGATCGACCGCTACCCCCTCCAGGACGACGATGTATTCACCGCCCTGGCCAGCCTCAAACGCCACAGCGAAGGAGGCTGACAGCCCTCGAAACAGAAACCTGGCGCCAGGTACAAGCTCACGGGGATGCACCGTTCCAAGCCGATGTCTTACCCCTTGAAGCCTTGCACAACGCCCGGCTCACTCCATAGCATCGGAAGGATTTTCCCGAAGTGCTGCGGATCAGCACTGGTCCAGAATTGCGCCTCGCGCGCCGGCCCCGCGGACAGCAGGTCGCGTGCCTCCAGCAGGCGCTGGAGTTGCCGCGCCACGGCGGCACCGGTATCGATCAGGCTGATGGACGCCGGAATCATCTCCAGCAACAGCGGCCTGAGGAAGGGATAGTGGGTGCAGCCGAGGATAATCGTGTCGCAGCCCGCCGTGAGAAGCGGCTCGACATAGCTGGCGAGCAACTGGCGCAAAGCCGCGCTGTGCAGATCGCCTCCCTCGATCATTTCCACCAGGCCGGGGCACGGCTGGGTGACCACCCGCACATCGCTGGCGAAGCGGTCGAGCAAGGCGGCGAACTTGGCGCTTTGCAAGGTCCCGGTGGTGGCGAGGACACCGACCACACCGCTGCGGGTAGCCGCCGCGGCAGGCTTGACCGCCGGCTCCATGCCCACCAGCGGCCAGTCAGGGTAACGCTGGCGCAGATCGGCGACACCGGCCACCGTCGCGGTATTGCAAGCAATCACCAGGGCCTTGGCGCCCTGCCCGCGCAGGAACCCGGCAATCACTGCACAACGCTGGCGAATGTACTCCGGACTTTTTTCACCGTAGGGAATATGTCCGCAATCGGCGACATACAGCAGCGATTCGTTGGGCAACAGCGCACGAACTTCATTGAGCACCGACAGCCCGCCGATGCCGGAGTCGAACACACCGATCGGCGCGTCACGCATCGCGGCTGCCGCAAACACTGCAGTGCGGATCGCGCTTGACCCGCAGCTCACGGAACTTCGTGCCCAGGGCATCGATCAGCAGCAGCCGCCCCACCATCGACTCACCGAAACCGGCCAGCAGCTTCAGGGCCTCCAGGGCTTGCAGGCTGCCCACCAGACCGACCAGCGGACCGATCACGCCGGCTTCGCTGCAGGTCAGTTCGGCTTCGCTGCCGTGACCATAAAGACAGTGGTAGCACGGGCTTTCGGCGCGGCGCGGGTCGAACACCGACAACTGCCCTTCCAGACGGATCGCCGCGCCGCTGACCAGCGGCTTGCCGGCGGCCACGCAGGCAGCGTTGACGGCTTCGCGGGTGGCGAAGTTGTCACAGCAATCGAGCACCAGGTCAACGGCAGCCACCACGGCGCCCAGGGAGTCTTCATCCAGGGCCTGGCGATGGGCGACCAGGCCGATTTCCGGATTGATTGCCGTCAGCCGGCGCAGTGCCGAGTCGACCTTGGTCGAACCGACGCTGTCGGTATCATGGATGATCTGGCGTTGCAGGTTGGTCAGGTCGACGCTGTCAAAGTCCGCCAGGTGCAATTCGCCGACGCCGGCGGCAGCCAGGTACAAGGCTACCGGCGCACCGAGACCGCCGAGGCCGACAATCAGGACCCGGCTGTTTTTCAGACGCAACTGGCCATCGATATCGACCTGTTGCAACAGGATCTGCCGGCTATAGCGCAACAGCTCCTGGTCGTTCAGCACGATAGACGTCCCAGGCTGATGCGCTGGTGACCACCCAGGTCGGTACGGCTGTGCACCTCACTGAAGCCCTGCGCCGAGAGCAGTTCACGGACCGCATCGGCCTGGTCGTAGCCGTGTTCGAGCATCAACCAGCCATCATGCTCCATATACGTCGGTGCCTGGGCGATGATCAAGCGCAGGTCGTCCAGGCCATCGGCACCGGCCACCAGCGCACTGGCGGGCTCGAAGCGCACATCGCCCTGGGCCAGGTGCGGGTCGGCCGAGGCGATATACGGCGGGTTGCTGATGATCAGATCAAAGCGCTGGCCCTCCAGGGCACCGAACCAATGGCTGCTCAACACCGTGGCATTGTCCAGGCCCAGGCGTTGGCGATTGCGCTCGGCCAGGGCCACGGCTTCCAGCACCCGGTCCACCGCCGTAACGCGCCAGGCCGGACGCTCGCTGGCCAGGGCCAGGGCAATAGCGCCGCTGCCGGTGCCGAGGTCGAGCACCTTGCCCGGAGTCGCCGGCAGCAGTTCAAGAGCGGCTTCCACCAGCAGCTCGGTGTCGGGACGCGGAATCAGGGTATGCGGCGCGACTTCCAGGTCTAGTTTCCAGAACCCCTGCTGGCCGAGGATATAGGCCACCGGCTCGCCACCACGACGGCGTTGCAGGAAACCGGAAAAGGCCAGCGCGGCTTCGCTGCTGACGATCTTTTCCGGCCAGGTGTGCAGGTAGCTGCGGGACTTGCCCAGGGCCGCCGCCAACAGCAACTCGGCGTCCAGGCGCGCGGTCGGTGAGTCGGGCAGTTCGGCGGCGCGCAGCAGGCTGGCGATAATAGTCATTTAATCACCCAAGGCCGCCAGTTGATCGGCCTGGTATTCGGCCAGCAATGGCTCGATCACCGCCTCGACACCGCCCGCCAGGACTTCGTCCAGGGAGTACAGGGTCAGGTTGACACGGTGGTCGGTGACCCGGCCTTGTGGAAAATTGTAGGTACGGATGCGTTCGGAACGGTCGCCCGAGCCCACCAGCAGCTTGCGCTCGCTGGCAATGGCGTTGGCGGCGGCGCTGGTCTGCTGGTCGTTGAGCTTGGCCGACAGCCAGGACATGGCCCGCGCGCGGTTCTTGTGCTGGGAACGCTCCTCCTGGCACTCGACCACGATCCCCGACGGGATGTGGGTAATACGGATCGCCGAGTCGGTCTTGTTCACGTGCTGGCCTCCCGCGCCCGAGGAACGGTAGGTGTCGACACGCAAGTCCGCCGGGTTGATCTCGATGGCTTCCTGTTCATCCGGCTCGGGCAACACCGCCACGGTACAGGCCGAGGTGTGGATACGTCCCTGGGATTCGGTGGCCGGTACGCGCTGCACGCGGTGGGCACCGGACTCGAACTTCAGCTTGCCGTAGACATTGTCGCCTTCGACCCGGGCAATGACTTCTTTATAACCGCCGTGCTCGCCCTCGTTCTCCGAGAGGATCTCCACCCGCCAGCCGCGTTTCTCGGCATAACGCGAGTACATGCGGAACAGGTCGCCGGAGAAGATCGCCGCCTCGTCGCCGCCGGTCCCGGCACGGATTTCGAGAAAGACATTGCGCCCGTCGTTGGGGTCCTTGGGCAACAGCATGCGTTGCAGGGCGGACTCCAGCTCGAGCAGTTGCTCCTTGGCTTCGCGGACTTCCTCGACCGCCATCTCGCGCATGTCCGGGTCGCTGTCCTTGAGCAGCGCCTGGGCACCCTCGAGGTCCGCCTGCACTTTCAACACCTGGTTGTAGGCCGCGACGATCGGCTCGACCTCGGCGTATTCCCGGGAATAGGCGCGAAACCTGGTCTGGTCGGAAATGACTTCGCCATCGCCAAGCAAGGCGGTCAGTTCCTCGAAACGGTCCTGGAGGATGTCCAGCTTATTGAGCAGTGACGCTTTCATTGCGGTTTCTTATCCGAAAAGCTATCCGATGAGCCCTCACCGAGGGCAAAGAGTTCCTGGGCCATGGCCAGCGCATCGAGGCGGCCTTCGGCGGACAACTTTTTCAGTTGCACGCTGGGCGCATGCATCAACTTGTTGGTCAGGCCCCGCGCCAGTTGCATCAACACCTCTTCGGCGCTGCTGCCATTGGCCAGCAGACGCTGGGCCTTTTGCAATTCTTCGTCACGCAGGCGTTCGCTCTGCTGGCGGTACGCCTTGAGCACATCCACCGCCGCCAGTTCGCGCAGGCGGATCATGAACTCGTCGACGCCGCTGCTCACCAACTCCTCGGCGGTCTGGGCGGCGCCCTGGCGGCTCTTGAGGTTCTCGGCGACCACTTCGTGGAGATCGTCGACGCTATAGAGGTAAACGTCGTCCAACTCGCCGACTTCCGGCTCGATATCCCGGGGAACGGCAATGTCCACCATGAAGATCGGCTTGTGCTTGCGCAGCTTCAAGGCACTTTCCACCGCGCCCTTGCCGAGGATCGGCAACTGGCTGGCGGTGGAACTGATGACGATATCGCTGTGCACCAGTTCCTGGGGAATATCGGCCAGCAGCACCGCATGGGCACCGAATTCTTCGGCGAGAATCTTGGCCCGCTCCAGGGTGCGGTTGGCGACCACGATACGCTTCACTCCCTGCTCGTGCAGATGGCGGGCGACCAGGGTGATGGTCTCGCCGGCGCCGATCAGCAACGCGGTGCTGCGCTGCAGGTCGCTGAAAATCTGTTTCGCCAGGCTGACGGCGGCAAAGGCCACCGACACCGGGTTTTCGCCGATGGCGGTGTCGGTACGCACCTGTTTGGCGGCGCTGAACGTGGCCTGGAACAAACGCCCGAGCAACGGTCCGATGGTCCCGGCTTCCCGCGCCACGGCGTAGGCGGACTTCATCTGGCCGAGAATCTGCGGTTCACCGAGCACCAGCGAGTCCAGGCCGGAGGCGACACGCATCATGTGACGAACGGCCGCATCGTCTTCATGCACATAGGCACTGGCGCGCAGCTCTTCGAGGCTCAGATGGTGATAATCGGCCAGCCAGCGCAGCACCGTGTCCGCCGCCAGGTGATCCTGTTCTATATACAGTTCACTGCGGTTGCAGGTGGAAAGGATCGCGGCTTCCCGGCTTTCGGTCAGGCGGCAGAGCTGCTGCAGGGCCTCTACCAACTGCTCGGGAGTAAATGCCACGCGCTCGCGCACGTCTACGGAGGCCGTCTTGTGGTTGATGCCGAGTGCGAGGAAGGCCATTCAAGGTCGCTGATGATGTCGAGAAGCCGACAATTGTCCTACTTCACCCGGTTCAGAACAACCATTGCCGACTATTGTCCTAATGGAACATTGCTATAAGTGCCCCGGTGAGCGGTCACGGGTATGGTTCTGCCCACCGCTTGTGTCATGATGCCCCGACCGCAGGTAAGTTGCCCTTCTCCTATATGAATAGATCCTCCGCGTTGCTTCTCGCTTTTGTCTTCCTCAGCGGCTGCCAGGCCTTGGCTCCCGTATCGCCGGGCAATACGCCACAGGCCGAGGACACCACTGCGGCCCCGGAAAAGCCCAAGGTCTACAGCTCCTTCAGCGAAGACACGGTCTTCAGCCTGCTGAGTGCGGAACTGGCCGGGCAGCGAAATCGTTTCGATATCGCGCTGGATAACTACGTCACCCAGGCGATCAATACCCAGGACCCCGGTATTTCCGAGCGGGCCTTCCGTATTGCCGAGTACCTGGGTGCCGACCAGGCAGCCCTCGACACCTCGCTGATCTGGGCGAAAAACGCCCCGGACGATCTTGAAGCGCAACGCGCGGCGGCGATCCAGCTGGCGCGCAGCGGGCGTTATGACGACTCCATGGTCTATATGGAGAAGGTCCTGCAGGGCAAGGGCGACACCCATTTCGACTTCCTCGCGCTGTCGGCCGCCGACACCGACCAGGACACCCGCAACGGCCTGATGAAGAGTTTCGACCGGCTGCTGGTCAAGCACCCGAAGAACAGCCAGCTGATTTTCGGCAAGGCCTTGTTGCTGCAACAGAACGGTGACAACCAGGGCGCCCTGACGCTGCTGGAGAGCAACCCGCCGGAAGACGGCGAAGTCGCCCCGCTGTTGCTGCGCGCACGCCTGCTGCAAACCATGAATCGCGGCAAGGAAGCGATTCCGCTGCTGGAAAAAAGCATCAAGAAGTACCCGGACGACAAGCGCCTGCGCCTGACCTATGCGCGCATGCTGGTCGAACAGGACCGCATGGCCGATGCCAAGGTGCAGTTCTCCAGCCTGGTCCAGCAGTATCCGGAAGATGACGAGCTGCGCTTCTCCCTGGCACTGGTCTGCCTGGAAGCCAAGGCCTGGGACGAGGCCAAGGGTTATCTGGAAGAACTGATCGCCCGCGACAGCCACGTCGACTCCGCCCATCTGAACCTGGGCCGCATCGCCGAAGAGAAAAACGACCCGCAGGGCGCCCTGGAAGAGTACGAACAGGTCGGCCCGGGCAATGACTACCTGCCGGCCCAACTGCGCCAGACCGATATCCTGGTGACCAGCGGCCGCGGCGCCGAGGCCTCGAAGAAGCTCGCCGCCGCCCGCGACGAGCAGCCGGACTACGCGATCCAGCTGTACCTGATCGAGGCCGAGATCCTTTCCGCCAACAATCACGGCGACCAGGCCTGGAAAGTCCTGCAGCAGGCCCTGCTGCAATACCCGGACGATCTGAACCTGCTGTATACCCGTGCCATGCAGGCGGAAAAACGCAACGACCTGGCCCAGATGGAAAAGGACCTGCGGGCGATCCTCAAGCGCGAGCCGGACAACGCCATGGCCTTGAACGCCCTGGGCTACACCCTGTCGGACCGCACCACGCGCTATGCCGAAGCCAAGGAACTGATCGAGAAAGCGCATCAGTTGAATCCGGAAGATCCGGCGGTGCTCGACAGCCTCGGCTGGGTGAACTTCCGCCTGGGCAACCTCGATGAGGCCGAGCGCCTGCTGCGCCAGGCCCTGGAGCGCTTCCCCGACCAGGAAGTCGCCGCACACCTGGGCGAAGTCCTGTGGGCCAACGGCAAGCAGAGCGAAGCCCGGAAAATCTGGGGGCAATTCCTCAAGGACCAGCCCGACAGCCCCATCCTGCGCAGCACCATCAAGCGCCTGACCGGATCCGAGACTCTTTAAGCTTATGTTTTTGCGCCACCTCGTTGTTTTCAGCCTGATCGCCCTGCTCGCCGGTTGTGCGGGCTTTGGTGCCCGTGAGTCCGTCGAGGGCCACGGCGACCCGGCCCAGTGGGCCAGGCACAAGCAGCAGTTGAGCAGCCTCGACGGCTGGCAGATCAACGGCAAGGTCGGGATCCGCGCCCCGAAGGACTCCGGCAGCGGCACCTTGTTCTGGCTGCAACGCCAGGATTATTACGATATCCGCCTGTCCGGCCCGCTGGGTCGCGGCGCTGCCCGCCTGACCGGACGCCCGGGCCAGGTCTCGCTGGAAGTCGCCAACCAGGGCCGCTATGAAGCCACGACGCCGGAAGCCCTGCTCGAAGAGCAGATGGGCTGGAGCCTGCCGGTATCCCATCTGGTCTGGTGGGTTCGCGGCCTGCCCGCACCCGACAGCAAGAGCCGCCTGGGCCTGGACAACGACAGCCGCCTCGCCACCCTGGACCAGGATGGCTGGCAGGTCGAGTACCTCAGCTACACCGAGCAGAACGGCTACTGGCTGCCCGAACGCATCAAGCTGCACGGTCGCGACCTCGATGTGACCCTGGTGATCAAGGACTGGCAGCCGCGCCAGCTGGGGCAGTGACATGCCGGCCAGCCGCCTGACCCTGCCCGCCCCCGCCAAGTTGAACCTGATGCTGCACATCATCGGTCGCCGTGCCGACGGTTATCACGAGTTGCAGACGCTGTTCCAGTTTCTCGATTACGGCGACGAACTGAGTTTCGCCGTGCGTGACGACGGCGTGATCCGGCTGCACAGCGAATTCGACGGCGTGCCCCACGACAGCAACCTCATCGTGCGCGCGGCGAAAAAACTCCAGGAACAATCCGGCAGCCCCCTCGGCATGGACATCTGGATCGACAAGATCCTGCCCATGGGCGGCGGCATCGGTGGCGGCAGCTCCAATGCCGCGACCACCCTGCTCGCCGTGAACCACCTCTG
Organism: Pseudomonas gingeri; assembly: GCF_013385635.1. Classification (GTDB taxonomy): domain Bacteria; phylum Pseudomonadota; class Gammaproteobacteria; order Pseudomonadales; family Pseudomonadaceae; genus Aquipseudomonas; species Aquipseudomonas gingeri_A. The sequence continues at coordinate 79,879 of NZ_JACAPR010000016.1, forward strand.
GCAGCTGGCCTGGGATGAAGATCGCCTCGCCGCCCTGGGCCTGACCCTGGGCGCCGACGTCCCGGTTTTCGTCCGTGGCCACGCGGCTTTCGCCGAAGGCGTGGGGGAAAAACTCACCCCGGTGGACCCCGAAGAACCGTGGTACGTCGTGCTTGTTCCGCAAGTATCTGTAAGTACAGCAGAAATTTTTTCCGATCCGCTGTTGACACGTGACTCCGCGCCCATTAAAGTGCGCCCCGTTCCCAAGGGAAACAGTCGAAATGACTGCTTGCCGGTTGTCGCGAGACGTTATCCAGAAGTACATAACGCCTTGAATTTGCTAGGTAAATTTACCGAAGCAAAATTAACCGGAACTGGAAGTTGTGTGTTTGGGGCCTTCCCAAGCAAAGCTGAAGCTGATAAAGTCTCGGCCCTTCTTGCAGAGACCCACACAGGGTTTGTAGCCAAGGGAAGCAACATCTCGATGTTGCATCGCAAGTTGCAAAGTCTGCTCTAGGAATTCGGGTACTGGGTACTCGTTGCAACAGATACAGGGGCGTCGCCAAGCGGTAAGGCAGCAGGTTTTGATCCTGCCATGCGTTGGTTCGAATCCAGCCGCCCCTGCCATTTTCTAATACTCATCCAGGTTACCCTCAGCCTCTAGGTACTGCGCGTGTCCAAGATGATGGTCTTTACGGGGAACGCTAACCCCGATCTGGCTCGACGTGTCGTACGTCAGCTGCATATCCCTCTCGGTGACATCTCTGTCGGTAAATTCTCCGACGGCGAAATTACCGCTGAGATCAATGAAAACGTCCGCGGTAAAGATGTCTTCATTATTCAGCCGACTTGCGCTCCGACCAACGATAACCTGATGGAACTCGTCGTGATGGCTGATGCCTTCCGCCGGTCCTCAGCCACTCGAATCACTGCGGTGATCCCTTACTTTGGTTACGCCCGTCAGGATCGCCGTCCGCGCTCCGCACGTGTGGCTATCAGCGCGAAAGTCGTCGCTGACATGCTCACCGTGGTAGGCATCGACCGTGTTCTCACGGTTGACCTGCACGCTGACCAGATCCAGGGCTTCTTCGATATTCCGGTAGATAACATCTACGGCTCCCCCGTTCTGGTGGATGACATCGAAGACCAACGCTTCGAAAATCTGATGATTGTGTCTCCGGACATTGGTGGCGTCGTGCGTGCACGGGCTGTCGCCAAGTCGCTGGGCGTGGATCTGGGCATCATCGACAAACGTCGTGAGAAGGCCAACCACTCCGAAGTGATGCACATCATCGGTGATGTCGAAGGCCGCACCTGTATTCTCGTCGACGACATGGTCGACACCGCCGGCACCCTGTGCCACGCGGCGAAAGCCCTCAAGGAACATGGCGCTGCCAAGGTCTTTGCCTACTGCACACACCCTGTGCTGTCGGGTCGGGCAATCGAGAACATTGAAAATTCCGTGCTGGACGAGCTGGTGGTGACCAACACCATCCCGCTGTCCGCCGCAGCACAAGCCTGTGCACGTATCCGTCAACTGGATATCGCACCGGTAGTCGCCGAAGCGGTTCGCCGCATCAGCAACGAAGAATCGATCAGCGCGATGTTCCGCTAGGTTCGGTACGAAAACTCGCCGAGCGGCGATCAGGCAAGGCGAAAACAGGCGAGCAAGCGGAGTGTAGGGACCTACATGAGCATTGCGAGCCTGTTTTTAACGCAGCATGATCGTCGCGCAGGCAGTTTTCATACCTTGCAGACACCTCGTTGACGTAAAGCGCCCCGCCCCAACACTCATGTTGGGGCGGGGCTTTTTTGCCCATGCCGCTTTGACGTCGGTCGCAGGCGTCACCCGGACATGGCTATTTTGGAGATACAAAATGACTGATTTCATCCTGAACGCCGAAGCGCGTACCGACCTGGGGAAAGGTGCGAGCCGCCGCCTGCGTCGTCTCGCCAGCCAGGTTCCTGCCGTTGTCTACGGTGGCGACAAGGCTCCTGAGTCCATCATGATGCTGGCTAAAGAAGTTGCCAAGCTGTTCGAAGACGAGGCTGCTTTCAGCCACGTCATCCAACTGAACATCGGCGGCGTCAAGCAAGACGTGATCGTTAAAGCGATGCAGCGTCACCCGGCCAAGCAGTTCATCATGCACGCCGACTTCGTTCGCGTTGTTGCTGGCAAGAAACTGACCGCTGTCGTTCCTGTGCACTTCATCAACGAAGCTGCTCCAGTGAAGAAAGGCGGCGAGATCTCCCACGTTGTGAACGAGATCGAAGTTTCCTGCGAAGCCAAGGACCTGCCTGAGTTCATCGAAGTCGACCTGGCTGACGCCGAAGTCGGTTCGATCATTCACCTGTCCGACCTCAAGGCCCCTAAAGGCGTTGAGTTTGTTGCTCTGGCACACGGTGACGACAAGGCTGTTGCCAACGTTCACGCTCCACGTGTTGCTCCAGAAGCAGAAGGCGCTGCAGAGTAATTTCACTCTGACGCCGGAGTGACTGGAAACATCGCGGACTGGAACGTAGCGAGAAAGCGGGCGAGAATGCGAAGTTTACGTCATGGTAAATGAGCGTTTTTCGTCCACTTTTTTCGCCACACCCAAGCATTGCGGCGATGTTATCCACCACTCCACAGAAGGGCCCCTGTCGTGACTGCCATCAAACTGATCGTTGGCCTGGGAAATCCAGGCACCGAATACGAACAGACCCGGCATAACGCGGGGGCCCTTTTTGTTGAACGCATCGCTTCGGCACAAGGCATCAATCTTGTGGCCGATCGCAAGTATTTCGGCCTGACCGGGCGCTTCAGTCACCAGGGTCAGGATGTTCGCCTGCTGATTCCCACCACCTACATGAACCGTAGCGGCCAGGCCGTCTCGGCATTGGCTGGATTCTTCCGCATCACGCCCGAGGAAATCCTGGTGGCGCATGACGAACTCGACCTGCCACCCGGCGTTGCCAAGCTCAAGCAGGGCGGCGGCCATGGCGGTCACAACGGTCTGCGCGACATCATCGCGCAGCTCGGCAACCAGAACACCTTTCACCGCCTGCGACTCGGCATTGGCCACCCTGGCGTTGCGAGTATGGTTTCAAACTTCGTCCTGGGTCGTGCGCCACGCGCCGAACAGGAAAAACTCGATGCCAGCATCGACTTTGCCCTCGGCGTGCTGCCGGATATCCTCGCCGGTGAATGGAACCGCGCGATGAAACACCTGCACACCCAGAAGGCCTGACTCTAACTCCTAGGGGAAACACCATGGGATTCAACTGCGGCATCGTCGGCCTTCCCAACGTCGGCAAATCCACCCTGTTCAACGCCCTGACCAAATCCGGCATCGCGGCGGAGAACTTCCCCTTCTGCACCATCGAGCCGAACAGCGGCATCGTGCCGATGCCCGATCCACGCCTGCAAGCCCTGGCCGAGATCGTCAACCCCAAGCGCATCCTGCCAACCACCATGGAATTCGTCGACATCGCCGGCCTGGTGGCCGGCGCGTCGAAAGGCGAAGGCCTGGGCAACAAGTTCCTGGCCAACATCCGTGAAACCGATGCCATCGCCCACGTGGTCCGCTGCTTCGAAGACGAGAACGTGATTCACGTCTCCAACAGCGTCGACCCGAAACGCGACATCGAGATCATCGACCTGGAACTGATCTTCGCCGACCTCGACAGCTGCGAGAAACAACTGCAGAAAGTCACGCGCAACGCCAAGGGCGGCGACAAGGACGCTGTGATCCAGAAAGGCCTGCTGGAACAGCTGATCGCCCACTTCACCGAAGGCAAGCCGGCGCGCAGCCTGATGAAGAACATGAGCACCGACGAAAAGGCGGTGATCAAGGGCTTCCACCTGCTGACCACCAAGCCGGTGATGTACATCGCCAACGTCGCCGAAGACGGCTTCGAGGACAACCCGCTGCTGGACGTGGTCAAGGCCATTGCCGAGGAAGAAGGCGCGGTCGTGGTACCGGTGTGCAACAAGATCGAAGCGGAAATCGCCGAGCTCGACGACGGTGAAGAGAAAGACATGTTCCTCGAAGCCCTGGGCCTTGAAGAACCCGGCTTGAACCGCGTGATCCGTGCCGGTTACGAAATGCTCCACCTGCAGACCTACTTCACCGCCGGTGTCGAAGAAGTCCGCGCCTGGACCGTCAAGGTCGGCGCCACTGCCCCACAGGCGGCCGGCGTGATCCACACCGACTTCGAAAAGGGCTTTATCCGCGCCGAAGTGATCGCCTACAACGACTTCATCCAGTACAAGGGTGAAGCCGGAACCAAGGAAGCCGGTAAATGGCGCCTGGAAGGCAAGGAATACATCGTCAAGGACGGTGACGTGATGCACTTCCGTTTCAACGTGTAAGCGTTGCCGAAACCAAAGAAGCCGCGTTGATTCGCGGCTTTTTCATGGGTGCGTGGTATCGACCCGTCAGTCGCGACTAGAACAGATAGCCCATGTAGATCGCGGCGGCGCCACCGGCCTGCACACCCGCGTTCATGCCCGCCATGACCACCGCGCCCCGGGCCGACTGCAATAACTGCCGGTTGACCGTGGCGGAGGCAATGACCGAGGTCGCCGGATTGGAGCTGACTGCCGCCGCCAACGCCAGCAGCTTGGGATCAAGGCCGAACAACAGGGCCGTGGCTGAACCGCCGACCACCAGTCCCAGGCCCACTTCGGTATACAGGCAAGGTCCGGTGATGTCGTCGCTGGTCAGGTCACGACTGACCAGGGCGTCGCTGACAAACACCTTGCCGGTACTGGGAAAGGCCTCCGCCGCACCAACCCCGCCCACGCTCTTGCCCTTGACCTGGATATTGATCTTGCCGAAACGCGGCAACCGCGCGCCAAATCCGACACCCACCCCGACGCCGCCGTAGCGGTAGCTGACGTTCTCGCCCTGGGGCGAACGCAAGATGATCGAACCGCCACTGCCCGCCAGCAAAGCCACACTCAAACCGCCTCCGCTGGCAGTCTGATACTGCCAGTGACTTTCATTGACCGGGATAGGGATGTTGTAGCTCATACGTTCATAGTCCTTTGAGTGAATGAACCGCACCGCGACCGATGCCCCTTGCCAGACCGGAAATGAAGAACACCAGACCGATAAGCCCCAGTACGCCGGGAGTGGCCCACAGTGCGGCCAGGTCATCGACGATGGCGCTGACGGCCGGCTGCTCGGGCAGGTAATGGACCCGCACTGGCTGATCCTTCTGATAACCGAAGATAAAGCCGCCCTGGGGGTAGGAAATCTGTTCACCGCTGCGAGTGGTGAAGGCAATCTCGGGATGCGAACCGCCGGCATTCAAGTGGCTGACGACGCCATCGGCGGTCTGCGCGCGAGCGAGGAATTCGCGTCGATCAAGGGTGAGGTTGACGGCAATGCCCAACAGGCCGATGCCAATCAGGGTAAAAAGCAGCCCCTGGAGTATCTTCCCGAGGCGTGACGGGGTCTGGTTAGCCATGGCCTGTCTCGATATTCGTCCATGAAAGAGGGCGATCAGGATAGCAAGAAACAACTAGGGCAGGAAAATGAGCTGTAAGATGCTGAAATGAGCCATAAATGACTATAATGAGCCGTATCCGGCTATATTGAGCTGTAAATGAGCCGTAATAGGGAAAATATCATGGCCAATACGTCTGATCATCTTCTGGCCGCACTGGCTCAGCGAGCTCGGAATGGTCAACCCTGGGCCAGCTCGACCGAGCTGAAGAGCAACGTTTCCGCAAGTTTGGCCACAGTAAAACGACACCTTGAAGCACTGGTCAATTCCGGCCACGTGATTCAGGAAGGTCGAACACGTTCGACACGTTACAGACTTGTCGATACCAGGGAATCCCAGCCCGCCCCAGTCAGTACAGGCCCTGTATGGTCGGCTCAAAGCCTGTCGTTGCGCAGGCGCCTGGAACAGCCGCTGGCCATGCGCCACGCCGTGACCTACCAACGCACCTTCGTGGACAACTACATTCCCAACCAGTCCTCGCTGCTGCCAACCTCGCTCGCCACAACCCTGATGGAAGAAGGGCGCATGCGCGGCCAACAACCTGCGGGCACCTATGCACGCAAGGTGCTGGAGCCACTGCTTATCGACCTGTCCTGGTCCTCCTCGCGCCTGGAAGGCAACCGTTACTCGTTGCTCGCCACCGAGGAGTTGTTCAAGAGCGGAGTCACCGGCGGCGATCTGGATGCAGTGATGCTGCTCAACCACAAGGCAGCCATCGAGTTCATGGTCGATGCCGTCCCCAGCTATGGCCTGACCACGCCGGTGATCCAGAACCTGCATGCGCTGCTGATGCAGGATCTGCTGGCCGACTCGGGCGGCCTGGGCACCATTCGCCAGAAAATCGTCAATATCAGCGATACCACCTACCTGCCCAGCCAGGTCCCGTCCCTGCTCGGTGAAATGCTCGAATGCATTCTGGAGAAAGCCAGGCAGATCAAGAACCCGGTTGAGTCCGCCTTCTTCCTGTGGGTCAACCTGGCCTATCTGCAACCTTTCGATGACGGCAACAAACGCACGAGCCGTCTGGCCGCCAACGTGCCCCTGATGCTGTACAACAGCGCGCCGCTGTCCTTTCTGGATATGGATGTGCGGGACTATGCGCACGCCATGATGGGCGTCTATGAGTACCTGGATGTGTCGCTGGCCGCCGACCTTTTCGAATGGGCCTATCGCCGCTCGATCAGAAAATACGAAGTAACCCTTGAAGCCATGGGCAGGCCTGATCCGGTTCGGGTGCAATTCAGGGAGGCACTGAACGAGGCCATCGGCGCCATCGTGCGTGACCGCAAGACCTGCGAAGAGGCGATGGCCGACTTGTCGCTGGACGCCGATCAGGCGCAGTTGTTACGCCCCTTGCTGATGGACGAGCTCAAGGTGCTGGGGGTGTTCAACTGCGCTCGCTACAGATTGACGATGAAGCAGACCGAGAGCTGGATCGACGCCGGCCGTCCTTTGTGATGGAGTCGGCCGGCACCACTCTTCTTCCTACGACCTGAAACGCCCCACCAACCCGCTCAGTTCATCCGAAAGGTGCGAAAGCCGGCCCGAGTCTTCCTGCGCGGAGTTGGCCAGGCTTTCCACCAGTTGCGCCTCATCGTAGATCTGCCGGATATGCCGATTGATCTCTTCGGCCACGCTGTGCTGCTCTTCCGCCGCCGCCGAGATCTGCAGGTTCTGGTCCCTGATTTCATTGACCGACAACTGGATACCTTCAAAGCTGTCCCGTGCACTCTCGATCGAGGACACACTGGCCCGCGACAGGTCCAGGCAGCTTTCCATCTTCTGCGACACTTCCTGGGTCTTGCTGCCGAGGGCGTTGAGCAACTGGTCGATTTCCCCGGTGGAGTCGGACGTGCGCTTGGCCAGAGCCCTCACCTCATCCGCGACCACGGCAAAACCGCGCCCCTGGTCACCCGCCCTGGCCGCTTCGATCGCCGCGTTCAGCGCCAACAGGTTGGTCTGCTCGGCGATAGCACGGATGGTGCCGAGGATCTGGTTGATGTTGCGACTGCCCTCCTCCAGTTCGACCATGGCCTGGGAAGACTCGGTCAAGCGACGCCCCAGGCGACCGACGTTCTGGGTGGTCAGTTCGATCTGCTGCTTGCCCTCGGCCACCCGGTGGTGCCCGCTCTCGGCGGAGTCGGCGGCCGCGCTACAGGAACGCGCGACCTCGTTGGCGGTCGCGACCATTTCGTTGAAGGCCGTGGACACCAGTTCCACCGCTTCACGCTGGCGACCGGCCGCCTGGTTCATGTTGCTGGCCACCTCGCTGTTGACCCGCGAGGCGTCCTGCAGATTGGTGGATGCCGCGCCAATCCGCTGGATCAGCTGGCGTATCGCCGCGAGAAACTTGTTGAACCAGCCTGCCAGCTCAGCGGTTTCATCCCTGCCCTGCACCTCGAGATCACGGCGCAGATCGCCCTCGCCCTCGGCGATCGATTGCAAGCCGGTGCTGACCTGGCCGATCGGCTTGACGATGACCCTGGCGAACGCCGCGGCAAGCAGCGCGAAGAGCAGCACCAGCACGACCACGATCCCCCCTGTCACGTAGGTCATGTGCGTGGCCGTGCCCATGACTTCGTCGTACCTGATCAGACCGACATAGCGCCAGCCCAGGCCGGGCGAGGTCCAGATATTGGCCATGTAACGGACCCCGTCGATTTGCACTTCGGTGGAGCCTTGCGGCGTGGCCGCCAGTTTGGCGTAGGGCTCGCCCAGGTCCTTGAGCGGCTTGAAGCTGTGGCCGACGTCACGCGGATCGACCAGCACGGTGCCATCCTCGATCAGCATCACGTAGCCGCTTTCACCGAGCTTGATGCTCTTGACCAGCTCGGTGAGGTTTTTCAGCGAAACGCTGACGACGAATACGCCCTTGGCCTTGCCGGCGTCGTCGAGCATTGCCCTGGCGCTACCCACCAGTGCCACGGCGTCTTTGTCATAGTAATAGGCGGGGGTTCGCACCGCTTTGCCGGGGCTGGCCATGGCGGCCTTGTACCAGGGACGCGTACGCGGATCGTAGCTCGACAGTTGCGGATCATCCGGCCATTTCGCGTAGCTGCCGTCTTCCAGGCCGATAGAGAGGATGGCCGCGGCCGGGTGGGTCGCGCCATAACGGGCGAATCTATCGATGACCTGACGGGCTTCTGTCGGCAACGGCTTGCTGGCCGCATCGGCAGCCTCGTAGTGCTTGAGACTGCTCACCGATGTGTATACAGAATCGGTCGCCATTTGATCGACATTTTGCTGGGTGCCGTCGAAAAACTGTCGAATGTTGCCGTCGATCTGACGTATTTCGCGGGTACTGCCATCGATGAACTGATCGACCGCCTGAGCTCGTATATTCAGCACCGATATCACTGCCACAAGGCTTACCGGAATGAAGGCGACCAGGACAAAGGCCAGGACAAGCTTGTTTTTTATTTTCATTGTAGCGATCGCCATTCGAAGAAATGAGCTGCGAATGGCCAGACTACACGGACAAATAGCGGTTTGCCATCACGTCTTGCCCGATTTGGCAAGAGTCATGCTCGCCATTTTTTTGTATACAAAAATATCAAATAGCGTTCGGCTGCGCCCTGCCTGTCAGCGCTTAGCTGAGCTGATTCGAGCCATGTGCGGTTGGGCCAGCCACCCCCGCCAGCCCCAAACATTTTCGTGACTTCCTCCTTCAATGCCTTTAGCATCAAAAGACGAATGATGCCATTTGGCTATCATTTTGGACTTGATCGCGCACTCCATGGAACAGGATCTCGCTTGAACACTCTCCCCTCTTTTGCCAAGGCCACGTTTGCACCTGGCTGGCCAAAAACTGTGCGCGAACCAAAAGACCACTCCGCTATTCGTTCCTGGGAAATTTATCGTGCCGATACCGACTGCCAGCCTGTGAAGACAGCGCCTGGGGCTTTGGCGCGCGTCCTGGACAAGCTTTCCATCCGCATTTTGCTTTGCCTGATGACTGAAGTTCTTAACGGCATTTCGGTGCAACGGCGTTTTATACAACCGCATTGAAATGGACTTGAGATGAGCAACACATTTCGCTTCACGGCGCTTGCCAGCGCGCTGCTGCTGGCTTCCGGCTGTTCCACCAGCCAATTCGATCAACTGGGCAAGGACTATGGCACGGCGATCTTGTGCGGCGCCGGACTGGTTGCCGGAGGTGCTGCAGGTTATGCCATCAACGGCAAAAAAGGCGCGTTGATTGGCGCTGCCGCCGGCACAGCCGTGGGTTGTTACGCCGGCTCCGTGTGGCAAAGCCGGATGCAGGAGCTGGACCGCATCGCCAAGGAAGAAAACCTGAAAATCAGCTCGCAACAACTGCAAACGGCCTCGGCCACACCGAATGCAGCTCCGGTCGATGCCGGCGTTGTAACACAGATAGAAGACTCGGGGATGTTTGCGAGCGGTTCCGACCAACTCACCCTCAGTGGTCAACGCAGCGTGAGCAAAGTAGCTGCGGTCTATGCCAACGTCGACCCAAAATTGGTCAGCACACGACGCCTGCTGGTGGTCGGCCATACGGATGCCACGGGCAGTGGCGCCACCAATCAGAAACTCTCCGAGCGCCGCGCACGCACCGTAGGCAAAGCATTGATGGCCGCCGGCATCCCTTCGACCTCGATCTTCTACCAGGGTGCTGGCGCTTCGCGACCGATTGCCGACAACAGTACCCTCGAAGGCCGTAACGAAAATCGTCGGGTAGAAATCGCCGAACTGACATCCCAGGAAATGCTGGTACTGCGCGCCAAGGCAGAACAATCGAACGCCAAGTATCTGGCTCATGGTGCCTCCACGGCCAAACCGGTCAGCAAACCGGCCACACCTGCGCCTGTGACAGACTCGACCGTTCCAGCCCCCGTGGCGTCCACCAGCAGCACCGCAAACAACAGGGCGAAACCAAGTGTCGACTTCGGCGGCGTCCCCACCTCCAGCAAACAATGGAACCTGGGCCAAAACATCACGCCGAAAAGCGGGGGTTTCAGCCTGTTGAGCAGCGCCTACGCCAATGCGATCCCGGTCGGCAGTTGCCAGGACGATATGCCCCGCGAAAGCGGCGAGGTCAAGAGCCTGGCCACGGACAAGCCACTGGACGGGGTCAAGACCCGCGACTACCTGCCCGGCTACAACAACCGGGTCTGGGCCAATACCGTCAATGGCAACCTGGTCACCATCTCGCCGGTATCGATCCTTCGCGACGGCGCCGAGGTCGGCAAGCAACCCTTTATTCAAGTCGTGAAAGGCTATGACGAAGGCAATCGCAAGGCTCTGCCGAAGATGAACGCTGTCGCCAACACCTATGAAGGTGAGAAGGAAGTCCTGTACCGCGTATTCATCAATGAACCCAAGGCACCGGTGGCCTGCATGGACGTTGTATTCAGCAAAGGCAATGCCACCGCCGAACGCGGCGCGTTGTTCTACCCCGTCGGCGACCAGAGCTACACCGTTGCCTATGCCCCCGTCAGCACCCAGCGGTAAACCAGGGAGAAACCGAACGTGCAAGAATCCGCGATGGCTGCCTTCAAAGCCTTTATTGCTGCAAACGAGATGGCGATCATCAGCCTCACCGCCCTCTTCGTAACACTCTGCCTGCTCAAGTTCTATTGGGAAAAGGTCGGTTACTTCGCCATGCGCATCTGGCACGGCGTGCCGCTCATCGGTACGGTATCGCGCCTGGCGGGCAGGGAGCCGACCGTTCGCCCGGACGGCTGGACCAGTTCCGAATATGAGCTGTGCAACAGCTACTACGAAACCTACGACAAGGTCGACAAGAGCCCGGAGTTCTTTCGCCAATGCCAGGACTACCTGAAGAAGATCGGCGAAGCCGGCCGCCGACCTCGTCCGGCCTGGGTATTTGTTCTCGCCGCAGTGCTGTTGGTCGTGGAAGCGATCGGCTTCGGTTATGTGCTGTCGGGATGGCTGAGCCTCGACGCCTCGGCCAGTGACAAACGTTACCAGGCGATCGGCGTGGCGATTCTGCTGGCGGTGATTTCCTGTGGTTTTGCCGAGGCAGCGGGCCATGCCATCCACCACAACAACCTGATCAAGAAGGCCCGTGCCTGGTGGCGTGGCGACTCGTCCGATTCGCGCTCCAGCCACCTCAAGCAAATCGACTCGGTCAATATCGAAGACAGCTTCAGCGACAGCAACGACAAGGACTACAACCGCATCCTGGCGCGTATCGCGACGTCCGTGGAAGTCGCGCCCAAGTATCTGCTGATCGGTGCATTCGTGGCCATTATCCTGATCATGTCCGTCGCCGCGTTCGTAGTTCGCGCCAAGACCCTCGATAGCATCCAGGACGAAATGGTCAACTCGATGCGCGCGGAGAGTTCGAACAACGCCAGCGCAGCTCATGCCAGCCCGTTCGAACTACCGGATGAGTCCCAGGCCGTCAACGACAGCGCCGACAACAAGACCATTGACGACAAGATGCAGGCGATCCGTGAAGCTTCGCTGACCACCTACATGATCTTGTCGGTGATCTACATTGCCATCCAGTGCATCACCTGCTGGCTGGCGAGCATCTTCGGCTTTGCCGGCGTGCACTCGCGCCGTGCCTATGACTACACGCACAAATTCAACAGTGCAGATGAAATGGTGCGCTGGCTTGAACGCGAGCGCACGAAGATTTCCGGCCACGCGGACCATAAGCTGAGCATGCTCCAGCAGAAGCTCTCCAGCCGTGAAACCAACCGCGCCGAGCACCTGAACGCCATGAAGGGCGCGGCGATCCAGAAGCGCGATTTCAATGCCTATGTGATGGTACGGCGCACCGCGGAGAAAGCCCTGCAGTTCGGCAATGAAAGAATCAATGCCATGCCTGCCCCGATCGTCGAACCAACTCCGCTGGCTGTCGCCCCCGCCCAATCGACGGTGCCGGTGCCCGCCCTGCAGGCAGTGATCGCGGCCCTACCCGAGCACGCACCGATTGTCTCGGCTCCGGTATCAGTACCCGCCGAGATCGATGCCAACAGCTTCCACGACCTGACCAGTGTCACCGATGAGCAACTGCCGACCTTGGCCAAGGCCCTGAAGCAGACCGAGGAAACCCTCAAGAGCGTCCGTGACCAACAGCTGTTGTTGAAGCAGTTGGGCATCTTCAAAGTCGGTGGGGTCAACGCATGAAGCGCCTCAAGCTGCTCATGCTGGCCGCCCTGGTAATACCCGGTGTGGCCATGGCCGGCGAGCGCAATGACCTGCAAAGCTGCTATGAGACAGCGCAACTACTGGAGCTGAAACCCACATCGCCGGATCGTGAACTGATCGTCGTGGTGGATGAGACCGTCCCGGTTCCGGAAGACATCCAGAAGCAGGCCTGGGGACAGATCAGCCGCTTCGTGCAACCGGGAGACAGCGTCAAGCTCTACAGTTTCTCCGCCTTCCTGCCGGGCGAGTACCTGCGCCTGCTGTACGCGGGACAGCTCGACAGGAACGCAGGGGAAGAAGCCCGCGACGACGCCAGCGCACGCAAGCTACGCACGCTCGACCAGTGCCTGGCACGCCAGCCGAAGACCTTTGAAGCTGGCTTCGGCAAGCTGTTCGTCAAGAGTCTTCGCGAAGCGCGCCAGGACATTCCGCGAAGCGAAATCATGAATGCCCTGCGCAAGATCGGCGAAGACATCAAGGCCTCGGACAAAGTCAGCGACCACGTGGTACTGCTGATCAGCGATATGCTGGAAAACAGTGACTACACCAGCTTCTACGCGAAAAACCAGATCAAGAACCTGGTGGTCGCCGACGAACTGAAAAAGGCCCAGTCCCACAATCTGTTCGCCGACCTGTCCGGTGCGCGCATCTATGTAACAGGCGCAGGCCTGATCACCGATGACGTCAAGCAAAGCTATCGCTCAGGCAAGACCATGGATGCGCTGAACCAGTTCTGGAGCGAATACTTCAGCCACTCCAACGCCTCGCTGAACGGCTTTGGTACGCCAAGCCTGGGTGGGGACTTGAAGTAATCCCGATCCGCAGGAACGAAAAAGCCGCATTGATTCGCGGCTTTTTTGCCTCACTTGTACGAGCTGATTCGAGCCGAGTCTTCCACTTCGGCTCAATTACAGCTCACGATTCAGGCTTTCCTGGTCTTCGGCAACAACACCGCCAGCACCCCGAACAACGGCAGGAACGAGCACAGCGTGTACACGTACTCGATACCGTGGATGTCCGCCAGGTGCCCCAGCAGCGCCGCGCCGATGCCGCCGAAACCGAACATCAGGCCGAAGAACACCCCGGCGATCATGCCGACATTGCCCGGCACCAGTTCCTGGGCAAACACCACGATGGCCGAGAAGGCCGACGCCAGGATAAAGCCGATCACCACGCTGAGCACCGTGGTCCAGAACAGGTCCACATAGGGCAGCATCAGGGTGAACGGCGCCACGCCGAGGATCGAGAACCAGATCACCGCCTTGCGCCCGATCTTGTCGCCGATCGGACCGCCGGCAAAGGTCCCCGCTGCCACCGCGCCGAGAAACAGGAACAGGTGCAGTTGCGAACTGGCTACCGACAGCTGGAATTTCTCGATCAGGTAGAAGGTGAAATAGCTGGTGAAGCTGGCCATGTAGAAGTACTTGGAGAACACCAGCAGGCCGAGCACCACCAAGGCACCGAGTACGCGATTCTTCGACAGCCCGTGAGTGGCCTTCTGGCCCTGCTTGAGCTTGAACAGGTTCAAGTGCGCGCGATACCAGCGACTGATGCCATAGAGCACACCCAGGGCGAACAAGGCGAACAGCCCGAACCAGGCGACATTCCCCTGGCCGAACGGGATGATGATCGCCGCCGCCAGCAACGGGCCAAAGGCCGAACCGGCGTTACCACCGACCTGGAAACTCGACTGCGCCAGGCCGTAACGGCCGCCAGAGGCCAGTCGTGCCACGCGGGAAGCTTCCGGATGAAACGTCGAGGAACCCACACCGATCAGGGCCGATGCCAGGAGGATCAGCGGGAAACTGCCAACCTGGGACAACATCAGGATGCCGATCAGGGTGCAGATCATTCCCGCCGGTAACAGCAGCGGTTTCGGATGACGGTCGGTATAAAACCCCACCCACGGCTGCAACAGCGAGGCGGTGACCTGGAAAGTCAGGGTAATCAGCCCGACCTGGGTAAAGGTCAGTCCGTAGTTGGCCTTGAGCATCGGATAGATCGACGGCAGGACCGACTGGATCAGGTCGTTGATCAGGTGCGCCAGCGCCACCGCGCCGATGATGCGCATCACCAGAGGACTGGATTGCGGAGCCGTCGATGCGACGGTCGCGCCAGCGGACGTTTCAGTGAGAGCCATGAGGGAATTCCGTCACACGGATGGGTGCATGATTGCAGGTGCGTCAATGTGCCATTTTTTAGTGCGGCAATACCAGATGCTTGATGAGCTAACGATCCATCCAGGCACAAAGAAATGACTGATAGCTCTTTGCTACTGGTCTGAATCTTGCCTACCTTAGCTCCTACAGCGCGGCCCCTTACAAAGGGGCCCGAGAATGGGAAGTTTCGCTACAGCGGCCGGCCAACAACGCCCTCACTGGCGAATCTTCCGAGGTCTTTAACGACGGCATCCGTCATGACCAACCCGTCATGACCGCACTCAAACAGTGCTGGATGCCTTGAGGAGTGGTCGGGCATGCACGCTTTTTTATCACCAGGGATGCGACTGTTGGGGCGATTCGGTTTCGCCCGCAAATTTCAGGTGCTGTTCCTGCTGTTCATCGTGCCGCTGATGGGTAGCCTGTACATGATCGGCCAGGATTACCGCAGCAAACTGGCGCTGATCTCCGAGGAACGTGCCGGTGTCCGCCAACTGTTGGCCCTGGACTCCCTCGACAGCCTGCTGGCCGCCCAACGCGACCGCGCCGCCCGCTGGCGTGCCACGGAAACCAACCGCCAACCGACACCCGCCACCCTCGCGGCCATGGCCGTACTGGACAAGGCCCAGCCCGAGGTCAAGCAGGCCATCGAGCAGTTGGGCCAGGCTCTGCAGAACGAAGGCGCCAATGGCGAGACCATGAAGCGTTACCAGGTCCTGCAAGCCACCCTCGAAGGCCTCGACTCGGCCAGCCTGAGCAAGGTCGGCTGGTGGCCGGACGGCTATGACCGCTTCACCTCTGCCCTGAGCGCCCTGCAAGGCCTACGGGAACAAATCGCCATGGACAGCCGGCTGATCCTCGCGCCCTGGATGGAAACCTACCTGCTGACGCAGATCTCCACCCAGTACGCGCCCGACCTGATCGAACGCGTCGGCCGTCTCGCCAGCGTCGGCCAGGCTTCGGTGGTGTCCGGCCAGTTCAGCCTGCAGAGCCGCCTGCAACTCAAGGACCTGCGCAGCCGCATCGGTGACGCCCGCGACCAATTGACCAAGACCGGCGCGCAACTGGAAACCCGGCTGCCGGCGCAACTGCAAAGCTGGGCCGGGCGTTACCGGGAAAGCCTGAATCACCTGGACGAAGGCCTCAAGGCGCTCGACGACGGCATGTTCGGCGGCAGCATCACCCTCAAGCCGGAAGGCTTCGAGAAGACCCTCGACACCTTGCTGGACCAGTTGGCCGGCCTGCGCCAGGACTCCCTGACCACCCTCGACAGCCGCCTGGACTACTACCACGGCCAGGCCATCCGCCAGTTCACCCTGGTGGCGGTGATCTTCGGCTGCCTGCTGCTGGCGGCGTTGTACCTGTTCATCTGCCTGCAGGCCTCGATCCGCCGCAGCGCCAGCGGCATCACCCTGCTGGCCGAATCCCTGCGTGACGGCAACCTGTGCCTGCAGGTGCCGGTGGAAGGTCGCGACGAACTGGCGGCCATCAGCACCGCGCTCAACGTCGCCGTGGTGCAACTGCGCACCAGCCTGCAGGGCGTGGACCACGAGAGCCTGCAACTGAGCGACGCCGTGCGCACCCTCAACAGCCACTCCAGCGGCGCCCTCAACGAGGTCGAGGCGCAGCAGCAACAGATCAGCCAGATCGCCGCGGCGGCCACGCAACTGGCGGCCACCTCCCTCGGTGTCGCCCAGAGCTGCGAACAGGCCTCCGGCAGTGCCCAGAACACCCAGCGCATCGCTTCGGACAGCAGCCGCGACAGCCAGCGCACCACCGCCAGCATCCAGCAGCTCAACCAGCGCCTGAACGAAACCGCTGCCGCGCTGGGCCGGGTCAGCGAGCAGGGCCAGCAGATTCAATCGGTGGTCGACACCATTCGTGGTGTCGCCGAACAGACCAACCTCCTCGCCCTCAATGCCGCCATCGAAGCGGCACGAGCCGGTGAACAGGGCCGTGGCTTTGCCGTGGTGGCCGACGAAGTGCGCAGCCTGTCGCAACGCACCCAGAGTTCCACCGCGCAGATCGCCAGCACCGTCGACAGCCTGCGCGCCACTGTCAGCCAGGCGGTGGCATTGATGGAAGCGGCCTGCGGCCAGGCGGAAACCGATGCGCAATCGGTGACCGGGCTGGGCGAGCGCCTGGTGGAAATCGCCAGCGCGGTACAGAGCGTGACCGACACCCTGGCGCAGATCGCCACCGCGGTAGACGAACAGGCGAGCACTGCAGATGAAGTCAGCGGCAATATCCAGCAGGTCGACCAGGCGGCAGTCCGGCTGCTCGAAGGAGCCCGTGCGGTGAACCGTGCGGCGGATACCCTGAGCGAAGGCAGCAAGGCCCTGAGCGACAATACCGGGCGATTCCGCCTGAGTTGAAACGGCCAAGGCCCGCGGTTTTCGCCGTCGGGCCTTAAGCTTTTGATAGCGTAGAGAAAATTTTCAGATATTTGCTTGACACAACATCGCTCCAAGCGAATAATGCGCGCCACTTGGCTACATAGCTCAGTTGGTTAGAGCATAGCATTCATAATGCTGGGGTCCGGGGTTCAAGTCCCTGTGTAGCCACCAAGTACTAAAAACGGCTTACCGCAAGGTAGGCCGTTTTTTTATGCTCCGCGAAAAGTGCCGGGGCCGCTTGCAACACAAGCGTTCGTTTTTACCCGTGATTGCCAGGACCCAAGCCTGAAATACAAACCTTGTAGGAGCCGGCTTGCCGGCGATGGCGTCAGGACAAGCACCGCAAGCCTCAAGGGCCTCATCGCTGGCAAGCCAGGCCCCTACAGAGACTTATGCAATCAGCATCAGGACAATTGCACTGTCGACGGCAAGCTGTTCAGAACACCCTCCATATGCGCAATAAACGCCCGCGCCTTGGCGCTGGCCATTCGGCCCGTCGGTGTCACGGCCCACAGTTCCCTGGGCGGTAGTTGCCAGTCGTTCAGCACCGCCCTGATCTCGCCCGTGGCCAATTCCGGCATGAACATCCATTCGGCGGTCATGGCCAAACCGTGATGATTGAGGACACCGGCACGCACGCCTTCCGAAGAACTGACGCGCAGGCGTCCATGCGCGACGACGGGCTGTTGCCGAGCGCCCTGGCTGAAGTTCCAGTGAGTGCTTTCCCCCAGGCTATAGATCACGGCCTGGTGACGCAGGATGTCCAGTGGTGTTTTCGGCTCGCCGAAACGCTCGAAGTAAGCGGGAGTGCCGAAAACCCGGCTGGGGCTTTGGCCGATCCGGCGGGCGGTAAGGCTGGAGTCGCCCAGTTTGCCGTTGCCGATGCGCAAGGCCACGTCGATGCCCGCCTCCATCAGGTTGAGAATGCGGTCGTCGAGCACGACGTCGACATTCAGGCCCGGATGCCGATCCAGAAACGCAGCCAGATGAGGAATGATGTACATCCGTGCGAAAGTCACGCCGGCGCTGACACGCAGGTTGCCCGACAGGCCCGCACCGGCACCGCGGGCGGCATCCTCGGCTTCGTTGGCATGGTCGATGGCATGCCTGGCCTGTTCGTAGAACGCCAGGCCCGCTTCGGTGGGTGTCAGGCCACGGGTGGAGCGCAATACCAGGCGCACCTTCAGGTGGGCTTCCAGTTGCGCCACGCTTTTCGACACGGCGGGCTGGCCGATCCCCAGGCGTCTGGCGGCCGCCGAGAACGAGCCGGTTTCCACGACGTGGACGAAGGTTTCCATGGCGGTGAGACGGTCCATCGGGAGTCCTTTGGGTTCACGGAGCGAGCATCGAACAGCCTCAAGGGGCCTGGCTATCCAGTGTAATCCCCGAGGCTTGCCTGGGCACACTCAGGAACCGTAACAACGCCACCAGCGGAAGCGCGCTGCCCACCAGCATCACGCCCAACCAACCACCGTGCTCATACACGCTGCTGGCGATCGCCGAGCCAAAGGCGCCGCCGACAAAGATGCTGGTCATGTACAGCGCGTTCAACCGACCGCGACTGTTGGCGTCGAGGGCGTAAACCGCCCGTTGACCGAGGACCATGTTCATCTGTACACAGAAATCCAGGACCACGCCGGTCACCGTCAGGCCGATCACGCTATACAGCGGGTGGACCAGGGCAGGAAGGAAACTCAGCGCGGCAAAAATCATCGCCAGCAGCGAAGCCCGATGAGTATGACCCGCATCGGCCAGGCGACCGGCGATGGGCGCGGCCACGGCACCGATAGCACCGACCAGGGCAAAAATCGCGATCTGGGTCTGGCTCAAGCCATGGTTGCGGATCAACTCCAGCGGCACGGCGGTCCAGAACAGGCTGAAGGTGGCAAACATGCAACCGTGATAGAACGCGCGCTGACGCAGCACCGGTTGCCGACGCAACAGCGTGCCCAGGGAGCGCAGCAACTGCCCATAGCTGGCCGAGTGATCCGGCTGGCGCCTGGCGATGGTCAGCAACAGTACCAGGCTGATAAAGATCATCACCGCCGCCGCCGCCATGAACATCGCGCGCCAGCCGAAGTGATCGGCCACCACGCTGGACACCGGCCGCGCCAGCAGGATGCCCAGCAGCAGGCCGCTCATGATGCTGCCCAGCACACGACCACGGGACTCGGCAGGTGCCAGGTGCGCCGCCAGCGGGATCAGGATCTGCACGGCAACCGAGCTGAAACCGATCAGCAGCGACACCAGCAGGAACAGGTTCGGCTGCTCGGTGAAAGCCGCCCCCAGCAGGCTGACGATGGCCACCAGGTTGGTGATGATCATCAAGCGGCGGTTTTCCAGCAGGTCGGCCAGCGGCACCAGGAAGAACAGGCCCAGGGCGTAACCGATCTGGGTCAGGGATACGATCAGGCTGGCCAGGGCCGGGGTCAGACCGATATCCGGGGCGATCAGGTCGATGATCGGTTGCGTGTAGTAGATATTGGCGACGATGGCGCCACTGCAAAACGCGAACAGCATCACCCGGCCCCGGGTCATGCCTGTTGCTTGTGGAGTAGCGCTCATGGCTTTCTCATCAAAGCGAAGAAGTGGGATGAGCGAGAGTAATGACAAGGCAGACGCCGGAGTAGAGAGCTGGCGGTGATATCACCCATGCCGAACATGCATGGCTGAATGTCCCCTGGCAGCCAGATCAACTACCCGTGATCACGACGCCTTGCGAAGAAACGCCCTGACCGCATCGAGTACCTCTGCCGAAAGCGGCGCCTCGCCGGCGGCCCGGGCCATGGTCATGGCCCCGACCATCAAGGCGTATTCGACCAATGCGGTTTGTCGGCCGGCGACTGCACTTTCGGCTGAGCCATCGCCCTCGACGGTAGTGGCGTAAGTCGAGATCAGCGCCTCCAGCCCTCGGAGAAAGGTCTGGTGAACCGCGGACCGCGAATCTTCATGGGCCATCTCCGCGGAAAACGCGACCACCGGACAGGTGTCCTGATGCTGTTCGAGCTTGCTGTCCGCCAGGTAATGGTCGATGAGCGTCTGTCGGGCGCGGTTCTTTTCCGGGTGCGCCGCGATCTTCTCGCACCAGCCGCTGACCGACTGCTCGAACGCCTGGGCACAGGCCTCATTGGCCAGCGCTTCCTTCGAGGCAAAGTGGCCATAGAAGCCGCCATGAGTCAGCCCCGACTCATGCATCACTTCAGACAAGCTGACACTCTGGAAACCGCGCTCGCGGAACAACCGCGTCGCCGTCTGCGTGATCTTGACCCGGTTGAGCTCAGACTGTGCACGGGAAACTCTGGGCATGACGACCTCTCTTAAATCAATTTCCACCTTCATGGTCCAGGAAAGGGAGAGTCCCGGTGACCTCTCCCTCCTCGGCTCACTTCTCGGCAGGCGTTGGTGCGTTCACGGAAATAAACCCTTGTGCCTTCATTGCCAGCCAGAACTGCGGATCGATCGTAGCTTCGATGGCTCGCGCATCTTCGGCAATCCGCGAAGGTCGGCTGGCACCCGGAATGACCGCGGCCACCAACGGGTTGGCCAACGCGAACTGCAACGCCGCCGCCTTGATATCGACGTTGTACTGTCGGGCGAGCTCATGGATACGCCGGACCTTCTCCAGCATCTCGGCAGACGCCGGCTGATACTCGAAGTGCGTACCGCCCACCAGCACGCCCGAGCTATAGGGGCCGCCGGTAATGAACTCGGCGCCTTTGGCGCTGGCCTTGGCAAACAGTCGCTGCAGAGGCTGTTCGTGATCGAGCAGAGTATAACGACCGGCCAGCAGGAAACCGTCCGGGCGGAACTCATCGAGGTCCAGGGTCAGTTCGCAGGGTTCGACACGGTTTACACCCAGCCCCCAGGCCTTGATCACACCTTGTTCCTTGAGGCTGGCAAGCACACGGAATGCCCCGGTGCGCGCGATATTGAAGTGCTCGATCCATTGGTCGCCATGGGCGTCCTGCGCGACATCATGAACGAACACGATATCCAGGCGATCGGTGCCGAGCCGTTGCAGGCTGCCCTCGATCGAACGCAGGGTCGCATCCGCGGAATAGTCGGTGAGCATCTTGTTGGGATTGCCCAGGCTGAACGGCCCCGAGCGGGAGGCGTCATGGACTTCGTCGGAGATCGGTCGCCCCACTTTTGTGCTCAGGGTGTAATCGTCGCGTCTATAGTTGCTCAGGGCGCTGCCAAGGCGGCTTTCGGACAGGCCGGCACCGTACAGCGGCGCGGTGTCGAAAAAGCGCAGGCCATGGCTCCAGGCCGCCTCGACGGTGGCCACCGCCTCTTCTTCATCGATTGCGCGGAACATGTTACCCAGCGGCGCGGTGCCAAAGCCCAGTTGGCCGATGATCTTGTCTTTGAGACTCATGAAAAACTCCGGTTTCACGTAGAGGGTCAGGATTGACTGATCAGGTTTTCGCCTCAAATAATACATGATGAAAAACATCTATTCAATAAATGTTAATTAACATCTATTATATGAAAACCGGGACCGGGGTTTCGAGAGACGCTTGAGAAGCAGAAACCCAGACCGGGTTCCGGATACGTGCCATTGAATGTTTGGCCGTACACCCCACCGACACAAAGAGGATCGACCCATGCCTTTAGTCAGAATCGATGTCGCTGCCGACACCAGCACCGAAACCGTTGCAGCCATCAGTGATGTCGTCTACCAGGCTATGTTGCAGACCGCCAATGTCCCTGAGCACGACAAATTCCAGATCATCAATCGCCATGCTGGAGATGAGCTGGTCTATCCCGCTGCCGGTTATCTCGGCGTGACCTACACGCCGAACATCGTCTTTATCCAGGTGACCTGGAATGCGGGCCGGACGATCGAGGTCAAGAAGGCCTTCTACAAGGCGATCGCCGAAGGTATCCACGCCAGGACCGGACTGCGCAAGGAGGATGTGTGGATCAGCCTGGTGGATGTGAAGCGCGAGGACTGGTCGTTCGGCAACGGCGAGATGCAGTACGCGCCGACGGAGTAAGACGGATAAGCTGACGCGCCCGCTATGGGCGCGTCCTGCCTTCAGTGGCGGTGCCGGTGATGGATATCCGGGAAGTGCGCATGGCTGTGGCGAATCGGCGCATGCTCATGGGCATGACTGTGAGGCTCCCCCGCGTCCCACACAAAGTCATGCGCGTGCTGATGATGCTCGTCATGCACATGACGGTGGGTGTGCTGGAGTGGATCGTGCTGATGCTCGTGGACATGGTGCTCCATCAGATGAATCCACACGCCGAGAGCCATCAGCGCCGCCGCAATCCAGAACAGCAGCGACACCGACTCGCCCAGCCACACGATGGCGATCACCGCCCCGAGAAACGGCGCCGTGGAAAAATACGCACCCGTGCGGGCGCTGCCGAGCCCACGCAACGCCAGCACAAACAGCACCAGGCTGACGCCATAGCCGAGAAAGCCCAGCAACAGGGTTGGCGCCAGCACCGGCAGCGCCGGCAACCGAGCCCCGATGGCCAGGGCCAGGACACAATTGACACTGCCCGCCGCCAGGCCCTTGAGCCCGGCGATAAACAGCGCGTCGGAGGCGGAGACTTTGCGGGTCAGGTTGTTATCGATGGCCCAGCACAGGCAGGCGAACGCCACGGCCAACGGCCCTGTCCAGTCCTGGACGGTCGCGGCCTGCCGCGGCCATGACAGGACCAGGCTACCCAACACAATGGCGATCATGCCGATCACGATCCGCCGATCAGCGTTCTCCCTGAACACGACCCAGGCCAGCACGGCAGTGAGCACCGACTCCAGGTTGAGCATCAGCGAGGCCGTCGCCCCGGAGGTATGACCCAGACCGAACATCAGCGCCACCGGACCCAGCACACCACCAAAGGCAATCGCGCTGATCAACCACGGCCACTCCCCGCGAGTCAGCCCGCTCTTGCGCCAGCCGCGATCACGGACAACACGCACAACGGCCAGGCCAAGGCCGCTGCCGAGATACAACAGGCCTGCCAGCAGGACGGGAGACATCCCCACCCCGAGCCACTTGGCGAGCGGAGTGCTGGCGCCGAACAGGGCGGCGGCGGCCAATGCGTAGAGCATGCTCGGTTTCATCGGGAAGGACCTTTGTCGTGATGGGGATAATCATAGGGCCAGAGGCTACGGATCAATCGAGTCGTCGTACCTTTCAGCGACTGTTCTTCAACCCGCGTCGAGCCTCGTGCCGCTCCAGCGCCAATTCGATCAGCCGGCTTACCAGCTCGCTATAGCCCATTCCCGCCGCCTGCCACAGCTTGGGGTACATGCTGATACGGGTGAACCCCGGCAGCGAATTGACCTCGTTGATCAGCACTTCGCCGCTGTCGGTCAGGAACACGTCGACCCGTGCCAGTCCGGAACACCCCAGCACCTGGAATGCCTCGATCGCCTGGGCACGGATGCGCTCGCAGGCCTCCTCGCTGATCGCCGCCGGCACCACCACTTCGGCGGCCTGGGCGTCGATATACTTGCTGTCATAGGAGTAGAAGCCGCTGCGCACGACGATCTCGCCGCAACCACTGGCCACCGGTTGATCATTGCCAAGGATCGCGCACTCGATTTCCCGGCCGCTGACCGCCGACTCGATCAACACCTTTTCATCGAAACCCAAGGCCAGTGCCAGTGCCTCCTGGTACTCAGCGGCGGTCTGTACCTTGCTCACACCTACCGAGGAACCCTGGTTCGCCGGCTTGATGAACATCGGCAGGCCCAACATCGCCTGCGCCTTCTCGAAGTCCACCCGCGCGGCCGTTGCCCGGTTCACCGTAATAAACGGCGTCACCGCCAGGCCGGCATCACGCAGCAGGCGCTTGCTGACGTCCTTGTCCATGCACACCGCCGAACCCAGCACGTCGGAGCCGACAAAGGGCAGGTCCGCCATGCGCAACAGACCTTGCAGGCAGCCATCCTCACCCAGGGTGCCGTGGACAATCGGGAAGATCACGTCAACCTGTTCCAGCAGGGCCTGGTTACCGGTCTCGACCAGTTGCCCGCCGGCCTTGCCCGGCACCACCGCCAGCTCCCGATTGGACTGGTTGAGGGCAATCAATGCCGGGTTCTGCGCGTTGATCAGGTAGTTGGAGCTGTCGTTGAGATGCCAGCCGCCCTGCTTGTCGATACCGATCAGGATCGGTTCGAAGCGCTCGCGATCCAGCGCGTCGACCACATTTTTTGCCGATTGCAGCGACACTTCATGCTCCGCGCCCAGCCCACCGAAAATAATCCCGACTCGCAACTTGCCCATCATCCGGCCTCGTGTCCAAAGTGTGTTTCCGGGAGCCATCTCCCTCTGTGCGCAGCCTATGCGCAAGGCGCCGATTTCGCATCCCCAAAATCATCAATCCGGGTATGCTGCGCACGATTCGAGCGACGGATGGAGCAGCCAGAGTGAGTGAATACGCCAACAACCTCAGCCAGATCCCGGGTATCCGCCACGGTTTCCTGGACCTGGGCAACGACGGCCTGCCCGCCGAGGTGTTCACCTGCAAACAGATTCACAGCGCGACGCTGATCGAGGCACCGGACAATCTGCCGGCCGGCTCACTGCAAGGCGATGCCGTGTACACCGACGGAGAACGACCGGTTGCGGTGATCACCGCCGATTGCCTGCCGTTGCTGGTGGCCGCGGCGGACGGCTCCTTGGTGGCGGCCATTCATGGCGGCTGGAAAGGCCTGCAAGGCGGCATCATCGGCAATGCCATCGCACGTTTCGAGGCGCTGGAAATTCCCCGCCAGTCGCTGCGCATTGCCATCGGTCCGTCGATCAAAGCGTGCTGCTATGAAGTCAGCGAGTCGTTCGTGAATGAGTTGCAGGCGGCCCAGGGACATCTCTGGCAAACGAGTGCCGCACCATGGACGCGGGAGCAGCCGGCACCGGTTTCATCTCCCGCCATCACGCCTCCTGTGGCGCGACAGGCCGGCAGCTACTGGTTCGACTTGCAGGCCTATGCACTGCTGCTCCTGCGGGCCGCAGGGATCGCGGACTCACAGGTCGAAGTGAGTCCGGTATGTACCTATTGCTCGTCACCGGCGTTTGGCAGCTACCGGCGCCGAACCCACGAAGCGGACGAGAGAAAGGCCTTCCAGTACTCCTGGATCAGCCGGGTCTGACAGCAATGCCCGCAGCAATCCGGTCCATGGGGCTCGGAACTCAATAGCCGTCATTCCAATGCACATTCACGGTCTGGGTTTTCTTGCCGTCAACCACGATGCTTTGCCGGTCCTCATGCCCCTCACGGCTGCTGACGATCTGGTATTTGCCCGCTGGCAACTTGACGTAGATCATCGGCCCGGCCTGGATCAGACTCAACACCGGCTCACCGCCGGCCCTGGTGATGGTCACGTTAACATCGGGCAGATATTCGTCCTTGGGCCCGGTGGAGGAAACGATATGCAGGTTGTAGCCGCGGGTCTGGATCAACGCCTGGGATTCATCCTGGCCAATACCACCCGTCAGGTACTCCACGCCATTTTGCTGTTGTGGCGCCAGTTGCACCGCGTCCATGTTGATCGGTTCGTTGACGACGGGCGCAGCCAGCACCCTCGCAACGGTCACGGCCAATAGAACAGCAGCCAGCGCCGTGGGCCGGCAGAAACGAACAGAGATCATGACAAACACTCCCCGGCCCTTGCAGGGCCCGAGCCTCACCCTTGCACAAGGGCAAATCGGCGCCCGGAGGAATACCGCCTGCCTTTGCCGCGGCCGACTACGCAGCCCTGCCGGTGGGCCAAGGGTGCGAGTGCGCCACCAGCCGGATTCAACTGCGTGAGTGTTACGTCTTGAGTTTAGTTTCTGTCATGAAAAAAACGCCCGATGCAGGGCATCAGGCGTCGTTTTTTGCAGAACTGGAAATGTTTTCGTTTACCCGGCCAGCAGCGCACTCAGGTCCAGGTGTCCATCCTTCAATGGCGGGCACCAGTAGTAGCCGCCGGTAATCGGCCGGCTGAAGCGATAGAGTGCGTCGGCGATGCCGTCATCCAGCCCGCTCATGCGCCGCAGTTGGGCTTCGAAGGCGTCGAAGGTGCAACCGAACGCCAGGAACATCAGGCCGGCGCCCTGCTCGTTCGACCAGGGCATGGAACGCCGCACGACAAACGCCTCCGGGGCAAAGCTCTCCTGCGCCGTGCGCTTGACGTGGGCCGATTCCGGCGCGTCGTCCAGCTCTTCGTTGTCGCTCTTGCGGCGGCCCATGATGTTGTCCTGCTCGTGGGACGGCATGGCGGCAAAGCCGTCCAGGTCATGCTGCCACTGCTGGATCGCGGCAAAACTGCCACCACGCAGGCCGACGACATCGCCTGCGGCGATACCCGCTTCGACGGCGGCTTCGTCCACCGGATTCTCGGTACCGTCTTCATAGCCGGTCAGGTCATGGCCGGTCTTGTAGCGGAAGGCTTCGGTCATCTGCACCCGCTTCAACGCCGGCGCCAGCACCGCTTCCAGTTCGCGACTGCGGTGCAGCAACTCGCCACGGTCGTTACCGTGCAACCAGCACCACAGCGCGTGCTGGGTCGACGGGTTGTCCACACCCGCGCCGCTGATGGCCGGGAAAACCCGCAGGCCTTCCACCCGAGCCCCCAGCGCCTGCACCAGCGACTCGCCAAAACCGACCACGGCGCTTTTCCCATCCACCAGCCGGGAAAGATTGTCGAGTGCAGCCGGCAATGCTTCGGCGGATTCCAGGGCAAAAAACAGGTGGCGTGCCTGCAGGGGCACAGGCTTGGCGAGGATGCCGGGCTGGTAGTGACTCATGGGAACTCCTTTGTGAAAGGCGGGAGTTTACCTGTGTTACGACGCGAGTGCTGCTCGGAGCCGCTGATCCCGTCGCGCCCCCGGAATGGGGCAGCGCTTCCCCGACATGATTGAGCGTCTGCGAGCCGTGTGATTTGATGCAGGGTCGGGGCCGGCCTGAATGGCAGGCCCCTGATCTCCAGCGCCCTCAATTATCAGGAAGAGAACGATGCCGCACTCCAGAAACGAGCAGTTCGACCATATTGCCGAGCAGCTTGGCTACAACTTCGACGGTGAAATGAAGATCGGCGGCAATTATGTGCCGGCGGTGCAGAACGATCTCGAAATCTATGTCAGCGGGCAGATCCCACGTGTCGACAATACCGTGATGGTGACCGGCCGTGTCGGTGCCGAAACCACCCTGGAACAGGCCCGGCACGGGGCGCAGATCAGCACCATGCGCGCCCTGGCGATTCTGCGGCAGATGCTCGAAGGCGATCTGGGACGGATCAAGAAGGTGTTGCGCATCAACGTGTATGTGCAAAGCGCCTCGGACTTCACGCAACAGAGCGAGGTGGCCGATGGCGCCTCGGAAGTGCTCTACACGGTATTCGGCGACGCCGGAGTCCACACCCGAACATCGGTGGGGGTCTTCCAGCTGCCGAAGAATGCTTCGGTCGAAGTCGATGTCGTCGTGGCACTCAAACCGTAGGAGCCGACTTGCTGGCGATGGCAGCGACAGGCTGCCCGCACCGGCAAATCACGCTCTACTCAGAAGATCGACTCAGGTGGTCAGTTGGTTGGCGAACTGACCGACCGCGCTGACCACGCGCTGCGCACCGTCCTGAATCTCGACGATCACCGTCCCGGCCTCGGCCGCCAGCGCCAATCCCTCTTCGGCCTGGGTCTTGCCGCTGCTCATCAGCGACACCGCATCGCGCGCCATGTCCTGGTTCTTGCGCACCACCAGGACGATCTCATCGGTCGCCTGGCTGGTTCGCGAAGCCAGTTGCCGGACCTCATCGGCCACCACCGCGAACCCACGCCCCTGCTCACCGGCACGTGCGGCTTCGATGGCCGCGTTCAGCGCCAGCAGGTTGGTCTGTTCGGCAATGCCGCTGATGGTCTTGACGATGGTACCGATCACCTGGGACTGGGCATTGAGCGCCTCGATCCCGTCACCGGCATGCTGCATGTGCTGGGCCAGGTCGCGCATCACTTCGACGGCCTGGGTCACTACCGTGGTACCGCGCTGGGCACTGGCGTCGGTCTGCAACGAGGTGCTGTAGGCGATATTAGCCGCCTCGGCCACGGCCTGTTCCTGATTCACCTGCTCGGTGATCACGGTGGCGAACTTCACCACTTTATAGAGCCGCTCGTTGGCATCGAGTACCGGGTTATAGGAAGCCTCCAGCCAGACCACGCGACCGTGGCTGTCCACGCGCTTGAAGCGGTCGGCGATGAATTCGCCAGCGTTCAGGCGTTTCCAGAACGCCTGGTATTCAGCGCTGTTGGCTTCCGACGGATCACAGAACATACGGTGATGCTTGCCTTTGATCTGCGCCAGGTTGTAGCCCATGCCATCGAGGAAACGATCGTTGGCGGTCAACACTTCGCCGGCCAGGTTGAACTCGATCACCGCCGTGGAACGCAACAGTGCGCCGATCAGGTTCTCGTGTTCACGGGAACTCTCGATGGTCCGGGTCAGGTCGTTGGAATAGATCGAAAAATGCCTGATGCGGCCATCGGAGTTGCGCACCGGCTGCACGATCGAGCGCAACCAGGCTTCCTGGCCATTGCCCCGCTGCAAGCGCAGGGCACCGCTGAAGTGCTCGCCACGGGTCAGGGCGTTCTTGAAGCGCTGGTGAAAGTCCGAATTCTTCAGGTAGGCCGGGACGAACTCGTCGATATGACGGCCCACCAGGGCACTGCTCTGGTAGA
This sequence comes from Pseudomonas gingeri, assembly GCF_013385635.1. Classification (GTDB taxonomy): domain Bacteria; phylum Pseudomonadota; class Gammaproteobacteria; order Pseudomonadales; family Pseudomonadaceae; genus Aquipseudomonas; species Aquipseudomonas gingeri_A. Next base: position 108,727 of record NZ_JACAPR010000016.1, read on the forward strand.
GCATTTCCTGGATGAAGTTCTGGTTGACTGACTCGATACGGCCATCGGGGTCCAGATTAAGCACCAGCATCTCCAGTTCAAGGCTTTCCTTGACCTGCTGGAGACTGGACAGTTCTTCGCGAAGAGCCGACAGCTCCTGCTTCAAGCGTTTGTTGAACATGGTGGGCACCGATGGGCAAAAGAGAAATGCGGCGATCTGCCATTGGCATCGGCTACCGGTATATTTTCTGAAGGATGTTTCCGAGTTATTTGTTGCTGCCAACCGTCGGGCTGTTCGACGGAATTTTTCCGACGCGCAGGGATCACCTCTAGAACAACAGGGAGGAGTTTCAGATCCATGAGTACGGCAAAACTTTTTGTTATCGACTACACCCTTCACGGCAGTCCCAAGTCCTTCATCATTCGCTCCGAGCATATGGATAATGCCGAAGCCTGGCATTGGGCAAGCTGCGATGCCGGCGTGGGCCGCATCGGCAAGTTCGGTCGCGAACGGGTGAAAAAGACCAGCAAGCCCATGGCCGAGAAATTCGGCATCGAGGCGGTAAGCTGGCGCCAGGCCTGAGAGAGCGGATGCTAGAGCACGCTCAAGCTGTCCAGCTCCACCAGGGTGAAATGCCCACTGCCCCAGCCCGCCGTATCGATGTGATAGACATTGCCCAATACGGTGGGCTGGCGTTGCGGGGTGTGCCCGACCATCACCGCCCGCACTTCGCGAATGCCGCTGGCGTCATGGTTTTTCAGCCGTGTGCGTGACCACTGGCAGACCTCTTCGACGGCAATCGGCACATCGGAATGGCCCAGCAGGTAATCGCGCAAGGCGCTCCAGGTGGCGAAAGGACTGTCGGCATGCACCAGCCCCACCAGGCCGAACCGGGTCTCGACCTCCAGGGCAATCGGCATCTGCGCGAACCGTGCGGCGAACAACCGTTGCTTCTGCGCGCTGCTGTCAAGAAACCAGCCACCACCGCTGGCGCGATACATCTCGTAGTCCAGGGGCAAGCCCTCGACATGCTGGATCGCCAGCGCTTCGTGATTGCCTTGCACCGCCGCGAACCAGGAGCGTCCCAGCCATTCCAGGGACCGTTCGCTCTGGGGCCCGCGGTCGACCAGGTCGCCGACACTGAACAGCCGGTCACGCTCGGGATCGAACCCGAGCCGATCCAGTGCGGCCTGCAAGCGGCTGAAATGACCATGGATATCGCCGACGGCGAAATCCCGGCCCCGGGTATTGAGGGGATAGTGAGCAAACCGGGCCATGGGCCGTTACTCCAGAACCCTCCGGCAATCGCTGCCGGAGGGAAGGCACAATCTCAATCGTGCGCAGCCTTCGAGCACTGGCAACCGGCTGCCGTCGAAGTGCACGGCTCACCGTTACGGTGATGATCGGCACAGGCCTGGCAGCAATAGGACTTTCCAGCACTGACGATGGGATTGCTGCCCAGCTTGCAGTTGCAGTGCGGGCAGTCGCAGGTTTTCTCGTTCATGAGGCGGACTCCATTTCGTGTGGTCGTCGGCGAACAGCGAAACGGCTGCTCGTTAACCAATGACTATAGCCCCGCCTCAAGGGTTCAGAGAGAAAGCGCCCGCCCACCTCACTCCGGTTTGAGCAGCGTCTCATAGTCCGGGCTGATCTCCGCGAGGATCATCAGCGCCGCCGCCCCCAACGCCACGGCATCGTGCCCGGCGGTGCCGAGCTGGATGCGCGGGTATTCGCGATCCGAGCGACTGCTGATGGAGCGGTGCAAAGGCTCCAGCCGCGCCACCAGGCGGGCCAGGACCGCCTCCGGGAGGAAACCGCTGATCAGGATCGTTTGCGGATCGAGCAGCGATTCGAGAATGTTGATCGCCTGGCGCAATGCCGGCGCGGCTTCGTCCAGCCAGGAATCGACGCCGGCCTTGAAGCGCGGATCGTCAATATTCCAGGCGGCCAGGTCCTGGTCGCCGGATTGCCCCAGGTGCTCCAGCAGCGCGGCAATCGAGATATAGCGTTCGAGGCAGCCCTGGTTGCCGCAATGACAGGCCTTGCCGCCGGGCACCACCGTCATGTGGCCGATTTCCCCGGCGTTGTGCCAGTGCCCGGAATACAAGCGGTTGCCCAGGTACAAACCGGCACCGAGGCCGCTGCCGATAAACAGGTGGACGAAATTGTGCAGGTCGCTGGCAATCCCGTACAGGCGCTCGCCCATGGTCGCCGCCGTGGCATCGTTCTCGATCAGTACCGGCAAGCCGACGGCCTGGTGCAGGCGCGTCGGAATCAGCGGGTCATCCCAGCCGGACATCGCCGTCGGCCCCACCGAGGTCATGCCTTCGACGCTGAAGGGGCCCGGTAGCGCCACCCCGACCCCGAGAAAACGCCCCTCGGGCCGTAGCACCCGAAACTGTCGCACGGTGTCGAGTAGCAGTGGCAGCGCGTCGTCGAAGCTCGGATAGCTGACCGCCAGGGTGACCTTGGCCTGGGCGTCACCGAGCAGGTCGAGCAGCACGCCGATGATCGAATGCTGCTCGACATGAAAACCGATGGAATACCCCCCTTGCGGGTTGATCGACAACGGCACCGGCGGCTGGCCGCGCCCGATCTTCTCGGCCGCATGGGCCAGCAGCACGCCCTCTTCCTGCAGCTCGGTGACGATATTCGAGACCGTCTGCGCCGTCAGCGAAGTCAGCCGCGTGAGATCCGCCCGGGTCAGGCGCCCGCCCAGGCGAATGGCTTCGAGAATCACCCGGCGGTTATGCAGGCGGGCGTGTTCGGCGTTGGTACCGGTGGTGACCGTACGGGTGTGCTGTGGATTTTTCATGGGCCGATGATCGTCGTCGCCTATTAATTAAATCAAGTTGAATTAATAGTCGTGGCGTGTTTTTCTACACGTCGGTCGCAGTAGCTCCATGGGCGACCGCAACCCATAACAATAACGATACCGAGTCGATGGAAGCCCTCGCCGGCGCGCAGCACCCTTGCCACCTGCCCTCCACCTTCCGTCACTCGCATAAGAGGTCGTCACCGCATGAGCACAACCACTCCCACCGGGCAGGGTTCGTCCGGCATCAAGCGCAAAATCGGTCTGTTTCCCGCCACGGCCCTGAACATGAGCCAGATGTGCGGCGTGGGTCCCTTTATCACCATTCCCACCATGATCGTCATCATGGGCGGTCCGCAGGCCTACCTCGGCTGGATCCTCGGTGCCTTGCTGGCGCTGTGCGACGGCCTGGTCTGGGCCGAGCTGGGTGCTTCGCTGCCCGGTGCCGGCGGGACCTACGTGTACCTGCGCGAGGCCTTCGGCAAACGTACCGGCAAGCTGTTGCCCTTCCTGTTCGTGTGGACCGCGATGCTGTTCATCCCGCTGATCATGTCCACCGGGATCATCGGCTTCGTGCAATACCTGACCTGGTTCTGGCCGGACATGAGCCAGACCGCCGGCAACCTGATCGGCCTGGTCCTGATCTGGGGCATCATCTTCATGCTCTGGCGCAAGATCGAGTCGATCGCTCGCCTGAGTATCGTGCTCTGGGTGATCATGCTGATCAGCATCGGCGCGCTGATTCTCGCCGCCCTCAGCCACTTCCATGCCGATCTGGCCTTCAGCTTCCCGGAAGGCGCGTTCAACCTCGGTGACAGCAGTTTCTGGTTCGGCATGGCCGGCGGCCTGACCATCGGTATCTACGATTATCTGGGCTACAACACCTCGGCCTATCTGGCCGGTGAAGTGGAACAGCCGGGCCGGGTGATTCCCAAGTCGATCGTGCTGTCGATCGTCGGCATCCTCGCGGTCTACCTGCTGATGCAGGTCGGCGTGCTGGGCGTGGTGGACTGGCACCGCATGCTCGACCCGGACTCGGCGGCCTACAAGTCCGTGGCCTCGGTGGTGCTCAGCGAAACCTGGGGCAGTACCGCCGCGGGCGTGGTCACCGTGCTGATCCTGATCACCGCCGTCGCCTCGGTATTCGCCGGCTTGCTGGGCGGCTCGCGGGTGCCGTTCGAAGCGGCGAAGGACAAGGTGTTCTTCAATGCCTTCAGCGTCACCCACCCCAAGCATGATTTCCCTGTCTACGGCATCCTGAGCATGGGTGTGCTGACCTCGGTCGGCTTCATGATCGGCCGCCTCACCGACCTCACCACGCTGATCCAGTTGCTGACCACGGTGATGATCCTGGTGCAGTCGGTGGCCCAGATCATTTCGCTGTTCGTGCTGCGCAAGACCAAGCCGCACCTGGAACGCCCCTACAAGATGTGGCTGTACCCGATCCCGGCGGTCATCGCGCTGGTGGGCTGGGTCTATATCTACTTCGCTTCCAACCACAACGCCCCCGGCGCCTACCCGATCCAATGGTCGCTGGTGTGGGTCGCGGCGGGTTGCGTGGCCTATCTGTTCTGGGCACGGGCACACCGGCTCTGGCCTTTCAACAAGAAGTGATAGCGACGATGTTCGAGCCGTTGAATACCCCGGGCGCCAAGGCGCCCACCCAAGGCGTGCTGCTGGCGATCGATGTCGGCGGCACCAAGACCCAGGTCGCCTGTTATGACCCGTCGAGCCAGCACCTGAGTACCCGCAAGCTGGCGACCCATGCCGATGGCCTGCGGGGCGAACCGGCGCTGGAGCGCATCCTTCAGGCCGCCCGGGACTGTGTCGCCGACTTTGGCGCGGTGCCGGTGGCCAGCGTGGCCGCCGTGTTTCCCGGCGTGGTGCGCGGCAGCCGGCTGTTGATGGCGCCAAACACGCCGGGGTTCGAAGAACTCGACCTGCCAGCGCTGCTCGGCAACGGCCTGGGCACCGAGGCGGTGATGCTCGACAACGATGTCAAGGCCGGGGCCCTGGCGGAAGCACGCTGGGGGTCGCTGGTGGGGATCGACGACGCGATCTACCTCAACCTCGGCACCGGGCTCGCCGCCGCGGCCATCGCCAACGGGCGCCTGATTCGTGGCCGCAACGGCGCGGCCATGGAAATCGGCTACATGCTGGAACCCTTCCTCGACCCGTCGCGCGCAAACCAGTGGCGAACCTACGAAAAAGGCGCAGCGCCCCTGGAAGAGTTTTTCTCGGGTACGGCCCTGAACCAACTGGCGAGCGAAATGCTCGGCCACGGCCACCGCGCCCTGGACCTGTTCGCCAGTGACGACCGTGCCGTGCGCCAGGCCCTGGAACAACGCATCGCCGGCATGGCGGTACAGGTTGCCAACCTCGCGGTGGCGCTGGATGTCAGCCGCATCGCGATTGGCGGCGGCCTGTTCCACCAGGCGTCGACCCTGGCCCCGGTGATCGAGCAACTGATCCGCCAGGTGGTGCCGTTTCCGCCGCAGATCGTCGCCGCCCATTTCACCCATGATGCGCCGCTCTGGGGCGCGCTGAGCATGGCCATGGATGCCGCCGGGTTGAACTTCATTCCCGACGACCTCCTTTCCCTACCCGACAGCCCGCGCGGCTGAAGCACTCAGGTAACGCTGTTATGTCGCTGATGCGCCAAGAAACCCTGTCGATCCCCGCCGTCGTGCAACGCATGCTCGACGAGGACAGCGCGATCGATTCACTCGCGGACCAACTGGCCGCCGACCTGCCGGAGCTGATCATCAGTGTCGCCCGCGGCAGCTCGGATCACGCCGCTGCCTTCTTCGGCTACGCCATGATGAGCCAGCTGGGAATTCCCTGGCTGTCGATCCCGCTGTCGCTGGTCAGCCTGCAACAACCACCGCTGCGCTTGAAGAAATGCTGGGTGGCGGCGCTGTCCCAGTCAGGCAAGAGCCCGGACCTGATCGCCAGCGTCGGCTATCTCAAGCAGTTGGGCGCCAGCGTCGCGGCCTTCGTCAACACCGCCGACTCGCCCCTGGCCGCCGCCAGTGATGCCGAGGTGCTGTTGCCGGCCGGGCTGGAGCAGAGCGTGGCGGCGACCAAGAGTTATGTCGCCATGCTGATGGCCGGCCTGCAGACCGTCGCGGCCCTGGGCGCCCGGCAAGGTAACGACAGTGGTTTGCCGGCCGCCCTGCAAAGCCTGCCCGCGGCCCTGGCCGAGGTGGCAAACGAGGAATGGACGCTGGCGCTGAAGGTGTTGCAATCCGCCGACAAGATGATCGTCATCGGTCGTGGCCCGGCGTTGCCGATTGCCCAGGAAGCCGCACTGAAACTCAAGGAAACCTCGGGCATCCAGGCCGAAGCCTTTTCCAGCGCCGAAGTGCGCCATGGACCGATGGAAATCATCGAGGCCGGTTATCCGGTGCTGGTGTTCGCCCCCTCCGGGCCCGAGCAGGTCGGGACCCTGGCCTTCGCCGAGGATATGCGCCTGCGCGGGGCCCAGGTCATGGTTGTCGCACCGCGTGGCACACCCGGCGTGGAATTGCCCAGCGTTGCCACCGCCCATCCGTTGCTGGAGCCGTTCACCATGATCCAGGGTTTCTACCTGATGGCGGCAAAACTGGCCGAGTTGCGCGGGCGCAATCCCGATCAGCCGCGCTTTCTGAAGAAGGTCACGGAAACCCGTTGACCCGGCTCAGAACACCCACACCGGCAAATGCTCCTTGAGTGGCAGTTCATCGATACTGCCGCTGAACCGCGCGCCTTCGGCCTGCTGTTTGCCTGTGGCTTGCCGCTTATGGAGGACCGTGCGAAACACCGCATTCTTCAAGGACGAGGATTGCAGGACGAACTCTGCCCGGACAATGGGACTGACACAGTGCGGCACTGGCGTGTGCGGACAAGGATGCAAGGCCTTGGAACGTAATGCGCCGGCCACGGGTAACACCTGCAGGGGCAATAGCCCGTCGGTGGATCCGGCCAGCGGGATCACCCAGGAACTGCCGAGGGCGATGCCCACGGCCAGAAGTACACGAAAATCCATTTCGAAATGCCTCTTGCGGGAAAATGCCTGAACCGACGCTGCCACTCCGTGCGTTGTCCTGTCCAGAATGTCAGAACCTTTACCTCCTCGAAAAAACCGGAATCCACCGGATGACCTTCAATTCCCGGTCAGTGTCCGATGCAGGGCTGCGAATCCGCACTCATTGCGATCCGTCCACCAAAAAACAGCGCCGTCAGCACCCCGACCGAGCCCATCACCAGGCAGTATCCCACGCAGACCCAGGGGCTCCAGGGCATCAGGCCGATCAGCAGCAGCGGCGTGGTACTCGCCCAGAGAGCGTAGGCAATATTGTAGGTAAACGAAATGCCGGACACGCGGATCCGGCTCGGGAACAACCCGACCATCACCGACGGCACCGCGCCCACCACGCCACAGGCCAGTCCGGCCAGGGCATAGGCCAGGTTGATCCAGTTGCCGCCCGTGATCAGGCAGGCATACAGCAGGGCCACGCCCACCGGCAGCAGCAGACTGTAGAACAGCACCGCGCGCCAGGCGCCGATACGGTCCACCAACAGGCCGGCGAGTACACAACCGATATTCAGGAACACGATGCCCAGGCTGCTCAGGGCAAAGGTATGGCTGGCGCTCATGCCGAAGCTTTTCTGCATGACGGTCGGGGTAATCACCACCAGCACCACTACCGCCGAGGTCAGCACGCAGGTCAGCAACATCGCCGGGAAAATCGAGCTGCGATGATCGCGCAGCACCGCCCGCAAAGGCAGTTCGCCGCCGGCCTCACGCCGGGCCTGCAAGGCCATGAAGACCGGCGTCTCACTGAGCCAGCGCCGCAACCAGACCCCGATCACCCCGAACACACCACCGAGCAGGAAGGGAAAGCGCCAGGCGAAATCGAGAATCTCCGCCGGGCTGTAGACCCGCGCCAGCCAGGTGGCCGTCAGCGCGCCCAGCAGGTAACCGAACGTCAATCCCGCCTGCAAGACACCGAGGGCATAACCACGATGTCCCGGTGGCGCATGCTCGGCCACGAAGACCCAGGCGCTCGGCACTTCGCCGCCCACCGCCGCGCCTTGCAGCACCCGCAGGCCCAGCAGCAGCAGCGGTGCCCAGTAACCGATCTGGGCGTAGGTCGGCATCACCCCGATCAACAGGCAGGGCAGGGCCATCATCAGGATGCTCAGGCTGAACACGCGCTTGCGCCCCAGGCGGTCGGCAAAGTGCGCCATCAGGATGCCGCCCAGCGGCCGGGCCAGGTAGCCGGTGACGAAGATTCCGAAACTTTGCAGCAGCCGCAGCCACTCGGGCATTTCCGGCGGGAAGAACAACTGGCTGAGGGTCAGGGCGAAAAACACGAAGATGATGAAATCGTAGATTTCCAGGGCACCGCCCAGCGCCGCCAGGCCCAGGGTCTTGTAGTCGGACCGGGAAAAGCGGCGATTTCGCGGGTAAGAATCAACAGTCATAAAAGGACTCTGGATACCGTATTCGGGAGCAGCAGCATCGGCTGTTCAAAACTGTACAAAAAACACTCAAGCCAGCCCGGCATTCCCCGGCTGGCGACCGGCAAAGGTTAGTGCAGTTGCCTGCGAGCACAACCGCAACCCCGTCCACGGGTCACTTTTTAGCAGAAAACTGCGCATCCGGTTCCGTTTTTCGACAACTGAAAGCCACCGGTATTGAAACCTGTAACGCTTTGCAGCAAGCGCCAATTACCGCATTCTTGCGCAGTTCCCGATCGCCTCAGCCTGGGGCGACCGACCTCCTGACAACCATAAGAAAACGAGGTACTGCCGTGGCCGCTGTCATTGATGAAAGCCGCTATGCCCGCTTTGCCCTGCGCTGCTCGAACTGGGCCGAGCGCTGGTTTCCCGACTCCTGGGTGTTCGCCGCGCTGGCGGTGATCATCGTTGCCCTCGGCACCCTGGCCATGGGCGCCAAGCCGACCGATGCCGCCATGGCATTCGGCGACGGTTTCTGGAGCCTGATCCCGTTCACCATGCAGATGGCCTTCGTGGTCATCGGCGGGTATGTGGTCGCCAGTTCGCCGCCCGCGGTGAAACTGATCGACCGCCTGGCGCGGATCCCGAAAAACGGTCGCTCCGCCGTGGCCTGGGTGGCGCTGATTTCCATGGTCGCCTCGCTGCTGAACTGGGGCCTGTCGCTGGTGTTCGGCGGCCTGCTGGTGCGCGCCCTCGCCCGCCGTACCGACCTGCGCATGGACTACCGCGCCGCCGGCGCCGCCGCCTATCTCGGCCTGGGCGCGGTGTGGGCCCTGGGCCTGTCGTCGTCCGCCGCGCAGTTGCAGGCCAACCCGGCCAGCCTGCCGCCGTCGATCCTGTCGATCACCGGGGTGATCCCTTTCACCCAGACCATTTTCCTCTGGCAGTCCGGGGCCCTGTTGCTGGCGTTGATCGTGGTTTCGTTGGCTGTCGCCTACGCCACCGCACCCGGCCCGAATTCGGCCCGCGATGCCAAGGCCTGCGGTGTCGATCCGAGCTTCAACCTGCCGCCGCTGAGCCCGCGTACACGTCCTGGCGAATGGCTCGAACACAGCCCGCTGCTGACCATCCTGCTGGCCTTGCTGGCCGCCGGCTGGCTGTTCCATGAGTTTTCGACCAAGCCGGCGATCAGCGCCATCTCGGGCCTGAATACCTACAACTTCCTGTTCCTGATGGTCGGCGCCCTGTTGCACTGGCGGCCGCGCAGCTTCCTCGACGCAGTATCACGGGCGGTGCCGACCACCACCGGAGTGCTGATCCAGTTCCCGCTGTACGGTTCGATTGCGGCGCTGATGACCACGGTCAAGGGCGCCGACGCCCAGACCCTGGCCCATCACATCTCGACCTTCTTCACCCAGATCGCTTCCCACGATACCTACGCCCTGCTGATGGGCGTGTACTCGGCGGTACTCGGCTTCTTCATCCCGTCCGGCGGCGGCAAGTGGATCATCGAGGCGCCGTATGTGATGCAGGTCGCCAACGAACTGAAGTACCACCTGGGCTGGGCGGTACAGATCTACAACGCTGCCGAAGCCCTGCCGAACCTGATCAACCCGTTCTACATGCTGCCGCTGCTGGGTGTGCTGGGACTGAAGGCGCGGGACCTGATCGGTTTCTCGTTCGTGCAGTTGCTGGTGCATGCGCCGCTGGTGCTGTTCCTGCTCTGGGCGCTGGGCACGACCCTGGCCTATAGCGGGCCGGTGATGCCTTAACCCGGAGTCTCTTTCCAGGGGCAGATCGTCTGGCAAAGCAAAATGCCACGACTGCCCTCTCCCCACGACAATCGGCATACTGGCCGGCTAGGTACAGGGCGACCATCGCCGTTCTGTCACATTGCGTTGCTAGCGTGCGATGCGAAATATTTTGTTACGTCTAACCCAGCCAGCAGGAACCCAGGATGAGTGACGAGAAAGACCTCGAACAGTCGCAGACCGGCGCCGCCGATACCCCCACCGATACCAGCCGCCGCCGTTTTCTCGGCGGTGTCGCCGTGCTGGGTGTGGGCGCCACCCTGAGTGCCTGCGGCTCGACGAGTGATCCGGGCAAGCAGCCGCCAGCCGAGGAGTTGTCGGGTGCGGCACTGGACAAGGCGTTGCAGGACCAGGTGAAGACCGTGGTGGTGATCTATGCCGAGAACCGCAGCTTCAACAACCTGTTCGGCGACTTTCCGGGTGTCGAGAAGCCTCTTTCGTCCCTCAAGCCCGCGGACTATCAACAGTACGACCGCGACGGCAGCCTGCTGCAGACCTTGCCGCCGGCCTGGGGCGGTGTGGTCCAGGTCGGGCCGCAAAGCCTCGATGGCGTGACCTATCCGGTGGAAACCCAGTACCAGGAAAACCTGCCAAACGCCCCTTATGCCCTCAAGGGGCCGAACGGTGAAGACTTGCCTCTGGGCGTGGTCACGCGCGACCTGTGGCATGTGTTCTACCAGAACCAGATGCAGATCAACGGCGGCAAGAACGACCGTTTCGTCGCCTGGGCCGACTCCGGTGGCCTGACCATGGGCTACTACGCCCAGACCCGTTATTCGTTGCGCCTGTGGGACGTGGCGAAGGAGTTCGTGCTCTGCGACAACTTCTTCCAGGGCGCCTTTGGCGGTTCGTTCCTCAACCACCAGTACCTGATCAGCGCCAAGGTGCCGTTCTATCCAGACGCCGCCAATTCGGTAGCCAAGCCGCAGATCGCCAAGGTCCAGAGCAACGATCCGACCGATACCCGCCTGGTGCCGCTGGACAAATCCCCGGCCAGCGCCATGAGCGGCCCGCCACAGTTCGGTCCGAGCGCACTGACGCCCGATGGTTATGCGGTCAACACCATGGCCCCGCCGTACTGGCCGACCTGGATCCGCGACCCCGAGCGCCCGGACTACGCCAAGCCGGACCTGCCGACCGTGCTGGTGCCCCAGGTTCACGACCATATCGGCGACAAGCTGTCGAAGAAGAGCATCGACTGGGCCTGGTACGCCGGCGCCTGGCAAGTGACCCTGGAACAGTTCAAGGACTCGGGTGGCATTCCGAAGATCCCGAACTTCCAGTATCACCACCAGCCGTTCAACTACTTCGCCCACCAGGGCCCGGAAAACCCGAGCGAACGTGCCAAGCGCCTGCGCGATGGCGGCCTGGGCGACGAGACCGCTACCAACAAATTCCTCGCCGACGCCGCAGCCGGAAAACTGCCGGCGGTGACCTTCTACAAACCCCAGGGCAACCTGAACATGCACGCCGGCTATGCCGACGTGGCGGCCGGTGACCGGCATATCGTGCGGGCCCTGAAAGTGCTGCGCGAAAGCCCGCAATGGAAAAACATGGTGGTGGTGGTCACGGTCGACGAGAACGGCGGCTGGTGGGACCACGTGGCACCGCCGCAAGGCGACCGCTGGGGCCCGGGTACGCGGATTCCGGCCTTGGTGGTCTCGCCGTTCGCCCGCAAGGGCACGGTCGACCACACCGTCTATGACACCGCTTCGATCCTGCGCCTGATCACCCGGGTCTTCCAACTGGAAAAACTCGATGGCATCAAGGAACGGGACGATGCGATGACTGCCCGTGGCCAGAAGCCGATGGGCGACCTGACCAACGCACTGCGCTTCACCGCCTGACGCCCTGATCGTTCCCACGCTCCGCGTGGGAACGCCTCTCTGGACGATCTGCGTCCGCTCTTGTGACGCAGAGCGTCACGGGCTGCATGCCCACGCGGAGCGTGGGAACGATCAAACATCAATAGCCGTTCTCATCTCGTCGTAAATAATGGCCTTGAGCCACTATCTCCTTTACCCCCTGCTCACTCCGGTAATATCCTGACTGGATATTATTCTGTTTCCGTTTTTTACCGACCGTAAAGGGAGTTCGCCGCAATGATCGTAGGGATTGACCTGGGGACCACCAACAGCCTCGTCGCCGTCTGGCGCGGGGAAGCCAGTGAGTTGGTACCCAATGCCCTCGGCCAGTTCCTGACGCCGAGCGTGGTCGGTCTCGATGATGAAGGCCGGGTGCTGGTCGGTCAGGCGGCGAAGGAGCGGTTGCACACCCACGCGCGCACCACGACCGCGCTGTTCAAGCGCCATATGGGCAGTGCCCAGGAAGTCCGCCTGGGTGACCGCCTGTTCCGCCCGGAAGAGCTTTCCGCGCTGGTGCTCAAGAGCCTCAAGGAAGACGTCGAACGCGCCTACGGCGAGACCGTGCATGAAGCGGTGATCAGCGTTCCTGCCTACTTCAGCGACGCCCAGCGCAAGGCCACGCGAATCGCCGGCGAACTGGCCGGGCTGAAAGTCGAAAAACTGATCAACGAACCCACCGCCGCCGCCCTCGCCTATGGCCTGCACCAACGGGACAAGGAAACCTCGTTCCTGGTCTTCGACCTAGGCGGCGGGACCTTCGACGTGTCGATCCTCGAACTGTTCGACGGTGTCATGGAAGTCCGCGCCAGCGCTGGTGACAACTTTCTCGGCGGCGAGGATTTCGACGCGGCCCTGCTCGAACGCTTTGTCGACAGCCAGCGCGGGGCCGCGGACTTCCCCGAACGGGCCAGCGTGATCCAGCCCCTGCGCCGCGAAGCCGAACGTGTGCGCAAGGCCCTGGGCCAGGACGCCAGCGCCGAGTTCACGTTACGGGTGGACGGTCGGCAGTGGAGCCATACCTTCACCCAGCCGCAGCTGGCCGATCTCTACGCACCACTGCTGGAACGCCTGCGCGGGCCTATCGAACGAGCTCTGCGCGATGCGCGGATCCGTGTCAGCGACCTCGATGAAATCCTCCTGGTCGGCGGTACCACGCGCATGCCGCTGGTGCGCAAGCTGGCGGCCGGGCTGTTCGGGCGCTTCCCGTCCATCAGCCTCAACCCCGATGAAGTGGTGGCCCATGGCGCGGCGATCCAGGCCGCGCTCAAGGCCCGTTCGGCAGCCCTGGAAGAGGTGGTGCTGACCGATGTCTGCTCCTACACCCTGGGCATCGAGACATCCCAGCAATACGGCCAGCAGATCGAAAGCGGGCACTACCTGCCGATCATCGAGCGCAACAGCATTGTCCCGGTCAGCCGGGTCAAGAGCGTGTACACCCTGCACGACAACCAGGAAGTGGTGAAGCTGAAGATCTACCAGGGCGAAAGCCGCCTGGTGCGCGACAACGTGTTCCTTGGCGAACTGGAAATGCCGGTACCCAAGCGCAAGGCCGGCGACGTCGCCCTGGATGTGCGCTTCACCTACGACAACAACGGCCTGCTCGAAGCCCAGGTCAGTGTCCCGCTGACCGGCGAACAGCATTCGCTGATCATCGAGAACAACCCCGGGGTGCTCACGCCGGAAGAAATCCAGCAGCGCCTGCAAGCCCTGGCCCTGCTCAAGGTGCACCCACGCGACCAGCAGGTGAACACCGTGCTGACCGCCCGCCTGGAGCGGCTCTACCAGGAAAGCCTGGGCGAATTGCGCGAACGTATCGGCCAGTGGGCCGGGCACTTCCAGCAGGTACTCGACAGCCAGGACGAACGACGGATTCGCGAAGCCCGCAGTGAGCTGAGCGAACACCTGGACCGACTCGACAGCGGCATCTGGCATTAAGGGGGTTGCGACATGGATTGTTGGTCGATATTGCAACTGCCCGAAGACGCCGATCAGCGCAGCATCAAGCGCAGCTATGCGCGGCTGCTGAAAAGCACCCGGCCGGATGACGACGCCGAGGGTTTCCAGCGCTTGCGCGAGGCCTATGAGGACGCGTTGGAAATTGCCCGCTGGCGCGATGACGACGAAGACATTGCCGAGGTGTCGGTGGTGGCGCCCGTCACCGTCGCCGAAGAGTCGCGGCACCACAGCCCGCACACCGAGGCCGTGCAGCAGACGGAATGGCTGACGCCCGCGCAGGCGGCGAGACAGTTGCAGGAATACCGACAGGTGCTGCTGGCTCATCTGCAAGCCGCGCAGGAGCGCGAATTCGTCAATCAACTCAAGCTCTACAGCGAGCAGTCCTGGCTGAAGGTCTTCGACCACCGGCAGGAGTGGCAACAGATCCTCCTGCAACTGCTCCACGAAACCCGCTGGAGTCTGCCGCTGTTCGAACGGGTCTGCCAATTGTTCGGCTGGGATGAACGCACGGGTGTCACCCCGGAACCGGCCTGGGTCTGGCGCGCGCTGATCCAGCGCTGCGAGCAGGAAGGTTTTTATCAACAGCTCCTGGCCAAGGCACAGAACCCGCAACCCTGGAATGCCAGCCAACTGGCCGCGCACCTGCTGTTGATGCCCCTGACCCGCGCCCAGCAAATGGCGCTGTACCAACGTTTCGACGCCGCGGAATGGCAAGCGTGCGAGCAACTGGCCGAAACCCTCGCCTACCAGTACCCGGCGCTGCTCGAACGGCTGCCCGATCCCGACGTGTTCTTCTGGCGTGAGTTCACCCCGCGCCCCATTGCGGGCAATAGCTGGAGCTGGCTGTGGGCGGCCTCGGCATTGGCCCTGCTCCTGCATTTCCTGCCCCTGCTGGCACGGAAAGTCCTCCACGGTGAGTCGATCTGGGTCACGCTGATGCTGGCCGGGACCTGGGCGCTGATCCCGGTCTGGGTTGGACGCTTCCTGATGCCACGCTGGTTGACCCTGAGCTCGAGGTTCATCGTCCGGGATGTGCAATTGAGCCAGCGCCTGCTGCCCCGGCGGATCAACCCGAACGGTTACTGGCTGGTGCTGCGCCACGGCGTGCCGCAGGCGGTTCTGGCCCTGTGCTTCTGGACCGCCTTGGGCGCCCTGGGCCTGGGGACCTTTGTCGGTGTCGGTCTGATCGGCCTGTTCGATCACTCACGGCGTGGCGCCGAACGGCCGGCATCGGCTTGGCAGCGGCCCTTGCAGTCTGTCCTGCACTGGACCCGGTGGAGCCCGGCGCAACTGGGGTTTTTCCTGATCATGCTGGGTATCACCGTGACCTGCATCTTCAGCTACCCCGGCTTCCCGCTGACACGTCCGAGCTAGTCCCAGGCGGGCAACGGGGTCGCCGGCAAAAGAGGCATCCAGAACAAATCTGTACCAGTATGTACCTACCCCCACCATGGGGCTCACGCTGAAAAGGATCTGAGCATGTCGAAACTCGCAGTACTGTCGTCCACCCTCGCCGCCCTGACCCTGGGCATGGCCAGCGCCCACGCCGATGTCGACCTGAAGCTGGGCAGCACCGAACGGGTCACCCAACTGTTCGCCTACCCCAACAACTGCAACGTGATCTGCTATCGCAACTGGACACTGGAGCAGACCGCCGAGCACTACCTGAACCAGAGCGTGCAACGCGACGGCTACAAGGACGCCAAGGTGACGGTGAAGACCGACAACGGCCAGTTGTACGCCCACTTCAGCGGCGTTCCGGACGGCTACGACAAACCGCTGGCGGCCCTGCTGGATGCCGGCGACCTGGCCTACAAGGGCGCCTCGAAACTCAATGCCGATGGCAAGTGGGAATACAGCTGGTACCTGTTCCTGCCGCTGGGCATGGCCCTGGACAATCGCAAGAGCGTCGAACTGCTGCATTTCCCGCCGGATTACTCGCTGACCCAGGCCCAGGACTACCTGGAGTCGAAAACCACCGACCGCTGGGCCGAGTTGCTGACCGACAACGGCATCCCTGCCGAGCAGACGCCGGCCTACCAGACCATCGTCGACATCGCGCCGATTGCCGCGCCGTCCAACGCCGGCAGTACCCTGGAAGGGGTCTACGGTTATTTCACCGACTACCAGACCACCATGGTCAAGGAAGTCAGCGTGACCGCCAAGGGTACCGCGCTACCGATGGTGGCCTTCGGTGCGCCGGTGCGTAACTGGATCAAGCAGCAGTATGGGGCCACGGTGGCCGTGCTCGGCCTGGCCGAGATCAGCCCGAGCGCGGGCGTGAAGGTGCCGGTACTGGGTTCCAACCACCCGAGCTATATCTGGTATGCGGCGGATCCGGCAAGCTACGGCGGCGACCAGGCCAAGGCCGATGCGGCCGGCCTGAAGGTCATGGGCCAGGACTTGAGCGCTGCCTGCTGGCAGGCGGGAATGGGCCAGAAGCCGAGCAGCGATCCATCGGCCCAGCTCAAGAGCTGTACCGACAACTGGCAAGTGACCAACACGGAAAAAACCTGTGAACTGTTCTATGTCTCGGTGCGCAACCTGAGCGAAGCCGACGCCGCGAAGAAATGCGCGACGCCGCCGATCAAGACCGAGCTCAAGCAACTGCGGGCACCGGCGCCAACGCCGACGGCCGCAGTGCCGCATATCTGACCAGAGCAACACACCGACCTGTAGGAGCCGGCTTGCCGGCGATGGGATCGACGCGGTGTTCTGTCAGACCGCGTCGCCTGCATCGCCGGCAAGCCGGCTCCTACACGTGGGTCTAGAGCGAGTCGACAGGCCGCAGGCGATACTGTGGTGGCAACTGCTCGATCCCGCTGATCGTGGTATCCAGGCTCTTCCAGCGTCCATCCTTGATGCCATAGATGCAACCATGGACCGACAGGCTCTGCCCGCGATGCCAGGCGTTCTGGACAATGGTGGTATGACCGACGTTGGCCACCTGCTGGATAACGTTCAACTCGCACAGGCGGTCGACCCGTTCTTCCTCGGTCGGCAACTGCGCAAGCACTTCGCGGTTTTCGTAATAAAGATCGCGGATCGAGCGCAGCCAGCCGTCGATCAGGCCGAACTGGCGATCCTGCATCGACGCACGCACACCGCCACAACCGTAGTGGCCGGTGACCAGGATATGCTTGACCTTGAGCACGTCCACCGCGTACTGGATCACCGACAGGCAATTGAGGTCGGTGTGCAGCACCACGTTGGCCACGTTGCGGTGGACAAACAGATCGCCCGGCAACATGCCGACGATTTCGTTGGCCGGCACCCGCGCATCGGAACAGCCGATCCAGAGGAACTCCGGGGTCTGTTGGCGTGCCAGCTTGGCGAAGAACTCCGGGTCCTCTTCCTTGATCGCAGCGGCCCAGCGCTCGTTGTTATCAATCAGGTCTTGTAGTTCGTTCATGCTGTAAGGCCTCGATAATGGTGCACAGCTGTGACAACCGACCGTCGGTCGGGGTCACGCCCACAATCACGACAAATGCCATTGGACCGGGCTCAGTCGACCAGGGTGGCGGCCATCACCAGCGCATCCTCGCGCCCACCGACCGCCGGGTAGTAGTCGCGACGACGTCCGACTTCGTTGAAACCGTAGCGCTCGTACAGACGATACGCCGTCTGGTTGCTGTCGCGAACTTCCAGGAAGCATTCCCGGGCGCCCATGTCATAGGCCTGTTTCATCAGCTCTTCGAGCAGTCGCAGGCCGAGGCCACGCCCCTGGCTTTCCGGCTTGACGGTGATATTGAGCAGATGCGCTTCGTCGATGATCACCTGGATCACCCCGTGTCCTACCTGCTGGCTGCCTTCGAACATCAGCCAGACTTTGTAGGACTTCAGCGCATCGGTGAAGATCCCGCGGGTCCAGGGATGGCTGAACGCCGCATATTCGACCTTCAGGATCGCCTCCAGATCAGCCTCGGTGGCCAGGCGAAAACTTATTGCATCACTCATCGACGCTTTTCCAACGCGCCATCAGCCGACGCATGGCTTGCCAGACATCAGCCTTACGCTGTGGCTCTTCCATTAATAATTCCAGGCCGGGCAGCGCCCAGACCGAACCCAGGCCTTCGACCTGGAGTTCGCGGTTATACGATTCGGCATTGGCTTCCCCGGCAAAACGCACCGCCGGCAGGCCGATCAGCCACAGGCAGGCGCACTCGCCTTCTTCCAGACGCGCCTGGACAAAACCCTGGACGAATTCGCGGGCGCGGTCCGGGCCCTGGTCGAGGTTGCCGCGCGCCAGCAACGGCCAGCGCACCGGCTCGCCGATGATCTGCGGCGCATCGGGCAGACCGGCGGCACGCAACATGTCCTTGAGCAACAGATAGGACGGATCGCGACTCTGGAACGCCTGGCCGGTCACCAGTTCCACCAGCAGCAGGCAGCGTCCGGACCGCAGCAATTGCAGGGAGAAACGCGGTGGCGGGACCTGGGCCACCTTGACCGGTGCCGGCACCTCTTCGGCAGCAACTGCCGGCTGGCTTTGCGCACGGTTGACCGGCGAAGGCCGCGGCACTTCGATTTTCGGCCGTTCGGCCGGCTTGGCCACGGGTTCGGCGACGCTGTGCACCTGCGGCGCCGCCGGCGGCGTCTCGACCAACGGCTCCGGCTCGACAAACAGCTCCGGGCGCGACGGCGCGGCAAACGGCAGTTCGGTGCGGGGCAGCCAGTGGACCACCTGCATGGCAGTCAGATAAGCGCGGCGGCGGGACTCGATAAGCAAAGGTCGGCCATCTGTGGATAAGTTGAAGACGGGGATTCTACCGTTCTTCGACGAAGATCGCCCGCTGTTGATCGCAACAACCGCCGCCCTCTGATCACCTGGGGATAAATCAGGCGCGTCATGCAGTACAATCGCTCCTTTTAATTTGCCAACCAGCCGGCCTCTCCCATGATCGAACCCAAGCGCGTCTTGCGCGCCCTCGCCGAGCACTGGGCCCTTCTGGAGCCCCTGTGCGAACACTTCGACCAAGGCACCCTGAGCCTCGGTGAGCTACGTCAACAACTGGCCGCCCAGCAACTGGACAGCACGCCCCAGGACATCACCAGCCTGCTGGACGTGTGGATTCGCCTCGATATCCTGGTGCCGGTGGCGAAAAGCCCGAACCGTTTCGAGCTGAACGCGCAGATCCATGATTTCCTGGCCTACCTGCGTCGCGAGCATCGCCTGGGCCTGTGCCTGGAAATCGAAGCCTACCTGCGCCACCTCGAACGCCTGGCCGGGTATATCCAGGATGCCTTCGATATCCGCGACGGCAACGACCTGGCCCGCCAGTTGCGCCTGCTCGACATGCGCGTGCGCGATGTCTTGAAGAAACTCGCCAACGACGAGCAGGCCCTGGTGGCCGTCGCCGAGCGGGCCAAGACCAGCGACCGGCAGATCCCGCTGCGCCAGCGCTATGCCGAAGTCCTGGCGACCTGGGACGAGTACGTCGAACCGATGATCCAACTGGTGAATGCCGACGGCGCCTTCGAACAGGGCGTGCGCAAGGTCGAGAACGTCCTGCTGCGCATGCTCAGCGAACAACAGCGTCTTGGCCACCTGGTGGACGACGACATGCTGCTGCGCACCCACGCACGGATCCTGGAGATGCAGACCAGCGCCCAGTTGACCCTGCGTCATGCCCGCGAACTGTTGCTGCCGTTGCGTGAAGAAGCGCGCCGACACAATGCCGTGACCCGTGGCGCGGCCCTGGCGCTGTCGGTGATCCGCCGCAAGGGCCTGGACGCCGTGCCGCAGGCGGCCATGCCGATGTTCACCCGCCCGCAGAGCACCTTTCTCGGCAGCTCCGGACAGGTCGAGGCCTATGTCTACGCCCTCGCCCGCTTCGAAGCCAAGCCGTCGCGCTTCCCCAAGGCACACAAGTCGTCCAAGGGCGGCGAGTCGCCACGGGCACCGCGTACGGTCAAGGAAATGCTCGAACGCTGCACCGATGCCCTGCCGATGCCGGACCTGATGAGCTGGCTGCTGGAACAGGAGCCGGACGGCGCCACCGACGAATTGCTGTACTGGTTCTCGCGCCTGTCGCGGGAAAAGCGTTTCCAGCGCGAACGTCTCGAACGCCGCGACTACTACACACAGGAGCACCAGGTCAGCCTGCGCTCCTTCGCCCTGCTCTCGCGTGTCGAAGAGACCGCCGAGAATTCCGCGAGCACACCTCATGCATCTTGATCTTTCCGAACTGTCCCAGCTGGCGCCGATCTTTCGCGAGCTGTTCAAGGGTTACCACGTCAGCCGCCGCGATCCGGAGCTGTATGCCCAGTTGTCG
Source organism: Pseudomonas gingeri (assembly GCF_013385635.1). Lineage (GTDB taxonomy): Bacteria > Pseudomonadota > Gammaproteobacteria > Pseudomonadales > Pseudomonadaceae > Aquipseudomonas > Aquipseudomonas gingeri_A. The sequence goes on from NZ_JACAPR010000016.1 coordinate 128,874, forward strand.
AACTTCCAGGACCAGTACCGCACGCTGTTCAAGGCCCTGGGCTTCGAGCTGGTCTGCGATACCCGTGGTTTCTACTACTTCGTCCCGGACAATGCCGCCGCGCAGGTGAACAAGACCGCCCAGCGCCTGGCCCTGTTCACCTTTATCCTGGTGGAGCATCTGGCCGACCAGGGGCGCGACCCGATCGCCGTGCTCGATGGCGGCAGCCTCGGCCGTGACGAACTGCCGTCGCTGCTCGACAAGTACCGCGACCTGTTCGTCCAGGCCGAAGTCACCACCCAGGACGAGCTGGAAGAAAAGATCATGCGCCGCATGACCCAGCTCGGTTTCGCCGGTGAAGAGCCCGGCCTGTACCGCTTCCTGCCGCCGATGCACCGGTTCCTCGATGTCTGCCTGTCGGTCCAGCAGGACCGCGACATGGCCGCCAGCCTGCACAGCGTGCTGCCGTTGCCGACCCCGGTACTGGTGGACGACGACAGTGACGAGAAACTGCTGGAAACCGATGACCCGCTGGACCTCAGCGAATTCGTCGAGCCGCAGGAAGAAAGTGAAGAGGATGCGCTGGCCCGTGCCATCGCCGCCGAGCAACAGGAGATGGACGCATGAGCCAGGAACGCTACGGTATCCGCCGCTTCGCCCTGCTGAACACGGCCGGCTACAGCCTCGGGCTGTTCCCGCTGGAACACCCGCTGTCGGTCTACGGGGCGAACAACCTCGGCAAGTCGGCCTCGATCAACGCCCTGCAGTTCCCGATCCTGGCGCGCATGTCGGACATGAGCTTCGGCAAGTACAGCCTGGAACAGTCGCGCCGCTTCTACTTCGCCAGCGACACCAGCTATATCCTCGTGGAAGTCGCCCTGCCCCACGGCCCGCATGTCATCGGCGTGGTCGGACGCGGGCCGGGCGGCGGCTTCGGGCACCAGTTCTTCGCCTATGCCGGACAACTGGACCTGGCCCACTACCAGAAAGACGACACCTGCCTGCGCCAGAAAGAGCTGTTCAACAACCTTGAGCGCAATGGCCTGAAAGCCTACGAACTCAAGCCCGATGAACTGCGCCGCCTGCTGGTTGGCGGACACACGTCGATCCCGCTGGACCTGACCCTGATCCCGCTGCGCTCCACCAGCGAGCAGAGCCTGAAGACCTTCCGCGCGCTGTTCATCAACCTGCTGCACATGCGCGAGATCACCGCGGCCAAGCTCAAGCAACTGTTCCTCGATGCCTTCGAGCACAGCCTGCGCTCCGGCAGCGTCGACTATATCGCCGCCTGCGAAGAGGCATTCCGCGATGTGCGGCGCATGGAGCAGGACTACAACTCGCTGGTCGCCGCCGGTCCGCTGGTCGAGGCCCTGGCCGCGGGGGTGCGCTCGCGCGATGTGTTGCGCGGCAAGCTGCACCGGATCTCACCGTTGCTGGATTCGCTGCTGGGCACCTGGTCGGACTACGCCAGTGCGCGCAAGGAAGAATTGCTGATCCAGTCCGAGCATTACCGCAACGAGCAGGACGCCCTGCAGAACGACCAGCGTGGCAGCACCCAGGAGTTGATGCGCCTGGAGCGGGAAATCAGCGGTATCCAGCGCTGGCTCGGCGAGTTGTCGGTACTCAAGCATCGCTTTGCCCTGGTCGACGACGTGAAGGTCCTGGAACAGCAACTGCTGGCCGCCAAGGACGCCCACGACGAGCTGGCCGGCGCCCTGGCCCAGTCCCGGCAGTTCAGCGCCGAAGATCTGGAGGAGCGCCTGCGCGACCTGGAAAAACGCCTGAAGTCGGTCAAGCAACAGCTCGACCACGCGGACAACAACAGCTACGCACGCCTGCGCGAAGAGTTCTCGCAGCAGGATGTCGAGCGCCTGATGCGGCTGTTCAACAGCGCCCTGTTCAGCCTGCCGCTGGGCGAACATGGGATTGCGCTGGATGAGGAAGGCGAGTGGGTCAAGTCGATGGAACTGATCCTCGACGGTTTCAAGGGCGAGCGTTTCGAAGTACCGGGCCTGTCCATCGACCTGTCGCATATCGAGCCACCGGCGCTCCAGGCCCTGGCGGATCGCGCGGCCCTGCGCGACCAGAAGGAGCGCCTGGACAAGGAACTCAAGCAACTGAAGACCCAGCAGGCCGTGGCGGCCGACCGGGCGGCGAGCAAGACCCAGACCGAAGCGCTGTACCAGCAGGTCCTGGATGCGCAGAAAGCCCTGGAAGACTTCCGCCGCGCAGAAACCCTCGGTGCCGAGGAAGGCGACAAGCTGGAACAACTGGCCCAGATGGAAGCTGCCCAGGACGAACTGAAGCGCTCCAGCGACGCCTTTACCGAGCGTGTCCAGCAACTCTCGGCCAAGCTGCAACTGGTCGGCCGGCAGATCGGCGACATGGAGGCCAAGCAACGCACCCTCGACGATGCCCTGCGCCGTCGCCAGTTGCTGCCGGCGGACCTGCCGTTCGGTACGCCGTTCATGGATCCCGTCGATGATTCCATGGACAACCTGCTGCCACTGCTCAACGACTATCAGGACAGCTGGCAGGGCCTGCAGCGGGTCGACGGACAGATTGAGGCGCTATATGCCCAGGTCCGCCTCAAGGGCGTGGCCAAGTTCGACAGCGAGGACGATGTCGAACGGCGCCTGCAACTGCTGATCAACGCCTACGACCACCGCACAGACGAAGCCCTGACCCTGGGCAAGGCACGTCGCGCGGCGGTGACCGATATCGCCCGGACCCTGCGCAATATCCGCAGCGACTATGACAGCCTCGAACACCAGTTGGCGTTGTTCAACCGCGAGATCAACAAACGCCAGGTTTCCAACCTGCAGAGCTTCCGTATCGTCCTGGCTCCGAACAAGGAAGCGCTCAAGCATATCGACCAGATCATCCACAGCGCCGGCCAGTACGAAGAAGGCGAGACGCTGTCGGTGTTCGACCTGAGCCAGAGCGCCGAGCAGGACAACAAGAACGAAGAGGCCAAGGAATACCTGGCACGGCTGGTGGCGGCCAACCACAACCAACTGGGCCTGAAGGACCTGTTCGAGCTGGCGTTCGAGATCACCAAGGTGCATGGCCAGCCGGTGATCCACACCGATATCGACGGGGCCGCCTCCAACGGCACCACGATGACCATCAAGGCGCTGACCAACATGTACCTGTTGCTGCACCTGATGGATCGCGACCAGGCCGGGCGCGTACGCCTGCCGTACTACCTCGACGAGGCGGCGGATATCGACGAGAAGAACCAGGCGGCGCTGCTGGAAACCAGCCTGCAACTGGGCTTCGTGCCGATCCTGGCGAGTGTCAAGCCACAGGTCTCGGCCCATGTGGCCATCGACCTGGAAGGCGGCAGCGGGCCGAACGGGATCTATATCGACGAGGCGGACTGGAAGTACATCCGTCGCCACGATCAGGTCAGGTCGACGCTGCAGAGCGAAGCTTCGGAACCGGAACTGGACGAGGTCTGATTCCGCAGGCTTTCGTCTCTGCTGTGGGAGCGGGCTTGCCCGCGAAGAACGATGACGCGGTTTGCCAGATAGCACCGCGTTGCCTGCTTCGCGGGCAAGCCCGCTCCCACAGGCGGGGTTATTTGCCCAGGGAGATCTTCGGCGCCCAGGTCAGCCACTCGTCCTCGAACTTGTCGAACAACGCGAAGGTCTGCTGCGGTCGCGCCGCGCTGCCCATCCGCTCGCCGTCCGGCGTGGCAAAGGCGATCCCGCCCTGGATCAGCGTCTCCAGCGATTCGGTACGCACCGTCACCCCCTTGAACAAGCCGAAATCGGCACCGAACCCGCTGGTGTTCCAGAATCGGCTACCCGTGCGCACCAGCGGCGCATAACGCGGCTCGATCAGGATATGGATCAGCACCCGATCCGCCGTGGCGCCCAGCTCGTAGCCCGTAACCTTGCCCACGGTCACCTCGCGGTAGGTCACCGGTACGCCTTCCTTCAGCGAACCGCGACGGGCGGCACTCAGGGTCAGGCTCAGGCCGTCTTGCGCTGCCACGGCTTCCGGCGCCTGCTTCAGCGCGACGAAGTCCTTCTGCGGGCCCTGCTTTTTGCTCGCCGGCTGCACTTCGATGTATTGCCCGCTTACCAGGGTTTCCAGATTGGCGGTCTTGATCAGGCCCAGCTCCGGCTTGACCACCCAGAACTGGCTACCGACCCGGGCGATCTTGTCCGGCACTTCGGTAATCCGCGCCGACAGCAGCACCGATTGCAGATCGTCACTCAGGTCGACGCTTTCGATCTTGCCCACATCCAGCCCCTTGAAGCGGACCGGTGTACCACTGCGCAGGCCGTCGGCACGATCCACGCGGATGGTGATCAGGGTGCCTTGCTGCTGGGCATCGTCGTGATTGGCGAACAGACGGAAACGCGGGATGCGCCTCTTCAGCGGCGCCTTCTCCTGCGGGGTCTCGAAGGCAATACCACCGGCGATCAGGGTCTGCAGCGATTCGCTTTTCACCTGGATGCCACCGGTCAGGCCACCGGTCAGGGTGATGCCACTGACGTTCCAGAAGCGGGTCGAGGCGTTGACCAGGCCCTCGTATTCCTTCTCGATGTGCACACCGACGACCACCTGCTTGCGGTCACGGGAGAACTGGTAGCTCTGCACCGAACCGACCTTGACCTGCTTGTAGAGGATAGGACTGCCGACCTCCAGTGAACTGAGATTGTCGGTGAACAGCACCAGGTGCAGTCCCGGGGAACGCAGGTCCAGCGGCGGCGCCTTGGCCCGGGCCTCGAACTCGCGCTGAGGATGGCTGCCCTTGTCGCCGGGGCGAATGGCGATGTAGTTACCCTTGACCAGGGCCTCCAGGCCGGTGATGCCTGCCAGGGAGATCGACGGCTTGACCACCCAGAACTGGGTGCCATCCACCAGATAGTCCTCGGCCAGTGGGTCGAGGGTCAGCTCGGCGTTGGCGCTGGTCAGGTCGGGATCGATCTTCAGGGTTTTCAGGCTACCGACCTGGATCCCCTTGTACATGACCGGCGTGCGTCCGGCCTGCAGGCCTTCGAAGTCGCTGAGCTTCACCTTCACGCGGATCCCGGCCTGGGCGGCGTCGAAGTCTTCGTAGAGACGGAACGGCAGGCTCGGATCGGTAGGCGGGCTGTCCTTGCGGTTCTCCGGCGTGGCGAAGGCGATACCACCGGCAACGATACTGGCCAGCGATTCGCTACGCACCTTCACGCCGGACAGGTTGGCATCGATACTGATGCCGCTGGCATTCCAGAAGCGCGTGTGTTTGCGCACCAGGTTGGCGTAGGCCGGCTCGATGAAGACCTTGAGCTCGACCATGTTCTGGTCCGGGGACAGCGCAAAGCTCTTGATCTGGCCGACCTGGATCTGTTTGTAGAACACCGGGCTGCCGCGATTCAACGAACCCAGCCGTTCGGCCTTGATGGTGATGTGCAGGCCCGGCTTGAGGTCCGACAGCGGCGGCTCCTGGGACAGCGCCTTGAACTTGCGCGCGGGCTCGCCATCACCGGGGCTGACGGCAATATAGTTGCCGGAGACCAGGGTTTCCAGGCCGGTGATACCGGCCAGGGTGACACTCGGCTTGACCAGCCAGAAGCGCGTGTTGGTACGCAAGGACGATTCGACGTCCTTGTTCATCTCGACGGTGGCGACCACGCCCTTGGTACTGCCTTCGGTGTCCAGGGCCAGCGCCTTGACCTTGCCGATCGGCATGCCCTTGTAGACGATTTCGGTCTTGTTGGCCTGGATACCCTCGCCGCTCTCGAAACGGACCTGGATTTCGATGCCGGTCTGGTTATAGGCACGCCAGCCCAGCCAGCCGCCAATGATCAGGGCGATCAGCGGCAGGACCCAGATGGCCGACCAGTTCGAGGCCGGGCGGGTTTTGGCTTTTGGCAAATCACTCATGGTCGTCGTCCGACTCCGTGTTGTCCCAAATCAGTCGGGGATCAAAAGTTACTGCAGCAAGCATCGTCAACACCACCACACTGGCAAAGGCCACCGCGCCGAGATTGGCCTCGACGCTGGCAATTCTTCCGAAGTTCACGACCGCCACCAGGATGGCGATCACGAAGATATCCAACATTGACCAACGGCCAATGAACTCGATGAAACGATACATGATGATCCGCTGCCGGGCAGACAGCGGCTGGTGGCGCTGCACCGAGAACAATAGCAGGGCAATGCCCACCAGTTTGAACGTCGGTACCAGAATACTGGCGACAAACACCACGGCGGCAATCGGATACATGCCGTGCTGCACCAGGGTGATGACGCCGGACATGATAGTGTCGGGGTCGCCCTTGCCCAGGGAACTGACGGTCATGATCGGCAAGACGTTGGCCGGGATGTAGAGAATGGCCGAGGTCAGCAGCAGTGCCCAGGTGCGCATCAGGCTGTTCGGCCGGCGCGGGTGTACCAGCGCGCCGCAACGGGTGCAGACCTGCTCCTCGGCGTCCGGCTCGTGGCGGTTCAGCTCATGGCATTCCGTGCAGATCAGGATGCCCGCATCAATCGCCCGCATGTTCATCTTCTCCCGATAACGCCTGCCAGATCTGGTGAGGTGACATCGCCACCTCCAGCAGTACCTGGACCAACAACAGACTGACAAAACAGGCCAGGCCCAGGCCCAGGCTCAACTCCGCGAGATCCGCCAACTTGACGATGGCGACCAGCACGCCCATGAGATAGACCTCGAGCATGCCCCAATCACGCAGATGGTGATAAATGCGATACAGCAACAGGCCATAGCTGCGCCCGATATCCCAGCGGATGCTCAGCAGCACCACCAGTTGGCACAGCAACTTGAGCAGTGGGATACCCATGCTGCACAGGAACACTACGGCAGCGATGCCGGTCATGCCGGTGTTGTGCAGGCCCAGCACGCCGCTCCACACCGTGTCCTCGGAAGAGCGTCCCAGTAGATTGAGTTGCATGATCGGCAGAAAGTTCGCGGGGACGTATAGCAACAGGGCTGCGATCACCAGGGCCAGACTGCGCTCGACGACATTGTGACGGTGAGCGTACAGCTCATAACCACAGCGCGGGCACTGGGCTTTTTCCCCCAGGCCGAGCTGGGGCTTGCGCATCAGCAGGTCACACTCGTGACAAGCCACCAGTTCGTCCAGGGGCAGTTCCGACACAGGGGGAGTGTCAACCGGATCCGGCATAAATAGAGGCTCAGGCTCTGTAAAAGATTGAGCCTATTCTAGTGGTCCGGCCCAAAAATAACTGTGCAAATTTGTCGGGGACCTTGCCTGGCTCGGTGGGAGCCGGCAAGCCGGCGATACGATCGTTCCCACGCTCCGCGTGGGAATGCCTCCTGGACGCTCTGCGTCCGCTTCTGTGACGCGGAGCGTCACGGGCTGCATTGCCCACGCGGAGCGTGGGAACGATCA
>NZ_JACAPR010000017.1 GCF_013385635.1 Pseudomonas gingeri
GAGCCGGCTTGCCGGCGATAAAGCCAGCAAGTCTTGCATCGATCTCGCGGACGTCATCGCCGGCAAGCCGGCTCCTACCTGTACATGGCGTACGTTTATCCCATCAGGCCCAGCGCCTTGGCCTTCGCCACCGCCTGGGTGCGACGTTCCACGCCGAGCTTGCTGTGGATCCTGCGGGCATGGGTTTTCACCGTGTGCAGCGAGATGAACAATTGGGCGGCAATCTCCAGATTGGAACTGCCCAGGGCAATCAGCTTGAGCACTTCCAGCTCGCGCTGGCTCAAGGGATTGTCACCCGTGGCGATCAGTTCTTCCTCGAACCCCAAGGCCGAGAGAATGCCCGGCTGGCGCAGGCGCAGTTCACGCAACGCCTGCTGCAGGTGGCAGCGGCTGACCAGTGCCAGTCCCTCGGCGAGGTGGGTCTTGGCCAGCGCGCCGCGGCCCTCCAGAAAGGCCACTTCCGCCAGGGCCAGGCGGATCTCCGTTTCAATCCCCTGCATGCCCCGCTGCTGTGCCTGCGCCAACAACTGCGCCAGTGACTCCAGCCCCGCACAGGGCTTGCGCTGGTAGACCTGGGCCAGGATCAACAGGTATTCCAGCCGTGGCACCAGCTCCAGGGTGGCCGGCGGCGCCTGCATGGCGTTCGGCCCGCGATAATGGCGCAGCACCCGGGTCAAGGCCTCGTCCGCCAGCTCGGGACGGCCCTGTTGCAGCCAGAGATGGCTGCTGATCATCAACAGCACCGCGCGATACACCACGTCCGGAATATGCCGCTGCTGCATGAGGCGCTCGGCATCGCGCAGGCGCACGAAGGCCTGGGCGTAGTCGCCGTGGTTGGCATCCAGCAGCGCCAACCCGAGGAAACCGTACAGCGCACGTTTGTCGTGACTGCGCAGGCACTCGTCGAGTCCCGCCTGGAAATGCTCGGCGGCTTGCGGGTCGCGGCCCTGGCGCAAGGCAATACGGCCCTGGCGCAACGCGACACGCCCACGCAGCGGGCCGGTGAGGTAACGCTGGGCCGTCAGCAAGGCCTGCACGTTGTCGAGCAAGGCTTCACTGCGATGCAAGGCGCCGCGTTGCTCGAGCAGTTGCGCGTGATCCAGTTCCAGCAGCGCCTCGAACAGCAGCGAACCCTGGGCCCGCGCCAGGCACAGGGCCTCGCGGCTCAAGGCCTGGGCCTGTTCCAGCTCGCCATTGAGCAACGCCTGCTGGGTCAGCCCCGACAGACAGAACAGCCGTGCCGGCCAAGCGGCGGCTGGCAGGTCGTGCAGCGCGTCGAGAAAATGCCCGCACGCCGCTTGCGCCTGTCCCTGCAAGTGCAGCAACCAACCCTGCTGGGCCTGCCAGCGCGCCACCAGTTGCCGCTGCGCCGCCGCCGACGGCTGCGGAGTGAAGCGCGCCATCTGTTCGATGCTGTGGGCCGCCTCGTCGAAACGCCCGGCGAACAGCAACGCCGTGGTGATCAGGCCGAGCAGGTGCGGCGTGCCGAACATCAGCTCATCCGGCTGTTGCTCTTGCAGGCGCAACAGCAGTGCGACGTTCTGGCCCTGGAACAGGTAGTCGAAGGTGAAGTTGTGCAACAGACTGGCCGCTACTTCGAACTCTTCGGCGGCCAGGGCCTGTTCCACCGCCGCCTGCCAGTCGCCCCGGGCACTGAACCACTGGCAGGCGCGGCGATGCCAGGAGCGCCCGGCCGGCCAGGGCTCATCGCACAGCAGCAGGGTCAGCGGGGCGAACACCCGCAGCCATTCCGACGAGTCCTCCCACGGTTCGATAAAGCACCCCAGTTCCTGCAGGGTACGCATCCACTGCGCGCCCTCCCCGGCACCGAACAGATGCTCGCAGAGATCGGCATTGAAGCGTGGCAGATGCGCCAGCACCCGCCAGGCTTCGGCCAGTTCGGGCGCCAGGGCATCGAACAGTTCGTGCTGCAGGTAATCGAGCAACGTCGCCGAACGGCGTGAGCCGATATCGGGGTCGTTGGCTATCCACGCGGGCGCCTCCAGCAGCGCAACCCGCACCCCGGCGCACCAGCCGGCGGTGTACTGGCCGATCCGGTCGATGCACTGGGTCGACACCTGGACCGTCGGATTGATTACCAGCCGTTCGATCTCACCGCGTTCGAAGGCCAGGCTCGAGCCGTCGACCTCGTAGAGTTCGCCCTCCAGCAACAGCCGCGGCCAGTTGCAATGGGGCCGCCGCCGCCCACCCAGCCACCAGCTCAGGACCGGGCTGCTGACCGCCAGCAGGCGATCGAGCAATTGATCCAGGGCCGGGTTGGGCAAACGACAATAGTCGTCGAGAAAGATCCAGGTCGGCAGGGTCCAGCGTGCCAGCCGAGCCAACAGGCTCGTTTCATCCCGCGCATCGTCCAGCCCCAGCGCCTCGGCCAGGGCGGAACAGAAGGCCTCGGTGGTCAGGCTGGCACCGGCCAGCGGCAGCCAGCACACGCCGCAGTTGGGCGACGCCTGCAACAGGCATTCGGCGAGCAAGGCGCTCTTGCCGCTGCCGGCGGGCGCGCACAGCAGGCGTACCCGCGCCGGCGACTCGATCAAGGGTGTGCTCAGGCGTGGACGTGGCAAATGGCGGGAGGACAAACGAGGCAAGAACCCGGGACGATCCAGACGCGGGGTCATGGCGGTCATTGCGGCGGCCTTTTCTTGATTTTATACGGCTACCCTAGTCCTCATGGGTAGCCTTGTTGAATGAGTATTCAGCGCACTGATTGGCGCCCATAAAGAAACTGACCGGCCGGTCGCGTCCGGCGCGCCGATCAGCTCGATATCGTCATCCGGCTTTCCCGGTGATTCTCGTCCAGGGCGGTGATGGCATAGATACACGAAGGGCCGTTTTCGGCTGGACTGTTCCAGATATGCAGGCAACCCGCACGAGGGATCGTGGTCACCAGACAATCGACCCGGGCAATGTCCACCGCCTCTGCGCAGGGGAAGCGATAAATCGCGTAATAGCGGGTCTTGTTCGTGGCATTGGCGCTGTTTTCATGCCATTTGACCTGCGTTCCCCAGTCATGCCGGCGCTGCTGCACACAGGCCGGGGCCGCCGGCGGTTGCCCGGTTTTCCAGGGCATCGACGGGATCAGCGCCGGATAACGCCAGACACCTACGCGCAGGGCAGCGACGGCGGCATGAGTCTCGGGCACCCGCAGGAAACGCTGGCGAAACAGGATGCTGCCGCGGATTTCCGGCATATCGAGGTTCCACTGCAACTGCCTGTTGAGTTCAGCGATCCCTTGGCCCTCGCTCCACTCGGGCTCCCGCTGGCTGGGTACGCCCACTTTGTAGAGCGCCTCACCGATATAAAGATGAACATTTTTCCCGCGCACTGCATCGGCCCACCAACGCGTCACGATATCGAACTGCGCCGCCCTGAGGCCGAAACTCCAATACACTTGTGGCGCAATGTAATCAATCAGCTCTTCCTCGACCCAGCGACGGGTATCGGCATAACCGGTGTCATAATTCGGCGCGCCTGCTGAAGTATCAGAACCGCGCGGATCATCCCTCCGGTTACGCCAGACACCCGCGGGACTGACACCGAACTTCAAGGCCGGTTTGAGTTCGCGCAACTTGCGGGACAAATCTGAAATCAACAGGTAAGTATTATGACGGCGCCAATCGTCTTTATTGTCAAACGCCTGGCCATATCGGGAAAACGTTGTTGCATCATCCAGTCTTGAACTGGCTGACTCGTAATAGAAGTAATCATCGAAATGGATGCCGTCGACATCATAGTTGAGCGTAACTTCCAGCACGCCTTGAATCACCCAGTCGCGGGCCTCGGGGATGCCCGGATCCAGCACCAGACGGTCATAGGCGGTACCGACCCATTCCGGGTGCGCGGCATACACGCTGGCGGGTGCCCCCGGTAACGTGCTGCGCAACGCATCGATGGTACTGTGCCGGGTGTCCATCGAGACCCGGTAGGGATTGAACCAGGCATGCAATTCCAGGTTTCTCGCGTGGGCCTGTTCGACCACGAACGCCAGGGGATCGAAGCCCGGATCGCGGCCCAGCGTGCCGCTGAGCCACGCCGACCAGGGCAGGAGGGCCGAACGGAAAAACGCATCCGAACAGGGCTTCACCTGGAAGAACACGGCATTCATCTTCAGCCTGACCAGTTCGTCCAACTGCTCGACCAGCTCGTTTTTCTGCACCCTGATCCGTTCGGCGTCATCGCCAATCGTGGAGGACACCCGTGATGGCCAATCCAGGTTGGCGACCGTCGCAATCCAGCTTGCGCGCAAATGATGTTTATCCGCATGAGTGCTATCGGTGTTCATTTGAATGTTCCTGTTTTATCGGTAGGCAGGCCCAAACCGCCCTTTCATGCATCGAAACAGGCGATATATCACTGAGCACTTCCGTCTTAAAAAAACAAAACAGACAAACACCGTCAAGCCTTGGATCTGAGTCAGTATATTTCCCAAGGATCAAAAAACCGCTTCAAAAAACTCCTACCACCATTAAAGAAACCTCTTAAAAATAACGCACCACTACAACACTTATTGTGTGGGCTCAATCCCAAAGGGCTCCCCCCATGAATATCATCAAATACAACACTTATCGTGCCGATAAAAGCTTTGATAGCCGAATTCGTTTTCTCGTGATGCATTATACGGCGGGCAACTTCCAGGCTTCGATCAACAGCTTGACCGGCCCCCATGTCAGTGCCCACTACCTGGTGCCGGATCCGACCGATGCGTCCTACATTGCCGCGGGTTTCAGTACCCAGAATATCTTCAACCTGGTCAATGAGAACGACCGCGCCTGGCACGCGGGGGCCAGTGCCTGGGGCAACCGGGTCAATCTCAACGACAGTTCCATCGGCATCGAAATCGTCAACCTGGCGCGCGACGACCAGGGGCAGTTCACCTTCCCGCCCTATCACCCGGACCAGATCGAGGCGGTCAAGGAGCTGGCACTGAATATCCTCGCGCGGCACCCCGCCATCAGTCCGGTCAATGTGGTCGGCCACAGTGATATCGCCGTGGGCCGCAAAAGCGACCCGGGCGCGGCCTTTCCCTGGCAGCAGCTGTATCAGGCAGGTATCGGCGCCTGGTACGACGAGTCGGCCAAGTACACTTACGTCAGTCGTTTCACCGAACAGGGCCTGCCCCCGCAAGCCACCTTGCTGGCGCAGTTCAAGGCCTATGGCTACGACACCTCGAAAGCCACGTCGGAGCAAGGCTTGTGGCAATTGATCCGCGCCTTTCAATTGCACTTCAGGGCCGACAATCATGACGGCAGGCTGGATATAGAAACGGCCGCGCGCCTGGCGGCGCTGGTGAAGAAATACTTCCCCACTTCGGCGATCTGAGAAAAGGCCCCGGTAAGCTCCGCTCCTGCAATGTTTCTGATCGCTCCCACGCGCAGCAATGGAACGCAGCTACGGACGCGCTGCGTCAGCTTCTGTGACGCAGAGCATCACGGGCTGCATTCCCACGCTGGAGCGTGGGAACGATCATGAACCGCTGGACGACGACACAGTGTAGGAGGAGCTGGCTTGTGTAGGAGTGGGCTTGTCGGGACACCGCATCGCCGCGAAGCTTTTAGCGATCTCAGGGACGCCATCGCCGGCAAGCCGGTTCCTACAGGGGAATCGGGGTGGCTCAGCGCACCCCGCTCGCCCGCAGCGCCGCTGGCGTGTAGTCCGCCGCCTTGCCGACAAAACCGAACTGGAAGCTGTGTTTCTCCTCGTTCTTCATGCCCAGGGCGATGTAGCGCCCGGCGATCAGGTCGTACAGCGTTTCCACGGTGTACGCCTGCACCTGGTGGTCGTAGTAGAACTGCGCATGACCTTCGGCCACCCGCCACAACTGGCCGCGACCGTCGTAGTGGTCCACCAGCGCGACCTGCCAGCTGTCCTCGTCGATGTACATGTGGCGCTTGGCATAGATATGCCGTTCGCTCGGCTTGACCGTGCCCTCGATCTCCCAGACCCGGTGCAGCTCGTAGCGGGTCAGGTCCTGGTTGATATGACCGGCCTTGATCACGTCGGTGTACTTGAGGGTCGGCGAGTCCAGCTTGTAGCTGTTGTAGGGGATGTACATCTCCTTCTTGCCGATCAGCTTCCAGTCGTAGCGATCCGGTGCGCCGGAGAACATGTCGAAGTTGTCCGAGGTGCGCAGGCCGTCGGCGGCGGTACCCGGACCGTCATAGGCGACTTGCGGGGCACGGCGCACGCGGCGCTGGCCGGCGTTGTAGACCCAGGCCAGGCGCGGTTCCTTCACCTGGTCGAGGGTTTCGTGCACCAGCAGCACGTTACCCGCCAGACGCGCCGGCGCGGTGACTTCCTGCTTGAAGAAGGTCAGCACGTTGGCACCTTTGTCCGGTGACAGGTCGGGCACTTCCGACGGTACCGCGGCCTCTTCCTCGAAGGTGATCGGGGTGAAGGAGCCGTTGGTCTGCGGGGTCGCCTGGGTGATGGTGCGCCGCAGGTTGCCGCCGTGATAGCGGGTGATATGGTTCCACAGCACTTCCACGCCGTTTTTCGGAATCGGGAAGGCGTAGTAGCGGTTGCCGGTGAAATTCGCCAGGCCGTTGCCGTCATTGATCGTGGTGACGTTGAGGGCGCTGCGCTTGGCCGAATCCAGCACCGCTTGCGGCAGGGCCACGGTGCGGTGGGTCGGGTAGACCGGGATCTTGTAGGTTTCCGGATAACGCTTGAACATCGCCAGTTGGCCGTCCGAGAGCTTGGCCTTGTACTGGTCGGCGGTGGCCGCGGTGATGACGAACAGAGGTTTCTCATTGGCGAACGGATCGGCGAGGAAGCCCTTGCTGTCCACCGCGCCGGCATTTTTCGGGATGCCGCCGGTATAGGCCGGGATCGAGCCGTCGGCATTGCCGGCCTTTTCCGCGCCGATGGCAGTCAGGGTGGTGCCGAGCTTGGCCGCTTCCTCCGGGGAAACCGCCGCCATCACGTTGGCCGCCAGCAGACTCAGGGCCAGGGCGCCGCATTGCAGAATCATCTTGCGCATAAAGTAGTCCTTTTCAGCCTTGATCAGAAGTTCGCGCCGACGCTGAGCGCGAGGAAGTCACGGTCGGTCAGGGTGTTGTAGCGGCCACCGAAAAAGTCGGTGTAGCTGAGGCTCGCGGTGTAGGTGTTGCGGTAGTCGGCATCGACACCGATGCTCACTGCCTTGGCGCCTTCGTTGAAAATGCCGTTGGGACCGTAGCCCTTGACGTCATGGGACCAGGACAGGTTGGGCTTGAGGTTGACCCCGGCGAACACGTTGCTGTAGTCGAGGATCGCCCGGGCGCGGTAGCCCCAGGAGGTGGCGGTGACAAAGCCGCCGGTATCGCCCTGGAAGCCGTACGCACCGTAGACCGAGTCACGCCCGTAGCGCAGTTTGTCCTTGGACTCCAGGCCACCGACGTAGGTGATCCCGGCCTCGCCCACCAGGGTCAGGCGATCGGCGCCCATGACCTGGTCGAAGAACTGCGTGAGGGTGGTTTGCGCCTGGGTGATTTCCTTGCGGCGATAGCCGGTGTTGTCGGCACCAGCCGAAGATTTGATCGGCGAGGTCCCGGGAGCCGCCGGGTTGATCAGCGCAAGCGTCAGGTCGGTGGTGTTCAGTTGTACCGGCGCATTGGGGCGGTAGCTGATTTCTCCGCTCCAGGCCGTGCCGGTGGGCAGGGTTGTCGAGAAGCTCGCACCGTAGAGTCGGATATCTTCCGGATACTCGAGATAGTACTGGCCGCGGCCCAGCATCACGCTTGAAGCCAGGGAGCTGCGCAGCGGGGCAGGCGTCAGCGCCGCCATGCTTTGCAGTGCGCTGAGCGTGGCCGCGCCGGCGCTGGTCGTCCCGACCGTCGGCGTACGGCTGTGATAGTTCATGAAGTACAGGCCGTACTCGGTATCACTGCCCAGCCAGCGCAGGGCCGCGCCCCATTGACCACCATCACGTGCTTCCCGGTCTTCGCTACGCTGCACCACGATGCCTTCCGGAGTGACCTGGAAGCCTTGTCCGAACGCGTTCGCCAACGGCAGGAAGCCCGCACTGGCGGCGCTGCCGACGGTGTAGTTGTTGTTGCATCCGTGGGCCACCACATCGTTGCCGAAGAAGGTCCCGCAGTTATCCACCACGGTGTTTTCCCAGTTCAACTGGTAGAAGCCCTCGACCGTCAGCGCGTCGGTGAGGCTCTGGGAAGCGAAGAACATATTGACCGGGATCAGGCCTTCCTTGATCTCGGCGCCGGGCCGGCGGAAAGCCGAGACGTCGATGGGGTTGATGCTGTTGATGGAGTTGCCGATAAAGGTGCTTTCGCCCCAGCTGACCACCTGCTTGCCCAGGCGCACGGTGCCCGGCAGGTCGGCGATGGAGTAGTTGTGGTAGACAAAGGCGTCGAGCAGTTGCGCGCCGGAAGAGCGTGCCCCTTCGTCGCGGTGGTGGTCGCTGAGATCCTTGAACTCGCGGTCGCCATCGGCCAGTTCGAAGTCATACCAGTACTTGCCACGAACGAAGACGCCGGTATCGCCATACTTCAATTCCAGGTCATGGATGCCCTTGAAGATCTTCGAGAAGGTATCGCCCTTCTTGAAGTTCAGGCGCCCGTCATCACCGGTGGAGGCCTGCCCGGTACCGCCGTTGGTAACCCCTACCAGTTTCTTGTCGGCATCGCGCATGCCCCAGCTCGCGCCGACCGACAGGGAAGAGTCGAACTTCCCTTCGATCTCGCCGATGTTGAACGAAACCGCGTTGGCCTGGGCGCTGGCGCCCAGGGCCACGGCGATAGCCAGCGCCTGCGGCGTGAAGATGGCGCGCATTGTTGTTTTTGTCATGCGTCTTCCCCGGTGAGTGACAGAAGCCTTCACCCTACCCACCGCCAGCGGGAGCGATAAGCGCACCAAGGAGGTATTCGCGTTGTACCTCCAAAGGATGAATGCCCGCGCCGGCACGGGCTTGCAGGGCACCATCGAAACGCTGGATGACAGGCCATAGCGGCGATGGATGAAGGTCGCCGGCACGCCGGCCAGGCTCGGGGCAACCGCCAGCGACTGTTACTGCGAATGCAACAGTGATTGTCACGAAGCGCGCTTTTTCAGACAGCCACAATTGCTTATTCTTACCTGGCTTTCAGAAGGAATGGCTTGAAGGGTTGAAACTTCGAGACTGGTTCCGGCATCGAGTCACCGGCTCTGCACTGAGGGTTGTCCTGGCCGTCGCGGCTGAACGTTTTTCGATATCCGCCCCAGGGTTGGCGGGTCATCATCGCGCTGTTCACTGACGTTGATTTGTAGCTCCTTGATCAAACGTCTTCCCTTGGCCGCTGCGTTTGCAGCGGCTTTTTTTATGGTCGCGCAATTCAATTCCTATAAACGAGTAGGAATAATAACGAACCACTGTAGCTAAACTCTCTTTTGCCGACCTCAAGGCCTTTAACTGTCATATCGCATAAAGATTCAGATTTTCTTCCCGATAGGACTCTCGTCATAAATCATTCAGGAGAGTCACTATGCTTGACTACGTCAACAGGGTGATGAATCGGGTCGCGCCCTATGTGTATCACGTCAGGGATGAGTTCAAGACTTCAAGCGGGTATACGAGGGAAGAAGAAGATGCCAGCGCCCGACTTAGGCAATTTTGGGCAGATACAGATATCCCCATCACCGAAAAGCTCAAGGAGCTGAAGCTTGACCTGAGCGGCTTCAATGGAAATAGCACGTCAAACAGAGAACTTCACGCTATAGGGTTAGCACTGTACCAGACTGGATTGCTAGATATGACTGGAGTCATTCTGCTCGGAGCAATAGGGTCACAATACAATGCACAGGGAACTCAAATAAATCGCGACACAAAACTCGATGCCGTGACTGAGACAAAAAAGCAGCTTAGCGCAGTCACCGAAATGGTAAACGGTGGCTACGCCGTCGCCAAAGATATGATCCCCAAGCAAAAATTCATACTAACCGTATTGAAGGGGCTTCAAGAGTATTCGAAAATCCAAAAAAACAACAACCTGATAGATATAACAGTCTAATCATCAACAACCCGCTTCCATACCAAGAGGAGGCGGGTCGCTTTACCTACAGCGGTACGGAGAATGTTCCTTTATAGCGTATAGCCGTCTCTCCCAGCTGATTATCAATAACCACCCGAAAGGTCCCAACACCTAATTTTTCCTGTATATCCGAAGGTCCCTCACGCACCAAAAACCAATCACTACCAGTAAGTTTTTCGATACGTATGTAGGTCAACGCTCCACCCAGTGTCCGAATTCGGATGTCATGAAATCGGTCATCACAGGTCGAGGTATAAGGACCATGAACTACCATCGTCTCCCCCGGCATGACAATCCCTTGATGGATGGTTCCCTGATTGATCAGGCAATTGGGGAACGTCGCCTCTGTCAGAGGCGAATTCTGCGCAGAGGCGGCTCCTGTCTGTGGCACCAGGGCAACAGCAATAACCAGTGGCAAGTATTTAACAAACATAGGTGAGTACTCCATTTCGTTTTCAGTGGTGCATCGCTCGATGCACGCGGCTGCGTTATGCAGCTCGCACCAGAAACGGAATCAATTCACACCCTACTTGTACATTCCTTACCTATCCGACTTAATCGTAGGCCGTCTCCTGCTTCAGACCACTACTTCCAACGCGCCTCCCTTTTTCACGATCACCCTCTCGGAAGCGGAGGAAGGTTCAGGCCGTATATTTTTGCAGATTCGCCATCATTTGCCGCAGCGCCTCGGGGGTATCCTGCGGATGCACGGCGCCTTCGAAGTTGCAGATCTTTTCCCAGTTCGCCGCGACATCCTCCACCGCGAAACCGTTGTGCGGATCGAACCCGGCGCCCAGGCTGCGCTCCCAGCGGGTCTTGCCGATCCAGCCGCCGCCGACTTCGAACAGACCGGAAGTTTCCTGGCACTGTTCACTGCCGAGGAACACCACCAGCGGGCTGATCAGCTCGGGCTTGAGCAGTTCGAACACCTGCGGCGGAATCAGGCCTTCGGTCATGCGCGTGCCACCCGTGGGGGCGATGGCGTTGACCAGGATATTGTTCTTGCGCCCTTCGATGGCCAGGGTGCGGGTCAGGCCATAGAGCCCGAGCTTGGCCATGCCGTAGTTGGACTGGCCGAAGTTGCCATAGATACCCGAGGTCGAGGCGGTGAAGATCACCCGTCCGTAATTCTGCTCCCGCAGGTGCGGCCAGGCGGCGTGGGTGACCTTGTAGGCACCTTCGACATGCACCCGGTAGACCAGGTCCCAGTCGGCGTCGTCCATCTTGAGGAAGGTCTTGTCCCGCAGGATACCGGCGTTGTTCACCACCACATCGACACGCCCGAAGGCATCCAGGGCGTTCTGCACGATCTTGTCGCCATCGGTCACCGAGTCATGGTTGGCCACCGCGGTGCCGCCGGCTTCGCGAATCTCGGCCACCACCCGATCCGCCGCCGAAGCATTGGCGCCCTCGCCATGGGCCGAGCCGCCGAGGTCGTTGACCACCACGCGTGCGCCATGGCGGGCGAACAGCAGTGCATGGGCACGGCCCAGGCCGCCGCCGGCACCGGTGACGATCACCACTTTATCTTCGAAGCGCACAGACTCACTCATACAGGTCTCCAGCCGGGGGCGATGGGAATAGACCTTGAGTGTCGGACACAGGGCTGCGGGTCACAATAAATACGCCTGGGGCTGAATGGTGCGCGATAAGGCAGAGGGATAGTCCGCCCGTCACCCGCGGGCGTCAGGAACAGGCCCGCCTCGGTGGCAGCGACACCGACTGCTGCCGGAACGCCAGGTAATACTTGAGCACCTGCACCGGCGCCTCGGTCTGCGGGTAGTGACCGATTCCCGCCAGCAGCACGGTGTCCGGATCGGTAATCAACTGACGATAACGCTCGACCATATGCGCCCCCGAGATCGGATCGAAAGCCCCGTCGATCACCCGCAACGGGACTTCGCCACGCTGCATGGCGCTGACCCAGCGCTCGCGTTGCGCTCGCCGCTCGGGAATGTAGCCGATCAATTTGTGCAGGATCCGTGTGCCCTGATTGCTCTCCACCAGACTCCAGAAATCATCCAGCGCACTTTCGCTGGGACGCGTCTTCGGGCCGAAGATCCGGCTGAAACTCTTGACCAGCGCATCGCGGCTGAAGGTCCGCCCCAGCAACCAGCCCAGCGGACTGAGCAACAGTTTCTGCGCCAGCACCGGACGATGGGTTTCCGGGAACAACCCGCCATTGAGGAAGACACAACTGGCGATCTCGATACGCGCTTCGTAGTGCCGGGCCAGGAGTTCCTGGGCGACGCTGTCGCCATAGTCATGGGCCAGCAGGTGCACCGGCTGGTCAATCCCCAGGTGTTCGAGCAGCGCCTGTTGCAGATCGGCCTGTTCCACAAGGCTGTAGTCGTGGTCCAACGGCTTGGCCGAATCGCCAAAACCGAGCATGTCGCAGGCGATCACCCGATACCGCTGCGACAGGGGCTTCCACAGGTAATGCCAATCCCAGCTGGCCGTGGGAAAACCATGGATCAGCAACAGCGGTTCGCCCTGCCCCGCCGCCCAATAGCGGATGGCGTGACCGCGAAACACGAAGTCCTGCCCGCGCTTGCGCCAGACGCACAGGGGAATCTCGGCCAGTGGCATTACAGTCTGAACCCGGCGTCTTGCTGGTCGAGCTTGCGCAACAAGGCCGGCCAGGCCAGTGCGCCGCCCATGCCCTGGGCACTGCGGGTCACGCCGGCAATCATTGCCTTGGCCCCGGCGAGAATCTGCGGCTCGATGGCAATCAGTTGCGCCCCGCCATTTTGCGCCAGGACCTGGATATCGCAGGCGCGCTGGAAGGTGAACATCATCAGGAAGGTATCGGCGATGCTCGCGCCGCAGGTCAACAGGCCGTGGTTGTGCAGCATGAGGAAGTTGTTCGGCCCCAGGTCAGCCTGCA
Source organism: Pseudomonas gingeri (assembly GCF_013385635.1). Classification (GTDB taxonomy): domain Bacteria; phylum Pseudomonadota; class Gammaproteobacteria; order Pseudomonadales; family Pseudomonadaceae; genus Aquipseudomonas; species Aquipseudomonas gingeri_A. The sequence continues at coordinate 12,910 of NZ_JACAPR010000017.1, forward strand.
GGCGGGCCTTTTCCTCGTGATTGAGGGCCACGCCTTCATAGGCGTGATAGGCCAGGCTCGACAGGACGAACAGCGACTGCTGGCTGATGGGCAAAACACCCTGCCGCTGCGCCGAAACCGCCACGCCCGCGGCGGTGTGGGTATGCAGCACGCAGGTCACGTCATGGCGGACTTCGTGGATGGCGCTGTGGATGGTGTAGCCGGCCGGATTGATCTCGTAGGGACTGTCCATCAGCTTGTTGCCGGCCTGGTCGACCTTCACCAGGCTCGACGCGGTGATCTCGTGGAACATCAGCCCGTAGGGGTTGATCAGGAAATCCTCGGTGCCCGGCACCTTGGCCGAGATATGGGTGAAGATCAGATCATCCCAGCCATGCATCGCCACCAGGCGATAACAGGCCGCCAGGTCGACGCGGGTCTGCCACTCGGCGGCACTGACCTGATCCTTTACATTCGCGGGGGCTGCAACAGGGACTACGCTCACGGCAATGACCTCGGCATGTTCTGTTTTTATTCTGCTCGGCTGTCGAACAGTCTAGTCAGGCCGTTGCCGCGAAGGAGTTGCATTGCCAGCCAGCTTGATGACCTAGCGGGTCAGCGGTGCATTTCGTACGAAATAGTTCAACTGCGTATCAGATCAGCGCCTCCAGCAGGGGCGCGGCAAACAGGTTCAGCAGACCGGTCAGGACCATCACCAGCCCGGCCACGGTGCCTTCTTCACCACCCACTTCACGGGCCCGGCTGACCCCGGCGCCGTGCGCCCCGACACCGAACAAAGCACCCCGCGCCAGACTGCTGCGCAGCGGCAGCCACTTGAGCAGGATCCCACCGAGCATCGCGCCAAACACGCCGGTCACCATGACGAATACCGCCGTCAACTCAGGCACGCCGCCCAGGTCCCGGGCCACCGGCATGGCGAAGGGGGTGGTGATCGACCGTGGCACCAGCGACAGGGTCAAGGTGCTGTCCAGCGACAAGGCCCGGGCCAGTCCGTAGGAACTGGCAATGGACGCCACGCTGCCCGCGAGCATCCCCAGTAACAGTGCCGGCCAGTGCCGGGCGAGCAAGCGGCGCTGCTGCCAGATGGGTACCGCGAAAGCCACGGTGGCGGGCCCCAGCACCAGCATCAGCCAATGGGTATCGCGTGAATACTCGGCATAGGCGGTGTTCAGCGGGACAGCAACCGCCAGCAGGATGATCGGCACCAGGATCAGCGGCGACAACAGGTAGCGTCCGGTACGCCGATAGCTCCAGCGACTCAGGCCATACGCCGCCAGGGTCAGCGCCAGCCAGAAGAGGGACATCCACTCAGGCTTCACGACGGTTGCTCCAGCGGCACACCAGTTCGACGGTCAGCGCCGTCGCGAGCATGACCAGCAAGGTGCTGCACATGATCACCAGGAGGATCCGCCAGCCGCTCTCGCGCAGCATGGCGCCGTAGTCCAGCAGGCTCATCAGCGCCGGAATGAAGAACAGCAACATTTCCGCCATCAGCCATCCGGCGCCCAGTTGCAGCGTAGTCGGCTTGATCCGGCCCGAGGCGAACGCCAGCAGCAGCAGGCCGAGGCCGATCACGCCGCCGGGAATCGGCCACCCGGTCCAAGCCGCCAACTGTCCGCCCAGCAGATAGAGGCCGACCAGTACGGACAGCTCGGCGAGCAGGCGACCGGTTTTTTTCAACAGGGATCGATTCATGGGATTCAGGGCCTCGATGAGCGCAATTTTAGAGCTGCCCCTACCATCTCGAAAGCGAATTGTTAGACTGCACCTCATTCCATAATGGAATTGTCGAATGGAATTCAAACAGCTGCGCAGTTTTGTCGAAGTGGTTCATCAGGGCGGCTTCACCCAGGCCGCCAGGACCTTGCACGTCAGCCAGTCGGCGGTGAGCAAGCAGGTCGCACAGTTGGAACACAGCCTCGGGGTGGTGTTGCTGGATCGCCAGGGCTCGCAGGTGCGACCGACCGCGGCTGGCAGCGTGGTACTGCAACGAGCCGAGGAGATGCTGCGGTTGCGCAGCGGCCTGCTGCATGAACTGGACGATCTGAGTCAGCTGGCACGGGGAGAACTGCGCCTGGGCTTGCCGCAACTGGGCGGCGATACTCTGTTTGCCGGACTGTTTGCCGAATACCGGCGGCGTTACCCGAACATCAATATCCACTTGTTCGAAGGCGGCAGCCTGAGCATCGAACCGGCGGTCCTCAGCGGGGAGTTGGAACTGGGCGGAGGGCTCACGCCGAGCAACCCGGCGTTCGACTGCCAGCCGTTCTGTGACGAGCCGCTGGACGTCCTGCTGGCGATCGATCACCCGCTGGCCGAGGAAGGCTCGATTCGCCTGGAACAATTGGCCGACACCCCGTTCCTGCTCTATCAGCGCAGCTTCGTACTCAATCATCGATTGATTCAGGCCTGCGAGCGGCTGGGCTTTACCCCCATGGAAAGCGGACGCAGCGGCCAGGCGGACTTTCTCGCGGCGCTGGTGGCGGCCGGGCAAGGCGTGGCGCTGATGCCCAGCGTGGTCGCCCGTTCACTGGTCAGGCCCGGAGTCGTACGCCTGACCTTGAGCTCGCCCACCGACCTGCGCTGGGATATCGCGTTTATCTGGCGACGCGATGCCTATCTGTCGCAAGCCGCGCAAGCGTGGCTGGCACTCTTGCGCGAACGCCCGATCAGCCCCGCAATACGCTGATGAACCCGGCCAGCCAAGGCTCGGCATCGGTTTCCGGCGTGACCGTTTCGCTCGCGTCCAGGCGCAGCATCGCCTGGACTTCACGCAAGCCGAGTTCGGCGAACAGCTCGCGAAACTGCTCGCCACCGCCACAGAAGGTATCGCCGTAGCACGAATCGCCCAGGGCGATCACCGCGCCAGGCAGGCCGCGCCAGGCGGCAGGCAGTTGATCGCGAATAGTCGAATAGAGCGGCTGGACATTGTCCGGCAATTCGCCCATGCCGGTGGTGGCGGTCACCGCCAGAAAGGCCTGCGGGGCGAACGCCTGGATATCGGCCAGGGTGGCACGAGGGTTGTGCCAGGCTTCGAAGCCGGCTTTTTCGAGAACCCGCTGGGCGTGACGGGCAACTTCTTCGGCCGTGCCGTAGACCGAGCCGGAAAGGATGGCGACTTTCATCAATCTGATCCTGGAGCAGAGTAAAAGCGTAGGATATTAACAGGTGAGAAACATTCCCACTGAAAATCCATCCGGATTCACTCCACGGCATTGACCATCCGGAACATTCTCTTACACTCCTGGGATCGCCAATGGACTGCGGATTATTTCAACGATGATCAACCCGAAACTGCTGCAACTGGTAATCGATGCCTCCAACGACGGCATCGTCGTCGCCGAACAGGAAGGCGAAGACAATATCCTGATCTATGCCAACCCGGCGTTCGAACGCCTGACCGGCTACAGCAACGAAGAAATTCTCTATCAGGATTGCCGTTTCCTGCAGTCGGGCGACCGCGACCAGCCGAATCTGGAATTGATCCGCGAGGCACTGCGCACCCGCAAGCCGTGCCGCCAGATCCTGCGCAACTATCGCAAGGACGGCACGCACTTCTGGAACGAGCTGTCGATCTCCCCGGTGTTCAACGAGAGCGACCAGCTGACCTACTTTGTCGGCGTGCAGAAAGATGTGACGATCCAGGTCAAGGCACAGCAGCGGGTGGCCCAGCTGGAAGCGCAACTGGCCGAGGTCAGGGCCGAACTCGACGCGCTCAAGGCGACCAGTGGCGTCAACCAATAGTGGAATCCGTTGTCTGAGCAGATATCCACCATTGTTGTATGCACGTTTCCCACTTTTCGAGCTCGATCATGCACCGCGACGCCCTTCTGACTCAGGACGAGCTGGACTTCATACGGACCATGCAACACAACCCGCAGCTCAACAAGCGCGATGCCTCGTCGAGCCTGCTGGTCAATGGCGTGTCGCAGATCCGTGACCTGCTGACGCGCCTGGCGGCCCATGAACAGGTGACGATCCAGGCAAACTTCGAAAACCAGAAAATGACCTTCCCGCTGCACCTGGTGGAAGACGAGTTCCATGCCCAGCATTTGCGCCTGGGGGTGCCGAGCATCTACGAGGACGGGCCGATGGTCCGTCCCTGGCGCCTGACCCTGGACGAGCCGGTGGTCCTGGAAAACTCCCGGGGCCAGTCCAGCGCCCTGGCGGTACGCGAGGTGTCGTTCAAGGGCGTGCTGGTGGAAAGTCGCAACGGCATCAAGCCGCCCAGGCAGTTCGCCCAGTGGTTCAGTCCCTCGGGGTATGAGCGCATTGCCTTGCGCGGACGGTTCGAGCGGGAAACCGAGCAGGGCCTGTATGCCTACCGGCTCAGCCAGAGCGACCAGGACGAAACCGAACGGTTGCGCCAGTACATCCTGCAGCAGCACCGCCTGGCCCATCCACAATTTCACACCTGACCCCAGACACCTCAGGTATCCAGCTTGCCAGCCAGCAGTTGCTGCAGGCGCTGGCGCATCCGCTGGCCGTCATGCCCCAGGCAGCCGATGCTGGTGCCTTCGAGGGAGTCCTGCAGCAGGTCGGCGACGTCGCCGGCGAGCATCACCGGACACTCCACCGCCAGCGCCAGCCGATTCAGCCGGCGTGGCAGATCCGAGGCCGGTGAACGGTTGGAATACAGCACCAGCACCCGCGGCCGGACCTTTTCACAGATCAGCGGCAACTCGTCGAAAGGCTGCCCGATGGCCAGCACACTGACCGGGCACTCGCCGTTGCCGAGCAGCAAGCCGGCCACCAGCAATTCCAGCTCGCGACAATCCCCTGGCAATGCTGCGAGGACAATCCGCTCCAGGGGCGCGCCCCTGGCCGATTGCAGGCGCTGCAGCACCCGACCGCGCAGGAAGCTGTCGAGGAACAGCCATTCGCTGAGCAGCCCGAATGCACCACGCTGGGCGCGCAGCTCCTGCCAGAGCGGCATCAGGATATTCTGGAAGACCACCGTCAGCGGGTAGCTGGAAAAAATCTGCCCATAGACACGCTCAAGCGCGAATTCGTCGAAGGCACTGATCGCGCTACCCAGTTGCACCTGGCAGTCGTGCCAATCATCCACGGGCAACGGCAGCAGGGTATCGGTCGACGGTACACGCGCCGCCGCTGTTTTCGCCAGGATCTTGCCGACCTTGCTGACCGCCACCCCTCGCTCGATCCAGCCGAGAATGCTGCGTACGGTCTCGATATCGCTCATGGCGTAGAGCCGATGCCCGCTTTCGGTGCGTGTCGGCTGAATCAGGCCATAGCGTCGTTCCCAGGCCCGCAGGGTGACCGGGTTCACGCCGGTCAGGCGCGAAACCTCGCGGATAGGAAACAATTCTTCCTGTTTCAAAGCCGGTAATGGCAGCGATACAGGTGCAAGTTCGGTGATGACGGCCATATTTTCCACATCAATGTGTAAAATTTTGTAGATATTCTAGCCTACATCGACTCACTTTCTTCAAACATGGAACAATGCATTCACCGTCTCTGACGGTTTTCCCGAAACAGGGAATAATTCTTGCCTGTTTTTCAGACGCAGCCCACCACCTCGGCGCTGCGTTTCGCGTCTGCCCTACCCGGGCAGCCTGCTGGTCTTGCGGAGATACATAATGTCTACCTCACCCGTCACCATGATGGTGGCACGTCGCGTCGCCGACGGCCGTTATCAGGATATGCTCGCCTGGCTCCAGGAAGGCGAACAACTGGCTACCGACTTCCCCGGCTACCTGGGTTCCGGTGTGCTTGCCCCGCCTCCCACCGACAACGAATTCCAGATGATCTTCCGTTTCAGCGATGCCGCCACCCTGCACGCCTGGGAACACTCGGCCTCGCGCAAGGCCTGGCTGGAGCGTGGCGGCGATCTGTTCGCACGCCCTTCCGAGCACCGGGTCAGCGGCCTGGAAGGCTGGTTCGGCAGCGTCGGCCAGCGCCCGCCACGCTGGAAACAGAGCGTGGCGATCTGGCTGGCCTTCTTTCCGGTATCACTGCTGTTCAACTTCGCCCTGGGCCCGTTGCTGGCCGGACTGGAACTGGTGCCACGGATCCTGCTCAGCACGATGATGCTGACGCCGTTGATGGTCTACTTCTTCATCCCGCTGTCGACTCACCTGCTGGCGGGCTGGCTGCACGGCACCCGGGCCAGGACGTTGCCGGAAGCGGCACCGACGCAGAGCCGCTAGCCACGCGGGACGGCGGTCCCCCGCAGGGTTGTGGAAGGCGTGTCGCTGGTATAGTTTGACTTCAACGTCAATCGACACCCCTTCACTGCTTGCCGCGAGCCCCCGATGCCATCGTCCCCCGCCCCGATCCTGATCACTGGCGCCAGCCAGCGTGTCGGCCTGCACTGTGCAGAGCGGCTGTTGGCGGACGGTTGCCCGGTGATCGTCAGCTACCGCAGCGAACGACCCGGCCTGCTGGCCTTGCGCGAGCGGGGCGCGATCACGCTGTTCGCCGACTTCGCCAGCGAAGCCGGTATCCTGGCCTTTATCGACAGCCTGAAACAGCACACCGACAGCCTGCGGGCGATCGTGCACAACGCCTCGGCCTGGCTGGCCGAAACCCCGGGCGACGAAACCGAGGTGTTTACCCGGATGTTCAGCATCCATATGCTGGCGCCGTACCTGATCAACCTGCATTGCGCGCAATTGCTGCAACAATCGCCACTCGCCGATATCGTGCATATCAGCGATGACGTGACGCGCAAGGGCAGCAGCAAACACATGGCCTATTGCGCCAGCAAGGCCGGACTGGACAGCCTGACACTGTCCTTCGCCGCCCGATACGCACCGCGGATCAAGGTCAACGGCATCGCCCCCGCGCTGCTGATGTTCAACCCCGACGACGACGCGGCGTACCGCGCCAAGACCCTGGCCAAATCAGCCCTGGGCATCGAGCCTGGCGCCGAGGTGATCTACCAGAGCCTGCGCTACCTGCTGGACAACCCTTACGTCACCGGCACAACCTTGACCGTCAACGGCGGCCGGCACCTCAAATAAGCCGCCCCGCGAGGAAACATTGCAATGAGCGCAACGCTGCCCGAGCATTACCGCGAGATCCTCCTGGGTCTTGGCGAAGACCCCGAACGCGAAGGTCTCCTGGATACCCCGAAACGGGCAGCCAAGGCCATGCAGTACCTGTGTCACGGCTATGCCGAGGATCTCGCCGGGGTGGTCAACGGCGCGCTGTTCGCCTCGGACAACGACGAGATGGTGATCGTCAAGGACATCGAGTTGTACTCGCTGTGCGAGCACCACCTGCTGCCCTTTATCGGCAAGGCCCATGTCGCCTACATCCCGACCGGCAAGGTCCTGGGCCTGTCGAAGATCGCGCGGATTGTCGACATGTTCGCCCGGCGCCTGCAGATCCAGGAGAACCTGACCCGGGAAATCGCCGACGCCATCCAGCAGGTGACCAGCGCCGCGGGTGTCGCGGTAGTGATCGAGGCGCAGCACATGTGCATGATGATGCGCGGCGTGGAAAAACAGAATTCGACCATGAACACCTCGGTGATGCTCGGCGCCTTCCGCGACTCGAACACCACCCGCATGGAGTTCCTGCAACTGATCGGACGGAGCAAGTAGCAATGCCACAACTTCAACCGGGAATGGCCCGGATCCGGGTCAAGGACCTGTGCCTGCGCACCTTTATCGGCATCAACGAGGACGAGATCCTCAACAAGCAGGATGTGCTGATCAACCTCACCATCCTCTATGCCGCCCAGGAAGCCGTGCGCGACAACGATATCGACCACGCACTGAACTATCGCACCATCACCAAGGCGATCATCCAGCATGTGGAGGGCAACCGCTTTGCCCTGCTCGAACGCCTGACCCAGGAGTTGCTGGACCTGGTCATGAGCAACGAAGCGGTGCTCTACGCCGAGGTCGAGGTCGACAAGCCCCATGCCCTGCGGTTTGCCGAGTCGGTGTCGATCACCCTGGCGGCGAGCCGCTGAGTCGTTGAGTCCTGCCGTTGAAACCCGGAGCTGCCTGGCATTCGACACGCCAGGCTCTTATCATCGCGGCCTACGTTGATTGCCCCCTCAAGCACAGAGCCCACCATGACCGAGCAAGAACGCCTCGAACTCGAAGCCGCCGCCTTTCGTCGGCTGGTCGCCCACCTGGACAGCCGCAAGGACGTCCAGAATATCGACCTGATGAACCTCTCCGGCTTCTGCCGCAACTGCCTGTCCAAGTGGTACAAGGCCGAAGCCGACGAACGCCAGATCGCGCTGAGCCTCGACGAGGCCCGTGAAGTGGTCTACGGCATGCCTTATGCCGAGTGGAAAGCCCAATACCAGCAAGAAGCCAGTGCCGAACAACAGGCGGCATTCGCCAAAGGAAAAGCCCATGACTGATCTGAATACCCTGCGCGCCAGCCTCGACAGCGGCGAGCATGTCTTCGCCGACACCCTGGCGTTTGTCGCCGCCGGCTACGACTACCAGCCACAGGCCTTCAACAACGGCGGCGTGGAAAATGCCGCCGGGCAGAACGAAGGCTCATGCAAGACCCTGGGCCTGGCATTGCTCGAAGGCCTGAGCGATCAGCACGCGCTGCTGGCCTTCGGCGAGCACTACCGTTCGGTACTGGCCACCCCCGAAGGCAGCGACCACGGCAATATCCGCGCCCTGATCGAGCACGGCCTGGCCGGCGTGAAATTCGCCGCGCAACCGCTCAAGCGCCGCTGATTGTTGGCCACCTGATCGTGCGAACGGTCGGATTCCGTGGGAGCTGGCTTGCCAGCGATGAGGCCTCAAGAGCGCTGCAAGCCTCAAGGGCCTAATCGGCGGCAAGCCGGCTCCTACAATTGACACAAAAAAACCGGCCTCGCGGCCGGTTTTTTTATTTCAGGTCACTCAGAACGAAGCGTTCTGCAGACCGTCCAGGTAGCGTTCGGTATCCAAGGCGGCCATGCAGCCGGCGCCGGCCGAGGTGATCGCCTGGCGATACACGTGGTCAGCCACGTCACCGGCGGCGAACACACCTTCGACGCTGGTCGCGGTCGCATTGCCTTCACGGCCGCCCTGCACCACCAGGTAACCATCTTTCAATGCCAGCTGGCCCTCGAACAGCGAAGTGTTCGGGGTATGGCCGATGGCGATGAAGACACCGTCGACCTTCAGTTCGTCGAAGCTGCCGTCGTTGTTTTTCAGACGGGCGCCGGTCACGCCCATGTTGTCGCCCAGGACTTCGTCCAGGGTGGAGTTGAGCTTGAGGATGATCTTGCCTTCGGCGACACGGGCATGCAGCTTGTCGATCAGGATCTTCTCGGCGCGGAACGTCTCGCGACGGTGGATCAGGGTCACGGTGCTGGCGATATTGGCCAGGTACAGCGCCTCTTCCACCGCGGTGTTGCCACCACCGACCACGGCAACCGGCTTGTTACGATAGAAGAAACCGTCACAGGTGGCGCAGGCGGAAACGCCCTTGCCCATGAAGGCCTCTTCCGAAGGCAGGCCCAGGTAACGAGCGCTGGCGCCGGTGGCGATGATCAGGGCGTCACAGGTGAAAGTGCCGCTGTCGCCCACCAAGGTGTAGGGCTTCTTCGCCAGGTCCACCGCGTTGATGTGGTCGAAGATGATTTCGGTTTCGAAGCGCTCGGCGTGTTCACGCATACGCTCCATCAGCGCCGGGCCGGTCAGGCCGTGCACGTCGCCGGGCCAGTTGTCGACTTCGGTGGTGGTGGTCAACTGACCGCCAGCCTGCATGCCGGTGATCAGCAGCGGCTTGAGGTTGGCGCGAGCCGCATAGACCGCAGCGCTGTAACCGGCAGGGCCGGAACCGAGAATAATCACTCGCGAATGGCGTACTTCAGACATGACTCACTCCTATCGACCGCCCCTGAGACACCGGGGCGGAGCGCCGGCAGACCGGCTGGAATAAAAAAGGACCGCGAAAGCACTTGGGGAAGGCTTGTAGCACACAGTCCTGAAAAATAATGACGTGCAGCGTATCGAGGGGGCGAAGATTAAGGAAATACGCAATAACAATCCAGCTCATAGCAGGTCTCTATGCTGAAGGACGTTCTGCGCAAAGCCTTTATCAGCGAAAACGTTACTACAAATGTCGGCCCTTTCACCGCCTGTGCAAAGCCGGTAAGGTCGGCGCGTTTTCCCCTGCTTCGGAGCCCGTTATGCCCGCACCCGTCATGTCCGGCCCACAATACCTGCGCGAGGGCCTCAAGCTGGTCCTGAGCCCTGGACTGCGGCTGTTTGTCCTGCTGCCGCTGCTGATCAACCTGGTGCTGTTCGTCGGATTGATCTACTTCGCCGGGCATCAGTTCAGCCTCTGGGTCGATCACCTGATGCCGACCCTGCCCGGCTGGCTGAGCTTTCTCAACTACATCCTCTGGCCGCTGTTCGTGGTGCTGGTGATACTGATGGTGTTCTTCAGCTTCACCATGCTGGCGAACATCATCGCTTCCCCTTTCAACGGTTTTCTCGCGGAAAAGGTCGAAGTGGTGGTGCGCGGTACCGATGACTTCCCGGCCTTCAGCTGGGGCGAACTGCTGGCGATGGTGCCACGGACCCTGGCTCGGGAAATGCGCAAGCTGGGTTACTTCCTGCCACGGGCCATCGGCCTGTTCATCCTGTCCTTCATCCCGGTGGTGAATATCATCGCCGCGCCGCTGTGGCTGCTGTTCGGGGTATGGATGATGGCGATCCAGTACATCGACTACCCGGCGGACAACCACAAGCTGGGCTGGAACGAGATGCTCGCCTGGCTGCGGCAGAAACGCTGGCAGAGCATGAGTTTCGGCGGGATCGTCTACCTGGTGCTGCTGATTCCCGTGGTCAACCTGCTGATGATGCCGGCGGCGGTGGCCGGGGCGACGCTGTTCTGGGTCCGTGAGCGCGGGAACGAGGCGCTGGGGCAATCTTCGCGCTAGCCCGATAGCGCCGGGAGCCCATCGGCCCCGGCGCCTTGGCCCGGATGTGCAGGACAAGAACGCCCCCCGTCACAAATCCATCACCCAACTGCCACGGTGTCGCAACGGCCTGGCACGATACTGCAAGCATGATGACAGCTCTGCATATCACCCTGATCACCGAAACCTTCCCGCCCGAGATCAACGGGGTGGCCAACACCCTTGGCCGCCTGTGTGATGGCCTGCGCGCCCGTGGTCACCAGATCGAGCTGGTGCGCCCGCGCCAGAGCTGCGACCAGACCCGCCCCAGCGACACCGAACTGCTGCTCTGTCGCGGCTGGCCGCTGCCGGGCTATCCGGGCCTGCAATGGGGGCAGTCGTCGATGCACAAGCTGCTGCGCCGCTGGAAGCGCCAGCGTCCGGATGTGCTGTACATCGCCACCGAGGGGCCGCTGGGCCTGTCCGCGCTGCGGGCCGCCCGACGCCTGGGGATTTCGGTGGTCAGCGGTTTCCACACCAATTTCCAGCAATATTCCAACCAGTACGGCCTGGGGATGCTGACGCGGCTGCTGACCCATTACCTGCGCTGGTTCCACAACCGTTCCAAATTGACCCTGGTACCCAGCGTCAGCCAGCGCCTGGAGCTGGAGCGGCGCCACTTCGAGCGCCTGGAGCTGCTGTCCCGCGGCGTCGACAGCCAGTTGTTCCATCCGGCCAAACGGCTGAACGAGTTGCGCGAAAGTTGGGGACTGGCCCAGGACGATATCGCCGTGGTGTATGTCGGGCGCCTGGCGACCGAGAAAAACCTCGGCCTGCTGGGTCGCGCCTTTCGCGCCTTGCAGACGACTTATCCACAGCGGCTGATGAAGCTGGTGGTGGTCGGCGACGGCCCGCAACGGACCGCCCTGGCCAAGGAGCTGCCCGAGGCGATCTTCTGCGGGACCCAGCGCGGCGAAGCGCTGGCGGCCCACTACGCCTCAGGGGATCTGTTCCTGTTTCCGAGCCTGACCGAAACCTTCGGCAACGTAGTGCTTGAAGCATTGGCCTCGGGGCTGGCGGTCGTCGCCTATGACGAAGCCGCCGCTGCCCAGCATATCCGTCATGGTTACAACGGCGTGCTGGCCATGCCCGGGGACGAGGAAGCCTTCTGTGATGCAGCCTGCTGGCTGTTCGAAGGCCGGGAAACCTTGCGCAATGTGCGCCTGAACGCCCGCCAACATGCCAGCCGGCAGGGCTGGGGGGCGATCGTCGAACAGTTCGAGAAGCAACTGCGCGGGGCCTGTGACGCACCGCCGGTGGCGCAACGTGCTGCGGCCCTGCCAGCAACCGCCATGCTGAAAACACCACGCAATTTGTAGGCGCTGGCTTGTGTAGGGGCTGGCTTGCCAGCGAAGCTTTTCTGATCGTTCCCACGCTCCGCGTGGTAACGCCGCTATGGACGCTCTGCGTCCGCTTCTGTGACGCAGAGCGCCACGGCTGCATGCCCACGCTGGAGCGTGGGAACGATCATAATTTGTAGGAGCTGGCTTGCCAGCGATGGCGGCAGAACCAGCACTGCAAGGCTTCAGGGCCTCATCGCCGGCAAGCCGGCTCCCACACGTCAGCGTCAGTCAAGCCAGGCTCATCAAGGCGTCACGGCTGAAGGGCAGGATGTCCTGCTCGCGACCGTCGCGCACTTTCACTGCCCAATCCGGGTCGACCAGCAACGCACGACCGACCGCCACCAGGTCGAATTCGTCGTTGTTCAAGCGCTCCAGTAACTTCTCCAGGCTGGCCGGCTGGGCCACCTTGTCGGTATTGACCATGAACTGCAGGAACTCGCCGTCCAGGCCGACGCTGCCCACGGTGATGGTCGGCTTGCCGGTCAGCTTGCGGGCCCAGCCGGCCAGGTTCAGTTCGGAACCGTCGAACTCCGGCTCCCAGAAACGCCGCGTCGAGCAATGGAAAATATCCACACCGGCATCGGACAACGGCTTGAGGAACTCGCCCAAAGCCTCCGGGGTTTGCACCAGGCGCGCGCTGTAGTCCTGCTGCTTCCACTGGGAAAAACGGAAGATGATCGGGAATGTCGGCCCCACCGCGCCCCGCACGGCCTGGATCAGTTCGATGGCAAAGCGCGAACGGTTGGCCAGGCTGCCGCCGTATTCGTCAGCGCGCTGGTTGGTGCCTTCCCAGAAGAACTGGTCGATCAGGTAGCCGTGCGCACCGTGGATCTCGACACCGTCCATGCCGATGTTCTGGGCATCACGGGCGGCCTGGGCGAACGCGGCGATCACCTCCTGGATATCCTGGTGACTCATGCCGTGGACCACGACCTGGCCGTCCTTGAGTTTTTCGTTCGGACCGTAGCCGGGAACACTGGCGTCCGGTTCAGTGCCCAGGCGACGCACGTTGCCCACATGCCAGAGCTGCGGAACGATCCTGCCGCCCTCGGCATGCACGGCATCGACGACCTTTTTCCAACCGGCCAGGGCCGCTTCACCATAGAAATGCGGCACATTCGGGTAACCGTTGGACGCCGGGTGCCCGACGGTCGTGCCTTCGGTGACGATCAGGCCGACGCCCGCCGCCGCGCGCTTGCGGTAGTACTCGATGACTTTCGAATTGGGCACGCCACCCGGGGAAAACGAACGGGTCATCGGTGCCATCACCACGCGGGTCGGCAACTCCAGGGTGCCGAGGTGGAAAGGTTTGAACAGGGCTTTGACCGGCATCGGAGACACTCCACGGTTGAAGGGGAATTTATGATCAGGATAATATTCCGCCCACAGCGTAGTGCCCAGCACTATTGATCTGAGTGATTAAGCTTTAGAAGTATCCGGTCATGCAGGACTGTGGGAGCGCAGTTCGCTCCCACAGGCAGCCGGTATCAGGCCAGGGCCTTCTCGATGGCCTGGACCACCGTCGGATCGTCCGGCGCGGTACGCGGCGAGAAACGCGCGAGCACGCGACCGTCCTTGCCCAGCAGGAATTTTTCGAAGTTCCAGGTGATGTCCCCGGGAAACTCGGCGCCCTCGCCCGCCAGCAGGCGATACAGCTGGTGCCGGTCGTGACCGTTGACTTCCAGTTTGCTGCTCAACGGAAAGCTCACGCCGTAGTTGAGGCTGCAGAACTCGCGGATTTCTTCCTCGGTCCCCGGTTCCTGTCCGGCAAACTGGTTGCACGGCAGGCCCAGCACCGTGAAGCCCTGGCCCTTGTATTGCTGGTAGAGGTTTTCCAGCGCGGCGTACTGCGGCGTCAAACCACACTTGGAGGCAACATTGACCACCAGCACGACATGCCCCTTGAAGGGTGCGAGAGGTAGGTCCTGGCCATCCAGCGCTTCTAGTGTAAGGTCGTGAAAAGCACTCATGACGAACTCCCGATATTCCCGTGTTACGTCTCGACATTGTTGCCCGACACCACGACCGGTTTCCAGATAAAAACCGCGGCGGACTAAAAAGGCGCCCGTGGGCGCCTTCCAACTACCAGAGCTTAGCAGCAGAAATCAGTGGTGATGGCCACCTTCGCCATGGACGTGACCATGAGCGATTTCTTCCTGGCTGGCGTCACGGATATCGACGATCTTGACCTGGAAGTTCAGGCGCTGGCCGGCCAGCGGGTGGTTGCCGTCAACGGTGACGTCATCGCCATCCAGATCACGAATGGTAACGATCTGCATCTGGCCGTCCGGAGCGGAAGCGTGGAACTGCATGCCCACTTCCAGCTCGTCGACACCTTCGAACATGCTGCGGCTCAGGGTGCTGACCAGCTCGGCGGCGTATTCGCCGTAGGCATCTTCAGGTTCAACGGCTACGGTCAGCTCGTCGCCGACGGTCTTGCCTTCCAGGGCCTTTTCCAGGCCCGGAATGATGTTCCCTGCACCTTGCAGGTAGACCAGCGGCGCGCCGCCGGCAGAGCTGTCGATGACCTCACCAGCGTCGTTGGTCAGGGTATAGTCAATGGAGACAGCCTTATTGGCGGCGATCAGCATGGGGCGAGACCTTTTGCATAAGAATGAAGAACGGACAAGTCTAAACAAGGATTCGTCCGAAAGCGAACGGAACCCGGACGGACGGGCCAAGACCCATCCGTCAACCGTCAGCGGCTTCCACCAGGACGAGGACGGGTACTGGGTGGCCGAGCTCTCCTGCGGCCATACCCAGCACCTGCGCCATCAGCCGCCCTGGCAGTCCCGCGCCTGGGTGCTGGATCCGGCACAACGCTCGGCAAGAATCGGCCAGCCCTTTGAATGTGGTTGGTGCGCACAGGGCTCGGTTAGCGCTAACCTTGGCGTCTGAATACCGCAGGGGACCAGTCATAGGTTCTCGCACTTGCGCTCCTTTAGAGACTACGCATGCAAACTTTTTTTATCGCGCCCACCGATTTTGGTGTGGGTCTGACCTCGATCAGCCTCGGGCTGGTACGTACACTGGAACGCGCCGGCCTGAAAGTCGGTTTTTTCAAACCCATTGCCCAGCCGCACCCGGGTGATACGGGACCTGAGCGCTCGACCGAGCTGGTGGCCCGTACCCACGGCCTGAAACCGCCGCAGCCGCTGGCCCTGGCCCATGTCGAGCGGATGCTCGGCGACGGCCAGCTCGACGAACTGCTGGAGGAAATCATCACCCTCTACCAGCAGGCCGCCGTCGGCAAGGACGTGCTGGTGGTCGAAGGCATGGTCCCGACCCGCAGCGCCAGCTATGCCGCACGGGTCAACCTGCACCTGGCGAAGAGCCTGGACGCCGAGGTGATCCTGGTTTCCGCGCCGGAAAACGAAGTGCTGACCGAACTGTCAGGCCGGGTCGAGTTGCAGGCGCAGCTGTTTGGCGGCCCCAAGGATCCGAAGGTCCTCGGCGTGATCCTCAACAAGGTGCGCACCGACGAGAGCATGGAGGCCTTTGCCGCCCGCCTCAAGGAACACTCGCCGTTGCTGCGCAGCGGCGATTTCCGCCTGCTGGGCTGCATTCCCTACCAGCCGGAACTCAACGCCCCGCGTACCCGTGACGTCGCCGAACTGCTGGGCGCCCAGGTGCTCAACGCCGGTGACTACGAAACCCGACGCATGTCGAAGATCATCATCTGCGCGCGCACCGTGCTCAACACCCTGCAACTGCTCAAGCCGGGCGTGCTGGTGGTGACGCCGGGCGACCGCGACGACATCATCCTCGCCGTCAGCCTCGCCGCGCTCAACGGCGTGCCCCTGGCCGGCCTGCTGCTGACCAGCGACACCAAGCCCGACCCGCGCCTCATGGAGCTGTGTCGCGGCGCCCTGCAGGCCGGCCTGCCGGTGCTGTCGGTCAGTACCGGTTCCTACGACACGGCCAACCAGCTCAACGGCCTGAACAAGGAAATCCCCATCGATGACCGTGAGCGCGCGGAAATCATCACCGATTTCGTCGCCAGCCATCTCGATGCCCAATGGTTGCACCAGCGCTGCGGAACGCCACGGGAAATGCGCCTGACCCCGGCGGTGTTCCGCTATCAGTTGATCCAGCGGGCCCAGGAGGCCAACAAGCGGATCGTCCTGCCCGAAGGCAGCGAACCGCTGACGGTGCAGGCCGCGGCGATCTGCCAGGCGCGGGGGATTGCCCGTTGCGTGCTGCTGGCCAAGCCGGCGGATGTCGAGGCGGTCGCCAAGGCCCATGGTTTCGAACTGCCGCCGGGCCTGGAGATTCTCGACCCGGACCAGATCCGCGGGCGTTATGCCGAGCCGATGGTCGCCCTGCGCAAGAGCAAGAGCCTGAATACACCGATGGCCGAGCAACAGCTGGAGGACACCGTGGTGATCGGCACCATGATGCTGGCCCTGGACGAGGTCGACGGCCTGGTGTCCGGGGTGATCCACTCCACCGCCAACACCATCCGCCCGGCCCTGCAACTGATCAAGACCGCGCCGGGCTGCACGCTGGTGTCGTCGGTGTTCTTCATGCTGTTCCCCGAGCAGGTGCTGGTCTACGGCGACTGTGTGATGAACCCGCACCCGTCCGCCACCGAACTGGCGGAAATCGCCCTGCAGAGTGCCGACTCGGCACAGGCCTTCGGCATCACGCCGCGGGTGGCGATGATCAGCTATTCCAGTGGCGAATCGGCCAGCGGCGAGGAGGTCGAGAAAGTCCGCGAAGCGACCTTGCTGGCCCACGAATCCCAGCGCGACCTGCTGATCGACGGCCCGTTGCAGTACGACGCCGCCGCCAACGAAAACGTCGCCCGGCAATTGGCCCCCAACAGCCAGGTCGCCGGTCGCGCCACGGTGTTCGTGTTCCCCGACCTGAACACCGGCAACACTACCCACAAGGCCGTGCAGCGCAGCGCCGACTGCGTCAGCCTGGGGCCGATGCTGCAAGGCCTGCGCAAGCCGGTCAACGACCTGCCACGGGGCGCTCAGGTGGACGATATCGTCTACACCATCGCCCTGACCGCGATCCAAGCCGCCAACCGACCTGTGGATATCTAGATGCTCGACTTTCTCCCGGCCCCGGCACGAGGCGTGATCGCCTCGCTGCTGTTGGCATTGAATACCCTCCTGCTGTGCTCGTTCCTGTTCTGCGTGGCGCTGTGCAAGGCCCTGCCCTTTGCCCTCACCCAGCGTTTCACCGGCTGGTTGATGAACCATACCCATGAGGCCTGGATCAGCAACAACAAGGCCTGGATGCACCTGGTCCGCAACACTCGCTGGCACCTCAGCGGCCTGGAGGGCCTGGACTACCAGCACTCCTACCTGGTGACCAGCAACCACCAGAGCTGGGTCGACATCATGGTCCTGCAGTACGTGCTCAACCGGAAGATCCGTCCGTTGAAGTTCTTTCTCAAGCAGGAGCTGATCTGGGTCCCGGTCATCGGCCTGGCCTGGTGGGCCCTCGGTTTCCCCTTCATGAAGCGTTACTCCAAGGCGTATCTGGAAAAGCACCCGGAAAAGAAGGGCAAGGACCTGGAAACCACCCGCAAGACCTGCGCGAAGTTTCGTGACAACCCTGTGGGTATCTTCAACTTCGCCGAAGGCACGCGCTTTACCCAAGGCAAGCATGCGCAACAGCAATCGCCGTTCCGCTATCTGCTCAAGCCCAAGGCCGGGGGCATCGCCTTTGTGCTGGACGCCATGGGTGAGCAGTTGGAATCCATCGTCAACGTGACCATTCATTATCCGGGTGGAAAACCGGGCTATTGGGACCTGTTGTGCGGCAACGTGCGGGAGGTGGTGGTGCATTTCGAAGAGCTGAAGATCCCGCCGCAGTTCATCGGCCGCAACTATGACCAGGACGGCGAGTATCGCCTGGCGTTCCAGGGCTGGATCAACCAGCTGTGGGAAAACAAGGACGCGCTGCTGGCGCAGATGCATCGCGAGTATCCCGCCAAGTCTTGAGGCGCCGCCAACGTGCTCCTACGGGTTCGTGACATGTTCGAAACAATGCTGATCCGCGAAAGCGATCTCACAGCACATAAAAAAGCCCGCAGCCGATCACTCGACTGCGGGCTTTTTGTTGCGACTGAGGCTTAGATCGCGCCGCGCTGACGCAGCAGCTCCAGGACTTGCTTGACGCTGTCGTCCAGCGACAATGCTTGCGTATCCACCACCAGATCGGCATTGAGCGGCACGTCGTACGGGAAGGATTCGCCCGGAATATTGTCGCCACCGGCCGCGTACAGGCCCTGCGGATCACGTTCCTGGCAAGCCTGCGGCGAGGCCTGGACGTAGACGGTGAGCAGGCGCTCGCCGCCGATCAGGGCCTTGGCCTGTTCACGGCCTTCGGCATCCGGCGCAACGAACGCGGCCAGGGTCAGCAGGCCGGCTTCGTTGAACTGGCGCGCCACGTGGGCGGCACGACGCCAGTTCTCGGTGCGTCCGGCACGATCCTGCGGCAGGCCCTTGTTCAGGTCATGACGCAGGTTCTGGCCGTCCAGTACGAAAACCGCCCGGCCCATGTCGAACAGCTTGCGCTCCACGGCATAAGCCAGGGTGCTCTTGCCGGCACCCGAGAGGCCGGTGAACAGCACGGTCGCCGGCTGCTGGCCGAAGCGCTGGGCACGCTCCTCGGTCGCGACATGAGCCAGCTTGCCATGGTGCGTGGCGCTGCCATGGGCCAGCGGCTGGGCGACGATCATGCCCGCGCCGACGGTGCCGTTGGTCAGGCGGTCGATGATGATGAACGCGCCCGTGGTGCGGTTGCTGTCGTAACCGTCCAGGGCAATCGGTGCGTCCAGGGCGATCCTGACCTTGCCGATCTCGTTCAGTTGCAAGGCGCTGGCCGGACCTTCTTCGAGGGTGTTCACATCGACCTTGTTGACGATGCTGGCAATCGAACCCGGCACGTAGCTGGTAGCGCGCTTGATGTCGTATTTCTTGCCCGGCAGCATCGGCTCCTCAGCCATCCAGACCAGCATGGCCTCGAAGCTGTCGGTCACCGGCGGCACGTTGTCGGCATGCACCAGCAAATCGCCACGGGAGATATCGATCTCGTCTTCCATGGTCAGGGTCACGGCCTGGCCGGGGCCGGCGTGCTCCAGTTCACCTTCGAAGGTGACGATGGACTTGACCCGGCTGCTCTTGCCCGACGGCAGCACGACCACGTCGTCGCCCTTCTTGACGATGCCGCTGGCCAGGGTGCCGGCGAAACCGCGGAAGTTCAGGTTCGGCCGGTTGACATACTGCACCGGGAAACGCAGGTCGGTGAAGTTGCGATCGCCCGCCACTTCCACGGTTTCGAGGATTTCCATCAGCGACTGGCCGGTGTACCAGGGCGAACGCTCGCTCTTGTTCACCACGTTGTCGCCCTTGAGGGCCGACATCGGCACGAAGTGCATGCTCGACGGCTTCATCTTCAGGCCTTCGGCGAACTTCAGGTAGTCGGCCTTGATCGACTCGAACACGCCCTGGTCGAAGTCCTTGAGGTCCATCTTGTTGATGGCGACGACGATGTGCTTGATCCCCAGCAGGGAGGCGATGAAGCTGTGGCGACGGGTCTGGGTCTGCACGCCGTAGCGGGCGTCCACCAGGATGATCGCCAGGTCACAGGTGGAGGCACCGGTGGCCATGTTGCGGGTGTACTGCTCATGGCCGGGGGTGTCGGCGATGATGAACTTGCGCTTTGCGGTGGAGAAATAGCGGTAGGCGACATCGATGGTGATGCCCTGCTCGCGCTCGGCCTGCAGGCCGTCGACCAGCAACGCCAGGTCGATATCGTCACCGGTGGTGCCGACTTTCTTCGAATCGCGGGTAATGGCTTCCAGATGGTCTTCGTAGATCATCTTGGAGTCGTGCAGCAGGCGCCCGATCAGGGTGCTCTTGCCGTCGTCGACGTTACCGCAGGTCAGGAAACGCAGCAGTTCTTTACGCTCGTGCTGGCCCAGGTAGGCGAGGATGTCCTCGCTGATCAAATCAGATTGATGCGACATGCTTAGACCCTGTTTAGAAATAGCCCTGACGTTTCTTGTCTTCCATGGAACCTGCGCCATCGTGATCGATGACCCGGCCCTGGCGTTCGGAAGTACGCGTCAGGAGCATTTCCTGAATGATGTCCGTGAGGGTTTCAGCCTCGGACTCCACCGCGCCCGTCAACGGGTAGCAGCCAAGGGTACGGAAACGCACCTTCTTCTTGACGATACGCGCCTTGTCCTCGTCGGACAGGTGCTCGAGGATCCGCTCGTCGTCGATCATGATCAGGGTGCCGTTCTTCTCGATGACTTCACGCTCGGCGGCGAAGTACAGCGGCACGATCGGGATGCCTTCGAGGTAGATGTACTGCCAGATGTCCAGTTCGGTCCAGTTCGACAACGGGAAGACACGGATCGACTCGCCCTTGTTGACCTTGCCGTTGTACACGTTCCACAGTTCCGGACGCTGGTTCTTCGGGTCCCAGCGGTGCTTGCTGTCGCGGAAGGAGTAGACGCGCTCCTTGGCGCGGGACTTCTCTTCGTCACGCCGGGCGCCGCCGAAGGCCGCATCGAAGCCATGCTTGTCCAGGGCCTGCTTGAGGCCTTCGGTCTTCATGATATCGGTGTGCTTGGCGCTGCCGTGGGTGAAGGGGTTGATGCCTTGCGCCACGCCATCCGGGTTGACGTGGGTGATCAGGTCCAGGCCCAGCTCGGCAACCATCTTGTCGCGGAAGCTGTACATCTCCTGGAATTTCCAGCGGGTGTCGACATGCATCACCGGAAACGGCAGCTTGCCCGGGAAAAACGCCTTGCGCGCCAGGTGCAGCATCACGGCGGAGTCTTTACCGATGGAGTACAGCATCACCGGGTTATCGAACTCGGCGGCCACCTCGCGGATGATATGGATGCTTTCCGCCTCCAGCTGTTTCAGATGCGTCAGTTTGTCGACCATGGCTACTCACGAAAAGCGTTCTTATGGACGGCCAGCGGGCCGTGTTCGAGCGAGGCATGCTAGCACAGCGACCTATTCTATTGAGGAGGCCAGCTAGATCGAAACGATATAAGAATATACCACCCTGTTTGGCAACCGCCCCTGTAGGAGCCGACTTGAACTGGTCAAGTAATTC
>NZ_JACAPR010000018.1 GCF_013385635.1 Pseudomonas gingeri
AACGATATTTTGCGGTGAGGCGCAAATTTGTGGGAGCCGGCTTGCCGGCGATGGCGTCCGTTCGGGCGATGCAGGGTTCGAGGGCCTCATCGCTGGCAAGCCGGCTCCTACACGGGGATGGCGTGCACCACGGCAATGCGCCTTGAACCGCTATCGAGCAGAAATTGGGAGAGGACAAGCGTCACCCACTTTTTCCTGCGCCACGGAAAAGGTCCCGGATTCCGGGGCTTTCAGCCATATATTGAAGATTATCGAGGCAATCATTGGCGTTTTGCAGAAACTGGCACGCCCCCTGCAATATCCCTTGTACAACCCAGTTTTGGGGACCTTGGTACAGGCAGGCCGGGGAATCCCCTTCTTTATACCCGGGACTCATACCGCTCACAGCGACGAGTTCCAAACCGTTTTGGGGACCTTGGTACAGGCAGGCCGGGGATTCCCTCTTTAACACCTGGGATTCATACCGCTCACAGCGACGAATCCCAAACCGTTTTGGGGACCTTGGTACAGGCAGGCCGGGAATCCCCTTCTTTACATCCGCGACTCATACCGCTCACAGCGACGAGTCCGAAACCGTTTTGGGAGCTTTGGTACAGGCAGGCCGGAGATTCCCTCTTTTATTCCTCACGGAGATTGACTACCAATCTCCAGCGCCCATCGACCTGCGCACCGGCCCATTCGCCATGCAGGGGCCGCGCGGCCAGCAGCGTCACCAACACCCCCTTGTCACTCAAGCGCACCCGCCAGTTGGCGTCCTTGCCGGCGACCGTCAGGCGACCGTTCTGCGCCTTGCCCTCGGCATCGAACAACAGCGCCACGGTGCCATCGACCAGCTCGCCGTGGACCTTGGGCTCGGCACTGAACCACAACACCAGCGTATCGGGCGCCGCCTCGACCTGCTGCAACAGCAGCGGCTCGGGCGCGGTCAGGCGACCGATCATCAACCCCACCATCATGCCGACAATCGCCAGGGATCCCAGCACACGCGGCAATAGCTTCGGTCGTGGGTCCTCTTCAGGGGTAGAATGCTGCCCATCTTCATCTTCGGAGCCGTGCATGTTTCACGTCATCCTTTTTCAACCAGAAATTCCGCCGAATACCGGCAACATTATCAGGCTGTGCGCCAACAGCGGCTGCCACCTGCATTTGATCGAGCCCATCGGTTTCGAAATGGACGACAAGCGCCTGCGCCGTGCCGGCCTCGACTATCACGAGTACGCCACGCTCAAGACCCACCCGGACCTGACCAGTTGCCTGGAAAGCCTGGGACATCCAAGGCTGTTCGCCTTCACCACCAAAGGCTCGCGGCTATTCCACGATGCCCGGTTCGCCGAAGGCGATGCCTTTCTCTTCGGCCCGGAAAGCCGCGGATTGCCTGCCGAGGTGCTCGATGCGCTGCCCGGCGAGCAACGCCTGCGCCTGCCGATGCGCGAAGGCTGCCGTAGCTTGAACCTGTCGAATACAGTGGCGGTGGCCGTCTATGAAGGCTGGCGCCAGCTGGGTTTCGCCTGAATAAAAAAAGCGCCGGTGACGGCGCTTTTTTCTGTAGGAGCCGGCTTGCCGGCGATAGCGACCGATCAGGCGATACAAGACTGACCGGCCTCATCGCCGGCAAGCCGGCTCCTACAGGGTATGGCGTAGGCAGTCCGCTTATTGAACGGTCTGCGAACCTTCTTCCTGCAGGCGCTGCAGCTCTTGCGCGTACAGGGCATCGAAGTTCACCGGGGCCAGCATCAGCGCCGGGAACGAGCCACGGGTCACCAGGCTGTCCAGGGTCTCGCGGGCGTACGGGAACAGGATGTTCGGGCAGAACGCGCCCAGGGTGTGGCTCATGGAGGCCGCGTCGAGGTTCTTGATCAGGAAGATACCTGCCTGCTGAACTTCGGCGATAAAGGCAACTTCTTCAGCGTTCTTGACGGTAACCGACAGGGTCAGCACCACTTCGTGGAAGTCGCCTTCCAGGGCTTTCTGGCGGGTGTTCAGGTCCAGGCCGACGCTTGGCTCCCATTGCTGGCGGAAGATCGCCGGGCTTTTCGGAGCTTCGAAGGACAGGTCACGCACATAGATGCGCTGCAGCGAGAATTGCGGTTGGCTTTCGTCGTCGCTGGCAGCAGTGTTCTGTTGGTCAGTCATCGCAGATCCTTCTTGATCTTCAGGTCTTTAGGGTTTCAGAGTCAGACGTTGAGCAGTGCGTCCAGTTTACCGGCGCGCTCGAGAGCGAACAGGTCGTCGCAACCACCGATGTGCTTGCTGCCGATCCAGATCTGCGGCACGGACGTACGCCCGGCCTTGTGAGCCATTTCGGCACGCACTTGCGGCTTGCCATCGACCTTGATCTCTTCGAAGGCAACCTGCTTGCTCGCCAGCAGGTGCTTGGCGCGCGAGCAGTAAGGGCAATAATCGCTGGAGTAGACGACAACCTGGGTCATATCACTTCACCAATGGCAGATTGTCGGCTTTCCAGCTGGAAATACCGCCGGACAGCTTGGCCGCGATGAAGCCGGACTTGAGCAGTTCGCGGGCGTGAGTCCCGGAATGCTGGCCCTGGGCGTCGACCAGAATCAGGGTCTTGGCCTTGTGCTTTTCCAGTTCGCCGACGCGAGCCATCAGCTTGTCCTGGGGAATGTTCAGTGCGCCGACGATGTGACCGGCAGCAAAATCCTTGCTCGGACGCAGGTCGATGACCACGCCCTGGTCTTTGTTGACCAGCGCGGTCAGCTGGCCCGTGCTGAGGCTCGCGCCCCCACGGCTCATTTCATGAGCGATCAGCAATGCCAGCAGCACCACGAAGGCACCGACTAACAAATAGTGGCTAGAGGCAAATTCAATCAGGTGAGCAACCATCAGGAGGTTCCAGGGCGTTAAAATGTCGGCCAGTATACACAGCCGCCAAGGTGGGCCAAACCCCGCCCGGCGGTGACTGCGTTTGAACTTGGCTTTAAACTGCGACTCTTTTTTCCATGTCCTTTCAATTCACCCGCGAGAGCCATCCATGACTACCACGCCTAAACCTTTGGTCCTGATCATCCTGGATGGCTTCGGTCACAGTGAGAGCCATGACTACAATGCCGTTTATTCGGCCAGAAAGCCGGTCCTCGATCGCCTCACCGCGACCATGCCCAACGGCCTGATCTCGGGCTCCGGCATGGATGTCGGCCTGCCGGACGGGCAGATGGGCAACTCGGAAGTCGGCCACATGAACCTCGGCGCCGGCCGGGTGGTGTACCAGGACTTCACCCGCGTGACCAAGGCCATCCGCGATGGCGAGTTCTTCGACAACCCGACCATCTGCGCCGCCGTGGACAAGGCCGTGGCCGCCGACAAGGCCGTGCATATTCTCGGCCTGCTGTCCGACGGCGGCGTGCACAGCCACCAGGACCACCTGGTGGCCATGGCCGAGCTGGCCTTCAAGCGCGGCGCACAGAAGATCTACCTGCACGCCTTCCTCGACGGCCGCGACACCCCGCCGAAAAGCGCGCAGTCGTCCATCGAACTGCTGGACGAAACCTTCCGTACCCTGGGCAAGGGCCGTATCGCCAGCCTGGTGGGGCGCTATTTCGCCATGGACCGTGACAACCGCTGGGACCGCGTGGCCCAGGCCTATAACCTGATCGTCGACGGCCAGGCCGAGTATCAGGCCGCCACCGCCCAGGACGGCCTGCAAGCCGCCTACGAGCGCGGCGAAAGCGATGAATTCGTCAAGGCCACCAGCATCGGCGAGAACGTCCGGGTCGAGGACGGCGATGCCGTGGTGTTCATGAACTTCCGCGCCGACCGCGCCCGCGAACTGACCCGTGTATTCGTCGAAGACGGCTTCAAGGACTTCGAACGCGCCCGCCAGCCGAAACTTGCCGGTTTCATCATGCTGACCCAGTACGCGGCCAGCATTCCCGCGCCTTCGGCCTTTGCCCCGGGCAGCCTGGAAAACGTGCTGGGCGACTACCTGGCGAAAAACGGCAAGACCCAGCTGCGGATCGCCGAGACCGAAAAGTACGCCCACGTGACCTTTTTCTTCTCCGGCGGTCGGGAAGAACCTTTCCCGGGCGAAGAACGCATCCTGATCCCGTCGCCAAAAGTCGCCACCTACGACCTGCAACCGGAGATGAGTGCCCCGGAAGTCACGGACAGGATCGTCGACGCCATCGAGCACCAGCGCTATGACGTGATCGTGGTCAACTACGCCAACGGCGACATGGTCGGCCACAGCGGCGTGTTCGATGCAGCCGTCAAGGCCGTCGAATGTCTGGATTTGTGTGTAGGACGTATCGTCGAGGCCCTGGACAAGGTCGGCGGCGAAGCGCTGATCACCGCCGACCACGGCAACGTCGAGCAGATGGAAGACGAATCCACCGGCCAGGCCCATACCGCCCACACCACCGAGCCGGTACCGTTCATCTACGTCGGCAAGCGCGCGCTGAAGGTCCGCGAAGGCGGGGTCCTGGCCGACGTCGCACCGACCATGCTCAAGCTTCTGGGCCTGAAGCAGCCGCAAGAGATGACCGGCACATCGATCCTGACGGACCGCTAAAAGCCAAAAATCAGGCCGACAGCGGGTTGTCGGCCTACCTCTTTATCGGAAACGCCTGAAAGCAACCGCTTTTGGACGTTTTTTTTGCAGCGCGTGGCGGGCATACTAGGCCGTCCCGTTCCCAGGTGTCGCCCGCCCCATGCTTCGCGCCCTTATCGCCCTAGCTCTGATCTGCCTGCTCCAACCGGCCTTTGCCGACGAGCGCGCGCAAACCCAACAACAGTTGGACGCTACGCGTCAGGACATTGCCGAACTGAAGAAGCTGCTGGGCAAGCTGCAGGAAGAAAAGTCCGGCGTGCAGAAAAACCTGCGCGGCACCGAAACCGAGATGGGCAAGCTGGAGAAGCAGGTCGAAACCCTGCAGAAAGAGCTGAAAAAGAGCGAGAGCGAACTGCAGCGGCTCGATGGCGAGAAAAAAAAACTCCAGAGCGCGCGCACTGAACAGCAACGACTGATCGCCATCCAGGCCCGCGCCGCGTACCAGAGCGGTCGCCAGGAATACCTCAAACTGCTGCTCAACCAGCAGAACCCGGAAAAATTCGCCCGCACCCTCACCTATTACGACTACCTGAGCCAGGCCCGCCTGGAGCAGTTGAAGAATTTCAACGAAACCCTGCGCCAGCTGGCCAACGTCGAAAACGACATCAACCTGCAGCAGGCCCAGTTGCTGGTGCAGAAAAGCAGCCTCGACAGCCAGCGCGACGAGCTGGACAAGGTGCGCAAGGAGCGCCAGGCCGCCCTCGCCAAGCTCAACGACGACGTGAAGGCCCGCGACCAGAAGCTCGCCAGCCGCGAACAGGACCAGGCCGATCTGTCAAAAGTCCTGAAAACCATCGAAGAAACCCTGGCACGCCAGGCCCGCGAGGCGGAAGAGGCGCGCCAGAAAGCGCTGCTCGCCCAGCAGGAAGCGGAAAAAAAGCGCCAGCGTGAGGCCGAGGCACTGGCCAGCAAGGGTGACGACAGCCCGCGCAAACCGCCCCGATCGGCGCCCGGCCCCCTGGTTTCCAGCGCAGGAGAATCCTTCGGCGGCCCTTTTGCTTCAGCGCGCGGCAAACTTCCATGGCCAGTTGATGGTCGATTGCTTGCGCGCTTCGGAGAAACCCGTGGTGATGACGCCCGGACCAAGTGGGACGGCGTGATGATCAGCGCCGCCGCCGGCAGCCAGGTGCACGCCGTGCACGGCGGTCGCGTGGTGTTCGCCGACTGGTTGCGCGGCGCCGGCCTGCTGGTGATCCTCGATCATGGCAACGGTTACCTGAGTTTGTACGGCCACAACCAGACGCTGCTTAAATCAGCGGGCGATGTGGTAAAAGCCGGTGAGTCGATCTCTACTGTAGGCAACAGTGGCGGTCAGGACGCACCCGCGTTGTATTTCGCTATACGTCAGCAGGGTCACCCGAGTGATCCAGCACAATGGTGTCGCGCGCAAGGATAGGCGCCGTACCTTATTTAGGAGTTCGTTCGACATGCTGCATTTGTCCCGCCTCACCTCGCTGGCCCTGACGATCGCCCTTGTGATCGGCGCGCCCCACGCGTTCGCTGCGCAACCTGCCCAGCCCGCACCGGCGGCCGCTCCTGCCGTCACCGCCAAGGCCCCGCTGCCGCTCGACGAGCTGCGCACCTTCGCCGAGGTCATGGACCGGATCAAAGCCGCCTATGTCGAACCCGTGGACGACAAGACCCTGCTGGAGAATGCCATCAAGGGCATGCTCAGCAACCTCGACCCGCATTCCGCCTACCTGGGGCCGGAGGATTTCGCCCAGTTGCAGGAAGACACCAGCGGCGAATTCGGCGGCCTGGGCATCGAAGTCGGTGCCGGTGAAGAAGGTATCGTCAAGGTCGTCTCGCCGATCGACGATACGCCGGCCTCCAAGGCCGGCATCGAGGCCGGCGACCTGATCGTCAAGATCAACGGCCAGCCGACCCGCGGCCAGACCATGACCGAAGCCGTCGACAAGATGCGCGGCAAGGTCGGTCAGAAGATCACCCTGACCCTGGTCCGCAACGGCGGCGCGCCGTTCGATGTCACCCTGACACGGGCAATCATCCGCACCAAGAGCGTGCGCAGCCAGTTGCTGGAAAACGGCTACGGCTATATCCGCATCACCCAGTTCCAGGTCAAGACCGGCGAAGAGGTCTCCAAGGCCCTGGCCGCGCTGCGCAAGGAAAACGGCAAGAAGCTCAACGGCATCGTCCTCGACCTGCGCAACAACCCGGGCGGCGTGCTGCAGGCGGCGGTGGAAGTGGTCGACCACTTCATCACCAAGGGCCTGATCGTCTACACCAAGGGCCGCATCGCCAACTCCGAACTGCGCTTCTCGGCCACCGGCCACGACGAAAGCGACGGCGTACCGATGGTGACACTGATCAACGGCGGCAGCGCCTCGGCCTCGGAAATCGTCGCCGGCGCCCTGCAGGACCAGAAACGTGCCGTGCTGATGGGCACCACCAGCTTCGGCAAAGGCTCGGTACAGACCGTATTGCCACTGAGCAATGACCGCGCGCTGAAGATCACCACGGCGCTGTACTTCACGCCGAACGGCCGCTCGATCCAGGCCCAGGGCATCGTTCCGGACATCGAAGTGCGCCAGGCCAAGGTCACCGGTGCCCAGGATGACGAAACCTTCAAGGAAGCCGATCTGCAGGGCCACCTGGGCAATGGCAACGGCGGCGCCGACAAGCCGAGCGTCAAGCCGGTCAAGGGCAAGGCACGCCTGCAGGACGACGACTACCAGTTGGGGCAGGCCCTCAGCTTGCTCAAGGGCCTGAGCGTCACACGCGGCAACTGATATGCCGCGCTGGTCGCTGCTCGTCCTGTTCGGCTGCCTGATCGGCGTTGCCCACGCAACGCCGGTCGATGCACCGACACCACCGAAGGCCTACCTCACGCTGATCATCGACGACCTGGGACAGAACCTGCCCCGGGACCGTCGCGTGCTCGCCCTGCCCGGCCCGGCCACCCCTTCGATCATGCCCGACACCCCGCACGCCGCCGAGTTTGCCCGCGAGGCGCACAAGGCCGGCAAGATCGTCATGCTGCACATGCCCATGGACCCGGCCACCGGGCCCTTCGCCTGGCATCCCGAACTGCCCCTGGACGAATTGCAGAAGCGCCTGGCGGCGGCCTTCAAGGCCGTGCCCTATACCAGCGGCGTGAACAACCACGAAGGCAGCCGCATGACCGCCGAACCAGTGGCCATGGCCTGGCTGATGGCTGAACTGCAACGGCGCAACAAGTTCTTCGTCGACAGCCGCACCAGTGCCCGCACCGTCGCCGCCTCCGAAGCGCAGAAGATCGGCCTGGCGAGCGTGTCGCGGGATGTGTTCCTCGACAACGAGCGCACCGAGCCGGCCATCACCGCCCAGCTGGAAACCGCGATCAGACTGGCACGCAAGCAAGGCACAGTCGTGGTCATCGGCCACCCGTACCCGCAGACCCTGGCGGTGCTGGAGCGCGAGCTGCCCAGGCTCAAGGAACAGGGAGTCGACTGGATCGATATCAAGTCGATGATCGCCCTGCGCGGCAACCAGGCGACACAAGCCCACGGCAAGCAGGGCGTGTACCACTGATCCCCTGCTGAACGCTCCTACAGATAGCGAGCGAAGATCAGATCCACAGCGCCTTCACTACGCAATTGGTCGAGGGCGGCCTGCAGACGGGCGACAACGGCGTCGGGCACGTCCTTGTTGAGGGCCAGGTAGAGCGACGCGCTGTTGAAGCGCAGCACCGTCTTGAGCCCGGAAACACCCACTTGCCGGGCCAGGTAGCGTCCGGCGGGATCACCCGAGGCCCACAGGTCGATCTGGCCGTCGACCAGCTTCCCGGCGTTATCCTGGTCGCGCAGGGCGATCACCGGGTTGAAGCCATGCTGTTCCAGGTACTCGGCGATGGCGTCGCCCTTGTAGGCACCGATCTTGTAGGCATGAGCCTGCTCGATGCCCGACAGGGCGATCTTGCTGTCACCCCTGGCCAGCATCACCCAATCGTCCGGGCCGATAGGGCCGACCCACTTGAACAAGTCCTCGCGCTCGGGCAGGCGCGCCATGACGAACACGCCATAGCCGGGCTTTTCCAGGGCGAGCTTGTAGATCCGCTCCCAGGGGAAGCGCAGGGTCAGGCTGTAGGGGATGCCGGCACGCTTGAAGGTCTCGCGCACGATATCGGCGGCGATGCCTTCGATATTCTCGTCCTGGGCGAAGTTCTTGCCGTTTTTCGCCATGTTGTAGGGCGGGAAGTTTTCCGTCAGCAGGACA
Source organism: Pseudomonas gingeri (assembly GCF_013385635.1). GTDB lineage: Bacteria > Pseudomonadota > Gammaproteobacteria > Pseudomonadales > Pseudomonadaceae > Aquipseudomonas > Aquipseudomonas gingeri_A. Next base: position 8,783 of record NZ_JACAPR010000018.1, read on the forward strand.
ATCCCGCCATCGGCGGTGTCCGTTGCACCTGCCGCGCCCGAGAACAGCCCGATCAGGCAAAAGAGCGCGAGGAAAAAGCGTTTAGACATAGTGGGCAACCGGAATCCATGGCGATCTCAAGAGTGACTTGGGGCCGCCATGCTGTCCAGCGGTCTGTAGTGCTCAGCGCACCACGATACCGCGCGCGGCCATGTAGGCCTTGGCTTCCGGCACGGTGTATTCACCGAAGTGGAAGATGCTCGCCGCGAGCACGGCGCTGGCATGACCCTCGACAATCCCGTCGGCCAGGTGCTGGAGGTTGCCGACGCCGCCGGAGGCGATCACCGGAATGCCCAGGGCATCGCTGATGGCGCGGGTGACGCCGAGGTCGAAGCCGTTCTTCATGCCGTCCTGGTCCATGCTGGTCAGCAGGATCTCGCCGGCACCCAGGCCTTCCATCCTCGAAGCCCACTCCACCGCATCCAGCCCGGTAGGCTTGCGGCCACCGTGGGTGAAGATCTCCCAGCGCGGGGTTTCGCCCGGCAGCGAGACCTTCTTCGCATCGATGGCAACCACGATGCACTGCGAACCGAAATGCTGCGCCGCCTCACCGACGAACTCGGGATTGAACACCGCCGCGGTGTTGATCGAAACCTTGTCGGCACCGGCATTGAGCAGGTTGCGGATATCCTGCACGGTGCGTACGCCACCGCCCACGGTCAGCGGGATGAAGACCTGGCTGGCCATGCGCTCGACGGTATGCAGCGTGGTGTCACGGCCATCGACGCTGGCGGTGATATCGAGAAAGGTGATCTCGTCGGCACCCTGCTCATCGTAACGACGGGCGATTTCCACCGGGTCGCCGGCATCGCGGATGTTCTCGAACTTGACGCCCTTGACCACGCGACCGTTGTCGACGTCCAGGCAAGGGATGATGCGTTTGGCCAGCGCCATGGTCAGTCCTCAGCCTTTGTACGAGTCGCAGAAGGCTTGTGCCTCGGCGACGTCGAGAGTGCCTTCGTAGATCGCCCGGCCGGTAATCGCACCGATGATGCCCGGCGCCTTGGCGTCCAGCAGGGTCTTGATATCACCCAGGTTGTGGATGCCGCCGGAAGCGATCACCGGAATCTTCGTCGCCGCGGCCAGGGCAGCGGTGAAGGGCACGTTGCAGCCTTGCATCATGCCGTCTTTGGCGATATCGGTGTAGACGATGGCAGAGACGCCGTCGGCTTCGAATTGCCTGGCCAGGTCGATCACCTGCACGGTGCTGATCTCGGCCCAGCCGTCGGTGGCGACAAAACCATCCTTGGCGTCCAGGCCGACGATGACCTTGCCCGGGAACGCGCGACAGGCTTCAGCTACGAACGCAGGGTCTTTCACCGCCTTGGTGCCGATGATCACGTAGCTGACGCCGGCTTTCACGTAGTGCTCGATGGTTTCCAGCGAGCGGATGCCGCCGCCGATCTGGATCGGCAGGTGCGGGTAGCGCCTGGCGATGGCGGTAACCACCTCGCCGTTGACCGGCTGGCCTTCGAAGGCACCGTTGAGGTCGACCAGATGCAGACGGCGGCAGCCGCCCTCTACCCACTTGGCAGCCATGCTCACCGGGTCATCGGAGAACACCGTGGAATCTTCCATGCGGCCCTGGCGCAGACGTACACAGGCACCGTCTTTGAGATCGATAGCGGGAATAATCAGCATCTGGCAAACCTTAAAGTCGTTTTTTCAGCTTCACTCGGAAATCAGTTTTTCTCGAGCGCCCACAGGTCGCTTTCGATGCTCTCGAACCTTTCCTTAAGGTGCGTCTGCACATCGAAAATCGCCCTGTTGTAATAGTGCGGAGCAATTTCGCGGGTAAACAGGTCGAGGATTTCAGCCGCTTCGAACGAACCCAGGTCCAGTTCGAAGCGATCTTCCATGAAGCGCTTGATCTTGTGATTGGCCTCGCTCTCCTGTTCAGGAGTGAGGGTCAGGATCGGCGGCTTGGTCTTCTTGACAGCCATTACCAGCGCCCGTCCCAGGCGGCGAAGTTCTGCAGCAGTTGCAGGCCATGGGTATGGCTCTTCTCCGGGTGGAACTGCACGGCGAAGCGCGAGCCCTCGGCCAGCGCCGCGGCGAAATCGACGCCGTAGTGACCGTTGCCCACCACCTGCCGCGGGTTGCCGGCGCTGATGTAGTAGCTGTGCACGAAGTAGAAACGCGCCAGGTCCGGGATGTTGTGCCACAGCGGGTGATCCACCGCCTGTTTCACTTCGTTCCAACCCATGTGCGGGACTTTCAGGTGCTCGCCCTCTTCGTGCAGGTCCTTGCCGAAGAACTTCACCTGGCCGGGGAACAGGCCGATGCAGTCGACGCCGTCGTTCTCCTCGCTGCGGTCGAGCAAGGCCTGCATGCCCACGCAGATACCGAGGAACGGACGATCCTGGCTGACTTCACGCACCAGCGCGTCGAAGCCCAGGCGACGAATCTCCGCCATGCAGTCGCGAATCGCGCCGACGCCGGGGAACACCACCCGGTCCGCCTCGCGAATCACCGCGGCATCGCTGGTGATCAGCACCTTGCCGGCACCGACGTGCTCCAGGGCTTTCGCCACCGAGTGCAGGTTGCCCATGCCGTAATCGATAACCGCGACCGTCTGCATTACAGGACGCCCTTGGTCGATGGCATCTGCCCGGCCATGCGCTCATCCAGCTCGACGGCCATGCGCAGGGCGCGACCGAAGGCCTTGAACACGGTTTCGATCTGGTGGTGGGTGTTGGTGCCACGCAGGTTGTCGATGTGCACGCTGACCAACGCGTGGTTGACGAAGCCCTGGAAGAACTCCTGGAACAGGTCGACATCGAAACCACCGACGGTGGCGCGGGTGTAGGGCACGTGCATCTGCAGGCCGGGACGGCCGGAGAAGTCGATGACCACGCGCGACAGCGCTTCATCCAGCGGCACATAGGCGTGACCGTAGCGACGGATGCCTTTTTTGTCGCCGATGGCTTTGGCGAAGGCCTGACCCAGGGTGATACCGACGTCTTCCACGGTGTGGTGGTCGTCGATATGCAGGTCGCCCTTGCACTCGATATCCAGGTCGATCAGCCCGTGACGGGCGATCTGGTCGAGCATGTGTTCAAGAAAAGGGACTCCGATATCAAATCGGGCCTTTCCGGTGCCATCCAGGTTGATCGAGGCTTTGATCTGGGTTTCCAGAGTGTCGCGCTCGACGGACGCCTTACGTTCGGCCATCACCAGCTCCGCAAAATCATTGGGCGAAAAAGGCAGCCATTATAGGGGCGCGGACGGCAAACAGAAACACGCAAGGTGAACTCCCTGACGGGCTGAAACCAGCACCGCCAGGGATGTACCTGTCAGGACAACCGCTTAGTGGAACAGCACGGCGGTCTTTTGCAGCGTGACCCAGACACCCCAGGCCAGCGGAATGCCCACCACCAGCCAGGCAGCGATCGCCATCGGCTTGCTGCCAGGGGAGGCTTTCCACTCCAGCACGGTGCTGCTGTCGGCGCCCTTGTCATGGCCCAGCGCCTGTTCGGCGGCCAGTTCGGCGTCGGTCATGAAGTACTTGTCGGCCACCGGACGGACCAGCAGGTTGCAGATGAAACCCAGCACCAGCAGGCCGGCGAGGATGTACAGGGTGATGTCGTAGGCCGCGGCGCGTTCCACGCCGATGCTCAACTGATACTCACGCAGGTAGTTCACCAGCACCGGACCCAGCACGCCGGCCGCGGCCCAGGCGGTCAACAGGCGACCGTGGATCGCACCGACCATCTGGGTACCGAACAGGTCCGCCAGGTAGGCCGGGACCGTGGCGAAGCCGCCACCGTACATCGACAGGATCACGCAGAACGCCGCCACGAACAGGGCGATGCTGCCCAGGTGACCGAGGCTCGGCACCGACGCATAGAGCGCGAAGCCCAGGGCGAAGAACACGAAGTAGGTCGCCTTGCGGCCGATATAGTCCGAGAACGAGGCCCAGAAGAAGCGGCCACCGATGTTGAACAGGCTCAGCAGACCGGTGAAACCGGCCGCGATGGCCGCGATCTGGCCCAGTTGCCCGGCGTCCAGCTGGCCGAAGGTCAGGCCGTTGCCGAGCAATTTACCGGCGAAGACTTCCTGCAGCAGCGGCGAAGCCATGCCGAGGATGCCGATACCGGCGGAAACGTTCAGGCACAGCACCAGCCACACCAGGCGGAATTGCGGGGTCTTCCAGGCCACGTTCACATGCACGTGACGATGGGTGATCATCGCATTGCTCGCCTTCTTCACCGGCGCGGTCCAGCCTTCAGGCTTCCAGCCGGTCGGCGGTACGCGGTACGACAGCGCGCCGCCGATCATGAAGACGAAGTAGATCACCGCCATCACCACGAAGCTCTGCCATACGCCGACACTGGTCGGCGAAGCGAAATGGCCCATCAGTGCCGCCGCCAGCGGGGCACCCACCATCGCACCACCACCGAAGCCCATGATCGCCATGCCGGTCGCCATGCCGCGCTTGTCCGGGAACCACTTGATCAGGGTCGACACCGGCGAGATATAGCCCAGGCCCAGCCCGATACCACCGATCACGCCGGAGCCGATCCACATCAGCCAGATCTGGTGGGTATAGACCCCCAGCGCCGAAATCAGCAGGCCACCGCACCAGCACAGTGCTGACACCACACCGGCCTTGCGCGGCCCGGCGTGTTCCAGCCAGCCGCCCCAGATCGCTGCCGAGCAGCCGAGGAAGATGAAGAACAGGGTGTAGATCCAGCCGAGCATCGAGATCGGCCAGTCACATTGCGACGAGAAGACCTGTGCGATGAAGCTCATGTCCGGCGCGCAAGCGACCGGTGCGGTAATGCCCAGGGCCTTGGACAGAGGCAACCAGAACACCGAGAAGCCGTAGGCCATGCCGATGCAGAGGTGGATGGCCAGGGCGGCCGGTGGGACCAGCCAGCGATTGAAGCCTGGCTTGGCGATGATGCGTTCTTTTGACAGGAACGCTGGCTCGGTGGCAAGGCTGCCAGCCGTGGTGCTAGTGCTCATTGGTGTTTCCCCCATTGGAATAATGGTTCGACAGCAACACTTCACTCCGACCTTTTGGTGCACACAGGCATGGTCGTTTTGTTGAGTAAAGCTCAGAAACGCGACAATACGTCACAGAGGGGCTGACGAACATCGGGAGATTACCATTTGCCCGTGACAGAAAAACCAAACTGATATCGTCTTTTGTAATCCAACTGCATTGAACCCGTCCCGGGCAACGGCAACCTGATCACCGGGGGCCGGCAGCCAAGCTTCATTTGCCTCTGGATATGTCGCAGGTACTATCGATGCTCTGTCATCTGTCCCGCGGCGTTATACTTGCGGGCTGACTTTATCTTCGACTGACTACAAGGACTCGCCCATGAAAGCGTTCGGCAAAATCCTGGGTCTGGTACTTCTCGGGTTGTTGCTGATCATCGTGGCACTGGGCTTCGCCCTCACCCACTGGTTCGATCCCAACGACTACAAAAACGAGATTCGCCAGATGGCCCGCGACAAGGCCCACATTGAGCTGACGCTCAATGGCGACATCGGCTGGAGTCTGTTCCCGTGGCTGGGCCTGGAACTGCATGACGCCAGCGTCGCGACCCTGGCCAATCCGACCAAGCCGTTCGCCGACCTGCAGATGCTCGGCCTGTCGGTCCGCGTGCTGCCGCTGCTGCGCCGCGAAGTGCAGATGAGCGACGTACGCGTCGAAGGCCTGAACCTGATGCTCAACCGCGACAAGGACGGCCACGGCAACTGGGAAGACATCGGTCGCCCACTGCCGGTCGCGACAGCGGCTGGCACACCGGGTCAGGCCGCCGGCACCGCCGAGGTCGCCGCCAGCGCCGAGGCGGAAAAGCCTTCGCAGCCGATCCGCCTGGATATCGACAGCCTGACCGTGAACAACGCCCGGGTCGAATTCAGCGATGAAAAGACCGGCCGCCAGATCACCTCGGAAAGCATCCAGCTGAGCACCGGCCCCGTTCATGAAGGCAAGGACATCTCGGTCAAGCTGACCGCCTTCTTCGGTACCAACCAGCCCGTATTGCGGGCCAGGACCGAACTCAACGGCGAATTGCGTTTCGACCGCGCCCTCAAGCGCTACCAGCTCGCCGACATGCGCCTGAGCGGCGAAGCCTCCGGCGACCCGTTGCAGGGCAAGAGCCTGACCTTCTCGGTCCAGGGGCAATTGCTGGTGGATATGGCGGCGAATGTCGCCGAATGGACCAACCTCAAGCTGTCGGCCAACCAGTTGCGCGCCATCGGCGAGCTGAAGGCCAATGACCTCGACAAGACGCCACAGATCAATGGCGGCCTGTCGATTGCCCAGTTCGACCTGATGAAGTTCCTCGACAGCGTCGGCCAGCCGTTGCCACCAGTGGCGGATGGCAGCCTGAGCAAGGTCGAGCTGGTGACCCGCCTGAGCGGCACGCCGACCAGCCTGGCGCTGGACAACATCAACCTGAAGCTCGACGACAGCAGCATCAGCGGACGCATCGCCGTCGAGGACTTCGCCAAGCAATCCCTGCGCGTCCAGCTCAAGGCCGACAAGTTCGACGCCGACCGCTACCTGCCGCCCAAGTCGGCGGATGCCGACAGCGCCGCGAAAGTCCGCCAGGCCGAAGTCATGAGCAGCGAAGCCAACGCGGTAGCCGGCACCACGCCGCTGCCCGACGCCCCCACCAAGGGCGCCTGGAGCACCGACAGACTGCTGCCGATCGAACGCCTGCGCAGCCTGGACGTGGACGCCGACCTGAACTTCGACCAGTTGATCCTGAAAAAGCTGCCGATCGACAACGCCGCCCTCAAGGCTACCGGCCAGGGCGGCCTGCTGACCCTCGCCAGTCTGCGCGGCGATCTCTACAACGGCAGCTTCGACACCAAGGGCAGCCTCGATGTGCGCAACGACCAGCCACGCCTGAACCTGCAGACCCGGCTGAACAAGGTGCCGGTCGAGCGCGTATTGCAGGCCCAGGGACAGAAACCACCGGTCAAGGGCGCGCTGACCCTCAGCAGCGACCTGAGCGGCACCGGCAACAGCGAAAAGGCCCTGATCGACAGCCTCAGCGGCACCGCCAGTTTTGTCCTCAATGACGGCGTGCTGCTCAATGCCAACCTGGAACAGCAGCTCTGCACCGGTATCGCCCTGCTCAACCGCAAGACCCTGAGCAGCGAGCCACGCGGCAAGGACACGCCGTTCCAGGAGCTCAAGGGCAGCCTGACGATACGCAACGGCGTCGCCAGCAACCCGGACATGAAGGTGCGCATTCCCGGCCTCACCGCCAACGGCAATGGCGATATCGACCTGCGCGTGCTGGGCATGGACTACCGCCTCGGCATCGTTGTCGAAGGCGACAAGAGCGACATGCCGGACCCGGCCTGCCAGGTCGGCGAGAACTTCGCCGGGATCGAGTGGCCGCTGCGTTGCCGTGGTCCACTGGAGCTGGGGGCCAAGGCCTGTCGCATCGACAAGGACGGCCTCGGCCAGGTGGCTGCGCGCATGGCCGGCAACAAGCTGAGCGACAAGATCGACGAGAAACTCGGCGACAAGGTCAGCCCGGAACTGAAAAACGCGCTGAAGGGGCTGTTCAAGCGATGAGAGCCGAGCAGTTTTCAACGGCGGTACTGGATTGGTATGACCGCCACGGCCGCCACGGCCTGCCCTGGCAACAGGGCATCACGCCGTACCGGGTGTGGGTGTCGGAAATCATGTTGCAGCAGACCCAGGTCAGCACGGTGCTGAACTACTTCGACCGGTTCATGGCCTCCCTGCCGACGGTCGAGGCCCTGGCCGCCGCGCCGGAAGACGAAGTGCTGCACCTGTGGACCGGCCTGGGCTACTACACCCGCGCACGCAACCTGCAGAAGACCGCGAAAATAGTCGTCGCCGAATACGGCGGCGAATTCCCGCGGGATGTCGAGAAGCTCACCGAACTGCCGGGCATCGGCCTGTCCACCGCCGGTGCCATCGCCAGCATCAGCATGGGCCTGCGCGCGCCGATCCTCGACGGCAACGTCAAGCGGGTGCTGGCGCGTTATACGGCCCAGGAAGGCTACCCCGGCGAGCCGAAGGTGGCCAAACAACTCTGGGCCAACGCCGAGCGCTTCACGCCCCACGCCCGGGTGAACAACTACACCCAGGCGATGATGGACCTGGGGGCGACGCTCTGCACCCGCAGCAAGCCCAGTTGCCTGCTGTGCCCGCTGGAAAGCGGCTGCGAAGCGCACAAGCATGGCATCGAGACCCGCTACCCGATTCCCAAGCCGCGCAAGAGCGTGCCGCAGAAGCGCACGCTGATGCCGCTGCTGGCCAACCGCGAAGGCGCCATCCTGCTTTACCGCAGGCCCTCCAGCGGCCTCTGGGGCGGCTTGTGGAGCCTGCCGGAGCTGGATGACCTCGACGACCTGCAGCATCTTGCCCTGCAACACTCGCTGGAACTGGGGCGCCAGCAGGAACTGCCGAGCCTGACCCACACCTTCAGCCACTTCCAGTTGGCTATCGAGCCGTGGCTGGTGCGCGTCGAAGAGTCAGCCCATCACGTGGCCGAGGCCGACTGGCTCTGGTATAACCTCGCCACCCCGCCGCGCCTGGGCCTTGCCGCCCCGGTGAAAAAGCTGCTCAAACGCGCAGCCGACGTATTGAACGCAGGAGAGTTGCAATGACCCGCACCGTAATGTGCCGTAAATACAAAGAACAACTGCCGGGCCTGGAGCGCCCTCCGTATCCGGGCGCCAAGGGCCAGGATATCTACGACCACGTGTCCCAGCAGGCCTGGGGCGACTGGTTGAAGCACCAGACCCTGCTGATCAACGAAAAGCGCCTGAACATGATGAATGCCGAAGACCGCAAATACATTCAGGGCGAGATGGACAAGTTCTTTTCCGGCGAGGAATACGCCAAGGCCGAAGGCTACGTTCCGCCGGCCGAATGACCCTGTGTTTTCGCGGTTGGAGTCGTAAGCGACGGTAATAATTAAATTTTTTTTGAAATCGTGCTTGACGACTCCTCGAAAAACCCTTTTAATGCGCCCCGTTGCCCAGATAGCTCAGTCGGTAGAGCAGGGGATTGAAAATCCCCGTGTCGGCGGTTCGATTCCGTCTCTGGGCACCACCTTTCGTTTTCAGGTGATGCCAAGCACACCTGAAAACACACAAGAAACCCGCCTAGTGCGGGTTTTTTGCTTTCTACGGTTTCCAACCGTTCCCTTGTAAGCCCAAACATATGTGAGTAAATCCAGTTCGGTCTAGAAATCCACTCACACTAGGACGGCAATACGCCCGCCTGGTGCGGCATGCAAGGAGGCTGCGTGCAACTCTCAGATACCACCATCCGTACCGCAAAGCCAAAGGGCAAGCTGTACCGGCTTACAGATGCCAATGGCCTGTGCCTAGAAGTGACCCCGACCGGCTCCAAGCTCTGCCGCTATCGATACCGCTTCAACGGCAGCGCGAAGATGCTGGCGCTCGGCGCATACCCAGCGGTCACCCCGCTGAAAGCTCGTCAGCTTCGCGATGGGACACGCCATCCGCCTGTTGACGCTAACCGCCGTTCGTCCAGACGAGCTTCGCCAAGCCCTTTGGGCAGAGTTCGACTTGGAGCGCGCCACCTGGACAATTCCAGCCGAACGCATGAAAGCCCCCCCTCACATCGTCCCGCCGCCCCGCCAAGCTGTTGCAATCCTGCGCCAGCTTCAAGAGGCCACTGGACGCTATGAACTAGTTTTTGCTGACGCCAACTCTCTGCGCCCCATGAATGCGCCTAATCCACTACGAAGGGCGTCAGACCGGCCACGGGTTCCGGCACTTGCTCAGTACTGAGCTGAATGGCCACAGGTACAACAAGGATTGGATCGAGCGCCAACTCGCTCACGATAACAGCGACGTAATACGCGGCGCCTACAACCACGCAGCCTACGTCGAGCAGCGCCGGGAAATGATGCAGGCTTGGGCCGACTCAATTGACTCGCAATGCACTGGCGCCAATGTGGTGAGTATCAAGCGTGCTTGAGACGTTGAATGCTAATTAATCATTCCCGATAAGCACCAAGGGTTCCTTTTTCAAGTCTTGGGCGGTTAACATATTGGTCACAGCTGTTTATTCATACAGCTGATCACATATGAGTTATTCGAATGGCGGAAGCCGATGGAGACAATCAGATAGGACCTTTCGGGCGAATAAAGCTCGACGGGATTTATTCTGACTGGGCGTCAGGCCACCACCTGAACCCCCGGCTCTTAGCCTTCGAACTCGCCGCAACCCTACATACGCTGGCACCGTTAGGTCAGCCGATTCAACCTCTGCATGCGAGCGTCTTTTCAGAAGGTCGCTCCGACAGGAATATTCAGATCACTCACGGCGCGCTCGCCGACTACTTCATCGCAGCCAGCAACGGAAGGCCTGCCACCACTATCGCCACCAGCTCTGGCCCAGTACCTGCCGCTAACGTGCTGATCTGGCGAAAATGGATTGAGCGCCTAGTTGATGAGGCAACCGCACGCACGGAGCTCGCCGCTGGGTTCGCTCAACCGGCCAACGACAGCGCATCTGTCTCGATGGCAGTCAATGGCTCTGCTGCAGCTCGCCACGCCCCCCGCTCCCTAATACCGAGCAACTCCTCGATAGTTCTCAAAGCGCAACAAGCACAGTTGCGCCGTGAGGGTGAAAAGAGTGCATGCGAACAACTCGACGAGCACCAGATCGCCAGGGAAAGGGCCGAGCAAAAAGTAGTCGAGCTGTCAGCTCAACTCGAAACCCAAACAACTCAAAACCAGCAACTCATAGAAGAGCTGGAGTTGCAGCGCCGCGAACTTAACGAAGAAAGGCGTGCCAGGCGCGAGGCAGAAGACGAAAACATCCGTATGGAGGAGCAGCTCGAGCAGGTCATAGGGTTAGCCGAGTTCATGAACCAAGACAATCAACTATCACCACCTGATGGGCGATTGATTGTTGAGTGCTGGTGCGACGTAACGCAGAACGGAACGACCGCACCGAGCGTTGGCTGGGGCGCAACCGTTAACAAGTGGTTTAAGGCCCGCGGAGTTACCCTTCCAGCCGTGAAGGTGAGATTGTTCGTCACCGCACTCACCGGGACAGCGCGCAAAAAAGGCGGCGCCATCGCCAGATCATCTAAATAACGGGTGACAGGTTACAGCCCTTACCCTGCCTGATCTGTAGCTGTCTCTCTGACCGCAATTCAATTCACGTATGACACGTTAAATCCCACCTGTTATCTGTTTGGCCTCTGCTTTAAGCGCCAGCATTGCCATCGTCGATTACCAACAACGCCCCAGGAGGCGCAGACAATGGCAACTCAAGCCCGCCCTATTCGCATATCCGAACAGTCTCACCCCGCAGTTGAACAGCCTCGGCGCTTCATCAAACTGAGCGAGGTCAAGGCTCTGACCACTTTCTCCACGTCCGACATCTATCGCAGTATTGCCGCTGGGCGCTTCCCCAAACAAGGAATGCTGGGGCCGAAGTCCGCCGTCTGTATCGAAGCAGAAGTTATTGCCTGGTGCGACTCGTTAGTCGCTCTGCGAATGGAGGCTGCATAAATGGCCGATCAAAAAAAAAGCCAATCCAATAAGGCCAGCCCAGAAAAAACTCACCTCTACGATACCAGTAACCACGCCCAACTAGTACGGCTTGTTCCGCGTCTTCGTAAGGGGCCTGCTGACACACTCACCATCATGCGCGAGCTGAACATCTGCCGTCCTGGTGCCCGTATCTGCGATTTGCGCAATGCCGACTACAAGATCATCACCAACCGCATCACGATGACGGATGAGTGGGGGCACATCCACCGCGGTGTTGCCGTTTACACACTGATCGCTGAACCAGGTGCGAAGGTGGCGGCATGAATATCATCCCGCTTACCCGCGTAGGCGACGAACCTCGCGTGGACAGCCGGCAACTCGCCGAGCATCTGGGCAATCAGCACAAAAACGCCCTCGCGCTGATCGAGCGCTACACCGACAAATTCAGAGAATTCGGATTGCTCGCGCTTCAAACGGAGGCAGTGAAAGCGCCAGGGCAGCGCGGTACTAAGCACCTCAAGTACGCCCTGCTCAATGAGGATCAAGCGTTCTTCCTGCTGTCGCTGTCCCGCAATACCGACGGAGTTGTGGAGCTGAAAGCGAGCCTAATCATGGCGTTCCGCGAAGCACGGTATGGGCACGCCTGCCACACATTGGAGGCCCGCAAGAAGGAAGCCAGCAACAGTGGTCGCCGGCTGGCTCACTGGCGTTATGACAAACCGGGTGTGTACGCGCGCGTCGCCCATCTGAGGGAACAACTGAAGTTGCCCCTCGGTTTGGAGGACTTCCGCCCATGACAGCTACGCTCATGATCAGCGATAAATGGTCGATAAGTTTTGTTACATGCAATCGTACTCATCGGAATGTGAGACAGGCATAAGACGAAACCCACGCCGGACGGCCGTCTGAGCCTTATCCCGCCTGGGCGTCGTCAAAGAACAGGGCTTTGCCACCTCAGACCCCTGACAGCCCCCTGACGGATTCTGGACAGGCCCTGGACAGATGTTGAGGTCGCGGATCATCCAAGTCGGCCCAGGAGCCAAAGCCAGCGCCGGCTGGCGGCAGATCGGGTAGAGGACCGGATAGCTACCTCGTCCAGAAACAGGTAGGCGGCGCGAAAAGTCGGTTGCGGCACAACTGGCCCACGGCCGTCCCAGGCAAACGCCGCCATAATCCTTGACTAGCCTTGACGAAATTTTAGACAGGTCTTGGCGGATTTATCTGTCGCCATCGGCATTGGGAACGCTGAGAGCCACGCAGGACAAAGCTTTACGGGCATTCGCGTAGCTTGGCCAACACCAGCCTCGTCAAGAATTAAATAGCCGTCTGTCTAGATAACTGCTCGATCAATCTACGGCTCGCAAGAAGCGCCTGAGAGCAGGCCAAAGCAGGTGTTAGAGCTATACGGCGCCTGGACTTGCCCCTACCAAACC
>NZ_JACAPR010000019.1 GCF_013385635.1 Pseudomonas gingeri
CTTTCATGGGGCTCGTTCAGTGGGAACAACAACGGGTGACTTTTCTAGAAGGGAACTGTTGACCTCAGACTGGGGGCATCCTTTTCAAACCATCCAAAGCATGCCCTCAGATGTGCCCCCAATGAAGCAATCCACTGGAAGTGAATGGAGCTCTATGGTTCGTGGAATGGCAAAAATGATCAAATGAACAGCCTGCCAGAAGACGTCTAGAGACTGTCAGGGTCCCCGCAGAACATCTGGATCCGCGAGCGCAGCCAGCGCTCTCCCGGATCGTTGTCCTGGGAGCCGCGCCAGGCCATGTGCAGTTCGAAGCTCTGCACTGGCAGCGGCGGGTCCTCGGCCCGTACCCCGCCAGCGGAGGTCAGGGCATCGGCGGTGTAGTCCGGCACGGTGGCGACGATATCGGTGCCACTGATCAGGGTGCTCAGGCCGTTGAACTGCGGGACTGCGAGCACCACATGCCGTTTGCGACCGAGCTTTTCCAGTTCGGTATCGATAAAGCCGCTCAGGTCTCCGGCAAAGGATACCAGCGCATGGGGCCGCGCACAGAAGTCGTCCAGCGACAGCGGGCCGGGCATGCTGTCGGCGCGCAGCAGTTTCGGCGAACTGCGCCGCAGCACCTTGCGCTTGGCGTTGGCCGGTAGGTCGGTGGTGTAGCAGACGCCGATGGAAATCTCGCCGGAGCCCAGCTTGGCCGGGATCAGCAGGTAGTTGACACGGCGGATCACCAGCACGATACCCGGGGCTTCGGCCCGCAGGCGCTTGAGCAACTGCGGCAACAGGGCGAACTCGACGTCGTCGGACAGGCCGATTCGGAACACCGAGGTACTGGTCGCCGGATCGAATTCGGAGGCACGGCTTACCGCGGTGGAAATCGAATCCAGCGCCGGCGAGAGCAGGGCGAAGATCTCCACGGCGCGGGCCGAAGGCTCCATGCTGCGGCCGGTGCGCACGAACAGCGGGTCATCGAACAGGCTGCGCAGGCGCGACAAGGCCGCACTGATGGCCGGCTGACCGAGGAACAGCTTTTCCGCCGCTCGGGTTACGCTCCGTTCGTGCATCAGGGTTTCGAAGACAATCAGCAGGTTCAGATCGACGCGGCGCAGGTCGTTACGGTTCATCGGGCTCGCTTCACAGGTCGGTCAATAACGAATGAGGTGAATCTTACGGGCAAAGGCGCCTGATTCGCACTGGAAAAATGAACTTTCCTTTTATGAGTCAGGGCCATGGCAGCCGCTGAAACCCGGGGTCCAGTTTTTTTCCTGCGGGAAAAAACCGCCTTTCCTGCCGTCTTCAGCCCCGCTTGCCGACATTGTGTACAATGCCCCCCCAATCAATGACAGGCATGTCGACTATTAATGGGCACGGATAGTCTTCAGGGGAAAGCCCGGATAGAGTTCGTGTCATTAGAGGTTCATTTGGCGAGGTTTGCGATGTCACGCACGATCCGTTTTCACAAGTTTGGTCCGGCCGAGGTGCTCAAATGCGAAGAGCATACGGCCACTCTGCCTGCACCGGGTGAAGTGCAGGTGCGTGTCGAAGCGATTGGCATCAGCTGGTATGACGTGCTCTGGCGGCAGAACCTGGCGTCGTCCCATGCCCGCCTGCCGGCCGGTATCGGTCATGAAATGGCCGGTGTGGTCACGGCCGTCGGTGATGGCGTGGACGATCTGTCGATCGGTGACAAGGTCGCCAGCTTCCCGGCACAGAGCCCCAACGACTACCCGGTATACGGTGAACTGATCGTCCTGCCGCGTTCGGCCCTGACCCGTTACCCGGATGTGTTGACGCCGGTCCAGGCCAGTGTCCACTACACGCCGTTGCTGATTGCCTATTTCGCCTATGTTGACCTGGCACGGGTCAAGCCGGGGCAGTTTGCCCTGATCACCGACGCCAGCCATTGCGCCGGGCCATCCTTCGTGCAACTGGGCAAGGCCCTGGGCGTGAAGGTGATCGCCGCGACCAAGACCGCCGAAGAACGGGATTTCCTGATTGCCCTGGGTGCCGAGAAAGTTATCGTCACCGAAGAGCAGGACCTGCTCATGCAGATCAACAAGTACACCGACGGTCGTGGCGTCGACATGGTCTTCGACGGCCTCGGTGGGCCGCAGATGTCGATGCTCGGCGATGTCCTCGCCCCCCGTGGCAGTCTGGTGCTCTATGGCCTGCAAGGTGGCAACCAGACACCGTTCCCGGCCTGTGCCGCGTTCCAGAAGAACATTCAGTTCTTCGTGCACTGCATCGGCAACTTCACCGGCAAGCCGGAACTGGGCATCGTCCAGGACGAGGCGGCTGTACAGCGGGCCTTGCGCGATATCAACCAACTGACGGCGGATCGTGTCCTGCCGCCCCTGGAAATCCGCGCTTTCCCTTTCGACGAGTTTGTCGAGGCGCATCGTTACATGGACGCTTGTCCATGCCGTGGACGGGTGGCATTGCAGGTCGATCCGGCCTGATGTAACGCTCGCAATCATCAAGCCCCGTATCAGTCGACTGATACGGGGCTTTTTATTTTGTCCAACAAATTATTGAACTTTTTGTACGAAAGTTGCCCGCTGAAATTGCTTCTTGCGGCAACTGAACCGGTTTTTTTCAAAATTCTGTATCTGTTAATCGCCCTGTAAGCACTGATAATTAACCGGTAACTTTCAGCTCAAGGAATGAGTCATGAACGAGTTTCAGTTGTTGTACCGGTGCGATGCAATTGCACAAGCTTCAGTCAGGGCGTTCGCGGGGAGTTGGCGCAAACAAGGGGGCTCGAGACGCTGAGCTCTTTCTCATTAGAATTTGTTTGTGTGATCAATAGTTGTAGGTAAGTGTAAGAATATTCCTAGGAAGTTCTTATCGCCGCAAGGATCTCCCACCGTTGACCGGCAATTCAGTGACTTTGGTCACACTCGCATATCCTTGCTGTGGATGTTACAGGTCTGGAGTAATACTCTTGTTGTGATTCAGCTTGTCTAATAAAGGACGGCGAATACGCTCCTGAACATAACACGCGTTGATAATGACGAGCGCCGGTTGCCCGACACTGAACCCAACCCAGGTGTAAAGGCTATGAGCTCTATTCACGAGCAGGCAATGAACTATGTCTATCAACAGGTTCTACAGCGGTTGATGAGTTACTTCAGCCGTGCCGAACGTATCGCATTGCAATTGTTGATCCAGCGCTTGATCGTGGCCGCGGGCGGCATCGAGCGTATCGGTGAGTTCAAGGTCATGGTGCCCCATGGTGGCGGCAAGGACAGCAGTTATACGCTGGCTTTCCTGCGTGCCGCCCAGTTGAGCATCGCCGGGCGTTCCCCGGCCACGTTCAACCTGCGTATCGCCACCCTGCGTCATGCCGGCGTGACCACCACGGTCATGCACAATATCCACCGTGGCTACTGTGCGCTGTTCGTCTATGACGACCCGCGCGTGGAGCTGCTGATGGTGGACAATAAACATGTCCGCCCATTTCACCACCGCACGCCGATGTCCGATCTCAATCGCGACCTCAATCGACGCAACCTGCTGATGAACGGCCACCTGACGGCGGGTGACGGCCGGGCGACGTTCTGCAACAGTTGCTACCTGTCGATGGCGGATTTTCATGAGCGCGCGAGCGCCTGGGACAAGGGCATCAGTGCCCTGGTCATCGGCGATCCGCCGCGGGAGCAGAAGCAGTACCTGACCTGGCTGCTGCGTTCGACCGAGCGGCCTGACCGGAACCGCCAGGGTGGGCGCCCGCTGGAGTTCGACGAGGCCGTGCGGACCTGCAATGAGCTGAGCCTGGAATACTATCGGGAGCTGTACGGCGACACCCCGGCACAACCCCAGGGCCCGGCCATCGGCCACGCCAGCACGCCCATGCTGGTGAGTGTCTATGACTTGGTGGGCAGCAGCATCGAGCAGCGCTGGCCGTTGCTGACCGAATTCCTCGGGTTTCGCTTCGATGACCTGGCTTTCCACTTCAGTGAGTCGGATTGCGCCAACCCCTTGCTGATGGCGCATATGCGCGGCTTGCAGGCGCAATACGTCAGGGGCTTGAGCTACCAGACGGGCATCACCGAGTACCTGCAACTGGCCGCGGTGATGATGCGCAAGAAACTCATGTCGGCGCGCCTGATCGAGCAGGCCCTGGCCGCCTACGACACCCCGGAAAAACTTCTCGAGCGTCGCTCCCTGGCCGGGGTGTATGCCCAGGAGGCCTATGGCCTGCGGGAAGAGCAACTGATCTGCCTGCTGTTCGCGCCGTTCGTCAACCAGGGGCGTGGCCTGGAGCTTTTCCTGCGGCACTGCCATCCGGGCATGCTGGTGGCGCTGCCGGAGCTGCATCGGGCCTTGTCGGCGCAGCCGAGCAGCGAGCAGGTCGAGCAGTGGCTGAAGGATGTCAGCGGCCTGACGCTTGAGCTGTTGCAGGACCTCTACCAGAAAACCCGGGTCGACTTCAGCACCGCCGGCTCGCTGATTGCCCGGGTGCGGGCTGGCGATCCGGATAAACATCGTATTGACATCATCAATCCCGACAACGGTGAAGTCTGCAAAGAAGTCCTGTCGGGGCGCTAAAAGGATTGGTATTGATAGCTTCAGAAACTTCCGAACCCGGTTCGACCCCAACCGAGCCCGGCGCGGTTCCAAGAACGCCCAGAGGACGCAAGCATTCCGACTTTGCCTACCAGTCGGTCTACCGTTACCTGGTCAGCCTGATCAACGAGGTGGAAACCGATGCACGGGTCAAGCTGCCCTCGCTGCGGCATCTGGCCGAACGGCTGAACGTGTCGATCTCGACCATCCAGTATGCCTACTCCTTACTGGAGAAGGAGGGACGGGTCTATTCCCAGGCCAAGTCGGGCTATTACGCGTTGCCGGTCTCCTGCAACGCGTTCGTCAGCGGCAGCGCCGACCTGCTGGAGCAGATGTATGTGCATTCGCGCCGTCCGGGAACCCTGGTGCTGAGCAGTGATGAACCGGCGTTGCTGTTGTCGCTGGACAATCCGCTGCTGCTGCTTGAGCGCGAACTGGTGCGCCAGTATCCGCGCCAGCAGCAGCCGCAGTTCCAGCCATTTGGCGAACTGGAGCTGCGCACGGCCCTGGCGGTGCGCTACACCACCTCGGCGCAGCGCTATTGGCATGCCGACGACGTCTATATCGGTGCCGATCTGCGCAGTGTCCTGGAAACGCTGATGGCGGCGCTGTCCCTGAAACAGGCGACGGTACTGGTCGAGTCGCCTTGTGACTGGGTGATCCTGCGGCTGTTGCAGGCCGGCGGGGTGAACGTGGTCGAACTGCCCCTGGACAGGCACGGCGCGTTTGACCTGGCAGGGTTCGAGCACCTGCTCCAGACCCAGCCGGTCAAGCTGTTGCTGATGTCCTCCAGGATCAATATGCCCTACGGCAGCCTGATGCCGCTGGAGCAGCGACAGCAGATCGCTCGGTTGCTGGAGCATTTCGGCGTCTGGTTGCTGGAGAACGACAGTCATGGCGAACTGGCCTTTAAAACCGGCGGCGTGTGTATGCGCGACCTGGTCGACCCTGATCGCCTGCTGGTCTTCGCCAGTTTCGAGCGTTTCATGGGCTGCGAAGCGCCATTCGGCTACCTGTTGTCACGGCATCTCGGAGTGGAGTTGCAGCGGCATTTCCTGCTGCGCTCGTTCCGCATGTCGCCCACGCGGCAGAAGGCGATTGCCCGCCTGTACAGCAGCGGACGCATCGACCAGCACCTCGGTACGCTGCGCCGGTTGCTCAACGAACGCATGCTGCAGGTCAGCCAGTTGCTGCGCGAGCGCCTGGCCGACAGCCTTGACTTCGTCACGCCCCAGGGCGGCGCCACCGTCTGGGCCCGGGCCGCACGCCCGACAGACATGCGCAAGGTGTTCGAGCGCCTGCTGGAGCAGAAGATCGTCATGGCCCCGGGCGAGTTGTTCAGCCTGCACGGGTTGCACCGCGATTGCCTGCGCCTGAGCACCACCTCCAACGGCCACCGCCATCTGGAGCAGGCCCTGGGCACGCTGGCCGACGCCTTGCGCCTGGAGTCGACCCCCTGAACGCATTGCCCGACCCGCCTTTTGTCCAATTGTGTTTGCCAGGCGCGGGGATGGCTGTTATCTGTATGTATAACCAGCATTCGATAACCGTGGTCCTGCCTGCCCGTGACGATCCAGCCCCTCGACGACCCGTTTTACTATTTGAACAATTTCCAGCGCGTGCTCGACTGGCTGGTACAGCGTTATGCCGATCTGCTGGACGAGCAGGAAAGGGCGTTCATCGACGATTTTTCCGGATTGCCCAAGGTTTCACGGGCTCTGCTGGTGCGCATGGTGATGCGCAAGGGCGAGCACTTTCGTGCCAGCAAGTTGAACTATGGGGAAATCGGCAGCAGCGAAGCGGCGGCGTTACCGCTGCTGGCCCTGGGCTGGGTCCGGGACGATAGCCCGTTGGAGTTGGGTGCGCTGTTCGCGGTTCTGCAAAAGGCCGAGATCGTGCAAGCCTTCGCGGATTTTATCGCGCAGCCCAAGGCCAGGAAAAGCGAGCTGCAGGTGGCCCTGGTCGACCAGTTCGGCGACGAGGCGCGTTCGTTCGCCCGGTGGTGCCCGCAGTTGCCTGACCGACTCTACAGCCTGCAGGTCATGGCGCTGTGCGACCGCCTGCGGCTGATGTTCTTCGGCAATCTCTACCAGGACTGGTCGGAGTTCGTGCTGGCTGACCTGGGCATCTTCAGTTACGAAAAGGTCGAGTTCTGCGCCGAGTCCCGCGGTTTGCGCAGTCGGGCCGACGTGGACGGCTACCTGCACCTGCACACGGCCCGTGAAGCCCTGGAGGCGGGGGTGGACAGCGCCCGGGTGCTGGAGCATATCCACCAGTTGCAGACCGACAACCCCTGGCTGGAGCGGCGGCGGGGCAAGCTGCTGTTTCAACTGGGCCAATACAGCGAGCGCCTGGAGGACCTGCCCGGCGCCCTGGCGATTTATGCCGGTTGCCAGTATCCCGGCGCGCGCCTGCGCAGCATCCGCGTGCTGGAGCGCCTGGGTGAGCATGAGCGGGCCATGGTGTTGGCTGGCGCGGCCGAGGCGGCGCCGGAGAGTGCCGAGGAGCAACAGCATCTGCAGCGGATCCTGCCAAGGCTGCGCCGCCGTCTCGGGTTGCCGGCGTTGCAGCGCAAGGCACCGACGCCGGTGACGCGGCTGGACTTCAACCTGAGCCATGAGCCGGAGGAGTCGGTCGAACAACGGGTTGCCCGGCATCTGCATGAGGATCATGCGCCGGTACACTTCGTGGAAAATACCCTGATCAACTCGTTGTTCGGCCTGCTGTGCTGGCCGGCGATTTTCGCACCGCTGCCGGGCGCGTTCTTCCATCCGTTCCAGAGCGGGCCGGCAGACCTGCACAGCGAGGACTTTCATCAGCGCCGGGCCGAGCTGTTTGCCGGCTGCCTGGAGCAACTGGCGGACCAGCGCTACAAACAGACCATCCGCAGCACCTTTGTCGCCAAATGGGGGCTGCAATCGCCCTTTGTGTTCTGGAACGTATTGACCGAGGAACTGCTGGAGCAGGCTCTGGAATGCCTGCCGGCGATTCATCTACAACACTGGTTCGAACGCCTGCTGCTGGATATCAAGGCCAACCGGGCCGGTATGCCCGACCTGATCCAGTTCTGGCCGGCGCAGCGGACCTATCGGATGATCGAAGTGAAGGGGCCGGGCGATCGCCTGCAGGACAACCAGCTGCGCTGGCTGGAGTTCTGTCACCAGCACCAGATGCCGATCGCCGTCTGCCATGTGCAATGGTCGGAGCCGGTCACTTGAGCTACAGCGTTGCCGTGCGGGCCCTGTGCGAATTCACCGCCAAGGTCGGCGACCTGGACCTGCGCTTCACCCCGTCACCGACCGCCCTGGAGGGTATTGCCGGTCACCGCACGGTGGCCGCGCGTCGCAACGAAGGTTATCGCGCCGAACTGGCGCTGGAAGGGCATTACCAGGGCCTGCGGGTCAGGGGCCGAGCGGATGGCTATGACCCGGTGCAAAACCAGTTGGAGGAGATCAAGACCTATCGCGGCGATCTCGCCACCCAGCCGGCCAACCATCGCCAGTTGCACTGGGCCCAGGCGCGGATCTACGGCTGGCTGGCCTGTGAGCACCTGCAATTGGCCGAAATCAACCTGGCGCTGGTTTATTTCGATATTCTCAGCGAAAAGGAAACCCTGCTGCGCGAAACCTGGACGTCCGCGGACCTCAGGGACTTCTTCGAACGGCAGTGCTCGCTGTTCCTGCACTGGGCCGACCAGGAAGCCGCCCATCGCAGTGCCCGTGACCTGGCGGCGCAGGCGCTGGCGTTCCCCCATGGCGATTTCCGCCCCGGCCAGCGCAGCCTGGCGGAAACGGTGTACAAGGCGGTGAGCACCGGTCGCTGCCTGATGGCCCAGGCCCCGACCGGTATCGGCAAGACCATCGGCACGCTGTTTCCCATGCTCAAGGCCCTGGCGCCACAGCAACTGGACAAGGTGTTTTTCCTGACGGCCAAGACCCCGGGGCGCCAGCTTGCCCTCGATGCGGCGCGGATCCTGCACGACAGCCGTCCCGGCCTGCCGCTGCGGGTGCTGGAGCTGGTGGCCCGGGACAAGGCCTGCGAGCATCCGGACAAAGCCTGTCATGGCGATGCCTGCCCGTTGGCGCGGGGTTTCTACGATCGTTTGCCGGCCGCGCGCCAGGCCGCGGCCGCCGTGGCGCTGCTCGATCGCCAGGCCCTGCGGGAGATCGCCCTGGCCCACGGCATCTGCCCGTATTACCTGAGCCAGGAAATGGCGCGCTGGGCCGACTGGGTGGTCGCCGACTACAACTACTACTTCGACTTCAGTGCACTGCTGTTCGGCCTGGCCCAGGCCAACCAGTGGCGGGTAGCGACGCTGGTGGACGAGGCGCACAACCTGGTGGAGCGCGGGCGCCAGATGTATAGCGCCAGCCTGGACCAGTACAACCTCGTCCAGTTGCGTCAGAACGCGCCGGAACCCCTGAAGAAATCGCTGCAACGGCTCAACCGCGAGTGGAATGCCCTGCACAAGGAGCAGGTCGCGACCTACCAGGCCAGTGCCCAGGCTCCGACCCGGCTGCTGCAGGCGATGTCCCTGTGTATCTCGGCCATGGGCGACTACCTCAACGAACACCCGCAAGGGGTGGACGCCGAACTCCAGGCGTTCTACTTCGACCTCCTGCAATTCACCCGGGTCGGGGAACTGTTCGACGAGCATTTCATTTTCGATATCAGCCTGCGTGAGCACGGCCGGCGACGTCTGTCGCAGCTGTGCCTGCGCAATGTCGTGCCGGCCGCCTTTATCCGCCCACGGCTGACCGCCGCCCGCAGCAGCGTGCTGTTTTCCGCGACCCTGAGCCCCAGGCATTACTACGCCGACCTGCTGGGGCTGCCGGCCGATACCGCCTGGATCGATGTCGAGTCGCCGTTCCGCCGCGAACAGCTTGAACTGCGGATAGTCAGCGAGATATCCACGCGCTTCGTCCATCGCCAGGCCTCCCTGGCGCCCATCGTCGAGTTGCTGGCCGGGCAGTTCGCGCAACGCCCCGGTAACTACCTGGCGTTCTTCAGCAGCTTCGACTACCTGCAGCAGGTGGTGCAGTTGCTGGCCGAGCGGCATCCAAGGATTGCGCTCTGGCAACAGGAACGGCGCATGGAAGAGGCCCAGCGCCAGGCCTTTCTCGAACAATTCACCGAACACAGCCAGGGCATCGGCTTCGCGGTACTGGGCGGGGCCTTCGGCGAGGGCATCGACTTGCCCGGCCAGCGCCTGATCGGCGCCTTTATCGCGACCCTGGGCCTGCCGCAACTGAATCCGGTCAATGAACAGATCAAGCAGCGCATGGCGGCGCTGTTCGGCTCCGGGTATGACTACACCTACCTGTATCCCGGGCTGCAGAAAGTCGTGCAGGCGGCGGGGCGGGTGATCCGCAGCCAGCAGGATCGCGGCGTGGTGATGCTGATCGACGACCGTTTTGCCGAGGCCGGGGTCCGGCAGTTATTGCCGCGCTGGTGGCAGGCCTGACAGCCGCGTTGCCCTGGCACGTGCCTGGCGGTCGGTTTCCTCGATTGCCTCAAGGCTGTCCATTGCCACCGAAACTGTCTGTTCCAGGGTTTGTGCGACAACACGGGTGATATCGTTGAAGGCCAGCGAGCCCGCGAGAAAGGCCGCTACCGCCACTTCATTGGCTGCATTGAGCACCACGCTGAGTTCACAGCCGTCCCGGGCTACTTCAAGGGCCAGGCGCAGGCAGGGGAATCGCACCAGGTCCGGGCGGGCAAAGACTAGCGGCTCGCAACGCGTCAGGTCCAGCGGGTCGACGCCGGAGTCGATACGTCGTGGATAGGCCAGGGCCTGGGCGATAGGCGTGCGCATATCGGGATTGCCCAGTTGCGCCAGTACCGACTGGTCGGCATACACCACCATCGAGTGCACGATGCTTTGCGGATGAATCAGCACCTCGATCCGCTCGGCGGGCATAGCGAACAGCCAGCGTGCTTCGATCACCTCCAGCCCCTTGTTCATCATGGTCGCGCAGTCCACCGAGATTTTGCGCCCCATGCGCCACTTCGGATGGGCGCAGGCCTGGTCGGGGGTGACGCTGTCCAGGGTGTCCAGCGGCCGGGTCAGGAAAGGCCCGCCGGAAGCGGTGAGGATCAGGCGTTCGGGACGGACTTCGGGGTGGCTCGACAGGCATTGGAAGATCGCATTGTGTTCGCTGTCGACCGGCAATAACTGGGCTTTCGATTCGATGACGCTGGCCATGAACAGCGCGCCGGACATCACCAGTGCTTCCTTGTTGGCCAGCAGGATGCGCTTGCCGGCTTGTGCGGCGGCCAATGTCGAGGCCAACCCGGCGGCGCCGACAATAGCTGCGACCACGGTGTCGCATTCACTGGCGCGGGCCACGTCTACCAGCGCCTGCGGCCCATGCAGCACCTCGGTGTTCTGCCCAAGGGCCAGCAGCCACGCCGACAACCGTGCGGCGGCCGCCGCATCGGCAACGACGGCGACTTCGGGCCTGAAGGCCAGGCATTGCCGGCACAGCTTGTCGATATTGTGATGCGCGGTCAGGGCGAACACGGAAAGCTGTTCGGGATGCCGAGCCACCAGATCCAGGGTACTGTCGCCGATGGAGCCGGTGGCCCCCAGGAGTGCAAGACGTTGCGGCATGATCAGGACTCCTGATGGCCTTGGGGATAGTAACGGCCGGATAGGCGGGTCCAGGCGGTATTGCCATGTACCCAGTCGATGGTGCCTTGGACCAGGGCCTTTTCCTGTGGGGTGCAATGAGGCGAAGCCTGGATGCTCCGAGCCAGGTCGGACATGGCCACCAGGCCTTGTCGATACAGATCGACCGCGGCGAGGAACGCATCCTCCAGGAGCAGTTGCCGTTCCTGCTGGAGCACCGCCACCAGATTCAGCGGGTCGTGACTGGCGGTCTCCTTGGTGTACGAGTGCAGATCGTTGACCCAGGCGGTCAGTTGTGCGCAGTGTTCGCGGAACGCGATCAGCGGCGCGCGAAGCGGCAAGGGCAGAGGGTTCATTTCCAGCAGGATCAGATCAAACACCGGGAGTGCGCCGATGGACCAGGTGCGTAGTCGGATATAAGCGTCCAGGGTCGGGCAGAGCCCCGATTGGCGGTAGGGCAGTTCGAACAGGCAACCGCTGAAATAGTCCCCCATGCTCTGCGCGAACAGCCTTTGCCAAAGAGGTTGGCCCAGTGCTGAAAAACGTGCGTTCAGGTCAGCCAATGCGCCGTGGAATGGCAAAGGCTCAAGGAGAGGCGGTTGCCCGGTCCTGAGGGTTTCCATGCAACTGTCGAAAACCCGTGCCATCGTGATGGCCTCCTGGCCCTCGCCATATTGGTCGTCGAAGAGAAATAACCAGCCGATCAATTCCGCACCCAGGATTACCTTTTCTGGGGGCGCGTGGGGATAGGTATGCCCGGCGAATGCGCCGCACTTGATCCGTTTGAAGCGCTCGAGTGCTTCATCGCCCCTGGCCAGGTGGAAACGCTGCACCCAGCGCATGGCCTCGACCTCAGCCAAAGGCGCATGGGGATTGACCCGCACTTCGTCGTGGGGAAGGGTCTCGATCACCTGCTGCAGGTGTCGCGGTAATGTCGAGCGTGAGCCTGGCATAGTGAGGGTTCCGGTCGTGCGGTGATTCACAGCACACGTACTCTGCCCAGATGCACCAGGAGTTCGTCCAGCTGTCGCCGTGCAGACTCCTGCCGGCCATAGCGAGCAGCGACATAGGCCTCAAGCAGTTGGATGAAGTCCTGGGCGATACCTGGCCCCTTGAGTGTCAACACGCGTTCGCCGTCAATGTAGACGGGAGCCGAAGGGTGTTCTCCGGCACCGGGCAGCGAGACGCCGATATCCGCCAGGCGGCTTTCGCCCGGACCGTTCACTACGCAGCCCATGACGGCGACATGCATCTGCTCGACCCCGTGGAATCGGGATTTCCAGAGGGGCATCTGCGTTACCAGATGATGTTCGATCTGTTGAGCCAGCCGCTGGAAGAAATCACTGGTGGTACGCCCACAGCCGGGACAGGCGACTACGGTCGGGGTGAACGCCCGCAAGCCCATGGTCTGCAGGATCTGCTGGGCGACCTGCACCTCGCGGGTGCGGTCCCCGCCGGGTTCGGGGGTGAGGGAAATCCGCAGCGTGTCGCCGATGCCTTCCTGGAGCAGAACCGCCAGGGCGGTGGAGGAGGCGACGATCCCCTTCGAGCCCATGCCGGCTTCGGTCAGGCCCAGGTGCAGGGGGAAGTCGCAACGGGCGGCGAGGTCGCGGTACACGGCAATCAGGTCCTGGACATGGCTGACCTTGGCCGACAGCACGATCCGCTCCGCCGGCAGGCCGACTGCAATGGCCCGTTGCGCATTCTCCAGCGCCGACACCACCAGCGCTTCGCGCATCACCGCGTCGGCGGCCAGCGGTTGGGCCAGTGCCGCATTGCTGTCCATCATGCGCGCCAGCAGGTCCGGATCGAGACTGCCCCAGTTGACCCCGATGCGCACCGGTTTGTCGTAGCGGCAGGCGATTTCGATCATCTCGCAGAACTGCTCGTCGCGACGGGCGCCCTTGCCGACATTGCCGGGGTTGATCCGGTACTTGTCCAGGGCTTGCGCGCACTCGGGATAGGTCGCCAGCAGCCGGTGGCCGTTGAAATGAAAGTCACCCACCAGCGGCACCCCGATCTGCCGGGCATCGAGCAAATCGCGGATCTTCGCCACCTGGGACGCCGCTTCATGGCCGTTCACCGTGATGCGCACCAGTTCGGCGCCGGCCAGGGCCAACTGTTCGACCTGGGCGGCGGTGGCCCGGGCATCGGCGGTATCGGTATTGGTCATGGCCTGGACCACGATCGGGCTGGCGCTGCCCAGGCTGACCGGTCCGATAGCGACCTGGCGGGTCTGGCGGCGGGTGATCAGGGGATTCATCGACGAGCCTCCTCGGTGAAGCACGGGGCGTTGTAGCGGGGAACCTCCAGTGACCAGTCGAGATTGCCGCTCATCCAGTTTTCCAGCGTATCGGCATAACGCTCGATCGCCTGGCGTTCGAGATCGGTATAGCGCTGCTGATCGAGAAACGCCGGCAGCCGTTCCCGCGCCTGCTCGAACGCCCGGACACGGGAAGTCACCAGGCCATTGACGAACGCCATGGCCTCGCGGACCGACAGGCCCAGGTGATGCCGGCAGACCACCACATAATTGTTGATTTCATCGAAACGGCTTTCCTTGGCGTAGGAAAAAATATCATTGACCAGGACCAGCACATCGCTGGTGCTCTGTTGCAAGGCCTGGAAAGGCCGGGTACGGCAGAAGGCCTCGGGCAATTCGGCATGGTTGGCATATTCGCCGGCGCTGAACATCAACTGGCTGGCGCCGGTATAGCGCCGGACCAGAGCGAAGGCCAGCAGGTCTGGCACCACGCCAGCGGCGCGGATCTCGACTTCTTTCAGGACCGCATCGAAGTAGGCCCGGATCTCGCCGAGGAAACGTCGCTGCCCGGCGGTACTCAGGCCGCGCCGGATCGAGCCGATCAGGGCGCCCCCGGCCAACTCCAGGCCCGGTTTGGCGGCGGGCGCCAGCGGGTCTTGCGCCAACTGCGAAAACAGGCGTTCCAGCAGGGCCTCGGTCGCGATCACATGATGGTTCAGTTCCCCCTGGTCGAGGGCATCGTCCAGCAGGAAAAGCCAGCTCATCAGACTGATCATGTGTTCCAGCCCGGTGGCATCCACATCAGGGAAAACCCTGGCGTTCAGTTCGCCGAAGCACCCGCTGTCCAGTATCTGGCGTGTCGCGGGGTCGATCAGGCCCATCGACTCCAGCCAGGCGTCGGAGGCTCGGCTGGCATGCTCCAGATGCGGGTTGATCCGCGAGGCAAAGGGCAGGTGAATCGGTGGTCGATCGAATGCAGGGATCATGTCGGCTCCTATGCCCTGATGGTTTAGCGGCTGCGGGCGATCAGCCCGTCCGGCAGATTGAATTGCACCCGTTCCTCGCGACCGGGCAGGGTAGTGATCGTCAGCGGTGCCAGCTTGCCAAGGGCGGCAATCACGTCCTCGACCAGCGCCTCGGGCGTCGAGGCCCCTGCGGTGATCCCGACGGTCTCGATATCGCGAAACCACTGCCGGTCCAGTTCGCTGCCATCGGCCACCCGGTAGGCCGGCACGCCGGTTTCATCGGCAAGCGTGTGCAAGGTCACGGTATTGGCGCTGTTCGCCGCGCCCACCACCAGCATCAGGTCGACACACTGGCTGAGGCTGCGCAAGGCGTTCTGGCGGTTCTGCACGGCGTAGCAGATATCGCGGGTATCCGGGCCGACGATGCCCGGGTAGCGCCGTTGCAGGGCCAGGACCACGACGCGGGTGTCATCGACGCTGAGGGTGGTCTGGGTGATATAGGCCAGCGGCGTATCGGGCGCGAAGGGCAGCGCCTGCACCTGTTCCACGTCGCGCACCACGACAACCGGAGCGGGAACCTGCCCGAGAATACCGATCACCTCGGGATGCCCGACGTCACCGATCAGGACCACCTGATAACCTTTGGCGGCGTACTGACGGCCCTGGTTATGCACCTTGGCGACCAGCGGGCAGGTGGCATCCAGCACCCGCAACTGGCGCTGGCGCGCGGCGTCTTCGACGACCCTGGCCACGCCATGGGCACTGAACACCGCGATGGCCTCGATCGGTACTTCGTCCAGCTCGTCGACGAAGATCGCCCCCTGGGCCTTCAGACTGTCGACCACATGGCGGTTATGCACGATCTCGTGTCGTACATACACCGGCACGCCATACTGCTCCAGGGCCAGTTCGACGATATCGATCGCCCGCACCACGCCGGCACAGAAACCACGGGGTTGGGCCAGGATGACGTTCATGGGTGACCTCCGCCCATGGCCTGCCAGCGAATCTCGCCTGCACGCAAGGACGCCTCCTGCGCACGGCTGACCTGTCCGCAAAAGACCTGGACCGCCGCGACAATGCCTGCGGCGTCCAGGCCGCAGGCACCGAGCAACTGTTCCGGGGTGCCATGCTCGATGAACTGATCGTCGAAACCCAGTTGCAGCAGCTTGTGCGACACCACCGAAGCGGCCAGGTGTTCGAGACAGGCGCTGCCGGCACCACCTTTCACACAGCCTTCCTCAACCGTCACCAGCAGGTCGTGACTGCCGGCCAGGCTTTCTATCAGGTCGACATCCAGGGGCTTGACGTAACGCATGTTGGCCACCGTCGCGTCCAGGACCTCGGCGGCGCCCAGGCTGGGCAACAGCATGGAACCAAAGGCGAGAATGGCGATTCGCAAACCCTGGGTCCGGGTCGATTGCCGACGGATTTCACCACGGCCCAGGGGCATGGCGTTCAGCTCGACCAGCGTCGCGGCGCCGCTACCGGCACCACGCGGATAACGTACCGCCACGGGGCCGTTCTGCTGCAGGGCGGTGTGCAGCATCTGCCGGCATTCGTTTTCGTCCGCCGGGGCCATGATCACCAGGTTGGGCACGCAGCGCAGGTAAGCGATATCGAACGCCCCGGTGTGGGTGGCGCCGTCGGCCCCGACAATCCCGGCGCGGTCGATGGCGAGCAGTACCGGCAGATTCTGCAGGGCGATATCGTGGATCAACTGGTCGTAGGCGCGCTGGAGGAAGGTCGAGTAGATGGCGACCACCGGTTTCAGGCCTTCGGTCGCCAGGCCCGCGGCAAAGGTCAGGGCGTGCTGCTCGGCGATGCCGACATCGAAGTAACGGTCGGGGAAACGCCGCTCGAACTCCACCAGCCCCGAACCTTCACGCATGGCCGGGGTGATCGCGACGACGCGCGGGTCGAGCGCGGCCTCATCGCACAGCCAGTTGCCGAAGACCTGGGTGTAGCTCTGGCGGCCGGGTATTGCCGGCTGGATACCCTGCTCCGGATTGAACTTCCCGGGCCCGTGGTACAGCACCGGATCGCTGGCCGCCGGGCTGTAGCCGTGGCCCTTTTCGGTGACGATATGCAGCAACTGCGGGCCGCGCCGGCTTTTCAGGGCCTGCAACGCCGGAATCAGCTCGCCCAGATCATGCCCGTCGACGGGACCGGTGTAATCGAAGCCCAGGGCCTCGAACAGCGTCGCCGACAATTTCTGCCCGGTGAGCTGTGCTAAGAATGCGGGGACGGACCCTTCGCCTGCCGCCGTTTCCTCGCGCAGGATGCGCTTGATGGCGGCCCTGGCCGAAGACGTGCAGCGATGGGCGGTGAGTCTTCCCAGGTAGTGGCGCAACGCGCCGACGGCGGGGGAGATCGACATATCGTTGTCGTTGAGGATCACCAGGAACGGCAGGTCCTGATGCAGGCCGGCGTTGTTCATGGCCTCGTAGGCCATGCCGCCGCTCAGGGCGCCGTCGCCGATGACCGCGATGCCATGCCGGTGCTCGCCTTTGTTGCGTGCCCCCAGGGCCATGCCCAGGGCCGCGGAAATCGAAGTGCTGGAGTGAGCGGTGCCGAAGGTGTCGTACTCGGACTCCTGGCGTCGGGGAAAACCGGATATCCCGCCCAGTTGGCGAATGCCTGCCATGGCCTCGCGGCGCCCGGTGAGGATCTTGTGCGGGTAGGACTGGTGCCCGACATCCCAGACGATCCGGTCATGGGGGGTGTCGAACACATAGTGCAGGGCAATGGCCAGTTCCACGGTGCCCAGGTTGGCCGACAGATGCCCGCCGGTTCGTGAAACGCTGTGCAGGATAAAGGCTCGCAGCTCATCGGCGACTGTCGACAGCGCCCTGGGATGCAGTGCCCGTAAATCGTCCGGGCTGTCGATGGTGTTCAGTAGCTCGAACATGTCATGCTCCTCCGTCCCTGGGTCGCCCCGGCAATACCCGGGGTGGGCGCGATCGGCAACAAGGTCGCCCACGCGTCGTGCGCGTAACGTTTCATGAACGGGATCTCTAGAGTGCCAGATGACTGGTCGAGGGGAGCGTGACCGCCAGCTTTTGCCAGGTGCGCAGGCTCGCGAGGGTGTAGGTGTCGAAGATCCTGCGGAACCAGACCGTGTACCGCTCCGGGGCGGCGGCAATGCAATGCGGAATCTCGGAGAGGGTCATCCACTCCCAGGACAGGGCTTCATCGGGATTGGCTACGGGCAGAGCATCGCTGATGCCGACGAACAGATGGTCGAATTCATGTTCGATCAGATCGTTCGAGACCTGTTCCCGATAGAGCAGGGACGCCACTTTCTTCAGCGGGCAGGCCAGGCCCATTTCCTCGAACAGGCGTCGCTGCGCGGCGGCATGGGTCTGTTCGCCGACGCGCGGATGGCCGCAGCAGGTGTTGGTCCACAGGCCTTGCGAATGGTATTTGCCGAGGGCCCGTTGCTGCAGCAGCAAGCGATCGTAGCCGTCGAAGATGAAGATCGAGAAGGCCCGATGTCGCAAGCCTTGTTGATGGATGAACAGCTTGTGCGCACTGCCGGTTTCGCAATCATCCTCATCGACCAGAATGAGGGTTTCTTCCATGACGCGGACTCCATGATGTCTTTGTCACTGGACGGAACTGCAGACCAGAATACGTGGGGGGGAACCTCGGTTGTCTTGCAACCGTACCCTTAGACAGTAGATCGCGTCTGCCCAAGCGCAAGGGCAGACGGACATTCGGCCTGGCCGTTCGTCACTTCCTTGACTGACAAGAGTTTCACGATCCCCATCGCCGGCAGAAAGCTGCCGTTCAGGTTCATGGGTGCAACCTCGATAGCAGACTAACCTTCAGTGCATCGGGGTGGTGTCCGCTGCGCAGGCGCCAGCGAGGCCCCCGGGGAGACAAGAGTGAAGAGCAGCAAGGGAACCTGGATTTTGCTGGTCGTCGTGGCGCTCGCGCTCCTGGCAGGCGGTTGGGCGCTTTATCACGGTTTGCACACGCCCAGGGGCAAACCTCCGTCGCCGGGCGATCCGGTGACGGCCGTCGCCGTCAAGCTGATGGACGTCCCGGTGTATATCGACGCCCTGGGTACGGTGACGCCGACGCGCAGTGTGACGGTGGTCAGCCAGGTATCCGGGATCCTCGCCTCGGTTGACTTCAAGGAAGGCCAGCGGGTCTCCAAGGACCAGGTGGTGGCGCGCATCGATGACCGCGCACTGAAGGCTCAACTGGCGCAGGCCAGGGGCGTCCTGGCCCACGACCAGGCGGTGCTGGTCAATGCCCAGCGCGACCTCGCGCGTTTTCGCGAACTGATCAAGGTCGGTTCGGTCAGCCAGCAGACCCTCGATACCCAGGTCGCCACGGTCCAGGAACAACAGGGCACGGTGGCCGCGGATGACGGCGCGGTGCAGAACCTGCAAGTGCAACTGGGCTACTGCACCATCACCTCGCCGGTCGATGGCATCGTCGGCCTGCGCCTGGTGGACCCCGGCAACTTCGTCACCGCCGGCAGCACCACGGGTATCGCGGTGATCACCCAGATGAACCCGGCGACGGTGGTCTTCGCGGTGCCTGAAGACGATCTTGGCGCCATTGACCAGGCCATGGCCAAGGGCACGGTCCAGGTACTGGCCTACGACCGCAACAAGCACGACCTGCTGGCCAGCGGCACCTTGCTGGCCCTGGACAACCAAGTCGATACCAGCACCGGTACCGTCAGGGTCAAGGCGCAGTTCGACGATGCGGGACACGCGCTGTTTCCCAACCAGTTCGTCAATGCCCGGCTCAAGGCCGACACCCTGCGACAGGTGGCGGTGGTGCCGACCCTGGCGATCCAGCACGGCAGCAAGGGCGATTTCGTCTTTGTGGTGCAGGGCAACAAGGCCAGCCTGCGCACGATCAAGAGCGGGCCCATCAGTGGCGACCTCACGGCGGTCCTGGAAAACGGCGTGAAAGCCGGCGAGCAGGTAATTACCGAAGGCGCGGACAAACTGGACAACG
The DNA here is from genome assembly GCF_013385635.1 of Pseudomonas gingeri. Classification (GTDB taxonomy): domain Bacteria; phylum Pseudomonadota; class Gammaproteobacteria; order Pseudomonadales; family Pseudomonadaceae; genus Aquipseudomonas; species Aquipseudomonas gingeri_A. The sequence continues at coordinate 19,409 of NZ_JACAPR010000019.1, forward strand.
GCTCCACGGTGAAGGTGGTCGGCCAGTGAGGGTTTGTCCATGAACATCTCACGTCCCTTTATCGAACGCCCCATCGCGACCACGCTGCTGATGGTTGCCGTTTTCCTCATCGGACTGCTCGGCTACCACTTCCTGTCGGTCTCGGCGTTGCCGGAAGTCGATTACCCGACCATTCAGGTCTTCACCCAATACCCGGGCGCCAGCCCGGATGTGATCAGTTCCTCGATCACCGCACCGCTGGAGCGCCAGTTCGGCGAAATGCCCGGCCTCAAATCGATGAGTTCCACCAGCTCCGACGGCGCCTCGGTGATTACCCTGCAATTCGACCTGGCGCTGTCGCTGGATATCGCCGAACAGGAAGTGCAGGCCTCGATCAACGCCGCCGGCACTTTCCTGCCGGCCAACCTGCCGTATCCGCCGGTGTACAGCAAGGTCAACCCGGCCGATGCACCGGTGCTGACGTTGTCGCTGACCTCCGATGTCCTGCCGCTGACCAGGATCGAAGACCTGGCCGATACCCGCCTGGCCCAGAAGATCTCGCAGATTTCCGGCGTCGGGCTGGTCACCATCAGCGGCGGCCAGCGTCCGGCGGTGCGGATCGAAGCCAATACGTCGGCACTGAACAGCCTTGGCCTGTCTCTGGAGGATCTGCGCGGTTCTCTCGGCACGGCCAACGTCAACCAGGCCAAGGGCAATATCGACGGCAAGTTCCAGGCGTTCTCCATCGGTGCCAATGACCAGTTGCAGTCAGCCGACGAATACCGCGACCTGGTAATCGGCTACAAGAATGGCGCGCCGATCCGCCTGGCGCAGATCGCCAGTTCGGTGCAGGGCGCGGAAAACCCCCGGCAGGCGGCCTGGACCAACGATATGCCGTCGATCGTACTGAACATCCAACGCCAGCCGGGAGCGAACGTGATCCAGGTGGTCGACCGGGTCCGGCAACTGTTGCCCAAGCTGCGCGCCAGCCTGCCGGGCACCCTGAAAGTCAGCGTACTGACCGACCGCACCCAGACCATTCGCGCCTCGGTCACCGATGTCCAGTACGAACTGGCGGTCGCGGTAGTGCTGGTGGTGCTGGTGATCTTCCTGTTCCTGCGCAATGTCCCGGCCACGGTGATTCCCGCCGTCACCGTGCCCCTGACCCTGGTCGGCACCCTGGCGGTGGCCTACGCGCTGGGTTTTTCCCTGAACAACCTGACGCTGATGGCGCTGACCATCGCCATCGGCTTCGTGGTCGACGACGCCATCGTCATGATCGAGAACATCACCCGTTACCTGGAGGCGGGCGACACGCCGTTGCAGGCGGCGCTCAAGGGCTCGGCGCAGATCGGCTTCACCATCGTCTCGCTGTCGGTGGCACTGATCGCGGTGATGATCCCGCTGCTGTTCATGGGCGATGTGGTCGGCCGGCTGTTTCGCGAATTCGCCATGACGGTGGCGGTGACCATCGTGATCTCCGCGGTGATTTCCCTGACCCTGACGCCGATGATGTGTTCGCGCATGCTGCGCAACCACCCGGGGGAACGCCGCCCGGACTTTTTCGACCGGATCAACGGGTATTACGTGCGCGGTCTGGACTGGGTATTGCTGCACCGCACCCTGACCCTGCTGTCCATCGTGTTTACAGCGTTGCTGACCCTGCTGATCATCGTGATCATGCCCAAGGGCTTTTTCCCCGAGCAGGACACCGGGCTGATCCAGGGGATTTCCCAGGGTTCGCCGACCGTGTCGTTCCAGCAGATGCAGGCGCAGCAGCAGAAGCTGGCCGCGCGCATCCTCAAGGACCCGGCGGTGGCGAGCCTGTCGTCCTTTGTCGGGATCGACCAGACCAACCCGACCATCAACCAGGGCAACCTGCTGATCAACCTCAAGGACCGCGACCAGCGCGATAGTGCCGCGGCGGTGATCCGTCGGCTGTCCGACGCCAATGCCGACGACTCCGGGGTGCGCCTGTACCTGCACAGCGTGCAGGACCTGACGCTCGATGCGACGATAGCCACCACCAGTTATCGGCTCGGCTTGCAGGCCACCGACCCGCAAGTGCTGGAGCAATGGACCGCCAAGCTGTTGGCGGCCATCGGCAAGGATCCGCTGTTCAGCGATGTGCAAAGCCAGGCGCTGCAGTTCGGCAACCAGATCCAGATCACCATCGACCGCGCCACGGCGTCACGGCTGGGGGTGACGCCGCAGGCCATCGACGACGTGCTGTATGACGCCTTCGGCCAGCGCCAGGTCTCGACCATCTATACCCAGCTCAACCAGTATCACGTGGTGATGGCCAGCGACCGGCCGCCGCGCAATCTCGCCGACCTGCTGAGCGGGCTGTATGTCACCACCAGCAGCGGTGCGGTCGCGCCCCTGGCGAGCATGGCCACCCAGCAGGTGATCCGCACGCCGATCACCATCAACCGGCTGGGCCAGTTCCCCTATGCCGACATTTCGTTCAACCTGGCTCCCGGACAGACCCTGGGCGCGGCGGTGACGCGCCTGGCGCGGATCGAACAGGATGTCGGCCTGCCCGTGACGGTCCAGGCCAATCTCGAAGGCGCGGCGGCGACCTTCCAGTCCTCGCTGTCGAACCAGGTGTTCCTGGTGCTGGCGGCGATTGTCGTGGTGTATCTGATGCTGGGTATTCTTTACGAAAGCTTCGTGCACCCGGTGACCATCCTCTCGACCCTGCTGTCGGCGGCCCTGGGTGCCTTGCTGGCCTTGCTGGTGACGGGGACCCAGTTCGACATCATCGGCCTGATCGGCATCGTCCTGCTGATCGGTATCGTCATGAAGAACGGCATCATGATGGTCGACTTTGCCCTGGAATTGCAGCGCAAGGAGGGCCTGGATCCGGTGGCGGCGATCCGCCAGGCGGCGGAACTGCGTTTCCGGCCGATCCTGATGACGTCCATGGCGTCGTTGTTCGGTGCGGTACCGCTGGCCCTGGGCAGCGGCATCGGTTCGGAACTGCGCCATCCGCTGGGTATCGCGATCATCGGCGGACTGCTGCTCAGCCAGTTGCTGACGCTGTTTTCCACACCGGTGATTTTCCTGGCGATGAACCAGTTGGAACGACGCTTCGGCAAGCGCCGTAGCGAGGCTGAGGGCTGATCGCCATGAATATCAGCGCGCCCTTTATCCAGCGTCCGATTGCCACCACCTTGCTGGCGGTCGGTCTGGCCTTGTTCGGCCTGTTGGCGTTCCTGTTGTTGCCGGTGGCGCCGCTGCCGGAAGTGGATTTCCCGACCATCAGCGTCCGTGCCTCGCTGCCCGGGGCCGATCCGAATACCGTCGCCACTTCGGTGGCGACCCCGCTGGAGCGGCAGTTCGGGCAGATCGCCGGGGTGACCCAGATGACCTCGTCGAGCAACCTCGGCTCGACCCGTATCAACCTGCAGTTCGACCTCAGTCGCAATATCGACGGCGCCGCCCGCGACGTCCAGGCCGCCATCAACGCCGCGCGCAGCAGCCTGCCCAGCGATCTGTCGGGTAATCCGACCTATCGCAAGGTCAATCCGGCCGACTCGCCGATCATGATCATCAGCCTGACCTCCGACAGTGCGACGCCGGGCCAGATGTATGACGTGGCCTCGACCCTGCTGGAGCAGAAACTGCTGCAGACCAGCGGCGTCGGCGATGTCACCGTCGGCGGCGGCGCGCTGCCGGCGGTGCGCATCGAACTCAACCCGGACCGCCTCAACCATTACGGCGTCAGCCTGGAGCAGGTGCGCGGGGCGATCACGGCGTCAAACTCGAACCTGCCCAAGGGCGCGCTGGCCATCGGCAACCAGTCCTATGGCATCGGCGCCAACGACATGCTGTTCAAGCCCGAGGACTACGCGCCGCTGGTGGTCAGGCAGAACAACGGCGACGTGGTGCATATCGCCGACCTCGGTTATGTCCACGAGGACGTCGAGGACCTGCGCAACTTCGGCTTGTCCAACGGCCGGCCGGCGGTGCTGCTGGTGGTGTTCAAGCAGCCGGGGGCCAACGTCATCGAGACGGTGGATGCGGTCAAGGCCGCGCTGCCGTTCCTGCAGGAGTCGATCCCGGCTTCGATCAGGCTGAATATCCTGCTGGATCGCACCACCACCATCCGCGCCTCGTTGCACGATGTGGAAATCAGCCTGCTGGCATCGATCTTCCTGGTGACCCTGGTGACCTTCGGCTTCTTTCGCGACTGGCGCAGCACCCTGGTGCCGGCCATTGTCGTGCCGCTGTCGCTACTGGGCACCTTCGGCGCCATGTATTTCCTCGGCTACAGCCTGAACAACCTGTCGCTGATGGCGCTGACCATTTCCACCGGTTTCGTGGTGGATGATGCCATCGTCATCGTGGAAAACATCATGCGTCACCTCGAACGCGGCGAGAGTCGCCTGCAGGCGGCGCTGGCCGGGACGCGGGAGGTCAGTTTCACCGTGCTGAGCATCAGTGTCTCGCTGATCGCGGTGTTTATCCCGTTGCTGATGATGGGCGGGATCGTCGGGCGCCTGTTCCGCGAGTTCTCCATCACGCTGTCGGTGGCGATCCTGATTTCCATGCTGATCTCCCTGACCGTGACGCCGATGCTGTCCAGCGTGCTGCTGCGGCCGAAACAGGCTACGGGGATGGATCACGAATACCCGGATTCGAGCTTCCACCGCTTCTACAGCCGGACCCTGGGCTGGGTGATCGGACATCCGGCCCTGATGGGTTTGCTGACGGTGCTGGTGATCGTGTTTGCCGGCGTGCTCTATGTGCTGGTGCCCAAAGGGTTCTTTCCCCAGGAGGACACCGGGCGCTTGCAGGGCAGCATCATCGCGCCTCAGAGCATTTCCTACGATGCGATGCAGGCGGCTTTCAGCAAGATCAACCAGACTGCCTCGCACAACCCGAATGTGCAGACCGTCGGTGGTTTTATCGGTGGCGGCGGAGGCGGTGGCGGGGCGATCAACAGCGGCCAGCTGTTTATCGCGCTCAAGCCTGTCGGCGAGCGCCAGGACCGCGCCGACCAGGTGATCGCGCAGATCCGCAAGGCCCTCGGCGACCTGCCGGGCACCCGCCTGTACCTGCAATCGGCCCAGGACATCACCGTCGGTGGCCGGCAGAGCGGGGCGCAGTACCAGTACACCCTGACCGCCGATGACCAGGACAGCCTCGACGAGTGGGTGCCCAAGGTCGTCGCGGTGCTGCACACCTTGGCGCAACTGACCGATATCAACACCGACCAGCAGGACAACAGCCTGCTGGCGAATATCCATATCAACCGCGATACCGCGGCGCGGCTGGGGGTCAATATCGGCAATATCGACCAGACGCTGTATGACGCCTTCGGCCAGCGTCAGGTCTCGACCATCTACAAGGCGGCCAACCAGTACCATGTGGTGATGGAAGTGGCGCCACCGTACTGGAGCGACCCGCAGACGCTCAAGTCGATCTATGTACCGACCGGGCCGGCGAGCAGCGGCAAGAACGCAACGGCGACACCGCTGGCGACCGTCAGCCCGACCCTGGTGCCGCTGGCGGCGCTGTCGGATACCGCTATCCAGCGCACGGCTATTTCCATTGCCCACCAGGGCACGTTCCCCGCGGTGACGGTCTCGTTCAACCTGGCCCCTGGCGTCTCCATAGGCGAGGCCACCGCCCTGGTGGAGAACGCCGTGGCACAACTGCGCATGCCCGCCAGCGTGCTCGGCCAGTTTGCCGGCACGGCCCAGGTATTTCAGTCGTCGGTGGCCAGCGAGCCGTTGCTGATCGTCGCGGCGCTGCTGTCGGTGTACATCGTGCTGGGCATTCTCTACGAGAACCTGATGCATCCGCTGACCATTCTTTCGACCCTGCCTTCGGCCGGCGTCGGGGCGCTGATCGCCTTGCTGCTGACCGGCACCGAACTGTCGATCATCGCCCTGGTGGGGGTGATCCTGCTGATCGGGATCGTCAAGAAGAACGCGATCATGATGATCGACTTCGCCATTACCGAGCGGGTCCAGCACGGGCTCAGTGCCCGCGAGGCCATTCACCGGGCGTGCCTGATCCGCTTCCGACCGATCATGATGACCACCCTGGCGGCCATCCTCGGCGCTTTGCCGCTGGTACTGGGCAGCGGCTACGGCTCGGAGCTGCGCCGGCCCCTGGGTATTTCCATTATCGGCGGGTTGCTGCTCAGCCAGTTGCTGACGCTGTACACCACGCCGGTCATCTACCTGTGGCTGGACAGCGCTTCCGAGCGGCTGCGCCGGCGCAGCAAGGAGTCTTGAAGCATGATGACGGGTCGACGTGTCCCTTGCCTGGTCCTGTTGCTCAGCTTGAGCATGAGCGGCTGCATGGTCGGGCCGGATTACCAAAAGCCACCGATCGAACTGCCGCAGGCGTTCAAGGAGGGCGCGCAATGGCAGCGGGCGGTGGCCAATCCCCAGGGCGCGCTGGACAGCCAGTGGTGGCTGGGCTATCACGATCCGATCCTCAATGACCTGATGACCCGCGCGGCCAAGGCCAACCAGTCGATTGTCGCCGCCGAGGCGGCCTATCGCCTGGCCCAGGCGCAGGTGGCTTCCAGCCGCGCGGGACTGTGGCCGACGATCACCGCCGGATTGTCCGGCTCCCGTGGGGTGGGCGGCAGTTCCGGCAGCAGCGGCAGCACTTCGGGTGTTTCCAGCGCTGGCGTCGAGCAAAGTGTCAGCGCGACCCTTGGTGCCAGTTGGGAGCCGGACCTGTGGGGCCAGGTCCGCCGCGGCATCGAGTCGAGCCAGGCCTCGGCCCAGGCGTCCGATGCGCTGCTGGCCGGGGTACGCTTGTCCATCGGCGGGAGTGTCGCCAGCAATTATTTCGGCATCCGCCAGCTGGATATCGATATCCGCCTGCTGGAGCAGCAACAACGGATCAACCAGCAGTTGCTGGCGATGATCCAGACCGAATACACCCAGGGCACGGCGTCCAACGACCAGTTGCTGCTGGCCCAGGACCAACTGACCAGTGTGGTTGCTGCCTTGCAGGCCGCGCAGCGTTCCCGCGAGCAATTCGAGCATGCCCTGGCGGTGCTGGTGGGGGTGGCGCCGGCGCAATTCAGCCTGGCGGCGCTGGACAGCTTTGCCTTTGCGTTGCCGCCGACACCCCTGAGCCTGCCCTCCGGGCTGTTGCAGCGGCGTCCGGATGTGGTGGCCGCCGAGCGCGCGGCCGCCGCGGCCAATGCGAAGATCGGCGTCGCCGAAGCAGCCTTCTATCCCAATCTCGACCTGACGGCCCAGGTCGGTTACCGCGGCAGTGCCCTGGGCGGCCTGTTCTCCCTGCCGAACCGGATCTGGAGCGTCGGCCCGGCGCTGGCCGAAACCCTGTTCGACGGTGGTGCGCGCAAGGCCGCGCTGAGCGAGGCCGAGGCCAGCTACGACCAGGAGGTGGCCAACTATCGTGGCACGGTGCTGGGTGCCTTGCAGAATGTCGAAGATAACCTCTCGACGCTCAACCACCTGCAGGCCCAGGCCGACGCCTACCAGCAGATCTACCAGCGCAACCGGCAGCTGTTCGGCAGCCAGCAGGCGCAGCAGAAAGCCGGCACCGTCAGCCTGCAAGGCGTGCTGACCCAGCAGTTGATCCTGTTGCAGACCGAACAGACCCTGCGCGATACCCAGGGCCAGCTGACCCAGGGCAGTGTCGCGCTGATCCAGAGCCTGGGCGGCGGCTGGCAGGAGAAATGACCCTCCGGGGCAGAGGGCGTTGAGGTAATATTGCGCCTCGAAACGGCGCCCGAACGCGCCCGACAAAGGACTGTATGCCCGTCACGTCGTACTTTCGCTGGTTGCTTGTCTGCCTGGTGCCGGGACTGTTGCTCGGCTGTCAGCCCGAGCCGCCAAGGCCCCTCGACCAGCAACTCTATGTCTGGCAACGCCAGTGGCGGCCGGCCCACGAGCAGGCCCTGGCCCGGAGCCGGGCGGATTTCTCGACCCTGCGGGTGCTGGCGCTGCAGGCCCAGCCCCGGGCCGGGTGGAGCAGGGCGCTGGTCAACCTGGCGCAGCTCAAGGCCGATGGCCGCCCGGTGATCGCGGTGGTGCGCCTGGACGGCCAGTTGCCGAGCCTCGATGCGGACATGGCGCGCACGCAGATCGCGCAACTGCTGGCCGATTGGCAGGCGGGTGGGGTGATGCCGGTCGGGCTGGAAATCGACCATGACAGCGGCAGCGCGCGCCTGCCCGGCTATAGCGACTTCCTGCTGAAGCTGCGCAGCCAGTTGCCGCCTTCGTTGAAGCTGAGCATCACCGCCTTGCCGGCCTGGCTCGACAGCCCGCAGTTGCCGGCCTTGTTGCAGGCGGTCGACAGCAGTGTGCTGCAGGTCCATGCGGTGAGCAATCCGCGACTGGGCCTGTTCAATCCCGGCCAGGCCAGGGACTGGGCCGAGCGTTGGGGAAGGATCAGCGACAAGCCGTTCTACCTGGCCCTGCCGGCCTATGGCATGGCCTTGCTGCCGGACAGCGAAGGCGCGCCCGTGGTGGAAAGCGAAACGCCGTTGAACCGGGGCGGCGAGCGCCGCGAACTGCTGGCCGATCCGCAACAACTGGCGACCCTGGTCGGGCAATTGCGCGAAAAACCGCCCGCGCACCTGGCCGGACTGATCTGGTTTCGCCTGCCGCTGCCGGGCGATCGTCGCGCCTGGAGCCTGACCACCTTGCGCGCAGTGGCGCGTGGCGAGGTCCTGGCGAGTCAGTGGCGGGTTGAACTGTCGGCGCGGGATGGCCTCTACGACATACGCCTTGACAACGTCGGCAATCTCGACCGGGCGCTACCCGAACGGATTGAACTGACGGTCGAGCAATGTGATGGCGCCGACGGACTCAATGGCTATACCTTGCAGCAAACGCCACGACATCTGGTTTTTACCCGCCGGTCCAGCGCGCGCATTGCCGCTGGCGGCCAACGCGTGCTCGGCTGGGCACGCTGTACCCGAATCGATCAAGGAGCTTGGAATGTCTACCCGTAACTGGCCCCGGCACCTGCTGTGCCTGTCCCTCAGCCTGCCGCTCGGATCGGCGCTGGCCTGCGGTCCGGACTTTCCGTTGCGGCTGCTCGACGACCGCGCACAATCCCTGGCCGAACTGCCGGAAACCAATTTCGCCTTTGAGGTGAACCGTCTCGGCCAAACCATTGCCGGTCTCAAGGCTGCCACCGATGCCACGCTGCGGCCCTACTGGGACAGCGACGACAACACCCGGCCCTACCGCGAACAGCGCGACAAGGTCGAGGCCGGCGAGCTGCCGGAGAACCTGCGGGCCAAGGTCGTGCAGTTGCGCACGTTGCAGGACCCACAACAGGTGGAAACCCAGGGGGCGGACCTGCCGGACGAATTGCGCCTGTATATCGCCGGCGCGGTGGCCTTCGACGCGGGCAATCAGGCCCTGGCGGCGGAGTATTTCCGCAAGGTCCTCGCGCTGCCGGCCGAGCAGCGCAAGCTGCGCAGCACCTGGGCGGCCTATTCCCTGGGGCGTGCCCTGGTGGCCTTGAGTACCGAGGCCAGTGCCGACCCCGAGGTGACGGCGTCGGTGCTGCTGGCTCAAGCGCGCCTGGCGTTCCAGCAGGCACGTGAGTTGAGCACCGGGGATTTCAGCGATCCGCTGGAACTGGGCGTCGCCAGCCTCGGTGAAGAAGCTCGCCTGGCCAAGCTCAACGGTGATTGGGACAGTGCCGTGCAGTTGTATGCCAGCCAGAGCCGCCTGGGTTCCGGCTCCGGCTATACCTCGCTCAAGCAGGTGGCCACGGAGCTGGTGGCGTTGCCGGATGAACAGTTGAAGGAGCAATTGCAGCACCCGACGGTGCAGAAGCTGTTCACGGCCTACCTGTTGAGTCGCGTCGGCTGGTTTTTCGACGAGCAACCGGCGCAGGAGCAACGCTTGACCCAATTGCTGCTGGCCAGCGTCGGCGACAGCTTCGACAACGCCGATCGCCTGGCGGCGCTGAGTTATCAGAAGGGTGACTTTACCGCCGCCAAGGCCTATCTCGAACATGCCGGTGATGGCGGCCTGGCCTGGTGGGTGAGGGCCAAGCTGGCCTTGCGCGACGGCGACAAGGTCCAGGCGGCAGCCGCCTATGCCAAGGCCGCCGAGGCGTTCCCCAAGGACGAGGTCTGGGGGCCACGGCGCAACGCGGACTGGTCTTTCGAGAGCGTCCAGCCCGGTTGTCGGGTCGAGGGTGAAAGCGCGATCCTGGCCCTGGATCGCGGCGACTACCTGCAGGCCTTCGACCAGCTCTATCGCAGCCAGGATATCTACTGGCCCGACGCAGCCACCGTGGCCGAGCGGGTCCTGACCCTCGATGAACTGAAGACCTATGTCGATGCCCATGTGCCGGCACCGCCGCCGGCCACGGCGCAAGACAAGGACAACTATGTCCGGCGTCCGGTGGCCGCGCAGTTGCGTGAGCTGCTGGGACGGCGCCTGCTGCGCGAGGGGCGCTACGCCGAGGCCCCGGCCTATTTCGACAGCCCGCAACTGCAAGCCGCTGCCCAGCTCTACGGCAAGGATCGCCAGGACGCCGCATCGCGCTGGACCGCCACCGGCCGGGCCGAGTCGCTGTACGCCGCGGCGAGCCTGGCGCGCAAGTCGGGGATGGAGATCCTCGGCTACGAGATGTCACCGGATTATCGCTGGTTGGGCGGCGGCTATAGCCTGGGCACCGTCGAGGTGAAACCGGGGCCGTTCCTGGAAGCGGCCGAGGTACAGCGCCAGCAGGGCAGCGAGGCCAAACCCAACCAGCGTTATCACTATCGCTGGATCGCCGCGGATCTGGCGAACCAGGCCGCCGACCAGTTGCCCCGCAGCAGCCAGGCCTTTGCCGCAGTGCTGTGCAAGGCCGCCGGCTGGGTCGCCGGCAGTGACGAGGAAATCCGGTACTACCAGCGTTATGTCGAGCAGGGACCCTATGTCAGCTGGGCAGCGAACTTCGGCCAGCAGTGCCAGGAGCCGAAGTTCGACAAGGCCAACAAGCGCTACCTGACCCAGCCATTGAACAGCGTGCGTTCGGCCCTGCGCCCCTACAAGGCGGTGTTGCTGGTGGCCGCCCTGGTGGCGCTGGGCGGTGTGGCGTGGCTGTGGATTCGTCGCCGCAAGGCCGCGCGGTGAGGCAATCGGCTCCGGGGCGTGCTATTGCTTAAAGGTAACGCCCCGAACAGCCATCAGCCGCAGAGGTGACGATATGCCGGTTAAGCACGATTTGTTCGCAGACCTGAAATTGACCCGGGAGCAGGTCAAGGAGCGCAGGGCGCAGGACAACAAGCTCAATCAGCTGCTCAACGACTATGAAGACATCGACAAACGGGTACTGGCAGCCGAATCGGCCCTGGCGGCGGATGATGAACTGAAGAAACTCAAGGAGAAGCGCCTGCTGGTGAAGGACAAGATCGTGCGGCAACTAGCCCCTCAATAACCCTCGAATGATCGTTCCCACGCTCCCGCGTGGGGACGCCTCACTGGACGCTCCGCGTCCGCTCTACAAGTGACGCGGAGCGTCACGGGCTGCATTCCCACGCTGAGCGTGGGAACGATCAAATAACCCTCAAATGATCGTTCCCATGCTCCCGCGTGGGAACGCCTCACTGGACGCTCCGCGTCCGCTCTACAAGTGACGTGGAGCGTCACGGGCTGCATTCCCACGCCGAGCGTGGGAACGATCAAATAACCCCCGAATGATCGTTCCCACGCTCCCGCGTGGGAACGCCTCAATGGACGCTCCGCGTCCGCTCTACAGGTGACGCGGAGCGTCACGGGCTGCATTCCCACGCCGAACGTGGGAACGATCAAAACCTTCGACATCGGTTATCGGCGCCGACGGTGTGGCAGGTATCATGTTGCGCATGAAACTCGTAATCCTTTCAACGGAGGCTCAATGCGCTCGATGATGTCGTCCACCGCCGAGGCGCCGATCAAGCCCAAGGTCATGCTGATCACCATGTTCGCGCCCGAGGCCCAGACCTGGATCGAGCGCCTGGCGCTGGATCGTGAAATCCCGGTACCGGGGCTCAGCGCGCAATACCCGAACATCCTCTGCAACGACCGGGATACCTGCCTGCTGGTGACCGGCATGGGCCAGACGAATGCCGCGGCGTCGGTGCTGGCCCTGGCGCTGTCGACACAGTTCGACCTGCGCCAGACCTATTTCCTGGTCGCCGGCATCGCCGGGATCAATCCGCACCGCGGCACCCTCGGCACAGCCGCCTGGGCGCGCTACCTGGTGGAGTTCGGCACCCAGTGGGGGCTAGACTCGCGGGATGCGCCGGAGCATTGGCCGACCGGCTATATCGGCATCAACACCCAGGGGCCGGACGAGAAACCGCCGCTGGACTACCAGACCGAAGTCTTCGAACTCAATCCGGCGTTGCAGGCCAGGGCGTTCGCCTTGTCCCGGCATGTGGTGCTGAGCGAGAGCGAGGAATCGGCGGCATGGCGGGCGAAGTACCCATGGGCGCCGGCCAACCAGCCGCCGCGGGTGACCCGTGGCGATACCGCGTCGAGCAGCACCTGGTTCTCCGGGACGCGCCTGGGCGAGCGTGCGGAAGCCTGGACCCGCTTGCTGACCGACAACCAGGGGAGCTATTTCACCACCCAGCAAGAGGACAACTCCACCTATGAAGCCCTGCTGCGAGCTTCCCGGGCCGGACGGGTGGATATCAACCGCCTGGCGGTGGTGCGGGCGGGATCGAACTTCGACCGGCCTTACCCGGGCTACAGCGACGTCGACAACTTGCTCAAGTACGCCGAGCAGGGCGGTTTTGCCCCGGCCCTGGAAAACCTCTACCGCGCGGGCAACCCGCTGGTGCAGGCAATCACTGGCAACTGGTCGGTGTGGGAGCAGGGGGTTCCCGAGTCCTGAGCCAGCCTTTGTAGTGCTTGGGATGGCCTCTTCGCGGGCAAGCCCGCTCCCACAACAGCCATGCAGACACAATGGAACCTTGTAGGAGCCCACTCCTGCAACAATCATGCAGACACGATGGAACCTTGAGGAGCCCACTCCTGCAACAATCATGCAGACACAATGGAACCTTGTAGGAGCTGGCTTGCCAGCGAAGGCGTCGGCAAGAGCAATACAATTAAGCTGTATGCTTATACAGTGAGCTATAATGGCGGCTTCTTGTTCTACCCGAGCGAAGGTCTTGTCTTATCCACCCCCGATTGCGCCCGCCGGCCGGCTGGCCGAGGTCAGCCCTCCGGTTACGCTGTACCTGGCGCGGCTGGCGCCTTCCAGTCGGCAGACCATGCGTTATGTGCTGCAGGATGCGGCGGATCGCCTGGGCCTGGACGACATACCGATCGACGAGATTGCCTGGCACCAGCTGCAACCGGCGCATATCACCGCGCTGGTGGCGGCCTTGCGTGCAGACGGTTTTGCCCCCAATACCTCGTCGCTGTACGTCAATGCCATTCGTGGGGTGATGAACCAGGCCTGGCAACAGGACCTGATCACCCCCGAGCAACTGATGAAGATCCGCGCGGTCAAGGCGGCCGGCGGTTCACGCCTGAGCCCGGGGCGCAATCTGCGGCGCACACTGATCCGCGACCTGATGGACGTCTGCGCCGCCGATCCACGACCCCAGGGCCTGCGCGACGCGGCGATCATCGCGATTCTCTATGGCACCGGCATGCGCAAATCCGAGTCGGTGAATATCGAACTGCGCCAGGTCGATAGGGCCGAACGCAGCCTGCGGGTCACGGGCAAGGGCAACCGCGAACTGATCAAGTTCGCCCCGGCCTGGGCCTTCGACAAACTCGACACCTGGCTGAAGTTTCGCCGTGAGCAGTTGCCCGATGGCGTCGCCGACGATGACTTCCTGTTCAACCGCATTCGTCGCGGCCATCACATCACCCGTGAACGCCTGACCAAGCATGCGATCTACTTCATTGCCAAACAGCGCGGGCGGCAGGTCGGGGTCGAGATCATGCCCCATGATTTCCGGCGTTCCTTCATCACCCGAGTGATCGAGGAGTACGACGTGTCGATTGCCCAGAAGCTGGCGCACCACGCCAATATCGCCACCACGGCGGGCTACGACATGCGTGACGACAACGAGCGACGCAATGTCACCGACCGCTTCCTGTTGTAACGATCCGCCGGGGCGAGCGATGTTAAGCTCTGGCGCTCCCGCAGCCCGACCACCCGAAAGGACGGAACATGTTCAGACCCCTGGCCCTTGCATTGCTGTTGATCTGCTCCCTGGCACAGGCGCAACCCGAGCTGCTCGCGGATATGCCGCTGACCTACCTTGAGCAGGCCAGCGCCGATACCCACGACCAGCCGCTGGTGATTTTCCTGCATGGCTATGGCAGCAACGAAGAAGACCTGTTCGGCATCAAGGACGACCTGCCGGCCAACTACACCGTGCTGTCGATACGCGGTCGACTGGAGCTGGACCTGGGCAGCTACCAGTGGTTTCACAAGCGTACCGATGTCGCGCAGTACGACGGCAACAGCGATGACCTGAAGCTCAGTGCCGAGGCCGTGACCGATTTTATCCGGCGGGTCACCGAGAAGTACCACACCCGGCCGGACAAGGTGTTCCTGGTGGGTTTCAGCCAGGGCGCGATGATGACCTACGAGGTCGCGCTGCGACACCCCGAAGTGCTGCGCGGTATCGCTGCCTTGAGCGGGCGGGTGCTGCCGGTGGTGCGGACGCAGGTCAAGACGCCGCCGGGCTACCAGGCCCTGGGCGTGTTTATCGGTCATGGCACCGCCGATCCGCAGGTGCCCTATGCCGGCGCGACCGACGCCCTGGCGTTCCTCAAGACCCTGTCCATCGAGCCGCAGTTTCATTCCTATCCAGGCGTCGGGCATACCATCAGCGGTCCCGAGGTCAAGGACCTGGCGAACTGGATCAGCACTTCGCTGAAACCCTGAGCTGGAGAGGACCACCGATCGTTCCCACGCTCCGGCGTGGGAATGCCTCACGGGACGCTCCGCGTCCGCTGTGTGCCGCAGAGCGTCACGGGCTGCATGCCCACGCAGAGCGTGGGAACGATCAACTCAGCGCGGGAACGATCGGCCTTCGACTGCACTTGCGCAAATGCCCGGGGTCAGATATCGCATTGGCCGGATAAATCTCCGGCTGCCGCGTTTTCAAGGACCTCGGGATAAACGATGAGCCAGGCTGTCCTCGCCACCGAAACCAACCGCCGCCAATTGCAGCAGATCATCGCCGGCCTGTCCGACGGGGTGATCCTGATCGAAGTCGACCAGAGCATTCTCTGGGCCAATGAGGCCGCCCTGGCCATGCACGGCGTCAGTGAGGTCGGCGAGCTGGGCGCGAATGCCGGGCAATACCGTGAACGCTTCGCCCTGCGTTACCGCAACCACCATCCCCTGGGGGCCGACAGCTATCCCATTGCCCGGGTCGCCAACGGTGAAACCTTCAGCGATGTGCTGGTCGAGGTGACACCCGAAGCCGACCCGGAACGTACTTGGGTGCACAATATCCGCAGCATGATCCTGACCGATCGCGACGGCGAGCCGGAATCCCTGGTGCTGATCATCAGCGATGCGACCGAACTGGCCAGCGCCGAGCAGCGCTTCGAAAAGGCTTTCGGCGCCAATCCGGCACCGGCGGTGATCTGCCGCCTCAGCGACCTGCGTTATATCAAGGTCAACCAGGGCTTCCTGGAAATGACCGGCTATGCCCGCGAGCAGGTGATCGGTCGTTCCGTCTACGAGCTGGATGTCCTGGAGAATGCCGAGCGCCGCGAGTTGGCGATCCAGCGACTGGGGGAGGGGGCGACCATCCCGCAGATGCAGGCCGAGCTGAAGTTGCCGCAAGGCGACAGCAAGCTGGTGATCGTCGCCGGCCAGCCGCTGGATATCAACGAGCAAGACTGCATGCTGTTTTCCTTCATGGACCTGGAGCCCCGGCGCAAGATCGAAATCGCCCTGCGCCAGAGCGAAGAGCGCTTTGCCAAGGCGTTTCGCCTGGCACCGGTGCCGACCCTGGTGTGTGCCGCCACCAGCCGGCAACTGCTCGACGTCAACGAGGCCTTCCTCAACACCTGCGGCTACCAGGCGCCGGAGCTGCTGGGGCAGACGGTTGAAGAGGCCGGTTTTTTCGAAGACGACAAGGTCTGCGAACGGGTGTTCGCCGCGCTGGCGGCTGCCGGCAACCTGGACAATCTCGACCTGAAGATCCGCCGCAAGGACCATGAGCTGATCGATTGCGCCCTGTCCGCCGACAGCGTGGTGATCCAGGACGTGCCTTGTTATCTGCTGGTGCTGATGAATATCACCGAGCGCAAGCGTTCCGAGCTGGAGCTGGTGACGGCCATCGAGGCGGCTATGCAGGACGCGTCCTGGTTCAGTCAGAAGCTGATCGAGAAGCTGGCAACGGTCAAGAACGTCAGTCTGCCGAAGCTGCCGGGCGTTGCCTTTACCGAACTGACGCCCCGCGAGCGCGATGTGCTGGAACTGATCTGCGAGGGCCTGGCCGACAAGGAAATCGCCGCACGCCTGAAACTGGCGCCCAACACCGTGCGCAATCACGTGGCAACGGTGTATTCCAAGCTTGCCGTGCACAGCCGCAGCGAGGCGATCGTCTGGGCCCGCGAGCGTGGCCTGTTCACCAGCCGGTCGAAGGGCTGAGGGTGCAAATGCACCAGTGCCACCAGTGCATATTCGGGTTTATTCCGACGCCTTGGTGTTCCTAGGATGGTGACCTGACGAGGTGGGCGGGGCGCCCGCTTCGCGGCCAATCGGGTACAGGACAACGCCGGTGTTTTCTCTGATGGATCTACGCACTCTGATCGAAAGAGGCTTTGCGCCCCTGGCCTGTGAGTGTGTGTTGGGTGACGCCTCGTTGAGCGTACGGGTCTATGACCGCCAGACCGGTCGGGTCGACCTGATGGTGGCGGGCATTGCACTCAGCGATCTGCAGCAGCGCGAGGACGCTCTGCGTCTGATTGACGAGCTGCGCGATGAACTGGCATGCAATACCCTGTCACGTTCCGCGGAAAAGCCTGGCTAGAGCAGATTCGCCAGCAACTCGGTGGTCCGTTGCGGCTCGCTCAGCATGCACATGTGGCCGGTAGCGATTTGCGCGGTGCTGACACCGGGCCGTAGTTGCATCCTGGCATAGGTTTCCTGGAAGTGCGGTGCGTCGTAGCCCGAGCAGCGGATATAGCCGACAGCTATGTGTTCGGCCAGGGGACCGCAGCGCACGGGCTCGAAGAAGGTTCTCCAGGGTTGCGCGGTGAGGCGCGGAGTCAGGAACTCGATGAGTTCGGGCTGGTGCACGCCAAAGCGCTCCAGGGGCATCGGCGGGATCGACGAGCCGTCGCGGGTCAGTTCGATCAGGGCCTCACGGGATTCGACGGGCAAGTAGTCGACCAGGGCCTTGCCATCCTCCGGCACCATGGCATCCAGGTAGATCATGCCGGTAATGCGTTCCGGCAGGCGCTCGGCCACACCGCTGATTACCATGCCACCGTAACTCCAGCCGACCAGCGTGACCTCCTGCAAGCCTTCCATGTCCAGGTGGGCGATCACGTCGTCGATATGCGTGCTCAGGTCGATGTCATCATGGGCGCCGTCCCGGCGTTCACCCAGCCCGCTCAGGGTCGGTGCACTGACCTCATGGCCAAGCGCCCGCAAGGCGGGGATGATATCGCGCCATACCCAACCACCATGCCAGGCACCGGCGATCAGCACATAGGTTCTTTTTACGAAAGGATTGGTCATCACTGGCTCCGGGGGGTGGTGTCTCACAGAGGGCATTCATACCCAAGGTGAACAACCGCGGACCAATGAATATTCCTTCATCTCATGGAAATAAATATCTGACAGTAAACTCTTTAGAGTTATCGATTAGATAACTGGAGTTATATAACACCTGACATCGGGCTTTTATTCGACGGAAAATAACTATGAGTTCAATGGCTATTTTCAATCACTTCGATAGTTTCTCCGTATTAGTATGCCAGCGCAGTAACCCTTGGTGCCATGCGCAATTGGCGCACGACAAGCAAGTTACCTTCCCAGTCTATAGATACTGTCCCCTTGGAAAATCGGAGCACGTATGAAGTCATATCGTTGGTTGGCCCTTGCAGGTGCACTTGCATTCAATTATGCCCAGGCCGCTACTCTTGAAGTACCGATGAACCTGGTGAGTGCCGACAAGGCCCCGGTGGCCATTGGCAGTGTCACCATCAGTGAAACCGAATACGGCCTGTTGTTCACCCCGAACCTCAAGGGTCTGCCGGCTGGCATCCATGGTTTCCATGTGCATGAAAACGGCAGTTGCGAGGCCGGGGTGAAGGATGGCGTCAAGGTTGCGGGGCTGGCCGCCGGCGGCCACTTCGATCCGGAAAAGAGCGGCAAGCACCTGGGCCCGTACGGCAAGGGGCACCTGGGTGATCTGCCAGCGTTGTACGTCACTGCCGACGGTATCGCGAACTATCCGGTCCTGGCGCCACGTCTGCAGAAAATCTCGCAGATCAAGGGACACGCATTGATGTTCCATGAAGGCGGCGACAATCATATGGACATGCCAATGCCCCTGGGTGGTGGCGGTGCACGCATGGCTTGCGGTGTTATCTGACTATCGATCGTTCCCACGCTCTGCGTGGGAACGCCTCACTGGACGCTCCGTGTCCGCTTTGTGACGCAGAGCGTCATGGGCTGCATGCCCACGCGGAGCGTGGGAACGATCAAACAGCTTCGATATCTCTCTCCATTGTCCGTTTGCAGTGACGTTTTTCCTCTTTCCTGAACCGCGCCTGACGCAAAAGGGCCGCGGGATTTGCAGACTACCGCCCAGGTTACATACTCACGGACGAGCGTCTTGCGGCCATCCGGCTCTTGCGCACCTGACTACGCGGAGTTTCGAATGGCTTTGCCGGAACACACCTTGGCGCTGCACACCCCCTCAAGAATCCGTCAGCTCCTGGCCCTTGGCTGCGTGGTGGTCCTGACCGGGATCGGCGCCGGGCTGGGTGGCATGCTGCTGGCGATGTTGCTGCACGCCGTCCAGCACCTGGCGTACGGCTATGGCCAGGACAGCCTGACCAGCCATGAAACCTTCCTGATCGGGGTAAGCAGTGCATCACCCGAGCGGCGGGTACTGGTCCTGGCGTTCTGCGGGTTGGTAGCCGGCCTCGGCTGGTGGGCGGTCTATCGTTTCGGGCGGCCCCTGGTGAGCATCAAGAAGGCGGTCTCGCCGGCCGCACCGGACATGCCGGCGAAAACCACGCTGGTCCACGCGCTCCTGCAAATCTTCACCGTGGCCCTGGGATCGCCCCTGGGCCGCGAAGTCGCCCCCCGGGAAATCGGTGCCCTGGTGGGCGCCTGGTTATCGCGCAAGGCCGGGCTGCCGGCCGATACCCACCGGCTGATGATCGCTTGTGGCGCCGGTGCGGGACTGGCGGCGGTCTATAACGTGCCGCTGGGTGGGACGATCTTCGTCCTTGAAGTATTGCTCGGCACCTTCAGTTGGCCGGCGGCGATCATGGCCCTGGCGACCTCGGCGATAGGGGCCGGGGTCGCCTGGATCGGTCTCGGCGCACAGGCGCAATACGTGGTGCCGGCGTTGCCGCTGACCCCCGGATTGCTGGCCTGGGCGTTGATCGCCGGGCCGTTGTTCGGCCTGGCCGCCCACGGTTTCGTCCGGCTGACCGGCCGGGCGCGGGCCGCCGCCGCCCGTGGCTGGCGCTTGCCGGTGTTGTCAGTGATCAACTTCACTCTGATCGGTTGCATCGCCGTCTACCTGCCCCAGGTGCTCGGGAACGGCAAGGGGCCGGCACAGTTGGGCTTCGACAGCGAATTGGGCATAGGACTGGCGGCGCTGCTGCTGGTGGTCAAGGTGCTGATCACCAGCAGCAGCCTGCGTGCCGGTGCCGAAGGCGGGCTGTTGACCCCCGGACTGGCCATTGGCGCGCTGTTGGCGATTATCCTCGGCGGACTGTGGAGCCTGGCCTGGCCCGGCATTCCGCTGGGGGCCTTTGCCATTGTCGGGGCGGCGGCGTTCCTGGCCGCGTCCATGAGCATGCCGATCACCGCCATTGTGCTGGTGGCCGAATTCACCCGGATCGACCATGACTTCCTGGTGCCGATCATTCTCGCGGTGGTTGGTTCGGTGTGCATGAGCCGCCTGTGCGAGATGTTTAGCGAGCCGAAACGCTGAGCTGCGGATTGCCGCCAGGACCTGCCTCCGCGTTTTTATCCTCTTCCATGGCCTGACTGACCTGCACGCCTCGCATGGCGTGCAGGTTGCCTGTGGATGGCATTATTTATGTGGTCAGCGTATTGACTATTTGTTCAGCCTGTAAATAGTATTGCATCTTATTCGTAAAAATCACCATCAACGGTTCAGGGAGGAAGCGGTTCAATGTGGCAGTCGTTAAAGGGTAGAACCGCTCTGGGCCTTGTGTATGGCGTCATCTTGAGTCCAGGCCTGAGCGCGTCTTCGGCGATGGCCCAGGAGACTCCGGAACCCGCCCTGGAGTTGCAAAGCATCACCGTGACCGCCCGCAAGCGCGAGGAAACCGAGCAGCAGGTCCCGGTCAGCATGAGCGTGATCACGCCGGAACAGGCCAGGAGCATCGCCCCGGCGTCGAGCAATGCCGATTTGGCGCGGCAGGTGCCCAACTTCAACTACATGGAGTCCGGCGGCCAGTACAGCAACTCCGGCAATATCCGCGGGGTCGGTTCGTTTTCACCGCTGTCGGCCGACGACACCTCCATCGTTTTCAACGTCGACGAAGTGCCGGTGTCTGCCTATGGCGTGCCGCCGGCGCTGCTCGATATCGAGCGGGTCGAAGTCTTGCGTGGTCCGCAAGGCACCCTGTATGGACGCAACACCCAGGGCGGGGCGATCAACGTGGTGCCCAATCGTCCGTCCTTCGAGCATGAAGGATCGGTCCGGGTCGAAGGCGGCAGTCGCGGTTATGCCCTGGGCGAACTGATCAGCAACGAGGCCTTGAGCGACAACGTCGCCGGGCGCCTGGCGATGCGCTACAGCGAGCAGGGCGGTGATATATCCAACCGGGCCTCCGGCGGCAAGGACGGTTCGAGCCAGATCAGTGCCCTGCGCGGTTCCCTGTTGTTCGTACCCGGCGATGACACCCGTGCACTGTTGACCTTCTCCTACAACCAGAACGACGACGATGCCCCGCGCTTTATCCTGCGCAACGGACGTACGCCGGACAGCGGCCTCAATCCGCGCAATGACTTCAGCCGGGAAAGCTCGGCGGTCAACCTGCGGGTGACCCACGATCTGGACTGGGCGCAGTTGACGTCATTGTCGAGCATCCAGTATTCGACTTTCCGCCAGCGCATGGACATGGTCGACGGTGTGCTGTACTCGGCTCTGACCGGCCTGCCGCAATCGGCGTTCAACGGCGATACCGACCGTTATCGCGGCACCTTGCGCGATATCGCCTACCTGCAGGAGTTCCGCCTCGCGTCCCTGGAGGACAGCTATGTGCAGTGGGTGACCGGGGTCAATCTCTGGCATTCGGAATTTACCGCCCACACTGACGGCGAGGCTTTTACCCAACCGCGTTTCGCCGTGTTCAGCGGCCAGCAGAAGAACGACTTCAGCACCAACAGCTATTCGCTGTTCGGCGAGGCGACCGTGCCGCTGACCGAGCGTCTCAAGGCAACCCTCGGCCTGCGCGGGACCCACGAAGGCAAGGAGGCCTCTTACCGCTACAGCGGTGGCGACCTCGGCACCGTCAGTCAATACCGCCAGAACGCCTCGATGTCGGATAACTTCCTGACGGGGCGCGCCAACCTCAGCTACGACTGGTCCGACAGTCTGATGACCTATTTCAGCGCCGGGCGTGGCGTGGTCGGCGCGGACTATTCCTGGAACTCTTCGAACATTCCGTTTGGTCGCGACGAACAGTCCTTCGACGCGTCGAAGAGCTGGACCTACGAACTGGGGTTCAAGAGCCTGTGGTGGGAGGATCGACTGTCGGTCAACGGCGCGTTGTTCTACAACGACGTCAAGGACGGCCACCTGTACGTCTACAACGGCGTCAACTACCAGCCGGTGACCGTGGACTACGACTCGGCGGGCGCCGAGCTGGAGGCCCGGCTCAAGCTGACCGAACGCCTGAGCGTGAACGCCGGCGTGGGTTACACCCATGCCGAACTGAAGAACGTCCAGGCGTCGGTCACTGCATTGACCCGTGGTGCCACCAGCGGCAACCAGGTACCCAATGTGCCGGAGTACTCGGCCAACCTGGGGCTCGATTACCGGGTGCCGGCCGAACAGTGGGGCGTACCGCTCAGTGGCGAACTCTATGGCAGCGTTGACTACCACTACCTCGACAAGCGCGCGGCGGACGTCGCCAACTCCTTCTACCTCGGCTCCTATGACCTGACCAATGCCCGCGTCGGCTGGCAGAACAAGGACTACGGCGTCTATCTGTTCGGCAACAACCTGTTCGACCGGCGCTATGAAGCCATGGGCGCCTACTACAGCCCGACGGTCCAGGCCGTGAAAATCGGCACCGGGCGAACTGTCGGCGTCGGCCTGACGGCGAATTTCTGAGGGCAATGACGATGTCTGAAGAGCGCTCCCCGATGGTGGTCGGCAAGTTGACCGGTCATCGTGAATACTGGCGTCTGCTGCCGAGAATCGGTCTCTTATACCTGGCCTTCGGCATTCTCTTCGGCCTGGTCCAGGGCGGCCTGCCACCCTTGCTGCGGGCCCAGGGGCTGGACCTGGGACGGATGGGCTGGCTGTTCCTGCTGCTGTTGCCCTTTGGCATGACCTTTCTCTGGGCGCCCTGGGTGGATCGCTGGCGCTGGCCCTGGCATGAGCACCGTACCGGCTGGATCCTGACCATGCAGGGGCTGGCGATCATCGCGGTGGTGGTCATCGGTATCGGCGAGCAATTGCCGCCGCTCGCGTTGCTCGCCGTGGGCCTGGTGGTGGCCTTTGCCGCCGCGACCATGGACCTGGCGCTCGATGCGCTGGTGACCGAAACCACACCGTCACATAGCCGGGCCCTGGCCGGGGCGATGAAAGTCGGTGCGTTGAGCATCGGTGCCATGACCGGTGGCGGGTTGTTCGTGATGCTCTTTGAGCGCCTGGGCTGGCAGACCATTTTCCTCGCCGTGGCCGGGTTGCTGGTGCTGACCACCTTGCCGATCCTGCGCTGGTGTCCCACTGCCAGCCAGGGCCACCAATCCGAACCGTCCGCCAGCCTGCTGCACGCCCTTGCACAGCCGATGATGCGCCGGCGCCTGCTGTTGCTGTCGTTGATATCGAGCGTATTGATCAGCCTGTTCAGCCTCAACCGCGTGATGCTGATCGACCTCGGCGTGCCGCTGGAAACCGTCGGTTCAGTGGTCGGCCTGCTGGCGCCGCTGTGCGGCTTGCTCGCCGCCGTGCTGGCGCCATGGATGCTGCGGCAATTGGGTGCCCGTACCAGCCTCGCGACGTTCTGCGTCCTCGGCATGCTGGCCGTGTTCCTGCTGTTGCTGGGGTCCTGGCAAGGCCGACATGAAGTCGCCTTGCTCGGTGCCATCAGCATCAACCTTGGGGTCAGCGGCCTCTATGTAGTGATTTGCGCGGTGATTCTCGGTTGGGCCAACAGCCGCCAGGCCGCCACCGACTATGCCGCGCTCTACGGCATCAGCCGCCTGATCGCGCTGATCGTCCTGATGACATTGATGCAAGGGCTGACCCGCCTGGGTTGGCCGGTGTTCTATGGCCTCGGCCTGCTGGCATTGCCGCTGGCCGTGATCGTGCTGGGTCGCACCTTGCGGGAACCCCCCGACGGTAGCTGAACGCTATTCAACGGCACTTGACTGACTTGATAACAGGAGGTTTCAAAGTGACATATGCCAAGCGAGAATTCCCTTCCGTCGATACCGATGGCGCGACATCATTGCTCGATCAACTGAGCCTGGAAGTGGCCGACCTGCTCGACCTCGGTGTCGAGGACCTGGACCCGCACCGCTCGCTGATCGAATACGGCCTCGAGTCGATCAAACTGATGCGCCTGCAGACCCGGATGGCCGCCAGGGGCATCAAGTTGCCAGGACTGGGCCGCCTGCTCGAACAACCGACCCTCGAAGCCTGGGCCGCGCAAGCCCGGCCAGCCAAGCCACGCGCAGCGCTGGCATCGGTGGCAAAGGCGGAGCCGGGCGCGCCCTTTGGCCTGACGCCGGTGCAACAGGCGTACTGGATCGGTCGCCAGGATGACCAGAGCCTCGGCGGCGTGGGTTGCCACCTGTATGCGGAGTTCGATGGTTGCGGAGTCGATGCCCAGCGCCTGGAACAAGCGATGTTCCAGCTGTTGCAGCGCCACCCGATGCTGCGGGCCCGCTTCCTGGCCAGCGGCGAACAGCAGGTCCTGCCTCGCAGTCCCTGGACCGGATTGGTCCGGCATGATTGGCGTGACGCTGATCAGGCAACCACCGCGCAAGGCCTGCACGCCCTGCGTGAGCGCCTGTCGCACCGTCGGTTGCGAGTCGAGGAGGGCGAGGTCTGTGACCTGCAACTGAGCCTGTGGGGCGAAGGGTGCAGTCGTATTCACCTGAACCTCGACCTGCTGGTCGCCGATGTCCTCAGTTTCGAGATTTTCCTCCACGACCTGGCGATGTTCTACGTCGGTCGCGGCGAGGCACTGCCGACGCTGCATACCGGCTTTGCCGATTACCTGAAGGTCGATGAGCAACAGCGTACCGCGACCCTGGAGTCGTCACGGGATTACTGGCGCCAGCGCATCGCCGACCTGCCGGGCGGTCCTGCGCTGCCCCTGGCCCGGCAGCCGGAACAATTGACGCGCACGCGCTTCGTACGTCGTGCCTTCACTCTGGATAGCGCCTCTCTGGCCGCCTTGCAGCAGCAAAGCCGCGAGGCCGGCCTCACGGTCGCCAGTGTCCTGGCCAGCGCTTTTACCCAGGTCCTGGGACGCTGGAGCAGCGACGGCCACTTTGTCTTGAACCTGCCGCTGTTCGACCGCCAGGAACAGGCGCCGGATGTGGCGCACATGATCGCCGACTTCACCAACCTGACCCTGCTGGAAGTGGACGTCAGCCAGCCCCTGGGCTTTGTCGAACAGGCCCGCCGCCTGCAACGGCAACTGCACAGCGACTTGCAGCACAACGCCTGGTCCGGCCTGGAAGTTCTGCGGGAAATGGCCCACGAAACCCGGCGCAGTGCGCCCGTGGTCTTCGCCTGCAACCTCGACAAGCCAATGCCGGCGCCGTTGTTTCGCGAGGAACTTGGCGACCTCGGTTGGTCGGTCTCGCAGACACCGCAAGTATGGCTCGATCACCAGACCTACCCGCTGGCGGATGGCCTGATGCTGAACTGGGACGCGGTCGATGAGCTGTTTCCCGAAGGATTGCTGGACGAGATGTTCGCCTGTTATCGCCAGGCCATCGAATGGCTGTGCACCCAGGACTGGGAGCAAGCGTTGCCCTTGCCGTTGCCGCCACGCCAGTTGCTGGAACGCGGACAGGTCAACGCCACCACCGCTGAAGTGCCACAAGGTGTGCTGTACCAGCCCTGGCTGCGCTGGGTCAGCGAGACGCCGCAAGCGCCGGCGCTACTCAGCGATTCGCTGTGCCTGAGCCATGGCGAACTGTTCGAGGTCGCCTCGCACATCGCCAGCCATCTGGCGGCGGTCGGCGTGGTCGCCGGGGATCGGGTCATGGTCTGCCTGGACAAGGGGCCGGCGCAGATTGCCGCGACCCTGGGGGTGTTGCTGGCAGGCGGGGTATATGTACCGGTGCCGGCGGATGGTCCGCTGGAGCGGCTGCGCCTGATTCACCAGGACTGTGCCGCCCGCGCGGTCCTGATCGAACGCGACGGTCCTGCTCGCGACTGGCCATTCCCGATCCTCGCGGTGGACCTGTCGACCCGCGCAGTCGCCGGGTTGTCGCCCGAGGTGGGCCTGGGCCGCGACGAAGAGCTGGCCTACATCATCTATACCTCGGGTTCCACCGGTCAGCCCAAGGGCGTGATGATCGACCACCGCGGAGCCTTGAACACCGTGCTGGACATCAACCGCCGCTGGCAGGTCGAGTCCCGTGACCGGATTTTCTGCCTGTCCGCCCTGAGCTTCGACCTGTCGGTCTACGATATCTTCGGCGCCCTGGCAGCAGGCGCGGCCCTGATACTGCCAGCAGCCGACAGCCTGCGCGAACCGCGGCACTGGATCGCCAGCCTGCAACGTCATGGAGCGACCCTGTGGAATTCGGTACCGGCATTGTTCGACATGTTGCTGACCGAATTGCAAGGGCAGGGCGTGCGCCTGCCCGCCGCCTTGCGCCTGGCATTGCTGTCCGGCGACTGGGTGCCCCTGGATCTGCCGGCGCGGGCCAGTGCCTGCGGTCCGCAACTGACCCTGGTGGCGCTGGGTGGTGCTACCGAGGCGTCGATCTGGTCCAACTGGTTCGAAGTCGGGCAGGTGGATCCGTGCTGGGCCTCGATCCCCTATGGTTATCCGCTGACCAACCAGTATTACCGGGTGCTCGACAGCCAGGGCCGGGACTGTCCGGAAGGTGTCAAGGGCGACCTGTATATCGGCGGTGTCGGCGTGGCCCAGGGTTATTGGAACAACCCCGAGCGTACGGCGGGGCAATTCAGTCGAGACCCGCAGGGCGGTGCACGTTTCTATCGCACCGGTGACCTGGCGCGCTACACGGCGGGTGCACGCCTGGAGTTTCTCGGGCGCAAGGATTTCCAGGTCAAGATCAAGGGGCACCGTATCGAGCTGGGCGAAATCGAATCGGTACTCGCCCGCCAGCCCGGTATCCGTGGCACCGCGGTGGATGTCCAGGAAGACAGTGCCGGCAGTCGCCAACTGGTGGCTTATGTGACCCTGGACCAGGAGCTGCTGCGCAATGGCCAGGGTTCGGTCGGCTGTCTGCAGGAGCCGCCCGCGGATATCGATACTCGCTGGCAGGCCACCGTCGAGGCCGGCCGGGGCGAAGTCGCCGAGGCGTTGGCCGAGCTTGACCTGCAACGTTTCAATGCCTTCTGGCACGACATCGAACAACTGGCCGCGCTCGGCATGGCCAAGACCCTGGCCGAAGCCGGGCTGTTCACTGAAGAGGGCATGACCCACAGTCGCGCGGTCATTCAGGAGCGCCTGCAGGTTTTACCGCGTTATACCAAGCTGCTGGGACAATGGCTGGAAACCCTGGCCGCCGACGGTTTTCTGCAGCCGGCCGGAGAGGGCGCCTATACCGCTCGCCGGGCACTGGGGGCGCAGGCGTTCGAGTCGGCCTGGGACAATCTTGTCGATATCGCCATGCTCGGCGACCACTCGGAGCAGGTGCTGGCCTATATCCGCCGCAGCATCGACGGCCACCTGGCACTCTTCCGCGGCACCCTCGATCCGCTGGAAATCTACTTCCCCGACGGTTCCACCCAAGTCGCCGAAGGTATCTACCGGTTCAACCCGGTCAACGCCTTCCTCAACCGGATTGCCGCGCAACTGGTGGCGCACCTGGCGGCCAACAGCACTTCGACCCTGAACGTCCTCGAAGTCGGTGCCGGCACTGGCGGCACCAGCGAATCGCTGTTCGCGGCCTTGGCCGGCCACGACGTACGTTATCGCTTTACCGACCTGTCGGACTTCTTCCTTGAACGCGCCCGGCAGCGGTTCGCCCAGTGGGATTTCATCGACTACTCCCACTTCAATATCAACGACGAGCCCGAACCCCAGGGTGTGCGCCTCGGCTCTCAGGACCTGATTGTCGCGGTCAACGTCTTGCACGATGCGCGCAACCTGGCCAATACTCTGGCGTCGTTACGCCGGATTCTGCGTCCCGGCGGCCAGTTGCTGGTGATCGAAGCGACGCGCAACTGCCGCCTGCAGATGGTCAGCATCGGTTTTATCGAAGGCATGAGCGACTACGACGACTGGCGCGTCGAGAACAACCTGCCGTTCCTTTCGTTGCCGCAATGGGAAGCCGAGTTGCAGGGCAGCGGGTTCGCCCGCCAGCAGATACTCCCCGACGCCGGCAGCGCGGCGGCGGTGATCGCCCAGCATGTGCTGCTGGCGCAGAACCTCGAACCAAGCGGTCAGCTCGATGCCGAGCGGCTGCGTCGACAACTGGCGCAGCATTTGCCGGACTATATGCTGCCCGCCCACTGGGTCACCCTGCAGCGCTTGCCGTTGAGTGGCAACGGCAAGGTCGACCGTGGACGTTTGCCCGGCCTGATGCTCGATGACAAGAACGAGGTCCGCGACTATGAGCCGCCGCGGCCCGGACTGGAAACCCAGGTGGCCGAATTGTGGGCGCAGTTGCTCAAGCGCGAACGGGTCGGTCGTCGCTGCGATTTCTTTGCCCTGGGCGGCGACAGTCTGCTGGCCACGCGCCTGATGGCTTCCTTGCGTCAGCAAGTGGGTTGCGCGGTTCATCTGCGGGATCTGTTCCAGCATCCGCAATTGCAGGACTTTGTTGCCGTACTGGGACAATCCCGGGGTGAGCAACCGCTGGTGATGCTCAACCGCCCGGTGGGTGGCGTCAATGTGGTCTGCCTGCCCAGCGCCGATGGCGAATGCGAGGCTTATCGCCAATTGGCCGGGCGCCTGGACGGGCAACTGACCCTGGTTGGCCTGCGGGACCCCGAGGGCCGTTGTGGCAGCGACTTGGCCACGGCGCTGTACGGTTTTATCCAGACACTCAAGGCGTTGCCCGGACCGTTCCTGCTGCTGGGTTGGTCGGTGGCGGCGAAGCTGGCCACGGCCCTGGCCGCCGAGATGGAACGCGGCGGTCAACCTGTGGCCGGGCTGATACTCCTGGACCCGCTGTCCGGAAGCTGTTTCGAGGAAGACGGCGAGGTACAACCGGCGCGCTTCTTCGGCCTGGCACCGATGCCCGATCAGGCGTTGTACCAACAGGCCCGCCAGGCCGGACGGATTCCCGCGAGCCTCGAGCCGCAGGCATTCGACAGCCTGGTACAGCGCTGTCGCACGTTGCACGCCGGCGTGGGCGGTTACCAGGCTCCGCGCCTGGCGGCACCGGTGCATATCCTGCAAAGCGCGGCCAGTCCGCAATGCTGGTCGGAGCCGTTGCGGGACTGGCAGGTGCTGCTTGACCAGGCGCCGCGACCACAGGTGCTGTGGACGTTGCACTGGGAGTTGTTGAGCGACCCGGAGTCACTCGCCGTCATCGGTGAAGCGTTGCTCGCACTGTCACGCGACTGATCCGGAGAAATCTCATGAGTCTGATATTCGAAGCGCTGGGCGGCCAGTCGCTCAGCCCCGTGCATCTGTTGATTTTTCCCCACGCCGGCGGGCAGCCGGTGGCCTACCGGCCGTTGGCCGAGCAGTTGGGGCAATGTCTGCAGGTCTGCGCGATGCTCTATCCCGGCCGTGGCCGGCGGATGTTCGAGCCACTGCCGACGGCGATTGCCGACCTGGCGGAAGAGGCGTTGATGGCCGTGCCCCGCGACCAGTCGCTGGTACTGCTGGGGCACAGCATGGGCGGCTTTGTCGCCCATGCGCTGGCCAGGTTGCTCTGTGAGCAGGGCCGCCCGCCGGTGCGCCTGCTGCTGTCGTCGGTGCGCGCTCCGCATCAGGTCGCCCATCGGCCCCTGGCCGGTTGTTCGGACGAGGACTTCGTCTCGGCACTCCTGGAGCTGGGCGGGATTGCCCCGCAGTTGCTGCGTGATGCCGAGGCACGGGAGCTGTTCCTGCCGATCCTGCGCGCCGACTTCGCCCTGGCCGAAACCTACCACGCCCGTCCGGCCAAGCCGCTGACGTGCGCCGTCAGCCTGTTCCACGGGCAGGACGACGAGCATGTGCCGCTGGCCGACCTGCAGCGGTGGCGCGACTGGACGGCCATCGACGAACTTCGACAACAGCCCGGCGGGCACTTTCACCTGCTGCAGCAGCCTGGCGCGTTTGCCGCCAGCCTGGCGTCGTTTTTGCCCGGACTGGCCCGCCCGCTCAGCGCCTGAACCCCACTTCATGCAACGTTCATCTTCAACAGAGATCAACATCATGCCGACTGTTAAAGCACCTGAAGCCTGCCAGAACCTGAATGACATCCGCGGCGGTATCGACTCGCTCGACCGCCAGCTCCTGGAGATCCTCCAGCAACGACTGCTCTACGTGAAGGCGGCGGCGCGTTTCAAGCCGGATGAACAGAGTATCCCGGCCCCTGAGCGGGTGGCGACGATGCTTGCCGAGCGCCGCGAATGGGCGATGGAGGCGGGCATGGAAGTGGCCTTTATCGAAAAACTCTACGAGCAGGTGATTCACTGGAATATCCAGCAACAGATCCAGCATTGGCGCGTCACTTACCCTGAACGGGTGCAAGCATGAGCCCGCTCGTCGAGCGTGACGCGTTGCTCGCTTGCCTGGAACAGGCTCGGCAACGCGCGATTCATGGCGAGCAGCCAGTGCTGGCCTGCTTCAGTTGCCCGTGGCCGGTGTGTGATGGTTTGCTCGCGTTCGCCGCGGCCCAGGGCTTCGATCAGGCGGTGTTGTGGCAGTTTGCCGAGTCGGGTCCGGCGACAGTCGGTGTTGGTTGCGCCCTGGAACTGAAACTGCAATCGGGCCAGTCCCTGGTCGAGCTGCAAGAGACCTGGCAACGCTGGATCGCCACGGCGGTGATAGTCGGACCACAACGGCCACGGCTGTTCGGCGGGCGGACCTTCGACCGGGAAAACCCTTGTTCCCGACAATGGCGGGCCTTTGCCGAAGGGGCCTTTGTCTTGCCGCGCCTGAGTCGCCAGGGTGAGCACCTGATGCTCTGCAGCCAGGTCACTGCGCAGACCGATTGCCCGGCGCTGTGCCAGCAACTGCTGGAAGACCTCGGCCACTGGCGTGAATCCGAGGAGGGCGGCACGGTGACGCCGTTGCAGCCGGGACGTCGCCCGCGCATCGCTGAAAGCCTGCCCGCCGAACACTGGAAAACCCGCGTCGCCGAGGCGGTGGCGGCCATCGAGGCCGGTGAGCTGCGCAAGGTGGTACTGGCGCGTGAGGTGAGCGTAGAGGTCGATACACCGTTCAGCTTGCCGGCGATATTGCAGGCTCTGGCCCAGGGCAATCCAACCGCCTATCTGTTTGCGTTGCGCCGGGGTGGCAGTTGCTTCCTCGGCGCCACGCCGGAGCGCCTGGTTCTCCAGCAGGATGGACAGTTGCGCACCACGGCCCTGGCGGGAAGCATTCCCCGAGGCGTCTGCGCACAAAGCGACCGGGCCAACCACGATCGCCTGCTGGCCAGTGCCAAGGATCGCCATGAACATGCCCTGGTGGTGGAAACCCTGCGCAGCGACCTGGGCCGGTTCACCGCCAGCCTGGAGGTACCCGCCGTGCCGGCGGTGCACCGGTTGGCGCATATCCAGCACCTGATGACACCTATCCGCGGTCGCCTTCTGCCCGGCGTGCCGCTGCTGGCGGTGGTCGAGGCCCTGCACCCGACGCCGGCGGTAGGCGGGCTGGACCGCCAGGCGGCGATCCGCTGGATACGCCGGCACGAAAGTCTGCATCGTGGCTGGTACGCCGCACCGGTGGGCTGGCTCGACAGTGAGGGCGATGGCGAGTTTGCCGTGGCCCTGCGTTCGGCGCTGGTCTGTGGTGAACAAGCCTGGGCCTTTGCCGGCTGTGGCCTGGTGGCCGGTTCCGAACCCGAGCTGGAGTACCGCGAAACCTGCGTCAAACTGAAAACCATGCTCGACGCCCTGGCGCCGGGCCTGAGCGAGAATCTGATCGAGGCATCGCTGCTGCAAGCCTGACAGGACGTTAATCCAATGAAAGGGATTTCTAGCATGCACCACAATTTGAACGACCTGAGCGCGCAATGCGTTGCGCCTCCCGCTGGCCTGGCCAGTGAATACCGCCGCCTGCCGCACTGGCAGGAACTGAGCCTGGGCCAGATGCTGCAGATCCAGGCCGAACGCCACGGTTCGCGCCTGGCTCTTATCGATGGCGAACGACGCCTGAGCTACCGGCGACTGTACGAAGGTGTCGAGCGTCTGGCGACGGCGCTCTGGGGGCGGGGATTGCGGCCGGGGCAGGTGGCGATTGTCCAGCTGAACAACCAGGCGGCCTTTGTCGAGCTGGTATTTGCCCTGTTCCGCTTGGGCGTGGTCCCGGTGATGGCCCTGCCGGCCCACGGCGAGCGGGAAA
Organism: Pseudomonas gingeri; assembly: GCF_013385635.1. GTDB lineage: Bacteria > Pseudomonadota > Gammaproteobacteria > Pseudomonadales > Pseudomonadaceae > Aquipseudomonas > Aquipseudomonas gingeri_A. The sequence continues at coordinate 51,445 of NZ_JACAPR010000019.1, forward strand.
TCGGCCAGTTCGTCGGCCTGACCGACGCGGTGGCCTGGTTTCATCCGCAGTATGCCCTCGACAGCGACAACCTGGCGGTCGTCGAACGCATCCGGATCGGCTCGCCGTCCCTGCGGCTGGTGATGGCGGTGGCGCCGGAGGAGTCCTGGCACGATATCCAGGCCGGGCAGGGCGCTGCGAGCATTCCCCAGCCGAGCCCGGATGATATCGCCTGCTTCCAGTTGTCCGGCGGCACCACCGGTATTCCCAAGCTGATTCCACGGCGGCACAACGACTACCTGTACAACGCCCGGGCCAGTGCCCAGGTCAGCGGCCTGGATGTTGATTCGCGCCATCTCGCGGTATTGCCCATGGCCCACAACTTCCCCATGGCTTCCCCGGGGTTTATCGGCACCCTGAGTGTCGGCGGCTGCGTGGTCATTGCCCGGGATCCGAGTCCGCTCGACTGTTTCGACCTGATTGAAGAGCACGCCGTGACCCATGTCTCCCTGGTTCCGACTCTGGTGCTGCTGTGGCTCGAAGCGGCCCAGGCACTGGACCCGGCACTCGACTCCCTGCGGGTGCTGCAAGTCGGCGGGGCGTCCTTTGCCGAGGACGTTGCGCGGCGTGTCGAGCCGACTTTCGGTTGTCGCCTGCAGCAGGTCTTCGGCATGGCCGAGGGGCTGCTGAGCTTTACCGGTCTCGATGACACCCCGCACCGGATCTGTACCACCCAGGGGCGACCGTTGTCGCCGGCTGACGAAGTGCTGATCGTCGACGCCGAGGATCGATCGCTGCCCGCCGGTGAGAAGGGCCATCTACTGGTGCGCGGGCCCTATACGTTGCGAGGTTACTACGGTGCACCCGAGCATAACCGCCACGCGTTTCGGGCTGACGGTTTCTATCGCACCGGCGATCTGGCCCGTTATGACACCGAGGGATACCTGACCTTGTGCGGACGGGAAAAGGAGCAGATCAACCGCGGCGGGGAGAAGATCGCGGTGGACGAGGTCGAAGGACTGCTGCTCAGCCACCCGATGATCTATGACGCGGCGGTGGTGGGCCTGCCGGACGAGTTCCTCGGGGAAAAGAGCTGTGCGTTCGTCATCCTGCGCCAGCCGCTGGAACCCCGGGGCATCAGCGACTTCCTGCGCCAGCAGGGGTTGGCGAGTTTCAAGTGGCCGGACCAGTACTGCTTTATCGACGTGTTTCCGGCCACCGCGGTGGGCAAGATCAGCAAGCGCGGACTCAGGGAACGCCTGCGTGAACAGTACCTGACGGGCTGAAGCTGTTCAGGCGGGACGGATGATCAGGCTCAGGACATAGGTCAGGAAGGTCTGGTCATCCGGTACGCTGTGGCCGCCCACGGCAATGGCGTCCTGGGCTTCGATCTGGCTGTGCAGCCAGTACTGGATCAGCCCGCCGACGGTGATCATCGCCTGGCCGGGCGGGATGTCGCCGCGGATATGGCCGGCCTCGCGGGCCTTGGCGAAAATAGGCACGAACAGGCTGTTGAGTTGTTCGGAGCGCCTCTTGCGTTCCTGGTCCTGGGTGCCCATTACCCGCCAAAGCTGGAAGCGCAGGGCGCTGGGATGGGATTTCCAATAGGCCATGTAGGCGCCTACCAGCGTCGGGATGGTCTGCTCATCGACCACGCAATCTGTCAGCGACAGGTCCTTGAACCAGACCTGGAAGTCCGCGGTGACGCGCTCGCCAACCTGTTCCCAGAGGGTTTCCTTGTCCTTGAAGTGATGATGGATCAGCGGCGGGGAAACCTTCGCAGCCAGGGCCACCTGGCGAATCGATGCACCTTCGAAGCCTGAGACCGAAAAAATCTTCAGGGCCGCGTCAAGGATCAGATCGCGGGCATCGGGGCTCGAATAGTGGGGGCGCAGCTCGGATGTGGGCAGTTCGGACATATAGAATCTCCAGGCAAGCCTCCGAGTGTAGTCAGCACTGATCATTTGTTCAACTTGCTGAACACCATGAAAAATCCGCCGACCGCACGCTACGCACAGGTTGTTGGAGAAAGGGCGTCGGCACTATCGGTTCCAGTGATAGTCACCATTGAGCATCGCAAGTTCTGTTTTCCCCGGAAATCCGGACAATCGCCGTCATCGAAACGAAATATTGTCTTTTTTTCAGGATCCGCCCATGCGCTTTCTACTTCTTCCTGTCCTGGCCCTGGCCTCGTTGCTGCTCTCGGCATGCGCCTCGGCGCCCAACGATCCGACCCTGACCCTGCAGACCAGCAAGACGCCGGAGCAGTACACGGAGTGTGTCGTGCCGAAGCTGCAGAAAAACGCCTTCAATACGACGGTGTCGCAGACCCAGCGGCACTACAAGATCGTCGTCGTCAGCAAGTTCGCGGCCGACAACGTGCTTGAGGCCTACAAGGCCCCGAGTGGCGGCAAAGTGTTTATCTACGAACGCCAACTGCTGGCATCGACCTTCGAGCCTTCGAAGTTCGAACGCGCCGCACAGGATTGCCTGTAACGGCGAGGACCTCATGACGGGACATCAGATGATCCCGTGATCGATGGCGTACTTGACCAGTGCCGCGGGCTTGTCGATGTTGAGTTTGCGGCGGATGCTCAGGCGGTGGGTCTCCACCGTCCGCACGCTGATATCCAGCTGCCGGGCCATTTCCTTGTTATTCAGGCCCTGGGCCATTTTCTGCAGGACCTGGCTTTCCCGTGGCGTCAGTTCGTTGTCCGTGCCTTTGTCGGCAATCAGCCGCTGGGCGATTTGCGCGCTGTAGAAGGTCCCGCCACTGGTGATCGCCTCGATGGCGGCAATGATTTCCCGCGACGGCGAATTCTTCAGTACATAGCCACTGGCGCCCGCGCGAACCGACTCGCTGACGTACTCGTAATTGTCGTACATGCTCAGTATCAGCACCTTGAGCAGGGGGTAGCGGCTGCGCAGGATCCGCGTCAGTTCAAGCCCGTTCATGTCCCTCAGGCCGATGTCGAGCAGCAACAGGTCCGGCTGGCAGCGTCCGACCATCTCGATGGCGTCGGCGCCATTCTCGGCTTCGCCCACCACTTCCAGGGGCTCCATGACCGACAGCAGTGCCTTGATGCCATCGCGCACCAGTGAGTGATCGTCGACCAGGGCGACGCGGATCGGGCAGGGCAGGTTCATCGCAGCTATTCACTCTCGTTGTCATGGGGGCTCAGCGTTCCGTGCCCGGCATCTTCATCGGCAGCAGCACATCCAGCTCGCTGCGTCCGGGCACCGAGACCAGATCGAAGCGGCCGCCGAAATGTTCGACGCGTTCACGCATATTACGCAAGCCGATACCGGCCTGGCTGCGCTCGACCTGGGCGACGTTGAAACCGACGCCGTCATCGACCATGGTCAGGCGTATGGACTCCTCGGACCCGTGCAGGGTAATCGAAACGTTCCTCGCCTGGGCATGTCGTTCGATATTGGTCAGGCCTTCCTGCACGATGCGAAACAGCGAAACGGCCGCGCCATCGACCAGGTGGCAGTCGAATTCATTGTCGTTGTAGTTCACCCGCAGCCCGCTGCGCTGCTCGAATTCCGCCGCGAGCTGGCCGATGGCCGCCGACAGGCCGAGGGTGTCGAGCAACGACGAACGCAGGTCATGGGACAGGCTGCGCACCTCGCCAATGGCTTCACCCAGGCGCTCGGTGGCTTCTTTCAGGATACCCAGGCCCTTGGCGTGCTCCTGCCGGTCGAGCACATGGCTGGCCAGCTCGAACTTGAACTTGATCGACACCAGCAACTGACTGATGCCGTCGTGGAGTTCGCGGGAAACCCGCGAGCGCTCTTCCTCCTGCAAGCTGACGATGCGCTGGGTCAGGCGTTGCAGCTTCTTGTCGGCCAGGCGATGTTCGCTGACGTTCAGCGTCATGCCGCCGGCGAAGACAATCAGCACCGCCACCAGTGCCACCGCGGCGATCGCCAGCATGGTCGTGCGAATACCCTGGGCCACCTCGTCGCGGGCCTGCTGGGTCGCGCGCTCGACGTCCTCCAGGTAGATCCCGGTGCCGAGCATCCAGCCCCAGCGATCGAGCATCACCACATAGGCCAGCTTGTCGGTGACCTGGCCGGAGGAGGGCTTGTTCCAGGCGTAGCGCTGAAAGCCTTCTCCCGATTCCGCGCTCTTGAGCAACGCCTGGATCACCGGCAGGCCGTGGGGATCCTTCATGTCCCAGAGGTATTGGCCCACCAGTTCCGACTGTCGCGCGTGCATCAGGCTGCGGCCCTCGTGGTCGTAGACGAAGAAGTAGCCGTTGATGCCGAAGCTGAGCTTGCGCAGCTCTTCGAGCACCTGCTGCTGTGCCTGCGCGTCGCCCTTGCCGTTGTCGTACATCGGCGCGATCAGGCTTTGCGCCATCGCGACGTAGTTCTTCAACTCGGCGCGCTTGCTGGCCAGGATGCTGTCTTCGATCAGTTGCGCCTGCTGGTCGCCCAGTTGCCGGTTCAGGGAAATCACCAGCCCGCAGATAACGGCGATCGCCAACACCAGCGGCAAAATCCCGAGGGCGACGATTTTGTGTTTGAGCTGCATATAGGTTCCTAAGTAGTACTACGTAGAGCGTGCGTACGTAGTCCTGCGGATTTATTTGTGGACGGCACACGCGGATATTGGGCCAGCTCCGCACCGCGGACACAATTATAAAAAATTACCGCCGCAGTCACCGACTGTCGGCAGGAGACACGCAATGACCCGTCTGGCTAAACACCTCGCCTGGTTTGCCGTGGCTGTCCTGGGAGCGTTTGCGCTGAGTGTCGTGGCCCTGCGCCGCGGCGAAGCCATCAACGCCCTCTGGATCGTAGTCGCCGCAGTCGCTATCTACCTCGTCGCATACCGTTACTACAGCCTGTTCATCGCCAACAAGGTGATGCAACTCGATGTCCATCGGGCCACGCCCGCCGTGCTCAACAACGACGGCCTGGACTTTGTCCCGACCAACAAACACGTACTCTTCGGTCACCACTTCGCGGCCATCGCCGGCGCTGGCCCGCTGGTCGGCCCGGTGCTGGCGGCACAGATGGGCTACCTGCCCGGCACGCTCTGGCTGATTGCCGGCGTGGTGCTGGCCGGTGCGGTCCAGGACTTCATGGTGCTGTTCATGTCCACCCGACGCAACGGTCGCTCCCTGGGCGATATGGTCCGTGAGGAAATGGGCCGCATTCCCGGGACCATCGCGCTATTCGGCTGCTTCCTGATCATGATCATCATCCTCGCGGTGCTGGCGCTGATCGTGGTCAAGGCCCTGGCCGAGAGCCCTTGGGGCACCTTCACGGTGATGGCGACGATCCCGATCGCGATGTTCATGGGCGTCTACATGCGTTATATCCGCCCGGGCCGTATCGGTGAAATCTCCCTGGTCGGCGTGGCCTTGCTGCTCGGCTCGATCTGGGTCGGCGGGCTGATCGCGGCCGACCCGGCCTGGGCCAAGGTGTTTACCTTCACCGGTATCCAGATCACCTGGATGCTGATCGGCTACGGTTTCGTCGCCGCTGTCCTGCCCGTGTGGCTGATCCTCGCACCCCGGGACTATCTGTCGACCTTCCTCAAGATCGGCACCATCGTGGCCCTGGCGATCGGCATCCTGATCACCATGCCCGAGCTGAAAATGCCCGCGCTGACCCAGTTCACCGACGGCACCGGCCCGGTGTGGAAAGGCGGCCTGTTCCCGTTCCTGTTCATCACCATCGCCTGTGGCGCCGTCTCCGGTTTCCATGCGTTGATTGCCTCCGGCACCACGCCCAAGCTGCTGGCCAGTGAAGGCCATGCCCGTTATATCGGCTACGGCGGCATGCTGACCGAGTCCTTCGTGGCGATCATGGCGATCGTTGCCGCCTCGGTGATCGAGCCGGGCGTGTATTTCGCCATGAACAGCCCGGCCGCCCTGGTCGGCAGCGATGCGGTCTCGGTTGCCCAGACCGTCAGCAGTTGGGGCTTTGCCATTACCCCGGACGCGCTCCAGGCGGTGGCCAAGGACATCGGTGAAACCACCATCCTCGCCCGTGCCGGCGGCGCGCCGACCCTGGCGGTCGGTATCGCGCAGATCCTCCACCATGTCCTGCCGGGTGAAAACACCATGGCGTTCTGGTACCACTTCGCGATCCTGTTCGAAGCGCTGTTTATCCTGACGGCGGTGGATGCGGGCACCCGTGCCGGTCGGTTCATGCTGCAGGACCTGCTGGGTTCCTTCGTGCCGTCGCTCAAGCGCACCGAATCCTGGACCGCCAACCTGATCGCCACGGCCGGTTGCGTGGCCATGTGGGGTTACCTGTTGTACCAGGGTGTGATCGATCCATTGGGTGGCATCAACACCCTGTGGCCGCTGTTCGGCATCTCCAACCAGATGCTGGCCGGGATTGCCCTGATGCTGGCGACTGTCGTGCTGATCAAGATGAAGCGCCAGCGCTACGTCTGGGTCACCATGCTGCCGGCCATCTGGTTGCTGATCTGCACCACCACCGCGGGCTTTATCAAACTGTTCGATCCGAGCCCGGCCATCGGTTTCCTCGCCCTGGCGAAGAAATACAGTGTCGCGCTGGACGCCGGGCAAGTGATTGCCCCGGCCAAGGACATCACGCAGATGCAGCACGTGATCTACAACGCCTACACCAACGCCACGCTGACGGCGCTGTTCCTGCTGGTGGTGTTCAGCATCCTGTTCTTTGCCCTCAAGGTCGGCATTGCCGCCTGGGGCACCAAGGAACGTACGGATAAGGAAGCCCCGTTCCAGGCGCTGCCTGATGCGCTGTGACGGCGTGCTTGAAAGAGGAGTGCGGCCATGTTCAATGACCTGAGCCGTCTCGGCAAATACCTCGGCCAGGCTGCGCGACTGATGGTCGGCATGCCGGACTATGACACCTACGTCGAGCATATGCAGAACAAGCATCCGGACAAACCGCTGATGAGCTACGAGGCGTTTTTCCGCGAGCGCCAGGAGGCGCGATACGGAGGAGGGAAGGGGCAGACCCGTTGTTGCTGACACATGTCGGTGACAGTCACTCTGCCAATACCTGATAAGAAACCGGCTGATCAAGCCGGTTTTTATTGCCGGGAAAATGCCCGGGGCTACCGATCAAGGGCGGGCCTCGCGCCCCTAGTTGAAGTTCACGGGTTTCATCGCCCGGGTGTTCACGTTCACTTCAAAGACATCCGGGCGCGAATAGTGCCCGCAGGCGTCGAAATCCAGGTTGGACTTGTTGAGTGTCGACAGGTCGATGTCGGCATAGATTTCCGTTTCGCAATCATGCACGGGGCCGGCCAGTACCTCACCCATCGGGCTGACGATCATGCTGCCGCCATGCATGATGTAGTCGCCGGGATTGACGTCCAGGTCGAAAGCCTCCTGATAGCTTTGCGGGTACTCCTCCAGCTTGATGGCCTGGCACGCAGCCAGGACAAAAGTCCTGCCTTCGAGCGCGATGTGAGTCATCGAACTGGCCCAACTCTTGCGGTCATCGGCGGTCGGCGCGCAGTAAAGCTGCACACCTTGGGCGTACATGGCCTGGCGGAAGGCGGGCATGTAGTTTTCCCAGCAGATCACACTGCCGAGGGTGCCGATGTCGGTGGTGATCGCCTCGATGGTCGAGCCGTCGCCAAAGCCCCAGATGATTCTTTCCTGGCCCGTGGGCATCAGTTTACGGTGATAGCCGGCGATGCCTTTGCCGGGGACGAAGGTGACCGCGGTGCAATAGAGCGTCCGTCCATAGCGCTCGATGATGCCCATGACCACGATGATGTTCAATTCATCGGCGCAGTTCGACAGCACCGCCAGCTCTGGCCCGTCCAGCGCCACCGCACCCTCGAAATACTCGTTGTACAGATCCCTGCCGACGGAACTGCGGTTACCTACGACGCTGCCAAAGCTTTGTCCCTTGGGGTAACCACCGATAAACGCCTCGGGAAACACCGCCAGTTGCGCGCCCTGTCTGGCCACGCGATGCAATATGTCGCAAGCCTTCTCGATGCTGGCCACCGGGGCGAAAGGAATGGAAGAGGCCTGAATTACCGCTACACGAGTCATATGCGCTCCTTAGTACTGGGAAATATTGTTGTCTTTGGTTTCCGGAAGAATGACCAGCAACACCACGAAGCAGATGGCAGACACCACGGCCAGGTACAGTGCCGGGATACTGGTATCGCCGGTGGCCTTGATCAGCGCGGCGGCAATGAACGGCCCGGGGCCCGCCAACGTGGCCAGCGCGAGGTTATGGCCCAATGCGGCGCCGGTGGATCGAATCGATGCCGGGAATACCTCCACCAGAAGCACCACATCCATGACGGCGGTAATGGCGACCAGCACGCCGAAGATGAGCAGGGCGACGATAATCAGGGCGGTGTTGCCGCTGTTGAGCATCCAGAAAATCGGATAGGCCATGACGGTCAGCGCGGCTGCCGCGAACAGCAACAATGGGCGACGACCGATTGCGTCGCTCAAGCGTCCGATGAGCGGGTTGACGATGCAGTAGACCACCAGCGCAATGCTGCATAGCCACAGCGCTTTGCTCTTGGGCAAACCCACTGCGGTGACCAGGTGATTGTTTGCGTAGGTGATGAAGTAGTAGAGCGACACCCCGAACAGCGCCGAGAACGCGAAGGTGGTGATGAATGCCCGGCGTTTGGCGGCTGGCAGGGGCGCGGCCAGGGTCATGGACTCACGCTGTTTCACCAGCTCTTCGTAGACCGGGGTATCGCCGAGCTTGCGCCTGATGAAGATGGCCACGCCGGTCATGACGATAGAGGCGACAAAAGGAATCCGCCATCCCCACGCGGCCAACTGATCATCGCTCAGTCCCGAGGACAGCAAGGCGGCGGTGAAAGTACCGGACAGAAAGGCGAGCCCGGCGGTGCCGGTGATAACGCTGGCCGCGGTGGCCCTGCGATCGGGCGCGGCGCTCTCGACGATGTAGATCCCCGCGCTTGACCATTCGCCGCCAACCATCATCCCCTGGATGAAGCGCAGGGCGATCAGCAGGATAGGGGCGGCTATGCCGATGGCGTCATAGGGCAGCAGCAAGCCGATCAGCGTGGTGCAGACACCCATGCCGAAAACGGTCACGATCAGTACCGCCCGCCGACCGAGCCTGTCGCCCAGGGGCCCCAGGACCAGGGCGCCGAGGGGCCGCGAGAGAAAACCGACGGCAAACACGGCCAGCGACGACAGCAGTGACACACCGGCAACCGCGGACGGAAAGAACAGCGCGCCGATCACCACGGCGAAGTAACCGTAGATCGCGAAGTCGAACCACTCCATGAAATTGCCGATGCCCACCGCGACGGCTCTTTTGCGCATGTCGACATGCGCTGTCCGGGAAGGGGTAAATCCCCTTTTTAGTGAATCCTGTGCCACGCTCATAAGGCTGCCCCTCGGGTTGGTTTTGTGTTCTTGTGGCGGCATCCTAGAAATGGCTCGGTACCTGGGGCAAACGATTAGAAAATATGAGCAGGATTAACGTACGTAATATCTCGCGCACCGATCTGAATCTGCTGCTGACATTCCATTGTCTGATGACGGAGCGCAGCGCGACGCGGGCCTCGGCGGTGCTCCATGTGACGCAGGGCGCGGTCAGCTCGGCCTTGCGCCGACTTCGCGAGCAGTTCGGGGACGAATTGTTCGTAAGGACAAGCTCCGGCATGCAGCCGACCCGCAGGGCGTTGGAAATCGCACCGATGATTGCGGAGGCCCTGTCCACGGTGTCGGCGCTGCTGGGGGCGGACGCAGCGTTCTCGCCCCAGGAGTCGCACTACGTTTTCAACCTGGCCATGTCCGACGACCTGGAGGCGTTTCTGGCACCGAGGCTGGTGGAGGCGGTTTCCCGTGAGCGCCTGGGTATCCGCTTTGCGTTTCACCAGACCAACAGTTCGCTCTGGAAAAACGCCTTGCATGATCCGGCGATGGACCTGGTCATCTGCAGCGAGCCGAAGGATTTCAGCACGAACTATTCGTCGCAGGTGCTGTTCTCGTCATCCTATTCCTGCCTGTACCGGCCGGGAGCCGGAGAAGCGGAGCCGTTGAGCCTGGAGGACTACTTTGCCGCCGAGCATGTGCGGATCTGCTTCGATGGGCGGCGTGGTTTTATCGATGATCTTTTCGAGAAAGCGGGGCACACGCGCAAGGTGACCGCGTCCTTTACCCACTTCGCCGGGGCGCTCACCACCTTGCTGAGCAGCGACGTGGTGGCGACGATCCCGACATTCGCCGCCCGGACCTTCTGTCAGCACATGGCGTTGACCCTGTGCCCGGTGCCCTTGGCGGTGCCCTCGTTCAGATGCTTCATGGTCTGGGATATCGCCAAGCAGGAAAAGCCGCAGCACGAGTGGATTCGCCGCTTTATTTCCCAGATCACCCAGGGCTTGGAGTGACGGCGGCTGAACCGCCAGCAGGTAAATCGCCAGGTTGGATCCGAGCCCGTCGCAGACATCGGCGAGAAAGAAGTTCAGGCCGTCCAGGGAGAAATCATTACGTCGATTGGAGTGTGTGACCACGGGCGGCTGTCTTTATCGCTTGAGGTCACGGGAATGGGATCGACCTCGGTAGTGCTAGTGACTTGTCGCTCGCGGTTTTAGTTTCATGAAGGGCGAGGGGAGAGCCCTCGGCAAGGACGCAGGCCTCACGTGCTCACTGTTCCCGCCTGGGAAAAAACAGCTCGAAACAGGTCACGCCATGCTCGCTGGTGACGCTGTAGTGACCGCTGTGCAACTGCATGATGGTCGCCACGATCGACAGCCCAAGGCCATTGGACTGGGCCGAGCGTTCGCGTGACTGATCGACGCGGTAGAAGCGCTCGAACAGCCTCGGCAGGTGTTCCGCCGCAATGGTTGGCCCCTGGTTGCGTACGCGTAGCTTGATGCCATCCGCGGACGGTTCGGCCTGGATCAATAGCTCGGAGTTGGCGGCACCGTATTTGATCGCATTGGCGCACAGGTTGGCCAGGGCACGACGCAAGAGCATCGGCTCGGCCCAGACCAGGCCTTCGCCTTGGGCGCGGATGGTGATACCGGCGTCCGCGGCCAGTCCTTCGAAGTAATCGGCCACGCGTTCCAGTTCGTCGGCGGCGTTCAGTTCCTGGCGCTGATCACGGGCGCTTCCCGGATCGGTACGCGCGAGGAACAGCATGTTGTCGAGCATGCGAGCCAGGCGTTCGAGCTCTTCGACATTGGAGGCGAGCAACTGCTGGTAGTGTTCGACGCTGCGGTTCTGCTGCATGGCGACCTGGGTTTCACCCAGCAGGTTGTTGATCGGCGTGCGCAGTTCGTGGGCCATGTCGGTGGACACCTGGCTCAGCTGCGCAAAGCCCGTGGCCAGGCGCTCGAGCATGGTGTTGAAAGAGTCGATCATCGGCAGCAACTCCTTGGGCGCCCCCTGGCCGTCCAGGCGTTCGGTCAGGTTGCCGATGCCGATACCGTGGGCATGATGCGCCAGGCGCCTGAGGGGCAAGAGGCCACGGTGCACCACCACATAGCCGATCAGTGCCAGGACGATCGCCGCGAGGCTGGCCAGCACGTAGACGCTCAGGCGATAGCTGGCGAGCACAGCCGTGCGTTCGGTCATCAGCCGGCCAATGGTCACCTTCAGCTTGCCCGAATCAATGTTCGCGGAGATGGCGGAGAAGGGCGCGCCGTTCACGCCGGGCAGATGCTGGACATCGGTCAACGCCAGGGAATGGTTGATGGTCACTGGCGTGAGGTCGGGAATCTCGATATCCGCGGGGTTGACCTCCAGCAGGGGCTCTTGCCCCGATTCGCCGATCATCAGCACGGACTCGCGGTTGCCCAGCATGTTCTGGAACAGCACGGGCTTGGTCCTGATCAGCTCCAGCGTGTTGCTGTCGTTGAGAAAGTTGCGCAGCTGGTCGATGCGATAGACCAGGGTCGAGTCGTCGCGGCGTATCAGTTCGCGCTCGAGTTCGCGGTACAGGGCTACGCCGGTGGTTGCCAGCACAGCGAAGGCCAGCAGGACAAACACCAGGGCCAGGCGCAGCGTCAGGGAGTAATGGCGTCGGCTCATGGTTGCGTATCAAAGCGGTAGCCGATGCCACGCACACTGTGGATCAGCTTGACCTGGAAAGGGTCGTCGATTTTCAGGCGCAGGCGGCGCACGGCCACGTCCACCACGTTGGTGTCGCTGTCGAAGTTCATGTCCCAGACCCTGGAGGCGATCAACGAACGCGACAGCACCTGACCTTCATGCGTGGCGAACAAGTGCAGCAGGGCAAATTCCTTGTTGGTCAGTGTCACCCGCACGCCGGCGCGGGTGACGCGGCGCTTGATCACATCGATCTGCAGGTCGTCGATCTGCAGTTGCTCTTCTTCGCGAGTCGGCCCCCGCCGGGTCAGGGTACGCAGGCGTGCGACCAGTTCGGCGAAGGAAAACGGCTTGATCAGATAGTCATCGGCCCCCAGTTCCAGGCCCTTGATACGGTCGGCGATATCATCCCGCGCGGTCAGGAACAGCACCGGCGTGTCGGCTTCCTTGCGCAGGCGGCGCAGGACTTCCCAGCCGTCCATCTTCGGCATCATCACATCCAGCACGATGACATCGAAGGACGTTTCCAGGGCCTGGTGCAGCCCATCGACGCCATCGCGGGCCAGGCTGACGGAATACCCTTGCTCTTGCAGGCCATTGAGCAAGTAGTTGCCCGCCTTGGGCTCGTCTTCCACTACAAGGATGTTCATGGGGATTACCTAGGTTCTTTGCGGGTGCCCGATCCATGAAAGGCGGACCGGATAGCCTTGAGCAGGTGGCGCAAGTGTAGCTCGATCATCGGCACGATTGCGCCTCAACTGCTCTCTGATATTCATCAGGCGGCCAATCAGTTTTCGTTCGAGCACTGACCTTGCACCTGATAGTCCAGCACATGTTCCCGACCTTGATGATCGAGGTAATCGAGACGCGCCGGAATCACGCCGCACTGGTCCGAGAGGTCTGTCGTGGAGATGACCTTCGCCACGTCCAGGTTGACGTAGAAGCCGGTTTTGTCATGGATGACCGGAGCGGCGTCGGTGGTAGAGGCAAAGGCCGAACCGGTGGCGAGGAGGGCGGCGAAGCCAAGCAGGAACAGTTTCATGGTGATATCTCTCTGTCTGAAGTGGGCTGCCTGTTGTCTGGCAGTGAGTTCAAGGTAACAAGGCAACTCAAACAGCCGACGAACAGAACAATGACAAAGTTGTAATGCAAACGGATCGGGTTGCAGGTGCGGCTCCGGGGAGCAAAATTTAAATATAAATCCTTTAAATTCAGCTACTTGACGATTGTATTCGGGCGCGCAAGGACGCCTCGACAGCGAGTTTTTGCTGGCTGGCGTCGCAGAGATAAGACTTGGCCGAGAGGTTTATTACATCGGAGAAAGGCTTTTTCGAGCCTTGTTCGACTTATGATCATGCAAGGATCTACACCGTATGAACGAGGGATACTTGATGGTTACTGCACATGTTTTCATCGCCACCAGCCTGGATGGTTTCATCGCCCGGCCCGATGGTGACATCGACTGGCTTTTGCAGCGCGATGATCAGGCCGAGGATCATGGCTACTCGGATTTCATCGCCGATAAAGATGTGATCGTGATGGGGAGGGGGAGCTATGAGAAGGTGCTGACGTTCGACACATGGTTCTACGACCGGCCCGTAGTGGTGCTGTCTGAACAGCTGGCCGATTCGCCGGTGCCTGAGTCGCTGAAGGACAAGCTGCGGTTTTCCAGGCTTGCTCCCAGGGACCTGCTGGAGGAACTGACGAAGCAAGGCGTGCATCGGGTCTATGTCGATGGCGGACAACTGGTGCAATCATTCCTGCGCGATGGATTGGTCACCGATATGGTGATTACCACCGTTCCGGTGCTGATCGGGGCGGGCAGGCCATTGTTCGGGAGCCTTCAGCAGGATGTTGACCTGAAATTGGTAGCCAGCCGCTGTTTTCCTTCGGGGCTGGTGCAGTCCACTTATCGGTTGACACCTTGATATGGAAAGAACGCCATCCAGCATCCGAACGTTCAAAATTAACTCAACTAAATAGACATTTAGTTGAGTTATCTGGCAAGTCTGTTTGAAATGGCACTCACTCGCTACTAGCCTCATATCCCGCGAATGATGTTCTCATCTTGCTGCTGGCTATAGGGACGTGCCCATGACTCTGTCAATTATGCGTGACTCGCAGGCAATCGCGATCAGTGAAGTTCAGCATGCAAAGATTGGAGCTGGTGAGTGCCTGACATTCTCCTCGACGGCAGGTGTCGTTTCCCGGGTACAAGTTGTCTTTTCTCCCCAGGACAGAGCGGGCTCTCCGGTATGCGTAAAGGACTATAGACAGACCAGGGACGACGCCGCCGTCGTGCCGGCAGACCATGAAAGCGCGCCACAGCCAGGTGGAGAGACGCTGTCGTTCTACTGGAGCAACAGCGGACGCGTGGCCGTCACCTTGTATGTGCGTGTCGCCGGCCAGACTGAAACGGTGTCCCTGGTCTACTGGATTCATGAGCCCGATGTGAGACTGCGGGCCATCATCGGCTCAACCACGCTGAGCGTGAGTTCAGTGGGAGGAAGAGCTAACGACAGAGACGAGGATACGCTTCAGTTCGAACTTGGAAACGGCATCGGGAAACCCGGTATAGCGTTCAAAGCCAGGGTTAACTTTGGTGGCGCCGCGGTTGCTTTCGACGGGGAAATCAAAATGTTGCAGACATTCGAAGCCAACCGGCGGAAGAACAATGCAGCGACCGGTGAAAGCGAAATCTACGAATACGACAAGCCTGCGTTGGACCAGGCGCTTTGTTACAGGCACACATGCGGTGGTACGGATTATGGCGAACAACCGGCGGTCGCCGGCCAGATCAATCTGGAGACCGAAGACTCCCCAGGGTCGAAGCTGGGCCGTCGTGGACAGTTTCATGCTGGCGGGATAACGAGGGAGCCATATTTCACCACAGCCAGCTCGGACGAACTTTACTCGATGTTCCTGATGTATCGCCCCAAAGGTGGAATCTGGGTCGCCATCGGTCAGATCAACTGGAGATGGGCTGGCAAGGTTGAGATCACGGTAGTTCCTGTGGATCAGGCCGTGAATGACACGCTCAGCGTCATGACCGGGAACCAGGGAAAGAGCGGACGGTTGCGTTGGACGCTGACCGACCTTGGTTCGTCTTGCACCAACCGTAGCACCGTGCAGAGCCGACTCCCGGTGTGGGAAAAACCAGACAATGCGATCGAGCAGGATTTCGATGACGATGACTCGGGGTCGGATGAAGATGCATCCAGTTCAAGCTCGGGCGAATGAACAGCACATCGAGGCTGGGCGCAGCGTGGTTGTCCATAAGGGGGGACCAGGCTTGAAATCCTGCCTGGGGTGGCTGGTGTGTGGGTATCTATGACTACGCATAATGTATATTATGTTAAACCAGATGCTATGTCAGAAATGTTCATGAGCCTTGTAAGACACTGATTCGACAAACCCGTGTCTGGCGTCCACTCTCTCAACGGGCCATGTCCTTATTGGGCCGGTGCATCGCCCCAATCGGCCCCATCGTTGTAAGTATAAGTGCAGCTCAAATTGATGGCGGTATAACCCGCCAAAGACGCCAAGTTTTATTTACCATGCTGTCGACCCAGGCCGGGCATGGATAGCCTTGCCCATCGGCTACATGATTCTGCTCAGCAATTTTTCCGAGCGCTCCTTTCGTCTTTTCAGCTTGGCCACCCTCGAAAAATCCGTAAGAATGCCATTTGGCCATTACCAACTGTACGGAACACTTATATGCCACGGAAGCGCAAAGGGAGCGGCGGCGGGCTGATCGCTCTATACGCCTTGTTATTCGTCGTTGCCCTCTTGGCACAAATTCCTAAACAGGTGTGGATTGCTCTTGGGGTTATCTTGGGCATAGGCGTACTGGTATGGTCTGTCAGACGCGCTACCCAAGCAAAGCCTTACGTTTCTGAAGATGATATTGCCGCCGAAATCTCTGCGCGTTCTCGACAAAAAAACTCCCCCACTGTAACCGTCCAGTTCAGCACCAGTACCCGCGAGCGCGACTTTCATACCGTTCAGGTCGGTTCGTCCAGCGACAGTCAGAGCTATGCCATCCCAATGCCAAGTGCCAAGCCCATGGGGGTTCGTTGGCTGGCTGAAGGTGAGTCCATGAACGTCGCTGGGCTGGCCATCCCCGGCGGAATGCTCTACATCACCGAGCGAGCGACACAATTCGGCCAATCTGAACCGTCCTTGATCGATGCCACGCTTCGAGTCGCGCGCTCACCTATGAGTCTCACCGAGCGGCAGATGCCTTATTGGCCAAGCTACCGAAGCATCACGCCCGAGGCGCGGCGAGCGTATCTGCAATGGTTGGCAGGCGGTCGCCGCCAGCCTGCCGATGCAGGTTATGTGTTCCTGTTTTTCTACGGGCTTGAACGCCGCGCGCTGGTCGATGCAACGACTGACCTTCAGGCCAAAGCAGAGATCCCAGCCATCAAGGCCGAGGTGGAGCGCTTGCTTGGTCTCTACGGCGACAACAATTCTTTCCACGGCTACGCTACCCGCTTCCTCTCCCATATCGACGCGGGTTCTGTTCAACCTCAAAGCTACATGAGTGAGCCCGCTGCCAGTGCCGCAGATGGGTATGAGCTGCCCATGCCACTGCGCGTTGCGCTGGGCCAGATGGCCGTGGACAAGTATCCACTCCCCTCGCACTGGGCATTGGCCTGGGCGCTCGCTGAGCCAAACATTTCCAGGCGTACACCTGTGACTCGGTGCCCTGAGCAATTCGCAGTACTCTTCAAAAACGAATTTGCAAAACGCTATCCCAACGGCATTGCGCTTCCCCAGAACAAGACCAAGCTGAAGATTGCCTATCGCCCCGCTTCTTCCGGACTGAGCATTCCGGCAGCGACCGTAGGCGACCTCCCCGACGTCGCGGCAACCTCAGGAACGCGTAACAAGCTGCAGGTTATTGTCGAAGAATGCACCACCGTACTCGACGCTTACAGTCGGTATCTGGGGCGCAACCCAGACGCTGGAGATAGCCTGGAAGCCATCCTGCAGTTGCCAACAGAACTCTGGCCTGCTGAAGCAAAAGCTGAACTCGAACAGTTGGAGCAACGCGTCGGTGGCGAAACTATATGCATGAGCTTCGGGGAGTTGGCAGGTCGATTCAAATCCGCCGGCGCACTTTCCCGCGACAAAGTGATTGCGCTCGCCCGGGCGTTGGAAAGCAAGCGGATCGGATTGGAGCCCGATGTCCTTTCTGGCAGCCGTACGCCTAAGGCAGAAGACACCATCGCGCTGTTTGCCGCGGACTCTGACGAAGGCACTCTTCGCTCTACCGATGCCTACAGCGCTGCAGCAGTGACTCTAGACCTGGCCAGTGCAGTCGCTGCAGCAGACGGTGACACCTCACTGGAAGAGGTAAGGTTGCTGTCAGGCCACATTGACTCATGGGATCACCTTTGCGTCGCGCATCGCAAACGCCTGAAAGCGCACCTCCAAATTCAGCTGAAGCAACCGCCCACGCTGGCAAGCCTCAAGAAGAAACTTGAGCCGCTGCCCCTTGAGGCCAAACGAAAAATTGCTAGCTTCCTGGCACACCTGGCTCATGCGGATGGTGAGGTGACTCCACAGGAAGTGAAGCTACTTGAGCGCGTGTACAAATCGCTCGCTCTCGATCCGCAGTTCGTCTACAGCGACCTCCATAGTGCAGCCGTTCGCCCTTCTCATGTAGTGGAGGCAATAACTGCGACTGCCGCACCGGGCACAGCGGCTCAGGCATCAGAAAACGCTGGCTCAGGCTTTGCGCTGGACATGAACAAGGTTGCTCGTCTGCAACAAGAAACCGCAGAAGTGTCGGCGTTACTGGCCAGCGTCTTCAGTGAGGAAGCGCCCACTGAAACACCTAACGCCCTGGAGTCCGAGTCACCCCAGCTGCAGGAAGGCAGTACCTCCGAACAGCTTGCTACCCTACACGGCTTAGACGTCGAGCATTCCGCGTTTCTCCGACTTCTGGTTTCGCGGCCTGAGTGGAGCCGTGCCGAGCTGGAAGACGCGGCCAGTGATATGGAACTGATGTTGGATGGCGCCTTGGAACGGATCAACGACACAGCATTTGAGCTGTTCGACATGCCCGTGACCGAAGGCGATGACCCTATCGAAATCAACCCCGACATTCTGGATGAATTAGCCCTATGAGTAAGATACGAGCCAAGGATCGCGACGCGGTCATTCAATCGCTGCGTGCAGGTGTTGTGCCCCGTGTTGGGCAGCATTTGATCCAGGTAGGTCGGGCGGGAGAACTCGACTCACTGCTCAAGGATGTGGATCGTCTCGCGGATGGCGGCTCTGCATTCCGTGTCGTCGTTGGCGAGTACGGTGCAGGCAAAACCTTCTTCCTCTACCTCGTGCGCGGCATCGCCATGGAGCGCAAGCTCGTCACCATGCACGCCGATTTGAATCCAGACCGTCGGCTTCACGCCTCGGGCGGTCAGGCGCGCTCACTTTACTCGGAGCTGGCCAAAAACATGGCCACGCGTACCAAACCCGATGGCGGTGCGCTCCAGGGTATCGTCGAGAAATTCATCTCACAGGCTAAAATGGAAGCCAAGGCCAAAGGTGTCGAGAGCGAGGTGGTCATTCGTGAGTACCTGGCAGAGCTCACCGAGATGGTCAACGGGTATGACTTTGCCGACGTCATTGCTGCCTACTGCCGCGGCTTCGAGGAAGGCAACGAGCAGCTCAAGGCTGACGCCATCCGTTGGCTGCGTGGAGAATTTTCCACCAAGACCGATGCTCGGGCTGCACTGGGTGTGCGTACGATCGTCGACGATGCTTCTGTATACGACCAGTTGAAATTGCTCTCACGGTTTGTGCGGCTGGCCGGCTTCGGCGGACTGATGGTTTGCCTGGATGAATTGGTCAACCTGTACAAACTGGCGAACACCCAGGCCCGCAACGCCAACTACGAACAGATTCTGCGCATTCTGAACGATTCGTTGCAGGGCTCCGCTGAAGGCCTGGGCTTTGTCCTGGGTGGCACACCAGAGTTTTTGATGGATACTCGTCGGGGGCTCTACAGCTACCCTGCCCTGCAATCGCGCCTCGCGGAAAACAGCTTTGCGAAGTCCGGCTTGGTCGACCTTTCTGGGCCTGTCATTCGGCTCAGCAGCCTGACCCCTGAAGACTTCTACGTGCTGCTGCAGAAACTTCGTAATGTCTATGCCTACGGCGAGCCTGAGAAATTCTTACTGCCGGACGAAGCTATCCCCGCTTTTATGGCGCACTGCAACCAGCGCTTGGGCGAGGCGTACTTCCGGACGCCGCGCACGACCATTACAGCCTTCATCAACCTGCTAGCAGTAATTGAGCAAAACCCTACCGCGGATTGGCGAAACTTGCTGGGAGCCGTGGAGCTGTCCAAGGATGAGGGTGGGCAACAAGATCTTGAAGTCGAGGCCGACGATGAGCTCGCCAGCTTCAAGCTCTGACTCCTCCTCGTTCGAGCGTCTTCATCCCGAGGTTCAGCAGTGGGTCTGGTCGCAGGGGTGGACGTCGCTACGTGATGCCCAGGAGTGGGCGGTACCGGCTTTGGTGGGCGCTGATCGTGATGTGATCATTGCAGCGTCCACCGCCGCAGGTAAAACAGAGGCCGCATTCCTACCCATCCTGACCAACCTGCTCAACGACAGTGAGCACGCCGGCGCGGTGCTGTATATCAGCCCGCTCAAAGCACTGATCAACGACCAGTGGGACAGGCTTAGCCGGCTATGTGAGAGGCTAGAGCTGCCCGTCGTTGCTTGGCATGGTGATGTGGCAGCAAGCAAGAAACAACGGTTTCTGAAATCGCCTGAGGGCATCTTGCTCATCACTCCGGAGTCCCTTGAAGCCCTCTTCGTAAATAGAGGCTCGAGTTTACCCGGGGCTTTTCAGAACCTTCGCTACATCGTCGTAGATGAGCTTCATGCATTCATTGGCAGTGAGCGCGGGAAGCAACTGCAATCGCTCATGCAGCGGGTTGAAATCGTCGTAGGCAGGGCCTTGCCTCGTGTAGGGCTTTCCGCAACGCTTGGGGAGATGTCGCTGGCGCGGAAGTTCCTGAGGCCAGTTCGCCCCGGTGACATTACGGTCATCGAGTCGAAATCCTCTGGCCAAGAGCTTCAGGTGCAGGTACGTGGGTACATTGAGCAGCCCATGCAGCAGCTGATGTCGGAACACCACGGAAATGCGTCGACAGATGAAGGCGCCGAGAAAGAAGACACCTCAGGTACGAAAGTGGCAATCGCAGGTCACCTGTACAAGGTACTGAGGGGGCATAACAACCTGATCTTCCCCAACAGGCGCCAAGAGGTTGAATGGTTTGCCGACCGTCTGCGCTCACTGTGCGAGAACGATGGAGTACCAAACGAGTTCTGGCCGCACCACGGTAGCTTGTCAAAGGAACTGCGCCAGGATGCCGAACGGGCGTTGAAAGCGGGAGATCCTCCAGCTTCAGCCGTATGCACTACCACCCTGGAGTTGGGTATCGACATCGGTAACATCAGGACGGTCGCGCAGATCGGCTGTCCGCCCTCCGTGGCGAGTCTCAGGCAACGGCTTGGCCGCTCGGGGCGTCGACCTGGTGAGCCCGCTATGCTGAGGGCGTACTGCCGAGAGCGCCCTCTAACAGATCAGTCGGATCTCTCCGATCAGTTGCGAGAGGGGCTCGTCCAAACAATCGCAATGATTCGATTGCTGACCAATGGATGGTTTGAGCCGCCTCGATCGGGAGGTCTACACGCCTCGACACTGGTGCAGCAGTGCTTGTCTTCGATTGCTCAGCTCGGCGGTGCTTCGGCCGTGCAATTATGGGAAAGTCTCATTGCAAGCGGCAGTTTTGCGAGCATCACCAAGCCTGATTTCCTGTCTTTGCTCAAGGGTATGGGTGAGAAGGAATTGATTGTCCAGGACAGCTCAGGACTTCTGCTGCCAGGCAAGCTCGGGGAACGGTTGATCAACCACTATGAGTTCTACACCGCCTTCACGAGCGATGAAGAGTTTCGTTTGCTTCGGGATGGTAAACCACTTGGCTCGCTGCCCGTCAGCAAACCCCTGACCAAGGGACAGCGCATTATCTTCGGCGGGAGACGTTGGCAGGTTCAAGATGTCGACCTTGAAGCGAAGGTGATCGTGGTCACACCGGCGCGGGGTGGCGAGCCGCCTCAGTTTGATGGGCTCGGTGCGCAGGTGGATGATCGTGTCAGGCTTGAAATGCGAAACGTGTTGATGGAAACCACATCTTGTCCCTTCCTAGACAAACACGCTCAAGGTCTACTGGAGGAGGCTCGGAGTAACTTCCGTGCCCTCGGCTTGGGTGGCACGGCGATTGTTGGCTCTGCCAGCGTAAGCCACGTGGCGACCTGGCGAGGAGACTACACCAACGATGCGCTGGCCTTGTTGCTCAGGCATGTGGGCATTCAGTGTGAAAACACCGGGCTATTTCTGGAAGTTGCATTCGATGGGGAGGACACGTTGCGAGCGTTGCGTGTGGTCGGTCAAATGGACATCTCAGATGTAGAGCCCATCTTGGAAAATGTCGAAAACATGATCCGAGAGAAATGGGATTGGGCCCTTCCCCGCTCGCTCCTAATGAAGTCGTTTGCCTCGAGTCATCTTGATCTCCAAGCCGCAGTCGACACAGCGCGGCTTCTCAGTCCGGAACTGTAGGAAGAGACGGAAGCGTCAGCAATCATTGAGCTATCGTTTGGCGAGCGAACCATCACCATAAAGTGGCTGTCTTCAGATCCCGAGGGCTGCGCTCGCTTTGTCAGTGGCCTTGCCCGTGATTCGCATCGACGCGATCTGGTTGGCCACCGAGCCGATTGATGCGCATTGAGGTGATCGGGCGACCAAGCCCGGTCGTTGAATTTGCAACGACAGTGAATGGATAGGTATGGGAATGCAGTCGGTGCAACCGAACTGTGACCCTACGAGCGAGTGATATCAAAAAGCCATTTAACTCGGCAGCCGTGCTCGAATATGATTGCTCCACTGCCAAGGAACACCCATGAATCCATGGACCGTAGCGAAAGGACTCCAATGAGCGCTGAAGAAAAGATCGATGCAACTGCACCTGCCGTTGCCACCAAAACCGCTGCGCGATTTCCCTGGGTACTCGCTTTGCCTTTTCTTGGCTTCATCGGCTATGCGGCGCCCTACGTCACCGGACTGATCTACTGGCAGGATTACCTGCGTGGCCTGAACGTCCCCCCTGGATTGTTCGAGGTTGAGGCTCGGGACTATTTTGTTTACGCCTATGTGGCCTTGATCGAGACGCTCAAGAGCTGGACTGGGTTTATGCGTAATCCGTTTGTCTGGCTCACCATAATTGCCACTATTCTCGGGCTCTCCGTTGAATTGGTTGTTATCAAAAAGCTCGAGACCAGCACACGGATAAAATCGACGGTCGAGAAATACACACGGAACCGATACGTGGCCCTTACCAGTGGCCTCATTGTGTTTTCCACGGCCGTCACGACGCTATTGATGCTGATACCGGTCATCCTCCTTCCTCTTATCATCTTGCCTGCGATCATCGGCAATTACGGTGCCGATCAAACCCTGAAACGCGAGCGGGAGATATTTGCCAAGGGTTGCGACCTTTCAGAGCAGGCGAAAACGCATTGTTATGTGGTCAGGGAGGGTGAAAAAGTCATCGCGTCGGGTTTTCTGATAACGACTTCGGGCGCCAGGTTGGCCATTTATGAAAACGGTCGGCCCAAGGTTATTCCGTTGAAGGATTACAGCATCGAGGTGTTGGTCGGGGAAGATCACAAGCCTGCGGCGAATCAGGAACCGTGAGCGCCGATCATGGACGCCCTCGCCCTCCTCTATCACCGCACTGTGCCGCATTAGTATTCAAACAGCGTCGATCATGAGCAGCCGCCGGTGCGCCGGTTGCGGGCAACGTGATACCGAGGTCGTTCAAGCGGGTGTAGATGTTTTGTTCACTCATGGCGCTCTCTCCTGGAGTTGTACAGAAAAACGCCCGGATTAACCGGGCGTGGGTAACGTTGCAACGGCGGTTAGCCTGGGATCGGCTCGAGGCTGAATGCCTCGACTTCGCGTATCAGGCCTTGGGCGGCCATCATCACCAGGTCATGGCCTTTGCCCGGTGTTGCCTGCGCCGGATCCGAGCCCATGCGACCATCGAGATGGCGCGCACGGAAGTCGAATGCTTCGCGGATAGGCCCCCACGGTGCGATTTGGGGCGAGTAGTCGGCGGTTTTGATTGAGTCCGGATAGGCCCATTGGGTTACGGCGATTTCGGACGGTGTGGCGTGAATGCCGTGGCCGGTGGGGAACTGCTCTTTGGCTAAATCGCCGACTCCTTCAAGGTCCCACCAGTTGCACAGTTTCAGCGCAAAACCCGCTGGGCGCCGGGCAAAACTGGCTTCGGCATACAGCTCGGAAAAAGCCGCCTCAATCGACGCCACGTTGCCGCCGTGACCGTTGAGAAACAGGATTTTTTCGAAACCGTGAGCGGCCAGGGAATGCACCCAGTCGCAAATCGCTGCAATGAACGTGGACGGGCGTAACGAGATGGTGCCGGGAAAACCGATGTGGTGCTGCGCCATGCCGATGTTGAAGGTCGGTGCGATCAAGATGTCTGAGGTTTTTTGTGCCTGGTTCGCGATAATTTCCGGGCACATCCAGTCGGTGCCCAGCAGACCCGTTGGACCGTGCTGCTCGTTGGAGCCGATCGGAATCACGATCGTGCGGCTGCGTTCAAGAAATTTGCCGATCTCGGCCCAGGTCGATAGGTATAAAAGCATGTCAGGTTCCTCGTTGATTTCACGTTCAGGGAGTTGATCAACTCGCGCTGTATTCGCCAGCCGAGTCATGGCGGAGTCGCGGTTTGGTCGACAAGATTACAAAGGCCGCGCACAGGAACACGCAGCCCACGGCAACAACGCCCGAGGTCAAGCTCCCAGTGGCGGTTTTTGCCCAGCCGATCATGGCGGGTCCCCAGAAACCACCGGACAAACCGATGGTGTTGATCAAGGCAATACCGCCTGCAGCGGCGTCGCCTTTAATGTGCTCGGACGGCATGGCCCATAGCACGGTGTATGCCATGAACATCATGCTGATCGACAAGGTCAGCATCGCCACCGACAGGACCAGATTGGAGCCCGCGAACGGGTAGAGAATCAGCACAATGGCGCCGATGATTGCAGGCACCGCGCAGTGATAGCGTCGTTCGCCCAGCCGGTCGGATCGGCGCCCTATCCAGTACATGCCCAGCGCGGCCCCTAGATAAGGAGTGGCGGCGTACCAGCCTACTTGCTGAGTATCGTCGACGCCCAACGACCTGATGATTGCCGGCAGCCAGAAGCTCATGGCGTAGATTGAAAAGATAATGCAGAAGTACGCCGCCGCCAGCACATAGACCTTGGAGTCACGCAACACCGCCCGGAACGAATGATTGCTCGTGGTGGTTATTCCCAGTTCGGTCCCCAGCAATTTTTTATCCGCAGCGGTCAACCACGAAGCATCGGCTGGCCGGTCGGACAGCAAGAAATACATAAGCACGCCGAGGAATACACACGGCAGCCCCTCGATCAAAAACATCCATTGCCATCCTGCCATGCCGCCCACGCCTGAGAACGTGGTGATCAGCCAGGCAGACAGCGGGCCGCCGAGAATCCCGCCGATGGGGCCTGCGATAAACACGATGGCAATCGCTCGCGCCATGCGGTTTGGCCCGTACCAGCGGGACAGGTAATAGATCAGGCCCGGCGCGAATCCGGCTTCAAACACGCCTAGCAGAAAACGCATGGCATAAAACGTCGGCACGTCGCGCGCAAACAGCATGCAGGCTGAGGTGATGCCCCACATCACCAAGATACGGCTGAAGGTCTTTCGCGCGCCTATACGCGGCAGCATCAGGGTGCTGGGCAACTCGAACAACACATAACCAATGAAGAAAATCCCCGCTCCGGCACCGTAGGCGGCGTCTGATAAGCCCAGGTCGCTTTGCATCTGCAGCTTGGCAAAGCCGACATTGATGCGGTCCAGGTACGCAAAGACGTAGCCGATAAACAACAGCGGCAGCAGCCGCCAGTTGAGCTTGTGATAGAGGGCAGAAAGGGCGGCACTGGGTGCCGGCGCCGCTGAGGTTGGCATACGAGTCTCCACATCTTTTTGTTGGTCTGAGTGCTTGCCAGGGAATGGTGCGCCGGCCCATCATGACCAGCAAGAGCAACTAAGTTCGCGATACGTTGCTTAATAGGCAACACTGCTTTTCTGACGGGTAACTTTCATGCGTGAAATCAATCAACAGAGGCTTCGCTACTTTCACGAAGTGCTGACGCACGGTTCGATTCGGGGGGCCGCGGACAGTATCAACACCTCACCATCGGTGATTACCCGCCAGATCAAACTGCTGGAAGAGGAGCTCGGCGCCAAACTGTTCGAACGCCAGGCGCGTGGCGTTCAACCCACCGAGGCGGCGGCGCACTTGCTGGAGTTCTGGCGCGGCTATCGATCGCACCAGGAGAAACTTGAAGACCAGTTGCAAGCGATCAAGGGTCTGCAACAAGGGCATGTGCGAGTGGTAATCAGCGAGGGTTATGTCGACGCACTGGTGGACAACGTGTTGGCACCTTTCTGCAAGCAGTACCCCATGCTCGATGTCCAGCTGGATATCCTTCCGGTCGTCGACGTGCTCAACGAGGTCGCCGAAAACCGTGCGCATATCGGATTGGCCTACAACCCCCCTCCCCATTCGCAGATCGACTATCGCGCTACCTCATCACAGCCGGTTATGCTGTTGGTCCGTCCTGATCATCCTTTGGCGATGCGAGGCACAACC
Source organism: Pseudomonas gingeri (assembly GCF_013385635.1). Taxonomy (GTDB): domain Bacteria; phylum Pseudomonadota; class Gammaproteobacteria; order Pseudomonadales; family Pseudomonadaceae; genus Aquipseudomonas; species Aquipseudomonas gingeri_A. Next base: position 77,245 of record NZ_JACAPR010000019.1, read on the forward strand.
GTGAGTGTCGAGGAGATTCTCGGCTGTCGGTTGGTGTTGACGCCGACAACGTTTGGTATAGGGCATGCTATCCAGATGCTCGAATATGCCGAGAAGATCGAGATCCGCCCGACCCTGGTCAGTAACTCACTGGCAGCACTCAAGCGATTGGTTGCCAGCGGAGAATTCGCCTCGTTGGCTGGGGAGTTCGCAGCCTATAGGGAAATCGAGAAAGGTCAGTTGGCGGCAGTCTTGATTGACCATCCCCTGTTGCTGGGGGTTGAGGCGAAGTTGCTGGTGAAGTCTGGGCGGCCGTTGGCAGCGCCTGCTCAGGAATTACTGACCTGGATGCTTGAGCGCCTGCCGATGTTTAAACACTGACGTTCAGGTCTAGATATGTGGCCCTTACCAGTGGCCTTATTGTGTTTTTCACGGCAGTCACGACGCTATTGATGCTTGTTATGTGGTCAAGGAGGGTGAAAAATCATCGCGTATCGTAATCAACCCGAGCCTTTTCCACCTCTTCCAGATTGTTCGCCGCCCATACCCAAACCCCACAAAACGCCGCGCCCAATGTCAGGCCCAGGGTCGTGAGGCTGTACTCAACTTTCGGCGGAACAACGGGGTACACCGTGCGAATCAACAGCCCGTCGCGCTCCATGGCCCGAAGTGTCTGCGTCAGCATTTTCTGGCTGATGCCAGTCACCCGCTCGCTCAAGCGAGTGAACCGCATCGGTGCTGTTTCGGCCAAGGCTTCAAGAATCAACATGGTCCATTTATCGGCAACGCGACCGATCAGTTCGGTCACCAATGCCGCAATGCGCGGATCCAGGTTCGGCGGCGGTGTCTGGTTCGCATAGAACCTGGCCGCGGCAATCTGCTCGTCGGTAAAGCCGGGAATACCTTTCACTTCGCACACTCTCCGCCAGGTAAGTACCGTACTTTCAGGTGCCTTCTTTCTTATCCGCAGTGTATCGCTCAAGCTCGCGTCTGGTTAAACACAATTTGGAGTGCCTTGATGAAGTTGATCGGACGAACAGTGCTGATAACCGGTGGTTCGAGTGGAATAGGCTTTGAGCTGGCACGCCAGCTTATCGAGAAAGGCAATACGGTTATCGTCACCGGCCGGGACCAAGCCAGGCTGGATGAGACGCGGCAATTGCTGCCATCCGTGCATACGATGCAAAGCGATGCGCGCGATCCAGAAGATATTCACGCACTTTTCCTTGCGGTAACCCGCCAGTTTCCCGCGCTCGATACCCTGGTGAACAACGCCGGGGTCATGCGCAATATCCGATTGGCCGAAGAGCGAGCGCTGACAGACCTGACCGAAGAAATCGACATCAATCTGAACGGCCCGCTGCGGATGATCCAGCAGTTCCTGCCCTTTCTGCTCAAGCAACCCCAGGGCCTGATCGTCAACGTATCGTCCGGGCTGGCATTCGTCCCCTTCCCCGCTGCCCCGGTCTACAGTGCGTCGAAGGCAGCCTTGCATGCCTACACCCAATGCTTGCGGGCCCAGCTTGCGCACAGCACGGTCACCGTCATGGAGCTTGCGCCACCCGGGACTGAAACACCGCTGTTCAGAGGAGAGTTCGCCAAGGAAATGCACAATGAAAAAGGCATGGATGTGCAGTTGATGGTCAAGCGCACCATTCGGGGAATCGAGGCCGGCAAACAGGAAATACGGCCGGGCCTCAGTAATGTGCTGAAAGTAGCGAGCCGAGTGGCACCGAACCTGATGTTTGGCCAGATGATCAGGCTCAGTCAGTTGAATTCAACACCTGATTCAGGGTGTTGAATCAAATGTAGCTTTTCCCAATTTTTAAGGAGAGATTGTAAGGCCAACTCTGGAATGATTTCGTCGACTAGGAGTTATTCTTAGGTTTGGCCTAAACCTTTTATCAAGCGGTTAATTATCATTGTGTCCATCTTTTTCTGGGTTGCGTCTCCTATTGAACGTTTAGGGAGAAGCCCATGGTGCAAACCATATTGTCCTTGCGGTACTGAAAGCCGATACGAGCATTTGGGTGTATAGAGCAATCTAAGAGGTAGACGTCCCCGCCACCAAACCCCTTGGATTGAAGTATTTTTATTGGATCTTTCGACTCAAAGGGCTCGCCAAGAACAACTCTAACACTGGAACGATCCATATTGTGCGCGAATGGGGATGGCAACTCTCCGGTATAGACTGATGTGCCGTCCAGAATTTTTATAAGGGAAAAAAGAATTTTTTCGAGAGTTTGACTTTCTGCCCGAAACCATAGCTCAAGGCCAGCCTCTGGTTGTTGTATCAGATATTCATTGTCATTTCCCTCCATGGAGGGTTTTAGAGGCTTGTTTGAAGTCACCCCGTTAGTGACAAGCTCATTATAAGTGAAACCAAGCCCTTTTACTAAACGACTAACACTCATCGCGTCCATCAGTACCACCCCTGATCTTTGTTTGTTTTGTGCATTTTTGCACGCGCATCCTCAAGTTCAGCCTTGGTCCGCTTCCAAGCCATTGCGAAGCCTCCCGGCGAACGATCCATAAGTACCCACTTCCAGCGGTTGCAATGCCGGCTTGGCAAACACTAGGTACAACGGCGGCACGCCGGAGTCGGTCGGAAACGTGATGATCGCATCCTGCCAGGTAAAATTTTTCTCATCATGCCCGGGGTAATGAGTAATCCGCGTTTCCTGCCCCTTCCGGGCTGTAGAGCGTCGA
>NZ_JACAPR010000002.1 GCF_013385635.1 Pseudomonas gingeri
CATGTAGTGCCCCAGAAAAAATGGAACAGAAACATCGCCCGGCGGTTGGCCCGCCGGACGATAGGTCAATCAGCGCACCGGTGGTGCGTATTGAATGCCGCCGTTGTTCCACAGAGCGTTCAGGCCACGGTCGATGGCCAGTGGCGTGCCTTTGCCGAAATGGCGTTCGAAGACCTCACCGTAGTTGCCCACCTGCTTGACGATCTGCACCACCCAGTCCTTGCGCAGTTTCAGGTCCTTGCCGTACTCGCCATCGGCGCCCAGCAGGCGGGCGACATCCGGGTTCTTGGTGGACTTGGCTTCCTGTTCGACGTTCTTCGAGGTGACACCGGCCTCCTCGGCATTGAGCATGGCGAACAGGGTCCAGCGCACAATGCCGAACCATTCCTCATCGCCCTTGCGCACCGACGGCCCGAGGGGTTCCTTGGAAATGGTTTCCGGCAGGATCACGTAGTCCGCCGGCGTAGTCAGTTGGCTGCGCTGGGCGTTGAGCTGGGATTTGTCGGCGGTGATCACATCGCAGCGCCCGGCTTCCAGGGCCTTGGCGGTTTCGTCGGAGGTGTCGAAGGTGATCGGGGTGTATTTCAGACCATGGCTGCGAAAGAAGTCCGAGGCGTTCAACTCGGTGGTGGTCCCGGCCTGGATGCACAGGGCCGCGCCGTCGAGCTGGCCGGCACTGGTGACGCCGAGCTTCTTGTTCACCATGAAGCCCGCGCCGTCGTAATAGGACACGCCGGTAAACACCAGGCCCATGGCGGTATCGCGGGAACTGGTCCAGGTGGTGCTGCGCGACAATACGTCGATCTCGCCCGATTGCAGGGCGGCCAGGCGCTCCTTGCCGTTGAGCTGGGTGAACTTCACTTTCGCCGCATCGCCGAAGACGGCGGCGGCGAGGGCATGGCAGAAATCGACATCGAGGCCGGTCTGCTTGCCGTTCTTGTCGGGTACCGAGAATCCGGGAATGCCGTCGGAGACGCCGCATTGCAGAAAACCTTTCTTCTGGATCGCATCGAGGGTCGCACCGGCCTGGGCCAGCCCGCAGGTGCCGAGTATCGAGGTGGCGACCAGGGCGCCGAGGGTGGATTTCAACATGTTCATTCAAACCTCCTGAGGTGTTTTTCTTGTACGGGCGCCGCAGGCCCGGCTCGCGCATGCGGGCCGGAAGGCGCCTTGGGGTCGGGTCAAATGGCAGCTATCAGAGGTGCAGCGTCGCGAATGCCTGTTCCAGGTCTGCGATCAGGTCGTCAATGGCTTCCAGGCCGATGTTGAAACGGACGAGTCGTTCGCCGTAGGTGCGGTGTTCCCGTCGCAGATTGAAGTGCGGTGCTACCAGGCTGGTAACACCGCCCCAGCTGTAGCCGATGCGGAACAGATGCAATTGGTCGATGAAGTCCAGCAGCCGTTCACCGCTGAAGGCTTCGTTGAAGACCACCGAGAACACGCTGCTGGAACCGCTGAAGTCGCGCTTCCAGAGTTCATGTCCGGGGCAATCGGGAAGGGCTGGATGCAGGACCCGCTCGACCTCCGGGCGGGTGCCCAGCCAGCGGGCGACGGCGAGGGTGGCCTGCTCCAGATGGGCCAGGCGTACGGCGAGGGTCTGCAGGCCACGCAGGGCCAGGCTGCAATCGTCGGGGGAAACGGCCATGCCGAGCAGCGAGCGGGCATGGCCGAGGGCCTGGTAGTGCTCGGGGTTGCAGGTGCTGACGGAGCCCAGCAGCAGGTCGCTGTGGCCGCCGATGTATTTGGTCAGGGCCTGGGTGGAGACATCCACGCCGTGCCCGAATGCATCGAAGAGCACTCCGGCCGAATAGGTGTTGTCCAGCGCGACCACGGCCCCCACCTGGCGGGCCGCGGCGACGATGGCCGGGATGTCCTGGACCTCCATGGTGGCCGAGCCCGGGCTTTCGCACCACACCAGCGTGGTATTGGCGCGCAGCAGGCCGGCGATATCGGCCCCGATCAGCGGGTCGTAGGGTTGTACTTCGATACCCAGGCGGGCGAGCAGGTCGCGGGCAAGGTCGTTGTTCGGGCCATAGGCGCTTTCCGGCACCAGGACGTGATCACCGCTCTTGCAGAAAGCGAAGTAGATCAAGGCCAGCGCGGCCTGGCCGCCGGGGGTGATAAAGCAGTGGTTGGCGCCTTCGAGTTCGGCAATGCGTCTGGCCAGCTCCAGCGTGGTCGGGGTGCCGTGCAAGCCGTAGGCATAGGGCACGCGCTCGGGGCACCAGTCGTCACGGACGTCGCGGGCACTGTCAAAGAGCGTGGTCGAGCCGCGATACGTCGCTGTGCTCAGGGATCTGAAACCGCACGGGGCCTGGGGCGCCGGGTCCAGCAAGGTGGTTTGCCAATGGGGTCTTCGGGGGCTGTTCACGCCGCATTCTCCAAGCTTTCGTGTGAAGGACCGGGGGCATGCACGAAGGGAGTCGTGATGGCCTGTCTTGACGGAATGCTAGGGAGCGGGCGAGCCGTGCGATTGAACGTTCTTGCGATTATGAAAAAAATACTTCAGCGCCAGCGTCCGGGCGGCACACCAAAGGCCTTCTTGAAATGCCGGGTGAAATGGCTGAGGTCGGCAAAGCCGCTGTCGGTCGCCACATCGGTGGCGGCAACGCCTTTGCGCAAGCCCTCCAAGGCCCGGTTGAGGCGGACCTGGTTGCGCCAGGCATGGGGTGCCAGACCGGTTTCCCGGGTGAACAGGCGGGCGGCATGAAAGGTCGACAAGCCGACTTCGTCGGCCAGTTCGCTCAGGGAGACCGGTTCGGTCAGGTCTTCCTGCAGGCGCTGCTGCATGGCCGCCACACGCTGTTCGTCGCGGGGCAGGTGCGGCAGCACCGGGCGTTGTCCGGCATGGCGCAGCAGCAGGGTGGAGATCGCCTGGAGCAACTGGTGCTCGGCTTGCAGCGGATCGATATTGGCCTGCAGTGCGCGGTGCGCCGCCGCCATCAGCAGGGTGAGGTCGGGATCGCGAATGATATCTTCGCGAAACCAGGGAAGAGGCGTCGTACGCCCGGCCACGGCGTCCATGACCGATTGCACGAAGGGAACCGGCAGGTAGAACACCCGATAACGCCAGCCTGACTCGCTGGCGGCGGAACCGGTGTGCACTTCGCCAGGGTTGAGTACCGGCACGGCGCCGGCCTCGGCCACGCAGCGACTGCCGCGATAGTCATAGCGCTGGGCGCCGTCTTCGATCACCGACAGCGTATAGGCATCGTGCCAATGGGGCGCGAAACGCTGGTCACGGTACTGGGCCGTGAGCATGTCGGCGCCCGGCAGGATCGGCGAGCGCCAGTAGTGCACGGTATTGCTGCGGTCGGCGGTGGTCATGGTGCAGTCCTGTGATAAGCCCGGCCCATGCCACCGCCCCTGCTGTCTGGCTGACAGGCCGCTAGCGGTTGGCGAACTGGCCGAGGGCCTTGCCAATGGTCGCGGCCAGCCCGCGACCGCTCAAGCCACCCGGGTCCATCTCGGGGTTGTAGATGGTGAACTGGATGCCGATGGCCCTGGGTGAACTCATGGCCGTGCGCAGGGTGGTGCCCAGGTCTTCCCAGGAGAAACCGTCCGGCTGCGGATGGTCCACGGCCCACATGATGCCCTGGTCCAGTACATCGACGTCGACGTGAATCCAGAAACCTTCCGGGCCGTCTTCGCGGGTCAGGTGGGCCACGGCTTCCTCGGCGGCGGTCTCGGTACCGAGAATGCGCACTTCCTGACGGTTCAGCGCCATCAGGTCCCTGGGCAGTTGCTGGCCGCGATTGCGCGCCTGGATGGCACCGTCACGATAACCGAACAGTACGACATCTTCGTCGCGCAGCAAAGGCCGCTGGCCTTCGATATCGGCCACCACCGCCGGGCCGCGACCGGTGGCATAGCCCAGGTCGCTGGCCGAGGCCGCACCGGCGATCGGGTTGTTGTCCGCTTCATAGAAATCGGCATGGCCGTCCAGGTAGAGCACGCCATAACGGCCACGACGCTTGAGCGCTAGCATGGTGCCGAGCAGGATCGAACAGTCGCCACCGATCACCACCGGGAACTCGTCATTGTCCATCACCTTGCCGACCGCATCGGCCAGGCTGATCGAGTATTCGTTGATGGCATGGGGGTTCATGATCTGGGTTTCCGGATCACGCTCGATGCGCCACGGCGGCGACTCGACCCGACCGGCCAGGCGGGCATTCAGGCGTGTGGCCAGGCCGGCATTGAGCAGCGCCTCGGGCATATGGGCAACGCCCAGGTGGGTAGAGATATGACCCAGTACCGAGGGGGCTTCGATGATTGCAAAGTTGCGCATGGTGGTTCCTCCTGTTTGTTGTTCGTGGAGGGGGAAATCGCAGGGACTGTGCCAGTATTTTTTTGGATTGTTGAGTTGCCGATATCTTGTGCCTGATTCGGTCACTGATCGTCTGTTCGATGACCGATCAGCCGAAAAGACAATGCTTGGATGGTTGTGGAGACATTTGTCCTGAAACCCCATGTTCGATTCCGAAGAGTCACGATGAAACGGGGTCGATACAGGCGATGTCGCACTGGATGAGTGCGCTCGTAACAACGTTGTGCATTTTTGGGTAGCAACGTAGCAACTGACTGGTAAATGACTGAGTTGTTGAAGTCGGTGACCATTTAGGCGGCCGCCCGAATGGCTTTCGAAGAGCGAAATAGCCACAGATAGAGGTTTAAATGACTTCGAGCCAACTTGCTATTGATGAAGAGATTAAGAAAACCAGTGGTTTTGACTGATTGCTGATACGTCGGCTTTTTCCAGGCTACCAGGGAGTCGCACGTGCAGGGGTACAGGGATGCCCGAATAAGAGCGGTCGCTTTCCACAAAACCACAAGAAAACGGAGGCTGGCATAGTCACTGCACCTGTTCCGCTTATTGAAGATGCCGTATTACGAGACAGGTCAAGACGATGATTGATGCATTCCCGAACAAGGCAGATACCTACGACGTCGCGGTGATCGGCGGCGGCGTGGTGGGGTGTGCCATGGCTCGCCGATTCGCCCTGGAGGGCGCCCGTGTACTGCTGCTGGAAAAGGCCAGCGATATTCTGTCGGGAGCCAGCAAAGGCAACAGCGCGATCCTGCACACCGGCTTCGATGCGCCCCGCGACAGCCTGGAACTGGCTTGCATGCAGGCCGGTTACCGCGAGTACCTCGATATCCACCCGCGGATGAACCTGCCCTTGCTCAGGACCGGCGCCATGGTCGTGGCCTGGACCGCGGACGATCTGGACAAGCTCGACGGTATTGCCCGGCAGGCGCGGGACAATGGCGTCGATGATGTGCAACTGCTGGAGCCAGCACGGATTCGGCAACTGGAACCCGAACTGTCCCACAAGGCACTGGGCGCGGTGCAAGTGCCGGGAGAGTTCCTCATCGATCCCTGGTCGGCGCCCCTGGGGTATTTGCAACAGGCCCTGTTGCATGGCGCCAAGGTGCTCCTGGGGACCGAGGTCCAGGGCGGCGATTTCGACGGCCAGGCCTGGCAACTGCAGACCAGTCGTGGGTCTGTACGGGCAGCGCAGGTCATCAATTGCGCGGGTCTGTTCGGCGACTGCCTGGAAGAGCGCCTGCTGGGCGAAAGCCATTTCACCATCCATCCGCGCAAGGGACAGTTCGTGGTCTTCGACAAGGCTGCCGCGCGATTGCTGCAGACCATCGTCCTGCCGGTACCCAACGAGCGGACCAAGGGCATCGTGCTGACCCGTACGGTCTTCGGCAACCTGCTGGTGGGACCAACCGCCGAGGAGCAGGACGACCGCATTCATGCCGGCCTCGACGGGCACATGCTGGCGGAACTGGTCGAGGCGGCGGTGGAGCGGATTCCGGCCCTGGCCGGTATGCCGGTGACCGCCACCTACGCCGGCTTGCGTCCGGCCAGTGACAAGAAGGAATACCGCATTCGCCAGGTGGCCCAGCGCAACTGGATCACCGTCGGCGGGATCCGCTCCACCGGCCTGACCGCCGCACTGGGCATCGCCCGGCATGTCTTCGAACTTTATGGCGCGACACATTCCCATCGTCCACCGTCGACCGTCCTCTGGCCGCAGGTACCGAACCTGGCGGAACACCTGCCGCGGGACTACCAGAGTCCCGGTTACGGCGAGATGGTCTGTCATTGCGAGCTGGTCACCGCCCGGGAAATCGGCGCGGCGCTGAACAGCGCCCTGCCGCCTGGTGACCTGGGCGGATTGAAGCGGCGTACACGCGCCTGCATGGGGCGTTGCCAGGGGTTCTATTGTTCGGCACGGGTGGCGCAATTGAGCGAGGGCCGACTCGCCGTGCCGCTGTCCACAGGGAGTTGCGTTCATGTTCACTGAGATTGAAACGGTCGATGTCGCGATCATCGGCAGCGGGCCGTCGGGGCTTTCCGCGGCGGTTGCCTTGAAACGCCGTGGTGTCCAGCGCGTGGTGATCATCGAGCGCGAAGCCGAAGCCGGAGGCATTCCGCGCCATTGTGGGCATCCGCCTTTCGGCCTGCGCGAGTACGGTCGGATTCTGTCCGGGCCGGACTACGCCAGGCGCAATGTCCGCGAGGCACTGGCAGTCGGCGTCGAGATTCGTCTCAAGCACACGGTGACGCAACTGGGCCATGGCGGGATGCTGGAGATCGTCAGCCCCCAGGGCTCCCTGCGACTCCAGGCCCGTCGTGTGCTGCTGGCCACCGGCGCCCGGGAGACCCCGCGCTCGGCGCGCCTGCTCGGCGGCGACCGGCCGCTGGGAGTGATCAACACCGGCGCACTGCAGTCCTATCTCTACCTGGAGCGGCTCAAGCCGTTCGAGCGCCCGCTGATCATCGGCACCGAACTGGTCAGCCTGTCGTCGGTGCTCAGTTGTCGCCGCGCCGGAATCCGGCCGGTGGCGATGATCGAGGCCAATAGCCGGGCCACGGCGCGCTGGCCGCTGTCGTTGTTCCCGCGGTTATGCGGTGTACCGATGCATTTCGGCGCGCGGCTGCTGGATATCCAGGGCACCGGGCGCGTGGAGTCGGCGCGGGTGGAACTGGCCGATGGCGGCGTACGGACCTTTGCCTGTGACGGCGTCCTGCTGACCGGTGCCTTTGTCCCGGAAGCGAGCCTGGTACGCCTGAGTCACCTCAAGCTGGATCGCAGCAGCGGCGGGCCGGTGATCGACCAGTTTGCCCGCTGCTCCGACCCGGCCTATTTCGCCGCCGGCAACCTGCTGCGACCGATTGAGACCGCTGGCTGGTCGTATCGCGAAGGCCGACGGGTTGCCGAGTTGCTGGCCAGGGATTTGCGTGGCGAACTGCCGGTCCCTGGCGGTTCGGTGGCGATTGTCGTGCATGGCCCGCTCAAGCTCTGTGTGCCGCAACGCCTGGCGACCAGCACCACCCGCGGGCTCAAACATCTGCAGTTGCGGGTCAGCCAGGCGGCGCAGGGGCGCTTGCGGGTGCTGGCCGATGGTAAGGAAATCTGGGCCCGTTCATTGACCAGTCTGCCCGAGCGTCGGGTACTGATCCCTATTGCTCACTTGAAATGGCCGGCGGGCGTCCAGCACCTGGACGTCGATGTCGTCGATCATGATTGAACGTATTACCGAGGAAAGCATAACCATGCGAATTGCCGCCCTGGACCAGGGAACCACCAGCACCCGCGTGCTGGTGGTCAACCAGAATGGTGCCGCCGACATCCTCCTGTCGCTGCGTCACCAGCAACATCATCCGCAACCGGGCTGGGTCGAACATGACCCGCTGGAGTTGCTGGCCAATATCGAGCGCTGCCTGGAAGCTACCGGCCCGGTGGACGCCATCGGCCTGGCGAACCAGGGCGAAAGCTGCCTGGCCTGGGATGCCCTGAGCGGACAGCCGCTGTCACCGGTGATCGTCTGGCAGGACAATCGGACCTCGGCGCGGATCGAGCAGTTGCGCCGCGAAGGTGGCGAGGCGTTGACCCTGGAGTGTGCCGGGTTGCCGCTGGACCCGTATTTTTCCGCGAGCAAGCTGGGCTGGATCCTCACGCACCTGCCGGCCGCGCAGCAGGCGCTGGCGGCCGGACGTTTGCGCCTGGGTACCACCGACGCCTACTTTCTCGACCGTCTCACCGGGGTCTTCGCCACGGATGTCACCACCGCGTCGCGGACCTCATTGATGAACCTGGCGAGCGGGCAGTGGGATCCGCAGCTCTGCGCCTTGTTCGGTGTACCGATCGAGACGCTGCCACCGATCCGCGACACGGTCGGGTCGTTCGGCGAGATCGGCAGCACGCCGGTAACCGCTTCGGTGGTGGACCAGCAGGCCTCGTTGTACGGACACGGCTGCCGGCAATCGGGCGACGCGAAAATCACCTTCGGCACCGGCGCGTTTGCCCTGACCGTGACTGGCGAGCAGATCATTCGCGCGCCGGAAAAGGGCCTGTTGGCGACCATTGCCTGGCAGATCGACGGCAAGCCGGTGTATGCCATGGACGGTGGTGTCTATGACGCCAGCGCGGCGGTCGAGTGGGCAGGGCGCCTGGGTCTGTTCGAGGACTTTTCCGAGCTGGCCGGCTTTGACCAGCCGCCGGCGATTTCCCGGCAACTGGCGTTTGTCCCGGCGCTGTCCGGTCTGGCTTGCCCGCATTGGGACCGCAGTGCCGCGGCGCAGTGGATCGGTATGAACGCCGGGACGTCACGCCAGGATATGTGCCAGGCGCTGCTGGAAGGCGTGGCCTTGCGCAGTGTCGAGGTGATCAGCGCGATGGAGGGCTTCCTCAACGTCACCGATCGCCTGTCCATCGACGGCGGCCTGGCCCGCAGCCCCTATTTTGCCCAGTTCCTCGCCGATGCCCTGCAGCGGTGCATCGTCACCCAGCGCTTCGATGAGCTGACCGCGTTCGGCTGCGCCGCGCTGGCGGCCCGTGGCCTCGGTCGCGAACTGGTTGCCCCGCGCAACACCTGTACCGAGTTTCATCCCAGGGTCGGCGTCGCCACCGCGCTGGCCTGGCGCGAAACCTTTGCCGACGCGGTCAGTCGCTGTCGCAACTGGCGCTGAGTGAACCCCAAGTCCTTTGGCGACCTGCGCAATCAGGTCGCCCAGGAAAGTGCTGTCCGTACTCATGGAGATCTCCCACAAGTAAGTGACCATATCGTTGTTTTGAAAGAGGCAAAACCACAACAAAAAAGATAATGGCATGCGAAGTGCGTCGTCTGTTTCAGCTCCTGTCGAGCAACTGCCGCGTTATATGAACGGCCTGTCGAACAGGGCGAAGTACATCAATAAGACACTTTGAGGAGACACTCCAATGTCTGACTTTATATCAAGGTCACAGGAAGCTGTGGCCGCTGGGGCAACCCATTCACTGGAATCAGGCGCCGGCTATCAGGCGCAGTTCGAGCGTTCGCTGGGCAAGTTTGAATCCTTCGCGGTGGCGTTCTCGTTTATCTCGATTACCACCGGGTTGTTTTCAACCTACGGTTCGGTACTGGTCTCCAGCGGGCCGATCGGCATCTGGACCTGGCCCATCGTGACCCTTGGCACCTTGCTGGTGGCCCTGGTATTCGGCCTGCTGGCCAGCAAGATCCCGCTCTCGGGGTTCAGCTACCAGTGGGCCAGTCGCCTGGTCAATCCGGTGGTGGGCTGGTGGTTCGGCTGGGCCAGTTTCGCGTTCACCATGATGGTGGCCGTGGCGGTGGATTACGGGCTGGCGCAGGTGGCGCTATTTCCCTTGCTGGGGCTCGATTACACGCCTCAGGCGGGGGCCCTGACAGCGGCGGCGGTGTTCCTGATCCAGGGCGCGCTGATCATCTGGTCGACACCGCTGCTGACCAGGATCAACAACATGGCGGTAGCCGCCGAGGTGATCGCGGTGATCGGCCTGATCGTCGGCATCGGCGTGGCGGTGACCTTTTTCGGCAAGGGCAACCTGTCGAACCTGTTTTCCACCGGTATCGTCCATAGCGATCACTATTACGGCTGGCTCGGTCCGTTCATGCTCTCCGGGCTGCTCGGCGCCTTTACCCTGGTGGGCTGGGAAGCGGCGGCGAACATGGCCGAAGAGACCCACAACCCCAAGCAGGTGGTGCCGCGCGCCATGGCCAACGCGGTGTTGATCAGCGGGGTGATGGGGACCTTCTTCCTGATCGTGATCAGCATGGGCCTGGGCGACCAGGTGGCGGAGCTGACCAAGAGCTCGGCGCCGGTGGCGGACGTGATCCGTATCACCCTCGGCGAGACCATGAGCAAGCTCATCCTGGTGGTGGTCTGCGTGGCGATCTTCGCCTGCGGCCTGGTGATCATGACCAGCAACAGCCGGCTGGTGCACTCCATGGCCCGTGATGGACGCCTGCCGTTTTCCGAGCAACTGAGCCGGGTGCCACGCGCCACGGGTGGGCCGTCATGGGCAACGGTATTTGTCACGCTGGTCAGCGTGCTGGTGGTCCTGAGCTTCTACAACAGCCCCGATGCCCTGACCGAGATGCTGGGCGCCGCGACCTTGTTCCCGGCCTTGCTCTACAGCGGGACCGTGATCCTGTATATCGCCACACGGCACAAGCATGTACATCACGCCGATGATTTCACCCTGGGCAAATGGGAATGGCCGGTGGTGATCGGCGCCTGCGTCTGGCTGGCCGTCGAGTTGTGTGTGTTTATCATTCCGAGCGACTTCCGCGTGGCTCAGATGTATGTACTGGCGTCGATGGCGGTGGGCGCGGTGATCTTTGCGTGTGTCTGGATGACCCGTCGCAAACAGTTGGAGCGCATGCCGCCGCTGCATTGAACGAGACAAGTCGGACTTGTTGTTGGGCGCGTCGGATTAATTAAAACCGTTAATACGTGAAGTTGTCATTCCGGGACTGGCATTGTCAGACTCATGGATCCGGCTGGCCGCGATAAAGCTGTTCGATCCCTTTTGTCCATATAAGACAAGAGGGATCGAGGCAGACTTTCAGATCCATTCCGTGCGCTGCAACAGTGGTGCTTCGTGAACTTCCACCTGGGCCCTGGCCAGGGCTTCAGCCAATTCGCCGATCGGCTTGCGGTCGATGATCAGCCGGTCGATACGTTCCAGCGGGAACACCTGGAACAACGCGCGGCGACCCAGCTTCGACGAATCGGCAATCACCGTGAGGTAACGCGCCCGGGCAATCATGGCGCGGGCGATCTCGGCTTCCTCGATGGAGAAATCAAAGGCGCCGTCGGCACTCAAGGCACCGATGGTCACCACCGCATGTTCGGCGTTGAAGCGGGCGATCTGTTCCAGCGCCAGGGAGCCGCTGTTCTGGTTGGATTCGGGGCGGAATTCGCCACCGATCATGAACACCCGATTGCCGCTGACACCCATGGCTTCGGCGATCAGCAGCGAATTGGTGATCACGGTGATGCGGTTCAGGCGGGCCAGTTCCCTGGCGAAGAACAGCGTGGTGGTGCCGGTATCGATCAAGATGCTGTCGCCCGGGGCATAGAGCCCTGCGGCGTAGCGGGCCACCGCGCGCTTTTCCTGGGAGAACTCGTTCATCCGGGTCTGGAAGGCGTTTTCGTGTTCTCCGCTGGGGGGCAGGGAAGCACCGCCGTGGAACTTGGTGACCTGGCCATTTTCCGCAAGCTCGGTGAGGTCGCGGCGAATGGTTTCCTGGGAAGTGTGCAGGGTCCTGGCCAGTTCATCCACGGAGATCCGTTCGCGTTGCCGCAGCAGTTCGAGGATGTGTTGTCGTCTTTCGTTGGGACGCATGGCGGGCTCCGGTTGCTACCTGGATGGGCATTTGTTGTTACCGCCGCACACGCTGCCAGCCAGTCTCCGCAAGGGCTTGTGGCAAGGTGCGCCGAGCGGCGGCACGGAAACGGGGAAATGCACAATCATCCCCACACGACGCCGGCTCCGGCCATCGGGTTCGAGCCGGCGGATGTGTCGATGAGAATGACCAATTTAAGTGGGAGTTACTTTCAAATCAACATTAAAACCAAGAAATGGCATGAGATGTGATGCTTATCCGGTCGATAAGGCGTGTTCCAGTGATGCCTTGCCTTAGCCATTCATTGATCAGACGAGAGATTTTTCATGCGCAAGATTTTCCTGGCCTGTCCGTATAGCCATGTCGACGCCACCGTGGTTCATGAGCGTTTTATCCAGTGCAACCGCGTTGCCGCCCGGATCATCGAGGCCGGGCACGCGGTGTTCAGCCAGGTATCGATGTCCCATCCGATCAACCTGGCGTTTGTCGGCAAGGACAGCCAGGCGATCGGCAAGCTGTGGGCGCCGGTGGATGCGCTGTTCATGGACATGATGGAGGAACTGATCATCCTCGATCTGCCGGGGTGGGAACTGAGTTCGGGGATTCAGCGCGAGATCGAGTTTTTCGAGAGCCGGGGACGCCAGGTCGGTGTCTGGTCGGTGATTTCGACCGAGCTTGCTTGAGCGGCATTTTTTCCGTTGAGAGCCTGGCCCTGAGCGATTTTGATCATACCCGGTTCGGTCAGGCCGAACCGGGTTGTTGCGGTACTTTCACGGTCACTGTGACCTGTTCGCTATCAGGCGGCGGCGCGAGGCCGCGATCCTTGGCGCAGCCGCTCAGGCTGGTGAGCAGGGTGAATAACGCCATGAGAAGAATAGGTTTCATTGCTTCCCCTGCGCAGCGAGGCGGATGCTCTGCAATCTGAGGAAGTTAGGATGCCAGCGACCATCGGCGAAAACGCTGCCATCGGGGTAAGTAAAAGTTCTGTAATTGCCCTCTTTCTTCACCTTGGGCCCTACTGAATAAAGAACGAAATCAGAATGCAGAACGGGTTCGAAATATACCTGTCGTGCCTGTAAGGCCTGATATTTCAGGTAAATATGGCCTTCACCCGCAAGGCTGATTCGTTTTTTATAACCACCAAGAAAGGATTCGCTCAACCAAGGGTAGTAATCTTTTGTGATCGTCAAGTCCCCATCCACTTCTATATCCGCACTACCGCGTGGCGAATTGTTGTGGTCGAATATCACGACGACACCTCCTCCCGCACCGTAGGTTACGTTCTCGCCAAAGCGAGCAGGATTGGCGTAAACAACGCCAAAGGTCACATTGCTCAACCGCCACTGGCACGCGCCACCACCCTCGATGGGCAGCTTGGCTTGATAAAGATCACTCTGCCCCTGACGCACAGGTTGTATATCAGTGCGTTGATACCCGTCTCGCTGATAGCGTTTGCCACTGGCACTAATATCGGTGAACGTGCAAAGAGTCGAGCGATACATCACTTGCAAGGTCTCCGCCTCCAATTCTGGAGGCACTTTTATCGTCACGGTAACCTGTTCGCTATCAGGCGGCGGCGCGAGGCCGCGATCCTTGGCACAGCCGCTCAGGCTGAAAAACAGGCTAAGTAGCACGAAAGGCATTGTCTTGATCATGGTCTTGTCCTTGGCCGTATCAACGGGTTTATCCGTAGGTTTTTTCGTAATAAGTCCGTGGGTCGGTCACGGCATCGAATCGCTGCAAGGCCTCGACACCACCCTCGGCCCGTCGGGTGACGTTCAAGGCCTGGCTCACCTGCTTCTGCAAGTCGAGAAAGACCCGGTTGCGGGCGAGTTCATGCTCGGGAATGCTTATGGCGTTTTCCGTCATCTGCTGTTCGAATTTTTGCCGTTGCGTCTGACGCTCCATCAAGGGATCACGCGCGGGTTCGATCGACTCCAGCAACTGATTGTGGATATAGGGCTGGTATTGCGACATAAAGTGATTGCCGATGCCTATCAGCTGGCCGGCCTTGAGGTTGCGGTAAGGCGCAAAGAGCCCGGCCCGGCTTTCGCGGCTCAAGCAATCGGTGAAGCACTTCTGCTCGTGCTCGGCCTGCCGGTCGGTGTCCTCGTTCAGATGGGGCACCAGGTAGAGCTTGGCCTTTTCCGGCAGGCGGTAGGCGAGGGTGGTGTGGTAGGGCGCGCCGAGCCCGTCCTTGCCACGAAAAGTCGGGGAACTCGACCCTTGAGCCTCCCGGTGCTGCTCGGCCCTGTAGAACATGGCGATCTTGCCGTGATGGCAAAAGGGATCGTCGTATTTGAACAACGGGCTGGTGGCCAACTGAAGCAGCGACCAGGTAAAGCCCAGGGTGGTGCCCAATGGGCCATAGAGGTTGTACAGGTAGTTATCCAGTTCGGCCTCGGGCGGCACGCTGGAAATGGTGTCGGTATCGTTGACATGACGGAAATGCTTGACCTCGTCCAGGCCCTGTACGGCCTTGAGGGTGAAGGTGCGGGGCATGCCGTAGGTGTAGAGCAGCGGATTTTGGTCTTTTAGTGCCGCCGCATGGATCAGGCCGAGGGCGCCGCCCAGGCTGTG
Source organism: Pseudomonas gingeri (assembly GCF_013385635.1). Classification (GTDB taxonomy): domain Bacteria; phylum Pseudomonadota; class Gammaproteobacteria; order Pseudomonadales; family Pseudomonadaceae; genus Aquipseudomonas; species Aquipseudomonas gingeri_A. The sequence goes on from NZ_JACAPR010000002.1 coordinate 14,248, forward strand.
GCCGCAGATAAACAATTGTCTCTCCTCGGACATTTCAGGAACCGTCTTGCCCAGATCTCTGTCATAGATCCTTCGCGCCACTTCGAACGCCTCGCGAAAACCCAGGTGCACACGCCCCTGCGGGGTCAGATCAGGACAAGGCACCTTGGGTTCACAGTTGACCGCAACCTCCGGCTTGACCGGGCGGAAGGTCACATCCGTCGCCAGATCGGTGAAGGGAAACGCCATCTCGGTGCCACGCCAAGCGACCAACACCTGGGAGGCACTGATGGCGTAGAACAACTGGGTATGGCTCTCCGGGGGATCGGCCTTGGCGGTGTCCAACGGTTCAAATAGGGTGTAGCGATCACTGAAGGGAACGTCGGTGACCAGGCAAGGCCACATTTGGCCCTCATCCCATACCCGTGGCGTGCGCGACAGATCCAGGCATTGCCGCTCGAAGAACTCTTTGACGGATCCATAGTCCGGGTGACCCCGCGTGCTGTAAGACAGGATGCTCATCAACCCCAGGTTGTAGGCATTCGCCAGGCTGTATTCGGCCTGGTGATGCAGTACCAGCGACCATGCACGTAACGGGCAGATTTCCAGCACATGGTGACGATCCAGCTCCTCGTCGCTGACGGTGAAACCGCCAAAGTCCCGGTCCGGAAAGTGAAAGGCAGGGGGCTGCTTCGGATCCACCAGGGGCGGATCGAGGGTCGGCAACTGGTCGCATAGCTGACCGATACGCAGGTAGTGGTAACCATAGCCTGCCGCGCGTGCCTGCTGTTCGATAGGGGAGAAACCCGCGCGCTGCGGACCATACAGCGGGGTACGATCACCGAAGCCTGGCAGTGGAGGCTCGGCCCGCTCGGCGCGCAATCGACGGGTTTGCAGTTGCTCGGCCAGGGGGTTGGCGGCCAGTTGCAGGGTAATGGGGATCGGATGCAGGCCCTCGATACGGATCACACCCTCGGCATCACTCTCACCCGAGCATTCGGGCGCGCAGGCTGCGCGGGTGGCGTCATTGACCGCCCGCCAAGGCAGGTTCGCCAAAGGCTCACCCTGCTCATCGAGCAATTGGAACTCGATCCAGTGTTTGATCTGCGGGCCACAGATCACTTCCTGGACGGTGCAGATAGTGTCTGTGCGAAGTATTCGGTCGTTGTGAGTGGACATCCGTTGTTCCTTATTCAAAAGGTTGGCGGATGATTCTGCTTTCCGAGACTGTTTAGATGAATGGGGTTGGAGAAAATCAGATCCGTCCTACATTTCTGATCATTTGCTGTTTACTCCGAGCGGGAAGCTTCACGATCACTACGAGGACCTATCAGCTCACCGTTGCGCCTCGCGCTCGTGGACCAGCGCCAGCAGCGTCAGGCGATTTTGTGCCAGCATCACGTCACGCACGGTTTCCATGCGTTGCTGGTCGATAGTGTCCCAGCCCAGCGCCCGCAGAATGGGCGCGCGTTTCACGCGAAAGACGATGCTCTGGCTGTTGAACGCCATGGTCCGGATGATCGTGATTTCGTCATCGACGGGTCGCCCGGTCAGGCGGGCGACGATGGAGCGGGTAACGTGCGAGAGGCGCTGGTTGAGGCCTTGCTCCATCAGCGTCGCGGCCGACGGCGGGCCCATGCCGGCCTGCTCGCAGGCCATGAAGCGACGCCAGTCGGCGGATTCCGGTGTCTCGAGGATGAATGACAGGAAGACGCCGAGAATGTCCAGGTAACGCTCGATCAATGTCCGGTCATCGACGTGGGGATCGGCCAGCGCTGCTTCGGCGGCCGAGACCTCGTCCGTCAGCTGTGCCCAGAGCTGCGCGAGGATGTGCTCGACGCAGGCCAGGTAAACCCCTTCCTTGTTGTCGAAATAGTATTGCAGCGCCGGGGCGTTGACCCCGGCGGCCGTGGCGATCTGGCGGGTCGAGGCGCCTTCGAAACCATGAGTGGCGAACTGGTCCACCGCCGCCTCGATGATGCGCAGGCGGGTTTCCTCGCCGCGTTGGTAACCGCCTTCCTTTGCTGGTCGATGTCGTGCCATGGGGAAACCTGAAAAAGAGATAACCAACAAATTATATCACTTGACATAAATTCGCCATCGCCGCATTTTTTACCAACTGGAATATTTTGGAGTGCGGCATGTCCGTCGATCAACCTATCGGTCAGCATGGCCGTCTTGAACCCGTGTCTGCCGGCAACCCTCCAGGGCGCCGGGGCAAACCGCCACGAGCCCTGATCGGACTGGGCATTCTCGCGGTAGTGGCCGTGGCCGGCTGGGGTGCGCACTGGTGGTTCAGCGGGCGCTTTGTGGAAACCACCGATGACGCCTACCTGCAGGCCGACAGCATGACCGTGGCGCCCAAGGTCGGTGGTTATGTTGCCCAGGTACTGGTCAGCGACAACCAGACCGTCGCTATCGGTCAGCCGTTGGTACGCCTGGACAACCGCAAGTATCAGGCCGCGCTGGACGAAGCCCAGGCCACCGTGGCCTCGCGCCAGGCTGATGTTGCCAGGGCCGAAGCCGAACTGGTGGAGCAGGGGGCGAGCATTGCCCAGGTGCGTGCCCAGCTCGATGGCGCCAATGCCGACCTGCGCCATGCCCAGACCCAGGTCAAGCGCTACGCGCCCTTGGCCCGCTCCGGGGCCGAGACCGAAGAGCATCTGGCCGACCTCAACAATCAACTGGCCCAGGCCAGCACCGGCCTGGTCGCGCATCAGGCTTCGCTGCGGGCGGCCGAGACCCGTATCGGCACGCTCAAGGCGCAGTTGCAACAGACCCAGGCGCAACTGGCGGTGGCCCAGGCCAGTGCCCGGCAGGCCCAACTGGACCTGGACGAAACCACCGTGATCAGCACCCTGGCCGGTCGGGTGGCCGATCGCAGTGTGCGGGTCGGTCAGTTCACCCAGCCGGGTACCCGTCTGCTGACCGTGGTGCCGGTGCAAGCGCTGTACCTGACGGCCAACTTCAAGGAAACCCAGATTCACCATATGCAACCCGGCCAGGCGGTGACGGTGCACGTTGACGCCCTGGGCAGTGAAGACCTGCGCGGCCATATCGACAGCCTCTCGCCTGGCACCGGTTCGCAGTTCGCGTTGTTGCCGGCGCAGAATGCCAGCGGCAACTTCACCAAGATCGTGCAGCGGGTTCCGGTGCGAATCCAGCTGGATGTCCCGGAGTCGGCGCGTGCCGTGCTGATGCCGGGCCTGTCGGTGACCGTCGACGTGGATACCCGTCACCATGGCTGACAGCGCGCCGGTCGCGGCAACGCCGGAGCCCGCGCCGGAGGCCAATGCCTCGGTGACCGACTGGATCGCGGTCGCGGCCGGCGCCCTGGGCGCCCTGCTGGCGACGCTGGATATTTCCATCACCAACTCGGCATTGCCGCAGATCCAGGGCCAGATCGGCGCCTCGGGCACGGAGGGCACCTGGATCTCCACCGGCTACCTGATGTCGGAGATCGTCATGATCCCGCTCGCGGCCTGGCTGACCCGGGTCTTTGGCTTGCGTCGTTTCCTGATGGGCACGGCGATGACCTTCACGCTGTTTTCATTCTTCTGCGGCATGTCCACCAGCCTCACCGGCATGATCCTGGCGCGGGTCGGCCAGGGCTTTGCCGGTGGCGCGATGATTCCCACGGCACAGACCATCATCGGTACGCGCCTGCCCAGGCATCAGATGGCGATCGGCATGTCGATGTTCGGCCTGATCGTGCTGCTGGGACCGTTGCTGGGGCCGGTGCTCGGCGGCTGGCTGACCGAGAACGCCAGCTGGCGCTGGTGCTTTTTTCTCAACCTGCCCATCAGCCTGGCCCTGGTCACTTTGCTGTGGACCGGCATCCGCCCGGAAAGAGCCGACTTCCAGCAGTTCATCAAGGCCGACTGGCTGGGCATTCTCGGCCTGGCCCTGGGGTTGAGTGCGCTGACGGTGATCCTCGAAGAGGGCCAGCGCGAACACTGGTTCGAGTCCTCGCTGATCGTCGGCCTGAGCCTGTTGATGCTACTGGGATTTATCCTGGTCGCCTTCGGCCAGTTCAGCGCGCCCAAGCCGATCGTCAAGCTCGAACTGATGCGCAACCCGCGTTATGCCAGCGTGATCCTGATCGTGTCGACGGTGGGGGCGGCAGTCTATGGCGTCTCCTATCTGTTGCCGCAGTTTCTCGGCAGCATTTCCGGCTACAACGCCCAGCAGTCCGGGTCGATCATGCTGCTGTCCGGCATACCGGCCTTTCTGCTGATGCCGTTCCTGCCCCGGTTGATGCAGCGTTATGACAGTCGCTGGCTGGTGAGCACCGGCCTGGTGCTGTTCGTGATCAGTTGCATGATGAGCCTGAACCTCACGGTCGATAGCGTCGGCCATGATTTCGACGCGTCGCAACTGGTGCGCGGTTTCGCCCAGATCCTGGCGATGATGCCGCTCAACCAGCTCAGCATGGCGGCGGTCCAGGTCCATGAAAAAGGCGAGGCGGCGGGGCTCTACAACATGTCGCGCAATATCGGCGGTTCCATCGGCCTGGCCCTGACCGGTGTGCTGATCGACCGGCGCAACAGCTATCACGACGCGATGATCCGTGAGTCGCTAACCGCCAACAGCACCCTGGGCCAGGAGCATATGGCGGCACAGGCCGCGGCGTTCATGGGCCAGACCGGTGACCAGGCACAGGCGCAATTGCAGACGATCGGCCAGTTGAGCCGCGACATTGCCCTGCAAGCCTCGGTGATCACCTTCAGCGACTGTTTCTACCTGCTGGGTATCGCCTTGGCGTTGTGCATTCCCCTGGCCTTTTTCCTCAAGAAACCACCTCTTCCGGTGAGCCCCGCACGATGATCGACAGAACTCTGATTTCGGCCCTGCTCATGGGCCTGCTCGCCGGTTGCACCGTCGGCCCCGATTACCACGGTGCGCCCGTGGTGGCGGAAAAGACCTTGGCGGCCGGGCGTTTCGCCCATGCCGATGCGGGCGTTGCCAGTACTCCGGCGGTTGCCCACTGGTGGCGTACCCTGGGCGATACACAACTCGACAGCCTGGTGGAAACCGCACTCGACGACAGCTCGGATATCCACGTGGCCCAGGCGCGTCTGCGCCAGGCGCGGGCCGGGCTGCATGGCCAGCAAGCGGCCGGCCGGCCGAAATTGAGCGCCAATGCCACGGCGATCCGCTTGCGTTCCCCCGACCTTTCCGGCCTGACGGGGCAGGACAGCGGTAGTGGCGGGCGCGGGCCGTTGTCGTTGTATCTGACGGATTTCGATGCCAGTTGGGAGGTGGACCTGTTTGGCGGTACGCGGCGCGCCATCGAAGCCGCCTCGGCCAGCGCCGACGCTTCGGCCGAGTCCCTGGCCGATGCCCAGGTACAACTGGCCGCCGAAGTCGTGCAGGCCTATGTCGGCCTGCGTGACCAACAGACCCGCCTGGCCCTGGTCGATGCTTCGGCCAATCTGGAAGCGCAGGTGGTCGACCTGACCCGGCAGCGCCGCAGTCGTGGCGTGGCTTCGCAACTGCAACTGGAGCAAGTCACCACCCAATGGCAGACCACCCGCGCGCAGCGCCTGCCGTTGCAGGCGCAGATCATCGAGTCGCTGGACCAACTGGCGGTGCTCTGTGACCTGGAACCGGGCGAGCTGGACAGTCGTCTCGGCCAACCGCGCGGGCTTCCCCGTATTCCCGCGAGCGTGCCGGTCGCCGATCCGGCGGTGCTGATCAAGTCCCGTCCGGATATCCGGGTTGCCGAGCGCCAACTGGCTTCCAGCAGCGCCCAGGTCGGTGAGAAAAAGGCCGACTGGTTTCCCAAGCTGTCGCTGACCGGCGACCTCAGTTTCAGCGCCGCCGAGCCTTCGCATCTGATGCGCAAGGACAACGCCACCTGGCTGCTGGTCCCGCGACTGACCTGGAACGCCCTGGACTTCGGTCGCGTGGCGGCGAATATCGACAGTGCCGAAGGTGGCCTCGACGAAGCCCTGGCACATTATCGCGGCGTGGTCCTCGGTGCATTGCGCGATGCCGATGTGGCCCTGGCGCGTTACGGTCACCAGCGTGAGAACGTGGTGCTGCTGAGGGATATCGAAGCGTCCTCCGCGCGTGCGGCCAGCCTGACCCGTGAACGCTACGACGCCGGCACCGCCAGTACCCTGGACTGGCTGAATGCCGAACGCACACGCTTCGATGCCGAGCAGAATCGCGTCAGTGGCGACAGTGAACTGCTCAAGGATTTTGCTTCGCTGCACAAGGCGCTGGGGTTGGGCTGGCAGGGTTGAGAGGGCGCGTTACGAGTAGCGCTCAATCGCAATCCTTACCACCTCGCTACGCACGATCTTGCCCAGGGCATTACGCGGGATCGCCGTGGCGATCACGATCCGCTCTGGCAGCTTGAAACTGGCCAGTCGGGTTCGCAGCCAGTCGAGGATTTCATCGGCGGCACCGGCGGGGTCGGCATCGGCAGTCAGCCTGACGATGGCCACCACCCGCTGCCCGGACTCGTCGTCGGGTGCCCCGGCCACGGCGGTATCGGCCACCGAAGGGTGCTGGATCAACTGGTTCTCCACCTCTATCGGCGAGATATTCAGGGTGTTGCTGATGATCAGGTCCTTGCAGCGGCCGACATAGCGATAGTCGCCGTTGCTGTCCTGCTGCATCAGGTCGCCCGAGGCAAACCAGCCATCGCGTGTATGGCTGACGATATCGCCAGGCCCGGTCCAGTAGCCCAGGCTCAGATTCGGGCCGCGCATTTGCAGTTCGCCCACCGTGCCCGGGACGACCTCGGCACCTTGTCCATCCACCAGGCGCGCACATCCGGGTACGGCGCGCAGGGAGGCATGGTCCGAGCCGAAGACCATGCTGCCGATACACTCCGTCAGGCCGTAGGTGTTGCCCAGTTGCAGCTTGAAGGTGGTTTCGAAGGCCTGTGCAACCTGTGGTCGGCAGGCATCGCCACCGACGCCGCAGACGCGCAGCGAGCTGATATTCCGTGGACGCTTCTGTTGCGCCTCGACCAGGGGCATGCAGATAAACGGCGCGACGAACATCGCCGTACCACGGTGCTCCTCGATAACGTCGAGCACCGTTTCGGCATTGAAACGGGCGAGCATGACCTCCTTGCAGCCCTTGATGATCGTAACCAGCAGCAGAAGCGAGCCGGAAATATGCGCGACCGCGGTGCTGCCGATCAGGCAACTGTCGGTGTCTATCTGCCATGCGTTCAAGGCGCTGGTGACGTGGGCGACGACACGTTGGCTATAGGCAACCAGCTTCGGTGTGCCCGTGGTGCCGGAGGTGGCGAGCAACAGGAACGGCGAGTCGATATCCGAAGGTAGAGGCACCTCTGTCGCGTCCATATCGTCGAGCAGTTGTCGCCAGGAATCCGGACCGTCGCCAGCGGAGAGAAAGCGTCGGCTGCGCTCCAGCAGCGCAGGGTCCATCCGGGCGACGACATCCTGCAGATCGGCGTCATGGATGAAAAGTGCCGGTCGCTGCCGGTGCAGGAACTCGTTGAGTTCGATGGCCGTGAGTTCGGTCTTGAGGGACACCGCGATGCTGCCCGTCATCATGGCGGCGAACAGGAACAACGCATACACCGGCGCCGGCCTGACTACCAAGGTGATCCGGTCACCGGGACGGATGCCGGCGCGGCGCAGGCCGTTGCTCAGCCGCACCACCTCGCCGGCCAGGCGTTGATAGGTCCAGACATCGCCATCGGCTATCAAGGCGACTGCATCGGGACGCTCGTAGGAATGACGAAACAACTCTTGAAGGGGCGTTGGCGAGGGCGGCAGGAGGACATCTGTAGACATGGATATTTTCCAATGGAGAAAGCAGGGCGGCGTGTTACCTGAACAAGGAAACACGCTGCCCACCCCATTTATTCCTGCTTGTCAGCAATTCCCCGTAATCGCTGTACCGGCTTGCCCGGGTGTTATCCGCTGAACAGTTCGAAGGTGTTTCTGATAAACGGGGCCGCGACACAGAGGAAGGTCACACCGACGCTCCATTGCAGGACCTTGATGGAAGCGCGTTGCTCGACGGACTGTTCCCGGAGCAAGGAGTGCAGATCCCTGATCGAGGCACGAAATTCGGCGCCCTGCTCCTTGATCGAAGCGCGCAGCTCGGCTCCCTGTTCCTGGATCATGGAGCGCAGTTCAACCCCTTGCTCCTTGATCATGGAGCGCAGTTCAAGCCCTTGCTCTTTGATCATGGTGCGCAGTTCGTCCCCTTGCTGTTTGATCGAGACTCGTAGTTCATCTCCCTGCTCCTTGATCGAAGCACGCAATTGGGTCTCGACTTGCTTGAGGTCGGATTTCGATGCGAGTTGTTCCACTTCAGCCTCCCAGGCATCGACTACTGCCCTGGACTTTTCCGATGGAACGCTGACGGCGGTCAGCGCGTCGTAGAGTGTAATTGTCAGTGCCATTGTGCCTCCTGCGCCTGAGACTGATCAGGAAGCTCACCCCACAGTGAGTCTCCGTTACGCTAGCGCCGATCGTCGACCCAAACGCACCGGATGAAATAGCCAGACTCGTCGTTGAATGCTGTAGTCCTTTGCCTGGTAAATTGAGTGGAGTTGATCGTTTGCCACGGTAGGCGAACGTTCTGGCGACGTCTGCACAATAAATGGAGGGCGTCGGGCACGTCGACCTGGTCGATTAATCGCTGGAAATCCGTTGAAACCGTCACCGGTGTGACGGTTTCGAGTGCTTGCCGCTCAACCGCGCAAGGCGGGCAACAGCTCCTCCGGATCGGGGCGCAGAGTGTAGTCGGGGTTCACTTCCGCGTAGGTGATTCGCCCGTCTTGTGCGATCACGAAACGTCCCGGCATGGGCAGGGTCCAGGCCGGATCATCGTTGAACGTCGGCAGGTCGTTGCCGAAGCCACGATACAGCTCGATCAGGTAGTCCGGCAGCCTGAAGCGCAGCCCGAATGCCGCGGCGACGTCGTTGTGGGTGTCGCTGAGGATCGGGAAGGTCAGGTTGTTCTGGCGTACCGACTTGCGGCTGTTGGCCTTGATCTGCGGCGAGATCGCCACGAGGTTGGCACCCAGTGCGCGGAACCTGGGTAGCGCCTCCTCGAGGGCTTGCAGCTCCATGTTGCAATAGGGGCACCATACGCCCCGATAGAAACTCACCACCAGCGGCCCCTTGGCCAACAGCTCGGCGGAGGACACCGGGTTGCCGTCCGGGTCGTTCAGGATAAACGCCGGGGCCAGGTCGCCGACTTTCAGGGTGCGTTCGGCCAGGCCACTGGCAATCAGTTCGTCGGTGGCCCGTTTCATCACCGCATGAACTTCCGGCGGGGCGTTGTAAGGTGGTTTGCCGCCGACGAAGTCGGCCTTGAAGGCGTCGAGTTTTGCTTGCAGGGTCATGAGGGTTACCTGAGTGATTAAGTGTTCAATCGCCAGGTCATGGTCACAGGCCGGTCCCGTGATCGCTAGGGAGGCGGCCGGCATAGCTTCTATTCTTCGCCGGAATAGGCGCGATGTGGCTAGCTCAACGCCGCCGCGAACGCCTCGGGTGTAGGGCTTCGCGGCCAGCTGGGAATACCGTCGGGCAGCGTCAGCCAGGCTTGCTTGTGTTGCACCCAGATATGCGCCACGGGTTGCAGGGCGGGACTGTTGTCCAGCGTGCCGGCGCGCAGCACGTGCAGGCCCGGTGCGGCGCTGGTGGTGTTGTAGAGACGGGTATGGCACACACCGCACAGGTAGTGATGCGAATGCACGCCGTTACTGTCATGGGCGTATTCCGTGAGCGGACCGTTGATGTGCAGGGTGTTTCCCGGCAACAGCGCGTGCAGGGCAAAGGCGCTGCCGCTCCAGGTCTGGCAATCACGGCAATGGCAGGCATAGACCGCCAGCTGAACGTCGGCAGCCAGGGTGTAGCTCACGGCGTGGCAGCGGCATTGGCCAGTGAGGGACATGGGAGAACTCCTTCAGTATTCAGGTTGCGGGCGCGGCATAAGCTCTGGGATAACCGCCCGTGGGATATGCTTGACCAGCATGAGGCCGTGCCTCACGAAAGAAAATCAGCCAAAGTTGCCCAGCGGCTCACAGGAAATGTATGAACACCCCTCAACTACAATGGGAAACCCAGCGTGCCTTTCTGGCGGTATTGCGTGCTGGCAGTCTATCGGGAGCGGCACGTTTGCTGGGGATCGCGCAGGCCACCGCGCGGAGGCGGATCGAAGCGCTGGAGCAGAGTGTGGGCGTCAGCCTGTTTATCCGCTCGCCGGCCGGGTTGTTGCCGACGGACATGGCCAAGGACCTGATCAGCCATGTCGAGGCCATGGCCATGGCGGCCAACGCCTTCAACCGCGCGGCGTCGGCAGATGCCGATGTGACGGGCGGCACGGTACGCCTGACCAGCAGCAAACTGCTGGGCGTCGAGGTACTGCCGCCGATGTTGCGCACGTTGCGGCAAGCCCATCCGCAACTGGCCGTCGAGCTCAGCGTGTCGAACCGGCTGCAGGCACTGTCCCGACAGGAGGCCGATGTGGCGGTGCGTATCCGCCGGCCGACCGAGGCGGCCGTGGTCACGCGCAAGGTCGGCGACCTGCGGGTCGGTCTCTATGCCACCGCCGAACTGTTGGCCGAGCAGGGGACCCCGGACACTGTCGCGCAGCTCGACGATTACCCGCTGATCGGGCCGGATCGCAACCTGGTGGAGCTGCAGTTTCTGCGCGAGCACGGCTTCGACTGCACGGTGCAGCGTACGCTGATTCGCACCGACGACCACCTTGCGCAGTGGGCGGCGTTGCGTGCGGGGCTAGGCATCGGCGTCTGCTCCAGCCAACTGGCGCGGCGTCATGGCCTGGTGCGCGTACTGCCCGGGCAGGTGGATTTTGCCGTGGACGTCTGGATCGCCATGCACCAGGACATGCGCCGGGTCCAGCGCATCGCATTGGTGTTCGATGCGCTGGGGGAATCGCTGACGCAGTTCCTGAATACCTGAGGGATGATCGTTCCCACGCTTGAATCAGCCGCGTTTCACCTGCTGTTTGCGCGTGGCGAAACCGGCCAGCAGATCGAGGCTGGAGCAGATCAGGAAGTAGACGAGGGCCACGAACAGGAATATCTCCGTGGGGTGGACCATCACCCGGTTGCTGACCTGGGTGGCGACGAAGGACAGTTCCCCCACGCCGATCACATAGGCCAGCGAGGTGTCCTTGATCAGCGAGATCCACTGATTGAGGAACGATGGCAGCATGATCGGCAGGGCCTGGGGCAGGATGATCAGGCGCATGACCTGGACGGGACGCATGCCCAGGGCGCGGGCCGCTGCCCACTGGCCGTCCGGCAGGCTCTGGATACCGGCATGGACCGAGTACGCCAGGTACGCGCCGCCGATCAGCGAGAGGGCACAGACCACGGTGAACAGCGCCGGTATGTCCACATGGAAGACGATCGGCAGCAGGAAGTAACTCCAGAAAATCAGCATCAGCACCGGGATTGCCCGCAGGAAACCCAGCACGGTGATCAGTATTCCCCGCGGCCAGCCCTTGAGGGTACTCAAGGCAATGCCCAGCACCAGGCCCAGGACGGCGGCGGTAATCCCTGACAGCACGCTCAGCAGCAGGGTCAGCGCCGCGCCGCCCAGGGGACCGTTGGGGTAGGCGCCGATCAGGAAGTAGTCGAGGTTGTCGCTGATAACGGAAAAGTCCATGGCTTATGCGGCTCCCTGGCGATAACGCCTGGTTTGGCGGATCCATTGTCCGGCCGTTTCGATCAGCGCGATGCTGAGAATGTACAACAGGGTGGCGAAACCAAAGGCCTGGAAGGTCTTGAAGGTTTCGGTCTCCACCTGGCGCGAGGCGTAGGACAGCTCGGCGAGGCCGATGGCCATGGTCAGCGAGGAGTTCTTCAATGCGTTCATGTATTGCCCCAGCAAGGGGCCGAGGGCGGTGCGCAAGGCCTGCGGCAGCACCACGTAACGCCAGACCTGGGCCGGTCGGAAACCCATGGCGATACCGGCTTCGCGCTGCTGCGGGCGCACCGAGGCGACGCCGGCACGAAACTCTTCGGCGATAAACGCCGAGGTATACAGGGTCAGCCCCCAGAAGCCAGCGATGAATTCAAACGACGGCCAACTGATTTCCACGCCGGCCACGCTCACGTCATGGGGCAGGTTCAGCCAGCTAACCAGGCCTTCGGGCAACAGGGCGCTGACGCCGAAATACCAGAAGAACAGTTGCACCAGCAGCGGTGTATTACGAAACAACGCCAGGTAGGTGCGTGCCGGCCAGGCGATCAGGCGCGAGCGGCCGAGGCGCGCCAGGCAGACGAGGAAACCCAGCCCGGTGGCGACCAGGCAGACCACGGCCGACAACGCCACGGTCAGGACAAATCCATCGAACAGCCATTTCAGGTACTGCGGGCCGAGCAATTCACCAAACATCGATCACGGTGTCCATCCAGAATACAAAGAGCCCGCGCGGAGAACCGCGCAGGCTGTGGGTGTACGGCGGGGAGGGCGATCAGCTCTTGTCGCCGATCTTGTACAGGCGGGCCAATGGGGTCTTGGTGTCCGGGCCGAACCAGGTGTCGTAGATCTTCTGCGCCTGGCCCTTGCTTTCCAGTTCCACCAGCGTCTGGTTGACCAGTTCGGTCAGGGCGGTCTCGCCCTTGGGCAGGCCGACACCGATCAGGTCATTGGAGATGGTGAAGGGCGGAACCTCGTACTTGTCCTTGTCCGGCACGTTGGCCAGCAGGCCGATCAGTTTCGGACCGTCCTGGGTGATTGCCTGGACATTGCCGTTGCGCAGGGCGGTGAAGGCGAACGGGGTGTCGTCATAGGCGACGACCTTGGCGCCCGGGAATTTTTCCCGCAGTACGCCTTCGTTGACCGTGCCCTTGTCCACGCCCACGCGCCATTTGTTCAGGTCATCCTGGGACTTGAGGGTGCCTTTCTTGACGATGAATTGCTGGCCGGAGCTGAAGTAGGGAATGCTGAAGTTGACCTGCTGGGCACGCTCCGGGGTGATGGTGAAGTTGGCCAGGACCAGGTCGACCTTGTTGGCTACCAGCAGTGGGACACGGTTGGCCGGGTTGGTCGGTTGCAGCTGGAGCTTGACCCCGAGCTTGTCGGCAATGGCCTTGGCGTAGTCGACGTCCAGGCCTTCGATCTGTTTGCTCTTGGCATCGATAAAGCCGAAAGGTGGATTACTGTCGAACGAGGCGACGCGCAGGACGCCGGATTTCTTGATGTCTTCCAGGCGGTCGGCGTGGGCCAGGCCCGAGAGAACGGCGAGAGTGAGGGCAGTGAGGGCAGTCAGTTTTTTCATGGTGATCTCAACACTTGATGGATGATTCTGGCGCCGAGTCTTGCAGTCCGATGAATAAACGACAAAAGAATATAAAAGAATGATTTGATTCTTTTTTGGAATAAGTGGTTTTTTCGGGGGCTCTCTACAAGCTCTGTTCCAGAGCCTTCTAGAAGAATCGTGCCGGCAACGGCCAGTCATTTTTCTGCCTGCACTGGGCAAGTCGGGGTGAACCTAAGCTAATTCTAAAAAGATATTTATTACGATTTTTTAAGATCGGATAGTTTTGTTGGCAACGGGATTTCAGCAGCTCGCCCAAGTTACTGCGGCGGGGTGTCGGATATCAGGACGAATGTTTCCAGACCACAGGGAGTGACCCATGCCGCAGCCGCTGGACATCACCGCGTTGCCGCTCCTGGACCTTTCGGCGCTCGATGGCGGCGTCGAACAGCGCCAGGAATTTCTCGATGCACTGCGTCACGCCGCCCGTGACGTCGGATTTTTCTACCTCACCGGACACGGTATCGACGGCAATCTGCTCAAGCAGGTCCAGGATCATGCCTGGAAGTTCTTTGCCCTGCCCGAAGCGGAAAAAAATGCCGTCGGCATGATCCATTCACCGCACTTTCGTGGTTACAACCGCGCCGCCTCGGAGATCACCCGAGGCCAGCCGGACCTGCGCGAACAATTCGATATCGGTGCCGAACGCGAAGCCCTGGCGCTGGATGAGCACACGCCGACCTGGGCGCGCCTGCAAGGACCGAACCTGTGGCCGGCGGCGCTGCCGCAGCTCAAGCCCCTGTTGCTCGACTGGCAGCAGGCCATGACCCGGATGTCGCTACGCCTGTTGCGGGCCTTTGCCCAGGCGCTGTCATTGCCGCAAGGGGCGTTCGACCCGCTGTACGGCGACAAGCCCAATGAACATATCAAGCTGATCCGCTATCCCGGCCGCAGCGCTGACGAGAGCAACCAGGGCGTCGGCGCCCACAAGGATTCCGGTTTCCTCAGTTTCCTGCTGCAGGACCGGCAGGCCGGCCTGCAAGTGGAGATCGAGGAAGGCCGCTGGATCGATGCGTTACCACGGGAAAACACCCTGGTGGTGAATATCGGCGAATTGCTCGAACTGGCCACCAACGGCTATCTGCGGGCCACGGTGCATCGCGTGCAGTCACCGCCGGCCGGGCAGGAGCGGTTGTCGATTGCCTTCTTCCTCGGCGCGCAACTGGATGCGGTGGTGCCGCTGTACCCCTTGCCGACCGCGCTGCTGCGTGAGGCGCGGGGTCCGGCCAGCGATCCCGACAACCCGTTGTTGCGTGATGTCGGCTGGAACTACCTCAAGGGCCGCCTGCGTTCGCACCCCGATGTCGCCCGGCGGTTCTACGCCGATGCCCCCACACCCCAGGTGTTGGCCCCGAAGGCCGTCAGCGCCTGACCCTGTCATTTGCTCAAGGATTACCAGCATGTTGAAAAAAACCGGATTGACCCTGGCGGTCCTGGCGGGCCTGTTCGCTTCCTTCGGCGCCCTGGCCGCGGAACCGTTGCGGGTGGCGGCGGACCCGGTCCCCCACGCGCAGATCCTGGCCTATGTGCAGAAAATCGATCCGCAACTGAACCTCAAGGTCATCGAAATCCCCAACGGCGTGAACTCCAACGAGCTGCTGGCCCACGGCGATGTCGATGCCAACTACTTTCAGCACCTGCCGTACCTCAATTCCCAGGAACAGGCCCTCGGCCAGAAATTCGTGGTGGCGGCCACCGTGCATATCGAACCGCTGGGAATCTACTCGCACCGGCATAAAAGCTTCGACCAGGTGCCGCAAAAGGGCACCGTCGCGCTGCCGAACAATGTCACCAATCTCAGTCGCGCCCTGTATCTGCTGCAGGATAACGGCCTGATCAAGCTCAAGCCCGGCTTCAACAATCCGGCCACCGACCAGGCGACGCCCAGGGATATTGCCGAGAACCCCAGGCAACTGAAGATTCTCGAGATCGAATCACCGCAGTTGCCCCGCGCCCTGGACGATGTCGACCTGGCGGTGATCAACGGCAACTACGCACTGGAGGCCGGATTGTCGCCGGCCAGGGACGCCCTGGGCCTGGAAAAGGCTGCCCATAATCCGTACGCGAATATCCTGGTGACGACGCCGAAGTTGCAGGATGACCCACGGATCAGGCAACTGGCCAAGGATCTCAACTCACCCCAGGTCGCGAAGTTCATCACCGATACCTACTCGGGCTCGGTGATTCCAGTGACCGTCGCGGCCAGTGCACCATGATCCGCATCGAGCAGTTGAGCAAACACTATGGCGACGGAGCACCGGTACTGGACCGGGTGTCCCTGGATATCCCCGACGGGGCGATCTACGGCATCGTCGGCCGCAGCGGCGCCGGCAAGTCGACCCTGCTGCGATGTCTCAATCTGCTCGAACGCCCCAGTGCCGGACGCGTAGTGGTCGACGGCCAGGATCTGACGGCACTGTCCGAGCAGGACCTGCGTCGCCAGCGCCAGCGCATCGGCATGATCTTCCAGGGCTTCAACCTGCTGCATTCGCGCACGGTGTTCGACAATATCGCCGTACCGCTGGAAATCGCCGGTGTCGGCAAGGCCGAACGGCACGAGCGGGTGAGTGAGTTGCTGGAACTGGTGAGCCTGGCGGACAAGGCCGAGGCGTTTCCCTCGCAACTGTCCGGCGGGCAGAAACAGCGGGTCGGCATTGCCCGCGCCCTGGCGGCACGGCCGGCCTATCTGCTTTCGGATGAAGCCACCAGCGCCCTTGATCCGGAAACCACGGCATCGATTCTCGAATTGCTGCGCGATATCAATCGCCGGTTGGGGCTGACCATCGTGCTGATCACCCATGAGCTGGACGTCATCCGCTCGATCTGCGACCACGCCGCCTCCCTGGCCCAGGGGCGAGTGCTGGAGTCCGGCCCACTGGCGCGTTTGTTGGCCGACCCGGATTCGGCCCTGGGCCGCTCGTTGCTGCCGTCCCGACAGTCGCGCTTCGACGATGAGGTACGGGTCCCCCGCTTGAGGTTGGCGCAGTTATGAACCGGACCATCGACTGGAACGAGATTTTCCAGCTGTTGCTCAATGCCACTGGCGAGACGTTGTACATGGTGTTGCTGGCGGGACTCTTCACCTTGTTGATCGGCCTGCCCCTCGGGGTCCTGTTGTTCATCAGTCGCCGCCATGGCTTGTACCCGCTGCCGCGCCTGCATGGCGGCTTGAGCGCGCTGGTCAACCTGGGACGGTCGTTGCCATTCGTGGTGATGCTGATTGCCCTGATCCCGCTGACCCGGCTGATTGTCGGCACCACCCTGGGCAGTACCGCCGCCGTGGTGCCGATCACCATCGGCGCTTTTCCGTTCTTTGCCCGTATCGTGGAAAACGCGCTGGATGAGGTCGACAAGGGACGCATCGAGGCGATCCTGTCCATGGGCGGTGATATCCGCCATGTGATTTTCAAGGTCCTGTTGCCCGAGTCCCTGCCGGCCCTGCTGGCGGGCGTCACCCTGACCCTGGTGATGCTGATCGGCTTCTCCTCCATGGCTGGGGTGATCGGCGGGGGCGGCCTGGGGGACTTGGCGATCCGCTATGGTTACCAACGCTTCAACAATCAGGTCATGGTCGCCACGGTGATTGTCCTGGTGATCATGGTGCAGGGCGTGCAAAGCCTCGGTGACCGGCTGGTGCGTTCCCTGGCCCATCGGCGTTGAGGAAACCAGGAAAGTTCGGCCTGGTTAGATTGATTATTTCCTTCGGTTATTTGAATAGCGCATATAGGCATATCCAAAGCCGGGTTTCTGCAGCTTGAACTTCGTCCCTGTCTGCTTTGAAAGCGATATGAACGTCAAGGCAGATATCGGTCCGCAAAGGACAGCATAAAACTCGCTGCGACATCCGTTCCCGCTGCTGGATCGGCATCTTGCCGTGTGCCTGGCATTCCTTAGAATCCGCCCCATCAGCTTCGTCCAACTATCGAACTATCAGGGAGTTTCACCATGATGAATGCCATGCAGATGCCAATGCCGATGAACACCATGCCGATGATGCCGGCCATGGGTATGCCGATGATGATGGCGACCATGAGCTGCGAAATGATGGCCGACGGCATGCTGTGCAAGATGATGCCGGCAGCGGGCATGGACATGGCCATGTTCAAGAACAGCGCGCAAATGATGCAGATGATGATGGACTGCGGCATGCCGATGATGATGCATTGCGCCAACATGAGCATGATGTGCATGTCCCAGGCGGCCATGGCCATGCCGATGATGAGCAGCATGATGCCGATGATGGGCATGCCGATGCCATCGATGAAGTGCGTGATGGAATGCTCGATGCTGGCCGACGGCATGCAGTGCAAGATCATGCCGATGGCCGGTATGAACATGGACATGATGAAAAGCTGCTGCGCCCTGATGATGAAGCTGATGGACGACTGCAGCATGCCGATGATGATGAGCTGCAACGGCATGCCGATGATGTGCTGCACCTGCTGATCGATCGCGGCAGTAAAAAAGCCCGGCTGGAGTAATCCTCGCCGGGCTTTTTCGTGGCTGTCGGTGGGTCAGTCGAGGCGTTCGGGGTAGGTCACCACAAGGTACGCCACGGCTTCGCTGTCGGCGGGGTTGCGATAGCGATGCGGCTGGTCGGCGTAGAACAGGATCGAGTCGCCGGTGGACAGCAGGTAGCGCTGGTCATTGACGCTGATCTCCAGTACGCCCTGGGACACCACCAGGTTTTCCTGGACACCGGGGCCGTGGCCTTCGGATTCGTCCTCGCCCAGCGGGCTCAGGCGCAACTCGTAGAACTCCGATTGGCGGGCGACATCGAACGGGAAGAGGGCGCGGCTGACAAAGGCGCCGTTGGCACTGACCAGGCGTTTGCTCTTGTTCGCCGACAACACGGCCACGCCTTCGAAGGCGCGATGTTCGAGGAACGCCGCCACCGATACTTTCAGGCCCTTGGCAATCTTGCACAGCACCTTGATCGACGGCACGCTGCGGCCGGACTCGATCTGCGCCAGCATCGCCCGGCTGACCCCGCATTGGCGGGCGAGGGCGTCGAGGGACAGATGATGCTTGCCGCGTAAGCGTTGCAGGTTCTGCGCGACCCGTTCGCAGATCGGATCTTCTTCCAGCGCCTGCAGGTGGTTCAGGTCCAGCAGCGGTTCGTCGGCACTCGGCAGAAACCGCGAGGGCTCCTGTGCATTCACGCGTGACGGATCTCGCTGGCGCGGGCGGTCTGCACCCACTGGAATGCCTGGTAGCCGGCATTGCGTGCATACAGTTCCCACAGGGTCCGGGCCAATTGTTGCGCCTGCTTGCGTTTGCGGTAGCGGGCGAGGTCGATAACGGTATCGGTCGGATGCATGGGGACTCTCCAGTGTCGGTATGAGGGGAGAGTACGTGGTTGTTTTAATAACGATAAATACTGATTATTTATTTATTAATTCTTTTTGGATCTTAGTGCGATTGTGCGGTGAAAGCCTGTCGCCAGGCCCCGGAACGAACCTGGCGGGCCGTCGTTCTCACGCGCTCGGGCTGGACTTGAACACGCCGCTCAGGACAAAGGCGTAGCGTTCCGGGCGAATGAAGAAGGTCGTGCGGTCACAGCAGCGGCCATCGGCGAAATACGAGGTGCGCTCCATGACCAGCAGGGCCGCACCGCGTTTGACATTCAGCGCGGTGGCCAGGTGTCTGTCGGCTTCCTGGGCGCGGATCGCCATGTCGGCGCGGGTGACCGGCGAGCCGGTGATCGACTCCAGGATCGAATAGATCGGCCGGTGCTCGACCTCGCTCCAGACCACGCTCGCCAGTTCGGCGGGCAAGTGGCTGCGGCCCAGGGCAATGGGGTCGTCGTCGACAAAGTGCAGGCGCTCCAGCAGCAGGCAGTCCTGCGCCGGGCCGAACAGGCCGCGCAACGCCTCGGGAACCGCCTGGAGATGATGGTCGAGGACCCGCATGCTCGGCTTCAGTCCTTGCAGCAGCAAGGCTTCATGAAAGCTGCGCAGGGCATCGAGGCCATGGCGCACCTGCTTGGCCGCGACAAAGGTGCCCTTGCCCTGTTTGCGTTCCACCACGCCATCGTCGCTGAGTTTGCCCACGGCCAGGCGGATGGTCACGCGGCTCACCGCAAAGCGCTGGCCCAGTTCGGCCTCCGAGGGCAGCTTGCCGCTGGGTTCGTAGTCGCCGCGCTGGATCTCGCCGAGCAACTGGTGGGCGATCTGTTCATAGAGCGAGGTCGTGCTGTCGCGAAGAATGGACGTAGACACTGAGTGATTCCATGGCCGGAGAAGCGAGGACCGAGACTTCGCTTCTAAGGTTATAAAAACAGGTTATTGGGATGACTTGTATTAATACGTATTATGTCAGGCATTCCTATTGTAAACGACCTGACGACACTTGCCATGCCAGAACTCTTTCCTTGTGCCCCGCGGCCGGCCGCGGCACTGATGGTCGATGACATCAGTTTCAGTTACCCCAACGGTCATCGGGTGTTTTCCTCCTTCAGCCTGAGCGCCGCCCCTGGCGAGTTCGTCGCGATCCTCGGGCCTTCCGGCTGCGGCAAAACGACCTTGCTGAACCTGTTGTCGGGTTTTGTCCGGCCGCAGTCGGGACAGATCCACCTGAACGAGGCCACGGTGCAGCCGGAGCATGCGGAACTCGGCTATGTGTTCCAGGCGCCGCAGTTGTTTCCCTGGTTGACCGCCCTGGAGAACGTGCGCTTCGGTTTGCGCATGGCCGCCGAGGGCAGTGAGGCGCAACAGCGCGAGCAGGCGGTGCAGTACCTGCGCCTGGTCGGCCTGGAGCAGGCTGCCCAGCGTTTGCCTCACCAGCTGTCCGGCGGGATGCAGCAGCGTGTCTCGCTGGCCCGCACCCTGGCGCTGGAGCCGCAGGTGTTGCTGATGGACGAACCCTTCGCCGCGCTGGATGCCATCAGTCGCAACAGCATGAACGAGGAAACCCTGCGGATCTGGGCCGAACTGGGCCAGACGGTGCTGTTCATTACCCACGATATCGACGAGGCGGTCTTCCTCGCGGACCGGGTGATTGTCCTGAATATCGCCCCGGGTGGCATCCACAGCGAGCTGCGGATCGACCTGCCGCGTCCACGCTCCAATCGCCACACCCGCCGGCTGCCGGCTTTCCTCGATTACCGCAATGAGCTGATGGAGCGTATTGCCCAGGTCATGGCGCTGTCCGAGGCCCGCATTCCTCCCGTCGTTTCCCTCTCCCTTGAAATCGAGTCGATCCAATGATCAAACGTAGCCTGCTTGCCCTTTCATTCTCCGTGGTCGCCATGGCCGGCGGTTTATCGGCCGTTGCCGATGAGGCCCGGCCGTTGCGGGTGGGGTATGTGTTTGCCATGGCCAACGCGCCGGCGCTGATCGCGGACAAGCAGGGATACTACCGCGAGGAAGGCCTGACGGTGGATCTCAAGGCCCTCGGTGACGGGCCGGTGATCCAGCAGGCACTGGCGGCCGGTGAACTGGATGTGGCCTACGTCGGTACGCCACCGGTGTACCAGTGGTTCTCCCGTGGCCTGCAGAGCCGCATCCTGGCCAAGGTCAACTACGGCCAGGCTGCCGTGATCGTCGACAGCAAGAGCCTGATCACTTCCCTGGCCGGACTCAAGGGCAAGAAACTCGCCGGGGTCAAGAAGGGCAGCGGCATGGACGTGCTGCTCAGGGGCTATGTGCTCAAGGAGAAGGCCGGTCTGGATCCTGAGACCGACCTGAGCATTATCGATATGCCGCCGGGCAACATGAACGCTGCCCTGGAGCGCGGCATCGTCGATGCGGCCTTTTCCTGGGAGCCCTTTGTCAGCCAGTCGCTGCTGCGCGGTTCGAGCCGGGTACTGTTCGACGTCAACCAGGCCTTGCCCGAATACCCCTGGTACGTGGTGATCGCCTTGCCGAAGACCTTGCAGGAGCGCCCTGACGATGTGGTCAAGCTGCTGCGGGCGCATCGCAGGGCGATTGCCTTTCTCAACGAGCATCCCGCCGAGTCGAACCGGATCATTGCCGAGGCGTTCAAGCTCGAAGCGGTACAGGGCCCTGACGGCAGCACCATCGCCCCGGAAACCATCGTTGCCCAGGCTCGTAGCCGGCTCGGCTGGTCGGCGGATCTGCAGGACGCCGACATCCGCTTTATCCAGCGCCTGATGAACTACTCCCACGACCTGGGCTTTATCGATGTCGCGCTCAAGACCGAGCAGATCGTCGACACCACCTACCTGGAAAAAGCCTCGCGCTGAGTCTGTCATGTCCTTGCCAAAACCGAATTGGGGCTGGGCTTCGCTGCCCGTCCTGCTGTTGATCTGGGTGGCCCTGGCCAGCCGTTTTCCCACTTACATCCTGCCGCAGCCCTGGGACGTGGCCCGCGAGACGTTGCGCTGGCTGGGCGACGGCTCGCTGTGGCAGCACCTGCGGGCCAGCGTGCTCGAAGAGCTGGGCGGGTTCTGTGCCGCGGTCATCGTCGCGCTCCTGTCGGGCGCGGCGGGCGGGCTGTCATCGCGTTTTCGCGATTTCATCTCGCCGCTCAACAGCCTGTTCATGGCGATCCCGCCCATCGCCTGGGCACCGTTGATCATGATCATTTTCGGCCTGGGCTACGTGTCCATCGTCCTGGTGATCTTTATCGCCGCGGTGTTTCCCATGGCGGTGACGATCCAGGAGGGCGTGCAGAGCATTCGCGGTGGCGAAGTCCGTGCCGCGCGCACGCTGGGGGCCAATCCCTGGCAACTGCTGGCCCATGTCTACCTGCCGGCGTCGCTGCCGTTTGTCACGGCCGCCCTGCGTATCGGCTTCAGCCAGGGCTGGCGGGCGCTGGTCGCCGCGGAAATGATCGGTGCCTCCCAGGGTATCGGCTGGATGGTCGCCACCGGCGGCCAGATCGGCAACAGCAGCCAGGTACTGCTGGGCATCGTGCTGATCGGCCTGACCGCCTGGCTGATGGAGAGTTTCGTGTTCCGGCGCATCGAGCGTCACTACCAGAAATGGCGTGTGCAATAGGTCGCGACGATCCCCTTGCCCCCTTGAAAATTCCGCCAAGACCCGTACGAGGTGTCATGTGAACAACGTTTTCGATCCCCGCGAAGCCGGGCACTACATTGCCCCGCAAGGCCTGTATGAACGCAACAAGCAGCGGCCGTTCCTGGGCCATGTCAACTGTGATCGCAACACCCTGGTGGCCGGTCAGTGGGACGAGATCACCCTGGTCTACGAGGTGGGTGGCAGCGGCCTGGCCGATGGCGCCTGGCTGAAACTGGCCTTCAAGTTCTACTCCGACTGGGCCTTGTTCCAGACCTCGAATCCGGCCGGTGCCAACTATGTCAGCGCCGAGTACCAGGCCGGCGAACTGGTGCCGGGCCAGAGCCGGGCCACGGTGCAGCACCTGAAGGTGCGTTTCGACCAGAAGGGCCACGAGCGGCCGTTCCAGAAGGCGATCATCATCGATATCGTCGACGGCTACCTCAATCCCGGTGACCGGGTCATCATCCGCCTGGGCGATCGTCGCCAGGGCGGGGCGGGCACGCGGGTGCAGAGCTTTGTCGAGAAGGACTTCCGTTTTCGCCTGTTCATCGATCCGCTGGGCAGTTCGAAATTTGCCGAGGTGCCGGGTGACCCGCTGCTGGATATCGTTCCGGGACCGGCCCATGGCGTACAACTGATCGTGCCGCGACTGGTCAGCGCCGGCGAGGCGTTCGACGTGCTGCTGCGGGTCGACGATGCCTGGGGCAATACCTGCCGGCAGTTGCCGCTCGATGGCCTGCTGACTCTGGACGGTCCGGACGGCGAGCAGCGCCAGCAAGCGTTCCGCCTGGCGAATGAGGGGTGGGCGATTGCCCGTTTGGAGGGGTTGGCCTTCGATACGGTGGGCGAGTGGCGCTTGTCGGCCCAGGTGCACGGTCCCTTTGTGCACGGACCTTTTGTGCGCGCGGCCCAGGCCTTTGTCACGGTCGACCCGGCCGGCAGCGGCTTGCGCCCGCTGTATGCCGACCTGCATGTGCATTCCGACGACACCGTGGGCACCAACGACACGCTCTACAACCTCAGCTACGGCCGCGATGTGGCCGGGCTCGATGTGCTGGGCTACACCGCCAATGATTTCAATATCACCGAGCAACGCTGGGACCAGGCCGTCAGGCTGATCCACGAACTCAACGAGGCGGGCCGATTTGTCTGCTATCCGGGGACCGAATGGTGCGGCAACTCCTGCGCCGGTGGCGACCGCAACGTGGTGTTCCTGCATGACCGCAAGCCGGAATTCCCCTTCGATAACCAGGGGCGGTTGGTACGCTCCTTCGAATGGAACGAATTCACCGCCGGCACCATCAAACCGGGCGCCTGGCCGGTGGACGAGCTGTACGCCGCCTATGCCAAGGACCCCGAAGGCCATCTGATGATGCCCCATGTCGGCGGGCGTCGCTGCAACCTCGACTGGCACCATCCGGAACTGGAGCGGCTGATCGAAGTCGGCTCGGCCTGGGGGCAATTCCACTGGGTCTATGCCGAGGCGTTGCAGCGTGGCTATCGGGTCGGTGCGGCGGCCAACAGCGACGAGCACCAGGGTCGCTGTGGCGGCGGTGTCCCGGCCACCGCGGTATTCGGTTCCCGCGGCGGACTGACCGGCGTGCTTGCCGAGCGTTTCGACCGTGTCAGTGTCGGCAAGGCGCTGCGGGCACGGCGGACGTTCGCCACCACCGGCGAACGCTCATTTGCCAGCCTGCGCGAGGGCGAGCACTTCATGGGCGAGGTGTTCAACGCGCCGGCCGATGCGCAGCTCGACTACCGCCTGCTGGGTGACGCGGGCTGGGAACAGGTCGACCTGTTCGATGGCGAGCGGTTGATCTGGTCGCGCAACCTGCACCAGGAACTGGGCTTTTCCGAGCAGCGCATTCGCCTGCGCCTGGGCGGCGCACGGATCAAGGATCGTTATCGGGGGGCCTACTGGAGCGGCGAAATCCGCATCACCGGTGCGCTCATCAACGGTTTTCGTGCCCTGGGGCTCGATCATCCGGAGCAGACGGTCTGGCGCAAGGACGCGACGGTCCTGGCCTTTCGCACCGATACCAATGGCGACACCGACAGCCTGGAGATCGATCTGTCGCAACTGGCCGGTGCGACGCTGGAGATCCGCAGCCGCATCGACAACTACATCAAGGTCGGCGATCCGTCCGAGCCGCAACCTTATGTGCACGCGCCTGCGGTCCTGATCCAGGTGTCCGGGGAAACGCTGCTGGCCCAGTCACAGGTGATCGAGGAACTGCCGGGGGCGGAGTTGAAGGTCTCCCTGGAGCGGACCACCGCCGCGCCGCTGCCCCGCGAACTGCAAGGGCGCATCGGCCTGGCGCAGCTGAAGCTCGATCCGGGTCGTGAGCATCCCTTGTTCATCTGTGCGCGGCAGCGCGATCAGTCACGGGTCTGGACGTCGGCGCTGTTCCTGACGTTGTAGTGCGACTCAGGGGCGGGGGAGCTGTTCACGGCGGAACTGGCGCCCCAGGTCCTGGGCCAGTTCGATGAAGTTCTGCCGGGTCGGGTCCTGGTCCTCCGTACGCACGATCAGGGTGATCGGTGCCACCAGCCGTGGACTGGCTTCGCCGATCCGACAGTAGACGACGCTGTGGCGATGGAAGCTGCGCATGGACGCTGGCACCACCGAGATACCGGCACCGGCGGCCACCAGATTGATGTTGGTCAGCATGCGCTCGATTTCGAAGGCGATCTTCGGGGTGAAACCGGCGCGCTCGCAAGCCTCCACCAGCTTGGCGTACATGCCCGGCGCGCCATGGCGGCGTACCAGGATAAACGCCTCGTCGGCCAGGTCGCCGATGGCAATCACCGGCATGGCGTCGATCTCGTCCGGGCTCAGGCCGTTGACCAGGACATCCGCCGGCAACAGACGGTGGCCCACCGGCAGCACCAGCAGCATTTCCTCGTTGAGCAGCCGGTACAGGGTCACGCCCCTGGGCCGGCTCACCGGCGCACGCAGGATGCCCAGGTCCATGCGCCCCAGGTTCACTTCATCGGTCAACTCTCCGGCATTGCCTTCGCTGAGCAGCAACTCGACATTCGGATAGAGCCCGCGATAGGCGCGGATCATACCGGGAATCAACGGGTGGGCGGCGGCCGAGCTGGTGAAGCCGATCGACAGCTTGCCTTCCAGGCCCTGGGCGGCCCGTGCCGCGCGTTTCGAGCCCTCGTCGACCCGGTTGAGAATGGCCCTGGCTTCTTGCAGGAACACCTGCCCGCCGGCCGTCAGGTCCACCCCCTTGGGGTGCCGTTTGAACAGGTCGAAACCCAGTTCCTTTTCCAGCAGGCGGATCTGGTTGCTCAGGGGCGGTTGCTGCATGTTCAGGCGCGCGGCGGCACGGGTGAAATGCAGTTCCTCGGCGACCATCAGGAAATAACGCAGGTGTCGGAGTTCCATGGGGCTTCTTATGTTTTGAGTGGCGTGTACCGCCCGTGCCGTTTAATTGCCAATGCCGTTTGAGGGCACCTTCGGATGGCTTCGATTGTAGCCGTAGCCCCCTCGCGCAGCCATGTGAGAAATCAGGCGTGAGTGCGGGCCCGGATGCCAGTACCATGGGCGAGGATCGACAGGCGACGGTGCGGCGAATGGGGTTGGGGTTCTTCAAGCGAGGCGTGGTACAGATTCTGATCGCAGTCGCCTGCGGCATCGCCCTCGGCCGCTGGTACCCGGCGCTGGCGGTGGAAATGCGTCCCCTCAGCGACGGTTTCGTGCGTTTGATCGGCATGCCCATCAGCCTGCTGGTGTTCGCCCTGGTGGTCTCGGGCATCGCCGGCATGCGCAGCCAGGCCCAGGCGGCCAAGATCGGCGGCAAGGCCTTGCTGTATTTCGCCTTGATGACCCTGCTGTCGCTGCTGCTGGGCGTCGTGGCGGCCTTGCTGCTGCATCCGGGCAACGACCTTGGACCGGGGTTTGCGCTGGATGAACTGTCGAGCCTGACCTCGTCGAGCGAATATTTCCTCGCCCAATGGCGGCAGTGGCAGTTCACCGAGGCCACGCTGGCGACGATCCCGAGCAGTTTTTTCGGCGCCTTCGCCCAGGGCAATATCCAGCAAGTGTTGTTGCTCGCCCTGGTGTTCGGTGTCGCCCTGGCCTGGAGCGGTGAACGCGGGGCACCGGTACGGCGGATGATCGAGCTGTTGCTTGAATTGTTGTTCAGCCTGATGAACCTCATTCTCAAGCTGGCGCCCCTGGCGGCATTCGGCGCCATCGCCTTCACCATCGGCAAGTACGGGGTCGGCTCGATGGTGCCGTTGCTCAAGTTCGTCGCCTGCCTGTATCTCGCCAGCGTGGTCTTCATCGTGCTGGTCCTGGGGCTGGTCAGCCAGCTCGCGGGTGTCAGTCTCTGGCGCCTGCTGCTGTATGTGAAGGATGAGCTGGCCCTGGTGCTGTTCACCACATCTTCGATTGCCGCGCTGCCGGGCCTGATCGCCAGGATGGAGCGCCTGGGCTGCTCTCCGGCGGTGGTGCGCCTGGTGATGCCGGCGGGGTATTCGTTCAACCTCAACGGCACCAACCTGTACCTGGCGGTGGCGGTGATCTTCCTCGCCCAGGTCCAGGAGGTTCCCCTGAGTCTTGCGCAATTGGTGATGCTGGTACTGGTGGCTTCGCTGACGTCCAAGGGCGCCACCAGTGTGACCGGCTCGGCCTTTGTCGCCCTGACCGCCACCCTCAGTGCGCTACCGTTCCTGCCCACCGAAGGGGTGGTCCTGCTGCTGGGCGTCGAGCGGCTGATGAAATGCCGCTCGCTGACCAATGCCATCGGCAACTGCGTGGCCTGCGTGGCCATTGCCCGTTGGGAGAGCGCCCTCGACCGCGAGGTCATGCAGCGTGAACTCAAGGCGCCGTTTTCAGCAGGTCCGACAGCGCCTGACTGAGCGCCTGCGGGCGACCGCTGAACAGCCGCTGCAGCGCCTCGGGACGTTCCAGCTGGCGATAGAGCGCCTCGCGCTCGGCAAAGTTGCCGGCCAGGCGGCAGGCCGCGCGGATGTACTCCTCCAAGGTATGAGTGATGGTCCAGTCCGGCAGGCCGACCCGGCGGAACAGCCCTTCGTCGATATGCTCGAACACTTCCGGGCCGGTCTTGCAGATACCGGGCAGGCCCACGGTCAGGGCGTCGATGATGCCGTTGGTATTGCCGAAGGGCAGGGGGCTGAGGAACATGTCGCACTGGTTGAAGATCGCCAGGTAGTCCTGGTACGGCTGATGGGCATACACCACCGCCTGCGGCACGTACCGCTGGATCAGCCGGACCACCTGCGGATAGAGCAGGCCCTGGGCCTGGCCGATGAGGAAGTGCAGGCGCACTTCGCGACCATGGAGTTGCGGCGTCAGTTCGACGATCTTCTGGCAGGCCAGGAGAAAGCGCGGGTTGAGTTTCATGGTGGTGGCCGCGATGGCGACGTGCACCACTGCCGAGTCCTGGCGCTGATGCTTGGGCAGCGCCACCACATGGGCCGAGGGACGATAGGGCTGGCCGTCGGCGGGCAAGCGCAACAGCCGTTCGCTGAAGCAGGCCGGGTCACCGATAAAGTCTTCTTCGACACTGATGTAGTCGATATGCCGCGAGCGGGTGGTCGCCGGATGCCCGAGGGCGGCGACCTGCAATGGCGCCAGGCGCAGGTTGCTGGCGAACAGGGTGATCGGGAACATGCCGACGCTGGGCATGTAGAACACCTGGGGTGCCCATGCCTGCGCGACGCTCCTCAGCTGGCGCAGGCAGGCATAGAGATCGTCGGGCTCGTCGAAGGCGACAAAGTGGTCGAAGACTTCGCGACCGGCATCGTCGACATTGGCCTGATAGCCGATGGCGACCAACTGGAAACCCGCGCGGGCGGCTTCCAGGGTCCTGGAATGGGTGCGGTAGATCGAATGCCCGGCGGAAAACCATTCCAGCAGCACCAGCATCACCGGTTTGTCGGCGTTGGTGGGACGCGGCGTCGTGGTCGGCAGGTCGAGGATGTCCGCCGCGGCGAGCTTGCGCTCCACCAGGCGATTGATCGAGGCCTTGATGTCATGGCGCTGGGGCAGGTCGGCGTAGCTGCAATGCATGTAGGCATCGTGCAGGATACCTACTGGCAGGGTGTCCAGGCTGTCGATCTCCTCCAGTCGGCTGGGCAACCAGGCCAGTAGCGCCTCGCGCTTGGAGTGTGCGGCCTGGGTGCCGATCAGTCGTGGTGAGAGCAAGGCCATGAACAACGCCGCGGCGATATCGCGGTTCTGCCGCCAGAGCAGTTCGACGTCCAGGGGCACTTCCGATTCCGCCGAGTAGAGCACGCAGAACTTCACCAGGTCGGCGCTGTTGACCTGGAAATCATCGGCGGTCGGTCCCAGGGTATTGAGCGATTGCAGCAGGTGGTCGGCGTTGACGAAGGCGCTGGCCGCGAACAGTGACGACAGCCAGCGCTGGAAATGGATCAGTTGCCCGAAGCCATCCGGGCTGATGCGAAAGCCGGGGTCGGAGAACAGCGCCGAGATGGCGCTGGTCAGGCGGGTCAGGGCATGGGCCTCCAGCTCGGCGGCGGGCAGGGCCGGCGATACCGCCAGGGAAAAGGTGTTGGACAGTTTGCCGTAGTGGCGGTCGATCAACAGCAGCAGGCGCACCAGCTCGCGCGCCGCGGCTTCATGGTTGCGGGAGTAGCAGAGGAACTCGAAGTGCTCCAGCGAGTAGTTGTCTTCGGGCATCGGGTGGGCCTTTGGTGAAAGAGCGTGTATTTGCCAGTGCTGTGGTGGCTGCCGGGGCCTCTTCGCGGGCAAGCTCGCTCCCACGGGATTTATGTGGAGGCACCTGTTGCATGGTCCAGGACTCCTTGGGGGCCCTTCGCGGGCAAGCCCACTCCCACAGGATTGTTGCGTACCTCTGTGGGAGCGGGCTTGCCCGCGAAGGCGGCCTCAAGGGCTCCGGCAAGTTCGAGGATCATCCCCCGAACCTGCCGGCGCCGCGATCTACTCTTAACGCCCCAGCGCAAAAAACGCCTTGTCCAGATTAGCCGAAGCCATCGCCAGTTTCTGCTTCTGCTCCTTGACCCAGTTTTCGTCGACGCCGAGGCTGGCCTGTTCCGCCGCCAGCATGCGATCGACTTCCGCACGCTGCGGACCGCCGAGGCCCTTGCTCGACTCGATCATATTCTGCGCGGTCAGGGATTTGCGGAACTGCGCCTGGGTCAGCGGGAACTGCACATTCTGCATATCGAAGGCCTTCAGCGCTTCGCCGTAGATCTTCTGGACCTCGGCAAAGGGGATGTCCGCCGGCTTCATCTTGTTGGTGCGCCCGTAGGTCACCAGGTCCGAGGCGAAATGGTGCCCGACGCGGAACGGTACATTGGATTCGCGCTGCAGGATGTCCGCCAGCTCGGTGGTGGTGGAGTAGTCGGCATCGATCTCCTGGAGGGCCCGGGCCTTGTCGATCTGCAGGTTGCTCATCAGGTCGGCAAGCATCTGGAACGAGCTGGCCGTCAGGTCCAGGGTCTTTTCCACCTGGTCGCGCTTGTAGTCAGGCATGCCCGGGGTGACGTTGTGCGCCTCGAACTGGTAGGTCATGGCGCCGCCGACCACATCGCTGGCTTGCAGGCGCAGCAGGTTCAGGCCGTAGGGGTTGCGCTTCTGCGGCATGATGCTGCTGGTGCCGGTCAGGCGGCCTTCGGTGATCATGATCCACGGGTAGGGCTGGTGGTACTGGGTGTGCATGTCCTGCACCAGGCTGCCGATGGTGGCCGCTGCATTGCTGCAGATGCCGGTCAGCTCCATGCCGGTGTCCAGGGCGCCGAGCTGCGCGGCGTCATAGGAGTTCTCCACGGGGCCATCGAAGCCCAGCAGTTCTGCCAGTTGCTTGCGGTCCACCGGGAAACTCGATGTGCCCAGGGCGCCCGAGCCCAGCGGGCTGAGGTTGAGACGGGCATAGGCCTGGCGCAGGCGCTCGGCATCGCGGTCGAACACCGCGCTGAAGGCCAGCAGGTAATGGGCGTAGGTGGTCGGCTGGGCCTGGACGCCGTTGGTATAGGCCGGGACCAGGGTGTCGCGGTTGTCCGCGGCCAGCTTGAGGAACACCGCCTTGGACTTGTTCATCGAGTCCAGCAGGCCCAGCACGCGCTCGCGCTGCATCAGGCGGCGGGTGGTGGACAGGATGTCCTGGCGGCTGCGCCCGGAGTGCATGCGCGAACCGTCGGGGCCGGCGATGGCGAGGATCAACGGTTCGTACTTGAGGTAGTCGGCCGGCCGTTCGGCGCCCGGTCGATTGCCGTCATTGATGACCTGCTCGACGGCCGCGACGATCTTCTTGCCCAGGTCCGCGGGCACGATCTTGTTGTCGATCACCATCACGGTCGAGGCCTTGTTCATTTCCCCGAGGAAATAGAAATAGTCGTGGGGCTCCTTGGCATCGGCGGCGTTCCCCGCGCCCATGGCCAGCATCAGCAACGGTCCGAGGGCCAGCCGGCCGAGACGGAACGGAGGGCAGGTCGGCTTAAGGTTTTTCATGGTCGTGGGGTCTCTCTTCACGGTTATCGAATGGGTTGGCAATAGAGGCCTGGTCGAAGCGGGCCAGGTCGATGTGCGGTTGATCGCGCAGGCCATCGAGGGGCGTCAGGCGACTGTGGTCCTGCAGTGGGCGGGTCCAGAGGCTGTCGCTCATGGTTCGTTGCATGGCATCGCCGGCAGGGGCGGCCGCCGGGTCGGTCAACAGGTTGCTGATCGTGCCGCCCTGGCGGAACACCACGGCACCGTTGCCGCTGGCGGTAAAGGTGGTGACATCGGTGGTATGTCTGATAAAGCGCCCGGCGGGCGATTCGGTGCTGACCAGCACACCACCGTCGGCGGCCTGCAGGCTGTTGTTGCCGCCGTCGAAACTCAGGGCGTAGCCGCCGGCGCTGTAGCCGTCGAGGCTCAGTTGGCCGTTGCCGCCGGTCTGCATCAGGGTGTAGGCGCTGTTGCTGTTGCCGACGATGGCGATCCCCGAGTTGCTGCCGTCGGTACGCCCATTGAGACGCAGGTTGCCGCTGCCCGAGAGCAGGCTCACGCCGTTGGCCGGGCCGGCCGAGGCGGCGCGGATGAAGATCCCGGCCTCGCCCGCCGCGCTGCTGCTGCTGCCGGTCAGGGTCAGGTCGCCGCTGACGGTCGACAGGGTTGCCGAGCTGGCGTTACCGGAGGGGTACAGGCTGATGCCGTTGCCGTAGGTGGAACTGCCGGTCAGCGACACCGAACCGCTGCCGGTGGCCTGGATCCGGTTGATCCCGGTCGCCATGCCGATGCCGTCGGCGTAGCCGCTGCTGCCGCGCAGGACCAGTCGGCCGTCGTCGACGCTGACCAGCGCCCGGCCGTTGCCGTAGAAGTCGATGCCATTGCCCTGGTCGGCGGCGCTACCGTCGAGGGTGATATTGCCGTTGCCGTGGGTCTGGATGATGTTGGTCACGCTGAGGATCGCGATACCGTGGTCCAGTTCGCCACTGTTGGGTGAGTGGAAGTTGCCGAGCAGGCTGATATTGCCGCTCCGGGAGGTGATGCTGTTGGTCGAGGCGATCCCGCTGCCGCCCAGGGCGATGGCGTCCGAGGTGCCTACCGAGTCGCCGCGCAGTGTGATATTGCCCGTGGTGGTCGAGACATTGACACCCTGGGAGCCGCCCGTGGAGTTGAAGAATATCCCGTAGCCGCCAAAGCTGTTGGTGCTGTTGCCGCTGAGCAACAGGTCGCCGCTGGTGGTCGAGAGGTTGACGCTGGCATTGCTGCCTGAGGGCGCGAGATCGATGCCGCGCCCCGAAGCGCTGGTGCCGTCCAGGGTCAGCCGGCCGCCTTGGGTGCTGACATTGATCGCCCCATAGGCGCCGCTGGCGTCGAAGAAGATCGCCCGGAACGAGCCGCTGGTGTTGTTGATCACCGTGCTGTTGGCCGTCAGCGTGACGTTGCCGGCGCTGCTGCCGATGTTGATCCGCGAGCCCGGCGTGGCGGCACTGCCGCTGCCGGAGCTGACCAGGGCCAGTGCCGGCGTGGTGCCGCCCGAGGTGTTGCCCGATACGTTGATATCGCCGTCGCTCAGCAGGTTGATCGAGGACCCCACACCCGTGGCGTTGAAGATCGTGCCATAGGAGCCGCCGCTGTCACCGCTGACCAGCAGCTTGCCGCCGGCCGTGGCCTGGAGGTTGACCACGCCATTGCCGGAGGCCGACAGGTTGACGCCGCGTCCGCTGGTACTGCTGCCATTGACCGTCAGGGTACCGCTGCCGACCCGGACGTTCTGGGTGGAGCCGGCGGCGGTCGAGCAGATCAGCACGCCCTGGCCGGATGTCGCGCTGCCGTTGAGGGTGACATTGCCCGAGCCGGTGGCGGCGATGGTGTTACTGGTGCTGAAGATCCGCGTGCCGTTGCCGCTGCCCAGGTTGCTGCTGTCGATACGGATCGAGCCGGTGCCGCTGGTGACGATCTGGCTGCCGCCGGTGAGCACGAAGGCATCGCCGGTGCCGCTGGTGCTGGCCTGGTTGGCGACGATGGCGATGCTGCCGCCGCCCGCATCCAGCAGGCTGGCGCCGCCGATCTGCACCGCGCCGGCGGTGGAGCCGCTGGCCAGGGTCGCGGAAGTGGCGCCGCGAATCAGGATGTCGCCGCCGCTGGTGAGCAGTTGGCTGTTGTTCAGCGAGACGCCGAAGCCGTTGCTGACGTTGGTGCTGGCAAAGGATCCGGTAGGCGAGGCCGCGCCGCTGATCGTCAGGTTGCCGCCGTTGGTACGGATGGTGGCATTGCTCAATTGCACCGAGCCGTTGCCGCTGTTGTTGAAGTTCGACAGCAGCGAGACGTTCAGCGTCTTGCCGCTGGCGTTGCTGATGCTGGTGTTGGTCATCACGATATTGCGATGGGCCTGCAGGGTCAGGCTCGCGTTGCCGACCGCCTTGACGTTGTCCAGCACGTTGATATCGCCGGACGTACCGCCCACCGAGGTGGTGTAGACGAGGATGTTCGCGCCTTCGGAGAGCGAGGCGTTGAGGGTCGCCGAGCTCAGGTTGGAACTGGCCGAACCGCTGGAGGTGAATGGGTTGCTGCTGGTGGCACCGGAACTGGCGCCGCTGGTGATATTGATATTGAACGGATCGATCAGCCAGGTGCCGCCGATACCCGAGGCGGCGCTGAGGTTGACCACGCCGAAGGCGTCCAGTGCATGCCCGGAGGTTTCCGCCAGGCCGCCTTTGCCGGTCTGGCCGGCACCGGTGACACTGATATTGCCGTAGAACCGGGTGCTGTCCTTCGACCAGAGGATCACCTTGCCGCCGTCGCCGCTGTTCAAGGCATCGGCGTGAATGCTGGCATTGCCGTCCATGTAGGTGGCGTCGGCCTGGTGCAACGGGCCCGTGCCCTGGAAGTCACCGCCGACCAGTACCTGGCCGCCGCCGGCAGCCCCCGAGGCGTCGATCCGCGTGCCGTCGTACAGGCCGACATACTGGCCGGTCAGGGTGACGTTGCCGCCGGTTTGCCCCGGGTTGCGCCCGGACACGTCGAGGCTGCCGCTGTTGGCCACGACACCACTGTCGCCGCCGTCGAGGATGATAGTGCCGTTGCGCTGTTGCAGGCTGGTGGCTTCGATGACGCCGCTGTTGTTCACCACCTCGTTGAGCATCGAGTTGCTGGCCCGGGCCGACAGCATCACGCGGCCGCCGTTGGCTTGCAGTGCGCCGCTGTTGACCACGCTGGCGTTGAGCGCCGGGTTGTCCACCGCCATGTTGATCAGGCCGTCGCCGTTGAAGTCGAGGGTGACTTTTTCCCCGGCGCCGAGCATCACCGAGCCGAGCTTGGCGACCACCGTGCCTTCGTTGCGCACCTGGCCCCCGAGCAGGGCGACGTAGCCGCCATCGGCGGCCTTGATCTGGCCCTGGTTGATCACCGTGGCGCTGCTGCCGTTACCTTCGAAGAGGTTCTTGCCGGCCATGAAGTTGGCGTCGGACAGGTTCAGGGTACTGGCCACCAGGCCACCGACATTCACCGCCGAGCCGGCGCCGAACAACACGCCGGACGGGTTGATCAGGAACACCTGGCCGTTGGCGTTGAGCTTGCCGAAGATCTGCGAGGCATCGCTGGACAGCACGCGGTTCAAGGCCACCGAGGAGGCGCCGGGCTGATTGAAGTTGACCTGCGCGGCGCTGCCGATATTGAAGGTGTCCCAGGTGGTGGACAGGCGGTCGCTGGTCTGGTTGACGTTGAGGACATTGCCGCTGCTGCTGATGCTGCCACTGCCGGCGGTGATATGACCGTTGCTCGGCAGCGCATTGGGGTCCAGGGCCCAGGCCGACAGGGGCACCAGGCTGTAGACGGCGGCGAAGATCGCCCAGCTCAGCGGGCTGAGCATCGGGCGGGTCATTCCTGGGGTCTTGTGCGTCTTCATGGTCGCCTCCTCAGAATGAATAGTTGATGCCGGTGCCCAGGGCACTGATCGTGGTCCCGGTCCCCGGGGAGTAACCGGAAGCCGCGTAGACCCCGGAAATCGCGAAGTTGTAGTTGGCCAGCGAGTTGTTCTGCAGCAGCACGTACTGGCTGAACAGCTCGGTCTGCTTGTTCAGCTTGTAGGAGAAGCCGACCGCGTATTGGGTGGCGCCCATGCCATCGGTGGAGCACTCGCGGTTGTTCCCGGAAATCATCGTGCACTCGCCCGGCAGGGCCTTGGCGTAGCTGGCGCGCAACTGCAGTTGCTTGTTCACGTCGTGGGTCAGGCCGACCATCCAGGCCTGGCGGCGATAGCGCGAGACGTCGGTCGAGGTGTTGCTGGTGTTGATCACGCCATCTTCGGAATAGGAAAGGTCGTCGGCGATCAGCGAGACCTTGGTCGCCCCGAAGTCGTAGGCCAGGCCGTAGCGCAGGCTGAAGTCGTCGGACGAGGTGCCGGCGGTCACATGGGTGTTGCTGCCCACGCCCCGGGCATTGCGGCCGATGCTGGCGATACCGAAATAGTTGACGTGTTTTTCGTAGGCGGCGATCGCCGTGAAGCCCGCATTCTCATAGGTCAGGCTGCCGCCGTAGATATAGCCCTCGTCAACGTCCGGCGCGGCTTTCTCGCCGTTGTTGGAGTACGCCAGCTTCATTTGCAGGCCATGCCACTGGGGAGTCCAGTAGGCGAACACGCCGGACTGGCGACGGTTGAACGCGGCGTCGTCGTTGTTCGATTCCGAGGCGGTGCCCACCGGGCCGCTGTTACGCGTGATGCTGGTGCTGAAGCCGGGCGAGCCGATGATGTTGTAGTGGGCGGCGCTGGTCCGACCGTGGAAGGGGTCGAGGCCGGTCATGCTCTCTTTCATCGGCATATCCCAGATGCCGTAGAGGAAGGTCCCGCTGTCCGGATTGGCCAGGGCCACGCCGGTGTTGCGCAGTTGGTTGTGGGAGGAGCTGTCGTCCGGTACCGACACATCGCTGTGGTCGGCATAGTTCAGCGACAGGCCGTATTCCAGTTGCCAGAGAAAGTCCCAGTCGTAGGCCAGGGGAATCCCGCTATGGGCACCGATATAGGAGACGTTGTCACGTACACGGGTGAAACTGGCCATGTTGCGTCCGTTGGCGGTGGCCAGTTTGCTCTGGTCGGCCACACCCGCCGGTGCGGCGCCATGGCGGTCGACGTATTCGGGCACGAGGCCGACGGAACCGTAGAGGATGAAATCGGTCGAGGGCTCTTCGAAGTCCTCGCCCTTGCCGCCGATATCGCTGGCGAGGCCGACGAAGGCCTGGGGCGAACCGGAAATCGACAGCCAGAAGCGCCGTGCCTCATGGGGATCGGCGGTGGGCGTGGCGCCAGGGGAGAATGCCAGGCTGGCGTTCATCACCACATCCTTGTGATAGACGTTCAGGCCGACGCCGTAGCCGTAGCGGCTGAGCTGGTTTTCACTGTTGTCCCAGGGCTGCTTGTTCACCGTGACCCGACCGGCGTCGGCGAACAGCGCGGCTTCGACCTGCGAGTCGGCGAAGCGGCCCAGGTACTTGCGCAACTCCAGCCGGCCGAGCACGCCCTGGTCACCGGCGGCTTCGCCCACCGGGTAGGCGCGTACGCCATCGGGGCCGCCGAGGCTGAGCTTTTCCGACGCGTCGAGGTTCTTGTCGGCGTATTGCCCGGTGATCGAGCCGAGCAGGGAGAAACCGTTGCCCAGTTGCTGCAGGCGGCTGAAGGAGATGTTGGCCTTGGTGTAGTCGCCGGCGGCGCGGGCGGTGACCCGGTCGAGGGCGGCATCGGCGGCGGTGTCCTTGTTCAGGGTGCCGCGCCCGTAGCGAAGGCTCCACAGGTTGCTGCCCAGCCAGCCGTCGCGCCAGTCGCCGTAGAGGCTGATGCTGCGGAAGTTGGCCGACTTGCTGACCTGGGTCGCCGCGGTACGGTCTTCGAAGCGCCGCCATTCGTCCGCCAGGGACAGGTTGATATTGCTGTTGCGGCTGCGCAGCAAGGAGCTGGTCAGGTAGACCGTATCGATGTCCGCCGAGCCGCTGGCCTGGGCGTCCTTGAGTTCCTTGCCGATCTGGTAGTCCAGGGTGGCGTGGTTGAGCCCGAGGGAAACACCGCTGGCACCCAGCGGTTGCAGGTAGCCGATACTGCGGATGCTCAGGCCTTCCAGGGAGTTCTGGGTATTGAGGGACAGGCTTTCGCCGAGGCCCAGGGCATCGTTGAGGCTGACGTTGGTCGAGATGCGGTTCGAGCCGGTGTAGTAGTTGCCGTAGTTGTCGATGCTGGCGCGGGTGGTCCAGGCGGTCATCTCGGTAATCTTCAGCACGATGTCGGCGGCACCCGGTTGCGCGGACGGGGCGAGAACCGCCCGCACCGAAACCCCGGCGATATCGGACAGGCGCAACAGCACCCGTTCCAGATCGGCTTCGCGGATGACGGTGCCGGGCACCAGGTCGTCGACAAAGCGTTGCTGCATGCCGGCGCTCAGGCGGACATCGGGTGCCGGTTCGGCGCGGACCTTGCCGATCACCCCTTCGCGTACGGCGAGGGCGACGCTGCCGGCCTGGATATTCTGTGGCGGCAGGTAGGCGCGGGCCACCAGGTAACCGTTTTCGCGGTACAGCGCGGTGATGCTGGCGGCGGCGTCGCGCAGGCCGTTGAGGTCCAGTTCCCGGTCCAGGAAAGGTTTCAACTGTGCCTGTAACTGCGCATCGCTGAACGCCTGGTTGCCGCTCAGGGTGAAATGGCTGACCTTGACCTTCAGGGTCGAAGCGGCAGCGGCGGGGCGATTCTGCTCCGTGGCCGGCGCTTCGATCTGCACCCGCTGCCGGGCCGGCGCGGGAACGCGCTCGGACGGACTGAGCTGCGAGCGGTTGGCATCGAACAGGGTGCCGGACGAGGGCAGCGTCTCGGCCTGGGCATGGAGCGTGAGCAGGGTGGCGGCCAGCAGCGTCAACTGGCGACCACGGCAGATCGGCTGCGCAGGGGCAGAAGCACGTATCCGTTTCATGATGAGGGTGGTTCCCGGATTTTTTAATTGTTTTGGGAGATAACGGGATGTTCAGGGGAACGGGGGCGGCCCTGCCGCCCGCTCCCTAGCGCGCCGGAAATAATCGCTCGGCGGTCAGCGGCGAGGTGTACAAGCCGTTGGCGCTGTGACCGATGCCTGGCACCTGGAATTGCGGATGCTGCACCGGGATGTTCCAGTTCTGGCCGAGAAAGCGTTCGTAGGCCAGGTAGTTGAGTTGTCGCTCGACCCGGGTCGCGCCCTGCATGCCGGCGCCGCAGGATTTGTCCATGATCCGGTTGGCCGGATCATTGTCTTTCGAACCGACCAGGTAGGTGACATCGCGACCCGCGTAGCGGCGGAACAACTGCTCGGCGCTCAGGTGCTGGACCTGCAGGTAGGCGGGAGCGGCATCGATCCCGTAGCGATAGCGGTTGTAGCTGGGGCACATGATCGAGACGACCGGGGCAAATCCCTGGGACTGAGGCCGGTTGGCGTCGAAATAGACATAGGTCGACGGGCTGGAAATCACATAACGGATGTCGATACCGGACTGGCGCAGGCTTTCGTCCTGGGGATTGAGCACAGCGTAGCGCTGCATCAACTGGGCGCCGGCGGAGTGGCCGATCAGGGTGATGCGTTTGAGGGCCGGGAAGCGCTGGCGGTCGGCCAGGTAGCGCACCACATCGTCCAGCGCCTGGAACGAGCTGATACCGCCGAGGCCGAAGCCCGAGGGTTCGCCCTGCATCCAGTTGTCCTTGCGCCACAGCGGCAGGTCATTGCTGGCGCGACGATCGGCCTCGGTGAGGAAGTTGGGCGCCAGCAGCAAGGTCTGCTGGTTCGGCAACTGTGCCAGCTTGAGCAGTTTGCGACCGGTGGCGAAGTAGGTATCGGCGTTGCGCTTGACCCCATGGAGGATTACCACCGCCTGCTCGATCCGCGCCTCTGACGCCTGCAGGTCGTGATTGGCAAAGACCACGAACGGATAACGGGCGCCCTGGGGACCGATCTCGATCGTTTGCTGGGACCGGTTGGCCTGCTCCGTTTCCGGGGATGCGCAACCACCGGTCATCAGGGTGCCGGCGACGGCAACAGCGGGCACGAGGACACGTAGCAGAGTAGTGAGGCGAGTGGACATAAGTCTGGCAAACCTTCGCAATGCAGCGGTTCTTTGTTGTTGTGGAACGGATGCTAGCAGGCGTATTTCCATAATAAAAATATCCTGAAAAGACAATCCTGATACTTTATGAATATGCTGTTTTTGAGGCCGGTTCGCTGTCACGTCAATTCAATGGCTCAGGACGCGCTACAATGCCCGCGTCCGGGCTTCTACCTTCCAGCCCGGGCATGCCTTTGCCCGGAGCCGATTGTCGATGTTCACGCTGACCCGCCTGCAAACCCCGCCGCCCGAATCGATCAAGAGCCAGATCCTGCAGATGGTGGTGGATTACTTCACCGATATCAGCATGGTCGCCCTCACGCCAAGCAACCCGCTGTATAACCTGTATCAGTACGGGGTCGGCTACGAGGTGCATCTCTACCTGGATGCGATGGACGGTTCGAAGGGCATTCCGGCGGAGTTGATCGTGGCCCTGGATGACGAGGAGCCGTCACGGGTGCTCGGTTTCCTGCTGTACCTGCCGGTCAAGGACGATGCCCAGGCCTGTGCCGTGGCCTATATGGCCGTGCAGGCCGACCGGCGTCGGCGCGGTATCGCCCGGGCGATGCTGGGGCAGATGGTCGGCCATTACCCTCATGCCGAACTGGCCTGCGCGGTGGGCAAGGTGGCGTATTTCGAGGCGATGGGTTTCCAGGTCCTGGCCGCGCGCGGGCCGCAGGTGGTGATGAACACTCGCGATCACGGCACCGACGGGCTAGTGGCGGTGCTCGACGTGGCGCCGATCTACAACACCCTGGAAGTGCGGCAGATTCATGCCTACCTGTTGCAGCAGCATGGCCGCAAGGCGATGGCCGAGGCCGAGAAGAAGCGCGATCGCCATCTCGACCAGATGGCGCGCCAGGCCAGGGCTCTGGTGCTGGCGCGTCTTGGCTAGGCCACGGGCTTACTGGGTGCCGAACAGACTGGTCCAGTAGATGCCCGAATCGCTCTTCGGGTCGACCGCATAGGCGGCGCCCAGCTCGCGGAATTGCGGGTTCATCAGATTGGCGCAGTGGCCGGGACTGGCAAGCCAGCCGTCGACCACCTTGCGCCCGCTGTCCTGCCCGGCGGCGATGTTCTCGCCGATCCGCTGGGCGATATAGCCCGCCAGTTCGGCCCGGTCTCCGGGGGTATGGCCGTCGCGATCCTGGTGATCGAAGAAGTTGTTGTTCGCCATGTTGCGGCTATGGCTTTCGGCAGTGGTCGCCAACAGCGCGTTCCACACCAGCGGTGAGGTGGCGGCAAAGGCCTGGGTGCCACACTGGCGCGGCTGGGCACGGGCGCTGTTGATCATCTCCAGCAGCTTCTGGCCTTCGGCCTGGCTGTCGCCGAGACGGGCGGTCAGCAGCGGCCGGGCGAGGACGATACGCCACTCGTTGCCCTGGCGGCTGACGCCGATATCGACGAATTGCGGGTCCAGCACCACCCGACAGAAGCTTTCCCGCACCGCCTTCATGGCCGCATTGGCATCGCGGGGGCCGGACAGGCTGATCGCCTGCACATTGACCATCGGATACGCGGCCCGCGCCAGGGCCTGTTGCAGGTCGCCGGCACTGTCCGGCGGCAGGATCAGGCGCGGGTCGGCGGCCAGCGGCGGCAACTCCAGGGATGCCTGGTTGCCGCAGCGCTGCACCTGGCTTCGGTAGCCGTTGATCGACTGCAGCAATTGCGTTTCTTCGCTGGCCAGGGCGTTGTTGCCAACCGTCAGGCCCAGCACCAGGCCCAGCGGCAGTACGACGGAACGCAGGGTGGAAAACAGGACGCGCATGGATATTCCCCTCGAACGGACTGCGCACATGATGCGCGATAGTGCCCCATGGCAGGCAAGCGCTTTTATGTCGGGCAGGTCGGGGAATGATTTGTTCACGTCGATGTCGAATTGGCCAGCGAGCCTCGGATAATCTGCCCGACGCGGCGCGGCGGCATTCCCTGGGCAGGGTTCATTCAACAGGATCGGACCATGCACCCTATCTGGATAGCCGGCTGTCTCGCGACGGCTCTTGCCACGGGGGCGGCTATCGCCGCCGATCCGCAACCGAAACCGGAAGTCGCCATCGACAAGGCGCAGGTGCTGGAGCAGAAAGCCGCTGAAAAGGAGAGCCCGGCGGCGGAACCCAAGGCGCCAACCCTGACCAAGGTCGAGACGCAGGCGGTGGACCCGGCGGGCGACGCGGCGGTGGCCGATGCGATTACCTGCCTGTCTCGGACCATCTACTGGGAAGCCAAGGGCGGTCAGCCGGCCGATATGGAAGCGGTCGCCAGCGTGGTGGTGAATCGCCTGGGGCATGAAGGGTTTCCCGGAACGATCTGCGAGGTGGTCAAGCAGGGCTCCGAGAAGAAAGCCTGTCAGTTTTCCTGGTGGTGCGACGGGCGTTCGGATGAGGTACAGGAGGAGGACCGTTACACCATCGCCAAGGAAGTCGCGCGCAAGGCCCTCAACCAGCAACTCAAGGACCGCACCAACGGCGCGATGTACTTCCATGACCGGAGTGTGAGCCCGGACTGGATCAAGCAATACATCAAGACCGCCGAGACCGACAAATTCCTGTTCTACAAACCTCGGGATGACAAGGCGAAATAACGTCCGGTGCTCCGGCGATAGCGGCCGATCCGTGGAAATAGGCTTAAATAAGCGTCAGGCAGGGCCGATAACCTCTTCATGCGGGTATTCGGCAGCCGATGCCGCGGGATTGCCTAACGGAGGGTTGCACCATGTCCATAAAGTTGCGCTTGTTCCTGCTGATCGGCACCAGCCTGCTCACTGTCCTGATCATGAGCCTGGCCAGCTACCTGGGCAATGTGCGGATGGCGACCGCGACGGATGACAGCCAGGTCAGCATGACCGCGCTGCGCAATCATCTCGAAGCCGACATGATGCATGACGCCCTGCGCGCCGACGTCCTTTCGGCGATGCTGGTCGGGCTGGGCAAAAGCACCAGCGACAAGGCCGAGGTGCGCAGCTCCATCGAGGAGCACGCCACGCATTTCCGCCAGGTGCTCGACGAGAATCTCAAGCTGCCGGTCAATGACACTCTCAAGGCGGCCCTGAACAAGATCAAGCCGAGTCTTGAAACCTATATCAACGCCGCCGAACATATGGTGGGGCTGGCGCTCGACAACCCGGAGAATGCCCAGCAGCAATTGGCCTCTTTCAACAAAGCGTTCGGCCAGTTGGAGGATGAAATGGCCAGCCTCAGCGGACTGATCGAGTCCAACGCACAACTGAGCGGAGAGGGCACCCAACGAACGATCAGCCATGCCAACCTGACCCTTGCCGGTGTCCTGGTCGCCGGTTTGCTGTTGCTGCTTGTGCAGGGCTACTGGGTCATTCGCAGCATCATGGGGCCGTTGCAGTCCGCCAACCGGATCGCCGAACGGATTGCCCACGGCGACCTCAGTGAAGCCATTGTCGAACCCCGGCAACGGGACGAGGCCAGCTTGCTGATTCGCAGCCTGGCAACCATGCAGCGTGATCTGCGCAGCATGATCGAAGTGGTGCGTGGCAATGCCCATGGCGTCAGCGGCATGAGCCAGCAACTGAGCAGTGGCTGCCACCAGGTGGCGGGCAGCAGCCAGCAGCAGAGCGATGCCGCCAGCACCATGGCGGCAGCGGCCAGTGAGATGACCGCGAGTATCGAGGATATCACCCGCCATGCCGAACGCGCGCTGGGCATGGCCAACCAGGCCGAGGCCCTGGCCAAGGACGGCGGCCGGGTGATTCACCAGGTGGTCAGCGACATGGACGATATTGCCCGCTCGGCGCAGCAGTCGGCCCAGGTAATCCGTACCCTGGACAAGGAGTCCGAGGGGATCTTCAGCATTATCCAGGTGATCAAGGGCATTGCCGACCAGACCAACCTGCTGGCGCTCAACGCGGCCATCGAGGCCGCTCGGGCCGGTGAGCAGGGGCGCGGGTTCGCGGTGGTCGCCGACGAGGTGCGCAGCCTGGCTGCACGCACCAGCGCGTCGACCCAGGAAATTGCCAGCATGGTCGCGCGCATCCAGCAAAGCACGCGCGAGGCGGTCAGCAGTATGGAGGCCGGTGTCGCTCAGGTCGACCGGGGCATGGCGGTGACTGCCGATGTCGAACGCGCCATCCGCGAGATCCTCGACGCCACGCTCAATACCAGCCAACTGGTCAACGATATCTCCCGCACGATTGGCGAGCAGAGCCTGGCCAGCAACGAAATTGCCCATCAGGTGGAAATGATCGCCGATATGTCGGTGGGCAACAGCCGGGTCATCGGCGAGACGGCCGCGACCACCGATCAGTTGTCCGCCCTGGCCGGGCAGCTTTCGCAATCGGTGGATCGCTTTCGCCTCTGATCGGTCGGGCGTCGATTGAACGGCCGGAGCGTCACGCCAGGTAGCGTCGGAACCAGCCCACCGTCCTGTCCCACGCCAGCTTGGCCGCCGCCTCGTCGTAACGCGGCGTGGAGTCGTTGTGGAAGCCGTGATTGACCCCTTGGTAGATATGCACCTCATAGGTCTTGCCGGCGGCCTTCAGGGCGTGTTCGTAGGCTGGCCAGCCATCGGTGATGCCCTTGTCCAGCTCGGCGTAGTGCAGCAGCAGGGGCGCCTTGATCCCGGGCACGTCCTCGGCCTTGGGTTGGCGGCCATAGAAGGGCACCGCCGCACTCAGTTCGGGATAGGCCACGGCTGCGGCATTGGCAACCCCACCGCCGTAGCAGAACCCGGTGATCCCGACTTTTCCGGTAGTCGCGTCATGGCCGATCAACCACTCGATGGCGGCGAAGAAGTCGTTCATGAGTTTTTCGGGGTCGACGGTTTTCTGCAGGGCCACGCCTTTCTCATCGTTGCCGGGATAGCCGCCGACCGATGACAGGCCATCGGGGGCCAGGGCGACAAAGCCGGCCTTGGCGACACGCCGGGCGACGTCTT
The DNA here is from genome assembly GCF_013385635.1 of Pseudomonas gingeri. GTDB lineage: Bacteria > Pseudomonadota > Gammaproteobacteria > Pseudomonadales > Pseudomonadaceae > Aquipseudomonas > Aquipseudomonas gingeri_A. The sequence continues at coordinate 57,967 of NZ_JACAPR010000002.1, forward strand.
CGATGTAGGGGTTGAGCCCGCGATTCTCATGAACGACCACTACCGCCGGCACCTTGCCGGTGGCCTTGGCCGGCCGGACCAGATAGGCACGGACCTGCTGATGGCCGTTGGGCGAGGGGTAGGTGATGTATTCGGCGACGATATCCGGATCGGTAAACGGCACCTGTTCGGCCAGTGCATAGTCCGGACTCAGCGCCGCCAGCACACTGGCGGCAGCCATGCCGCCGAGGGTGAATTTCGCCGCGCGGTCAAGAAACTCCCGGCGGTTGATCTTGCCGTGGACGTAGTAGTCGTAGAGTTCGAGCAGTTCAGGGGCAAAGTCTTTTGCGGTGAGACGTGCCATCGGTGCGCTACCTTTCGAGTGGATCGAGGAACCGCTCCGCGCCGCCTCACGGCGCGAATCGGCAGGGCCTGGAATGGACTCATTAAAGCAGCCTTTGGCCGAATCTTTCTTTATCAATGTGCCGTTTCTATCTCGATCATGAGAAAGAGCGGTCAGCCGAACCGGCCGGTGATGTAGTCCTCGGTCTGTTTCATTTTCGGGTGGGTGAAGATCGAGTCGGTCTCGTCATGCTCGATCAGTTCGCCCATGAACATGAACGCGGTGTAGTCCGATACCCGAGCGGCCTGCTGCATGTTGTGGGTGACGATGATTACCGTGTACTGCTCTTTCAGCTCGGTGATCAGTTGCTCGATGCGCCCGGTGGAAATCGGGTCGAGGGCCGAGGTCGGTTCGTCCAGTAGCAGTACCTGCGGGCGCAGGGCGATGGTGCGGGCGATGCACAGGCGCTGTTGCTGGCCGCCGGAGAGGCCCTGTGCGCTTTGCTTGAGCTTGTCCTTGACTTCGTTCCACAGCGCCGCGCCGTGCAGGGCCTGTTCGACACGCTCATCCATCTCGTGACGCGACAGCTTTTCGTGGTGGCGCACGGCGTAGGCGATGTTTTCATAGATCGACATCGGAAACGGTACCGGCTTCTGGAATACCATGCCGACGTGGCTGCGCAGGCGGTTCATCGAATAGCCGGGGGCGAGGATGTTCTCGCCGTTGAGCAACACTTCGCCGCGTGCTTCCTGCTTCGGGTACATCGCGTAGATGCGGTTGAATACCCGCAGCAGGGTCGACTTGCCGCAGCCGGAAGGCCCGATGATCGCGGTGATGCGTTTCTCCGGGATATCCATGTCGATGGACTTCAGCGACGGCTGGTTGTTGTAGAAAAACTCCAGGCCACGAACACGGATCTTGGTGTTCTCGCTGGCAAGGTCACGGGTCTTCATCAGGTCAGCCTATTGCGCAAAAGGATCAATCGGGAGAGCAAACTGAGCAGCAGTACAAACAGGGTCAGTACCAGGGCGCCGGCCCAGGCCAGGGCATGCCAGTCCTCGAACGGGCTCATGGCGTACTGGAAGATCACCACCGGCACGCTGGCAATCGGCTTGAGCAGGTTGCTGCTCCAGAACTGGTTGCCGAAGGCGGTGAACAGCAGCGGGGCGGTTTCGCCGGTGATGCGCGCCAGGGCCAGCAGCACCCCGGTGACGACGCCGGCCTTGGCTGCGCGCAGGACGATCTGCAGGGTCAGTTTCCACTGTGGCACGCCCAGGGCCAGCGCCGCCTCGCGCATGGTCGAGGGTTGCAGCTGGAGCATCTCGTCGGTGGTCCGCACCACCACCGGAATCACCAGCAACGCCAGGGTCAGGGCGCCGGCAATGGCGGAGAAGCCGACCTGGTGATTGGTCAGCAGGTTCAACGGCAGGATCACTGCGGTGTAGACGAACAGGCCAAGTACGATCGACGGTGCCGAGAGCAGGATATCGTTGATGAAACGTACGATGCTGCCCAGGCGCGAGTGGCGGGCGAACTCGGCCAGCCAGACCCCGGCCATCAAGCCGATCGGGGTCCCGATCAGCAGGGCGATCGCCGACATCAGGGCGCTGCCGTAGAAGGCATTCGCCAGGCCGCCTTCGGTGCCCGGTGGCGGTGTCATCTCGGTGAACAGGCGCAGGTTGAGGGCCTGGAAACCGTTGATCACGGTGGTCAGCAGGATCCACACCAGCCAGGTCAGGCCGAACAGCGTGGCACCGCAACTGAGGACCATCGCCAGACGGTTCTTGAAGGCGCGGGCCCGGTAAAGACTTTCGTTGCCCGTCATAGACCTTCCTTGCGTGAGAGTCGCATGAGCATCAGTCGCGCCAATGCCAGGACGATAAAGGTGACGATAAACAGCAGGAATCCCAGGGCGATCAGCGCCGAGCGGTGCAGGTCGGTATAGGCTTCGCTGAATTCGTTGGCGATGATCGAGGCGATGGAACTGCTCGGCATCAGCAGCGAGGCCGAGAACTGCTGGGCGTTGCCCAGGACGAAGGTCACCGCCATGGTTTCGCCCAGGGCCCGGCCGAGGCCGAGGAACACCCCGCCGACCACCGCCGAACGGGTGTAGGGCAGGACGATGTCCCAGACCACTTCCCAGGTGGTACCGCCCAGTGCATAGGCGGACTCCTTGAGGGTGGTGGGAACGCTGCGAAACACTTCATGCATCACCGAGGTGATGAACGGCATGATCATGATCGCCAGGACGATGCCGGCGGTCAGCATGCCGATACCCAGGGGCGGGCCCTGGAACAGCGGGCCGATGCCCGGCAAGGCGCCGAGATAGTCGTTGATCCACGGTGACAGGTGGTCGGCCATGAACGGGCCGAACACGAACAGGCCCCACATGCCGTAGATGATCGAGGGAATCCCGGCCAACAGCTCGACGGCGGAGGCGACGGGCATGCGCAGCCAGGGCGGCGCCACCTCGGTCAGGAAGATCGCGATGCCGAAGCTCACGGGCACGGCGATCAGCAAGGCCAGGAAGGAGGTCACGAGGGTGCCGTAGATCGGTACCAACGCGCCAAAATGATTGTTGACCGCATCCCATTCGGTGCTGGTCAGGAAGTCGAAACCAAAGGTCTTGAAGGCGAGGCTGCCGCCCCACAGGGTAGAGGCCGCGATGCTTGCCAGGAGTACCAGCACCAGCATGGCGGCGCCGAATAGGGTTCGTTTGAACCACAGGTCATGACGTTGGTCGCGGGCGGCCCGGCCATCACTGGCCGTATCGCTGCTGTAGGTGGACAGTGCCAGGGGCTGGACGGTGTCGTTCATTATGACTCTGCTCAAGTCCCATCATCCGGCTGTGATGACCGGATGACGGGAGGTTTCAGGCGGGCTGGATCAATGGGCGAAGTCGGATTTCCAGTAGCCTTCGATGCGCTTGACCAGCGAATCGGGCAGGGCTACGTAGTCCAGCGAGGCCGCTTGTTGCTGACCGTTTTCCAGGGACCACTTGAAGAAGTTGAAGGCCGCCGAACTCTGCTCGGCATTCTTCGGCTGCTTGTACATGATGATCCAGGTGGTCGCGGTGATCGGCCATGCGGCGTCGCCCGGAGCGTTGGTCATGATCAGGTTGAAGTCCTTGGCGCTGGCCCAGTCGGCGGTATCGGCGGCGGCCTGGAAGGCCTTGGCGTTAGGCTGGACGAACTTGCCGGAGGCATTCTTCAGCTGCGCGTGGGTCATCTTGTTCTGCAGGGCGTAGGCGTATTCGACGTAGCCGATCGAGTTCTTGATCTGCTTCACGTAGGCCGAGACACCTTCGTTGCCCTTGCCACCGACACCGACCGGCCAAGGTACGGTGGTGCCGAAACCGATCTTGGATTTCCAGTCGGCGCTGGCTTTGTCCAGGTAGTTGGTGAAGTTGTAAGAGGTACCCGAACCATCGGAACGGTGCACGACGGTGATCTTGCCGTCAGGCAGTTTCAGGCCTGGGTTGAGGGCCACGATGGCCGGGTCGTTCCAGGCAGTGATGGTGCCCAGGAAGATCTTCGCCAGGGTTTCGCCGTCGAGCTTCAGTTGGCCGGCGGCGACGCCTTCGATGTTCATCACCGGCACGATACCGCCGATCACGCTAGGGAACTGGCCCAGGCCACCGGCCTTGAGTTCGTCAGCCGACAGCGGGGCATCGGAAGCACCGAAATCCACGGTCGCGGCCTTGATCTGGGCGATACCGCCGCCGGAACCGATGGACTGGTAGTTGATGCGGTTGCTGGAGGTCTTGCTGTAGTCCTGGGACCATTTGGACAGCACCGGAAAGACGAAGCTGGAGCCGGCACCGGTGACGTCGGTGGCATGAGCAACGCCGCTCAGGCAGAGAGAAGCCAGCAGGACCGACAGGCGTTTTTTTGTCAGCAAAATCACGGCAATACCTCGATGCACAGGGTTGGGTGAAAGGGTTCATAAGTCAGACTGATAGCGATTTAATGCCTGAAATATTTCTTTCTGATGACATGAAGAAATATTTAGTAATGGTGGGCTGATTGCGGTCTGCGTGGTTTTGATATCCGGAAAAGGCTCCAGGCCGTGCTCCGCCTGAGCCGGCGCGGGGTGGGCCAGGCAAAGTGATTGATGACTTTGCGGCAGCGGATTCATGACGGCGCGGTGGTGGGTTGGACGTTTTTCCGGTGTTTCAATGTCGCCTAGACACCAATCCACCTATGCGGTGCTGTTTCCTCGGCGGTAGAGGAGAAGGCGCCGACGCAGAAGAGAATGACCGATGACAGAAAAAACGGCTTTGATAGTAGGCGCTTCCCGCGGCCTGGGGTTGGCATTGGCCGAGGAGTATTGCTCCCGTGGCTATCAGGTCATCGCCACGTCGCGAGGCCCGTCCAGCGGCTTGCAGGCGCTGAAGGTGCGGTACGCCGGGCAGTTGCAACTCGAGTCGCTGGATATGGTGGATCTTGCCGCTGTCAGGCAACTCCGGGGGCGACTGGGGGACCGCCCACTGCGGACCTTGTTCATCAATGCCGGGATCTGCAAGGCCAACGAACTGACACCGCTGAAGGTCGACGAGCAGGACTTTATCGACATGATGCTGACCAACGCCCTGAGTCCGATGCGGGTCGTCGAGGTGTTTCACGACACTGTCGAGCACAACGGCGTCATCGTGGTGATGTCCTCGGAACTGGGGAGCATTGCCAACAACGCGGGGAACTGGGCGCTCTACAGCTCCAGCAAGGCCGCGCTGAATATGTTGATGAAGGCATTTGCCGCGCGCCATCCGCATGACCCCCGAGCGTTGTTGTTGATGGCGCCGGGTTGGGTGCGTACGGAAATGGGCGGTCCCAATGCGATTCTGGAGATCCCGCAGAGCATTCCCCTGGTCGTCGATTGCGTGGAACGTCACGCCGGGTTGCCGGGCCTGCGTTTTACCGATCGCCATGGTGAAACGCTGCCCTGGTAGGGCGTGTTTCTACGGTTTGGCAGGCCTGGGGGGCGTGGCGGGTAGGACGATTTCCGGTAGCGTATGATGAGCGTTTTCACGTCGTTTGCTACAAGGACTCATCCATGCTGTCGAGTAAACGCGACCAGGCACGCACAGAGCGTCTGCTGGTCGCCACCCTGACTGAAGCCTGTGAAACGGCGAAGGCGGAGATCGTGGGGTTTTGCTGGCTGACCCATGAGGTCGATTACGCGTTGTTTCCCACGAGTCTGAGGGTGATCTGGGTGTTTGACACCCAGGTTCATCAACGCCAGGCGCTGGCCGCAGGACAGGACGCTCGCATGGTCGAGCTGACAGCTGCGGCATTGGCCCAGGCTGGTGTGGTGCTGGATGCGGTGGCCGCCCATGTGCAATTTGACAGTGAGCAAGCCCGCCAGCGCGAGAATGCCGGAAACGGGTCGCAGCGCCTGGCGCGCAAGCGTCCTGGGCGGGGCTGAGTCATGGCCAAGGAGATCGATAACCCCTGTATTTCGCTGTGCCAGCTCAGCGGCGAGCTGTGCGTCAGTTGTGGCCGCACCAAGGACGATATCCGCAAATGGAAGCGCATGAAGCGGCCGGAGAAGATGGCCGCCGTGCAACGGGCGAAGCTGCAAATGAAAAGCCTGCAGAAAAAGAATGCCTGAGGGTTCTGGCCCGGTGTGGCACCGAGGAATATTTCTGTAATGTGGCCTTTTGCTATTGATCGACACTCTCTAGAATCCGCCGCAGCACTCCGGCGATGGAGGCGCTTTGCCATTTCACTAAGGACGCGGTAATGAATATCGGAAAAATGCTGGGGTTGGCCCTGGCGCTTACGTTGAGCGGTTGCGCCAGTTTTACGAAAGATGAAGTGGCACCGGTAAAAATGCCGTCGATGGCGGCTTATTCGAACAAGCCGAATGTCTACGTCAAATTCGATTTCTACCAGGGTGAGCCAAAGAGCGCGTCGGCTGTCGAGGTTCCGCAAGCGCGCGAGGCGCTCAAGCCGCAGTTGCAAAAAGCGTTGACCGATTCCGGACTTTTCGGCCGCGTCACCCTGGACGAGTTCCAGAAGCAGCCGGGTGATTACAATCTGCGCCTCAAGGTCTACAACCATCCACCGGGTGGTGGTCAATTGGTCATGGCCTTTATCAGCGGATTCACCTTCACCATCATCCCTGCATTGGCGACCGACCAGTACAGCATGAGTCTCGAAGCGCTTGATGCACAAGGACAGAGCGTCAGCAGCAACAGCAACCATGACGCTATCAATACCTGGATAGGTATCTGGTTCATTCCGCTGGCGGGCAAAACGCCGAAAGCCGCGGTGGACGATACCTTCACCCGTCAGGTCAATGCGCTGCTCAAGCAGATGGTCGAGAGCAACAACCTGAAGTATTCGGCACTGGGTTTCGGACCTCGGGCCTGACTTGAAAAAAGAGCCGCATTCGCGGCTCTTTTTTTGACCTTATTTCAAGGCCTGGATAAACAACGGATCGCTGTACAGGTCCTTCAGCAAGTTGCGTACCAGCGGGTTGTAGGCATTGGCCGCGTTCGGAATGGCAACGGCACCGATGAAGCTGCTGTTCCATTCGCTGCTGACCTGCTTGGTCGCGTCATAGGCCACCTGGTCATTCTTGAACAGGGTGAAATGCGCCGCGAGCGTACCCTTGCCGGTGCTCACTCCGGCCTCCAGTTCATTCCTGGTCACCAGGACATCCAGACGCCGCTGCGCCTGTGCATCGAGCAGGCCCGCCAGGCGAAGCTCCTCGGTAAGGGCGTCCTGAATATGTCCGGTGATGCTGCCGCTGGGGGATCTGATCGGGTTGGTCCGCACCGACAACGAACCCTGGCCCGGAGCTGCTGTCACTTGCGCCTTGCTGATCGGTTGCAGGGGCTGTTGTTGCTTGAGCACCTGGACATTGTCGAAACTGGGGTCATAACGGGTCATGCTGACGCCACAGCCTTGCAGCAGCACGGCGAACAACGGGATGAACAACAGGGCTTTTTTCACTGGCTTTCCTTGCGCGAAGCGGATGAGAGGCGGGATTATCGATTGATGGCTTTACGCTATCAATCGATAATTGTTGCAAGCGATCTTGAAAAGGCTGCCGTGTCGTTATCGCCGGGCCAGCCAATAGTCGTGTAATCCGCGCGCCGCCGGTTCGATCGCCGCCACCCGCTGGCGATGCAGGGGCACATCGAAGTTGGCCGGCAGTTCGAAATTATCCTGTTCCGCGCAGAAGCTGATCGCGTCCAGCCGGTTTGCCTGGGCGGCCGGTAGTTCGGGCCATTGCTTGACCCCGATGCCGCGCAGGTAGCCGAAGCACCACTCTTCGGCCAGGATCAGCGGTTGGCCCTGGTGTTCGGTTTCTTCGAAGCGCGCCTTGAAGGCCGCTGCATCGGTCGCCAGTTGGGTCGCCCGGGCATTCATGTGGCGTACGCTCAGATCGATGAACTGCTTGCACTCCCGCGGACTTTCCCAGGCCGGGTTCTGCCCGCCCCAGATGGCCGGGAACCATTCGGCGATATCCACCGGGGTCGGGCCGGAGACCAGTGCGGTAAGGTAGCCGTCGAGCTCGGAAGGGTTGAGTACGCTGTGATCGTCGCCGTATTTGAGCAGGATGTCCTCGATAAACTCGAAGTCGGCGTCGTTCAGTGGCTGGTCGTGCATGGCGGGTCCCTGGAGTGTCGGGCGCGGTAAAGCCTGCGCCGCGCTGGAAAAAGGCGCGCAGGATGGCGCTTTCGGCGGAATTTATCCAGCACCGGAGACGGGGACTTTGCCGCTGAGGGGCCGCCTGGATCAGCTATAGGCAGTCCGGTAGGCAAAAATACCCGGCGTGCCTCCTGTCATGACGAACAGGATATTGCTGCCTGGCGGATACTCACCCGCCGCGACCGAGTGCAGTAGTCCGGCCAATGCCTTGCCACCATAGACCGGGTCGATCAACAGGCCTTCCTGAGTCGCCAGCGTCCGGGTTGCCACCTGCATCGCCCGGGTCGGCGCGCCATAGGCGGCACCTCTTTGCGAATCATCGATGTGAATCGCGTCGCGGGGCAGATCCGCATCGCTGTTGAGCAGTTCGAGTACCTGGCGGGTCTTTTCCAGGGTCGCCTCGTGCGATTGCTCCGCCGTACCCAGCACCGAGTATCCCTTCACCCGCGTCGAGGCAGCGGCGGCGACAAGGCCCGCGAGCAGACCGGCATGAGTACCGCTGCTGCCGTTGGGCACAACGATCTGGTCAAAGTCGACCCCCAGAACCTGGCTCTGCGCGAGCAGTTCGGCGGCGCCGGCGGCATAGCCGAGACAACCCACGGGGCTGGAACCGCCCAGAGGCATGAGAAAGGTTTTTCGGCCTTGGCGTTGTAGCTGTTCGGCCAGTTCCCGGGCATGGGTCGCAGGTGTCGTTCCCGCAGGCAGGCGCTGGACAGTCGCGCCGAAGAGAGCGTTCAGCAGCACGTTGCCGTTGAGGTGGTAGTCGTCATCCCCGCGAACCTGAGAGGGGCTCAGGAGCAATACGCAATGCAGGCCATGGCGGGCGGCGACCGCCGCGGTGAGGCGGGCGTTGTTGGATTGCGGCCCACCCCAGGTGATCAGTGTGTCCGCGCCTTGCGCAAGCGCCTGGCCCAGCAGGAACTCGAGCTTGCGCAGCTTGTTGCCGCCGCCGCCAAGGCCCATCAGGTCATCACGTTTGACATAGAGATTGCAGCCCTTGAGCACCGGCATTGCACTCAGCCGTGAAAGTTTCTGGATCGGGGTGGGTCCATCGAGCAGCGTGACGCGGGGGAAAACGGACAAGGCCGAGTGCAGAGTGTCGAGGGTACGCGGCATGCAGATCTACCTCATGAATAAAACGGCCACCGCAGCAGAAGGTGGAGTCCTGCGATGGCCAGAAAATACCTGGATCAGGCTTCAACTACGGGGCGGAGCGGGATCAGGCCTTGCGCCCGCGCACCAGGGCCGTGGCGATTTCGGCGATATGGCGACCCTGGAAGCGTGCGCCCGCCAGTTCGTTCTCGCTGGGTTGGCGGGAACCGTCCGGGGCAGCCAGCGCGGAAGCGCCGTAGGGAGAGCCGCCGCTGACCTCATCCATCTTGACCAGCCCCGGGAAGGAGTAGGGCAGGCCCACGGTGATCATTCCGTGGTGCATCATGGAGGTCAGGAGCGAGAACAGCGTGGTCTCGACACCGCCATGCTGGCTGGCGGTGGATACGAAAGCGCCACCGACCTTGCCGATCAGTTTTCCTTCCGCCCAGAGACCGCCGGTTTGATCGAGGAAGTTGGCCATTTGTGAAGAAACACGGCCGAAACGGGTGGGGGTACCAATGATAATGGCGTCGTAATTGACCAGTTCGCCGGGTGTCGCTATATCGGCGTCCTGTTCCAGTTTGGCCCCTGCCTGACGTGCCACTTCCGCCGACATCAATTCCGGGACGCGCTTGAGGCTGACTTCGGCGTCGGCTGAGCGCGCGCCTTCGGCGATGGCTCGGGCCAGCGTTTCAGTGTGACCGTAAGTGGAGTAATACAAGACCAATACTTTCGTCGACATGGGCACTTCCTCGCGTGATGTTTTTTCTGCATGACCTGACAAACGGCTGATCCAGCGGATCAGGGGTGTTTTCGGTCGTAAGGGGTGGGACATGTTTATGCCTCAGGTTTGCACTGTGGTCTTTTGACGAAGCCTTGCTGTTTACACTTCGCAAAAGAGGGAATACAAGACGTGTTGTGAGTGGGCTTTGTTGTCGGTTGGCTTTATCGCGCACGACTAGCGTTTTCGTGAGGCAACTGTATTTATGTTTTATTTTTTGATAAATACGAAATCTGAAACATGAGTTGATACCCAATGTAACTAATCGCGACAGGCTTTTGATTCTCCGATCGGGTTATGCCTGGGTAAGAAGGGGAGCGAGAGTCGGGGGGGAGGGCACAACAATAGAGCGACTCAATCGTGTAAACGCCGTTGTATTGCGTTTCACTGAAAACGATAAAAGCCATCTTGAATAATCATTTTACATGATTTGCTACGGGGTCCTATGTTGATCGGGCACCTAAACCGTAGCCAGTGGCGGATCGAGTCATCGAGTCCGAGGCTGCGGAACAATAATTTCCCACAGCACCCCGGAGTCAACGTGAATATCCAGACTGAATCAATAAGAATTCGGAACCACCCTCGTTACAAGGATTTGGTATCACGGCGGCGAAAGTTCCTGGTTTCTCTCACGACGGCAACGCTCGTGCCCTTTTGCGTTTTCATCCTCGTGGCGGCCTTTGCGCCACAACTTCTCGCGAAGAAGATCTCCGCTACCAGCATCATCAATATTGGTTGGCCCCTTGGGCTGGCGTTTATCGTGGGTGCCTGGTTGCTGACAGGCCTGTATATCCTGCGCGCCAATGGCGAGTTCGATGACCTGACCGCCGAGATTCGCCGGGGAGCCGAGCAATGAGCCGCCTGTTGCAATACCTCGGCCTGATGACCTTTTTGTGCGCGGCGGGCAGTGCCCAGGCGGCGGACGCTTTGCAGGGCATCGAGAAGCAGCCGGTCAATCTCACGGCTATCGCCATGTTCCTGGTATTCGTCGTCGCGACGCTGGGGATCACCTATTGGGCCTCCACCAAGACCCGATCCATGGATGACTTCTACAATGCCGGTGGTGGCATCACCGGGTTTCAGAACGGCCTGGCGCTGGCCGGTGACTACATGTCGGCGGCGGCACTGCTGGGTGTCACCAGCATGATTTACTTCAATGGCTTCGATGGCCTGATTTACTCCATCAGTTTCTTCGTGGCCTGGCCGCTGCTGCTGTTTCTGTTTGCCGAGCGCATCAGGAACCTGGGGCGCATCACCATTGCCGACATTGCTTCTTTTCGCCTGGATCAAAGACGCATCCGCACGTTGACGGCGTTTGGTTCATTGACCGTGGTGTGTTTTTACCTGGTGGTGCAGATGGTCGGGGCAGGACAGCTGATCCAGTTGCTGTTCGGTCTTCCCTATAACTATGCGGTGATCGCCGTCGGTTTGTTGATGGCGGTCTATGTCACTTTTGGCGGCATGGTCGCCACCACCTGGGTACAGATCGTCAAGGCGGGGTTGCTGCTGTTGGGCGGCGTCGTGCTGGCGGGCCTGGCGTTGAGCCGGTTCGGATTTTCTCTCGAAAGCCTGTTCCAGCAAGCGGTTGCCGCTCATCACGAGGGAGAGCACATCCTGTTGCCAAGCAAACTGGTCGCCGATCCGCTCGCGCTGATTTCCCTGGCGGTCGGGCTGGTCTTCGGCACCGCCGGCCTGCCGCATATCCTCATGCGTTTCTTCACTGTCCCGGACGCCAAGGAGGCCCGCAAGTCGGTGTTTGTCGCCACGGGCTTCATCGGTTTCTTCTATGTGATCGTGGCATTGCTGGGGTTATCTGCCATCGTGATCGTCGGCCAGGACCCGGCCTTCTTCGAAAATGGCAACCTGGCCGGGAAGCTCATCGGCGGCGGCAACATGCCGGTGATGCACCTGGCAAAGGCGGTGGGTGGAGACCTGTTGCTCGGTTTCATCTCCGCAGTGGCTTTTGCCACGATCCTGGCGGTGGTGTCCGGGCTGACGATGGCCGGCACTTCGGCCATTTCCCATGACCTGTATGTGATGGTGTTCAAGAACAACCGCGCGGATGCCGCCGACGAAAGACGCGTTTCGCGGATTGCCTCGGTGTGCATCGGCATCGTTGCGGTGGTACTGGGGATCGTGTTCAAGGACCAGAATATCGCCTTCCTGGTGGCCCTGACCTTTGGTGTCGCGGCATCGGTCAACTTTCCGATCCTGGTGCTTTCCATGTATTGGCGGGGCCTGACAACGCGCGGCGCGTTGATGGGCGGATTGGCCGGACTGGTGAGCGCGGTTGGCCTGGTGATCCTGTCGCCGGCGGTGTGGGTCAAGGTGCTGGGCAATCCCACCGCGATCTTTCCCTTTGACTATCCCGCGATCATATCCATGAACGTCGCCTTCTTCTTCACCTGGCTCGGCTCGGTCACCGATCGCAGTGCCGGGGCTGTTATCGAACGCGGGTTGTTCGACGATCAGGTGGTTCGCGCCCAGACCGGGATAGGCGCCTCCAGGACGGTCAGTCACTAAGGCCTGGCATGGGCGGCCTGGGTCGATATCCTCGCCGCCTGTTGTTTATTTACATCACTAACAATAAGGAGTCAGTCATGCAATTGCGCGACAATGGCCTGAGGTTTTCGCCCATCACAATAATTGTGCATTGGCTGGTAGTGGTAGCTCTGCTGTCGATCCTGGGACTGGGTTTAATGGTTTCCCGGATATCCGACAGTGTGCTGCAAATGGAACTCGCCAGGGTTCAGAACCTGATGGGGCTTATTCTTTTTCTGGTCTCCATTTATCGCTTCTGGGCCAGAATTACTTCCTATCATCCTCTCCCTACAGGTACACCCAATCCTATCGAGCTGATTATCAGCCGATCGGTAGCGGTCGCACTTGCCCTGGCGATGGTGTTATTGCCGATTGCGGTCTGGGCGAGCCGATCAGCGGCGGGACAAGTGGTTGGGTTACCGGGTGGTTTCTCTATTCCTTCGCTTATTCCCGTCAATGAAGAGTTCAAACACGTCGTTGATGTGCTTTTCAATATTGGCGCGTCAGCCTTCCTTGCCGGTCTGGCCTTGCATATCTTCGGCGCGGTCAAGAATCACATCCAACTGAAAAACAATACGCTGAAGCGGATGCTTGGAAAAAAGGTGGAGTTGTGAATCATGAATAAAAACACTATTGATTTTGCCGGCAATGCCGTTACCCAACTCTGCGGCGTTCGCTACCCGATCTTTCTCGGTGGAATGGCGGCCATTTCCGGTCCCGAACTGGTTGCGGCCGTGGCAAACGCGGGTGGAATGGGCGTTCTTGGCGGGCTCAGGCTGGCGCCCCTGGCCTTGCGTCGCTGGATCCGCGAGACACGGGCACTGACCGACCGGCCTTTTGGCGTCAATCTCGTCCCGCAGTTTGGCGGCCCTGATGTATTCGAGGCGCAGTTCCAGGTGCTGCTGCAGGAAAAGCCCCAGCTGTTGTCGTTGTTTTATGCCGAGGATTACGCTGCCGACATGATTCCCCGGGCGAAAGCCGCCGGCATGCGGGTCATGGTGCAAGTGGGTTCGATAGCCCTTGCCAGGCAGGCCATCGAGCAGGGTGCCGACATCATCGTGGCGCAGGGTAGTGAAAGCGGCGGGCACCTGAATCGCGGCACGGTCGGGATCATGTCGTTGCTGCCGGCACTGGTTGCCGTCGCGCAAGGGCGGCCGGTGCTGGCTGCCGGAGGCATTGTCACCGGCGAAGATGTCCGCGCGATGCTGTCGCTGGGGGCGGCGGGGGTCGTCGTGGGTACCGCCTTTGTGGCCTGCAGCGAGTCCAATGCCCATGACCTCTACAAGCAGAAGATTGTCGAGGCGACTACGGACGATACCGAGTACCGCACCGGCTATTCCTTTGGCTGGACCTACGGCACGCCGCACCGGGTCATCGCCAATCGCGACAAGTGGAACCCGCTGCGCCTGATGGGCGGGGGAGCCCGCAAGATCGACCCGCCGCGCATGGCCAGGAAACTGTCGCTGTATGCCGGTCAGGGCGTCGGCAAGATCCATCGCGTCGGGCCCGCGGCGGAGCGCATGGCGGAGCTGATCCAGGGCCTGGCACCGGCCGACCAGCCGAGCGTGAAGTTCACTGAATCGTTGGCCGGTTGATGTGTTCCTGTGCCAGTTCGATAAAGGCACTCAGGGCCGAGGTGAGCATCGTGTCGCTTCTGCGAATGAAGACCGTCGAGACATTGGCAAATTCGGCCGGCAGCGTGTGGCAGTGAATGGCGTGCCGCACGCTGCAGCTCTCGGCGATGGCCCTGGGCAGCAGGGTCACGCCCATGCCGGCTGCCACGCATGACAGGATGCCATCCAGTGTGCCCAGTTCCATGATCTGGTTGGGCACCAGGCCGACCTGGTAGAACCAGTTTTCCAGGGTCGAGCGATAGAAGCAGCCGGTGCGGAACACCAGCACGGTTTGCTGGGGCATCTGTTCGATCAGCGTTGCCAGCGAGTCGAAGTGGCTGCTGCTGACCAGCACCAGTTCCTCTTCGAAGGCTACGTCCTGTGCCAGCGCCGAGTTCTGATGGAATCCGCCCACGAAGGCGCCGTCGAGTCGATGTGTCTCGATGGCTTTGATCAGTTCGGCGGTGGTCCCGGTCAGCAGGGAAAGGCGGACCTCGGGAAAGCGCTCGCGGTAGCGGGTCAGCACTTGTGGCAGGCGGATGGCCGCGGTGGTTTCCATCGAGCCCAGCCGCAGCAGTCCGCTCGGCACACCGGTGTCCATCAGGGCGCTGCGACTTTCATCCGTGAGTTGCAGTATGCGTCGGGCATAACCGAGGAATGTTTCGCCGGCCGAAGTCAGGACTACACCACTTTTCTTGCGAATGAACAGATCCCGATTGAGTTCGGTTTCAAGCTCTTTCACCCGCATGGTGACATTGGACTGGACGGTATTCACGTTGATTGCCGCCGCGGTAAAACTGCCAAGCTCCGCAACGGCACAGAAAATCTTCAGCTGGCGCATTTCCATAAGTAATGTCACCTATTATTAGAAGTGATGGATTTCATCACTATCCATCAATTTACTAGATTGATAGCGGTTAGTAAAGTGCTGGAAACAGGGCGATAAAAGGATATTCGACGATGAAATTGACGGCGCAAGTCGAGGGCATTTTTGCCGGTGGAACGGGGACTTTGCAGCCCGAGGGACAGCGCAGCGGGATTTTCAAGCGAAGGCTGACAGGCCCGGCCCGCGTGGAGATCCACGGCATTGCCGGCGACGAGCACGCTGATACCCGGGTTCACGGTGGGCCGGAAAAGGCCGTCCACCAATATGCGCCGGAAAACTATGTCCGCTTTGCATTGGCTTATCCGCAAAGTACGCATGAGCTGAAGCCGGGCAGTCTGGGAGAAAACATCTGTGCGGCGGATATGACTGAGCGAAATATCCATATCGGCGATGTTTTCCAGATGGGCAGTGCGGTTCTACAGGTCTCTCAACCGCGGAGTCCGTGCTGGAAAATCAACCATCGTTTTGGCGTCGAACAGATGTCGATGTTTGTCGCCCATGAGCGCATCACCGGCTGGTATTACCGGGTGCTCCAGCCCGGGCTTATCCAGGAGGGCGACACGATCGAACTTCTACAGCGGCACACGGATCGATTTTCCATCGACAAGTTCTGGGAAGTGCAATTGTCCCATCGGCCGCTGATAGACGAACTCCAGGCCCTGGCGGCGACTCCCGGCCTGGCCGGAGACTGGCAACGGCGGTTGGTTGAAAGGGCGAAATGGTTGAGCAAGAGACTTCATGATTAATGATCGAAAGGATCATTAATCATCATTTTACATGATTTTGTGGGGGCCCTATGTTGTCTTCACCGGGTACTCCAACGGTCCGGGTCATGATTGACCCGAAGCTTCACCGGAGGACTGCCTGGCTGCTTCCAATAAGAAACCACCCAACAGGGGACTCCCGCCATGAGCAATCAGCCAGCCGATATCGCCCATTACATTCACGGTCGCGTGATGCCCGGTACTTCCGGGCGCACGCAGAACGTCACCAACCCCGCCACCGGATCGGTGACCGGCAGGGTGGCCCTGGCCTCGTCGGAGGAGGTCGATGCCGCCGTGCGGTCCGCGGCCGCAGCGTTTCCGGCCTGGTCGAACCTGCCGGCCCTGCGTCGCTCGCGAATCATGTTCAAGTTTCTCGACCTGCTCAACAAAAACCGCGACACGCTGGCCCGGATGATCACCGCTGAACACGGCAAGGTGTTCACCGACGCGCAGGGCGAAGTCACCCGCGGTATCGAAGTGGTCGAGTTCGCCTGTGGCATGCCGCAACTGCTCAAGGGTGATTACTCCGAGCAAGTCTCCACCAATATCGATAACTGGACCGTGCGCCAGCCCCTGGGCGTGGTCGCCGGCATAACGCCCTTCAACTTCCCGGTGATGGTGCCCATGTGGATGTTCCCGGTGGCCATTGCCTGCGGCAACACCTTTATCCTCAAGCCCAGCCCGATCGACCCGACGCCGGCCCTGTTTATCGCCGAGTTGTTCAAGGAAGCCGGATTACCGGACGGTGTGTTCAACGTGGTACAGGGTGACAAGGAAGCCGTGGACGCGCTGCTGGATCACCCGGAGGTCAGGGCCGTGAGCTTTGTCGGCTCGACACCGATCGCCAACTACATCTACGAGACCGGCGCGCGCCACGGCAAGCGTGTCCAGGCCCTGGGCGGTGCCAAGAACCATATGGTGGTCATGCCCGATGCCGATATCGACCAGGTCATCGATGCGCTGATGGGCGCGGCGTTCGGTTCGGCCGGGGAGCGTTGCATGGCCATCTCGGTCGCCGTGCTGGTGGGGGATGTGGCGGACCGGCTCATGCCCCGACTCGTCGAGCGTACAGAGACACTGAAGATCCTCGACGGCATGAACCAGGCCGCCGAAATGGGCCCGATCGTCTCGCAAGTGGCGCGCCAGCGTATCACCGGCTACATCGAGCAGGGCATCAGGGAAGGTGCGCAGTTGCTGGTCGATGGTCGTGGCTTTGATGGCCGGCAGGCCGGCGACAATTGTGAACAGGGCTTCTGGCTCGGTGGCACCGTGTTCGATCACGTCACGCCGGAGATGAAGATCTACCAGGAGGAAATCTTCGGCCCGGTACTCGCCTGTGTACGGGTGAAGGACTTTGCCGATGCGGTGGAACTGATCAATGCCCACGAGTTCGGCAACGGTACGGCCTGCTATACCCGCGACGGTCATGTTGCCCGCGAGTTCGCCCGGCGGATCCAGGTCGGCATGGTCGGCATCAACGTGCCCATCCCCGTGCCGATGGCCTGGCACGGGTTCGGCGGCTGGAAACGTTCGCTGTTCGGTGACATGCATGCCTATGGTGAAGAAGGCGTACGCTTCTACACCAGGCAGAAATCGATCATGCAGCGCTGGCCGAACAGCATCGCCAAGGGGGCCGAGTTCGCGATGCCGACCTCCCAGTAGCCGCTTGGCCCGGACCGGTTACTGACCCAGCGGCTTGCGTCCGGAGACGAAGTGGCTGACATCGTTGAAGCCTGGCGTCGAGGCGTGCCCCGGCGTCACCAGCGAGTCGATGAAAGCTTCATCCTCGGCGCTGATCCGCACCGCCAGCGCCTTGGTGTAGCTGTCCCACTGTTCCTCGGTGCGCGGACCGACAATCGCCGAGCTGACCGCCGCGTTGTTCAGGACCCAGGCAATGGCGAACTCGACGATGCCGACGCCACGGTCCTGGGTGTACTGCTGGATCTGCTGGGCGATGCGCAGGGACTCCAGGCGCCATTCGGTTTCCAGGATGCGCTTGTCCTGGCGGCCGGCGCGGCTGTTGGCGTCCGGCGCGACATCCGGTGCGTACTTGCCGCTGAGCACACCACGGGCCAGCGGGCTGTAGGGCACCACGCCGAGGCCATAGGTCGCGGCGGCGGTGATCTGCTCGCTCTCGGCCTGGCGGTTGACGATGTTGTACAGCGGCTGGCTGATCACTGGCCGGTCGACCCCGAGCTGCTCGGCCACGCGGATCACTTCGGCGATGCGCCAGCCGCGAAAGTTCGACAGGCCCCAGTGGCGGATCTTGCCCTGGCGCAGCAGGTCGCCGATGGCCGATACCGTGACCTCCAGCGGGGTGTCGTGGTCCTCGCGGTGCAGGTAGTAGATGTCCAGGTAATCGGTGCCGAGGCGGGTGAGGCTGGCGTCGATTGCATTGAAGATGTGCTTGCGGCTCAGGCCGCTGCGGTTGGGTATGCCCTCCGCCGGGCCGCTGCCAACCTTGGAGGCGATGATCCAGTCGTGCCGGTGGCGGGCCACCCCTTCACCGACGATTTCTTCCGAACGACCGGCGTTGTAGACGTCCGCCGTGTCGATGAAATTGACGCCCTGGTCCCAGGCCTTGTCGATGATCCGCAGCGAGGTTTCGGTATCGGTCTGTTCACCGAACATCATGCTGCCCAGGGTCAGCGTGGAAACCTTGAGCCCGGACTGGCCGAGGGTGCGATAACTCATGATCGATGTCCTTTTGCGGTGACGGAAAGGCTTCAATCAGATACCAGAAGCCCGTGGTTGAGCAATCCCTCAATTATCTTGCCAGTTTCTGACAGCGTCGGGACCTGATAACGGGCGATGCCGATTATCAGGTCCTGTTCATGGCGTGGGGATTACTGGGCGCGCAAGCCGCGGGTCATGCGCAGGGCCAGCAGGCTGCCGCCGACGATCACGGCCGCCAGTACATACAGCGCGGCATCGGTCGAACCGCTGGCATCCTTGACCCAGCCCACCAGGTACGGACTGAGGAAACCGGCCATCTGGCCCATCGAGTTGATCAAGGCCAGCCCGCCGGCGGCGGCACCGGCACTGAGCAGGGCGGTCGGCACCGGCCAGAACATCGGCAGGCCGGTGAGGGCGCCCATGGTGGCGATGGTCAGGCCGAGAATGGCGATGGCCGGGTGAGTGGCGAAGTTGACTGCGATCAGCAGGCCGATGGCGCCCATCAGCATCGGTACCACCAGATGCCAGCGGCGCTCCTTGCGCAGGTCGGCGGAGCGCCCCACCAGCAGCATGAACACCGCCGCCAGCAGATAAGGGATCGCGCTGAGCCAGCCGATCACCAGGTTGTCGCTGAAACCGAGGTTCTTGATGATCGACGGCAGCCAGAAGTTGATGGCGTAGACACCGCTCTGGATGCAGAAGTAGATCAGGCCGAACGCCCAGATCGCCGGGTTCTTGAACACCTCGCCGAGGGAATCGCTGACGGTTTTCGGCTTGTTGGCGGCGTCAATGGCCTGGTCGGCTTCGAGCACCGCGCGCTCCTCGGCGGTCAGCCACTTGGCGTTGGCGAACTTGTCCGCCAGCAGGAAGAACGCCGCGACACCCAGCAGCACGGTGGGAATGCCCTGTAACAGGAACATCCACTGCCAGCCGGCGAGCCCGCCCTGGCCGGCGGCGAAATGGTTGAGGATCCAGCCGGAGAACGGGCTGCCGAGCAGGCCGGAAACCGGGATCGCCGACATGAACAGGGCCATGATGCGACCGCGGCGGAAGCTCGGGAACCACTGCGAGAGGTACAGCACCACGCCTGGGAAGAACCCGGCTTCAGCGGCACCGGTAAACAGCCGCAGGGTGTAGAACTGGGTCGGTGTGGTGACGAACAGCAGACAGGTCGACAGCACGCCCCAAGTGATCATCATCAACGCGATCCAGCGCCGTGGACCGAAGCGGTTCAAGGCCAGGTTGCTCGGTACGCCGCACAGCACGTAGCCGATAAAGAAGATCCCGGCCCCGAGGCCGTAGATGGTTTCACTGAATTTGAGGGCGTCGAGCATCTGCAGTTTGGCGAATCCAACGTTGACCCGGTCGAGGTAGTTGAACAGGTAGCAGATGAAGATGAAGGGGATCAGGCGCAGGGTGATGCGCTTGTATACGGCATTTTTCAAGTCAGCGGTGGCCTGGGGCAACGCGGCGCTCTGTGACATGGCGGTCTCTCTTTATTATGATTTTTTGCGATGCAAGGGTAACGTTGATCGCCCTGTGAGTCTCGGCCACCCCGGGGCCTGCTGTCTTTGTGCCGGTGCACAGGGTTTGCCGGTGTACCCTGTGCCACTGAACAATCCCGACCAAGGACCCCTCCCTCATGTTCGAACTGGACCATGACCTCGCGCAGGATATCGTCGACCGCACGATGGCGATCCTGCCCTATAACGTGAATGTCATGGACAGCCAGGGCCTGATCCTTGGCAGTGGCGAGAAGGAGCGCGTCAATACTCGGCACGAAGGGGCACAACTGGTGCTGGCCAACGGTCGGGTGGTGGAGATCGATGTACAGACGGCCAAGCACCTCAAGGGCGTGCAACCGGGGATCAACCTGCCGCTGTTGCATGATCAGCGGTTGATCGGCGTGCTGGGCATCACCGGCGACCCGGATCAGCTGCGTACCTACGCCGAACTGGTGCGCATGACCGCCGAGATGCTGGTGGGCCAGCGTCATCAACAGGCCGAGCAGCAATGGCGGCGCCAGCGCAGCGATGACCTGCTGGCGTTGCTCCTGGGCGATGCCGGGGATTCGCCGCGATTGGTCGACGAAGCCCGGCAGATGGGGCTCAAGCCGCAGTTGTCGCGCATTCCCTGCCTGTTCGAACTGGAACCGGGGCAGAGCGCCGATGCGTTGATTCTCTGGCTGCAGTCGCGTTATCCCGACAGCTGGTGTGTCAGTGCCTCGGAGTCGTCGTTGCTCTGGTGCCGTCCGGCGACGGTGGCGCTGGATGAGCTGCGCTTGCTGGAGAAACTCGACGGCCAGGGCTGGAAAGTCCTGCGACTCGCGCAAGGTGGACAGGCCGATGGCCTGGCGGGATTACGCCGCTGTTATCGACGGGTCAGTGATCTGCTGGCCTACGGTCGTGATGTCGTGCCGCTGACCCGCGTGCTGCAGCTCAATCGCTATCGCCTGCCGGTGATGCTCTGGCGGCATCGCGATGACGATGCGCTGGAGGAGTTGCTCAAGCCCTTGCGCAAGGTCATCGCCAAGGACAGCAACGGTCAACTGCTCTCGACCTTGCGCAGTTGGTGCGAGCACGATGGCCAGAGCCAGGCCTGTGCCGAAGCGCTGGGCATCCATCGCAACAGTCTGCGCTACCGCATGGAGCGTATTGCCGAACTCAGCGGCGTCGATCCGTTGCGCCTGGACGGCATGTTGGCGTTGTACCTGGGCGTGCAGTTGCTGCCGCACAATGAACCGGGTTTGTAGGAATGAACAAGAAAGCCCGCCAATGCTTGTGCAGCAGACAGGCGTCATTCCCAGTTTCAACTGGCAGCATGGACGCCATAAGAACCGGAGAATGCCCCCCATGAAAATCATCATCGCCCCTGACTCCTTCAAGGACAGCCTGAGTGCTGACGCCGTGGCCAAGGCCATTGCCCAAGGGCTGGCCGAGGTCCTGCCGCAGGCACAGCTGATCCAGTGCCCGATGGCCGATGGTGGTGAGGGGACGGTGGCGTCGGTGCTGGCGGCCTGCAACGGCGAGCGGCGCGACGCGACGGTCCAGGGGCCTTTGGGCGCGCCGGTAGAGGCCCATTGGGGCTGGCTGCCGGACAGCTACACCGCGATTATCGAGATGGCCGAGGCCAGCGGCCTGCAATTGGTGCCGCCCGGCCAACGGGACGCCTGCATCAGCAGTACCTTCGGCACCGGCCAGTTGATTGGCGCGGCCCTGGATGCCGGGGCCCGACGGATTATCCTGGCCATCGGTGGCAGCGCCACCAACGATGCCGGCGCCGGCGCCTTGCAGGCCTTGGGCCTGGGCTTGTTCGATAGCCGGGGGCGGGAGCTGGCGCGGGGTGGCCGGGCCTTGGCGGGAACGCGGCGCATCGACCTGGCCGGACTGGACCCGCGCCTTGCCGAGGTGCGTTTCGAAATTGCCGCCGATGTGAACAACCCGCTGTGCGGTGAGCACGGTGCCTCGGCGATCTTCGGTCCGCAGAAAGGCGCGACAGCGGCCCAGGTCCGTGAGCTGGATGCCGCACTCGGGCATTTTGCCGATCTGTGCGCCGAGGTATTGCTCGCTGATGTTCGCGACGAGCCCGGCAGTGGTGCGGCGGGTGGCCTGGGGTTTGCGGCCAAGGCCTTCTTCGCGGCGCAGTTCCGGCCCGGGGTGGAAGTGGTCGCCGAACTGGTGGGGCTGGCGCAGGCGGTGCAGGGGGCCGACCTGGTGATTACCGGCGAAGGGCGTTTCGATGCCCAGACACTGCGGGGCAAGACACCTTTTGGCGTGGCGCGGATTGCCCGCGAGCATGGCGTGCCGGTTATCGTGCTGGCGGGCACCCTGGGCGAGGGTTATGAACAGATGTACCAGCACGGCGTCGATGCCGCGTTTGCCCTGGCGTCCGGACCGATGAGCCTGGAGCAGGCCTGTGCCGAGGCTGCGCCGTTGCTGTCGGCGCGGGCGCGGGATATCGCCCGGGTGTGGAAGCTGGCGGCGGGGCGCTGAGCATAACCTTGTGCCCAGATCGTCCCCACGCGCAGCAAAGGAATGCAGCCCGTGACGCTCTGCGTCACCAGAGCGGACGCGGAGCCTCCAGTGAGGCATTCCCACGCCGGAGCGTGGGAACGATCAGTGCGGGCAAGCCCGCTCGCCACAGGGACTGCAAAATGATGTGTGGCGGGTGATTCAGCGTTAAGCTTAAGGACAGTCCAAGGTTTGGACGTGTTTGGCTACCTGTCAGGACGGACCGGCCCATCGATGCGTGAACCTTCCCCCCTCAATACCCCCGCACCTCCCGCCCAGTCTCGTCGTACCGGGGCCGACCTGATCGCCGGCCTGTCGATCGCCGGCTTGCTGCTGCCCGAGGCGGTGGCTTATTCGACCATCGCCAGCCTGCCACCCCAGGCCGGGGTGATCGCGCTGTTCGCGGGGCTGCTCTGCTATGGCTTGTTCGGCACCAGCCGGTTTGCGATTGTCTCGGCCACTTCGTCGTCCGCTGCGGTATTGGCCGCGGCGACGCTGTCGGTGGCCGGAACGGATATCGTCCTGCGCCTGACCATGGCGATCGGCCTGGTGTTGATTACCGGCCTGATGTTCCTGCTCGCCGGACTGTTCAAGCTGGGCAGCGTGACCTCGTTTATAGCCAAGCCGGTGTTGCGCGGCTTTGCCTTCGGCCTGGCGGTCACCATCATTCTCAGGCAGGTCGCGAGCATCGTCGATGTTCACCCGGAGCACAGCGACCTGATCCGTTTCATTCCCGAACTGCTCGGGCAACTGCCGCGATGGAACTGGGCGGGTGCGGCGGTGGCCGGCGTGGCATTGCTGTTGTTGTGGATCTTCGGGCGTTTCCGGCGTTTGCCGGGTGGCCTGCTGGTGGTGGTGCTCGGCGTGGCCGCGGGCGAATGGCTGGACCTGCCGAGCCATGGGGTCGGCCTGATCGGGATCATCGACCTGCAACTGGCGGTGCCGTCGCTGCCACGCCTGGGTTTCTCCGACTGGTTGAAGCTGGTGGAACTGGGCTTTGCCTTGGTGATGATCCTGTATGCCGAGTCCTATGGCTCCATCAGCGCCTTTGCCCTCAAGCATGGCGACCGGGTGAGTTCCAACCGCGACCTGCTGGTGCTGGGCGGCGCCAACCTGCTGTCCGGGCTGTTTCATGGCATGCCGGCCGGTGCCGGGTACTCGGCGACTTCGGCCAACGAAGCGGCGGGGGCGACTTCGCGCTGTGCCGGAGTGGTCGCCGCGCTGGTGGTGCTGGTGATTGTCTCGACGTTGCTGCCATTGATCGCGCTGACCCCGGAGCCGGTGCTGGCGGCGATAGTCATTCATGCCTTGACCCGGGCGGTGAGCCTGGAGCCCTTGCAGCGTTATTTCACTTGGCGGCGCGATCGCTTCCTGGCGATCTGCGCGGTGGGCGCGGTCCTGCTGCTCGGGGTGCTGGACGGCCTGCTCGCGGCGGTGGCGATCAGCCTGCTGCTGATGCTGCGGCAGATGTCCTCGGCGGCGGTCCAGGTGCTGGGGCATCTGGCCGACGGCCATGATTTTGTCGACTGCCAGTTGCACCCGCAGGCCCGTGAAGTGCCGGGCCTGCTGATCCTGCGACCGGGGGAACCGCTGTTTTTCGCCAATGCCGAGCGGATTCTCGGCAGTGTCCAGCGCCTGGCCCGACAACGGGTCCCGGGGATAAAGGCAGTGATCCTCAGCCTGGAAGAGTCTCCGGACCTCGATGGCACCAGCCTGGAGGCGCTGCAGGACTTTATCCTGCGCTTCCCGGGCGACGACAGGCACCTGCTGCTGGCCCGCCTGAAACACGAGGCCCATCAGGCCTTGCTGGCATTACCCGAGGATGTCCTGTCCAAGGTCACCCTCAGTGAGTTGAGTGTGTATGCCGTGGTGCAGCAGGCGCTGGAGGCGGGCAGCGGGTTCAGCACCGCTGATTCAGCGCCACCAGATCCAGTGAGTTCATGAACTGCACGCCGGCCGCCTCCATCTCCGCCATGGCGCGCCGCAATGAACCGTCCATGTCGATGGCGCGGCAGGCATCGGGGATCAGGAAGGTGGTAAATCCGGCCGCCCGGGCATCCAGCGCGGACCAGGCGACGCAGTAGTCCAGGGCCAGGCCGGTCAGGTAGACCGTCGTGATACCACATTCCTTGAGGTATCCCGCCAGGCCGGTGGGGGTCTTGCGGTCGGCTTCGACAAACGCCGAGTAGCTGTCGATCCCGGGGTTGCAACCCTTGCGTATCACCAGCCGCGCATGGGGCAGGTGCAGCTCGGCATGCAGTTCGGCGCCATGGCTGCCCTGCAGGCAATGGTCGGGCCACAGCACCTGGGTGCCATAGGCCAATTGCACGGTGTCGAACGGCACGCGTCCGGGATGGCTGCTGGCGAACGAGGCGTGTCCGGCGGGATGCCAGTCCTGGGCGATGATCACATTGCGAAAACGATTCCCCAGGCGGCTGATCAGCGGCACGATTTCGTCACCGCCGGCAACGGCCAGTTGGCCGCCGGGGATAAAGTCGTTCTGCACGTCGATCACGATCAGCGCGCAACGTGGGTCGTTCAGGGGCAACAGGCTGTCAATGTGGGGCATTCAAATGTCCTCGATGCGGGTTCGATTGTTACCATCAGGCATACAAGGATGACTCTAGTTGTTCCGGCCTGCGAGAGCCGTGCGCCGTGTTGTCAGTGCTCGGCGTTGAATGGGGTAGGTGATTGGCCCGTCGCCGTTTCACCCAAGGGTATTCCCTGGTGAAACGGCAGGTACGCAGCCTTGCCGCAGGCTAGGTGGCGAAACGCTCGCGGAGCACGCTCGCCATGGCCTGCAACTCGGCGGCCGAGTTGCGGCCGATCAGCATGTAGGCATGGGTTTTCCCGGCCCAGAACACCACGTTCATGCCGTGGCGGACTTCCTCGGTCACCGGCTTCACACCGTTCTTCGAACGGGTGATGCACAACGCCAGGGGACCGTACCGAGGATCCAGGTAGGCCATCTGGGCAATCGGCACATGCTCGTACTCGAGCATCTGCACACGCTTGAGCTGCGGTCCCGGCAACGCCACCTGGCTGGGTTCCAGCGCCAGTCCCAGGCCTTTGTCGAGGTTCTGCAACTGCGCCCGCTGCGAGGCTTCGTCGCCCGGCAGATTGTCCAGGGTCTGCGTGGTATAGAGCGTCATGTAGTCCGCCACCACGCTGCGCCAGGTGACTTCGCTGGTTGGTGCCGGCGCCTGCCAGACCTGGAACAAGCGGTCGGCGGCGATTCCGGCGACCATGAAGCTGGCAGCGACCGCGAGGAAGCTGCGCCGGCTCATCGGCGGCTTGGCGCGCTCCGACGGCAATGAGTCGAGCATGGCTTCGAGCTTGGCCAGGGGGGCCTGTTCGAGCAGCTCGCCATAGGCGTCCTGGAAGGGCATGTCACTGCGGATCAGCCATTCGATGCGCTCGGCGACGGCCTCGTTTTCGGCGATGGCGATTTCCACGCGAGTGCGTTCCTCGACATCCAGTTCGTCATCGAGAAAGGCCACCAGAAGTTCATCGGAAGGCGTGTAGTGAGAAAGCTGATCAGTCATCGCCGTTCTCCGCTGGTTGAGGTGGGCACGGCACGCAGGGGCGGGTGCTCCGCCAGTTTCATGCGCGCGGCGGCGAGCCGGCTCATGACCGTGCCGATCGGCACCTCAAGAACATGGGCCACTTCCTTGTACGACAGGCCTTCGACATAGGCCAGGAACACGGTTTCGCGCTGGGCTTCGGGCAGGGCGTCGACGCGCTTGATGACCTGTGAGGCGAGCACGTGGGTTTGCACCACCTGCTCGCCATCGAAGGACAGCACCTCGTCGGCATCGACCTGGCCCTGGCCCCGGCGCACGCGCTGGGAGCGGACTTCGTTGAGCCAGATCGAGTGCAGGATGCTCAACAGCCAGCGATCCATGCGGGTGCCCGAGACGAACTGGTCGCCACGCTCCAGCGCCCGGACGCAGGTGGCCTGCACCAAGTCCTCGGCGAGATGTCGTTGTCGGGACAGCACCAGGGCGTAACGCCACAGGCGTGCCAGGTGCTGGCCCAACTCGGCTCGTATTTCCTTGTCGCTGGCGATGGCAACCTCCGCGTCTATCGGTTATCAGCTCTGGGTAGGATGGGCTATGGCGTCAGCCAGGTCTTCATATTCGTCGCACTGGGTGCCGCAGAGCGACTTGATGGTCTGCAACTGCTCCTGGGCGAGGTCCAGGCGGCCCTTGATCACATAGGCTTCACCCAGGTATTCACGGACCTGGGCATAGTTCGGGTCGAGTTCCACGGCTTGCAAATAATAGCCGATGCCCTCGTCGGTACGGCCCAGCTTGCGGGTGGCGTAGCCGCGATAGTTCAGGGCCTTGGCGGTGTTCGGATCCTTCAGGGTGTTGAGTACGTTCAACGCTTCCTGGTACTGCTTGTCCTTGGCCAGGCTGTAAGCGTAGTCGGCGCGTTCGTCATCGGTAGTGGTACTGGTTACCAAAGGATCGCACTTGTTGGTTTTCGGGTTCCATACCTGTTGTTCGGTGCACTTGGGCTTGGGTGGCGCCGGGTCGTCGCCGGAAGCAAAGGCCAGGGTGCTCGACAGCGAAACCGCCAGGCAGCTGGCAATCAGGAAAGGAACGGCGAAAGGGCGTTTACGAAGGCTCATGGGTACTGCTCCGGTGTCGGCAACAAGGAGAACGCCTGGGCGTCGGGTTTTATTCGCTGAATCTGCAAATTATTTCAGGCGACCGCCAGGCAGCATGCGCCGCAGGGTATCGTCACCCAGGGCGTAGTGATGCACCAGCGCCATGATCGCATGCAAGCCGGCGAGTATCACGATGATCCACGCCACCTGCTCGTGCAGGCCGGCGAGCACCGGGCGCAGCGAACGATCGAGGCTGACCAGCGTCGGGATATCCACCAGGCCGAAGAAGCTGAAGGGCTCGCCCTGGGCCCAGCGAAAGGCGAAACCCAGGCCGATCTGTGCCAGCAACAACCCATACAGCGCCAGGTGGCCGAGCTTGGCCAGGATAGGCAGGGCACCGCGATGCAGCGCCGGCAGGCGACGAGCGGCGAACAGGCGCCAGAGGATACGGGTGACGACGATCAGCGCCAGCAGGATGCCGCAGGAGATATGCAGCGATTGCAGGCCTTTGCGCAATGGCGTGCCGCGCTCCAGCTGGGCCCAGATCTGCGAGCTGGCGAAGAGATAGATCACCAGTACCGCGGTCAGCCAGTGCAGGCCGATGGTCAGGCGGTCATGGCGGCGCGTGGGCGTGTTGCCCAGGGGCAGGGAGACGGTGTGCATGGACAATCCTCGGTGGCGTTGTGGATTGAACACGCGATATCTGGGGTTTATTCATTTGTCGGTAGAAATATTTTCAAGCTCAGGATCGTTCCCACGCTCTGCGACGCTCGGCGTCACAAAGCGGACGCAGAGCGTCCAGAGAGACATTCCCACGCGGAGCGTGGGAACGATCGATGATAATCGATTACAGGCCCAGGTCCGACAGGCTCGGATGATCGTCGGGACGGCGTCCCAACGGCCAGTGGAACTTGCGCTCTCCGGCCTTGATCGGCAGATCGTTGACGCAGGCGAAACGACGGGCCATCAGGCCGTTTTCGTCGAACTCCCAGTTTTCGTTGCCGTAGGAGCGGAACCAGTTGCCCGAGTCGTCATGCCATTCATAGGCGTAACGCACCGCGATGCGGTTGTCGGTAAAGGCCCAGAGCTCCTTGATCAGCCGGTAATCGAGCTCCTTGGCCCATTTGCGGGTCAGGAAGGCCTTGGCTTCTTCGCGGTTGTTGGCGAACTCGGCGCGGTTGCGCCATTTCGTATCCAGGGTATAGGCCAGGGAAACCCGTTCCGGGTCGCGGGAGTTCCAGCCGTCTTCGGCGAGGCGAACTTTCTGAATCGCCGAGTCACGGGTGAAAGGCGGAAGTGGCGGGCGAGCGTCTGCGTTAGATGACATTTCAATGTCTCCAATGAGGTTGAGTTCAGACCAGTTGTCGCGCTGTGTTCAAGCGAAAGGTGTCACGCCCGGGAAGTCGTCATCCAGATTGAGCGGTTATTCCCGGGGCATGACGCCGTCAGAGCGCCAATAACTTCCGCGCCATGCATTGCGCATTATCGGCTGCACCGTGGTCGCCCATGACCAGTGCAACGGTAATGGCGC
This sequence comes from Pseudomonas gingeri, assembly GCF_013385635.1. Lineage (GTDB taxonomy): Bacteria > Pseudomonadota > Gammaproteobacteria > Pseudomonadales > Pseudomonadaceae > Aquipseudomonas > Aquipseudomonas gingeri_A. The sequence continues at coordinate 86,459 of NZ_JACAPR010000002.1, forward strand.
CGTCGATCAATATCAGCAATTGCCGGGCAACTGCTTCTTTGTCGTCGATGCCATGTGCTTCACAGAGCTCGACGAGATAGTCGAGCAGTTTCTGTTTATGTTCCTTGGCCAGCAGACGCACCGGATCCTGTGGATCGCCGGTCTCGCCCGCGGTATTGATAAAGGCGCAGCCGCGAAAGCCCTCGGAGTCGAACCAGCCTTTGAGCACGCTGAACAGGTTGAGCAGACGTTCGCCGCTGGTGGCGGCCTTGTCGACTTCGCGGCGGTACCACTGCATCCAGCGCACATCCCGCCGGCGCAAGGCCTCGACGGTCAGGTGGTCCTTGGTGCCGAAGTACTTGTAGATACTTTTGCGCGCCACGCCGGAAGTCTTCACCAACAGATCGATCCCGGTGGCGTGGATGCCACTTTGGTAGATCAGCTGTTCGGCGGTATCCAGAAGGGTGTCGCGGGTTTGATTGGGCATATTTTCGTTCATGGGAAAGATGGTAGAACGATCGTTCTCCATGGTCAATCCCTGTTCTCGAAATAATCCGCCGCAGGCGATTGTTGCCGTCCCTGGCAACCGTGATGGCGGGGAGGTCAGACTCTGAAGAAGCTGACTTTCTGCGTCAGGCTGTCGGCCAGTACCGACAGTTCGCGGCTGGAGAGGGCCACCTGGTTGGAGCCGACCGACGTCTCCATGGCCGCATCGTGGATGCGGATGATGTTCTGGTTCACTTCCTGGGCCGCGACGCCTTGCTGGGTGGAGGCGCTGGCGATCTGCGCGTTCATGTCGTTGATGGCGCCGACTTCCTCGCGAATGCGGATCAGCGCGCCTTCGGCGACGCGGGTGCGTTCGACGGTCTGCTGGGCCATTTCGCGGCTGTTGCGCATGATCTCGGCGGTCTTGCCGGCACCGGACTGCAACTGGGCGACCATGTCGCGGATCTCCCGGGTCGAATCCTGGGTACGGGTCGCCAGGGAGCGCACTTCGTCCGCCACCACGGCAAAGCCGCGGCCTGCCTCGCCGGCGCGGGCGGCCTCGATGGCGGCGTTCAGCGCCAGCAGGTTGGTGCGTTCGGCAATCGAGTTGATCACCGCGACCACGTTTTCGATGGCCTGGCTGTCGTGGGACACCTGGTCCACCGACTCGGCGGCGCCGTCGAGCACCAGCGACAGGCGCTGCATCTCGCTGGAGGTGGTCTGCACCATCTGCTTGCCGCTTTCCACCGCCTGGTCGGCGGCATTGCTGGCCAGCGCGGCCTTCTGCGCGTAGCCGGCGATTTCGTGGACCGTGGCCGCCATCTGGTTGATCGCGGTGGCCATGCGCTGGGTTTCCCCGGTCTGTACGCGCATCTGCTCGCTGTTGCTGTCGGAACTGGCCAGCAACTGCGTGGACGAACCCATCAGGTCGTGGGCCACCGCGCGTACCTGGGTGATGGTTTCGGCCAGGTGGCGGTTGCTGGTCTTCAGGGCGCCCATGACGCTGTCGGGATAGCGGGTATCGATCACACCATCGAGTTGACCGTTGGCCAATTGGCGGATCGAGTCGGCGACCGCTTCCGGTTCCGCGCCGAGGGTCGACTTGAGATTGCGGATGATCAGCACCGAGACCAGCACGCTGAGCAGGACGGCGATGGAGGTGGCCAGCAACATCAGGGTGGCGAAGTGGCTGGCGGTGGCGCGCACGTCGGCCAGTTGCGTGCCGATCGAGGCTTCCTCCCAGTCGATCAGCGCGTTGATGCGCTTGAGCCATTCCTTGTAGGCCGGGGAAATGTCGGAAAGCAGGAAGGCCTGGGCCTTGTCCATGTCGCCCTGCTTGCGCAGCTCGATCAGTCGGGCAGTCAGGGCCTGGGTGGTGCGCTCGCTGTCCTTGATGTCAGCCAGCAGGCGCCGTTCGGCGTCGGAGGCGCCCATGTGGGAGAAGATCGCATCCATCGGCTGGGCCGAGGCCTGGTAATCGGCGTTCAGCCGTTCGATGTTGCGCAGGTGGGTGTCCAGGCCGGCGCCGTCGCGGACCAGCACCGCATCGCGAATGGCGATGGCGCGATCATGCACACTGCCGCGGAAGTTGATGGCGTAGCGTTGCTTGACCGCGCTGTCGTCACTGACGTTGGTCAGGGTCGAGTCGATCAACCCCACGCGATTGACCCCGATCAGGGTTACCAGAATCAACAGCGAAAGTACCAGCCCAAACCCCAATCCAAGGCGTTTGGCGATTGTCAGAGAGCGGGTCATTTCAGGTTTCCTTAGCGTAAACGCAGGATTGATATCAGAGAGCCATTAGATGGGCCAATTTGTAGCCCGTTACAAGGGCCAGTCGGAATTTGTTTTTGCCTATCAGGGCAATGGGCTGAATATCTCGAGGTTGGCAGCAACGCCCTCCTGGAAGGCGAGCGCAAAAAGCGATGCATGGTGTAAGCTCTCGAGTCCTTCGCATTCGACCCTTAGCGAGCCCTATGCCGTCGCTCTTCAAACGCTCCCTGTTGCCCAAACTGCGCAGTTTCCCGTTGACTGCCGATGCCTTGACCATCCTGCCGTCGGCCGCCGAGTTCCGTCGCTGTCTGCTGGAGAAGATCGCCGGGGCACGGCAACGCATCACCCTGGTAGCGTTGTACCTGCAGGAAGACGAGGCGGGGCAGGAGATTCTCGATGCGCTGCATGCGGCCAAATCGGCCCATCCGGCGCTGGAGATCGTCGTCGTGGTCGACTGGCTGCGCGCTCAGCGTGGCCTGATCGGCGCGGGCAAGCAGCCGGGCAACAGCGCCTGGTACCAGGCGCAGACCCGCGACCACACCACCGAAGTGCCGATCTACGGCGTGCCTGTGCAGACCCGCGAGTTGTTCGGCGTGCTCCATCTCAAGGGTTTCGTGATCGATGATTGCGTGATCTACAGCGGCGCGAGCCTGAACAACGTCTACCTGCACAAGTTCGACAAGTACCGCTTCGACCGCTATCACCTGCTGCAAAACCGCGCCCTGGCCGATTCGATGCAGGGGCTGATTCGCAAGGAGCTGCTGGCTTCCCATGCGGTCTGCCGCCTGGACCTGCCGAGCCTGCCGAGCACCCGCAGCCTGCGCGGCGGTATCGGCGATCTGCGCAGCCGCCTGAAAAAGGCCCAGTACGACACTCAGGCCGGCGCCGAACCGAGTTTCAGCCTGTCGGTCAGCCCGCTGCTGGGCCTGGGCAAGAACAATCCGCTGAGCCGGGTGATCTGCGAACTGATCGCTGCCAGCCAGCAACAACTGACCATCTGCACGCCGTACTTCAACCTGCCGCTGGCGGTGACCCGGGAAGTCAACCGGGCCCTGGAGCGCGGGGTGAAGATCGACATCATCGTCGGCGACAAGACCGCCAACGACTTCTACATCCCGCCGAGCCAACCGTTCAAGGTCATCGCCGCTCTGCCGTACCTGTACGAGATCAGCCTGCGGCGTTTCGCCAAGCGTCATCAGGCGGCCATCGACAGCGGCCTGCTGAACCTGCACCTGTGGCGTGATGGTGACAACAGCTACCACCTCAAGGGCATGTGGATCGACCAGCGCTATACCTTGCTGACCGGTAACAACCTCAATCCACGGGCATTCCGCCTCGACCTGGAAAACGCCTTGCTGATCGACGATCCGCGCAGCGAACTGCTTGAGCCAAGGGCCCGGGAGCTGGAGCTGATTTTCGAGAACACGCGGCGTATCGACAGCTTCAAGGAGCTGGATACCCTGGTGGAATACCCGGAGGCGGTGAGCAAGTTCTTGCGGCGGGTCAGTCGGGTGAAGATCGAGCGGTTGTTGTATCGGATGCTTTGAGGCGGCCCCTGTAGGAGCCGGCTTGCCGGCGATGGCGTCAGGATAGGCGCCGCAAGGCTCAAGGGCCTCATCGCTGGCAAGCCAGGCTCCTACAGAGGATCCGGGTCACACGGTGCTGCGTGGGGATACGCCCCCTGTAGGAGTCGGCTTGCCGGCGATGGCGTCCTTGAGATCGCTAAAAGCTTCGCGGCGATGCGGCGCCCCGACAAGCCCACTCCTACGCAGGCCAGTTCCTACAGGGCGATATGAGTCTTAGTTCAGGCCCAGCTTGCCGCGCAGGGTCGACAGGTCTTCGGCCAGGGTGTTGACCGGACCCACCAGGGCCTTGCGGTCAGCGTCCTTGACCTTGTCATAGGTCTCGAAACCGCCGTCCTTGGTCTTGTATTTGGCGAGGATCTTGTCCACGGCGGCAAAGTTCTTGTCGACTTTGGCGGCGAAGGCCTTGTCCTGCTTCTCGATCTGCGGACGGAACAGGTCGACGATTTTCTTCGCGCCGTCGATGTTGCCCTGGAAGTCATACAGGTCGGTGTGGCTGTAGCGGTCTTCTTCACCGGAAATCTTGGTCGCGGCCACTTCTTCGAGCAGGGCGGCGGCGCCACCAACAACTTTCTCAGGCGGGAAGGTCAGGCCGGCAACGCGGGTCTGCAGTTCCTTGACGTTGTTGTTCAGGCCGTCGGCCAGTGCGCCCAGACCGTCGGTGGTCTTCTCGGAGAACAGGGTGTATTCGATGCGGTGGAAACCGGTGAAGTCTTCAGCCTTGACGCCTTTCTCGTGGTCGTCGACACGGGAGTCGATGGCCGCGTCCAGGTCGCTGAACAGCTCGGCGATCGGTTCGATCGACTCATAGTGAACGCGGGTCGGCGCGTAGAGCTTCTTGGCGGTGGCCAGGTCGCCTTTTTTCACCGCGTCGGTGAACTTCTGGGTTTCGGTAACCAGTTTGCCCAGTTCTTCGCTGACGTAGATCTTGTAGTCCGAGACCGGACCTACCAGGTCCAGGGGCGCGGTGGCCGCGAAAGCCGAGAGCGGAGTGTGCAGCAGGCCGACGGCCAACAACAAAGCAAGAGGCGACTTCTTCATGGGACGTTTCCGTGAGTTAAGGGTTAAGCAGTGGTTTTTTGTGGTGTTGCAGATAGCAGCGAGCGACCGATGAAGTCCTGATCGCCCGTGACCCCCGGCAGGGTGAAGAAATAACCGCCGCCGATCGGCTTGAGGTATTCCTCCAGGGGCTCGCCGTTGAGTCGTGTCTGGACCGCGATAAAACCTTGCTCCAGGTTGGCCTGGTAGCAGATGAACAGCAGGCCCATTTCCAGCTGGCCGTTCTTGCTCACACCATTGGAGTAGTTGAACGGGCGGCGCAGGATCAGGTTGCGCTGGGTTTCGGCGGTACGCGGGTTGGCCAGGCGGATGTGGGCATCGAGCTTGGTCAGCTTGCCTTCAGGGTCCTTGGCGTAGTCCGGTACCTGGGTTTCTTTCTGGCCGTCCATGGGCGCCCCCGAGCTCTTGACCCGGCCGATGATGCTTTCCTGTTCCTGCAGCGGGGTACGGTCCCAGCGTTCCACCAGGTTGCGGATGATCCGCACCGCCTGGTAGCTGCCGTGGGCGGCCCAGGCCGGTTCGTCGCTGCCGGGCTGGACCCAGACGATACGGTCCATGGCGCTGCCGTCATTGGAGTCCGGGTTGGCCGAGCCGTCACGGAAACCGAGGAAGTTGCGCGCGCTCTGGGCCGGTTCGCCGGGCTTGGTCGGGGCCTGGGGCGGTACCGAGCCTTCCTGCTTCCAGCGCACCAGCAGCAGGTCCGGGGTGTTCTTGACGATGTCGCGCAGGGCGTGGATGTTGGTGTCCGGGGTGTTGGAGCAGAACTGGATGCTCAGGTCGCCGTGGCACAGGTCCGGTTGCAGGGCATCGTTGGTGAAACCGACCATCCGGCTCAAGCGCTTGGGCTTGGCGGCCTCCAGGCCGAAGCGCTCATCGAACAGCGAGTCGCCGACGGAGACGGTGATGGTCAGGTTATCCGGGGTGACGACCGGGCCGAGGATTCCGGAGTCCACCGGTGGCAGTTTCGGGTCGACCTGCTTCACCGCGCCGCCGGTCATCAGGAAGGCGATGCGCTGGTTGAGGGTGCGGAACAGCCGCTCGAGGTCCTTGCGGTCGCCGGCGAGGACATCAAAGGCGACGATCATGCCGGCTGCCGGGCGCGGCGTGACGATGCCGGTCTGGTGCTGGCCGTGGAAGTCGTGGCGGTCCTGCGTCTTGTCACTGCTCGGGGCTTGCGTTACTTGGGCTTGCGTGGCGGCGGCCGCCATGGCCGGGCAGCTCAGGGCGCTGCCGGCAATGGCCGCGCCGGCTACGCCCATGCCCAGCAGGACACGGCGGCGGTCGGCGGAAAATTCGTTGTTGCGCTGTTCTGAATCGCTCATGTTCGGGTCGTCTGCTTGTTACAGGCCGGAAAGGCCAAGGGCGGGATCGATTCCATCGAGTGCATCGGCCAGGACCTTGGCCTTGTCGGCAAGCTGTTTGCGCTGTTCGGCGCTGACGGTGTCATAGGCGACATAACCGTCGGCGGTTTTCAGGCCGTTGAACTCGGCGTCGAGGGCAACGGCGGCGCTGTCGAGCTTGGGCAGCAGGTCGGCGGCCGACTTCACCAGTAACGGCCGCAGCAGGTCGATGACCTTGCGCGTGGCTTGCAGGTTGGCGGCGAAGCCATTCAGGTCGACATGGCTGTAGCGCTCTTCTTCGCCACTGCTGCCGCGGGTTTCGGCAATGCTGTGCATGCTGCGGGCGACGATGCTGACCAATTGTTCAGGAGGCAGCGATTGGGCCAGCAGTTGTTGCTTGAGCGTGGCTACATCGGCCCGCAGGTGCTGGGCGATGGGCAACAGGCCATCGAGGTTGCGCTGCTGGAACAGGCCGTATTCGATGCGGTGGAAACCGCCGAAGCCGGGGTCCTGCTCGCGCTTTTCGTAGTAGTCGGCGCGGGCGTTGATGCCATTGTCCAGTTCGGACAGGCGTTGGGCGGCAGGGGCCAGGCCCTGGTAGGCAACACGGGCAGGGACATAGAGCGCCTGGGCCTGACTCAGGTCACCGGCGGCGATGGCCTGCTCCAGCGCATCGACCGCCTGGATCAGGGCCGAGCCCTGGAGGCTCAGGTAGACGCGGAATTCCGACAACGGGCCGATAAAGGCGGTCATCGACGGGCGCGCCTGGGCGGCCGCTTCCGAGGCCGCCGTCGGGGTCACGTGCAGCGTGCCACGGGGATTGCTCAGCAGGCCGCAGGTAATCGCGTAGTCGCCGGGGGCGAGGTTGGCGTTGATCACCTGGCTCAGGCCGGGAGCGATGTTCTCGCGTTCTTCGACCACCAGCACGCCGTCGAGGATTTCCCACTCCACCGCGCGGTCCGATTTGTTGAGGATGCGGAAGCTGTTTTGCCCGGCGGAGACGGTCAATGCGTTCGGCTCGCAGCTGTGGGGCAGGATGCTGACGGTGATTTCGTTGTGATGGTTCTGGCGTTTGCTCGCTGCCAGTTGCGAGGCGTAGTAGAACAGTCCACCGGCCGCGATCATCACGATCACCGAGCCGGCTACCGCCCAGCGCAAGGCCTGGGGCGGTTTGCCAGTTGCAGGGTTGGACATGGGTAACCTTACTGGTTGGGAACGGAAGAAGTTTGCTTGGCTGCCGGCGGCGCGGCCGGGATGAAAAACATCACCAGCGCGATCACCAGGTACAGCAGGTAGGCGCCCACCACACTGACGGTCGGGGCATCCTGGTAGCCGAACATGCCGGCCAGGACCGAACCGATAGGGCCATCCATCGGCAGCGTGGCGCTGATATCGAAGACCACGGCTTGCAGGTGGTTCCACAGGCCGGCTTCATGCAGGGCCTGGACCGAATTGGCGAGGATCCCGGCGGCGACCACCAGAATGAACAGGCCGGTCCAGCGGAAGAACAGGCTCAGGTTCAGGCGCATGCTGCCGGTGTAGATGGCGAAGCCGACGAAAATCGCCAGGATCAGGCCGAGCAGGGCGCCGATCGGTGCCCCCGGGCCTTCGCTCTGCTGGAACACCGCCAGCAGGAAGAACACGGTTTCCAGGCCTTCGCGGGCCACGGCGAAGAACACCATGGCAATCAGCGCCCAGACCTGATGCCTGGAGCCGGCCAGGGCGTGGTCGAGGGACACATGCAGGGAGTGCTTGATGGAACGGGCGACCTTGCGCATCCAGAACACCATCGAACTGAGGATGCCGACGGCGATCAGGCCGACGATGCCTTCGAAGAGTTCCTGTTGTTTCTGCGGGAATTCGGCGCTCATCAGCTCCAGGCCGCCCCCCACCAGCAGGGCGAGGGCGGCGGCGAGAAAGACCCCGATCCACACGGCCGGCATCCACTGGCCGCGGCCGGTCTGCTTGAGGTAGCTGGCAATGATGCCAACGATGAGCGCGGCTTCGATGCCTTCGCGCAACATGATCAGAAAGGGAACCAGCATTCGGCAATCGCGTCCGTTACAAAGTGGATGGTAATTTGTAACATAATGATACTCATTACTAAACAGCTTTCATTGACAATAGCTGAACCTTGGCTGAACGGCAGGGGTTGCATGTAGCAACCGGCTGATCGTTCCCATGCGGAGCGTGGGAGCGTCTCCCAGGACGCTTTGCGTCTGCTTCTGTGACGCGGAGCGTCACGGGCTGCATGCCCACGCGGAGCGGGGGAACGATCTAGCGGTAGGAGGGGGCGGTTATTTGCCCAGCGCAAACTCCACGGCTGCCACGGCGTGCAACTCGGTGGTGTCGAACAGCGGCAGGGTGCTGTGCTCGGGCTTGATCAGCAGGCTGATTTCCGTGCAGCCGAGGATCACCGCCTGGGCGCCACGGGCGGCCAGGCCGTCGATCACCTGCCGGTAAACCTGGCGCGAGTGCTCGCTGATGATGCCGACGCAGAGTTCGTCATAGATGATCCGATGCACGGCCTGGCGCTCGTCGGCTTCGGGCACCAGTACCTCCAGCCCCAGGACGGTCAGCCGTTGCTTGAGAAAGTCCTGCTCCATGGTGAACGCGGTGCCCAGCAGCCCCACGGTGCGTGCCCCGGCGTCGAGGGCGGCGTGTCCGGCCGGCTCGGCGATATGCAGGAAGGGGATGTCTACCGCTGCCTGGATCTGCTCCGCGACCCGGTGCATGGTGTTGGTGCAGAGCACGACGCAGTCGGCGCCACCGGCCTGCAGGCGCCGCGCGGCGTCCTGCAGGATCAGCCCGGCATCGTCCCAGCGCCCGGCGTGCTGGGCCTGTTCGACAGGTCCGAAGTCGACGCTGTACATTAGCAACGACGCCGAGCGCAACGGGCCGAGTCGCGAGCGGACCTGCTGGTTGATGATCCGGTAGTACTCGGCGCTGGACTCCCAGCTCATGCCGCCGATAAGGCCGATGGTACGCATGTGGTGCTCCTGTCGATAAAAGGGCGTCGATAAAGGGTGTCGAGAAAGCATGCCTGGGCAGTCTGCGCGGTGGCACCGGGTCCCATCTATCAGGAAATTTCATATGCCGGGGCAACGACCCGCTGTGCTTTCGATGCCTCCCCGGCATTTGCTGGACGGACGGCTGTGCCTGCAGCTGCTACCGCGTTCAGCCTACAGCGGCCGGGACCCGGTGCAGTGGCAGACCCTGGGCATTGCCCTGGAACATCAGCAGGGCGTGCACGCGATCGATTCCGACCAGCGCGTGGATTTCGACACCTGGCCCGGCACCCTGGCCCTGACACCGCCCGGCGTCGAGGTGTTTTCCGAGTCGGCCAGGGGCGGTGAATACCTGCTGGTGCGTTGGCACCTCGAGGACGAGCAGCCATCAGTGCAGCGCCGCCTGGAGATTCCCGGCCATGCCCGGGGCATGGCCTGCGGGCGGCAACTGCGCCGGCTGCTGCTGGACCCGCACACCGATCCGCTGGCCCTGGAAGCCGCCGCACTGGACTTTGTCGGTCTGTGTGACACGGCCCCCTCGGTGACCCGTCCGCAGCAAGACTTCGGGCCGCTCCTGCAACGTTTCGCCGAAGCCTTTGCGCAACCCTTGAGCCTGGCACAACTGGCGGCCGAGCAAGGGCAGTCGGAATTGCGTTTCCTGCGGGATTTCACCCGCGCTATCGGCATGACACCCCATGCCTACCTGCTTGAAGTCCGGGTCCAGGCGGCGCGACGGTTGATCGAGAGCTCCCGCCTGACGCTGGCGGAAATCGCCCTGGACTGCGGTTTTGCCCACCAGTCGCACCTGGGCAGCGCCTTTCGCAAGGTGCTGGGCCAGACGCCAGGTGAGTACCGTCGACGGCTCGCCATGAGTTAGTCGTACGCCCCAGGATACGATCTGCCATGATCGTGGCTTCGATTCCGATTCACCCGAGGAGCAGTTCAATGGACGACGTACGGCAACTGGGGGAAATGCTTCGGCACTACGCCGAGAGCGAAGCGCACAAGCGGCAACTGTTCGAGAGCCAGTCGGCCCACTGGACGGCGCGGATCGTCGAGCTGTTCGATCATATCGAGCGCTGGCTGGAGCCGGTCAAGGCGCCGGACCTGCTGGAAGTACGGCGCGAAGAGTACGTGGCCTTCGGTCCTGGCGTCGCGGTGGAGACCTCTACCTTCAAGACGCAGAAACTGAGCATTCATATCGCCGGCAAGCCGGTGGAGTTCGTCCCGGAAGTGATGGGCGCCGGAGGTGCGATCTCCCTGGCGGTGGTGGGCCTGACGGCGGCGCGCCATGGCAGTGTGTCACTGGTGGGCGTGCCCGGTACGGGGGACTGGCAGTGGCGTAAGACCAACGGCCTGAAAGATCCGGATATCTTCACGTTCGATGCCAATTTCCTCGCGGTGCAACTGCAGAGCCTGATTCCTCGCGAACGCGCCTGAGCGGGCGAGGAGAAGGGTGGCGGTGTTTCGCGCACGTTCCTACACTGAAAAGCTGCTTTTCAGGTTTGCCGCACAAGGGAACGTATGACAATTTGTGCGTCCCCATAGGTCGCCCGACACTTTCGTGTTTAACTTCGGCCTCTTCAAAAAACGTCTGGAAGGATTTCGTTCATGGCTCAAGTCACCCTCAAAGGCAATCCGGTTCAAGTCAACGGTCAACTGCCACAAGTCGGCTCCAAGGCACCAGCCTTTTCCCTGGTCAGCGGCGGCCTCGCCGACGTCACCCTGAGCAGCTTTGCCGGCAAGCGCAAAGTGCTGAACATTTTCCCGAGTGTCGACACTCCGACCTGCGCCACCTCCGTGCGCAAGTTCAACGCCCAGGCCAACGAACTGGCCAACACCGTGGTGCTGTGCATCTCGGCCGACCTGCCATTCGCCCAGGCCCGTTTCTGCGGCGCCGAAGGCCTGGAAAATGTGCAGAACCTGTCGACCCTGCGTGGCCGCGAATTCATCGAGAACTACGGCGTGGCCATCGCCGACGGTCCGCTGACCGGCCTGACCGCCCGTGCCGTGGTGGTACTGGACGAAAACGATAACGTCCTGCACAGCGAACTGGTCAAGGAAATCGCCGAAGAACCGAACTACGAAGCAGCCCTGGCTGTTCTGAAGTAACGGTAGCGGTGATGCCCGACGGCCTGGCTTAGTCCAGGCCGTTTTTCGTTGTATGGCGCTCTGTTGCAGGCGTCCCGGGCAGCTCTGCGCAGGTGCTGGTGTGACAATTTGTGTTTGCACGTAGGTCGCCGGACCTTATCGTGGTTAACTTCGACTTTACTTCATACACCGTTCAGAGGGATTCAGTTCATGGCACAAGTGACGCGCAGGGGAGTGGTGGTCCAGGTCAATGGTGAGCTGCCACGTCCAGGCACCCGGGCACCGGCGTTTTCCCTGGTGGACAAGGACCTGGCGGATATCACCCTGGGCCACTTTGCCGGCAAGCGCAAAGTGCTGAACATCTTCCCGAGCGTCGATACGCCGACCTGTGCCAAGTCGGTGCGGGCCTTCAATGCCCGGGCCAATGAACTGGCCAATACCGTGGTGCTGTGCATCTCCGCCGACCTGCCGTTTGCCCAGGCGCGTTTCTGCGGGGCGGAAGGTCTGGACCAGGTGCAGAACCTGTCGACCCTGCGCGGCGGAGAATTCATGGAGAACTACGGTGTGGCCATCGCCGATGGCCCGACTGCCGGCCTGACGGCCCGGGCTGTACTGGTCCTCGATGAACAGGATCAGGTGCTGCACAGCGAACTGGTCGCCGATATCGGCCAGGAACCCGACTATGCCGCGGCTCTCGCGGCACTGCGCTAAACGCTTTTACAATTATTGACGGCCTGCCTCTGTCCAGGCCGTTTTTATTTGTGCTTCAGTGCCTTAGTCGAAGGCTGAAGAACGTCATGCGAAGGTAAATTGCCGGTAAAGGCGCTTTGCTTGAAACACTTGAGTGCTTATCTTTCAGCCTCCTAAGGAAGAAGCTCTCGCACACAATGGTTGATCATTCCATGCAATCCTCTGCTCCTCGCAAATCCCGTCGCTGGCTGTTCGGCCTGTTGACCCTGCTGATCATCGCAGCGCTGTGCTGGCACTTCTGGCCGGCCGGCGATCACAAGACCGAACACAAGCCTGCCGGGCGTACCGGCAAGAGCGGCATGATGCGTCCCGGTTTCGGTGCCGCGGCCGGCCCGGTGCCGGTGCGTGTGGCGCCTGCCACCGTCGGTGATTTCCCGCTCTACTACAAGGCACTGGGCACGGTGACCGCGCTCAATACGGTCAATGTGCGCACGCAGGTGGCGGGGCAACTGGTCAAGATCAACTTCCAGGAAGGACAGATGGTCAAGGCCGGCGACGTGCTGGCCGAGATCGACCCGCGTAACTATGAAAGCGCCTTGCTGCAGGCCCAGGGCACCTTGTTGCAGAGCCAGGCGCAGTTGAAGAATGCCCAGGTCGACCTGCAACGCTATCGCGGGCTGTATGCCGAGGACAGTATCGCCAAGCAGACCCTGGACACCGCCGAAGCAACGGTGTTGCAGTACCAGGGCACGGTCAAGAACAACCAGGGCGCGGTCGATGCAGCCAAGCTGAACCTGGAATTCACCAGGATCCGCGCACCGATCTCCGGACGACTGGGCCTGCGCCAACTGGATGTCGGCAACCTGCTGGCGGCCAATGACAGCCAGGCGCTGGCGGTGATCACACAGACCCAGCCGATCAGCGTGGCGTTCACCCTGCCGGAAAACAACCTGGCAATCGTCCTGCCGCGTTTCCGCAGCGGTGCGCACCTGCCCGCCGAAGCCTGGGATCGCGGCGACGTGAAGCTGCAGGCCACCGGAGTATTGCAGAGCCTGGACAACCAGATTGATATCACCACCGGCACCCTGAAGTTCAAGGCGCTCTACGAGAACAGGGAACAGACCCTGTTCCCCAACCAGTTCGTCAATGTGCGCTTGCTCGCCGACACCCTGAAGAACGTGGTGCTGGCGCCGAGCGCGGCGATCCAGTTCGGCAACGACGGCACCTTCGTCTACGCCATGGACGGCGACAAGAAGGTCAAGATCCGGCCTTTGAAAGTCGGTGCCAGCGACGGCAACGTCACCGTGGTCACCGAGGGCCTGGCCGCCGGCGATCGCGTGGTGCTCGAAGGCACCGATCGCCTCAAGGACGGGGGTGAAGTGGAGGTGGTCAACGACAACCAGGAAGTGCCGAGCACGCCTGCCGAACACCTGCAGGGCTCGAAATCCAAGGGCGATGACGCTTCGGCTGGCGCCGACAAGGCGAAAAAGGTCGGCGCATGAATCTCTCGCGGCTGTTTATCCTCCGCCCGGTAGCGACCACCCTGAGCATGCTGGCGATTGTCCTGGCCGGGGTGATCGCCTACCGCCTGTTGCCGGTTTCGGCGCTGCCGCAGGTCGACTACCCGACGATTCGCGTCATGACCCTGTACCCGGGCGCCAGCCCGGATGTGATGACCAGCGCGGTGACCGCGCCGCTGGAGCGTCAGTTCGGGCAGATGCCGGGGCTGACGCAGATGGCGTCCACCAGTTCCGGTGGCGCCTCCGTACTGACTCTGCGCTTCAACCTCGACATCAACATGGATGTTGCCGAGCAGCAGGTCCAGGCGGCGATCAATGCCGCGACCAACCTGCTGCCCAAGGACTTGCCGGCACCGCCGGTATACAACAAGGTCAACCCGGCGGACACCCCGGTGCTGACCCTGGCGATCACCTCCAAAACCATGCTGCTGCCCAAGCTCAATGACCTGGTCGACACCCGCATGGCGCAGAAGATCGCCCAGATCAGCGGCGTCGGCATGGTCAGCATTGCCGGTGGCCAGCGCCAGGCGGTACGGATCAAGGTCAACCCCGAGGCCCTGGCGGCCAACAGCCTGAATCTTTCCGATGTGCGCACCCTGATCGGCGCATCCAACGTCAACCAGCCCAAGGGCAACTTCGACGGCCCGACCCGGGTGTCGATGCTCGATGCCAACGACCAGTTGCGTTCGCCCAAGGAATACGCCGAACTGATCCTTGCCTACAAGAATGGCGCGCCGTTGCGCCTGAAGGATGTGGCGCAGATCGTCGACGGTGCGGAAAACGAACGCCTGGCGGCCTGGGCCAATGAAAACCAGGCGGTGCTGCTGAATATCCAGCGCCAGCCAGGGGCCAATGTGATCGAGGTGGTCGACCGCATCAAGGCGCTGCTGCCGAGCATCACCGACAACCTGCCGGCCGGTATCGATGTCACCGTGCTCACCGACCGCACCCAGACCATTCGGGCCTCGGTCACCGACGTGCAGCACGAACTGCTGATCGCCATCGCCCTGGTGGTGATGGTGACGTTCCTGTTCCTGCGCCGCGCCAGCGCCACCATCATTCCCTCGGTGGCCGTGCCGCTGTCGCTGATCGGCACTTTCGGCGTGATGTACCTGGCGGGTTTCTCGGTCAACAACCTGACCCTGATGGCCCTGACCATCGCCACCGGCTTCGTGGTCGACGATGCCATCGTCATGCTGGAAAACATCTCGCGCTTCATCGAGGAGGGCGATAGCCCGATGCAGGCGGCGCTCAAGGGCGCCAGGCAGATCGGTTTCACCCTGGTGTCGCTGACGCTGTCGCTGATCGCGGTACTGATCCCGTTGCTGTTCATGGCCGATGTGGTGGGGCGGCTGTTCCGCGAATTTGCCATCACCCTGGCGGTGGCGATCCTGATTTCCCTGGTGGTGTCCCTGACCCTGACCCCGATGATGTGCGCGCGCTTGCTCAAGCGCGAGCCCAAGGAGGCGGAGCAGGGACGTTTCTACCGTGCCAGCGGGGCCTGGATCGATTGGCTGATCGAGTCTTACGGGCGCAAGTTGCAATGGGTACTCAAGCACCAGTCGCTGACCCTGTTGGTCGCCGTCGGCACCCTGGCGCTGACCGTGGTCCTTTATCTGGCGGTGCCCAAGGGCTTTTTCCCGGTGCAGGACACGGGGGTGATCCAGGGTATTTCCGAGGCGCCGCAGTCGGTATCGTTTGCCGCCATGAGCCAGCGCCAGCAGGAACTGGCCAAGGTGATCCTCGCCGATCCGGCGGTGGAAAGCCTGTCGTCCTATATCGGCGTCGACGGCGACAACGCCACGCTGAACAGCGGGCGCCTGCTGATCAACCTCAAGCCCCATCGCGAGCGCGACCTGAGTGCTACCCAGGTGATCGCCCGCCTGCAGCCCGACCTTGACAAGCTGGTGGGGATCCGCCTGTACATGCAGCCGGTGCAGGACCTGACCATCGAGGACCGGGTCAGCCGTACCCAGTACCAGTTCAGCATGTCCTCGCCGGATGCCGAGCTGCTGGCCGAATGGAGCGGCAAGCTGGTCGAGGCCCTGGCCCAGCGTCCGGAACTGACCGATGTCGCCAGCGACCTGCAGGACAAGGGCCTGCAGGTGTACCTGGTGATCGACCGGGACGCCGCCTCGCGGCTCGGGGTGTCGGTCGCCGATATCACCGATGCGCTCTATGATGGCTTCGGCCAGCGACAGATTTCCACCATCTACACCCAGGCCAGCCAGTACCGCGTGGTGCTCCAGGCCCAGGCCGGGGAAAAGATCGGCCCGGCGGCCCTGGAGCAGATCCATGTGAAGACCACCAGCGGCGGCCAGGTACGTCTGTCGAGCCTGGCACGTGTCGAGGAGCGCCAGGCGCAACTGGCGATCACGCATATCGGCCAGTTCCCGGCGGTGATGATGTCGTTCAACCTGGCGCCGGGCATCGCCCTGGGCAAGGGCGTCGAGATCATCGACCAGGTGAAACAGGAAATCGGTATGCCGGTGGGCGTGCAGACCCAGTTCCAGGGTGCCGCCGAAGCCTTCCAGGCCTCGCTGTCGAGCACCTTGCTGCTGATCCTGGCGGCGGTGGTGACCATGTATATCGTGCTCGGGGTGCTCTACGAGAGTTATATCCATCCGGTCACCATCCTCTCGACCTTGCCCTCGGCCGCGGTCGGCGCCTTGCTGGCGCTGATCCTGACGGGCAATGACCTGGGCATGATCGCGATCATCGGGATCATCCTGCTGATCGGCATCGTCAAGAAGAATGCGATCATGATGATCGATTTCGCCCTCGACGCCGAACGCAACCAGGGCATGCCGCCCGAGCAGGCGATCTACCAGGCGGCGCTGCTGCGCTTCCGACCGATCCTGATGACCACCCTGGCGGCGCTGTTCGGTGCCGTGCCGCTGATGCTGGCGACCGGTTCCGGCGCCGAGCTGCGTCAGCCCCTGGGCCTGGTGATGGTGGGCGGGTTGCTGGTCAGCCAGGTGCTGACGCTGTTCACCACGCCAGTGATCTATCTGTTCTTCGACCGTCTCGGACGGCGTTGGGGCCGGCACCCGAGTCGCCTGGAACAGGCGGACACATGAACCTCTCCGGACCCTTTATCCGCCGGCCGGTGGCGACCATGCTGCTGAGCCTGGCGATTGTCCTGCTCGGCGGTGTCAGTTTCGGTCTTTTGCCGGTGTCGCCACTGCCGCAGATGGACTTCCCGGTGATCGTGGTCCAGGCCAGCCTGCCCGGGGCCAGCCCGGAAGTCATGGCGTCGACCGTCGCCACGCCGCTGGAGCGTTCGTTCGGGGTGATCCCCGGCGTCAACACCATGAGCAGCCGGTCCAGCCAGGGTTCGACCCGGGTGATCCTGCAGTTCGATCTCGACCGCGATATCAACGGCGCGGCGCGGGAGGTGCAGGCGGCCATCAACGCCTCGCGCAACCTGTTGCCCAGCGGCATGCGCAGCATGCCGACCTACAAGAAGGTCAACCCGTCCCAGGCGCCGATCATGGTGCTGTCGCTGACCTCCGATGTGTTGCAGAAGGGCCAGCTCTACGACCTGGCTTCGACCATCCTGTCCCAGAGCCTGTCCCAGGTGCCGGGCGTGGGCGAAGTGCAGATCGGCGGCAGCTCGCTGCCGGCGGTACGCATCGAGCTCGAGCCCCAGGCCCTGAACCAGTACGGCGTGGCCCTGGACGATGTGCGCACCACCATCGCCAACGCCAACGTGCGCCGGCCCAAGGGCTCGCTGGAGGATGACCAGCGTAACTGGCAGGTGCAGGCCAACGACCAGTTGGAGAAGGCCAAGGACTACGAGCCGCTGATCATCCACTACCAGAACGGCTCGGCATTGCGCCTGGGTGATGTGGCGAAGATCAACGACAGCGTCGAGGATCGCTACAACAGTGGTTTCTTCAACAATGACGCGGCCGTGCTGCTGGTGATCAACCGCCAGGCCGGGGCCAACATCATCCAGACGGTCAACGAGATCAAGGCCCAGTTGCCGGCGTTGCAGGCGGTGCTGCCGGCCAGCGTCAAGCTGAACCTGGCCATGGACCGTTCGCCGGTGATCAAGGCGACCCTGCATGAGGCCGAGATGACCCTGCTGATTGCCGTCGCCCTTGTTGTGTTGGTGGTCTACCTGTTTCTCGGCAATTTCCGCGCCTCGCTGATCCCGACCCTGGCGGTGCCGGTGTCGCTGGTGGGCACTTTCGCCATCATGTACCTTTACGGGTTCTCCCTGAACAACCTGTCGCTGATGGCGTTGATCCTCGCCACCGGACTGGTGGTGGACGATGCGATCGTGGTGCTGGAGAACATTTCTCGGCACATCGACGACGGCGTCGCGCCGATGAAGGCGGCATACCTGGGGGCCAAGGAGGTCGGTTTCACCCTGCTGTCGATGAACGTGTCGCTGGTGGCGGTATTCCTGTCGATCCTGTTCATGGGCGGGATCATCGAGAGCCTGTTCCGCGAATTTTCCATCACCCTCGCGGCTTCGATCGTCGTGTCGCTGGTGGTCTCCCTGACCCTGACCCCGATGCTCTGCGCACGCTGGCTCAAGCCCCACGCCCAGGGCCGGCAGACCCGCCTGCAGCGCTGGAGCGAGAAGGTCAACGAGCGGATGGTCGCCGGCTATGCAGTCAGCCTCGATTGGGTACTGCGTCACCGGCGCCTGACCCTGCTCAGCCTGTTCGTCACCATCGGCGTCAATATCGCCCTGTACGTGGTGGTGCCGAAAACCTTCATGCCGCAGCAGGACACGGGGCAACTGATCGGTTTCGTGCGCGGCGACGACGGCCTGTCCTTCGGCATCATGCAGCCGAAGATGGAAATCTTCCGCAAGGCGGTCCTGGCCGATCCGGCGGTAGAAAGCGTGGCCGGCTTCATCGGCGGCAACAACGGCACCAATAACGCTTTCATGCTGGTGCGGCTCAAGCCGATCAAGGAGCGCAATGTCTCGGCGCAGAAGGTCATCGAGCGCCTGCGTACCGAAATGCCCAAGGTTCCCGGCGCACGCCTGATGCTGATGGCCGATCAGGACCTGCAGTTCGGCGGTGGGCGTGAACAGACCACCTCGCAGTACTCCTACATCCTGCAAAGCGATGACCTGGCGGCCTTGCGCGAGTGGTATCCGAAAGTGGTCGCCGCGTTCAAGGCCTTGCCGGAACTGACCGCCATCGACGCCCGGGAAGGCCGTGGCGCCCAGCAGACCACCCTGGTGGTCGACCGCGACACCGCCAAGCGCCTGGGCATTGATATGGACATGGTCACGGCGGTGCTCAACAACGCCTACAGCCAGCGGCAGATTTCGACTATCTACGACAGCCTGAACCAGTACCAGGTGGTGATGGAGGTCAACCCGAAATATGCCCAGGACCCGGAAACCCTGAACCAGGTCAAGGTGATCGGCAGTGACGGACAGCGCATACCGCTGTCGGCCATCGCCCATTACGAAAACAGCCTGCAGGACGACCGGGTCGACCACGAAGGCCAGTTCGCCTCGGAAAGCCTGTCGTTCGACATGGCGCCCGGGGTGACGGTGGAGCAGGGCACCGCCGCGATCGAGCGGGCGGTCGCCAAGGTCGGCCTGCCGGAGTCGGTGATCGCCAAGATGGCCGGGACCAGTGATGCGTTCGCCGCGACCCAGAAAAGCCAGCCGTTCATGATTCTCGGCGCGCTGGTGGCGGTCTATCTGGTGCTGGGGATTCTCTACGAGAGCTATATCCACCCGTTGACCATTCTCTCCACCCTGCCGTCGGCGGGTGTCGGTGCCTTGCTCAGCATCTACCTGCTGGGAGGCGAGTTCAGCCTGATTTCCCTGCTGGGGCTGTTCCTGCTGATCGGCGTGGTGAAGAAAAACGCGATCCTGATGATCGACCTGGCCCTGCAACTGGAACGGCATTCGGGGTTTGCGCCCCTGGCATCGATCCGCGAGGCCTGCCTGCTGCGCCTGCGGCCGATCCTGATGACCACCCTGGCGGCGATCCTCGGGGCCTTGCCGTTGCTGCTCAGCAGTGCCGAGGGCGCGGAAATGCGCCAGCCGCTGGGCCTGACCATTATCGGCGGGTTGATCTTCAGCCAGATCCTCACGCTCTATACCACTCCGGTGGTTTACCTTTATCTCGACCGCCTGCGCCATCGCTTCAACGCCTGGCGCGGCGTACGTACCGATGGTGCTCTGGAAACTCCGCTATGACTGACCGTTCACACTGCAATGCGCCCGTACTGGCTGCCCAACGTCTGGAGACGGCACGTGGTTCGCGCCTGCTCAGCCTGGCCTTGTGCGGGCTGCTGCTCAGCGCCTGCGCCGTCGGCCCGGACTACAAGCGCCCGGATGCCGAGACCCCGGCGCAGTACAAGGAAGCCAGCGGCTGGCGCCAGGCCCAGCCCAGCGATTCGCTGGCCCGTGGCGCCTGGTGGGAACTGTATGGCGACCGTACCCTCAACGAACTGGTGGAGAAGCTCAACAGCAGCAACCAGACCGTGGCCCAGTCCGAGGCGCAGTTTCGCCAGGCCCAGGCATTGGTGCGCAGTTCGCGCGGGGCGTTCTTTCCGAGTGTCGACCTGAGTGCCGGCAAGACCCGCTCCAGCCAGGGTACCGGCAGCAGCAACTCAAGCCTGAGCAGTTCGGCGAGCGGGATTCGCGATACCTACAACACCCAGCTCGGCGTCAGTTGGGAGGCGGATGTCTGGGGCAAGCTGCGCCGTGGCCTGGAAGCGGACCAGGCCAGTGCCCAGGCGAGTTTCGCCGACCTTGCGGCCATGCGCTTGAGCCAGCAATCGGAGTTGGTGCAGAACTACCTGCAATTGCGGGTGATCGATGAGCAGAAACGCTTGCTAGAAGCCACGGTCCAGACTTACGAGCGATCCCTGAAGAACACCGAGAGCCAGTACCGTTTCGGGGTGTCCGGCAAGGCAGCGATCGCCCAGGCGCAGACCCAGCTGAAAAGTGCCCAGGGCGACCTGATCGACCTGATCTGGCAGCGGGCCCAGTTCGAAAATGCGCTTGCCGTGCTGACCGGCCAACCGCCGGCCGAGTTCAAGCTGGCGGCTACCCGGGATATCCCGGCGTTGCCGCAGATTCCGTTGAGCCTGCCATCGCAACTGCTGGAACGGCGTCCCGATATCGCCTCGGCGGAACGTTCGGTGATTGCCGCCAACGCCAAGATCGGCGTGGCGAAGGCCGCGTACTACCCGGACCTGAGCCTGAGCCTTTCCGGCGGTTATAGCAGCAGCACCTATGCCGACTGGATCAGCCTGCCGAACCGCTTCTGGTCGGTGGGGCCGAAACTGGCGATGACTCTGTTCGATGGCGGGCAGCGCTCGGCGGAAGTCGAGCGTACCGAGGCGGTGTATGACCAGACCGTCGCCAAGTACCGCCAGACCGTGCTGGATGGTTTCCGCGAGGTGGAAAACTACCTGGTACAGCTCAAGGTCATGGAGGACGAGGCAGTGGTCCGTCAGCAGGCCCTGGAGGCGGCCCGCGAGTCACTGCGGTTGACTGACAACCAGTACAAGGCCGGCCTGATTGCCTACCTGGATGTGGTTACGGTACAGACCACTGCCCTGAGCAACGAGCGCAGCGTGCTGAGCCTGTTGCAAAGCCGCCTGATCGCCAGCGTGCAGTTGATTGCCGCGCTGGGCGGTGGCTGGGACGGCAATACCGATCTGAGTGCCCGCCAGTAACCCGCGTCAGTTGCTGATCGTTCCCGGACTGCACTTGGGAACGATCATCTTGAACACGTGGCTGTCTCAGGCGGACATGGTCCACGGTTGCAGGTCGTAGCCTTTTTCGCTCAGTTCGGCACGGGCCCGCTCCAGCAGGGATTTCAGCTGCGCCGGGTCCGAGTAGTCGCTGCAGGAGATCTGCTGGCGACCGATGCTGTTGTTGGTGCGATCGATCACCGTCAGGCTCAGGTCGCCTTTGTCTTGGGCCGTCCAGGCTACGCACTGGAAAGGTTTGAATGCGTTGCCGGCCATCAGCAGTGCTTCGTTGAAACGGAGCGGGGCGTTCATGGGGTCTTCTCTCAAGGTTGCCCGTAATAATGTTGTAAGCCGTCGGTTGGGCGCACCGTCGCGGCTGGTTACTTGTACTGATGTCCGCCGAGGGGTATCAGGTCACACAAGAAATAAAGTTTTTTTCATTTTTGTTCATATAATTTGATAACGCTCTACGGTGCGGTCGGGAATACACAATGGCTGTCCCGGTTATGTACGCCATGAGCAATTGGTTATCGACCTTATAATCAAACGGTACAAGTCCGCGTCAAGTTCTTGCTAGTGTTACTGCCAGGTTTTCCAAATTACTGTTTCTAATAAAATTTTATAATTCCGGCGCCAGGGAACAGTCATGCAAGAAGCCGCACCGCTCAGACGTCTCCTGGTCGTCGATCCCTGTGACGACTGTCATCAATTGCTTCCCGGCCTGCGCAGCGTCGGTTGGGATGTCGACAGCTGCAATCTCGAGGCCGCCGCCGATCGCTCCTGCGATGTCGGCCTGTTGCGCCTGCAACCGTTTCACCTGGAGCGTCCCGAGGCGGTCAAGGACCTGATCAGCCGCAGCGGTACCGAATGGATCGCAGTACTCAGCCAGGAAGTGCTGCGCTTGCAGAATGTCGGTGACTTTGTCTGTGAGTGGTTCTTCGACTTTCATACTTTGCCCTTCGATGTTTCCCGCGTACAGGTGACATTGGGTCGCGCCTTCGGCATGGCGCGCCTGCGTGGGCAAGGTTCGATTCATGTCGACCAGCCGGAACACGAGCTGTTGGGCGATAGCCGTTCGATTCGCGAGCTGCGCAAGTTGCTCGGCAAACTGGCGCCGACCGAATCTCCGGTGCTGATCCGTGGTGAAAGCGGCACTGGCAAGGAACTGGTTGCCCGCACCTTGCACCGCCAGTCGCAGCGCCATGCCAAGCCCTTCGTGGCGATCAATTGCGGGGCGATTCCCGAGCATCTGATCCAGTCCGAGCTGTTCGGGCACGAGAAGGGCGCGTTTACCGGGGCGCACCAGCGCAAGGTCGGGCGGATCGAGCAGGCCAACGGCGGCACCCTGTTTCTCGATGAAATCGGCGACCTGCCGCTGGAGTTGCAGGCCAATCTGCTGCGTTTCCTCCAGGAAAAACATATCGAGCGGGTCGGTGGCAGCCAGGTGATCCCGGTGGATGTGCGGGTCCTGGCGGCCACCCACGTCGACCTGGAAGCGGCGATCGGCACCGGGCGTTTTCGTGAAGACCTCTATTACCGGCTGAATGTGCTGCAGGTGGTGACGGCACCGCTACGTGACCGCCATGGTGATGTGGGCATGCTGGCCAACCATTTTTCCCACTTCTACAGCCAGGAAACCGGGCGGCGGCCGCGCAGCTTCAGCGAGGAAGCCCTGGTTGCCATGGGCAATCACGCCTGGCCGGGCAATGTCCGTGAACTGGCCAACCGGGTTCGCCGTGGGCTGGTGCTGGCCGAGGGACGGCAGATCGAGGCCCGTGACCTCGGGCTGGTCAGCGAGCCTTCCGCGACCGCGCCGATGGGGACCCTCGAGGATTATGTCTACCAGGCCGAACGCCAGGCCTTGTGCGATGTGCTCAATCGCCACAGCGACAATATGAGCGTTGCCGCACGGGTGCTGGGGGTTTCCCGGCCGACTTTCTACCGGTTGCTGCACAAGCACCAGATCCGGTAGAACTCCAGAAACTTCGGGGGCAAGCCCCCTCCCACAGGGGCCTTTTCCATGGGACGAGAGGTTAGAAGTAGTAGGGGAATTTCAGGCTGAAGGAGAAGTCCGGGGCATCGGGCGTCATCCCCAGGGACAGTTGCGGCACGATGGTCAGGTTCGGTGTGGCGGCGATGGTCATGCCGACGTTGAAGTAGCCGGCGTTGGCGTCGCTGCCGACAACACTCTGCCAGTCCTGGCCACTAGGCTTGAGGCGGCTCTTGCGCTGTACCAGGTCCGAAACGGAGAACGACATACTCATCTTTTCGTTCAGTGCAAAGGCCACACCGGCGCCGATCTGGAAGCTGTCGCCGATACTGACCTTGCCCGGCAGCGTAGTGCCTTGTTGAGCGCTGATATCGCTGAAGGAATCCTCGAAGTTGTGGGTGTAGGCGAGGGTCCCGAAGAGTACTGCCGGATCGAACGTCTTGACCAGCGAAAGGCCTGTGGTGACGGCCCAGACACCGTTGCCGGTGGGCAGGTCTTCAGGTACGGACAGGCTGCTGCTCTTCGCTGACGGGACGAATTTGATGCCGAAGGGGTCCTTGCCGGTCGGTGCCTTGAGCCTGACGCTGACGACCGCATCCGGCCAGGTTTCCGATTCGTCGAGGAACTTGTAGGCCACACCGAAGTTCACGTCACCGAGTGTCGGATCGCGTGTCACGCTGTCTTCCACGGTCGTTGCCGCGCTGCCACCGTTGCCACCTCCGGACTGATAAGTGGATTCGCGATAGACGACTGGCGCGTTAATGTCGAACTGCCAACGGTTTTCGTAGTTGTAGCGGGCGGTCAGGTCCAGTGTCCAGGTATCAGCCTTGATCCGGTCGAGGTTGATGGTGCCGAGGAAGATCGAGTCCAGGGCAAGGAATCCGTTAAGTGTCAGCTGCCGGGTGTCATAACGCGAGTAGGTTATACCGGTTTCGAAACTGAACTTGCCATTGCCAAAAAATCCGCTGGCTTCGTTGTACAGATCGGAGACGCTTTGCGCCGGTGCCGAATCATCCTTGAGCGATTGGCCATAAGAGGCCCCCGAGGTTCCCGCTGCTGCCCCCGAAGCATTTGCGCTGGCCCCCGCCACCGCCTGGCCCTTTCTCAAGTCCGCGGGGGACTTGACCAGGCGCTTGGGTTGCGGTGCCGGCGGTTGGTCTTCAACCTGGCGAACCCGCTGTTCCAATACCGAGAGGGCCTGTTGCTGTTGAACGTAACGTTGTTTCAGCTCCAGAAGTTCTTGTTTCAAGGCTTCTACTTCGGCATCGGGCGCTGCTTGCAACATCGCCGCCGGAAATAAAGTGCCCACACATATTGCTGTGCGCAGAGAAAACGATCGCATGAAATAAGCCGTCCCTTACTAACTTCCAATGGTCGAGGGTGAGCGTAGTTCAGAATCCCATATTGCGTAGTCCTTTAAGCTGAGTCAGGTTGCAGTCGAGTGCACCCACGCTCGCCAGGTTGTTTTGCAGCACCACATTGAGCTGGGTCATGCTGCTGACCAGGTTGCCGCCGCCGAGAAGGGAGGTGGATTGCAGCACGCCGCCCTGGGCGATCTGTTGCAATGAATTGCCCTGGTTGCCGCTGGCCGCGATAGCCATCTGAATCCCGCCGGAGACGGCGGAAACCGTGACGTTGCCGGCGGCGCTGGAGCCGGTGATGCTGCCGCCACTGTTGAGAATCTGCCCGACCTGCTGGCCGCTGATGGGGGCCTGGTTGGCTTCGCTGACGTTGATCGCGACGTTGTTATAGGCACTGTTGCCATCACCGGCGGCCCTTACGACCTGGGTGACGCCAGCGGAGGTGTTGAAGCCCGCGCCACCCGTCACCGTGCCCGAGCCCTGGGTGGGCGTGGAGCCATTCCCCTGGACGCTGTAGGTGGAAACATAAAACTGCGGCTTGACGGTCGATTGCTGGATTTGCAGGGAGGTGGTTGCGCCGATGATGTCACCGCTGGCGTTCTTCCAACTGCTCTCCATCACGATACCGAAACTGATGATGCGTCCGGGCATGACATAACGGCCACGCAACTCGGACAATTCCTGATCCTTGATTTCGACAGGCTTGAAGGGTAAGGCCGCGTGTGCGGGCAAACAAGCGACTGCCAGACAACTCACTACCAGCCAGCGTGGAGTTTTCATCTGTTGCTCCCGGAGCTTCCTGCTCCTTATCGTTATTACACCTCAGAAGAAATCGCTCTGGATAAAACCGAAGTCCATCAATTCCGCGTCTTTGACCGGGTTGAAGGTATCCAGCTTGTTTTTCGCCGTGAGCGGGGCCGGCGGGTCCAGCAAGGCATTGGCCTTGTCATAACCGGGGCCGACGATGGCAAAGACGATGCCGTTCCAGCCCTTTTCAAAGTCTGCGGCGGTGTAGCGCTTGTGACCGAGTACCGGGTCGCCGATGTACACCCAGTCCTTGTCCGCCCGTTGCATCACCACGAAATGCTTGTAGCCACGAATATCCATCAGGACCACGACTGGAATCGTTACGCTGGCCAGCTTGTCCGGTGGGATCCGGTAGCCGCGGGCGCGCATGCCGATGCTTTCGATGTAGCGTTTCATGTCGAGCATGGAGAAACCCTGGGTCTTGACCAGGTTCAGGTCAGAGGTGCCCAGCATGCCCTTGATGACTTGTTCTTCGTTGACGTCCATCCAGTAGGCCTGGCGCAGCACGGTTGCCAGGGCGGCGGCCCCGCAACTGAAATCGGTTTTCTGCTCGACCAGATCGGAGAAGCGCCGTTCGCGGATGCTTTGCACCTGCTTGTAGATGACAGCCGAACCGGGCAAGCCGGGAACCGCCATGGTTGCAGCCTCGGTCAGGCCAGACAGGCACAGCATCAGAGCAAGAGTAAGAATACGCATGGTCGATAGGCCTTCAGGTGCGGAAAAAAGAGCCCCGTTTCCGGGGCTCTCAGTTCTGTCGCGATTACATGCAGGCTTTGCAACCGGCAGCAATGGACAGGGAGTTGCTTTGTTGGTTGCCCACACCGGCCGAGACGTTGATGCCAGCGTTGCCGGACATGAAGTTGGCCGAGTTGTTCATGCTGGCGTTGTTGGTGACAACGTTTTTCCAGCCATCAGGAGTCAGCACTTGCTGGGTCCAGTAGCCGGCCAGGGAAATATCGCCTTGTTCCTTGAAGGTGAATTTCTGGTCATCGTTGTCATGGCCGCCTTTGTTGCCGTGGCCGTTACCACCGCCATGGTGATCGTCGTCACCTTCGATTTTGCCGTAGCCGGTGCCTTTGTAGCTGCCGTGGGCGTAGAAAGTACCGGTGAGGGTGGTTTTCTTGTAGTCCTGCACGCCGGCGTTGGTCACCAGCAGGCCGCTTTCGGTCTGGTTGGCGGCAGCCGCGGCGGTGGCTACACGACCACCGGAGACGGCGATGGCCAGGTTGTTTTTCTGCTGGTTGAAGTTGCCGGCGGTGATGTTGACGCCCATGTTGCCGGAGCCGTTGTTGCCGGAGTCGTTCATCGACGCATTGTTCTTGGTCGATTGATTGAGCACGATGTTGCTGGTGTTGGTCTGGGTGGCGCTGCTGGCGGCGACCGCAGTACCGAAGATGAAGCTTTCATCGGCGGTGGCCAGGGCGGCGGCGTTGTCTTGCTGGTTGCCGTCGCCGGCTGCCACGTTGGCGCCCATGTTACCGCTGGAGTGGTTCAGCGAGTCATTGGCACTGGCGTTGTTCTTGGTGCCCTGGTTGACCACGGCGTTGTTGTGGCTGTACTGGGTGTCGATCACTGCAGCGCCGGCGCCGGCGGTGATTTGCAGCAGGGTGCTGAGGTCAGGGCCTTTAGGGTCATGGTTGTTACCGTGACCGTTGCCATGGCCATTGCCGTGGTTGTCGTTCCCGCCTGCCTGTGCAGCCATTGCCATGACGGCGGCCAGTGCAAACACCAGTGGTTTAAGAGCCATTGTAGGTTTCATGGTGTATCTCCGTGCTTATTAGTTGGTTAAGTGTTGGTACTTTCTAATTGCACTGCACGGGTCAGTCTGCGACCCGGATACTGAGGGTGTTAGCCATACGGTTCCCCACCCCCGCGCTCTGGTTCACCTGAATCACACCCCGGCTGCCGGTGAAGGCCTGGTCGCTGGTAACGACCTGGCGACTGCCTGGGGTGGCGGGTGAACCCGAGTTTGGTAACAGCGCCACGTTCTGTTGCGACAGAGCGCTGTCATCGACGCTTTGCGGCGCAGCACTGATGCTGATACGCACGGCGTTGATCATCTGGTTGTTGGCCCCGGCGGACTGGTTGACGCCCACCATGCCGGTGCCGTTGCTGAAAGAGTTGCCCTGGATGGCGGCCTTGGCGTTGATTGCCGTGCTGGCCGCGGTGTTGATCTTCTGTGTCAGGGAGGTCGTGGCAGTGGCGTTGGTGCCAACGGCGATCGCGCGGCTGTTGATCTGTTGTTGCTGGTCGCCGGCAGCTTGGTTGACCATGATGCTGCCCTTGTACTGTTGGCCGGAGTTGTCGATCACGGCGTTGTCACTGGTGGCCACGCTGGTGTCGGCGAAGGCCGTGAAGCTGCTGAACATGGCGAGAAAAAGGACTGAACGATTCATGTCATTGCCCCTTGCCGATGGCATTGAGTGCGCCCATGCCGGCCGACAAGCCCCGATTGACTGTATTGGCGATGCTGGCGCCGCTGCCGCCACCGTGTCCGGCCGCCATGCCGGGCAGGCCGTTCGGGTTGCTCAGGCCGGGCATGTTGGTGGTGTGGACGGTGATCACCCGGCTGACATTGGCGCCTGTGCTGATCCCGGCGATATCGCCGTCGCTCAGTTCCATGTTGCTGGTCAGCGAGTTGATGCGACCTGAAGGGTTGGCGTTGACAGTGGTTGGATTCGGATCCGGTTTCAGGGCGGGACGGCCGTAAGCCTGGGGCTGTACATCGCGGTTGAGTACGATCACGCCATTACCGTCGGCCTGGACCGTGAGACTGAGCAGCGAGCTGAGCGCGCAACCGATCAGCAAGGTGCGGGTGAAACCTGTTGTTGTAAGAGTCCCCACGGTGGCTTTCCTTCTTCAGTTCGCTGGCCCTGTTCAGCGTTATGAAGGAAAGAGCAGAAGCTGTGCCGCTTTTTATTTTTACTTATAAAACAAATGGTTGGTCGTTCTGTTGAGCAAGGCATGGCTGGACCTGTTTCAAGCGTGAGACAGATCGGCGGCCGAGTCAGGGGGGAAGGTGGGCGCGGCCCCGTAGTCAGGGGCCGGGAGCTGAGGTGTATCAGTGTCTTAACACTTGCTCGGGTGCTGGTCCGCAAGCGTTGATTCTGGTCGCTTGCGGCGCGGCCAGGTGTTTCATGAACGGACACTTGTTCGCCCGAACAGCGCTTTTCCGGCCTTCTGGCGTTGCTTTTCCTCAGTCCATCAGCAACTGTTCGACCGCCGCCATTGCCTGTTGGTGTCGTTGTTGCCAATCGCCGTCGAGTATCCGGACCGCCTGCTGATGTTCTGTCAGCCATCCCAGGCTGGCGGCGAAAAAGGCGCGGCGTTCATCCAGCTCCGGTTGGCAGCGCTGGCCGTCATCGGTCCAGCTCACGCCGTCGGGGCTGAGCAACAGATGGAGGTCGTACTGCCGTGCCAGCAGGGCCGGTTCCAGCCAGGTCGGGCAATCGCCGAACAAGGTCTGGCTCCAGAGGATATTACTCAGCAGGTGGGTGTCGAGAATCAGCAGCGCCGGCTGCCGGGCACGGGCGGCATCCTCCCAGGCCAGTTGCCCGCGAGCGATCTCCGGGATGTCGGCCAGGCAGGTGTCGCGCTGGTGCCAGTCGATGAAGTGACGCACGTACTCAGCCACCAGCAGGCCGCCAAAGCGTGCCTGCAACTCGCCGGCGAGCCAGCTTTTGCCGCTGGACTCGGGGCCGGCCAGGACCACCACCTTCATGCCCGCAGCGCCGGGTCGGTTCGCCATTCACGCCAACCCTGTACGGCCAGCAGGGTAAACAGGGCATAGAGCGCGGCGGTCAGGTACAGGTCCTTGTAGACAAACAGGCCGACGAAGATCACATCGACCGCGATCCACAATGGCCAGCACTGGATGCGCTTCTGCGCCATCCACAGTTGCGCCACCAGGCTGAAGGCGGTCAATGCGGCGTCGAGCCAGGGTTGCGCGGCGTCGGTCCAGTGGGCCATGGCAGCACCCAGCAAAAGGCTGCCCAGGGCACCGGCGGCGAGTCCGGCGAGCAAGGCTTGCGGGCCGAGGATGGTGACCTGACGGCCATGCCGGATCGCGCCGCCGCGGGTCCATTGCCACCAGCCGTAGAGCTGCAGCACGGCGTAGACCACTTGCAGCAGCATGTCCGAATAGAGCTTCACATCGAAGAAGATCCAGCTGTAGAGCAGCACCATGACCAGGCCGATCGGCCAGCACCAGGGGTTCTGCTTGACCGTCAGCCAGACGGCGATCACGCCGAGCGCGGCGGCAAACAGTTCAATCCCGGACATGGGAATTCCTTTGCATCGAAAAAGAAGGGGACGGATTGTAACCAGACTGCCGCGGGGAGGGGAGTGTGTTGATTGCTCCCGGGCTTGTGCCTGGGAGCGATCAGGGCTTGCGTCAGATACGGAACTGCCTCAGCAAGCCATTGAGCTGTTCGCTCAGGGCCTTGAGCTGGCCGCTGTCGACGCTCGACTGCTCGGCGGCCAGCGCGGTGCTGTGGGACAGTCCGGCAGCTTCGGTGACGTTCTGGTTGATGTCCTCGACCACATGGGCCTGCTGCAGGGTGGCGCTGGCAATCGAGGCATTGAGGCCGTTGAGGTTGCGCAGTGCCTGGCCGATGGCGTTCAGGCTTTCCCCGGCCAGCCCTGCCTGTTCGATGGTCAGCCGAGAGGCGTGACTGCTGTCGCCGATCACTTTGACCGCCGCTTCGGAGTGCTTTTGCAGGCGTTCGATCATTGACTGGATCTCCGCCGTGGACTTCTGCGTCCGCTGGGCCAGCAGGCGTACTTCGTCGGCCACCACGGCAAAGCCGCGGCCTTGTTCACCGGCGCGGGCCGCTTCGATGGCCGCGTTCAGGGCCAGCAGGTTGGTCTGCTCGGCGATGGAGCGGATCACTTCCAGGACACTGCCGATCTGTGTGCTCTCGGCCGCGAGGGTACGGATGACCTCGACCGCCTGGTCGATGGTGCCGGACAGGCGATCGATCTGTTGCAGGCTGTTGTCGATATTCAACTGGCCCTGGCGGGCCTGCGCCTCGGCGTCACGCATTTCGCTGGCGGCCTGCTCGGCGTTCTTGGCGACATCCTGGACGCCATAGGTGACTTCGTTGATCGCCGTCGCAACCATTTCCATCTGCTGCGATTGCTGCTGGCTGCGTGCCTGGGCCTGGACGGCATTGCTGCCCAGGTCGCTGGAGGATTGCCCGACGGCACTCGCCGACACCTGCAACTGGCCGATGACCCCGCGCAGTTTGCTGGTAAAGGCATTGAAGTGTCGGGCCAACTGGGTCACTTCGTCCTGGCCGTGGGTATCGAGGCTGCGGGTGAGGTCGCTTTCGCCGCTGGCGATATTGGCCATGGCATCCACGGTTTCCTGCAGCGGCCGCACTATGCTGCGACCGATCAGCAGCACCAGCAGGGCCATGATCGCGGCAATGGCGACGCCGGCCAGCGAGGCGCTGCGCACCTGGCCGTAGAACTCGGCCTGCATGTCATCGATATAGACGCCGGAGCCGATGATCCAGCCCCAGGGCTGGAACAACTGCACGTAGGAGGTCTTCTCGACCGGAGCGCTGGCCCCCGGTTTTGGCCAGCGGTAGTCGATCATGCCGGCGCCCTTGGCCTTGGCGAGGATGACCATCTCGTTGAACAGCGCATAACCGTCGGGGTCCTTGATCCCGGACAGATCCTGGCCTTCGAGCTTGGGATTGGCCGGGTGCATGACCATCACCGGTCGCAGGTCATTGATCCAGAAATAGTCGTTCTGGTCGTAACGCAAGCCGCGCACCGCGCTCAGTGCCTGTTTTTGCGCGGCCTCGCGGGTCAGGGTGCCGGCCGTTTCCAGGCCATGGAAATAATCGAGGATACCGCTGGCGACCTGGACCACGTGCTGGGTCTTCTGCGCCTTGGCATGATAGAGGTCGTCGTGGATCTGCTTGAGCATCAACAGGCCCAGGGTCAGCAGCATCACCACCGCCACAATCAGGATGAGCCACAAGCGTCGACTGATCGACACACTGCGCAAGCTTTTCATAAGACCACCATTCCCTTTTCTTGTTGTTGTGTCATCGCGGGGTCTATAGCAGCAGGTTTTCCCCGCGGTGCCCAGCCTGCTTATGGCTACTATCGAGGCAGCGACAAACAGGCATGTCTGATAGGATTTCGGCCCGAAACCGCCAAACCTGAGTTGATGTCTGATTTTTCAGGCATTTTTCACGGTTTGGCGACAGGTGGTGAGACAGGCTCGACGCGGGATGACGCCAGGGGCGACCCGCGGCTTTCGATTTTTGTAAGGACCCGCAGGGGCGGGCCTTGAGGGGGAATGATGGATCTTTGGACCGCCGCACAGGCGTTGATACTGGGTATTGTCGAGGGCTTGACCGAATTCCTGCCGATTTCCAGCACCGGACACCAGATCATCGTGGCGGACCTGCTCGGTTTTGGCGGTGAACGGGCGATTGCCTTCAATATCATCATTCAGCTCGCGGCGATCCTCGCGGTGGTCTGGGAGTTTCGCGAGAAAATTTTCACCGTGGTACGGGATCTGCCGACCCAGCGGACGGCGCAACGCTTCACGCTCAACCTGCTGGTGGCATTCATGCCGGCGGTGATCCTCGGGGTGCTGTTCAAGGAGGTCATCGCCACTTATCTGTTCAACCCGATTACCGTCGCCACGGCGCTGGTGGTCGGCGGCCTGGTCATCCTCTGGGCCGAGCGCCGGGAGCATGTGGTGCGTGCCGAGACCGTCGATGAGATCACCTGGAAAGATGCCTTGAAAGTCGGCTTCGCCCAATGCCTGGCGATGATTCCCGGCACCTCGCGCTCGGGCGCGACGATTATCGGTGGCCTGTTGTTCGGCTTGTCGCGCAAGACCGCCACCGAATTCTCGTTCTTCCTGGCGATGCCGACCATGGTCGCCGCCGCGGTGTATTCCGGCTACGGCTTCCGCCATCAGTTCCAGATGGCCGATCTGCCGGTGTTTGCCGTGGGCTTCGTGACCTCCTTCGTCTTCGCGATGATCGCGGTGCGTGGCCTGCTGAAGTTCATCGCCAGCCACAGCTATGCGGCGTTCGCCTGGTATCGGATCGTCTTCGGCCTGGTGATCCTGGCGACCTGGCAGTTCGGCTGGGTCGACTGGTCGACCAAGGCATGAAGGGCGCACGTAATCCGGAACGCAGCCGGCCGGTGTCTGGCGGCCGGGTGCAGCACCCCAGGCTCAAGCTCGCGGTATGGCTGCTGCTCTGCGGGTTGCCCGGTTTCGGTGCGCTGAAGATGTGGCTGAGCGGTGGTGCTGCCTGGCCGCTGTGGGGCTATGGCGTCGCGAGCCTGCTAGCGTTCTTCCTCTACTGGAGCGACAAGCGCAAGGCACGCAATGACACCTGGCGTACGCCGGAGAAGGTCCTGCACGGTGTCGAGTTGCTGGGTGGTTGGCCGGGAGCGCTGATCGCCCAGCAGGTGTTTCGGCACAAGACCCGCAAGCTGTCCTTCCAGTTGGTGTTCTGGTCCATCGTGCTGCTGCACCAGGTGTTCTGGATCGACCAACTGTTTCTCGGCGCGAGCCTGGTTCACCTGTCGTTTCTATAGCGGCAGGTCTATAGCAGCAGGCCGACCTGGGTGCGCTTGGGCAGCTTGCCGACCACCAGTTGATGGGAGCGCTTGAGCAGTTCCTGCAGTTCCCGGGCGCCCAGCGGATAGGGCGCCGTCATGGTGATCCAGTAGGCCCGGGCCAGATAAGGCGCGGGGCGGATGCCCGGACGGTCGATATGGCCGAGGAACAGATCCTTGTCGACCTTGAACGACAAAGTGTCGCCGCTCAGGTTGAGCAGGGCGAACATCTTCGTCCCGGCAATGGAAAACACCCGTACGCCGCCCCATTTGTAATCCTCGCGGGCGCCTGGCAGGTCAAGGCAGAAACGCGCAACCGCTTGCGAGTTCATCGTTGCTTCTTTCACAGGGTCTTGTCTCCACATCCCTTGAATACTTCGGCCAGGTGGTCGATCCAGGCCCGTACGGCCGGCAATACCCCGCGCCGATGGGGGTAGACAGCCTGCAGCCAGCCGCCGGGCAACGACCATTCGGGCAGGATTTGCACGAAGGTACCATTGGCCAGTTCTTCCTCGCAGTACAACATGGGCAGTACGGTAAAGCCCAGGCCGGCCATTGCGCAGGCCTTGCGCACGACAAAATCGTCCACCCCCAGCCGCGCTTCGAGGCTCAACTCGCGTTTGTGCCCGTGCTCGTCCAGCAGGCTCAGGTGCACCAGGCGATCCGCCTCCAGGGCGCCGAGGATCGGCGCATCCTTGAGGTCGTCGAGGCTGTTGATCGGGTGTTTTTGCAAGAAGGCCGGTGTTGCCAGCATGAAGGTCTGCGCCTGGCGCAATCGTCGGGTCACCAGCAACGGGTCTTCATCGCCGTGTTCGCGAACCCGCAGGGCAACATCGATGCCCTCGGTCACCAGGTCGACGCGGCGGTTGACCATCAGCACCTCCAGCTGGACCAGCGGGTGCGCCGCGAGGAAGCTGGAAATCACCCAGGGCATGAACTCCTGGGCCAGTCCCACCGGGCACGACACCCGCAGGCGCCCACGCGGTTCGCTGGACATGCTGGCCACGGCCTCATCGGCCATTTCCGCCTCCAGCAGCATGGCCTGGCAGTGGCGCAGGTAACGTTCGCCGACGGCGGTCAGTTTCAATTGCCGCGTGGTACGCTGCAGCAGCCTCGCGCCGAGGCGCTCTTCCAGTTCAGCGATACGCCGCGACAGGCGCGACTTGGGAATCCCCAGCAAACGCCCGGCGGCGGCGAAGCCACCGGCTTCCACCACCTTGGCGAAGTAGTAGAGATCGTTGAGGTCCTGCATGGTAATCACTCGGCTGTTCTATAGGTGGGACAAACTATCGCATTTTAAGCGACTAATCAGTTATTGGTTTCACAAGTAGGATTATCTCAACTTGATCGCCGAGTGGCGATCCTCACTTGGAGATCCCACATGAAACTCTTGCATATCGATTCCAGCATCCTCGGTGACAACTCGGCCTCGCGCCAACTGAGCCGTCGTGTGGTTGACGCCTGGCAGGCCGCCGAGCCTTCGAGCGTGGTGACTTACCGCGACCTGGCCAGCGACGCCATCAGCCACTTTTCCAGCCTGACCCTGGTTGCCGGCGGCACCGCTGCCGAACTGCGTGACGCGGCCCAGCGTCATGAAGCCGAGCTCAGCGTTTCGACCATCGAAGAGTTCCTCGCCGCCGATGCCATCGTAATCGCCGCGCCGATGTACAACTTCACCATCCCGACCCAGCTCAAGGCCTGGATTGACCGCATCGCCGTGGCCGGCAAGACCTTCCGCTACACCGAAAACGGCCCTGAAGGCCTGGCCGGTGGCAAGAAGCTGGTGATCGTGTCCACCTCCGGTGGCCTGCATGTCGGCCAGCCGACCGGCGTGGCCCATGAAGATTACCTGAAGGTGCTGTTCGGTTTCCTCGGCATCACCGACATCGAATTCGTCCGCGCCCACGGCCTGGGCTACGGTGAGGAGGTTCGTGCCAAGGCCATGAGCGACGCCCAGGCACTGATCAGCGACACTTTGTTCGCCGCGGCGTAAAGCTTTTGTAAACGAGCAAGAAACTTCCGGTAACAAACACTAAACTCTGTACTCTGATCATGTGAATGATCAGGTACGGAGTTTTTTGCGTCTGCTGATCATGGTTTGGCGCGACTTATGCAGTCTTGTGCAATCAGGAGAGTAAGTGCTCTTCGGCATAGGCGCTCTGGAAAACCTCGAAAAGTCAGTCGAAGCCTCAGTGGAGCTTCAGTTTCAGGGAATGGCAGAGAAATTGGCTTGCTAATTACGCAGCAAAGGTGGGCATCCCCATGATGCGTCTTTGTGCAGTGTTACTGATCTGTTTGTCCGGCAGCCTCATGACGGTGCAGGCAGCGCCCCCGGCTCATTGGAGCGTGGGTTTCCATCGCCTGACGTTTCTTGATCCGCTGGATCTGCAGCCGATGAAGGCCATCGCCTTCTATCCGTCCACCGGCCGCGAGCAGCCGAGCAAGATCGGCGGCTACACCATCCAGGCCAGCGAAGATTCGCGTATCGCCATCGGCCGCTACCCGCTGCTGATGCTGTCCCATGGCAATACCGGTACGCCGCTGGCCCTGCATGACCTGGCAACCTCGCTGGCGCGCAAGGGCTTTATCGTCGTGGCCGTGCTGCATCCCGGTGACAACTACAAGGACCACAGCCGCCTGGGGACCTTGAGCAACCTCTACGGCCGACCGATGCAGATTTCCGAGGCCATTACCGCCACCCTCGGCGATCCGATGCTGTCGCCGTTCGTCGAGGCGGAACAGGTCGGGGTGATCGGTTATTCCGCCGGCGGCGAAACCGCGTTGATTCTTTCGGGCGCGCAACCGAATCTGGATCGCCTGCGGCGCTATTGCCAGGAGCGTCCGGAAGACAAGGACGCCTGCAATACCAAGGGCGAGTTGATCGTCGACCGCGACGACCTGCAGCCGGTTGCCGATCCGCGGGTGCATGCCCTGATGCTGATGGCGCCGCTGGGCCTGATGTTCGGTCGTCACACCCTGGCCGATGTGCATGTGCCGGTGCTGATGTACAGCGGCGACGGCGACAAGCTGGTGTTCCCCGACAAGAACGCCGCGGCCCTGGCCCGCAAGCTGCCTGTGGCGCCGCAGTTCAAGATGATCGCCGGGGCCGGGCACTTCGTGTTCATGGCGCCCTGCAGCGAAGAGCAGCTCAAGGCCACGCCAGGCCTGTGTACCGATCCTGAAGGGGTCAACCGCGTGGATATCCACCGCGACCTGATCTCCGAGGCCGGACGTTTCTTCAGCAAGACCCTCAGCGTGCCGAATCGCGGCGGTATGCAGACCGCCGATCAATGACTCAGCGTGCTACCGGGCGACGCGCCAGCAGCACGGTGACGGACAGGCCGGTGATCGACAGCAGCGCCGCGGTGAAGAAAATCCACGCATAGCCCAGGTTCAACGCCACCGCGCCCATCACCGGACCGGCGATGGCCAGCGCCAGGTCGAAAAACACCGCGTAGGCACTCAGTCCCGCACCGCGGCTGGAGTTCGGCACCTGGCGGATGGCTTCCACGCCGATGGCCGGGTACACCAGGGACAGGCCGAACCCGGCCAGCCCGGCCCCGGTCAGCGCCACCGCGGTGGACGGTGACAGCCAGAGCAGGGCCAGGCCCAGGGTTTCGATACTCATGCAGGCAATCGCCACCTTGAAGCCGCCGAAGCGGTTGATGCTGCCGATAAAGAACAGCCGCGCGAGGATGAAGCAGGTGCCGAAGACCGTCAGGCAATAGGCCGCGCCGATCCAGCCGCGACTGATGTAGAACAGGGTGATAAAGGTGGTCAGGGTGCCGTAGCCGATGGACGCCAGGGTCAGGCTCGCGCCATAGGGCGCAATGCGTCCGAACACTGCCCAGAAGGGCAGGCGTTCGCCACGAATCACCGGCACCGAGGGTTTGTTGCGGATCAGCAGCAGGGCTCCGGCGGCCAGCGTCGACAGGGCGATGCCGAGGCTGGAGAAACCATGCTCGGCAACCATCAGCACGCCCAGCGGCGCACCGATGGCGATGGCGCCGTAGGAAGCGATACCGTTCCAGGAAATCACCCGGGCGGTCTGCTCGGCGCCGACCTGGCCGATCCCCCAACTGATGGTACCCACGCCGATCAGGCCCTGGGCAACCCCCAGCAGCAAGCGTCCGAGAATCAGGATGGCCAGGCTCAGCAGGGGCAGGTGCTGCACCAGTGTCGACAGCAGGGTCAGCCCGCCGCTGAGGACGATCCCCGACAGGCCATAGATGATCGCACGCTTGGTGCCGACGCTGTCGGCCATGCGCCCGGCCATGGGCCGGCTGAGCAGCGTGGCCAGGTACTGCGAACCGATGGTCAGCCCGGCGATCACCGCACTGAAGCCCAGTTGCTCATGCACATAGCCGGGCAAGACCGCGATCGGCAGGCCGATGCAGAGAAAGGCGACAAAGGTGTAGAAGACGATGGAAACGATTTGCAGGGTGACGGTCAGGTTGCCGGGCTGGCGGGGAGGTTGCTGGGCGGACATGAGGGCTCGTTCGCGGGCGGGCGGTTGGAGAGCTTCATCATGGCGGGCCGGAGGGATAAAAGAAAGCAGGCTAACTAATTTTCTGCCGGCCTTTTAACGAAAGAGCGGTGTGTTGATCGTTCCCACGCTCCAGCGTGGGAATGCCTCTCTGGACGCTCTGCGTCCGCTTCTGTGACGCCGAGCGTCACGGGCTGCATTCCCACGCGGAGCGTGGGAACGATCAGGGTGATGAGCGTTTTTTAGAAGACTACGCCCTGGCTGCGCAGGTAGTCGTCATAGGTGCCGCTGAAGTCGATCACGCCGCTCGGGCTCAGCTCGATGATGCGGGTGGCCAGGGACGAGACGAATTCGCGGTCGTGGCTGACGAAGATCAGCGTGCCCGGGTAGTTTTCCAGCGCGAGGTTGAGCGCCTCGATGGATTCCATGTCCAGGTGGTTGGTCGGTTCGTCCATCACCAGCACGTTGGGCTTTTGCAGGATCAGCTTGCCGAACAGCATGCGGCCTTGCTCACCACCGGAAATCACCTTGACCGACTTGAGGATCTCGTCGTTGGAGAACAGCATGCGGCCAAGGGTGCCGCGCACCAGTTGCTCGCCGCCCTGGGTCCATTGACCCATCCAGTCGAACAGGTTGACGTCGTCTTCGAAGTCATGGGCGTGGTCCTGGGCGTAGTAGCCCAGTTCGGCGGCGTCGGTCCATTTCACGGTGCCGGCGTCCGGGGTCAGTTCGTTGACCAGGGTGCGCAGCAGGGTGGTCTTGCCGATACCGTTCGGGCCGATGATCGCCACGCGCTCGCCGGCTTCGACGGTGAAGCTGAAGTCCTTGAACAACGGGACGCCATCAAAGCCCTTGGCCATATGCTCGACGATGACCGCCTGGCGATGCAGCTTCTTGGTCTGTTCGAAGCGGATGAACGGGCTGACGCGGCTTGATGGCTTGACCTCGGCCAGCTGGATCTTGTCGATCTGCTTGGCGCGGGAGGTGGCCTGCTTGGCTTTCGAGGCGTTGGCCGAGAAGCGGCTGACGAACGATTGCAGTTCGGAAATCTGCGCCTTCTTCT
This sequence comes from Pseudomonas gingeri, assembly GCF_013385635.1. Lineage (GTDB taxonomy): Bacteria > Pseudomonadota > Gammaproteobacteria > Pseudomonadales > Pseudomonadaceae > Aquipseudomonas > Aquipseudomonas gingeri_A. The sequence goes on from NZ_JACAPR010000002.1 coordinate 124,986, forward strand.
TGGCGTTGTCCGACAGCAGTTGTTCGCGCGACTGGGTCGCCACGGTCATGTATTCGTCGTAGTTGCCCGGGAACAGGCGCAGCTCGCCGTAATCCAGGTCAGCCATGTGCGTGCACACGCTGTTCAGGAAGTGACGGTCGTGAGAGATGATGATCATCAGGCTGGAGCGCTGGGTCAGGATGTTTTCCAGCCAGCGGATGGTGTTGATGTCCAGGTGGTTGGTCGGCTCGTCGAGGAGCAGTACTTCCGGATCGGAGAACAGCGCCTGGGCCAGCAATACGCGCAGTTTCCAGCCAGGGGACACCTCGCTCATCGGGCCGAAGTGCTGCTCGATGCCGATACCCAGGCCCAGCAACAGTTCGCCGGCACGGGATTCGGCGGTGTAGCCGTCCATCTCGGCGAACTCGGTTTCCAGCTCGGCCACGGCCATACCGTCTTCTTCGGTCATTTCCGGCAGCGAGTAGATGCGGTCGCGCTCGGCCTTGACCTTCCACAGCTCTTCGTGCCCCATGATCACGGTGTCGATCACGCTGAATTCTTCGTAGGCGAACTGATCCTGGCGCAGTTTACCCAGGCGCACGTTCGGCTCCAGCATGACCTGGCCGCCGGATGGCTCGAGGTCGCCGCCGAGGATTTTCATGAACGTGGACTTGCCGCACCCGTTGGCGCCGATCAGGCCGTAGCGGTTACCACCGCCGAATTTGACCGAAACGTTCTCGAAGAGCGGCTTGGCGCCGAACTGCATGGTGATGTTAGCTGTGGAGATCAAGGAGCTTACCTATCAATAACTGAACTGTGGCCGGAGGCTGCAGATACCCGTTCGATACCCTTTTGCAACGTTTCCGGCTCGCTCCAACCGGAGCGTGAGGTTATCCAGCGGGCATAAGTCGACAGCAAGCTGCGCGCGTACAGGCCGAGTTGCCGTGATGTGAATGCGGGGTGGGTGCCAGACATTTCATCTATTGTCGCATACGTGAGACGACAGTTATATGGCGGCTGATCGTTGATTCGGCGCTTTTGTGCGCGATGATCCTGCTGAGCGCGAGATTTTCGCGGCTGGCGCGAGGCCGGTGGCGAGCCAGTCGGCGACGTACGGCCGGTCAATCGGCCTCGACCGGGTGTATGGTGGGGCGGCAATCCTCGGATATCTCACGTGAAGGGAGGTGGCTATGAGCGTTTCACTGCTCTCGAAGATGCATGTCAACGGCTACGAGGTAATCCACGCCAGCGGTGGTCCCTGGAAAGTGCGCACCCAGGCGGATCGATTGAGTTCGTTCAGCACCCGGGAAGAAGCCATGGCCTATGTGGTGTCGCTGCCGGTGCACAAGGTGCGGCGAGCGGAAAACAGCCGGTAACCGATGCGTTGACTCGCGCTTGAACCCCGGCACCGCCGGGGTTTTTTGCGTTCGCCACAGTGGCTGTGCACAGCGAGCCACGCCTACCAGCTCATGCGCACGCCGACGGTCGCGGAGACGGCTTCCTGCTGGCGGGCATCGATATTGCTGCCGTAGTCGATGCTGGTGTAGAGGCTGACGTCCCGGCTCAGTTTCGCCACCACGCCGGCCCCGAAGTCCAGGGTGCTGCCGGTATGGTCGGTCTTGATCGGATAACCGTCGAAGGTTGCGGTGTCGCGTCCCTTGAAGTCGTGCCAGAGGTTGCCGCGCACATAGGGCTCGACGGGTACGTCGCCTGCGACGTAAGAGCCTTTGGCACGCACGCCGATGCGACCCTTGACGTACTCCTGGGTGTCGAAACCGACTCGCGAGATGCCGTCGTCATCACTGTCCATGGAGACTTTCTGGCCGATCACCTGGACCTGGGGTTCGATGACCCAGCGCTCGGACAGCGGCAGCGGATAGCCGCTTTCCACGGACAGCGTCACGGCATGTCCCTTGAGGTCGAGTTTGACGCCACGGTCGGAGCGGGCGTTGCCGCTGTAGCGGGTGCCCATGGCGACGGTGTCGATATACCAGTCGGTGGGGCCGATCAGGGTCCAGTAGGCGCCCAGGCTGTCGCCGTTGAGGCGCAGGTTGCCGGCTTCGCGATCCTGGAAACCACCGGTGAAACCGCGCACGTCACCGTCCAGGCGGGCATGGCTGACGAACAGCCCGGCGTGTTGCCGGTAGCCATCCGCGCTGGTTGAGCCGAACAGGTCGTGTCCTGCCTGGAAACCCCAGACCGTGCTGTCCAGGCTCGGGTTGACGTCTCCCGTCCAGCTCTGCCGCGAGCGGCTGGCGAAGGTTCGGGCCCAGCCGGCCGGCAGGTCGCCGTTTTCCCGCAACAGGTTTTGCTCGCCCTGGCGTTCGTGGAAGGTGCCCAGGGTGGTCTGGGCCAGTAGCGCGGCGGCGGGCGTGACGACCGCGTCGATCGGTACCTCAGGACGGTAGAAGGGAATGGTTTCTCCGGGGGCGGGTGTCGGCAGGCCGGGGAAAACCGGTTGTGGCAGCGGCGTGACCGGTCCTTCCGGATCCGGCCCGGTCACGGCGGAGCGCAGGTACCAGTTGTTTTCCGTACCGGCGCTGACGCCGCCCTTGAACAGGTAGTAGTCGAAGGCCCCGGCTGACGCCGGGCCCGCCAGGCTGAAGGCGCCGGCGCTGCTGGTTGCACCCTGGGTGGCCTCGACGACCTGGATACCGTTCTGCAGGGTTTCGGCACCGCCACCGCCGAAGTTGCTGACTTCTATGGCGGTGGTCCCGGAGAGCGAGCCCTGGGATACCACCAGCCGGTCGGAAGGTGAGTCATCGCCGGCGAGGGTGCTGTTGAGCTTCAGGTGACCGCTATTGCCGACATAGTTGCCGACCACCGTGAAGCGATCGTCGGCCTGCGCACCGCCGCTGGTGAGGTTGATCGTACCAGCGTTGGTCAGGGTGACATTCTGTCCGGCGGTGAAGGCCGTGAGCACGCCGCTGTGGGAACTCAGGCTGCTACTGGCATCGATATCCAGGGTGCCCGTGCCGGTACCGACGTCTCCCAGCACCAGGCTGTCATTGAGGGTCAGTTGGCTGCCCTGGGTGAGTTTCACCGATTCCCAGTTGACGTAGCGCGCGCCATTGATCGGTGTGCTGGCCTGGAACGTCAGTTGATCGGTGCCATTGCCGCCATCCACCGACGGCGTGGAGGAGAGGGTGGCGTCCGAGAGGCCGTCGAGCAGCGCCTGGTCGTTGTCATCCCCCATCAGGATGGCGCCGTGGATAATACCGGCGTTGCGCCAGTTGAAGATGTCCGCGCCGGCGCTCATGCGGACTTCACCGTGTATCGTGCCGTCGGTGACCAGGACCTGATCGTCGCCGCCGCTGACGCTGATATTGCCGCCGATGGTCCCGCCGGTGAAGAGGATGGTGTCCTTGCCGAAGCCGGTCACCAGGTTGCCGACGATGGTGCCGCCCTGCATGTCGAACAGATTGTCGTCCAGTTTCATGTCGACACGTCCGATCGACCCGCCGGTCATGATGGCCCTGTCGCCATCTTCGAACTCGTCGACGATGACCCCGGCGCTCATCTGGAAGGTGTCGAGGCCGTCACCCTGGTGCAGCGACTGGATCTGTCCGCCGGTCATGGTGAAGTTGTCGGTGCCGCTGCCTTCATCGACATCGCCGTGGATGGTGCCGCCACCGATGACCACCCGGTCGTTGCCAGTGCCGAAGACCACCGGACCGGTAATGCTGCCGGTGCCGCCGGCAGGCATTGTCAGGCTGTTGTTGCCGGCGTTGTCGACGAGTGTCGGGGCGGTTCCGCTGTCGCAGGAGTAGTCATCGTTGCCGGCAGTGGCCGGAGCGAAGGTGCAAGCGGCGCGGGCGCCTTGCAGGGTTATCAGGAGGAAAAAGACAACACAGAGAGGGCGAAGCAGGAAATAAGGCATCGCATTTATCCTTTTTTCAAGGATAGGGCGTAGCCACCACGGCGCATGTTGAGGGCCCTACGCGCTCAACATGGGTGTTCGTGGGGGGTTATAACGTAAAAAAGACCCGCGCATAACTGTCAAAGTTGACAGGTTATGCCCGTGGCAAAACAGGCGTAATGTGAGAGGTTTGGTCCAGTGCTTTTTTCGTCGGGACACCGCCAGGCCAGCTTTTTCGCGATGTTGCCGCCGATTTGTTGAAGCATTCTGTCATATGAAATTTTTCCGTGGCGCGAACCTCGGGCGTAGGGTGTTATCCAATTCTTGATGGGCTGTTTGCAGCCAATAATGAATTCATCCTTCGAGAGAGGCGTCATGAACAGACTTGTCTTCGGTCTGACCCCCTTGTTGGTCATCGGCCTGCTGGTCGTTGCCATCCCCGCCGATGGCGCTGTCCTGAGTCCGACACCACCTGCGGCATTGCTGCTGGCGCAGAACCTGCCCAACAGCGACAACCCCTATAACAGCCCGATTCGCCGTGCCAACCCCAACAGCCGGCAAGGCTCCGAGTCGGCCACTCCGCCTGTACGCGGCCTCAATACCCAGCCAACGCCGCGCCCTTCGACGATCGAGAACGGGGCGATCCGCAATGGTTACCCGCGCGACCAGCAGGCGCCGATGGCGGTGCCGATCCAACCTGGCACTCGCGCCGATCCGAACCAGCGCCGCTGAGACGGAGTTGATGGCCAGTGTTTTTTCTCCAACCATAAGGAAATGCCCATGTTGCTGAAAACACTCCTGGCGACCTTGTGCACCGGCTCATTGATGAGCCTGCCCGTGCTGGCGGTCGATAGGGCGCCCCAGACCTTCCAGTCCGAACTGGGAGCGGTAACCGCCACGGAAATCGTCGATGGCCTGAAGCATCCCTGGGCCCTGGCGTTCCTGCCCGACAAGCAGGGCATGCTGGTCACCGAACGCCCCGGAAGCCTGCGGGTGGTGAGTCCCGACGGCAAACTGTCGGCACCGCTGGGTGGTGTTCCCGAAGTCTGGGCCAAGGGCCAGGGCGGCTTGCTCGATGTGGTGTTGTCGCCGTCGTTCAAGGAAGATCGGCTGGTCTACCTGTCTTACGCCGAAGGCGGGGGTGAGGGTGGCAAGGCCGGCACCGTGGTGGGGCGAGGGCAACTGTCGGCGGACCTGCAGCAGTTGAGCGGTTTCAAGGTGATCTTCCGCCAGGAGCCGAAGCTGTCGGTGGGCAATCACTTCGGCTCGCGCCTGGTATTCGACCGCGACGGCTACCTGTTTATCGCCCTGGGTGAAAACAACGAACGGCCGACGGCTCAGGACCTCGACAAGCTGCAAGGCAAGGTGGTGCGGATCTTTCCTGACGGCCGGGTTCCCGATGACAACCCCTTTGTCGGCCAGCAGGGCGTGCGCCCGGAGATCTGGTCCTACGGACATCGCAATCAGCAGGGAGCAGCGCTCAACCCCTGGACCGGGACCTTGTGGACCCACGAGCATGGGCCGCGGGGCGGTGACGAGATCAATATCATCGAGCGCGGCAAGAACTACGGTTGGCCGCTGGCAACCCATGGCATCAACTATTCGCTGCAACCGATCCCCGAGGCCCAGGGCAAGACGGTGAAAGGCACCGTGCCGCCCCACCATGTCTGGGAAAAATCCCCCGGTCTCAGCGGCATGGCGTTCTATGATGCCGATCGCTTTCCGAAATGGCAGCACAACCTGTTTATCGGTGCACTGGTGGCCCAGGAGCTGATCCGCCTGCAGTTCGATGGCGACAAGGTCATCCATGAAGAGCGCCTGCTGGGCGGACTGAAATCGCGGGTTCGCGATGTCCGCCAGGGACCGGACGGCTACCTGTATGTCCTCACCGATGCCGAGAACGGTGCGCTCTACAAGGTGGGCCTGGAGTAGACGATCACTGCCGCCCGCAGCTTGCTGTTGCCGAAGGCGCTCATCTTGTCGAATTCACCGTGGCTGACTGGCAGATGCTGGCAGTCCAGCGGTTGTCGGTGCTGGCTGTGGTCGACATCCGGATCGTGCAGGTAGACGAACTCCTCGTCGCAATCGGTCACGATCACCCAGTGTGGCGCCTTGGAGCGGGTCAGGCGGTAGCTGCTGATCAACACCAGTGGCTGGCCGCCGGCGGCCAGCAGGCGCGGTAGATCCAGGGCGCCGCCGAGCACCTGTTCGACATCGGTCTGCTGCAGTTCCTCTTCGAAGCCGTCATGTACCAGGCGCATGACGGCTTTTTTATGCTCGTTACGGACACCGTTGAGCAGCAGCGGACCGCTGATACTCACTTGCAGGCGCACCGCAAAGCCACGTCGCCAGGCTGCCAGCGCCAGGCCCTGGGGGCTGCAGCCGCCGTGCCCCGAGGTCATGAACACGGTGGTCGCTTCACGCCAGATCTGCACTTCTTCGCGACGCGAGGCCTGGCGCTGCGCCTGTAACGCGCCCATGGCCATCAGCAGGCAGGCCGGGCCGCAGGTGAACTCGGTGGTCTGGGCGTAATAGGGCACCTGGGCCTCACGGTTGGCGTGGTGCTGCAGGATGCGTTTTTCCAGGCGCAGGGCGTCGGTATGGTCCTCGTAGTAGTCGTTGATCAGGCCGAAGCGGCGATAACCGTTGTGCTCGTACAGGGCGATAGCCGCGTCATTGTCGGTGCGTACTTCCAGGCGCAGATAGGCGCAGTCATGCTCCAGGGCACAGGCCTCGCTGCGTTGCAGCAGCTGTTTGCCCAGGCCGATACCGCGCGCGTGGGGCGCGATGGCAATCGAATACAGGCGTGCCAGCGAGGTGCCGCGGTGAAACAGCACCAGGGCATAGCCGGCCAGTTGTCCGTCGGCCTGCTGGGCGACGATCAGCCGGGCGTGGGCCCGACTGACCATCCAGTGGAAGCTGCGGGCGGTCAGGCGGTCGGTGGTGAAACAATGCTCTTCCAGCTGCAGCAGTGCAGCCAGGTCATCGGTTGTCGCAAGGCGAAAGACGAGATCCATATAACCACCGTAAAAGTTGCGTAACGGAACGGGACTTTCTGAAAAGTTCGTGCTTAATAGAAAGCATCTTGTTCAACGGATCGATCTCTATGTCAGCGGTACAAGGTCATTGGCGCGAAGTATCCGGGCAAAGTTTGCCGGCAGCAATATCCACGGCAACTTATTTATCTCCGTCGAATAATCCTGGCAGTCAGTTGGTTATTATTGTCGAGCGCAAGGAAGACTGGGCTTCATACTTTCCCAGCGAGGATATCGTCACCGCCCAGGAGTACCTGGAACAGTCCCGTGTCAATGAGCCGGGCAAGCGCGTGCAGGTGATCAACCTGTGTCGCGGCTACAAGTACCTGGGCCATGGCTACTACTGCTCGTTGCTGGCCGAAGCCCGCGGACACAAGGTCATTCCCTCGGTGCGGACCATCAGCGAGCTGACCCGCAAGGCGCTGTACGGGCTGGCCCTGGATGACTTGGATAAAACCCTGGGCAAGGCCCTTGGCGATCATCTTTATCGGGATACCGAAGGCTTTACCCTGACGCTGTATTTCGGTACTACCGTTATCGAGCCGCTGCAGGAACTTGCCCGACAATTGTTTGAAGTATTTCCCTGTCCGATATTGCTGGTCGAGTTCAAGAAGAGCAACAGTTGGCATATCGAAGGGGTCAAGGCGGGGACTTTACAGAAGTTGCGCGAGGACCAGGAAGATCACTTCGCCCAGTCCCTCGACAGTTTCAGTCGCAAAATCTGGCGTGTACCACGTTCGCGTCGCCTGGCCCGTTATGACCTGGCAATCCTGCACGACCCCCAGGAAGCCTTGCCCCCTTCGAATGCCAAGGCGCTGGAGAGTTTTATCCGGGTCGGCAAGGGCCTGGGCATCGATGTCGAACTGATCGAGAAGAAGGACTACGGGCGGATCGCCGAATACGATGCACTGTTGATCCGCGAGACCACCAGCGTCGACAACCACACCTACCGCTTCGCCAAGAAGGCCGAAAGCGAAGGGCTGGTGGTGATGGACGACCCGGCGTCGATCCTGCGCTGCACCAACAAGGTCTACCTGACCGATCTGCTCAAGAGCCACAAGCTGGGCATGCCGGCGACCGAGATCCTCTACAAGGAACGACCGGAAGACTTCGAACGGGTCGGCGACCGCCTGGGTTTTCCGCTGGTGCTGAAAATCCCCGACGGCTGTTTTTCCCGTGGCGTGATCAAGGTCGAAAGCCAGCAGGCGCTGCTGGAAGCCACCGCCGAACTGTTCGAACACTCGGTGCTGTTGCTGGCCCAGGAGTTCTTCTATACCGAATACGACTGGCGCATCGGGGTGCTCAACCGCAAGCCGATCTTCGCCTGCCAGTACTTCATGTCCAAGGGGCATTGGCAGATCTACAACCACAAGGCCAAGGGCCAGGATGTCAACGGCGAATGCCGGACCCTGGCGGTTCACGAAGCCCCGCGTGCGGTGGTCGAACTGGCCGTGAAGACCGCCAACCTGATCGGCGACGGGCTGTACGGGGTCGACCTCAAGCAGTCCGGTGACAAAGTGGTGGTGATTGAAGTCAATGACAACCCGAACATGGACGCCGGGATCGAGGACGCCTACCTGCAGGACGACCTGTATGGGCTGGTGCTCGAAGAGTTTGTCCGGCGCCTGGAGCTCAAGCGTCGCGGTCAGGCCTGGTAGGGGGCGGCGATGATCAAGAGCTTCGAGTTGCAGCACGGCGCGCTGCAGGCAGTGGAACGCCTGGATGCCGGGGTGATGCTGTTCAGCAATCCCGATGCGGCGGAACGGGATCTGTTGCACAGCCATTTCAAGCTTGACGAGCATGCCCTGGCGTCGGCCCTGGACCCGGACGAGGTCTCGCGCATCGAGTTTCACCCGGACAATCTGTTCCTGATCTGGAAGCGCCCGCTGAACTATTCGGGGGCCGGCAGCCTGTCCTTCGAGGTGTCATCCTGCGGCCTGCTGTTCTGTGCCGAACGCCTGCTGGTGATCGCCACCGATGATGCCCAGCTCGACAGCCTCGGTACGCGCAAGGCCCTGCACACGCCGCTCGATGTGCTGCTGGAGATGCTCTTCAACAACATCCATCACTACCTCGGGCACTTGAAGGTGATCAAGATGGTCGCCCGCGAGCTGCAGCAGAAATTCTATGCGTCGATGGAAAACCGCCATCTGATCCAGATGTTCAACCTCAGCGAAAGCCTGATCTATTACATCAACGCCCTGCACAGCAACGGCGCGGTGTTGACGCGGTTGCGCAATCACGCCCAGAAGGAGGCCTTCAGCGAGCAGGCGATCGGCCTGATCGACGACCTGATCATCGAGAACAACCAGTGCTACAAGCAGGCCGAGATCTATTCCAACGTGTTTTCCGCGCTGATCGACGCCCGTGGCAACCTGATGAACAACAGCACCAACGGCCTGCTGCGCAAGCTGACACTGATCAACGTGGTGTTCCTGCCGCTCAACCTGATCGCCAGCATCGGCGGCATGTCCGAATACAGCATGATGACCGCGGGTACGCCGTGGTGGGTGTCCTATCCGCTGTTCCTCACGGCGATGCTCGTCGGGGCGGGGCTGATGGTGCTCGGGCTCAAGCGCATGGCCGGCAATACCGACCGGGCCACCTGAAGGCAGTACCAGACCCTCTAGGCGCCGGGCTTGCCCGCGAACCGGCGAAGCCGGCCACTTGATCGTTCCCACGCTCCGCGTGGGAACGCATCTCGCGACGCTCTGCGTCGCAAAGGCTGGACGCGGAGCGTCCGGGGCGGCATTCCCACGCGGAGCGTGGGAACGATCATGGGGGGAATCCAGGTTGCAGGGTCAGCACTTCGAAGCCATCGGCGGTGACGGCCACGGTGTGTTCCCACTGCGCCGACAGGCTGCCGTCGCGGGTTACCACGGTCCAGCCGTCCTTCAGGTCACGCACCCGGGCGCTGCCCTGGTTGAGCATCGGCTCGATGGTGAAGACCATGCCTTCGCGTAGCACCAGCCCGGTGCCCGGCCGGCCGAAATGCAGAACCTGCGGCTCCTCGTGCATCTGCCGGCCGATGCCATGCCCGCAGTACTCGCGCACCACGCTGTAGCCGTTGGCTTCGGCGTGTTTCTGGATCGCATGGCCGATATCTCCCAGCCGGGCCCCTGGCCTGACCCTGCGAATACCTGCCCAGAGCGCCTCGAAGGTCTTGTCCACCAGGCGTCGGGCCTGGGTGCTGACTTCACCGACCAGGTACATCTTGCTGGAGTCGGCGATAAAGCCGTTCTTCTCCAGGGTGATGTCGATATTGACGATATCGCCTTGCGCCAGGATCGCCCGGGCGTCAGGCATGCCATGGCAGACCACCTCGTTGATCGAGGTATTGATGGAGTAGGGGTAGTCGTACTGGCCCTTGCTGGCCGGGCGGGCCAACAGTTCCTGGCGGATAAACGTCTCCACCCGGCGATCCAGTTCCAGGGTCGACAGGCCCGCGGCCACCAGCCCGTCGAGCATGCTGAAGACCTCGGCCAGCAGGCGCCCGGCTTCACGCATCAGCGCCAGTTCGGCTGGCGTCTTGATCAGGCCCACAGGCATCAGCTGCGCCCTCGAATCAGGTCTTCCCTGTTCAACAGCAGGCGGTTGACCAGATCGTTGTAGCCCAGTTGTGGGTTGAGCTCGGCCAGCAGCCCGAGCTTGATCCAGAACTCGGCCTGTGCGTTGATCGAGCGATCCATGGCGGCACTGGCCATGCGCAGTTGTTCATGCAGTTCATCGGAGATCTTGACGATGCCCATGGGTTTCTCTCGGCTTGGAATATATGAATCGTATATGTTTCGTATATTTCCGGCAAGCAGGCAACGAATTCAGCCATTGACTTGCCCGGCGCTCCCGGCTAATTTCGATCCATGACCTGCACCCACATTCTTCCTCAGCCAAGCATTATTATCGCCATTCCTTATCTGGCGGGCTGACCTGTATCTGTTACCCAAACCCGCCTCCGAGGCGGGTTTGTTGTTTCTGTCTCCGAGGCCAAGCGATCACCCGGAGAGCCCCATGAGCAACGATACCGCCAGTCAACCACCGAGTAGAACATCACCGAGTAGCGAGTCCCTGCTGCTGGGCAGCTATGTGCGCAAGATCCTTGCGGCCCCGGTCTACGACCTGGCGATCCGCACGCCACTGCAGCCGGCCCCGGCGCTATCCCTGGCGCTGGGCAACCAGATCCTGCTCAAGCGCGAAGACCTGCAACCGACCTTTTCCTTCAAGATTCGCGGCGCCTACAACAAGCTGGTGCAGCTCGACGAGGCCCAGCGCCGTTGTGGCGTGGTCACGGCGTCGGCGGGCAACCATGCCCAGGGCGTGGCACTGGCGGCCCTCACTCTGGGCATCAAGGCAACGATCGTCATGCCCACCAGCACCCCCGAGTTGAAAGTGCAGGGCGTACGCAGCCGCGAAGCGACGGCGGTTCTGCACGGCGAGAGTTTTCCATTCGCCCTGACCCATGCCTTGGCGCTTGCAGAGGAGCAGGGCCATACCTTTGTCTCGCCCTTCGACGATCCCGAGGTGATTGCCGGCCAGGGCACGGTGGCGATGGAACTGCTCAACCAGCATCAGGGCGCGCTGGATGCGATCTTCGTTCCGGTCGGCGGTGGTGGCCTGATCGCCGGGATCGCCGCCTACGTCAAATACCTGCGCCCGCAGGTGCGGATCATCGGCGTCGAGTCGGAGCACTCGAACTGCCTCCAGTTGGCGTTGCAGGCCGGGGAGCGGGTGGTCTTGCCCCGGGTCGGGACCTTCGCCGATGGTGTTGCGGTCGCGCAGATCGGTGCATACGGTTTCGAGGTCTGCCGCCGGCATGTCGATGAAGTCATCACCGTCAGCAATGACGAGTTGTGCAGCGCCATCCGCGATATCTATGACGATACCCGGTCCATCACCGAACCTTCAGGCGCGCTGGCGGTGGCGGGTATCAGGAAATATGTGACGCTCAACCGGCTCAAGGGTCAGACGCTGGTGGCGATCAATTCCGGCGCCAATATCAACTTCGACAGCCTGCGGCATGTCGCCGAACGTGCGGCCCATTGCGGGCCGCAGGTTGCGCTGGGCTGACCGCTATGGCGGTTATTCGCTGACGGCCTTCTTGGTCAGCTTGGACGGTGTCCAGATGCGGTAGCGGATTTCCACGTCGTCCGGGGCGTAGATCACCAGCGGCAGCTTGCTGTTGTAGCGCAGCATGTAGCCGGTGCCGACCACCGGGACAAAGTCCTTCTTGGCCTTGGTGCCGGGTGGGCAGGCCATCAGCGTGGACACCGGGCCGCTGACGCTTTCCAGGCGGTAGTAGGAATAGCTCCAGCCTTCGAGGTTCTTTTCGTCGAGGTTGCCGCCCAGGCGTTTCTGGTTGCAATCGACGGGCAGGGTCTTCCCGGCGATGATTTCCACCCGGTGATCGGAGTCCTTGGTCATCTTCGGTACCCGGATGACCGTGCGGGTGAAACCATCTTCCGCTTTCGGGAAGGGGGCCAGATCCGATTTGTCGGCGGCGACCGCGCTGGCGGCAGTGGTCAAGGCCAGCAGGAATGTGGCGGCGATAGTCGTCGAATTCATGAGCTCTCTTGCCCTGTCAGGAGGGAGCTATCCCTCGTTTGAGTGGTGCAGCCATGACGGCATGCCGTATTGGATGCGGTGGTTTTTTCCGGGTACCCAAGTTACTTGCCAAGATAAGGGCAAATTGCACTATGCCAAAGCATTTTTCTTGCATTTTGCATAGCGTCACTTTGCTATTAGTGGGGCAAAGTCATTGTTTTTCCAGCAAACAATTATTCATCTTGGTGGGCATGTTTCCTGCTGCTTTCGAGTGGCACCCACTGGGCGGATTGTTGGACGAATAACCTTAACAGCCGAAAAAAAACGGCCTAGTCTTGAAGGTGGTTTCGTTGTCCAGGAGAGGACAGGGCCGGCCGCCCGTGGGTTGCGCGGCGGCCAATGGCCGTCACCACAATAAAATCTGGCAGCCTCATAGAACGGAGAGAGTAGCCATGCTATCGCTATCGACGTTGGAGTTACGCAATATCATTGAAAGCAGTTTCCTGCCGATGCGCTGCCAATGCACCCTGGGCGCGAACGAGTCCCTGACCGTCAAGGTGTTCGACAGGAAATCCGAACGGGTCGACCTGGTGGTGACCGGGATCTGCGCCTCGAAGCTGGACAGCAATCGCGCCATTTCCGAACTGATCGCCGAACTGCGCTACGACCTTGAGCATGGTCAGGACGGCCATTACGGCGAGGTGCGGGCGAAGGCCCGTTGACCCCCCCCTGAACTGACTTCATCTTTGTCCGGACGCCCCCGACAGCCAGGGGGCGTCGGCTGCAGAAAATCTTTCTCGTCATGGGATAGATACCTTAACGCCAGTGTCGAACTGCCAGTAAACTGCGCGCTTCCCCCTCGTACTCTTTGATTTCCAGAGGTTTTGCATGACACTCAGTCCTTTTGCGGGCAAACCGGCACCGGCACAGCTGCTGGTTGATATCCCGCGACTGGTATCGGCCTACTACACTGGCCAACCCGATGCAGCGATCTCCACCCAGCGTGTCGCCTTCGGCACCTCCGGGCATCGGGGCAGTTCGTTCGAGCTGAGTTTCAATGAATGGCATGTCCTGGCCATCAGCCAGGCCATCTGCCTGTACCGCCAGTCCCAGGGGATCGATGGCCCGTTGTTTGTCGGCATCGATACCCATGCGCTGTCCACCCCGGCCGGTGCCAGTGCCCTGGAAGTGTTTGCTGCCAACGGCGTGGAAACCATGATTGCCCAAGGCGATGAGTACACGCCGACGCCGGCGGTATCCCACGCCATCATCTGCTACAACCGCGGTCGCACTTCCGGCCTGGCGGACGGTGTGGTGATCACCCCGTCCCACAACCCGCCGGAAAGCGGTGGCTTCAAGTACAACCCGCCCAACGGCGGTCCGGCCGATACCCATATCACCAAGTGGATCGAAGCCAAGGCCAACGAGCTGCTGGGCAACCAGTTGGCCGGCGTGAAGCGCATCGGCTACGAGAAGGCGCTCAAGGCCGACACCACCCACCGTCATGACTATCTCAACAGCTATGTCGCCGACCTGGTCAATGTCATCGACATGGACGTTATCCGTGGCGCCAACCTGCGCCTGGGTGTCGATCCCCTGGGCGGTGCCGGCGTGCGCTACTGGTCGGCGATCGCCGATCACTACCGCCTGAACCTGGAAGTGGTGAACACCGAGGTCGATCCGACCTTCCGCTTCATGTGCGTCGACTGGGACGGCAAGATCCGCATGGACCCGTCCTCCAGCCATGCGATGCAGGGCCTGATCGGCCTGAAGGAGCGTTTCGACGTGGCCTTCGCCTGCGATCCCGACCATGACCGCCACGGTATTGTCACGCCGTCCGGTGGCCTGCTGGCGCCGAACAGCTACCTGGCGGTGTCCATCGACTATCTGTTCCAGAACCGCCCGCAGTGGCGCGCCGATGCGGCGGTCGGCAAGACAGTGGTCAGCAGCGGCCTGATTGACCGCGTGGCGGCCCGCCTGGGCCGGCGCCTGTACGAAGTGCCGGTGGGCTTCAAGTGGTTTGCCGACGGCCTGTTCGACGGCTCCCTCGGCTTTGGTGGCGAGGAGAGTGCGGGGGCATCGTTCCTGCGCAAGGACGGCAGCGTCTGGTCCACCGACAAGGACGGCCTGATTCCGGCCCTGCTGGCGGCGGAAATGACCTCGCGCAGCGGGCGTGACCCGAGCCAGATCTACCGTGGCCTGACCGACGAGCTGGGCGAGCCGTTCTCCGTGCGCGTCGATGCCAAGGCGACGCCGGCGCAGAAAGCGCTGCTGAGCAAGCTGTCGCCGGAGCAGGTGACCTCGACGCAACTGGCCGGCGAAGCGATCCAGCAGATCCTCAGCCATGCGCCAGGCAACGACCAGGCCATCGGCGGCCTGAAGGTCATGACCGAGAGCGGCTGGTTCGCCGCACGGCCGTCAGGCACCGAGGATATCTACAAGATCTACGCCGAGAGCTTTGTCGGTGACGATCACCTCAAGCGCCTGGTGGCGGAAGCGCAGGTACTGGTGGACGGAGCCATTTGCGCCAAGTGACCCTCCCTTGTGGCGAGCGGGCTTGCCGGGCGGCACTCTGAAACCTGCGAGCCCTGTCTATCGGATAACCGTGGTTTTGTGGCGAGCGGGCTTGCCCGCGCTGGGGTGCGAAGCACCCCTGAAACCAGCCGGCTCGGTCTGTCAGATGGACCGGGGTATTCGGTTTTACGACTGCTTCGCAGTCGAGCGTGGGCAAGCCCACTCGCCACACCTGCTGATCGCTCGGCAGTCCTTCTAGGCCAGATCCACCAGAATGATCTCGCTGTCCTGCACGGCGGTGATCCGCAGCACCTCTTCCTCGGCCACGGCCACGCCGTCACGTGCTTCGGCGCGCAGGCCATTGACCTCGATCACTCCGGTGGCCGGCACCAGGTAGGCGCGGCGCTTGCCGTCCAGGCGGTATTCGGCGCTTTCACCGGCCTTCAGGTTGGCGGCGACCAGGCGGGCATCGGCACGAATCCGCAGGCTCTGGTCATCGCCGGCCTTGCCACTGGCGAGGGTGACGAAACCTTCGCCACGCTCGCCCTTGGGAAACGGCTTGGCACCCCAGGAGGGAGCCGAGCCGGCTTCGTTGGGGATGATCCAGATCTGGAAGATCCTGGTGGGCGTCGATTCCAGGTTGTACTCGCTGTGGGCGATCCCGGTGCCAGCGCTCATCACCTGGACATCGCCGGCTTCGGTGCGACCCTTGTTGCCAAGGTTGTCCTCGTGGCTGATGGCACCTTCGCGGACATAGGTGATGATTTCCATGTCCCGGTGCGGGTGTTGCGGAAAACCGGTGCCAGGGGCGATCACATCGTCGTTCCAGACCCGCAGGTTGCCCCAGTTCATGCGCTGCGGATCGTGGTATTCGGCGAACGAAAAGTGGTGGTGCGCATCCAGCCAGCCGTGGTGAGCGCCGCCCAGGGTGTTGAAGGGCCTGAGTTGCAGCATGAGTCTTCTCCTGTTCAGGTTCGTCGTGGGCTGGCACGGGCCAGGGCAGGACGGTGACCGGTTGATGATGGTCCTATGATCGATCAAACCAATATCGATAAAAAGCGTAAATAATGCTTCAAAACAATCGATATAGTTGATGTTTTTCCGTGCCTCCAATGATGTCTCCACTTTCAATTCGTCGCCTAAACAGCTGATAGACAAGCAATTGACTAGAACTCCAGGCGTAATGGAGCGACCATAGGCCTCCCGTCCGGACAGCCTCAGACCTGGAGTCAGCGTGTCGTCATACACCCCCGAACCGCCCGCCGAACTTTCCTCCCTGGCCCAGTTGCCGCTGCTCAAGCGCCTGATGGCCCGCCTGCTGGGCAGTGGCCTGAGCCGGCTGCGGGCGCAGCACGTGGCGTCCTGGTTGCAGGGGCAGGCGGATGGCTTCCGTAGCGGCCACAGTGCCGGCGTGGAATACGGTTACCAGGAAGGGCGCGCCGACGGTCTGGAAGAGGGGCGGCAGGTGTTGCTGATCCGCGATACGCGTCCTGCGGAACACCGCGCGCCCGGGGTCGACGGCAACCTGTTCGACGACTGGCGCTTGCCGCTGGGGGCTGAGCTGAAGAGGCTCATCAAGGCGGACGTTGCCCGCCTGTTGCCGGCCCATGCGCAGCCGAGCACGGCGCAATGGAAGATGATCTTCAGCGACACGCCGTCAACTTCGGTGATCGCCGGGGCCGGCGCGGGGAAATCCACGTCACTGGTCCTGCGTATTCTCCTGCTGACCCACTACCTGGGCTTCGAACTCGACTCGCTGACCGTGGTGACCTTTACCCGCGAATCGCGCAAGGATTTCATTGCCAAGCTGATCGAGGTCTTCGCGTTATGGGGGCGTACGCTCAGTCCCAAAGACGCGAGGGACGTGGTGCGCACCTTTCATTCGCGGATCCTGCCGATGGTCCGCAGCCTGCCGGGTTTTGCCCAGTTGCAGGCGTTCGAGAACCTCAGTGCGCGCACGCTGTTCGAGGACGAGGGTGCCGACAGCAATCCCTTCGACCTGCGGATCAATGACGCCCAGCGCCAGCAGCTCAATGCCTGCTATCACCGGCTGTACCGCGACGAGCCGCGCTTGCGTGAAGTCCTGGTGCCGCTGTACAAACATGCGCTGCAACTCAAGGAACTGGAGCAGGATCACCCGGATGTGCAGAAACGCATGGCGGTTACCGAGCTCGCGTCCAGGCGCGACGAGGAACTGTGCGATACCGTCGAGGACCTGTGGTTCCGCGCCGGCGCCTGGCCGATCGAAGGGATCGAGCCGAACCGCGAGACAGTCGATATCAACGGCTCGCGCTTTCATTGCCATGGCTATATCCCGGAGCTGGATGCCTGGGTGGTCCTGGGTTTCGACCCGCGCGAAAGCCCGCAGATCACGCGGCCGGGCTCACGCCTGACGGTGCGTGCGGAATGGGCGGTAAAGCGCACTCTGTTTCAAGCTTTTTGTCGTAAGCCATTGATATGGCTTGATAACTATGAGTCGGCAAAACGTGTTTTGTCCTCCCTGGGTGGTGATGCCACGGCCGGTCCCGGTTTCGATTACAAGGTCAAGGGCGAGCTGGCTTCGGCGCCTCTGCTTGACTGTTTTGTCATGGCCGCCGGATTTATCGAGAACCTCGGCCTGGACGTCAATGTCGCCGTGGGCCAGATGAGTTTTGCCCAGGATGATCCGGACCGGTTCTTCTTCGAGGCCCTGAGTCTGTACTGGAAGGCCCTGGAGGCGCATTTGCTCGCACAATCGCCGCCGATCATGACCTATAACCGGATGTTCTCGCTGTTCGGTGAGAACAACCCGGAAAACCAGGCGTTGCTCAGCGACGAACTGTTGCGGCCGCTGTCGCACCTGATGATCGACGAGTTCCAGGATGTTTCGCCGCAGATCGTCTCCTGGCTGCGGGCCAGCCTGCGGGAAATTCGTCGGCGTGGCCCGGCCCTGCATGTCGGGCACGGAGCCCGGCATTCTTCGTTGTTGTGCGTGGGCGATGACTGGCAGTCGATCTATGGCTGGCGGGGCAGTTCACCCAAGTACTTCATGGAGTTCGGCAAGGAGTTTCCGTCGCCGGCGACTACCCGGGTAATGCTCAGCGACAACTATCGCAGCCACCAGCACATTATCGATGCGGCCGAGCATATCGTGCGGGCAGCTCCGGCCATCGCCGGGAAAAAGGCCAAGGCTGCGGGAGGGATGAAGGAAGTGCTGCCCGTGAATATCCTGGATCGAGACGACGCCGCGTTGGGCCAGCGCCTGGCAGAACACTATCAGAAGGGCGATAGTATCTTGATGTTGTTTCGAAAAAGTAGCGATAAATTATTGATTGAAGAGCATATTCAGTCGATAGTTAATGTGGATTCTAGCTTGCCGTTCGAGCAGCGCCGGCTCAAGCAGTTGACCTATCACAGCTCGAAGGGGTTACAGGCCGATGCGGTATTCCTGCTCGGTGATTGCCTGCACCTGACTCGCTCACCCTACAAGAACCAGGTCTACCGGATGGCGGGACTGGGCAAGGATGGCGATGCCGAACCCTACGACAGCGCGCAGAAGGATGAGATCCTGCGCCTGGCCTACGTCGGGATCACCCGGGCGGTAAAACATTGCTATTGGTATCTGGATGGGCAGGATACCCAGGCGGCGAATGCGCCCAAGGCGTCCGATCGGGTTGCCGGGGACAAGGCGTTTTTTGCCGATTTGCGCGCCAAGGCATAAACCACTACCGGGAGATGGCCATACCTTGTGGGGATGGCCATCCCTATGGAGTCAGGCCAGGGCCTTCAGGCTTTGCGGTGGCTCGAAGGATTCGAGTTCGGCCTCGATCGCCTCGATGATGCGCTCCACATCAGCGGCATTCATCACCGTGGCGCAGGGTATCCCGGCAATGGCGATCAGGGTTTCGCTGCTGGCCCGGTCGAACAGCCGGGCGATCATGCTGCCCGGCGCATCCATGGTGGCTTCGAAACCCAAGGGGTGAAAATGCCAGCGCATCAATTGGCAGGCATTGGGGAAGGTGACCTTGCTGAAGATTTTGCTCATGGTGCCCACCTGTTTCATTGAGCGCTTCCTTTTGCTCGCGGGTAGGAACGGAAGGACCTCTTGGTCCGACCTGGCCGAGTGCTAAAAATAGCACTCGTTCGCAATGGGCAGGAGAGTTTTTTCAGGCCGTTCGGCGATTGTTTTCGTGTAATTTGATCTGTGTCATAACTCACCTGCATTTGAGCGTTCCATGTCCGACGACGATGACGGCCCGGCCCAGACCCAGACCACCGGCGACACTGTCCTGCGTTACCACCTGTGCTGGAAACACCGCGACCTGGATGGGGTCATGGCACTGTATCACCCGCAGATCCAGTACCACGACTTCTTCCAGAACCGCGTCATGGGGCTGTCCGAATTACGTGAGTATGTCCGGGGCAGCATGCCGAGGGAGTCGGATGAGGCCTTGGTACACAGTGATCGTATCCGCCTGGATGGCAACACCGCTTTCATTCAATACAAGATGACCCTGCGCGGTGGCCGGGGCCTGGTGTCGTTCCGCTCCAGCGAAGCCATCACTGTGCGCGACGGTCTGATCTGGCGGGTCAACGAATACGCCTCGCTGGTCCATGAACAACCGGTTGCCGGTGAAAATACCCGTGCTGCGCGTCCTGCGGTGAGCCGGCTGGGCCTGTCGCCACGGCAACTGAGCTTCATGGCCGACGATCTGCAACAGTACTTCGAGCGCCAGCAACCCTACCTCGATCCGGAACTGGACCTGCAGCGGGTGGCGAAGGAGTGCGGCTACAGTCGCAATCAGATTTCCTATCTGCTCAACCGGGTGCTCGGCCAGAGTTTCTACCGCTATGTGAACCAGGCGCGACTGCAGCACCTGCTCGCGGCCCTGGACAAGGCCGAGCAACCGGCACGTATCGACGAACTGGCGTTTGCCGCCGGGTTCAATTCGCTGTCGGCGTTCTACAAGTGTTTTCGCGAGCACACCGGCCTGTCGCCGAAAGCCTACGGCAGGCAAATTTCTCTGCGTGCACGCGCGCAAGACACTCCCTGACCGGCGGTACTAGGATCACCACCATCTGTTACAGGTTGTGGAGTCTGCAATGCCGGTGTGGCGAAATATCAGTTTATGGATGGATCAGCTCGATGAGCCGCTGACACCGCGGGCCAGCCTGGAGCAGGACCTGGATGTCGACGTAGCGATTGTCGGCGCTGGTTACACAGGGCTGTGGACCGCCTATTACCTCAAGCGCCAGGCGCCCGAACTGAAGGTGGTGATCGTCGAGGCGCAGACCGCCGGCTTTGGTGCCTCCGGGCGCAACGGTGGCTGGGTGATGGGCAATCTGCTGGGGGAAGACCGGCTGCTCGCCGGCTTGTCACCGGAACAGCGCCGGGCATCCTTCGACCTGTTGCACAGTATCCCTGACGATGTGAAGAGCGTCCTCGATCAGGAAGCCATCGACTGCGATTATCGCAAGGGCGGGGTGCTCTACTGCGCCGCGCGTTATCCCGAGCAGGAGTACAGCCTGCGCGCCTACCTGGACAAGCTGCGCAAGCAGGGCCTCGACGAGTCCGACTATGCCTGGCTGAGCCCCGAGCAACTGGCCCGGCAGATTCGTATTGCGCGCCCTTATGGCGGCATCTTCGCGCCGCATATCGCTACTGTACAGCCGGCCAAATTGGTACGCGGGCTGGCCCGGGCGGTGGAACGCCTCGGCGTGCCGATCTACGAAAACAGCCCGGTGACCGATTGGCGCTCCGGTGGCCTGCGCACGGCCAGGGCCCAGGTTCGCAGCCACTGGGTGGTGCCGGCGGTCGAAGGCTACTCGGTGACCCTGCCGCCCCTGGGGCGTTATCAATTGCCGGTGCAGAGCCTGTTGGTGGCCACCGAGCCGTTGTCGGCGGCGACCTGGGACGAAATCGGCCTGAGTCAGGGTCAGGCCTTCAGCGAAAGCAGTCGCCAGGTCACCTACGGCCAGCGTTCCGCCGATAACCGCCTGGTATTCGGCGCCCGTGGCGGTTATCGCTTCGCCGGCCAGCTGCGACATGACTTCAACCTGACCGAGCAGGAAATCGAACTGCGTCGCTATCTGTTCGGCGAGCTGTTCCCGCAACTGAAGAAAGTCCGAATTACCCACGCCTGGGGCGGCAACCTGGGCATGTCGCGGCGTTTCCAGCCGCACATGCTCTGCGACCGTGCCAACGGTATTGCCCTGGCCGGCGGTTACGGCGGTGAAGGGGTCGGTGCCAGCCACCTCGGCGGGCGCACCCTGGCCGACCTGATTCTGCAGCAGGATACCCAGCGGGTCCGGCAACCCTGGGTGATCCAGCAGGGCGGGCTGGCCGCGCTGAAGGCCTGGGAGCCCGAACCCTGCCGCTGGCTGGGCTACAACGCGATCATCCGCAGCTTTGTCCATGAAGACCAGACCCTGGCCAACCCCAACACCCCGCCGTGGCGCCGCAAGCTGGCCAGCGGCGTGGCCGGGTTCATGGAAGGTTTCATGAAATAACCGGCGCGGCTGCGCCGGGTCATCCACCCGCAGGACTGATCCCATGAGCATTACGCAATTCAAGAATACCGCCACGGCCACCCTCGAAGTCTCGAACCCGGTCGCGGTGCCCCTCAGCGAACACGTTTCCGTGGCTTCGGTGACCTGTGTCGAGCGCACCGACGGCGTCGAGACCGGGATCTGGGAGTGCACCCCGGGGCGCTGGCGGCGGCAGATCGTCGCTCAGGAGTTCTGCCACTTTATCCAGGGCCGCTGCACCTTCACCTCGGACAGCGGTGAAACCCTGCACATAGAAGCCGGCGATGCACTGATGTTGCCGGCAAACAGCACCGGAATCTGGGACATCCAGGAAACCGTGCGCAAGACCTACGTCCTGATTTTCTGATCCTTGATCACTTGAGCCTGCCAACAACAACCAAATACAGGAATCGACTGATGATCCGCATGTCCATTGCTCCCTTGATGCTGGTGGCGTCCCTCGCCCAGGCGGGCGAAACCGTCAAGATCTACAACTGGTCGGACTATATCGCCCCGGATACCACCAAGAACTTCCAGACTGAAACCGGGATTGGTTTCAGCTACGACGTCTATGACAGCAACGAGACCCTGGACGGCAAGTTGATGACCGGCAAATCGGGTTATGACGTGGTGTTTCCTTCCAACCACTTCATGGCCCGGCAGATCCAGGGCGGCGCGCTGAAGAAACTCGACAAGAGCCAGTTGCCGAACTGGAAGAACCTCAACCCGGCCTTGCTCAAGGCGCTGCAGGTCAATGACCCGGGCAACGAACATGGCTTTCCTTACCTGTGGGGCAGTACCGGCATCGGCTACAACATCGACAAGGTCAAGGCGGTGCTGGGGGACAATGCACCGGTGGATTCCTGGGACCTGATCTTCAAGCCCGAGAACATGAAGAAGTTGCAGAAGTGTGGGGTGGCGATTCTCGACAATGGTCCCGAGTTGCTGCCGGCGGCACTTAATTACCTGGGCCTGCCACACCACAGCAAGAACCCGGCGGACTACAAGAAGGCCGAGGATCTTTTGATGAAAGTGCGACCCTACGTGGCGTACTTCCATTCATCCAAATACACCTCGGACCTGGCCAATGGCGATATTTGCGTCGCCGTGGGTTTCTCCGGCGATATCCTGCAGGCCGCCAGTCGCGCCACGGAAGCCAAGAACGGCGTGAATATCGGTTATTCGATTCCGAAGGAGGGCGCAGCCATCTGGTTCGACATGGTCGCGATGCCCGCCGATGCGCCGGATGAGAAAGCCGGTTATGCCTTCATGAACTACCTGCTGCGTCCGGAGGTAATGGCCGGTATCAGCAATTATGTGAAGTACGCCAATGGCAACTCGGCGGCGGATGGCCTGGTGGACCCGGTGCTCAAGGCCGATACCAAGGTGTATCCGAGCCCGGAGATGATGGGCAAGCTGTTTGCGCTGGAGGCCATGCCGTTGAACATCGACCGGATCCGTACCCGGCTGTGGAACAAGATCAAGACCGGCGAGTAATTATCGCGTTATTCGGGGTAGTTGCCTAAAAAGGCGGGAGCGGATTGGATCCGCTCCCGTTTTTTTATCTGCAGCGCACTTATTGGATCCATAATAGAGTTTGAAGTGTTATAGAGTTACACTGCTGAAACGTTTGACTAGTATTAAATAGCCATCTTTTTGGCGTCACAGATATAGCTTCTCAACTGCTTGTAATTATTTAAAATATTTTTGCCTCTCGCCCTGAATAAAACATAAAGTCCTGCCGATATCGATAATAAGCCCGCGAGTTTTTACAGACGTGGCGTTAACCGTCGGGCGGAGCATCGTCTTGTTCCCACCTGGTGGACAGATGGCATGGACGCTAAGCCCCCAATGTTCAGAGAGAGCCTCCCATGTCCCTACGTAATATGAATATCGCCCCTCGAGCCTTTCTCGGTTTTGCGTTTATCGCACTGCTGGTGGTGGTGTTGGGGGTGTTTGCACAAACGCGCATGACGGTGATCCGCCAGGCATCGGTCGATATGAACACCAACCAGTTGCCGAGTGTCGGCTATCTGAGCAATGTGATCGAAGGTGTCCTGCGCTTGCGCATCCTGTCGTTTCGCGTGCTGATCAATCGCGAGCCTGCGGCCTTGCAGGAGGCGGACGCGCGTATCGCCTTCCTGACGGACAAGATCCGCAAGGACCAGAAGAGTTATGCCGATTTGCCTTCCGCGGGTGAGGAGTTGGCCAAGTACAAGGAGTTTTCGGCAACTCTCGATACCTATCTCCGCGACCAGGGCCAGATGATCGAGCTGTCGCGACAGAACAAGCTCGATGACCTGCGCAGCCTGATCAATAACCAGATCAAGGCCGGCACCGACCTGATGGGTGTGCAACTCAATCAACTGATGGACATCAACAAGGCCGGTGCCAAGGTGTCGTCGGAGCAGGCCGGGCAGGAATATGACAGTGCCAGCCTGGGCATTATCAGTGTATCGGTCGTTGCGGCGCTGATGACCGTGTTGCTCGCCTGGCTGCTGACCCGCAGTATCGTCACGCCTTTGAACAAGGCGCTGGCCGCGGCCGAGACCATTGCCGGCGGCAACCTGACCAAGCCGATCGAGGTCGATGGCAAGGACGAGCCTGCGCGTTTGCTCACGGCGTTGTCGGCCATGCAGGGCAACCTGCGCAAGACCATCGAACAGATTTCCGGATCGGCCACCCAGCTTGCTTCCGCGGCGGAAGAACTCAGCGCGGTGACTGAAGAGGCCTCGCGCGGCTTGCAGCAACAGAACAACGAAATCGAACAGGCGGCCACCGCGGTCAACGAGATGACCAGTGCTGTCGAAGAAGTAGCGCGTAATGCGGTCTCGACTTCCGAGGCGTCCCAGCAATCCAACCTGGCGGCACGCGAGGGTCGCGACCGGGTAGTGGAAACCGTCGGTGCGATCCAGGCCATGACCCAGGACGTGCAGAACACCTCGGTGCTGATCGAAGGTCTGGCGACCCAGGGTCGGGATATCGGCCAGGTACTGGACGTGATTCGGGCGATTGCCGAGCAGACCAATCTGCTGGCGCTCAACGCCGCCATCGAAGCGGCCCGTGCCGGCGAGGCCGGTCGTGGTTTTGCCGTGGTGGCCGACGAAGTGCGGGCACTGGCCCATCGTACCCAGCAGTCGACCCGGGAAATCGAACAGATGGTGGCCGGGATCCAGAACGGTACGGGCGAAGCGGTGCAGTCGATGCAGCAGAGCAACCAGCGTACCCAGACCACCCTTGAAATGGCCCGTGCCGCCGGTGTCGCCCTGGAGCAGATCACTCACTCGATCAACCTGATCAACGAGCGCAACCTGGTGATCGCCAGCGCTTCGGAAGAGCAGGCGCAGGTCTCGCGGGAAGTTGACCGTAACCTGGTGAATATCCGTGACCTGGCAACCCAGTCGGCCGCCGGAGCCAACCAGACCAGTGCCGCCAGTCATGAGCTGTCACGCCTGGCGGTGGACCTGAATGCGATGGTGGCACGCTTCGTTATCTGATCCCGAGGATCGTCCCACTTGAAGTGGGAACCCCTCTTTGTGGGAGCTGGCTTGCCAGCGATGAGGCTTGTGAGAACGCTAAAAGCTTCGGGGGCAAGCCCCCCTCCCACACAAGCTCCGCTCCTACGGCGGCATTATCTGCTACAGGCTCAGATAGCGCCGCAACTGCGCCAGCAGCTTCTCGTACAGCAGATCCACTTCCTGCGCCATTCCCCGTGCCCGCAGGCAGCCGTGGACCAGTCCCAGGCCCATATGCAGGCTGGCGGTGCCGCCGGCCTGCTTCAAGCGCTCGAAATAGCACACCCCGTCATCCCGCAGCGGATCGTATTGCGCCACGGCGATAAAGGCTGGAGCCAGCCCGTGGAAATCGGTGGCTTGCAAGGGCATGGCATAGGCCGAGGGTTTGCCCGGACCCGGCAGGTAAAGCGTGTGGTAGCAATGCACATCGCTGGCGCTGAGCAACGGTGCATCGGCGCATTCGCTGCGTGAAGGCAGGCCTTCATCGCCACCCAGCCCTGGATAGATCAGGGCCTGTACCACCGGCTGCGGTTCCCCGGCATCGCGCAAGGCCAGGCATACGGCGGCAGCGAGGTTGCCGCCGGCGCTGTCACCGGCAATCGCCAGGCGTTGCGGGTCCAGTTGCCAATCCTTGGCGTCGTTGCGCAAGCTGCGCCAGACCGCCAGGCAATCATCGAAGGCGGCGGGAAAGGGGTGTTCCGGTGCCAGCCGGTAGTCGACGGCGATCACCACGGCGTTCAGCAACGACGCCAGTTCGGCGGTGATGAAATCATGGGAGTCGAGATCGCCCACCACCCAGCCGCCACCGTGCAGATAGACCACACAAGGCCAGCCGTCTGGCGGACGAGGGGAGGTGGGTCGGTACTGGCGCACGGGCACCCCGGCGATCCGTTGCTCGCTGACCGCGATGCCGGCCGGGCGTGGAGGGGTAAAGGCCTTGCACATCTCGCTGTAGCCGATGCGCAGGCCCTGGATGCTGCTGTCCGGGCAACCGAAGCCGAGGGTCTTGTCGACAAAGGCACTCAGTTCGGGAGAAAGAGGGTAGTTGCTCATTGGGGTTCCATGGTTACAGGACGCGAAGCCTGTAGGAGTGCGGTTCATGCAGGAGCGGGCTGGCCCGCGAAGCTCCAGCAACCTCAAGGTCCTCTTCGCGGGCGAGCCCGCTCCCACAATGTCCGTGTTGGGTTGCTATCTTGCGCTCAGCCAACCGGCCCTGTGGGAGCTGGCTTGCCAGCGAAGAGGCCATCATGGGCACTGCAAGTCTCAAGGTCCTCTTCGCGGGCGAGCCCGCTCCCACAATGTCCCTGTCGGGCTGCCATCTTGTGTTCAGCCAAGTGCCCCTGTGGGAGCTGGCTTGCCAGCGAAGAGGCCATCATGGGCGCTGCAAGTCTCAAGGTCCTCTTCGCGGGCGAGCCCGCTCCCACAATGTCCGTGCCGGGTTGTAATCCTGTGCTCAGCCAACCGGCCCTGTGGGAGCTGGCTTGCCAGCGAAGAGGCCATCATGGGCGCTGCAAGTCTCAAGGTCCTCTTCGCGGGCGAGCCCGCTCCCACAATGTCAGCTCCCACACAAGCCCGCTCTCACAAGCTCTGCACTGATCTTTACTTCAAGCTGGCCTGCACGGTCGCCACGCCATCCTTGCCGTCGATGCTGGTGACACCGGCCAGCCAGCGCTGCAGATCCTCGGGGTGATCACGCAACCATTTCTTCGCCACGTCCTGGGGTGTCTGGCGCTCCATGATCGGCACCATCAACTGGCTTTCCTGGGCGGCGGTGAAGGTCAGGTTTTCCAGCAGCCTGTTCACGTTCGGGCAACGCTCGGCGTAGTCCGGGGCGGTGACGGTGGAGACTGTCGCGGCGCCTTCGTTGGGACCATAGACATCTTCGCTGCCGGTCAGGTAGGCGATCTTCATGTTGATGTTCATCGGGTGCGGCGTCCAGCCGACGAAGACCACGAACTCCTTGCGATTGACCGCCCGCTGTACCGCCGCGAGCATCCCGGCTTCACCGGACTCGACCAGCTTGAAGCCCTTGAGGCCGAAGTGGTCGGTGTCGATCATGGTCTTGATGGTGGTGTTGGCGCCGCTGCCCGGTTCGATCCCGTAGAGGGTGCCCTTGAGCTGGTCCTTGAACTTGGCGATATCGGCAAAGGTCTTCAGCCCGGCGTCGGCGACGTACTGCGGAACGGCCAGGGTCGCCTGGGCGTCGGCCAGACTCGGCTTGGCCATGACCTTGACCTGGTTGGCGGCCACGAACGGCTCGATATTCTTGTCCATCGCCGGCTTCCAGTAGCCGAGGAAGATATCCAGGCGCTTGTCGCGGATACCGGCAAAGATGATCTGCTGCACGGCGCTGGTCTGCTTGCTTTCATAACCCAGGCCGTTGAGCAGTACGTCAGCCATGCCACTGGTGGCGATGACGTCGGTCCAGTTGACGACACCCATGCGTACGCTCTTGCAGGAAGCGTCGTCGCTGGCGAATGCCGGGTTGCTCAGGAGTGCGGTACCGCAGAGGAACAGACAGCTGGTGAACTGTCTTTTCATGTTGAGGCTTTTCATTATGGAGAGGTCTCGCGGCAGGTCGTTTATTGTCGAGGCCGGTGTCTTCATGCACCGTTCGGCCACGTTACGCAGCCGGTCGCTGGCAAAAGCGCACCAGGGCGACCGGCTTTTGCACTGCAGCGACTCCCTCCACGTTATACCAATACGCTCAGCCATGCCGAAACCAGCAACAGCAACGCCATGCAGCGATTGAAGCGCTGCATCGCCAGGGGCGAGCGAAACAGCCGCGCCGAGCCGACCCCCAGCACGGCCCACAAGCCCATGCACGGCAGAGACACCAGGAAGAATGCCAGGGACAGCGACAACACGTGGGCCTGGCGTTCGGCACCGCTGCCGGCGAACACCCCAACCACCGCCAGGGCCATCATCCAGACCTTGGGGTTGATCAGTTGCAGACTGGCCGCACCCAGCAGTCCGAGGCGCTTTGCCGGGTCGGCATCGGGATCGATGGCGCTCGCCGTGGCACTGAAGATCTGCCAGGCCAGGTAGCTCAGCCAGACGATGCCCAGCCATTGCATGGCGAGTTGCACCAGGGGCATGCCGGTCAGTGACTGGCCGACCCCACTGCCCACCAGCAACACGATCAGTGCAGCCGCCGCGCAGGCGCCGAGAATGATCGGCAGCGCCGCGACCAGGCCATAGCGGGCGCTGTTGCTCAGCACGAGGATATTGGTCGGTCCCGGGGTGATGGAGGCGACAAAGGCAAACAGCAGGAAGGGCAGCAGACTCGGAAAGGTGGACAGCATGGGCAGGGGCTCCGCGTAGAGATCGATGGAACGATCTTCGCGACTGCTGCCTCAGGCGTCTGGAAGATTTGAGCAGCGCTTGCGATAGGCCGCCGGGGTCAGGCCATAGGCCCGCAGGAACCAGCGTCCGAGATGGCTCTGATCGGCGAAGCCGAGGGCCATGGCCACGGTCGCGGGTTGTTCGCCACGGGCCAGCATCTGCCGGGCCTTGGCCAGGCGCAGTTGCACCAGGTAGGCGTGGGGTGGCAGGCCATAGGCCGATTTGAAAGCGCGGGTCAGGCGAAAGCGGTCGACACCGCTCACCGCCGCGAGGTCGTCGAGGCTCAAGTCATGCTGCAGGTGGGCATGCAGGTATTCCCGGGCAAGTTGCGCCACCCGTGGCAGGCGTGGGTCTTCATGATAGCGGGTACGCCAGTGCAGATGGCGGGTGAGGGCGTCGAACAACTGATCCAGGGCGCTTTGCCGGACTATGCGCAGTTCCTGGCTGTGGATCGCCTGGAACGCGGTACTGGTCGCCAGGGCCAGGCGACTGTCACTGGTTGCCAGCGGGCTGGCAAAGGACAGTTGGCTGTTGGCCGGCGCTTCTTCGAACAGTGCGCCCAGCTCCCGTTCCAGCCAGTGCGGGTCGAGGTAGAGAGTGCGGTAGGTGAAGCCGCCTTCGGTGGGCGCATCGCCATCGTGGATCTCGCCGGGTTCGAGCAGGAACACGTTGCCCGGCACGCTGTGGTAGCGGGTGCGTTGGCAATTGAACTGCTGCACGCCCTGTTCGGTGACCCCCACCAGATAGCTGTCATGCCAATGGGCGTCGTAGGCGTGCCCCTTGAAATGGGCGCGGAGGGTTTCGATACCGGTGTCCTGATCCTGAGTCAGGTCGATCCAGTTGTCGGCGTTGCTGGACATGCTGTACCTGGGGCGTTGGGCATTGATGCAGGGTGACAGTTAGCGCCGGTTTGCAGGGGCAAGTCTAGAACATCCGTGCAATCGACCCAGATCCAGATCTGTCGACAGCGGGTGCCGCATTTCTTCAGTCTGGCCGGCGCTTGCCCGTATCGTTGGCCGCTATTTCCTGAAGCGTTGGAAAATCTCCAATCGGCACCTCTCCAGAGGTGAATCTCTCGCCTTGGAAATCTATGCCTTGATAGCGTGTGCTGAAGGTATGAAACTCGGCATTGCCACTGTGTAAGTGCTCCAACTCTGTCATGTAGGCGCAGACCTCATGGTTAGTTCCCAATTTGCTGCCAAGGACGTCATTTCTGGAATTGATCAGAGCGACTTCGTTTTCAAAAAAAAGGGATGCAAGCAGATTAATGGCTTGTTGGATCTCAAGTTTTTTGTCTCGCATCAAAATCCAAATCGCATTGAGAGAGTCTTTTGCCGGAATTTCCTTTCTAAAGGAAAAAAGATCGTTGGCCAGCGTTATTGAATCTATGGCGGCGATTCTGACTTTACGCAGGGAACTGCTGTTTTCCAGGTGTTCTGTCATGTCAACATCAATTGCATACTCGGTCAGTGTGGCTGTCCACTCGCCGAAGACATCAATGCGGCGTAATTCCATGTATCGATCATACGGAAGAACGTCGATATTGCGGACGATGGGTTTGGCGAGGCTGTTTATTTGGTTGCGAATTGCGTTTAAAAGGCGTTTTTGAACTTGTGGTCTTGAATTCAATGACTCTTTAATATATTCAAGGTTGTGGAATAGCATTCTTGCGATTGGGGTCGACGGAGGGGGGGAGATACCATCTAGAGCCGAAAAATAGGCTTTCCTAAGAGTCTCCAGCTTTTTATCATTTGATTGGGTTGAAGGGGTGGTAAACTCTTCGTCCATGAGGGTGGCTACATTCATCATTTGCTGGATCGAATAAATTCTGTCTTTTAAAGCGTGGGGGTAGCACAGGCCTCCCCATGCGGGAATCCGCTGAGCTATATAGGTGTTCGTGGCTTTTTGGCTCTTGAAAAAATCCATTATGTAGGGGCGGTCGTCAATGGCGAGGCGTTTCTCAATTAGATCGCTGTCTGGGTGAAGTTCTGGCTTGAGTGTCATTCCTGTCTCTGGAATATAGATCATTTCACCCTGTTTTGGCATGGAATCCAAGCTTTTCAAGTTTGATTTTGGCATTTGTCAGTGCTCTTTATGAGTTTGAATATTTTCATCGGTTTCCCGGCTGAAAGGTTTTTTTGCAATAATGCTGTAGGTGGAGACCTTGTTTTTGATCAACGCAACTGACCAGTTTTCCGCCAATATCCGCAACTCCTCTAAGGCTCCGCTGACGCCATGTGGGAAAAGCGCTTTGTTTTCGATGTTTTTTTTTGAATCCATAAGCCACCGGGCTACGTCGATATTTGAGGGCAGGACCCTCATGTCATGAGTGCTCAGGCCTGCTTGTTCAAGCACGTTGCGAAAGTACCCCGGTGATTTTCGGTGCTTGCAGGCCAGGCGATCGACATCGTCTGTGATGTCAGATTCATAGTGATGAGGTTCGGTGTTGTAAAGATTGTCTGATATTATAATCAGGCCGCCTTCGCGTAACTTTGGTTTTAGTTTGCCTATTACCGATTCATAGAGATCGTTCGGGAAGTGCGAGATGACTCCTCGAATAATCACCAGGTCATAGTAGTCCATGGGGTTTGGCAATAGGTCGATATCCTTGGCGTTGCACAGGTACAAATTTATGCGGTCGGAAAGACCTTGTTCAAAATGGAATTTTGCACAATAATCAAGTTGGCGTCGACTGACATTGACTCCATCCAGGCATTGACACTCGGGAAAACGTTCGGCCAGATATTTTAGTATGTATCCCCAGCCACAGCCGATATCCAGAATCCGATTCATGGGAGGGCGGTTCGGCTCTTCCAGTCCCGCCAGTTTCAACTGACGTTCAAAGTACCGAATACCTGACTCATCCAGGCTGATAGGTGGGGTCGAGCGAGGGTCATCGTAGATGCCAAACTGAAAGAGCATGTAGTCGCCGATGGCCTTGCGCCAATCCTCTGGATTATCGCCATAGGTGTAAACGACCTTTTCCTGATAGGAATCGATACTGCTGCCTTGAATGATTCGATAAGGCAGGAACGCTTCATCTTTGATGGCATCCTTCCCGATTTGTGTGTTCATTGCTCTTCCCCTTTTCAGCAGTTGTTATGCATACACCTATTCAGGTGCTTTAAACTTTCCAAGTGACTGGCCATCAGAAAGGGAGGCCCCGCGATATGAAAGATCGTCAAGGGATGAGAAATTTTATGTGGAGGCTGAAGGTGGATGTTACTTATAAGTCGTTGATGGGGCGACTTGCGGCAACCGGGCAGCGGCAGACGCCGGTATCTGCTGAAAACAAGCAGCAAGGTGGCTCGGTATAGCAACCCGTATCGAGGAATGAACAACCTATGCGTAAAACCTGCTCCGCAATCATCCTCATTCACCGGAATGAGGGCGACTTCCATAACCAGACTCCGTTGTGTCTTAGCTACCTGATGTTACTGCGGACCAGACGACGTAGGGAAATACAGACTATTCAAGATATACACTTTTTCACAGTAGACTGCTTTTACTTCTTCGCAAGACGAGATGATCGTTTTTCAGCACCATTCGTCGCTAACCATTCGGGCATGTCTGTGAGAGTTCATCCGGGATACTACTGCGCGGCGTTGGCGGCCGTGGGTAGCAAGGTTGCTATGATCTACCACGGATTCAATGACGGTATTGTCGCCTCGTCACGGTTCTTGCCGGCGGGCAGGGTGAGAGTGGTGTCGGGCGCTATTTAGAAGCTCGCGGATCCGTAGGATTGTTCAATGGGGTGTCGCAGGGAGCCTTTCCAGTTCCCGGACTCTTACATTGATAGGGTATGAAAGTGTCGAAAGCCAGCGAAGTCGTCAATCAGCATCTTCTTTCAACTGTTCGTGAGTTCAGCGCCAGGTCGGGGCGCGGTGAGGGGCAGGCAGTCAACGGCAAACCATCTTATTCAGTGGATCAAGCCGCGACAAATCTGTTGAACGGTTCAACGCCCTGGGCGGATACCGACGGGAACGGGAAAATAGAGTTGACCTACAGCTTTCCGAGCACATCGCAGCTGTTGTCCAACGATGATTATTATGAGCTGGGCCTCGCCGGGCTTCATGAGTTCAGTCCCATGCAAAAGACCCAGGCGGCGTTGGCCATGCAATCCTGGGCGGACGCCGCCAATATCTCGTTTTCCGCAGCGTCGCGGGGTGGCGATGGGCATATCACCTTTGGCGACTACAAGGTGGGCGACGGCGCGGCCCAGACCATTCGCCCGGGGGATGCATCGGGACTGGGCGGGCAGTCCTGGTACAGCACCGCTGACGGTTATGAGGACAATAAAAGTCCGGCACTGAACAACAACGGCCGTCAGACCCTGACCCACGAAATCGGCCATGCGCTGGGTTTGCCGCATCCCGGCAACTACAACGGCGCAGGCACGAGCTACACGCACAATGCCACCTATGCGCAGGACACCTTGGGTTACAGCGTGATGAGCTACTGGAGCGAAACCTCCAACAGCCAGGATTTCAGCCGGGATGGCACGGCTCACTATGCGTCTGCCCCGTTGATGGACGATATCGCGGCTATTCAGAAACTCTACGGTGCCAACTGGAGTACCCGTGCCGACGATACGACCTACGGCTTCAATTCCAATACGGGGCGTGACTTCCTGAGTGCGTCCCAGTCGTGGGATGCCTTGGTGTTCTGTGCCTGGGACGGCGGCGGCAACGACACCCTGGATTTCTCCGGCTTCAGCCAGAACCAGAAGATCAATTTGCACGCCGGCGCGTTCTCCGATGTGGGCGGCATGGTCGGGAATATCTCCATTGCCCAGGGCGTCACGCTGGAGAATGCCGTCGGCGGTTCGGGCAATGATCTGTTGATCGGCAACGAGACGGCGAATGAGCTGCGCGGCGGTGCCGGCAATGACATCCTGTATGGCGCAGGCGGTGCGGACAGGCTGTGGGGCGAGGCGGGCAACGACACCTTTGTGTTCATGGTCGCTGCCGACTCGGCGCCGGGTGCTGCCGACCGGATCATGGATTTTGTCAGTGGGGAGGACAAGATCGATCTCTCCGGTATCACTCGCGGCGCCGGGCTGAACATCGTCGATGCGTTCACCGGTGTCACCGGCGAAACGCTGTTGAGCTACACCCGGTCCAGCCACGAAAGCCGCCTTGCCATCGATATCGACGGCAATGGTGTCGCCGATTTCATGATCACGGCGGTAGGTCAGATCACCCAGGGCGATATCGTGGTCTGATAGCGTTGATCGTTCCCACGCTCCAGCGTGGGAATGCCTCGCTGGACGCTCCGCGTCCGCTCTGCAGGTGACGCGGTGCCGCTCCCGCACTGACGGGCGAAGTTGCCCTGGATGCACTAAGAACGAGCGGGCAGCAATAAAACTTAATGATCACGGATGACTGGTCAGTCATTTATTGATGCACTTCTCGTATGCGTTTTTCTGACTTGAATATTCTTGAAAGTCTGCTTGTTAGTGTCAGGTGAGTCTGTCGGAAAAAACTTTCAGGCGCATAAGCAATGTTTGCGGGATCTTTTCGAAATGCAGCACTTTGATATCAAAAAAAGCGCTGGACGATTGATTTCAAAATGTGTCAGTTTCTCGCTGCCTTCAAAAAGGGCGAGTGATAGGATGATCTCGCCAAGGGATTGTCGCTATCTGACAAAAACTGTTTCACTTGCAAACAAGGAAGTGTGTTTATGTCGAAAGTCAAAGCGAAAGCTATTGTTTCCTCGGAATCGGCACTGGCGGCCAACGGGACAAGTTCCGCCTTTAACCAGATCAATAGCTTCAGCCATCAATATGATCGTGGCGGCAACCTCACGGTCAATGGCAAACCCTCCTACTCCGTCGATCAGGCCGCCACGCAATTGTTGCGTGACGGTGCCGCCTGGCACGATCTGAACGGCAGCGGCAAGATCGAACTGACCTATACCTTCCTGACATCGCCGACCTCGAACTTCAGCGGTCTGGGAGTCACCGGGTTCAGCCAGTTCAGTGCGTTGCAGAAGTCACAGGCGGTCCTGGCCATGCAGTCCTGGGCGGACGTGGCCAATGTGACCTTCACCGAGGCAGCGAGGGGCGGCGATGGTCACATGACCTTCGGTAACTACAGCGGCGGGCAGGAGGGCGCGGCGGCATTCGCCTTCCTGCCGGGCACCGAACCTGGCTACGACGGCCAGTCCTGGTACCTGACCGGTAGCGGCTACAACGTCAACAAGACGCCGGGCCTGAACAACTACGGTCGCCAGACCCTGACCCACGAGATCGGCCATACCCTGGGCCTGTCCCATCCTGGCGACTACAACGCCGGCGAAGGCAATCCGACCTACAATGACGCCTCCTACGGGCAGGATACCCGCGGCTATAGCGTCATGAGCTACTGGAGTGAAAGCAACACCAGCCAGAACTTCAGCAAGGGTGGCGTCGAAGCCTATTCGTCCGGTCCGCTGATGGACGATATCGCGGCGATCCAGAAACTCTACGGCGCCAACTACAGCACCCGTGCCGGTGACACCACCTACGGTTTCAACGCCAATGCCGGTCGCGACTACCTGAGCGCCACCTCGTCTTCGGACAAGCTGGTGTTCTCGGTCTGGGACGGCGGCGGCAACGACACCCTGGATTTCTCCGGCTTCACCCAGAACCAGAAGATCAACCTGCACGCCGGCTCGTTCTCCGACGTGGGGGGCATGGTCGGCAATATCTCCATTGCCCAGGGCGTCACGGTGGAGAATGCCATCGGCGGTTCGGGCAACGACCTGCTGATCGGCAACGATGCCGCCAATGAACTGCGTGGCGGTGCCGGCAACGACATCCTCTACGGTGCGGGCGGCGCGGACAAGCTGTGGGGCGGGGCGGGCAACGATACCTTCGTGTTCGCCGCCGTTTCCGACTCGGCACCCAAGGCCGCCGACCGGATCATGGATTTTGTCAGCGGCCAGGACAAGATCGATCTGTCGGGGATCACCCACGGTGCGGCGTTGAACTTCGTCAATGCCTTCACCGGGCATGCCGGTGATGCCGTGCTGACCTATGCCTCGGGCACCAACCTGGGCAGCCTGGCGATCGACTTCTCCGGGCACGGCGTGGCCGATTTCCTGGTCACCACGGTGGGGCAGGCGGCAGTCACCGATATCGTGGTTTGATTCGGTGAAACGGGAGGCGGCGTCCGCGCTGCCTCTTCGCTTCGGGCAGGCCTGGGCAGCAAGGGGAAACGGATGAAGATCCGCAACAAGAGGCTGCTCCTCGGGCCTCGAAATCAAGGGATTGCCCGGGCGCGCTCATTGCTCGTGCTGTTGGTACTTACAGGAGATGCCGTCATGGCCAGTAGTTTGTTGTTACCCAGCCGCGAATCGCTCGCGGGCCAATGGCAGTTGTCCGTCAATGACGGTTCGGCGCAGATCTGTGTCCTGGAGCTTTGCGTCCAGGCGCCGACGCTGGCTGGCGACCTGCAATGCGCCGCCAGACTGCTTGGACAGCAACCTGGCAGTTGGGAACCGACGCCGGATGGGCTGTGGTTGTTCGATCAGGAGGGTAACGGCCTGGTGCATCTGAACCGACAGGGCACGCGCTACACGGCATCGGGCAAGCGGGGTGAACTGACGTTCAGCAGGGATGTCCGGGACTAGTCGGATCGCCATGGGAGTGGTCGTGGTGTCGACTTTTCCCCTTGGAGATCCGCCCGTTTCAGATGGCTTTTTCAAAAAATCGGCGTTTGATCGTCGGGTGAGCGTTATGTGCACGAATCTGCGGGCATGAGTCTGTCTAATGCCCGCCCTCGTTATCGAACAGTGAAGCGTTCGTGTACGTTTTCCCATGTTTCAAGGACTTAGTATGGCAACTCACCATCTCGACACATCAGGATTAATCCACGATCAGAGGGTCAACCTCTATGCCGGTCACGACAATCTTCACGGCGGTGAAGGAGACGATGTACTGGAAGGGGGCGCGGGCCACGACATCCTCATCGGTAAGGGGGGCGATGATCTCCTCAATGGTGGCACGGGCCACGACATCCTTATCGGCGGTGATGGGGAGGATTTTCTTGAAGGCGGTCGCGGTCACGATGTCCTCGAAGGCGGTGCCGGCCTCGACTGGTTGCTGGGTGGGGAGGGGCGCGACACTTTCGTGTACACGGACGTATCGGATTCGATGCCTGGCGACGCCGACTGGCTCGTCGATTTTTCCAGCGGCCAGGACACGATCGACCTGACCGGCATCACCGGCGGTTCCGGCTTGAACTTCGTCGAAAAATTCACCGGCCAGGCTGGCCAGGCGATATTGGGTTTTGACTTGGCGATCGATTTTTCCGGGAACGGCGTGGCCGATTTTCAGGTCATCACGTTGGGTCAGGCAGCGGTCACGGATATCGTGGCCTGAGTCGTCGACTCAGTAGGTTACTCCACTGACTTGAGTCGACATAGGCAAGTAGCGCGAAAACGCTACTTGCTTACCCTTGTTATTTCCGAAGGAGCGGTTTTGCCAAATAAGAATACTCTTCCAGATTTCAAGGATAACACTGTCAAACTCTTCGGCGATCTATCCGAAGGCATCAGGCATTACGAACACTCGGAATAAAAATATCAGGGAAGATAAATGAAATCGTTGAAGATGATTTCTGGTACACCCTTGCTTAGTGTACTCGGCGACTATAAAAGCACGTTGATCAGCGTTGGTTGTTTCACCGCCCTGATCAACTTGCTGATGCTGGTTCCTTCGATCTACATGCTCCAGGTCTATGACCGGGTGCTGACCTCGCAGAACGAAACCACCCTGGTGATGCTGACGCTGATGGTGGTCGGATTTTTCGCCTTTATCGGGCTGCTGGAAACGATCCGCAGTTTTATCGTGATCCGCATCGGCAGCGCCCTGGAGCGACGTTTCAACCTGCGGGTCTATCGAGCGGCATTCGAGCGCAACCTGTTTCGTGGCGAAGGCCACGCCGGCCAGGCGCTGGGCGACCTGACCCATATCCGTCAGTTTCTCACGGGACCGGCGTTGTTCGCGTTCTTCGATGCGCCCTGGTTTCCGATCTACCTGCTGGTGATCTTCCTGTTCAACCCCTGGCTCGGAGTCTTCGCCAGCGTTGGTGCATTGCTGCTGATCGCCTTGGCTTGCCTCAATGAGTCGCTGACAAAAAAGCCGCTGGGCGAAGCCAGCGGCTATTCGCAGAAATCCAGCCAACTGGCCACCAGCCACCTGCATAACGCCGAGACCATCCAGGCCATGGGTATGCTCGGTGCGTTGCGCAAACGCTGGTTCCAGATCCACTCGCGCTTTCTCGCCCGGCAGAACCAGGCCAGCGATACCGGGGCCATTGTCGCCTCGTTGAGCAAGTCCCTGCGCCTGTGCCTGCAATCGCTGGTGCTGGGCCTGGGCGCGTTGCTGGTGATCAAGGGCGATATGAGCGCCGGGATGATGATCGCCGGCTCGATCCTGATGGGCCGGGTATTGAGCCCGATCGATCAGTTGATCGCCGTATGGAAGCAGTGGAGTGCGGCCAAGCTGGCCTATCGGCGGCTTGACGACCTGCTTCGCGAGTTTCCCGAAAGCGCCTTGCCCATGAGCCTGCCCGAGCCCAGGGGGCAGGTGGCGTTCGAGCAGGTCAGTGCCGGTCCGCCGGGCAGGCGTGGCGCGACCTTGCATCAGGTGAGTTTCAAGCTGGAGGCGGGTGAAGTGCTCGGCGTCCTCGGTTCCTCTGGCTCCGGTAAGTCGACCCTGGTACGCGTGCTGGTGGGCGTCTGGCCGACCCTGGGCGGTGTGGTGCGCCTGGACGGCGCGGATATCCATCGCTGGGACCGTAGCGAACTCGGCCCGCACATCGGTTATCTGCCGCAGTCGATCGAACTGTTCAGTGGCACGGTTGCCGAGAATATCGCCCGTTTCAGCGACGCCGATCCGCAAAAAGTGGTTGCGGCAGCGGTCCAGGCCGGGGTGCATGAACTGATCCTGCGCCTGCCCCAGGGGTATGACACCGTGCTCGGCGACGATGGCAGCGGCCTGTCCGGTGGGCAGAAGCAACGGGTGGCATTGGCCCGGGCGCTGTATGGCGGACCGCGGCTGGTGGTTCTCGACGAGCCGAATTCCAACCTCGATGCCGTGGGCGAAGCGGCCCTGACCGCCGCCATCGCGCAACTGAAGGCCCAGGGCTGCAGTGTGATCCTGGTGACTCACCGTTCCACTGCGCTGGTCCAGGCGGACAAGCTGCTGGTGCTCAGCGAAGGGCGGATGCAGGCCTTCGGACCCGGCGCCGAGGTGCTCAAGGCGCTGTCGGCCACCGCCCAGGGCGCGACACCGCAGGCGGTCCCGCAACCGGCCGGGTTGACCCTGAGCCGACAATACAGCGCGCCGACACGGAGTAGCGGGGCATGAGTCAAGACAGCCTGATACAGCACGACGATACCCTTGAGCGTCCCGAACGTGACGCACGATTCTTTGCCCGTGCCGGCTGGTGGCTGGCGCTGCTGGGCGCCGGTGGTTTTTTTGCCTGGGCAGCCCTGGCGCCGCTGGACCAGGGCATCGCGGTGCAGGGTACCGTGGTGGTTTCCGGCAAGCGCAAGGCCGTGCAATCGCTAGGGGGCGGGGTGGTCGAGCGGATCCTGGTACGTGAAGGGCAGTTGGTGCACCAGGGGCAGCCGCTGTTTCGCCTCGACCAGACCCAGCGCTCGGCCGATGTCCAGTCCCTGCGGGCGCAGTACCGCATGGCCTGGGCCAGCCAGGCGCGCTGGCAAAGCGAGCGGGACAATTCGGCGCAGGTGCATTTCCCGGTGGAACTGAGCAGTGATCCCGACCCGCAACTGAGCCTGGTACTCGAAGGCCAGCGGCAGTTGTTCAGCAGCCGCCGCGAGGCCTTTGCCCGCGAGCAGGCAGGCATCCGCGCCGGGATCGAGGGCGCCAGCGCGCAACTGGCCGGCATGCGCCGGGCCCGCGCCGACATGAGCGCCCGTGCCGACTCCCTGCGTCGTCAGTTGGAGAACCTCAAACCCCTGGCGGACAACGGCTATATCCCCAGCAACCGGCTGATGGAATACGAGCGCCAGCTATCCCAGGTGCAACAGGACCTGGCGCAGAACACCGGCGAAAGCGGTCGGGTCGAGCAGGGGATCCTCGAGTCGCGACTCAAGCTGGCGCAGCACGCCGAGGAGTACCAGAAGGAGGTGCGCAGCCAGTTGGCCGATGCCCAGCTGAAAACCCTGACCCTGGAGCAGCAACTGACTTCCGCCCGTTTCGACCTGCAGCACAGCGAAATCAGCGCGCCGGCCGAAGGCATCGCGGTCAACCTCGGCGTGCATACCGAGGGCGCGGTGGTCCGGGCCGGCGAGACCTTGCTGGAAATCGTGCCGCAGGGCGAGCGCCTGGAAGTGGAGGGGCATCTGCCGGTGAACCTGGTGGACAAGGTGGGTAGCGCATTGCCGGTGGACATTCTCTTCACCGCCTTCAACCAGAACCGCACGCCGCGGGTCAGCGGAGCCGTCAGCCTGATCTCCGCCGACCAGTTGCTCGACGAGAAGACCGGGGCGCCGTACTACGTGCTGCGCAGTTCGGTCAGCGACCAGGCCCTGGAGAAACTCAACGGGCTGGTGATCAAGCCGGGCATGCCCGCCGAAATGTTCGTGCGTACCGGCGAGCGCTCGCTGCTCAACTATCTGTTCAAGCCCTTGCTGGACCGCGCGGGCTCTGCGTTGACCGAGGAATAGGATGTTCCGCTTGATGAAAAAACCGCTGTGCATGGCCGTGGCCTTGCTGTTGTCCATTTCCCTCGATTGCCAGGCCATGGGACCGTTCCAGGTCTATGAACAGGCGCTGCGCAACGATCCGGTGTTTCTCGGCGCGCTGAAGGAGCGCGATGCCGGCCAGGAGAACCGCGCCATCGGCCGCGCGGGCCTGCTGCCGAAGCTGTCCTACAACTATAATCAGGGGCGCAACGACTCCCGGGCGACCTACCTCAACGAACGCGGCAATAGCCATGAGGACCGTCGCTACACCAGTTCCGGTTCGACCCTGATGCTGCAACAGCCCCTGATCGACTACGAGGCCTACGCCAACTACCGCAAGGGTGTGGCCCAGGCCTTGTTTGCCGACGAGACCTTTCGCGGCAAGAGCCAGGAGTTGCTGGTGCGGGTGCTGACCTATTACACCCAGGCGTTGTTTGCCGAGGACCAGATCGAGATCGCCCGGGCCAAGAAGAAAGCCTTCGAGCAGCAGTTCCAGCAGAACGAGCATCTGTTTCGCCAGGGCGAGGGCACCCGCACCGATATCCTCGAGGCCGAGTCGCGGTACGAGCTGGCCACCGCCGAGGAAATCGAAGCGCGCGACGTCCAGGATGCGGCCCTGCGTGAGCTGGGTGCGCTGATCGGCGTGCCGGCGGTCAATGTGACCGAACTGTCGCCCTTGAGCCCGGTATTCCAGTCTTTCCCCCTGGAACCGGCGAATTTCGACAGCTGGCACGAACTGGCGTTGAGCAACAATCCGACCCTGGCGTCCCAGCGCCAGGCCCTGGAGGTGGCGCGCTACGAAGTCGAGCGCAATCGCGCCGGACACCTGCCCAAGGTCAACGCCTACGCCAGCGTGCGCAAGAGCGAGTCCGATAGCGGCAACACCTACAACCAGCGTTACGACACCAACACCATCGGCATCGAGGTGAACGTGCCGTTGTTTGCCGGCGGCGGGGTGTCGGCGTCGGTGCGCCAGGCCAGCGCCAACCTGGAGCAGGCCGAATACGAACTCGACGGCAAGACCCGCGAAACCCTGATCGATCTGCGCCGGCAGTACAGCGCCTGCCTGTCGGGAGTGAACAAGCTGCGGGCCTACCAGAAGGCCCTGACATCGGCCGAGGCGCTGGTGGTTTCCACCCGACAAAGCATCCTCGGCGGTGAGCGGGTCAACCTCGACGCGCTGAACGCCGAGCAGCAGCTCTACAGCACCCGCCGCGACCTGGCGCAGGCACGTTATGACTACCTGATGGCCTGGACCAAATTGCATTACTACGCCGGCACCTTGCGTGAAACCGATCTGGCCAGGGTCGATGAAGCTTTTGTGGGACGGGTTCCCTGATGAGCGATTTCGACAGGATTTTTCATGAGGTAAAGCATTGAATATGCACGCCGATTTTTAGCGGCCTCTGTGCTTTATTGGTTTGCCTTATGAAAAAGGATTTCATCATGCTGACAACTAACGCTTCTGCTCAAACAACGCTTGCCTCCAAGCTGGCCAATTATTTCAAGGTGGTTTCCGATCGTGATACGGAAATTTTTCATCAGGAAAAACCCTCCTTTTCGAACGATCAGGCGGTGGTGAAGTTAATAGAGGATATGGAGTCCTTTCAGGATCTGGATGGCGATGGCAAAGTCGAAATCACTTATGAGTTCCTGAACACCCCATACGGACCGAGACTCGCCAATCTTTTCGAACTCGACGGTTTCACGCCATTCAACTCACAACAACAGGATCAAACCAGGTTGTCGCTGCAATCCTGGTCGGACCTGGCGAATGTGAGCTTCCGGGAAAGCCCTTCCGGCGGCGGAGATGGCCATTTTTATTTAGGTAACTATCAGGCCAGCGAAGAGGTTGATGGAACGGCGTTCAATCTGAATTTTTTTGGGAATTCCGACCAGACGGCCTATGTCTGGGTAAAAGCCAGTGACACCTACACGATCAACAAGACACCAGAGCTCAACAATTATGCCCGACTGACATTGACCCATGAAATAGGCCACGGCCTGGGGCTTGGGCATCCTGGCTACTATAACTACGACGAAGCGTCACCACCCAATTATAAAAACGATGCGGAGTATGTTCAGGATACCGTTGGTTATAGCGTCATGAGCTATTGGCTTGAAAATAATGGAGGGCACGATTTCAGTCAGGATTATATTGAATATCTGCAGGAAAATTATTCGTCTTTGAGTTGGGCGCTGGGTGCGCCAATAATCGCTGCTTATGAAGCCTATATGCTTTCCTCTCTTTCTGAAGATCACCTGCAAACGTATTCGTCCGCTCCCTTGATAGATGATATTTCAGCCATCCAGCAGCTCTACGGGGCCAATATGAGCACTCGTGTCGATGACACGATTTATGGTTTCAATTCAAATACCGGTCGCGATTTTCTGAGCATCACGTCCGCCGCGGACAAACCGGTGTTTGCGGTCTGGGATGCCGGTGGCAACGATACCCTGGATTTTTCCGGTTACCACCAGAACCAGAGTATCAATCTCAATGAACTTTCCTTCTCTGACGTCGGTGGGCTGACAGGCAATGTTTCCATTGCCAGGGGTGTCACCCTGGAGAATGCGATTGGCGGCTCCGGCGATGACCTGATGGTCGGCAATCTGGCGGCCAACGAACTCAAGGGCGGCGCCGGCGACGACCTGCTCTACGGTAGCGCTGGTGGTGACCGCCTCTGGGGCGGTGCCGGCAAGGACACCTTTCTGTTTATCGATGCGTTGGATTCCCCAACCGATGCGAGCGACCGGATCATGGATTTTGTCAGTGGCGAGGACAAGATCGACCTGTCCGGGATCACCGGGGGGACCGCACTGAATTTCGTCAGTGGGCTCACCGGCAAGGCTGGCGATGCGGTGCTGGCTTTCGCAACGGACACCGGGCTCGGGACCCTGGAGATCGATTTCTCCGGGACCGGCAAGGCGGATTTCCTGGTCACCACGGTGGGGCAGGCAGCGACCACGGATATCGTGGTCTGACGTGATGTAAAAAGGGCAGCACCCAGGTGCTGTCCTTGCGGTTGCAGGATGCGACGCCGACAACGCTTTCTCGACAATTTCAACAACAGAGAGGCAATACCATGGGTGTTTTTGACTATAAAAACGCGGGTTCCGAGGTCTCCAAAGCGCTGTACTCCGACGCGATGGCGATCACCTTGTACTCCTACCACAACCTCGACAACGGCTTTGCCGTGGGTTACCAGCACAATGGCTTCGGCCTCGGGCTGCCGGCGACCCTGGTCAAGGCGTTGATCGGCGGCACCGATGCCCAGGGCATCATCCCCGGGATTCCCTGGAACCCCGATTCGGAGAAAGCCGCGCTTGCGGCGGTGAAGGCGGCCGGCTGGACACCCATCAGCGCCACGCAACTGGGTTACGGCGGCAAGACCGATGGCCGGGGCACTTTCTTCGGTGAAAAAGCCGGTTACACCACCGGCCAGGCGGAAGTGCTCGGCAAGTACGACGCCAGCGGTCACCTGACCTCCATCGGTATCTCTTTCCGCGGTACCAGCGGGCCCCGGGAGACGGTGATCAGCGACACCATCGGCGATGCGATCAATGACCTGCTGGCGGCCATCGGTCCCAAGGACTACGCAAAGAACTACAGTGCCAATGCCTTCGAGGGGCTGCTCAAGAGCGTCGCCGCATTTGCCGCGGCCAATGGCCTGGGCGGCAAGGATGTGCTGGTCAGCGGCCACAGCCTCGGCGGCCTGGCGGTCAACAGCATGGCGGACCTGAGCAAGGACCACTGGGGCGGTTTCTACAAGGAGGCCAACTACATCGCCTTCGCCTCGCCGACCCAGAGCGGCGCGGGCACCCAGGTGCTGAATATCGGCTATGAAAACGATCCGGTGTTCCGTGCCCTCAACGGCTCCAGCCTGACTCCGGCGACCCTCGGGGTACACGATGCCAACAAGGCGTCGGCCACCAACAATATCGTCAGCTTCAACGACCACTATGCCTCCGATGCCTGGAACGTCCTGCCGTTTTCCATCGGCAATGTCGCCACCTGGATTTCTCATTTGCCGACCGCTTATGGCGATGGCATGAACCGCATCCTCGACTCGAAGTTCTATGACCTGACCAGCAAGGACTCGACCATCATCGTCGCCAACCTGTCCGATCCGGCGCGGGAAAAGACCTGGGTCCAGGACCTCAATCGCAATGCCGAAACCCACAGCGGGGCGACCTTTATCATCGGCAGCGAGGCCAGCGACCTGCTCAAGGGCGGACGGGGCAACGACTATCTGGAGGGCGGTGGCGGCAACGACACCTTCCGCGATGAGGGCGGCTACAACATCATTCTTGGCGGCCGGGGCAACAACACCCTCGATTTGCAAAAGTCGCTGGGCAGCGTCGATA
Source organism: Pseudomonas gingeri (assembly GCF_013385635.1). Classification (GTDB taxonomy): domain Bacteria; phylum Pseudomonadota; class Gammaproteobacteria; order Pseudomonadales; family Pseudomonadaceae; genus Aquipseudomonas; species Aquipseudomonas gingeri_A. Next base: position 169,346 of record NZ_JACAPR010000002.1, read on the forward strand.
TCGCCAATGACGGCCAGGGGACCTTGTATATTCGTGATGCCCAGGGCGGGATCACCATCGCCAAGGATATCGGCACCCTGATCAGCAGTGAGCCGCACCTGGTGTTCCTGACCCGGGACGTGGTCCACAAGGTCGGCAACCAGAGCCTGTCCGATGGCGCGTATGTCAGTTCGCAGGTCGGCGGCAGCGGCGCGGACACCCTGACGGCGAAGGCCCGGGGCGAATGGTTGCTGGGCAACGACGGCAACGATCACCTGATCGGCGCGGCGAAGGGCGGGAACCTGTTTATCGGTGGCGCCGGCAATGACCTGATGGATGCCAGGGGCGGCGGTAACACCTTCCTCTTCAACGGCGCCTTCGGCCAGGATCGCGTGACCGGCTTCCAGGCGTCCGACAAGCTGGTGTTCATGGGTTATGCCGATTCACAGGGGCACAACATCCTTGATCATGCCAGGGTGGTCGGGCAGGACACGGTGCTGAGCTTCGGCGCGGATTCGGTGACCCTGGTCGGGGTCGGCCTGGATACGCTGAAAGGCGCGAGCGTGGTGATCGCCTGAGGAGCGCCTGACTCATCCTGTGGCGAGCGGGCTTGCCCGCGTTCGGCTGCGCAGCAGCCGTAAACCTGAGTCGCGTTTAGGTCTGATACGCCGCGATTAAAGGTTTTAGGGAGCTTCGCCCCCAGCGCGGGCAAGCCCGCTCGCCACATTCTCGAGCTAAGGCAGTTTCAACAACACAAAATCGTTCTTGTCGAAGCGTCCACTGAGTACCGGGCCCAGGGCGCCGATCGGCGAGCCCTGCAGTTTCTGATAATCCTGCTTGTCCATCACCAGCCACGCCGGGCCGGTCACGGCCTGGAGCTGTTGCGCCGTGCCGGTGAACACCGGTTGCAGGTCTTCGTCGAGATTGACCATGAACTTGATCGCCTTCGCGTCCTTGCCCATGGCGTGCAGGACCACAGGCGCCGGGTCGTGCTGGATCAGTTGCCGGGCGGCACGGGTGAAGGTGCGCGTGTCGTAGGCCGTGCGTTCGACCGGCTCGATCACCAGAATGTAACTCGCCCAGAGCGCCAGTACCGCACAGCCGGCCAGGCCCAGCGCCCGCCAGCGGGCCTTGAACAGCATGATCACGGCAATGATCTGCAAGACACCCGCCAGCCAGGGTGCCAGGCCCAGTGTCGGCAACTCCTCGGGAAAACGCCGATGCAGCATGATCATCCCGGCGATCAGCAGGCCCGGCAGGATCAACCAGATCCCCTGGATCAAACCGCGCAACCAGGCGAATAGCCGGCCCTGGTTCACCTGGAAGGGGAAGGCCGCGACAATCGCGACCAGCGGCAACATCGGCAGGATGTATCGGGCCTTCTTCGCCTGCGGCACGGACAGGCCGAGCATCACGATCAGGCCGGCGGCCAGGCAGTACAGCACCAGTCGGAGGGCCGGTCCGCGCTGCTGGCGACCGTTTGCCAGCAGGGCCGCGACCACCAGCACCGCCAGCGGGTAGGCCAGGGCGTAGTTGCCGAAGGAACTGCTGAAGTAATACAGCACGCCGCTGGAACCTTCACTGCCATCCATGCGACCGGTGAATTGCATGCGGATCACTTCCGAGAGGAAGAAGCTGCCGCCATCGAGCCACGCCAGCCAGAGCAGCAGACCGATGCAGGCCACCAGCAAGGCCAGGGCCTGGAAGCCGAAGACCAGCAAACGCCGCCACTGACCGCCCAGCAGATAGAAGCTGCAGAGCATGCCGGTGGGGATCACCAGGCCGATGGGGCCGCGAATGGCGAAGCCCAGTACCAGCAGCGCGAGGATCCAGAGTGTGCGTTTCGGCGCGGCGAAATGCTCGGTGGCGTAGCCCAGGTAGAACACCGACAGGCCGACCGCGGCCAGCATCAGGTCCAGCGATACGGCACGGGTTTCGGTGATAAAGGTATTGCTCAGCAACAGCAGGGCGATACTCAGCAACGCCCAGCGTGGCGAATAGGGCGCGACCAGCCGGTACATCAGCACCACGATCCAGGCCGCCGCCAGCGCGCTGGGCAACCAGGCGGCGAGGGCATTGACCGTACCGAAGGGCTGGGCGAACAGCCAGACCAGGAAGGTCGAGAAGGCCGAGTAATCGGGATAGGGTTCGCCGTAGGTGGTGGGGAAGAATCCCGGACCGTGGCGGAGCATTTCCTGGGCGAACAGCACGAAGCGCGAGTCGAAGCCGATGGCGGCCTGCTGATAGACCCCGGCGAGGAACAGCAGCAGGGCGATCAGGCCAAGGCCCAGGGATTGGCGATTGAGGGTTTGGCGAGAGGCGGGGAGCAATGTCACAGTGAGGTCCTTGTCCAAGGATCGTTCCCACGCTCGGCGTGGGCATGCAGTCCGTGACGCTTTGCGTCACACAGCGGACGCAGAGCGTCCTGAGAGGCATTCCCACGCAGGAGCGTGGGAGCGATCAAACGCCATACCCTGTAGGAACCGGCTTGCCGGCGATCGAGGCCCGCAAGCCTTGTATCGCCCGTCCGACCGCTATCGCCGGCAAGCCGGCTCCCACAAGGACCAAGGCGATCAGGCCTCTACATGACCGTGACGGGTCACCGGCAGGTCCAGGGACGCGCCGCGGCCGATGGCAAAGTAGGTAAAGCCCTTGCGCTGCATGCGATTGGCGTCGTACAGGTTGCGGCCGTCGAAAATCACCGGGGCCTTGAGGCGCTGCTGGATCCGTTCGAAGTCCGGGGCCTTGAATTGCTGCCATTCGGTGCAGACGATCAAGGCATCGGCACCGACCAGCGCGGCTTCCGGCGTGCCCATCAGCGACAGGCCCGGCTCATCCGGGTACAGGCGCTGGGTTTCCTGCATGGCTTCCGGGTCGAAGGCCCGTACCTGGGCGCCGGCGGCCCACAGGGCTTCCATCAGCACACGGCTCGGTGCATCGCGCATGTCGTCGGTGTTGGGTTTGAAGGCCAGGCCCCAGAGCGCGAAGGTCTTGCCCTTGAGGTCGCCCTTGTAGAACGCATTGATGCGGTCGAACAGCTTGTGTTTCTGCCGTTCGTTGATGGCTTCCACCGCCTGCAGCAGGTCGCTCGAGCAGTTGGCCGCCTGGGCGCTGTGGATCAGGGCGCGCATGTCCTTGGGGAAGCACGAACCGCCGTAGCCGCAGCCCGGATAGATGAAGTGGTAACCGATACGCTGGTCGGCGCCGATGCCCATGCGCACGGCTTCGATGTCCGCGCCCAGGTGTTCGGCCAGCTCGGCGATCTGGTTGATAAAGCTGATCTTGGTCGCCAGCATGCAGTTGGCGGCGTACTTGGTCAGTTCGGCGCTGCGCAGGTCCATGAACATGATGCGGTCATGGTTGCGGTTGAACGGGGCGTAGAGGTCGCGCATGACTTCGCGGACTTCTTCGCGCTCGCAGCCGATGATGATCCGGTCCGGACGCCGGCAGTCTTCCACGGCCGAGCCTTCCTTGAGGAATTCCGGGTTGGAGACGATATCGAACTCCAGCGCGCGGCCGGCTTTCTGCAGGGCGGTTTCGATATGGGCGCGCAGGGTGTCACCGGTGCCCACCGGCACGGTGGATTTTTCCACGAGAATCAGCGGCTCGAAGCGATGCCGGACCACTGCATCGCCCACCGACAGCACGTACTTGAGGTCGGCCGAGCCGTCCTCGTCCGAGGGCGTGCCGACGGCGATAAACAGCACCTGGCCATGTTCGATCGCCAGCTTTTCGTCGCTGGTAAAATGCAGGCGGCCACTTTCCAGGTTGCTCTTGACCATGGTCTCCAGCCCTGGTTCGAAGATCGGGATATGGCCCTTGCGCAGCAAATCGATCTTGTTCTGGTCAACGTCCATGCACACGACGTCATGACCGACTTCGGCCAGAACAGTCGCCTGTACCAGGCCTACATAACCGCTACCAATTACGCTGATTTTCATACGGAGTCCCTAGGACGGGGTATACGTGGAGAGTTGATCGTGAGAACGCCGAGGATGACCAGTGCCACCCCCAGTGTCTTGGAAAGACTGAAGCTTTCGTGGAAGAACGGCAGGCTGGCGGCCAGCAGGTAGACCAGCGCGTAGCTGACACTGAGCAACGAGTAGGCGCGACCCAACGGCAAGTCGCGCAAGGCGGCGAGCCAGCAGAGCATCGACAGGGCGTAGGCGAGGATCGCCGCGCCGACCACGGCCAGCGCCACCAGGGAGACGTCGCCGGTGGTCAACGCATCCAGCCACTGGCTCGGCTCGGGCAGGCGGGTCATGCTCCAGCGCATCCCCAATTGGGCACTGCTGACCAGCAGGACGCTGGCGCCGGCGAAAGTGAAGCCACGGAACAGGTTCATAGATGCAGCCCCAGCAGTACCACGCCGGCAATGATCAGGACCACGCCAAGCCAGTGACGGCGGTCGATCGATTCCTTGAACAGGTAGTGCGCCACCAGGGTGATCAGGACGAAATTCAGGCTGAGCATCGGATAGGCAATCCCGACCTCCAGCCGTTGCAGGACCAGCAACCACACCAGCAGGCCGAGGCCGAGGCTGACCAGTGCCAGCCACAACCAGGGCGAACGCAGTTTTTCCAGCATGCCCATGGAGGTCTCGCGCCAGCCTTCGACGGCGAACTTCTGGGCCACCTGGCCCAGGCACGTCAGCAGGCAGGCGCCGAGGAGAAGGATCAGGGTCATGGGGCGCTCTGCGGGAAAATCAGGATGACGATGTTGCCTTCTTCGTAACGCGTGCCGTCCTTGGGCAATTTATCGATTTCACGCAGTTCTTCCTCATCCTTGACGCGCATCACCACGCCGACCTGGCCTTCACGGCGGGCGTCGTCCATCCAGGACTGGATCTGGGTCATATCTCGGGTGCGTTCGGCGGCTTCCGGGTAGCCGAGGCCGTACTTCAATTCACCCTGGGTGTTGTAAAGGGTGATATCGGTACGTTTCAGGCGCCAGGCCAGGGCCGAGGCGGCGCCGAGGTCGTTGCTCAGCAGACGGTTGCTCTTGCTCAGCTCTTGCACATGCTCGGCGATGAACTGGTCCGGCATCTTGTTATGCACGACCACGCTGGGCATGGCCGCCGGCACCAGGGCCACCAGCAGCCCCATGCCCAATGCAGGAAGGGCCCACCACTGCAGCGGCCTGAACAGCGACAGGGCGTTGAACACGATCCAGCCGGCGATCATCAGGCACAGCAGTGACAGGTGAAAGGGCTCGTTGTCGTAGAACGGTTTCTTCAACTGGAAGAACACCAGCGCGGCTGCGGCGAGCAGGCCCAGCACCAGGTTGAGCAGACTGTTGAAACGTGGGACCGAGGCTTCGGAGCGGGCAATGCGCTCCATCAGCGAATGGCCCATGAGCAGGGCCAGCGGCATCAGGCACGGCATGATGTAGGTCGGCAGCTTGCCCCGGCTCAGGCTGAAGAACGCCAGCGGCAGGAACAGCCACAACAACAGGAACACGGTGGTTCGTTGGCCCCGGGCCTTCCAGGCGTCCTTGAGGGCAACCGGGAAATAGGCCGCCCATGGCAGGCTGGAGAGCACGATCAACGGCAGATAGAACCACCACGGGCGATCGTGCTGGGCGTCTTCGGCGGCAAAACGACGGATATGTTCGTGCCAGAAGAAGAACCGCCAGTAGTCAGGCTCCTGGAGATGCACGGCAATGACCCAGGGCAGGCTGACCACTGCCGCCACGAGCACCGCGACCAGGCCGTAGCCCACCAGCTCGCGAAAGCGCTTTTGCCAGATCATGTAGGGCAGGGCGATCAGCACCGGCAGCAGCAACGCCAGGAAACCCTTGGTCATGAAGCCCCAGCCACAGGCGAAGCCCAGCGCGGCCCAGGACAGCAGGCGGGCTTTTTTCGTGGTGCTGTCGATGGCGAACCACAGGGCGACGAAGCTCAGGTTGACCCAGAAGGTGAACTGCGGATCGAGGTTGGCGTAGCCGGCCTGTCCGGCGATCAGGCCGAAGCTCATGAACAGCGCGGCAGCGGCGAAGCTCTTGCGCGGATCGTTCCACAGCCGCCCGGCCAGCAGATAGACCAGCAGCACGCTCAGGCCGGTGCTCAGCGCCGAGGCGAAGCGCACGCCGAAGAAGTTATGGCCGAAGATCGCCTGGCCGAGAGCGATCATCCAGTAGCCGGCGATCGGTTTCTCGAAGTAGCGCAGTTCCATGAAGTGCGGCGCGGCCCAGTGGCCACGCAGGAGCATCTCCTGGCCGATCTGTGCGTAGCGGGTTTCATCCGGGATCCACATGCCGTTGGTGGCCAGCGGCGCCAGATAAAACAGCAGGAAAGCGAGGAACAGTAATGGCAAAGCCCAGCGTCTGGTCATCCCTGCTGTACCCCCAGCCAGCCTTCACGGCCACTGAGGTTGCCGCGCACCAGCCGGCCTTCGGGCAATCGGTCCAGCTGGGCCGGTAGCAGATTGACCAGGGGTTGGAACTCAATATTACGTGCGCTGGCTTGGGCCAGTAGCTGACGGAAATCGTTTGCCATCAGAATCCCTTCTACTTCTGCGTGAATGGTGTAGACGTTCAATCGCGCCGGGCTGAACCGGTCGAGAATGAACGCATTGAAATCTTTCGCGGCCAGGTCCGCTCCGACGACTTCGTCGAAGGTCGGCAGGTCCACGGGAATCTGCGGAGTACCCGGGCTGCCGTCCGCCAACCTTGGCAGAAACAGACCGTGCCCGCGGCAATCGCTGTTGTAGCGAAAACCGAAATGCTCCTTGGCTTGCACGACGCGTTCGTCCGCCCGCCATCCGGCGGTGGCCGAGCATTCGACGGCTTGCCCGGTGATATCGCTCAGGCAGTCGACGCCGCGACGGATCTGTTCGATCAGCTCGGCCTCGCTCCAGCGTCCGGCATTGGCCTGCCAGCCATGGTGATCCCAGGCGTGCAGGCCGACTTCATGGCCGGCGGCCAGGGTCTGGCGCATCAGATGCCCCAGGTCCCGACCGATCGGCTTGCCCGGCCAGGCGGTGCCGGCCAGCAAGATGTCCCAGCCGTAAAGGCTGGCAGCCTTGGAGCGCATCATCTTCAGGAAGAACTGTGGCTTGATGAGGCGCCACAAGTGGCGCCCCATGTTGTCCGGTCCGACGCTGAAGAAGAACGTCGCCTTGACCTGGGCCTCGTCGAGCAGTTCCAGCAACCGCGGGACACCCTCACGGGTGCCGCGATAGGTGTCCACATCGATGCGAAGTCCAGCCTGCATCAGCGCTTGTCCGCGATTTCGAGCATGGCTTCACGCAGGAAGAAGTCCAGGGTGTTGCCGATGGTTTCGCTCATCTCGACGGTAGGCTCCCAGTTCAGCAGGCGTTTGGCGTTTTCGATGCTTGGCTTGCGGTGTTCCACGTCCTGGTAACCGGCACCGTAGAACGCCTTGCTCTCGACATCGCGGAAACCGGCGAACGGAGGGAAGTTGCCGCGCAACGGGTGGGCCTCGAACTGACGCAGCAGCTCTTCGCCCAACTGACGGATGCTGGCTTCGTTGTCCGGGTTACCGATGTTGATGACCTGGCCGTTGCAGCTGTCGTTCTCGTTGTCGACGATACGCGCCAGGGCTTCGATGCCGTCGGCGATGTCGGTGAAGCAGCGTTTCTGCTCGCCGCCGTCGAACAGGCGGATCGGTGTACCTTCAACCAGGTTGAGGATCAGCTGGGTAATGGCGCGGGAGCTGCCGATACGCGCCGAATCCAGGCGGTCCAGGCGCGGGCCCATCCAGTTGAACGGACGGAACAGGGTGAAGTTCAGGCCCTTGGCACCGTAGGCCCAGATCACGCGGTCCAGCAGTTGCTTGGAAACCGAGTAGATCCAGCGTTGCTTGTTGATCGGACCGACGATCAGGTTCGAGGTGTCTTCGTCGAAGTTCTTGTCCTGGCACATGCCATAGACTTCGGAGGTCGAGGGGAAGATCACGCGCTTGTTGTACTTGACGCAGTAGCGGACCAGCTTCAGGTTTTCCTCGAAGTCCAGTTCGAATACGCGCAGCGGGTTGCGGGTGTATTCGATCGGGGTGGCGATGGCCACCAGCGGCAGGACCACGTCGCACTTCTTGATGTGATACTCGATCCACTCGGAGTGGATGCTGATATCGCCCTCGACGAAGTGGAAGTTCGGGTGGCTGCGCAGGCGCTCGATGGCATCGGAACCGATGTCCAGGCCGTAGACGTCGTACTTGTCGTCACGCAGCAGGCGCTCGGACAGATGGTTACCGATAAAGCCGTTGACGCCCAGGATCAGTACGCGGGTACGACGTGGCTTGCGGCCCGACTCGGCGCCACGCAACACGGAACCGTCGACCAGGCCCAGCTCGTTGGCCAGTTGCGGGCCGCTGAGGAACAGGCCGTTCTCGTTACGCTGGCCGGCGTTGATCACCAGCGAGTCTTCGCCACAGGCGATACGCAGTGGGTCGACGCTGATCACACGGCCCGGGGCCAGGCCTTCGTTGCCCTTGACGACATCGGCGCCCCAGACGATCAGCTTGTGCTCGCCCACGGCGCAGAACGCGCCCGGATACGGCTTGGTGACCGCACGCACGAGGTTGAACAGCTCTTCGGCAGGCTTGCTCCAGACCAGCTTGCCGTCAGCCGGGGTACGACGACCGAAGTAGGTCGCCTTGGATTCGTCCTGGGCGGTTTCGCTCAGCTTGCCCTGGGCCAGTTGTGGCAGGGCGTCGCGCAGCAGGTTCGCAGCGCTGTCGCGCAGCTTGGCATGCAGGCTCAGGGCGGTATCGGAACGTTCGATGGCGACGCGGTTCTGCGCCAGGATGCCACCGGCATCGGCACGCTTGACCATGCGATGCAGGGTCACGCCGGTTTCGGTTTCGCCGTTGACCAGCACCCAGTTGGCCGGAGCGCGGCCGCGATAGCGTGGCAGCAACGAGCCGTGCAGGTTGAATGCACCGTTCTTGGCAGTAGCCAGCAGCTCTTCGCTGAGCAGGTTGCGATAGTAGAAGGAGAAGATGAAGTCCGGGCTCAGTTTGGCGATGCGCTCGATCCACAGCGGGTGGTTGGCGTCTTCCGGTGCATGGACCGGGATACCCTTGAGTGCGCACAGTTGGGCAACGGAACCGTAGAAGGCGTTTTCCTTCGGGTCGTCGGCATGGGTAAACACAGCGGCGATTTCATAGCCTGCGTTCAGCAAGGCTTCGATGCCTGCGCAACCGATATCGTGATAGGCGAAGACGACAGCTTTCGGATTCATGATGCGACCTGATTGGAGGTAGTAGTAGAAGAGGTTTCAGTGGTGGCGCTGCTGGAAGAGGGCTGGCTGCGCACTACTTTTTCGATAAAGAACCGTGGGCGGGCGCGGACATCGCTGTACATGCGGCCCAGGTATTCACCCAGCAGGCCCATGCCGATGAACTGGCCACCGGTGAACACGAACAGCACGGCGAACAGTACGAAGGTACCGTCACCGGCCCAGGCGGCGCCGAAGATCAGGCGCAGGACGATCAGCATCAGCGCGAACAGCGCGCCGAGACCGGCCATGCTGAAACCGATGATGCTCAACAGCCGCAGGGGCGTGGTGGTCATGCAGGTGACCAGGTCGAACATCAGGTTGATCAGGCGCATCGGGCTGTATTTCGAGTCGCCGTGTTCTCGCTCGGCGTGCTGCACCAGCACCTCGGTGGTGTGGCGGGCGAAACTGTTGGCCAGGATCGGGATAAAGGTGCTGCGCTCGCGGCAGGCGAGCATGGCGTCGACGATGCTGCGGCGGTAGGCGCGCAGCATGCAGCCGTAGTCACTCATGGCCACGCCGGTGGAGCGCTGGACGGCCAGGTTGATCAGGCGCGACGGCCAGCGGCGCAGGGCCGAGTCCTGGCGGTTGTTGCGCACGGTGCCGACGACGTCGTAACCCAGCGCGGCCTGTTCCACCAGGCGCGGAATCTCTTCCGGCGGGTTCTGCAGGTCGGCGTCCAGGGTGATCACCACATCGCCGGTGGACTGCTCGAAACCGGCCATGATCGCGGCGTGCTGGCCGTAGTTGCGATTCAGGATCACGGCAACGACCGGGCTGCCTTCGCGTTCGGCGGCTTCCTGGAGAATGTCGGCGGAGCGATCGCGGCTGCCGTCATCGACCAGGATGATCTCGACGTCCTGGGTCAGTTGCGCACAAGCCGCTTCGGTACGACGCAACAGCTCGGGCAGGCTCTGTTCTTCGTTGTAGACCGGTATGACGATCGATACGCGCTGGATTGGATAAGGTTTCAAAGGCTTCTTTCCAGAATGGTTTCAGTAGTGCAGACGATGATCTGTGTCATCGTGTGGCAGGTCGGATTTGTATACGCGCAAATCGACCTGTGCCAGTCACGGCGGCCGACACGGGAAAAACCCGTGGGAGAATACCGAATACATGAACTGGCATACGGCGATTAAAGCCTAAAACTGTGAAAGGTAAAGGTGTACAACAGCGTTATGTGCATGATTTTTCATCAAATCCCTGATGTAGGGGGGTGGACAGGGTCTACGTTAAACGTAGAAATGTGAAAAGCCTATGAAAGATGGATCAACAACGTGTCCTTTTTGACATATAGACAGGTTTTATTCAGGAAATGGTGAATCACTATACGCCGCACAACTGGCAGCCCCACGAGCGCCCCAGTCTGCCCGGTTCGCCCTCGACACCGCTGCATTCGACCCGCAAGCGCTGGGCCTTTGCGCTGGTCGGGCTGCTGGTGGCGCTGACCGGCGGGCTGGGCAATTCCCTGGTGATCGCCAACCTGCCTTATCTGCAGGGAGCACTGGGGTCAACCACCGCGGAAATGGCCTGGCTGCCGGCGGCCTACGTGATGACCAATGTCTCGATGAACCTGCTGCTGGTGAAGTTTCGTCAGCAGTTCGGGTTGCGGGCGTTTACCGAGGTGTTCCTGGTGCTCTATGCCCTGGTGACCTTCGGCCACCTGTTCGTCAACGACCTCAGCTCGGCGATTGCCGTGCGGGCGGCCCACGGCATGGTCGGCGCGGCGCTCAGTTCACTGGGGCTGTACTACATGATCCAGGCATTTCCGGCGAAGTGGCGGCTCAAGGCCCTGGTGCTGGGCCTGGGCACCTCGCAATTGGCCCTGCCGCTGGCGCGGCTGTTTTCCGAGGACCTGCTGCAGATCGCCGAATGGCGCGGGCTCTATCTCTTCGAACTGGGCCTGGCCCTGGCGGCGCTGGGCTGCGTATTCCTGCTCAAGTTGCCGCCAGGAGACCGCTTCAAGACCTTCGAAAAGCTGGATTTCCTCACCTTCACGGTGCTCGCCACGGGCGTGGCCCTGCTGTGCGCGGTGTTGTCCCTCGGGCGGATCGACTGGTGGCTGGAAGCTCCGTGGATCGGTTTCGCTTGCGCCGGGTCGATCGTCCTGATCCTGGCCGGGCTGGCCATCGAGCATAACCGCAGCAACCCGATGCTGATGACCCGCTGGCTCGGCAGTGGGGCGATGATCCGCCTGGGGCTGGCGGTGATCCTGATCCGCATGGTGTTGTCGGAGCAGTCCACCGGCGCGGTGGGGTTCCTGCAGGCCTTGAACATGGGCAACGAACAGATGCGCAGCCTATACTTGGTCATGTTGGTGGGGAGTATCGCCGGGCTGGCGGTCAGCGCCCTGACCATTCATCCCGACCATCTGTTCATGCCGCTGATCATTTCCCTGGCGCTGATGGCGGTCGGCTCGTCCATGGACAGCTTCTCGAACAACCTGACCCGCCCGGCCAACATGTATTTCAGCCAGTTCCTGCTGGCGTTCGGCGGGACTTTCTTCCTCGGGCCGACCATGGCCCTGGGCACCCGCAATGTCATCACCAATCCACGCAACCTGGTCAGCTTTTCGGTGCTCTTCGGGATTTGCAACAACCTCGGCGGCCTGATCGGCTCGGCGCTGCTCGGGACTTTCCAGGTGGTGCGCGAGAAAATCCATTCCAGTAGCATCGTCGAGCACCTGACCCTGCTTGACCCGCTGGTGGCCGCGCGGGTGCAGGGTTCCGCCGCCGGCTATGCCTCGACCATTTTCGATCCCTCCTTGCGCACCACCCAGGGCATGCGCGCGCTGGCGACGGCGGCGACCCGTGAAGCCAATGTCCTGGCCTATAACGATGTGTTCATGTTGATTGCCGTGATCGCCGTGCTCACCATGTTGTGGATCTTTGCCCGCAGCCTGTGGTTGATGAGTACCACGCGCCGGATCGCCCGTAACGTTCCATCTTCCACCCCCAGTAGCGGTGCCCCCTCACAATGACTGAACCTGCAACCACCACCAACGCCATTGCCGCCACTCCCGAAGGCGTCACGCCGCCGGGGGCTTCATCGACCGAGCCACGTTCGCTGCGGGTGCGGATCATCTCTTCCCTGGGATTTGCCGCGATTGCCATTGTCGGTGTGCTGATCGTGCTCTACGCCTGGCAGTTGCCGCCGTTCAGCAGCGCCATCGAAAGTACCGAGAACGCCCTGGTGCGCGGGCAGGTCACGCTGATCGGGCCGCAACTGAGCGGTTATGTGTTCGAAGTGCCGGTGCAGGATTTCCAGTTCGTCAAGGCCGGTGATCTGCTGGTGCGCCTGGATGACCGGATCTACAAGCAACACCTGGATCAGGCGCAGGCCCAGTTGGCGGTGCAGCAAGCCGCCCTGGCGAACAACCAGCAGCAACGACGCAGCGCCGAGGCGACCATCGCCCAGCGCCAGGCCGCGCTCGACAACAGCAAGGCCCAGGCGCGCAAGAGTGCCGCGGACCTGGAGCGCAACCAGGCGTTGATCGCCGATGGCTCGGTGTCCCGTCGCGAACTGGACGTGACCCGCGCCGACAATGCCCAGACCCAGGCAGCTATCGCCCAGGCCCAGGCCGCGCTGGAGATTTCCCGGCAGGACCTGCAGACCGTGATCGTCAATCGAGGCTCCCTGGAGGCCGCCGTGGCCAACGCCGAGGCGGCGATCGAGCTGGCGCGCATCGACTTGTCCAATACGCGGATTCTCGCCCCACGGGACGGGCAACTGGGGCAGATCGGCGTGCGGCTGGGCGCCTACGTGAACTCCGGTGCGCAACTGATGGCGCTGGTGCCGGATCGGCAATGGATCATCGCCAATATGAAAGAGACGCAGATGGCCGATGTGCGCGAGGGGCAGGCCGCGAGCTTTACCGTCGATTCGCTCAACCATCGGCGCTTTACCGGGCGGGTGCAGCGCATCGCGCCGGCGACCGGCTCCGAATTCAGCCTGCTGCAGGCGGACAACGCCACCGGCAACTTCGTCAAGATCGCCCAGCGGGTGCCGGTACGGATCACCATCGATCCCGGCCAGGAAGAAGCCCGGCGGCTGAGGCCAGGCATGTCGGTGGTGGTGAGCATCGATACCCGTAGCGAGTTGAAGTCGGTCGAGGCCGACACGTTTTAAGCACCGCTTGGCAGGGCACCGCTGTGCGGTGATCGCCGGCTTGCCGGCGATGGCGGCATCCGCCTCAACGCTATCTATTTGCCCGCCTGCGCCCGAATGGCGTCCATCAACCCGTCGATACGTTCCAGCTGGGCGCGGTTGTCATGGTCCCAGGGATGGAAACCAGGCTTGAAGTAGTCCAGCCACGGCAGGGCGATCCGGGGAAACACCCCTCGCCAGCCGAACAGGTACTTGACCATGCGCCACAGCCCCTGCCGCTGATGACCGGCCTTGCGGTCGGCGATCAGCAGGCGCACATGGAAATCGAACACCACCAGCCAGAACAGCAGCGTGGTCGAGAGCATGGCGCCGGTGCGCAGCAGATAGCGTTTCGGTCCTGGCTTGATCACGCTGTTCCAGACATCGAAGGCCACCGATTTGTGCTCGGTTTCCTCCAGGGCATGCCAGGTCCACATCTGCCGATAGCCCTCGACGGAATCGCCGAAGCGGCTGGGATCGCGCAACAGCAGGTCTGCCAGCATCGCCGTGTAGTGCTCCAGGGCAATGGTGATCGCCAGGTTGAAGGAGGGCGCAAAATGCTTCTTCTGGAAATCGAGGATGAAGCGCAGGCGCCGATCCAGCTTGTGCGCGGGCAGGCTGGCGGCTTGCAGCAGGTCGTTGTAGCGCACATGTTCGCGGCTGTGCATGGCTTCCTGGCCAATGAAACCCTGGATCGCCTGGCGCAGCTCGGGGTCGTGCACCTGGTCGCGGTAATGGCGCACGCTGTCCATGAAGAACAGCTCGCCGGAGGGAAACAGCAAGGACAACGCATTGAAGAAATGAGTGACCCAGGGGCCCTCGGCATGCCAGTTCTTGATACGGTCGGCAGGCAGTTCGGGATGGATGTCGCGGCGGATCGGCAGCATGGCTGGTACTCCTGATATAGAAGGGGCGAGGGCGTTCAGATCCCGCCCGAGTCCTTGGCGTCATAGGCCGTGGTCTTGTTCTTGTGCCTGCCCAGAGGCGACAGGCGCCGGCTGATAAACACCACGAGGGCCTGGTAGGCGGCGGGCAGCAGGCGTACCAACAGGTCCAGTGCGTGGGCGTCACGCCCGACCAGTACGCGCCGGCGGTTCTTGCGCACGCCTTGCAGGATCACCCGGGCAGCCTGTTCGGCGCTGGTGATGAACAGTTTCTCGAAATCGGCCCGGGCCTGTTGTTCGTTCTCGATCAGCAGCCCCTTGACGTTGTCGCTGATGCGCGTGGAGCGGGCGATATCGGTGCGGATTCCGCCCGGATGGACACTGGTGGCCGAGACGCCGTAATCCATCAGGTCGAGTTCCTGGCGCAACGCCTCGGTAAAGCCGCGAACCGCGAATTTACTGGCGTTGTAACCGCTCATGCCCGGCTGGGCGAACAGTCCGAACACGCTCGATGTATTGATGACATGCCCGTCGCCGGACTGCTTGAGGTAGGGCAGGAAGGCCTGGGTGCCGTGGACCACGCCCCAGAAATTGATGCCGATGATCCATTCGAGATCTTCCAGGCTCATCCCTTCGATGGTGCTCGACAGCGCTACGCCAGCATTGTTGAAGATCAGGTTGATGCTGCCGTGTTCGGCAGCGGTCGCGGCGGCCCAGTCGAACATGGCCACGCGATCGGCCACATCCAGCACCTGCGAGGTGATGCGCAGCGGCAATAGCGCGGCGGCGCGGGCGAGGGCCTGGGTCTGCTCCAGTCCCTGGGCGTTCTTGTCCGCCAGCGCCAGGTGACAGCCCTCGCGGGCCAGGGCAATGGCCAGGGCGCGGCCCATGCCGGAACCGGCGCCGGTGATGGCGGCGACCTTGGCGTCGAATGTCTTCATGAGTGACTGCCTCGTGCGGGTTCGATGGCGGTTGCGGTCGAGGTGGCCGCGGCGGCGGGCGTGTGGAGTGCTCCCGAGGTGAGGTAGTCCCTGAGTTCGAAACTCCGGGTGACTTGCCGGAAGCGCCAGGTGGAGCCCGGCCAGAGCGTGGTGTTCTTGCCGGTACGCGGGTCCAGGTACCAGCTGCGGCAACCGCCGGTGGACCAGATCGCCCGTTTGAGTTGCTGCTGGAGGTGGTCGTTGTACCGGCTTTCGACCAGCGGCCTGACCTCCAGCGCGTCGATCTGTCGATCGCGCATCTGTTTCAGGGCCTGGAGGATGTAGTCGACCTGGGCTTCGATCATCAGGATCATCGAGTTGTGGCCCAGGCCGGTGTTCGGGCCGATGATCATGAAGAAGTTCGGGTAGCCGGGCAGGCAGGTCCCCAGGTACGCATGGGCGCCATCGGCCCAGGTATCCAGGATATCGACGCCCTGGCGACCGATCAGCAGGCCACGGGGCAGGGGCTCGGTGGCCTGGAAGCCGGTGCCGTAGATCAGGCAGTCCACGGGATGGCGCACGCCGTCGGCGGTCACCACGGCATCGGCTTCGACTCGCAGCACCTCCTGGCTCACCACTTTCACATGGCTGCGGGTCAGGGACGGGTAGTAGTCATTGGAGATCAGGATGCGTTTGCAGCCGATGGTGTAGTCGGGCGTCAGGGTGGTGCGCAGGGTCGGTGTCGCGACCTGCTTGTGCAGATGGCGCAGGGCGATTTTCTGCACCACCTTCATCAGCTTCGGTTGATGGGCGAAGGCGATGACCCGGCTTTCGAGCAGCCAGTAGATGGCCGAGCGGGCCAGCCGCTGGGTGAAGGGCAGGTGCTTGAACAGCCAGCGCTCGACGCTCGACAGCGCGCGATCGGGCTTGGGCAGTATCCACGGCGGCGTGCGCTGGAACAGCGTGAGGTGCGCCACTCGCGGGGCGATCTGCGGCACGAACTGGATAGCGCTGGCGCCGGTACCGATCACCGCGACACGCTTGCCTTCCAGGGGATACTGATGATCCCAGTGCTGGGAGTGAAAGCTTTTGCCGGTGAACTGCTCCAGTCCCGGGATGTCCGGAAGTGCCGGACGCGACAAGCCGCCCATGCCGGAGACCAGCACCCGGGCGCTGACTTCGCGGCCGTCGCAGAAGCGCAGGTGCCAGCGCTGCCGCGCCTCGTCGAACACGGCTTTGTCCAGCCCCATGTTATAGCGCAGGTGCGGTTCGAGCCCGAAATCCCGGGCGCAGCGCTCCAGATAGGCACGTATCTCCGCCTGGGGGGCGAATTGCCGACTCCAGTCCGGATTGGGCGCGAAGGAAAAGGAGTAGACGTGGGACTGCACGTCGCAGGCGCAGCCGGGGTAATGATTGTCGCGCCAGGTGCCGCCGAGCGAACCGGCCCGCTCGGCGATAAAGAAGTCGGCCATTCCAGCCTGCTTGAGCTTGATAGCCATGCAGAGCCCGGCAAAACCGGAGCCGATGATGGCGATATCCACGGATTCGCAGCCTGCGGGGGGTGACGAGTACGCATTCATGGTGTGTACCTCGATTGTGGCGACGCCTGGCATTCAGTTTCGTCGCTGGATGAAATCTCAGCATTGCATAATTAAATTAATTGTTTTAAAAATTAATTTAAATAATCTACCTGAAAATATCGCCTACGCTAGTGGTCTGTACGGATTGGCTGACCCATCGGACCGATGGGAGGCGTTATCCGGCGTCGGGAGATATCGCCACGACAGGAGCCAATTCCGGCTGCCATGCCGGGCCGCAGGGATGCAGAGGGCTGACGTGATGGGATGGGCCGTAGCGCTTGTTGCTTTTTTACTGGTCAGTGCGGGGCTCTGGGCCATCAGTGCCCGGATCAATCGCCGGATCGAGAGTGCGGTGCCGGCCAACGGCCGCTTCCTCGAAGTCGGCGGCGAACTCATTCATTACGTGGATGAGGGCAGGGGACCGGTGCTGGTACTGATCCACGGTTTGTCCGGATGCGCACGCAACCTTACCCATTCACTGTCACCGCGATTGCGCGAGCAGTTCCGGGTGATCACCCTGGATCGCCCCGGTTCCGGTTATTCGACCCGTTCGAAGGGCGCGGGGGTGGGCATCGCGGCGCAGGCCGGCCTGATCGCCGAGCTGATTCGCACCCTGCACCTGGAACGGCCATTGATCGTCGGGCATTCCCTGGGCGGTGCGCTGGCCCTGTCGCTGGCCCTCGATCATCCGCAGCGGGTGTCCGGACTGGTCCTGGTGGCCCCCCTGACCCATCCGCAGCGCATGCTGCCCCTGGTGTTCCTGTCCCTGGGCGTCAGGCCCGACTTCATCAGGCGCTGGGTCGCCCTGACCCTGGCCGCACCAATGGCCATGCTCGGGCGTGGCAGTCTGTTGAAGGCGGTATTTGCCCCTGATCCGCCCCCGGCGGACTTTGCCGAGCGCGGTGGCGGGCTGCTCGGCATGCGTTCCGGCAACTTCTATTGCGCCTCCAGTGAAATCGCCACGGTCAATGACGACTTGCTGAACATGCTCAAGCGTTATGCGCAACTGAGGCTGCCGGTGGGCCTGATCTACGGCTCACGGGATGAGGTGCTGGACTATCGCCGCCACGGCGAGTCGATGGCGGCCCTGGTGCCGGGCATTCAACTGGAAATCCTCGAGGGGCGAGGGCACATGCTGCCGATCACAGCGGTCGAACCGGTGGTTGCCATGGTCCGCAATGTCGCCGCCCGGGTCATCGCGCAACAAGGTAACAACATCCCGCAGCCCGCAACCCCGGCGGCAACGCCTTCCTGAACGCGGTTCTCCCACTGCGCCGAACGGCTTCACGAACGACATTCAAAATGGATCCAAAAAAATAGTTGACGAGCTATCGAATTCGGGCTATTTATTTAAAAAAATGTTTTGAATGTTTTTTTTAAAAATGCAATTGAGCGATTAGAATAATGAAAATAACGCCTTTTGAAGCATTTTGTCTTTTTGATCCTGCCCGCTGCCCGGGGCAGCGTTCGACTTCCGTAATGGCTTTGTTCTTCGCGATCCTGCCGGTACCGACCCAGCGGAGGCTGCCATGAACTCCACGCTGGCGGCACCGGGTATCTGGACCGACGGCAAGCGCCACCTCTGGTGGCTGGGCACCTTGCCCATGGCCACGCCGCTGCTGTCCGGGATCTTCGCCATCATCACCGGCGTGCAGTCCCTGTGGTGGAGCGGGGTGCTGGTGATCTTCGGCCTGATCCCGATGATCGACGGCCTGCTTGGCGAAGATCGCAGCAATCCACCGGAAACCATCGTTCCGGATCTTGAAAAACAGACCTACTACCGCTGGATCATCTACGCCTGCGTCGCCCTGATGTGCCTGTCGGTGATCAGCACGGCCTGGATGGCGGTCAGCGGCATCGACTGGATCATCGGCGGCGGCCTGCTGCGACTGAGCCAGGCCTTGCACCTGCAAGGCGGTCTCGCCGGCCTGGCGGGCTTTATCACCGAACGGACCCTGGCGCATGACAGTGTCGTCGGGTTCACCTACTTGGGCATGGCCATGTCCACGGGGGCGGCGACCGGTATCGCGATCAATATCGCCCACGAACTGGGACACAAGACCAGGCCCCTGGAGCAGCTCCTGGCGAAGCTGGCCCTGGCGCCGACCTTCTACGGGCACTTCTTCGTCGAGCACAACCGCGGCCACCATGTACGGGTGGCGACGCCGGAGGATCCTGCCAGCTCGCGTCTGGGCGAGAGCTTCTGGAGCTTCCTGCCGCGCTCGGTCTGGTTCAGCCTGCGCTCGGCCTGGCATCTGGAGCGCGAGCGCCTGCACAAGCAGGGCCTGGCGACCCTGCACTGGAAAAACACCGTGCTGACGGCCTGGTTGTTCAGTGTGGTGCTGTGGAGCGGCTTGATTCTCTGGTTGGGCGTGGCGGTGATTCCGTTTCTGGTGATCCAGGGTATCTACGGCTTCTCGCTACTTGAAGTGGTGAACTATGTAGAACATTACGGTCTGTTGCGTCAGAAGTTGCCCAACGGGCGTTATGAACGCTGTTCGCCACGGCACTCCTGGAACAGCAATCGTATTGTCACCAATATCTTTCTGTTCCAGTTGCAACGGCACTCCGATCACCATGCTTATCCGACCCGCAGTTATCAGGCGCTACGCCATTTCGACGAATCACCGCAGCTGCCCTACGGCTACGCCAGCATGATTGTCTGGGCCTACGTACCCTTCCTGTGGCGGCGCCTGATGGATCATCGGGTGCTGGCCCACTACGCGGGAGATGTCCGGCTGGCCAACCTGCAGCCGTCGAAACGCAAGCAATTACTTCAGCAGTACGGTACTCGTCACACCGATTGAATGGATCAGTTGCAAACATGCCCACGATTTCAAGTGTGCATGACGGGAGCTGGCGCGCCGAATTTCGGCAGTGCCTTCTCCCGAAACAATGAAGTTGACCCATAAAAACAATAAGTAACGAGAAGGACGTCAACCATGCAGAAAGTTCTGTTAACCGTTCGGATAGTTGCCGCGCTGCTGGGTTTGTCCCAGGTGGCACCGGCGTTCGCCGCGGCGCGTATCGAACCGGTCAATAGCGAGTTCACCGCCAAGGGCCCCATCAGTTTTGCCAAGAGCATCATCAATGCCGATTGCACCATCGAGGTCAGTGGCCGGATCAGCGCCGACGGCAGCTATGTCAGTGTCGAGAAGGTGGGATTCGACGGCGGCCTGAAGTGCGGTCAGGTCGAGGCCACTCATCTGCCCTGGAAGCTGATCGCCAAGGATGAAACCAGCGGGGCGATGTCGGGCATCCAGGTCACGGTACACGCGCCCCTGGTGGGCGGTGATTGCGGGCCGACCACGGCCGAAGGCACCTGGAGCAACAGCACCGGAAAACTCCAGGCGGCCAATGTCGCGCTGGACGGTGGCTGCACCATCAAGACGGTTTCGATCCAGATGCCGCCGACCTTCCGGGTAGTGCCCTGAGTCGCGGCTGTTCAAGCAGGACAAGGAATCATGAAAGTTTGGCTGGAAAGGGAAGCTCGGTCGCAGTTGAGGTACTCCGTGTCGTCTCAAAAGGCCATTAACCCCGGCGAAATGAATCGCCATACATGTGAGGAAAAACAACAATGAAAGGCATCAAAACTCTCGTGTCTGTAACTGCCATCGCTGTTTGCTTGGGCGCTGCATCCATGGCAACTGCTTCAACTATCAATCCGGATGGCCCGTTCTCTACCACGGCGGGGTCCATCACCGTTCGGTCGCCATCGTCCTTTGGTGGTGCGATTACCTGCGGCATCACCTTCACCGGCACGGTCACCGGCGGCGTCGCCAGTATTACCGGAGCAAGCCTGACCGGTGGTGGCCTGTGCGGCGTGCCGGTTCTGACCGGTCTGCCTTGGACCCTGACCGCCACCAGCGGTACGACTGCGTCGGTGACCAATGTGGGTTACAACATCGCCAAAACCTTCCTGTATCCAGCGACTCAGTGTGGCCCAAGCTCTCTCAGCCTGAACTGGAATGCTACGAGTCACGTGTTGTCACTGGCCACTGCCGGCCAGACGCTCACTGGCCACACCACTGGTACCGGCGATCAGAACTGCTATGTCGACGCTCTGAGTGTCACTGCCAGCAGCATCACCGTTACACCTTGATAGCAGTCTCTCCGTAAAGGGTTGATCACCCCGTAGCAATACAAGCGCCTCGAAAGAGGCGCCTGTTGCAACAAGGCGGATCGGCAGTGCCGATAGCAGCAGATAATAATAAGGAGTGGGGCATGAATAATAAGAAACAACAGGTGCAGGCCTTCATCGGGCTCGCATTGCTGGGCGGCCTGATGGTGACGGGACCGGTTCAGGCTGGCGGCTTCTCGACTCCGACATTCGGCGCACCCGGTTGGGGGCGCGCATTTGGCGGTGGCTCGTTGTTCAAGAACGACCCGAGTTCGGCTTACAACAACCCGGCAGCCATGGCCTTTGTTGACCATTCTGTTGCACAAATGACCGTGGACTACGCACGGATCAAGATCAAATACAGCGGCAAGGCCTACGACTATCAGGGTAATGAAGTTACCCATACGCCGGTTGCCGCTGACGGCA
Source organism: Pseudomonas gingeri (assembly GCF_013385635.1). Lineage (GTDB taxonomy): Bacteria > Pseudomonadota > Gammaproteobacteria > Pseudomonadales > Pseudomonadaceae > Aquipseudomonas > Aquipseudomonas gingeri_A. The sequence continues at coordinate 190,641 of NZ_JACAPR010000002.1, forward strand.
GTTTTGACCCCGGTGTGCGCAACCTCGTGACCGACGATGGCGGGCAGGGTGGTTTTACCGCCTGGGTGCCCACGGGCTTCATGGTCATTCCAATTGGCGATCGGTTCGCCTTTGGTTTGAGCCAGGTTGTTCCCCAGGGGATGCGTACTACCTGGAATGAAGACTCGAAACTGCGTGACTTCGCCGTGGATACCAAGATTGAAACCGTTGGCTTGACCGGCTCCCTGTCGTTCAAGGTCAGGGATGACTTCTCCATCGGTGGCGGCGTTATCGTGCAGCGCAGCCAGGGTTTTGTGAGCCAGAATATCGACTTGCTGGCCGCAGCGTCCGTGTCGGGCTCGCCGACGTTCGCGGGTGCCAACCTGCCATCGGGCATCGGTGAAGCATTGATGCGGGTAAAGGTCGATAACGTGTCGGCGGGCTGGTTTACGGGGATTGTCTGGAAACCCACGGACCGTGACTCCCTTGGCCTGAATTATCACGCCAAGATCAAAAACAAGATGACGGGTGACTACAACATCCGATCCGATGCGTTTTCCTATCTGGCAATGACTCAGCCAAGCCCCTTTGGTGGCAACGTCACCTTGCCTGAGCAGGCTTATCCGGGTCTCAAGCTGTTCCCGGATGGAGCGAAAGCCAGCACCCAACTGGATATTCCGGCAACAGCCGCATTCGATTGGGTCCATCAGTTCAATGATCGGTTCACCCTGGGCGCCAGTGCCATGTGGACCCAGTGGTCTTCGTTCAAGGATCTGACGCTGAAATCCAACGGCAATGTCATTGTTTCCATTCCCTACAACTATCGTGATGCCTGGATGTTCTCGCTGGGCGGCGACTACAAGTTGACCGATCAGTGGACGCTGCGTTCGGGGGTTGCCTATGACCAGACGCCGACCCGCAACACCACCCGCGATCCGAGGATTCCAGATGGTGATCGCTACTTTCTGGCATTGGGTGCCGGCTACGACGTAAAAGCCATTCCTGGCTTGAGCGTTGATGCCGCGTACTCTCATCAGTTCGTGGAAAAGGTCAATGTCAAGACGCAGAACCAGCCTCGTCTTGGCGGTGGACGCCTGGATGGAGAGGCGGAAGCCTCCGGTGATGTGGTCAGCGTGTCGGCAACCTACAAGTTCTGATCCGCGTCTTCAACGCAACGACAAGGTGCTGTGTACGACGACGATGTGGAGAGGGCCGGGGGCTGAAGTCCGTCCGGAGCCGCCTTTCTCGACATTGTCGTCGTAGTACCCGCGACTCCCGATTTCCTGCCTTCCAAGAACCGACCGGGTCGGTTTTTTCGTTTTGTGTTTTTGATAAATATTAATTTAAAAAATAATTTTAAAACGTCTCTATTCTTTGTAAGGTAAAACCTGCGAGCCGCTTCGGGCGGCTGATCAAGGATGTCGGGCATAAGCGGCATCGGCGGTTTGTCTCGTATTACACAAGGGGTGTGCGCATGATTTCCTGGTTATTGATTGCAGTTGCGGGGGCATTGGTCCTTGCGTATCGACAGTCTCCGGCGAGCTTGTGGCTCGGAGCCGGGCTGGTGTGGCTGGCGGGCGGTTATCTGTTCAATGCGGTCGGACCGCTGGGCGCGGCGGTGGCGGCAATCGTGGTGGTGCTGCCGGCGCTGATCCTGGCTATCAAGCCTGTGCGTCGCAGCTTGCTGACCCGCAAGGCCCTGGCGCTGTTTCGCCAGATCATGCCGGCGATGTCCGACACCGAGCGCGCGGCCATCGAGTCGGGCACCGTCTGGTGGGACGCCGAACTGTTCAGCGGCAAGCCGCGCTGGGAGCGTCTGTTGCAGGCCGCGCCGGCTGGTTTGAGCCAGGAGGAACAGGCGTTTCTCGACAACGAAGTGGAAACCCTCTGCGATATGGCCAACGACTGGGAAACCACCCAGGTCTGGCAGGACCTGTCGCCCCAGGCCTGGCAATACACCCGGGAGGCCGGTTTCCTCGGCATGATCATTCCCCGGCAATACGGCGGCAAGGGGTTCTCCCACTATGCCCATTCCCAGGTGGTGATGAAGCTGTCGACCCGCTGCTCGGCCGCGGCGATTTCGGTGATGGTGCCCAACTCCCTGGGGCCGGCCGAACTCTTGCTGCACTACGGCACCGAGGCCCAGCGCGAGCACTACCTGCCACGTCTGGCGCGGGGCGAGGACATTCCCTGTTTCGCCCTGACCAGCCCTTATGCCGGTTCCGACGCCGGGGCCATCCCCGATGTCGGCGTGGTTTGCAAAGGGTTGTTCGAGGGCGAGCAAGTGCTGGGCTTCAGTGTCACCTGGGACAAGCGCTATATCACCCTGGGCCCTGTCGCCACCGTGCTCGGCCTGGCGTTCCGCGCCGAAGACCCCGAGGGCCTGCTCGGCCGCAAGGGCAGCCTGGGCATCACCTGTGCCTTGATTCCCACCCGCCATGAAGGCGTGCAGACCGGCCGCCGGCATTGGCCGCTCAACGCGGTGTTCCAGAACGGCCCGACCCAGGGCAAGGATGTGTTCATCCCCCTGGACTGGGTGATCGGCGGGCGCGACCAGGTCGGCAACGGCTGGCGCATGCTGATGGAGTGCCTGGCGGCCGGGCGGGCGATCTCGTTGCCGTCGGCCAACGTCGGCCTGGCCAAGGTCGCCGTGCGCGGCACCACGGCCTATGCCGCGATGCGCAAGCAGTTCGGCCTGCCCATCGGCAAGTTCGAAGGCGTGCAGGCACCCCTGGCCCGCATGGCCGGTCACCTGTATGCCTGTGATGCGGTGCGCAAGGTGTCGGTGGCTTCCCTGGACGCCGGGGAAAAGCCCTCGGTGATCTCGGCCATCGCCAAATACCATGTCACCGAGCAGGCCCGGGCCGTGGTCAACGACGGCATGGATATCGTCGCCGGCAAGGGCATCTGCATGGGCCCGAACAATTTCCTCGCACGGGCCTATCAGCAAAGTCCGATCGCGATCACCGTGGAAGGGGCGAACATCATGACCCGCTGCCTGATCATCTTCGGTCAGGGGCTGATCCGCTGCCATCCTTATGTCTTGCGCGAAATGGAAGCCGCACGCGAGCCGGGACGCGCCGGGCTGGAAGCGTTCGACAGCGCAATGTTCGGGCATATCGGCTTTGTCGTGGCCAATACCGTGCGTGCGGCGGCACATGGCTTGAGCGGCGGGCGCCTGCTCAATGCTCCGGCCGGCACCGACAAGGCCCTGGCGCCTTACTACCGGCAGGTCGACCGGCTGTCGGTGGTGCTGGCCCTGGCTTCGGATATTTCCATGGGCGTGCTCGGCGGTGCCTTGAAACGCAAGGAAAGCATCACCGGCCGACTCGGCGATATTCTCTCGCAGCTGTATATCCTGTCCTGCGTGCTCAAGCGTTTCGAGGATGACGGGCGTCCCCAGGCCGATCTGCCGCTGGTGCACTGGGCGGCCCAGGATGCCTTGCTGCGAGCCCATGAAGCCCTTGCCGAAGTCCTCGACAACTATCCGTCGAAAGCCGCTGCCCGAGTTATCCGGGGGCTGAGCTTTCCCTTCGGCATCCCGCTGCGCAAACCGTCCGACCGCCTGCTCGGGGAAGTGGCCGACCTGGTGCAACTACCCGGGGCAACCCGCGACCGGCTGCTGGCCGACTCCTATATCCCGCATCCGGATATCGACAAGCTGGCCTATGGCGAACTGGCGTTCCGCCTGCTGCCACAAGTGGAACTGATCGAGGCGCGGCTCAAGCCGGCGATCCGCCAGGGCGTGATCGCGCCGCTGCCGATTTCCCGCGAAGCCTTTGTGATCTGGCGGGCCAAGGCCCTGGAACTGCAACTGATCAGTACGGACGAGGACCAGTTGCTCGGGCGGTATGTCGAGTACGGCGACCACGCGATCCAGGTCGACGACTTTCCGCAGGATTTCGGTCTGCTGGAAGCCTTGCAGCGACGCCAGGCGCACCTCGACCAGACGCACCCCGAACAGACAGCCAAGCCCATGGCCAGACGGCGCTCGACCCTCAGCGAGGGCACCGTCGCCGACGACAGTGCGTACTGATCTTTCTCTGGCCTTTAGCGGAATCCTTTCATGTCTGACGGTTACCTTGCTTTTGTCAATTCACCCTGGGGCCGGCGGCTGGCCCAGTCGGTCGGCCTGCCGCAACCGCTGCCGTTGCAGCGTTATCGCCAGGGACAGGCGGGCAACAGCCTCAACCCGGTGGTGCTGGCCGCCGCGCCCCAGGGGCGCCTGCTCGGCGAGCTGCAGCGGATCTTCGCCGCCACCGAGACCGTGCCGGCCACGGCGGCAAGCATCGATGCCCCGTCCACGGTCAAGGTCCGGGGCCTGGTATTCGATGCCAGCGGCCTTGCCGATATCGCGCAACTGGACGAGTTGTACCGGTTCTTCCATGCCAACGTACGGCGCCTGAACCACCACGGGCGGGTGCTGGTGCTGGGAACCGCGCCGGAACACTGCAAGGAGCTGGCCCAGGCCGTGGCGCAACGGGCCCTGGAAGGCTTCGTGAGGTCCCTCGGCAAGGAGCTGCGGCGGGCGATCACTGCCCAGTTGTTGTACGTGGAGCCGGGCGCCGAAACGGAAATGGACAGCAGCCTGCGATTCTTCCTGTCACGGCGCTCCGCTTATGTCTGCGGGCAGGTGGTGCGGATTGTCGAGCCGGTGGATGTGCCCAGGGCCATCGACTGGGATCGGCCGCTGACGGGGCGCCGGGCGCTGGTCACCGGCGCCTGCCGTGGCATCGGCCTGGCCATCGCCCAGGTACTGGCCGCCGACGGAGCCGAGGTGATCTGCCTGGATATCCCCGCGGTGGAGGCCGAGTTGCAGCAAGTCGCCGGTTCGCTCCAGGGCAGTGCACTGCCGCTGGATATCACCGCACCCCAGGCCGCCGAGCGCTTGCTGGCCTTTGTCGGCGAGCAAGGTGCGTTCGATATCGTCGTGCATAACGCCGGCATCACCCAGGACAAGACCCTGGCGAAGATGACCGAGGCCGCCTGGCGCAAGGTCATGGCGGTCAACCTGGAGGCGCCGTTGCGGCTGAGCACGGCGTTGCTCGAAGGGCAGGGGCTCAATCCCGGCGGGCGGATCGTCTGCGTCTCGTCGATTTCCGGGATCGCCGGGAACCTGGGACAAAGCAACTATGCGACGTCCAAGGCCGGGGTCATCGGCCTGGTGCAGAGCCTGGCGCCGTTGGCGGCGCGCCAGCAGGTGACGGTCAACGGCGTGGCACCGGGGTTTATCGAAACCCAGATGACCGCGAAGATCCCGTTGTTGATTCGCGAGGCGGGTCGGCGCATGAATTCGCTGGCCCAGGGCGGGCAGGCCGAGGACGTGGCACAGACCATCGCCTGGCTGGCGCATCCGGCATCCGGCGGGATCAACGCCCAGGTGGTCCGTGTCTGCGGACAAAGCCTGCTGGGAGCCTGAGCGATGAACACCGATTCGACTATTCGCATCATCGATCCGCTGCCGTCCACTGCCCGCTTGCTGTGGAGCGCTCTGCGCAGCTTGCGCAAGCCCAGGGCCGAGGCGCTGCCACACCTGCCGGCAGAGCGGCTGGTGCGCCCGGTGGTGGAACTGCGGACGACGGACATCGAGCGCTATGCCCGGGCCTGCGGCTTTCGCCGTGAGCACGGGGTGCCGCTGTCGTTCGTGCATACTCTGGCGTTCCCCTTGCACTTGTTGCTGCTGACCAGTCCGACCTTTCCCTGGCCGGCCAGCGGCATGGTGCACCTGGCCAACCGGATCCGTCAGTACCGGCGGCTGGAGGCGGGCCAGGCCTTGCGTCTGCAGGTGCACTGTGAGCGTTGGATGGCGCATCCCAGGGGCCAGGCGCTGTCGATCGTGACCCAGGCCCATGGCGGCGGCCTGGTCTGGGAGAGCGAGAGCCTGTATTTGCGCCGTGGCGTTGCCGCGCCGCTCGGCGAGCCCTGGCAGGGCGCGCTGGAACTGCCCGGGACGACACTGCTGCGGACCCAGCGCTGGTCCCTGCCGGCCGACCTGGGGCGGCGGTTCGCGCGGGTCTCGGGGGATCACAACCCGATCCATACGTCCTGGCCGGGGGCGCGCCTGTTCGGTTTCAAACGACCGATTGCCCATGGCATGTGGACCCTGGGCCGGGCCCTGGCGGCACAGCAGCCACCCTACGCACTGGCGGCGGCGGAGCTCGATTGCGAGTTCAAGCTGCCGATTTTCCTGCCCGGCAGTGCGACCCTGTGGCAGGCGCCAGCCGCGGGTGCCCGCCACACATTCGAAGTGCGCACGGCGGCGGGGGACAAGCCGCATATGCGCGGCGTGCTGATCCACGGCGCTCGAACCGAAGGAACCTGTTCATGAGTGAGTACAGCTTCAATCCGGCCCCGGTACGCCGGGTGGCCATTCTCGGCGGAAACCGCATTCCCTTCGCCCGCTCCAATACGGTCTACGCCCATGACAGCAACCAGGACCTGCTGGTGGCCGCCCTGCAGGGCCTGGTGGACCGCTATGGCCTGCATGACCAGCGCCTGGGGGAGTTCGCCGCCGGTGCGGTGATCAAGCATTCACGCGACTTCAACCTGGCCCGCGAGACCTTGCTGTCCACCACCTTGTCGCCGCAGACGCCTGCCTATGACATCCAGCAGGCCTGTGGCACCGGCCTCGAAGCGGCACTGCTGGTGGCCAACAAGATTGCCCTGGGGCAGATCGAAGTGGGGATCGCCGGGGGCGCCGACACCACCTCGGACGCGCCCATCGGGATCAACGAATCGCTACGTCGGATCCTCCTCGAGGCCAATCGCCACAAGGGCGTCGCGGGCAAGCTGCGCAGCCTGCTCGGCGTGCGTCCTTCCATGTTGTTCAAGCCGCTGCTGCCACGCAATGGCGAACCGCGCACGGGCTTGTCCATGGGCGAGCACTGCGAGGAAATGGCCAAGCGCTGGCAGATCAGGCGTCTGGCCCAGGATGAACTGGCCCTCAACAGTCACCAGTTGTTGCATGCGGCCTACCAGCGCGGTTTTTTCGACGACCTCATCACTCCCTATCGCGGACTCCGGCGCGACAACAACCTGCGGGCCGATGCCAGCCTGGAAAAACTGGCGGGGCTGGGGCCGGCGTATGACCGGCGCAATGGCACCCTGACCGCCGGCAACTCGACGCCATTGACCGATGGCGCCTCGGTGGTGCTGCTGGCCAGCGAGGAATGGGCGGCGGCGCACAATCTGCCGGTGCTGGCCTATCTGCGCACCGGTGAAACGGCGGCGGTGAATTTTGTCGATGGCAGCGAAGGACTGCTGATGGCGCCGGCCTACGCCGTGCCCAGGATGCTGGCTCGCGAAGGTCTGGGCCTGCAGGACTTCGATTTCTATGAAATCCACGAGGCCTTTGCCGCGCAGGTGCTGTGCACGCTCAAGGCCTGGGAAGACCCGGACTATTGCCGCGAGCGCCTCGGGTTGGACGCGCCGCTGGGGGCCATCGAGCGCAACAGGCTCAATGTCAATGGCGGCTCGCTGGGTTGCGGGCATCCATTCGCCGCCACTGGCGCACGGCTGCTGGCCAGCCTGGCCAAGGCCATCGCCGAAAAGGGCGGGGGCCGCGGGCTGATTTCCGTGTGTGCCGCCGGCGGGTTGGGCGTGACCGCCATTGTCGAAAAATAAAACAACAACAAGGAGAGACTGCCATGAGTGTCGCGAACCTGCCTGCCATCGAACGTGTCTGGTTGAGCGCCTACCATCCCGGCGTGCCGGCGGATGTCGAGGCCGAGATCGACCGCTACCCGTCGCTGCGCGAGGTGTTTCTCGAACACGTGGAGAAGTACCGCCAACGGGTGGCCTACGTCAGTATCGGCACCGAAATGGGCTATGACGAGTGGGAGCGACAGGTCTTTGCCTTTGCCGGCTGGCTGCAATCGCGGGGTGTGCAGAAGGGCGACCGCGTGGCGCTGATGATGCCCAACTGCCTGCAATACCCGATCTGCCTGTTCGGCACCCTGCTGGTCGGCGCGGTGGTGGTCAACGTCAACCCGCTGTACACCGCCCATGAACTCAAGCACCTGCTCAAGGACAGCGGTGCCGAGACCGTGGTCATCTTCGAGAACTTTGCCCATACCCTGGAACAGGCCATGCCGGGCAGCGCGCTGAAGAACATCGTGGTGGCGGCGATCGGCGACCTGGTGGGGACACTCAAGGGCGCGGCGCTGAATTTCGTCCTGCGCCATGTGCAGAAGCAGGTGCCGCGCTTCAGCCTGCCGGGCTCGATCCGCTTCCCGACGATGATGAAACAGGCGAGGAACCTGAAGGCCAGGGACGTCGCCCTGGTCCACGACGATATCGCCTTCCTGCAATACACCGGCGGTACCACGGGCGATGCCAAGGGCGCGATGCTGACCCATCGCAATATCCTCGCCAACCTGATGCAGGCCAAGGCCTGGGTCGGCGACCAGTTGGACGAGAGCCAGCAGGAAACCAATGTCACCCTGTTGCCGCTGTATCACGTGTTGTCGCTGACGGTGAACTGCCTGATGTTCATGTGCTTGGGCGGACGCAATATCCTCATCGCCAATCCGCGGGATGTGAAACGGGTGCAGATGATCCTGCGCAAGGAGAAGTTCAGCGGGATTGTCGGGGTCAACACCCTGTTCAACGGGCTGCTGGAGAACGAGGCGTTCCGTGGTCGGGACTTCTCCGACCTGAAGCTGGCGATTGCCGGCGGGATGGCGACCCATACGGCGGTGGCGCGGCGCTGGAAGGAAGTGACCGGGGTACCGATCATCGAGGGTTACGGACTGACGGAATGCTCGCCGGTGGTGAGTATCAGTCCTATCGATATCAAGCGCATGCGCGAGGGCGATTTCAGCGGGACCATTGGGGTGCCGTTGCCGTCGACCTGGGTGCGGTTTGCCCGCGAGGATGGTTCGCTGGCGGCCATCGGCGAGGAGGGCGAGTTGCAGGTGCGTGGGCCGCAGGTGATGAAAGGCTACTGGCAGCGCCCGGAAGAAACTGCCAAGGTGCTGGACGCCGCCGGCTGGTTGTCGACCGGGGATATCGGCGTGATGAACGAACAGGGCTTCATCCGCCTGGTGGATCGCAAGAAGGACATGATCCTGGTGTCCGGTTTCAACGTCTACCCGAATGAGATCGAGGATGTGGTGGCTTTGCATCCCGGCGTGGCGGAAGTGGCGGCCATCGGGGTGCCGGACCAGGTGACCGGGGAGCGGGTGAAGATCTTTGTCGTGCGCAAGGATCCGGGACTGACCGAGATGCAGTTGCTGGCGCATTGCCGGGAGTATCTGACGGCGTACAAGGTGCCGAGGATCGTCGAGTTCCGCGTCGAGGAACTGCCCAAGACTACCGTGGGCAAGGTGTTGCGCCGGGCTTTGCGGGGGTAGATCAACAGCCAGAGCTCCTGCGATCCTGCAGGAGCCGGGCTTGCCCGCGAAGGGGCCCTCAACACCACCCACCCATTTCCAGACAATCCCTCATTTCCCTATCACCGCGCTGGCTTGTGATCTTGGGCTCCGCCCGCCTGTTTAACGGTTTCGATTTCGGCAGAATAAATAATTCTAAAATCTGTTGATATGGAAATTATTTTCCAATAAAGTCATTTCCAGGTTGCCGACTTACCGTTGCGCGACGATTCAGCTTCTGGAATGGATCGCGGGCGGACCAACAAAAACAACAGGTGCCGTCGATGAAAACCTTCACTCCCGCGCTTCGTGTTTCACCTGCCTCGCCACACCCGCAACGCGACCTGCCTCGCGCCCGCATTCCCGTTTTGATTCTCTCGATCTTCAAGCTGCTGTGCGTTGAACGCAAGGGCGCCGTGGTCTGCTGCATCGGTGGTGCGCCGATCGTGCGCCTGCCGACGGCCTCCTGACCCTGTTCTGAAATCATGCTCCGAAATGATGCAGTGCTCTGAAAGGCTTCGCCCATAAAACCAACAAGAATTGTGGAGACAGAATATTCATGAACACCAAGATCCGTTTCGCTTCGCTGGCGCTCTCGCTGTCACTGCCCCTGATGTTCGCCAGCGGCGCGGCCATGGCCGACCTGAAGATCGGCGTCAGCATGTCGCAGTTCGACGACACCTGGTTGACCTACCTGCGCGAGAACATGGACAAGAAGGCCAAGTCGATGCCCGACGGCGTCAAGCTGCAGTTCGAAGACGCCCGCAGCGACGTGGTCAAGCAGTTGAGCCAGGTGGAAAGCTTTATCAGCCAGAAGGTCGACGCCATCGTCGTCAACCCGGTGGATACCGCGGCCACGAAGAAAATCACCGAAGCCGCGGTCAAGGCCGGTATCCCGTTGGTCTACGTCAACCGCCGCCCCGATGACCTGAACCTGCCCAAGGGTGTGGTCACCGTCGCTTCCAACGACCTGGAAGCCGGTCAGATGCAGATGCAGTACCTCGCCGACAAGCTGGGCGGCAAGGGCGATATCGTGATCCTGCTCGGCGACCTGGCCAACAACTCCACGACCAACCGTACCAAGGGCGTCAAGGAAGTCCTGGCCAAGTACCCGAACATCAAGATCGACCAGGAGCAGACCGGTACCTGGTTGCGCGACAAGGGCATGACCCTGACCAATGACTGGCTGACCCAGGGCCGCAAATTCGATGCGGTGGTTGCCAACAACGATGAAATGGCCATCGGCGCGTCCATGGCGCTGAATCAGGCGGGGGTGAAAAAGGGCAGCGTGCTGATCGCCGGGGTCGATGGCACGCCGGATGGCTTGCGGGCCGTGGAGAAAGGCGATATGACCGTCTCGGTGTTCCAGGATGCCAAGGGTCAGGCCGATGGCTCTATCGACACCGCGGTGAAGATGATCAAGAAGCAACCGGTGGAAGCCGCGGTCTGGGTGCCGTACAAGTTGATCACCCCGCAAAACGTCAAGGACTTCAAATAAGCTTGGCGTCCATAACAACAATAAGCCGGCAGGGTGCCGATGGCGCCTTGCCCACCCCGAGCCGAGGAGTACCCGACCATGCTCGCTAGCGCGACTGCTGCGTCCACACCACAGGCATCCCCTGCGTCCACCGTCGACGCAACGGCTGCCGACGCGCCCTACCTGCTGGAAGTGGTCAACGTCAGCAAGGGCTTTCCCGGTGTGATTGCCCTGTCCAATGTACAACTGCGGGTTCGCCCCGGTTCGGTCCTGGCGCTGATGGGTGAGAACGGTGCCGGCAAGTCGACCCTGATGAAGATCATCGCCGGCATCTACCAGCCGGACGCCGGCGAATTGCGCCTGCGCGGCAAGCCGGTGACCTTCGACACGCCCCTGGCGGCGTTGCAGTCGGGGATCGCGATGATCCACCAGGAACTCAACCTGATGCCGCACATGAGCATCGCCGAGAACATCTGGATCGGTCGCGAACAGCTCAACGGCTTCCACATGGTTGATCATCGAGAAATGCATCGGTGCACCGCGCGCCTGCTCGAACGCCTGCGAATCAACCTCGATCCGGAAGAACTGGTGGGCAACCTGAGCATCGCCGAACGGCAGATGGTCGAGATCGCCAAGGCGGTGTCCTACGATTCGGATGTACTGATCATGGACGAGCCCACCTCGGCCATCACCGAGAAGGAGGTCGCGCACCTGTTCTCGATCATCGCCGACCTCAAGTCCCAGGGTAAGGGCATCGTCTATATCACCCACAAGATGAACGAAGTCTTCAGCATCGCCGATGAAGTCGCGGTATTTCGCGACGGCCAGTACATCGGCCTGCAACGGGCCGACAGCATGGACGGCGACAGCCTGATCTCGATGATGGTCGGACGCGAGTTGAACCAGTTGTTCCCGGTGCGCGAGAAGCCCGTCGGCGACTTGTTGCTGTCGGTGCGGGACCTGCGCCTGGATGGAGTCTTCCAGGGCGTATCGTTCGACCTGCATGCCGGGGAAATCCTCGGGATCGCCGGCCTCATGGGCTCGGGACGGACCAATGTCGCGCAAACCCTGTTCGGCATCACCCCGGCCAGCGGCGGCGAGATCCGCCTGGACGGCAAGCCGCTGCGGGTCAGCGATCCGCACCTGGCGATCGAGAAGGGCTTTGCACTGTTGACCGAGGATCGCAAGCTCAGCGGCCTGTTTCCTTGCCTGTCGGTGCTGGAAAACATGGAAATGGCGGTACTGCCGCATTATGTCGGCAACGGCTTTATCCAGCAGAAGGCCCTGCGCGCGCTGTGCGAGGACATGTGCAAGAAGCTGCGGGTCAAAACCCCGTCCCTGGAACAGTGCATCGATACCCTGTCCGGCGGCAACCAGCAGAAGGCCTTGCTCGCGCGCTGGCTGATGACCAACCCGAGGGTGCTGATCCTCGACGAGCCGACCCGTGGCATCGACGTCGGGGCCAAGGCCGAGATCTATCGCCTGATCGCCTACCTCGCCAGCGAGGGCATGGCGGTGATCATGATTTCTTCGGAACTGCCGGAAGTGCTGGGCATGAGCGACCGGGTGATGGTCATGCACGAAGGCGACCTGATGGGCACCCTGGATCGCAGCGAGGCCACGTCGGAGCGCGTGATGCAACTGGCGTCGGGTATCTCGGCGATTCACTGACTATATCAAGGCGGGCGCCGCGTACCGGGGCCTGCCGGTGGCAAGAGAGGATAAGCGGTCATGAGTGCAGTCCTGGAAAACAAACCGGCGGACAACAAGCCCGCCCTGGCACCGATCAAGCACCGGCGACGGTTACCGACCGAACTGAGTATCTTCCTGGTGCTGATCGGCATCGGCCTGGTCTTCGAGCTGTTCGGCTGGATCGTCCGTGACCAGAGCTTCCTGATGAACTCCCAGCGCCTGGTGCTGATGATCCTGCAGGTCTCGGTGATCGGCCTGCTGGCCATCGGCGTGACCCAGGTCATCATTACCACCGGGATCGACCTGTCGTCCGGCTCGGTGCTGGCGTTGTCGGCGATGATTGCCGCCAGCCTGGCGCAGACCTCGGATTTTTCCCGGGCGGTATTTCCTTCGCTGACCGACCTGCCAGTGTGGATACCGGTGGTGGCCGGGCTGGGTGTCGGGCTGCTGGCGGGGGCGATCAACGGCAGCATCATCGCCGTGACCGGGATTCCGCCCTTTATCGCCACCCTCGGCATGATGGTTTCGGCCCGCGGCCTGGCCCGCTACTACACCGAAGGGCAACCGGTGAGCATGCTCTCGGACTCCTACACGGCCATCGGCCACGGGGCGATGCCGGTGATCATCTTCCTGGTGGTGGCGGTGATCTTCCATATCGCCCTGCGCTATACCAAATACGGCAAGTACACCTACGCCATCGGCGGCAACATGCAGGCGGCCCGCACGTCGGGGATCAACGTCAAGCGTCACCTGGTGATCGTCTACAGTATTGCCGGGTTGCTCGCCGGGCTGGCCGGCGTGGTGGCCTCGGCCCGGGCGGCAACCGGGCAGGCGGGGATGGGCATGTCCTATGAGCTGGACGCGATTGCGGCGGCGGTTATCGGCGGTACCAGCCTGGCCGGCGGGGTGGGGCGCATTACCGGCACGGTGATCGGTGCACTGATCCTCGGGGTCATGGCCAGCGGTTTTACCTTTGTCGGCGTCGATGCCTATATCCAGGACATCATCAAGGGCCTGATCATCGTGATCGCGGTGGTGATCGACCAGTACCGCAACAAACGCAAGCTCAAGCGCTGAGTCCTCAAGGAGAGGTTGAGGGAGTGGGCTTGCCCACGAAGGGGCCCGAGAGGCCTCCGAAAGCTTCGGGGGCAAGCCCCCTCCCACATGGCGTTGCGGAGCCGGTCGTCCCAGGTTACGGTGTCCTTGCGGACGGTCCCATTCCCTCCGGTTTTGCCGTTTGTCCCCTGAATGCGGGCACGGAACGGAATTTCTTGTTATAAACACACTCCGATACGCGTCCATGGGAAGGGCGCCAGGGCGCTTGCCCGGGGCTATCGGACGATTATGCTGTCATTTCAGTTGCTGACTCGATAACTCGGCCTTAGACTGCCGCCCCTCGTAAATTGAGTGCCGGGTGGCGCTTGGAATGGACGGCGCCTTTCTGTGCATCCCCTCAGGTGCCCAGGACGCTCCCTAATTCGCCTTAATGCACGTATTTTCTATAGAGAAATCAATGACAAAGGAAAAGTTGCTGGCCATGCCGGCGGACGACTACATGAACGCCGAGCAACTGGCTTTCTTCACCGAGCTGCTGCAGGCAATGAAAGTCGAAACCCACGAGCGTATCGAGCAGAACCGTATTGCCATCGAAAGCCTCGATACCCCGGCAGACCCGGCCGACGCCGCGTCCGTTGAAGAAGAGCGCACCTGGTTGGTGAATGCGATTGACCGCGACCAGCGCATGCTGCCGCAACTGGAACAGGCCCTGGATCGCATTCGCGAAGACTCCTTCGGCTGGTGTGACGACAGTGGCGATGCGATCGGCCTCAAGCGCCTGTTGATCAGCCCGACCACCAAATACTGCATCGAAGCTCAAGAGCGTCACGAGCAGATCGACAAGCACCAGCGCCAGGCCTGATCCGGCCCTTGTCGATCGATCGTTCCCACGCGCAGCAAAGGAATGCAGCCCGTGGCGCTCCGCGTCACAAAGCGGACGCAGAGCGTCCAGTGAGGCATTCCCACGCAGGAGCGTGGGAACGATCGAACGATCGACTCTCCTGATATCCCCCGCGTCACTCTCAGCCTTCTCACTCCCCTTGCCGATTACAACTAACGGACCATGGCTAATGGCCTTGTAGTGGCGTTTAATGCAGGAAAACAACTAGAAGCTGAAAGTGGGTAACGCACATGTCTGGAGAAGGAATTCTGTCCGGGGTCCCGGCGCAATCGGAAGTGCAGTCGAAGTCCCCTTCGCGTTGGTGGGTACCGCTGATACAAAGTGTCGGACTGACATTGCTGCTGGCGGCCATGGCCTATGCCAGTTGGTCCCTGGCGGTCTGCCTGCCCCTGGCGCTGCTGCTGGTCTGGCTGCCCCGGTTCCGTTCAAGCCGGACATCGGTCGCCGCCGCTCCTGATAACAGCGCCTTGGGCGAGCTGACCCGTGACCTGTCCTACGCGACCAGCCATAACGCCTTGTCCGCCGCCGGCGTAGCCTTTTCGGTCAGGCAACTGGCCGGCAAGCTGCAGTCGCAACTCGGCGCCGCGGCGCAGATCGTCAGCAGTGCCGAAGTGATGATCGACACCGAACAAGCCACTTCACTGCTCAGCCAGCAAGCACTCGGTTCCGCCAGTGAAGCCCGCCAGAGCAGCGCCGAAGGGCATGCCGTGCTGTCGGAGTCGATCTCCCGCATGCACCAGCTCAGCCAGCGTGCCAACGCCAGCCGGGAGCTGATCGAGGCCCTGAGCCTGCGCAGCGAGGAAATCCAGCGGGTGACCCTGGTGATCCAGGCGATCGCCAGCCAGACCAACCTGCTGGCACTCAATGCCGCCATCGAGGCTGCGCGCGCCGGAGAGCACGGGCGCGGCTTTGCCGTGGTCGCCGATGAGGTCCGTGGCTTGGCCGGGCGTACCGCGACAGCCACCGACGAGGTTGGCGTGATGGTTGCCGATATCCAGCAACGCACCGCCCAGGTGGTGCAGCAGATCCGGCAACTGTCCACGGACCTCGACGGCGGCGTCGAGCAGGTCGAACATACCGGCCGGCATCTGGAAAATATTGCCCGCCTGGCTGCCGGTGTCGAAAGCCAGGTCAGCGAAATCGCCCGTGGTGCACATAACAACCGCGAGCAACTGGGCAGCCTGTTTACCGCGGTGGAGCAGATGCGCAGCGACCTGGCGGTGAGCGACCAGCAGACCCGCAGCCTGGCCGAAGCCGCCGTGCAGATGGAGGGGCAGGCGGAAACCATCAGCGAGCGCCTCGCCGAAGTCGGTCTGGACGACTATCACCAGCGAGTCTATGACCTTGCCCGTGAGGGTGCCGGGCAGATCGCCGCGCGCTTCGAGGCGGATATCGAACAAAACCGGGTCAGCCTCGACGACCTGTTCGACCGCAACTACCAGGCGATTGCCAATACCTCGCCGGCGAAGTTCCAGACACGCTTCGACCGTTATACCGACCAGGTCCTGCCGGCGATCCAGGAGCCGCTGTTGAGTCGTCACGAGGGCCTGGTATTTGCTATCGCCTGCACGCCCCAGGGCTATGTTCCGACCCACAACCAGGCCTTTTCCCAGCCCCTGACCGGCGATGTGGCGAAAGACACCCTGCAGAACCGGACCAAGCGCAAGTTTGATGATCGCACCGGCATTCGTTGTGGCAGCCACCAGCAACCGGTGCTGTTGCAGACCTATACTCGCGATACTGGCGAACTGATGCATGACCTGTCAGTGCCGATCATGGTCAAGGGGCGGCACTGGGGCGGCCTGCGCCTGGGCTACAAGCCGGAAAACGCACCCCAGGCGGCACGCAGGCGCTGAGGGCCGCGCCCAGGCCTGATCCGAGCACCGGCTTTACGTGCTCGAGTCGCTGTCCTGAGTGGGCTTCAGACGGTAATGTTGACCATCCCCGAAAGGATTTTTTCCGCCATGAACAGGGCGGTGCTGGTGCTGCTCAAGGCGCTGTTGAGGGCCATGACCTCGGCACGGGCCGGGATAGCGGCCGCATTGCGTGCCGCTTCGGTACGATAACGACCATTCTTGATCGCGGCCAGGCGGGCATTGGCCATGCGCAATTTCTGCTGCAATTGCTCCAGCTGTTTCTTGAGCTGCTTGATGCGATTCTTCGCCGCCAGTTCGTTGCCGGCCATGCTCTGGCCAACCAACGATGGGCTGGAGTCGGTGTCCGGATCCTCACCCAGCAGAGAGCGAATGGAAAGGGGCGTATCCGAAGCATCGGTCTCATCACTTCGGTTGGTCAGCGAGGGCATTGGCACCGAGAGTGAATTCAGGTTGATCATGGTCGATGGCCTTGAATGAATTCTTGCCAGTGTATCGGCGCCGTTACCTTATCCTTGAGTCGTCGCCCACCCGCGCAGCCCTCAGTTGTTCAATGCACCGCCATCGACGGCGGCTTTCAAGGCCTTGGCCGCTTCCCTGGCGGCGCTGGCGGCCAGTTCGGAAGTCTTGAACCAGCGATCCTTCTCGACCTGATGGTGGGTGAGGGTGGTCAGTGGTGGCTTGGCCCGCATGACAATCACTGCCTGGAACTCGCCTTCGATCTCTCTGGCTTCGCCCCGGATGAAAAACTCGCCGATATCAAATTCCGTCACGTATGGCCTTCCCTTGGAGGTGGTTCTGCTGCTAAAAACGTACGTTGTCTACGCGCGAACGGAAGTCGTTCCTGTTGTGCGCGCAGTATGGCAGTTGTTGCCACGGGGCGGGCTTTCATCGACAGGCCAAACCGTGAAGGGCTGGCAAGGCTGGAGATTTCTCCCGGAGCTTGTGTGGATAAGGGGCAAACCAGACACCGATCAGTACTTTTTGTCTTGTCTGATACCCAATGGTGGTGGTTTGATTAGCCGCGGCGGGCCGACGTGTTCTAGAATCGGCCAGTGCCCCGACATCTGTTTCATTCGGGGCGTTTTTTCAACTTGCGCATCGGAAACTACGCTTTTTCAGGAAGGGGTTCCCCGTAACTTCCCTGTCTCACTTCCTTGAGTCAGTGATACACGGTGTTTTCCTTCACGCTCTGGTGATTGTTCGCAGAAGTCACGGGGTTTTGGATCCTTTAGTCTTCCTGTGTTCCCCCGAGGGGCCTGCGCGAGGCCGATTTGCAGTCATCAGGGTTTCCAGTGAGTCACTGTCGGCAGTCGCCGAATGTCTTGAGCTGCCCGGTCCATGGCGGGCGGCTTCATTTTTGGGTTTGAGGGTTTTTCGTTGGCAGTCAGCAATCTCGATATGCATGCGTTGTTTGTACTGGGCGATCTGCGGGCCAAACTGGTCAAGCAGTTCCAATCACGTTTTATCTACATCACCGAACAAACCGCCGAAGGCATCTATATTGCCGAAATCGACACCGAAAGCGCATTGGTGGTCGATGACAAGCAGCGTCTTGAACTGAAAGTCGGCGATCACTTCCGGGCGGCAGTATTGCCCAGCCGCGAAGGTGGCAAGTTCGATATAAAGTTTCGTGAAATCAAGCTGACGGTCTATGGCCTGGGTGACTATGCCTATGTCACCACGGAACTGGGGCATGCCATCCTGTTCAAGGAAGGGCACGCAGTGGTGATGGTCTTCGCCGCCCACGAGCAGTTGCAGGAAGGCCTGACCAAGACTCTAAAGGACGTGACCAAGAAGGCCGCGAAGTGGCGCAAGGGCGAGTTGACCTTCAAGGCCAGCGAGTAAGTCAAGAGTGTCAGTAGGGGCTGACAGGAGTTGCAGAAACTTCAGATGCGGGACATGGAATAAATCGGCACTCGCCTGGCCTGGAACCTCTACTAAAGTCTGTTGACTGATTATTCAGAGACTTTCGGCTCTCCGTCGAAAGGTATCCAGCGACAGAGGTAGACCCATGAAAGGATTTCGCGCGCGGCTGGCCGGCGCCCTGGCCGTATTCTGCGTCACTATCGCGCCGCTGTCGGCCCAGGCAGCGCCCCCGCCGATCCATTTCGCCGACTTGAACTGGGAAAGCGGCAGCCTGATTACCGAGTTGCTGCGTTACATCGTCGAGAAAGGCTACGGCTTGCCGACGGATACGCTGCCGGGCACCACCGTGACGTTGGAAACCGCCCTGGCAAAAAACGATATCCAGGTGATCGGCGAGGAGTGGGCCGGTCGCAGCCCGGTCTGGGTCAAGGCCGAGGCGGCGGGAGAGGTCGTGGCGGTGGGCGACACCGTCAAGGGCGCCACCGAAGGCTGGTGGGTGCCGGAGTATGTGATCAAGGGCGACCCCGCGCGAGGCATCAAGCCACTGGCGCCGGACCTGCGCAGCGTCGAAGACCTCAAGCGCTACAAGGACGTGTTCCAGGACCCCGAGTCGCCTGACAAGGGGCGGTTTCTCAACAGTCCGATCGGTTGGACCTCCGAGATCGTCAACAAGCAGAAGCTCAAGGCCTATGGCCTGAGCGACAGCTACGTGAACTTTCGCAGCGGTTCCGGTGCGGCACTGGATGCCGAGATCACCTCGTCGATTCGCCGTGGCAAGCCGATTCTGTTCTATTACTGGTCACCGACACCGCTGCTGGGCAAGTTCAAGCTGGTGCAGTTGCAGGAGCCGGCGTTTGACGCCGAGGCCTGGAAGACCCTGACCGATGCCGATAATCCCAATCCCCAGCCGACCCGCTCCCTGGCGTCGAAGCTGAGTATCGGTGTGTCGGCGCCGTTCAAGGCACAGCACCCGCAAGTGGTGGCCTTCTTTGCCAAGGTCGACCTGCCCATCGATCTCCTGAACCAGGCGCTGGCGAAGATGGCTGACGAGCGTCAACCGCCGGCCCAGGTGGCCCGGGCATTTCTCAAGGAGCATCCGCAGGTCTGGCAGGCATGGGTGCCCAGGGACGTAGCCGACAAGGTCAGTGCCAGCCTGTAGGGCAGGCTGGCACCGCGTGACTCAGAAGCGCGTCTGCACCGCCAGTTCGAAGGTCCGTGGCGTCCCCAGGTAATACGCCGGGGACACGTGGGCGAACTCGGCATAGATGGCCGTGACCGATGCTGCAGGCGAACACATTGAACAGGACGCAGCAATAAAGCACTCAGGCAATGAGCGCGTCCTATAACTCGTCGATATTCACCCAGCGCCTTTCGCGGGCGGCGAGACGAATTGCCGCAGCCAGCCTTTCGACCTGCCAGGCCTCTTCGAAGTCGGGGCCTTCCTGGCCTTGCCCGGCCAGCGCCTGGATCAGGGCATGGATTTCCAGGGTCTTCAGCTCGTTGTAGCCCAACTGGTGCCCGGCCGCCGGACTGAACGCGGCATACCCCGGCAGGTTCGGGCCGGCCAGCAAGCGCTGGAAACCGCCCTGGCCGGCACGGCACAGGCGCAATTCGTTCAGGCGTTCCTGATCGAATGCCAGAGTGCCACGGGTGCCGCTGATCTCCACACTCAGGTGATTCTTGTAGCCGTGCTTGAGCCAACTGCTGCTGAAGGTGCCACGGGCGCCGTTGGCGAAGCGCAGTAAGGCATGGGCCTGGTCATCGACGGCGATCTGGCGCTGTTCGTCGCTGTCGGCACTGGCCGGGCGCCGGGTATGGACGGTCTGGCTGTCGGCACAGACAGTGGTGATATCCCCCAGCAGATAACGTGACAGTGCCAGCAGATGGCTGCCGAGATCGGCCAGGGCACCGCCGGCGTGCTGCGGATCGCAGCGCCAGGACCAGGGCGAGGCCGGATCGGCCATGAAGTCTTCGCTGAATTCACCCTGGAGGCTGATGATCTCACCCAGCTCGCCGTTGCGAATCATCTCCCGCGCGAGGACGATCATCGGGTTGTGCTGGTAGTTGTAGCCCACCCGCGTGACCACGCCGGCATCGCGGGCGGCCTGATGCATCTGGCTGGCTTGCTCGAGGCTGACCGCCAGAGGTTTTTCGCAATATACCGGCTTGCCCGCGGCCAGCGCGGCCATGGCCATGGGGAAGTGCAGGTGGTTGGGCGTGGTGATCGCGACCAGTTGCACGTCGGGGTCGTCGATCAGGCGCTGCCAATCGCCGTGACCTTGCTCGAAACCCCAGGCCCTGGCGCAGGACGCGGCGCGCTGGGCATCGGCGTCGGCGAGGCTGCTCAGGCGCAAGCGCAGCGGCAGTTCGAAGGCCGCGCTGACATTGCGAAAAGCCAGCGCGTGGGCGCGCCCCATGAATCCGGTGCCGATCAGTCCTATGCCAAGTTCGCGCATCGCCAAGCCCTTTTATGGTTGTTATCTGGAGGGCTATTTATGGAATACAAAATCGCTCGATTCAAACAGTAAAGCCTCATTTTAACCTCATAGAAACCTCACGACGCCCATAAAAAAGGCAGCCCGCAGGCTGCCTCGATTCCAGCGTGACGATCTCAGGACAGGAAACCACCGTCGACGTTCAGCGAAACGCCGGTGGTGTAGCTCGATGCATCGCTGGCCAGGTACAGCACGGCACCGGCCATCTCGCTCGGATCAGCCACACGCTTGAGCGGGATCTGTTGCAGTGCGGTCTTGAGGATCGCGTCGTTCTTGACCAGGGCCGAGGCGAACTTGGTGTCGGTCAGGCCCGGCAACAGGGCGTTGCAACGGATGCCGAACTGCGCGCATTCCTTGGCGAAGACCTTGGTCATGTTGATCACCGCGGCCTTGGTCACCGAATAGATGCCCTGGAACACACCGGGGGAAATGCCGTTGATCGACGCCACGTTGATGATGCTGCCGCCGCCGTTGTCACGCATCAGCTTGCCGGCTTCCACCGACATGAAGAAATAACCGCGGATATTCACGTCGACGGTCTTCTGGAAAGCGCTGAGGTCGGTGTCCAGCACATTGCAGAACTGCGGGTTGGTGGCGGCATTGTTGACCAGGATATCCAGGCGTCCGAACTGTTCGCGGATGGCGGCGAAGACCTGGGTGATCTGTTCCATTTCGCCGATATGGCAGGCGATGGCGGTGGCTTTGCCGCCGTCGGCGATAATCGCGTCGGCGACGTGCTGGCAGCCGTCAAGCTTGCGGCTCGAGACAATCACATGGGCACCTTGCTGGGCCAGCAACCGGGCGATGGCTTCACCGATGCCGCGGCTGGCGCCGGAGACAAAGGCAATCTTGCCGTCGAGGTCGAACAACTGAGTCTTGGACATGGTTTTTCCCTTGTTGTAGTCGCGGTCAGAGGCTGGATTTATGAATGACTTGCAGGCTCATCTGCTCCAGCAGCTTGTTCATGTGAATGAACTGCGCAAAGCGTTTGTCCTGGGTCTGGCCGTGGAAGAAACGGTAGTAGATCTGCTGCACGATGCCGGCCAGGCGGAACAGGCCGTAGGTGTAGTAGAAGTCGAAGTTGTCGATCGACAGGCCCGAGCGCTCGGCGTAGTAGTCGACGAACTGGCGGCGGTTGAGCATGCCCGGCGCATGGCTGGGCTGGCGGCGCATCAGTTGCACCGGCGCGGGGTCGCCGGCCTCGATCCAGTAGGCGAGGGTATTGCCCAGGTCCATCAGCGGGTTGCCGAGGGTGGTCAGTTCCCAGTCGAGCACGCCGATGATCTGCATCGGGTTCTGCGGGTCGAGGATGACGTTGTCGAAACGATAGTCGTTATGGACGATGCTCGAGGTCGGATGGTCGGCGGGCATCTTGTCGTTCAGCCAGGCCTTGACCGTTTCCCAGCTCGGCGCGTCCGGGGTCAGGGCTTTTTCATAACGCTCGCTCCAGCCGCGGATCTGTCGTGCGACATAACCTTCGGGTTTGCCCAGGTCGGCCAGGCCGCAGGCGTTGTAGTCGACGCGGTGTAGCTCGACCAGGCGATCGATAAAACTCTTGCACAGGGTCTCGGTCTGGGCGGCATCAAGGCCCAGCTCCGGCGGCAGGTCGGAGCGCAGGATGATGCCCTTGACCCGTTCCATCACATAGAACTCGGCGCCGATCACGCTTTCGTCGGTGCAATGGGCATAGGCTTTCGGACAGTATGGGAAGCCGTCCTTGAGCTGGTTGAGGATGCGGAATTCACGCCCCATGTCGTGGGCCGACTTGGCCTTGTGGCCGAACGGCGGTCGTCGCAGGACGAACTCCTGCTCGGGGTACTGGATCAGGTAGGTCAGGTTCGAGGCACCGCCGGGGAACTGGCTGATGCTCGGCAGGCCGCTGAGGCCCGGAATATGCGCCTTGAGGTACGGATCGATCAGGCCGGCATCGAGTTCTTCGCCGGCCCGGATACGGGTGGACTGGTCAGTAAGCGCCATGCTTATCCCTTCTGCTTATTCTGGAGGCCAGAGATTATTGACTAATCTAATGCTCACCCGGCAGGGTCACAAGCAAGACCCGGCCTTATAGGTCTGCGTGTTGCAGGATAATCAGCGTTCCTGATGCGCGAATGCAAATGTGCGGGCGCCGGGCTTGCCGGCGAAAGGGGCCTCAAGATCGCTAAAGGCTTCGCGGGCAAGCCCGGCTCCTACAGGTTTCGCATTGTTGCCCGGCTCCTACAGGTTTTGCAGTGCCGTCAGAGGGGGGTCAGAGGCTTTCGTCGAGAAATTGCAGAACCGTGCCCATGCACGCCTGGCGCTCTTCGACGTGGGGCATGTGGCTGGAATCTTCGAACAGTGCCCAGCGTGCGCCGGCGATCTTCTCGACGTAGGGGCGGACCACCGCTTCGGTCGCTTCATCGTGGCGTCCGGAGATCACCAGGGTCGGTACCTTGACCCGATGCAGGCGGTCGATGACGGTCCAGTCCTTCAGCGAACCGATGACGTGGAACTCGGTCGGACCGCTCATGGTGTGATAGACGGTCGGATCGGCATCGACCTGGGCAAAGGTACGTGCCACTTCATCCGGCCAGGGGGTGATACGGCAGACATGGCGGTCGTAGAACACCCGTGACGCCTCGACGTATTCCGGGTCGTTGTAGGTGCCGGCCTGTTCGTGCTTGAGCAGGGCCTGCTGGACACTCGCCGGCAGTTGCTCGCGCAGGCGATTGGCTTCGCTGACCCAGGTGCGCATGCACGAGGGCGAATTGGCGAGGATCATGGCCTTGAGTCCTGCCGGTTGAAGCACCGCGTGTTCGCTGGCGAGCATGCCGCCCCAGGATTGGCCCAGCAGTACGTAGTGCTGGCGGATGCCCAGGTGGTCGAGCAGGTTGTCCAGTTCGTCGAGGAACAGCTGGACGGTCCAGAAGGACGGAGCCTGATGGGGCAGGTGGGTCGACTTGCCGTTGCCCAACTGGTCGTAATGCACCACCGCGTGGCCGCTGGCGGCGATGTCCTTGAAGGCGTCGACATAGTCATGGGTACAGCCCGGGCCGCCGTGGAGGATCACCAGGGGCGTACGGCCGTTGGCCAGGTCGCCGGTGACGCGGTACCAGGTCTGGTACGGGCCGAAGTCCGCAAAACCTTCGCGTATTTCGTTGAATTCCATTTCTTCAGACTCCCTGAATGCACGATTCAGGGCACGATAGCGAAACTTGTTCACTGGCATAACTAGGTGAATTGATAGGTTTTTGCCGGATCAGCTGTCGAGCAGTCGGTAATGCACGGCCCGCAGTACCGCCTGTACGCGGTTTTTTGCCCCCAACTTGTGCATGGCGGACGTCAGGTGCAGGGTCACGGTGGCCAGCGAACGATGCAGGTGTTCGGCGATTTCCTTGGCGGTCAGGCCCTCGGCCGCCCATTGCAGGCATTCGCGTTCACGCCGGGTCAGGCGAATATGCGGATATACGCGCATTTCCGGGCTGAATAAAGGGTAGGCGGCTTCCTGTAGTGCGTGGGAAATGACGCTGAAATCCGTAAGAGTTTGTCGTGCATCTTTTAAGACGTATTTACCGTTGCCACTGCGCAGCCCCGTCAACGAAGCGAAGCCGCCCTTCGGTAGGTGGATCGGCACACTGACGCCGCAGGTCATCTGCCGGTCATGCAGGTAGCTGGTCACGGGCGAATGACGCTGGTCGATGACCTTCTGCAGAGCGGTTTCGGCCTTGGGGCGATAGGACCAGACAAAGGGCGAAACGGTGTTCAACGCCAGGTGCTGCACGGGGTCTATCTGGTAGAAACCCTGCTCGCACCAGAGCGAGTGCCAGTCCGACGGGGTGTTGCGGACCTTGAGCACGGACGGGGTGATCATGCTGCCGTCATGGTCCAGCGGCACCGGTGTGTAGTCGTACACCAGGGCGTCGAATCCCAGGTGGCCCGCCAGGATCAGCGCGTTGTCCATCAGCTCGTCCATGTTGTTGCCGGACAAGCGACGGGTATCGACCTCAGAGAATTTGACCTGCATCCTTTCCTCTCCTGAATAAATTTCAATCCTGAAATCAAGCAAGTAGAATGCCACGCCGTGGCGAGGGACAGCCAGACCAAACCTATAAGAATTGCTAGCTTATGGGCTCGGAAATTCCCCGCTAGGGTGAAGCCGACAGGCTACAAGAGCCTGCAACAGGGAGAGTGGCCATGTGGTACGAACTGGAACCGGATCAGCGTTACACCCTTGAAGTCGATGGCCACAGTGTAGTGGTCTATAGCTACGGCAGTGGCGATGAGGTGCTGCTGTGCCTCAACGGCGGCCCCGGCCTGCCATGCGACTACCTGCGCGATGCCCATGGCTGGCTGAAGGAAAAGGGCTTGCGGGTGGTGGCGTTCGACCAGTTGGGGACCGGTGCCTCCGACCGCCCCAGCGACCCGGCATTGTGGGATATCACCCGTTATGTCGCCGAAGTCGAGCACGTACGCCAGGCCCTGGAGCTGGGCCCGGTGCATATGCTCGGGCATTCCTGGGGTGGCTGGCTGGCCATCGAGTACGCGATCCATCATCCGCAGCACCTCAAGACCCTGGTACTGGAAAACACCGTCGGCGATATCCCGCACCTGACCCAGGAACTCGAGCGCCTGCGTGCCGCCCTGGGCAGCGAAACCGTGGCGATGATGCAGCGCCATGAAGCCATGGGCACCCTGGATCACCCGCAGTACCAGGCGGCGATCACCCTGCTCAACTACCGGCATGTGTGCCGCCTCGACGAATGGCCGGCGCCGGTCAAGCGCTCGCTGGACGATTGGAACATGGGGCCGTACGAAGCCATGCAAGGGCCCAACGAATTCCTCTATGTCGGCAACCTGAAGGACTGGAACCGCATCGAGCAGATGGCCGATTTCGCGATGCCGGTGCTGATCACCACCGGCCAGCACGACGAACTGACCCCAGCCTGTGCCTATCGGATGAAACGTGCGCTGCGGGATGTCGAGTTGCATGTGTTCCCCAACAGCAGCCATATGCCGTTCTACGAGGAGCCCCAGGCCTACTTCCCGGTCCTGCTCGATTTCCTGCAACGCCATCGGGGCGCTGCATGAACCTGCAGCGCTATCGCTTTATCCTGACCCGGCCGCTGCAATTGCTGCCGGTGCTGTTCGGCATCAGTCTGGTGACCTTCGTCCTGATCCGCTCGATTCCCGGCGATCCGGCGCGGGCGCTGTTGGGGTCGCGGACCACGCCGGAGGCGCTGGCCAATATTCGCGCCCAGTTCGGTCTCGATCAGCCGCTGCCGATGCAGTACCTTTATTTCCTCAAGAACCTGCTGCAAGGCGACCTGGGGCAATCGATCCAGTACCGGGTCGACACCCTCAAGCTGATCGCCACCCGTATCGAGCCGACGCTGATCCTGGTCCTGGGGAGCGTTGTCCTGGCACTGCTGATCGCGATCCCGCTGGCGACCCTGGCCGCCCGGCACAAGGGGGGCTGGGTCGATAACCTGGTGCGGGTGTTCACCACCAGTGGCCTCGGGGTTCCGGCATTCTGGCTGGGGATCATGCTGATCCTGGTGTTCAGCGTGCAGTTGGGCTGGTTTCCGGTGACCGGCTACGGACGTGACTGGCTGGACAAGCTGCATCACCTGGCGCTGCCCTGCCTGACCATTGCCCTGGCCCTGTCCTCGGTGCTGATTCGCAATCTGCGGGCAAGCATGCTGGTGGAGTTGCAGGCCGATCATGTCACCGCCGCGCGGGCGCGGGGCTTGTCCGATGGGGCGATCCTGCGCCGGCATGTGCTGCCCAACTCCCTGGTGCCCACGGTCAACCTGCTGGCGGTAAATATCGGCTGGTTGATCAGCAGCACGGTGGTGGTCGAGAGTCTGTTCGCCATTCCGGGCATCGGCCAGTTGCTGGTGCGCGGGATCTTCGGTCGTGACTACATGGTGGTGCAGGGCGTGGCGATGGTCCTGGCGCTGGCGACGGTGGCGGTGAACTTCCTCGCCGACGTGGCCACCGTGGCGATCGATCCGCGGGTGAAAGTCCGATGAGCAGCGCAGGGGCCATGGTGGCGCGGCGCGATGCCCTCGGCCTGCGGCTGCGCAACGGTCGGCTGGCGATGTATCTCGGCCTGGCGATTCTCGGCGGCTGGCTGGTGCTGGCGCTCTTCGCCCCGTGGATCGCGCCCTACGACCCGATTTTGCAGAACACCGATGTACGTCTGCTGGCCCCGAGCGCGGCTCATCCGTTCGGTACCGATCACTTTGGTCGCGACGTGCTGTCGCGGGTGATCTGGGGCGCCCGGGTCGACCTGCAATTGTCGGTACTCGGGGTGATTTTCCCGTTCCTGATCGGCACGGTGGTCGGTGCGTTGTCCGGGTATATCGGCGGTCGTTTCGATACCCTCTGCATGCGTCTGATCGATATCGTCCTGGCCTTTCCGTTCCTGGTACTGATGCTGGCGATCATGGCGATTCTCGGCCCCGGGCTGACCAGCTTCTATATCGCGATGGCCCTGGTCGGCTGGGTATCCTATGCGCGACTGATTCGCTCGCAGATCCTCATCCTCAAGGAAAGCGACTTCTCCCTGGCGGCGAAAAGCCTCGGCTTCGGCCATGGGCGCATCCTGTTCCGGCACCTGCTGCCCAATGCGTTATTCAGTTCGGTGGTATTCGCCATGTCCGATGCGGTGCTGGTGCTGCTCAATGGCGCGGCCGTCAGTTACCTCGGGCTGGGTGTGCAACCGCCGACGGCGGAATGGGGCACCATGGTCGCCGAGGGGCAAAGCCTGATTACCAGCGCCTGGTGGATCTGCACCTTTCCGGGCATCGCCATCGTCACCCTGGCCATGGGCTTCAGCCTGCTGGCGGACGGTGTCGCCGAAGCCATGGGGGAACGCACATGAGTTCGCCGGTGTTGCAAGTTCGCGACCTGAGTGTGCTGGCCCATAACGGCCCGACCCCGCTGACCCTGGTCGATCGCCTGTCCTTCGACCTGGCGCAAGGGGAAATCCTTGGCCTGGTCGGCGAAAGCGGTTCGGGCAAGACCCTGGCCTGCCGGGCCCTGATGCGCCTGCTGCCGTCCACCAGTCTCCGTGTCGAAGGTAGTGGCGTGCACCTGGCCGGGCACAACCTGCTGGCGCTGGACGAGGCCGGCATGCGGGCGATGCGCGGACGACAGATCGGCATGGTGTTCCAGAATCCCGGCAGCCATCTCGATCCGCTGATGCGTATCGGCGAGCAGATCGGCGAGGGTATCCGCCAGCACCAGCAGTGCTCGCGTCGCGAGGCCCGCGCGCAGGCGATCGAGGTGCTGCGGCAGGTGGGCATTCCCGATCCACAGCGCCGCGTCGACAACTATCCCCACGAATTTTCCGGCGGTATGCGCCAGCGGGCGATGATTGCCGTGGCCCTGGGCTGCGAGCCCAGGGTGTTGATCGCCGACGAGCCGACCACCGCCCTCGATGTGACGGTACAGGCGCAAATCCTGCGGCTGCTGCTCGACCTGCGGGACCAGCGCGGGCTGTCGCTGATCATGATCACCCATGACCTGGGCGTGGTGGCCCAGACCTGCGATTCGATTGCCGTGATGTATGCCGGGCGCCTGTGCGAGCACGGCAGCAAGCGCGATCTGTTGGCCCGCCCGCGTCATCCCTATACCGCCGGGCTGGTGGCCTGTCAGCCGGCCGGTGGTGCAGGGCAGGAGCCGTTGCGCACCATCGGTGGCCAACCGCCCTTGCTCGGCGCCTTGCCGACGGGCTGTCGTTTCAATCCGCGCTGCCAGCACCTGGGGCCCGATTGCCATGACACCCTACCGGAGCTGCGGGCCATCGAGCACGGACAGCGGGTGGCCTGTCATTATCCGTTGGCGCTGGGAGGTCAGCCATGAGCCTGCTTGAAGTCAAGGACCTGCAAGTGCGCTTTGCCGCGCAAGGCAGCGGCTTCCTGGGGATGACCCGGCAATGGGTGAGGGCGGTCAACGGCGTCTCCCTGAGCCTGGGGGCGGGGGAAACCCTGGGACTGGTTGGCGAATCCGGCAGCGGCAAAAGCAGCTTTGGCCGGGCCATCCTGCGGCTCAACGATATCGCCGCCGGCCAGGTCCTGTTCGACGGCGTGGATGTCGCCCAGGGCCACGGGATCGAGCTGGAACGCCTGCGGCGGGAGACCGCGATGATCTTTCAGGACCCCTATGCCGCGCTCAATCCACGCCTGAGTATCGGCGAAACCCTTGCCGAAGTGTTGCGGGTACAACGCAAGGTGAGCGCCGGGCAGATTCCGGCACGGGTCGAGGAACTGCTGACCCTGGTCGGGCTGCGGCCGGAACTGGCCGGGCGCAAGCCGGGCAGCCTCAGTGGTGGACAATGCCAGCGGGTGGGGATCGCCCGGGCCCTGGCGGTGGAGCCGCGGCTCATCGTTGCCGACGAATGCGTGGCGGCGCTCGATGTGTCGATCCAGGGCCAGATCATCAATCTGTTGCTGGAACTGCGCCAGCGCCTGAACCTGTCGATCCTGTTCATCGCCCATGACCTGGCCATCGTCCGACGCCTGTGTGACCGGGTCGCGGTGATGTACCTCGGACAGATCGTCGAAGAAGGCAGCGTCGAAGCGGTCTTCAGCGCGCCGCGCCATCCCTACACGGCGGCATTGATCAACTCGATCCCGGATATCGACCCGGACCGCCGGCTGCCGGCCGAACCCTTGCCCGGCGAGCCGCCGAGCCCGCTGAACGCCCCCAGCGGCTGCGCCTTTCATCCGCGCTGTCGCCTCGCCCGGCCAGGTTGCGCCGAAGCACCGCCGCCGACCCATTACCTCGCGCACCAGCGCTACAGCTGTGTGCTCGAAGAACCGCTGTCGCAAACCCTAAACCCACCATCGATTAACAGGGAGTTATACGCATGAGATCCAGGCATTTGAAACTGTTGAGCGCGGCCACCCTGGCCGTCTGCTCGTTGGCTGCAGGCGTGGCGCAAGCCGCGGGCGTGCTGACCATCGGTTGCCGGGAAGACAGCACCACCTTCGACCCGATCAAGAGTGCGCAGAACCGCGATACCTGGGTGTTCGCCAACGTCTACGACACCCTGGTGCGCGTCGACAAGGCCGGGACCCAACTGCAACCCGGGCTGGCGGAAAGCTGGACGACCTCGCCCGACGGCCTGACCTACACCTTCAAGCTGCGCCCGGCGAAGTTCTCCGATGGCTCGGCGATCACCGCCAGCGATGCGGCTTTCAGCCTGTTGCGCATCCGCGACAACAAGGCGTCGCTGTGGAGCGACTCCTACAAGCTGATCGACAAGGCCGAGGCCAAGGACCCGCAGACCCTGGTGGTGACCCTCAAGACCCCGTCGGTACCGTTCGTTTCGCAACTGGCTTCGCCAACCGCCTCGGTGCTGTCGCAAAAGGCCATCGAGAAGATGGGCGAGGATGCCTACGCCGAAAAGCCGGTGGTCTCGGGTGCCTTTACCGTCAAGGAATGGATTCGCGGCGATCGCGTGGTCCTGGAGAAGAACCCGGACTTCTGGCAGGCCGGCAGCGTCAGCCTGGATGGCGTGGAGTGGATCTCCATCCCCGATGACAACACGCGCATGCTCAAGGTCCAGGCCGGCGAGCTGGATTCGGCGATCTTCGTGCCGTTCTCGCGGGTCGACGCCTTGCAGAAAGACAAGAACCTGGTGGTGCACCTCGACCCTTCGACCCGCGAAGACCACCTGCTGATCAACCATGCCCATGGCGAACTGGCCAAGCCGCAGGTGCGCGAGGCCCTGGACTATGCGATCGACAAGAAGTCGCTGGTGGACACCGTGACCTTCGGCAAGGGTGTCGTGGCTTATTCCTACATTCCCAAGGGCGGCCAATACCACTACGCGGACAACCTGCAGCGCCCTTACGATCCGGAGAAAGCCAAAAAACTGCTGAGCGACGCCGGGGCTTCGAACCTCAAGCTGAACTATGTGGTCAACGCCGGTAACGAGGCGGACGAGCAGATCGCCGTGATGGTCCAGCAGCAACTGGCCAAGGTCGGTGTCACCGCCAACCTGCAGAAAGTCGACCCGACACAGAGCTGGCAGATGCTGATCGACGGCGCCTATGACCTGTCGGTGATGTACTGGACCAACGACATTCTCGACGCCGACCAGAAGACCACTTTTGTCCTCGGTCACGACACCAACAACAACTACATGACCGGCTATAAAAACGAGAAGGTCAAGGAGTTGGTGGCGGCTGCACGTGTCGAGAGCGATCCGGTCAAGCGCAAGCAGATGTACATCGACCTGCAGAAGATGGCCAAGGCTGATGTCAACTGGATAGACCTGTATTACAGCCCGTACATCAACATCTCGCGCAAGAACATCGAGAACTTCCAGCAGAACCCGCTGGGCCGTTTCTCGCTGGAGGAGACCGTGAAGAAGGATGACAAGGTCGCCAGCAACTGATGGCTGGCTGAGTCGAAGACCTTGTAGGAGCCGGCTTGCCGGCGATGGCGGTGTTTCAGGCGACGAAGATGTCGGCTGTCAGGTCGCTATCGCTGGCAAGCCAGTTCCTACAATGGGCCTGTCAGGACGGGAACAGCTCGCTCAGCTTCATGGCCAGCATCATGTCGCCTTCAGCGCGCAGCTTGCCGCCCATGAAGGCCTGCATGCCGTCGGTTTCACCGCTGACGATGCCTTCCAGGGTTTCGCCGTCCATCACCAGGGTCACTTGCGCGTCCGGGTTTTCGCCTTCCAGCAGTTCGCAGGTGCTGTCCTTGACGACCAGCGAGAAGTTCTTGGTGTCGTCGATACGGAAACCGAACACCAGATCCAGGCCGGCAGCGGCGGCTGGGTTGAATTTGGCTTTCATTGCTTGTACGGCATCGGCTACAGAAGTCATGGATCGATCCTTTTATGGGTGATGACAGCGACCCCAAGGGTCACGGTTGGCCGGTTCTCAACGGAAGGTGATGAGTTCCGGCGCCTTCAGCAGTTGCAAGTGCGTTTGACTGTTGAAGGAAGCCAGGGCCACCTCGCGACCACGGAACTTGAGTTGGTTGAGCGAGGTGTTGACGATTTGCCAGTTCAGCTCGAATGCCTGTCGTGCGGGCATCCGGGTGATCAGGTGGAGCAGGGCGGTAATGGTGCCGCCCGAGGTGAATACGGCGATTTTGCGGGTGTTGTCGGCGCTGTCGAGGATGCGCTGCAGTCCGGCCTGGACACGGTCGACGAATTCCAGCCAGCTTTCCAGGCCTGACGGATCGTGGCTGCCATCGAGCCAGCGCTCGATGATCAGGGCGAAGATACGCTGGAACTCGCCACGGTTCTGCGCCGCATTGCGCAGGATGTGCAGGGCTTCGGGTTCGTCCGGCAGCAGGCCGGGGAGCAGGGCGCGGATCACCGCGTCGGCATCGAACTCGTTGAAGGCCGGGTCGATCTCCAGCGGCGGCACCGGCAGGCCGACAGGGGCGAACTGCTCCAGGGCCAGGGACGCGGTGTCCTGCTGGCGGCGCAAGTCACCGGCCAGGCAGCGGTCGAAGCTCAGGCCCAACTCGGCCAGGTGCTGGCCGAGGATCTGCGCCTGACGCACGCCGACCGGCGACAGGACATCGTAGTCGTCGGCACCGAAGGAGGCCTGGCCATGTCGAATCAGGTAGATACTGCCCACGTCCGCGTCGTCCCGGTACGTTGAAGTTCTGGCGAGGTTATGAGGATGCCGGAAGCCTGTCAATGAAAAAACATACGCTCGTTTGAAATGTTTGTTAGAGACTTGTTTCCCGGCATGACGGTGGCTGGCCGCAGGGCTGTCCCGACGGTATGCTTGAGGCATCACGCCCCCAAAGCCGGGGGTAGCCTCGTTTTTAAGGAGTCACCGTGGAGTTTCTTGCAGAGTACGCAAGTTTTCTGGCTAAAACCGTCACCCTGGTCATCGCCATCGTCGTGGTGCTGGTCGTCGCGGCTTCATTGCGCAGCAAAGGGCGGCGCAAGTCCGCCGGCCAGTTGCAGGTCAGCAAGCTCAACGATTTCTACAAGGGCCTGCGCGAGCGCCTGGAGCAGACCTTGCTCGACAAGGACCAGCTCAAGGCGCTGCGCAAGCAGCAGGGCAAGGACGACAAGAAACAGAAGAAACAGCCGGAGGCCAGGCCACGGGTGTTCGTGCTGGACTTCGACGGCGATATCAAGGCGTCGGCTACCGAAAGCCTGCGTCACGAAATCACCGCCCTGCTGACCCTGGCAACCCCCAAGGACGAAGTGGTACTGCGCCTGGAAAGCGGTGGCGGCATGGTTCACAGCTATGGCCTGGCCTCCTCGCAACTGGCGCGTATCCGCCAGGCCGGCGTGCCCTTGACGGTGTGCATCGACAAGGTCGCGGCCAGCGGCGGCTACATGATGGCCTGCATCGGCGAGAAGATCATCAGCGCACCCTTTGCCGTGCTCGGTTCCATCGGCGTGGTGGCGCAGTTGCCCAACGTCAACAAGCTGCTGAAGAAACACGATATCGACTTCGAAGTGCTGACCGCCGGCGAATACAAGCGCACCCTGACGGTTTTCGGCGAGAACACCGACAAGGGCCGCGAGAAGTTCCAGGAAGACCTGGACATCACCCACCAGTTGTTCAAGAACTTCGTTTCCCGCTACCGCCCGCAACTGGCCATCGACGATGTAGCCACCGGCGAGGTCTGGCTGGGTATTGCCGCGCTGGACAAGCAACTGGTCGATGAGTTGCGCACCAGTGACGAATACCTGGCCGAACGCGCCAAGGCGGCCGAACTGTTCCATCTGCATTACGCCGAGCGCAAGAGCCTGCAGGAACGTGTCGGGCTGGCCGCCAGCGGCTCCATCGAACGTGTGCTGCTCAACGCCTGGAGTCGCCTGACCCAGCAGCGTTTCTGGTAAGACCCCGCCGATTGGCCTCCATCGGTATTCATCGATGGAGGTCATCCCGCCCGCTACTGACCCACCAGCTATAAGTACCCCTGTTTCCTGTCGCGCGATCAATACGCTGGAGCCTCTAATGGATATCCAGGTTGATTGCCATGGAAAAAACAAACGTCATTGAGCCAGGCCCGGCACCTGCCGCGGCGGGCATTCATTTCGATACGGTCAGGGAAAAGATTCCCCGTTGGCTCTATCAGGCCGCTCCGGAAATACGCCTGCTGTTTCGCGAGCACCTGCTGGCGCTGGAGACGTCGAGACATGAAGTCCGGCAGATCATGGCGCAGTTGCAGAAAATCGACGTGTTCTGCATGCCGCGTCTGGTCCAGGCGCTGGAGCGACAGCTCAACCGCGACCAGGCGTTGCAAGACGCCCGGTTTGTCAGGATCGATGCCACTTACCTGTCCAGTATCTTCGAGGACAAACTCTACAGTTTTGCCCACAGCCAGACACTGCTGGAGGCGGCTTTGCAGAACTTCGAGGCCGACGAGGCCGAGCAAGGGGCACTGAAAGACAAGGCCGTTATCCAGTTTCCCGGTGGCGCCGCGGGCATCAAGACGTCGCTGACACCGGAAGACTTTGCCTGGGCCTGTCGAGCCCTGGACCTAGGGGGCTTGTATCAGGCGCATATCGACAGTGTGTTCAACCCTCTCGATCAGCCGTCAGCCAATGGGGCTTCGTCGGTCAAGCGGCACTTTGCCGAGTATGACAAACAGACGCTGGCGGTGACCGCCGATATCGCCTACATGAAGGGCGAGATCACGGCGCAGACCTACGCTTTGCTCGGGGAGTTGGTCAACGGACAAACAGGCTTGAAGCTCGGCGGTGAACTGCTGCATTGCAGTCGGATGAAAATGTTCGATATCGAGCTGAGTGGATGGGTGGTCATGGGCGCGAAGCTGGTGGAAGGCTCGACATTGCCCTGCATTGCCTACATTCCGGATGATCCGCGTGGCCCCTTGAAGCGCTACAGCCACTTTGTACTCTTTGAACATGACCTGACCCTGAAACTCCGGGATCCGTCCTACCAGCAGTTTTTTGCCCGTTTTGTCCCCGAGAACCACCGGCTGCGGTTCTTTCGCACCCTCAAGGCCAGTTTGTTGTCCCTGGACCACAAGTGGTTGCCCGTGCCGGCAATTTTCCAATACATCCCGTTGATCGAAGTACCCATCGACGGTGATCTGTTCGAGAGCTTTCAGCGGCAGCGCCATTCGCAGATCAAGGCACACGCGCGATTGCTGGCGGTACCCACGGCCGATGTCGACGCCCGGGTGCGCCAGGCACGCCTGGACGCCTACCGTGAAGCCGGCTTGAGTCTGTTGGCGCTGGCCTTGTCGTTCGTGCCAGTGATTGGCCAGATCATCCTGGCGGCGGCCGTGGTGAAGATGGTCGTGGAAGTCTATGACGGGTTTTCGGCCTGGCAACTGGGAGAAAAACGCGAGGCTCTCGGCTACCTGCTGGGGGTGGCTGAAGACATTGCGCTATTGGCGGCCGGGGCCGGGGTGGTAAAGGGCGGCAGCGCCCTGTTCAAGACGCTGGCCCCGGCATCCGTCGACGCCCTGGTCTCCGTTGAGGCGCCGGAAGGCGGGCGTCGATTGTGGAAGGCCGATCTTGTTCCCTACGAGCGGGACGTCCTGCTGCCGGAGGATCTCCTGGCCAATGAGTTGGGGCTCTATCCGTATCAGGGTGATCTCTATCTACCAATGGCAGGGAAACTCTATGCGGTGAGGTATGACAGGGCTCGCCTGCAATGGCAGATTGAACACCCGGCTGGCGGACCGCTCCACGCCGTGCCACTCAAATACAACCGTACCGGTGTCTGGCAAACGATTTACGAGCGGGTGGCGGACTGGCCCGTGGAGCAATTGTTCCGGCGTCTCGGTGAACCGATGGTCGGGCTCGGTAACCAGGTGCGCTTGCAGATCCGTCAGTTGTGCTCCGCCCAGGAGAGTGTGTTGCGCAAGGCGCTGGCGGATAATCAACCGGTACCCGCGCTGATGCTCGATACCATCAAGCGCTTCCGGATCGACCAGGCCATCAGCGATTTTATCAGCGAGGTGCCCGACGCTATCTCGCGCACGCTGAAGCAGGGCGATCTGCGCTTGCGGGTGCTGACATCACTGCCCGACTGGCCGGAAAACCGCGTTATCCAGGTGCTCGATGGCTCGGGTGAAATCATGGGGGAGTATGGTCGACGTGCCTCCGAACAGTTCTCCTCGCTGCAGATCATCGAGCCACAGCTCAAGAATGGTGACCTCCTCAAGTCGACGCTGAACATGCTCAGTCAGTCCGAGCGCCACACGTTGCTCGGCGCTGATCTGGCGGAGAGCGGGATGCGTGTCCGGCTCTTGAGCCAGCACCTCAGGCAATGGGCCGGACAACGACGGCAATGGCTGTTCGATGAGTTATATGTCGCGAGCGAGAAAACCGGGGATGCCAGGGTCAATCGTATTCTCGGGGTCTTCCCCGGGCTGCCGGGAAGTGTCGCACGGGAGTTGATCGCCCACGCCAGCAGCGCCGAACTCGCTCTTCTCAACGAACGGGTGCCGCTGCGCTTCTCGGAGGAGATCCGCTGGTACTTCAAGCAACTGAAGCTTAACCGTGTGTGCGAGAGCTGGTATTTGCTGGCGCCGCAATATGCCGAGGCAGATCGTCTCGCATTGCATACGCTTGGACGATTGCCGGGCTGGCCGGGCAGCGGGTTGCGCATCGAGCTGCGCAAACTGCGTTTTACCAGCGAGGCCGCTGAACGGGTGGGGGATCCGGATATCGCCACGCCGCGGGTGATTCTCAAGGTCGGTCGGGAGTACAACGCGTTCGATCACTCGGGGATTTTCCTGGGCCGGGCGGATAACATTTTCGACGCCATGGTTCGTGCCTTGCCGGAGCCCGATAGCGTTGCCCTTGGACTCGGCGGCGCCAGGCGGGGCACATGGCTCAAGGAGCAGATTGTCGACCAGATTGCCCGAGACCCTCATGCCGCCCAGGAAACACTGGGCCTGGCTCCTCTCAGTCGTCGATTCAGGCCGCCGATGCGCCTGGCCTCGGGTCGCATCGGCTACCCGATGAGTGACGGCGGCAGGATCCTGGGCTATTCCGAACGGTTGATCGGTCGTGTGCGCGACCTGTATCCGGGATTTTCCTCGGAAGAGGTGGGGAGTTTTCTCACCGCACTGCACCTGCCCGAGTCTGCCTGCCTGGTGGAACTCGAACGCCTGCGAGAGGAGTATGAGTTGTTGTTTGCCACGTTGGACAAGTGGGTACAGCGCCAGACCTGGAGACGTGTGCGCGGCACCTTGCAGGTCGCGCCCGTGGCCCTCGACAACAAGCAGCGGGTGGCCGATGCGATCCTGGCCTGCTGGAGAAGACAGTCCAACCGCAATCTGTTGGCTGGGCAGTACTTCTACGAGTTGGACCTCTTGGGCATGCGTGTCGGGGATTTGCCGGCGATCACTGCCGACTTCAGCCATGTGGGCTTTCTGTTCATGAATGACATGGCTGTCGCCAGCAGCGAAGTTTCATTTTTATCGCGCTTCAGGCAGCTACGCTGGCTGTCCATGGGCTTCAACCATCTGAGCAGCCTGCCGGAGGAACTGGGGAGCATGTCCGAGCTGGCCCATCTGCACCTGCCCGGCAACCAGATTGTGCTGAATGCCGAGGCATCCGCCGTACTGGCCCGCCTGACTCGGCTGAAATTTCTCAACCTTTCCGACAATCCGTTGTTCCTGCCGCCTGATGTCAGCCAGATGAGCGAACTGGAGAGCTTGTTACTGCGTCATGCGGAGCTGGACCGCTGGCCTGTCGGGTTGTCGGGATTGCGCAACCTGCAACGCGTGGACTTGCGCGACAACCGGATCTCGACGATCCCCGAGGCCGTGTACTCCGGACCGGCCTCCATCAACCGGGTTACCCACCTGCATGACAATCCACCGCTTTCCGCTGAGGGCATGCGGCGTTTGCAACGTTACGAGCGCGAAACCGGCATCAACTTCGGCATCGATACCCCAGGCCGGCAGCGCCCCCATGCCGTACGCCGAACGCCGTCGTTGCGTGAGTGCGATCACTGGCTGGATGCGGTGCCCGCCGAGCAGAAGATCCCGAAAGAACAACAGTGGCAGTTGCTTTATCGGCAGCAGGGCTCCGAAGACTTTTTCAAACTACTGGCGGACCTGACGGGCACCGCCGAATACCGCGAGGCACGCCAGGATCTAAGTCTGAGGGTCTGGCAGGTCGTGGATGCGGCCAGCCAATACACTGAATTGCGTGAAGAGTTGTTTGTTTCGGCCTCCCATCCGCAAACCTGTTCCGATGGCGCGGAACTGGTCTTCAGCGACATGGAGGTCAGGGTCCTGGTGAATCAGGCTAGGGCAATGGCTGCGGGCACCCCGGCCGCGACCGAGCTGAATCTGCTCAGGCTGGCGCGAGGCCTGTGGCGCCTGGATGAGGTCGAGGCCCTGGCCCAGGCGGATATCGAGGCGCGATTGAAGGTGGCCGGCGCGGCGCGGGTCGATCCGGTTGAGGTGAGGCTGGCCTATCGCATTGGCCTGAAGGAGCGACTTCGCTTGCCGGGCCAGCCTGGACACATGACGTTTACCGAATTGGCCCGAGTGACGGAGCAGGATCTGGACAGGGCCCATGCGAGGGTGCTGGCCCGGGAGCAGTCCCCGGCCTATGCGCGCTCCCTGGCGAATCGCGAGTTCTGGATCGACTACCTGAAAGAGCACAACCCTTCGTCGTTCAAGGACATCGACGAGCAGCATCAGGAGGCTGTCTGCGCGCTGGATTCCCTGCGTACCAGCAGAAGCAGTCCGGATTGGCATGAGTTCATTGATATTGAACTGGAGGCGCAGATGGGCGATCAGCTCAAGGCATGGCGGGAGGCGCAGGCCCATGAAGCACTGGTACTGACCGGAAAAACACTGGCGAGGATTCCAGAGGAAGAGCTTGATGCATGAATGTCGGCCCGGGCGCGGTATACGCCCGGGCCGGACAGGCTCAACGGCGACGGAACAGCGGCAGCGGTTCGTCGGTGGCGGCCTGGTAGGTCACCGAGAAGTCCTTGAGGCTTTCGAGGGCTTCGTACGGGTCCTTGTCGGCCCGCAGCGCGTAGGCATCGAAGCCGCAACGACGCAGGTAGAACAGCTGGTCGCGCAGGACATCGCCGATTGCCCGCAACTCGCCCTTGTAACCGTAGCGGTCACGCAGCAGGCGGGCGTTGGAGTAGTTACGGCCGTCGGTGAAGGCCGGGAAGTTCAGGGCAATCACCTGGAAGTGCTGCAGGTCATCACCGATTTCCTCGGCTTCCTCATCGGCGTCCAGCCACACGCCCAGGCCACCGTCGCGGGCCTTGAGGGCGTGAGCGTGCTCGCGCCACAGGGCCAACGGCACGATCAGGTCGTCGCAGTTGGTAATGCCGTCGAGGTTCGCGTCCTTGGGCAGCAGGTGCCAGGTTTCGTCGATGACCTCGTTGTTTTTAATGATTCGCTGCATAGACGCGTTCCTTGAAGAGGTCGATGCCGATACGTTGGTAGGTGTCGATGAAGCGCTCGTCTTCGGTACGTTGTTCCACGTACACGTCGATCAGCTTCGAGATCACGTCGGGCATGTCGTCCTGGGCGAAGGACGGGCCGAGGATCTTGCCCAGGCTGGCATCGCGGCTGGCGCTGCCACCCAGGGACACCTGGTAGAACTCTTCGCCTTTCTTGTCCACCCCGAGGATGCCGATATGACCCACATGGTGGTGACCGCAGGCGTTCATGCAACCGGAGATGTTCAGGTCCAGTTCACCGATGTCGAACAGGTAGTCCAGGTCGTCGAAACGGCGCTGGATCGATTCGGCGATCGGGATCGACTTGGCGTTGGCCAGGGAGCAGAAATCACCGCCCGGGCAGCAGATGATATCGGTCAGCAGGCCGATGTTCGGCGTGGCGAAACCGTGTTCGCGCAGTTCGCCCCAGAGGGTGAACAACTGGCGCTGTTCGACATCGGCGAGAATGATGTTCTGCTCGTGGGAGGTGCGCAGTTGGCCGAAGCTATAGCGGTCGGCGAGG
The DNA here is from genome assembly GCF_013385635.1 of Pseudomonas gingeri. Taxonomy (GTDB): domain Bacteria; phylum Pseudomonadota; class Gammaproteobacteria; order Pseudomonadales; family Pseudomonadaceae; genus Aquipseudomonas; species Aquipseudomonas gingeri_A. Next base: position 230,264 of record NZ_JACAPR010000002.1, read on the forward strand.
TCGGAGATGGCTTCGAACTGCTTGTCGGTGACATCGCCCGGGGCAACGCCGGTAGGCTTGAGCGACAGGGTCACGGCGATATAACCGGGCTTCTTGTGGGCCAGGGTATTGCGCGTGCGCCAGCGGGCGAAGCCGGGGTGCTGCTGGTCCAGGGCGGCGAGTTGTGCCGCCTGGTCGTCCAGCGCCTTGTAGTCCGGATCGACGAAGTGCCTGGCGACGCGCTGCACTTCCGCTTCGGTCAGGGTGGTCTGGCCGCCACGCAGGTGGGCCATCTCGGCCTCGACCTTCTCGGCGAAGACCTCGGGGGTCAGGGCCTTGACCAGGATCTTGATCCGCGCCTTGTACTTGTTGTCACGACGGCCGTAGCGGTTGTAGACCCGCAGGATGGCGTCCAGATAGCTCAACAGGTCCTGCCATGGCAGGAACTCGTTGATAAAGGCGCCGACCACCGGGGTACGGCCCAGGCCACCGCCGACCAGCACGCGGAAACCCAACTCGCCGGCAGCGTTGTACAGCGGCTCGAGGCCGATATCGTGGACTTCGATGGCGGCACGGTCGGACGTCGAGCCGTTGATCGCGATCTTGAACTTGCGCGGCAGATAGGCGAATTCAGGGTGGAAGGTGGTCCACTGGCGAACGATCTCGCACCATGGGCGCGGGTCGACCAACTCATCGGCGGCCACCCCGGCAAACTGGTCGGTGGTGACGTTGCGCAGACAGTTGCCGCTGGTCTGGATCGCGTGCATCTGCACGGTCGCCAGCTCGGCGAGGATATCGGGGATGTCTTCCAGTGCCGGCCAGTTGAACTGGACGTTCTGCCGGGTACTGATATGGGCATAGCCCTTGTCATAGTCGCGGGCGATCTTGGCCATCATCCGCGTCTGCCGTGATGTCAGCTGGCCGTAGGGCACGGCGACACGCAGCATCGGCGCGAAACGCTGGATATAAAGGCCATTTTGCAGGCGCAGAGGGCGGAACTCTTCTTCACTCAGTTCACCGGCCAGATAGCGTCGGGTCTGATCACGGAACTGCTTGACGCGGTCCTCGATGATCCGCTGATCGTACTCGTCGTATACGTACATATTGATCCTGTTTTCAGGCTTTTATAGGTCCCGCGAAAGCACAAGCGCAGTCACGTTACCTGAACAATTCCGCGCGCACGGCCGCGCACTCCTGCAAGGAGCCGGCGCAAGATAGCAGTTTGCATTTATGCGCAAAAGTGATGTTTTTGAATATGAACATAACCAGAATCGATAAGCAGGTTCGCCCGGCAAAGACCTTGGTTGTGATAGGGGCAATTGTCGTCTTAACTATCGGTGAGTCTTCGAGCAATCACCGATAAAACCGACAAGAGGCGATGCGATGGGCAATTCAACCAAAGCAAGGAAAAGCGACAGTACGGTCGATGCCTGGGCGATCCTGTTCCTGATCATCCTGGTGGTGGGCACCGCGGTGTTCTGGGTCAGCCACAAATAACGCGGCATTCACTGCCGCTGCACTGAAGCACAATCTGCCGTCACTGTGGGAGCGAGCTTGTTCCCGGTGGCGTTCCGGCGATAAACATCAGGGTACCGTCTGTCTGTTTCAGGCCCGGGGTTATCGTTGACGCCTGCCGCGAGCAAGTTCGTTTCCACAGAGGAGGGCGTCGATGCCTGCTCATCACGGTGTAATGACGCGAATCGTCGGACAATTTCGATGATCTGTCGCGGTGTCCGGGTATTTTGCTTGCTATCATGCGCCGCTATTTTCCGGGGCGCGGTGACATGCTGAAGACTCTCTGCAAAGGGTTGTTGATCCTGAGCCTGCCATTCTGGGCAGTGGCCCAGGCCACGACCGTGGTGTTTCTCAATCCCGGCTATTGCACCGAGCCCTTCTGGCGCAGCTACAGCGACTTCATGCAGGCGGCGGCGCGCAATCTCGGCCTGCAACTGGAAGTGCGTTACGCCGACCGCAACCCGCAGACCAGCATCGCCCAGGCCCACGACATCCTGCAGGCCGCGCAACGGCCCGACTACCTGCTGTTCGTCAATGAACAATACATTGCTCCACAGATCCTGCGGATGGCCCAGGGTAGCGGGGTGAAGCTGTTCCTGGTCAACAATGCGCTGACGGCCGATCAGAGCGAGCATCTGGGGGCGGCCCCCGAACTGCTCGGCAGCTTGATGCAGAACGACGAGGAGGGCGGTTACCTGATGCTTCAGGAGCTGATCCGCCTGCGTACCTTGCAGGCGCCCGGCCAACCCATCGAACTGCTGGCCTTTGCCGGCATGAAGCTGACGCCGGCCTCGCAACTGCGCGAAAAAGGTCTGCGCCGGGCCTTGGCCGAGCATCCCGAGGTGCACTTGCGACAACTGGTCTATGGCGAGTGGAGCCGCCAACGGGCCTTCGATCAGGCCGAGCAGATGATTCGGCGTTACCCGCAGGCTACGCTGGTGTGGGCCGCCAATGACGAAATGGCCCTGGGTGTCATGGACGCCGTTGAAAAAGCGGGACGCCAGCCGGGGCGGGATGTGCTGTTCAGTGCGGTCAATAGCTCCCCGCAGATTCTTCAGGCGCGTATCGACGGACGCCTGAGCGTGTTGCTGGCCGGGCATTTCACCCTGGGGGCCTGGGCGATGGTGCTGCTGCGTGACGATGCCGACGGCATCGACTTCGCCCGTCATGGTGGCCGGGAACGCCAGATACCGGTGCTTCAACTGATCGACAGGGCACAGGCCAAACGCCTGCTGAGCCTTGGCGGCACGGATGATTATCACGTCAACTTCAGGAAACTGAGTGCCCGCGGCCAACCGGACAGTTACCGTTATCCCTTCTCGCTGAAAACCGTGTTGCCCTGAACACACCGTTGCCGGTCGCAGTCACGCAGCAAGGTGCCGCGGATATCAGACACCGGCAAACAGCAGCACCAGTTTCACGATGCCGAACAGCGCCAGTGCGAACACGGCGGTGAACAGGATGCCCAGGATGACGAAATGGCTAGGTTTGCCGTGGGTGAAATCGCGGGCGCGGTTTCTCCCGCTTTGCACGCCGAAGGCAGCCGCCATCACGCTGTGCAGCATCTGCCAGAAGGTCGGGGGTTTGTTGTCGATCGGGTCGTTCATAAGCCCTCCACACAGGTCTGTGTGTGGAGAGCATAGACAATTATCAGCCGCGAGATCGTTCCCACACTGATCGTTCCCACGCTCCAGCGTGGGAATGCCTCACTGGACGCTCCGCGTCCGCTCTGCACGGTGACGCGGAGCGTCACGGGCTGCATTCCCACGCAGAGCGTGGGAGCGATCAGTAAGGACTCAGTTGTCGTAGCCGAGGTTCGGCGCCAGCCAACGCTCGCTGACGCTCAGGTCCTGGCCCTTGCGTGCGGTGTAGCTTTCCACCTGGTCCTTGTCGACCTTGCCCACGGCGAAATACTGCGCCTGCGGGTGGGCGAAGTACCAGCCACTGACCGCCGCTGCCGGGAACATCGCATAGTGCTCGGTGAGGAACACGCCGCTCTTGCCGGCCTTGCCTTCGCTGGCGTCCGGGTCCAGCAGGGAGAACAGCGTACCTTTCTCGGTGTGGTCCGGGCAGGCTGGATAGCCGGGAGCAGGGCGGATACCGCTGTATTGCTCCTTGATCAGCGCTTCGTTGTCCAGTTGCTCTTCCTTGGCATAACCCCAGTAGTCCTTGCGGACCTGCTGGTGCAGCCATTCGGCACAGGCCTCGGCCAGACGGTCGGCAAGGGCCTTGACCATGATCGAGTTGTAGTCGTCGCCCTTGTCCTGGTAGGCCTTGGCCACTTCCTCGGCGCCGATCCCGGCGGTGGTGATGAAACCACCCACATAGTCGGTGATGCCGCTGTCCTTCGGTGCGACGAAGTCGGCCAGGGAGAAATTCGGCTTGCCATCGGTCTTGATGATCTGCTGGCGCAGATGATGCAGTTTGGCCAATGGCTGGCCGTCTTCACCATAGACCTCGAGGTCATCGTCCTTCACCTGGTTGGCCGGCCAGAAGCCAAACACGGCGCGGGCACTGATCAGCTTCTCGTTGATCAGTTTGTCGAGCATTTCCCGGGCATCGGCATACAGCGCGGTAGCGGCTTCGCCGACCACTTCGTCTTCGAGGATGCGCGGGAACTTGCCGGCCAGGTCCCAGGAGATGAAGAACGGCGTCCAGTCGATGTATTCGGCGAGGACTTTGAGGTCGATATTGTCCAGCACCCGGGCGCCGGTGAAGGTCGGTTTGACCGGCTGGTAGCTGCTCCAGTCGAACTGCGGTTTCTTGGCAATCGACGCGGCGTAGCTCAGGCGTTCGGTACGGGCGCTGCGGTTGGCGGTGCGCTCGCGGACTTCGACGTATTCCTCGCGGGTCTTCTGGACGAAACCGGCCTTGAGTTCCCTGGACAGCAGTTGCGTCGCCACGCCCACGGCGCGGGAGGCGTCGGTAACGTAGATCACCGCGTCATTGCTGTACTTCGGCTCGATTTTCACCGCCGTGTGGGCCTTGGAGGTCGTCGCGCCGCCGATCATCAGTGGCAGGTGGAAATCCTGGCGCTGCATTTCGCGGGCGACGTGGACCATTTCATCCAGTGACGGAGTGATCAGGCCGGAGAGGCCGATAATGTCGCACTTCTGCTCCTTGGCTACCTGCAGGATCTTCTCCGCCGGCACCATCACGCCGAGGTCGACGATATCGTAGCCATTGCAACCGAGGACCACGCCGACAATGTTCTTGCCGATGTCGTGGACATCGCCCTTGACCGTGGCCATGAGGATCTTGCCCTTGGCTTCCGGCTTGTCGCCTTTCTCCAGTTCGATGAACGGAATCAGGTGAGCCACCGCCTGTTTCATCACTCGGGCGGATTTCACCACCTGGGGCAGGAACATTTTCCCGGCGCCGAACAGGTCGCCGACGATGTTCATGCCGGACATCAACGGGCCTTCGATCACTTCGATCGGGCGCTTGAAGGACTGACGCGATTCCTCGGTATCCTCGACGATATGCGTGGTGATGCCCTTGACCAGCGCGTGCTCCAGGCGCTTGTTGACGGGCCAGCCGCGCCATTCCTCGGTCTCGGCTTCCTTGACGCTGCCGTCGCCCTTGTACTTGTCGGCGATGGCGAGGAGGGCGTCGGTGCCTTCCGGGGTGCGGTTGAGGATCACGTCCTCGACAGCGTCACGCAATTCGGCCGGGATCTGGTCGTAGATTTCCAGCTGGCCGGCGTTGACGATACCCATGGTCAGGCCGTTGCGGATTGCGTACAGCAGGAACACCGAGTGGATCGCCTCGCGCACCGGGTTGTTGCCACGGAACGAGAAGGACACGTTGGACACGCCGCCGCTGGTCAGCGCATAGGGCAACTCGTCACGGATATAGGCGCAGGCGTTGATGAAGTCGACGGCGTAGTTGTTGTGCTCTTCGATGCCGGTGGCCACGGCGAAGATGTTCGGGTCGAAGATGATGTCTTCCGGCGGGAAGCCGACTTCGTTGACCAGGATGTCGTAGGAGCGCTTGCAGATTTCCTTCTTGCGCGCCTCGGTGTCGGCCTGGCCGGCTTCGTCGAAGGCCATCACCACCACGGCGGCGCCATAGCGCTTGCACAGCTTGGCATGGTGAATGAACTGCTCGACGCCTTCCTTCATGCTGATGGAGTTGACGATGCCCTTGCCCTGGATGCACTTGAGGCCGGCTTCGATCACTTCCCACTTGGAGGAGTCGATCATGATCGGCACACGGGAGATATCCGGCTCACCGGCGATCAGATTGAGGAAGGTCACCATGGCCTTCTGCGAATCGAGCATCCCTTCGTCCATGTTGATGTCGATTACCTGGGCGCCGGCTTCCACCTGCTGCAGGGCGACTTCCAGGGCTTCGGTGTAGTTGTCTTCGCGGATCAGCCGGGCGAAGCGCGCGGAACCGGTGATGTTGGTCCGCTCGCCGACGTTGACGAACAACGACTGGCGATCAATGGTGAACGGTTCCAGGCCGGACAGGCGGCAGGCCTTGGGGATATCCGGGATGACCCGTGGCGCGTAGCCGGCGACCGCCTTGGCGATGGCCGCGATATGGCCGGGAGTGGTCCCGCAGCAACCGCCGACGATGTTCAGGAAGCCGCTCTGGGCGAATTCTTCGATGACCTTGGCGGTTGCTTCCGGTAGTTCATCGTACTCGCCGAACTCGTTCGGTAGGCCGGCGTTCGGGTGCGCGGAAACACGGGTGCTGGCCTTGTTCGACAGTTCTTCCAGGTACGGGCGCAGTTCGCTGGCACCGAGGGCGCAGTTCAGACCGACCGAGATCGGCTTGGCGTGCGCCACCGAGTTCCAGAAGGCTTCGGTGGTCTGGCCCGACAGGGTACGGCCGGAGGCATCGGTGATGGTCCCGGAGATCATGATCGGCAGTTCGAGGCCCAACTCTTCGAACACCCCTTGCACGGCGAAGATCGCCGCCTTGGCGTTGAGGGTGTCGAAGATGGTTTCGATCAGGATCAGGTCCGCGCCGCCCTCGATCAGACCTTTGGTGGCCTCGGTGTAGTTCTCCACCAGCTCGTCGAAGGTGACGTTGCGGTAGCCGGGGTTGTTCACGTCCGGCGACAGCGAGCAGGTGCGGCTGGTCGGGCCGAGTACACCCGCGACGAAGCGCGGCTTGGCAGGGTTCTCCAGGGTCTTGGCGTCGGCTATCTTGCGCGCCAGTCGTGCGCCTTCGACGTTCAATTCGTAGGCCAGCTCTTCCATGCCGTAGTCGGCCATGGAGATGCGCGTGGCGTTGAAGGTGTTGGTTTCCAGGATGTCGGCACCGGCATCCAGGTAGGCTTTTTCAATGCCGCCGATCACGTCCGGGCGGGTGATGACCAGCAGGTCGTTGTTGCCCTTGACGTCGCTTGGCCAGTCAGCGAAGCGTTTGCCGCGATAATCCTGCTCTTCAAGCTTGTAGCTCTGGATCATCGTGCCCATGCCGCCATCAAGAATCAGGATGCGTTCTTTGAGGGCTTGCTGGAGAGCGTGTAGGCGAGCACTGCGATCGGACATGGGACTACCTGGAAAGACGGACACAGAAGAGGCGCGATAATAGCAAACCTGTACTCTTTTAGAGTGTGTCCGGGTTTTGCATGAATATCGCTCATGTTTAAAAGGCGATGACGCTGTAGAATCATTGCGTTTTTATTTTCAGGATCAGGGCTATGTCGTACCGCTTTATCAGCGCTTTTCTACTGCTGTTGCTCAGTAGTGCCACTCAGGCGCAGAGCCCGGTCCCGACGATCTCCTATACCCGTGATGTCCAGCCGATCTTTACCGAGAAATGCGTGGCCTGCCATGCCTGCTATGACGCGGCCTGCCAGCTCAACCTGGGCAGTGCCGAGGGCGCGGCGCGCGGCGCGTCGAAGATCCCGGTGTACAACGGCGACCGCAGCAAGGCCTCGCATCCGACCCGGCTGTACATAGACGCCCAGACTCCGCGGCAATGGCAGCAGAAGAAGTTCTATTCGGTGCTGGATGCCCAGGGCAGCCAGGCGGCCCTGATGGCGCGCATGCTGGAACTGGGGCACCGGGCGCCGTTGCAGCCCAATGCCAAGCTGCCGGAAGACATCGTGCTGGGCCTGAACCGCGAGAACATGTGCCCAATGCCCGGCGAGTTCGACGCGTACGCCGGTGCGCACCCGAAAGAAGGCATGCCCCTGGCCGTGACCGGCCTGACCGACCAGCAATACCAGACACTGCAGCGCTGGCTGGCCGCCGGTGCGCCGATGGATGCCCAGGCCCTGGCGCCGAGTGCCCGGGAGTCACTGCAGATCGCCCAATGGGAAAACCTGCTCAATGCCCCGGGCGCAAGGGAAAGCCTGGTGGGGCGCTGGCTCTACGAGCACTGGTTCCTGGCGCATATCTACTTTGAAGGTGGCGAGCCGGGTCACTTTTTCCAGTGGGTGCGTTCGCGCACGCCGAGCGGCCAGCCGATCGATCTGATCAATACCCGGCGGCCGAACGATGACCCGGGGACCCAGGTGTACTACCGGCTATGGCCGGTACAGGGGGTGATCGTCCACAAGACTCATATCACCTACGCCCTCAGCGCGGCGAAGATGGCCCGGGTCAAGACCCTGTTCTACAGCGGCAACTGGCAGGTGACCGCCTTGCCGGGCTACGGCCCGCAGCGTCGGGCCAACCCGTTCGAGACCTTCGAGGCGATTCCGGCGGCGGCGCGCTACCAGTTCATGCTCGATAACGCCGAGTACTTCGTCGACACCTTTATCCGTGGGCCGGTCTGTCGTGGGCAGATTGCTACCGATGTGATTCGCGACAACTTCTGGGCGTTGTTCCAGGCGCCCGAGCACGACCTGTATATCACCGATCCGAGTTATCGCGGCGCGGCCACGCCGTTGCTGGCGATGCCCGGGCAGAACGACGATGTCGGCAGCGTGCTGAGCCTGTGGCTGGCCTATCGCGACAAACGCAACGAGTATGAAGCCCTGCGCAAGGACGCCTACGCGCGGGTGCCGGCGCCCAGTTGGTCGAGCCTGTGGGCCGGCAATGACAACGCCTTGCTGAGCATTTTCCGCCACTTCGACAGCGCTACCGTCAGCAAGGGGCTCATTGGCGAAGTCCCGCAGACCATGTGGCTGTTCGACTATCCGTTGCTGGAGCGCACCTATTACCAGTTGGCGGTCAACTTCGACGTATTCGGCAATGTCTCGCACCAGGCGCAGACCCGGCTGTACTTCGACCTGATCCGCAACGGCGCCGAACAGAACTTCCTGCGCCTGATGCCGGCGGATTCCCGGGAGGCCTACCTCGATGACTGGTACCAGAACAGCGGCAAGCTGAAGATGTGGCTGGACTACGAGAATATCGACGACGACAAGCCAAGTGCCCTGAAGCTCGATGAAAAGGAGCCGAAACTCGATTTCGCCAGGCAGTTGATGACACGCTACGGCGATCTCAATGCCCATCCCGATCCGATCAATCGTTGCGAGGGTGCCTATTGTTCACGACCGAATATCGCCCCGGCTTTGCAGGAGGCCGAACAGTCCCTGAGTCGCCTGACCTCGCGGCCGGCCGCCGGGCTCAAGGTCATCGACCAGTTGCCGGAAGCGACGATGCTGCGCATCGAGACCCGTGACGGCAAGCGTGAGATCTACAGCCTGCTGCGCAATCGCGCCCACAGCAACGTGGCCTTCATGCTCGGCGAGGCCTACCGCTATCAGCCGGGTTTGGATACGGTGACTATCTACCCGGGGATTCTCACCAGCTATCCCAATTTCATGTTCAATATCCCCGCCGAGCAGGTGCCAGCGTTTGTCGATGCCATGGAGCAGGTCAAGGATGCCGCCGGATTCGAGCAGATCGTCCGGCGCTGGGGGATTCGCCGCAGTCATCCGCAGTTCTGGCAGTACTTCCACGACCTGACGACCTACCTGCAGGAAACCGACCCGGTCAATGCCGGAGTGCTGGACATGAATCGCTACGAGAACCTCTGAGGGAGTCGGGCATCACCGGGAAGCGGGGCTCATGTGTGCCCCCATGCGGCTGCCGCTTTTCCGACAAAAATACTAGGACTTTGTCCGGCGGCCCGATTGGCGTAAACTGGCGTCAAGTCTGTGAGGAGATTCCATGAGCGCCATAACCATTACCGATGCCGCCCACGATTATCTGGCTGATCTGCTGTCGAAGCAGAACACCCCGGGGATCGGCATCCGCGTTTTCATTACCCAGCCGGGTACCCAGTACGCCGAAACCTGCATTGCCTACTGCAAACCGGGCGAGGAAAAGCCTGAAGACACCGCGCTGGGGCTGAAAAGCTTCACCGCGTGGATCGATTCCTTCAGCGAAGCCTTTCTCGACGATGCGGTGGTCGACTACGCCACCGACCGCATGGGCGGCCAACTGACCATCAAGGCGCCAAACGCCAAAGTGCCGATGGTCAACGCCGACAGCCCGGTCAACGAGCGTATCAACTACTACCTGCAAACCGAGATCAACCCGGGTCTGGCCAGTCATGGCGGCCAGGTCAGCCTGATCGAGGTGGTCGAGGACGGTATCGCCGTGCTGCAGTTCGGTGGTGGTTGCCAGGGCTGCGGCCAGGCGGACGTGACCTTGAAGGAAGGCATCGAGCGGACCTTGCTCGAACGTATTCCCGAACTCAAGGGCGTACGTGACGTGACCGACCATACGCAGAAAGAAAACGCCTACTACTGAGTCCGGTAGCAGGGCGTTCGCTGCGTCCGGTTGAATGAAAAAACGGTGCCCGTGAGCACCGTTTTTTTATGCGGGATCGGTTGTGGCTGCTCCGCCGCATTCGCGCCGCCACATGAGTATTGAGGCCTGGCGCCGTTCCTGCAGGAGCCGGGCTTGGCCGCGAAGAGGCCACCGATATCCCCACAAAACTACGAAACCAATCCACGACCTTCAAGGTAATGGCGCAACCGCTCCTGCAAATAGGGCACCCCCAGCGGGTGCTCCAGGTACTCGGCAATCGACATCATCCGCCAGTACTGGCCTTCGTCACCAAAGCTGATCGCCTCGATTTCCGCCAACTCCAGTTGCCCCACCAGAAACCACGAATGGGTGTCGGGCTGGGTGACACTGGGATAGCGCCGGGCCCATTCGATGCGTTCGGCGTCGATCTGCAGGGAAAACTCTTCGTCCAGCTCCCGCAGTGCGCATTCGCTCGGCGTTTCATCGCCTTCGCGACCGCCACCGGCAAAGTCCCAGTGTCCGGGGTAGGGGATGCTGTCCTTCATGTCGCGCAGATAGGTCAGTAGCTCGTCACCGCAGATCAGCGCCAGCTTGGCACCGGAAAACAGCTGTTCGGACATCGGGATTCTCCAGTTCAACGCCGATAAAGATGCGCATGGCCGGCACGGTACAACGAAGATTCGCTGAAGTGGTCACTGCCCAGTACGCGTCCCACCAGGATCAGCGCCGTGCGGCGAAAGCCCTTGGCCTCGACCTTGGCCAGGATATCGGCAAGCGTACCCTGGGCCCAGTCCTGATCGGGCCAGGTCGCACGATGGATCACCGCGATCGGACAATCCACACCGTAATGGGGTAGCAGTTCCTCGATGATCCTGGCCAGGTGATTGACCCCGAGGTGAATCGCCATGGTCGCCCCGTGCCGGGCCAGGTTGCCCAGTTCTTCGCCGGCCGGCATCGCGGTCTTGTCGGCATAGCGGGTGAGGATCACGCTCTGGGAAATATCCGGCAGCGTCAGTTCGACACCGAGCAAGGCCGCGCAGGCCGCGGTCGCGGTCACCCCTGGGACGATTTCAAAGGCAATGCCCAGTTCGCGCAGGTGGCGGATCTGTTCGCCGATGGCGCCATACAGCGAAGGGTCTCCCGAGTGCACTCGCGCGACATCCTGGCCCAGGGCGTCGGCCGCCTTGATCAGGTCGATGATCTGTTCCAGGTGCAGTTCGGCGCTGTTGACCACCTGCATCGCGCTATGGCCTTCCAGCACCGCTTCAGGTACCAACGAACCGGCGTAGATGATCACCGGGCAACGATGGATCAGGCGCTGGCCCTTGACGGTAATGAGTTCCGGATCGCCGGGGCCGGCACCGATGAAATAGACGGTCATGACACTCTCTGAACGGGTCTGCGCAAGGCTTTACATGAACAATGTTCATGCAGGAGGAGGGGATTGTCGAGGGTTTTGCCCGGTCCAGGCCAGTGCAAAGGTAGCCAACGGATGTTTCTGGCGTGAAATAAGCAGGCTCGCGCAGGCTTGGCCCAGGCGTTCGGCGAGAGCCAGCGCGGCACTTTCGGCGACACCATGGCAGCCGGTACGTTCGAAGGCCAGGCTGGATCGATGGCTCAGGCCCGGTTCGTAAGGTGCCAGTTCATCGGCACTGAAGAACAGCAAAGGCAGATTCAAGCGCTGCGCCAGTTCGAGAAGCCCCGGCTCTTGCCGTTTACCATCAATACTCGCCAAGCCCTTGATCTGCGTGAGGTCGATCTGATGGGTCAGCAGCGATTGCTCAAGCAATGCCTGCAAGGTCGCCGCGCTGCAACCTTGCCGGCAGCCAAAGCCAACCGCGAGGATTGGCGTCGCCAGGGTTTCACTCATGCCGAGTAATGATCGTCGGCCTTGCGCCGGAACAACCAGGCGCTGATCAGGCCCAGGGCCAGCCAGAATGCCGCGTTGGTCAGTTGCGAAGCGATCTTGAACTGCGCTTCCAGTTCCTCCGGCGCGAGGCTGGAGTGAACTTCCGGTTGCGGTGCGCCGATCACGTGGGGCACCACGACAATCGCCACGCCCAGTACCTTGAGCGCCCAATGCTTGCCGAAGACCACCAGGGCAATGGCAACCGCGGTGGACGCCGCGGTGCCGACCCACCAGATCTGCCGCTGCAGCAGGTCCGCCGCGGCGGTGCCGGGCAGCTCCGGCGGCAGGCCGAGGGTCGGCGCCAGGCAGAAGGTCGCATAACCGGCCAGGCCCCAGAGCAGGCCCTGGGAAGTGCGGTTCGGTGTGCGCAGGGTATAGAGGCCCGCCAGCATCAGGGCGAAGCCGACCGCGACCACCAGGTTGCCGCCGGTAGTGGAAAGCACGCGCTGCCAGCCATCTTCCGGCTCCCAGGCTTCTTCATCATGAGTGTGACCGGCCATGGCCGCATCGGCGTGTTCGTGTACCTCGGTGGCGGGTGCTTTCTCGTAGGTCTCGGCCTGGAGAATCAGCGGGGCGACCCAGAAGCTCTGCAGCAGGGTCAGCAGCAATGCCGCCAGCAGGCCGGTGAAACCCGCTGTTTGGGCTATACGCTTGATCATGTCGGTATTCTCTATGGTCAGGCCAGGGCTCAATGGCACGGAAAGGCGGAGCTGTGACGGGTATCGTGGGCGGCGTTGTGGACCGCTTCGATATGCGAGAAACCGGCGAAATAGACCAGCAGTGCGCCGAGTACGCTGGCGCCGATGGCGGCGACGATGCGTTGGCTCCGGGTGGTGGTGGCAGCGCTCGAGTGGCTGGTGGTGGTGATCGACATGGCCCTTCCCTCTGAAATGTCAGCAGGCGGCCAAGCGCGAAAAAACCTCGGCGAGCGGGTGCCCGGAGGTTTCAACAGCGCCTGCCCACCGCAGGTTTGTTATTCGATATTTCCGGGCCGGTCTCCGGGCTTGCGAGGGATCCGGGCAGGGCTCGGACCTTCAAGCGTCGCCTTCCCATGCCGCTAACGGCACAGTGGATCTGACGCTTCTCTCGCTTACCGTTGCGGGGGCAGCACCGGAGTTGCCAGGCTCGATAAAGATCGGCCGACGCACCGGTTTCCCGTTTCACCCTGTGAAGGGCACCCAGAACAAGGCGGTTAGGAAAACATGCGGTTACCCGGCGCGTCAATAAAAGCGGATGCCGGTTACGTATTGCGGTGCCTCGGGCGGGCGGCCGGAGGGACGGGCGAGAGTGCAACTTAAAGTGATTTCTAGAATATAAAAATAAACAAAATCAATGAGTTAAATAATTGATTTGATCTTGTTTCTTAGTTGATCAATAGAAAAAGGCTTGCCGATCAGGTGCATGTCGGGCGGTATCTCGATGCTTTCGGCGTAACCGCTGGCAAACAGGATCGGCAACCCTGGTCGCACCTTTCGCGCTGCTGTTGCCAGTTCACGGCCATCCATTCCGGGCAGGCCGACATCTGTCATCAGCAGGTCGATCGACCTGCTGATGTCGTTGATGAACGCCAATGCCAGATCGCTGCTGCTGGCTTCCAGTACGTTGAACTCCAGTTCCTCCAGCACATCGACAATCAGCATGCGGACAATGGTGTCGTCTTCGACAACGAGGATGGTGGCGTCTGCTGCGCACATAGTGGACTTCCCAGAAAAATGAAGATGGGCAGGAGGGTGAAAAATGCCCGCCTCTAGCATCAGTAAGCCGCCGATCGGCACAAGTTCCCGTCGTTGTACAAAAAAACGCGGCTGTACAAAGCATGCAGGATAGCGGTTCTCCTTGATGGAGGGCAGTGCGGGGTCTGAAATTGCCTTCTACGCTGTGAGAAAAATAGATCTTTTGCTCGGAATTACGGCAAACTCCTTTATTTTCAACACTTCGTCCGGGGCCCGAAATGAATTCACCGTCTTCGGTTGATGAGCACAGCTTTCGCAAACTCCTGAGTCGCAACGTCAGTCTGCCGCTGGGTGTCGGCGTGCTCAGCGCGGTGTTTTTCGTCTCGTTGATCACCTATCTGCTGTCGGTGATCCAGTGGGTCGAACACACCGACCGGGTGATCAACAGTACCAACGAGGCGATGAAGCTGTCCGTCGACCTGGAAACCGGCATGCGCGGGTTCCTGATCACCGGCGATGAACATTTCCTCGACCCCTATGAGGTCGCCAAGCCGAAGATCATTGCCGAGTTGCGCGGGTTGCAGCAGTTGGTGGCGGACAATCCCCAGCAGGTTGACCGGTTCCGGCGCATCGAGGCGCTGCAAGGGGCCTGGACCGAGTACGCGCAATCGATGATCGACCTGCAGCGCTCCAATGGCGACTATCGCGGTGCGGTCAAGGCCGGACGTGGCAAGCGCCTGAGCGACGAGATTCGCGCCGAGTATGAGAATGCCGTCGATACCGAGCAGCAATTGCGCCTTGCGCGCAACGAAGATGTCAGCCGCACGACGATCTGGACCATTGCTCTCTACCTGGTCTTTGTGCTCGGGCTGAGTGCTTTGCTGGCCTATATTGGTCGAAAGGATTTAATAAGTCTTTCAGATAGTTACAGTAAAAACCTCGCGTCACAACTAAAGAGCGCGGAGCGACTGGAGAAGCAGGCGTGGCTGCGCAGCGGCCAGACCGAGCTGGCCGAGCAGGTCCTCGGCCAGCTCAGCCTCAACCTGCTGGGGCGCAATATCCTGCAATTCTGCGCCCAGTACCTGGGCAGCTCGGTGGCCGCGCTTTATGTGCGTGAAGACCATGGTGGCCTCAAGCGGGTCGCCAGCTATGGTTTTTCCCGCGAGCAGGAACAGCAGGAGCAATCGATCTTTACCGACGAAGGCATTGTCGGCCAGGCCGCGACCCAGGGGCAACTGATTCGCCTCGACGAAGTGCCGATCGACTACTTCAAGGTCAGCTCCGGTCTCGGCGATGGTTCACCGCGCAGCGTGCTGGTGGTGCCGACCACCAATGACGACCGGGTCAACGGCGTGATCGAACTGGGCTTCCTGCGCGGGCTCAACGAGCGCGACATCGAGCTGCTCGACCTGATTGCCGACAATATCGGCACCTCTATCGAAGCCGCCCGTTATCGCCAGCGCCTGCAGGAGGTCCTGGCCGAGACCCAGCAGTTGAACGAAGAATTGCAGGTCCAGCAGGAAGAGCTCAAGACCGCCAACGAAGAGCTGGAGGAACAGTCACGGGTGCTCAAGGAGTCCCAGGTTCATCTGGAGACCCAGCAGACCGAGCTGGAGCAGACCAATGAACAGTTGGCCGAGCAGGCCCTGGCGTTGGCCGAGCAGCGCGATGCCATGGACCACAAGAACAGCGAGTTGAACCAGGCCCAGTCCCAGTTGGAAGAGCGTGCCGAGGAACTGCAGCGGTCGAGCAAGTACAAGTCCGAATTCCTCGCCAACATGTCTCATGAGTTGCGCACGCCGCTCAACAGCTCGTTGATCCTGGCCAAGCTGCTGGCGGAGAACCCCCAGGACAATCTCACCGACGAGCAGGTCAAATTCGCCGAGTCGATCTATTCCGCCGGCAATGACCTGTTGAACCTGATCAACGACATCCTCGATATTTCCAAAGTCGAAGCCGGCAAACTCGAGGTGCGCCCGGAGAACACCAGTGTGGCGCGGCTGGTGGAGGGGCTGCGCGATCTGTTCCTGCCGTTGGCGGGTGACAAGCAACTGGAGTTCACCGTGGATATCCAGGACGGTGCGCCGGCGATGCTGTTCACCGACCGCCAGCGCCTGGAACAGGTACTGAAGAACCTGCTGTCGAATGCGCTGAAGTTCACCGAGAAAGGCCAGGTCAGCCTGAGTGTCTCTGCCCGGCCGGGCGTGGGGGTGGCCTTTGCGGTACGCGATTCGGGGATCGGCATTGCCCGCGAGCAGCATGAAAGCATCTTCGAAGCGTTCCGCCAGGCCGATGGCACCACCAATCGCCGTTACGGCGGGACTGGCCTGGGCCTGTCCATTTCCCGCGACCTGGCCGCCTTGCTCGGCGGTTCGATCAGTGTCGCCAGCGAGCCCGGCCAGGGCAGTGTGTTCACCCTGGCGCTGCCGGAACGCTATGTCGAAGTCCAGGAAGGAGCCCCGGTTGCTCCAGTCCCGGCGCATGTGCCGTCCGTCATGGTCGCCACCGTGCGCAGCGAACCTGTCGTGGCGATCGAGACGCCGGTTGCCCGGTTTGCCGACGACCGTGACAAGGCGCCGTTCGGTACGCGTTGCATCCTGGTGATCGAGGACGAACCGAGCTTTGCCCAGATTCTCTATGACCTGGCCCATGAACTGGGCTACCAGTGTCTGGTCGCCCATGCGGCCGACGAAGGTTTCGGCCTGGCGGCGCAGTTCATCCCGGATGCCATCCTGCTGGACATGCGCCTGCCCGATCATTCCGGTCTGACGGTGCTGCAACGCCTCAAGGAGCAGGCCGCGACCCGGCATATCCCGGTGCACGTGATTTCCGTCGAAGACCGCGTCGAAGCGGCCATGCACATGGGCGCCATGGGTTATGCGGTCAAGCCGACCACCCGCGAAGAGCTCAAGGAGATTTTCTCCCGGCTCGAAGCCAAGCTGACCCAGAAGGTCAAGCGGGTACTGCTGGTCGAGGACGATGATCTGCAACGTGACAGCATCGCGCGGCTGATCGGTGACGAGGATATCGAGATCACCGCCGTCGGTTTCGCCCAGGATGCCCTGGATCTGCTGCGCGGGAATGTCTACGACTGCATGATCATCGACCTCAAGCTGCCGGACATGCTCGGCAACGAACTGCTCAAGCGCATGTCTACAGAAGACATCCGCGCCTTTCCGCCGGTGATCGTCTATACCGGCCGCAACCTGACCCGCGATGAAGAGGCCGACCTGCGCAAATATTCGCGCTCGATCATCATCAAGGGCGCCCGCTCGCCGGAGCGCCTGCTCGACGAAGTGACATTGTTTCTGCACAAAGTCGAATCGCAGTTGTCCCATGAACGTCAACGCATGCTCAAGACCGCCCGCAGCCGTGACAAGGTCTTCGAGGGCCGCAAGATCCTGCTGGTGGACGACGATGTGCGCAATATCTTCGCCCTGACCAGCGCCCTGGAACACAAGGGCGCCCTTGTCGAAATCGGCCGTAACGGCCGCGAGGCGATTGAAAAACTCAACGAAGTCGATGACATCGACCTAGTGCTGATGGATGTGATGATGCCGGAGATGGATGGCTACGAAGCCACCGTGGAGATTCGCAAGGACCCACGCTGGCGCAAGCTGCCGATCATCGCGATCACGGCCAAGGCCATGAAGGATGATCAGGAGCGCTGCCTGCAGGCCGGTTCCAACGATTACCTGGCCAAGCCCATCGACCTGGATCGACTGTTCTCGCTGATCCGCGTGTGGCTGCCGAAAATGGAAAGGATCTAGTGGAGCAAAATTTCGACATTGAACTGCGTCTGTTGATCGAGGCTATCTACCTCAAGTACAGCTATGACTTTCGCGACTACTCCGGTGCCTCCATCAAGCGCCGGGTCAATCACGCCTTGCGCCAGTTCGACTGCGCGACGGTTTCGGCCCTGCAGGAGCGCGTGCTGCACGATCCGACGGCGTTCATGCAGTTGCTGCAGTTCCTGACCATCCCGGTCAGCGAGATGTTTCGCGATCCCAGCCACTTCCTGGCGATTCGCGAGGAAGTGGTGCCGTTGCTCAAGACCTACCCGTCGATCAAGATCTGGATCGCCGGTTGCAGTACGGGTGAGGAGGTCTATTCGATGGCCATCCTGCTGCGTGAGGAGGGCTTGCTGGAGCGCACGATCATCTACGCCACCGACATCAACCCCAGCTCCCTGGAAAAGGCCAAGCAAGGCATTTTCTCCCTGGAAAACGTGCGTGCCTATACCCAGAATTACCTGCAGGCCGGTGGCCAGCGGGAGTTCTCCGAATACTACACGGCCGCCTACGGCTACGCGATTTTCGACAAGACGCTGCGGGAGAACGTGACCTTTGCCGACCACAGCCTGGCAACCGATAGCGTATTCTCAGAAACTCAATTAATTTCGTGTCGTAATGTATTGATTTACTTCAATAAAAAACTTCAAGATCGTGCCTTTGGGTTGTTCCATGAATCGCTCTGCCATCGTGGTTTCCTGGTGCTTGGCAGCAAGGAAACCCTGGACTTCTCGCCCTTTGGCAAGCAGTTCGACTCCCTGATCAAGCAAGAGCGGATCTATCGCAAGCTATGAGCAGACTGGCCCTTGAGTTCACCCAGCGACAGCGTGTCGACGCCATTGCGGTCGGCGCTTCGGCCGGCGGTGTCGAGGCCTTGCTGACCGTGTTCAGCGAGCTGCCGGTTGGTTTCGGCCTGCCGATCATTGTCGTGCTGCATATGCCCGAACAGCGCCGCAGCCAGCTGGCGGAGGTGTTCTCCCGGCGCCTGTCGCTGCCGGTCAAGGAGGCTGACGACAAGGAGCCGGTGAGTCCGGGGACGGTATATTTCGCGGCTCCCGGTTATCATCTGTCGGTGGAGCGCGACCGCAGCTTTTCTTTCAGTCGCGAGGAGCGTGTGCACCATTCACGTCCTTCCATCGATTACCTCTTCGAGTCCTGCGCCGATGCCTATGGCGCGCGGCTGATGGCGGTGTTGCTGACCGGCGCCAATCATGACGGCGCCCGTGGGCTGAGCCTGGTCAAGGCCCTGGGCGGTCTGACCGTGGTGCAGGACCCGCACGAGGCACGGGTGGCGACCATGCCCGAAGCCGCCTTGGCCTTGCACGAACCTGACTATATTCTCCCTCTGCGCGGCATCGGCCGTCTGCTTGTCGAGCTGGAACGAATCGCATGCTAAGTACTATCCAGGCCAAACTGCTGATCGTCGACGATCTGCCGGAAAATCTGCTGGCGCTGGAAGCGCTGATCAAGCGCGAGGACCGCACCGTCTACAAGGCCTTGTCGGCCGATGAGGCGCTATCCCTGCTGTTGCAGCACGAGTTCGCCATGGCCATTCTCGACGTGCAGATGCCGGGCATGAACGGCTTCGAGCTGGCCGAGCTGATGCGTGGCACCGAGAAGACCCGCAGCATTCCCATCGTCTTTGTCAGTGCCGCCGGGCGTGAGCTCAACTATGCCTTCAAGGGCTATGAAAGCGGTGCGGTGGATTTTCTCTACAAGCCCCTCGACACCCAGGCGGTGAAGAGCAAGGTCAACGTCTTCGTCGATCTCTACCGCCAGAGCAAGGCCATGAAGCAGCAGGTCGAGGCCCTGGAGCACAGTCGCCGCGAACAGGAGGCACTGCTCAAGGAATTGCAGGCAACCCAGGAAGAGCTGCAGCGCGCGATCCGCATGCGCGACGACTTCATGTCGATCGTTTCCCATGAGGTGCGCACGCCGCTCAACGGCCTGATCCTTGAAACCCAGTTGCGCAAGATGCACCTGGCCAAGGACAACGCCGCGGCGTTCACCCTGGACAAGATGCACGCGATGGTCGAGCGCGATGAACGGCAGATCAAGAGCCTGATCCGGCTGATCGAGGACATGCTCGATGTCTCGCGCATCCGCACCGGCAAGCTGTCGATCCGCCCGAGCCGATTCGATCTTTCGCAACGGGTGGCCAAGTTGCTGGAGGGCTTCGTCCCCCAGGTGGAGGCCGCCGAGTCGACGCTCAACTTCCAGGCCACGGGGCCGATAGTGGGCTACTGGGACGAATTCCGCATCGAGCAGGTGATCTCCAACCTGCTGACCAATGCCGTGCGCTACGGCGCGAAAAGCCCGATCGATGTACGAGTCTACACGCAGGATGGCGAGGCGCGGGTGGAGGTCCGCGACCATGGCATCGGGATCAGCGAGGACAACCAGAAACGCATCTTCCAGCAGTTCGAACGGGTGTCGGCCAGCCATGTGGCTGCGGGACTCGGGTTGGGGTTGTTTATTTCCGAACAGATTGTCAGTGCCCATGGTGGCACTATCACGCTAGAGAGCGCCCTTGGCGAAGGCGCCACCTTCTGTGTTTGTCTGCCGTTGCAGGAAAACCCGTAGAGCGACGCAACCTCTCGCCGAGTGGACGGTCGTATTGGCAGCAATCTTGAGAATGAAGGCTTTCCATGAGTGAAGATGCACAAGACGTCGTCCTGATCGTCGAAGACGATGCCTCGATCCTGCTGGTGTTGTCGCACTATCTGGCCGGTGAAGGCTACCGGGTCCTCCAGGCCGAAAACGGCGAGGAGGCCTTCAAGATCCTCGCGACCAAGCCGAATCTGGACCTGATGGTCACGGATTTTCGCTTGCCCGGCGGGATTTCCGGGGTCGACATCGCGGAACCGGCAATCAAGCTGCGTCCGGACCTGAAGGTGATATTCATCAGCGGCTATCCGGCCGAGATTCTCGAGACGGACAGCCCGATCACCCGTACCGCGCCGATCCTGGCCAAGCCTTTCGACCTCGATACGCTGCAGGAACAGATCCAGCGCCTGCTGTCCTGAGGCCCGCGTGCGCAGGCCCCGTCAGGCATTGATCATTTCCCGCACCCGGGCCGTCAGCAGGTCGAAGGTGAAGGGCTTGGTGATCATCTGCATGCCCGGGTCGAGAAATCCGCCACGCACCGCGGCGTGCTCGGCATAACCGGTGATGAACAGCACCTTGAGCCCGGGCCGCAGTTGCCGGCCGATTTCAGCGAGTTGCCGGCCGTTCATGCCCGGCAGGCCGACATCGCTGATCAGCAGGTCGACACGCTGGTTGGAGTCGAGAATCGGCATGGCGGCGTCGGCATTTGCCGCCTCGACGAAGCGGTAGCCCAGCTCGCTCAATACCTCGCAGACCAATACCCGTACCGCCGGATCGTCTTCGACGATCAGCACGGTTTCGCCGTCTTCGGCGTGCGGCGCCTGCAACAGATGCACCGTGTCATCCTGGGTCGCCGCGCTGCCTTTGTAGCGGGGCAGGTAGAGGTTGACCGAGGTGCCCTGGCCCGGGGTGCTGTCAATGGAGACATGGCCGTGGGATTGTTTGCTGAAACCGTAGATCATCGATAAGCCGAGACCGGTGCCCTGACCGATGGGCTTGGTGGTGAAGAACGGGTCGAATGCCCGGCTGATCACGCTTTCCGGCATGCCGCAGCCGCTGTCGCGGACCTGCAGTACCACGTAGTCACCCGGCGCCAGGTGGCCCTCGGTTTCGCTGAGCGCCAGGCCCAGGGCCTGGTTGAAGGTGACCACCTGCAGGTGCCCGCCATCGGGCATGGCGTCGCGGGCGTTGAGCACCAGGTTGAGCAGGGCGCTTTCCAGCTGATTGGGGTCCGCCTCGGCGGTCCACAACGGTTCGCCGAGGATCATCTGCAGGTCGATGCTTTCGTTGAGGCTGCGATGCAGCAACTCGCCCATGGACCGGACCAGGTCGTTCATGTTCACCGGCTTGGAATCCAGCGACTGGCGTCGGGAAAATGCCAGCAGTCGATGGGTCAGGCCGGCAGCGCGGTTGGCCGAGGTCACGCCGAGGTCGATCAGGCTGTCGAGGTCTTCCAGGCGTCCGCGTGCCAGGCGCCGCTTGAGCAACTCGAGGCTGCCGATGATACCGGTCAGCATATTGTTGAAGTCGTGGGCGATGCCACCGGTCAACTGGCCGACCGCCTCCATCTTCTGCGACTGGCGCAGTGCTTCTTCGTTATGGCGCAGTTGCGCGGTGCGTTCCTCGACCTGCTGTTCCAGGGTTTCCAGGGTGTCCTTGAGGCGCCGCTCGCTCTGGCTCAGGTCGATGAGACGGTCGCGGGCCTCGTACTGCCGGCGTCGCCCACGAATGGCCGAGGTCACCAGGCTGATCAGTGTCACTGGGTGAAAGGGCCGTTCCAGGAAACTGACGTTGCCCAGTTGCGCGCCAAGCCGGGAAGAGGGCGGTCGGTCAGGACCGCCGTGGTGGGTCATCAGCACAATGGGCAGGTCCGACCATGCCGGCTGCTCCTGCAGGTGCTTCAGCAGAGGCTCCAGGTCCGTCTCGTGCAGGGCTTCGGCCGCCACGATCAGCAGGCCGGCGCCACGCCCGAGCTCGCCGCACAAGGCCGTCAGGTTCGTGGCGATCACCCCGGGGAAGCCGGCTTCATCGAGGATCATCCGCGCGATCTGGCCGTCGCGACCCCACGGGGCCAGGATGATCGCCCGCTCGGAAACCGCATCCGCCAGGGTCACAAGCCTCCTTCCTTGAGCAACGGCAGGCCTTCACCAAGATAGGTGGGGACGCCGCGCAGCACGCCCTGGAAGGCTTCCAGGGGCTCGCCGATGGTCATGCCACGGCCACTGATGCGGTACTCGCGAATGGTCGATTCGTGGGCGCCGGTACGCTTCTTGATGATCGAGATGGCCCGACGCACCTTGCCCAGGGCCTCGAAGTAACGCAGCAGGATCACGGTGTCGGCCAGGTAGGTGATGTCCACCGGGGCCTGCATGTCGCCGACCAGTCCGTGCTGGGCGACGGTCATGAAGGTCGCGGCGCCCTGGCGATTGAGGTACAGCAGCAGTTCATGCATATGCAGGATCAGCGCGTTTTCTTCCGGCATGGCCGCCTGGTAGCCGTTGATACTGTCGATCACCACGGTTTTGATGCCGCGCTCATCCACGCAACGCCTGACCCGATGGGAGAATTCGCCCGGGGACAGCTCGGCGGCATCGACCTGTTCGATCAGCAGGTTGCCGGTTTCCTGCAATATCTGCAGATCGATACCGATATTCCTCATGCGCTCGAACAGCAGGCCCAGCTCTTCATCGAAAATGAACAGCGCGGCCTTTTCCCCACGGGCCACGGCTGCCGCGGCAAAGACCATCGCGATCAGCGATTTGCCGGTGCCAGCAGGACCCAGGATCAGGGTGCTGGAGCCGGTTTCGATACCGCCGCCCAGCAGCGCATCCATCTCGGCGATGCCGCTGGTGAGTTGCTGGCGTACATATTGGCCGCGATGTTCGGCCGCCACCAGGCGCGGGAACACATGCACGCCATCGCCACTGATGGTGAAGTCGTGGTAGCCGCCGCGGTACTTCTGGCCCCGGTATTTCACCACCCGCACCCGGCGCCGTTCGGCACCGTAGTTGGGCGTCAGTTCCTCGAGACGGATAACGCCATGGGCGACACTGTGCACGGTCTTGTCCAGGGATTCGGTGGTCAGGTCGTCGAGCAGCAGGACCGTGGCGTCATACCGCACGAAGTAGTGCTTGATCGCCAGGATCTGCCGTCGGTAACGCAGCGAACTCTGGGCCAGCAGGCGGATTTCGGAGAGGCTGTCGAGCACCACGCGGGTCGGCTTGACCCGTTCTACCACTTCGAATATCTGCCTGGTGGCCTCGCCCAGCTCCAGGTCCGAGGAGTACAGCAGGCTTTGCTGGTGATCGGCGTTGAGCAGGCTTTCCGGCGGCGTCAGCTCGAAAATATCGATATGCTCGTCCAGCGTCCAGCCATGGGAGCGGGCGCCCTGGCGCAGTTCGCGCTCGGTTTCCGAGAGGGTGATATACAACGAGCGTTCTCCGGCACGGGCACCGGCCAGGAGGAAATGCAGGGCTACCGTGGTCTTGCCGGTGCCGGGCTCGCCTTCGAGCAGGAACACATGCCCGCGGGACAGACCGCCGGACAGAATATCGTCCAGGCCTTCGATACCGGTGGCGGCTTTGGTCGTGATGGATGCAAATGATGTGGTCAAGTCCAGACCTCTTGTGACCCAGGAGTGGTCTTGTACTGGACCTTCGGCGTTGATGGCGGTTCAAAATACTTGTGCTATCAGCCGATTGAGCTCGATCTCTCATATACCGCGGGCCCGTAGGAGTCGGGCTTGCCCGCGAAGAGGCGCTTGAGAGCGCTAAAATCTTCGCGGGCAAGCACCGTTCCCACACTACAATCCCTGTTGCAGGGCGGGATCGTCGGGATTCTGCTGTTCCAGCTGGGCCAGCAGGATCTGCACGTTCTGCAACTGGCCGCTTTCCTTCCAGTAGTTGATCAGCAGCACGCGGGCCTTGCGGTTCGCCGGGTGACGCTGGACCAGTTCTTCGAGCTGGCGCTGCGCGGCTTCGAGCTGGTGCAGGTCATGCAGGGTGGTGGCGAGCTTGTAACGGTATTCGGTGTTGTCCGGTTCCAGCTCCACGGCCTTGGCCAGACCGAGCAGGGCGTATTCGGTCTGGCCGTGGTGCAGCAGCCAGATACCCAGGGCGTGCTGCAGATACGCCGACTGCGGCTGCACCTCCAGTTGTCTGGCCAGCAGTTGCCGGGCCTGGTCCGGCTGGCCGCGCTTGTCCAGCAGTTCGACCTGGGCAACCACGGCCTTGAGGTTGTTCGGCTCCATCTGCGAAATCCGTTCGAGCGACTGCTGGGCCTCATCCAGTTGCCCTTCATGCAGGTACAGCCGGGCCAGCTGGAACTGCGCATCGGCACTTTCCGGCTGGGCCTTGAGCGTACGCTCATATTCGTCGACCACCTGTTGCAGCGGGCCGAAATACAGGCCCTGGTCGTCCGGCGACAAGCCGAGCATGGCGTTGGCCGCGGCAAAGCGTACCTCCTGCTCGCTGTCCTCCAGCACCGGCCCGAGCAACAGGCTGCGCTGGGCGCCTGGCACCAGGCCGACAATGCTCTGGATCGCCGCCTCGCGTACCAGCGCGGAAGGGTTCTGCAGATCCGCATCGGCCAGCTTCAACGCCTGGGGACTGGGATAGTTGGGCAGCTCGGCATGCAGCGCCGCACGGCGGATATCCGACAGGTCGGTGCGCGCCAGCTGTTGGTAGAGCACCCGCGCGGCGCCCGGCTGGCCGTTGTGGGCCTGTTCCAGGGCACGGCCGTAATTGACATGCGGGGTTTTCGCGGGGACCGCCGTCGGACTGCGCATCCAGTGCCAGGCAAGGCCCAGGATCAGTAGTGCAAGCAGACTGATGAGCAGGTAACGGCGGGGCTTCGTCATGCAGTGTCCGTGAGCTGGCAGGCTTTTCCTGAAGCTGTCAGCTTCGGTCAGGAGCGCTGCGGAGTCAAACCCGCGATCAGTTGAGCACGTACTCGATCGGTTCCAGCTGCGGCGGCAGGTCGGTTTCGCCGAGGCTGGCGAGAATCTCCCGTTCGATCGTGCGCAGCAGCGCATTGCACGGCAAGTCGTTCTCATCGAAACCGAACGGGTCCTCAAGGTCGTCGCCGATCTCGTCGAGGCCGAAGAAGGTGTAGCTGACAATTGCGGTGAACACCGGCGTCAGCCAGCCCAGGGGTTCGGCCATGGCGAACGGCAACAGGATGCAGAACAGATAGATCGTACGGTGCAGCAGCAGGGTATAGGGGAAGGGCAGCGGGGTGTGCTTGATCCGCTCGCAACTGGCCTGGACCTGGCTCAGGCTGGCCAGACGGGCGGCAAACACGGTATAGCGCCATTCGCTGAGCAGGCCCTGTTGCGCCAGACGCGAGCAGCGTGCGCCGACTTGCTGCAAGAGGTGGTCGGTGACATTCGGATGATTCTGTGACGGCGGCTGCGTAGCCCACCGGTCCACGGCTGCCCGTTCGTCTTCCAGGCGCAGGCGGGCGATCAGGCCATGGGCAAAGCCGCAGAGATCGCGCAGCAGGGCCTGGCGCTCGACAGCATCGGTGAACACCTGGCTTTCGCGGATCAGCGAACGCACCTCGATGATCATCTGTCCCAGTTGCTTGCGGCCTTCCCACCAGCGGTCATAGCAGGCGTTGTTGCGAAAGCTCATGAAGATCGACAGCGACAGCCCGAGCAGGGTGAACGGGGTGGCGTTGACCTTGGAAAAGTAGGCCGGGTGCCAGGTTTCCACCAGTACAATGACCGAAGCCAGCAAGGTCACCAGCAGGCTGCGCAGGGCAATCCGCTTGGCAATCGAGCCTTTCAGGGAGAACAGGATGCCGATCAGGTTCGGCTTGGGACGCACGATCATGGGAAGGGACTGGCAGCAGCGCGGGGGATACGCCGAGCCAGACTAGAAGTCGGCGGCCTGCTTGTCCAATCGCTCTGCCCGACACTTTGATCGAGGCCATCTATCATCGACAACATCATACGCTGTTCGGCAGTATCAGCAGTTGTTCGCCGGCAGCCTGCTGCTGGCGTTGCCGTACAAAGGCCGGCATCTGTTCGGCAACGATCGCCTTGCTGAAATACCAGCCCTGGATCATCAGTTCGCTGGAGGACTGCAAGGC
This sequence comes from Pseudomonas gingeri, assembly GCF_013385635.1. GTDB lineage: Bacteria > Pseudomonadota > Gammaproteobacteria > Pseudomonadales > Pseudomonadaceae > Aquipseudomonas > Aquipseudomonas gingeri_A. Next base: position 256,500 of record NZ_JACAPR010000002.1, read on the forward strand.
GTCGTACTGCTCCCGGGTTTCCACACCCTCGACGATGATATCCAGGTTGAGGGTTTCACACAGCCGCAGCATGCCGCTCAGCACCCGTGCGCCGTTGGGATGACGATGGGCGACGACAAAGCTGCGGTCGATCTTGATGCCGTCGATCCTGAACTGGTGCAGGTAGCTCAGGGCCGAATAGCCGGTGCCGAAATCGTCGATATACAGTTTGGCGCCGAAGCCGTGCAGGCGCTCGATCAGCTTGTGGATCAACTGGACGTCGCCGACCAGGGCATCCTCGGTCAACTCGACGGAAATCCGCCCGTGGGCCTGGGCAAGAATCTCCAGCAGGCGTTCGCCTTGCTCGGGCATGCCCAGGGTCGCGGCGGTGACGTTGATGGTCATCGGCAATTCGAAACCGATTTTCTGCCAGCGCCGGTATTGCTCCAGCGCCTGGGAGGCGACCCACAGGTCGACATCGGCCATCAGGTTGGCCTGGGCCAGCCACTTGAGAAATTCCCAGGGCTGCTGGGGGCGTCCCTCCTTGTCGCGGGCACGCATCAAGGCCTCGCAGCCGGTGCACAGGCCGGTCACCTTGGAGATCTGCGGCTGGAATTCCAGGTGGAATTCATATTCGCTGATGAGTCGGATACGTTCCAGTTCCTCGGCGCGCCGGGCCTCGTTGCGGTGTGAGGCAACCACCGGGTCGAGTTCGAACAGCCGGCCTTTTTCTTCGAGGCTGCGAAAGGTGGTATCGAAGGACCTTATGTAGACGTTCTGTTCCTCGTCCTGCTGGCGATGCAGGGCAATCACATACGGCGCGTACACCAGGGTGCCGACAGCCACGAGTACCGCTTGCAGGACAACCGCCGCCCAGTCGCCGTTGGTGCTCAGGTAGGCATTGAGCAGCACCGGCGAAGTCAGCGGCATGCCGGTCACCACGGGCGCGACCCAGCCGGCATGCACGGCAGCCACGGCCAGCACGGTATTGAGCATGGGTGCGAGCAGGAAGGGCAGGAACAGCCTGGGGTTGAGAATGATCGGCAGCCCGAACAGCAGGATCTCGTTGACGTTGAACAGCGACAACGGTGTCGCGGCCAGCGCCAGCAGGCGCAGGGAACGGTCGCGGGAAAACAGCAGGATGGCGACGATCAGCGACAGCGAAGCGCCGGAGCCACCGGTGAAGGCGAAGCAGCCCAGCAAGCCGCTGTTGAGTATATAGCGGGCCGGCTCGCCGGCCGCGACATTGAGTTGGTTGATCGTCACCGCCAGATCAAGGACGTTGAACAGCGGCTGCATGGCATGGGCGCCGTGGATGCCGAAGAACCACAGCATCGAGTTGGTCGCGCTGATCAGCAGGCCATAGCCATAGGGATGGTCGAGTGCCGTCAGGTCGAAGGGCACCTGCATCTGCGCGACACTGGGGATTTCCAGCAGCAGCGACAGCACCATCGCCAGCATCGTCGCGGTCAGCAGACCCGGAATCACCACGTTGATGCTGTCGCGAACGTTGTAGCCGACCACGTTCTCGCGAACCAGGCGCAGCCATGGCCGGCGATACAGCCAGGCAATGATCGGCACATTCACCAGCGGCGAGGCGATGGCGATAAACAGCACCAGGGTTGCAGCGGCCCGGGGATAGTCCTGCAGCAGGTAGATCGCGATCACCACATGGATCAGGCACAGGAACGCCACCGGCACTTGCGGCAAGCGGTAGCGGATCGCCAGCATGTAGCCGATCGAGGCGGCGACCAGCAAGGGCAGGGTGCCGCTGATCTTTTCATGCAGCCCGGCGAGAAACCTCACCAGTTCATCCGGAGCGCCCAGCAGCCGAGCGCAGACCGACAGCACCAGGAACGCCGCCGAGACCAGGAGGCACGGCAACAGCCAGAGCAGGCCTTCGCGAATGGCCCGCAACGAGTCGGCGCCGGCCAGCGCCGCCAGGCGATTGGTCAGAAACAACTTGAAGACTGACTGCGACATTGCCCCACCCCTTTAAGACCTTCAGTCCTGTCGGGGCACATGGCCAGCAGCGACCCCGGAGGCGAGCATATCGCGAGATGGCCCGAAAAGGCCAAATCGCCGGTTTAAAATGCGTTGAGGTCAAGGGGCCCGGACGGCCGGCACCCGAGGTGGTTGCCACGATTTTCCATGGACGAAAAAAAGCCCCGCGACCAATGGGCTACGGGGCCGAAGCGGTTGGAGGGGCATCCAACCGGGAGAGTTTGAATCAGTTGCTGGCGACGGTCTGCGGCGCGTAGCCGCCACCCAGGGCCTTGTAGATCGCGACAATGCCGCGATACAGGTCGGTTTCGGCCTGGGCCTGGCTGTCTTCGGCGGCCAGGCGTTCACGCTGGGCATCGAGCAGCACCAGGAAGTCCACGGTGCCTTCGCGGTAGCGGATCGCGGCCAGGTCGGCGGCGGTGCGGCTCGACTCGCTCTGGCGGATCAGCGAGATCAGGCGTTGCTGACGCTTGCCGTAGTCGCTGAAGGCATTCTGCGATTCTTCCAGGGCCAACAGTACTTGCTGCTCGTAAGTCGCCAGGGCGCCCTCGGCTTCGGCATTGGCACCGCGCAGACGGGCCCGCACGCTACCCAGGTTGAACGCCGGCCAGGTGATGCTCGGGCCGAGGGCCCAGGCATTGGCGGCCGACGAGCCGATCTGCGAACCACGTCCGGCGGTAAAACCGAGGAAGCCGCTGAGGCTGACCCGTGGGAACAGGTCGGCCTTGGCCACGCCGATCCGCGCGGTGGCGGCGGCCAGCTTGCGTTCGGCGCTGAGGATGTCCGGACGGCGTTGCAGCAGCTCACCCGGATTGCCGATGGCCAGGGCCTTGGAGATCGCCGGCAGGTCCTTTGGACCCAAGTCCACCGACAGGGTGTCCGGGCGCTCGCCAAGCAGGGTCGCGATGCGGTTGCGATCGCGGACCTGTTCGGCCTGCAGTTGCGGCACGCTGGCCTCGACCGCCGCCAGGCGGGCATCGGCACGGACCACATCGAGCTGGTCGCCGACACCGGCATCACGCAGGCTTTCGGTGATGCCCTTGGATTCCTGCTGGTTCTTCAGGTTGGCCAGGGCGATCTTTTCCCGCAATTGCGCGCCGCGCAGTTGCCCGTAGGCATCCACCAGCTCGGCAATCATGGTCACCTGCAACTGGTACAGATCGGCTTCGGCCGACTGCTGGTCGGCGTCGGCGGCTTCCAGGCTGCGCTGGATGCGGCCGAACAGGTCGACCTCCCAGGCCATGTCCAGGCCCAGGTCATAGCGCTCGTTGGTGACCCGGCTCTCGGTCTGGCCCGGTACCTGGCCCTTGCCCAGATCGGCGCTGGCACGGCTGGTGATGGTCGGCATGGCGTCATCGCTGACGTCATCGCGGATCGCCCGCGCCGCTTTGAGGCGGGCGAAGGCGACGCGCAACTCACGGTTGCCGGCCAGGGACTGGGTCACCAACTGGTTGAGGGTCGGATCGTCGAACTGTTGCCACCAGATACCTTCGAAGCGCGCGCGGTCGAAATTCTTCTGGCCGGCGCTGCCATCGGTGGCGGCGGTGATGTTCGCCGCCGCCGTGTCAGGGGTCTTGTAGTCCGGGCCGACGGCACAGGCGCTCAGCGCCAGTACCAGCAGGCTCGGGAGAAAGGCCTTCATACTGCTCATTGTTGCGCCTCCAGCTTGAGGGCCTTGGCCGCCTTGCGAGCTTCGCTGCGCTCGACGGAGCGGCGGATCAATACATAGAACACAGGGGTCAGCAGCAGACCGAAGAAGGTCACGCCGAGCATCCCGGAGAACACCGCCACACCCATGGCATGACGCATCTCGGCACCGGCACCGCTGGAGAACACCAGGGGGACCACACCCATGATGAACGCCACGGAGGTCATCAGGATCGGCCGCAGACGCAGGCGGCAGGCTTCCAGTACCGCGCTCAGCGGATCGAGGCCTTCTTCCTGCTTGTCCTTGGCGAACTCGACGATCAGGATCGCGTTCTTGCACGCCAGGCCCACCAGTACGATCAAGCCGATCTGGGTGAAGATGTTGTTGTCGCCACCGGAGGCAATCACCCCGGCAATCGCCGACAACAGGGTCATCGGTACGATCAGGATCACCGCCAGTGGCAGGCTCCAGCTTTCATACAGTGCCGCCAGGACCAGGAACGCCAACAGTACGCAGAGCGGGAACACCAGCAGTGCGGTATTGCCCGAGAGGATCTGCTGATAGGTCAGGTCGGTCCACTCGTAGGTCATGCCGTTGGGCAGTTCGTCTTTCAGCAGTTTCTCGATCGCTGCCTGGGCCTGGCCGGAGCTGTAGCCCGGTGCCGCGGCACCGTTGATTTCGGCGGTGATAAAGCCGTTGTAGTGCATCACGCGATCCGGTCCGGAGGTGTCGCTGACCTTGATGAAGGTCGCCAGCGGGATCATCTCGCCCTTGTTGTTGCGTACTTTCAACTGGCCGATCTGGTCGGATTCGAGACGGAACTGCTGTTCGGCCTGGACGTTGACCTGATAAGTGCGACCGAAACGGTTGAAGTCGTTGGCATACAGCGAACCCAGGTAGACCTGCAGGGTATCGAAGATGTCGCTGACGGCCACGCCGTGGGTCTTGGCCTTCTCGCGGTCGATGGCGGCATCCACCTGCGGCACATTGACGGTGTAGCTGGTGAACAACCCGGCCAGCTCCGGCACGCTGCGGCTCTTGGTGATGATGTTCATCGTTTCCTTGTACAGCTCTTCATAGCCCAGGTTGCCCCGGTCTTCGATCTGCAGTCGGAACCCACCGATGGTGCCCAGGCCTTGTACCGGTGGTGGCGGGAAGATCGCCATGTAGGCTTCCTGGATCCCGGCGAACTTGCCGTTCAAGGCCCCGGCGATGGCGCCGGCCGATTCACTCGGGTCCTTGCGCTCGTCGAACGGCTTGAGGGTCACGAACACGATGCCGGCGTTCGGGCTGTTGGTGAAACCGTTGATCGACAGGCCAGGGAAGGCCACCGCACTTTCCACGCCAGGCTGTTTCAGGGCCAGGTCGGACATGCGCTTGATCACGTCTTCGGTGCGGTCCAGGCTGGCGGCGTCCGGCAGTTGGGCGAAGGCCACCAGGTACTGCTTGTCCTGGCCGGGCACGAAACCGGTCGGCGTACTGGAGAAACCGAGCCAGGTCAGGACCATCAGGCCGGCATACAGCACCAGGGCCACGCCGCTGACGCGGATGACACGGGTCACGGTACCGACATAACCATGGCTGGCCTTGTCGAAGAAGCGGTTGAACGGACGGAACAGCCAGCCACCCAGCAGCGCGTCGAGGACCTTCGAGAAGCGGTCTTTCGGGGCGTGGTGATCCTTGAGCAGCACCGCGGCCAGGGCCGGCGACAGGGTCAGGGAGTTGAACGCCGAGATCACGGTCGAGATGGCGATGGTCAGGGCGAACTGCTTGTAGAACTGACCGGTCAGGCCGGAAATGAAGGCCGCCGGAATAAACACCGCGCAGAGCACCAGCGCCGTGGCGATGATGGGGCCGGTCACTTCGCGCATGGCGCGCTTGGTGGCTTCGATCGGACTGAGGCCCAGGCCGATATTACGTTCGACGTTCTCCACCACAACGATGGCGTCGTCCACCACGATACCGATCGCCAGTACGAGGCCAAACAGCGACAACGCGTTAAGCGAGAAGCCGAACATGTGCATGATCGCGAAGGTACCGATCAGCGACACCGGCACGGCGACCAGCGGAATGATCGAGGCACGCCAGGTCTGCAGGAACAGGATCACTACCAGGACCACGAGGATCAGCGCTTCGAACAGGGTGTGCACCACCGCTTCGATGGAGCCGCGCACGAAGATGGTCGGGTCGTAGACGATGCTGAAGTCCATGCCTTCGGGGAAGTCCTTCTTCAGCTCGGCCATCTTGGCGCGAACTTCGTTGGAAATCTCGATGGCGTTGGAGCCTGGACGCTGGAAGATCGGGATCGCCACCGCCGGCTGGTTGTTCAGCAGCGAGCGCAGGGCGTACTGGCTGGAGCCGAGTTCGACACGGGCGATGTCCTTGAGACGGGTAATTTCGCCATCGTCACCGACACGGATCACGATGTTCTCGAACTCTTCCTCGGAAACCAGGCGGCCCTGGGCGTTGATCGACATCTGGAAGCTGGTGGCGGTTGGGGCGGGAGGCGCGCCCAACTGACCGGCCGCGACCTGGCGGTTCTGCTCGCGAATGGCGTTGACCACATCGGTGGCGGTCAGGTTGCGCGATGCGGTTTTGTTCGGATCGAGCCATACCCGCAGGGAATAGTCGCCCATGCCGAACAGTTGCACGTCACCGACACCACCCAGGCGGGCCAACTCATCCTTGATATTGAGCAAGGCGTAGTTGGACAGGTAGAGCATGTCGTAGCGCTTGTCCGGCGAGGTCAAGTGCACAACCATGGTCAGGTCGGGCGAAGCCTTGTCGACGGTGATACCGATACGGGTCACTTCGACCGGCAGTTTCGGCTCGGTACGGGTCACGCGGTTCTGCACCTGTACCTGCGCGTTGTCCAGGTCGGTGCCCAGGGCGAAGGTGATGGTCAGGGTCAGCTTGCCGTCGGCGGTGGACTGCGAGGACATATAGAGCATGTTCTCGACACCGGTGATGGCCTGTTCCAGGGGCGCGGCCACGGTTTCACCGATGACCTTGGGGTTGGCGCCCGGGAAGTTGGCACGGACCACCACGGTCGGTGGTACCACTTCCGGGTATTCGCTGATCGGCAACTGGAACAGCGAGATCGCACCGGCGATCAGGATCAGCAGCGACAGTACCGCCGCGAAGATCGGTCTTGATATGAAGAACTGGGAAAAATTCATCGTGTGTATCCCTTAACCGCGTGGAGTCGCTGCGGCCAGCTTGTTAGCCGGGGCCGCTGCGCCTTTGGCCGGCGCAACCTGCTGCAGGTTGCTGGCTTCCAGGGTTTGTCGTTGTTCTGCCAGAGCGGCGAGGGTTTCCTTGCTGGCCATCGGGATCACTTCAGGATCCACCGGCGAGCCCGGACGGACGCGTTGCAGGCCCTTGACGATGACGGTGTCATCCTTGTTCAGGCCGCTGCGCACGATCCGCAGACCTTCGATTTTCGGGCCCAGCTCGACCGAGCGGTAGGCGGTCTTCTTGTCGGCGTCCATCACCAGCACGAACTTCTTGCCCAGGTCGGTTCCGACCGCTTCGTCGTTGATCAGCACGGCGGCGTAGGTGCCGCTGCCGACCAGCTTCAGGCGCGCATACAGGCCAGGGGTGAAGCTGCCATCGCTGTTGTCGAACACGGCGCGACCGCGGATGGTGCCGGTGCGTGGGTTGACCTGGTTGTCGACGAAGTTCATCTGGCCCAGGTGCGGGTTGCCGGTTTCGTTGGACAGGCCGAGGTAGACCGGGGTAGTCGCACCGCGTTTGCCCTGGCGCGCCAGCTGGGTGTACTTGAGGTAGACCCGCTCGTCGGCGTCGAAGTAGGCGTAGACCTTGTCGGTGGAAACCACGCTGGTCAACGGCGTGACATCGGCGGTGACGATGTTGCCGGCGGTGATTTCGGCACGGCTGACACGGCCGCTGATCGGCGCGGTGACACGGGTGAAGCTCAGGTTCAGGCGGGCCAGGTCCAGTTGGGCCTGGGTCGCATCGACCGCGGCCTTGGATTCCTGCGCGGTGCTGGTGCGGGTGTCGGCCAGTTCCGCGGAGATCGCGTTGCTGGTCAACAGGCGCTTGCCACGCTCGGCTTCGTTGGCGGTGCGACTGGCGGTGGCACGGGTCTGCTGCAGTTGGGCTTCGAGACGATGGACTTCGGCCTGGTAAGGGCGTGGGTCGATCTGGAACAGCAGGTCGCCTTTCTTCACCAGCGCGCCTTCGGTGAAGGCCACCTGGTCGATCTGGCCGGAAACCCGAGGGCGGATTTCCACGGTTTCCGGGGCTTCGAGACGCCCGGTGAACTCGTCCCATTCATTGACGGGCTGTTCGATGACCTTGGCCACGCTGACCTTGGTTGCCGGCATCGCACCACCTGCCGCCACGGGCGCTTTACCGCAGGCGCTCATCACGACGACTGCCAGGGCAGCCAGGGGGAAGCGCAAAAGTTTAAGTGACTGTTCCATGGGGGGAGTCCGCCAATCTATTGAGATGGGCGGATCATGCTGTGGGCGTTGATCGCACACGAATCGAATGAAGCGAAGGTAACTATCATCCGGAATGATATCAAACCGAATCCAGCCCCCTAGCATGCACCTTCCGTTAGCAACCTATCCATTACAGAAAGCGCAAATCACTGTTGCCAGGAATGCAACAGCCCCTGGCGGAGACGATCCTACGCCGGTCGATTCGAATATTCAGAATTATCCGATGCGGGATGGGAACAAGGCCTACATCGCTGGCGAGACGGGTCAGTACAATTCAGCGACACGAAAATGCCGATTCAGACCCTGACACGCAACTTGCCAGGATGGCTCGACTTTGCCCGGAACTTTGTCAGACAAAAATAATTACCGAGGATTCTCCCTATGGTTCAACTCGACTTCTACGGCACGCTGGTAGCGGCTTCCCTGGTGCTGCTGCTTGGCCGTGGACTCTGTGCCCGCGTCGGTTTCCTGCGCATCTACAATATTCCCGAACCCGTTGCCGGCGGCCTGGTGGTGGCGCTGGTGCTACTGCTCCTGCGGGTATTCTTCGACTTCAAGGTGGGCTTCGATACTTCCCTGCAGACCCCGCTGATGCTGGCTTTCTTCGCCACCATCGGCCTGAACGCCGACTTCACCAGCCTGAAGAAAGGCGGGCGGGTGCTGGGGACTTTCCTGCTGGTGGTGGTCGGTTTGCTGGTGGTGCAGAACGCCCTCGGTGTCTCTCTGGCCGCCGCGCTGGGCCTGGATCCGCTGATGGGCCTGCTGGCCGGCTCCATCACCCTGTCGGGCGGTCACGGTACCGGTGCCGCGTGGAGTTCGGTGTTCACCGAGCAATATCGGGTGATGTCCGCGGCGGAGCTGGCCATGGCCTCGGCGACCTTCGGCCTGGTGCTGGGTGGCCTGATCGGCGGGCCGGTGGCCAGGTTGCTGCTCAAGCGCGTGAAGACCCAGGGGGTGGTCAATGAAGTCCCGAGCATGCCGAAGGGCTTCGAACAGCCAGAGCGCGAGCGGATGATCACGCCAGGGTCCTTTATAGAGACACTGGCATTGATTGCCATCAGCCTGTTGGCCGGCAACTTCCTCAGCGAACTGATCAAGGGTACGGCGCTCGAGCTGCCGACCTTCGTCTGTGTGCTGTTTGTCGGCGTGGTGCTGCGCAATGGTTTGTCGGCGCTGGGCTGGCACGAGGTGTTCGAGCGTGAGGTATCGGTGCTGGGCAATGTCAGCCTGTCGTTGTTCCTGGCCATTGCGCTGATGTCGCTGAAACTCTGGGACCTGGCGGCACTGGCCTTGCCGATCTTTATCCTGCTGACGGCCCAGGCGGTGCTGATGGCGCTGTTCGCCATCTTCGTCACCTTCCGCGTGATGGGCCGCAACTACGATGCCGTGGCCCTGGCCGCCGGGCATTGTGGCTTTGGCCTGGGGGCAACGCCCACGGCGATCGCCAACATGCAGGCGGTGACCCAGCGCTACGGCCCGTCGCGGATCGCCTTCCTGGTGGTGCCCATGGTCGGGGCGTTTTTTATCGATATCGCCAATGCCATCGTGATCAAGCTGTACCTGGCATTGCCGTTTGTGGGTAGCGTGGCCTGACGGGCCGGGGCCCGCGTCAGAAGTGCACGCCCAGTTCACGCAGACGCCGTTGCGTAGCGTCTGCGGACACATGGTGAATGCCCTGCCAGCCGAGGGCGACGGCCGCTTCCACGTTGGTCAAGACATCATCGATAAACACCAGCTCGTTCGGCTGGATATCCGGCAGGTGTGTACGAACCTGGCTCAGGCTCAGGTGGTAGATCTGCGCGTCGGGTTTGATCTGCTTCACCTCGCCGGACACCACGATGTCGCGAAAGCGCTGCAGGAAGGCATAGTTGGCCCGGGCATAGGGAAAGGTTTCGGCCGACCAGTTGGTCAAGCCGAATAACGGCATGCGGGCTTCATGCAAGGCTTCCAGGATGGCCACCCCACCGGGAAGCGGCCCACGCAACATTTCGTGCCAGCGGTCGTAATAGGCGCGGATCAGGGGTTCATGTCGCGGGTGTCGGGCAATCAGGGTCCGGGTAGCTTCGGCCAGCGTGCGGCCGGCGTCCTGCTCGGTATTCCATTCCTGGGTGCAGATATTGTCCAGGAACCACTGCCTTTCCTGTTCATCGGCGATCAGCTGGCGGTACAGGTGCTGCGGACTCCAGTCGAACAAGACACCGCCGAAATCGAAAACCACTGCGCGAATCGTCATGCGTATCCTCCATGGGGGGGGCGAGCACCTTATCGTCAGAGACTATCCGGATCCCCGCAGAACATTTGGACTTTCCCTAGTACCTTATTCTCCATTCCAGCTCATTACCTGCTCGCGCCCAGGCAATGGCCGGATAAGGCCTACGCTCTATACCAGCATATTTTCGGAATGGGAAACTCTTACCCTGATGACGGCTTCTTCTATGTAGGTATTACCAAGCGACGCTGGCAGACCCGATGGGCCGAGCACATGCGGGCAGTAGAAAATGGGAGCAACTTGGCTTTTCACCGGAAATTTCGGGAGGAGAGGGCTGCGGGCCAGATCCCCAAAAAACATTTTGACTTGGCTCTGGGACGGTGGTTTCAGGTCGAGAAATTTCTAGCTTGCCCCCATTTTTGCCCCCAACGCTCACCGGGCTCAGGCGGAAGGCAAACCTTCATCCAAAATACGGTTCTGAGCAGGCCCAAATAGTTCTCCCGGCCCTTTCGCTTTATGGTAGATAAGTCCATTAAATTGTGGCTAAAGCTAGAAATTAAGCGATAAGGCACAGATTTAGTGAATTAAGTTGCTTGATAGGGCTATGCGTTAATTCTATAATTTTGGGAACTAACTGGCACAGAATGGGCTAGGTACACACTATGTTGGATTTAAGCTTCAGCAAGCCGAGCGAAGTCGTCAAGCGCCTCTGCGATCGCTTGCGCACAGAGCGCTTGGCGCTGGACATGACACAAGCCGACTTGGCCGGACGTGCCGGCATCGGCACAAACACGGTGTCCAACCTTGAAGCAGGGCGCAATGTCGGATTCGAAAACGTCGTTCGTGTGGCGATGGCTCTTGGTCGAACCAAGGAACTTGAAGGCCTGTTCCTGCCAAAGCTGGACAGCATCGAGGATATTCGGCGCTACGAAAACAGCGCCAATCGTCTCCGTTCAAAGAGGAAGTCCGGCAATGCTTGAGCAGGTGAACGTCTTCTACGAGGGCTGGGGTGAGCGATGGCAATGGGGGACGCTGGTCTCCACGACCGCCTTGACCGGTCGCCCGCTGATCGTGTTCGAGTACAGCAATGAAGCCAGGCAAAGGGGCTTGGAACTGTCCTCCTACACGCTCCCGTTGGTGGGGGCTCAGTTGCGCCAAGATTTTCCAGACCACCAACTGTACTTGCCAGGGCCTGTTTACGACTCCTTGCCCGATGGGTGGGGCATGTTACTGATGGACCGTATGTTCAGGCGCCGCGGGCTCACCACGGCGCGCATCGGCTCACTGGAACGGCTAGCCTACATCGGTAGCAATGCAATGGGGGCCATAACGTTTGAGCCCGTGGCACCAGAAGGGCAGGAGTCTGAAGTCCATATCCCGCTGGAGCAGCTTGCCGCCGAAGTGCAGGAAGTGCTCCATGGAGACGGTGGCGAGTTCCTGCAGACGTTGCTGCTGGTGGGTGGCTCGCCTCAAGGTGCAAGGCCTAAGGCCCTCGTCTATCGCGATCCAGAAACTGGCCGTTTTACCACTGCCGTTACGGCGGGCTTTGAAGCTTGGTTGGTCAAGTTCCCGGCGAAAGAAGAGCATGCCGAGGTGTGCGCTATCGAAATGGTCTACGCCGAGTGCCTGCGCATGTGCGGCATCGAGACCCCTGACACGCAGTACTTCAGTCTGCCTAATGGGTTGGCAGCGTTTGCCAGTAAGCGATTTGACCGTCGGGATGGTCTGCGCGTACCCATGCAAAGCCTAGCGGCCTTTACGGGGGCAAATTACCGGTCTCCGGGGGTGTTGGACTACGTCAACTTCTTGCGGGCAACACAGATGTGTACCAACGACGTGCGAGAGATGGCGGTGGCCTTCGAACGTGCCGTCTTCAACGTTGCGTTCAACAACAGAGACGATCATCCCAAGAACTTTGCCTACATCATGTCGCAAGACGGTCAGTGGAGACTGTCGCCGGCTTACGACGTGACCTTCTGCGAGGGGCCAAGTGGATATCACCAGATGGATGTGATGGGGGAAGCCCTGTCGATTTCCCGCACGCAAATGCTTCGGCTTGCCGAGGAAGCCGAGGTGCCCCCGGACGTTGCCGGCAGAATGATTGACGGCATTTGCGATGTGGCGAGCCGGTTTGCAAGCATCGCCGAGAACCTATGCCCACAGGTTATTACTCAAGACACCTTGCGCACGATCCAAGGCCGCATCGATCAGAACGTAGCTCGGTTACACAGCGGTCATGCGGGCAGCGGTCGCCGCTGAAGATCGGGAGGAGCGGGCGACTCTCATAATCAATGCTGCCGTGTGCCTCAAGCACGTAGGGCCCTGTGCCGCCGAAGACGTGGGTCTTGCCGGATGACCAAGGCCTGGTATTGATTTGAGCCTTAAACTCACCTGATTGAGTTGGGATATCGCCTTGGTACACACAGTGAGCGTGGCCGCTACCGTTGACGCTTCATTCCTTGGCAAACACCAGCTCTGATCCGAAGTCACGAATGTTGGATCGGAAGCGAACCTCAAACACGCCTTTGCGACATAGTATGTTCCTGCATCTTTGGGTAGCCACGCTAGGGTGGGTATCCCAATGTGCCAATCAGCGGCGCTGACCATTTGTCAAAAATAATACAATTTTGTACTGACTTGTTGCCCTTATCTGTGCGCATTGGCATTATTTAGCTATCACTCGATGCCGGCGCAGGGATGGCCGCGACACGCTGCCTATTTCTGTGCGCTTAATTTGGCGCCAGCCTAGTGCTCATCTATCTCTGCCGAGGAGAGCATCTCATCGGCCTACCTTCACTCCACTGTGTGTGTGGGTGGACTTGCCCCTACCAAAC
>NZ_JACAPR010000020.1 GCF_013385635.1 Pseudomonas gingeri
GTTTGGTAGGGGCAAGTCCACTAACCAATTGAAAAACAAGGAATTTTATAAAACTGCCTGATGCCTTAAATTCTTTATAAATCAGTTGGTTAGGATGAAACGGCAACAGCCCCTAGGAGGAAGGCCTCACAGGATTTCGACCTCGCTCTCCTGAAGCCAGCCAGCAGCAACAACGTTTCGCTTGGCGAGTGTAGGCTGGGGTGTGTATACGACAATCGCCAGGCTCTTTTCAGCCCGACTACATGTCACGTAAAGCAGCCTACGAGTACGTGCTAGTGCGTTGTCCTTGCCGTCACGCTCGTTGTCCCGGTCAGTCTTTGTTGGTTCTTTTACACCCAGCAATTTGTCGTAGCTGAATAAGAAGCCGCCTGCCTCCTCATCGTTGATGACGACCATGACTCGTGGAAACTCCAGCCCCTTTACCCCTTGATGTGTACCGTAGGGTGAAAGGCCATCCGCATAACTCGCAAAGGCTGCCAGTTCCGAAAATGGACGCTCAAGGAATAGCTGGTAGGCGTAGTTGGTCATCGCGTTCGTATCTTCAGGATCTGGAGCCTCACTAGGGGCTCCCAGCACCATAGCCCCAACCAGATTGTCAGGAACGTCAAGCAGTTGGGTTTGCAACAGAAGCGTTGCGACCTCGCTCAGTGTTGGATCGTTTTTTTCGAAAAGAGAGAGCAGGGCATGCGTCGCGTCCTCTACACGTTGCATGTGGGCCGATTGATCCCCTGTTGATTGCATTGCATCCTTGCTGAGCAAGGGAGAGCGAGAGCGTACGGCTTCAAGCAGAAGGAAGTGATCGTCCTTTGCGGTAAGAATGGGAAGAACGCCTTCGCTGAAAACGCGAAGTGCGGGCAAGGTTCCATCCAGCAAGCCTGTTTGAAGGTGCTCAACCCCGTATAGGGGCGTGAACAGCTTTTCGAACCCCATCCGCCGTCCAGCCATCTTATGTTCGAGGATCAAGGTTTTTCGGCCTTCAGGACCGGTAGCCCATTCGCCGTCGTCGGTGATTGCAGCCATCGACTGAGCGATGCCTTCCTCAAGATTTGGTGCCTGTTCTTGGCTTTGACTAATGCAGTACATGCGCACTACACCTTCAATGGCATCGGGCTTGGGGGTCTGCTGATGGGTGTCTGCAGCGCGTCGAATCACGTTGATAAGATCTACTACCCTACGAGGGCAGCGGCGATTAACGACCTTTTCAGGTTTCAGCCAGTCATCCGGTATCGCTTTATCAAGGCGCGTTACTCCATGGCCGTAAATCTGTTGCATGGTGTCGCCCAGTAGTCCCAGGCAGAAGCGTGCCTGCGCCAATTGCTGGACTTTCAGAAAAGCCTCCATTACTGGAGCGTGGGTGTCCTGGCTTTCGTCGATCAATACAACTGGGTAGCGGTCTACTAGAACATCCAACAAAGGGCGTTCAGGAGCGAATGCTGCAGTTAACTTGATGACCTCATCGTGATTGAGAGCTTGCCGCTCTCTGTTGTCACCTGTGGGGCTGTAGATGAACTTGGTAATCTCGTCCAGAGTCTCAAGTCTACGTATTTTGCTTTGTAGCTTCCGTCGGTTTGCTCGAGATGTTTTATTGTCGCCTCTCGAGCGTGCTAGCTCGCCCTCGATCTTCCCAATGTCCTGGGCAAGTTTGATCCTTAGCCACTCTCTGATCTCGTTGTCGAATCCTTGAATTAGGCGCCAAGCGAACGCGTGAATGGTCGAAACTTCCACGAGTGGATCAAACTCTAGCCTCCGAAGAACTTCATCGCAGGCTGCGTTTGTATAGGTGATCACCGCAATGCGCCGGCCCTCGAACGTCAGGCGTTCTCGCTCGCGACTTTTGAGTTCGCGGATAGCCTCGACGAGTGAGTGGGTTTTTCCTGAGCCAGCACCTGCGTAAAGAAAAAAGCTCTTCGGGTCTGCCAGATTCAGGCAAGCCTGCATAATGGTGTCGGCATCTGCGACAGCTGCCTCGCTCATGGCGTCACCTCCGCGCCCTCGGGCGGAATTACCAGTAGCTCTTTTTGCTTGCTTCGCAATTTCGACTCAAGCCAGTTGAGGCCTTCACTGATGTATTCAGGGATTTCAAGGTTGGGGAAGTTTTTGTCGCCCAAAACGAGCAACACAAACTCTGCTTTCTTTCCTTCGCGTAATTCGTTGAAAAAACCTTCTCCGACGGCTTCCGATGTTTGCGCTTCATTCAAAATTTTTACGAAGGCCTTCATCAGACCAGTGCCGTTTGTTTTTTCCGCAAAGTGACCGGCGTTGCTAAGCACAAAGCTGTCTTCAAAGGTATTTGGTAGAGCTTGTATTGCTTCACCAGTAGCGGGCAGGTGGGTGGAAATAGGAGTTTGATAGGCGATGCGTACCGAGTACAGGTCGTCGATCTGGTGCTCTTTTTGATTCGCTGGCAGCTCAAGCAGCTCATCCACTGTGCTGCCCAGATGCATCAGTTTCATCCAGCTCCGCAATGTCGGATTGTTCGTAATCTGATCTGCGTTTCTTTGCACCGGTTTTGCCGCTTTATTAAATCCTGCATCGAGGTCTGTAATAACCAGAGTGAGGATGCCAAGCGCGTCAATTAAAGGCCTTAGTCGGTGTGCGTGACTGCCACCGATATCGAGGGTTGTGATGTAGCAGCGGTCAAGGAATGGAAACTTATTCCGCAAAAAATGCGGCAACATCATTCGCTCTGCTGAGCCCTCTACCAAGATGACGGCGTCGGCGAAGAATATGTCTGCGTGCTGTGCCCGCAGATACCTGGTTACGAACTCCTTCGTCTTTGTTCCATCGCCGAACACGTTAGAGAGGTTAGAGACCGTCGACACCGGTACACCGATGCCATACATCCCTGCTGGGAGTCGCCTGAAATACCTAAGGTTCTGGTACTCCACTTCATGAGTTACATGGCTGGAGTGCGTACTCACCAAAAGCTGAGTCTTCAGATTTGGGTAGCGTTCAAGCAAAGCGTCTCGGCATAGAACTTGGTAGGCGTGCCGCACGAACACTTGCTGCACTTGAACATGAAGGTGGGCTTCAGGCTCTTCAATGAGCACGAGGTGGATGGGCTCGACGCGGTCTATTACCTCCGCGCTGGCGGCCCTGGTTTTTCTTAGCCACTCATCCCTAAAACCCATCAGCCGGAAAATCATAGATATCAGGTTTTGATATCCCAACCCGTTAGCGGTCTCTGGTAAATGAAGAGGAGGGGCTCCTGGGGCCCCCTGAATTGAATCCAACTCAAAAAGGACGGCCGCTTCATGGTTCATGCCGTCAGTTGCTGCCAGGCGACTTGCGACTTTGATGCGTGGGTCATTGCGGCCAGGGTAGCCCAATCCCTCGACCTCTCTAATAGCAGATTCGAAGCTGCTACTTAGCCTGGTATCGAATGCCGACTGGGCTGCTTCTATCGCCCGCAACGCTTCGAGATCTGAGATATCTGGGCTGTCACCTGGATCTAGGTGTCGGGAGTAATAGGATCTGAGTTGTTCCGAGAGTTTTCGGGCACCGCTGGGTCTAGTGTTATCGCCTTGATTGTCGTCCGAATGGTCGCCGAATCCCCGCTGTGCATTGATCTCATGTACTCGAATTAATCCACTGAGGGGATTGCTTTCCAGAGGCAGGGAAGTAGGACTCAATTGCTGCATTTGAGCCATTCGAGTCGACTTGTCAGGCTTCTTAAGTTGTTGCGGATCTAGGCGATACCAACGAACCTTGAATTTATCTCCCAGCCGACGGTTCAAGTAATCATGAAGGCTCTGTGGCCATAGCGTCAGCGGGCTACCAGGCGGGTCCTCCTTCCCTAAAGCATCCTCAAGCTCTGCAACCCTCGCGCGCTCCTTGCGATAGTCCGTGTACAGCATATTCATATCATCTGGTTCAAGCAGGAAACGCATTCCCACAAGCCCCCCGCGCCACGCAAAGCTGGGAATGAGATCGCGGATGAAGTGGAACTCTCCTTGATCTGCCGACACCCAGATATCCAGACTAGGGAGCCAGTCGGCCCAGTCCTTGGCTGTAGGAATTTCAAAGTTTGCTGGTGGGTTCTCCCACTCCTTACCAATCTCGTCAAGCTTGGCGAAATGACAAAGAGTCAGATCCTGGAGCCGAAAAGCAGAACCCTTCGAAACCAAAAATCTCCGGAGTGCCAGCATGGCGGAGGATTTGCCGCTGTTGTTGGCACCTACAAGCAGCGTGGTCTCATTAGCGAAGTCAATTCGCACAGAAAGCAGCTTTCGGAAGTTAGATATCTCTACGTGCTGGATGCGCATGGATCGTCCTTGAAAGCCTGAGGAGTGTCAGTTTGCTATCAATATAGCTAGCTGCCTATAACAATCAAAGAGAGAACAATGGAGACAGATTTATTTTTGTAGCTCTAAACGGCTGCTTTTGGCCGATTGCTGCCTGTCGTCATCAGAGGCTGCGTTTTTCATGTCCAATGCGCACGGTCGTCATCATGAGTGCAAATGGGAGAGCAAGTGGAGCGCGGTTTCGTGTCTACTCACGGCTGACGGTACGGCTCAGATCCCGTTCTAGGATCGAAGCAGGAATTGTGTTGGCGGGCGGTGCGGGGTTTGCCGAGTTCAGGTCTTCCAGTTCTACAGACCTGACACTACCGACAAAAGCTTGAGGCTCGGCAAATCCCTTTTTGACCCAATCGGTCAGTGATCGGCAGCCGCAATATCGCTACTGCCGATTACTTGACTTAGGTGTAGGAGGGTGTGGCTGTCCCGTCAAGCAACGCATCCACAACCGTCCTGGACAACGTAACGGAGTGGATCAGCCCCATCAGCAGGTCCCGTTCAAAACCCTCGAGGCGCGGGCAGATTTCATCGGCGTTCAACTCAGCTGATTTGAGCAACTGCGACACCTGAGTCAGCGCTGCCTTGGCATTGACACCGGGTTGAACAGAGAACAGTGGCGGGGCAGATGAGTTGTCGGGCTCCACTGGTTTAACGGCTGCGAAGGAGAGGGCATAGAGGAGCTTGGACAGGAAGTTGCTCGGGGGCTTTGAATCGATCAGGGTCAAAGCTTCATGCATGAGCTTGCTCAGGTAGGTCGCTCTTTCCTCAACACTGGCAGTGTCGCTGGGTGGTGGATCAGGGGTGATTTTCTTGACCATTGTGAATCCTCTGTGTGTTGGAGGCGTTCACCACTTTCGTGTCCAAGCGAAGGGTGGCGAACTGTACGCAGGTTGGACAACCGGGACACAGAGAACCCGGCACACTCGAAAGTGTCCCGCGCACAGCCCGCCATGATGCGAGCACAAAAAAACCGCTATCGCGGTGCTGTACGCACTGTGTGGTCCCGGGTGTCCAAGCCCGATCGCTGAATTTGCAGCGATCTCCGGACTCTAGACACACTGGCAGGCGCACACAATATTCTCCCACGCCCATAGCGTGTAGGAAACCGGCGTATTTTCGGAGGGCTATTTCGCGTCGTTACCAGGTGTTGCGGCAGTTGGGCGGAAAAGGGCGAATACCTATCCAGACATTCGATAGCGCCACTCTCACTGCTTGTGATCACATCTATCTTCGCCAAGCCAAAGCGCATCGGTGGACCGCCTTCGCTTCATACGATTGTTGACCTGCAACACGCTCTAGCATAATTTCCTCGCCCGCGAGGCCACTATGCCCTTATCTCTCCTCCGGGCCTCACAAAAGGACTTGTTCATGACCCGCAGGTATTGCGTCTTCTTGATGGCGTGCATGGCACCTGCCAGTGTGTTCGCGGCGCAATCAGCCTCAGCGCCCTCGGACCGCGCGCAGCTTATGTCCGTCTACCAGGAAGCGGTCACCAACAACTCCGAAATCAAGGCAGCCCGTGCAGGATTCGAGGCGCAGAAGGAAGCCATTCCCCAGGCCCGGGCGAATCTGCTGCCGGCAATCACGACCAGCGCAACCATCGAATCGACACGACTGGAGCGTGATGCACCCGCACTGACGCGCGTGCGCAGCGGAACCACCTACCAGGCCAATCTGCGGCAGCCGCTGTTCCGGGCCGACGCCTGGTACGGCCTGAAGGTCGCCCAGGCCAGCACCTCGCAGGCAGCCTTTGAGCTGTCAGCAGCCGAGCAGGAACTGATCCTGAAAACCGCCGAGACCTACTTTGAGACCCTGCGCGCGTCGGATACGCACGCCGCCGCCGAGGCCGAAGAGATCGCATTCAAGCAACAGATGGATCAGGCCCGCGGGCGCCTCAAGGGGGGCCTGGCGAGTATCACCGACGTGCTTGATGCTGAGGCGGCCTACGATAACGCCCAGGCCAACCGCGAGCTGGCGGCGCGCAAAGTCGATGACGCCTTCGAGCAACTGATCCGTCTGACCAACCACGATTACGCGAGCATTGAGGGGATCGAGCATCAATTGCCCGTGCTGGTGCCGGTGCCTGCCGATGCGAAACAGTGGGTGGATGCCGCGATGAAGCAAAACCTCAAACTGCAGGCCAGTGATTTGGCCGTTGAGGCGGCGGAACAAAGCCTTTCCCAGAGAAAAGCCGGACACGCGCCCACCCTGGATGCCGTGGCGTCCTACCGCAAAGGCGATAACGACAGCTTCGGCTACAGCAACCCCAGCGACTTCGGTCGGGACGGCTATCAGAACAACGTCGCTCAAAGCTCCATCGGCTTTGAGGTCAATCTGCCGATCTACAGCGGTGGTCGGGTCAGTTCCCAGGCGCGCGAGGCTTACAAGAAGCTGAGCCAGAGCGAAGAGCAACGCGAAGGGCAGCGCCGGGAAGTGGTACTCAACACCCGCAGTTTCTACCGGGCGGTGAATTCCGACATCGAGCAGATCAGGGCGCGCAAGAAGACCATCCTCTCCGCGCAAAGCTCTCTGAAGGCCACCAAAGTCGGCGCCGATATCGGCAGCCGCAACACCGTGGACGTCCTCAACGCCCAGCGCCAGTTGTTCACCTCCGTGCGGGACTACAACAACGCCCGCTATGACTACATCCTGAACAACCTGCGCCTGAAGCAGGCGGCAGGCACACTCAGCCCGTCGGACCTGCAAAGCCTTGCCCAGTATCTGAAAGCTGACTACGACCCGCGCCGCGACTTTCTGCCGCCTGAAATGGCCGGTGCGAACCTCGAGCAACCGCGCCCATCTTCGATCCGTAGGGGCGCTGAGGGGCTGTAAAACGGGCGGTTTTCGGTCTTTTTTCATGTCAAATGAAATATTGCATCAAAAATGATACCGGTGATGTCGTTTTGCTCTTCCGCTGGTGAATCCAATCCGCCTATGATCAGCTTTCTCCCAGTTTCACGGGGGATTTCGAGCTTGAAGCCATCGGCAAGGATGCGGTTGTATGCACGGACAGGGCGAGGGGGCTGCGCAGCCTTCGGATACTCTTGATACAGGCCTGGCGTGCTTGGTCATGTTGGCAAGGTTTCACAGCGTGGCTGCATCGGCCGAGCAATTGGCTCACGAATACGTCGCCGAAGGTCAGCGTTTCTCAAGGCCGGAAATACTGCTCGCTGCCAAGCAGTTAAAGCTCAAAACCAAAGCCCTTCGCACCAAACCCGAACGCCTTCCCCAGACCCCTTTGCCGGCCATTGCCTGCGCGGACGACGGCAGCTTCTTCATCATTGCGCGCGTGGACCAGGAGAAAACACTGATCCACGATCCGCGCCTGCAGCGTCCGATCGTGCTCAGTGCCGAGGAACTGAAGGCCCGCTGGAGCGGCGAGTTGATCCTCATCCAGTCCGAGTCTTCGCAGGCCGGCGAGGTGTCGCGGTTCGATTTCACCTGGTTCATTCCCGCTATCGTGAAGTACCGCAAACTGCTGGGCGAAGTCCTGTTGGTCTCGTTCGTCCTGCAGATATTCTCCCTGCTGACACCGCTGTTCTTCCAGGTCGTGATGGACAAGGTCCTGGTTCACCACGGGCTCACGACGCTCGATGTCATCGCGGTCGGGCTGCTGGGCATCATGCTGTTCGAGTCGGCGTTGAGCGGCCTGCGCAGTTACGTGTTCGCCCACACGGCCAGCCGGATTGACGTGGAGCTGGGATCCCGACTGTTTCGTCATCTGGTGACCTTGCCCCTGGCGTACTTCCAGGCGAGGCGGGTGGGGGACTCCGTGGCTCGGGTTCGCGAACTGGAAAACATTCGCAGCTTTCTGACCGGCAACGCGATCACGCTGCTGCTGGACGTGCTGTTCTCGGTGGTCTTCATTGCGGTGATGTGGTTCTACAGTGGCTGGCTGACCCTGATCGTCCTGGTGTCGCTGCCGCTGTATTTCATCGTCTCGCTATTTATCACACCACTGCTTCGGGCCCGGTTGAACGAGAGCTTCGCCCGCGGCGCCGAGAACCAATCCTTCCTGGTCGAAACCATCAACGGCATCGACACCCTCAAGTCGATGGCCGTCGAGCCTCAGATCACCCGCAAGTGGGATAACCAGCTCGCAGCCTACGTGTCGGCCGGGTTCAAGACCCAAACGCTTTCTACCATCGCCAACGAAGCCGTTTCGCTGATCGGCAAGCTGGTCACGGTAGCGACCCTCTGGTTGGGCGCACGGTTGGTGATAGATGGGCAGTTGTCGGTCGGCCAACTGGTGGCCTTCAACATGCTTGCCGGGCGCGTGGCTCAACCGATCATGCGCCTGGCCCAACTCTGGACCAACTTCCAGCAGACGGGCGTTTCGGTTCAGCGACTGGGCGACATCCTCAATAGCCGGACCGAACTGTCCCAGGCCACCCGCAGTGCGCTGCCGACGCTCAAAGGACGTGTGGAGTTTGATCAGGTGCATTTTCGCTACCGTCCGGAGGGTTCCGAGGTTCTGCGCAGCGTCAGCCTGGTGATTGAGGCCGGAGAGGTCATTGGAGTGGTTGGGCGCTCGGGTTCGGGCAAAAGTACCCTGACTCGTTTGCTGCAACGGCTGTATGTCCCTGAGCGTGGGCGCGTGCTGGTCGATGGCATGGACCTGGCGCTGGCCGATGTGTCCTCGTTGCGCCGCCAGATCGGGGTCGTGCTGCAGGACAACATGCTGTTCAACCGCAGCATCCGCGAGAACATTGCGTTGACCGATCCAGGCGCGCCGCTGGAAGCCGTCATGCAGGCGGCCAAGATGGCCGGAGCCCACGAGTTCATTCTTGAGCTGCCCGAGGGCTACGACACCGTGGTGGGCGAGCATGGGGCCTCACTGTCCGGCGGCCAGCGCCAGCGCGTGGCAATCGCCCGGGCGCTGATCGGCAACCCCCGTATTTTGATCTTCGACGAAGCCACCAGCGCCCTGGACTATGAGTCGGAGCGGATCATTCAGCAAAACATGCAGGCAATCTGCAAGGGACGCACGGTGATCATCATCGCGCACCGGCTTTCAGCGGTGCGCGATGCCAACCGCATCGTCGTGATGGACCGAGGGCAGATCGTCGAGCAGGGCAGCCATGCTGAACTGCTGACTCATCAGGCCGGACACTACTCACGCCTCTACCGCTTGCAACAAGGATAAGTTGTCATGAGCCAACCATCGGCAGGTCGAGAGCTGTTTCGACGGTATCGTCGTATCTGGAAGCAGGCATGGGGGCAACGCAAGCTGCTGGATGCCCCCCAGCGTCTTCCCCATGAGGTGCAGTTTCTGCCGGCAGCGTTGGCGTTGCAGGATCAACCCGTCCACCCCGCACCGCGCTACATCCAATGGACGATCATGTTGTTTGCGCTGCTGGCCTTGCTCTGGTCCATTTTTGGTCAGATCGATGTCGTGGCCACGGCCACCGGAAAGATTGTGGCCAGCGGCAAGAGCAAGACCATCCAGCCGAGTGAGGTTGCGGTCGTCAAGTCCATCCAGGTCCACGATGGGCAGGTGGTGAAAGCCGGTGACGTGCTGGTCGAGCTGGACACCAGCGCGACGGGGGCTGACATCAAGCGCCTGAAGAGTGATCTGCTCGCCGCCGAGGTGGATAGCGCACGCGCGACAGCCCTGATCGAGTCCATCCAGACGGGTAAGGAGCCTGGCTCCCTGGCCGGCCATATTCCCCAGGCTGCCCCTGAACAGGAGAGGGCTGCCCAGCGTTGGGTACAGGGGCAGTACCTGGAGCTACGCAGCTCCCTGGAACAGATCGACGCTGAAATTGAACAGCGATCGGCAGAGATTCAGTCCACCAGGGCGACGTTGGCGTCGTTGCAGAAGACGCTGCCCATCGCACGCCGACTGGCCGAGGATTACCAGCAGATGCTGGAGCAGCAGTATGTCCCGCGCCATGCCTACCTTGAGAAGCAGCAGGCTTTGCTGGACCAGGAGCGGGACATGGCCGTGCAGCAATCCCGACTGGCCGAGGTCGGCGCCTCGAAGAAGGAAGCTGAACGCCGAAGGGCCGCTCTGCTGGCTCAAAGTCGGCGAACGATGCTGGACCTGCAGCAGCAGTCCGAGCAAAAGGCCGCGTCACTGACCCAGGAACTCAACAAGGCCGAGCAACGCGATCATTTGATGAGCCTGACCGCGCCCGTGGATGGCACCGTTCAGCAACTGGCGGTGCACACCATTGGTGGCGTGGTCACCGCCGCACAGCCATTGATGATCATCGCCCCGAGCGATCAGCCGGTGGAAGTCGAGGCGATGTTCGAGAACAAGGACATCGGCTTCGTCCGCCCTGGGCAACCCGTCACCGTGAAGGTGGAGACTTTCACCTTTACCAAGTACGGGGCCGTCGATGGCGAAGTGATCAGTGTGTCCAAGGACGCCATCGAGGACGAAAAGCGTGGCCCGATCTACAGCAGCAGGATCCGCCTGCTCAAAGACAAGGTCACCGTACAAGGCCAGGAGGTGTCGCTGTCTCCGGGTATGTCGGTGACGGCAGAAGCGAAAACGGATAAACGGCGCGTGATCGAGTACTTCCTGAGTCCGTTGGAAGCTTATGCGAGTTCGAGTTTGAAGGAGCGATAAATGCTATCTATGGTAGTGGTCATGCACTTTTATAACTACAGTGGCAAGTAAAATTGCCTTTCTTTGTTAGGTAGTGTTTTTTTTATTGTTTTTTTCTGAGGTCTTTCGATGAGCATTAATTTTAAAAATGTTTTGTTGATTTCGGGGGTAGGCATAGTAGGTTTCCTATTCCTGTTAAGACTTTATATCATGCAAAATTCGAGCGAGTCGGACCATTGGTCTGCTGGACGGTGTGTGTATGGCCCATTCGAGCTAAAAATAAATGAGCATGATTGCTCTAGAGTCAGGTTAGGTGGGGGGGAGGTTCTGACCCTTGGCTATGATCTTGATGGTTCTAAGTTGATTCGTGACGGCGCGGTTGAAGGTAATAAAGTTACAATAAGGATAAGGCCTCGGGGCAATTCTCTCGGGCGCTCGTTTTTAAATATTGAAGGAATGCAGCCGATCAAGTCGGAGCATGGCCGAAGCGTATATATGGTTAAAGGTGAGAAGGTAGTCGTTTTTCAAGGAGAGGATGGCGGGCAGGTCTATGTTGATACAGTGATTGCTACTTATGAACTAGATCGCATATACAGAAAAAAATACGAGGTCCTTTATCAATTTGATAAATCTATTGATGATTTTGAAAATGTTGATAAAGCGGTTTTGGAATTGTTGGATAAAATAATCGTTCGGTGAGAGGGAAATCATGAATCTTATAAATATGACGTCGGACCAAGTTTCTACCCTGAGTGGTCTTCGGGAGCAGGGAGACTATCCAGGCGCCTATAGATATCTTAGGAGTCTGGTAAATAATCAGTTGTTTTCTGCTGAGGGTGGTGGGGCTGATGCTTCGAGCCTTGTAAAGATTTCGAACTGGCTAACGGCTGCGGAATCAATCAATAAAAATGATGGTAGTTTTTTTAGCGATACGGTTCGTGGTTCGGTTAGGTTCGCAGGAGCGGCAAGTGGGAAAATTATTGGTGACTCTGAATTTCAGGTTGCCTCTGATGTGCTGGCTAATCAAGTAATTTCTGATGTTTTGGATCGTGGTGGCATACCTGAAGCCGGTTATATTATTGATGCAGATGTGCAATCCGCCGTTATCGGCTTGAAGCTTGAAAAGTGGAACTGGGCAGGGACAATTGGGGATTTTTTACCTTCTCCTTTTGGGTTGGGAGAAGATTACGTTCAGGTTGAAGGCGATTCTTTCTCCGAATATATGAAGAATCTGACCGAGGCGATGCTTCAGAATGCGGCAGGCTTGTCAAAATGGCTGGGTATTGATGCACCTATCGGATCTGTCTTTGAATGGATGTGGGGGGATCTTGGTTTAGATAAGTTTGGTCAGGCATTAGGGAGTTCAATCTATGACCAGATATCCTTTGGTCAGGGTCTAATTGAAAGTCTTAAAAAGCAGTTTGGGACGGCAGAAATTACCCGTAGTCCATTGATCTTAGATCTTGATGGCGATGGCGTACAGACTATTTCAGTGGGACAGGGCGTTAATTTCGATCTTGATGGGAATGGTTTCGCAGAGAAAACAGGCTGGGCAGGAAGGAATGATGGGCTGCTGGTCTGGGATAAGAATGGAAACGGAAAGATAGATAGCGGTTCCGAGCTTTTTGGTAATAATACAAAGTTAAAAAGTGGAGAGAATGCAGCAAATGGTTTTTTGGCACTTGCTGACCTTGATGAGAATCATGACGGAGTATTTGATGCACAAGACTCCGCGTTCTCAAAGTTGAAAGTTTGGCGGGATTTGAATTCTGATGGTGTGGTGCAAAGTGGTGAGTTGGCTGGGTTGAGTGAGTCAGGTGTGTCTTCATTTGATCTAAAATATACGGAGCCAGGAAAGGCCGATGCAAATGGCGATATCTCAAGCTCAGTAAAAGATATTAATGGAAATGAACATCGCCAGACAGGATTTTATACCCGTGCCGATGGAACTGTCGCTGCTATCAGTGATGTGTGGTTCGCTGTGGACGGAGCGAATACAGTAGATACTCAACTCGTAGAGGTCTCAAATGACATCCGTGCACTACCCGATATTTTAGGTTTTGGTAACGTTCATAGCTTGCATCAAGCGATGGCGCGGGATACGACTGGGAAATTGAAGTCGTTGGTGGAAAGCTTCTCGAAGGAAACAAACCCCGACCTGCTTCATCAGATTGTGCAGGAAATAGTCTATCGTTGGGCAGGCGTATATGATATTGATCCTAAAAGTCGCGCAGCTACGCAGATTTATGGGAACGTAATTGGCGATGCAAGAAAGCTGGCGACGCTTGAAACTTTTTTAGGTGAAAGTTATCTGGGAACATGGTGCTGGGGAGCGAGGGACCCGAATCCGCATGGTCCGGCAGCAGCTATTTTATTACAGGGTTTTGATAATCTCACATCGGCAGTTTACGATAAATTAATGTTTCAAACGCATTTTGGCTCATTTCTAGATGGGCTGAAAATCATTAAGACCAATGATGGTGTTTCTTGGGATGTGTCGTCGATAGTTGGAAAGCTAAAAGATAGATATGATTCGAATGAAGCGGCAGGTCAAGAATTTTTCAAGACCTTTGGAGAGAGCTTAAGTGGTCTCGGAAGCTTTGGGCTTGAACTGTTGTCTAAACTTAGGGGTGTCAATCCTACAGGTGTAGTGGGTTTTGATAACTTGATGATGGGTATCGGTATTCGTAGTCTTGTTGGAGGCAGCGGTAACGATGTTATTAATGGAACAGATGCCGACGATGTGATCTTGGGTAATGCGGGTGGGGATCGCATATATGGCGGTGCAGGTGATGATCATCTGGTCGGTGGTGTCGGTGATGATTATCTTGTCGGAGGAGATGGTAGCGATACCTACCATTTCTCACGAGGAGATGGGCATGACACCATTCTCAACGCAGATCAGGATGCTGAAGGCACAAAGCTTGATAGGTTGGTTTTCGGTGTAGGTATTAAAAGTTCTGATGTCAGCGTTAAGCGCAATTATTATGATCTTGTTGTTCAGGTAGATGGTGGTGCGGAAAGTGTCACTATTCAAAGCTATTTTGATGAAGATACGGTCGCAAACCACGGTTATGCTGTCGACGAAATTGTTTTTTCGGATGGTACTGTTTGGAGCGTGCATGACGTAAAAGCAATGCTTGTACGGCCCACTGATGGTGATGATCAAATATTGGGGTATCGTTCTGATGATGTGCTATTTGGCGGGCTGGGCAACGACACGATTTTGGGCAATGACGGAGACGATCTGATCACTGGCGGTAAGGGTAATGACTTTTTGGTCGGAGGTTCAGGGGCTGATGTTTATCACTTTGAAATTGGTGACGGGAAAGATGTAATTCTCGAAACTTTTGAACCGCAGCAGGAATTAGAAGGAAAGAAAAAAGATAGAATTAGTTTTGGTCAAGGCATAAACGCGTCCGATTTAAATTTTGAAGTTGGCTATGGTGCCGACGGCACTTCGGTACTGCAAATAAGCTACCCGGGTGGTGTTATTTCTGTTGTTGAGGGTATGTTGGGTGCGATAGGTGCTGTGACATTTTCGGATGGATCGTCAGTGGAATTGTCCTCACTGATCGCGCAGTCCCCGATCAAAGCGAACCTAGGAGATTTAGGTCATGAGTTCTTTGGGTCCTCGCGGAATGACGAAGTTAAGGGAGGAACTGGAAATGACAAAATCTATGGTGGTGACGGGGCAGACACCTTATTGGGAGGGCAAGGTAACGATTTGCTATTTGGAGGTGCTGGCGATGATTGGCTCGATGGCGGTAGCGGAAGTGACCGGCTAGATGGAGGGGAAGGGAACAACACATTTGTATTTTCAAAATACATGGGACAGGACACGTGGATAGCAGCCGAAGGCAGTCTGAACACTGTTTTGGTTTCAAAGGATATCTCTCCCTCTGAACTGCTCTTTGAACGAAGTGGTGATGATTTAGTCGTTAGCTATTTATACGAGTCTGCTAGCAATACTAGGTTAACTAATTATTTTTCCAATCCTGGCCTATGGAATATTTCATATGGCGGGGCTTCTCCTTTGTCATTGTCTCAGGCGATTGACTCTAGTCAGGCTAATCCGTTATCTCAAACTGATTATTATGCTGGCATATTCAAAGAGCGGATTTTAAACGGTCATGTCAGGCAGTTGCTGATTGATGGGTATGAGGGGAGGGATGGACTATATTCTTACAATAAAGTTCTAGTTCAGGGGAGGATTACATATTATCAGGACTCTAAATATGACGTTCGATTTGTAGAGGGGGCGCTGCAAAGAAGTGTAGGCGGTATGCAGGGTGGTAATGGTGAAAATGCTGTTTTAAGTTCGTATTTTACTGAGTCAACAGAGTCTAGTACGTTTGAGCAGGGGAGTACATATAGTACATCTTATAGAAATAGTAGCGGAGGGTTGTCTTATTGGACGTTTAAGTCAACTCAAATTCTTGTTGAGGCTGGTGAAAATGATCCTGATGTCAAGTTTATAAATCACTACTCTAATAATTCAAGTGTTATCACCTACTCTGTGATAAAGGGCGGAGATGTTGGTGGGCGCTATAATGTTCAGGGCGGTAACGGATATATAGGCGGAAAAGGTGATGACAAAATCGTTGCGTATGCATTCAATCCAGACGATCCGATAGGTGAAGGAACTTTCCTGGCAGGTGGCGAGGGGAATGACACACTGGTTGGTAATTGGGGAGATGACTTTCTTTTAGGTGGCGCAGGGACCAACTATTTGTCGGGGGGGGATGGGCGCGACACCTACATTATTGATGGCAATCAGACGAAAGATATCATTGTTGATATCAACCTCCCCGTACGTGATTGGATGACTGGCAGGTGGAGTTACCCGAATAACTCCTTGGGGTCGAGTGATGTTGTGGTTTTGCCGGGCGGCGTGAAATTTACTGATCTGTCTTTTTCCTGGGGCGCCGAGGTGGTAGAGGACATTGACGGATATAGAATATCGGCTGGCTATTCGGGGACGAGCAGTGACGGAATTCGTGTTGCGACTCAAAAAACAACACTGGATATTCGTTGGGGAACTGATCACTTGGTGCGAATAGCAATGCCAAACAGTACTGATTTTTTCAGTACGGGTATTGAATATATTCAGCTTGCAAGCGGGGAACGTATCAGCACTGCTGAACTGATACGTCAGGCCGGTATTGGAACGGCTCCAGACCTCCATGAAAATGGCATGAATGTCACTTACAATGGTCTGGTACAACTTTCCAGTGCCAGTAACGATTTATCATTTTCCGGTGGAAAGGGAAATGATTTTATTCGTGCTACACATGGCGAGACCATTTTCGGACGAGAAGGCGATGATGTATTAGAAGGTACTAACCTGGTAGGCGGTGAAGGTAATGATACCTTTTCGGTTTATAAATTCTCTGGCGAGCCTTCTCGTGGGTATTTCGATGGCGGCGCGGGAGATGATATTTACTTCTTTGGCGCTTCTGATGCGGGCGGGGAAGTTATTGTTGGTGGAGGATATGATGGTATCGTCTTCAATGAAGGGGTCGACTTAAGTCGATTGAGCTTTCATCGGCAAGATAATAGTTTGTTGATTCTAGTTGATGGTGATTTGGATCACTCTATCTCTGTTGCGAATCATTTTGCTGATAATGACTCACGATTGTCTTATGTTAAAACCTCAGCGAACGAGTTTTTGGATTTTAATCAAATTGATTCGCTGCTTAGTCCTTTGCCGGAGCCTCCTGGTCCTATTTTTGGTACTGATGGCGATGATACGTTGATAGGTACTAATAAAAACGATGTGATTATAGGTGGGAAGGGGAATGATTTTCTGTCCGGATTGGGTGGGCATGATTTTTACGAGTTTTCGCTCGGTGATGGTCAGGACATCATATACAACGACTCGCTAAATCCTGATCAAGAAGAAGATATTCTTGCAATTGTCGGAGGGTCGAAATTTGATGTCTGGTTGTCTCGGCAAGATCAATCATTGGTGCTGGATTTTTTAGGGGGCGATGATAAGATAACTATTAAAGACTGGTATGCTAGCGATAGCCACAAACTTGATTCGGTGATGATGGGGTCTGAGGTCCTCTACTCACAACAGGTCGATATGCTCGTAGAAGCAATGTCTAGTTTCGGGGTTCCTGCATCAGGCAGCATCGAGCTTACCCCAGATCAGCGCGACCGAATGGATATGGTTATTGCCAATAGTTGGCAGCGCCTAGGAGGTGGTGGCGGAACTGACGTACCTAAATAAGTTGACCTGACCTGGCCGATCCGCAGTGCGGTATAGAGCTGCGGATTTTGGATTAACCTCAGTCGGACTTACTCTTTCAGAATTTTTAACCGGCAGCCGTAATAGTGGGCTGCCGGTTACCTCCCTAGATGCGCGTACCCCAGTATTAAATACTTTGTAACGCCCTGGCAGTTAGAGCTGCACCATTGGCAGGTTACAGTCGATCAACAGCGCCCGCTGAATGATCGATTGAGGCAAGGAGAGCCCTGGCATGGTGTATGAGCGATTCCCGGTCGTGATTGACGGCAAACCCTTCTCGACGGCTTTCCAGACCCAGGACGAGTTCGCCAGCGGCTGGAAAGCCGTGCTCGAAAAAGCCTATGGCCGCACCCGCGCCGTGTGCCGTTGCCCAGGCAAGGGCGAGCGCAAGCTGGCGATCAAACGCCGCGATGAAACCGATGGCTTCCACCTGGCCCGATTCGCCGGTACAGGCCCCGAGCACGCCAACGAATGTCGCTACTACGCCCCAGCACCTGAGCGCTCAGGCATGCAGGGCTATGAAGCCGGTGTGGTCGAGGAGGGCGACGACGGGACACTGCGGGTCCGACTGGCCCGTGGCTTGGTCGAGCTGCCGGCCAGGACTGGCAGTGCCGGCAGGGACGGTGTCATTCATAGACCCTCCGCTGGCGACCGCAAACGCTCCATGACACTCCTGGGCCTGCTCTGCCTGCTGTGGCAGGAAGCCCGACTGAACATCTGGTACCCAGCCATGGAGGGCAAGCGCAACAGCGGCCAGATCCATGGCGTGCTGCGCAAGACGGCACGACGCATCAAGGCCGGTCGAGTGATGCTCAGCGAAGTGCTCCTGCTGTGCGCTACACCGCGCTCCGGTGCTGAAACGGCCAATAGGACCGTTGTGGAGGCAGTGATCAAGAAAGGCCGACGTGCCGTGGTCATCTCGCCCCTGGCACGCTTTGACACCAGTAAGCACGACGCCGCAATGCCCAAGCTGCCGCTGGCAGGCCCCTATGGCATTCCGTACCTGAAGATGGCCCCTGAGGTATGGGAAGACGCCCAGAAGCGCTTCAGGACCGAGATGGGCGCCTGGAAGCGCGGCGAACGTGTCATGGCCATCGCTCAACTCTCTGTCGAGGCCGGTAAGACCCAGGCCAGCGCCCAGGTGACGGACCTGGCGCTGATGCACATCAGCGAGCGCTGGATACCACTGGATTCCGACTATGAATCCACCCTGGAGAAAAGACTGACCGCCGCCGGCCGCAGCTTCGAAAAACCACTGCGCTACGACGCTGCCGAGTGCGAGTTCTTCCCCGACTTCTGGCTCCTGGACATGAAGGATGATTTCCCCCTGGAAGTCTTCGGCATGAACACCCCCGACTACCTTGCGCAAAAGGCTCGCAAGACCCAATGGTACAACCGGGTTTACGGTCCTCTGGGGTGGTGGAGCTGGGATGTCATGGCTGGTGAACGTGACATCCAACTACCTGAGCTACCTAAATAATCACCCCCCCCTGCTCAGCCTGTTGATCTGCCAGGGAACCGAAAAAGGCGCATTCGAAAGCAGTGTTTGACAGGGCCGTGTTACAAGCCGTATTTGGCGGCTGTAGAAGCAAAACTTCTAGGTGCCTTTAGTGTGTGTAGGTATGCTGTGGGGGCTGCTAATGGATAGAGGGAGGCGCTATTGAATGGGAGATGTATTGGCAGGTTTGATTGTCACTGCTATTTGCTTTCCTATTGGGTGGCCGATAGTCAAGTTGGTGACGTTGGGCAAGTACCCCTCCAGAGGTTCTTGGTTTGCTAGTACTGCGCAAGCTCAATGGACCACCATGACAGGATTTGCTTTTCTAATCATTGCAGTGATGGTCGCGTTGAAGCAGTTTGATGTTTTTTAGGATTGATAACAGTGGTTTTCTGGTTTTAGTGTATGAAGCTTGGTCTTAAACATTGTGGGGATAAATAAAAAACACCTGCAATACGTGCTGATTGTCGCAATAGCACAACTCTCTGTCGAGACCGGTCAAACCAGCCTCGTGCCCCTCTCATACATTTCACGTTAATACATATCAGCGAACACTGGACTTCTTCGACTCCGAGTACACGTCCATCTTGGGGGAAATTGTTCTCTGCCTGACTCAGCTTCGAAATACCGCTGTGCTATGACGCCGCCGCATTCGAATTCTGCCCTGATTTAGGCTCCCGGACATGAAGGAGGTTTTCCTTTGGAGATCTCCGGCATGAATACGCTCGACTACCTCGATCAAAAAATGCAAAGCGGAATGGTTCAACCAGGTCTATGGTCCTCAGGGCTGGTGGAGTTGGGATGCGACGTAGGATTGCATAGGAGACGTGGTTTCCGATCTGCCGACATGAAACACGGGTCATCACCACAATCAGTCTGTGCGAGGACAGACAAACGATGATGGTGGTTGGCATAACTCATAGAGTGAGGTTTTTTAACAAGGGAGTGGGAGATGCCTTTTGAAAGTGCCAACTGTTATGGCTATGCTTGGAACGTCAATCTTAACTTCGATCCTGGGTCAATTGCCATGAACAAAGACGTCCGTGCGGGAGTCGAAATAGATCATGACGGAACTCTTGAGTCGGCCAAAGCAAAAGTCATGGAAGCGTGTCGCAGAGATGGGTTGACGGACGTGGCAGGTGCCTTAAGCTATCCGATAGCAATATTTATCAATAAGTATGCAGAGCACTACGACTTTCATTTTTATCGATACGGCCCGAATAAATGGAGTCATAAAATGGGCAGCAACCCAGACGTTGAGATTGTAGAGGATATTGAGGATCCCGTGGCATATAACCTCCTTCTCGTAAATACATTAGACCCTAACAAAGATCTGATCACGGGCCAGCTATATTGCGGTGTACTGTACCGTCCCAATGACCGGACCGATCAGCAAATCTCGAATGCTGTTGATGATCTGGACTGAAGAGGTCTTAGTGGATGCGTGTACCTACTCATACCCGTCTTCTGGATGCTTAGGCCTGCCCAGTGTCGAGTTGGAGAATGGCTGCTTGACGGACCGCGTGCGCCACTCTGAGACGCCAGTGCACACCTGTCAAAAATAGAAAACCGCCTACTCACCCCAAGAGGTGAGCAGACGGTTCATGAGCCTCAGCTAGGCTGGGGTAGGGTGGTGAATCAGTCCTCCGAGGACAGGATCAGCGTGGTAAAACTTCTGTCCGCTTCGGTGATGATCTGTAGCCTGTTTTCCTCTCCGGCCTTCACCTCGTACGCTGAGAACAAGCGCGTGCCATGTAACAGCGCCTGCTCGTTGGCCTGCTTGTCTTCATCGCCCAGGTCCCCCCAATCACCGATAAGGTGACGGCGCAGGTAGGCCGATATATCCAGCAGACCTTGCTCCTTCAGCGCATCCACGCCTCGGGTTGTCAGGATATGGCCAGGAGCGAAGAACAATCCTGGCACACGTTGTTCAGGCACATAGACCTCATGCCTGAGCATGATTTGCAGCCCCTGGAGTTGCCCTTGCATACGCACGACGGCAAGGCGCAGTTCCAGTCGATTTCCATCAAGAACATCACACTCAACTCCGAAGTCATAGAACGCCGGGATTTCGTCCGAGGTGCACTGACAAATCGCCTCGTAGGCTGCTTGGATTGCATCACACCGACGTATAAACATCAGCACTCGAGCCAAAGGCCCCTGGATGTAAATGGTTTCAAACCAGGCGCTTTCACTGAAAACGATAGGCAGTTTGAGTAGCTGTGCCTGTTGCTCAGTAGGCGTTTCGATCTTCATGTGTCTCTCCAGAAAAACCCAAAACGGAGAGACACGTCGCCCGCACGGGGAGTGTTCCCCGCATGGGCAAAATAGGTGGTACATCAGCGCATGGGCAGTGCCCGTGCGTTACTGCTGGTAGGCTACAGGCAGGAGCCTGTCAGCCGAGGGTTGAAGCGTGCCGTCAGAACTTGAAGGTGTTGGCAAGGAAGTTGAGGAGCTCTCTGCCTACCGGTATGGCCAGACAGAGAATGATGATGCCAAACTGCCAATTGGCGAGTTTGTATCTCGACTCCAGGCTTAAATGTGATTCCCGAAGATCGCTGCCTTGCTTCTCCATGGATATTCGAAGGTCGTTACCTTGTCTTTCCATCGCAAGGCGAAGGTCATTTCCCTGTTTTTCCAGCGCCAGGCGAAAATCACTGCCTTGCTTTTCAATCAAGGCGCTTTGTTTCTCGATCGCCAAGCGGAATTCGTAACCCTGCTCCTTGATCGAGGAGTGAAGCTCTTCCCTGAGCTCTGAAATTGACCTGTTCAGTCGTGCCTCTGTTTCCGAGAGGTCGGACTTTGATGCCAGTGTTTGCACTTCAGCCTCCCAAGCTTCAACAACAGCTTTTGCGTCGTCTCGACTTACATTGGCGGATTGTAGAACATCGAAAAATACAGCCGATGGATTCATAGTTTCTCCTGCTGTCAGCGTGCGACAACGAGCACCCACCTGACGGTGAGTGACCGTCGTCGGTGGGGCCAAGCACTGTGTCGACGATTGAGCTCGACGACCGTTCGCACGTGCGATTGCTTGGCAAACTTGGGGTGATCAGTGCGCCCGAAGCGCACCGTAGCCTTGAAGATCCTGGCTACCTGGGTGACGCTCCTAACGACATCAATCCATGCCTGATAGTCGACTCAAAACCACGGAGTCGAACAGTCAGACATTGCTTAGGATGCTGTAGGCCTAAGCTTGGTTTATGACCTGCCACTGATCGTGCCTTTCGACCTCTTCAGTGGCGCGTGTCACTTGAAAAGCGCCCGGTGGACGCTTTTATCGGGCTTACAGCATGCCTCGTTCAGCCATGGATAACGGAGAACCGGCGGCTACGATGATGTGGTCCAGCAACCTCATTTCCATCAGCTCGAGGGCGTTCTTCAGGTGCCGAGTCAGCCTGCGATCATCTTCGCTTGGCAGCGCACATCCCGAAGGATGGTTATGCGCCACGATCAGGGCCGAGGCATTGTGTGCCAGGGCTCGCTTGATGATCTGCCGGGGGTGAACCCGTACATCGTTGATACAGCCATGAAACAACACCTCAAACTTCAGGATCTGGTGCTTGTTGTCCAGAAAGACCACGGCGAAAACCTCATGGTCCACCGCAGCCAGCTTCATCTTGAGATAGCTGCCGACCTGCAACGGGTTAAGCAACGAACCCTCGCGTGTGAACAACCGGCGATCCAGGATCTGCATCGCCCGCTCAATCACCCGATCTTCCTCGGCACACGACATCGCCTCAGGTGCTACGCCATCGGCCACAGTGATAGAAATACCCATGTACTGACCTCCGTCCAACATCAAGGAGGCATACCTTTCCCGAGGGAAACGTATTCCCCCGCGGGTAAAAGAAGGCGCCGGTGAGGGCGCCTTGAAAGCGTGAAGGTCAGGCCACGTGCTGTGTGCCTGTCAGGTGTTCCGATTGCTTCGACGATGCCAATACCTCTGGCGCCTCAATAGCCCCCGGATGCTCACTGCCCCCAACCTCATCAGCGTCTGCCGGTGGGATCGAGTCAGCCCTTGCAACGGTGGCCTCAGGAACACCCGGTGTACCAGAAGCCTGCGCCGCGTCAGGAGAGTCAATGGCTTCAGCCTCAGCAGCAGGTGCCGATGGTGCCGAATCAGCGTCTTCTTCCTTGGGTGGCGCGGTGTAGATCACGTCGCCGTTGATCATCACCATCAGCACAGACAGCAGGTTGGCCCGAAGACTCGCTCCTGGCTGACCTTGCTTCTCGCCCTGCTGATGGATGAAGGGCACGACCCAGATGCCACTCAGAATGAACCGTACCAGGACGGTTTCGCCTGAGTTGATGGCATGGGCGCACTTTTTGACGATTTCTTTTGCAGCGGTACCGATCACTCGGCAGTCAAAGTAGGTGTAGCTGCGATCATCCTCAGGACCATACAGCGCCCCCACTTTGACCAGCAGATACGGATCGCCTTTGGGAGGCGTAATCGTCCGTACATTGCTCAGATACCCCAAACCGTAAGTGTGCTGGTTGAAGTACTTCTTTTCTTCGCTATTGATCTCACTCATGTGCTTCTCCTTTTCAACATGGAAAGGGGGAAGCACCGACCCCGAGGGGAAAGTAACTTCCCCCAACGGGTGGTGCAGCATGCGTCCGCTCATCAGCAAGGCTGAGAAGTGACCGCATTACTGAACGCGACAGCGGCCTGGGTCGATCAACGCGAAGAACGCGCTGTAGCCTCCTAGATCATGACTACCCGGAAATGTCGCTGACAATGCCAGCAGAACACGCCTCCAGCATGGGAAAGCAATCCATGAAGGTCCAGTCCGCTTCTTCGATGGTGCGCGTAGGACAACTCACTTCATCACCAGGCTCTGGCAAAACCCTCACGCCTCAACCCCGTTTTCCCATGGAGGCAATCGGCCTGAAAAGGTCATAACGCAAAGGAGAAAAGGAAAGGGGAGTAAGGGAAGCAAAGCGAAGGGTAAAAGGCCTACCCGAAAAGGCCTCCCTGGAACCGAAAAGGAAAAGGACCGTATTTCCATGAGCACGGATGACACCTGAATGATTTGGCGCTGGCTGCTGAAAAAACCTTCCGTACCTCCCACCCCGAACAAGGGCGAACTCCCCGCCGAATACTTCCAGCCCCAGTCGGCGACCGAGCTGCTCTCCACCCCGCGCCGGGAAAAACTCCTGGGGCAGATCTGGCAGCGTACCTCCCTGTCACGCCAGCAATTCGAGGAACTCTATCGGGTCCCCATCGAGCGCTACGCCGAACTGGTCCAGCAATTGCCCGCCTCGGAAAACCATCATCATGCGTATCCCGGCGGCATGCTCGACCACGGCCTGGAGATCATGGTCTACGCCCTGAAGCTGCGACAGTCCCACCTGCTGCCGATAGGGGCCGGGGCTGAGGCCCAGGCTGCCCAAACGGAGGCCTGGACCGTGGCCATTGCCTACGCGGCCCTGTTGCACGACATCGGCAAGATCATCGTCGATGTCGAGGTGGAGCTGTCCAATGGCGCTCTATGGCACCCCTGGATGGGGCCACTCAACCGACCGTACCGATTCAGGTACGTCAAAGACCGCACCTACAAGCTCCACGGCGCTTCGGCGGGCCTGCTCTTCACCCAGATACTGCCTCACGCCACCCTCAACTGGCTGATCACCTACCGTGAGCCCTGGAGTGCCCTGACCTATGTCATGGCCGGGCAGTACGAACACGCCGGTCTTCTGGGGGAGCTGGTCATTCAGGCGGACCAGGCATCGATCGCCAAGGAGTTGGGTGGCAACCCGACCAAAGCCCTGGCCGCGCCCAAATCATCTCTGCAACGGCGGCTGATCGAAGGCCTGCGTTACCTGGTCTGCGAGCAACTGAAACTCAACCAGGCCCGTGCCTCGGACGGCTGGTTGACCGAGGACGCGCTGTGGCTCGTCAGCAAGACGGTGGCCGACAAACTCCGGGCTCATCTGCTGTCCCAGGGCGCGGAGGGCATTCCGTCTTCGAACCCCATCCTGTTCAACATCCTTCAAGACAACTCGATCATTCAGGTCAACCCCGAAGGCCAGGCGATCTGGACCGCCACCATTCAAAACGGCAAATGGAAAAAGACCCTGACCTTCCTCAAGGTGGCACCTGCACTGATCTGGGAAAAGGCCGAACGACCACCGGCCTTTGCGGGCTCAGTCACCGTCGAGGTGACCACCGAGAAGAGCGAGGAGGGCGAGCCTACCGGTCACGCCGAAACACCCCGGGACACCACCGCTGAGCTTTGTCCACCCGAGCTGCCTCCCAGCTGGGACACAACACCGGATTGGCCTCAACCCCATGCACAGGAGGAGATGGCATTCGAAACGCCGCCTCACTACATCACCGATGTCCCGGATCACGACGATCATGCTCCGCAATGGGCACAGAACGATACCCACCACGACACCGACAGCCACGCTGATCAGGTTCCGGCCTACGTGCCAGCCCCTTCAATGAGGCCCGCGGATGACGTCCTTGAGCCGCCGGCCAAGCTCGTTCCCGAGTCCGCCGTCCCCCCTGCGTTGCCGAAGAGGAAAACCACTCCAACCACTGCCCGATCCTCACCGTCCGATACGCCCGCTGACGCCCTGGGCAAGGCCTTCATCCAGTGGCTGCGCAAAGGCATCCTCACCAACAGGATCACGGTCAACAATGCGACCGCCAAGGTTCATAGCGTGGCCGGTACAGCCTTTCTGATCTCCCCAGGCATCTTTCAGTGCTACACCGACGAGCACCCCGAAGTCGCCCGGGCTGCAAAGCTGCAAGGCACCACTGATTGGCGCTGGCTACAACGCTGCTTCGAGAAACTGGGTGTACACCACAGGAGTGAAGCCGACGAGAACATATGGATCTGCGAGGTCCAGGGCCCACGCAAAACCCGGAACATCAAAGGCTATCTGCTCAAGGATCCTCTGCTGATCTTCAGTGAGGTGCCCTATGACAATCCCTACCTGCGAATGAAGGAGTGAGTACACGACACCTTCGCCAGAGGCACTCATCCAGTTTTAGGAGCTAAGTGTTCAGTTGCAGGAACGCTTCTGGCAGCGCCTGCTATCGGCCAAAAGCTGCCCGTGATGATCGGTAGCTTTTTACGAAAAAGGCCCGATCGAATCAAATCACTTTTTAACCGGTGTATCCCAGCATTCGGGATTAAGCGAGCATACGTTGTATTGCCGATCCATCAACGCCATGCGGTTGAGATGGGCATCAGTGGCGGCGTTCAGTGATTGCTCACTGGTGACCATGTAGCGCGCGGCTCTATCGCTCATGCGAGCACTCCATTGGCGCCGAATCTTTTCATCCAAGGCTTTTGGTGACGTGGCCATGGCTTGAAGTGTACCGTCGTCTACTCGGCTCAACTCGTCGCGGTAGGTTTCGATGTACTGGGCTCGTGCGGCGTCGTGCTGGTGATTTAGGTCGTACTGGAGCGCTTCCAAGTTTTGCTTGTAAAGGGTCCAGTAACCGTCAGGCAGCACGCCACCGTCTTTCTTTCGTAGCGCGGCAATACGCCCATCGTTGTCGGTATTGGCGCTGAGTACCGGCTTGAGCGACGAGATGATAACGGGGTCATTGCTGATAATCTGGTTCATCAACACAGTACGTAAACTAGTCTGAGGCAGACTCTGGCCCAGGGGCTCCACGTGGATCGGCTCCGCTGGTTTCAGGGAAACAGGTTGGCTCGCGCAACCTGTAACCAACAAGGCCAAAAAGAGGATCGACGAGAGTGGATGACGTAAAAACATAAGCTACCCATGAGCATGGTTGGTTAGGGAATCGAGCATAACACCCGCCAATCGATAGTGTCATTTTGACATCCCTCCAGCCCTGTCAACCTTCCTGTTACCGGAGTGCAAGCCCGACTCCACTTATACTGCCTGCCGCCGCAAGGTCAGGATGTCAGCTCGGGTCGGCATCTGCCCGTCATGATAGACGTCTGTCGGCCAGAAGCAGCCCCTCACCATCTCACGCTATTCGTCGACTATAGGGGGCCTCTCAACCTTCAGTCCAAGCAATTCACCAGCGCAAAGCCTGCGAAGGTCATAAGTGTGAGCCGGTGACGTGTTTGAATATCGGGTTCACGATGACACCAGTTGCACACTGCTAAGCACCTCGGGCATAACCACCTGAGAGCGCCGCATCTTATTTTTCCGGTGTAAAACTACGATGCTTGGAAGCCGGCCTGGTTTTTGGGGCGGGGCTAAGGGTGAAAAATTATGTACGCGCCCTAATGGCAAAGGCCGGCAGTTAGACGCCCAGAGCAGCGCGGCTCGTCGATAGAGGCTGATTGCGGCATTCCTGCCAGACTAATCTATGCAATGGGCGTTCATTCGTCGGCCTTCAATCACAGCCGGAGATAGCGAGACGGGTATTGCCTGGCATGAAATCTAGTTGATGCGTACAAAAAGGCGGGAGCGGTGGCTTTCTAATGTTAGTGCAGCTACGCTGTCGCATACCGTGGGCGAACCACCCTTCAATCGAAGATAGAGAGCTTTGATGTCCATTTTCATACCGCCGTGGATAAAGGTAGTCGTAGAAGGTGAATCCGGCGAGGTCAAGTACGCTCAATCACTATCTGATTTTTACCAAAAACCTTCGATCGACGTTCAGATTGCCACTTATGGCAGTACACTTTTGGATGTATTGATTGAAGAATCATATGTTTCTGAAAATCTTGTTCTGACTCATGTCTTAACTGGAAATCACCATGCCGATGCGACTCGACTTATTGGCAGTATAGCCGAATCATTAGTTGTAAATCTGTGCAACAAATACCCGCAGGTTAATCGCACCTTAGGTATGCATGCTCGCTACGGAGTGCGGCCTCATAAGAAACTGGATGACTACATTGCAGTTGCTACAGGATCGGCACGAACCAAAAACTTGTTCAAGCAGCACTACAACCCAAGTGACACTCAAAGGGACATTGTATGGGTTGAAAAAGACAACACAGAAAACCAACTTTTTTGTATTGGTTCTAGTAGCGTGTCAGGAAAGCCAGCAGGCTTGCAAGTGAAAGCAAGCCATGATGGAATTAACTATGTTCTACCCACAATACAGGACTATCACTATCCTATTCTCTATTTTGATTTAAGTGGAGATTGGGGGGTCGTCAATAAAGCAGTTATGACTGAGTATCCGGGCAGCTCACTTATTCATCCGGACGAAATTCAGCACGAGATCAAACATATTCTTAAAGGGTATTTTGACATCATAGTTTCATTATTTAGAGGAGAAACAACTATCGAAAGGATTATACGAGATGCCAGATATAACGGGGACTCTGTACTGGGTTCAGGGGTGGATGCTTCAGAAGTGACAAGTCAATCTAAGATCATTTTGCCACCTTATATTAGCCGATAAAAGCTAGTGTGCCTCGGGGAAGTACATGAGTGGTGTGCGATTCTAGTGATGCATAGAAAAGGGACACAAGGGCCTTCCGCGACGAGCCCTTTTATCAACGCTTAGCTTCGTTCGCCCTGAACACTTTGACCATGGCTTCTTATGGTTAACTGAACCCCTGCAATGGCTCGTTAGCAGCCGTTCACGACAGGCTGCTTCCGACCCATTGCAGCCCTTCACGCCGGGCGACAATCTGCCAGAAGCGGACGATCATAAAAGGCAGCTTTCGACCATCTCAGCGTTGGCATTGCTATCGCTGCGCGCGAAGCCGCTGCGCTAAACTGGCGAGCGGCTTCGCGGACGAGTGCCAGGCGAGCCGAGGGGAAGAATTAATCTTCCCAGCGTCCTTAACTGCTACTCGACTAGACCACCAGGCTCGCCGAACAAGTATTTTCCTGTATACCAAATCGACCGCCCAACGTTGTGAATTAGCTGCTCTCCTTGCCGTAAGGGCGAGTTATCTTCATTGACGCCCGCGAGCTTGATCGCATCTGTAACCTTCGAACCAGTAGGGTGCGCATCTCCCACTCGCATGTCATAAGCACCGGCAATTTCAGCAAACACTCGCTGGGCGCCGTCGGTTCCAATACTCTGAGCCAGGATACTTTGTAGCAATTTATTCGAGCCAAGCTTATCTTTCTCCGCGTGTGTAGAAAGCTTGCGTAATTCGCGCACGTTGAGTCTGTCCGAGAATACTCGAATAATATCTTTGGCCAATCTGAGTAGGGTTGGTCTATCCTTGCTCGAAAATCTAGATATTTGTTGTCCGGCCTCGGTGTCATTAATGTCATGGGTAAATAAGGATATATTGTATTTTTCCCGAAACCCATCCTCTAGAAGCCTCATGCTTCCAAAGAATAGTTCTTCAACCGCATGTGTAGATGCTGGTTTTGCCTTTACCTGCGATTCTAGCAACTCGCTTGAGACTTTCCCTTCTGGAGCAGTGTTATGTGCTGCCCAAACATGTTGTTCCCACGAGGCCAAGCGTGCGATGTCATTGGCGTAGACAGTAATCAGGTCAGCGCTATTGATCCCAAAGTGAGTTTTATACCCTGATGTGGACTGAATAGCCCCAGTTTCGCCAGTGTACCAGGTCAACTTAAAGCCGCGGTTATTCAGAAGCTCAGTGACAACGCTCGCCCGAAACCATAACCAACGACCGATGTCCTCGTTCCTAAGCGCCCGTGATGGCATTCGAGTTCCATCAGTTTCCACGATGAATTGAGGGAGGTTCTGATCGGTATCTCCACGAACGCGCTGGCTTTTTGATTGGTGGTCGACCCACTCCTCCCGCCAAAACTCACCCTCGACTCGAACGCCTGCATAGCCTCCACGTTGCCCATCGGAGCTTTCATGGCCTGTGTTCGTATCATTTTCAGGCCCCATCACCGGAGCGTCTTCATCCTCATCGACGTCCGTCCTCCAAGCACGAAACATCGCCCAGCTTCCCCCGAACACGTCATTGAGATCCCTAACGATTAGCTCGAACCTGCCGTTATCTCTTTCCTCGCTTCGTGTTTGCAAATTTGAATAATTGCTATTCTGCAAAGCGGCGACATTTTCTACTCTCTGTCGATAATACGATAGGCGAAGTGACAAATTTCTAGCTGCCAAATAATCAATTAGAAACTCTCTTTTTATCTCAATAAGACGATGTTCGCCGTTCGCGTCGAAGGTTTCGCGAGCTACTACTACGAAGTTTTCTTCAGGTCTAACCCAGTTATCACCTTCTTTGATGAGACGCAGCGCAACGATGAGATCCGGACTCAATATCCATTTATTGCCACCTATGACGGGTTGCGGCAGCACGTAAACCAAGTTAAAGCCGATCGGCTCTTTATCGTTATATTGATATTGATCGATTGACGCATAATATCCATCTTCGTACGCATACGGGGCGACCGTGTGCCCTATTCCTATGTCGCTCCAGCCAAGGCGCTCTTCTACAAAGACTCGATGTTCTGGAGGGAATGCAACCGAGCCACAACCGAAATACTCACTGACATGACCTATCTCTTTTAAATCTCCTTTCTTGTCTTCTACAGACGCTCTCAAAGGAACCCATGTCGCGTTACAAAATACTCTGCGAGTTTCTTTGGTTTGGAGAATCCACTCTTCATTCATGGTTGAACTTCCGTTATTCATAATAGCGTTTGGTAATAAAAGAGTGCCCTTCGCTTTGTTTAGCATTTTAGCTCGCGACTGGTTGGCATCGGTGCGCAGGCTACTCAGGATGCCAGGGCTGAGGATAGAGTAGCAACGCGCCTAGCCTTCGAGGGGCTAACAGTTGTATGGATCTGCTGGTGCTCAAACGGGGAAGGAACTGCGTTCAACGGAAGTCCGCTTTTGGCCGATTTCTGCCGGTTACGAGCGATAGAAAACAGCCAGATATCCCCCTGGTATGGCTATCGCGTGTCGGTCGTGCTGGGAGTCCAACCCTCGTAGAGGTTGCATCTTGAGCCAGCCGCGTGCGGCATACATCGAGGTGAAGTCGAGCGCCTGTGCATCCGCCGAGGTGGCGATGGCGTTCGTCGGGATAGAGACCGACACCGGAGACGCCGTACGTGCCGGCCACGCCAGGCGCTTCCTCATGGAGAGGCATGACGTCATGACTATCCAGGGCCGCACTCCTGATGGCTCGACCGCTTGAGCCCACAGTTCGAAGAAGCCTTATACTGGCGATCCGCAGC
The DNA here is from genome assembly GCF_013385635.1 of Pseudomonas gingeri. GTDB lineage: Bacteria > Pseudomonadota > Gammaproteobacteria > Pseudomonadales > Pseudomonadaceae > Aquipseudomonas > Aquipseudomonas gingeri_A. The sequence continues at coordinate 30,699 of NZ_JACAPR010000020.1, forward strand.
AAGACTTCATCGCGAATACGGCGAATGGAAAAGGACCTGCATTCACTGAGCAAGAGAACGCCCCCATGTTATCTGCACAACAAGCCTGCACTATCGTGCTCGCCCTATACGACGGCGTTCTCAGGGATGGAGAACCTGAGCGTTTTGTCATTCAGTCTTGTGAGCTGTCCGCGAATGGCGACTACTGGGTGGTTCGTAGCAATAGCGAAGATTGTGTCGTGCGCGGTATGACGGAATATTGCTACGTCGGCGTCGACGCCCACTTGGTCGACGTCATTAGCGGAGCGATTGAGACGGTCGCCAGTGGTGGCAGTGTTGAGGAATACCTGCAAGACCTGTATGACCTGCGTGCGGCGGCAGGTCATTTGTATGTGCTGACCCCAGCATTTTTCGTCGACGATAAACCCGCGATGATCAACTTGCGGCAAAAACTGGCGCGCACCTATCCGCAAACGCTGACTCTGCTTTCAGGAGAGCGCCGGCAATGGCTCACCGGTAGGCGCAGGCACCTTCAAGATGCACAGCGACTGCTGGCGGACCACGGGGTAGCGACAAATGTCGAACTGTTACCCGACGCGACTGGAGCGATATGCATAGGGGTCGAACATTGGCACATCGATGCCGTGCTCAAGGCCATTCGCAACAGACTGCTCTAAACGCCCGGTGTTCTCAATCGGCCTCGTCACTGCCTGACGAAGACAGCTTGGCATGCTATATCAACTGCTACGCTTTTCGGCGTGCCAACACGCTGCAGCAACCCATTACAAAGGTGCATCATCATGACGACCCAACCCCATTCGGCCGGCTGGCGTTTCAAGCTGGGTATCGTGATTCTTTGTCTCATGCTGGGATCGTGGCTGATGGTTCCACTGGTGGCTGCCTTGGGTATGCCGGGGTCAAGAATTGCCGCGCTGACGGGTATCCTGTTTATCAGTAACAAGGTCCTGCTGATCCTGGTTATCGCTGTCATGGGCAAGGCAGGGTTCCAGCAGTTGAAGCGCAGCGTGTTCGGCTACGTGACGTCACTGGCACCGAGCCTGGACACTGAAGTTGGCCCGGTGCGGCATCGCGTCGGTCTCGTCATGTTTTGCCTGCCGCTGATCGCGGCCCTTCTTGAACCCTACGTCGATATTATCTGGCCGGGGCTGCGGCCAAACCTCTGGCAGTTTCAGCTGTTGGGCGATCTCATGCTGATCGGCAGTTTTTTTGTGCTGGGGGGCAATTTCTGGGACAAGGTGCGAGCCTTGTTCATTCGCACCGCGCGAGTGGCCACTACCGAAGCGGCGTGACCTGCCTCCTGGCAAGCGTGGTCCATGGCGAGGCCGTGACCCAGAAAGTCTGGTTCAATATTTGAGTCTGGTATCATTCCAGCCTCTGCAAACCGAGTAGAAATACATGAATCGCCGTAAAAAAATAAAGCAGCTTCTGGATGCTCACGCCAAAAAGGCCAGTGCCAAGCTGGCACCGAAGAACAAGCCTAAATACATCAGCAAGGCTGATCGCTTGAAACTGGATGCCGAGTCCAGTCAGGACTCGATTATTTCCTCTGAAAGCTGATCCATGTATTTCAAGCGCCATCGCTCACTGAGCACTGATATCGCTGACCACGCAGAACTCAATCCACCGCAATCAAACTGTCCTTGCACTCCAGAATCAACCGCGCCCCGGCCCGGTCACTGGTACCGATCTCCAGGCTGAAGCCGTGCAGATTGATGATCGCCGCGACAATCGATAACCCGAGCCCAAAGCCGCTGTGCTGGCTACCGTCGTCGCAGCGATAGAAGCGCTGGAACACCGCGTCGCGCTCGGACGGCGGTATGCCGGGACCCGAGTCCATCACTTCGATCCGTGTGCTGCCGCCATCGTTGGCTGCCAGCAACACCACCTCACCGCCCGGTGGGGTGAATTTGATCGAGTTGCTGAGCAGGTTCGCCAGTGCCTCGAACAGCAGGGCGCGGTCGCCGGTGATAAACGGCAGCGCCTCCGGCAGGTCCAGGCGCATGCTGATTTCCGCCTCTTCGGCCAGTGGCAGGTAGAAGTCGTACAGCTCGCGTAGCAAAGGCAACGGGTCGAGCACGACAAAACCCGAGCGGCGTTGATGGTCTTCCAGCTCGGAAATCCGCAACAGTCCCTTGAAGCGGGCCATCAGGGTGTCGGTTTCGGCGATCACGCCGTCCAATTGCAGGGCCTCGGGCGAGTCTTCCGGGGCCTGTTGCTGGATGCGGTAGAGCTGGGCACGCAGGCGGGTGAGGGGCGTGCGCAGGTCGTGGGCGATGTTGTCGCAGACGCCCTTGACCTCGTTCATCAGCCGTTCGATACGGTCGAGCATGGCGTTGACGATGGCCGCCAGCATATCCAGTTCGTCCCGTCGGTTGGACAGCGGCAGGCGATGACCGAGGTCGCCGGCGACGATGGCCTCGGCGCTGGCCTGGATCGCCCGGATCCGGCGGATCGGTTGCCGCCTGAGCAGGTGCCAGCCGGCCACGCCGGGCAGGATGGTCAGCGACACCGCCCAGAACAGCGCGTGCAGGATGATCCGGGTCACGCCGAACAACGAGCCGTTGTCGCGCACCAGCAGCAACCAGCTGCCGTCATGGGTCTGGGTGGCGACGGCGTCGCAGCTGTCCTGGGGCAGGTTGGGGTCGTCGGAGTCGATGCAGTTGGCCAGTTCGTGGATGCGGCCGTCCATGATCAGGTCCGGCGGCATTTCCAGGATTGGCCCGCTGAGGTGCATTTTCTGCGCATTGAACAGGCCGTAGGCGTCCACGCCACGCATGTCGAAGGTCATGCTGGTGGTCAGGGCGTCCACCAGCTGCTGGCCCTGGAAGCGTGAGAACAGATGCTGGCGCTGCATCAGCGAATGCCGCGCCAGGGTGTTGAGGTAACCGGAAACCTCGTAATAGAGCACGCCCATCAGGCTGCAGCTCCAGGCCACGAACAGAAAACTGTACAGCGCCAGCATACGGCTGGTGGACGAGCGCCAGCCCTTAGAGGGGTTCGGCAATGACATAACCCGAGCCTCGCACGGTGCGGATCAGTGGCGCCAGGCCCGGACCGTCGATTTTCTTGCGCAGGCGACCGATATGCACGTCGATGAGGTTGGTGCCCGGGTCGAAATGATAACCCCAGACTTCCTCGAAGATCATCATCCGCGACAGGATCTGCCCGGTGTTGCGCATCAGGAATTCCAGCAGCTTGTACTCGGTGGGCAGCAGGCTCAGCAGTTGCTCGGCCCGGGAGGCTTCGCGGCTGATCAGGTTGAGTTCCAGGTCGGCGACCCGCAGCGAGGTTTCGAATTCCCGCGCCGGGCTCTTGCGCCGCAGCAGTACTTCCACCCGCGCGGCCATTTCGTCCGAGGCGAACGGCTTGGTCAGGTAGTCGTCGCCGCCGGCCCGCAGTCCGCGCACGCGCTCGTCGACATCGGACAGGGCACTGATCATCAGGATCGGCGTGGCGACGCCGATGGTCCGCAGGGTAGTGACGATGGCCAGGCCGTCGAGCTCCGGCAGCATGCGATCGAGGGTGATCAGGTCATAGTCGCCGCTCACGGCGCGCACCAGGCCCTCACGGCCATTGTCCACCCAATCCACTTCAAGCCCGTGGCTGCTCAGCTCGGCCACGATTTCCTTGGCGGTTACAGCATCATCTTCGATGGTCAGGATGCGGGTCATTGCAGTTGCCTCGTACGAACCTTCACAGCAGGTGTGGGATTTTGCCAAGAAAGAGGTGAAGACTTTCTGAATAAATCTTCATGTCGGTCCTGGCGGTCGCTAAGGGGGCGCCCCGAAATCGGATCAGGGCTAGAAACATCTAGCCACACCTTTGCTGAATGGAGGCTGTCGTCAAGTTTTGCAAAGCCATTGCGAACGTTCATCAGGATTTGGTATCTGTTTGTCGGTAGCCGCGTTTGCTCGCCGTCATGAGCGAATGCTTCTTTAGTCCGGTGCCGTGCAGCCGCCAGGCATCCGGAATGTCCCCAGTACAGGTCTCTTTATGCATCGCCGCAATCTCCTGAAAGCTTCCATGGCCCTGGCGGCCTATACCGGCCTGTCGGCCAGCGGTTTGTTCGCGGCCCGGGCGCTTGCCGCCACCGCGGACGGTGACATCGAACACTTTGATTTCGAGGCGTTGCAGACCCACGCGAAGAAACTCGCGAGCAATCCTTATGTCAGCACCCGGCAGGTGCTGCCGCCGACCCTGGCGAACATGACCCCGCAGCAGTTCAATGCCATCCAGTACGACGCGAAGCATTCGTTGTGGAACGAACTCAAGGGCCAGTTGGACGTGCAGTTCTTCCACGTCGGCATGGGTTTCAAGCAACCGGTGCGCATGTACAGCGTCGATGCCCAGACCCGCCAGGCGCGGGAGGTGCACTTCCGTCCGCCGCTGTTCAACTACGCCAACAGTGGTGTCGATCAGTCCCAGCTCAAGGGCGACCTGGGTTTCTCCGGCTTCAAGCTGTTCAAGGCCCCGGAGATCGACAAGCACGATATCCTCTCGTTTCTCGGCGCCAGCTATTTCCGCGCGGTGGACAAGACCGGCCAGTACGGCCTCTCGGCCCGCGGACTGGCCATTGACACCTATGCGCAGAAGCGCGAGGAGTTCCCGGACTTCACCAAGTTCTGGTTCGAGACGCCGGGCAAGGAAAGCACCCGCTTCGTGGTCTATGCCCTGCTCGATTCGCCGAGCGCCACCGGTGCCTATCGGTTTGATATCGATTGCCAGGCCGAACAGGTGGTGATGGCGGTCGATGCCCATGTCAACGCCCGGGTCGCCATCGAGCAACTGGGTATCGCGCCGATGACCAGCATGTTCAGTTGCGGCACCCACGAGCGGCGCATGTGCGACACCATCCATCCGCAGATCCACGATTCCGACCGCCTGGCGATGTGGCGAGGCAATGGCGAGTGGATCTGCCGACCGCTGAACAACCCGGCGAAACTGCAGTTCAATGCCTTTGCCGACAAGGACCCGAAGGGCTTTGGCCTGGTGCAGACCGACCATGAGTTCGCCAGCTATCAGGACACGGTCGACTGGTACAGCCGCCGGCCGAGCCTGTGGGTCGAGCCGACCACCCCCTGGGGCGAGGGCTCGGTGGACCTGCTGGAGATCCCGACCACGGGCGAGACCCTGGACAATATCGTTGCCTTCTGGACGCCGAAGCAGCCGGTCAAGGCCGGCGATTCGCTGAACTATGGCTACAAACTCTACTGGAGTGCCTTGCCACCAGTGGGCACGCCGCTGGCGCGGGTGCATGCGACCCGTTCGGGCATGGGCGGCTTTATCGAGGGCTGGGCGCCGGGCGAGCATTATCCTGAGGTCTGGGCGCGGCGCTTTGCCGTGGACTTCAACGGCGGTGGGCTGGAGCGCTTGCCGGAGGGCACGGGGATCGAGCCGGTGGTCACCACGTCCAATGGGCAGGTGAAGGATTTCAATGTCCTCAAGCTGGATGAGATCGGTGGGTATCGCGTGACGTTCGACTGGTACCCGACCAATGACAGCATCGATCCGGTGGAACTGCGGCTGTTTATCCGCACCCAGGACCGGACGTTGAGCGAGACCTGGTTGTATCAGTATTTCCCGCCGGCGCCGGATCAGCGGCGTTATCCCTGAAGGACGCCAGGCCTCCCTTGAACAAGGGGGTGCCTGTTATGGCCCTTTCGCGGGCAAGCCCGCTCCCACAGGGGGGCTACGCAACTCGGTCCATGTGGGAGTGGGCTTGCCCGCGAAGAGGCCATCGAACTCACTGCACGTCCGGCACCAGTACCGGATCGGCCCGGTACAGGTCCGGATCCATGCGCTTGAGGTTCTCCACCTTCGGCATATCGTTGATGGCGATATACGGCGCATACGGGTGCAATGTCAGGTAGTTCTGGTGATAGCCCTCGGCCGGGTAGAAGACCTTGTTGTCTTCGATCCTGGTGACAATCGCAGACGCAAACACCTTGGCCGCATTCAATTGCTCGATATAGGCCTGGGCGACTTTTTCCTGGTCGGCATTCACCGGGAAGATGGCCGAACGGTATTGCGTGCCGCTGTCCGGGCCCTGGCGATTGAGTTCGGTCGGATCATGGGCCACCGAGAAGAACACCTGCAGCAGCTTGCCGTAGCTGATCTGGCTAGGGTCGTAGGTGACCTGCACCGACTCGGCATGGCCAGTGGTGCCGTCGCCGACATCCTCGTAATGCGCCGTGCCCGCCGCGCCGCCGGTATAGCCGGAGACCACGTTCTGCACCCCGCGCACATGCTGGAACACCCCCTGGACGCCCCAGAAACAGCCACCGGCAAACACCGCCGTGGCCTGGCCGGCCGCTGCCGGCTCATCCAGCGCCGGCGGGGCAATCTGCACCGCCGTCTCGGCCGCCCCGGCAAAGCGCTGGATCATCAGCACCGACAGCGCCACGCCGGCAACTCCGGCGATCATCAGCAACGGCGACCTGGGTTTTTTCTGATTCACGGACTTGTTCATGCTGTTTTCCTCTTGGGTATCAACCGAAGGTGAAGGCGTAGGCCTGGACACCCGGATCAAGAAACTCGATGGAGAAGGTGTGGTCGCCGATGTCTCCGGCCTGGCGCACCATTTGGTAGAGGCGTTGCTCGGTCACGGTGCCTTCGCCATTGGCGTCGGTATCGGTGCCATGGTTGGCGCCGGGCATGTCGCCGTCGATGCGGACCTTGAAGCGCACCGGCTTGCCATCGCTCGCCGGGCCGAGCACCAGGTGCAGGTCGCGGGCGTGGAAGCGGTAGATGACCTTGCCCGAGGCCTGGTTCAGCGCGGCCTGTTCCGAGTGCACGGTCCAGTTGCCTTCCAGGCCCCACTGGTTGAGCGTCGGTTGTTTCGGTGCCGAGTAGTTTTTCGGGTGATCGGCAACCTGCTCGCCAGGGGAGGCGAAGTTCTCGGCGCGGTCATACCCGACGTAGGTTTCCGGGGACTTCACTTCCGACTCGTCGGCGGCCTGCATCACGCCCTGGGCCTGGGTACTGACCATGCCGCCGGAGACGTTCTTGTTACCGGCTTCGGCCAGCAGTTGCTGGATGACCTGCTCGGAGCCGGCATAGTCGCCTTCGCCGAAGTGGTGGTAGCGCACGCGGCCCTGAGCATCGACAAAGTAATGTGCCGGCCAGTACTGGTTGTTGAAACCACGCCAGATCGCATAGTTGTTGTCGATCGCTACCGGGTACTGGATGCCCAGCTTGGCGACAGCCTGGCGCACGTTGTCGATGTCCCGCTCGAAGGCGAATTCCGGGGCGTGCACGCCGATCACCACCAGGCCCTGGTCGTGGTACTTCTGCGCCCAGGCGTTGACATAGGGCAGGCTGCGCAGGCAGTTGATGCAGGAGTAGGTCCAGAAGTCGATCAGCACCACCTTGCCCTTGAGGTCGGCGGCGCTCAGCGGTGCCGAGTTGAGCCACTGCACGGCGCCCGAAAGGTCGGGCAGGGTACCCTCCACCGGCAGGGCGCGTTCGCCGCCGCCGGTCTTGGCGGCCATCGCCATCATGCTGCCGCCGGCCTGGTCGCTGTTGACCGCGGCCATCATCGCGCCGCCTTGCGCCGGGGCGTCCTTCTGCACGACCGGGGTCAGGGTGTCGAGCAGCTTCTGTTCGATACCGGAGGTGGCAACGGTGGAGACCTTGGTCAGCAGGCCGGTGTCCAGACCCAGGGCAATCGCCACCACGCCGGCCAGCATCGCCGCACCCAGGCCACGGCGCAGCCATTCGCCGGTGCCGAGGTTGCGTTTCATCGCGGTGAACAGACGACCGCCCACCAGCAGCGCGCCGGCCAGGGACGTCGCGGCGCCGGCGGCATAGGCCAGCAGCAACAGCGTGGTGCCGATATTGGCGCCTTGCAGCGCGGCACCGGTGAGGATCAGGCCGAGGATCGGTCCGGCGCAGGGCGCCCACAGCAGGCCGGTGGCAATCCCCAGCAGGAAGGACGACTTGACGCTCGTCTGGCCGCTGCCGTCCTGGGCCGAACGCGACAGGCGATCACCCGCCGACACCAGCGGTTGGGCCAGGCGATCGGCGAGGTGCGGGAACAGCAGGGTAATGGCGAAGAACGCCATCAGCGCCATGGCCAGCCAGCGGCCGTACTGGTTGGCCTGGACCACCCAGCCACCACCGACGGCGGCCAGGGTGGCGACCAGGGCGAAGGTCAGGGCCATGCCGCAGAGCAATGGCAGGCCGCTGCGGCGGAACGGTTCGCCGGAGCGGGCAAAGACAAACGGCAGCACCGGCAGGATGCACGGGCTGAGGATGGTCAGCAGACCGCCCAGGTACGCCAGGACAAGTAGAAACATGGTTGAAGATCCTTGTGATAAGTCGTGATGGAGCGGTCTTGCACAAACTTGTTGGATCGTTCCCATACTCCGCGTGGGAATGCCTCACTGGACGCTCCGCGTCCGCTCCTGCGACGCAGAGCGTCACGGGCTGCATGTCCCACGCAGAGCGTGGGAACGATCATGAGAATCAGGCGGCGCCTGGGGCGAAGGTCATGGCCACGCCGTTCATGCAATAACGCAACCCGGTCGGCCGCGGACCATCGGCGAACACATGACCCAGGTGCCCGCCGCAACGGTGGCAATGCACTTCGGTACGGGAAACCCCCAGCGACGTGTCGCGACGGGTGGCCACGGCGCTTTCCAGCGGCGCCGTGAAGCTGGGCCAACCGGTGTGGCTGTCGAACTTGGCGGCCGAGGAGAACAGCGTCAGCTGGCAGCCGGCACAGGCGAACACGCCGTCGCGGTGCTCCTCGTTGAGTGGGCTGCTGTAGGGGCGTTCGGTGCCTTCATGGCGCAGCACCTGGTACTGGTTGTCGCTCAGCAGCGCGCGCCATTCGGCATCGCTGCGGCTGACTTCGAAGGTCTCGTCCGGGGCGGCCGGGGCCGCGTTACCGCTCAGGGTGGCGGCCACGGCGCGCCAGTCGACGAAGCCGGCGGCGAGCAGGGCGGCGGCACTGGAGAAAAGAAAGCGTCTTCTGGAGGACATGGCGTCACTTCCACGGCAGTGGGTCAGGCTTGCAGTGTCAGCCGGCAACGGTCGCCAAATCCTCCCGTAAAGTTAAATTAATTGTGAATATTTCCGCGTAACGATCCGGCACAATGATTCAGGCTTTGTTGGCCGCGATGACCGCGGATATTTCTTGCAGGAACGCTGCCCATGGATTCACCCAAACGCATACTGATCGTCGAGGATGACCTGCACCTGGCCGGGCTGCTGAGCCTGCACCTGCGTGACGAAGGTTATGAGGTCACCCATTGCGCCGACGGCAATCTGGGGCTGGCGCAACTGGAGAAGGGCTCGTGGGATGCATTGATCCTCGACCTCATGCTGCCGGGCGTCGATGGCCTGGAGATCTGTCGCCAGGCACGGGCCATGGCGCGCTACACGCCGATCATCATCACCAGCGCCCGTTCCAGTGAAATGCATCGGGTGCTCGGTCTTGAACTGGGCGCCGACGATTACCTGGCCAAGCCGTTCTCCATGCTCGAACTGGCGGCGCGGGTCAAGGCGCTGCTACGGCGGGTCGATGCCTTGGCCAAGAGCCTCAAGGTCGATGCCGGCAGCCTCGAACTCAACGGTCTGAGCCTCGATCCGCTGACCCGCCAGGCCGAGGTCAACGGCCAGTACCTGGAGCTGACGCCGAGGGAATTCGACCTGCTGCACTTCTTCATGAAGAACCCCGGCACGGTCTACTCGCGCATGGACCTGCTGAACCAGGTCTGGGGCTACCAGCACGACGGCTACGAGCACACGGTCAACACCCATATCAATCGCCTGCGGGCGAAGATCGAGGTCGACCCGGCGCAGCCCGAGCGAATCCTTACGGTCTGGGGCCGGGGTTATCGTTTCGCGCCTGCGGGGCGTGCCGAATGAACCTGACCCTGTCCCAGCGCTTGTCCGTGGTCTTTTCTATCCTGTTGCTGGCCTGCTGTGGCGCCTCGGTGTGGTTGCAGGTGCGTGCCAGCGACATGCACGAGAAGGAAGTGGTGCAGGGGCTGTCCCGCGACCTGGCCCGCAGCATCGCCCTGGAGAACCGTCTGGTGGGCACCGAAGGCCTGACCATGGAGGGTGTGCGGGCGCTGTTCGGCCAGTTGATGAATGTCAATCCGAGCGTCGAGGTCTACCTGCTCGATCCGGGCGGGCGGATCACTGGCGATGCGGCGCCGCAAGGCCATCTCAAGCGCGACCATGTCGACCTGCGCCCGATCCAGCGCCTGCTCGACGACCAGCCGCTGCCGATCCTCGGTGACGACCCGCGCAGCAATGACGGGCGCAAGGTGTTCAGTGCCGCCGCGTTGCAGGGTGGCGGCAAGAACCTGGGCTATCTCTACGTGGTGCTGCAGGGCGAAGAGCATGACCGCCTGGCGGCGCGGGTCTCGGCCAGTTCGGTCCTGCGCACCACCTTGTGGGCCATGACCCTGGTGGCGCTACTCGGGCTGATTGCCGGCCTGATCGCCTTCCGCCTGATTACCCGACCGTTGCGCCGCCTGACCGACACCATGCGCGATTTCGACACCGATGTGCCGCCGGCTCGCTTGCCGGTGCTGTCGAGCGCGGGGTTCGGCAGTCGTGACGAAATCGAAGTGCTGGAAGCCAGCTTTGCACAAATGGCCGCCCGTATCGGTGAGCAATGGCGGACCCTGACCCAGCTCGACCAGGACCGCCGCGAGCTGGTGGCGAATATCTCCCATGACCTGCGCACGCCGCTGGCCTCGCTGCACGGCTACCTGGAAACCCTCTCGCTCAAGGACGGCGTGCTGGCGGTCGACGAGCGTCGGCGTTACCTCGGTATCGCCCTGGCCCAGAGCAACAAGGTCGGCAAGCTGGCCCAGGCGTTGTTCGAGCTGGCGCGCCTGGAGCACGGCGCGGTGCGCCTGGAACGCGAGGACTTTTCCCTCAGCGACCTGATCCAGGACGTGTTCCAGAAGTTCGAGCTGATGGCCGAGACCCGCCAGTCGAAACTGCTGGCGGTATTGCCCCGCGGCGCGTCGATGGTGAGTGCCGACCTTGGCATGATCGAGCGGGTGCTGACCAACCTGATCGACAATGCACTGCGCCATACCCCCGAAGGCGGGACCATCGAAGTGGCGCTGGTGCATGAGGCGGGGAAGGTGCAGGTGACGGTCAGCGATACCGGGCCGGGGATTCCGGCCAAGCTGCTGGAAAACCTCTTTCGTCGTCCCTTCAACCATGACGGCGACCGCCGCTCCGGTGGCCTCGGCTTATTGATCGTGCGACGCATCCTGCAACTGCACGACAGCCAGGTCCGTCTGCTGTCGATCCCGGAGAAGGGCGCTGTGTTCTATTTCGAGCTGATGGCGGCGGGTGACTGATTCAGCCGTTGGCCGGCAGCAGGGCGGCGTGGGCGGCTTCGAGGATCTCATCGGAGATCGCCCGGCCACGGGTCGAACGGGCCAGGGAGAGGGCGCCGACCAGCAATGAGTATTGCACCAGGGCGGTTTTCCGCGCTTCAGGCTCGGGGCTGTCGAGCAGAGCGCTGTAGGCGCCCACGAGTTTTTCCAGGCCTTCGACGTAGCTCTGGCGCACGGCGCTGTCGCTGTCCTCGTGGGCGAGGTCGCCGCAGAACGCTACCACCGGGCAGCCTGCGCCGGGATTGTCGCGGTGTTCGGTACTCAGGTAGTGCTCGACGATGGACTGGCGCGCCGCTTCGTGGCTGGGGGCTTCGGCCGTGCGTTGTTGCCAGCGTTCGGTCGATTGCTCGAAGCTGCGGCCACAGGCTTCGGCCGCCAGGGCTTCCTTGGAATCGAAGTGACCGTAAAAGCCGCCATGGGTCAGCCCGGCCGCGCCCATCACCTCGATCACGCTCAGGCCCTTGAGGCCGCGTTCACGGAACAGCCGCGCGGCGGCATCGGTGATGATTTCGCGGTTGAGTTCGGCCTGTTTGCGCGAGACGCGGGGCATGATGGCTCCTGATAATAGATTCACGTAGACATCTATTCTATCACAGGTGCTCCTGAGCAATCTCGTTGTCGGGGACGAACTGGAGCGGGGCGGCGGGGATATTCAGTTCTTCTTCGAGGAAGCGCTGCAAGGCCCGCACCGCGGCCGCCTGGGCCAGGGGTACACGGCGTACATAAAGACCGAAATCGACGGTCGGTGCCGGTGGCAGGCCATCGAGGGGGCCCAGTACGCGCATGCTCTGCGGCTGCACATTGCTTTCCAGCAGCACCGCGATGCCCAGACCGGCCTCGACCGCCGATTGCACCGCCGGCAGGCTGGTGCTGCTGCACACCACGCGCCAGGCGATACCGGCCTGTTTCAGCAGTTGCGCCACCCGCGGTTGCCACAGACAGGTGCCACCGAAGGTCACCAGCGGCACTATCCGGTTGGACAGATCGGGGTCCAGCACCAGTCCCCTGGCGCCCACCCAGAACAACGGCTGGTTCCAGCTCACCTGGGGTTGGGCGTCGATGCCCTGGGAATCACCGATGACGATATCCAGCGCGCCGTCCAGCAGCCGGGCAGACATCGCCGCGCTGCTGTCGATGGTGATCTCCAGGGTGATATGCGGGTATGCCGCCGAAAAGCGGTGCAGGGCACGGGGCAGGCGGCCGACGGCAATGTCCTCCAGCAGGCCGAGGCGCACCGTGCCCGCCACCTGGCTGATGGACAGCGCCCGCCGTGCATCGGCGCCGGCCCCGAGAATGCTGTGGGCATAGGGCAGCAGCAGATGGCCGGCCTCGGTCAGACGCAGGCCGCGTGGGGAGCGGTCGAACAGGCGTCGCTGCAGATCCTCTTCCAGGCGGCGCAACTGCATGCTCACGGCGGCCTGGGTTCGGGCCAGGCGCTGGGCAGCTGTGCCGACCGCACCGGTTTCGGCAACGGTGATAAAGGTTCGCAACAGGTTGCTGTCGAGATCGCGCATTATCAATATTCTTGAAGTAGCGATAAGAAATATCAGCTTATTTGAAGTTAGGGGGGCTGGCTAGGATGACCTGACTTTCACAGGAGGTTTTGTCATGCAGGAAAATGCCGCCGTGCTTCCCGTTACCGCCACTGCGCGGCCCCCCCGCCGGGCGTTGCTGCTGGCGGCGTCGTTGTGTGTGTTGTCGATGTGTCTTGTCCAGTTCGGGGCCGCCTTGTCGTCACCGACCATGGACACCTACGGCTCCCTCAGTACCACCTGGCTGCGCCTGTGCTGGGCCGCGACCTTGTTGATGCTGGTGGTGCGGCCGCCACTGCACACCTATTCGCTCTCACGCTGGGGCGCCGCTGCCGGCCTGGGCCTGGCGATGGCGGTGATGACCAGCTGTTTTTTCGCGTCGATTCAGCGCATTCCGCTGGGGCTGGCAATCGCCATCGAGTTTCTCGGCCCGCTGCTGCTGGCGAGCCTGGCCATCCGTCGCTGGCGGGCGCTGATCTGGCCGCTGCTGGCGATGGCCGGTGTGCTGTTGCTGGCGCGCAATGAACAGGGCTGGATCGGTGAACCGCTGGGGCTGGCCCTGGCGTTTGGTTCGGCGGCCGGTTGGGGCGCCTATATCCTGCTGATGAAGCGGGTCGGTACGCTGTTTCCGGGCTTTGAAGGCTTGTCGGTGTCGCTGCTCGCGGCGGCGGTGCTTACTGCGCCTCTGGGGTTGTGGCAGAGCGGTGGGCATCTGCCATGGCTGCAGGTTGCCAGCTGTGCCGGATTGGCGCTGTTCGTGCCGTTGCTGCCCTATGGCCTGGAGATGATCGCACTGCGGCGGATGCCGGCGTCTTCGTTCGGCATCCTGATGAGCGTCGAGCCGGCAGTCGGTGCCCTGGCCGGTTATATGGTGCTGAACCAGCCAATGGTGCCGCTGCAGTTTGCCGGCACCGCGCTGGTGGTCAGCGCCAGCCTCGGGGTGCTGATGGTGCCATGAGTCGTGTCAGGCCGGCGCGGTGGACTGGGCGGCTAGGGCGGGTGATTGCACTACCCCGTAGTGCCGGTCGGTGGCCTCGGCCACGGCATGGCCATGTCGGGCGATGCGGTCGAACACCTCGGGTTCGAGGCGATCCAGGCTGGTGGCGAAGTTCGCGGCAAATGCCGCGTCGCTGCCGGCCGGGGCTTCGATCAGCGCGCTGGCGATACCCAGGTAGCCGCCGCGTCCCGGTGCCTGGTTCAGGTATTCGACAAAGGTCCGTGTACGCAGGGCCCGCGACTGGTTGGACATGATGTCGGACAGGCGCTTGAGTCGCCAGGGACTGAGCATGCCGGCCTGGAACCCGGATTTGAGCGGGGCGCCGGCATCGGACACGACAATCGGATATTCGTAACGCTTGCTGTGTCCGGTGGCGGCGTCGAAAAACGGCTCCAGGCCGAGGTTGTCATACACCCCGCCGTCATACAGGTGCAGCGTGCTGAACGGCAGCATGGCCTCGACCGCGCTATCGAGTGGCGCATCCCAGCCCCGCTGCATCCACTTGAAACGACGGCTGTCGAGAGCCAGCGGGCCGATACCGCCGGGGAACGCTGCCGACACCGCCAAGGCCTTGGCAAGGGGCACGCCGAGGGTGGCGGCGTAGCCGATGGAATAGTCGCCCATGGTGGTCCGCTTGAAACGAAAGCGCTTGCCGTTCTCGGCGGTGGTGCCATTGATCGACCAGTCCGGCCTGGCGCCGATCTCCGACAGCAGGCCGGTCACTCCCCATTCGTTGCGCAGGCCCAGTTCCAGCAGATTGGCCCGGGACAGGATAAAGCGCCAGTTCAGCGGGTTGAGCAGCTGGCGCAGGGCACTCCAGAGCAGACTGCGCGAGCACAACTGCTCACGCAGGCGCGGATAGATCGTCTGCAGGAAGACCGTCGAAGCGGGCCATTGCCCACCATTCTCATGCAGCATCAGGCCCACCAGCAGGCTGCCGCCGGAGACGGTAGAAACCTGGCTGACCCGTTCCAGTGCGTTCTGCTCGGCCAGGTACTTGAGCACGCCCAGATGAAACACCATGGCCCGGACACCGCCGCCGGACAGGGCCAGGGCGAAATCCGGAGATTGACCGATCGAGACTGCAGGAGAATCCATTTTTCCTCTCTATATGGGGGTGATGCGGGGCGTGGCTTTTCGATATTACCTGCTTTGTTGGCGAATCGTTACGCGCGGTTTGCCCGCACCCGGCCCTCTGGCCGGGTGCTGTTGGTGTGGTGTCAGCACGTTTTGTAGGACCCCTCTGAATTGCCGGTCGGGGCACCCGAAGGCGTGAACTTGTCGCGGTCCGGGGTTCTTATGTCGAACCCTCGGCAATCTCATTTTTTATCGTCGTGGGAGCCGCAGCAGGCAGGCTGCCCGGAATGTTCATAGCGGTCATGGTGCCTGACCCAGTTCATGGTCCCGCTTTCGTTACGACCCTTGGGCATCAGGTCGAGAAAATTGTAGGTGCCCACCAGGATGTCCAGGCCCCGCGCATAGGTCGAATAAGTATGGAAGATCTCACCCTCGGGGTTGCGGTAGAAAACGCTGAGTCCGGGCAACTCTTCTTCGCTGCTGTCGATCAGTTCGTAGTTGTAGCGGGTCTTGCCGGCGGCTTTTTCCGCCGGCGAAGGGCTGACACCGAAGTCCTGGTTGAAGTCGCTGCCGGCCGACGACAACCAGTCGAAGTGCCAGCCCATGCGTTGCTTGAAGGCCTGGAACTGTGCCCAGGGCGCGTGGGACACCGCGACAAACGCAACGTCGTGATGGGCCAGGTGAAGGTTCGCGCCGTCGAAGTGATCGGCGAGGAACGAGCAGCCGGTGCAACCTTCCTTCCAGCCGTCGGCGAACATGAAGTGGTAGACGATCAACTGGCTGTGGGCGCCGAACAGATCGGCCAGCCGTTGCGAGCCATTGGGGCCTTCGAATTGATAGTCCTTGTCGATCCGCACCCAGGGCAGGGCGCGGCGTTCGGCACTGAGCTGGTCGCGCTGATGGCTGAAGGCCTTTTCACGGGCCAGGTGCTGCTGGCGCGCGGCCAACCATTCCTGGCGCGATACCACGGGATGCTGTTCAACAGTGTGCTCGTTCATCACGAGGTCTCCTTGACGGCGGCGCCCGGCGGGTTTGTCGGGCGGCAGATGAGGTACTGGTAGAGGGCGTACTTCTATGCTTAGTCGATTGACCGCGGGTGTTCTCGACATTCACCCAGGACAAACGAAAAAACCGGACCGGCGGCCCGCCGGAAAAATAATTTCGCCGGCGTGTCGATTTCGCCGATTGCTGTTCGATTAACCCGTAGAACCGCCAGTGGGACGGTTCACCCACCATCAGGAGAAAAGACCATGCGATTTATGGTGATCGTCAAGGCCAGCCCGGAATCGGAAGCCGGAGAAATGCCCAGTGAAGCACTGCTGGCCGCCATGGGCGCCTACAACGAAGAGCTGGTCAAGGCCGGCGTGATGCTCGCCGGTGAGGGCCTGCACCCCAGCGCCAAGGGCGCCCGCGTGCAGTTTTCCGGTGAACGTCGCAGCGTTGTCGACGGGCCCTTTATCGAAACCAAGGAACTGATCGCCGGCTTCTGGATTTTCCAGGTTCCGTCGCTGCAGGAAGCCATCGACTGGGTCAAGCGCTGCCCCAATCCGATGGTCAGCGACAGTGAAATCGAAATTCGCCAGATCTTCGAAGCCGAGGATTTTGGCGAGTCCTTTACCCCCGAGTTGCGCGAGCAGGAAGAACGCCTGCGGGCGCAGATGTCCGGCCAATCGTGAAACCTGACCACAGGAGAACCACCATGAGAATCATTCCCTACCTGACTTTCAACGGTAACTGCAAGGAAGCCTTCGCACAGTACGAGAGGGTACTCGGCGGCACGCTGTTTTCCATGTCCTTTGCCGATGCACCCGCAAACGCAGGTGTGCCCAAGGACGCGAACCTGATCCTGCATGCCTGCCTGACCGTGGGCGACTTCAGCCTGATGGCTTCCGACTGCCCGCCGGGCCAGCCGTACCACAAGCCGCAGGGTGTGTCGGTGTCCCTCAATGTCGACAGCGAGAAAGAGGCCAGACGGTTGTTTGAGGGCCTCAGTGATGGCGGCAAGGTCTTCATGTCACTGGAGGAAACGTTCTGGGCGAAGAGTTTCGCCATGTTCGAGGACCGTTTCGGCATTGCCTGGATGGTCAATTACGAAGGGAAGCAGTAAGCATCAACGCTGAAGTCCCTGTGGGGGTGGCCGGGCAAGTAGCACTCCCGCAGGTGTCGGTGATAGGGTGATCCTGATGGATAACCATCGCTCGGCGGGCTTCAGGATGTGAATGCAATGAAAAACCCAAGTAGTGGGGTGCTGGAGTCCCATGAAGAGCGTGCTCTTTCGGGGAGCGTCGATCAACGCCCCTGCGTGGCCTTCGACTTCGATGGCACCATCACCACCACGGACAGCCTGCGGGATTTCGTGCGTTACAAGGTCGGCAATCGACGTTTTCTGCTCGGCGGCCTTCTGGTGTTGCCGTGGCTGCTGGGCATGGTCACCGGTCGCTGTGGTCGGGCCGAGGCGAAAAGTCGCTTTCTCGCCGTTACCCTGCGTGGTCGGCCCCAGGCCGAGCTGGAAGACTTTGCCCGGCACTATGCCGCCACACGCCTGCCCAGGCTGATTCGCCCGGAGATGGTGGCGCGCATCGAGGAGCACAAACGCCTCGGTCACCGGCTGGTGCTGGTCAGCGCTTCGCCGGTGCTGTACCTCGAACACTGGGCGGCGGCGGCCGGTTTCGATGCGGTGCTGGCGACCCGTCTGGACTATCGCGACGGGCATTTTTCCGGGCAACTGGCGTCAGCCAACTGCTGGGGACCGGAGAAGGTCCGTCAGCTTCAGCAATGGCTCGGTAACGAACAGGCTCAGGTCCTGTTCGCCTATGGCGACAGCCGTGGCGATCAGGAAATGCTGGCTTTTGCCGAGCGTGGCTGGTTGCGTGGGCAGGGCGCCATGCCAGCCCTGGACACCTTGTCCGTGAGCTTGTCCCAGGGTTGACTGCGCCGTTCGCTAACGCAGGCCGGACTGTCCGGCCTTGCGCCGTTCTTCCCCGGTCGGACTGCCGAGATCGATCAGACGGCGCTCCACCAGCACATTCAGCAAGGCTTCGCGCGAGGGTTTGTCCAGTTGATGGGCGCGATCCTTGAGCTCCAGCAGGATCGGGCTGGACCAGGTGCGATAGGTGCGTTCGGCCATTCTTACGGGGGTCATCAATGTCTCCCTGAGCAGTGGTCCGCCGAGCAGGCCGGACCGGTTCCATGAGCGCCAAAGCCTAGTAGAGAAAATGGACTGCCGCTAACCGTCTTGTTAGAACATGTTGCTATGTGCAAAGACGGTTACGGGGAAGGGCCGGACGATAAAAACAGATCGTTCGCCAACCTGTTTCCCGACTGACGATCGACCGGTTCGCGATGACACTGCTGCCCTGACCTTTACCCATCAGGAGTACGCGATGTCCAGTTTTTCCCCCCTCGAAATCGGCCCGCTACGCAGTACCATGAACTTTACGCTGCACACCTGGCATGCGGCTCAAGTCTGGCAAGGCAGGCCGATGAGCGAAGAAAAAAGACGCATCATGGGTCTTGTCGGATTTCTCGGCCTGATCGGCAGGGTCGGGCGCGGCGCCGCCCTGGATGATCCTTACTCCGACTTCTGGATGATCCGTCTTCACGAAAAACTGCAAAGCGCGAAAGTCGAGCTGGCGCAGATCCAGGAACAACTGGCACCGCTGATGAGCCGTCTGCCCGCCGCGCTCAGTGTCGGCGAAAACCTCAGTGTCCAGCCTGTCACGTTGCCATTGGTCGTCAGGTCCCCGTTGGGTTTCCTGGCGGTGTATCTGTTGATCGATTACGACAGCATCGTTCGCCAACTGCTGCTGGCCCATAGAACGGCATTGATCGACCGCCGCACCATGGAGCGCTGGATCAGCGCCAGCGGGCGGGTGTTTCGCAGCCTGTTCGGGTTGGCCCGTCAGTACCGGTTCTCCGGAGCGACGCGTGCTGACTTCATTGTGGGCAATGCCGTGGCACGTGAGGCTGCCGAACGCTTCGGCGAGCTGCCGGCGGATGTTCTCGAAGGCACGCGGCGCTCGGAGTTCGCGCCCAGAATCATCCTGCCGCGGATCGATGCCGAAGCCCGTCAGGCGGGGGGGTGAAGACATTGGCGGGTGGCGTTAGTCCGAGGCGAGCAAGGCGTTCAATGCCTGGATCGGCAGTGCGCCGCCGGTCTTGATGGTCTTGGTGACGATGTAGGTGAAGTAGCGCTCGATGCCCAGGTCTTCCAGCAACAACTGGTCGATGAAGCGCTGGTACTGATCGATGTCCGCGGCCTGGATCATCGCGATGTAGTCCACGCCGCCACCGGTGGCGTAGCAGAACTGTACTTCGCCGGCATCGCCCATGCGTTGTTCGAAGCGGCGCATGTCCTGGGACGTGTACCGTGCCAGGGTGATTTCCACCAGCAGTTGCTGGCTCTTGAACACCTGGTTGCAGTCGATCAGGGCGCGGATGATGCGCAGCTTTATCCGCTTTCGTTTTGAAACCCGGACCCAGACCGAACTGCTGTTCGAAGTCCTCGAAGGCCGCTGGCGCGACGCCGACGACATCCTGCAGCGGGCCCGGCGCCTGGGTATCCACTTCAACAACGCGCAGCAGATGATCATCGTCGACTATGGCGGCAAGGCCCACGATCGCAAGCACCACACGCCGTACCTGGAAACACTGACGGCCTATCTGCGCGAGAGCTGCCGCAGCCAGGCCTGCGCGGATGCGATGGGGAGCCATGTGACGACGCTCAGGTATCGGCTGTCACGGATCCAGGAGCTGTTCGGCATCGATCTCGAGACGCCGGAACGGCGCTTTTCCACTGAGTTGGCGATTCATTTGCAACGGGTGATCGATAGCTGGGAGGTCCGCGCAAGCCATTGTTTTGCTGCGGATTTGCACCGATTACAGCAACCGACGGCCAAGACTGGTAGAATCCGTTAGCTTCCTAAATGTTCAACCGCCTTCTGTAATGAGACACCCATCAATGAGTAATGAACTGAGCGAGGAGGAGATGCGCCTGGCGCTGTTTGGTCCCTCCAGCCCAAGCGCCGAGCCGGTACCGGCCCCCGCGCCAAAGTCTGAACCGAAACCTGAGCCGACGTTCGTATCAACCCCGCCACCCGCTCCCAAGCGGCGCCCTGTGGCCAAGGCGCTCTCGCCAAAACTGCGGGTTACGCTGCACGCGACCCGCGAGTTTGAAGGCGAGATCGAAGTGCTCACTTATGACGCCAATACCCTGAGTACCTTCGTCGCGGAACAGGAAGCCAAGAACGAAGCGAAAAAGAAGAAGTTCCGTTACTTCGATGTGGTGTCGGTCAAGCCAATCTAGAGACTGCTACGCCACGAGGAAATCCTCGGCAATGGTATTTTCATTCAGTTGATCTGGCCGTCGATGAGACGATCCAGGCGCAGTGGATTGCCGTCGCGCAGTGCTTCGGGCAGTAGGGCGTCGGGAAACCCCTGGTAGCACACCGGACGCAGGAAGCGCTCGATGGAGGTCATTCCCACGGAGGTGAAACGACTGTCCGACGTTGCCGGATAAGGCCCGCCATGGATCGCCGCGAATGACACTTCCTGCGGGTGGGCAAAGGCATTGACGACGATGCGGCCGGTGCGTCGTTCCAGGATCGGCAGCAGGCGCCGGGCCGCTGGCAGGTCTTCGGCTTCCAGGTGAATGGCGGCGCTGAGCTGGCCGCGCAGCGAACGGGCGACCGCGAGCAGCTCTTCCTCATCCCGGACCTTGATCAGCAAGGCGGCAGGGCCAAACACCTCTTGCGACAGGGCGGGCTCGCCGAGAAATTGTTCGCCGTCCACCTCCAGCAACATCGATTGCCCATCGACCGCCGTTGCCGATGCCAGGCCTTGGGCGATGAGGGCCGCACCGGCGTGCTGCACGCTTGCCAGGGCTTTCACGTAGGCGCCATGGATGCCCGGGGTGAGCATGGTGCGCGCCGCTGCCTGGGCCACGCGCTGGATCATCGCCGTGCGCAACAGCTCGAAGCCCGGACCGTCAATCGCAATGAGAAGGGCGGGTTTCAGGCAGGCTTGGCCGACATTGACCAGCATGCGTTCGATGAAGCCGTCACCGATGCTCGCGCCTTTTTGAGCCAGCGTATGAGCGAGGACAAAGGTCGGGTTGACGCTGGTCATTTCGGTAAACACCGGGATCGGCTCGTGGCGCTGCTGGGCACGACGATAGAGGGCCATGCCGCCGTGTTCCGAGCCGGTGAAGGTGACGGCCTTGACCAGTGGGTGGTCGACCAGGGCTTCACCGATGGTGTTGCCTTCGCCGCGAACCATCGAAAACACGCCTGGGTGCAGGCCGTGCTTTTGTACCGCCTGACGAATCGCCCAGGCTTGGATCTCCGACGCGCCGGGATGTGCGTTGTGCGCCTTGAGGATCACCGGTGCGCCCGCCGCCAGGGCAGAGGCGGTATCGCCACCGGCAATCGAGTAGGCAATCGGAAAGTTGCTGGCGCCGAAAATGGCGACCGGACCGATCGCCATTTTCTGTAGCCGGTGATCCATCCGTGGGCGCGGTTGCCGATCAGGTTGTTCCGGGTCGATGGACAACTGGAGGAAACGCCCTTTGCGCACGACGTCCGCGAACTGGCGAAACTGTGTCGCCGCCTTGGTCGCTTCACCTTCGAGCTGGGCTTGGGGGACGCCGGTTTCAAGTGCCGCCCGGGCCGTCAGTTCCAGACGGACAGCGTCGAGGTTGTCGGCAATGCTTTCCAGGAACGCGGCCCGCCAGGAGAGCGAGGTATGGCTGTAGCTGTCGAATGCCTCGTCGGCGAGGGTTGCTGCGGCATCGACACTAGCCGCGTCACCCAGCGCGAAAGCGGGTTCTATCCTTTGGTTGGTCGCCGGGTTGAGTGCCTTCAGGGTCTCCTCGATAGCGGGGAGATCACCTGCGCCGATAAAGAGCTTGCCAGTCAGTTGCATCTACTTGCCCTCCAGTGTGGCGATGAGCTCATCCGTGGCCACGATCGAGTGGGCAAATGTCGGACCGTTGAGCTCGTGCGCGGCGTGCATCATTTCCGGTTTGAGGGCGGCGGTGGCGTCCCGCACCAAGGTCACGTGATAACCCAGTTCCACCGCATAACGGGCAGTCGCCTCGATACAGGTATTGGCCAGCAGGCCGACGATGATCACATGGGTGATGCCTTGCTGCTTGAGGCGAAAGTCCAGGTCGGTATTGGCGAATCCGCTGGAGCCCCAGTGTTCCTGCACGACGATATCGCCGTCCTTCGGCGCGAAATCAGGATGCCATTCGCCACCCCATTCACCCCGTGCGAAGTGATGCATATGCATGACTTTGCATTGTGTCGGGCTCGGGTGGTCCCAGCGTTCGTAGTCGCCTTTTTCCCAACGACGGTGCGGTACAATCACTACCTGGATGCCCTGGCCCCGTACGGTCCGGTCAAGGGCGCGCAGGTTGTCGAGCAGGTGAACCTGGTTGGCGACGGGTTCGATGAAGGGGTAGACCTTGCCGCCTTCCGAGAGAAAGTCATTGTAGGGATCGACCAGCAGATAGGCGGTCCGATCGATAGGGTAGGTGACAGTCGACATAGCGGGATCTCCAGTGATGTTGGATAGCCAGGGCAGCGGGGGTTGCCTTGGTATTACTATACTATGATAATCATAGTAACTTCCGAGAGGCAAGGTGGTATGTCGTTGAAAGAAAGTGCGCCCGAAACGTTGTGCCCGATCGCGCGGGCGGAGGAAATTGTAGGTGGCCGCTGGACTCTGCTGGTTTTGCGCGAGCTGTTCATGGGCAATCGTCGCTTCGACGAGATCCAGATCCAGACGGGCGGAACGCCGCAGATGATTGCCGGTCGCCTGAAAAGCCTGGAGGCTGACGGACTGGTTGAGCGGCGCCCCTACAGCGAGCGTCCGCTGCGCCACGAATACCACCTGACGCCCAAAGGCGAGGGGTTCTACTCCGTGGTCCTGGCGTTACGGGCGTGGGGCGAGACCTGGTGCAAATCGGAAGAGGAAGAATTGGCGGTGCGCTATACGCACAAACTCTGCGGCCAGCCAGCGGGCCTGGGGCCGCTTTGCGAGCATTGCGCGCAACCGCTGCGTCGGGAAGAGTTGATCAGCGAGCCCGGCGCGGCCTATGCCATGGAGCGCAAGGTGCGGCGTGAGGTGTCGAAAGGGAATTGAAACGAATAGTCAGCCCAGGTGCTTTATCAGTGAGACGATGAAATACAGGGCCAGCGCCGTACCGGCTCCCAACCCGAACGACAGCCATACCTTGTAAGGACTGGAGGGTGAGTGAAGGACTCCGGCATGAAACGAACGGAAAGTGTTCGACGCAAGAGGCAGTTGGCACTATAGTTTGCTTATTGTAGCTACAACGAGCCTGGAGTGAGCTATGGCGCATACTGAAGTGGTACGTACCCGGATTGACAGTGAACTGAAGGCCAATGCCACGGAAATTCTCGATGGGATGGGCATGACGGTTTCCCAGGCAATTCGTATGCTTTTGGTTCAGATCGTTCAGGACAAGGAGCTTCCCTTCAAGGTGAAGGCCCCTAACGCCAAGACCCGGGCGGTGATGGAGGCCACTGATCGCGGTGAAAACCTTCGTGAGTATGAAAGCACAGAGGCGTTGTACAAGGACCTGGGAATCTGAATCCGGAAGGGTGCCTCAAGGTGCCGTTCTGGCTTTTTCAGGTTTACTCGAAGAGGTCTTTCACGCTTCCTGTCCGTTCCAGCGTAATCGTTCCTGCCATGGCATCGCATTTGTAGAGCAGCCACCAGTCGAAGCCAATCTTGCAATTCCAGCGTCCCCAGGTTCCCGGGATAGGGTTGTCACAGCAGTAGAGTGGCAGCTTTCGTTGATGGGTAAGGCCTTCGATGATTGGTTTGATTCGGTCGAGGTCTTGGCCTAAGGCCTTTTGAGTTTTAACGTCCAAGGCGAATTGTTCTGTGATTCTGATCTTCAGCATTCTTTCCCCATCAGCTTTGGGAGAGTGAAAAAGTCTTCTGGAGGCAGGTAAAAAAGAAGGCTCGCCGAACGGTGGGCTTTTCCGTTTCCGGCTTCGATGATCTCTGAAATCGCTCTTTGGGGCAGGCAGGGGAGTGATTCATTTCATTTCTGGAAGGTCCTGAACCTATCGAGTAGAACAGGCCAGCCTATAAACAAAAAGCCCCGAACAGGTTCAGGGCTTTCAGTGTTTCGGACTATTCGTGCAGGACGAAGATCAATCCCAGCTCAACGCACCGCCAGTCTGGTACTCGATCACACGGGTCTCGAAGAAGTTCTTCTCTTTCTTCAGGTCCATGATCTCGCTCATCCAGGGGAACGGGTTGGTGGTCCCCGGGTACTCTTCCTTCAGGCCGATCTGCGACAGGCGACGGTTGGCGATGAACTTGAGGTAGTCCTCCATCATCGCCGCGTTCATGCCCAGTACGCCGCGGGGCATGGTGTCACGGGCGTATTCGATTTCCAGCTGGGTGCCCTGCAGGATCATCTGCGTGGCTTCTTCCTTCATCTCGGCATCCCACAGGTGCGGGTTTTCGATCTTGATCTGGTTGATCACGTCGATGCCGAAGTTCAGGTGCATGGATTCGTCGCGCAGGATGTACTGGAACTGCTCGGCGACGCCGGTCATCTTGTTGCGCCGGCCCATGGACAGTATCTGGGTGAAGCCGCAGTAG